>NZ_FOVU01000018.1 GCF_900115265.1 Bradyrhizobium sp. Ghvi | reverse complement strand
CGATGCTGATCACCGCCAATCAGCCATTCGGCGAATGGAACAGGGTCTTCCCGGACCCCGCCATGACCCTGGCCGCTATCGATCGCCTCGTTCACCACGCCACCATCGTCGAGATGAACGTCGAGAGCTATCGCAGACGGACCGCCCTCGAACGAAAACGCGGTCCCGGACGGCCGCCATCGCACGCGACACCCAAAACCGTCGCTGATTGACGCTGCGCGACAATCAGAGTTCAACAAAACTCTTGCGCGCGACAATCATCGCGGCAATCATCATCAGGCCGCGACACGCCTCGCCATCCTGATTGCCGCGCACTTCCTACCCAGATTGCCGCGCTACAAGTTGGGCCGTAAGCGCTTCGGCGATGAAGGCTATGCCATGGAAGAGTCGGTCGCAGAGCGTGGCACGGCCTTCTTGTCCGCCGATCTCGGCCTGACACGGAGGCGATGCTCGAGACCTGGTCCACTGGCCAAGCAGATTGGCGTTGGCCGTCAATGGGTGATCCAGCTCGATGACGGCCATCCCCGCGCAGAGCTGGCCGTTGTCCTCCGTGCTCTCGGCCTTCTCGGCATCCCGATGGAGGCCAGCAGTGGAGCGCCCACAGCCGCAGGTCTACCTCCGCAGTTGAAATCAAAGCCATCGTCACCAAAGCAAACAAAGGCAAGACATACTCGCCGAGCTCATTGCACGCTTGGATGGCACCGAAACCGGTCGCGTCCGCAGTGACGCAGGCGGCTGGCTGACCTTCGTCTACGGAGAATATATGGCGCAATGCCGACGGGGCCTACCCCTGTCGCTATCGATCCCGCTTGCCGCCGAGGAGCACGGTCCAGCCACCGTTCAGGCCTTCTTGTGGGGCTGCTTCCTGACAACGAGCAGTTGCTTGAGCGCTGGGCCAAGAAATTTCAGGTATCGGTGCGCAACGTGTTTGGTCTCATCTCTAACGTTGGCGAGAATTGCGCCGGGGCTGTCCAATTCGTCACGCCTGATCGATTGGAGGCTCTGAAAACAGGCAAAGGCGACAAGATCAAATGGCTGGATAGGCCGGAAATAGCAAGCCGCATTCGAGTCTTGCGCGAAGATCACGCTGCCTGTCGTCTGCCCGCGACGCGGGTCAATTCAGTCTTGCAGGCGCCCAGCCGAAAACCGCGCTTCTCCTCAAAGACATCAACTGGGGCATTCCGTCCGGGCGCATACCGCCACCCACATTTGAAACCAGCGACAGGCCATTTCGATGGCCACGCCGTGAATGAGCATACCTGCCTGCGGCTCGCACGCGAGCTCGGGCTGCCAGCCGCTGAAACCAAGGTAGATCGGCAGGTCAGCGGGCAACATCATCCTCGTTCATCAGGAAGATATCTGCCAGGCCATGGGCATCCTGCCGACCAAGAAATACCAGAACTAGGGCAGTCCAACGCCTGCCGATATTGTCGAGCTCTTGCATACCTACTCGACAGACCGCGGGCTGACCTTCCGACTTTCGTCAGCACTTTGGTCCTGGCTCATTGCAGGCTGTGATGCTCACGCCAACAACTATTCATTGCTTCTGGACAGCGGTCCTCTCGTGCGTCTCGCCCCCCTTTACGACATCGCCAGCATTCTTCCGTATGAATATCTCGATCAGCGCAAGATTAAACTCACAATGAAAGTCGGGGTTGAATACAAGCTCGTTCAAATCGGCTTGCGCCAGTGGCAAAAACTTGCGCGCCAGACGCGTGTTGATGCGAACGTGCTCATCGCTACCCTGATCTCCATGGCCGGGCAGATCCCCGACCTGGTGGCGGACATTCGCACCCGCGCGCAAAACGGGGTATTGGAGAACGCGGTCGTCGAGCGATTGGCAGCGGGCTTGGGTATGCGAGCCAAGCATTTCGAACATGCTCTAAAGGGATTAAGATACGGATCATCCATCAGTTGAACGGAGACGAGCGCACAATGAACTCATTTCATTCCGATATTGGTGCGCTCACCGAACGGCATATGCCGTTGCTGCGCCGCCTCATGCTCGTCCGAGTTACGGTTTGCGCTCAACCTTGTAGGTCGAAACTAGCAAGCCGCCGCCGGTCTAGAATCATGATCTCGCGTTGAGTATTGCCGATGAAATCAAGCACGCCATCACTATGCAATTGCGACACTGCGCGCGAGACGGTCTCGATGGTCAAGCCCAGGTAGTCCGCGATGTCTCGCCGAGACATTGGCAGTGACATAACATCAACAGCCATGAGCCGCACGTCCATCTCGTGCAAGAAAGCGGCAACGCGCTCCAGAGCAGTCTTACGTCCAAGCAGCAGCATATGGTTCTCCGCGTGCTGCAATTTAATCGTCGTGATGCTGAGCAAGGTGCGCCAGACAACTGCGTCAGTCTGGGCGATCGCATCAAGAGTGTGTCTCTTAATGAGGCGAACAGTGCTCTGCGTAACGGCTTCCGCGCTAAATCGGTGTACCCCACCGTTCTCGAATCCAAAAATGTCACCTGGTAAATGAAATGCGCCAATCTGGCGTCGCCCATCGGACAGCAGTTTGTGGGTCCGTGCCGCCCCTTTCATGACCTGATAGACGTACTCGGCGGAGTCGCCCTCGATGTAGATCGTCCTACCCTTCTTGTAAGTGAATTCACTCGAGCTGACGATCGGATTTGACAGGCTCGATATGCCGAACTCATTGAGCGCATTACGGCAAGATCTTTGGTCTGTGGTGATACTTACCAACATATCAGGCACTCCTGACCACTGAAAGATTATAATGACTGAATCGATCGCTGTTTAATGTCGGGCGCAATCTGCAGGACCGCAAGTATTGTAACAAGCTTGTATGAAAACAAGAAGTCGTATCGTTGTGAGGCACTACCGCGCACCAGCGTAGCGCGACGCAGGCGCAGCCCGTTTATCCAAGCATAGGCTATCTACGCTGACCGGTTTTGATTTGAATCAGCCCGCCGCGACTAACCTGCGTGACCGGGTGGTCTTTCGGCTCAGCTTGCGTCATCAAGCCTGCAGCATAGAATCGGCGGCAAATAGCCGGACGACGCTCTGGAGCTCCGCGAGAATGCATTTTTTCGACAAATACGCGCACAAGAATGTAGAAGAGCAGGGGCTGCCCCAGGGCCTAGCGGAAATGCCTACAGCGGCGGATCTGTATTCATGCTTTACTCAAATCGAAGAGAACGCGGCGATGCCGATGCGCCTCACGTACCACCAGCGCAAGGCTTCTTTCCTTGCCCAGAGCTTGCGGTCTGACCCGGGGTCGCGGCTCCTCGCTCAGCGCCCGTTCCAGATTGCCCTCCACGAAACGGCGCTTGGTCCGGTACACGGTCAAGCCGCTTACGCCGACGCTCCTGCCGATCTCCTCGTCGCGGGCCTCCGCATCGGCAACCAGCGAAGCCTCGGCGCAGTTGAGCTTGCGAGACGCATACTTGCCGCCGCTGAGTCGCCCCCTAAGTTCGCCGCGCTCGACTCGGCTGAGTTCGACCCGACAGCGTACATTCATGCTTACCTGCCTGAGAGGCAGGCACGAACAACTGAATCGGATGGCCGGCGTGAGTCCCTCGGCAAAAAGACTTCGCGCCTAACAGGGGCAGTACCTCGCCTTCATCCACCTTTATACGTGGCTGCACCGCAGACCCTAGCGGAACGCGACATGCAGGATCATTTCGGCGTCAGCCCGGCTTGGGGGGCACCAAATGGTACTGACATTGCAACGAGCCGGCCTCATCAGAAGGGAGAAGGACACCGCGCGGCATGCCGCCCAGATTGTCGCGCTATACATGAAAGGTGGGACGAGGCCCAATCCGCTGAAACATTTCCAACCTCAATAGCGGCGCGCCCTGAGCACGCAGGCCTCCCAGAACGTCCAAGATGTTGGCTGCGCATGGTGTTCGTCACGGGGACCTACGCGAATGTAACCCTCGTAGATCTTGCCTGCTAGCGAATCCGCACAAAAATGGCGAAGCGCGCCCACAAGAGTCGTTCTGCCGGGAAAGTAGCAGGAAAGCTGCGCCAAAGTTTGACCGACGTTCGAGAATCCCCGAGGCAGGGCGTACCGTTGGGCCGCCTTCATTGCTTGCGCCTTTTGTGTACCCAAGGTCCCGCTCAACTTGGGTTGCGCCAGCAGGCGCCAGTCACGCTGAATCCTCCGGTGTTAGCGCGCGGAGTGACGCCGGCAATCCGCCATTGACTTAGGTCAAGGGTGCAATTCAGATCGCATATCTTATAGTGAACTTAAGGGAGGCAAGAGGTCTCATGCGCTACGTTCTCCTTATCGGAGTGCTCGCACTTCCCATCCTCGTCGGCTCAGGATCGCGTTCGACGGCTGGTTCGCGCGCTCACTCGTACACGCCACCGGTACGCCAGGACGTCTACTGTCTGCAGGGACGCAGTTGGGGATATCCGGGCAACTGCCAGTTCTCAACCTATGACCAATGCATGGCTACTGCATCAGGTACAGACGCCTATTGCGGCATCAATCCGACCTACGCTTTCGAGCGGCAAGGAAGACAATCGCGCTGATGTGAATCAGAATTGCTGGTACACCAAGCGGCGAGGTCTGCCCTTAACATTGTCTCGCGCAGGCTCCTGTTTCCGTTCCTTCAGCTGTTCTGCGTTGGAGCGCCTTTTTTTACATGCCAGCCAAGGCTCGCGGATATCCGAAGCCCTGTGCTTCTCCGCCACAGACAGATGAAGATAAATGAAGAGCATAGCATCGCTTCGAGGTAGTGGCTGAGCGGAGATTCATCAATACAGCCCTCCAAAGAAGCCGAAAATCATCAGACGGTATGACTTAGGATTAGTGGGCCGGCTGCTGCCGTCGATTTGGCCCGCCGCAATAGCAGATTGGCGACGGCTCGCCCTGTGCGCTGAGCCAAGGCGACCCCACGGCTCTGATTGGCTGCCGGAGTATGGATCCCATCGGCAATTGCGAGCAGATATACGGCGCTTACGCCTTTCCAATCGCCGCTATCCTGCTTGCTTGGATCTCTACACCGCCAAATACCCTAAGGAGACTGGCCCAATGGTTCGATCAACATCGAAGAAATTCCCAAGGCCCTAACAGCAGCAAGCTAACTAACGTGAGCTGCGAGATCTCCTGCACGAACTGGTAGGGTCGTCTATCCGCGCCTTCATCACAATTGAGAGTATCTCAGCGTTCTTTTTGCGGATTCCGACGAAGTCGCCCAGGCGTACCGATGTGAAGTCGCCCGTGGATTCCGAGACGATGTCGCCCACCTTTCCGATTTGATCTCGCCCAGCGGCGAGGCGTTCTGGCCGGCTCGTTCTCTGGCATCGGTCAAGCCGCGCGGTCAATCTGGAATCGCGACTTCAACCTTTTTTCTTCTTCTGCGGTTGCTGTGGGCATGTGGGCAACGCGATTGCGTTGTCCAAGCGCAGCGGCATGTCCCCAGCGCTCAGGTGTTTCGGGCGGATTGCCGGGTTCGGCGCAGGCTCTCAGCGGTGAGGTCGAGCCGATGGGCATTGTGGACGAGGCGATCGAGCACGGCGTCGGCATAGGTGGGATCTCCAATGAGCAGATGCCACTGGTCCACGGGGAGCTGGCTGGTGACGATGGTGGAGCGATGACCGTAGCGATCTTCGAGGATTTCCAGGAGGTCGTGACGGGCGCCGGCATCGAGCGGCTCGAGGCCCCAATCATCGAGGATCAGCAGATCGACACGGCCAAGGCCGCGCAACAGGCGTGGGTGACGACCGTCGCCGCGGGCGAGCGCCAGATCGTCGAACAGGCGCGGGACGCGCTGATAGAGCACGGAGCGATTGTCGCGACAGGCCTTGTGGCCGAGCGCCGAGGCGAGCCAACTCTTGCCGACGCCTGCCGGTCCGCAGATCAGGAGATTGACGTGGTCGTCGATCCAGCGGCCCTCGACAAGCTTGGCGAACAGCGGGCGGTCGAGACCACGCGGGGTGCGATAGTCGATGTCCTCGACGCATGCCTGCTGGCGCAGCTTGGCGTAGCGCAGGCGAGTGGCGAGCCGTTTGTCGTGCCGCAGCGAGGCTTCACGTTCGAGCAGCAGAGCAAGCCATTCGGCGTGACCGAGGCTGCCAGCCTCACCGGCGGCTTCGATGTCGGCGAAGGCCTTGGCCATGCCGTGGAGGCCGAGGGCGTTGAGGCGGTCGAGGGTCGGATGGGTGAGCAAGGGACGGTCTCCTAATTGTAGTAGCGCGGTCCGCGGATGTTGGCATGCAGGATCGGCGCATCGTCCGCGGAGCGCTGGTGAGCGGGACGCCGATCGAGATTGTTGGCGAGGATCGACTTGACCGAGCCATAGGTGCGCGCGCCGATGTCGATCGCCCGCGCAGCCGCCGCGTCCAGCCGTTCGCGCCCATAGGAGGCGGCGAGCCTGAGGATGCCGAGGCAGGCGCGGAAGCCTTGTTCGGGGTGTGAGCGCTCGTGGAGAATGAGGTCGCACAATGCGCTGGTTGCCGGCCCGACGGCGGCCTAGTGCGCATCGCTATCCGCGGCATCGAATCGTGCTGGCGCTGGAGGGGCTGCAAATCAGTGAGATTCGAGCAAAGATCCACGTTGATCGAGGCCGCGAGTTCATGCCGTGCGACCGTGACCTGTGGACCTATTAGTGCGGCGGCACGCTGGAATTTCTGGCGGCCCCGCAAGCCGCCGACAAGTCCTTCATGGAGGCTTGAAGAGCCGCTTTAAGGCCGAATGCGTCAATGCCCACTGGTTCCTCGGCCTTAGGGCGCCCAGCACAAAAGTGGAGACAGGGCAGATATCAGCAAAGAGCGCCCGGCTGGGAGGTCGGCGGTAGACCGCCGATCTCGCTGCACAACTGCCTCAGTGAAACCAGCCCGGCAACGTGATCGCGCTTTGAGCAAACAACAAAGGGGGGAGAGCTGTTCCGATCGACGAGGAGCCGCTAAACGATGATGTTCGCTGGTGCCTCGGGGCCACACCGCTTATCCGCAACGCCCGAGCCTCACTGAGCCTCGCAAGAGCCGCTGAAGCAAGCTATATTGCATCAACAAGTCCGGTACCTGCGGTGTTGAGTCCTCAAGTAGCGGGTGTCCCTGGCGTCTACATTTGTGGATGATGGATGAGCCGAACGTCATTGGGTCCTCCCGGCCCTAAGAGGGCGGTGTAACGCTCGCCGCGAATGTCGTATTGCTTTATCGGCTGAGCTGCGTCCGGCAAGAGGCCCCAGCGGCCGAGCTTGGAGATCATCGTGATTGGGGCGGGTTGGGTCCCGTGCGAAAAGCCCTCAGGAACGGCGAATGATGCGGCGTAGATCTCGCGGCCCATGGGCGGCGTCGTCTCAGCTCTGGCGGACGCCGGAGCGGCTTGCTCCATCGCCTGTGCAAGCAATGCGGGCGAGGGCCGAGCCGCCGGCTGTGCGCTCGGCTGAGAAACGCTTTCCGGTCGAGACCCGAAATGAATGGGTGCGCTTGACAGATTGAGTCGAGAGCTGCCCCTCATCGCCGCCGCGGGCACGAATAGGGCCGTGAAGCGGTCGTGATGAAATATGAAAGGAGCGCGTGGGGTGTCCTGGCTCGACGGGGCGCTGCTACCCTCATGCACCGCTGATGTGCGCTCGTCGGCCTGCCGCGAGTTGAAGGAACGAACGGCCGCTCCTGAATGCACGTCCTGGTCATGACGCTCGGTTGGTTCGAGAGAGGACGATGAGCCCGCGTTTTCCAGCATCGCCCACAGCAGATCCTGAGTGTAGTCCTCCGCAGGAAGGATGAACGGACCGCTGGCCTGAAACGGTGTGCCAGCCTCTTCAATCGGCTCGCGAGCGGCTGAATTGCTAGGCTCGCTGGGCTGGTGCTCAATGGCATCGGCTTCCGTCTGGCTTAGTGTCCTCTGCCTCTTCGCAGGCCTCAACTGGCCGGTATAGTCGTCAGCCATCAGGGCAGTGGCGTGCTCGCCTGCGCTGACCGCGTGTTCGGGATGAGAACCGTCGGCCCTCTGGTGCTCAAGTCCCAAGGTCTCGATGGGTCTGAGGCCTTCTTCAGACAGATGGGGATAGTAGGGATCAGCAGAAGCAGGATTCGCTGCGACCGCAGAGGTACCAACTTGCGGCACTTCATCCAAGTACGGTTCAAACTCCGCTTGCTGCTGTTCCGCTTGCGGCACCGCGGCGTTGTATGCAGCGAACTCTGGAGCGAATGGGTTGATGCTGTTAAATGGGTCCATGTTCCCCCCGGTTGAGCGTGTCGCCGTCAGTCTATTAGAACCAGCTGTCGACAAGCTGACGCGCCCAGAGAATTCGGTGAGCCAAATGAGCCTGACCGATGGCCACATCACCGATGAACGCGCTGAGAATACCGGATCGAATTTTGCATTAACACTGGCTGGGTAAGTCGGAGCTGGCACGAGCAAATTCTATTTTGTGGAGCACCATGGGGGCGACAAAATTGACCTGCAATAATGTGTGTACTGAGCTGGGAAGTCTTCTGGCCGGTGCTGTGCGGATGCTGGCCAAAGCGAGGCGGACCTCTAGGTTGAAGGCATCGCGCGGACAGTGCAGGAATCGTTGCAGCTGCCCCCGATGTGAAGGGGAGCGACTGCGATCTTTTGGGTGTCGCCGGGAGTGGCTTGAATATTGCAGTCGCAAGGCATCATCCATCGGAAACCTTCATCCCGTGATGTTGATTCGTTGCGGGGCGAAGGACCCGGGCCACCTTAGAGGTGGAGAGCATACATTCGCATAGACAGACAGGTGAGGTGACCCGTCAGCCTGGAAGAAAGGGCGTAAACCAAGCCGTTGCCGCCGCCCGCCTCCAACCACTCTTCTACATGCATGTTGTTGAGGATGATGTCGGTCAATCGCTCTTTAAATCGGTTAAGGAAGCTGGGGGCCGTCTCAGGCTTGCTATGGTTATGGTCGCTGACGACGGCTCCAACATGATCCTCATAGCCCTAGGCGCCAATTCGAAGGTGGCACCGGATATGATCGAAAGCGCACCAAGTTCATGGAGGACGACAATCGCCGCCGAAATCAGTGTATGCCGATCCCTGCGCTCAATCGGCTCTTCGAGATAAGGCTTAAAAAAAGCTTCGAGCTTGTTTTTAACCCACCTCTGGTAAGGCCAGCTCTTCCATCGACTGCGTGGAGGCGCGTTAATCTTCATGCCAAACCAGACGAAGGCTTTCGAGCTGACAGGTATCCAAGTAGGCGACTTCGATAGCGCCGCGCGTGCGGCGCGAAAGTGTTTGATCTCGGGGCCGCGGTGCCGCGCTGATCCCGCTGGGGGCGCAGGGCTCCGATACCACGCGCTCCTTTGCTCTGCGGGCGCTTCCCGTCAAGGCGGTCAATAAGAGGCCGCAGGAGACGCTTTTAATGGGGCATTCGCAGCATCGCTCGATCAGCTATTGCCTCCAAAGGAAGCAGCGAGGAAGGCGCTAGCCGTTGGAATCTTATGTGTGACACGGCGCGGCGCTCAAAGCTGAATGCCGACAGCTAAGGCACTTGGCGAATTTCTACAGTCTCAAACGATCTTGGAGTTGGAATGACCGAACAGTTCTCAGTTTCAGACCGAACGGTGCTCGTCACCGGGGCAGCCGGCGGTATTGGCTCTGCCATTGCTAACGCGTTTCGCCGCGGAGGCGCGAACGTCGTTGCCACCGATGCCAATCTGGAGAACCTCAGAGACACTCTGCCAAGACTGCCCTATGGCAACGGCATAGTGCCCATGGCCATGGACGTCGCGCGCGAGGAAGACGTCAGTCGAGTCCTTGGACAGATCGAGCAACACTTTGGCCGGCTCGACGTGTTGATCAATAATGCAGGCGTAAAATCTGCCCAGCCATTGCTTAGCGGCAGCGCTGAAAAAATGGAACGTACGATCCAGATCAACTCGATCGCCGTCCTGCGCTGTTCAAAGCTGGTTGTCGAGCGCTTCATGAAAAGGAAGGGCGGACGCATCATCAATGTCGGCTCCTCGCTGTCATCACAAGGCGCCGTTTTCAACTATCAGGCCGGCGGAGCCGATTATTGTCTTTCGAAGGCAATCGTTCACGACATGACCAAACTACTTGCCTATGAATGCGCGCCGCTCAGCATCAACGTGAACGCAATCGCGCCTGGCATCATTGATACTCCCATGCACGGTCGCCCACGGGTGGAGACTGAAGCGCGGCATGGTGGCCGGATCCCTTTGGGACGGGTTGGAGTGCCCGAGGATATCGCAGGGCTAGCCGTCTTCCTCGCAAGTCCTGCGGCTTCCTACATGACGGGTCAGATCGTTCACGTGAACGGCGGGATGCTGATGAATGGCTAGCCCAATCTCTCACCTCAATGGGCCGTCCGTGGCAGGGGGCGGACCCCAATGGCGTCCTCGATCGTGGAGATACCGCAGTTATGATGCCCTAGAGGCATTTACGCGGTGGCAGGCGGCCGGACTTCCGTTCTGCTTCGTGACAAACATTTCGACCCACACGTCCGGAAAACGACGTCCAAAACTGGAAGCGTTTGGCCTTGCAATCGCGCCGGACGAAGCGGTTTACGTGCGCGATTGTAGCCGCAGAACTCGCACGGGCGAAGTACCCGGACGCGAGCCGTAGATATGGTGCCTGCGAATGGTGTCGCCGCGGTAGTCTGGACGTTACTGACCAAGGGCCGGAGATCGTCATGATGGGTCTCGATCACCACATCACGCATGAGAAGATGAGGATTGCTGTTGAGGCCGACCATGAATGGAGCAGCCTCATCGGCGCGAACCCTGACCTTCTCTTGCCGTCTGCCGATGGCTTCGAACCGGGAGCAGGAGCAACAATTGCGGCCGTGGCTGCGGCCGCCCAGGTCAAGCCCCTGATCGCCGGTAAACCCGAGCCGCACAATGATCAGAACGGCGCTTTCCTGCCCTGGGGACAATGCACGGCGCCACACTGATGATCGGTGACCAGATTGCGACGGATATTCAGGCCGGTAAGCAGGCTGGCCTTCCAACCGTGCTGGTCACGACCGGCGTTCCGCCGCGAGACAGTCCCGCCCTGGCGCAACGAGACTTCGTCGTATCGAGTCTGGCGCAGATTGCGATCCCAGTGCTGGTTGGAAGACCGCGACAGAGGAGCGCATGATGGCCGATGTTCGTCTGGAAGGCGTCGGCAAAGTCTATGGGAGCGCCCAGATCGTGCGGAAATCAATCTGACGATACCATGGCGTAGTTGGCGGCCAAAGCGCGTTGCCACCCGACGACATTGTTGGGCCCTGTTGAAGAATCTCTCGACCTGTTGCGAGCGCGATAGAGATAGGGACTGAAACAGATCTGATTGCGGCGATTGCTTTTCGGCGGGATGTTGGTCCATGCGCCCTCTTCATGGCAAGCCACCGTCGGTAAGCAGCATTGACCGCGATTTCAGGCGAAGCAGCAGTTTTCCGGCAAGTCGGACGTCGTGGGCCAACCGGGGGCTCAGCGCCAAGGAATGGGCAGACCATTGCTACCGACCATCGCATGAATTTTGCGTTAGGCCGCCGCGGGAAATCGATGGCGCTGGTTTGTTATGATGCAGGGTCCATGCTGATGCACGCGGACAATGGAGGTATCGATCATCTGGACATCGGCATCATGGGCAATGGCAAGCGCTTCTATGATGCGGCCCCAACCCCGGTCCGCGGTCACCTGAGAAAGCGGATCTAGCAAGTGGTGGAAGGGTCAAACGCCCTCGGCAGATTATGTCGGGGTGCTCCTGATCGCAAGGACCCAGAAGATGCCGTTCAGGACCGCCTGTCGTTCACCCGAGGAACGCCACGCGGCTTGTTCGGCAGCATCGGCTTGATGCATTCATGGTCGGCGCGAGTTCGGGGCGCATATCGCGGCAGTCTCTGGGAAATCCACCGACCCGGACACGCATGGTGAGGAGGCAACCCTGCCGCTTCCTACACCGATCCGGACGGACCGGATGCGACGAGGAAGATGCTGCGTTTCTTTCTCGAACACTCGCTGCAGCGGAGACGAAACTAGCTTCGCTGCGGACGCAACGATCAGGACTTGGGCTTGTGTCTGACGGCCGCCTCGCGAGCCAGCCGCTCCGCCTTCAGGCGTTATCGGTTCGGATGGAATGCCTGTTGGTCGCGCTCATACTCCGAGGCCGGCAGTTTGGCTCCTGTATCTCGAGATACCTTTCGAGCTTCCCGCTCGGCCTCGGTCGGCGCTCTCCGGTCCGATATGCGATGCCGCTGCGGCCTGGGTCGGCAATTGAAGCTGCCTTCCCGTCAGCCTATCCGTAGATCCTCCGCCGACGTCTTGCCCGACCGCCCCGCCTTAAGCTCGTAGCTGATCCGCGCGCCTTCAGCCAAGCCCGTGTAGCCGGCTTTCTCAACGGCGCTAATGTGCACGAAGACGTCTGAGCTGCCGTCATCAGGCTGAATAAAGCCATAGCCTTTGGTCGTGTTGAACCACTTCACCTTACCCATCGCCACGCCAATATCTCCGAATCAAAAAGGTATCATCGCAAAATTGAGCATAACCTAGCCATAGACGCCTGATTGTTCGATTCCGAACATAGCAGCAAGCCGGATCACGCATTGGAGCGCAGGCACTCGCAACTGAGGCTGGCATACTGGACGCGCGGAAAATCAAGCTTGGACGGTACGGGCTCACCGATGCCTTTCCCCGTAGTTGCCCCGGCATGATCTGAGCCCTCGGTGCCTTTACCGTGGCGGGCATTATGTCCGCGCCGGTTAAAGCCGACCCGCCAATCCTGATCTGCTCGCGCTGCCGACGCCCGATGACGTTCTTGGCGACGCTCCCGGCCATCCTCGACCTGCCCGCAGTGCACGCCTTCCAGTGCCGCCCATGTCAGCGGGCGGAGACGATCACGCTGCCCGCTTGAGGCGTTCGGCGCGTCTCGTTTTCCACGCCCATGACAGGCAGCAGCTCGGCGCCATGCGTCTACCGGGAATCGATAATTGACTCTCGCCTGCACCGCGCTTCGATGGCGGCGTGACTGTCCGCCTGATCAAGCACGAAGCCGTGCCCGGTACCGGTAGCTTCGAGGTGCGCTTCACTGACGGCCGCAGGAGCGTCTACTTCTATTTCGATGACCTTCCGTCGCGCAGACTGCGGCCGGAGCAGATGGTCCGCGAGCAAGCAATCAATGGGGCGAAGATGTTCGCGCGAATTATGCGCGGCATAATTCAGCGCTGGCCTTGAGGAAAGGCCGCGACCGATTGACACAGCACTTCTACGGTGTTGATGACTACACTTCTCTGCTGGAGTCTCTCTCTCCTTTGCTCGAGCTACGGTTTGTCTGCCCGAGGTGCGCATGCTCAACTTTGTCGCCGGCAGCAACGGTACCGAGCAAGCCATCTTGCCCAGGGACACGTCCTCGCGGTGAATTGAGAATCACCTACAGCTCAGCGGCATTTGCGGCTGGGGGCTGATCCAATGAAGCTGATGAACGAACGTCCTTACTCCGCCCCAGAGGCCGCGGCGCGAAAGCTGATCGAGTTGGCCAAGGACATTGAGGCGGTCCAGGACGGCCGCATCCACATCGAGAAGATCAACGCGCCGTTTCTGTCGAAGACCGGCTGCAAGGCCAGCGGCGCGGAATTCGACGTCGGCATTTGCTACGCGGTAGAGAGAGGCTGGCTCGATCTGCATGAGAGCGGCACCTTTGTGAAGCTGCTGGCCGCCGGAGACGGACTGCTGCGCCCGAACTAGCAAGGATGTGTACTCATTAAGCAGCTGGCCGCCTGATGTCCGCTCCACTCCTAACAGCGGCGGAAATCGGACGTCTCTCGAGATCACTGTGCTTCAGACATTCATGAACGTCGCCCAAGCTCCATTTCCGAGCTTGAGCGGGATGGTTCCTGTTCCTTTACGGATCGTCTTGCGATCCCGGTCACGTTGAAGCTGATTCCGCCGTCACCACGATAATAGCCGCGCATAGCAACGCCCCTTTACGGCGGTAAGTGTGCGGATGAGCGCAATCGAAATACATCGAGTCGCCTTGGCCTAGTGTGAAGTCCTCGCCCTCCAGGTTCACCACGAGCTCGCCATCCAAAACGTAGATCATCTCCGCGCCAGGATGCTCGTGCGGCTCTGACTGCTCGCCTTCCTCCCCAAACTCGACGTAGTAGCCGTTGAGCTTGCGGTCGCTGACCGGATAGTCGAGCGACTCGAAGCGGTAAGCAGGCGAAGTCCGCCCCGCCTTCTCTGGAAGACGAATGCGGTCCGCCTTGCGCACTACGGCATGAACCGGCCGGTCGCTGTCTTCCCTGAAAAAGTGATCGAGTCCGACGCCGAACACCAAAGCGATTCGCAACAAGGTCGGCAGCGTCGGAAACAGATGCCCGCGTTCAATTTTCGACAGCATCGCCGGCGAGAGACCGGTGTGATCGCTTAGCTGGACCAGCCCCAGTTTTTTGCGCAGCCGCAGCCGGCGGATCTTCGGGCCGATGGCGTAGCCCTCAAGGCTTGTGATCAGCGTCTCCGACAGCATGGTTCCGATCTCATTTCATACGAGTGCAAATAAGGGAAGAATTTTTTCTCTACAAGATAACCATTTTTCATAACACACAAATGTGCCATTGATGAAAATCATTTTTACTATCATTCAATGAACCGAGGCAAACACGTTTCTCTCTGTCCTCGAAACCGGAACGCCGGCCAAGCCGGCTCCACAGTCAAAGCCATCAACTCACAGGAGCTACAAGATGAGCAGAGTAGGTATTGCGAAGGCCGCGGTCGTTCTGGCGGTGGTAGGTTTGGCGGTCGGCAGCACTTTCGCGCGCGCCAGCAATCAGGACATTGTCGACACGGCGGTCGGTGCTGGCCAGTTCAAGACGTTAGCGGCGGCGCTCAAGGCGGCCGATCTGGTCGCTACCCTGAAAGGTCCCGGACCGTTCACGGTGTTCGCACCGACGGACGAGGCATTTGCCAAGTTGCCGGCCGGCACGGTGGAGAACCTGCTGAAGCCCGAGAACAAAGCGAAGCTGACGTCCATCCTCACCTACCACGTGGTGCCGGGCGCAGTGAAAGCTGAGCAGGTAACGAAGCTCGACCAGGCCAAGACCGTCAACGGAGCAATGGTGAAGGTCACGACCAAAGGAGGCAAGGTGACGATCAACGATGCTAGCGTCGTAAAGGCTGATATCCCGGCCTCGAACGGAATTATTCACGTCATCGACAAGGTCATCCTGCCGCCCCAGAGCTGATAGGCCGTATCCCTCAACCGATCGACCGCCGGTCCGCCTTGCCCCAAAGCGGACTGGCGCCTTCTCGACAAGGCCCCCACGAGATGCGATCGCTACTGCTCATGCGGGACAAGAGAACCACTGACATTCTTTTGCCGAACAACAGCGACGAAGATCCATTCGAATGAAAATGCGAGCGGCCGAATTCGGTAGTTTACTTTTGTTTGTTGCGCTCGTTCTGGGGGGCGGCCTTATCATCGGCTTCGCGACCGCCCCCGGTGCATGGTATGCGGCGCTAAGCAAGCCGCCTTTCAGTCCGCCTAACTGGATCTTTGCCCCGATCTGGAGCGCGCTTTATATTATCATCGCCATCGCTGGGTGGCGTGTTTGGAGAGAGGGCCGCAACAACTTACCGATGAAGCTATGGTGGGGACAGCTGGCTCTGAATTTCGTTTGGTCACCCATATTCTTCGCGGGCCATCGCATCGATATCGCCCTTAGCGTAATCGTGCTGCTTCTGATGACGATCGTTGGCTTCATCATCACAACCTGGCGATGCGATAAGATCGCATCTCGGCTGTTCGCGCCTTACGCGGTGTGGGTTGCATTCGCTTCGGTTCTGAATGGCGCAATCTGGCTATTGAACTAACAGGAGGCCGGATGCGCCGCCGCATTGTCATCGTGAGTGACAAGATGCAAAGAGGCTACCGTTATGTATTGTCTGCGCCGGCCGGCCGCGATTTCGATCCGCAATTCCGGCCCGATTTGACGCCCAAGCAGATGCTCGAACTCGGCGTGTTCTGCGGCAAATACCTAACGGATTGTCGTCGCGAGTTTCCCGCGAATTGGTTCGCGCGGGCGAAGCTTTCGCCTTCTGGCCGCGACTGCTCATTGAACTATTTCGGCGTGGACGCCAGCCAACGCTTGTCGGAGTGGCGAAGAAAGGGCTGGATACAGCCGGACGATCCGCGGGGCTGGTTCCAGTGGTATTGCCGCTACTACCTGGGCCGGCGCTTGCCTGAGGAAGATGCGCGACAGATAGGGCGCTGGAAGGGCATGAGTCGACACGTCTCACAAATCAGGAAGCATTGCGAACCGGGTGACCCGACTTGCCGGCCGCGCCAGCGCCAGGCGTTGTTACATTGGGCCTACGACAGCCGTAGAATTTAGACGTCACGTCGTCGCTGCCGCCCGCACACGTCGGCATCTCAACCTATGCGCGGTATTTGTCGGGAGTTGTGGCTCGACTTTGTGGGTCAAAATGCGAAGAACTCAGGTTGAGCAAATCTGGTCGGCTCTACCGTGGTGAGCGGACTTCCGTCAAACACCGCGTAACGTCGCAGATGGCCGACATGCCAGGGCAGCATTCAGCGATCGGTGCCCGCCCTGCGTCAAACTTCCGCTGGTCGCAAGGGTCGGCGGGTTCTTTTCCGGCTAGCCGTCTCGGCATGAAATGCCGAAGTTGTCGCAGGTGCGCGCGAAGGCCTCTTTTGCCTTAGCGTCCTCGAAGCAAAAGCGCGTGCCCATGTCGGCGCGGTCGGTATGCCAGCCCACTTTGTTTTCTTTGGCTATACGAGAAGCTTCCTCGCGTAGGAGATCCAACCGTCTTCCCGCGGCGAGAACAATTAAGCAATTGTCCGTTGGCATTATACCCGTCCTCCAATGTCACTTTCGACGAAACAAAACTGCCGCTCCTTTGCCGAAGTGCAATATGAATTAGATCACATGTTTGAGGGAGGACTCTTGCGGGCGGGCCTTCCCCCAGAACAGGCCGCCAATGCGTGATCGGCCCCGTCCCGTGGAACCAGTGTCTGAAGGCAGTCTGTCAGCTTCCCGTTAGCAGAGCTTGCGGGTTAGCTCAAACCGGTTATTCTGCAACTTATTTTAGAACTGTCTATTAGGAGCCACCCATTGCCAACATCGATTGAATCGATCGTTTCTGCTTATGTACGTTTAGGAAACCGGCGAGCCTTGGAGAATATGCGAGACCTTCGGCGCCAATTACTGGGTCCACTACAGTCCACCTCGGGCATCGATCCGGCTCCGTCCCGAAATGCTGTACTTGAGGACCTCCGAGTGATCGAGGACGGACTGGAGCAGCTCAGTCGGCCAGCGGGGACAGAGCCTGAGAACGAATGGCGCTAAAATTAAAGGTGCCGCTTTCGTAAGACGTTTGTCTGCCGTTCTATTTGCAATGCAAGCTGCTTGCGTTCGAGCTTGAGCGCGGCCTGCTGCTCCACCGTGCCTTTAGACGGATCTTTGCTCAGCCGTAAAACGTCTCGGTTTCCCTCAGTTTTCGTTCATCGCTCAAGCGTGAGATGTTGGCGAAGCAAAGTTCGAACTGAACCTGGGCATAGGTACCGCGGTTCGCGCTGCCATCGCGTGGAACGGGACGATTGCTAGTTGTGCATGCGAACGATTTTAGGGACACGTGACGAGATCCGCTAATGGGATGGTCCGGCCGTGCTCCGGCCCCGCCAGTGCGAGAAGCTGGCAAGGGGCGCTCAAGTCAAGGACCGCGCCATGTCTCAGAACCTCAACACAGCGATCGCCGTGATCGGCATCGATATCGGCAAGGACTCGTTCCACCTCGTGAGTCATGATCACCCCGGCGCCATCGTGCTGCGGCAGAAGTGGTCACGCAGCCAGCTGGAAACACGGCTCGCCAACTTGCCGCCGTGCTTGGTCGGTATGGAGGCCTGCGTCGGCGCGCATCATCACAGCCGGAAGCTCTAAATGCCTGGCCACGACGCCCGCCTGATGCCGGCGAAATACGTGCGCCCCTTCTCGAAGGGGCAGAAGAATGACTTCCGAGATGCGGAAGCCATCGCCGAGGCTGTCCAACGCGCGACCATGAAATTCGTCGCAACCAAGACCGCCGAACAGCTCGACCTTCAGGCGCGGCAGATTTTGGGTTCCCGGACTGGCAGTCCGGTACGGATTTATACCCGCGGCTTCAGGCCGCGGCGCTTGGTTTACCCATCAGGAACGACAGCTGGATTGCCGAGTTTTCCCGGGGCCCTTTCCCCGAAGGGCGACCCCGAGGCCCCAGCTCATTGCCCCCACCTAACCCTGCGAGCTGGGGCCAATTTGTCTCGATTACCCGTCCGGAACTTGCGCGCCCGACTCGCGTTCCCGGCTCCCCAACCTACGCCTCTGGTCGGAGTGTGGAGTTTGCGTATGCGTTCCTTGCCCTCGATCGTGCCGGCCGATCGCCTCGACCGTGACATCTACCTGGTGCTTGAGGATTTCGGCGCGCGCGCCGGCTGCGCCTGGCGCGAGACTGACGAGCAGGACACCGACTGCGACACGGTGCTACGCGGCCTAATCTGTGTGCCTATCCCGTGCGGATCGTCGTCTCCAACGCCATCGAGGGCTGGCCCCGCGACAAGAGAGAGGACATCGCCGATGCGCTCGCCCAGCGCGCTGCTCATGAAAGGCTCGATCTCTCGCCGGTGCTAGAGGTTTTCGTCCAGGCCAATACCAGCCGCACTGCTGCATAACATAAGCTCAAGACAATGAAATCCGCTCGAGCAGTCTCTCCCGCCGTGCGGCTATGGCCGGTGCTGATCGGTCATTGCTGAGCCGGTCGGCAGCTCGTCATGAGAACGTTCTGACTGCATTTCCAACCGGCGCCGAGATCGGAGCTGACCGGGCGCGGGATAAGCGCGAGGGCAGCCATGATCACCGCGGCGGAGAAAGCAACAGCGCGGGCGTTCCGATAGCTGGTCATAGGTGTCTCTCCGTCCCTTGAGATGGAGGCAATCATTCGCCCTTCCGGCTTCAACTTCATGTCGTCTCAGCCCTAATCTTGTTTCCGGACCGTTTCGACCGGCGCTGGCGAGATCCGCCGGCAAAATCACAACCGGCCTTCAGTCGCCCTGCGAATTGCCGAAAGTTCTCGCACCTGTTCGCGAAACGGACTCGTAAATTGGCGTGTGAGTGCGTATCTGCGCTTTCATGCGTATCGCGTACGAGCCGTCCACCCCAACGATCACGGCCTCGCCAACGATCAAAAAACCTCTTTTCCCGGTTCTTCAGCGCGGCATTAGCTCGCGGCGTTTACGTTCGTGGCTGGAATGCGGATCGCCCATTCTCAGTCTCGAGATCAAGTTGGCGACCATGTGCTCTAGCTGCGGGAGGGCAACGGTAGGATGTGCGACATCGATATCAGGGATTTGCCATTACAACCCTCGGTCCGCAGCTTCGGGAAAAGCGGCGCTCCATCATCGGTCGATGTTTCGCCTCTTTCAAGGCTATGAGAATATCTGCTCGATCTAAATCAGATTGGCGGCATGGTTGGGCACTTCATCTGCCCTGTTCGGATTAACCGCCGCGCGTCTGCAGGGCCTCTGGAGAACGCCCGCCACAAAGCAACTAGACCGTCGCAAAAAGGCCGCCCGTGGGCGGCTAGTTTTTACTTAGCTTCTTCTGCTTATTTCTTGAGGGTGTCCGTAGCGTCCCGCGCAGCGTCCTTCACATCCCCCGCTGCGTTGTGGGCGGACCCCTTGGCCTTATCCATCTTGCCTTCGGTTTCCAAGTCCTTATCGCCAGCGAGCTTGCCGGCACCTTGTTTGATGGCGCCTTTTGCCTTGTCGGCAGCGCCCTTCACATGTTCACGGTCCATGATCTTGTCCTTTGCTGTCAGGAAGCCCAGCACAACGTAAGCGCGGCGCTGTCGTTCCTCGCAGAACAAGTCAGAGTGTCACACTTCTGAGCCTCTCGTAGGCTGAGGTGGTCGTAATGTCGGCTATCGCACAAGCTCCGCTCTCGGTCACGCTCTCCCCCCGCCTGCCGCGAGCCGGAGCAGAACAGCCGGCGGCACGGATAATCTCCGTATTCATTTCCTGGCTGGTCAGTTGTTCCGCGAGTGTCCTGATGACCGTCTCAGGATGAAGTCGGACAAGCTGTAAACCAGAGGAGGGGCGCGGCGTTGGGCACAATGGATCACAGAGAACTCAAGGCACGCAGCGAACAGGCCCTTGCCGTAGTGACTCTAAGCACCGCAACCTGGTCGCGCGCGTCGCTCTATTGGTCTCTTCACGTCTCTGAGGCAGCCTCCTTCCCGCGCATGCCGCCGTCGCCCTGGCTGGGGTGACAGGGCAAGTAAACGGGTCGTGCGTTTCTAACTGCGCGATCTAGCGAGCTCGGTCAGGCACGACCGTGCTGCGGCACTCCGGCATCTTCCGCACTAGCAACCAATTCGACTCTCACTTGTTGTCGCTCGCACAATCAGTCGCAGGAGACAAAAACATGTCACGTCTTAGTTTGCTGGCCGCAGCCTTGCTGCTGCTCGCGGCCGCGCCCGCGGGCGCTCAATCTCAGCCGGCGCAAAGCGGCCCTGGCAACAACGCCATCAACAGCTCCGATAACAACAATTCGAACGCGCCGGTCTCGGGCCGCAACAGCTTCACCGAGGGCCAGGCGAAATCGCGGATCGAAGGCGCGGGATATTCCAACGTCTCCGGCCTGCAAAAGGACAACGAAGGGGTCTGGCGCGGCAAGGCCGACAAGGCCGGCACGAAGACCGACGTCAGCGTCGACTTCCAGGGCAACGTCAATCCCACGAAATAAGGAGCAGATAGCATGACGACCACCATCTCCCGCCTTTACGACAACTATTCAGATGCCGAGCGGGCGGTCACCCGGCTTGAGAGCGCCGGCGTGCCGCACTCCGACATCAGCATCGTCGCCAACAATTCCGACAATTGGTACAGTTCGCAGCGCGGTAAAGTTGACCGTGACCGCGACGGCGTTGACGATCGCGCTGAAGGAGCTGGCGCGGGTGCTGGCATTGGGGCCGGCATCGGAGGCGCGGCCGGCCTTCTTGCCGGCCTTGGCCTGTTGGCCATTCCGGGTCTGGGACCGGTTGTGGCTGCAGGATGGCTTGCTTCCACGGCGGCCGGCGCGGCGGCGGGTGCGGCCACAGGCGGGATCGTCGGCGCTCTCACTGAGGCTGGCGTCTCTAGGGAAGATGCATCGCGCTACGCGGAAGGTGTTCGCCGGGGCGGCACGCTCGTCTCCGCTAAGGTGCCTGACAACGATCGCGCACGCTTCGATGCACTTCTCCATGAGAGATCCGTCAATCTTCAGGAGCGCAGCTCCGCTTGGCAGAAGTCCGGCTGGAGTGACTTCGATGCCGCAAGCCCACCGTTGTCTCCGGAGGACATCGGCCGCGAGCGCGAGCTGTACGGCACCGGTGGGGGGCGATAGGCTCGTCAGAACCGACAAGACAAAAGCCCCGCAGTGCGGGGCTTTTTTGGTGAACCCGTGCACCAAGCTTGCCGCAGACGTGGACTCATCGACGGCTCCAACAAACAAAGGCGCTCAGGCCAGAGCCGAGGAAGTTTCTGAAAGGCGTTGAGCTCTGGAACAGACCCCGGCATCGATGGGAATGCATCGCGATCAGGTTTCTCCGGCAAGTAGGAACAAATGGCAATAGCCAGGCTTGTTTGTATAACGAGGGTCTCAGGTCATGCTCACGAAGCCACGGCGCCCGATTAGAACGACGCTGGATCTAGCGGATGCGAGGCAGGTCAAGTCCGTGAAAAAGCGCCTTAAGATAACCGACGACGATCTTGCGCGGATTGTCCACAAGATCGGCCCCTCGCTGGCGGCGATTGCAAAGGAAGTCGCGCTAGAGAAGACGGCCCCCGCAGAAGCAAGACTGAACGAGCCGACCTCTTTGGTGTAAGTGCCTCGGGAGAGGGACTGGGAATGGATGACCCTCACCAACTGAACACTATCCTCACCGCTGCGATCTGTCAGTTCTTCAAGGATCGTGCTGCCGGCCCGATCGGGATCGAGGAAGCCAAGCTGCTCGGGAAAGAAATCGCCGCGGCACTAGATTCGGCCGGTCTTCAAGTGACGTCCATTGATCAGTTGGACGACCACTGAGTCGCCGATGCGTTGTTGTGGCTGTGATGGGCGATCCTGCCGGAGACGGGCCTGTCGCCAGTCTCGCGCGACCCGGAGGGAACATCACCCGCTTGACGTTTGACGTTCCTGGGCCCGCAGCTTGTCCCAAAGCGCGTGGCCTTGCTCAAGGAAGCGCTCCCCCCGCGATTTCGCAGGCCGCCGTCTTGTTCCACCCTGGGCATATGGCGAGCGCACTATGACCGGCATGATGAAGGAAACAGAGGAGGCGGCACGGACCCTCGGAGTGCAGCTGCGACGTGTTGCTGTGCACGGTCCCGACGAGTTTCATCCAGCATTTCCTCATTTGCCGGCGAGCACCCTGACGCTGTTCTCGTGTTTCCAAGTCCGATGCTCTACACCGAACGAAGACGCATTGTTGATCTCGCAACAGAGCATCGGCTCCCCATAATGACTATGGGTAAAGAGTTTGTGCAACTCGGGGAACTGACGTCTTATGAAGCGACATCAATGATTTCAACCGGCGCTGCGTTAGCTTACGTGGACAATATTCTTAAGGGCGCCAAGCCAGCCGATCTGTGCGTCGAACAGCCCACCAAGTTTGTTCTGTTCATAAACCTTGAGACTGCAAAGGTGCTTGGTCTCGAAATACCTGCCTCATTGCTTGCTCGCTGACGAGGTGATCGAATAAGGACTCCTTTGCTGCTACTGCTCACAGCCGATCATGGCGCAATCCGGAAGTCAGGCACTGACTGCCTGCTATCGGCGAGAAGCGGACCTCCGTCGGGCGCCAGCTCAAGCAACGGCGCAGCGACGCCACTAATGCTGTTACACATGGCGGGGCCGACTGCTCGTCGGGCTTTGGGGCTGGAATCCGGGCCATAGACATTTTGGCTCTGTCGGGCCGCCAGAGGCGTACGCGACAAGTGTGCTCTCCAAGTCATTGCGAGATTGTGCCGAGCAGAAACGAAAAGGCCGCCGCAATCGACGGCGTTCAACTTTCACGGTAAAAAATTACGGGTCTCGGAGTTCCTGCGTCCAAAAGTGCACAGTCGTTTCCGAAGCGTTATTCTCCTAGGAACGACGCAGCGGTCGTCCTGTTGGGCGGGTGGTGCGCTTCGAGTTGGCGCGCTCGCGGCCCCGGCGTCCCGTTCTCCTCTCCTCCCGTACGGCGCTTGGGCCGTCGCGCCTCTTACTTATTGATGATGTAAATGGTCTCACCCTGCTCGTTCAGCACGCTGGCGCGCGTGGCCTTCTTGCGCGCGGCTAGCAGGATGTCCGCTGTCTTGCGCGCTGCAAGTTGGTTGATTGCCGAAACGGTCGTTCGGTGAATTAGCCAGTCTGAACCGTCTAAGGCAGTCCCGTAGATTTCGACCGTGAATGTCATCGACGTGAACGGGACTATGCCGAACTGGTTCCGTGCCCAATCAGGCGCGCGCGATCTATTCGGGCGGGATGGTAATGCTGTCGACCTGTCGCCCCTCCGTCACGGCAAGCATCTGTAGAGATCTTTGACGGGCAGATTTGCAACGTGTGGCAGCACTGCAAGAAACTCCATAGGCTCCTGGGGCTGCAACTCTATTTGACCCTTCGTCGAACTTGACAAATCCATTCCGCGTCGCGCAAGCCATCATCGTTGGGGGGGCAGAGCAATGGGATGGATTGCGAATTGGCTTCGCCGGCCTGATGTCGGAGTGACGCCTCGGGACGGCGCACAAGTGGACTTGCGACCGCTGTCAGAGCGCGGGGGCCGATGGCTCAAAGCCAACCTCTTTCATTTTCCGGGGGCTGTGTGGTCGCGCAAGCGCGGATGTATCGAACTGTCAGAGGGGGACGTGATCGCGCTGCACCTCGTAATGGAGCGCATCACATCGGCTGGACTGAGGGTGCGGTTTTATGGGCGGCTACGACGTTGGGACGGCGCATCGCCGGTCTGGGCGTTGCTGGTCCGGGGGAAGCGCTAGCGAAGCAGAAAGGGCCGCCTGATGTTGGACGACCCTTTCCACTCGTCAAAATGATAGGTGTCGTAAATCCAGCCCCGGGTGAAATACTTTTAAGGATGAAATGTGTTGCCCGGACGCGCTTATAAGAGCGACGGATTGTTTCAGGATTATTTCGTCGCGCATTAAATTGTTGTTCCGTTGACAAAACGCAGGTCGCGTGGCCTTTTTGAGCACGTCCTCCGATTTCTGCCCTGTCACGCCGGGATGGGGATCGTGTCGACCCTTCGGCAGGCTAAGCATCTGTAAGCGTATACGGCGGGCAGGTTTGCAATCTCCGGGAGTATCGCGAGGTACTCCATAGGCCGCCTACATTCCTTGCAAATAAGGATCGGTGGATTGTCCGGCGCCATCGTCGCAAGGTAGATTCCCCTTCCGCCGGACGCATCTCCGTTCGAATACTGGCGATTATCGGAATTCGGCAGGTGCTCGTGTGCTCGTGTGACCGTTTGAGCACGCCTCCCAATAGTCTACGCGGCGCCCTTGCATCCCGGCCAATGCAATGCTCCTGGCCCGAGCTTGTATGGTGCTTACGGAGAGGAGCGGAAAACAACCAGCCCTCGATCTCTGCCAACACCGTCGAAAATGACCCAAGGACTCCAGCCTATCGAGCTGTCCCTCAGGGGGCCGCTTGATTTGGCATTCTCGCTCGTTTCAGGACAATCACAAGAAGCCAATAATCGAGAAAAAAGCCCGACCGCTACGCGGCCGGGCCATTTCATAGGAACGGAAGAGCTGAACGGTCTAGTATCGTCCGATGGAGGGGCCGCCGAACTTATAGTTCACTCGAACCGTGATGAGATCGACGTCCTGACGAATGCGATCCGCACCGAATGCGAGGCCCGCAGGGGTCGTGAAAGTGAGGGTGCGATCCTGCATGAACAGATGATCGTACTCGACACCAGCCGACCAGCCAGGGGCGAAGCCGTATTCCAGACCTACCCCAACGGTCCCGCCCCAACGAGTGTCATCACCCGTGCTGGCAAGCACTGCGCCGGTCGCAGTCGAGTAGATCCGGTTGCGATTGTCGGTCACGGCAGCACCGCCCTTGACGTAGAAAAGGACGTTGTTGGTGGCCCAACCGAGCTGACCGGTGAACAGACCGAACGCATTGATCCGAGAATCGTTACGGAAGCCCGGTCCGAACAGGGTGCTCAGGTTGCTGCCTCGCAGGTCGGCCCAGTCGCCTTGCGCTTCGAGGCCGAACACCCAGGTCCCGGTCTGCCAGCGATACCCAATCTGACCACCCGCAACGCCGCCGGTTGCATCGTGCGAACCTTCCGGGCCCACCAGAAATGGAGCGACCGAATCCCAGCTATTGCGGCTTGAGCCCCAACCGCCGTTGGCGCCGATGTAAAAGCCGCTCCAGTCATAAATCGCGGCGACCATTGGAGGTGCCTTCGTGTAGGGACGCGCAGCCAGATCTGCCGCGCTGGCCGGAGCCGACAGGCCGAGGGCCAATGCGCCGGCCGCAGTCAATAGAAGTTTTCTCACTTAAGTGTCTCCCGGAGAAAGAAGTTGAAAAGCACGATGCGTGCACCCACGCCGCGCAAACCTTACTCTTTCCCTCGCTCGTTGCTGTAGCGAGCCTGCAACACTCTGCTGCGATCCGGTGCGAAAATAGCTGATACTGATGAAACACTTAAAGTTCCATGTGGCTTAACATTTGTTAAAGCGATCGGGCTTACAATTGCCAGCACCTATAAGGGCGGCAGCGACTTGGGCTCGTGGCTCACCTCATTGCAGAGCGAGGAAATCTCCGCGTCCTAGAGGGGGCCCGACCAAGATCATTCTGACTACCGAGCGCTGCCTTGACCAAAGCGGAGGTCCGCTTCATCTGGTTAGCGCGAAATCATATCGTAATACGACAATTAACGTATGTGGGCGTCAAGTCATGATGACGCAGATACACTCTTCCCCATCCTCTACATGACATGGAGCATGCGATGGGAAAGAAGCGAAGACGGTTTAAGCAAACAGATTCGCTGGAAACTCGCCTGCATCAATTCGCACTGGAGTTGCACGAGCAGGCTGAGAGGACGCCTCCGGGCGACGAACGATCCGCGCTGTTGAAGCGCGCGTATAACGCAGATCAAGCAATCGATCTGGAGCGTCAACTCCGCCGGCCGCAATAGCAAAGCATATTTCAGGGTTCAGCTAGCGGTCCTTATCTTTCCTGTTGCCGACAGGCAGTGCACCCATTCCCGCTGTGCAAGGTAACAGCTATCACCGGCCGAGGCTTAGGCGTCGGTGGCGAGAGACCGATAACGCTCCTGCTGTGCTCAAGGACGGCGATCGAGCAGGTCGGTACCCCGCATGATCTCTACCACAAACCGGCATCGCCGTTTGATCGCGGGATTCATTGGCTCGCCCAAATGAACTTCCTCCGCGGCAAAGTCAGAGCAGCGCATGAATCGGGCATGGACGTCAGATTGGAGGCGGCTACGGTCGTCCGCGTCGCGATGGAGGCGGGCAAATCGCTCATCGACAAGCCGATCACGCTTGGAATTCGGCCCGATGATTTCTCCCCATGGTCCGCAGAGAATTGCGACCGATATCGATCTCGATTTCGTCAAGCATCTTGGCAGGTCAGCTACGTTTACGGCAGCGCCGGAAAGGAGGCGGTCGTCGCAAAATCGCCAAGACCAGAGGCTCAAAAGCGCCAAAGTTCGTTTTGCTGCTCCTGGCCCGACTGCCATCGGCTCATCGCGAACGGCAAAACCCCGCGACCGTTGAATATGTCCACTAGGACTAATTCTAATGAGTGTCGCGCCAGGAGCGAACCCGTTCTATAGACATGCACGGATGCGGTGAAGGGAGACGATATCAGGCAGTCCCGCTGTTCACCTTGCTCAAGCTAGCCGCCCAGAGCGCTGCCACCCAAACGTGAATATTGATAATGACGCGTGGGGCGGCGGCTCGCCGTGGGGATCCAGTTTGTTAAGCGGATTGCTGGCGTGGAGCTGCGCTAATGCCGGTTGAGCCACGATCGGCGCCTTTGCTGGCTAGCGGAGCTTTCGTCCACAGCATCCCCTCGCACCATACGTGCTCCACGCGGCCCCACTTGCAGGCGGCCGCGAGATGCGGGAAGAAGCCACGTCCATGGTGATTTGCGCTCGTATTGCAAAGCAGCGGAATCCCCGTGAGCGCTTCGTATGCGACGAGAAGCTCGGCGACTTTGTGTTGAGAGGTCCTGCAGATCGTCTGCAGCCGCGCAGATCCGTCGAGATGTACAACGGCCGGGATTTTGTCCCGCCATTCAGCTCGAGTCTGATGATCGAAAAGCATATAAGGATCCGGTGTTCCTGGATTGAAAATATCCGGCGCGCGATCTTCTAGGCAGATCGGCGCCACTGGCCGGAAATGTTCGCGCTGCTTGAGGTCATTGAGATAGTCCTTCATTCGCGGCGATGTTGGGGCTGCGAGAATGCTTCTGCTACCCAACGACCGAGGTCCAAGCTCGGCGCGGCCCGCAAGAAAAATCACGGGCTTGTCGTTGGCGAGAATAGTCGCGAGTTCATGCATACCACACGGCGCGGCATCCCATTCGGGCGGGACATCACTAGGTCGCAGTGCCGGACCACTGTATACCGACCATTGCAAGGGCGCGAAACCTCCGTCCGCCACCATTGCGCAACAAGCTGCACCGATTGCAGAGCCGCTGTCATTTGGAAACGGAGGCACCCAGACAGCATCGAACAGGCCTGCCGCCCGGAGTGCACTATTCCATTTGATATTGAGACCGCACCCGCCCGCTATGCACAAATTGCGCGTAGCAAAACTCGAATGCCGCTGCAAAGCACGCGCCATTTCCTGCACGAGCAGATGCTCGAGGAAGCAATGAAACGATGCGAGCACAACTTCGGGCGCCTCGGCGTTCAACCGCCGCGCGCTAGCATCGAAGAAGTCGTGAATGGCCGCAAGCTCGCCCTCCATGCTCTTTATGTCCGTGCGGTAACTCGCGCGCTTCGTGCCGGCAGCAAAGAGCTCGTCATAGAGCTCTTGAAAGACCGTGACGATTTTTTCATTGACAGAGCCGAGGCCGATATAGGCCATCAGCTTGCCGGCGAGACCCAGGTCGAGCTTGCCGGCACCTCCCGGATCTAGCTTGCCGGGCTCACCCAGGTCCCAATTGGCGCGGTTCGCTCGCTTATAGGGGCCAAAGTGAAGGCCTGCAGCGGCATAGATGTGTCCAATCACGGGGAATAGACACTCGATAAACCGGGCCCCTCCGCGTGCTACATGATAGAGCCGTGGAAAGGTGCCGCCATCCCACACCAGGCAGAAAGCGGGCTGTCCAGCTCTGGCAAACGGGCTAGTGCAGTATGCGGCCGCCACGTGGCTGGCAACGTGAGGATAGCTCTTATAAGGGAAATCCCTGCCATCGAGCCTGAGGCCAAAGCCGTCGCTTGAGGTGAGAAGGCCCTCTACATGGCGTTCAAGATAAGGGGCGCCTTTGAGCATAACAGGCGTCGCTCCGCTGAGGACCTGGTACCGACACCCCACTTGCCCCAACCAGCCGTCGACGACGAACTGATCAATTTCCCGCACATCTCGACCGTGTTCCGCCAAAGCCGTGACGACTGCGTCCAGATTGTCAATCGTTTGATAGCGTGGATTGTTGTTCCGCTTCTCCTGCTCGATGCAAAAGATGAGCCGTCCATCCTCGATCAGCGCGATCGCTGCGTCATGCGTCAGCTTGATACCGCAGATGCGCATAATGCCTCCACTTTAATGCCAGCAATTCGATTGAGTTAAAGATCACGTTTGGACTCGGCGAGCATGCGAGTAAGCGATGGTCGCGGCCCCACTTATCGCGCGCGGCTCGCGCGAGACGGCGATCGTTATTCGACTCGTTTGCATGTCGATGACCCATTTCGTCACCAGCGAAATCCGGAGATGCCGTACCAAGCGTGGTGCATGATTTGCGCCGAGGCGGACCTATGGGATCTGCTCGGACGAGTTTCGCGTTCGCGACCGAGCAGTGCGCCGGGATTGAGGTCGCGATTCTGCGTTGCCTTGCAACCTCGACGGATCGTGAGGGTGCCGAATTGCTCGTGGAGAGAGGGCAATGTATAGCATGCGCGTCAGGCTCCGCTCCTTTGTCAGTTCCGACGGCATTGGCTTGCTTCGTCAGACCGGTGCATTGTGGCAACATTCCTATTCTCGTAGGGCTCTTCACACGGCGAGATGCTCTCGTGGTTTCAAAGCACGTGCCAAACAGCCAGTGCTGCTTTCCTTTGCTTATTCCCATCCAGGGCGTGTCGCGTAGAGAACGGGATGTCCTGACACCGACAGTGGCGTTGCAGATGCTCCATCTTACTTGGGCGAGTATCGCAAGTTTGTCAGCGCGCGAAGCCGCTTTACTTAGCGCGACGGAGAACCGTGGATTTGAGGTCGGCTGTTTGCGGCCTCTCCGACCAATTGGCCTCCGGCGCTTTGACGCAGCGTGGTTAAGGAGTGCGATGACAAGTCATGGGCCCGTGCTTGCGCGGGATGCCCGATAGGCGCTGGGGAGCGGGGCCGTACGCAGCCTGTCCTAAGAAACGGCAGCTGTTCGGGATCCTTGATGTATCTCACGGAGCTGCGCGCCGAGTAAGTTCGAACGCCTCGAATACCTCAGCGCCAGATCCGTATTCATCAACGCATGCTTGATATTGTTGGCTTTCGACTGTGGTGTAATACCTCGCCTACAGTCGAGGAAAGTTGAACGGCCACGGGTCCCGTATGAAACAGATTTCATCCAAAAGCGTCTGCTTGCGAAGGGCGCCCTGGATGGCTTGAACGAGGATGCTCGACCGGGAAAATGACGGACGTCATGGCCTTCCGGGGAGGCGACGTAACTCAACTGAATTGGGGGCAATGGGACTGGCCTTTGACTTTGTCCACGCCTGAGCGCGCCGTCTTCGAACTGCTCGATGAATTGCCCAACAATGAAAGCTTCGAGCAGGTCGATGCCATGCTCGGTGGCCTTGCCAACCTTCGGCCGGATCGTTTGCAAAAGCTGCTAAAAGATTGCGCCAGCGTGAAGGTCAAGCGACTCTTTTTCTATTTCGCCGATCGCTACAACCATGCCTGGCTCAACCGGCTCAATAAGGCAGCCCGCCGGGATCACTCCGAATCGACCGGCGCCTAGTCGAACGAGAGCGTCAATTGTGTGCGAAGATCAAATAGCGGCAGCATGCATAGGTGAAAGATCAGCTAGCAGCCATAGACCGCATTATCCCCGTAAGGATCGCCGTCGCTGAGCAAGCCATGCGAAAGCCGGTTACGAAGATTGGGGCCGATCTTCTTCAAGAACACGTTCTCGTATCCGCAACAATAGCCGCTCCGAATACGGCCAGCAGTTCCGATCGCATCTGGTCAAAGAGCGACGAGATCGTGCGGTCTTCCTGCGTTTTGACCGCGTCGTCCGTTTTCGTGACGTCATGTCCGTTACTCTTGAGCACATGCCGCAGAGATTGCTCAAGAATGGGCGTCAGAATGTATACGGCGCCGATGAAATCATCGGGCGAACGGCCAAGCGCTGCGTAAGCGAACAGCTTGTCGCGCAGCAAAGCGTGCTGCATCTGCTGACCGACCCGGCCCCGGCGAACGTCTACAGCGGTCCTATCTGGATGACCTTTAGACAGGCGAACGAACTTGGCGCCTATGTGCGCAAGGGCGAGACCGGCACGCTGGTCGTCTATGCCGACACGTTCATCCGCAAGGAAACCGATGCCGAGACAGGCGATGAAGCCGAACTCGCCATTCCCTTTATGAAGGGCTACACCTTTTTCAACGTCGAGCAGATCGAGGGACTTCCTTCCCACTACTACGCGCAGCCGGAGCAAGCGACAGCGTCTGTTCCGCGCATCGCGCAAGCCGACGCGTTCTTTGCGGCAACGGAAGCCGCGATCGTCTATGGCGGCAGCCGCGCCTGCTATGTACCCCCGACCGACAACATCCATATGCCCTGCATCGACTTCTTTCAGGATGCGGTCAGCTACTACGCCACGCTTGCGCACGAATGCACCCACTGGATGCGCCATGAAAAAAGCGTCTCAATCGCGAGTTTGGCCGCCAGCGCTTTGGTGATGAAGGTTATGCCATGGAAAAATTGGTGGCCGAGCTGGGTGCTGCATTCCTCTCGGCTGACCTCGGCCTGACGCCGAAGGTAAGGGAAGACCATGCCTCCTACATCGCGTCATGGATCAAGGTCCTCAAAAACGACAAGCGCGCCATCTTCACCGCTTCCTCGCATGCGCAGCGCGTGGCGGATTACTTGAACGGTGGGTTGCGGCTTGCCGAACCGCAGCAAGGGGAGGCGAAAGCCGCCTGACGAAGTCTGATCGGATCACAATGAAACCGGCGAGCTTCACCGCTCGCCGGCCCTTCGTTGATGCCAGATCAAGGAATGTGTGATCTTCAGTGCGTGTAGCCCTTTACGAGCACTGGGCTCTCGTTCAGGAAATCATCCGACTTCAGGCGGTTCAGATCATAGTCGGATTGAGCCACGATGATGGGGCTTTGAACGAGATCCGCATCCGAGATGCTGCGGTCGATGCCGACCAGATGGCCCGCCCAAACCGAGCCATCCTTCGAGCGCAGGAGGCTCAACTCGCCCATCACATCGCCTTTTTCGTTGCGATAGGTCAGCATCGCGCGCTTTCCATCCGATCGGCCCGTGACGTACCACCAGCGCGGATCGGGCTTGCCGTCTTCCGAATAGCCGCGGAAACGGCCCCGAACCACGCCGGCACTATCGAGGTTTGAGATGCGGAATTCATACTTGAACTTGATGGTTGTGTTGATTTTGCCTTGGCCGGGAGCTTGTTCGCCCGGCTCGTTCGTGAACGCCGCCATATCCTGACGCAGATACAGGTATTCGGCGGCCGGATCAGTCCACTGCGGCGCGTGCGTGGCCGCAACCTGCTGAATGCCACCGGCCAAGACACCCGCGATGCCAAGCGTCTTCGCCAGCACCAGGCACCGGCGGACCGACGGATTGCGGATCAACCGGCTGGCACTCGACTTCGCCCAGGCAAGAACCTGCCTGAACGGCGAAACCGTCGGCGCCGCTTGCGTGGAAGCGGAAGCTGCCGCGAGGTCGGGAGCGGTGACCGACGCAGAGTCCGAAGCGGTCACGGCGGTGTCGTGCGAGATGCGCGACGTAACCTCATCCGGTGTGATCGCGGGGGCATCGTGCGAAATCCGCGCGGCCGCATCGACTGTTGCGTTCGCCGCAGCGTCGTGGGAGATGCGCGCGTTGGCAGGATCGAAATCTGGCGCCGCAGCGTCACGGGACAACGGCACGACGACGCCATCAATCGCGGCGGCGTCGTGCGAGATGCGGGCGCTGGCGTCAACAGATGCGCGCGCCGCGGCATCGTGCGAAATCCGCGCGGCGGGCGCGGTGGCGTTGATGGTGAGAGACGCCGGCGCGTCATGCGAGATGCGTGCGGCTGTGGACGACTTATTCCCAAGCTTGGCCATGGCCAATCCTATTAGGGCGGTGTTGAACCCCATACCGCTGCCCTCGACGCGTATGAGGACCACGCGCGAAGTTTAAAGGGCCGATTCTGAACGGCAGCTGTCCGCATCCTTAACGTGTGGTAATCATGCGCTAGGCAGCCTCGCAGGTTTCCCCTATCAAGTCATTGATTTGGCGCCACAAACGTCCTGGTCGCAAAGCCAGGGAAGGTGACGAGCGCCATTGTGTCGCATGCCACCCCCGCTACCGGAAGGAATTGTTGCGGAGCATGAGCGCGTCCATACAGGTGGCGCTCTCGATGGCTGGGTCAATCGCGTCTGGTACATGCCGATCTGGCAGACCGATGCCAGTTTGCAGGATTATATGCGATGACTGCGATCAACGTTGATGGCCGGGACCTATCCCCAGCTTCTGCGCCTTCTGCCGCAAGGAGCCCGCGGTCCGTTTCATCTGCTTTGCAATTTTCGTGACCGGCGTTCGTGCATTTCGAATGCTACTTCAGCTGCTTGATATCATCCTTGCTATAGCGCGCGCGTGCCGGAGCCTTTCTCCTCGACTGGGGTGACCTACATAGCAGCTTCGGCAGCGCCGTCAAACGCGCTGCCTTGTGCGAAAGATTGTCCTCGATGATCACGAGCGGCAGGAACAAGTGTGGGATGCGCTCGGCTGGGACAAGAGCCGTCAGGCGATATTGAGGGAGCTGACCGAAGGACAAATCCCCAGCGATGACCGCGCGTCACCTTTGTCGGCATCGACGCCTATGAGGCGGCGGGCGGCATCATCACCCGCGATCTGTTCGATGAGGGCGGCGGCTAGGCATTCACACCCACTGGATAAGAGCTTCTGCCAGGCGCTTGCAGATACGGCGGCCAACACCCTAATCGAAGTCAAGCACGAATGCCGGCGCGTCAATCTGTACCGGTCTCAATTCTCCCCGCTGCTCACGCCAGCGGAGCGGGCGAGCTACTACGCAAGCTTCGACGCATCCGAGGTGACCAAAGAGATCGAGGATCTGCTGTGGGCTGAGGTCATCGTGCTGGTGTTTCCGACGTGGTGGTTTGGACCGCCTGCTATTTTGAAGGGATGGTTCGACAGGTTTGGGCGCCTGGCGTCGCGTACGACTACGCGCCCGATTTTGGCGCCATTCAGCCGCGTCTGCATCGGCTACGGAAAGTGGTCGCGATAACAACTTTGGGCTCGCCTTGATGGGTGGACTAGCTTGTGCTCCGGCGGCCCGTTCGGCGCATTCTCAAAACAGCAATGCTTCGCACCTGCGCGCCTCAGGCTTCGCTCACCTTTCTGTCATTCTACAAGTGTGAAAAGCTGTCTTCGGGTCTTTCGATGCTGCGCTGGTCCGCGTCAAAACGGCGCCTCGAGCAGTATAGACGCCTCACTAGGTAGCGCGGCTCTCAAGAACCGCGGTCTTCGTTACCAAATATTCCCAGCAAATCTCTTTGACTAAGTTCCGGGTATTCAACCCCCTGTTGCTCGGGTTTATGCGAACTGCTAGCTTGAACGGAGAGGGAACATACTCCATCCAACCGGATTGGTGAGTAGCTGGGTTTTTTAAAGGTAGACGCCCTATGTTCCACCCTGAGTTAGGTACTGGTCGAGAACCATGAGCATCCGGATCAACCAGGAATACGTGAACGACACCGCGAAGCTGATCATGCATCGACTTATTGCGCGGCAGATCGGTCGCGACCCGTCGCTGGTCGAAAGGGCGAAGGATTCTTTGGCCCATAACTCGCAGCGCTTCGAAGGCTATTCTTTCGTTCGCGAGTGGTCGTACATGCTTGGCTTTCCTCCATCTACGGTACGCCGTCGTCTGACGAGCCGCGACGAAGAGATGACGCGTCTACGTCTGTCCTCACCTTTCGTTGTGGCGGAAGGCATCAACTTCGAGGATGACACTCTGCGCCGTCGTATCTGGAAGGCGGCGAAGCGGATTGCCGAGAGATCTGCGATCCATCAGACCGCGGCACTTCCGCGGATGGCGGCGTGACACAAACCTCGTTTATTCGAACTATTGAAGACCTTGTCGAGATAGTCAGGGTGATCGCTCGGCTGTTTAAAACCGACAAGGTCTTTATCGTTGGCAGCCAGAGCATCTTGCTTTCATGGCCCGATGCACCGGTCGTCCTGCGCACTTCTGGTGAGATCGACGCATATCCGGAAAACGCGAAGTATGGGAGATCCGGCAGAAGAAGCTGGATCCCGAAGATGATCCTGAGGCTTCAGAAGAGATCAATGCTCTCTACGGCGAGGGCTCTACATTCCATCGGGAGCACGGCTTCTATATCGATGGTGTGAACGAGGATACCGCGCGGCTTCCTGAGGATTGGAATAAACGCGCGATACCAAAACGCTCGACGTTGACGACTGGAAGGTTCTCGCCGTCGCGCCATGTCCTGAAGACATTGTTGTATCCAAGCTCGCTTGTCGGAAAAGGACAAGGAGTTCGTGGAGGGGTACCACAAGGCGCGGCCTTTCAATCGCGAGCTCGTCGTGAGCGTATCAAGGCGACAAAGCTGGAGGCCGAGCTTCAGGAACGAGCCATAAGCTTCGTACGTGGCCCCGGACGAGCCCAAAGCAGACGCTGCAGTAAGCCATCTGCCGGGATCCTAGCAGCCATCGCTGCCCAACCTCCTGCGACAAACCTCTCTGGGTCTACGTGTAAACACTCGAGGCCATCATTGATCCGCTGGCGGGCATATGAGCAGTTGCCGGTCGTTGTTGAATCGCCTGTCCCGACCTCCCTCGCGATTGAGCGCCAGGTCTGCTCGACCCACGATCGCACCCGGGGGCGTTTTCTCCTCGGGGCCTTTTCAATCGCCAATAGTACACTATCGTGCCAATTACTAATTACTACATGCGACCAGCCTCAACTGGTTAGAGCCGGGTCATTTTCCGCGCGAGAGCTTGCCATTGCGTTCTAGAATGAAGTTTCGGTCTTGCTTTTTCCAGACAATGACGCGAGAAGCGCGACCAACCTCAGTGGCCTCTTCGTTCGATTACCAGCGATCGCCTTTGCGTACGCGTTCTCAGCATGGGACCGCCTCGGTATTCGAGGCTGAAATACCGCGTCAGACCGGAGGTCGCTTTGCCGCGCCGATGACCTAACAGGCTGTTGAAGAAGTAGCCAATCGGCGAGCGATGAAGGGAATGTCGTCGCCGCCCTCGAGGCATATCTCACCTTCGAGGGAGCCATCGGCGAGTTCTTCTGCCCAACCGCGACCTCTTGCGGGCTCCATCTCGTCGGTGCCGTGCCATGTGAACTCGACGGCATCGCCTTCGCAACGGCCATATATTGCCCCCGTGAGGCAATCCAGGGCGAACTCGCCGCCCTCGGCTGCGAACAGGATGTAAGAGCCCGCGCCAGCCATGTCGTGATCGGGCGTTTCCACCACACGCCATTTACCCCGCACGCTCATGGCTGCACCACCAGCAGCTTGGGCAGACGGATCAGATTGTAGGCCGCGAGCGCCAACGTAAAGGCGGCGTCCACGCGCTCGCGCCCCCGTAGCTTCACCTTGGCCAGACCGGCGGAACTCTTGATCCACCCGAACACCTCCTCAATCCGTTTGCGGCAGCGTTGGCTGATCTCGTAGCCGGCGTGGCGGGTGGTACGGGCGTCGACCGCCGTCCTGCGCGGGGTACCGGTCTTGCTGAGATGTCCGTCGTCGCGATGTGCGGCGTCACCGATCGTTCTCTCAAGTCGTGCACGAACTGCGTGACGTCATAGGCCTTGTCCGCGCCGAGCGTGATCCGTCGGCCTGTGCGAACACGACTATCGATCAACGCCAGCGCCGTCTCTCGTTCGGCCGTGCCGGTGGCCTGGCTGACGGCACCGCCGACCGCCAGACCATGGCGGTTCTCCATCAGAGCATGCCCCATGTAGCAGAGCTTGGCCGGCCGCCCATCCCCCTTCTTGTACAGCCGGGCCTCCGGGTCGGTCGTACTTTGGTGCGTCTCGTTTGAACGCTTCTCCTTGTGGAAGCTACGCTCAGCGTTGCGTCCCGGTCCCTCGCTGTCGTTGTCGTCTCCGTCCTTTCTGCGGAAGCTCTTGATCGAAGCCCACGCCTCAATCAGCGTGCCATCGACCGAGAAGTGATCGCTCGACAACAGCCGCTTCACCTTCGGCCGAGCCAGCACCGCCGTAAGGAATTTAACGGCGATCTCACCCTCTAACAGCCGGTCGCGATTCTTGGAGAAGGTCGAGTGGTCCCACACCCGATCGTCCACGCCCGGACCGACAAACCAGCGAAATAGCAGGTCAAATTCCAGCCGCTCCATCAATTGTCGTTCCGAGCGAATGCCGTAGAAGGCCTGCAGCAGCATCGCCCGAAGCAGCCTCTCCGGTGCAATCGAGGGCCGGCCAAAGTCCGTGTAAAGCCCCGCAAACGCCTTCGATAGATCGCCTAGCGCAGCGTTCACAATCTCCCGGATCGTCCGTAAGGGATGGTCCGGACGAACCCGCGCTTCAAGATCCACGTAGCTGAACACCGATCCCGACCGTTCGTCCGATCCCCGCATCCCGGCCTCCCGATTCAATCATCGAGAGAATCACGTCCAATTCCATCCCGCCAGAGACTTCTTCAACAGCCTGCTAAGGAGCATCTTGCGAAATTCGGCATCATACCACATCAAGAAAGAGGGGATAGCGACCGATGCTCACCGCTTTCTGCCCACCCATAATGAGCACGCGCTATCCGACGATGACTCGACCCAGTTCACCGAGCCATGAAGCTTCACATAGGGCCGCACCAAGGTCGGCATGGTGAAGTCGGATGAGTTCGGCTCCACTACGGCGAATTTGTCCTGTCGGGCGCCGGTCGGGGTGAACTCCGGCATGTACTTGACGCCGGGAAGATGGAGCAAATTCAGAGCGCCTCCGACCACGGGTGCAAGTGTTGTTCGAAGAGCGCATCCTTATTGAGCGTAAGCAATGCATGAAATCGGCTTAGAAAGCTCTGCGGGAAATAGGGGACCTGAGGGGGTCGTCGAACTCGAACTTCACTGTGCATGAAGCTGTTGTTCATTCCGTTGAAGATCCCCACCACCCCGGTGATCAGCGCGTTGTGCCGCCTCAGGTCATTGGGATCGCCTGAGACGTGCAGGTCGTCCAGCACCTGCTCGAAGCCGGCGACGAAGCCTGTCGCGCGTAGCCCCATCGATAGGGGCTCGTCCAAAGCGGCTTCAGGGGTCATCTGCAATGTCCGGAATTGTCTCAATTTCCACAAACACATGTTTTCTTGGGCACTCAAGGGGCTGACGGCCGAATGACGCTGCAGCCGTCGGAGGCTATGGGCCCGGCGTCCTAGGCACAGCGCCCGGCGTTGCTCAAGGCCGCCTCAGTTGGCCGCGTTCTCTGATCTAGCTCGAGCGATGCCCCACTCACAGCAGTCGATCAGGCGCTGCCTGCCGCGCCGCTGGCAAGCCGTTCGTGGTCGACGATTTCAACACGGATCAGCTTCGGGCAGGGCGACCGAAACTGATATCGCAGCCATTTCCAAGGACCGGGCGGTGGTTGAAAAGCCGCCGCTCGTCATTGTCTCGACACCTGCTCGGCCGATCCCCTAATCGTTGGGGTTCAGAAGGGCAACTTCCATAGAAAATAGAAAAGCGCAGCAATGGCTCCCCAGAAAAGGATGCCGCGGAAGATGAAGGCGAGCGTCATACTAGTCGCGGTCTCGCCCAAGCCGCTGCGCCATGGTAATTCCATCGATCGCATCTGCCAGAACGTCTAAGAAAACCCGATACCATACATCACTCGGGAAGCTCCCACTCTCGTAAGCTGCCGACATAACGGGTCAGAGCGATAACGCCTGCGATCGTGGTTGGCGCTGAACGGATCAGCACATTCGCATGCGCCGCGAAAGCATGGTTCCTTTAAGTGCTAATATCGTCGGCGGCGTCGAATCCGGGCCCCCCATCGAGCTTCGCCGATACGGATAAGGCGGCGTCGTAATGGACCGACAGCTCGCGATGACGCTCGATCGCGACGAAGATTAGATCCCGATCGGCTGCAGCTGTCGATTGCATGGAAAGTTCCTGCGATGACAATGTGGGCCCCAAGCAAGTAGCAGGCCTACGTTACCATAGCGGCCATGACGATAATCAGCGTAGCGGGTCATTCATCTGCGGTATTTCTGCCCATTGGATTGGGCGTTGAACGAGGTCACCGGCTCCATTTGAAGGTCGAGAAATGTCGTAGACGAGGCGCGCGCCTACTCGCGCCGGAAAACGGCTTCGCTCCCGCTGTTCCTAGCGTAAAGCTGCACATTTGCGGGGCATCAAAGGTTGTTATCCCGCCTCGGTCGCGATTGGATACGCTTCCACATTAGAAAGAGGCGGACGAACTATGAAGTTGATTGCAATAGCTGTCGGCCTGTTGCTGCTCGGCGTAATCGGACAAGCAAACGCACACGGCGGACATGGAGGGCGCGTCAGCTACGGCGGCGGCCACCACACTACCAGTCATGGCGGCAGCTATTTGGGCGGATCCGGCTCATCACATCGTGGCGGCACTTATGTCAATTCGAGAACTGGCAACCGTTACGGCACTCATCGATAACGAGGAAGAGGCAGATTTTGAGGCGCGGCGGGCTTTTTACGCACGGGCAATAACGTGAGCCGACGTTTCGGCCGGGAAGGCGTCAGGGTCCTGGAAGGGGCTTTCTAACAGCGCTGTTTTGCTCTTGGGCGTGGTCGGCCTTCTCCTCACCGGGCACTCTCTTCCGGCCGGGCTGGCTCGGTCGGGACCGGCACTTCGCCACCACCCTCATCTGGGTTAAGGCATGGTTTTGTTCGGTTTGCGAGCGCTGCTCTCGCACAATGACGTTGATGGCGAGCGGCGCCTGCCAGAAGACTCAGGCGATCTTTGGACAACGCGCTAAAATTCTCTAGAGAGAAGGGCCGGGATAAAATGCAGCTCGGAGCCCCCAAGCATGAGAGGCTCTGCCGCTGTTCTTCACGTTGATCCAGTGGTTTTGTCCTGCGCTACAGGACCGGACTTGACCAGTGAGCGCTTGGTCGAGCGAAATGGCAGACCGCCGTCAAGTAATTGAGAGCTTTATTTTAGTGTATTGCATGCTTTGCGACGTGTGCTGCGCTGCTTGAAGCAGCAAACCTCAACCTCGGCCGTGGCGACGCTTGGCCCTTGAACTTCGTATGAAGAGCAATTCGAGGATGAGGTAGACCGCTTTCGGATCGGCGTGCCTAGAGACCAGATAAGATAGCATGTTGTGGCGCAGCTCTGGCGTGAGCCGCAGTGGGACCTTCTGAAGCATGCATGTACGCGAATAAGTGATGCCTTCTTGGTCGTCACATGCGCTGCCGCACAAGTGGTGCTTTGTTGTTTCTCATACGAGCTTGTCACGCTTCAGACGAGATTGTTGCGAAAACGCCAGCCAGCTCATTTGTCCGGCCACGGCGATTGCGAGAGCGGAAATCTTGACGCCTGCGGGTTCGATGCTCCACGCAAATTTCTGCGCGCTCGGCGCTGGTACGACGCTTGCTTAATGGCAGGTCCATCTCTTCTCGGATCGGCGCAGTACATCCGCCTTGTGCCGAGTTCGGGACACGGACGCCAGATTAAGGTTGCCAGCATGTCAGGTATTGCTGCCGCTGTTCTATTGCCTTGGAGCAGCTCCCCCCACACGGTTTACGATCGGCTCAATCACATGCTTCCGAGACTCACTCTTCGAGGACAGGCAGGAGTCGCCATCGCTGCCTTTACGCACAACAAAGGCGTTCGATATAAAACTGCGTTTCAGCCATCTCACGAACTGCATGCGATCGAGCAGGATGAGCAGGATCCGGAGCGCCTCCCCCACGTTGCAATCGCTCAGGTTCGCTGTAGACTTTGCACAGACGGCGAGAGCGACGATCAATCAACTCGAAATCGTAGGGCCACCTCCCGCCAACTGACAATTTCGTTGGACGGAGCGTTAGTAAATGCTCGCGAGGTTAGGGCAGAGCTGACTGCCCAAGGTCACACCCTCGAGGGACGGACGCATGCCGAACTCTTCCTCAAACTAGTGGAGCACGTTTGTGAAAGGGATTACTGGCGCCAAGGCGTGCGGGTTAACTATGAGAACGTCTTTCGTGAGATCGACGAGCGCATTGACGGTGCTATCAGTGCACTTTTGCTGGACGCCCAAGGAAATCTGATCGCGTTCCGCAATAGGTATGGTCTGCGTCCTTTGGAGTTCATGCAGACGGACGACGGATTCTTGCTCTTTGCATCGGAAAATTGCGCCTTCGCAGGACTTCTGGGCAAGTCAGACCAAATCGGTCCCGGCTATATCAAATATGTGGATGGCAAAAATGGGCATTGTTTCGATCGTTGTGTCAGCGATTCCCAGCGTGCCGCCAAGCTTTGCGTCTACGAACCTCTTTACCTCGGAAGTCCGGATACCTCGATTGAGGGCCGATCTCACCTCGTAACTCGTCACAGTATCGGTTTCTCGCTGGGTGAGCTTATTGCGCGGCGGCTTCCCGCAGAGCCGGACGCCGCTCCTATCATCGTCTCGTCCATGCCTCATACCGGAGGACCCTACGCTGATGGCTTATTTTCATCTCTCGTAGCACGCGGGGTTAACGTCGAACGACGTGAAGTCATTGAGACGCAAATCTCTGAGCGAACTCTCATCGGCCCAAATAGCGAGCGCAAGCGTCGTATTGCTCACAAGTACCGTCTGGCTTCGATTGACGTCGAAAAACGCTCGATCCTCATGGCCGATGAAGCTCTCATTCGTGGCGATACCAGTCAGACCGTAACGAATATGCTTCTTGCCGCCGGGGCCAAAGCTGTCCATTGGGCAATCGGATCACCGCCTATCGTGGCTCCAAATTACTACGGCGTAAATATCGAGACTATTGATGAACTTGCCTTCTGGCGGACATGGAAGGGACTATCCGCTCAACAGCGGAATCAAAGCCTACTATTTAAAGATATGGAGCCGGATGTCCTCAGAATCATCGAAGGAAGAATTGCAGCCTCGATCAGCGCGACAACCGTGACTTACTTGCCCTTCGCGCGTCTCACATCGTTGCTGCCGCGGGGGAGCGAGGGAATAGATTTGTCTCCCTTTACATTTGAAATGCCAACGCCTGCGGGGCAAACGCGCGCAAATCGAAACCTGCATAACTTGGTGGCTGACCACCATAGAGCTGCCTGAGGCCCGAAGCATGGAGCCGGTTCTTGTGTTTGATTGGAATGGCACGTTGCTTGACGATGCCAATGCGGTACTGCAAACGACGAACGTTATCTTGGAGCGCTTCGGACGCCCGACGATCGATCTGGATACCTTTCGCGACCATAGCGATGTCCCACTCTCGATTCTGTTCCGCAATATCGGAATGTCAGAAGCGGAAATCGCAGCCGTAGATCACGATGGGGGCGCAATCTTCCATGACACCTACGAGCCGCTAGCCGATAAAGCGGAGTTACGCATAGGTGCTCGCACAATGCTGGAACTTGTGCGCCAAGAAGCGGCTTCGTCGATCATAGTGAGCAACCATATAGTCGAGCCGCTTGTTGCTCAATTGCAAAGGCTCGGAATCGATAATTACTTCGACGGCGTTCTGGCTTTTGAAAGCCGAGCCACGCAGTATAAGACGATGAGTAAAGGGGAGAGACTTCGGCGCTATATGGAGCAAAATGATATAGATCCAAAGTCAACCTTCATCATCGGGGATATGCCAGTTGAAACGAATATTGCTCGGAGCCTTGGACTGAGAAGCATATCCATCACCGGGGGATTTGTTTCCGAGTTGCGATTGCGAGCTGCAAAGCCGGACCACATTATCCACAACTATCATGAGCTGTTACCAATTGTTCAAGCACACGGATTTTTCTAAATGGATAGATCCTATGTGCGAACGCGAGACACCGCGCTTGGCGCCGGGGCGAGACGGGGCAGGCCTTCTCTCAGAGTGGGCGCATGGGAAAGGCCTGTGGCCTCAGCAGTTCGGCTTGGGCGTCGATCTACACGATGCATGCCCACGATCAGAGGCTGGCAGCATGAGCCTGAACACGACCGCGGTCCGGATCAAGGTGACCCTCAAGGATGTGAAACCTGATGCGATGCCTTGTCGTGCCGCTCACGCTGCGCCTTGATCGGCTGCATTTGACGCTTCAGGCGGCGTTTGGCTGGACGAACAGCCATCTCTTCGAGTTCCTGGCCGGCAAAGGACGTTGGGGTATCCCTGATCCCGATGGAGATTTTGGCCCTCAGCCCATCGATGCCCGCAAGACGCGGCTCTCTATATCGTTCAGGAGACCGGCGCGAAGACCACCATTATCTCTACGACTTCGGCGACAGCTGGGATCACGTGATCAAGCTTGAAAAGTGGTTCGATAACACGACAAAGGAGGGACTTCCGTTCTTGCTCGAGGCCGCCGGCCGTTGTCCTGCGGAAAATGTCGGCGGTGCCTATGCCGAATACCTCGACCCCATCAGCGACCCCACCCATCCGGATAACGAACATATGCGCCTTTGAGGCCCCGAGCAGTTCGACCCAACGTCGTCGACCGGAAGGCGCTTGAGGCCGCTGTCAATGCGTTGTCCGACATATGGAAGCCGCGCCGGCGCACCACGCGCACAAAATAGACGTCAAGCGCCAATCAAATGGGCCTCAAAGCTACGCTTACAGTGTAGTGAACCTGGCTGTAAAAGAAGCCGCGCGACGCAACTCGCCGGGTGAGGTAATCGCAGTAGAGCGCGAGGTAGTAAGCGGCATCCCCGCCCATATTTCGGCTAGCTACATGCAGCGCCAGAACCTGACTCTGCGTATGAGGCAGCGTCGGTTCGCGCCTCACCAACGGCTTCTCAAAGAAGCTCGCCAACCATGCGGCGGCGGTCAGCTTGTACGTAGCGCACTACAACCTATGCCGCGTCCTCGAAGCTCTGCGCACCACCCCAGCGGTCGCGCAGGGCGTTGCTGAGCGTGTTTGGACGATTGGCGATTTGATAGACGCTGTGCTGCCCGAACCAGCCCGCTCGGGTGAAGCGGAATTTTCCGGTAATTGATGGTGGAAAAATTGAACCGCAGACAAGCTGCCGTGCACAGATTGGCGTGAGTCTTCTGTGCAACACCCGCATTTTTTGAAACTTTGTTGCTCGTGCTGCATTGACTCGCGACGATGGTCGCAAGCATAGATTGCAAGGTTGCATTCTGTGATTCTACTGAGAAATCAAAGGGGTTGCAGATTCGTAAGCTGTCAAGACCTTTTTTGTTGACCGACCAGCAAATGTCTATATCCTGTTCCGCAGAGCAGGATGACGCGAAGGAAGCCCTTTCGCGTCATATTCCTTTGCGAATCAAGTGTTAAGACTTTTTTGCGAAGGTAAAGGATGAGGATTCGGAGCGTGAACATGGCCAAGACATCGGAAAAGACCCCGGCGCCGACCCCTGCGGGCGACGACTTCGTCCGCATGTATCCGTGTAACTATCTGAATGATCAGATCAGGGACCCTCAGGAGGCCCCGAGCGCTTTTAAGGTGGTCAAGGACGCGTTTTTCGACAGGAAATAGTCCCCATCTTAACCATTTAGTGCGGAGAAGGCCTTGCATTATGCAGGGCCTTTTTTTATGGCAGAAATCTTGGCTCGCGGGAAATCCCGCGGTCGATTCGCCGCAGGGTTGCGATATGAACGGTGTTTTCAAGAGTTTAGAAGACGAGAAATTCTTCTTCGATTATGTGACGGCGCATTTTGAAAAGGCGCCCGCCGCAGCGATCCAGGATTTCCCTTGCAAGCATACGATTGATAAGGAGCGCGTCATTTTCGCGCACGGCGAATACAATCAGAACATTAAGCAGTATGCGGTGCTCTTGGATTCGGAGAATCCGGACCACTACAAGCGCGCCGGCGCGATGTTACATGCGCTCTACAAGAGCGATATTGTGACCAACATCGAGTTCGAAGCGAGCCCTTGGGGGACGATCGAGCAGGTGGAAACCGGTGAAGTCCTGGGTCTCAGCTATGGCGATAGCCAGCAAATGATCCGCTTCCCGATGTTCTATGAGGCGTTCCACAACCAGATGCTGGCATTTGACTTGTCGTATCGCCTCTGTTGGGCTTACGAGCCCAAACCGCGCGAATACGACTTCGGGTACCTCTATAACGTCTGCCACTACCTGACAAAGAATCGCGATCTGACGGTAGACTCACTTTCGATGCTCTTCCGCTCCCTGATGCACTAAGGGGGACTGAACAATAACTGCGGGAACCTGAAATGTGATCTCAAGCCCATCGGAGAGGACACCTTCAAGCTGGACGTCACCCCGAAGCCGAGCGTGGCGCCCCAGGATAAGACGAAGATCATGAAGATCGATGCGAGCACCGTGAAGGGCCTGCTGAAGGATATCCCCTCGGTAGCGGTTTTCGCGATTGGCTAGGTACCTGCAAATTGCTAATGAGGGGGGCTGATTGGTCGTGCTCGATGTGAGCTTTCAACAACCTCTGCCTCGTGGCTTGCACCTGGATCTGAGACGATCTTCAAAGGAAATTGACCGGCCGGCCTTGCGAATTCCATAGTGACATTCCCGCCTGCTTTAGCGACCAACGCTTTCAGGCGATCGAACTCGCCGCACCAGATCGTTTCCATGTCGTGGTCACGAGTTGCATCGCGACCTTGAACTGGGCTGCCGATAGCTACGGCGCGTACCTGGAGGAGATCCGATCTCGATCCGCCCAAGAGCTCTACTCCGTAGCCAGGAGTGGACGCCTTACGAAGGACAATCTGGCCGTTCTGGACCCAGGCGGTCGCCATTCCCTCCGATACCTCGTATCCAAGGCTGGCAAGACCTTCGAGTACCGCGCGCCTGCGCTCCGCGGCGGCCATCGCCTTGAATTCTTTCTCGATGAGAAAGTCGGCGCGCTTGAGGAGCTCTTGCCCATTGCTGGACAATGGGGAGGGGAGGGCTTCCTCGATTTCGCTTAGCAGCGAGGTAGCCTCCGCCGACTTCATCACGGAAAGCTCGGCGCCTCGCGCCCGAAGCTCGTCCACCAGTCGCGCGCTGGCGCGGCCATCTTTCACGGCCGCGGCGAGGTCCAACAGAAGGCTATCTGCGACAAGCGATCTTCGAGCCGCAGGCTCTGCTTCCAACTGCGCGACACGGGCCGAAAATGGAGAGGGATCGATGCCAAGCCCACGCAACTCGCCGAGAAGAGTATCGACGCGCCTCAAGGCAGGATCCTCCATCTCCTGAGCTTGCCCGGCAATCCATTCCTGCAGCGTGCCGCGACGTTCGCCGGCGCCCAGGCGGGTGGCAAGCTCGCGTTGCCGGTCTGTCGCGGTTTCTTGTGCCGCCTGAGAAGGCAGCAGCAGCAGTGCCTTTGCCATCGCCGTTTCCAAGCGCTCGGAAGATCCGGTCAAGCTGAGCTCGTTTCGAATGTCGTCGGGAATTTCGACTTTCAGAGCTTGCAGTCTCTGTAGCAGCGCCTCGGCTGCAGCTTTGGAGCGCCTCAATTCGCGGTTCGAACGGGCCGCCATTTCGGCAGCTCTTTCGACCCGGCGCTCGGAATCCGCCTGAAGGAAGGCGATCTCGGCGGCAACCTGTTTCTGGAGTTCGATGAAACGATCGGTCTCGAGCAGGCGACGAAGCTCATCTCGCCGCACTAGGACTTTGTCGATGTCCTTCTGCTCAATCGTCCCGTTGCGTTTGCCGGCGGTGGTCCAGCTTTCGACCCCTGCGTCAAGCCGCGCCAGGTTGCGGCGGCAGATGGCGATGATCTCGGCTCGGGTAACGATCCTGAAGGCTTTGGGTCCGCTCATTGCAATCCTCCCCCACGAAGCGCGTGCTCGATAGCGTTCTTGAGCCGGAGGCGTTCGGCGTCTCCAGCATGCGTCCAAGCATACGACGAAACTCTATGGACATGAGGAACAGCTCTTCCCAACACATTGGGACGCCAGATCTCGCGAGCACGAGCTCTTTGAAGCAAATGATGTTGCGGCGCATCGCATTCCACCCCTATGGCGTAGAGGCCGGTCCGCGGATCGGTCACGGCAAAATCAAGGCTGAATGCGCCGCCATCGCGAGCCCGACTTGGCTTATAGCCATTCGCTTCCAGAAAGGCTTCGACGGACCTGGTGAAGCCGTCGTCCTCATGATGTCCAGCTTCGTGGGGGACACGTGGTTCGGTTACCATCCGCTCCAGGAGCGTCTTTCCGGAGTCTGCAAGACCATCGGAAACCGTCCTGGCATATTCGAGGTAGCCTTGCAGATAGTCGCGCGGCACCCTGGGACCACTTCGTCTGGTCAGCAGGTCCGATATCTCCGATATCGGCATGGATGTGACGATGACCACCTTTTCTCTCGCACGGGTTACCGCGACATTCAGGCGGCGCTCGCCGCCGGCCTGGCCTAGCGCGCCGAAGCTCTTGCGGAAAACGCTGTGTTCATTGCGGCCGAATGTCGTGGAGAAGACGATGATATCACGTTCATCACCTTGCACGTTCTCCACGTTTTTGACGAAAAACCCCATGTCCTCGCCATGCTCGATACGTTCGCACTCTCGCATCAATGCCTCTCGGAACGCTGAATCGTTTTCGGCGCGGTCTTCCAAAGCATCTTCTATGGCGTCGGCCTGCTTGCGGTTGAATGTGACGACACCGACCGACGGCGGCGATGGATCATCCCAAAGCTCCGATAGGTACTGTACGACATCGCTGGCTTCCTTTTGGTTCGTCTGAGCCTTGTAAGTGCCGTCCGAGCGCACCACTTCGATCGGCTTGAGCCTGCGGATTGTCTCTACGGGATGGCGAACGGGGACGCTAAGGCCGTTGGCATAGAACGATGCATTCGAGAATGATATCAGCTCTCGATATTTCGAACGATAGTGCACCTGCAGAGTGCGGGTCCGAAGCACGGAGCGGGCGAGTTGGAGGAGGTCAGGACAATCCTTGATCTCTCTGCGATTCCACGTCTCCGCGAAGGCTTCGCGTTCCTCCTCGCTGGCTCCTTCTTCTGGTTCTTCACCGTCGAATATTGCCGCTTCGTCGTTCTCGACCTTGCTGGCGAAGAAGGAGGTCGGCGGCATCTGCTTTTCGTCGCCGCTGACGACGACGAGCCTGCTGCGGAATAGGGAGGGCAGTGCATACTCGACTGGCATCTGCGAAGCCTCATCAAAGATGACGGTATCGAAGAGTCCCGCGCGAGGTTGCAGCACGCGGCTCGCGATATCTGGCGTCATGAGCCAGACTGGCCGGAGCGCGAAAAGACCGAGCGGAGCGGCGCGATCGATGAATTCGCGTAATCTTAGCGCTCTTGGGCCACGCAGCCTGGTGATCGCGTCCCACTCGCTGGTCGGACGCACTTTTGCCGCATCGATACCTTGGACGAGAAGATCCCGGTTGTACTGCCGGATCTGCGCGTCGGCTTCCGCCAGCGATTTTACCTTCGCATCTAGCTCGTCCGCATCGAACAACACGTCAGGATTCGCACCCTCCATATCGGCCTTCCACGCCAAACGCGCCTCCCGGCCTATCGTGGCGCGAATGCAGCTGTCGAGGTCTTCGGAAGACAGTTCCGAAAGCTGGGACTCCCTCGACCTGAGTGTTGCGAAAATGGTGCGCTCCTTGTCGTCCAGGCGCGAAGAGCGAAGTCGATATTCCTGGTAGCTGCTCAGCATCGGCAGAGCTTGTACGATCTGGTCAATGGCGCTCGCATTGGAGCGGCCATTCTCAATCGCCGAGCGTCTCGATCCGAGCCACAGTTCGTCGAAATAGGTCTTGAGTTGGTCCAATGCGGCGCGGCTTTCCTCTCTCGTGTCATGCCTTCTCAGGGCGAGTTCGGCCCGCTGAAAGAACGTGCCGAGTTCTTCGGTCGTTCCGGCCGAGAGCGCTCTCTCGAGCTCAAGCCGGTCCGGGCACCGATCGATGAGCGAATTGTGGCCTCCCAGACCATTGAGGAACGAGCCGAGGCGTTCGGCGAAATCGGCGAGCTTACCGGGGGACAAATCCAGATTGGGGGCGCGGCCGAACAGGACCGTGAAATACTGATCGAGTTCGTGCCTTGGCTGGCGTATGGCCAATTCGAGCTCGACCGCGTAATACAGCGAACTGATGGCGTCGTTATCTTGCGGGAGCTGCAATGACGCAAGGAGCTGGCGTACACGGCGCGTTCGCAGCCAATGGAGCGGGTTGAGCCATTGTAGGGCGCTTGCCGGCAAGCGAACTTGGCCCGCGAGCTCCCCGGCAGAGCAGAGCTCTTCCTTATTGAAGGCGATAAGCTTGGAGCAAAAATTCGGTTTGTAGGATGGGCCGTCGAGCGATGAGAAAATTTCTTTTATCGCCGATAGGCCCTCCAGAATGCGCACAGCTTCCGATGTCCCATGCTCGACATTCCGAAACAGCGGCCGCAATCGCGCGAGATTTGCGCAGACCGAATCGCTGATCGAGCGGAACTCAGCCGCTTCGCCGAGCCAGGACCGAAATGCGGCCGCATCCGATATTTTCAGGCAATTCGCTGTCTCAGCGTCGGTCTGCTCTCGCCGCGCGTCGGCTTGCAAAAATGCCTGCAGGTGCAAGGCCAGCGCAGCCGCGGTTCCTCGATCCGAATTGAACGGCTTGAGGGCGGACAGAGAATTGCCTTCAAATTTCGAGGGAAGCCAAAATTTCGCGAGCGGGCCGCAATTCTCCTCAATTCTCGCCACGTCCGCGGGATGTAGATCTGCCAGCAAAGGGCGAAGTTCAGGAGCGTCAATGGGTTTTCCGCTGCCTTCTTCGATCTCGAGCAGTTCGCCGAGCAGCGCTCGATAGGACAATCCGGTTCGATCATCCACGGAATGAAGTGCAACCTGGCGACGATCCAGCTCCGTCTCGAGCGTCTCAATGCGAGCCGCGAGGCGATCGCGCTCTCGCTTCCACGCCGGAGACCTTCCGGGAGACAAGTTGTGCAAAGCCTGGACCTGCGAACGGATTGAGCCGACGATCGGCTCACGGTCGCGATGGGCATCGGTGATCATGACGAAGCGATCCGTCAGGCGTTCCTTATCCAAGCGCTTGCGGACCACCTCGAGAGCGGCTTGTTTCTGGCAGATCACGAGCAGCGATTTTCCCGTGCCGATGGCGTCCGCGACCATGTTGACGATGGTCTGGCTCTTGCCGGTTCCGGGAGGTCCTTCGATCACCAGTCCCGGGGCCTGACGTGCTTCGAGGACGGCCGCTTCCTGCGAGGGATCACTGTCTGCAGTAAAGTACCGGTCGGCCTCTTTCACTGGAGGAGACGTCGCAGGCGCCGCCTGCTGTTCGTTCAGCCGCAGGGCGGCCTCGAGTGCTGTGGCGGTCGGCGGCAAGCCCCGGAGGGTCTCGAGATCTTTCATTACCGCCTGGCCCATAAAGGCTAGATGGAACAGCACGGCTGCTGGCACCAGCTGGCGTTCTTGCGGACCGACTTCGACGTCCTTTCCGGGAAGCGCAGTCAATTCGTTGCCGACAGGCTTGGCCAATCGGCTGAAGGCGTCCATCACCGCCTGGACGGACAAGCTCGCATGGGTCAGGAGCTCGTTGGCCGCTTCCTGCCAACGTCTCGCCTCGGGGATGCCGACCATTCCTTCGAGTGCGGGATTGACGAGAACATGCTCGATCTCGGTATCGGGATTTCTCTCGCGGCCATAACTTAAATTGACATGGCCGCGGTTACCGACCTCCGGATTAACGCGCACCGGCCATAGCAGGACGGGCGCAATCCGCGGTCTCGCGTTCGGCCGATGATCGCGCATGATCAGGAACGGAAATCCCATGAACAGGCCATCGATGCCGGTATCGCGCCTGTAGAGCAATGCATGGGAGTGCAAGGAGCGCAACCTTCGCTCAAGCCCGTCGTCATCGGCGAAAGCCGCCGGATCGACGTTGACGGTCCGGTTCGTACGACCAAGCAGTTGGTCGAGAATGTCAGCTGCCGGCACTCTGGACGTATCGAGCTCGGTGAGATCGATCCTGGCCGATTTGCCGATCAGCATGCGCGTGAGTGGTCCGCGCAACACGCCGCCTGAAATCCGCTTGGCGAAGAAGTCCAAGATCGTCGACACATAACTTTGCTTGGGAAGCGCTCTCCACGTCTCGGCGGGCACACAAAGAAGGGCGAGCGCGCGCCCCAAGGGCATCCGTCTGTCCAGGCGAAACTGGTCCGCCCACTCGTCGACCTCCTTGATGCCGCATCTGGCGAAGTTTTGAATGCGCTCGTCAATCGCCTGGTAGATCTCCCGACGTGGGCGGCCGAGGAGCGTTGTCGCCTCCTCTGCCGAAAAGTTGCCGAGCCCGGCCGTCGACGCTTCCTTTTCTGCCTCTTCGATGATCTCGGCGACCGAGCGGAACTGGTTCGAGGTCGCGCTGAGCAGGATGACGAGGTCTTCTTCCGCCGAAATGCGCCGCTCGGTAAGCGCTGCTACGCCGGCATGGTCGGTATCGGGAAAAAGCCTTCGCCGTTCTTCCCAGAGCGCGGCGAGGCGCGCCATAGAGGTCGACAGCAGGTGAACGCGCAGAGCATCCTCGTCGACAGCGATTTCGAGTTGGTCCAGTCGCTTACGAACCGTGTCGGAGCGGACCTTTAGGCGCCAGAGCCAATCGTCCGGATCAATCTTCCGCAGCAGGTCGGGTGCAGGACCTGTGATCAGACTGTAACCGTCGCTTGGGTGGTCGAGCAGCCAACCCGGTGTGACGATATTGCCTCTAACGATCAGAGGCATCGACGGATTGAGGGCTTTAAGGGAGATGGAGAGCTTCAAATCCTCCTGAAGGTCCTCAGTCCGCAGAATTTGCCGAAGACCTGCCGCAACAGCCGCTTCGAAGCCGGCCTCCGAAGTCCAGCTTGCGACGGCGCCGCTGAGGACAAGCGCCTTGGCTTGGTCCCAGTTCGCAGCTTCCGCCGCTGCCAATGCGAACATGCTTGCAGATCGATATTGTTTGCCACCCAGCGAAATCGAGCTCCGGCCCTCTGTGTCGCCCGCTGTATCGGCCGCTGGCGCTGATACGCTTTCTCCGCGTAGCCACGCCTGAACTTCCTTCCACTGCCAGCGCTGGCGCCTGTCACGCGCCAACAGGCCGCGCAGCAACGTGTTGGTCCGCTCATCCAGACTTTCGGGCAGGTGTACGCCGCTCGTGAGAATGTGGATCAGAAAGGCCTGCTCATTGATGCCTGCGAAGCACGCGCCTTGGGTGATCTTCTCCAACAAGATCATCCCCATGCTCCACCAATCGGACGCCGGGGCGACCCCGCCGGCGATCGCCTCGGGCGCCATATAGCGAGTGGTTTCAAGCGGAGACACGATATCGAGGTCGAATTCGGAGAGCCGTGCCGAGCCGAAGCCCCCGACGACAAGGTCAAGTGGCTCTTTTGACCGCACGAACACCACGGAAGGGCGCAGATCCCTGTGCCGCAGTCCGGCTTCGGTGAGAGCGTGAACGGCCTTGGCGAGCTCGCCGACCAAGGTTGCAACAGACGCCGGATCAGCTGGATCGACGGCAAAATCCGTCAGCGTGCCGCCCTTGAATTCCTCCGCGACCTCGTAGGCGCGGTCTTGCCAGCGACCGGTTGCGAAGAATTCGGGGACGTGATCGCGAGGAAGCTTTAAGAGCAAATCATAGATCGCTTGGTCCGGTTCCGAGCCTATAGCGTAAAGCGTGAGGATTCCTCGCTGTCCATCTGAGGCGCGCGTGGCGACAAAGCGCTCGCGAACTGTGCTGGAGGTGGCGATCCGATCCTGCAGATGCCAACCGTCCACGATGGTTTCTTGGCCGGGTGCTGGCGCGGGCTGTGGCGTCGGAATGGGCTCGGTCGGTGAGGGCGCCTCGTCCCCTTCGATGATCGGCTCGCCGCATAGGCTGCAGATCAGGTCGCCAGGAGAGCCCTGATGACCGTTTCGGCAGGTCGGGGCGCTCGGAAGAGGGATTACAGGTGGATTTGGCCTCGGTCTCGCCGATCCCGCCGGCATTATATCGACCGCCGAGAGGTCCCAGCCGCAGGTTTGGCTGTTCAACGTGCCTTCGCAAAAGATCTCGCTGACGGGGCGTTCGGTATTGCAGTTCGGGCAAAGTCTGATCATCAGAAAAATTCTAAATGGAGGGGAAACGTGTATCTTCCGAAATTCTCAGCGTCGATCCGCCACTTTCGAGCATATTTCGAAGGCGCCGGAAGTCGCCGCGAGCCGGAATGCCCGCAAGCCAGACCTCGCCATTATCGTCGAACATGACGTCGAAGGTGCGGTCCCTTTCGTCGATGGGCCTGTCGAAACTCGCGAACCGAGCGCGGCCCAGCGCCGTCATGAGGTGCAGCTCTTGATTATCGCTGCCACGAAGCGCGAGGGTTTGCTTTTCATTGATATCAAACGGCCCGGAAACGACCGCGTCAATCAGAGATGGCGATGTGGCTAGTGCTTCGCAGATCGCGGTCCAGGGGTAGCCGGTAAAGACCAGGATGTCCGCCTTCGTTCGAGTTCTAAGCCGCGCCAGAAGATCGAACAAAGCCTCGCGCTGATCGAAAGGCTCGCCCCCCGAAATCGTGATCCCGTCGGCGGTCGAAAGCCATGGCAAGACTGCCTCGATGACGTCCTCTACGGTCGTCGTTCCTCGTCCGTGCGCCCAGGTGTCCATGGATATGCATCCCGGGCAGCGGATCGAACAGCCTTGAAACCATATCCCGATCCTTCGGCCGGGCCCCAACGTTGTGACCGGGAAATGGATGCGCGACAGATTGACCCTCATGGGGAATCCTCGCTCACGAGATCGATCGTGGTCGATGGGCCGGGCCTGATCTGTTCAATCCTGTATCTGTGTCCGGCTTCCGCTCCGCGATCGAAGAGACTGCGCGATAGCGGGTTGATAAGGTGAGATTCAACCTGATTGCGGATGCCGCGGCCGCCGTTTGAAAGATCAGAAAGGCACAGGCTGCGAAGGACCTCCCGGGCAGCTCCGGTCAACTTCACGTCACAGCCGAGCGATTTAACGTCCCTGAGCAGGTTGTCGACCATCTGATCGAATATCTCGTTTGCCACCTCGACCCGTATGAAGTCGAAGACGATGACGTTCTCTCCGATCCGGTTCAATATCTCGGGCCGGTTGAGGACCTGTTTGAAGTGCTTTTCGATCTCGCTTCGGACCTTGCTCCGTACCGCTTGGAAGCTCTCTTCGGGTGTGACGTTGGCAATTCTCTCACCAGATGGCCCGGGGACGTAGATGCCCAAATTCGAGGTGAAGACAATGAACGCTTCGGAGAAATAGACACGATCCCCTCGTCCCGAGGTGAGGACGCCATCGTCGAGGACCTGCAGGAATTTGTCGAGAATCCTCGGATGCGCCTTCTCGATCTCATCGAACAGGACGACGCTGAACGGCTTTTCACGGATGGCGTTCGTGAGCTCGCCTCCGACGTCATACCCGATATAGCCGGGCGGTGCCCCGATCAGCCGCTGGTCCGAGTGCTCGGCACTGAACTCCGACATGTCGAAGCGGATATACGCAGATTCATCGCCGAAAAGCAGGCTGGTGATGGTCTTGGCGAGTTCCGTCTTGCCAACACCGGTCGGCCCGGCAAGAAAGACGACACCTCTTGGCCGGCCGCCGCGCGGCGATTGTCCGATCCCCGTCACCGCGCGCTTGACGATATCGAGCATATGCGTGACTGCGTGGGACTGTCCCTTGACGCGGCGTCTGACGAATTCTTCACCCGAACTGATCTTGTCGCGGCTGATCTTGCGCCAAGGATCCTCAGTCACGCCCACTTTGAAGCGCCGCACGGCATCCCCGATCCGGTCGTACTGCACGCCTTCGCTGCGGGCGAGCTGCGCGACCGCGCTGACGTCGAGCAACAGAAGGCCTTCAGTCTCGTCCACGAATCCTTGAGTACACTTTTCTAGCTCAGATTGGTCCGCGTTCTGCGCGCCGGGTAGACTTCGGACAAGGGAGCGGATCATGCTCCTTCTGGCAAGATGATCCGGTCGCCCGATAGGCACGTGTCTGATCTTCGGGTTTCCGATCAGGAACCAATCAGGCAGATCACCCTCCTTGTCGACGATCCAGACCACCGTATTGAAAAAAGGCAGCCGCTTATCTCCCGCCGGGCGCGTCCGCGCCGCATGAGAGAGGATCAGCGCCCGCGAGAAAAGCTGGTGCTCGGCTGGGGCTAAGGCGTCGTTTCGCGCGATCAGTCTTGAGGCAAAATCGATGATAAGGGCGGACGGCTGGCCTTCAGCCATGACGTGCCGTTCGAGCGTCATCGACAACAGATCAATCCCGCCCGCAGCTGTGCCGGCACTCGGTACTAGACCCAGTTGAGTGAGGTAGCTTCCGTCGGCCGGCTCGACCTCCCGAAATCCATTCAGAAGGTCGAACCAGGCGATCCGCCCATAACCAGCTGCCTTTAGAACGTCCGGCAGAACTCTCGATAAGGGCGCTGCGGTCACCTCGCCCTGACCGACCTCGTGGATCTGAAGGTCCCGCGTATTGCCCGAGAGCACGAATTGGCTGCGCAGAGGCAAAAAGCGCAGCAAATCGCGGAGCCATCTGGCTCTTTCCACCGAACTGTCGTGCACCGATAAGCCCCCCTTGTACGCGTATCGCGCGACTATAAGCTATCCTACTCGCCGATTTCGAGAGTATTTCCCATGAATCCATAGGGAAATGGGATGAGGCGACGAAGGACGAGAAGGGCGGTTCGATCGAGATCGGAAGGGGACATCCAGCCCATCGGGGACACCATTGGCGTTCGCGATCTGGTCGGCCAAACGCATCAGATCGTGTGCGACGGCAAGCGCGATCTCTGGGAGATCGACTTTCGGCCAACGAATAAGCGCATCATTCGCGCGGAGCTAATCGCTACTACGGTTCGCTTCTCAGCAACGGAGGAATTAGACAAGGGTCATTTGCGCCCAGTCGGCTCGGAGTCTGACACCGCATGCTTGCCCGCGACTTTCGATGTCGGGTTCCGGAACGGACTATGGTGCGCTCTTGAGTTTGGCGTCCGACCGTGCCCCAATGCGCCTTATCGTGGAGCTCTCCGTATGCGGTTCAATTGAACATGTCCGGTAGACGCCTGCCGTCGGCAATCCTAGTCGCGGGGCTACTTGCGGGGACGCATGTTTTCGCGCAGGAGGACAAGAAGACGGACGAAGACAAGCCCGCCGATCCGGACACCGGCGAAAGCACGGTTGAGGAGAAGACGCTCGGTCTTCTGCCAAATCCCTTCCAGAAATCCGGGATCAAGTTCGCCGCGACCTACATCGGCGAGACGCTCGGAAACCTCTCCGGCGGACTGAAGCAGGGAGCGATCTACGAAGGCCGGCTGAATCTCGCGATTGATGTCGACCTGCAGAAGCTCGCCGGCATCGACAAGCTGACCTTCCATGCCAACATGTTCCAGATTCACGGCGAGGGACTGTCGCGCAACTATCTCGACAATTTCTTCGTGGTCAGCGGTATCGAAGCGTTGCCGTCGACGCGCCTTTACGAGGCCTACTTCGAAAAGCAGTGGGGCAACAAAAAATTCTCTCTGAAGTTCGGGCAGCTCGCCGCCGACAGCGAGTTCTTCAACACGAAATACACTGACGTCTTCACGAACGCCTCCATGGGCTGGCCGGCGATCACATCGCTCGACCTGCCCAGCGGCGGTCCGTCACCGCCGCTCGCGGCAATGGGTACCCGGCTGCTGGTCAACATCACCGATCAGCTGTCCGTCCTTGGAGGCATCTTCGACGGCAATCAGGCAGGTCCCGGCCCGGGCGACCCGCAAGAACGCAACCGATATGGCGTCAACTTCCGCATCAACGATCCGCCTCTGCTGCTCGGACAGATCCAGTACGCCTGGAACAACAAGAAGGGCGATCCCAATCTAACCGGCCAGGTCAAGTTCGGCGGATGGCGTCACTTCGGGCCTTTCTCAGATCTTCAACTCGCCAGCAACCGCGTTTCGGTTGCGGCGCCGAGCAGCAGCGGCACCCCACTCATGCTGGCGGGCGACATAGGCGGCTGGGCGGTCTTCGAGCAGCAGCTTTATCGCGTGCCCAAGAGCGATGACCGGGGAATCGGCGTATTCGCTCGCATTTCGGGCGCTCCCGCGGACCGCAACCTGATCGATCTCTACGCCGACGCCGGGTTCGAATTCATCGGCCTCAGCGACAAACGGCCGGACGACAAGTTCGGTGTCGCGGCCGGCTATGCGCACGTCTCCAAACGCGCCCAGGCGCTGGACGCCGACTACCGCGCACTTGTCGGTCCAGCTTGGCCCATACGCAGCTTCGAAGGACTGTTAACGGCCGTGTATCAGTACCAGCTAAGGGACGGCTGGACGCTCCAGCCCAATTTCCAATACATCATCCGGCCGGGCGGCGGAGCGACGGACCCGACGGGCCCGATGCCGGGCCGAGCGCTGAAGAACGCGGCAGTCCTCGGCTTGCGCACGACGGTGAAATTCTAGGGCCCCCGACCGAGGAGGCTTCTACGCGAAGAACTATCCGCGCAGAGAGCATGAAGATTTCGGAGGCGCGCCGCGGGATGGGTTCGGCTGTTGTATGCCGCGGCCGGGGAATTCATCCTGTGAGGCCAGGAGATGAGAGCGCGGCAGATGGCAACGTTCCAGATCTCCTTGGCCATGGGCCCAAGCGGCCGTCCCACTCCGGCCTGCGGCACTCGTTTCTGGGCCGCCCGTCCTCCGCCAAACATAGGCGAGCATCGAGGCGGCATCCGGCGCGAGCCACATCTATCACGGATTAAGGGCTTGCCGCTTTTTCCCGATCTGCTGTAGGATCGTCTTTGTCAGGAATTCGAATAGCCTCCCTTTAGTTTCAAATTTCGCAAATTCATTTGAAGAATTCGTGGGGGACATCGCGATGGCTAAGCCTTCCGTTTCCCGTGACGCATTTCGAGGCTTGTTCGCCTTTTATGCGGCCAAGGCCCACCATGATCATAATGGTGTCGCCGAAGGCCGGCTTCTCAAACTATTTGGATCGAGCGAGCACATCCCCGAGGGCCTATTGGAGTTATGGTCATCTCGGACCGAGCTGATTGGCTCTGAGACCGTCGGCAACATAGTGTCACCACTCGCTCATGAAATACTGGATGGTCGCGCACAATATAACCACGCTAGCGACTTCCTTCATCGACTGTTGCGAGAGTTAGACCGAGACGTCCATTAAGCGCGAATGCGAGGGGCTGACGCTGATCTGTGCAGGTTACTCCCAACGGCTTGGCCTTGATTTTCAAAGTACCGAGCTGCGGCTCCAAACTCCTCCGGTTCCACCCGGCCCAAGCTGCGGAGCGGCATAATCATTCAAAACATGTCGAGATAGCCCAGCCCCGCCCACCGCCACCAATTCAGGGGAGCAGTCCACCAGCTCAATCAGCGCGTGATCGCTCATTTTCAGCAGTCTCGTATGGGCCAAGCGCGTTCGCTCGATCTGTGCGTCGGTAGCGCCATGATTACGGCGTACATCTCAGCGACTGGTGCGGAATACTTCGCGACGTAATAGCTGACCTCGCTGCAAGGGATGCGCGCGCCGTGGTGACGCGAGGCCAGGGTTCGGACCCCAGCGGGATCAGCAACAAGGCAACAATTTCCTCCGCCCGCACGATCATCTTGCTGTCCCCCTTTACTCTGTCTGCTTTGTACGGGAGCAGGCCTGAATCGCGCAAATTAACGTTCGTGTGCTGGTCCGAAGTGCTGTGAGACTATTGCTCTTATGCCGCGGTGCTGCGCGGGCAAAGGCTTGAATATTTAGGCGTCGCTAAAGGCGATCCCGTTACGAGCCCCCAACCCCGATGCAGCTTCCCAACAATGGCGAGGTGGCAAGCTCGATCGGTCGTATGAACGGCTCAACGAGCTTGCGATATCTAGCTCCGCCGAAGAACTCTCCTTCCACGGCTCGCCTTAGGGAGACGGCAAGTCGTGGCTATCCTTCTCGCCTGAGCGGCTCGTAAGCGACGGCGGAGAATCTGCAGTTCTCGAAATAGTGCAACCACTCGCTCGAGCCGTTCGCCCAGAAGAGCCGAATAATTGTGAACTCGACCTCGATCACTCATTACTGCCCAAACCATGAATTTTGTAAGCAATAGGCGGTCGACAATGGGAAAAATATGCAATCTACGGTAGGAACATACAACTGCTAAATGACAATGGCATTAACAGGGGGCCCGCGCAAAAGTCCTACACCATTGTTCAGAGTGCGCTGCTCTTTCGTTTCGTCTTTCGGGTCCGTTTCGCTTCGAAGGTTGAGCCCCGATTGGCAAGCTGCAGGCCTGGTACGACGGCACTCTCGGGCGGCGATCTCCCAGTTCGGGGTTCCCTTCTGCCCCTAGTCTAATCGTGTGACGGCTGCCTAGGGACTGCTATCAGCCTGCGCGGCAAGAGGATGGCCAACACCACGGCACGAGTTAGAGGCCACAAAGGCCTGGAAAGAGTCATACAACTGATCAGCGAAGCCGCAGACGGCAAATGATCTCGCCCCGCCCCGATCGAGCCAAAAGGACCGGCAGGCGGTCTCATAAGGCGGATCGTTCCCGCCAGAATCACGCCTTGGCTACGACCGGAGCTCGGTAGTTTTCCTGCCAGAACCACTTATCTCGACAGGTTTTGCGCTCTATCGCTCAGCGTCACAAATCGCCCGCCGATCATCGCACCTTAGAAGTCGTTGCTCAGTAAACGCAACAATTTGAATTCATTCGCGCTCAAGCAGCCCGACGTGCAGACGATGACAAGCGTCAAAACGAGGTGGAGAGCTCGCCAACAACGTCGGTTCTGCCGCTGGCCATTCGTGACGCCAAGGCCGAATCCTTCGGGGAGAGGCGTTTAGATTTTTTATAATCGGCTCAGCTACTGCCACGACGGAGAGTCCTCGCAGAACGAACACGTGTTGATCCGACCAGAAAACGCACTGTCGCACCGGTCAGCCATTGTCAACCACTACGCGGTTACGACCGTCTGCTTTTGCGCGAAGAAGCGCAGCATCGGCGCGATCAAACAGCCCTTTCGCTGAATCATTGGTACCCGTGAGAGCGGCAAGGCCGGCGGAGATCGTCACCGCGATCTGCCGTTCACCGCCGTTAATCGAGAACAACTCTCCCGCGATGCTTCTCACAAACCGTTGGGCCACTAGGCTTCCAACATGTAGATCAGTCTGTGGCATGACGATAACAAACTCATCACCGCCGTACCGACATCCGATGTCTATGCCACGGATCGACTTGCGGATGCGGACCGAGACTTCTTTCAACACATCAGTTCCTGCACTATGCCCATAAGTATCATTAATAATTTTCAAGTTATCGACATCGAGAAAAAGGAATGCGAGCCGTTCGCTCTTCGCTATTGCATTCGTGGCGGCAACCTTCAACTGGACTTCCGCATATCTCCAATTGAGCAGCATTGTGTGCGTGTCTGTCATCGCCATTTCGATGGAATTCTGCAAATTCTCTCGAAGGTAATCGACATAGCGGTGCTTCTTGATCTGGGTGCGGACCCGAACCATCAACTCATTCTTGTCGCTGGGGCGAAGTAGATAATCGTTGATGCCGATCTCTAGGCCTCGGAGCAGCCGCGTCGAGTTCTCGGGATCGGCAATCGCCAGGATCGGCACATTGCGGGTCCGCTCCAGCGAGCGCATTTGGCTGCAAAGCCGCAGGCTGTCGAAATTTTTGAGGTCGAGCGAGACGATCAGCAAATCGTAATTACCTTCGGCGGCGTGGAATAGCGCTTCGCTCGGGTTCGGCTCGACCTCGATGGTATGCTCGGCGGCGAGGATCGTCGCCAACCGCTCGTAGGAGGATTTGCTGTCGTCGACTAACAGGATGCGACCGCCCTTGCCGGCGTCGGCCATGACGCTGGGATCTGGCGCCAGCATGCCGATCTCGATTGAGGCGGCAGCGCGCATGCGCAACTCGTCGACCATCATCTTCAGGCGCGTCAGAGAGCGCACTCGTGCGATGAGCACGACGTCGGGGACAGGCTTCGTCAGGAAATCGTCGGCGCCTGCTTCCAGCGCTCGGTTGCGGTCGTCTGGGCTATCGAGCGCTGTGACCATGACGACGGGAATGTGGAAGGTGAGCGGATCGGCCTTGAGGCGGCGGCAGACCTCGAAACCGTCGATATCGGGCATCATGACGTCAAGCAATATGAGGTCACAGTCTGTGCGGCGGGCCAGGGCCAGCGCCTCAGTGCCGTTCGACGCGGTCATCACGTCGAAATACTCCGCCGACAGGCGCGCCTCCAGAAGCTTCAGATTGGCGGGTACATCATCGACGACAAGAATGCGTGCTACCATGTAAACTCGCGCGGCGGTTTCGCAAAATGCTTCGAACCTGAGTTGCAGCAATTATTTTTGATTGGGCAAGTCGCGACGGGGGTCATATCGCAGCATCTGGAAGAAGATCATCGAAGGCCTCGGTGACGACGACCCAGTAGCTGATTTTCGACAGATGCCGAAAAGCTGGATCTTGGCCGTTAAAAATCTTCTCTCTTGGCAGTCGTAGATGCCCGTCTTGATGAGCCATGTACCTTGGTATGACGACGGTTCCTTCAAGGGGGAAGTCGGCTCCGCCACCAAGATACGTATACGTCTTGCTCGTGCCGAGTATGAGCGGAGCCAGCATTGATCGAACATTTTCCAGTCCAAACTGCGCGATGCAAACCGGCGTGAGCGATCTTTGCGAGCTGCCAGCAGAATGCGTCGAGATTGACTGTCGCCCGAAGAGACTGCTTTCGCTTCCCCCTTGTGAGGAGTTGGCGTTCTTGCTGCGGCTCCTCTTGCTGAACCTGCCGGACCTGGGAATTAAAATGCTGCCCGAAACCAATTCTCGGCTGCTCGCGGAGGAGGGTACGTAGCAAGGAGGGGTCGGGGTCGGCAATAGCACTGGAAATGTGGGACTTTGCTTTAGGCTCACATCTTGCGATCTGACGCCGAAGGTCTGATGTACATCGACCTTGACACTCTTCGGCCTTCGCTGTTTGTGCGGAGTGCGAAACCAAAATTGAAGGCGAATGTTGCCGTACATGGTTCGCGATACGATCTGTTCAAAGTCGCGCGTGGAGCACGATGAGCAGCTGGCCCTTGGCAAAACCCATGATCCAACCCGCTCCACGGGCACAACATGCTCGCCCGTAGTCAGCCGGTCGAGCCGCAGTAAATATAACTGCGCACTGGGGTATAGTGGACATATCCGCATAGATCAAAGCCATGGTGCCCGCCGAGACGCTGTCAGCGTCTTTTTCGGAGCGTCGTCCAAGCTGGTCGGGGCGGATTTCTCTTAGGCAGGCCCAACCCTGACACGAGGACTTTCACTCGCTTGCTGCCGATTAGGCGGCCGTTCAGTCTGACTGAAACATCCATGTAATGATCGCCGTGGTAGGCCGAGTCGCGAGAAGTCGAAATCCCTTCACCGGCGCGGTGGCCCAGATCGTTGACTTCTTCGGCCCCGCGCCCGGAGTTGCGCACCATCCATCTCACTTCGGCCCCTGGAGGTAAAGCATGCGCGTTCGCCAGCGTGAACGTGATCTCGCATCCTTTGGGTATGGGCCCGATCCCGTCCACTCCAGTGAACGTTCTAGAACCGACCGTTGCTGTCACATTGACAAGGGGATTGAAAATCAGAGTGGCAAGCGCTCGGTTTTGGGCTGCTTTGAGAACGGCCTCCTCTTCATCGTCTTCTTCCGGAATGGGAAAGAATTGATCAAAAGCCTCGGACCACACGTCGGCAGCGGCGGTCTTTGTGGTGGTCACGAGGCCTCGTTCGGCTATCGAGAGGAATCCCTCAAGCTTGTCTAGCAGCGAAGAAGAATCCTCCTGGGAGAGGCGATTGAGGTTCTCTTCCTTGTTTGCTGGATTCTTCACGATAGCCGATTGTTGCAGGCGATCGACCACGACCCGCAGCGTTGCAGCCAGAAACTCATCGTCCCCACTCAGCTTGTCCTTGTCGAGCTCCTCGAATGCTTCGCCCACGAGCACGGTCAATAGGATCGACGACGGGCGCGAACCTTCTCCGAACCGCAGCGCAGCCCACATTTTGAAGTAGCGCACGAGCCGGCGGCACCGTGGTCGATCACTTTGTGGTATGGCGTCCTTCCACCATTCATAGATAGCCTTGGGATCGCTATTCTCCCATTCGTTTTCGGCGGTAGCCAAAGCGCGCGCATCGCGATCGCTATCGAGATGGTAGGAAGGGACATCGATGTGAAAACTATCGTCGAAATGCACCCGACTGCATCGAGCCTTAGGAGGATCTTCGACCTCGGATGCGTCGTTGCCATCGTCATCGCAATACCTGACCAAGCTCTCCTGAACGAAAGTCTTTAGATCGAGCGGGCTATGCTCGCCGTCGTTCGGCTCGCCGGCCCAGCGAAAATATATGCCAACATCGATATCGAATTCTTCATCGGGACTCGCTGGACGAATCTGAGTGCCGAATTTGTAGGATCCCTGCAGCCACCATGCGATCGCGCAGCCAGATCGCTTGGCGAGATCATCTCTCAGGTAGATCGCAAGGTCATTCCAACGCTCCTGTTGCGTGTTGTACTGCTCGCCGGAAGGGCGCACTCGCCAGTCGAGGCAAATCTCTGGCTCGTCAGTGTTGAAGAACAGGCTTGCAGCGATCCCCATGTCACGATGCCTTCCGATTGTAGAACTGTGCTGGCGGCGCCGTGTGCTTCAGGAACGAACGGAGGGGGCCTTTGCCGAGGTTGTCGCGGATCGAGGATTCCGAAAGTGCCCAAAGATCCCGAATGGCTCCCTCACTTGCTGCGTCCAGCGCAAGCTGTCGCTCTTGTTCAGGAGATTGTTGATGGTCAATCCGCAGATATCGAGCTTCGAGGCGGTGCCCCATCATATATTCGGTGTTCAACTGTTGGGCTGAGATCATCACTCGCGGAAGGCGCTGGTTATCCATCCAACCCATCCAGCCTAGGTCGGTCTCACCGGAATTGGAGAATGAGAATCGGGAGGTCGTCGTGCCGATGCTCAGGATCCAAACATCCTCAGGATCGTGATCTAGGAAATGCTCGGCTTCGTGAAGGGCCAGATGATCCGGGGAATTGGCGTAGAGCCCGCCATCTGCGAAAAGCTCTCCGCCGATCTTGTGGAGTGGAAAGAATGTTGGCGCCGCCGACGTGGCAAGCGCAACATCGACCACCGACACCTTCCAATCCCTCTGAAAATTCGGGTGGTGGTCGGTCTTAAAAACCTGCGGCGAGCCTTTGGTGAGATTGACTGCCGGCACCATCACGCGGTGTTGAAGATCCCCGAGCGTGGTCGTCTCACCCACCAAGTCGACGATCGTCGATCGAAGCGTGCTGGCGCGGTATTTGGCGTGTAGGGCATTCGAGGCGAGAGCGACCTTTTTGGCGAGCGCGCTCTGCGGCGGCGGTTTCCGAGAGAATATCTTTGGCCCATCAGTCGCGATTGCGTTCCTGATCACTGCTGCTTCGACTTCGGCAGCAAGGCCGAGCGCGATAATGCCGCCCACGGACGTACCGGCGATGAGGTCGAAGCAGGATGCGATCGGACGATCGATCTCCTTCTCGATTTCGGCAAGGATGCAGGCGGTATAAAGGCCCATGAAGCCTCCGCCAGACAGTGAGAGGATCTGAAAGGTCAAAATAGGATCCGTACGGTCGGAGCGACGAGCTCGAAGATGCTTAGGCCCCGGCTGGCCCCTACGCCACGTCGGTGGAGTGTCGTTCGGTGCCTAGACTGATAACGATGGTGTAGCTTTTAGGACCGCCGACTCCCTTGTTCAAGATATGTTGTCGGCGGAGAACTGTCTCGCCCACTGCCCGACTCTAAGCAAGTTGCGGAACGGTGAGCTCAAGCGGCGTGAAGTCGCGCGATCGCACAAGGAGCGGATTGCCTGACGCGCGGCGATCGCCAAGTTTGAAGCCGACATCGATCGATGATGATTCGAAGTCGATTGGGGCGGAACATGAGGAGCTTGCCATGCGGATTTATTGCGTTCTAGGCAAATGAACGAAGAAAAAGTGCACGAGTAGGTGCATCCACAGCGCAAAACAACGACGTCGCGGCTTTGATTCTCGACATCGAAAATCTCTTGACGGTTCAAGAGAATATTCGATAAATCGCGCCACTACTGTAGGTTATGTTTTCAACTTTAGGCCGGTGGCCCCATAGGAGATCTCCCGTCAGTTTGTTGCGAGTTGCCCATCATGTATCACCGATGCCTTCGACGAGGGCTGGTGCGAATTTCTAGAATAAAAGCTTATTTTTTGTGCTGAGGACCTTGTCCGATCGGCATTTCGGGGAATGACGCGATGACTGTGCGCGAGCAGCTCTTTACATTTTTGCGCAACCTCCGGTGGATTGCCGTCTTTTCGGTGGTCATTTCAATTCTGCTGTACCTGCCAGATCAAATTCAGGAGCTCTACCGGATAGCCGCTGACGACATTGGGTGGGTAACGCTCAACGACGAGCGCGGCTATCAGAAATACCAGGATAAGGTCTGCGTACGAGCACCAGCTGGCGCAGTCGATCAAGGACCATTCGCCGGCTCCTGCGCCCGTGCCACCATATCGAAAGAGCTATGTGGCATATTTCCAGGCCGAGCAGGTCAAGGCCTTGCTGCAGGAATGGGACCGCCTTGAGGAGACCGATCCGCGGATCCTGGCCTATATCCTGAGGGCAGCGTGGCGCGGTCAAGATGTTCAAGCTGTCGAACGGTTTTGCCCGAGTATGCGGTGATCTTCGCAAAGACACGAGAGTTGATGACGCGCTACGTTCTTCATTCTGTGATCATGCAACCGTAAGTCAACATCTAAGGGTCGCTCCCACGCCGTTCAAATTGGCAAGTGATGATTGTTATATCGTGAAACTCGCCGTTCAGTGCAGTCATTGCATGGGTCCATTGGAGGAGACCTTCTATGCTCAACTCCGAAACCACCGCCTGTCTCCGTCGAATTCTGGAGGAAGTGTGCAAGGATCTGTCGCGGCACGAGACCGGCATCCGAGCGCACGTGGCTTCAAAAATTCTAGAAGCCGCTTCTCGAGGCGAGACGTGCGTCGAAGTTCTCAGGCAAGTTGGGCAGACCGCGTTGAGCAGTGCTCCCTCGATGTGGCCTCAGGAAAATTTGCGTCGATCTTCATCCGAAAGTAGCGGCGCCGGCGAACCTGCTGGCTCAACCAAACAGGATTAAAACACGCCGATCCGAATCCATCAGCAAAGCGCCGGCGAACTGGAACTATTCAGGGAGCGCGCCGCCTGGAAGTTGATCCGGAACAGGTAAGTGCGCGAGACGGCATTTGCCGAAAAACGAGATCAATTCAGAGACTGGCCAGCGGCTCTCACCAAGCGGGATCATATGCATCCGCTGACTCACGTAGCAAGCGCAAGGAATTCGGCAATTTGGTGCGCAGAGACGGCGAGCTCCGCGGGTGCAGGAAATCCGCCGCCCGAATCTGTGAGGGCGAAACCCTATGGCTGAGCTACTCGACTAGGACCCGCTAGAACTTCGGAGCTCCTCGCCGGGGGCACTCGGGAAAGGGACTCGCCTGCGGCAATCGCTATCACTTGCCCCGTTCCCGAGGGCGGAGACCGAAGCCAAAGCAGCCCAGGATCGCATCGCTGCGAGCAACGAAGCTCCGACACACGCAAGCTTGCAGATGCCTTCGAAGCGGCCAGTGGGAAAATTGTTCGAAACCGTTTCGTCCACGTCGACCGAACCGGAGGCGTCGGCTGGCTCACTCGCAAAGACTGCGCCGGCGTCTGAACAGGATTCCACCAAGGTTCGTTCTGTTGCATCGGCGACTGAAGAATTGTCAGCTACGCTGAACGAGATTAGCCGGCAAGTCCAGAAGTCAGCTCAATTCCAGTGGAGGCGTGCGTAAAGTCCAGAGCTCTGATGAGCGCGTTCTGTCGCTCCCTCAGGCCGCGGGCAAGATTGGTGATGTAATCGAATTCATCAACACAATTGCATCTTAAATCACGATCTTCTTGCCTTGAACGCGACAATCGAAGCTGCCCGCGATTGAGGGGCTTGGGCGAGGGTTCGCGGTCGTTGCTTCGGAGGTAAAAATAAAAATATTGGCGGAGCAGACCGCCAAGGCCACCAAGGGGATAAGTGTCAGATTGTTGAAATTCGATCATCCACTGCTCAGTAGCAAGCATCAAGGAAGTCAGTAGCTCGGAAATGTGTTCGGCCGTCGCGTCTGCGGTGCAAGAACAAGGCGCTGCAAACCAGGAGATCTTCCATCCGGCCTGGCCAATGCGGGAGACTGCCGCGGGAAATCAGTCGGCACTACCCATTTCCTGAAGTCGCTTCTAAACGAGTTCGCCATAGGTGCCTCCGTTGCCAAAAGCTCCTGCTAGCTCGGCTTCGTTTACTCTGCCTTACGGAACGTTGGGCAATGTCTGGTAATACTTAGACTGACGAGTGGAAACTGCCAGGAAGACGGCGCTCGCGAGCACAGGTGGGATACTGCTGCCCGGGAGGGGTTGCCGAGGGTAAATCACCAGCAAGAGGCGCTAGAGTGCAGGATTTAATCTTACTAGCGCTGCTCATTGCATCAATTGAGATCAAGACTCGTTTATAGATGGCGATCATCGGCCGATACAGCGCGATCGAGCGTACTTGGGGGCTCTTGTTTTTCCCTTGACCCTGCGAGCCCACGCATGGGAACCCATTTTGATGGGAAAAGTCTCTCCCTTTCGTTAGACTTTTGCCGGGGCCCCCAGATTGGTTGTGCCGTGCTATTGTCACATCAGTGGGGGAGCATGACGGGGCAGGTTGTTCTAATGAAAATGGCGATGGGCCGCTACCCAGCGGTCGATGTCGCGGTACCTGGAACTGTTCTTTTCGAGGCTTGCAGCCGCTATTTCAACGATGGAAGCGCAATCGCCTACGTGGTTGGCTCCGCGGTCAGCGCGGATTCCATGGTTGATCCCTCGAATGCAATTTACATTGCCGATCTCGAAGAAACCCCTCAAGCTTTGTCATTGCTCTTGGTGCGAGGTGACCCCAAACGTGCGATACCGGCGTTTGTAAATCCTCGGTCGCGGAGTGTCGTTCAATCACGACCTGACGATCCCGCTTATGTTCCGGGCGCGTCCTGCCACGTCGTGATCTCTAAGCAGGAGATTGCGGCTGGGAACGACCAAGGTCGCTTTCGCACAGTGTTGGAGCAAACTCGAGGCATTAGCCGCGTGCTTGTAAAGGACTTCTTGACGTTACTCCTGAAGCGTTTGGCGGAGGACCAGCCGGACCGTTTCGTCGCGGAGAAGAAGAGAAAGCGTAAGCGCGAAAAATCCGAAACGGTGGAGTACCGCCCAACCGTACGTTTTCATCCGCAGATGAATGGCAGTTTAAAGAGGGACTTGGAGGAGGGGCGTATCGGCGGCTTCAAGCTCACGAGGGGATCGACAAGATTCCGCGGTGAAGCGGATGAGCCCGCAGTGCAGCGGTTGGACGTGCAGTTGCAGGCAAGAATCGCTCCAACCAACGACTTCTCGAAAGTCAAGAGGCTTGTCAACCACGTGCGGCAGACATTGAAAGTGATTTCCTTTGAGTCGTTGAACGTGGAGCTGGTCGACGACAGCGGTCGTCACATGGACAGCATCTCGACTGCGACGATCGGAATCGAAGATCTCGACAATGCCGATATGCGGTACTGCAAAACAGTCACGATTCCAGAAGCTGGTGACGAAGCAGCAGAGTGCTATAGTTCTTTCCATCCTCCGACTAAAAAGTTCGCGTCCAAATGTTTGCAGAATGCTGAATACTGGAATAGCTGATGTTCTGGTGGCTTTCAGAGCTGCTCTCCTGTCTGAAATTTATCGCGATAACGGGCAATCGCGGTTTCTTTCAGTCGAAGAGGGTCTATGAGTTTGTGGTGCCGGGGGTCGCGGCGTTTGCTGCAGCCGCCATATATCTTCTATTGCCCACTATCTTTGCTCCTTCTTTTCTGAAGACGTTTTCAGCGAGTGTTTTCCAGGTGATGGTGTTCGTTGTGCCTTTTCATCTGGCTGCTTTGGCGGCGCTGTCGACTTATCAGTCCGTTGGACTGAATGAGAAGCTACCTGGTTCTGAGGCTCAAATCCGACTTTGGAGTAACGCCGACAACGGCTATTTCTTCCACGAAGTGACCTTGCGGCAATATGCAAGTCTGTTGTTTGGCTACTTGTGCTCACTCGGTATCGTTTACGTAGTGATCTACATGTTCGCAGCCGGCATCGATCTCTCACCAGCTCTAACGGCAGCTGGTCAGTTCACGCTGGTTTACAATGCCGTGCTGTTCGCCTCGTTCTTTTTCGTTTTTCATTATGGGACTCTAACGGTCTATGCGATCACATTCTTGTTCGACAAGGTAAACAAGATAAAGGCGACCTGATCCAGCGGGAGTTGGAGACCGAATATCGGCCTCAGATTGAGGCAGCTTGGCGCTATCGGTTTTTCAGAACGGAACCACACAAGGGAAGGCCACATGGCCCTGATCACTTGCACTCTCTCCAGTAAGACCGTCCCGGCCCCAAACGGCCGGTCGTCCCGGACGTAGACCCAGCATCGTCCCGTATCGGTTTTGGCCTTGGCCAGCACCGGCGCGGTCGTATCGTCGGCATGAACGCGCTCGGCCGCCATGATATGGGCTTCCACCAGGCGCAGCAAAGGCTGAAGCGCCGTACAGACCGCCTAACAGCATCCGCCATGATCGACAGCGCGATCGGCACGCCTTCCAGGGCATAGCGCTCGGCCTGGCGGTTCAGCGGCTGGTGCTGGCCGAACTTCTCGAACATGATCATGGCCAGGAGGCTCGGGCCAGCCCATCCGCGGGCGACAGCATGGAACGGCGCCGGCGCCTGGCTGATCTTCTCGCAATCACGGCAGGAGGACTTCTCCCGCACTGTCTCGATCACCTTGCACTGGCGCGGTATCACTTCAAGCGTCCGCGTGACGTCTTCGCCGAGCTTGCGCAGACGGTTGCTGCCGCAGCATTCACAAGCTGCCGGCGGTTCAATCACCACCCGTTCCCGTGGCAGATGGTCGGGGAAGGTCTGACGCTCGGGGCGCTTACGTGTAAATCCGCGCACCGTCGTCGTTCTGGCCACCGCCCGTTCGGCCGCAAGCTCGTCCTCGGTGGCGTTTGCTTCCAGCTCTTCGAACGTCAGCGCCAGCTGCTCGATCAGGCGAAGAACGCTCCGACCGTTGCTCATAGATCTGATGCTTTAGCTTGGCGATCTGCAGCTTCTGCTGTGCGATCAGCGCCTCGTCTTCCGACGCTTTCGCACGGGCGACCGCGAGCTCGGCGGCGATCTCCAAACCCTTCGCGCGCTCGACTGCCAGCGCCGCCTTCAGGGCGGCAATCTCATCCGGAGCAGTGTCGGGGTCGGCATCCATGAGACGCAGTTGACCTGCCACTGAGTATTTCCTCCAGAAGTAGTTAGAGTCCGGCCTGAAGAAGGACGGACAGATGAACCGAGCAAGGTTTACGGAAGAGCAGATTATCGCGGTGTTGAAGGAGCATGAGGCCGGGGCGAAGACGGCCGATCTGGCTCGCAGGCACGGGATCTCCGAAGCGACGATCTACAACTGGAAGGCCAAATTCGGCGGCATGGATGTCTCCGAGGCCAAGCGGCTGAGAACCCTGGAGGAGGAGAACGCGAAGCTGAAGAAGCTTCTTGCCGAGCAGATGCTCGATGCAGCCGCCCTTCGCGAGCTCCTTTCAAAAAAATGGTAGGGCCCGCCGCCAAGCGCGCTGCTGTCGCGCATCTGCAGGCCGTCATGAGCCTGTCGGAACGGCGGGCCTGCTCGAT
>NZ_FOVU01000011.1 GCF_900115265.1 Bradyrhizobium sp. Ghvi | reverse complement strand
ACTCGACGGTGCAGAACTGGTATCCCGGCAATTCGGAAGGCAAGGGCGGCATCTACAATTTCGTCACCAAGCGTGGCGACTGCCGCGGCAACAATTCCAAGATCTCCTGGACCCAGGTCGAAACGGGTTCGGCGATCACCTGGAAATACCCGAGCTGCATCCTGCGCGGCGACAATTCCCGCGGCGAGTTCTACTCGATCGCGATCTCGAACGGCTTCCAGCAGGTCGATTCGGGCACCAAGATGATCCATCTCGGCAAGAACACGTCGAGCCGGATCATCTCCAAGGGCATCGCCGCCGGCAAGTCGCAGAACACCTATCGCGGCCTCGTCACCGCGCACCGCAAGGCGCTAGGGGCGCGCAACTTCACCGCCTGCGATTCGCTGCTGATCGGCGACAAATGCGGCGCGCACACCGTGCCCTACATCGAAGCCAAGAACTCCTCGGCGACGTTCGAGCACGAGGCGACCACCTCGAAGATCTCCGAGGACGTGCTGTTCTACTGCATCCAGCGCGGCCTCAGCCAGGAAGAGGCGGTCGGCCTCGTCGTCAACGGCTTCGTCAAGGACGTGCTGCAGCAGCTGCCGATGGAGTTCGCGGTGGAAGCGCAGAAGCTGATCTCGATCTCGCTCGAAGGGTCGGTCGGCTGATTGCCGACCCCCGGCGGTGCGCGCCTCGCGCTCCAACATCACCTGAATAAACTGGATACCAAGATGGCTTTGCTTGAAGTGAAAGACCTCAAGGTTCGTGTCGAGGAGCGTGAGATCCTCCATGGGCTGACGCTGACCGTGAACGAGGGCGAGGTGCACGCGATCATGGGGCCGAACGGCTCCGGCAAGTCGACGCTTTCGCACGTCATCGCCGGCAAGCCCGGCTATGAAGTTACCGACGGCCAGATCCTGTTCAAGGGCGAGGACCTGCTGGAGATGTCGCCGGACGAGCGCGCCGCCAAGGGCGTGTTCCTGGCGTTCCAATATCCGGTCGAGATTCCCGGCGTCGCCACCATGAATTTCCTGCGCACGGCGCTGAATGCCCAGCGCAAGGCGCGTGGCGAGGATGAATACTCCACCCCGGACTTCCTGAAGAAGGTCCGCGAGGTCTCCAAGTCGCTGAACATCCCGCAGGACATGCTCAAGCGCGGCGTCAATGTCGGCTTTTCCGGGGGCGAGAAGAAGCGCAACGAGGTGCTGCAGATGGCGCTGTTCGAGCCCAGCCTGTGCATCCTCGACGAGATGGATTCCGGTCTCGACATCGACGCGCTGCGCATCGCGGCCGACGGCGTCAACGCGCTACGCTCGCCGGGGCGCGCGATGGTCGTCATCACCCACTATCAGCGGCTGCTCAACTACATCGTGCCCGACGTCGTGCACGTGATGTCCAAGGGGCGGGTCGTGAAGAGCGGCGCCAAGGATCTGGCGCTGGAGCTGGAAGCGTCCGGCTACGCCCAGTTCGAGGACGCGTAAGGATTGGTTGCAATGAACGTTGCTGTGGCAAAGACCGGAAAGGGCCGCGCCGTGAGCGATCTCTTCGCCAGCGCCGAGGGCCGCTTGCCGGGTGCGCCTGACGTGATTGCGGTGCGCCGCGAGGCCTTCGAGACCTATGAGCGTCTCGGCCTGCCGCATCGCCGGATCGAGGAATGGAAATACACCGACCTGCGTGCGCTGGTCGGCGAGATGCTGCCGCTGGCGGCGGCGCCCGATGCGGACGCGCTGAAGCGCGCCGCTGAGGTGGTGAAGGCGCATGCAATCGCCGGCGCCCGCAAGCTGGTGCTGGTCGATGGCGTGTTCGCGGCTGACCTGTCGGACGTCAAGGCGCTCGCATCCGAGGTCAGCCTCAAGACGCTGCGCGAGGTTCTCGCTGATGAGGCCAATCCTGCCGCCGGCGATCTCCTCCAGACCGCCTCGACCGATGCGGTCATCTCGCTCAATGCGGCCATGGCGACGGACGGCGTCGTGGTTTCGGTGGCCGACGGCACTCATTTGTCGGCGCCCGTCCAGCTCATCCACATCGCGACGGCGGCCGGTGCGTCCGCCTTCACCCGCTCGCATCTGCGGATCGGCAAGGGCGCTCGTGCCACTATTGTCGAGACCTTCGTGGCGGCCGGGAAGGCGAGCGGCTACCAGGTCAACGACGCGGTGATCCTCTGGATCGGCGACAACGCCGATATCGCGCATATCCGGCTAATGGACGATGCGCCTGATGCGGTGAACATCTCATCGCAGTTCGTCACCGTTGGCGCCGCCGTGAAGTTGAACTTCTTCAATATGACCACGGGCGCTGCCGTCAGCCGCCTGCAGGGCTTCATCACGTTGGCGGGCGAGGGCAGCGAGCTTTCGGCCAACGGCGTCAACCTGCTGCAGAAGACCGAGCATGGCGACACCACGCTGGTGGTCGACCACGCCGTGCCGAACTGCGTCAGTCGCGAGACATTCCGCGCTGTCATCGACGACCGCGCCCATTCGGTGTTCCAGGGCCGCATCATCGTCCGTCCCGACGCGCAGAAGACCGACGGCAAGATGATGACCCGGGCGCTACTGCTTTCGGACGAAGCCGAGGCCGACAACAAGCCCGAACTCGAGATCTTCGCCGACGACGTCTCCTGCGGCCACGGCGCCACCGCCGGCGCGCTGGATGACAGCCTGCTGTTCTACCTCAAGGCTCGCGGCCTGCCGGAGAAGCAGGCCCAGGCGCTGCTGATCCAGGCCTTCGTCGGTGAGGCGATCGAGCAGATCGCCGACGATGGCCTCCGCGAGCACGTGATCGGCATCGCCGAGCGCTGGCTGGAGCGACGGTCATGAGCGCGCATCCCGCGGTCAAGAACGGCGCCTATGACGTCGCGCGCGTGCGCCAGGATTTCCCGGCGCTCGCCATGCAGGTCTACGGCAAGAATCTGGTCTATCTCGACAACGCCGCGTCCGCGCAGAAGCCGAGCGCCGTGCTCGAGCGCATGACGCAGGCCTACACGTCCGAATACGCCAACGTGCATCGCGGCCTGCACTACCTCGCCAATGCCGCGACCGAAGCTTATGAGGGCGGCCGCACCAAGGTGGCGCAGTTCATCAACGCGCCGCGCACCGAAGAAGTGATCTTCACCCGCAACGCGACCGAGGCGATCAACCTGGTCGCATCGTCCTGGGGCGGGCCGAACATCAAGGAGGGCGACGAGATCGTCCTCTCGATCATGGAGCACCATTCCAACATCGTGCCCTGGCATTTCCTCAGGGAGCGCCAGGGCGCCGTGATCAAGTGGGCGCCTGTCGACGACGAGGGCAATTTCCTCATCGACGAGTTCGAGAAGCTGCTGACGCCGAAGACCAAGCTGGTTGCGATCACGCAGATGTCGAACGCGCTCGGCACCATCGTCCCGGTCAAGGATGTCGTGAAGATCGCGCACGCCCGCGGCATTCCCGTGCTGGTCGACGGCAGTCAGGGCGCGGTGCATCTGCCGGTCGATGTCCAGGACATCGGCTGCGATTTCTACGTCTTCACCGGCCACAAGGTGTACGGCCCCACCGGCATCGGCGTGCTCTGGGCGAAGTACGACCACCTCGTCGCGATGCGTCCCTATAACGGCGGCGGCGAGATGATCCGCGAGGTCTCGCGCGATGTGGTCACCTATGGCGATCCCCCGCATAAATTCGAGGCGGGCACGCCGGCGATCGTCGAGGCCGTTGGTCTTGGTGCCGCCATCGACTACGTCAATTCGATCGGCAAGGAGCGCATTGCGGCGCATGAGGCCGACCTCACGGCTTACGCGCAGGAGCGCTTGCGCGAGATCAACTCGCTACGGCTGATCGGTACGGCCCGCGGCAAAGGACCCGTGATCTCCTTCGAGCTTAGGGGCGCGCACGCCCATGACGTCGCCACCGTGATCGACCGTCAGGGCATCGCTGTTCGCGCCGGAACCCATTGCGTGATGCCGCTTTTAGAGCGTTTCAACGTGACCGCGACCTGCCGGGCCTCGTTCGGCATGTACAATACGCGGGAAGAAGTCGATCATCTGGCACAGGCGCTGCTCAAGGCGCGGGATTTGTTCGCATGAGTGACACGGCCGAAATCAAAGCCAATCCGATGGAGACCCATTCGGCGTTGCCGCCGGAGGAGACCGAGCGGCTGACCCGTGAGATCATCGCCGGGCTCAAGACCGTGTTCGACCCGGAAATCCCGGCGGACATCTACGAGCTCGGTCTGATCTACAAGGTCGAGATCAAGGACGATCGTTCCGTCGACGTGCAGATGACGTTGACGACGCCGAACTGTCCGGCCGCCGGCGAGCTGCCGACCATGGTCGAGAATGCGGTCGCCAGCGTTCCCGGCGTCGGCGTGGTCGACGTCAAGGTCGTCTGGGAGCCGGCCTGGACGCCGGAGCGCATGAGTGACGAGGCGCGCCTCGTGCTCAACATGTGGTGACGGTCTCTGCTCGCATTGAATTCGCTTCGGAACGGACCAAATAGATAACATGACCCAGGCGACACCAGCTTCGACACCAAAGCCCCGGCGTCCGCGCCCGCAGGTGATGCGGCTGACCGACGCAGCAGCCCAGCGCATCAGCGAGCTGACCCAGCGCGCCGACTCCGAGATCGTCGGCCTGCGCGTCGGCGTGAAGAATGGCGGCTGTGCCGGCCAATCCTACACGGTCGAATACGCCCACGAGATCCGCCCGACCGACGAGGTCGTCGAGGACAAGGGCGTCAAGATCCTGGTCGACCCCAAGGCCGTGCTGTTCCTGCTCGGCACCGAGATGGACTACAAGACCGACAAGATGCAGGCCCAGTTCGTCTTCAACAACCCGAACCAGGTTTCCGCCTGCGGCTGCGGCGAGTCGGTCGAACTGCGCCCCGCCAAGATCGACGGGTAACGCCGACTTTCTCATCTTGCCCCGTTCTCGTGTCCCGGACGCGCTACAGCGCGCTTGCGCTGCTGCGCAGAGCCGGGACCCAAGCTATACTTTCAGGAGGAGAGGGGCTGGGCCCCGGCTCAGCAGCGCCATAGCGAGTCGAAGACGCGCGTAAGCGCGCTTATGTCACGCCGCGCTGCGTCCGGGGCACGAGAGAATTTGGCCATGGACCGCGAATTCCTGATCGACCTGTTTGCCGATTTCGGCCCCGTCACCATCCGCAAGATGTTTTCCGGCTACGGCATCTCCGCCGACGGGATCAACTTTGCGCTGTCCTTGCGTGCTGGCCTGTTCTTCCGCGCCGACGAGCAGACGATCCCGGACTTTGAAGCGGAAGGCTCAAAGCCGTTCCAATATTCGACCCGCGCCAAGACCGTGCTGGTGAACTCCTACTGGGAGCTGCCGGCGCGTCTGTTCGATGATTCGCAGGAGCTGGCGCAATGGGCGCGGGCTGCGCTCGCCGCGGCCCAGCGCGCCAAGGTGAAGAAGCGCCCGAAGAAGAAAGCTGCGGCCAAGGCTGCGACGAGGAAGCCTGCTAAGAAGAGATCGGCCAAGAAGGCAGCCAAGAGAGCGGTCCGGTAGGGTGGGCAAAGCGACTCGTCCGCCGTAGCTCGTAGAGCGAAGGTGGAAGCGTGCCCACGGGTAGGATCATCACGAGGAAAGATCGTGGGCAGAGGATGACTCGGCCGCCTTGGTCAGGCCCACACGCATGTCCTTTGCGACGAAGACGCACACACCGTCCGAAAGCACGCGGCCGTCGGCAATTCCGAGCACCAGCTTGCCTCGCCGGACCATGCGCATGGTGACTTCGTAGCGCACGCGCTGCGCGTTTGGTGTGATTTCGCCCGTGCACTCCACGTCGCCGACACCGATGGCGCGCCCCTTGCCCGGCGAATCCGACCAGCCGAGCCAGTAGCCGATCATCTGCCACATCGCGTCGAGGCACAGACTTCCCGGCATCATCGCGTCACCGCGATAGTAGCAGTCGAAGAACCAATGATCCGGCACGATGTCGAGCTCGCCGACGATGTGGCCCTTGCCGAATGCGCCGCCATCCAGGCTGATCTCGGTGATCCGATCCATCATGAGCATCGGCGGCGCCGGCAATTGCGCGTTGCCTGGGCCGAAATAGCCGCCCTCGCTCGATCTCAGCAGCTCGTCCCTGGTGTAGGACGGTTTGGGTGTGTGGAAATCGTGGGGATTGGGCACGACGACAGATTCTCGCGGTCAGGCGCCGGAGGGCGGTGATGAAGATGTCGTTCGTCCGATCAGCTTGTCAAGCGTAGCTGGTTTGCGGTTTGCAGGTCGCGGTCATGGCCTCTACTTCTGCGCGCGAGACTTGGAAGCCCTGCGTCTTGCAGGTGGGGGCTGCCGGTTCGGCGTTTCCACCTCCGGGGTGTTCGACGGTCGTCGTATGACGGTGTCGCTGGGACCGAGTATGCGTCCATCCTGGGCACGCAACTCCAGCCGGCGCACGGGGAGGGCGGATTTCTTGTCCACCAGCAGCACGTGGCTCTCGTCGGGCTCAAAGAAGAAGTCCTCACCCCACTGCCTGAGCGCAGCCAGAACCAGAAAGAGCCCGCGTCCCTTCTCGGTCAGCTCATATTCCTGATAGGGGCCTCCTTCCGCCGCGGGGACGGCGTCCATGATGCCGTGCGCGACGAGATTGCGCAGCCGGGCCGACAGGATGTTCTTGGCAAGCCCGAGGCTCCGCTGAAATTCGCCAAACCGCCGCGAGCCGTCGAAGGCGTCGCGCACGATCAAGAGCGACCACCAGTCGCCGATCGCATCCAGGGGACGCGCGACGCCGCACAACGAGTCTTTGTGGCTAACTCTCTTGCCCATCGTGACCGATCCGCCGCTCCTCTGCGCTTCGCATTGGGCGCAGCTCCAGTGCCGATATACTGGTTGCAATCTAAAACCGCAAGCGCTAAGCCTTGGTTATGGTTGCAATCTGAAACCGCATTCCGTCGAGGAGCCCATGATCCAATCTAACGCAACGTTCGGTGGCAGCTTCGCCTTTGCGCCGCATTTCACCGATGCCCCGGGTTTTCGGATGCATTACGTCGACGAAGGTCCTCGCGATGGTGAGGTCGTGCTGTGCCTGCATGGCGAGCCGACCTGGGGCTATCTCTTCCGCCATTTGATTCCGGTGCTGGGCGCGACACACCGTGTCATCGTTCCTGACCACATGGGATTTGGGAAGAGCCAGACGCCGGCGGCGCGCAGCTACTGGCTGCAGGACCACATCGACAATCTGGAAAGGTTCGTTCTCGCGCTCGGCCTGACCGGCATCACACTCGTGATGCACGATTTCGGCGGCCCGGTCGGCATGGGACTGGCCGCGCGGCATCCTGACCGGATCCGTCGGTTCGTCTCGACCAATGGTCCGACGCCGTTCGGCCAGGCGGATCTGCTGGCGCGTGTCACAGAAAATGCTGCTGTTTCACCCTGGTTTCGCTGGATCGTGCAGGCCGAAGCTGAAGGCAATCTGGAAACCGTGCTCGGGCAGCTCGGCTTCAATATCCTGAGCACGCTGAAGCTGAATGGTTTCGAGAACAACGCGATCATCACCGACGACTGGCTTGCCGCTTATGGCGCGCCCTTTGCCAGCCCGGCCGAATGTCTCGGGGCGATCGGCTGGGCCAAAGGTTTCGCGACCGGCGCTCACCGGTTCGAGGCCCCCGATACGGCAGCAGATCGCGCTGTCCGCAGCAAGCCCGCGCTTGCAATCTGGGGCGATGCGGACCGCACACTTCATGCGGCACATTTCCTGCCGCTCTTCGAGGCGGTTTTTCCCGGCGCGCGCGTCCATCGACTCGCGGGGGTTGGCCATTATTGCCTGGAGGATGCACCCGAGATCGTCAATCCTCTGATCTCGGCGTTCCTCGGTCAGACCTGATCCTTGCCAACGAGTCCGGATCAGTGCGGGACTCGATCGTGAGAGGTTTCAGATAAAAACTAGTTTGTGACGAGAGATCAGGCCACCCGGTTATGTGTCTCGACCGCGTACTCCGGATCGACTTCGCAAATCACGCGGTTGCGGCCGTTGCGTTTGGCCGCGTAGAGGCAGGCATCCGCGCGCTCGATCAGCGCGTCGGTGTCGTCGCCCTGCTTCAGCATCGAGACGCCGACAGAAATGGTGACGCGGCCGAGGATCTCGCCGGTAGACTTCTTCTTCAGTTCCTTCGCCATCACGGCGCGGCGGATGTGGTCGGCGACGGTGAGGGCCTGGCGCAGCGCGGTGTTGGGCAGCACCACCGCGAACTCTTCGCCGCCGTAGCGCGCGGTGACGTCCTGGCCCTTGATGGTCTGCTTCAGCGAAAGTCCGACCAGCCGCAGCACCTGATCGCCGGTGAGGTGGCCGTAGGAATCGTTGAACGATTTGAAATGATCGATGTCGAGCAGCAGCAGCGAGAGCGGCTCGCCGCCGGCAAGCGCGCTCTGCACGGCCATGCCGATCATGCGGTCGAAATATTTGCGGTTGCCGAGACCGGTCAGCGGATCGGTCAGGCTTTCGGCGCGGATCGCCTCCAGGCTTTGTTGGAGATTGCTGATCTCGTTCTTCGACAGCGCCAGCCGGTCTTCCAGCGCCTTGTTCGCCTCACGCATTTCGTTGGTCGAGCGCAGCAGCGTCTCGACGATCGCCTTGATCTGCTCGCCGCTGCTGGCCGAGGACAATTGCTCGGTCGCGCCCGACAGGCTGGCGTCGTAGGTGCCGGTCATGCCGAGCGCCTCGCCCAACACCCTCATGACGTCGTCGATCTCGCCGATGACGCGTGCACCGACCTTGTCGATACGGTCGGTCGTCTTGATGTGGGAGAGATAGGTGTCGTAGATCTGCTCGAGATCGGCTTCGGTCAGCCTGCCGTTGCGTGCGAGCGTCTCGTTGATGATCTTGTTGAGCGGCGCGTTGTAGCCGGTCGCGTAGACGTACCAGATCTCGTAATTGCGGGGAATCGCGGTCTGCTTCAGCGACCGGATCTGACCGAGCGCCACCTCGGCGAACGCCATCGTGCGTTCGTGTTCATCGAGCACTTTGACCACTGAACATACCCCACGGCGGTCGATGCGCCCATCGACCGCAGCAATGCTTAAATTATGTTCGGAGGCTAACGGACGATGATGAAGGGTCAGTAAACGTTCGGCCGTTCAACTCAAGCGTGTATCGCGGTTTCAGGCGCCGGCAGGGGAGCGGACCGGGCGCAGCAGAAATGCGGGGAGATGCGAGTGATCGCCGGGCTCGGTATCGACGTCGCGTTGGCGGCGCGGCTCGGGGCGGCCGATCGACGGCACGTGCGAATGATTGGCCTGGGGGCGCGAACCACGACGCGGCTCGGAAGCATGCCCGGCTTCGCGCGGAGGCTTTGCCTCGCGCGTCGGCCGCGCTTCGGTTGAAGGCCGGCTCTCGCCACGCGGTTCGTGGCTACGCTCGCGATCGTGGCCGCGCTGGCCGCGCTCGCGCGGCGACTTGCCGCGTCCGCCGCGGGAACGCTCACGGCCGCGCTGCTCGCGCGGGTGCTCGGACGCATCGCCGGCTTCAGCCTGGGCTTCGTAATCGCCCTCAGCGCGCGGAATGCTCTGGCCGATCAGCTTCTCGATCGCGGCCATCGACTTCTGGTCGAGCGGCGTGACGATCGAGATCGCGGTGCCGGTGCGGCCTGCGCGACCGGTACGGCCGACACGATGGACGTAGTCGTCGGGATGGTGAGGGACGTCGAAATTGAAGACGTGGCTGACCTCGGGAATGTCGAGGCCGCGCGCGGCGACGTCGGAGGCGACGAGGAGCGGTAGCTCACCCTTGCGGAACTGGTCGAGCGCGGCCATGCGGGCCGGTTGATCCATGTCACCATGCAGTGCACCGACGCTGAAGCCATGCTTCTGAAGCGATTTGTGAACGATCGCGACTTCGCGCTTGCGATTGCAGAAGATGATCGCGTTCTTCAGATCCTTGGCTTCGCGCAAGAGGCGGCGCAGCAGCTCGCGCTTCTCGTGCGCCTCGCGGCCAGCGGGCACCTGCGACTGCGTCACGGTGACGGCGGTGGTGGCGGGCTTGGAGACCTCGACCTTCTGCGGATTGTGCAGGAAGGCTTCGGTGATGCGCCGGATTTCCGGCGGCATGGTCGCGGTGAAGAACAGGGTCTGCCGCGTGAAGGGAACGAGCTTGCAGATGCGCTCGATATCAGGGATGAAGCCCATGTCCAGCATGCGGTCGGCTTCGTCGATGACAAGCAGCTCGACGCCGGTGAGCAAGAGGCCGCCGCGCTCGGTATGGTCGAGCAGCCGGCCGGGGGTCGCGATCAGCACGTCGACGCCGCGCGTCAGCTTGGCATCCTGGTCGCCGAAAGAGACACCGCCGATCAGCAGGGCGACGTTGAGTTTCTGGCCGGCGCCGTAGCGGTCGAAGTTTTCCTTCACCTGCGCGGCGAGCTCGCGGGTGGGCTCGAGGATCAGCGTGCGCGGCATGCGCGCCCGGGCGCGGCCCTTCTCGAGAATGGTGAGCATCGGCAGCACGAAGGCTGCGGTTTTGCCGGTGCCGGTCTGGGCGATGCCGAGCACGTCCTTGCGTGCGAGGACGTGGGGGATCGCCTGTTCCTGAATGGGGGTGGGGTTGGTGTAACCGGTGGCCGCCACTGCGGCGAGGACTTTTTCGGACAGTCCGAGATTGGAAAAGGACATTGAGCCTCTGGTCGAAACCGCCGTTCGGAATCGAAGGTAAAAAGGCTGTCGCGTTCCACCCCGAAACGGCGCGCTCTCAAAGAAGCTGGGGGTGCTGACTCACGCGAACAAAGCGCAAGGCTCAGGAATCGCTCTTCGATCTGAGCCGCGTCGACCCGGAACATAGGGAGGAATCCGCCAAAGTCAATGGAGCGGGCGCGGGAAGGTCCTAAAAACCCTAAGGTTTTTGCTCAAATCACGGGCGCGGCTTGGCTTTTCGGCAGCAAGCGGCCAGGCGGGTGGTTAACGCGATCCTGCGGCCTTGGCCCGAAAATCGCCGGGCGCCATGCCATAGGCGGCGTTGAAGACCCGGTAATACGTCGCCAGGCTCTCGAAGCCGCAGGCGGCGGCGATATCGGCGATCCGCCGGTCCGGTGCTTCGCGCATCAAGAGGCGGCTTCGCTTCAGCCGCTCCTCGGTCACGGTCTGGGAGAAGCTGCGGTCGGCCGCCTCGAACAGCATGTGCAAGTGCCGCACCGAGACGCCGAGCAGATCGGCCACCCGCGACGGCGCCAGATCGGCGTCCTGCAAATGGCGCGCGATCAGGCGCCGCGCCAGCGACAGGCGGGCCGTCCGGAGCGCGGCCTGTCCGCGCCGGCTGCCCGGCCTGACGATACCGCGCTCGATCAACGCCAGATGACCCAACGCCTGCACCAGCGGCCCGGAGTCGGGAGAGGCTTCGTTCGCAGCCGCCTCGCCGAGATCGGCGAAGCAGGCATCGAGCAGGGCGTGTAGAGCGGGATCGTTGAAAGGTTTTGGCGCAAGCTCCCGCATGCGCCTGTCCTGGGTCGCGAGGCCGTGGACGGGAATCTTCAGGATCCGCAGGTGAAAGCCGGCAGCGCCCAGCGGTCTGGTGCGGTAGGGCAGGTCGGTATGGCTGGTGGCGAAGCTGCCATTGGCGATCGCGAAATCGCTGGAGCGCATGCCGCCGAACCAGCCACCGCCGCCGAGCTGTTGGTAGACGCAGATGCTGTCACCCGGCGCGCGGCCGATGTCGGCCTGGCTCCGTTCCACCGCGTATGGCGAAGCCTTCAGCTCGACCAATCCGCCGCCACCGACCTGGCTCAGCGAGAACTCACCATGGAAGTCGCCGCGCCGTTCGCGATCGAGTTCCGCCGTAACCCCGAACAACCCTTTGGCGCGGACCTCGCGCCAATAATCGAAGCGTTCGTGTGGCTCGACCTCGTCGGTGCACCAGCGATACACGGCGGCCCCTCGTCCCCAATACAATGCCCCTCAGAATGAGCAGATTCCGCGGGAATCTGCCATAGGCGAGATGGTGAATGGACAAGCTCCGGGCGGTTGAACCCTCGATGCGATTGGACCGACTATCACATCAACGGCGTAGGGTTCCGCTGGGGCTGCGGGGGGAGCCGTTCGGAAGGGGAATGTCACGATGACGCGGCGGTTTTTGAGGACTCTGGCAGCGCTTGGCCTGGCGGCGAGCCTCAGCGGTTTCGCAGGCATGGCCCATGCCGAAAAGCGCGTCGCGCTCGTCGTCGGCAACAATGACTACAAGAACGTTCCAAAGCTCCTGAAGGCCGTCAACGACGCCCGCACCATGGGCGATACGCTGAAACAGCTCGGCTTCCAGGTGATGGTGGCTGAGAACCAGAACCGTCAGCAATTCACCGAGACGCTGCTCGCCTTCGACCGGGCGATCGAGCCCGGCGACACCGCCTTCTTCTTCTATGCCGGCCACGGCTTCGAAATCGCGGGGCAGAACTATCTGCTGCCGACGGACGTGCCGGCGGCGACCGAAGGCCAGGAGGAGCTGGTGCGCGATGCCTCCATTCTGGCGGATCGCGTGGTGGAGCGTCTCCAGAACAAGAAGGCACGCACCTCGATCCTGGTGTTCGACGCCTGCCGCAACAATCCGTTCGAACGATCAGGCACGCGCGCGGTGGCCGGTGGCGGCGGGCTTGCGCCGATGACGCAGCTGCCCGAGGGCGTATTCTCGGTGTTCTCGGCCGGCCCGCGCCAGACCGCGCTCGACCGTCTCTCCAACGACGATTCCAACCCTAATTCCGTGTTCACCCGCACCTTCGCCAAGGAGCTGCTGCAGCCCGGCGAAAACCTCGTGCAGGTCGCACAGCACACGCGCCGCCTCGTCAGCGAGATGGCCGACACCGTCAAGCACAAGCAGGTGCCGGTTTATTTCGATCAGATGGTCGATGATGTCTTCCTCAGCGGTGCCGCCAAGGACGTAGCCGCCGCAGCGAGACCGGCCGATCCGCCGCCGCAGAAAGTCGCGGCGCTACCGCCGGTCTCGGTGCCGCGCGTGCCGCGGGAGGAGACCACCAACGCACCGATCGCGAGCTTCTCGCGCCACAATGGCGGCTGGAGCGTGACGTTCTCCTTCGCCGATCCCACCATCGGCATTTCCTGGCGCATGGCCGGTCACGGCGACTTCCGCGAGACCGGTTTCATCGACACGCTCGATCCGCGCACCCGCAAGCGGCTGCCGAACCCGTCGATCGAGCTGCCGCCGGATGCGCAGGCCGGCACCATCGAGGTTCGTTACGTCGATGCTTCCGGCGATATGCAGGGCCCGTTCCCGATCAAGTTCGATCCCGAAGCCGCGTTGATCCGCGATCAGCGCAAGATCCTCGACATGACGGCCACGAGCTGGCTGTCGTTCCGTCAGTTCAACGGACTACTGGTCTATTACACGCATCTCGTCTCGTATCGTTGCGCGATCCGCGAGGTGCGGATCGGCATTGACACGGCGGTGCCGGACAAGGTGCTGAAGATGCCGCCTTGCGATCTCAGGGATCCGACGGCGATCTCGGCCGGTATGCTGCTCTACGAGAAGCTGCCACCCGCGACGCAGTTCATGTCCGTCGAATTGACGTATCGCGACGGCAGCGTGTCGGAGGTCAAGAGCTTCCGCACGGCCAACCGCAGCAATAATTGAGCGGTTCCTCCCGATCGCATTGAGCCTTTGGCGTGGACGGGCGTTACAATCCCACGTTGGATCGAAATGCCAGGAATCCGGATCATGGACGCAGCCACGCCTCCACAATCCCCCTTACGTTCCATGAAAGTCCGCTGCTGCATCGTTGGCGGGGGACCTGCGGGCATGATGCTCGGCTATCTCCTGGGACGCGCCGGCATCGATGTCTTGGTGCTGGAGAAGCACGCCGATTTCTTCCGCGACTTTCGCGGCGACACCGTGCATCCCTCGACGCTGCAGGTGATGGACGAGCTCGGCCTGATCGACGGCTTCCTCAAACTGCCGCATCAGCGCCTGCAGACGATGGACGGCCTGATCGGCGGAACCAGGGTGCGGATCGCCGACCTTAGCCGGCTGCATACGAAGTACCCGTTCATCGCCTTCATGCCGCAATGGGACTTTCTGAATTTCTTGCGCGAGGCCGGCAAGCGCTTCGCCTCGCTCAAGGTGCTGATGAACACGGAGGCGGTCGACCTGATCCGCCACGGCGAGATCATCGCCGGCGTACGCGCCAAGACGGGCGACGGCATTGTCGACATCGAGGCCGATCTCACCATCGCTTGTGACGGCCGGCATTCGACGGTGCGCGAGCGCGCGGGGTTCAGCGTGGAGGAGATCGGCGCGCCGATGGACGTGCTGTGGTTCCGGGTGGGGCGAACGCCTGGCGAGACCGAGAATTTGTTCGCACGTGTCGAGCCCGGCAAGATGATGGTCACCTTCGATCGCGGCGACTATTGGCAATGCGCCTATGTCATCGCCAAGGGACAGTACGATGCGGTGAAGGCGAGGGGACTACAGGCGCTGCTCGACGACGTCGTGCGCATGGCGCCGATCCTCAAGCACGGCGTCGCCGATGTGAAGAGTTTTGACGACGTCAAATTGCTGACGGTCGCGATCAATCGCTTGAAGCGTTGGACGCGACCCGGACTCCTCTGCATCGGCGATGCCGCGCATGCGATGTCGCCGGTCGGCGGCGTCGGCGTCAATCTGGCCGTTCAGGATGCGGTCGCGACCGCAAACCTGCTTGCGGACAAATTGACACGCGGCTGTCCAACCGAGGATGAGCTCGATGCCATCAGGCGGCGCCGCGCGTTCCCGGTGAAGATGACGCAAGCGATGCAGGTCGTCGTGCAGAACAACATCATCAGCGGCGCGCTGAAGGGCGGCGATCGGCCGCTCAAGGTGCCGCTGATCGTGCGCCTGATCACCGCCCTGCCATGGCTTCAGAGCATCCCGGCGCGCTTCATCGCGATCGGTGTCCGGCCCGAGCACGTGCATTCGACCGCCGCGCGGCAATCCTAGCGCGGGGATTCGGTAGGGATAACGTCGGGTTAAGCTGCTCCTTTAGCGTTGCGCAGGTGCAACAGCATAAACGATTCAAGGGCCACCAGGGGGCAATCCCGCGCCTTAACTTTCTTGATTCAAATTTGAGTAAGAACTGCGTGTGAGCGTGCGCCCATCAAGGACACGGGGTGTACCATGCGTAACAAATTGATTGCTGCCTTTGCCTGCACGACTGCTCTGGTTTCGGCCGGCGCTGCTTCCGCCGCCGATCTCGCCGCGCGTCCCTACACCAAGGCTCCCGCTTATATCGAGCCGCTTTTCAACTGGACCGGTTTCTATGTTGGCGGCCACATCGGTGGCGCCTGGACCAACGAGCAGTTCATCAACAACGGCACGGGCGCTAGGTTCGGCGATCTGACGCCGGGCCAGGGCTATCGTCAGCGCAACTCGGGCGTCATGGGTGGCGCCCAGATCGGCTACAATTGGCAGGCCAACAACTACGTGTTCGGCATGGAAGGGACGATCTCCGGTCTCGACAACAAGGGCACGGTCGTGAACACCGCGTTCGCTCCGGCCGGCAACGTCTTCAGCTGGCGCGCCAACGTGCTCGCAACGGTGGTCGGCCGCGCCGGCTTTGCCGTGCAGAACAACCTGTTCTACATCAAGGGCGGCTATGCCGGCGTGAACAACCGTCTGTCGGTGACCGACACGGTCGGAGTGACCGGCTCGGGTGGTCAGACCCACTGGGCCAATGGTTGGACCGTGGGCGCCGGTTGGGAATACGGCATCACCCGCAACTGGATCGTCGGTCTCGAATACAATTACGCGGCGTTCGGCAGCCAGACCTATCAGCTCGGCGGCACCGCGGGCAACTACACCTTTGACGCCAAGCCGCGCGACATTCAGTGGGCTGTCGTGCGCGCGAGCTACAAGTTCGACGCACCTGTGATCGCGCGCTACTGAGCAACAAACGACCAATCAGAAAAGATCACGACCAGATTAAAAGCCCCGGCTTCCACCGGGGCTTCTTTTTTGCGCGCGGCCGAGGCTGCGCCTCAGGCCATCACCGAGAACCCGCCATCGACGGGGATCGCGGTGCCCGTGACGAAGTTCGAGGCTGAGGAGGCGAGGAAGACGGCAATGCCGGCGAAGTCGTCGATGTCGCCCCAGCGTCCCGCGGGCGTACGTGCCAGCACGCGCTCGTGCAGGCCCGAGACCTGCTCGCGCGCGCCTCGGGTGAGATCGGTGTCGATCCAGCCCGGCAGGATGGCGTTGACCTGGATATTGTCGGGCGCCCAGGCGTTGGCGCAGGCACGCGTGTACTGGACGATGCCGCCCTTGCTCGCGGCATAGGCGGTCGCAAAGCTCGCACCGAAGATCGACATCATAGACCCGATATTGATCACCTTGCCGTTGCCGGACGCCTTCAGCGCCGGATAGGCCAGCTTCGAGCAGACGAAGGCGCTGGTGAGGTTGGTGTCGATCACCTTGTTCCACTCGTCGAGCTCGAGTTCGTGCGGCGGCTTGCGGATGCTCATGCCGGCGTTGTTGATCAGGATGTCGATGCGGCCGAGCTCGCTGACGACGCAGTCGATCATGGCAGCGACCGCCACCTTGTCGGTGACGTCGGTGGTTACCGAGATCGCTTTCACGCCGCGTGCCCTAAGGTCCGCGACGGCTGCGGTCGACTTGGCTTCATTGCGTCCGACCACCGCGATATCGGCGCCGGCATCCGCGAGCCCGTGGGCGAGGCCGAGCCCGATGCCGCCATTGCCTCCTGTGACGATCGCGACCTTGCCGCGAAGATCGAACCGGTTGGATGTCATGCTTTCACGTCCTGGTTTCTTCTATTGGTTGCTCTGCCAGATCAGCACCAGCCCGAAGCCCGCCATGGCGGCGCCGTAGCCGGCCCATTGCAGCTGGTTGATCATGAAGCTCGATCGCGGCCAGGCGACGGTGCCGGTGCCTTGTCCGATCCAGAGCAGCCCGACGGCGAGGGCAAACAGGCCTGCGACAAGCAGAAATCTGCGCATTCATTCCTCCCCATTGGACGGCTTCTGTCGCGGCCCACGGCACAAACGATCGCCGCGGGTCGCGAAAACTTCCCGCGAGACTAGCCGTAGCTTCGGTTCAGATACAATGGCGGACGCAGGCCCGCGGAAAGGCAGCCTATCCGAGTCAAGAAGAAGCCGCGGACCAGGCCGGGGTTTCTACTGTTCAGGCTGAGGCGCTTCAGTACTTCGCGACCACCGGGCTGGCGTTGAAGCGATAGTCCAGCGCCGTGCTGATGGTCTGCACCCAGGGTCCGTCGAAATGGCTGTTACCGGCCGGCAACAAGACGAGAAGCGGGGTAGGGCTGTTGCGGCGTCTTTCGACTTTGCCCGCCTGTGTCATCACGGTGGGAGGGGGCGTTTCGGTTGTGCCTGTCGCAACAACGAAAAAGCCCCGGGGCGATGCCCGGGGCTTTGACGTCTGAAGTTTGGATCAGCTCAGTACTTGGCGACGACCGGACCGGTCCAGTTGAAGCGGTAGACCAGCGAGGTCGAGATCGTCTGGTTCCAGCTGTTGGCGCGGATGTCGCGGCCGACGAGGGCGTTGGTGCCGTCGACCAGCTCGTTCGAGGTCTTGGCGCTGTAGAAGGCCGAACGATACTCGGTCTTCATGAACCAGCCGGGCGAGGTAATGCCGAAGATGTTGAGGCTGTTCTCGACGCCGCCGCCGATGAACCAGCCGTTGCGGTTGTAGCTGTTGAGGTGGATACCGGCCGGAGCGCCAGCCAGCGTCAGGAAGTTGGTCTGGCCGAAATGAGCGCCAGAGTAACCGCCATTGACGTAGGACAGAACGTTCGGAGCAACCAGCCAGCCGAGGCGCACACCGGCAGCCCACGAGTCTTCCAGCTTCTGCGAACCAGTGAGGCCGCCAACAGCGACCGGATCCTGGATGGTGGCGCGGATGCTGCCGAACTGACCGTCAGCGAACACGCCGGCGACCCAGGTGCTGTTGAACTGCCAGTCGTAGCCGAGGCCGACGGTGCCGAACCAGCCCGAGCCACCCTGGCGCTGGTCGATGGTCAGCGGGATCGCGCCGACAGTCGTCTGGACATGCTGGTCAGCGTTCGAAAGACCGCCGCCGCCGCCGCCGAAGATGTAGAAGCCGGTCCAGTTGGCGACGGGTGCAGCCATCGGAGCCTTGACGTACGGACGGGCCGCGAGGTCGGCGGCCGAAGCCGAACCGGTCATTGCCGCGATCGCGGTCAGCGCGAGAGCAATCTTCTTCATGATAAGTCCCCAACCTTCATTCGTAGCAGCGCGAGCGCACTGAAGTCCGTGTCATCTGATGCCCGGACTATAGACGGTTCTCACCGAAATGCTGTTGCTGGGCAGGCACAGTCGCCGGAAAACGCCCGTTCGTCGCGTTTGGGAGTGTCACCGTCTGTTCAATAAAAATCGAAGTACTTTCAGTCACTTAAGTGAATTTCCGGTTCTCGCGTCCGAGTAGGATTTCGTTAGGAATTCGCGCTCGTTCGAAATGGAGGCAATCCTGCCCCAGCCCTTTCGCGTGACGCCGGCACCGTGAGTCGTTGGCCGAGTCGTGCCTTTGCGAGGCGGATTGATCGCACAAGTGGCGCTATCGTGGCCTCAAACGAAAAAGCCCCCCGGCCTCGGGCCGGGGGGCTTTTGAGCACAAATTGTGCCTTCAGACGTCCAGCAATTCCTCGTTGGCAAATTCAGCCTTGTCGGAAATGAAGGCAAAGCGCGCCTCCGCTTTGGTGCCCATCAACCGCTCGACCGAATCCGCGGTGGTGTCACGATCATCCGCAAGCAGCACCACCTTGAGCAGCGTCCGCTTGCTCGGATCCATGGTGGTTTCCTTGAGCTGCGCCGGCATCATCTCGCCGAGGCCCTTGAAGCGGTTCACCTCGACCTTGGCGTTGGCATTGAACGCGCTCTTGATCAGCTCGTCCTTGTGCTTGTCGTCGCGCGCATAGACCGATTTGGTGCCGTGGGTCAGCTTATAGAGCGGCGGCACGGCGAGGAAGAGGTGGCCCTCGTCGATCAGTCGCGGCATCTGCCGATAGAAGAAGGTGATCAGGAGCGAGGCGATATGGGCGCCGTCGACATCGGCGTCGGTCATGATGATGATGCGCTGATAGCGCAGGTCCTCCTCGCGATACTGCGCAAGCGTACCGCAGCCGATCGCCTGAACGAGATCGGAGAGCTGGGCGTTCGCCGTCAGCTTGTCCTTGCCGGCGGAGGCGACGTTGAGGATTTTGCCGCGCAACGGCAGCACCGCTTGCGTCTTGCGATCGCGCGCCTGCTTGGCGCTGCCGCCGGCCGAGTCGCCCTCGACGATGAACAGCTCGGAGCCTTCGGTGCCGGCATCGGTGCAATCGGCGAGCTTGCCGGGGAGGCGCAGCTTCTTGCCGGCGGTTTTGCGCGCGGTCTCTTTCTCCTGCCGCCGCCGCAGCCGTTCCTCGGCGCGGTCGATCACGAAGTCGAGCAGCCGGTTGGCCATGTGCGGATTGCCCGACAGCCAATGGTCGAACGGATCCTTCATCGCCTGCTCGACGATGCGCTGCGCTTCTGCAGTGGCGAGGCGATCCTTGGTCTGGCCCTGGAACTCAGGCTCGCGCACGAACACCGAGAGCATCACGGCCGCCCCCACCATCACGTCTTCCGATGTGATGGACGAAGCGCGCTTGCCCTGGCCGACTCGCTCGGCGTGGTCCTTCAGGCCGCGGAGCAGCGCGCTGCGCAGGCCGGACTCGTGCGTGCCGCCATCGGGCGTCGGCACGGTGTTGGTGTAGGAGGACAGGAAGCCGTCGGCGTCCGCGGTCCAGGCCACGGCCCATTCGCAGGCGCCGTGGGCACCGTTGCGGCCGGACTTGCCGGAGAAGATGTCGGGATGCACCAACGTGTCGGCGTGGATGGCGGCGGCCAGATAGTCCTTGAGGCCGCCGGGGAAGTGGAAGGTGGCTTCCGCCGGCACGTCCTCGATGCCTTTGAGCAACTCGGGTGCACAGTTCCAGCGGATCTCGACGCCGCCGAACAGATAGGCCTTCGAGCGCGTCATCTTGAACAGGCGCTGCGGCTTGAACACGGCCTTCGCGCCGAAGATGTCGGTGTCGGGCTTGAAGCGCACGCGCGTGCCGCGGCGGTTGTTGACCTTGCCGAGATCCTCGAGCTTGCCCTTTGGATGGCCGCGCTCGAAGGTCATGCGATGCAGCTTCTGTCCGCGCGCGACCTCGACCTCGAGACGTGAGGAGAGGGCGTTCACCACGGAGATGCCGACGCCGTGCAGACCGCCCGAGGTCTCGTAGACCTTGCTGTCGAACTTGCCGCCGGAATGCAGCGTGCACATGATCACTTCGAGCGCCGACTTCTTCGGGAACTTCGGATGCGGATCGACCGGAATGCCGCGACCGTTGTCAGTGACGGTCAGGAATCCGTCGGCGGAGAGTTCGACGCCGATGAAGGTCGCGTGCCCGGCAAGCGCCTCGTCCATCGAGTTGTCGATCACTTCGGCGAACAGATGATGCAGCGCCTTCTCGTCGGTGCCGCCGATATACATGCCCGGCCGGCGCCGAACCGGTTCCAGGCCTTCGAGCACCTCGATGTCGGCTGCGGTGTAGTCGGCTTCTCCGCCGCTGCCGCGCGGCGCCGCCTTCGCGCTGCTGCTGCGCCCCTTGGGCTCGTTGCCTTCGAACAAATCGTCTTTGGCTTTGGTTTTCAATTGCTTGGACATATATCTTGATGCGTTTTGAGGGTCGCGCAGGCGGCGAATCGGTTTCGCGCGACTATGCCATGGCTGGCCGGCAAAGGTCACCGCCGGGCCGCCAGTGAGGCGTCGTTGGGAGCCAATGCCGGCGATTTTACGCCGCAAGCCGAGCTATTCCCGGCAATTTGACGTCTCGGTCCGGTCAGGGCCGGATTTTGTGACTTGATGTCACACAAGTGCTTGGCTTACCAGTCATTTTCATCGAGCAGCACCTTGAGACAGGGCGGGAAGGCTATTTTGGAATGGAGCAATTTGCGCACGCCCTGGCCGATTTCGTGCGCGTTCACCAGGCCTGGGCGGCTCCGATCGTGTTCCTGCTCGCCTTCGGGGAGTCGCTGGCCTTCATCTCGCTGCTGATCCCGGCGTGGGGCGCCCTGGTGGCCATCGGCGCCCTGATTGGGGCAAGCGGCATCAGCTTCTATCCGGTCTGGATTGCCGGAGGCCTTGGCGCCGCGCTGGGCGACTGGGTCTCGTACTGGTTCGGTTATCGCTACAAGGAGCATGTCGCCCAGATGTGGCCGCTCTCGCGCTATCCGGAACTGCTGCCCAGGGGCGAGGCCTTCGTGCGGAACTGGGGGATACCCAGCATCTTCATCGGCCGCTTCTTTGGCCCGTTGCGCGCTTCGGTGCCGCTCGCGGCCGGCGTCTTCGAGATGCCCTATTGGAGCTTCCAGGCGGCTAATTTCGTCTCGGCCCTGGTCTGGTCGGCGGCCCTGCTGCTGTTCGGTGACGTGATCGCGAAGATCATGGAATGGATCTGGCGGGTGATCTAGGACCTGTCATTCCGCCGATTCGCGAAGCGGGTTCGATGCTCTGCATCGCCCCGGAATGACGGCCGTCACCTTGACGGGAACCGCATCTCGCCTTATAGCCCCGCGCCATGATCAACGCCGCGACCATCCTGTTCGCCCGTCGCCGCCGCCGCTCTTTAGCGGTTTGGGCGATCGATCGCGTTTGAGATCATCGTCTTTGCCGCTGGATCCGATCCGCGGCATTCTCTCTCCTGTCAGCGCGATCTGATCCGGCGGCTCCCAAAAGGAGGCCCAGCAGGAGACCACGATGTATACGCCACCTCATTTCAAGCAGGACCGCGCCACGAGCCTGAAATTCGCCGACGAGCGCGGCTTCGGCACCATGTGTGCCTTTGACGGCAACAAGCCGGTCGCATCGTCGCTGCCGTTCTATCTGAGCTATGCCGATGACGGCACGCCGCACGCGGCCTTTCATGTCGCCCGTCACAATCCGCTGGTAAAGCTGGCGGACGGCGCGACGTCCTGGTTGCTCGCGGTCAACGGCCCCGATGCCTATGTATCGCCGGACTGGTACGTGTCGCCCGATCAGGTGCCGACCTGGCTTTATCAGTCGGTGCATCTGACCGGGCCGGTGCGGCTGTTATCGGACCATGAACTGTCGGTGCAGGTCGATACGCTCAGCGACAAGTTCGAGACCTGGCTGCTGCCGAAGAAGCCATGGACGTCAGGGAAGATGACGGCGGGCCGGCTCGAGGCGATGAAGAAGGGAATCGTGGGTCTGGTCATGACGGTTGAAGAGGTCGAAGGCAGCTTCAAGCTCAACCAGCACAAATCAGAGGCCGACTACGCGGCGGTCGCGAATGCGCTGGGCTCGCAGACGGATGCGGACTCGCGCACGATTGCAGGCCTTATGCGCGAAGCGAGACCGTTGGCCTTCGCAACAGATGCAGTACAAGCACAACGAGCGGTTACGCGCGAAGGGGGCGTGTGATGAACACCAGGAAGAAGATCGGCATTCTCGGCGCGTCCGGCTACACCGGAGCCGACGCAGTGCGCCTGCTGGCGCGGCATGCGAATGTCGAGATCACGGCGCTCACCGCCAACACCCATGCAGGCAAGGCGATGAGCGAGGTGTTTCCGCACTTCTTCATGCTCGACCTGCCAAAACTCGTGGAGTGGGAAAAGGTCGACTGGACCAAGCTCGACGCGGTGCTCTGCGGGCTGCCGCACGGCACCACGCAGGAGATCATCGCGGCCGTGCTCAAGGCCAATCCTGAGATCAAGATCCTCGACATGTCCGCGGATTTCCGGCTGCGCAACGAGGACACCTATGCGGAATGGTATGGCCATGAGCATCGCGCGCTGGAATTGCAGGGCGAGGCTGTCTATGGGTTGACCGAATTCTACCGGGAGAAGATCACTTCCGCGCGGCTCGTTGCCTGTCCCGGCTGTTATCCGACCGCCGCGTTGCTGGCGCTGGTTCCGCTGGCGAAGGCCCGGCTTATCGACGTTGATGACATCATCATCGATGCGAAATCGGGTATCACCGGCGCCGGCCGCGGGCTGAAGCAGAACACGCTGTTCAGCGAAGCGGGCGAGGGGCTGTCGCCCTATTCGGTCGGCACTCACCGGCACGCGCCTGAAATTGAGCAGGAAATCAGCCTCGCGGCGGGCTCGGCGGTGAAGGTGAATTTCACGCCGCATCTGATTCCGATGGCGCGGGGCGAGTTCTGCACCTGCTACGTCAAGCTCAACGGTGCAACGCCCGACGATCTGCGGGCGGCGCTGCAGAATGCTTACGCCAACGAGCCGTTCGTGCATGTCGCCAAGAAGGGCGTGCTGCCGCAGACGCAGAACGTGCGCGGCTCCAACTATGTTCAGATCGGCGTCGTCGCCGACCGCATCAAGGATCGGGCGATCGTGCTTTCGACGCTCGACAATCTGGTGAAGGGCTCGGCCGGTCAGGCGATCCAGAATATGAACCTGATGTTCGGATTTCCTGAAACCACGGGCCTGGAGCAGGTCGCGCTGTTTCCATAAGGCGAGGAGCCACGACACGAACATGCTCGAAAGGAGCGTATCATGAGCCTTACGGACACCACCAAAGCCCCGACGGCCGCAGCGCCCAAAAGGCCCGCCACCGTCTTCGTCGACGGCGGCTCCGGCACCACGGGTCTTGGCATCAACGAGCGGTTGAAGCTCCAGAGCGACGTCGCCGTGAAGACGATTGCCGACGACCAGCGCAAGGACCCCGCGGCGAAGAAGGCGCTGATGGAGGAGGTCGATCTCGTCATCCTCTGTCTGCCCGACGATGCCGCCAGGGAGACGGTTGCTCTCGTCGACAGCATGGGCGCCTCTGCGCCGAAAGTGCTGGACGCCTCGACCGCCTACCGGGTTGCGCCGGACTGGGCCTACGGTTTTCCCGAGCTGGCTCCGGACCAGGCCGCCAAGGTCAAGGCCGCCAAGAAGGTCTCAAATCCCGGCTGCTATCCGACCGGCGCGATCGCGCTGTTGCGGCCGATCGTCGATGCAGGCCTGCTGCCTTCCGATTATCCCGTCACAGTCAACGCGGTGAGCGGTTATTCCGGCGGCGGCAAGTCGATGATCGCGAGCTTTGAAGACGGCAGCGCGCCGTCCTTCGAGATCTATGGCCTCGGCTTCGAGCACAAGCATTTGCCGGAGATGCAGCTCTATTCGAACCTCACGCGGCGGCCGATCTTCATTCCCTCGGTTGGCAACTACCGGCAGGGCATGCTGGTCTCTGTGCCGCTTCAGCTGGACACGCTGCCGGGCAAGCCCAGCGGTGCCGATCTGCAGGCTGCGCTCGCCAAGCGCTACGCCGGCTCGAAATACGTCTCGGTGATGGCGCTCCAGAACGAGGCGACCAAGGGCGGCCGGCTCGAGCCGGAAGCGCTCAACGAGACCAACATGCTCGAGCTCCACGTCTTCGCCAGCGACAAATATCACCAGGCCGTCCTGGTCGCCCGGCTCGACAATCTCGGCAAGGGCGCATCCGGCGCGGCCGTGCAGAACATGCGGCTGATGCTGGGTCTGCCGGAGGAGTAGGGCAGTCTCGTGCCCCGGACGCAGCGCAGCGCCTCTTGGCGGTGCGCTCGAGAGCCGGGGCCCAGGCTTCTTGCTCGTTTGCGGCATTCTGGGTCTCGGCTCGCGCTTCGCGCGTCCGGGACACGAGACTAAAACACCCCGAAGATCGCCAGCGCCAGCACGGCCTGCGCGAGAAAGCCAACGGTGAAGGCGAGGGTGCGGAACACCGGGATGCCGAGCGCATAGACGATCAGATGCGCGACACGCGCCCAGAAATAGACCGCGCAGGCGAGCACCGTCCATTTCGAGGAATAGTCGATCGCATTCAAAATCAGGACCAGCGGCGCGAAGATCACGAGATTCTCGACCGCGTTGTCATGCGCGAACATCAGGCGGTTGGCCCACTCGGCCTGGGGCTTGTCGCCGCGCGAGGGGTTGGCCATCGCGCCGCTGAGGCCCCGAACCTGGCAGCGGTTGATGGTGTAGGGAATCCAGAGGATCCCGGTCAGGATCACCGTGCACGTCAGCCAGAACAATTCACGCGTCATAACCCGATCCCCTTTGTCGTCGCTGCCTTGAGAGTGAGTTTATACAAGCGCGGGAGATTCTGCTACGCGCGGACCCTGACATAGCTGCCGGGCGCGTCCTCGATCGGGGGCAGCGCCTCGCTGCCGACGCTGCGCGCAGGCACTTCCTCCGGATCGAGGCTGCCCAGCCATTCGCGCCAATCCGGCCACCACGAGCCCTTGTGCTCCACCGCGCCTTTCATCCACTCGGCGACACTGGCAGCCTTGATGTTGTCGTTGGTCCAGTACTGGTACTTGTTCGAAGCAGGCGGATTGACGACGCCGGCGATGTGGCCGGAGCCGGACAGCACGTATTTCACGGGACCGCCGAAGAATTGCGAGCCGTACAGCACCGATTCCGCTGGCGCGATGTGGTCCTCGCGGGTGGCGAGATTATAGACAGGCACCTTGACCTTGGAGAGGTCGAGCAGGGTGTTGTCGAGCACCATCGTGCCCGTCGAGAGCCGGTTCTCCAGATAGCAGTTGCGCAGATAATAGGAATGGTTCGCCTGCGTCATGCGCGTCGCATCGGAATTCCAGTGCAGCAGGTCGAACGCGCTCGGTTGCTGGCCTTTGAGGTAGTTGCTGACCACGTAAGACCAGATCAGATCGTTTGAGCGCAGCATGTTGAAGGCCATGGCCATCTTGGAGCCTTCGAGCACGCCTGACGCTTTCATGTCCTGCTCGAGTGCTGCGATCTGCTCCTCGTCGACGAACACCAGGAGGTCGCCGGCATGGGTGAAGTCGACCTGGGCGGCAAAGAAGGTCGCCGAGCTCACGCGCTGGCGCCGCTTCTCGGCGAGCCAGGCCAGCGTGGTCGCGAGCATGGTGCCGCCGACGCAATAGCCGGCGGTGTGCACCTTCATCTCGCCGGTGACCTTCTCGATCACGTCCATCGCCGTGAGCGGGCCTTCCTTCATGTAGTCTTCCCAGCTCTTGGCGCCCAAGCGCTTGTCCGGATTGACCCATGAGATCACGAATACTGTGATGCCCTGGTCGACGCACCACTTGATGTAGGATTTCTCCGGCTTGAGATCGAGAATGTAGAACTTGTTGATCCAGGGCGGCACGATCAGCAGCGGCGTGCGCAGCACCTTCTCCGTGGTCGGAGCATACTGGATCAGCTGCATCATCTCGTTCTGGTAGATCACCTTGCCGGGCGTCGTCGCCATGTTGACGCCGACGACGAGGTTGTCCGGGTTGGATTGGCGGATCTTCAGCATGCCCTTGCCGGCAGCGATGTCCTCCGCCAGCATCGTCAGGCCGCGCGCGAGATTCTCGCCGCTGCTTGCGACGGTCTCGCGCAACACCTCCGGATTGGTCAGCACGAAGTTCGACGGCGAGATCGCGTTGGTGATCTGCTGGATGTAGAATTCGGCCTTGCGGCGGGTCTGCGCATCGAGCTCGGCGTCGCGCACGAGCTCGTGCGCCCATTTGGTCGTGAGCAGATAGAGCTGCATCATGAAGTCGAAGAACTGGTTCGACTTCCATTCCGGATCGGCAAAGCGCTTGTCGCGCGGCGAGGGCGTGATCGCGGGCGCGGCGTCTTGTCCGGCCATGCGGCGCGCTGCCGAGCCCCAGAGATCGAGATAGTCCTTGGCGAGCTTGGTTTGGAGGTCGGACGATCGCGACTGGTCGGACAGCCAGTATTCGGCGACCGAGGTGAAGGTCTTGACGACCTCGGTGAGCTCGGTCGGCGGACGGTCCTGCACCTCGCCGCTCTCGCGCGGCTTCAGATACGCGGCGAGCGCCTTGCCGCCGCTCTCCATCGCCCGCGCGACATTCATCGCGAAGGCTTCCGCATCGAACTTGGTTTCAGACTTTGTCCCGGACGTTGACCCGGGCTTGGGCGTGTCGGTCGTGACGGTACTCATGAAGAGGACAGTAACGATTCATTCCGTATTCGTCACCGCGAAGCTCGCTGGTTTCGCGTTAAACAGACGCGAAGATGTGCTGCACTGCGATAAGGCTTCTTGCTTTTGTCACAATCGAAGTGCACTTCTCATGCCGTGGGCCTTGGATGATTTCTCGCTCGTGCCATTTGTGGGCAGCAATGGTTTGAGCTTGGGCAGGTTGTTGATTAAGCTATCGGCAGCCTTGCGTTGGGACGAGTAGGGGATTTCCCAAGTGTTGGTGTTGTGGGACCTGCAAAAGACGCGGCTTGCGTGCTGCGCGCTGCTGATGGCTGCCTTTGCGTTGAGCGGCTGCTCGAGCCAGCTCGCGGATATGTCGGCCGCCGATACGCTTGGCCATCCCAGGGAGCCCGGAGGCTACCTCCCTGTGCACGACTTGCCCCCGGATCGTGACGAGGCAATCATCCCGCCCGACCAGCGCGCCAAGATCGAGGCAGAGCTGGCCGCCGCGCGCGACCGCCAGGCCATTGCTGCCAAGGACGCGAAGTAGCGCAGCGCAACGTAATCGCTGGCGCCCTCGTCTTGCCGTGCTAAAAGACCTCAGTTCAGCCGAGAGTCAGGGCGAACGACTTCAGTCTCCGTCGTCGCAAATCACTCTAAGTATCTGATTTTGAGTGATTTTGATGCGTGGGGCCGATGCCAGTCGGAATGGCCCAATTGGCCAGGTCGATTCTGTCCTGACCGGTTGCCCGGAGCCCAGAGAGCCATGGACGAATTTTACCGCATCCGCCGCCTTCCGCCTTACGTATTCGAGCAGGTCAACCGGGCCAAGGCGGCCGCGCGGAACGCCGGCGCCGACATCATCGATCTCGGCATGGGCAATCCGGACCTGCCGGCGCCGCCGCATGTGCTGGAGAAGCTGAAGGAGACGCTCGGCAAGCCGCGCACCGACCGCTACTCGGCGTCCCGCGGTATCCCCGGCCTGCGCCGGGCCCAGGCCGGCTACTACGCGCGCCGCTTCGGCGTGAAGCTCAACCCCGACACCCAGGTGGTGGCGACGCTCGGCTCCAAGGAGGGCTTCGCCAACGTGGCGCAGGCGATCACGGCGCCCGGCGACGTCATCCTCTGCCCGAACCCGAGCTATCCCATTCACGCCTTCGGCTTCCTGATGGCGGGCGGCGTGATCCGCTCGGTGCCGTCGGAGCCGACGCCGCAATTCTTCGAGGCGGTGGAGCGGGCGATCGTGCATTCGATCCCGAAGCCGCTCGCGCTCGTCGTCTGCTATCCGTCGAACCCGACCGCTTATGTCGCGAGCCTCGACTTCTACAAGGACCTCGTTGCCTTCGCGAAGAAGCACGAGATCCTGATCCTGTCCGATCTCGCCTACGCGGAAGTCTATTTCGACGAGAACAATCCGCCGCCCTCGGTGCTCCAGGTGCCCGGCGCGATGGACGTCACCGTCGAGTTCACCTCGATGTCGAAGACCTATTCGATGGCCGGCTGGCGTATGGGCTTTGCCGTCGGCAATGAGCGCGTGATCGCAGCGCTCGCCCGAGTCAAATCCTATCTCGACTACGGTGCCTTCACGCCGGTGCAGGTCGCAGCCACCGCCGCATTGAACGGTCCGGACGACTGCATCAAGGAGATGCGCGACACCTATCGCAAGCGCCGCGACGCGCTGGTGGAATCGTTCGGCCGGGCGGGCTGGGAGATTCCGCCGCCGGAAGCCTCGATGTTCGCCTGGGTGCCGCTGCCGGAAGCATTCCGCAGCGTCGGCAGCATGCAGTTCGCGACCCTGATGGTGGAGAAGTCAGGCGTTGCGGTCTCGCCCGGCGTCGGTTTCGGCGAGCATGGTGAAGGATATGTCCGCATCGCCATGGTGGAAAACGAGCAACGGATCAGGCAGGCCGCGCGCGGCGTGCGCCGCTTCCTTGAAAGCGGCATCGAAACGTTGCACAACGTCGTTCCGCTCGCCAACAGGCGCTGATTTCTCTTCGACAGGTTCACTCAAGCATCATGGTTGCACCCCTGAAAGTGGGCATAGCGGGGCTCGGCACCGTGGGCGCCGAAGTTGTCCGTTTGATTGAAACGCAGGCGCGCGTGCTCGCGGGCCGCAGCGGCCGCGGCGTGCGCGTCGTCGCCGTCACCGCGCGTTCGAAAGCGAAGAAACGCGGCATCGATCTGCGCGGCGTCGAATGGGCCAGGGATCCGCTGGCGCTTGCCACGCACCCCGAGGTCGATTGCTTCGTCGAACTGATGGGCGGTGCCGGCGATCCTGCGCTGTCCGCCGTCGAAGCCGCACTCGCCGCCGGCAAGTCGGTGGTTACGGCCAATAAGGCGCTGCTCGCCAAGCACGGTATCAAGCTGGCGAAATCAGCCGAAAAGCATGGCGGTGCGCTGAATTTCGAGGCAGCCGTCGGCGCCGCAATTCCTGTCATCAAGACGTTGCGCGAAGGTCTTGCCGGAACGGGCATCAACCGCGTCTACGGCATTCTCAACGGCACCTGCAATTACATCCTGACCCGCATGGAGCAGGAAGGCCTGTCGTTCGCAGAGTGCCTCAAGGATGCGCAGCGGCTCGGCTATGCCGAGGCCGATCCGTCCTTCGACGTTGATGGGCACGACACCGCACAAAAGCTCGCTATTCTCGCCAGCCTCGCTTTCGGCACGAAAGTTGCTCAAAGCGCGGTGTATGTCGAAGGCATCTCCTCCATCGCTCCGGAAGACCTGCGCGCAGCCGCGGATCTCGGCTACCGCGTCAAGCTGCTCGGCGTTGCCGTTCGCACCGCCAAGGGCATCGAGCAGCGCGTGCATCCGACCATGGTTCCCAAGACCTCGTCGATCGCGCAGGTGATGGGTGTCACCAACGCAGTCACGATCGATGGCGAGGGCATTCCGCCGATTACGCTGGTGGGGCCTGGCGCCGGTGGTGCGGCGACCGCGTCGGCCGTCGTTGCCGATATCGCGGATGTTGCGCGCGGCATCCGCGCCAATCCATTCGGCCGTCCGGTCGCCCAGCTCCGCGACACCAATAAGGCGCCGATGGAGCGTCACGAAGGCGGCTATTACATCCGCCTTCTGGCGCGCGATTTCCCGGGCACCGCGGCTGCGATCGCGACCCGGCTCGCAGAGCAGAAGATTTCGATCGAGTCGATCGTGCAGCGTCATCCCAATGGCGGCGTCGCGCCGGCGAACGGAAAAGCGGTGCCCGTGCCCGTCATCCTGATCACCTATGCCACACACGAGGACGCCGTGCGCCGCGCGCTCGCCGCCGTGCAGAAGGACAAGGTGATCAGCGGACGGCCGCAGGTCATCAGGATTGAGAAGAACTAGAGCATGCTCCCGAAAAGTGTGAAGCGGTTTTCGGGAAAGAGCATGCTCAAGACGTAAAACAGTTCGAACGAACTGTGGGTGTTACGAGTTGATGCGGACGGAGATGTCCGTCCCAAACTGTTTCGAAGGAGTTAGCCGATGTCGACCCATATTTCAGTGCCGCCGCAAGCATTGCTCGAGCGTATTCTCACGCTGGAGATCGTGCGCGTGACTGAGCGTGCGGCGGTGTCGTCGGCGCGGTTGCGCGGGCACGGCAACGAGAAGGCGGCCGACCAGGCCGCCGTCGATGCCATGCGCCGCGAGCTCAACAAGCTGCCGATCCAGGGCACGATCGTGATCGGCGAGGGCGAGCGCGACGAGGCGCCGATGCTCTTCATCGGAGAGAAGGTTGGCGTGAACGCCGGCCCCGAGGTCGACATCGCAGTCGACCCGCTCGAAGGCACCACGCTGTGCGCCAAGAACATGCCAGGCTCGATCGCCACCATGGCGATGGCCGACGGCGGCACGCTGCTGCACGCGCCCGACGTCTACATGCAGAAGCTCGCGATTGGCCCCGGCTACGACAAGGGCGTCGTCGAGCTCGATGCCAGCCCTGCCGAGAATGTCCGCCGCCTTGCCAAGGCCAAGGGCGTCAAGCCCGAGGGCATCACCGTGCTCGTGCTCGACCGTCCGCGCCATGCCAGCATCATCGAGAGCGTCCGATCGACCGGCGCTGCCGTGCGCCTGATCACCGATGGCGACGTCGCCGGCGTGATCCACACCGCCGATCCTGAGAACACCGGCGTCGACATGTATCTCGGCACCGGCGGTGCGCCGGAAGGCGTGCTAGCGGCGGTGGCGCTGCGCTGCATCGGCGGCCAGATGCAGTGCCGGCTGATTCTCGATTCCGGCGAGAAGGTCGAGCGCGCCGCCAAGATGGGCGTCAACGATCCCAAGATGATCTACGGCATCGAGGACATGGCGCGCGGCGACTGCCTGTTCGCCGCCACCGGCGTCACCACGGGCTCGCTGCTGTCAGGCGTGAAATTCCGCAAGGACGGCGTGATCGAGACCGAGACGGTGGTGATGCGCTCCGTCACGGGCACTGTGCGCTACATCAAGGCCGAGCATCGCGAGCTCGCCAAGTTCCATTTGGACTGATGTTCTCTGTCGTTCCGGGTCTCGCGAAGCGAGAACCCGGAATCGCGCGCCACAACTTCTGGATTCCGGGTTCGATGCCGCGCATCGCCCCGGAATGACAACAAGAACAACAGGGAAGCGCCCATGTCCGATCTCTCCGCCGTCAAAGCCCTCATCTTCGACGTGTTCGGCACGGTCGTCGATTGGCGCACCAGCCTGATCACCGACTTCATGTGGTGGGGAAAGCAGCGCGGCATCTCCGCCGATTGGACCGCGCTCGTCGACGGTTGGCGCGGCATGTACGTCGCGTCCATGGACGACGTGCGCAAGCATCCCGAGCGCGGCTATGTCATCCTCGACGATCTGCACCGCCGCTCGCTGGAAAAGCTGGTCGAGAAATTTGCCATCAAGGGCCTGACCGACGCCGACCTCGACCACCTCACCAAGGGCTGGCACCGCCTCAATCCCTGGCCCGACAGCGTCGCCGGCCTGACCCGGCTCAAGACGAAATTCGTGATCTCGCCGCTGTCGAACGGCAACGTCGCCCTGCTTACCAACATGGCGAAGTTCGCTGGGCTCCCCTGGGACCTCATCATGTCGGCAGAGTTGTTCGAGCACTACAAGCCCGATCCCGAAACCTACCTCGGCGCCGCAAAGTTGCTCGGCCTCAAGCCCGAGCAGGTAATGATGGTCGCCGCCCACAACGGCGATCTCGCCGCCGCGCAGAAGAACGGGCTCAAGACCGCCTTCGTGGCGCGGCCGACCGAGTACGGTCCGCATCAGAAGGTCGATTTTGAGGCCACCGGCGTCTGGGACATCGTCGCCAAGGATTTTGGCGGGATCGCCGACAAGCTCGGGTGCTAGACTTGCGGCAATCGCGGCATGGTGGCCGCGAACGCGGGTCTCGCCGAGAACTCTAACCACCAATCATTGAGCCTTCCATAATTCCGGAGAAGCGCTCCACCTTCGTCCGCCAGGACGAAGTAGCCAATCATCGGCGCGAGATGGATGTCGGCCAGTGACAGGTGATTGCCGCAGAGGTATCGCCCCCCGCCAGCAATTGTCTCCAGTGCCGCGAGCACTCTCGGCGCAGCTTCGAGTCCTCTTTGAAACTCGCTCGCATCCACGGGATGGCTCATGGCCGGTCTGAAAACCCCTTGAGAGAAAACTTGCCTCACGAGAGGCCAATAGGCGTAGCTGTCCGCGATCGAGACGATCTGATTGCAACGCGCTCGCGCTCTCGGCTCCACGGGTTGAAGCCTGGGGCCTTCGAAAGCTTCATCCACGTAGCGCGTGATGGCGCCCGTTTCGTAGAGGACGAAGTAAGCGTCAATTAGGGCCGGCACGCGCTTGAAGGGATGCGTTGCAAGGTAGCCTACGGGTATATTCTCGACGAAGGGATTTACCTCGACCCAACGGTACGCCACGCCCTTTTCATGGAGAGCCAGCCGGGCGATCCAGGAATAGACGCTGTATTGGTAGCCGTGCAGCTCGATCGTCATGCGCTGAGGTCCTGTCCTGCCACGGTCAGGATTGCCTGTTCTATGCAGGTTTACAAGCCGTCGCGACTTCTGGTGGCGGCAGTGGTCCGAAAGGGAGCGACAATGGTTTTCCTCACGCGATCTTCAGCGTGAGCTCGCTCCCTTCCGTCTCCGCAAAGCCCGCCTGCAACACCTCTTCTCGCTTGTGGCGCAGATGCGCGCGCAGGATGTGCGCGAGGCCGGTGCCGTCGCGCCGCTGCAGCGCGTTCAGGATGGCTTCGTGCTCGCTGACGGCCAGCGCCCAGCGCTGCGGCGTCATCGGCGTGACGTAGCGCGCGCGGCGGATGCGCGCGGTCACGGACGCGTAGAGCCCTGACAGCACGGGATTGCCGGCGGCGTTGACGATGCCCTCGTGAATGGCGCGGTTGCCGCGATAATACTGGATCAGGTCGCCGTCGCGATAATGCTGCACCATGGCCGCGTGGGCGGCGGCGATGTCAGCGATGTCAGCGTCCGTGATGCGCTCGCAGGCGAGTTCGCCGGCCAAAGCTTCCAGACCCTGGCAGACCTCGAACAAGTCGCGCATGTCCTTGTCGGTCAGCTTTGCCGCGCGCGAGCCGCGATGGGGCAGGAGCTGCACGAGGCCTTCCGCGGCCAACACCTTGAGCGCTTCACGCAGCGGCGTGCGCGAGACGTCGAGCCGTTCGCACAGCTCGCGCTCGGGAATCCGCGCGCCCGGCGGAATCTCGCCGTCGAGCAGAATGTCGCGGATGCGGCCGACGACCTCCTCATGCAGCATGGGCTATCTCAAATTTTGAATGCAAAAATGGTCCAGTAGACGAAAGTTAGACAATTATATCTTGAAAATCCAAAATTTTGCATTCAAAAATGCAAAAAACAGATGGGATCGAGGAAATGGACCAGGCCGTAGCGGCGGACGACCTTGTTTTTGAATGCAGGGACGGGATCGGGCGGATCACCTTCAACCGTCCGCAGGCGCGCAACGCCTTCACCTTCACCATGTACGAGCGGCTCGCCGCCATTTGCGAACAGGCGAACGGCGACCTGTCCATCAAGGTGCTGGTGCTGCGCGGGGCCGGGGACAAGGCCTTTGCCTCCGGCACCGACATCAACCAGTTCCGCGCTTTTAGGACGCCGCAGGACGCGATCGACTACGAGAACCGCATCGACCGGGTGCTGACCACGCTCGAGCAATGCCGGGTGCCGACGATTGCCGCCATTAACGGGTTCTGCACCGGCGGAGGGGCGGGCATTGCCGCGGCCTGCGACCTGCGCATCGGCACGCGCAGTGCGAAAATCGGATTTCCCATCGCGCGGACGCTCGGCAATTGCCTGTCGATGTCCAATGTCAGCCGTCTCACGGCGCTGATCGGCGCGGCCCGGGTCAAGGACCTCATCTTCACCGCGCGCCTTGTCGATGCGGCGGAGGCCGCCAGCGTCGGCTTGCTCGGCGAAGTCGTCGACGATCTCGCCGCGCTCGACCAGCGCGCTGACGAGATCGCGCGCCTCGTCGCCGGCCACGCGCCGCTGACGCTGAACGCGACCAAGCAGGCCGTCGCCCGGTTGCAACGGCGGCTGACGCGGGACGAGGGCGAAGACCTCATCCTGATGTGCTACACGAGCCAGGATTTTCGCGAAGGGCTCGACGCTTTCCTCAGCAAGCGCGCCCCGCAGTGGCGCGGTCAATAGGACGCTCCGATGCCAAGCGATCGATCGCAATCCACCTCGCGCCGCTCCGGTCCGCTCGCCGGCCTCAAGGTCATCGATCTCACCCATGTCATGGCGGGGCCGACCTGCACCTTGATGCTCGCCGATATGGGCGCCGACGTCATCAAGATCGAGAAATGGCCAAACGGCGATGACACCCGCCATTCGGTGCCGCCGAAGATCGGCGATGAGGCCGCGTCCTTCCTGATGATGAACCGCAACAAGCGCGGCATCGTGCTGGATCTCAAGACCGAGGGCGGCAAAGAGGTGCTGCGGCGCCTGATTGCGGACGCCGACGTGCTGGTCGAGAACTTTGCGCCGGGCGCGATGGAGCGCCTGGGTTTTGGCTACGAGGAGCTGCACAAGCAGTATCCATCGCTGATCTACTGCTCGCTATCGGGCTTCGGCCGCACCGGACCGTACAAGGATCGCCGCGGTTTCGACCTCGTCGCGCAGGCCATGAGCGGCATCATGAGCTTCACCGGCGAGCGCCCCGATGGACCGCCGGTGAAATGCGGCCCGCCGCTGTCGGACATCACCGCCGGCCTGCTCGCGAGCATGGGCATCCTCGCCGCCTACACGCACCGCCTCAAGACCGGGGAGGGGCAGTGGGTCGAGACCTCGCTCTACGAGGCGGCGCTGGTGCAGACCTATTGGCAGTCGACCATTGCGCTCGCCGCCGGGACGGCGCCGCGTGCCATGGGCTCGGCCCACCCGCTCAACGCGCCATACCAGGCGTTCGAAGCCTCCGACGGCTGGCTCGTGGTCGGCGGCGCCAACAAGAAGCACTGGCTCTTGATGCTGGAGGCGCTCGGCGCGAGCGAGCTTGCCGCCGATCCGCGCTTCGTCACTGGCGCCGACCGCATGGCCAATCTGAAGGAGCTCGAAGCGGTCCTGAGCCAACGCTTCCGCACCCGAACGCGCGCGCATTGGCTCGTCGCGCTGGACGAGAAGGGCGTCCCGTGCGGCCCCGTGCACGACATGCTGGAGGCGCTGAGCGATCCGCAGACGCTGGCGCGCGAGATGGTCGTCGAGGTCGAGCACTCCACGCTCGGCCCGGTCAAGACGATCGGGCTCCCGATCAAGTTCTCGGAAACGCCGGGCAAGGTCGCATCAGGCGCGCCTGTTTATGGCGAGCATACGCGGGAGGTGCTGGCCGAGCACGGGTTCGACCAGAAGCAAATCGAAGCGCTCGAGCAACAAGGCGCAATCGTCTCGGCGTCAGGGAGGCGTGAGGAGCGCGTCGCCTGAGCGAACTTCGGCACGACTGATCAAGCAAAACAGAAAAATCGATTGGAGGACATCATGCGTGGGACATCTCTCTTCCTGTTGTCGGTCAGCGTGGCCGTGCTCGCAGCGAATGCGCCGGCATGCGCGGCCTGGCAGCCGCAGAAGCCGATCGAGTTCGTGGCAACCGCGGGGCCGGGCGGCGGCACCGACAATCTCGCCCGCGCGGTGCAGAACGTCATCGCCAAGCACAAGCTGACGGATCAGCCGATCGTCGTCGTCAACAAGGGCGGCGGCAGCGGTGCGGAGGGCTATGTCTACGGCAAGGCCTCCGCCGGCGATCCCTACAAGGTGATCTTCGGCACCTCGAACGCCTGGCAGCAGCCGCTCGTCTCCAAGGTCGCCTTCAACTACACCGATCTCACCCCGATTGCGGCGATGGCGCAGGACGAATTCCTGCTCTGGGTCAAGCAGGACGCGCCCTACAAGACCGCGGGAGACTACCTGAAGGCGGCCGCGAGCGGCCAGTTCAAGATGGGCGGCGCGCAGTCCAAGGACACCGACGAGGTGCTGACGCGCATGATCGAGAAGGTCGGTCACGTCAAGCTGACCTACATCCCGTTCAAGAGCGGCGCCGAGGCCGCCGTGCAGCTCGCCGGCGGGCACATCGATTCCCACGTCAACAATCCCAGCGAAAGCCTCGGGCAATGGCGTGGCGGCACGCAGCGTCCGCTCTGCGTCTTCAGCCCGAAGCGGCTGCCTGAGGGACCCAAGATCACGGCGACCGAAGGCTGGAGCGACGTTCCGACCTGCGTCGAGCAGGGCCTCGACATCAAGCAATACGAGCAGCCGCGCACGGTCTGGCTGCCCGGCAAGGTCACGCCGGAGCAGGCCGCCTATTACGTCGACCTCATGAAGAAGGTGCAGGCGACGCCGGAATGGAAGGACTACATCGAGAAGACCTCGCAGGTCGACACGTTCCTGACCGGCGCCGAGTTCGACAAGTTCATCAAGCAGGATCTCGAACACGTCAAACAGGTCGCGAGCGAGCAGGGCTGGCTGGTCAAGTAGAGCGGGCACCACGTCATGATCTCACGCCGCGCCCTCGAACTTGCCACCGCCATCCTCACCGGCGGTTTTGGGGTGGCGGTGGTGGTCCAGAGCCTGGACAACGGCATCGGCTGGTCCAGCGAGGGCGTTGAATCAGGCACATTCCCTTTCCTGACCGGCATCATCATCATCGCCGGCAGTCTCTACAATCTGGCGCGCGGAATCGTGCCGGCCGGGACATTGGCGAATGTCCCCATCGCGATCACGTCGATTGAGCTGCGGCGGCTGGCCGGCCTGTTCTTGCCGGCCGCGATCTTCGTGGCGGTGATCCCGCTGCTCGGGATGTACGTTGCCTCGGCGGTCTACATTTTCGCGGTGCTGGCCGTCCCCGAGCATCAATCCGTGCTGCGTTCGGCGGCCACGGCCGCGGCAACGGCGCTGGCGCTCTACGTCGTGTTCGAACGCATGTTCCAGGTCAGCCTGCCGCATGGCGCGCTCGCAGCAGCGCTCGGGTTCTGAGGAAGGGGCGATGGACAATCTCTCAGAGCTCCTGCACGGCTTCAGCATCGCGGTCACGGTGCCGCATCTCGTGCTGATGGCCGTCGGCGTGCTGCTCGGCATTCTCGTCGGCGTGTTGCCGGGGCTGGGCGCACCGAACGGGGTGTCGCTGCTGCTGCCGCTGACCTTCGGCATGCAGCCGGTCTCGGCGATCATCCTGCTCTCCAGCATGTATTGGGGTGCGCTGTTCGGCGGTTCGGTGACCTCGATCCTGTTCAACATTCCCGGCGAGCCGTCCTCGGTCGCGACCACCTTCGACGGTTATCCTATGGCGCGCGATGGAAGGCCGACCACGGCGCTCGCCACCGCGTTCGGCTCGGCGGCGTTCGGCGCGCTTGTCGGCGTCATCCTGATCACCTTCCTGGCGTCCTGGGTGGCGCAGGTCGCGCTCGCTTTCGGCCCACCGGAATATTTCGCGGTCTATTTCCTCGCCTTCGCAAGCTTCGTCGGCATGGGCGGCGCGGCGCCGATCAAGACCGTGGTGGCGCTTGCAATCGGCTTTGCGATCGCCGCGATCGGCATCGATACGGTCTCGGGTAGCGTGCGTCTCACCATGGGAATCGACGAGCTGGTCAAGGGCGTGAATTTCGTCGTCGCTGTCATGGGCCTGTTCGGCATCGGCGAGCTCTTGGTTGCGGTCGAAGAGGAGTTTCATGCCCGCGCCGTGTCCTCCAGGATCGATTGGGCCGAAGTATTTCGAGCGGTCGTCCGGTTGCCGCGCCATGGCGTTGCGCTGCTGCGGAGCGCCGCGATCGGCTGCTGGATGGGGATCACGCCGGGTGGTCCGACCGCGGCCTCCTTCATGAGCTACGGCATCGCCCGCCGCTTCTCGCGCCGCGGCCGCTATTTCGGCACCGGCGAGGTCGAAGGCATCATCTCGCCGGAGACTGCCGACCATGCCGCCGGCACCAGCGCGCTGCTGCCGATGCTCTCGCTCGGCATTCCCGGCTCCGCGACCGCCGCCGTGATGATGGGCGGACTGATGATCTGGGGCCTCAATCCCGGGCCGATGCTGTTCGTCGACCAGAAAGATTTCGTCTGGGGCCTGATCGCCTCGATGTATGTCGGCAACATCGTCGCGGTGGCGCTGGTGCTGCTCACAGTGCCTGTGTTCGCCGCCCTGATGCGGATTCCATTCGTCGTGATCGCGCCACTGATCGTGATCATCTGCGTCGTCGGCGCTTATTCGGTCTCGAACTCCTATCTCGACGTGGTGATGATGCTCGGCTTCGGCATCGTCGGCTATCTCTTCAAGAAGCTGTTCTACCCGTTGGCGCCCTTGGTGCTCGCCATCGTCATCGGCGACAAGGCGGAGGATGCGTTCCGGCAGTCGATGCTGATGTCGAAGGGATCGCTCGGGATCTTCTTCGCCAACAAGCTGGTGACGTGCCTGGTGATCGCAGGCATCGCGCTGTTGCTGCTTCCACTGGTGTTGCAGCTTGCACGGCCCTTCCGCAAATCCACGTCGCCCACGGCCGAGGCGCCGGCCCAGGAAAAGGTAATCATATGACCGCAAAGCCGCTCATTGCTCTCGCGATGGGAGACCCCGCCGGTATCAGCCCGGAGCTGACGGCAAAACTCGTGTCGCTCGACGAAATCCGCGCCCGCGCCCGCCTCGTCGTGATCGGCGACCGCCGTATCTTCGATGAGGGCGCGAAGATCGCGCGTGTCACGCCGGACCTGACCGCGGTGGAGCAGGGCGCCGATTTCGATGAGCTGCCTGATGATGCGCTATTCCTCGATCTCGGCCACCTCGCTCCCGCGCGGGTCGAGCGTGGCGTGGCGAGCCTTGCGGGCGGGCAATTTGCGCTGGCCAATTATCAGCGGGCGCTCGAATTCGGCAGGGATGGCCGCGTCGATGCCGTCTGCTTCACGCCCTTCAACAAAGCCGCCATGCGCCTCGCCCGTGCCGACTATGACGACGAGATCGCGTTCTCCGCGGAGGTCGTCGGTCTGAGGACGCCGGCCAGCGAATTCAACGTGCTCGGAGAGCTCTGGAATGCGCGCGTCACCTCGCACATTCCGCTGCGGGACGTTGCTGCCAAGCTGTCCAGCGAGCGCATCCGCCGCGCGCTCATGCTGACGGATGCCTGCATGCGCAAGGCGGGCTTTGCGCGGCCGCGCATTGCCGTGGCGGGCCTCAACCCGCATGCCGGGGACGGCGGCAATTTCGGCCGCGAGGAGATCGACGTCATCGCGCCGGTGGTCGAAGCCGGCAAGCGCGAGGGCATGGCTGTGGAGGGACCGTTCCCCGCCGACACCGTGTTCCTGCGCGCCAAGGCCGGCGCCTTCGATGCGGTGCTGACCATGTATCACGACCAGGGCCAGATCGCGATGAAGCTGATGGGGTTTGATCGCGGCGTGACCCTGCTCGGCGGCTTCCCGTTCCCGATCTGCACGCCCGCGCACGGCACGGCCTACGACATCGCGGGCCAGGGGCTTGCGTCGCTCGGCGCCAGTCGCGCTGCCGTGCTGCTCGCGGCGGAGATGGCCGTGCGTCGGGCCGCCTGGTAGGTCGCCGCGCTTTCTCCCTTCAGGAAAAACTGGAAACTTCCAGCCTCGAATCGAGTTGCCAAGGCGTCAAACGTTTCCACGTCGGAGCTGGACCATGGCCGAGGCGAGGCCGCTGCCTGCGGCCGCAAAGATTGCATTTGTCGTCACGCTGCTCGCCTTGACGGCCACCCCAGGGCTCGCCGCCGGGATGGATCCGGCCGCCATCGCGTCTGCCCAGCCATCGAAGAAGACCCTTTCGAAGGACAAGCCGACCCCGGCGGGGGTGCACTTGCAGGTTCTGCTGGACCGGGCCCATTTCTCGCCGGGCGAGATCGACGGCAAGTTCGGCGAGAACGCCAGGAAAGCGCTGCGCGCTTTTGCGGAAGCGCGGCAATTGCCTGCTTCGGACGAGGTCACCGATGATCTCTGGAAAGCCCTTCAGACGGACGACCGGCCGCCGACGACCACCTACACCATCACCGACAAGGACATCGCAGGCCCGTTCCTGCGCAAGCTTCCGGCCAAGATGGAGGACATGAAGGACATTCCGAAGCTCGGTTACACCAGCCCGCGCGAGGAGTTGGCCGAGAAGTTTCACATGAGCGAGCAGCTGCTGACGGCCCTCAACCCGGGACGCCATTTCGACCGTGCCGGTGAGACCATCGTCGTCGTCGATACCAGCGACGGCGGCAGCGCTCCGCCCATCAAGGCCGACAGGGTCGAGATCGACAAGGCGAGGCAAACCGTCAAGCTGTTCGACAAGTCGAATGCGCTGATCGGTTTCTATCCGGCGAGCGTCGGCAGCGAGGAGAAGCCATCACCCTCAGGCACGCTGAAAGTCACCGAGATCGATCAAAACCCGACCTACCGCTATAATCCCGCCTATCATTTCAAGGGCGTTCATGCCCGAAAACCCTTCAAGATCATGCCCGGCCCGAACAACCCGGTCGGGACGGTGTGGATCAACCTCTCCGCCGACGGCTACGGCATCCACGGTACGCCGTCCCCGCAAAATATCTCCAAGGGCCAATCGCATGGCTGCGTGCGGCTGACGAATTGGGACGCTCAGCGCGTGGCCGCAAGTGTCTCGAAGGGCACGCCGGTCGTCTTCGTCGAGGGCACCAGTTGAGTCCCGGGCGAGAGTGCGTGCGACAGAGCTGTTCCTCGCAACAGATGCCGTGGAACGAGCGTAGGGCATTTGCGCGTCTGAGCGCGCGCCTCCCTTCGAGACGACTGCGCCGCAGTCTCCTCAGGATGAGGCTAAGCGGCCTCGGTGCCCGCTGAAACTGCTGCCGTGCACGCGATCGTCATCCTGACGGCCCGCCAAAGGCGGGCGTCTCGAAGGATGGCCGCAGGCGAGAAATCCTCATATGCGATTGTCCTGGAACGGAGCGGGACGGACGACGTTCTCTGCTCCGGCAGCTTGGGTGGGCGACATCAATGGACGACTATCGTGATCTCGTGACGACCGCTCTTGTGCTGCTCTGCGCCGGCATCATGCTGGTGGCGGGCCAGCTCTATGTCGAGCACTATGCGCCGGACTTCGGGCGCAAGGCGATCGAGACCCCGGCCCAGCCCGCAGCGCCGCCCATGGTCTCGCACGCTCCGCAGCAGAACATCAGCGAGCCCGCTCAGGCTCTCGCCGGAAGGCGACCGACGTGAAGCTGTAGCCTGGACGGGCTGCACCAACAGTATGGCCCCGTCGGTGTTTACGTTGCCCGGAATGCTCGCGCGCTATTTCCTAACGGTTGGTCAACAAAATCAGCTTCGCAGCGGTGGCCACCTCAACGCAAGCGTTGCGAATTCTCGATGTTATCGTCCGCTCCGCCGTTGTCCTTAGTCAGAAAAGCGCTTGGTCGATTTTGCTCCAGCCGCCGAGGATCAGCGATAGCTACTGACGGCGCTGGACAATCGGCCGTTCTGCCGGCTTGTGCTCGCGGCCCAGGTAATTTCTTCATGTTGACTCAGGCGAGCCAAATCAGCTCGGCGTTTGCCGCGATTGGCACATCAATCTCTCAGCTGCGTGTCTCCAAATAAGAGCATTCAGATTGCCGAGCGTTCTATTGCTCGGGGAAAACAGCCTCGTGTCGCGTCGGTTGAACCCAGCAGGGTTACGCGCGCGTTCGTAAGTTGCGCATTCCGACGAACTCGGCCGTGGATTCCGAGCGAAGCTGGCCGCCTGTACCGATCGAAGCCGGTCGGCGCTACGTGCTGACGTGATCGACCCAAAGCGGTCATTTCCGTAGACAGGCTGCCTCGCCCGGGGAATGATGGAGCGCCAGGCGAACCCGGAGCGCCGTCATGGATCTCGGAGGTTGGCTGCGGAGGCTGGGCCTCGAACAATATGAGGCGGCATTCCGCGAGAATGAGATCGACGATACGGTCCTGCCGAACCTGACGGCGGAGGACTTGAAAGACCTTGGTGTCGGACTCGTCGGGCATCGCCGTAAGTTGCTCGACGCCATCGCCGCCTTGCGTGCTGAAGCGGGCACACCTGCGCCCCTATCCGACGCTCGTTCGGCAACCTGCAAAACCGCCAAGGACACCGCCGAGCGCCGCCAGGTCACCGTGATGTTCTCGGACCTGGTCGGTTCGACGTCGCTTTCCGCTCGTATGGACCCGGAGGACCTGCGCGAGATCATTTCGGCGTATCAAACGTGCGTCGCCGATACGGTGCGCCGCTTCGGGGGCTTCGTTGCGAAGTATATGGGCGATGGCGTGTTGATCTATTTCGGCTATCCGCAGGCTCACGAGGACGACGCTGAGCGAGCCGTTCGCGCAGGATTGGAAGCGATTGGCGCGGTTGGTGCGCTCGAGTTTTCAGTTCCGATGCAAACCCGTATCGGTATCGCGACCGGCCTGGTCGTCGTCGGCGACTTGATCGGCACGGGATCGGCACTGGAGCAGGCGATCGTCGGCGAGACCCCAAATCTTGCTGCACGGCTTCAGGGCGTCGCCAAACCGAACGCCGTGATCATAGCTGAGAGCACGCGAAGACTGCTCGGGAACCTGTTCGATTTGGCGGACCTCGGATTGCAGGACCTCAAGGGCATCGATGCGCCAACGCGAGCCTGGGCAGTGCTGCAAGTGAGTTCGGTGGAAAGCCGTTTCGAGGCGCTCCACGGAAGCGGGTTGACCGAGCTGGTCGGACGGCAAGAAGAACTCGATTTGCTGTTACGGCGATGGCGGCGGGCGGCGAGCGGTGAAGGTCAGGTCGTGCTGCTTGCTGGCGAGCCGGGTATCGGCAAGTCGCGATTGATTGCGGCGCTCCAGGAGCGACTTCAAACCGAGCTGCACATCGGCCTTAGGTACTTTTGCTCACCGCAGCGCGTCGACAGTGCGTTCTATCCGATTGTTACGCAGCTGGAGCGCGCTGCCGGATTTCTACGCGAAGATACGCCCGAGGCGCAGCTTGACAAATTGGCGGCGCTGTTGGTGTCGGCCTCAACGCAGCAAGAGGATCAGGCGTTGCTGGCTGAGCTGCTGTCAATCCCGTTCAAAGGCCGTTTTCCACCTCTCCAGCTAACGCCAAGGGGCAAAAAGGAAAAAACTTTCGCGGCGCTGCTTCGGCAGCTCCACGGTTCAGCGCGGCAACGACCAGTGTTGATGCTCTTTGAGGACGTGCACTGGATCGATCCCAGTTCGCGCGAGCTGCTCGACCTTGTCGTCGAACGGGTCCAGCATCTACCGGTGTTGCTCGTCATTACATTCCGTCCCGAGTTCGAGCGGATCTGGGCCGCGCAGGCGCACGTCACAATGCTGTCTCTTAGCCGGCTCGACCGGCGCGAGGGCGCTGCCTTGGTTCAGCGGGTTATCGGCGAGGGGACGCTAGCGAGCGATGTCGTTTCAGAGATTGTCGAGCGCACGGATGGGGTGCCGCTATTCCTCGAGGAGCTGACAAAGGCGGTGCTGGAGGCAGATGATCGCGGCGCCAGAACCGCGCACTCGCGTGTTTCGAGGACGGCGCTTGCCATTCCGGCCACTCTGCAAGCCTCGCTGATGGCGCGCCTTGATCGGCTCGGTTCACCCGCCAAAGAGGTGGCGCAGGTGGGCGCGGCCATCGGTCGGGAGTTCTCCCACGAACTGCTACGGGCCGTAGCGCAGCGGAACTCAGCCGAGGTGGATGAAGCGTTGGACCAGCTGGTATCTGCCGAATTGATTTTCAGGCGCGCAATGCCAGCAGACGCGGAATACAGCTTTAAGCACGCCTTGGTGCAGGATGCGGCCTACGGCACGCTGCTGCGGGGAGCCCGTCACAAACTACATGCAGGTATTGCCAAAGCGCTCGAACGGCTCTTTCCCGAGCGTGCCAGCATCGAACCCGAGTTGCTGGCGTACCATTTCACAGAGGCCGGACAGGCAGAGACCGCCATTTCATATTGGTTGAAGGCCGGGCGCCGTGCGGCGGAGCGCTCCGCCGACGAGGAGGCCGTGCGTCATCTCAGACGGGGCCTGGAGATGTTAATGACGCTGCCGCATTCGATCCAGAAGGATCAGCAGGAACTCGAATTCCAGCTCGCCTTGGGCACGCCTTTGGCGGCTCAGCACGGGTATGGCAACCCACTCGTCGGAGCTGCACGCGATCGCGCCATTGCCTTGTGTGAGAAGTTAAGCGACACGGAGCACCTGTTGCCGAGCCTCTACGGGCAGTATGGCTATTGCATAGCGAGCGGCAGGATCCCGAAGGCACTTGAGTATTCGCGGCGCTGCCAATCACTGGCCGCGCACACCGGCGACCGCGTGGCGCGACTGATCGCGCACCGCGCCATGGGCGCATCGCTGCTTGAAATGGGCGAGTTCGAGGCCGCGAAAGCCCAGCTGGGGCAGATCCTTGCAATCGACAGGGTCGAAACGGACCAAGCTCTTTCGGTGCTTTACCTCGCGGATCCGCACGCGACAGGTCTTGCCTATCTGGCCCTGAGCCTGTGGGCCTTGGGATACCCCGACCAGGCAGTCGCAGCGCGCCAAAAGGCAATCAAACATGCCCTCGACGCAAACCACGCGAATACGAGCGGCATCGTTGGCATCTATGCTGGCGCACAGTTGTCCGTGTTGATCGGCAAGATGGCCGACGTCAAGAATTACGTTGAAAACCTGAACGCACAACTTGGATCGCGCGTGCCACTCCTGGGCTATTAGTTGTGGTCAAATACTGAGCGGTTGGGCGATCGGGTGTGAAGGGAAGCTAGAGGACGGCATTGCTCTGATGAAACAGGGAATACATGTCGCCGAACAGCAGGTTCGATTTCATTCGCCGCACTACCATTCACTCCTTGCGGTTCTGCAAGCACGCGCTGGAGATATGCAGGGCAGCCTGAGCGCGATCGGAAACGCCAACGACTTGATAGCCGAAACAGGCGAATATCTCTGGCAGGCCGACGTGCTCAGAATTGAAGGTGAACTCCGGTTGCTTTTCGGAGCATCCATGGAAGCGGAAGCAAGCCTTGTTCAAGCTCTCGAAATCGCCCGCAAGCAGCGGGCAAAATCGTTTGAGCTGCGCGTCGCTATGAGCATGGCGCGGCTCTGGCGCGATCGAGGCAAGCGGAATGAGGCGCGCGAGCTGCTCGCGCCGATCTACGGTTGGTTCACCGAAGGCTTCGATACCCGCGATTTGAAGGAAGCGAAGGCGCTGCTCGAGGAACTCACGTGAAAGGCGACGGCTTGCGAGTCTAATGATGCCCCATTGCGAAGATCGCGGTGCGGCCGGGAAGTCGGCACTTGAGACAAGACCGGAAATGCACGCGAGGAGCCAAAGTCGACCTCCGCGATGTCCATGGGTCTACACCGCCCGCAGGCCGTCCTTGGACATCTCCTTGGGCATCTCGCGGATCAGCGCGTCGATATCGCTCTGCTCCAGCGTCTCCTTCTCCAGCAGCTTCTTTGCGGCGCGGTCGAGGATGGATCGCCGCATCGTCAGGAGGCCCTGGGTTCGCTGGAACACATCGTCCACGATCACCCTGACCTCGCCATCGACCGCGGCTGCGGTCTCCTCGGCATATTCGCGCTCGCGGGTGGGGTAGGGCCGGTCGGCGCCGGCCAGGAAGTTACCGGGATCGCGTTCATAGGCGATGCTGCCGAGCCTCTCGGACATGCCGTAGCGCGTCACCATGCTGCGGGCGATGTCGGTGACGCGGCGCAGGTCGTCGGCTGCGCCCGTCGAGAGATGACCGAACACGATCAGTTCGGCGGCGCGGCCGCCGAGCAGGACCGCCATCTTGTTCTCCAGTTCCTCCTTGGTCATCAGGAAGCGATCCTCGATCGGCCGCTGAATGGTGTAACCGAGCGCGCCCACGCCGCGAGGGATGATCGAGACTTTGTGGACGGGATCGACCCCGGGCAGCGAGAGCGCGATCAGCGCGTGACCCATCTCGTGATAGGCCACGATCTCGCGTTCCCTGGGATTGAGCAGGCGGTTCCGCTTCTCGAGGCCAGCGACCATCCGTTCGACGGCGTTGTTGAAGTCGCTCATGCCGACGGCCTGTGCGCCCCGCCGGGTGGCCAGCAACGCCGCCTCGTTGACGAGGTTCGCGAGGTCGGCACCGGTGAATCCCGGCGTCAGCGCGGCGACCGCATCCGCATCGACATCGGCAGCGAGGCGCACCTTGGTCATGTGCACCTTCAGGATCTCGATTCGGCCCTTCTTGTCGGGGCGATCGACCAGCACCTGGCGATCGAAGCGGCCGGCGCGGAGCAGGGCGGGATCGAGGATTTCGGGACGATTGGTCGCGGCGAGGATGACGAGGCCGGAGCGCGAGTCGAAGCCGTCGAGCTCGACCAGCAGCTGGTTGAGCGTCTGCTCCTTCTCGTCATGGCCGCCCGCGAACGGACCGATGCCGCGCGCCCGGCCCAGCGCGTCCAGCTCGTCGATGAAGATGATGGCAGGCGCCTTCTCATGCGCCTGCTGGAAAAGATCGCGCACTCGCGCGGCACCGACGCCGACGAACATCTCCACGAACTCGGACCCCGAGATCGAGAAAAACGGCACCTTCGCTTCGCCCGCGACCGCCTTGGCCAGCAGGGTTTTGCCCGTGCCAGGCGGTCCCACCAGCAGGATGCCCTTTGGCATACGTCCGCCGAGCCGGCCATAGTCGCCGGGCGCTTTGAGAAAGTCGACCACTTCGCGAAGCTCGTCCTTGGCCTCGTCAACGCCCGCGACGTCGGCAAAGGTGACGCCGGTGTTGGATTCGACATAGACCTTGGCCTTGCTCTTGCCGATCTGCATCAAGCCGCCGCCGAGGCCGCCGGCGAAGCGGCGGCCGATGTACCACCACACGCCGAAGAACAGCAGCATCGGCATCAGCCAAGACAGCAGGTCGCGGAAAAACGTGCTTTCGATCTGGCCGGTGAAGCGCACGTTGTGCTTTTCGAGCTCCTGGGCGATGTCCTGATCGACGCGCGTCGTGATGAACTGCTTCTGGCCGCCCTTGAGCGGCTCCTTCAGCGTACCCTGCAAGGTGCGGTCGGAGATGCCCACGCTCTCGATCTTGTTGTCGCGCAGCAGTTGCTGGTACTCGCTGTAGGGGATCACCGCGATCTGGCTGGCGGTCGCGATCAGGTGCTGGATGACCAGCACGGCAAAAACGGCGGCGAGGGCGTAGACGATGTTGAAGCGGGTTTTCGTCGTCATGCGAGAGCTCGGGATGACGGGAGGAATCGGGCGGACCGCCATTGGAACGACCGGACGGTTCCGGAATAACCGGCTGGCGCAGGCTTGGTTTCAAGGCAGTGGCGAATGATCGTTCGCGGCCGAGGCACCGTCGGTGCAGGCTCTCTCGGCGGTGCAAGAGCGTGGCTCTTACAATGGTGCGATGATGCTAGTTTGCCAATGTTTTGCCCGACGTGTCAAACGCCCCGCCGGTGCGATCTTGTTGCATCGGGCTGTCGCAATCAGCCAGCCGTGCAGTGCTTTGTGCCGACGCGTTCAACGACGGCCATTCGAAAAAAGCTTGTCGCTGCAACGGCCCGGCTACTGTGCATGGGGTTGTTTTTGCAAAGCTCGGCCGGCGCCGGCTCACGCCCCGCAGACGATCACGCCGTACCAGCCGAGCCCGCGATACGTCTCGTAGCCCGGCGTTGCATGGAAGGCGATCATCGTGCCTGACCTGTCGTGATAGAAGCCGGAGCGCTGGCCGTTCAGTGACAGCGCGATGCGCTCGCTCAAAATGCCCTGGCCGTCGGAGGCGGCGATCACGCGGAAATTCGAGTCGACCAGCAGCACGCGGGCTTTGTCATTGTCGCCGACGCGCACGCCTTGCACGATCGCACGCGCCTGCGGCTCCCAATCAAAATGGATGGCGAGCACGCCGATCGGCACGCCGTGGGCCTGACCGCCGGCGCGGACGCTGGCGCAATAGGTCGCGACCTGCGCGTTGCCGAGCAGCGGCTGGTTCTCGACGTCGCCGGCGACATAGTCGTCGCCGGAACGCAAGCTCTTCGCCTCGCGAAACCACTTGGTGTGGGCGACGTTCTGGCCGACCACACGAAAACGATCCGCGCGGCCGTTGGCGATGACGTTGCCGTCGAGGTCGCAGAGCCAGAGGTCGAGATAGACGGTGTAGGCGCCGAGGATGACGCCGAGCCGCTGCGAGGCATAAGTGACCGCCGCCGGCGTCGGCGAGGCCGCGCAGTCGACCACGGCTGAGTCCGTCGCCCACCAGCGCACATCACAGGTGCGCTCATAGAGGTTGCGGTCGATCAGCTCGATCGCGTTCAGGTACAAGTCCATCATGCGCTCGCCGCGCGAACGCTGGCTCATGCGCTCGATCGACGCGACGAGGTCGCCGGTGCGCTTGGTCAGCTGCGTCTCGAGCTCGCGGGCAATGGTCTCGACCTGCTGGCCGACACCGCGCACCTCCTGCGCCACCACGGCGAATCCCGCGCCTTGTGCGCCGGCGCGCGAGCTCTCGATCAGCGCGTTCAGCGCCAGCATCTTCATCTGGTTGGTGATCTGCTGGATCGACCGGGTCTTGTCGACCGCAATCTGGTTGACCTCCGCGGTCAGGCGGTTGATCAGCGCGGAGACGTCGGAATCATCGTCCGCGGGTACGGTGGTAACAGGTTTGATTTTCAGACCCAGCGCAGCAGACATCGGGGCCTTCCCTTGGCAATGAGGTCTGATCTGCAATGAACTGGGAACAACGACTTACAGATCGAATATGAGTCATTTTCGGAGATTCCAGCTAACGCCCACTTAATTTGCTGTCCGCGCGACTGCTCAAATGGTAGTCAACCCGCTCAGCCTTTCAGCAATCCACCGCTTTGTGGGCCGCCGACATTGCAAATGGCCAGGGATTCCCGGTGAATCCCGCGATCGGATGCGGCCATGGCGCCGCTGCTTCTGCCCGGACCACGTGAATCCACGAATCATGACGCCACCCGCCATCGCCTTACCCGCCGAAATGCCCCAGGCCTTTCTGGGTGTGGCGCGCTCGCTCACCGACAAGCTCTGGCGCACCCGGCTGGATGCGCGCGGCGCCTCCACGGCGCTCGCCATCGTGCAACGCCACCAGCTGCCGGAACTGCTGGCGCGGGTGCTGGCCGGCCGCGGCGTCGATATCGACGCCGTGCCTGATTTCCTCGATCCGACGATCCGCAAGCTCATGCCCGATCCGTTCACGGTGACGGAGATGGAGGTCGCCGCGAAACGCATCGCCGATGCGGCCGCGAAGGGCGAGACCGTGGCGATCTTCGGCGATTACGACGTCGACGGTGCGACGTCGGCGGCGCTGCTCGCCTGGCACCTGCGTCATTGCGGGCTCGATCCGCTGATCCACATTCCCGACCGCATTTTCGAGGGCTATGGGCCGAACGTCGAAGCCGTGCGCGGGCTGGCGGCCAAGGGTGCCACGCTGCTCGTCACCGTCGATTGCGGCACCACCAGCATCGAGCCGCTGGCAGAGGCGAAGCGTCTCGGCATGTCCGTGGTCGTGATCGACCATCACCAGGCCGGCGCCGAGTTGCCCGAGGTGGATGCTTTGGTCAATCCGAACCGGCTCGACGATCTCTCCGGCCTCGGCCATCTCGCCGCTGTCGGCCTCGTGCTGGTCACGCTGGTCGCGGTCAACAGAGAGCTGCGCCAGCGCGGCTTCTGGACCGCGGAGATGCCCGAGCCCGATTTGCTCGGCATGCTGCATCATGTCGCGCTTGGCACCGTCGCGGATGTGGCGCCTCTGATCGGCCTGAACCGCGCTTTCGTCGCCAAGGGTCTGATCGCGATGCGGCGGCGCGACCATGTCGGTCACACCGCGCTGATGGACGTGGCGCGATTGAACGGACCGCCGGAAGCCTGGCACCTCGGCTTCATGCTGGGGCCGCGCGTCAACGCCGGCGGCCGCATCGGCCGGGCCGATCTCGGCGTGCGGCTCTTGCTGGAAGGCGACAGCGTCGAGGCTGCCCGGATCGCCGCCGAGCTCGACCGCCTCAACAGCGAGCGCCGCGTGATCGAGCAGGCGGCCGAAGCGCAGGCCGAGGCCGAGGCGCTCGCCGCGATCGGGCTGGAGGACAAGCTCGGCGTCATCGTCACCGCGTCCGAAGGCTGGCATCCCGGCGTGGTCGGCCTCGTCGCCTCGCGGCTGAAAGAGAAGTTCTCGCGACCGGCTTTTGCGATTGCTCTGGAGCCCGGCGGCATCGGCACCGGATCGGGCCGCTCCATTGCCGGCGTCGATCTCGGCAAGACGGTTCGGCAAGCAGTCGCCGATGGCATTCTTCTCAAGGGCGGCGGCCACGCGATGGCCGCAGGCGTGACGCTGCGGAAAGAGAAGCTCGCCGAATTCCGTGCCTATCTCGAGAACGCGCTTGCGCAGGATGTCGCCGAGGCGCGCCATGTCAACGAGCTCTATATCGATGGCGCAGTCTCGGCGCGGGCGGTGACGCCCGAGCTTGCGGCCACGCTCAATCGCGCAGGCCCCTTCGGCAGCGGCAATCCGGAGCCCGTGCTGGCGCTGCCGGCGCATCAGCTGGTTTTTGCCGACGAGGTCGGGCAGGCGCATCTGCGCCTCCGTTTCAAGTCGGGCGACGGCGCCATCGTCAATGGCATTGCATTCCGTTCGGTCGGGCAAAAGCTCGGCAATGCTTTGCTCGCCAATCGCGGCCAGCAACTGCATGTCGCGGGATCCTTGTCGGTCGATCGCTACCAGGGTGCCGAGCGCGTGCAGTTTCGCGTCGCCGACGTCGCGCTACCGGACCAAGGGCCATCCGTGATCAGATGACGACCTCGAACGGCCGAAACAACAAAGAAGAAAGGGAGTGAACATGGCAGGGCAGGTTGAGGGCAAAATCGCGCTGGTAACAGGCGGCGCCTCTGGTATCGGCGAGGCGATCGTCGAGCTGTTCGCGCGCGAAGGTGCGACTGTCGTCATCACCGACATCGACGAGCTGCGCGGGCCCGAACTCGCCGTGCGCGTGACAAAGGCCGGCGGCAAGGCGATCTTCCTGGAGCAGGACGTTACCAGCGAGGAGCGGTGGATCGAGATCGTTGCCGAGATCGCAAAGCGCTACGGCCGGCTCGACATCATGGTCTCCAATGCCGGTGTTGGCATTGCCGTACCGTCGATCGTCGATATGACGCTGAGCGATTGGCGCAAGCAGAACGCGATCAATCTCGATGGCGTATTTCTGTCAGTCAAGCATTGCCTGCCCTTGATGCGCAAGCATGGCGGCGGCTCGATCGTCATGATGTCCTCGCTCGCGGGTCTGCGCGGCGCGCCGGGGTTGTCGGCTTATTCGGCCACCAAGGGTGGCGTGCGATTGTTCGCCAAATCGATCGCGATGGAGTGCGCGGCTGCCGGCGACGGCATCCGTGTCAATTCGGTCCATCCCGGCATCATTGACACGCCGATCTGGGGCAAGATCCCGACGGGCGCCACCGGCGCAGGTCAGAACGCTCCGATCGATCCCGAGGAGAGGGCCAAGATTGCGACCCCACTCGGCCGCGCCGGGCAGGCGGCGGAGATAGCCTCCGGCGTGCTGTATCTCGCCTCCGATGCCTCTCGCTACGTGACCGGCAGCGAGCTTGTCATCGATGGCGGCATGAATGCCGGCGGCGTGCCGCGGCGCGCGTGAGCTGCGCAAGGCAGGGTGGCAGCCGCGGGGGCTGACGCGCGGGCGCGGCCCCTGTACAACGTCGGTGACCTCCGACCGACAAAGGTGTCCTTCGCCATGGCGCACAGTCTTCACTCGTCTTCATCAGCCGCGCCATTCCGCTCGAACCGGCCGGACCTCGCCACGGAAGCGATCCGCACCGCGCGCGAGGACCTGGCCGCCTGTTTCCGCATGGCCGCGCGCAACGGATTTGAGGAGGGCATCTGCAATCACTTCTCGGCGGTGGTGCCAGGTCATGACGATCTGTTTCTCGTCAACCCTTACGGCTATGCCTTCCGCGAGTTGACGGCGTCAAAGCTCCTGATCTGCGACTTCCATGGCAACGTGCTCGACGGTGAGGGCGTGCCCGAAGCAACTGCCTTTTACATCCATGCCGAGATGCACAAGCGCCTGCCGCGCGCGAAAGTCGCCTTCCACACCCACATGCCCTACGCCACCGCATTGTCGATGACCGAGGGCGATCCCTTGATCTGGGCTGGCCAGACCGCGCTGAAATTCTACGGCCGCACTGCCGTCGACCGCGACTACAATGGCCTCGCGCTCGACGTCAGCGAAGGCGCGCGCATCGCCTCCGCCGTGGGCGAGGCCGACATCGTCTTCATGAAGCACCACGGCGTGATGGTGCTGGCGCCGACGATCGCGGAAGCCTGGGACGATCTCTACTATCTCGAACGCGCCGCAGAGGTGCAGGTGCTGGCGATGTCGACGGGACGGAAAGTGCTCCCGGTCGATCCCGCCATCGCCGCCGCAACCTACAAGCAGATGCGCGAAGGCGATTCCGAATCCGCGCGGCTGCATCTCGCCGCGATCCGCCGTCAGCTCGATGCGGAGGAGCCGCAGTACCGGCACTGAAGCTGCTTAAGATCCCTGTCGCAGCTTCGCGAGCACCTTCAGCCCGCCATAACCATCTGCCGGCGTGATACCGGCCCGCAGCTGAAAATCCTTGATCGCCTTCATGGTGTCGTTACCGACCCGGCCGTCGGTGCCGCCGGTGTCAAAACCGGCCTTGGTCAGCCGCGTCTGCATCTCCTGGACTTCGGCCAGCGTCAGCACGCGCTCGGAGCCGGGGAACGGCTGGATGAAAGGCGGCGCGCCGAGGCAGCGATCGCCCAGATGGCAGATCGCCAGCGCATAGTTCATCGAGGGATTGTAGCTCTTCACTGCGTAGAAATTCGGCCCCAGCAGGAAGGTCGGTCCGCCCGGGACCGGCGTCCACATCTGCGCCGATGCGTTCGGCTGCGGAAAGGCCTGGCCGTCGGCGCGGGTGATGCCGGCCGCCTGCCATGCCGCATAGGTGCGGCTGCCGCTCATCTCGCCCGGCGCGCGCACCTCATAGCCCCAATGCTCTCCGCGGTGCCATTTGCCGCGATTGACGAGATATTTTGCGGTCGATCCCAGCGCGTCGTCGGGCTTGCCGAACGGCGAGACCTTGCCGTCGCCGTCGTAGTCGATGCCGACATTGAGCCAGACCTCCGGCATCCATTGCGAATGTCCCATCGCGCCGGCCCATGAGCCGCGCATCTCCTCGGGCGTGCTCCAGCCCTTGTCGACGATGCGCAGCGCATTGATCAGCTCGGCCTCCCAATAGGCCTTGCGGCGCGGTTCGTTCCAGGCGAGCGCGGCCAGCGAAGGAAACACGGGCGTCATGTGGTTCTGCTGCACCAGCGGATCGCCGTAAGCCGACTCCACGCCCCATAGCGCGAGCAGCGTGCCGCGCTCGACGCCGAAATCGCGCTCGATCCGCGTGAACAGCGCCTCGTTGTTCTTCAGCGCGATCTTGCCGTTGACAATGCGCCAGTCCGAAACGCGGCGGTTGATGTATTGCCAGACCTGCTCGTGGAATTCGGGCTGATTGCGCATCTGCTTGAACACGCTCATATCGGGCTCGACGCGCGCCATCGCGCGTTGCCAGGTCGCGGTCGAAATGCCCTTGGCCATTGCGCGTGCGCGAAAACCCTCACGCCATTCGTCGAAGCCGGGAGGCGAGGCGAGGACGCGTGTCGGAAAAGTCAGCAGCGCGGCTGCACCGAGGGCGGATTGGAGCAGGGCGCGGCGGGTGCGAGGGGTCGAGGAATCAACGTGTCTCATGGAGCCAGTCTAGCGGGAAACAGCGCGCTTGGGAGCCGGTTCCTGGAACGTGAGGAACAGCTGTTCCTCCGGAACAAACTGTCGCACTGCTGCATTCCCTCCGCACGAGACTGGAGGAGAATGAGATGAGGAAATATCTGTTTGCCGCTGCTATGATCACAGCTATCGCGGCGCCGGCGTTTGCCGATGAAGTTGGTGTTCACGCCGGTCCGGTCGGTGCCGGCGTCACGGTCGGAGAGTCCCACGAATATCGTGACCGCGATCGTGACCGGACCACCGTCATTAAGGAGCGCCAGCCCGCCGACCGCACCACTGTGATCAAGAAGGAAGATGAGTTCGGCAACCGCAGCAAGACCGTGATTCATCACGACAACGATTGACGGAGCTGGGCCCCGGCCGAACGCCGGGGCCCGCCTTGTTCAACGCGACTTCGGGGTTGAATGAAGATACGCGCGCATGCGGAAAGTCACGTCGTCGAGCTCGACGACGGATCGTGCTGGCAGATTTTTCCGGGCGATCTTGCGGCCACGCTGAGCTGGAAACCTGAAACCGATCTGTATCTGGAGCCGAGTGGCGACCGGGTGAGTTCGCATGTGCTGATCAACGATACGGACCACAGCCGCGTTCGCGTGATCGCCGCCGGCAAAGGCTGGCCCGACGGTGAAGTCAAGAAAGTCTTGAAGGGCGAGTAGGGAGGCGATCAGGCTCGCCTTAGTCCTCCTGTAACTCCGTCGCAACGTTGGCAAGCCAGCGGCGAATATTTGCCTCCGCCTTGGCATCGAGGCCGCTGGCCAGACGCTTCTCCAATTCGATCACGCGTTCCCGACACGCCTTCAGCAACGTCGCGCCACGCGATGTCAGCGTCCATTGCTGGATACGACCGTGGACGGGATGAGGTGTCATCACGATTGAACCGTCTCGCGCAAGATTGCGGATGATCACCCCGACCGTCTGCGGGGTCAGGAAGGTGAGACGGGCGACGTCGGCACCCGATAGTCCAGGATAAGCATTCAGCATGGTCAGCACGGCAAATTGCGGCGAGGTCACGCCGAGATCGGCCAGCGTGCGCTCCATCTTTAGGCGCACCGCGGCGTGGGCCTGGCGCAGGAGATAACCGAGATAGCCCTGCTCGCCGCGCTTGCCTTCGCCGGGGGCGGGCAGGTGCACCGGGCTATCCTTGGCGGGGCCGGGCGTTTTCCGTCCCGGTTGCGATCTTGTGATGCTGGCAGGCTTGCGTAACATATAAGAGCTCTTATAAGGTATAAGTATACGTACAATAACACGAGGTGAACGGCCATGTCACACGCCCGCAGCGAATACGAGGATTTCAAGAGGATCGCGCCGGATGCATATGATCTGGTGCTGGCGCTGGGACAGGTCGCAGCCAAGGCTGGTCTCGACAAGCAGCTTCTCGAGCTTGTGAAGCTGCGTGCCTCGCAGATCAATGGCTGCGCGTTTTGCGTGCAGCATCACGTGCTCCTCTCGGAGCGGCTCGGGGTCCCCATCGACAAGCTTCATCTTGTGGCTGTCTGGCGCGAGGCGCCGATCTACTCGGCGCGGGAGCGCGCGGCGCTGGCTTGGGCCGAGGCTTTGACCCTGCTTCCTGACGGCTTCGGCGACGAGGTGTATGCGGAGGTGCAGCGCGAGTTCTCCGAGACCGAGCTGATGTACCTGACATCCGCAATCGCCTCCATCAACGTTTGGAACCGGTTTGGCGCCGCCTTCCAATGGACGCCGACGAAGCGACCGGCCGCGGCGTCCTGAGCAAGGGAGGTTGTCATGACTGCCATGAATTTGGCTACGCCGCTGCGCCCCATGCCGTTGCGCTCTGTGGCGCTTGCTGTTGTTGGCGGGCTGGCCTTCGCGCTCGCGATCGGCAAGGCGCTGCCCGTGACGATGGACACCGTCACGGGCGCACTCGCGCCACTGTGCGCCACGGCCGCGGAAAGCTCGCCGCTCGACAAGGTCGAGCCGATCGCTTCCTATCCGCTGCCCAATGTGCCGGGAAAGCGTGTCACCGTCGTGCGCGTGTTCTATGGCCCAGGCGGGTTTTCGCGGCCGCACCGGCATGCCGGCTCGGTGACTGCTTACATCACAAAAGGCGAGATCCGCTCCCAGCTCGGCGGCGGCCCCGTCGAGACGTTTGGTGTCGGCCAGTCTTTTTTCGAGCCGCCTGGCGCCACGCATCTGATCTCGGCCAATGCCAGCACCACGGAGCCTGCCGAACTGATTGCCGTGTTCGTGGCCGATGAGGGCGCGCAGCTGACGACCTATCTGGAATAGTCGACATCGGTGTCCCGGATGTTGCGTAGCTCATCCGGGCTTACCATCGCATTGTCCGCCTCAATTCTCTTCGCCGCTCGATCCCTCGCGCAGATCCGGCTTGACCACATCCTCGGGCAGCGCATGGGCGACCGGCTGCGGGGTGCTTGCGACCTCCGGGCCGATCTCGCGACCGCGGGCGCGGATCAGACGCTCGTAAGCCGAGACCAGCGTGGTGTAGGGACTGACCCAGATCCAGCCGTCTCGGGTGAACACCTGGACGTCGAAATGCAGATGCATCGAAGTGCCGGCGGGATGATCGAGGTAGTTCGAGACCACGCCGATCTTTTCGCCTTCGGTGACGTTGCGGCCATTGAGCACGCCGTCGGCGTTCAACGCATGCGGGTTCATGTGCATATAGCGAAAGCGGATGTGCTCGGTCCGGCTGTTGACCTCGAGCGTCACTGCCTGATCGCTGGGCGTGCGGATCACGACAGCGTCGCGTACCGCAACGACTCCGCGCTGCTTGGGATCGCAGGGTTCGTGACTATCACCGGGGCACTCCGCGGCCCGGATGTCCTCGCCCTGGTGGCCATAGCCGCCGGCGCACTGCCACACCTCGAAGCTGCGCGACTCGCAGAAATTGTCACGCCAGGGATAGGCGGTCGGCCCGTCGACCTTGTCGCGCTTGGCGTAGGATTGCGAATGTACGAAGGCCGGCGCCTTCTCGAGCGGAAAGCGGACCTGCGCGTAGGCCATCACGTCGGGGTGGCCGCCCTGTTTGCGATAGCCGGTATTGGGGATGATGTCGCCGCTCGGCCGGTAGCTGAAATCCGTCGACCGGTCGGCGGGACGATCGATCAATTCGGAGGCAACGTCCATGAGCGGCCGCATGCGCTGGCCGCCAGTGACGTGCAGCGCCTTCAGGAAACGCTCGGCAACAGGGTAGGCCTCCTTGCAGGCAAGTCGCCGCGGCTTTGCGACGCTGTCCAGGCATTGGATCGACACCACATAAGCGGCGCCGAACCGCGTGAAGGCATAGCGCAGATAACCCTCACGGATGAACCTGCGCAGATCCGGATAGATGGTCGCAAGCGGCTTGACCGGCTCACCCTTGCCGCCGCTGGGATCGGCGATGTCGTAGACCAGTGCCGATCCCGTGATCTGAACCTCGACTGGTTTTGCGAAGATGCGTGTCGGCATGCCGTCGCCGGCGCCAGGCTCGAGTGAAAACGTGGCGCTGTAGCCGGCAGGGCCGGCGTCGAACAGGTCGACGGGATTGAAATCGGCCTGGTAGCGCGACAGGGCGAGCGTCGTGCCCGCAGCGCTACTGCGTTGCGCCTCGAGATAGGCGGCGGCATCGAACGGCAAGAGCACGGGAACCGAGCTGCGGGTAATGCCGGTGAAAAATCGCGAGGAAACCGCGTTGAGCTGCACGAGTGCCGGCACTGCGCGGGGATCGAAGCGCGCCACCGAACGACGCGGCACGAAGGTGAAATCCGCTGCGACCTGGGGGCGGCTATTGATCTCGGTGCGGAGCTGGTCGAGCGCTGCTCGCCAATCGACGCGCAGAGCCGTGAGCGACGGGCTGCGGATTTCGTCCGCAGCCAGCGGAGTGATGACCAACAGCGACAGCGACGCCAGGAGCAGCGAGACGAAGCGGAACCTGTTCCCAACCACTGTCTCGCCCCCCGGCGGCACCTGCTTTGATTCCTAGGCTTAGTCCTTGGCGCGCTCGGAGTAGGAGCCGTCTTCGGTCATCACCACGATACGGGTGCCGACCGAGATGTGCGGCGGCACGGTGGTGCGGACGCCATTCGAGAGCACAGCCGGCTTGTAGGAGGAAGAAGCGGTCTGGCCCTTGGTCACGGGCTCAGTCTCGACCACTTCCAATGTCACGCGCTGCGGCAACGCGAGCGAGACGACGTTGACGTCGTGCAACGACAGCTTGACGGTCATATCTGGCTGAAGATACGCGGCAGCGTCGCCGACGACGTCCTTGGACACCTGAACCTGATCGTAGGTCTCGGGGTTCATAAAGTGGAAGCCGTCGCCATCTTCATACAGAAAGGTGTAGTTGCGCTCTTCGATCGTGGCCTTTTCGACCTGATCGGTGGTCTTGTAGCGTTCGGAGATCTTTACCCCATCCGAGATTCGGCGCATTTCGATCTGGCTGACCGGAGTACCCTTGCCGGGATGGATGTTCTCGGCGCTCACGACGACATAGAGCTTGCCGTCTTGCTCGATCACGTTGCCCTTGCGAATAGAACTGGCGATGACTCTCAAAGCTATATTTCCTGCTTGCTTGGCCCGGCACCGGCCAGGACGTGGTCAAATCGATGGGGGACTTGGGGCCTCAAATCAGACCTCGGCGCCCGTTTCGGGCCGCAACATACTGATTTTGCCGTTGGATGCCAGCACTTTGCTGGCTGGCGGGGCGGTCGGTTAATGGCTGGGGACAAGCCGATCTCGCCGTTCTGGTCACCCGGAAGGCACCTCGACCGGCGGCCCTTCCTTCAGGCCAGGGGCGCCATTAGCGGGGCTATCAGGGGCTTTTTCGCCGAGCAGGGTTTCGTCGAGGTCGAAACTTCCGTGCTCCAGGTCTCTCCCGGCAACGAGACCCATCTGCACGCGCCCCGGACCGAGATCATGCGGCCGGACGGCAGCCGTGCCAGCCGGTATTTGCGGACCTCGCCCGAATTCGCCTGCAAGAAGCTGCTGGCAGCCGGGGAAGAGCGGATTTTCGAATTCGCCCGGGTCTTCCGTGACCGTGAGCGCGGCGACCTGCATCTGCCCGAATTCACCATGCTCGAGTGGTACCGGGCCGACACCCCCTATGATGCCATCATGGCCGACACCGTGGTCGTCATCGCGACGGCCGCGCAGGCTACCGGGATCGGGACTTTCTCGTTCCGAGGCCGGACCGCCGACCCCTTCGCCGAACCGGAACTGCTGACTGTTGCGGGCGCCTTCGGCCGGTTCGCCGGGATCGACCTGCTGTCGACAATCTCGGGCAACGAGGGTAACCGTGACGCGCTCGCCCAGGCGGCCGGCGGTAAGGTCCGTATCGCCGAGGACGACACCTGGTCAGACATTTTCAGCAAGGTCCTGGTCGAGCATGTCGAGCCGCATCTGGGGCAGGGGCGTTTGACCATTCTGTTCGAATACCCATCTCCCGAGGCGGCGCTGGCGCGGGTGAAGGCTGGCGATCCCAGGGTCGCCGAGCGGTTCGAGGTCTACGCCTGCGGCGTCGAGCTCGCCAACGGCTTTGGCGAACTCACCGACGCCGAGGAGCAGCGCAAGCGCTTCATGGAGGCCATGACGGAGAAGCAGCGCCGCTACGGCGAGACCTATCCGCTGGACGAGGACTTTTTGGCCGCGGTCGCCGCCATGCCGGAGGCGAGTGGCGTCGCGCTCGGGTTCGACCGGCTGGTGATGCTGGCAAGCGGCGCAACACGGATCGATCAGGTGGTGTGGACGCCGCCTGCGGGTGAGAGATGACGAAAACCAATCTTGCACGAACATTGCGTGAGCCGGCCGAACTCGTAGCCACGGACCTCGCGCCCGCGACTTCACTGCCCGCGCTCGAGCGAGTTGCTGCGCGTTATGCGGTTGCGATCACGCCTGCGCTGGTCGAACTGATCGACACCTCGGATCCCGACGACCCCATTGCCCGTCAGTTCGTTCCGACGGCCGCGGAGCTCGAGATGCAACCGGGCGAGGACGCCGATCCGATCGGAGATCATCCGCATTCGCCGGTTCCAGGGATCGTGCATCGTTATCCCGACCGTGTGCTGTTCAAGCTCGTTCACGTCTGCGCGGTCTACTGCCGTTTCTGTTTCCGCCGCGAGATGGTGGGCCCCGGCAACGAGAACGCACTCTCGGACGGCGCCTATCGCGCGGCGATCGACTACATCCGCGCGCATAGCGAGATCTGGGAGGTGATCCTGACCGGAGGGGATCCCCTGATGCTGTCGCCACGTCGGATGAGCGAGATCATGGCTGATCTCGCTGCGATCGAACACGTCAAGATCATCCGTCTTCACACCCGCGTGCCTGTGGCTGAACCCTCGCGCATCTCTGACGAGATGGTGGCTGCGCTGAAAGTCGAGGGCGCCACCACCTGGGTCGCGCTGCATGCCAACCATGCGCGCGAGCTGACGGGGCCGGCCCGCGCCGCCTGCGCGCAACTGGTCGATGCCGGCATTCCCATGGTGAGCCAGTCGGTGCTGTTGCGCGGCGTCAATGACAGCGCCACGGCTTTGTCGGATTTGATGCGGGCTTTCGTCGAGTGCCGCATCAAGCCGTACTACCTGCATCATGGCGATCTCGCGCCGGGTACCGCGCATCTGCGAACGACCCTGGCGCATGGGCAGGACTTGATGCGGGAGCTGCGTGGACGGGTGTCAGGACTGTGTCAGCCGGAATACGTGATCGATATCCCCGGCGGCGCCGGCAAATCCCCGGTGGGGCCGAATTATGTGTTGGCGGCACAAAATACCGCAGCCGATGGCGGTGATGCGGTGACCGAAACGCGCTATCGTATCATCGATTATTGCGGCGACGTTCATCTCTATCCGCCCGAGACCTGAATGGTCGCGGAGGACACGTCGGGCTTGAGGAATGGAGGATCGAACATGAAGAAGATCATGGTGGCAGCATCGCTCGTGGTCTTGCTCGGCGGTATGGCGATTGCCCAACCCGCCACCAAGGGATCGCCCTCGGGCGGGGCCACGTCGGGAACGGTGCCGCAGGCGCCTGTCGGTCATCGCCAGCCGCGCGCGGGCGATGTGCCGAGCGAAAAGACTCTGAGCGATCCGAACAATCCCGTGAACAAGGAAGACGCTCTGCTCGACAAGAAGATCAAGAGCATCTGCCGCGGCTGCTAGACCAGAGCGCGAATTCGGAGCGACGGGCAGGGCGCGAACAGCATCGCCCCGCCCCCCTTTGACCCCGTTCTATGCAGAGCGCTCGTGTCGTCCGGCGCGCGCGGCGTTGCGACGGATCTCGACGGAATCGGCGAGCTGCTCGAGCACGCCTGCAGTGGTCGCCCAATCGATGCATCCATCGGTGATGCTCTGGCCGTACACGAGCGGCTTGCCCGCCACGACATCCTGGCGGCCGGCGACGAGGTTGCTCTCGATCATCACACCCATGATGCGGTTCTCGCCGCCGGAGATCTGGCCCGCGATGTCAGCACTGACCAGCGGCTGGTTCTCCGGCTTCTTGCTCGAATTGGCATGGCTTGCATCCACCATCACCAGCGGCGCGACGCCGGATTTTGCGAGCTCGTTGCAGGCCGCCGCGACGCTCGCCGCGTCGAAGTTCGGCTTAGCTCCGCCGCGCAGGATGATGTGACAGTCCCCATTGCCCGCGGTCGAGGCGATCGCTGAGCGGCCGAGTTTTGTGACAGCCATGAAATGATGCGGATGCGAGGCCGACTTCACCGCATCCGCGGCGATACGAACATTGCCATCGGTGCCGTTCTTGAAGCCGACCGGGCAGGACAGCCCCGAAGCCAGCTCGCGGTGAATCTGGCTTTCGGTCGTGCGCGCGCCGATCGCGGCCCAGGAGACGAGATCCGCAATGTATTGCGGCGTCGTCATGTCCAGGAATTCGGTGCCGGCGGGCAGGCCGAGATTGTTGATGGCTGACAGCACGTTGCGCGCGAGCCGCAGGCCTTTGTTGATGTCGAAGCTGCCGTCGAGATCGGGATCGTTGATGAGGCCCTTCCAGCCGACCGTGGTGCGAGGCTTCTCGAAATAGACCCGCATCACGATCTCGAGCTGATCGGCGAGATCCTCGCGCAATTTGGCAAGACGCTCGGCGTAGTCGAGCGCAGCCCTGGGATCATGCACCGAACAGGGGCCGACCACGACCAAAAGCCGGTCGTCCTGGCCATTGAGAATGGCGTGAATGGCGTTACGGGCTGCCATCACCACGCGGGTGGCCGTGAGGGTGCGCGGGACTTCCCGCATCACATCCTCAGGCGTGCTCAGCTCTTTCAGTTCGCGGATACGAAGATCATCAGTCGTGCTCAGCACGGCGGGCTCCTGTCATTTTGAGGACCTGCCGGCCAATAAAAAAGCCGCCAGGTCTGGCGGCTGTTCGGACGTTTGCTTCAATATTTCAGATTGAGCGCGATCCTCCTGCCGCCAGCGAGCTGTCGTAGCTAAAGTACCAAAAATAGCTGGTGGCGACGGTGATCATGGCAGCCGATATAGCGCGCCATTGGCGCCTTGTCACCCCCCAATCGGCGTGAGGTGCTCCGGAGCACCTCAACTGTTGCTTTTGCGCGCGGCCAGGGCCATGCCGATCATGGTGGCGCCGCCGAACAGCAGATTGATACCGACGAGCACGCCGATGGCCCATTCCGCCGAGCTCGGCAGTCCCATGATCACCATGAACGCAATCGCGATGTCGACGAGGCCCGAGATCAGGAGCCACGACCAGCGGCCGCTGAGCTCGCGACGGTGCTCGAGCGCATACATGATGGTGGTGACGCCCTCGGCGAGGAAATAGGCGCCGAGCACGATGGTCAGCGTCAGCACGGCCTGCATCGGGCGAGCCAGGAGGAGCATGCCGGTCAGCGTTGCAAGGGCCGCCGAGACCAGCGACCACCAGAAGCCCGGTGCGTGGCGCGCCCAATAGGTTGCGATCAGTCCGCCGATGCCGCTGACCAGAAACATCCAGCCCAGGAAGATCGCGGTCGCCAGGCTTGCGAGCGGCGGCAGGATCAGCGCGGCAACACCGAGGATGGCGAGCAAAATGCCCTCGAACAGGAAGGCTTTCCAATGCGCCTTCACTGTCTGGCTCATCGCAGATTGCAGCCGTGAAAAATCTTCAGGCGATGTCATGACCAGACTCCGGATCGAAATGTGTGCGTTCAATCTAGCGTGCGCACACTGCGGTTGCCATGCCGTGGATCAACCGCTGCCGTGCGCTGACGAAAATCCTTCCCCAGTGGTGCGGATGCGATTGCGGCCGAGAATGTAGATCGCGGTCGTGACGACCAGGAGCGCAAGGCCGAGCAGGATCGAGACGAAGCCTATCGGGATCAATGCCAGCGTCAAATTGCGCTCGGGGTTGATGAGCCAGTGGTGGATCGAGGTCAGCACGAAGGCGAGACCAAGGAAGCCGATGCCGCCGCCGGCGAGCAGCAACGCCCACATTCGCCGCAATTGGCTAAGCCTTTCCCGCGCGATATCGGTCCGCGGCGCGTGGTGACGCGCGACGCGGCGCACCAGGCGGATGGCAAAGGCGATCGAGCTGAAGCCGATCAGCAGGCTAGCGCCGCCCAGCCACATCCGCAGCGTCGGATCGAGATCCGGCATCTTTTGCAGGGCGAGCAGCGGGAAGTCGAAGGCCGAATGCAGCGCCAGTGGGCCCGCGAAGATCAGCAGCCGGCTGGAGAGGCGGGCCCAGTCGCGGTGATGGCGGTTCGCACCCAGCGCCGTGCCGGCGCGCGCAATCGTCAGATAGGCTCCAGCGATGATGCCGAGCGCGCCGTGGAACGGGACGGTGAGCACGCTGCGCAGTGCCGCCAGCGACCGCCACATCTCGGCGTGCTGCACCAGATAAGCGAGGTTTTCGTAAGCCGCAAAGCCCAGGCCGACGGCAGCGCCATAGACCACGGTGTCCATCGGGTTGGCGAAGGTCCGCCGCTTGGTCGAGGAGACCAGCACGATCGCGATGACCTTCACGGCCTCCTCGGGCAGCGCGACGCCGAAGACGGAATGCATGGCGAGCGCCGTCCAGGGATTGTCGGGCGCTGCCACCATCTTGGCGAAAGGGGCCCGGGCAAGGCCCAGCAGTGAGATGGTGGCCGCGCCAAGCAGGAAGGCAGTCCAGACCTGGGCCGGTGGACCAGGGCGTTCTTCGGCGGCAATGACGAGCCACAGCATCAATAGTGCCGGGGCGATGGCGGCCGTTCCGATGACGGTGGGCAATGCTTCAATCAGGTACATCGGCGCCGAAAATAGGTTCCCTTGGTCCGGTTATCTACGTCCACCGATGCGACCATGTGTCATGCACTCGCTGTCCCCTCGCTTAACAAGCGCGACAGCTCGCGTTCATCAATCCCGGCCGTTGGGGCAGAATGCAAGCACAATCAATCGTATGGCAGAGCCTCTTCGCTATCCATGGTAGCGATCGCCGCCGTGCCTGCAGACGGCGATTGCCAAGTCGGATCAACGAAATACGCAGGCTTCTTCGATTTAGTGGGCGGTGAGGGGCGACGGTGCGTCGGGCGCAACATCGAAGGCGCCGAGACGGAATTCCTCGCCGATCAATTCATCGGGGGCATCATGTTGCGCGACCAATGTGAACGCCGCCTGCGGGTATTGCTTCCAGATTTCGAGATCGCCGGCTGTGATGGTGAGCCAGCCGAACGTGTACATGTAGCGCCCGGGCTCGGTGACCCGGCCGACCCTGTCCCAAGTGATTTTGTTGACTGCCATTCGGTCCCCCGATCGCAAGTCAGCGATGGCGCCCGCCGGTGGCGCGGACGTGCTTCAAGGCTGATCCCGCAATGGGGCGGCGGTAGGGCAGCGTTGGGAGGGGCTTAGGCGGACTGCAGCAAGGGCTGGCGCACGATCAGGCGGACAAGGTCTTCGCGCTGCTGCTTTTCGGCGAATTTGACCGCAAAGCCATTGTCGAATTTGCGGATGACGCGCCCGACGCAGGCCCCGACCGCCAGCGCCGTTCCGATCGGCGGATCGTATTCGCAGGAGATCGCGACGCCGGCCGTGGAGACGTCAATGATGAAGCAGGAATAGCTGCTGCCGTCGGCGAGTGTCAGGACGCTGTGCGAGGCTTGTGGGACGAAGCGCGAGTCGCGTCGCAGCTCCCGGACGCTGTCGTCCTTCTGCTTTTTTTCGAGCCAGGTCAGCTTTTCCGACATCCAGGCGCGACGCGCGCGCGTCATTTCGAGCTCCATCAGGAAGCCCGACTTTAGTGTCGCACTGATGGTGCATTGGAATTCGCCGAAATCCTGGAAATAGGAGGTCACGCGCTCGCCGATTTTGCCGACGACCGGTACGTCCACGATCATGCGGAACGGCGAAACGCGCTTGGTGCGGCACGCGAAATTTCGCAGCTTGCCCTCGCAATCGTACCAGCGATGCAGCGAATAGCTGCCGCTCACGCTTACGTCCACTGCACGCTGCCTGAGGAACTCTGCGACCGACATTAAGCGCCAATTCGTGGTTCTGATTGTTTCCGTAGTTTCACGGTAGCGGTCAAATTCTAAGCAAATGATATCGGCGCTCAGGAGCGGGGGTAAATTTCCGGTTAATGGAGCGAACGATAGGGGTCCCGGGGGGCGGCGACAAAACGTCCCGGTTACTAGGCGCGTAGAGCCAGGTCATTGCGCCCGCTTCAGCAGTTGCGGCCTGGCCAGATCGCACCCGGCGTATCCGGTACCCCTTCGACGGTCCCCTGTTGATCTCGCTGCCCAGTTGCGCTTGAGTACCGCGGGGTCTGGGGGACCATGTTGATGTCTGTTGTCTTGGCTGCGGCGTCTTGCGCCGCCGCGTTCGATTTTTTGATTGATTTCAGTTCGAGCAGGCTCGGCGAGGCCTGCGTGTTGCCATGGACATGACCGTCATGTCCGGCTGCCTGTCTCCGCGGAAAGCAGGCATTCTCGATCACGCTGACCGGATCGCCGCGGATCGCGCGTCATGGCGCGAGAAGAACAGTTTTTTCCATGACGAGGATGAACGCTATCTCCGGTTTCTGATCCCACCGGGAAGTCGCGTCCTCGACATCGGATGCGGCATTGGCGATACGCTCGCAAGCCTCGCGCCGTCGCAGGGCGTCGGGGTCGATTTTTGTGGCAAGCAGATCGCGATCGCGCGCCAGCGCCACCCCGATCTCACTTTCGTCGAAGGCGATGCCGAGGATCCCCTAACGCTCGATGCGCTGCAGGGTCCGTTCGACTATATCCTCGTCCTCGATACGATCGGTTCGTTGGAGGATTGTCAGAGGTTCATCGCCCTGCTGCATCCGCTCTGCACGCGGGATACGCGGCTGGTGATCGGTTATTTCTCGCATCTCTGGTATCCCTTGTTGAAATTCGCCGAGCTTGTCGGTTTGCGGATGTCTCAGCCGGATCAGAACGTGCTGTCGCCGTCCGACTTGCGCGGTCTCGCCCGACTTGCGGATTTCGATCCGGTGAAGTCGGAGCAGCGTGTGCTCTCGCCGGTGCGGATGTTCGGGTTCGGGCGCTTCCTCAATCGTTTCGTCAGCGTGCTGCCGGGAATCCGCCAGCTGGCGCTTCGGCACTATCTGGTGGCGCGCTCCAACCGCAAAGCGAGCGAAGAATTCGCTTCGGCCACAGTCGTCATCCCGGCGCGCAACGAGCGCGGCAATATCGAGCCTGCGGTCCAGCGCATCCCCGACTTTTGCAGCGATATCGAGATCATCTTCATCGAGGGCCATAGCCGGGACGGGACCTTCGAGGAGATGGAGCGGGTCAAGCAGGCGTACCCGTCCAAGGACATCAAGGTGATGCGCCAGCCCGGCAAGGGCAAAGCCGATGCCGTCTTCACCGCTTTCGACGCAGCCCGTGGTGACGTGCTGATGATTCTCGATGCCGACCTGACGATGCCGCCGGAGCAGCTTCCGAAATTCGCCGAAGCGCTGCTGTCGGGCAAGGGCGAGTTCGTCAATGGATCGCGTCTGGTCTATCCCATGGACGACGGCGCGATGCGTTTCCTCAACCTGCTCGCCAACAAGACCTTTTCCTATCTGTTCTCCTGGCTGCTCAATCAGCGCTACACCGATACGCTATGCGGCACCAAGGTCCTGCGCCGCAGCGACTATCAGCGCCTGAAGACCGGTAAGGCCTATTTCGGGGATTTCGATCCGTTCGGCGATTTCGACCTGATCTTCGGCGCATCGAAGCTCAATCTGAAATCCGTGGATCTCCCGATCCGTTACGCTGCGCGCACGTACGGTGAGACCCAGATCTCCAGGTTTCGCCATGGCTGGATGCTGCTGAAGATGGTGGCTTTTGCCTTCCTCAAGATCAAGGCGATCTAGAGAAGCGGAAGCCACGGTACGACAATGATCTCACACGCTTCCTATTTCGCCGACGTGCGCACCAAACGGTGGGTGAGAACGCTACTCGTCCTCATCGTGCCGTCGCTGTATCTGGCGGCGACGCTGCTCTATTCCGACTGGCAGGCAGTGTGGGGTGTCCAGGTCGATCCGGAATCGGCCTACACCATGAACGGGCTGGCGGCGGCGGCCGGATACGGCTCGCTGAAGTTCGATCACCCGGGAACGACGACGACGCTGCTCGTCGAATTGATCGTCAGGAGCTGGAGCCTGATCGCCCGGGCCGACGATATCGTTGCGTTCGGGCTCCGACACTACGACGCAATCACGTGGGTGGCGCGCACCAGCGAGGCGCTGGTGCTTGCCGGCGCGTTGCTTGCGGGCGGGCTCATGGTCGAGAGAACAACACAGGGCGCGATCGCCGCGATGCTGTTTCAGGCCGGCGCGTTCGTGCACCCCGATACGTTTCATTTCCAGACGGTGCTTGCGCCGGAAAGCCTGATGGCCGCCATCGCGCTATTCGGGATGGCGATCGTGATCAAGGCTGCGCTCGATACCAATCCGCCGACGACCGGCCTCGGTGTCGTGTCCGGATTGACCTTCGCGCTCGGGTTCTCGACTAAATATCTCTATCTGCCGCAGGCGCTGTTCGCCGTGTGCCTGCTGAGAAACAGGCGGGCTTTCGCTGCCGCCATGATCACCGGGGCGATCGGCTTTGTTGGCTTCAACCTGATCTTCAATCCAGGAACGATTACACGCGGGTTCGGGTGGCTTGTACAGATCGCCACCCACAAGGGCCATTACGGCGAAGGCGAGGCGGGTTTCATCGATTTCGGAATGTTCTGGTCGAACATGCGCGAGCTTGCCGTTTCGGCGCCGCTCGTGCTCGGCGTATACGTCGCAGCGGCGGGCACTACGCTGGCCTGGTGCGTCAAAAGCAGGAGCTGGCGCGATCCGGTCAGCCTGACGCTCGGGGCCGCCGTCCTGATCTATGCCGCGTACCTCGTGGCGACGTCGAAACATTATGCGCTTCACTACATGCTGGTGCCGTGGGTCCAGACCGGGGGCGTGCTGGTCCTGGTCGTGGTGCAGCTCAGGCGGCTGGCTCCGATGGCTTCCCCGGCGGCGCTGAACCTCGTTGCGGGCAGCCTGTGCGCAGTCACGGGCGCGGTGACCCTGATCGACGCCCGCGCTACGGCGTTGCAGTCGTCTGCCTTGAACGCGATCGGCGCGAGGCTCTCGAAGGCCGTGGTCGCGGCCGGTCCGGCCTGCGCCAATGTCTCCGGCATGTTCGTGCGCGCGCCGGAGAACGACATGAACCACGGCTGGGACATGACGCTGCAGCTCTGGGGCGACCGGGCGATGCGGGAAAGGTTTTCCGTGGCCTATGCCCGCGCCTTCACGGTGCCGCTGCTGGACCACAACACCTATACGCACGTGTTGAAGAACAACTTTCGTCCTTACACCTACGCGAAGCTCGCTGCGGACTATCCCTGCATCGTTGTCCGCTCGGCGGTGGCGCTCGACGCCGAAAATGCAATCGGGCTGCTGGCGCTCAATCCGGACCATTGCGTGATCGAGGGGATCCACGTCTACACGGTCGGGCTCGCCTGCGCGAAGGTGCAGGGCAGCTTCCTGGGGGAACGGTGACGGGACTGCGTGGCGCTCCCTAGCGGAATCGAACCGCTCTCTCCACCGTGAAAGGGTGGCGTCCTAACCGATAGACGAAGGGAGCAAACGCCGGGCCTGATAGCACGTGGCGACAGGCCCGCTGGCCGTCCGAGTCGTGCCGGCGGCTTGCAGCGGGCGAACGTATAGTGGCCTTTGGCCCCTTGGGCAAGCCGTTCCGGAACGCTCTTTGCGCGACGGTGGATAGCCTGCCCCCGGGACTATTCGGGCCGTGATTTCAACCGTTTCTTAGGGTTCCCTGGGCTAGCGCTGGCGCGGGAGATTTTTCGCCGATGCCACCGCCCAAGAAGCGCGCAGCCCGCAAATTGCTGTCGCAGCACGCCTGGATCACGCTCGACGGCGGATTCGCGGCGCGGCATTGCCTGGTCCAGGACATCTCGGACTCGGGCGCCCGGATCACCATGGACGAGGATGCGAGCCAGCTTCCGGGCGTGATCCGGATGGCCTTTGCGCGGGACGCGCGGACCGGGCGGAGCTGCCAGGTGATCTGGCGCCGCGGCAAATCGGCCGGCGTCCGGTTCCTCTAAGGTCCAGGCCGTCCGGATGGCGCCTTCTGCCGGTCCGGGCTACAAGGCGGGCATGCGCCTTGCCATCCTCGCCCTGATCTCTCTCGCACTGACCGCCGCGGCCGGAGCCGAGACCTTGCGGCTGCCACCGACCGCCCAAGCGCAGTCCGGCAAGACGCTGCCGCTCAAGGGCGCCGGCTCGGGGTCTGCGAAGGCGAACAGCTGCGCCTCCTATGGCCGGGGCTTCACCATGGTCGAGGCCACCGGGACCTGCGTGAAGATCGGCGGCTCGATCAGCGCCGACACGGCGATCCGGCGCTGAGACAGGGTCTGATCCCAAAAACGCGAAAACAACCCCATGCACAGTAGAAGCCGGGTGCGGCCGATTTGCGCGGCCAGAGCGATTCCGCACGCTCCCACCGCACCTTAATGCGCGTCAGCGGTTCACGACATCGGCGGCGCCACGTGCTGGGCAAATCCGGGCCGCTTGCCGAGCTCGGCGAGCCAGCGCGTCAGGTTCGGCTGCGCCGGCCGGGTGATGCCCTCGACACCGAGCCAGCGCCGCGCATAGGCGCCGACGGCGATATCGGCGAGGGTGAACGCATCGCCCTCCATGAACGGTCGGGTGGACAACAGGCGGTCGGCGATCGCCCAGACCTCGGCGGCGGCGTCGGCATCCTGCTGCACCTTGATCATGTCGCGCTCGGCGGGCGCGGTGCGCACGATGCCCCAGAACACCGGGCGGTCGACCGGCTGCACCGTCGAGAGCGTCCAGTCGAGCCAGCGGTCGACGCCGGCGCGCAGCTTCGGGGCCTCCGGGTAGATCGGCGTGCCGCGTCCGTGCGCAAGGCACAGATAGCGCATGATCGAATTGGATTCCCACAAGCTGAAGTCGCCCTCGACCAGCGTCGGGATCCGCGCATTGGGGTTCATCGCGAGATAGTCGGCCTCGCGCGTCTTGCCGTATTGCATGCCGGCGTCGATGCGCTGATAGGGCAGGCTGAGCTCGGCGAGGCACCACAGCACCTTCTGCACGTTGACCGAATTGGCGCGGCCCCAGATCGTCAGCTGTGTGTCCGGCATCGAGCGTCTCCCGCGACGTTGATTGGCCGTGGGTGATAGCGGAAATCGCTGCAAGCAGGCATGCGCCTTGCCGCGCCCCTCTCATGCAAAAAGCTCCGCTTCGAGGAGCGGAGCTTTCATTGCAGAGCAACCAGCGCGACATCAGCAAGATGCGTTTGCGCTGATATCAGTGGCCGAAGAACAGCCACAACAGAATGATCACCGGGATCGGCACACCCAGCAGCCACAGCAAAATTCCGCGTCCCATCGCGTTCTCCTCCATCAGCATTTGTCGGAGGGACAACACGGGCGAGGCGGCCTTGTTCCTGTGGCGCGGCCGTTACCAATGGCCGGTGTTGGGCATCGAGGCCCACGGCTCCTGCGGCGGCTTCGGCTCGCCCTTCTGCAACAGCTCGATCGAGTGCAGATCGGGCGAGCGGACGAAGGCCATGTTGCCGTCGCGCGGCGGCCGGTTGATGGTGACGCCGGCCTTCTGCAGCTTCTCGCAAGTGGCGTAGATGTCGTCGACCTCATAGGCGAGATGGCCGAAGAAGCGGTCCTCGCCGTATTTCTCCTCGTCCCAATTATAGGTGAGCTCGACCAGCGGCGCGCCGCGCGTCGGCGGCTGCTTCTTCAGCGCCTCGAGATCGTCCGACGAGCACAGGAACACCAGCGTGAAGCGCCCCTTGTCGTTCTCGATCCGCCGCACCTCCTTCAGCCCCAAGGCATCCTGGTAGAACTTCAGCGCGACATCGAGATTGCGCACGCGCAGCATGGTGTGGAGATAACGCATGTTTCTTGCTCCCTTGGTGGACGGAGGGTTTTGCTTTGGGCCGGATCGGCGGGGGAGAGATAGCAGGAAAGTGGGGCGAGGGGCAGGGGGTAGGCGCTATTGGAGCGTTGCTCCCGCTTCAACTGGATTAAACCCTTTTGGCCAAATCGTTCCTGCGTTGTATTTGGCCGCGTTCAGATTCGCTCCGGATAGATTAGCATTAGCGAGGTTTGCCCCAGAAAAATCCGCGCCGAACAAATTTGCATTCTGAAAATCGATATCATTCAGATTGGCGCCACGGAATTTTGCAAACGTTGCGCTGACATTCATAAATTTGCTTGATCTACCTGACATAAGCGTCCGTAGTTCGCCAACGCTGTCGTCGTTGGATGCGCGACCTCGAGCGCGTTGTACCGCATAACAGTCAAATCGCCCCAAATTCGCATTGTCAAAGACCGTAGTGTCAAAGTTTGCATCGGTCGCATCTACGCCGCGAAGGTCCGCATCGACAAATTGAGTTGAGTTCTCATCTTCCGAGAAAACATTGGCCCTAACTCCGCGCAGGTCCGCATCTTTGCGCCAGTAAAATCTGCACCTCCAATTGACGCGTTGGAGAGACGCGCTGATCTCAACCTCGAATTCCGAAGCGATGCAGCAACAAATTGAACTTCTGCAGCGCTTGCGTAGCCTAAATCCGCATCGTCGAGATTAACAAGCATCAGATCCGCTGCCGTTAATCGAGACTCTCTGAGATCAACTCGGAATTTGTCGTGCCCACAGGTGGCAGGTTCACATTGCGCGAAGAATGAGATCGCCCAATTCGAAAGAAGCAGCCGGTTTAGGCGGTGCGATTGATACCAACTTCCCACGCGCCAAAAAGAAGGCGCCTCATAGCTAGGAGCGTTCTGGACGGTGGCAAAATCATTTACGGCTGCTACGAACGCCGGCCGCTGCCCGCCAACCAGGGTAACAAAGCTGGTAAGGCGGAGTGATGCATTGGTCTCACCTCTTTGATAGGCCTCATTGGCGAGCGAGTATATGTAAGCGTATCCGCTTGCGATGATGCTCACAGCAGCCACGGATTTAGAAACGCCTACTGCGACACGCTTCTTCCACCGTGATTGGGCGAACCTCAATGAGCAAAATGTCGACCATGCAGCGCCGGTGGGACGACGGGATACTAGGGCGAGTACGCACGCAAGAATTAGGACTAGTAGCCCGACGATGATCTGCATTGATGGATTTCCTCAGGAAGTTCGACAAGACTCAGCCTGACCGTCAAAGGGTGAAGTATAGCAGTGCGTTCTGCCAAGACGTTGTCCGGGGTGGTCCAGAATTATACGGGCGGCGACAGCGAATCCGCCCGTTGAGGGCCGTCGAACTACGATGACGGTGTACCAAATGCCTGATGCTTATCCGTCTTCATCGGCCCAAAGCCTGCAGGGTGGCGATGGCGGGCAGATTTAGTGCACTGTCATCGTGATCGGAGATGAAGGCTGCCTGCAGCCAGGCCAACGACCATGAGTAAGCAACAACAGCGTGATTGCGTATGGACAGATCTAATGCTGCTTGCGGTGGGCTGGGCAGCGCTCGGCGCCTGCGGCTGGCATCACGGGTACTCAGCTAGGCTGTGTCTGTGGCGGCGTGGCCTGCCGCGACCGCATCCGAACGCGGGCCATCTTCGCCTCCCGGTGGGCGCGGTACTCAGCCTCAGTGACCAGTACGGTTAGGAGAGCGTCCTCGATGTCGCCTTGATTTGCGGTCAAGTCGAACCGCTCTCGCGACCATTCCGTTCCCTGAATGCTCGAAGGCTCTGGCAGGTTCAAGAACCCTGTAAGCAACATGCGGTAAAGCATGGGCGCGTAGGAGAACAGGTTTCGCCGGGACCGCTTGACGATGAGACTATTCGCGGCAACCGGCTCCCCGTGAATGAAGTGGTTTCGGACGCGGTAAATTTCGCCGTAGATCCAGCACCCGAGATTGCGCTTCACCTGTGAATGATGAGGGCTGAACACCTTCCGTTTGGTCTTCTTACTCCGCCAAGGTGCTCCGCCGACCTTGTCGTAGACGTGGGCTAACCGAAGCTTCTCCTGGCCGGTATGGGTCAAGATCTCGAAGGCGCTCACCCAGAGGCCCAAGTTGCGCCCCAAGTCGAAGTTGGTCACGTCAGCGCCGGCCGGCATCTTTGACGCAGCCATGGCCATGTTGAGGGATCGGAAGAGAGCGCGGTCGGCCCACTCGGGCTTTAGGGTCGAATAGCGGATACACCATCGCGCCATGAGAGCTTTTAGGAGCGGGGCATCGACGTCAATGCGGTTGAAATCGAGGGCCGAAAGGATTGGCGAAGACTGTCCCTTGAAGGCGCTGACCTCGTGTAAGCCGACGAGACCCGGTGTGTTGCAAACGAGATGCCCATTCTGGTCGTTGAAGGTCCACGGATAAAAGTCGAAATAGTCCGAATACTGGATGTGATGGGAGTGACCGTGGATTATCCCCCGGGCCCTCTGCAGGGGTACGACAGAGAGGGTGAGAAGGTCGCGGAAACTGGATACCGCCTCGATTGTTCGGAACGTAGGTGGTGCGTTTGTGTTGAGCAGCAGAATGCCTGGCGCGATGCGTCTCCCGAACGGATCGGTGAACTTGCGGACGAAGCGGCGGAAATCCGGGAACTGCTTTGCATATTCAGTGATGCGTTCATCGTCTACAGGGACGATGGCCATCTCGTTGGCGATCAGCTCATGGCCGACGCGGAGATTGGGCATCAAGAATATCGGGACCCAGGTCATTCATCACTCGGGTTGGGGACGTTCACCGCCATGACAGTCAAAATGATCTGCCGCGCGGGATCGTCCTTGCTGGCGAAGACGTAACGGTACCGGGTCTCCGTTTCCTGAACCGGATCGCGTTTGCAACTCGGATGCTCGCTCGAGGTCTCCACCATCTTCTTGACCATGGCGGTGAAGTTCTTGTTGCGGTTGAACATGATTAGCGCGGCTTTGGTGTCGCGCCAGGTTAGATAACCGAGGAGCTGGTCGAGGGCGTCCGTTAGCGTTTGGGGGCCATGCCAGTACTTGCATTCAGCGATGAATACATTGCGGTTGTTTTCCCGGATCAGGATGTCCGTCTTGCCGCTGGCGTTGAAGGTCTCGCCCGTCGCGCGGCCCTCGTAATGGCCATTGAGGACGACAAGATAAAAATCCCTGAGGTGCTCTTCCTCCAAGCGCTCGAACGCCGTGGGGCTGCGCTCCATCATCACCGACATGTCGTCGATGATCTTGAGGATGTGCTGGTACTCCGCCTCTTCAAGGGCGGGCTCGGGGGTGTAGGTCGAGGTCTGGGGAGGAAGCGACGGTCTGATCCGGCGCCGCATTTGAGCAGGGACATGGGTCATGGGGACGTGACCGGCGCGCACCATCGGATAGCCTAGGGACTCGGCGATATTCCGGGCCGCCAAAATGCCCTTCTTGCGCTCCTCCACGAGATTGCGGACCTTGGGCCTCAGCGCCTCGTTGAACGGCTTTACGACCTTCTCCTGGCCGCTCAGCCTCAATTTGATGGCGTCAATGACCTTTTTGAAGTGAGCCTGCAGCTCGTCCTTGGTGAGGTTGTAGCCCGAGGCCGTGAGGGTGATTCCATCTTCGTTGGCCTTCGCCCGCGGCGAGTCGCCGATTGACAGCGAGGAGGAATGCCGGAACAGCCCAAGGTGCCCTTCGAATGGGACTGTAATCCTATACTGAAAGCCCTGGACGCCGACCATTTGGCCATAATCCCGGACCTGCCGCGTCACCTCACGTGGGTCGGCCTGATAGGTCTTGTCTTCCAGCAGGACAGGGACTTCGAGATGGCAAACGTCGTAGGCCTGCTCGACGATGTCCTCGGTCGGTGTCGACAGCAAGGCATCGCTGCCGTATTCCGCGACGACGTTCTCAGCGCGGCCGTTTTGCATGTCGATGAGTGCTGACAGGGATCGGTCGCTGAACAGCGTTTCACTGACGGGTTCTTGGTCGAGGAAAAAAGGCATAGGTCATCCAGAAATCTAGAGCGCCAATACCACCTTTACCACGTTCAAAACAGGGTTTCTGGCCTACGCCTTTGAACGCTGGCTAGGATCAATGTGAAGGGCATCGGCGGTAAGGGCGGGACTTTGGAGACGACCATCATTCCGGCCTCCAAAGCGGCACGGTGGACTTCGGACGCTATATAATTCGATAGCATGTGGCCGAAATCAAAGTACTCGTTTAGGTCATCAGCCACCTGTCTTATTTCCTCTAGCGAGGATCGAATTATGTTGGTCGTTCCCTTCCTGGATATTGAATAGATCGCCGTCTGATCCTTCCATGCCTCGACCATGTTCGAGTGAACCAAAACATTCCTGTTCGTCGTCAATATGCCCATCGCCTTGAGGTAGTGCTTGATGGCCGCTAGCGCCTCATCAGACCATTCCGCATGAGTTATGAACGTTTCGATGAGCTTGACGCGATCGCTCGGGTTGGTGCGCGCTGATATCACCGCAGCTTGGCGCTCCTTCATGTTGCCGACGGCTGCTAACATCCACACGTGCGTTAATTCGAATCTGGCGTAGTTGATGCTAACAACACCGAGTGCGTGGACGCTGTCAAAGGGCGCAACACGGTACGAGGCCAACTCATTTTCAATCTCCAAAAGCCGGGTTATACTCCCGGTTGAGATGACAAAAAAGCTTGCACGGCGTCCCGCCACTGTAATTATCGTGTCTCACTTGCGGAGGGCCATTAGATCTCGCCTCATGGACTATGTAGGCCGTCTTCGCACATGGCGCGTTTCATGGACGAGCATCAGGAGAAGCTCCACGACCTCATGGAGAGGCTCGACTGGGAAGCACTCGACGCCCTGATGCAGCAAGAGCAAGCACCTGTCGGCGACGTGGGCAGGTCGCTGTGGCACCAGCTTAAGGGCTGCGGTTCATCGAGTCCCGGCTACGCGACATCCACGACACCTCCCAGAGCATCCAAAAGCAGACCCTTGCAGCTCTGAAGGAGGTGCAGTCGATCCTGCGAGGGCTGCTCTGGTTGGTCTTCATAGAGGGGGCCATCCTAATCTACCTGCTGTGGCCCCGCAGATAGCGATCGGCATTAGTTTAATGGGTGGTCGCGTAAGTAGAGCAGATGGCTGGTTATGCGTTCGACTGGACTTGTCCCCAGTTTTGTAAAAGCCTTCTGGGTGGGGTTACCCTGTGAAACGAGACTCGAAAAATCACAGTGATTCCAACACTTAGTCTCAATGCTGTTAACACCCCTTGGAAAATCAAATTTTTTGATGCCCAAGTGTGAATCAATCTCGTTGCGAGCCTCGAAATTTTAGGTCTTATGAATCTTAGTCCGAAAGGGCAAAGGGAGCTGAGGATACAGCTGATCCAACTTCAATGGAGAGCTGTGTTCATGTCAGACCTGCCCGAGCTTCAAATCAAATACCGCAACCTGAGTCTCAGCGCTAAAGGCGCCCTGGGCATCATTGCCGCCATCATCATTGCGGTCGGCTTTTTCGTCTTCCTCGCTGCTTACTGGTTTCGTTTGACGCATGGCTGACGTCGGCGCACCATTTCGAGCATGCAGATATCTCAATCTTTGAAGCGCGGAGGTCAGCGCACCGGTGCTGGCCGGCCGAAGAATAGTGGTCGCTACGGCGAACCCACCCTTGCTCTTCCGATTTCGGTGATGGTGCGTTGAATTCACGCTTTCTGTCAGGCGGGCCCACGGCAGTGATGCGTGGGCTTTTAGTGCACTGTCCCGAATTTCGTGGTGGCCAATTCCCCTCAAGGACTCAGCCTCCCTTGCCGGCGACTTTCTTTCTGCGCTTGGCATACGCCCGTCGTGCCCGCTCGCGATTTCCGCAGACTTCGCTTGAACACCACAGCCGGGTTCGGTTTGGGCTTTCGTCGACATAGAACCAGCCGCAACCGTTGGCCTGGCAGCAGCCGATGCGCGAGGCATCGGCCGAGGTTAGAACCGCCGTCAGGGACCACAGGATGGGCCAGAGCGGTTCGGAGAGAGTCTTGCCCGAAAGGTTGTGCAGATACGAGCCGCCGGTGCGAACGAGAGGCGGCTGTGGCGGGGCTTGTGCGAGCAGCGCATTGACGACTGCCAGGTCGGTTCGCTCGCTACGGCGGAGCGCATCGCAGATGCTCCAGATCTCTGCACGCAGCGACAGCAGCTCGGCTTGCGCGGCGGCGGCGGCATCCGGCTTCTTCCGGGCGATGAGTTCGAGCGCCGTGATCGCCTGAGGTGACAAGGTTCTCCGGCGGCCGCACCAGCCGAGAAAGGCGGCGTAGTCGGGGATCAGCTCCTGCGGATCAGCAGATGTCCGCCAATCCAACGTATTGGCGAAATCGAGACAGACTCGTCCGCCGAAAAATTGCGTCGCTGCGCGCTGGGGATCTCTTGACATAGTTGAGCCTGCCGGGCCTATATAACGGTCATGACCATTACAACGCAACCGGCGTCGTCGGCCAAGGCCATCTGCTCACGCGCGGGGGTTCGGCGCGGTCTGCTCGCGGCGCTTCCGTTTCTGCTGAGCAATGGCGTGGCTGGCGTGGTCATGGGTGTCGCCTATCGCGGTGTCGGGCTTGGCTTCGTGCCTTCAGTGCTGTTTAGCGTCGTCGTCTACTCTGCCACGGCGCAGGCCGTCACTCTCGGCCTATGGGCCCCGGTCCCGCCGATCATCCCGATGGCCGTAGCCTGTATCGCGACAAATGCGCGGTATCTCGTCATGGGCGCTCACCTCTACCAGATCTTCGGCAAACTCAGAAAGCGCATCACGCTGCCAATCCTGTTTCTGCTGGCGGACGCCTCCTGGCTCATGACTTCAGCGGACGCAGAAAGCAATGATGCTGATATCGGCTATCTCTTGGGCGCGAACGTGCCCATGGCTGTCGGCTGGATGGGCGGGACCGCCCTTGGCTACGGCCTGCCGCTGGCGCCTGGTGGCCCGATTTCGGTCGCCGCGGCTTTGCTCCCTGCAGCGTTCATCGTGACCCTGCTGCCGACCCAGTGGCGTGGCGCGCGTTCTGTTCTGCCTTGGCTGCTGTCGGCTGCGGGCGCGCTTCTTGTCGGCAGCCTGGTCTCGCCGAATTGGGCCATGCTGGCCGGCGGCGCTGTTGGCACCAGCTTCAGCATGATGCGCGGCGACAATGCCTGAGTGGCACACCCTGGCGGCGATCGGTGTGCTGGGGCTCGTCAGCTATGCCTTGCGGTCAGGAGGGTTTCTCGCAGGGAGTTTGATGCGAGAGGGCAGTGCATTGGCAAGGTTCTTCCAACTGGCCCCCGGGAATCTCTTCGTTGCCTTCGTGGCAGCAGCCTGCCTCGAAGGTGGGCTGGCGAGCATCGTCGGCTGCACGGCTTCGCTGACCGTGATGATCGTGACGCGCAAGGAGTGGGCGGCGTTGGCTGTTGGCTTCGCTGCTGCCGCGCTCGTCGCCGGCGCGCGGTGACAGTGCGCTCGATCTCCTCGCGGCTGGCACTGACCGAAGCCGCATGAGGCGGTTGCCGCGAATGAATCAGTACAAAGTCAGCGTCCATGGAAGACAGGGGCGCGTTTCTCCCTTTGCGCGCGGAAATATTCTTCGTGGTCGTCGCTCTGGGCAAGGTGGGCAAGTTCGGGAAACAGCGCCGCATATGCCGCCTCCTGACCCTCGCTGAGCGCACGGTGCGCCGAATTCATGGTGGCACGAATGCCAAGCGGAGCTGCTGCGGAGATCTTGCGAGCGACCTCGATGGCGCGATCGAGTTGCTTTCCGGGCGGCGTCACGAATTGCACGAGACCCATTCGGTAAGCCTCGTCGGCACCCCATTCGTCGCCCGTCAGCATGTAACGCATCGCATTCGCCCAGCCCGCTTCGCGGACAAACGTGATCGGCGCGCCACCGGCCGGGAAGTGGCCGCGGGTGACTTCAGGTTGTGCGAAGACGGTGTTGCTGGCGGCGACCCTGATATCGGCGGCGAGGAACAGCTCGTGGCCTGCGCCTTGGCATTTGCCCTGCACGGCGACAACAAGCGGCTTCTCTCGCCGCGGCGGGATGGTGCCGACCGGATTTACGAATTGGGGAATTTCCGGGAAGCGGCCAGTCCGCAGCACGGGTGCCCAGCTGTCGGCGTCCAAGATGCCGCCGATGAAGTCGGGACCCTGGGAATAGAGCACCGCGACACGCAGGGCGTCGTCGTGATCGAGCATGTACATCAAACGGCCCAAGCCGATAACACTCGACAGTTCGACACGGTCACCGTCCTGGCGAATGCCGATCGTGAGAATCGAACCGTCCAGCCGTTCCACCCTGACATTGCCCGGCATTGCCGCCTGGACGGTCGGAGCAGGCGCAACCGGCGGCTGGTTCTGCGCGAAGCTCGGGCTGGCAGCGAGGGCCGTAGCGGTTGCGCCGGCGGCCAAGAATGCCCGCCGATGTAGTCCCTTTGTGTTCGTCCCGGAGCTTTGGTCAGCGACCTGCCGCGGATCAACTTGCTTCGACACGTCACTGCGATGGTTGGATTTGCCAAGGTCGCCGGTCATTGTGGTGCTCCTCTTCTCTGCTTGGTGTTGCGAAGAGGAGGTACGACGGCATTCCGCCAGCAACTATCCTGTATAACCTTCATGAGCCATGAAGCAGAACTTCACAGTCCAGCAAGGCGCACACGCGGCTAAATTCAGCGCACCGTGATTGTCCCCGGCCAGCTTAGGTGTGGGCTTTCTGAATATTTCGGCGTGAAGCCGGCGATCGGGGGAGATCTCCGAACTCGGGAGAGGCGTAATCCCGGCCTTCCGGGGTTACGATGTGAACGTCGTAGCAGCCTGATTTGGCAAGCTCTCGAGCCTTCTTAAGCGCAGCTTCGGGCGTGCTGCGGCGATGTGCCAGCTCTCCGTGCTTGCACCTGCCAATGACGGTAAAATTCATTTCTTCTTCTTTTGCTTCTTCTGCTTTCTTATGGTTTCGGCCTGAGCCCGGAAGGCCTCGGCCAGGCTCTTCATCTGGTCGGCCACAAAAGCGTCAGCCGTTCGGGCGGCCGCCTGTTCGGCCACGACAGCCTGCTTTTTGATTTGCTTCACCACACCCATGGGGACTCAATGTCCTGGCTGTTGTGTTGTTCCCTTCCGCAATTACGGCGACAGTGAACCTAAGTGCCTCAGGCTCCGCCCCAGGTCGCGTAAAGGTCCTGGCACGTGCGCCAATTCGGACATTGAGTTCTATGGTTCGCATTTAACCGCGCACATCTTTCCTACTTGCACTCAAAACTCGCCGCGCTCTCCGGATCGCCTTGCCCCTTGTACTGCGCATGTTGCGGATAGGCGCAAAGCGGCCGACTGCGGCCGGGGAAGGCTGGTCCCGTTGCGACCACCGCATCGGGCGCCTTGCCGTCTTCCACCCAGTTCACGACCGCGCTGAGGAGATCGAACTGATCGAGCGTTGCGCCGCTCGAGCAGTGACCCATGCCGGGCACCAGGAAGGCCCGGCTCGATGTCTCCCGCACCATCTCCATGCCGCCGGAATCCGCCGCCATGCGCTCGTAGTAATTCACGGTGTCTTCAGCCGAGAACCAGGGATCGCTCACACCGTGGTAAAACAGCAGCTTGCCGCCATGGCCGAAATAACTCGAAAGGTTGGTCCAGTAGGCGGTGTTGGCGAGGCGATCCAACCCGCTCGCGTTGACGCGGTCTTCGAGTTGATCGACGTTGATGCTGTCCCAAACAGGCGGTCCGACCGGACTGCGCGCGCCTGTGGTCAGGATACCGGGAATGGCAACGCCTTCGGCTGCCACGCCGCTGTCCCACGGGAACGGCGGGTAGACCTGTGCGCCCCGTGAATTCTTCGGTCCGGCAAAAGCTTTCCTGAGGGCATCGACCTGCGGCGGCGCCAGGCAGGACTCCTTGATGTTGCCCTTGCAGGTGAGGACCGCGGGATCGAATTGACAGGCTTTGCGGTCGAAGATCAGGCCATCCTTGATGCCGTCCTTGGCGTCGCAGGCATCGAGGATCGCGTTCGTGATCAGCTTGCGCTCATCAGCGGAAAAGGTCTTGGCGGGCTCCGGCTTGCCGGACGCATCTTTCGGCGCGATCTGGCTGAAGGCAGCGTTGGCCCAGGCCAGACCGATATTGGAGTTGCCGGTGCGCATCGCAGGCGCGCCGGCGACGACGCCGTCGAATTGTTCGGGATAGCGCGCCGACGCCAGCATGCCCTCGCGGCCCCCGGTGGAGCACCCCGTGAAATAGGATCGTTTTGCGGGCTGGCCGTAGTAGTGCGCGACGATCGCCTTGGCGGCAATTGTCACCTTGCCGACGGATGCAGTGGCGAAGTTGAGCGCGGCTTCCTGATCCCTGAGGAACGAGGCATCGAACACCGCGCCCTGATGACCGCTATCGGTTGAGACCACGGCAAAGCCGCGCGCCAGCGCCGGCACCTCGCCGGCCGCCTGGTAACCCAGCGGCGGCCGGATCGTGCCGTTCAAACCGCCGCCGCCCTGAAACAAAAACCGGCCGTTCCAGCGATCGGGCAGGGCGACGGCAAAGCCGATCGCGTAAGGTTTGCCATCGACGCCCACGCGCTGATCGATGACGCCATCGACGCGGCAGTTCGGCGGCAGCGCCACCGATACGGTGGCCGGCGCCGGCGGCGACGGCTGCACGGTCCCCGGCGCCGCCTCCGGCACCATTTCGGCCTTGGTGATCGTTGCAGTCGATCCCGGCATCTTCCAGCCGGTCAAGTCAGCGCATTTGAGCGCGGGTGATATGTTGGCTGAATCGTCGGCGCTTGCCGGCGAGATCGCAATGATCATGATGGCCGCTATGAGAGCCGGGCAAGCCATCGCAGCATCAAGCGCCACGTTTCTTTTTCGCTGCATCGTTCTTCCCTGCCGTTTTTGAGTTTTATTGCGGTGCACGTTACTCACGCCGGCCACTGACGAGCTGGTGCATTGACATTGAAACCATCTTGTCTTGTTCGGGAGGTGCAGTCCAGCGGCGCAGGCTTTCAACCGCTCTCGCCGTTCGCCCTTGCCGATGAATGAGCTGGTCTGCGCTGCAGCGCGCGCGATCGGCTTGCTACTTCACCAGCGTCTCGCCGCGGCGCGCTCGCTTCGCTGCTCTGCCGCGATTGATGAACTGAACGCCGATGAACTCGCCATTGATCCAGGCGAGCTCGCAGTGTCGGTAGGCGAGGCCAATGGGGGATAGCACCAGGAAAAATTCCTTCTGGCCGATATCCGTCACGGCGCCGTCGATCACCAGCTTCGCCCCCATCTCGGAGACGTCGTGAATCTTGCAGGCGCGCTGCCAAGTGCCGTCGATCGCCATGACGCGGGCGTCGATGGGTCGCTCGAACGCGACCCGCCTGTCGTTGCGTTGTTCCCCCTCACTCATCAAGCCCCCCGCTGATGATCCCCAGGCAGCCGTCCAGATTAAAGTAAGAAGCTTGATATCCGGTGAACGGGGGCGGAGATGTCTCTCGTCATGCACGGCCAACCCTGCGGCGCGGGGAGCAAGCCGCAATCGCGGCTCGCAAACAAAGAGGCCGCCAACGCGGCGGCCTCCGACTTGCGCGGTGATGACAGGAAAAACGACATCACAGCGGCGGCTGGCCCGGTCCCGACCCTGAACCGAACGGGCCGGGAAAACAGCCTGGGCCCCGCAAGCCGCCGGCGATGATGCCGCCGACCCACTCGACGGCATGGACGATGGCGTTGCCGATGGCGCGGAAGGCATCGCCCAGCCAGTTGCCGCCGACGACCGACTCGAGCTCGGCATCCGTCAGCTCGATCATTCCCGGATAATCACTGTTCTGCATGGTATCTGCTCCTGATGAAGATCGGACGGCGGACCATTCCGCCGTCGACGGGGAGCGTGCTCCCCTTGCACCTGTGATCGCAGGAGTACGCCGAACGGGGGATCGCGTGCTGTGACCGCCGTCACAAAGCAAATGGATGGCCCGAACCCTCACGAGGCTCGCGGCGACCAATGGCTATCAACGGGGGCATTTCGCCGTGAGCTGGTTCAAACGATATCAGGTGGGCGGCGTTGTCGGCGACGCAGAGCACGGCATCGAATACGGCAAGAAATACGGCAAGGCGGGGTGAGCGGCCATGCTCGACGCCTTGCTCGGCTTCATCTTCGAACTGGTCCTCAATCTGGTCGGGACCGCCATCGTCAAGCTGTTCGGCGTGGACAACGCCGCTGAAGTTGCGGGCGTCATCATCGGCCTCGGCATTCTCGCGCTCGGCTTCATGGTCGCCGTGTGGGGGCATTGAAGCGCGACCGCCCGCGAGACGATCGCTCGCTGTCGCCACACTGACTGCTTACGCCGCGACCCGCTGTTCGACCGGCGCCGTCAGGTACTTCAACACTTCGGCATGCTCGAGATCGGGAACCGCGATCGCCGTGTGGCTGTAGGTCGCGTGGCTGCGCGACTTTGCGATCTTGTCCAGGATCTCTTTGCCCTTGATGACGTGCAGGCCCATGCCGTCTCCGGAGGGGAAGATCGCCAGCACGACGTCATAGGCGGCGATGACGGTTCTGAGCGCCGCGGCCTTGTCCTCGGCGACATCGACAAACACGCGAACATCGGCTGCGAGTTCACGCAGCTCGTCAAAATTCAGCACTTTTTGGGTACTCCAACGCAACAGGACTGCATGGAGAGTGGCGGCGTTGGGTTACCAGAGTCTGAACAACATCGTTCGAGATGAAAGTTTCACGATGAGGTGAGGCATCGTGTGGAAAACTTCCCCTGGGAAGTCACGGGCCCTCTCAGTTGGCCACGTCACCTCGCCAGCGCATGGGCAGCACGCCGTTCTCCCTGAAGCTGCCGAGGAAGCGGAAGCGCTTCGCGTGCGGATTGGGCCGGGCTTCGATGGTGTTTCCGAGGATCTGCACGATGTCGCTCTCGTCATAGGCCGGCCAGAACGGCAGGCCGGGCCCATTCGGATCGCCTGATCTTGCGAAGTTGACCCAATAGCTCATCATGGTCTGCGCCAGCACGCGGTCGGCTTCGTCAGGCGGCGCGGCGCAGCCGATCACCCGTTGCGGCGTCAGCGTGCCGAAGAGGAAGGGGATCTCGGTCACGTGCGAGGCAATCGGCGTGTAGGGCGAGGTGTAGACGAAGTGGTAGCCGTAGACCGGCGCGCGCGTGCTGCTGCGATGCAGACGCAGCGCCTGCCAGCACTGCTCGCCGATCACCATGTCGCCGGCGAGCGCAGCGGCGGACGCCTTGGCCTGCGCGTCGGTCTCGGCGGGATAGTGGCTGAGAAAGTCCGCCATCCGGTCCGTGCCGAACAGCGCTTCGGCCGCCGCGCGAAAGGCCTGCGCCTGATGATGGGGAAGCGCTTGCGACATGAAGGGGAATTCTTCCGCGCTGTTCCAGCCCGCGAGCAGGGGAATGTGCATCTGCTCGCCGCGCAGGAAGCGTCGCGCAGGCGCGTCCGGCACCAGATGATGATCGATGCTGGGTGAGAACGCTTGCGTGACATGGTCGTGCGCAAAACTCCAGGGCGCGGCTGCATTCAGTTGCTCGGCCGGCATAGTGCGCAGGGCTGCGATCGACGCACCGCCTTGCCGGCGCGCAAACGCGAGGCCACGCGCGCGAGCTTCATCATGAGTTTGCAACGGCCCGCGTCGGCCATCCCAGAACGCGCCGCTCTCGGCGATGGCCTTGTGGAACAGCCCGCGCGCGAGCGGCGATGCCATCAGGAGGCCGACGGCCATGGCGCCGGCGGATTCACCGAGCAGGGTCACGTTATCGGGGTCACCGCCGAATGCGGCGATATTGGCCTTGACCCAGCGCAGCGCCGCGAGTTGGTCCTGCAGGCCGTAATTGCCCGATGGCGCTTCCGCATCGAGCTCGGGATGGGCGAGGAAGCCGAAGATGCCGAGGCGGTAGTTGAAGCTGACGACAACGACGCCCTTGGCCGCTAGCAGGGCGCCATCGGTGGCGGGATTGGCCGAGGAGCCGAATTGAAAGCCGCCGCCGTGGATCCACACCATCACCGGCCGCTTCTCGTCAGCGTCTTGCGCGGCGGTCCACACATTGAGCGTGAGGCAATCCTCGGCGCGTGGTCCCGGCCGCGGATCGTTTTCGAGCGAGGACAGACTTGCAGCGCCAAAGGCGCGCGCATCGCACACGCCGCGCCATGGCGTTGGTGGTTGCGGCGCGCGCCAGCGCAACGGGCCGACCGGAGGCGCGGCGTAGGGGATGCCCTTGAATGCGAGCACGCCGCTCTCGTCGCGCGGCTGGCCGCGCACCGCGCCGGCTTGGGTGCGGACCTGTCGGCTGAGCCGTGTTGCTTGCGCGCTTATCGAGCCATGCACGGTCACGTCTCCTTGGGTGGGGTGACCCAAATTATCGATTTTGCGGTTGGATGAATTTGCGTATAACTTCGATCGATAGCTAAAAACGGTCAATGATCAGGCAAAAGCTCAGATATCCCTGGGTTGATCTGGATGTGGACGAGCCGTCCGCGCCTGTCATTGCCGTGCGTGTCGATGCCGACGGGACCAAAGAGGAGGTGCCCGAGCACAGCCACCGCAAGGGACAGCTCGTGGTGTCGCTTGGAGGCGGGGTGACGTGTCGCGTTCCAAGCGGATTGTGGATGGTGCCGCCGCATTGCGCGGTCTGGATTCCGAGCCGCATGCCGCACAGCAATCGTGCCACCGCGAATGCGCGGCTGTTCTTCGTCTATATCGAAGCGGAGCTGGTCGATCTGCCGGATCGCTGCTGCACGATCTCGATCTCGCCGCTGCTGCGCGAATTGATCGTCGAGCTGTCCGACGGCACGCAGCATGACGAGGCGAGGCGGCAGCGCCTGATCGGCGTGCTGCTCGGCGAATTGCCGCGCATGCCCGTGCAGCAATTGCATCTGCCGCTCTCGCGCGAGCCGCGCGTCAAGCGCATCGCGGCCGCGCTGGCGGACAATCCCGCCGACCGCCGCACGCTGGCGCAATGGGCCGATCACGTCGCGCTCAGCGAGAGCAGTCTTGCGCGGCTCGTAGCCAGGGAGACGGGGCTGACCTTCGGCCGCTGGCGACAGCAACTGCATCTGATCGTCGCGATCCGCGAGCTCGCATCGGGCGCGAGCGTGCAGCAGGTCTCCGCCGATCTCGGCTATGAATCGGTCACGGCCTTCATCACCATGTTCAGGAAGGCGCTGGGCAAGCCGCCGGCCAGATATCTCGCCGGTATTGCCCAGCAGAAATAGCTAGACGTCACGGAACTCGCGTCGAACTGCTGCTTGCGTTTTCGGCCTCAATGGGTTCTAAGCCCGGCTGCTTCATGGCCACCGGCCTGAACCGACGCGCTGCCCGCGTAGTTTTACCCCGTCCGGACAAAGCTACACCGCAGCTCGCGTGCACCCAATTCAGAGGAAATCCAGATATGGCGAAGATGACCAAGACCCAGTTGATTGATGCAATTGCGGAAGGCACGCAGCTTGCGAAGAACGACGTGAAGTCGGTCATCGAGTACATGGCGACGGTCGGTTACAAGGAGCTCAACGAGTCCGGTGAGTTCGTCGTTCCCGGCTTCGTGAAGATGTCGGTGGTCAACAAGCCCGCGACCGAAGCCCGCATGGGCGTCAACCCCTTCACCAAGGAGCCGATGCAGTTCGCGGCGAAACCGGCGAGCAAGTCGGTCAAGGCCTCGCCGCTGAAGGTGGCGAAGGACGCCGTCTGATCCGGCCCTGACGCGCACCTGCGCGATTTTCCAAAAGAAAACCCCGCGCTTGCGCACGGGGCTCTCTTGCCGACGGCATTGGGATTTCAGCGCCTGGCCGTCAGCGGCAGACTTTAACGTAAGGTTGAAAATCCAAAAAGCAACAGCGCCGCGGTGACGGAATATGTTCGTCCCTCGCGGCGCTGCTGTATTGACTGGGCGCTGAAATCCCCCAGCTTCCATGCGTCTCTTGCGCGCCGAAAGTTGCAAGGCAACATGCATGGGAAATCCAGTCCGAGGGCTGGACTTTTTGTTCTCATTTTGTTCTAGTGAGTCATCCGCTTGGGAGGTGACTCATGACCATCGAGAAACAACGCGAAGTGGTCAGGCTCTGGAATCAACTCCGGAAGGTCGAGGGCCCGGCCGCAGAAGAGCTTCGCATCCAGATCCTGGAATGCTTTTCGGAGAAGAGGACCGCCAAGCGCGCTGCGGCTTGAGGCGCGAGACGGCGAGGGCGTACTGGCGGCGTTGCTTCATCGATGGCGAGGTGACGCTCCGCTTGCCGCGTCTCGGCGCTCATTCGCACGCAAACGATTTGTTAAGACGTGCTGGGAATTGATTTCGTCAATTCCGATTCGTTCTGCGCGAACGAAACGGAGGCGAAGCTGGAACAAACGAGGTCGGCAGAGGCAAGCCGCCGCATGCCAGTTAACGCTTGCCGCCGTAGATCTCGTCCTCGGAGGATTCCCTGGGGCACGCGACGCCGCTGGTCGCAAGCGCCACGAAGCCGGCGTAGCCGGACAGGTTGAGCAAGACTTCGAGCCAAACGGGCATGACAAGCCTCTTCGCACGGGAAGGTAGCAACGCCCGCCTGAGATGCTTGTTCCCCCTCTGAAAAGAATCGCGTTCAGAGCCGCGAGGTGGGATCGAGCCGGCGGCCCAACGCTGCAACCGATTCCGTCGAGGGCGACTCCTTGAGGAACTCGGCGATGGCGCGCGCGAGCTCGCCGTCACTCATTGGAGTCGGCGGCGGGCGCAGCGCGCCGACACCGAAACTGCGAACGATCTCGTCGTAGTGCTGCGCATTGTTCTTGGGAACAAGCCTGCGTATGCGGGCCAGCAAAGCGGATATCGGCACTCTCTCTCCTCCTCGACCTCCGCCCCTTGGCAGCGATACACGTCGCCTGCCATTATTTGTGGTTCGAAACTGAAAACCCCGCCAGCACCGCGGAGATGCTGACGGGGTCTTCGTGCTGTCGCCTCGACCGGATGGCGGAGGCTCCCGCACTTGTAGGTCCAATCCACGTTTCCGGACATTGTTCCCTTCGTGGTGGGATTTTTCGTCGCGGTTCCAGGATGCGAAGAGACGCGAACCATTGGGAAGGGTCCGCGTTGTCTCCGGGAGATGCGAAGGAGGAGATCATGACGAAGACACTCGCAGTTCTGGCGACCGTTGCGGCTGTCGGCGCGACCGCGGTCGCGGCACCTGCGCAGGCACGCGGCGTCGGTCCGGGCTTGGCATTCGGTCTCGCCGCCGGCGCGATCACGGCGGGCGCTATCGCTGCGTCCCATCCGTACGGCTATTACGGTCCGGGCTACGGCTACTACGGCGGCCCCGTGTACTATGATGACTACGGCCCTGGCCCGTACGCCTATTATGGCCGACCCTATTATCGCCACCACTACTACTATCGCCACTGGTAACAGCTGACGAATCGAAAAGCCCGGAGCGATGCTCCGGGCTTTTTCGTGCCTACAAATGTCTGCGCGATGTCTCACGGCCAGAGCGAGGGCCGTTCCACCTTGCGGGCGTTCTCGAGCGTCGAGACGAAATACTCTTCGCGCTCGCGCTTGAATTTTTCCTGCGTGGCACGGAAGGCGGCGACTCGGGCGGCGATCTCTTCGCGTTCACGGATTTTGCGTTGTTCGTCTTCGGTCATGTCAAATCCCCACTACACCGGAAGTATGTGTGCGCTTCTGAACTCAAGCACTGCCGCCGCAATCACTTTGAGTCGCGTCAACACATGCATTGGCGCTCCTGATTGGGGCGTCAATGGGGAGGAGGCATTGCAGGATTGTGATAAGCGAGGGCCGGAAAAAATTGCCGGCCGATCGCGGCTCACCGGCTTGCGCGGCGGTGGATAACAGCGTCAAGAATCTTGTCGTTTGTACTGGTAGCATAGCAGGCGTGAAATTGAATCGGGGAGGCGGCGCGTGATTGCAGAGGACCTTCAGAGCGGCGTCGAACAGCTTGGCGACATGATCGCGCGAGCCAAGATCATCGTGCCGTTCACCGGCGCCGGCATCTCGACCGAATGCGGCATCCCGGACTTCCGCTCGCCGGGCGGAATCTGGACGCGCAACCGCCCGATCGAGTTCGGCGAATTCGTCGCCAGCCAGTCCGCCCGGGACGAATCCTGGCGCCGCCGTTTTGCCATGGAGGAGGTGTTCGCCGCCGCGAAGCCCGGCCGCGGTCATCGCGCGCTGGCTTCACTGCACCGCGCCGGCAAGATCCCCGCGGTCATCACCCAAAACATCGACAATCTCCACCAAGCCTCGGGCTTCGCTCCCGACCGCGTGATCGAACTTCATGGCAACACGACCTACGCGCGTTGCATCGGATGTGGGCAGGTCTATCAGCTCGACTGGGTGAAGCGCCGGTTCGACCAGGACGGCGTCGCACCCAACTGCAGCGCATGCGACGAGCCGGTCAAAACCGCAACGATCTCATTCGGTCAGGCGATGCCCGAGGATGAAATGCAACGTGCGACCGAGTTGTCACGGGCTTGCGATCTCTTCATCGCCATCGGTTCCTCGCTCGTGGTTTGGCCGGCGGCGGGTTTTCCGATGATGGCAAAGGAAGCCGGTGCGCGTTTGGTGATCATCAACCGCGAGCCCACCGAGCAGGACGACATCGCCGATCTCGTCATCCGCCATGACATCGGCGAAACGCTTGGGCCCTTCGCCGGCAATTGAGGCATTAGTTTGATTCGCGGCTGTGCAAGCTGTTCATAGGTTCCGGCGAATCTCTTTTTTGTCTATGCGCCGCAACCGGTAGTGTTATCTTTTGAGTCGGAAGATTCGCGTCGCGTCGAAGTGAGAAGATTCTCTTAAGACGCGTGATTCGAGCGCCGCCAATGTGGCGGGTTGCATGGCATGTGTGGGGTCCGGGGTTATGGGGTCGTCGGACGGATTTGAGTCCAAGAAGCTGGGAGTTCCCGCGTCGGGTGAGCACGGCGCCGGTCGCGATAGCGCGCTCAGTCCCTTCACCGGGTTAGGTGAGGGCAGTGCCAACCTCGTCGAGGTTCATGGCGTCATCAAATGGTTTGATGCCTCAAAGGGCTACGGCTTCATCGTTCCCGACAATGGCTGGCCCGACGTTCTCCTGCACGTTACCGTGCTTAGGCGCGACGGCTTCCAGACTGCCTACGAGGGCGCCCGCATCGTCGTCGAGTGCATCCAGCGCGCCAAGGGTTATCAGGCCTTCCGCGTGGTCTCGATGGACGAATCGACTGCGATCCATCCCGCGCAGATGCTGCCGCCGCGGACCCACGTCACAGTCACCGCAACCAGTGGGCTCGAGCGGGCACAGGTCAAATGGTTCAATCGGCTGCGCGGCTTCGGCTTCCTGACATGCGGCGAGGGAACTCCCGACATCTTCGTCCACATGGAGACGCTGCGTCGCTTCGGCATGACCGAGCTGCGGCCGGGCCAATATGTGCTGGTACGGTTCGGGCCCGGCTCCAAGGGCATGATGGCGGCCGAGATTCATCCTGAGACAGGCTCGCCTGGCCTGCAGTCGCACTAGCGGCTTCAAATTATCGTATTCGTGAGCAGAAGCGCGCGGCCAGGGTCGCGCGCTTCTGGCTTTTCGGACGGTGGCCGCGTAAGGATGTCGCAGTCCGAAGCCGTTAGACCAGTCCTTGTCGTTCAGAATTTCCCTGCCGAGTTTCCCGCCCATGCACTTTAACCGAAAGGCCGCCTGGTCCCGCGCCCAGGGCTGGCTTGCCGCCGTTCTCATTCTTGTCGGATTGGCTGTCACGTGCGCGCCTGCTCGCGCCGCAAGCTTCCAGCCGCTCGAAATCGTCACCAGGAACGGCGTGCAGGTGTTCTCGGTGGAGATGGCGACCACGGAAGAGGAGAAGCAGACCGGGCTGATGTACCGCAAGGAATTGGCCGACGGCAAAGGCATGCTGTTCGACTTCAATCCCGAGCAGGAAGTGTCGATGTGGATGAAGAACACCTACGTTTCGCTCGACATGATCTTCATTCGCGCCGACGGCCGCATCCTGCGCATCGCGGAAAATACCGAACCGCTTTCGACCAAGATCATCTCGTCACGGGGGCCCGCCCGGGCCGTCCTGGAGGTGGTGGCGGGAACAGCGCAGAAATACGGCATCCGTGTCGGCGATCGGGTCGGCCACCCGCTGTTCGGCAATAAATAAGGTCCTGATGGTGCCGGGTTAGCCGCTCTGACGGCTGGACGTGGTCGGGGCAGCTGGATTCGAACCAACGACCTGCAGTACCCAAAACTGCCGCGCTACCAGGCTGCGCTATACCCCGAATGTCCGGCGAGCCTCGTCGATACACGCTTCCAGGAGAGCCAGCAAGCGCCGCGTCCGGCAGGGACAATCCGGAGCTTTCCTGACAAAGAAGCCGGCCGAGGTATCGCCGGCGAGATGGAAAGCCGGTTCAGCGCCGGCGCGCGTCCGCGTAAGGCTCATGCGCACCGAAATGGGCGAAGCGGTAGGTGCGTCCGTTGGTGTTGGGGTCGGAATTGTCCGAGGTCGAGAACACCAGGATTCGCCCCTCCTGCGGGTCGCTCCAGTAGCGATAACGGCCAGAGCCGTTGTATGTGATCTCGGCGAACTCGGTGTGGCCGGGCCCGAGGGGATGTCCATCCTCTAGGACGACAAGGGTCGCCGCACGAGGCGCGTCCTGACTGTCCGCCAGCAAGCCCGGAACCAGCGGGCGCGCGAGCCAGGAATGGAGCCCCTGATGCGCGAACGGGCGCTTCAGCAGCCCCTCATCCTCCACGACGGGCTGTCTCGCAAAATAGAACGCAAACGGCGCGTAGACCGCCAGCACGGCGGTCACCGCCAACACGCGAAGCTTCATGATTTCTTCTCAGACCCCACACCCAACGCCAGCATAATAGTTGCGAGGAGCGCGGGGATCAATCGCAGGTAAGCAGATCTCAATCCGATCACCGGCTTTGCGGTCGATCCAAGCGCGTCCGTCATGCGGAGGTGTCGGGGAGCCGCCGCGGCCAGACTTGCCTCGATTTTCACGAGAATCTAAGCCGGTCAGGCGCAGAATCACCAATCTTCATCGAACCTTTGGGTGTCGCCATAGACACATGAGTATTGGGGATTTCAGCGCCCAATGCCTAAACGGACGCCGCCAAGCGATGATACTCCGCTTGCGCGGCGTTGCGCTTTTTCCGGCTCAGTTCGAGGCGTGCCAGCCCGCCGGAAACGGGATCAGCGGCCAGACCGGATAATCGTCGTTGGCAGCCTTCGGCCTGTCGTGGATTGGCTTGGCAATAGGTGCCGGGGGCGGCGAAATCATCACCAGACGCAAATAGGCACATTGGAAATTCATGATCGTCAACCAGCGCGATGAGCTTCTCAAAATGCAGGCCGAGTTCAAAATCACCAGGCAAGCTCTTCGCAAGCGGCATGCCCGTTCTCAAATTGCACGAATATCTTAGGAAAACTGGGCAAGCCTTTCAACCGGCAAGGCGGCTGCAGGTCGGCGGGTAAGGTTGATCGGTTAGGTTAAACGCGGGCTGTCGTTGCGGCCGTTTTGATGGCTGCTATCCAAGCGGTCCCGGCATGCGACGACGCCAATCTGTGGCTCAGACGAGATCACGTTCGTCGCGGCTTTTAGTTTCGCGCGAGTTGTCCGTCATGACTTTCGATCTCACCTCGAAGACTGTCCGCCAGCGGTCGAATTGGACCGAGATCTGGCACCTCTGGACGGTCATCGTGCCGCGCCGCTCGATCAACGGGCAGCTCGTTTACGGCAAGGTCTGGCGACGCCACGACGGCCGTAACTGGATCTACAAGAAATTCACCGAATATGACGGCGAGGCGGCGGCCTGAGCTGGAGGCTCCGCCATTAACCAGTGTGTCGCTCGCCTGCGGTCGCTCCCGGCGCCTGAATGCGTGGCAGCGGCAATTTGAAATGACGTTTTGCGTAGGCGACGATCTCGTTGTCCGAGGGATGATCGGCCGCTTCCACTGCGGCAATCCGCTTGGCGACATCGGGCGCATGGGCGCGGATGTGGCTGGCGAGCTCCGTCTTCGCGCTTGCCGGACCGATGATGAGGATCTCGCCGGCATCGGTGATGGCCTTGGTCACTTCGGTATAGAAAGCCTTGTCGGGCGCGGCATGACCGCTGCCGATGGCGTTGGCCTTGTGATGAAGGTGCCGCGTCGCCAGCTGCGGGTGCAACGTGACTTCGTCGGAGCCGCTCAGGCCGAGATGGAAGATGCGGGCCTGCGAATGGTCGATCCACACGACGGCGTGAAAATGAGAGGGCATGTGCTTGGGCCTTGTCCGAGAGGAAGGCCGCCGACATTGCGGCGGCGTGTGTCCCAGCGACATTAGGCCCGGAGGCGTCGCCCCCGGTTGACCCACGTCAAGCCGATCCCGGACAAAGCACGTTGCAATGGCAGTTCGACGCTCGCTTGAAAAAGCGGGCGTCTCAGGCGGCTTTGGCTGCCGGACTGGCCGCGGGCTTCGCCGGTGGCGGCTTCAGCGGTTTGTCCTGCCGCTTCGACCAGGAGATGTAGTAGGCGACCGTCGTCATGATCGCGATGCCCGCGATGGAGACGAAGAGTTGCGCGAACAACGAGCCCGAGCTCATCGACAGCTCGAAATGGCCGACGAACGACAGGAACACGCCGACGCAGAACACGGCGAGCGACTGCTGGCCGCAGACGATCACGGGATCGAAGATCTTCCATTCCAGGCCTGGCCAGTCCTTCGGCACGAAGCGGATCACCATGATCACGATCACGACGAAATGGATGAAGCGGTAGGGGGCGAGGTTGGTCTTGTCATTCGGATTGAACGTCGAGAACAGCCATTCCGGGAACATGCCGCCGAGGGTGGGGAAGCGGCCGGCCATGGTCATGACCAGCGCGAACAGGAGATAGCCGAGGCAGACCCACAGCGTGATCGGCGAGTTGATCAGCGTCATCGAGCGGCGAGCGCCGCCCATCGCGCACCAGGCGCCGAACACGAACAGCACCTGCCAGCAATATGGATTGAAGTACCACTGGCCGGCCGGGTAGGCGTTCAGGTTCAGACTGAAATGACGCGCAGTCAGCCACAGGATGATGGATAGCACCATCGTCAAATCGGGCTTGCGCAGCATGAACCAGAGCACGGGCGGAAACAGGCCCATCAGCACGATGTAGAGCGGCAGCACGTCGAGATTGAGCGGCTTGAAACGCAAAAACAGGCCCTGGCGCAGCGTCTCGGTGGCGTTGTCGACGAGGCCGGCGACGTTGAACTCGTTGATCATCTCGGAATCGCCGAAGCGCAGCGCCAGATAGCTGATCGAGGCGATGTAGATCACGAACAGGATGATGTGGGCGACATAGAGCTGCCAGACCCGCTTGGTGAGGCGCGTGGCGCCGACGATGAAGCCGCGCTCCAGCATCATGCGCGCATAGACGAACGTGGCGGTGTAACCGGAGATGAAGACGAACAGGTCGGCGGCGTCGGAAAAGCCGTAATTGCGCGTCGTGACCCAGTTCACGATGTTGTCAGGGATGTGGTCGAGGAAGATCGCCCAATTGGCGATGCCGCGGAACAGGTCGAGCCTGAGGTCACGGCCCTTTTCGGGCAGCGTGGCATTGATGTTCAGAAAGGCCATGCGACGGAAGCTCTCGAAGGGGACGGATCTGGTGTCGGCGAGGCAGATGTTAGCAAGGCAGATGTTAGCAAGGCTTGGCCGCCGGCTCGGATTCCCGGGCGGAAGGCGGGTACGCAATTGTCACAGTGCAGCATAATGACTATACCCATCGATGAGGACCCGGGAGGGCCGGAATCACCGATCAGTTCCCGAAAGGTGTCTCTATACTATGCCCACGGTTTCCACCAATCGCTACCGTGACGCACTAAAATCGAACGAAAAGACGAAGAGGCCGGACCGCCAATGACCGCACGCATTTTCAAGCCCGCCAAGAACGCGATGCAATCCGGCCGGTCCAAGACCCGCGAATGGCAGCTCGATTACGAGCCGGAGCAGCCGCGAGCGGTCGAGCCGCTGATGGGCTGGACCTCGTCCGGCGACATGAAGCAGCAGATCACGCTGCGCTTCCACACCAAGGACGAGGCGGTCGCCTATTGCGAGCGCAAGGGCATCGCCTACCAGGTGATCGAGCCGAAGGAATCTCTGCCGCGCCAGATTGCCTACGCCGATAATTTCTCCTTTCGCCGCGGCGAGCCCTGGACGCATTGAAGGGCTCGTCTTCGACCGTCCCTCCGGAGAGCCCTTGGCACCCCTTCCGCCGCGTGCTTCGCTACCTCGCATGACAGGACCATGACGAGGGCAGGGGGATGGCCGGGCGTGACCAGCTCGACGGCGTCGATCTGAAGATACTTTCGGAGCTGCAGCAGGACGGGCGGGTTCGCAACAACGAGCTGGCGCTACGCGTCGGCGTCTCCGCGCCAAACTGCCTGCGGCGGCTGAAATCTCTGTTCAGCCGCGGCGTGATCCGCGCGGTGCGCGCCGTCATCGACGAGCGGCTGCTCGGCTACGAAGTGGTGTCGTTCGTCTCGATCCAGCTCGGCAGCCAGGCGCAGCCGGTGTTGGAAGCGTTCGAGGTGGCGATATCAGCAATCCCGCGGATCCAGCAGTGCTGGCGCATTTCGGGCGACACCGACTACCTCCTCAAATGTGTGGCGCCGAGCGTCGAGAGCATGCGCCAACAGCTTCTGCATTTCGCCGCCATGCCCAACGTGAAGAACGTCCGCAGCTTTCCGGTGCTGGGCGTAGCGAAAGACGTGCCGCTGCCCGTGCCGGAGATCGCGTCTGTGGCGCCGGCAGGATAGGATCCGCACGAGGGTTACCGTGCGCCCCTCGGGGCCGCCAATCATGGCGGTGACTGCGCGCCCTCAGCGGTACCGTCCCCGAAACTCGCGCGGGCTGGTGCCGGTCCAGCTGCGGAAAGCACGCGAAAAGCTCTTCTCGTTGCGGAAGCCCGCGATCTCCGCGATCCGCTTGATCGGGGTGCGGCCGCGCATCAGCTCCAGCTTGGCGAGCTCGAGCTTGGCTTCCTCCTTGAGGTCGCGCAGCGAGGTCGCCTCCTCGCGCAGGCGGCGATGCATGGTGCGGGTGGAGAGCGCGAGCTCGCTGGCGACATCCTCGGCGCCGAGACTGCGTCCGCGCGCCGCACGCAGCACGCGCCGGACGCGCTCGACCAGGAGCCGGTCGCGGCGATAGGGCCGGTAGGGCAGCACAGTCAGGCGCAGCGCGCCCTTGAGCATGCTGTCCAGATCGGCCGCACTGCGCGTGAGCGGCAGCGAGAGATAGTGCCTGTCAAAGCAGATGCTGGCGCGGTCCGCGCCGAAGCGGACTGCCTTACAAAAAATCGTCGGGTAGACCGAGACGTGGCCCGGCTCGGCATAGGGAAATTCCGCCGCGCGCAGCGCGATCGTGGAATCGATCGCCCAGCAGGAGAAGCCGAGCACGTAGCGGAGCAGGGTGACGAGGCAGAACTCGCGGAGCTCGCCGAGCTCGCGCTGCTCGCGGATCGAGATGGTCGCGGTCTCCTCGCCGACTGCCAGCTCGAACAGCACGTCTTCGGTCAGCAGACGATGATGCCGGCACCAGCGCTTGAGCGCAACTTCCAGAGTGGGCGCGGTGATCGAGGCGCGACATAGCATGCCATAGGTGCCGAAAGGCAGCCGGCGCGAGAACCAGCCGAGTGCCTCATCGTCGAGCTCGCGCATGGCATGGCCGGCCAGTGCCTCGAACTGGGCGGCCGTCACCCGGCCATCCCTGGATTTGACGAGGTCGGGGAGGACCTGACCCTTGCTCAGCGCCTCGGCCGGATCCCTGCCGTAGCGGGCATAGGCCGCGACCACGCCCCGGACGAAGGCGGCAGGGGTCATGGCGCGGCGGGGTGCGGCGGTTGCGGCCTGAAAGGTCATCGAAAAATCCCTTGGAAAATCCTCGCCAAACTTGGCGGAAAATGCAACCTTTTCGACCGCCCCGGTGCCCGGGCGGGGGTAGGTTCGGGCCGACAAGCACTTGCAAGATCCAGGAGGAATCGCCTTGAACATCCCGAGCATCGATTTCGATCTGGGCGAAGACATCGGCATGCTGCGCGACACCGTGCGCGCCTTTGTCGAAGCGGAGGTGGCCCCGCGCGCGGCCGAGGTCGAGAAGGCCAATCTGTTTCCGGCGGACCTCTGGAAGCGTTTCGGCGATCTCGGGCTGCTCGGTATGACCGCGCCGGAGCAATATGGCGGCTCCAACATGGGCTATCTCGCCCATATCGTCGCCATGGAGGAGATTTCGCGCGGCTCGGCCGCGATCGGCCTGTCCTACGGCGCCCATTCCAACCTCTGCGTCAACCAGATCCGCCGCAACGGCAATGACGCGCAGCGCCAGCGCTATCTCCCGAAGCTGATCTCGGGCGAATATGTCGGCGCGCTCGCGATGTCCGAGCCGGGCGCCGGCTCCGACGTCGTCTCGATGAAGCTGCGCGCCGACAAGCGCGGCGATCGCTACGTGCTCAACGGCTCGAAGATGTGGATCACCAATGGCGGCGATGCCGACGTGTTGGTGGTCTATGCCAAGACCGATCCCGAAGCCGGCCCACGCGGCATGACCGCCTTCCTGATCGAGAAAGACTTCAAGGGTTTTACGCATGGCCAGCATCTCGACAAGCTCGGCATGCGCGGCTCCAACACCTATCCGCTGTTCTTCGATGAATGCGAGGTGCCGGAAGAGAACGTGCTGGGGAAGGTGGGCGAGGGCGTCAAGGTGCTGATGTCCGGCCTCGACTATGAGCGCGCGGTGCTGTCGGGCGGACCGCTCGGCATCATGGCCGCCTGCATGGATGCCGTGGTGCCCTATATGCACGAGCGCAAGCAGTTCGGCCAGCCGATCGGCGATTTCCAGCTGATGCAGGGCAAGCTCGCCGACATGTATTCGACCTGGCAGGCCACGCGGGCCTATGTCTACGCCGTCGGCAAGGCCTGCGATCGTGCCAACCACGCGCGCACGCTGCGCAAGGATGCGGCGGCTGCAATCCTGTATTCCGCAGAGAAGGCGACCTGGATGGCGGGGGAGGCGATTCAGGCGCTCGGCGGCGTCGGCTATACATCCGAGTTTCCGGTAGGCCGGCTCTGGCGCGATGCCAAGCTCTATGAGATCGGCGCGGGGACATCAGAGGTCCGCCGCATGCTGATCGGCCGCGAGCTGATGTCCGAGACGGCTTAAAACCTTTCACCTCATTGGAATCAACATGCCGCTCCATTCCAGCATCGATGCCTCGTCGTCTGATTTTGCGCGCAATGCGGACGCCATGCGCACACTCGTCGCGGACTTGCGCGAGAAGCTCGCCCAGGTCGCCGGCGGCGGAGGCGAGGTCTCACGCAACCGTCACACCGCGCGCGGCAAGATGCTGGCGCGCGAGCGCGTCGATCTGCTGCTCGACCCCGGCACCTCGTTCCTGGAGCTGTCGCCGCTGGCGGCTCACGGCCTCTATGGCGGTGATGTGCATTCGGCGAGCATCGTCACCGGGGTGGGGCGGATTTCGGGCCGCGAATGCGTCGTGGTCGCCAATGATGCCACCATCAAGGGCGGCACCTACTATCCCATGACCGTGAAGAAGCATCTGCGCGCGCAGGATATCGCGCGGCAGAACAATCTTCCCTGCGTCTACATGGTTGATTCCGGCGGCGCCTTCCTGCCGCTCCAGGACGAGATTTTTCCGGACGAACGGCATTTCGGCCGAATCTTCTACAACCAGGCGCAGATGTCCTCAGCTGGCATTCCGCAGATCGCGATCGTGATGGGCTCCTGCACCGCCGGCGGCGCCTATGTGCCGGCGATGTCGGACGAGAGCATCATCGTGCGCAATCAGGGCACCATCTTCCTCGGCGGCCCGCCGCTGGTGAAGGCGGCGACCGGCGAGGTCGTCAGCGCGGAAGAACTCGGCGGCGCCGACGTGCATTCGCGCCAGTCGGGCGTGACCGACCATTACGCTCAGAACGACGCTCATGCGATCGGCATTGCCCGCCGCATCGTCGCTACGCTCAAGCCATCGGCGCGGCCGAACCTCAACATGCATCCGCCGCGCGATCCGCTATTTGCCGCGGAAGAGATCTACGGTGTGGTACCGGTCGATGGCAGAAAACCTTTCGACGTGCGCGACATCATCGCGCGCGTCGTCGACGGCTCGGAATTCGATGAGTTCAAGAAGCTCTACGGCACCACGCTGGTGTGCGGCTTTGCCCATATCTGGGGCTATCCGGTCGGCATCATCGCCAACAACGGCATTCTGTTCAGCGAGAGTTCGCTGAAGGGCGCGCATTTCATCGAGCTGTGCTGCCAGCGCGGCATTCCCCTTGTTTTCTTGCAGAACATCACCGGCTTCATGGTCGGCAAGAAATACGAGGCCGGCGGCATCGCGCGCGACGGCGCCAAGCTGGTGACGGCGGTGGCGACCGCCTCGGTGCCGAAATTCACCGTCGTGATCGGCGGCTCCTATGGCGCCGGCAATTACGGCATGTGCGGCCGTGCCTATTCGCCGCGCTTTCTCTGGATGTGGCCGAATGCGCGCATCTCGGTGATGGGCGGCGAGCAGGCCTCGATGGTGCTGAGCCAGGTCCGCCGCGACAATATCGAGGCCAAGGGCGAGAGCTGGTCCAGGGAAGAGGAAGACCAATTCCGCGAGCCGATCCGCGCGCAATATGAGAGCCAGGGACATCCATACTATGCGACCGCGCGTCTCTGGGACGACGGCGTGATTGACCCAGCCGACACGCGCCTCGTGCTCGGCCTGGGTCTCTCGGCGGCATCGAATGCGCCGATCGAGCCGACGAAGTTCGGCCTGTTCAGGATGTGATGCGATGGACCGTTCAAAGCTCTACCGTCGTTTTCGTACCCTCCTGATCGCCAACCGCGGCGAGATCGCCTGTCGCGTCATCCGGACCGCCCGCGCCATGGGCCTGCGCACCGTCGCGGTTTATTCCGAGGCCGACCGCGATGCGATGCATGTCGCGCTTGCGGACGAGGCCGTGCTGCTCGGGCCCGCGCGCGCCCGCGACAGCTATCTCAATGTCGAGCGCCTGCTCGAGGCCGCCCGCAAGACGGGCGCGGAGGCTGTGCATCCCGGCTACGGCTTCCTGTCGGAGAATGCCGAGTTCGCGCAGGCCTGCCTTGAAGCTGGTCTCGTCTTCGTCGGCCCGACCGCCGAGATGATGACGGCGATGGGCTCGAAGTCAGGCTCGAAGGCCCTGATGGAGAAGGCCGGCGTGCCGCTGGTGCCCGGATATCACGGCGAGGCCCAGGACGATGCGACGCTGGCGAACGCCGCAAACAAGATCGGCTTCCCGATCCTGGTGAAGGCCTCCGCGGGCGGCGGTGGCCGCGGCATGCGCATCGTGCGCTCGACGGACGAGCTTGCGCCTGCGATCGTCAGTGCCAAACGGGAGGCCAAGGCGGCGTTCGGCGACGACCGCATGCTGATCGAGAAGTATGTCGACAATCCCCGGCACATCGAGGTGCAGATCATCGGCGACAGCCACGGCAATCTATTGTCGCTGTTCGAGCGCGAATGCACGCTGCAGCGCCGCCACCAGAAGGTGATCGAGGAGGCGCCGTCCCCGACGCTCAATGCTGCCCAGCGCGAGACCGTCTGTGCCGCCGCGCGCAAGGCGGCGGGCGCCGTGAACTATGTCGGCGCCGGCACCATCGAGTTCGTCTCCGACGGCAAGGACGTGTTCTTCATCGAGATGAACACGCGTCTCCAGGTCGAACATCCCGTGACCGAGCTGATCACGGGCATCGATCTCGTCGAATGGCAGCTACGCGTCGCCTTCGGCGAGGCGCTGCCCTTGAGGCAGGACGAGATCAAGCTCAACGGCCATGCGGTCGAGGCACGCGTCTATGCGGAGAACCCGACCAGGAACTTCATGCCATCGGTCGGCAGGATCTCGACCTGGCGACTGCCGGCGGAGACCGGCGGCCTTCGCATCGACGCCGGCTACCGCGAGGGCGATACTGTCTCGCCGTATTACGATGCGATGCTGGCAAAGATGATCGCGTGGGCGCCGACGCGCGATATCGCGATCGACCGGCTCAATCGCGGGCTGTTGGACTCCGACGTCCGCGGCATTGTCACCAACATTCCGTTCCTGTCCGCGCTGATCACGCATCCGAAGGTGCGGGCGAATGCGATCGACACCGGCTTCATCGAGCGTGAGCTGGCGGACTTGACGCAGAGCGCGCCGGCACCGGGCGAGCTCGAGCTCTGTGCCGCGGTGGCCGCGATCGTCGATGACGAGCGAAAGGCGGCGCAGACCGATGCGAGTTCTCCGTGGCAGACGTTCGGCTGGATGCCGGTCGGCCGCCGCCAGCGCAGCTTTGCGTTCCGCGTCGGGCATGGGCCGGAGCAAAAGATCACGCTCAATTACGGCAGCGGACCGTCGACGCTGGCGATTGGCGAGCGCGAGCTGGCGTTCACGGTCGTGCCGAAAGAGGGCGGGTTCGACCTGACGCTCGATGGCGTCAAATCTTCGGTCGCTGCCGTGATCGACGGCCACGAGCTGTATCTTCGCACGCGAAACGGCCGCTTCGACCTGCATTGGGTCGACCCGTTCGGCGGCGAGAGCGAGGAACATGTCGGCGAGGACAAGATCGCGGCGCCGCTGCCAGGCACCGTTGTCGCCGTGCTGGCCGAGGAGGGGGCGAAGCTCGAGAAGGGCGCGCCGATCCTCACTCTGGAAGTCATGAAGATGGAGCAGACGCTGCGCGCGCCGTTTGCGGGCGTGCTGAAGTCTATCAGGTGCAAGGTCGGCGACATCGTGCAGGAAGGCGTCGAGCTTGCCGTGGTCGAGCCGTCTGGAGAGTGACATGAGCGACACGGTGCGCATCATCGAGATGGGGCCGCGCGACGGTCTCCAGAACGAGAAGACACCAGTCAGCGTCCAGGCCCGCATCGCCTTCATCGAAGCGCTGGTAGCGGCCGGGCTCGATACGGTCGAGGTCGGCGCCTTCGTATCGCCCAAGGCCATCCCGCAGATGGCGAGCTCTGATGCCGTATTGCGTGGCGTCGCCCATTTGAGCGGGGCCGAATTCCACGTGCTCGTGCCGAACGAGAAGGGCTATGAGGCCGCGCGCGCTGCGGGCGCGAAAGTCGTCTCGGTGTTTGCCGCAGCCTCAGAAGGCTTTTCCCGCGCCAACATCAATTGCACGGTCGCGGAGTCAATCGAGCGGTTCAAGCCGGTTTTGGCGCGCGCCAAGGCTGACGGCGTGAGGGTGCGCGGCTATATCTCCTGCGTGCTCGGCTGTCCCTTTGACGGCGAGATCAAGCCGAAGGCGGTTGCCGATCTCGCCGGCAAGCTCTGGGAGCTCGGCTGCTACGAGATATCGCTCGGCGACACCATTGGCGTCGGCACGCCCGCCAAAGCCAAGGCGATGCTGCGCGCGGTGGCTGCCAACATTCCCGCCACAAAGCTCGCGATGCATTTCCACGATACATATGGACAGGCGCTCGCCAATCTCTATGCAGGGCTTGAGGAGGGCGTTCGCGTGATCGATGCCGCCGCTGGCGGCCTCGGCGGCTGCCCTTACGCGCCGGGCGCCACAGGCAATGTCGCGACTGAAGATGTCGTCTACATGCTCGAGGGCATGGGCGTGAAAACCGGCGTCGATATGGCGAAGTTGCTGACGGCGACGAACGCGATGAGCGTCGTGCTCGGCAAGCCGCCGGTGAGCCGCGTGGCGACGGCGTTGAACGCGAAGAAGAAGCGGGCACTCACCTAGTTCTCCGTCATTGCGAAGCAATCCAGACGGCGGGATTTTGGATTGCTTCGCTGCGCTCGCAATGACGGTGGAGAGAGCGTCACCTGCTCCCATCCGGCCCCATCACCACGTCCGGCAACCAGGTCGATATCTCCGGCACCAAACACAGCAGCAGCACCGCGCCCATCATCAAGAGCACGAAGGGCAGCGTGCCCCAGATTACCTCGCTCAGCGAAATGTCGGGCGCGACATTGCGGATGACGAATATGTTGAGGCCGACGGGTGGATGGATCAGCCCCATCTCCATCACGATGGTCATGACGACGCCGAACCAGATGATGTCGAAATTGGCGGCACGGAGTGGCGGCAGGATGATCGGCGCGGTCATCAGGATGATCGAGACCGGCGGCAGGAAGAAGCCGAGCACGACGACCATGACGAGGATCGCAAACAGCAGGCCCCAGCGAGGCAGGTGCATCGCGACGACAGATTCGGCCGCCGATTGCGAGATGTGCAGATAGCTCATCACGTAGGAATAGAGCAGCGACATGCCGATGATCATCATCAGCATGGTCGATTCCCGGATCGTCGATTTCATGATCGGGCCAAGATCGCTCGGCCGCCACACGCCATAGATTGCCGCGATCAGCCCCAGCGCCAAGAGGCCGCCGAGACCGGCCGTCTCCGATGGTGTGGCATAGCCGCCATAAAGCGCCGCCATCACGCCTGTCAGCAGCAGCACGAACGGAATGACGCGCGGCAGCACGCTGAAGCGTTCGGCGAGCGTATATTCGTCGCGGGTCAGAATGGCAGCTTCCGGGCCGCCCTTCTTGTAGGCGGCTTCAGCCGCGGCGTATTCCTGGCGGAAACGGATCACCGCATAGCCGCCGAACAGCGTGACCAGCAGCAATCCGGGGCCGATGCCGGCGAGGAACAGGCGTCCCAGCGACTTTTCCGCGGCCACCGCGAACAGGATCATGGTGATCGAGGGTGGCAGCAGGATTCCGAGCGTGCCGCCGGCGGCGATGATGCCGGCCGCGAAACCGCCGGAATAGCCGCGCTTGCGCATCTCGGGAATGCCGGCGGAGCCGATCGCCGAGCAGGTTGCGGGCGAGGAGCCAGCCATCGCCGCGAACAGGGCGCAGGCGAACACGTTGGCAACGCCGAGGCCACCGGGCACGCGATGCAGCCAGGCATGCAGCGCCGAATAGAGATCCTGGCCGGCGCGCGATTTGCCGATCGCCGCGCCCTTCAGGATGAACAGCGGGATCGACAGCAGCGTGATCGATGCCATCTCCTCGTAGACGTTCTGCGTCACCGTATCGAGTGATGCCGAGGGCATGTAGATGCCCATGAACACGACCGCGACGGCGCCGAGCGCGAACGCGATCGGCATGCCCGAAAACATCACGAGCAGCGTCGCGACGCCGTAAGCGATACCGATGCCGAACACGCTCATGGACGCCTGGCTCCAGCGAAAGGCAACGCCAGCTGCACGAGGATCTGGACGCAGAGCAGGCTCATGCCAAGCGCCATCAGGGAATAGGGAATGGCGAGCGGCGGGGACCACATCGAGTTCGAGACCTGGCCATCGACGTAGGCTTCATGCGCCAGCGTCCACGACTTCCAGGTGAAGAACGCGCAGAACAGGAATGTCGCGACATCGACGATCCAAAGCCGGACCCTGTTCGCCAGCGGCGACAACAGGCCGACGAAAGCCTCGATGCCGATGTGACCACGGTTCTGCTGCACATAGGCCGCCGTCATGAAAGTGGCGCCGACCAGCAGAAACACGGCGGCTTCGTCCTGCCAGTAATTGGCCGCCTTGAACAGCGCGCGGCTCAGCACGCTGTAGCTCAGGATGCCGCAGGCCGCGACCAGCGCCAGTGACGCAAACACGACGATGACGCGATTGAGGATGGCGAGGCCACGATCGAGCGCTGCCGCAAGGCCGGTCCTTGCGGTAGCATTCGCCTGATCGTTCCGATCCGGAAGCGGACCGTGGCTCATGCAGCGACGTCGGAGGCGAGCTTGAGCAGGTTCGCAGCGGTCGCAGTCTTGGCGCCGTAATCCTTCCACGCGGTGTCGCGGGCGATGTCGCGCCACTTGCCGACGGTCGCGGCATCGAGCGCCGAGACCTTGGCGCCCGCCTTCTCGTAGACCTTGGCAACTTCGACGTCGTCATCCTGCGCGCCCTTGCGGCCGAAGGCCTCGAGCTCTGCGCCCACAGCGACGAGGATGTCCTGCTGGTTCTTCGGCAGCTTGTCGAAGATTGCCTTCGACATCATCAGCGGCTCGAGCATGAACCAGTAGGACGCGCCCGCACCCGAGGTCAGCGACTTCGCGACCTCTTCGAGGCGGAACGAGATCAGGCTGGTGGAGGAGGTGATGCCGGCGTCGCAGGCGCCGGTCTGCATCGCCGCGTAGATTTCGTTGGACGGGACCGAGAGTACCGAAGCGCCGGCGGTTTGCAGCACCATGTCCATCTCGCGCGAGCCGCCGCGCACCTTCATGCCCTTGGCATCTTCCGGTGCCACGATCGGCTTCGAGCGGCTGGCGACGCCGCCGGCCTGCCATACCCAGGTGAGCAGGATGATGCCCTTGTCGGCGAGGAAGTCGGTCAGCGCCTTGCCGACAGGCTCCTTCTTCCAACGCATGCCCTGATCGTAAGTGGTGACGAGGCCGGGCATCAGGCCGATATTGGTCTCGGGCAATTCGCCACCGGCATAGGGCATCGGATATAGAGAGATGTCGAGCGCGCCCTTGCGCATCGCGGAGAACTGCGCGTTGGTCTTGATCAGCGAAGAGTTCGGATAGATCTCGGCCGCAATGTCGCCGTTGCTGCGCTTGGCAACTTCGGCCGCGAACATGCGGCAGAGCCGGTCGCGGAAATCGCCCTTGTCGATGGTGCCGCCGGGGAATTGGTGCGAGATCTTCAGCGTGGTCGCGGCATGCGCGGTGCCAATGCCGAAGCGGAGAACGGCGGGGGCGGCGACGGCGGTCGCGAGCAGATGGCGGCGCGTGAACATGGTGTGATCCCTTGGACGATGCTTGTGGTTGGTCGGGCCTCGTGAGACCGGGCGCGTAGGCCCATCCTAGCCGGTCCTTCGCCCGAAATTCTCTCATCTGATAGTTCGAGATCGAATGCCGCGGCAAGTGTCGGCTGTGCTGCGCTGCACACTTCCGTTCCCGAATGCGCGCGCCGGCCCACGCCGAATGCTGGATGGCGTAGGCTCGCAAAAATTTATCGACGAGCGCGTAACAGCGCGGGCTGGCGAACCGTCGAGACTGGATAGCGGCGTCCGTCGCTGACAAATGCAATCTCGAAGGGAAGATGAACCATGACCATTCGTACCCGCATCGTGCTCGGCGCTTGCACTGCCGCTCTCACGCTCAGCCTGGGGCTCGCACAGTCCTTCGCCATGGATGACATGAAGAAAGACACGATGAAGAAGGACACAATGTCGAAAGATGGCATGATGAAGAAGGACACCATGTCCAAGGACGACGGCATGAAGAAGGACACGATGTCAAAGGATGGTATGAAGAAAGACGACGGGATGATGAAGAAGAACTAATTCGATACCCATCATGCCGGGCGCGTTGACGAGGCGAGCCCGGCATGCGGCGCTTGCCGCCCAGGCTCGATCGTCGCGCCGCGCGTTGCGCTGACCCGGCTCTCGGTCTTGAATTGACCTGACGCGTGTGGGCGCCAGGTCAAATTTTGTTGACGCTTACTTCCGCTTGGCCTTGCGGGCGGCGTAGCGCGCGTCGCGCTTGGCCTTCTGCTCGGCCTCGAGTGCAGCTTGTCTGGCGATCGCTTCTTCAGCTTCGCGGGCGAGCCGTGCGGCTTCGGCGGCCTTGGCTTCTTCCTCCAGGCGCTTCTGTTCGGCCTTTTCGGCTTCGCGCGCAGCCTTCGCTTCGGCGCGCTTGGCCGCAAGCGCCTCGCGCTCGGCGCGCTTCGCCGCGACAGCAGGATCGTCAGGGCCCGGCTGCGACTTGAATTTGTTCAAAAGATTTTTGCGGGCTTCCAGCGCCGCCTTTTGCCGGTCTGCGAAGCCGGGTTCCCTAAATCCACTCATTCGACGAGCCTTGTCTTCCTCGCTTTCGATCCTACATCACTGCCTGTTGGTACGTCGGCTGGGCACAAGCAGGCGCCACGCGACGCAGAAGCGTGTACATCGCCGCGCGCCGTGAAGCCACCCATAATCGCAGCCGATCAGGTCAACGAAATCGCTTACCCAGCCGATCCTTCGTAGCCCGGAAAAACTGCCGAATTGTGATGTCCCTCATAAGGGCACCCAGCGGCGGCGCCTAGCGTCCGCCCCAACGAGACGGAGCACGGGCATGATCTCTTTCCGGCTGAGCCCGAAGGCCCTTGCAATCACGGCCGCCGCAGCGGCGGTTGCCGGCACGCTGCTGTTGGCCGGCCGCCCGCAGCCCATCGAAAGCGCCTTTTTGGGTGCCAATTGGGAGTGCACCCAGACCGCGTTCATCCTCACGAGCTGTGCACCCCGTGCGCAGCATGCAATCCCGGCGGTCGAGACCTCGCGCAAAGAGGCGATGAAGCCGACCAGGGGCTGACGGCTGCGTCTGATGTGACGGGACGCCGCAGAGATGATACAGGGCCTCACCGAGCGACAAGGCTCCTATGTCGAAGCCAGACTCCAAGCCAGATTCCAAGTCCGACCCTACCGAGACGCCCAGCGCGCCGCCGAGGCCCCAATCCGGCGACAGCCGCCGCGGCGCAATCGCAGGGCTGATCATTGCTGCCGTTATCCTGGGTATCGGTTTGTGGCTCGCCCGCGACCTCACCGCGGCCAGCAAGATGCAGGACTGCCTGATGTCCGGGCGCAGCAATTGCAACGTGATCGAGCCGGCCCGCTAGACTGGTGTTGGTCGGCGGCCGCCGAACGAAAAATTGCCGTGATCTTAATCGTTTGTAACGGGACACAGCCGGATTGGCAGGTCAATTTTGACGGGCCATTTGGGCAGGTCAGTTATGTCAGCCGGCATCAGCCAGGTGCGATCCGAATCGTCTATCGCGCGTGGGACACGGCAATTTCTGAGGGTAGGGGGTAGGCACCCATGAGTGCGTCCAGCCGCATGAAGATCATTATTCCCATGGTCTCAGCCATGTCCTTGCTCGCGCTATCAGCGCAAGCGCAGGACGCAGGTCCGCCGAAGGGTGCTGCCCAGCCACCGGGGCAGGACGCCGGCACGTCGCCCCAGACCAACCAGAATACGCGCAAGGGACCTCCGCCGCAGCAGGCCGCGCGGCCCGCGCCCCAGCCCGGTGGCCAGGCCCATGTGGCACCAGCTCCCGGCCACCACGCAGCCGGCGGTCCGGCTCCGAGACCCCGGCGCTACGTCGCTCGCGGCCCCGCACCGACGCGCGACTGGGGCGGACATGCCTACCGTGGCAATCTTGCCTGGGAGGGCGGACGCTGGCGTCATGAGGTCCACAATGGCCGCTCCGGCTGGTGGTGGGACGTCGGTGGCGTCTGGTACTATTATCCGCAGCGGATGGATGGTCCGCCCGCTTACATCTCCGAAGAGTATATCGACGACGTGCCGGTGGCCTACGCACCGCCCGGTCCGCCAGTCGCCTATGAGCCGCCGCCCCCACCGCCGCCGGCCGATCCCGGCGCAAGCGCGCTGGGTGGGGCCATCGTCGGCGGCGTGCTCGGTGGCTTGCTGTCCGGCAACGCCACGGGAGCAGCCGCTGGCGCCGTCATCGGCGGCGCGACAGGCGCAATCGCAGGTGCTACCGCCGCTTCGCGCCCCGGCTACTATTGGGCCGAGGGCACTTGCTATTATCGCTATCCGAGTGGCCAGTATGTGCAGGCCGATCCGCGCGCCTGCTACTGACCCTTTAGCGCAATCCAACAGAAACGAGGCGGGCCCGGTGCCCGCCTCGTTTCGTTGAAGGAGCCGGAATTGCTCCGGAATGAGGAAAATACGAAGATCGGCGGCGCTGTGCTCTCGCGCCGGTCGCGCGCAAAATTCATCGCGGTAATATCGTGCGGAAGCGCAGCGATGCCACTTTTGCCCTCCGCAATCATACGGACGAATTTGCCACGCACTTGTCCATATCGGCCGGCTAGAGTCGCGTCGATGTGCACGAAGTACGACCCACAGTTTGAAGCCGAGGCGGCGATGAAACGTGCGGCGGCGTCCGAAGGCGCCGACCGGCAGCGACTCATCGAGCTGGCGCTGGCTTGGCATCAGCTCGCCCGCGATCGTCGCGACGACGAGCGGAGAGACTGAGTTTCGCCTAGCAGAAAGGTTTGCCCGGTTCGGGCCTTGTGACCAGTCATGAGAAAGCCCCGTGCTTGGGGGGATACGCACGGGGCCCTTCAAAGCCGACCGGGGCTGGCGGGTCGGCACCACTTTATTCACCGCAAACAACACGCTGGTTGCGATCCCGTTCCACGCGATCTTTGCATGTTGCCGACTGGCTCTCGTCGCGGCCGGCAGAGGTTTCGCTTCGCCGAGGCTCGGAATAGGAACATCTGTTCCCCGGCCGACGTTGGCCTGACATGACTGACCTTGAACTACGTGCACAGTCTTTTGAGATCGCCTGGAAATATCTCGACCAGTCATGATCAACTCGAACCGCGGAAACGCGGCATTAAGACTTCTCCGGGTGGCGATTTCGCCGTCTCGATTCGCGCTGGGGGAACGAAGCGGAGTCGGATCGTGAACGAACAAAAAGCCGCCGTTGGACCTCCAGCACACGCCAGGCGTTGACGAGCGATGGAAGCTTTCCGATCGTTGCATCAAGACGCGCATGGAGACCATTGAAGCCTATCTCGATCGCAAGCACAGGGAAATCGGGCTGCTGAACGATTGCCTGAAGAACCCGCGGCGCTTGCCCCGTCCACGATCGGTGGACGAGGTGATCAAGGCAAAATTCCAGCTCGCCGCAATGTTGCATGCGGAGCATGCGCTGCAGGACTGGAAAGCGACGGAGACAGCGTGGTCGGGCTCGGCCTGTCCCACCAGCGGTCCGTTCGCCTTCAGTTATGACTACCAGCGAGCAGATCTCACTGTGACCGGCCCTTCGTTCTATGAACTCGAGCACGGCTGCATCAGCGGGACGATCTATTCCGCGTCGGGCATGGCCGCGATCTCGACGCTGCTGCTGGCATCCGCATCAAGTTTCGCCAATGGAGATATCCTGGTGCTGCCCGGCTCCTACGGCGAGACGCTGGAGCTGATCGAGCGCTTTGTCCCGAGCTTGCGTCTCGTCCCCCTGAAACTGCCGCTGCCGGACGCCTTTGCCCGGATTGGCACGCCGCGAATCCTGCTGCTGGATTCGTGCGTGTCTGCCGGCGCGTTCGAGGCCGTTCTGCGCCGTGACGGGGCTGGGCTCGATCTTCTGGTGTTCGACACGACGTGCTTTGCCGGGCGGTCGGGGCGCATCCGGCGCGTGCTGCGCTGGACGAAGCGGTGCAAGCTTCCGGTCGTGATGGTGCGAAGCCACAACAAGCTGGATTCGCTTGGTGCGGAATACGGACGGCTCGGTTCTGCGGTTTTCGTCAGCTGGAGCGAGCAGGGCGCTGATCCAGGTCGCTCGATGGTCGAACGGCTTGCAGCGGACACAAGCAATGCGGTTCGGCTCCTCGGCGGTGCGGCGCTGCCGGCGCACTTCCCACCTTATGTCGGCAGCGATGCCTATTGGGCGTTAACGAAGGCGCGTGTCGCAGCCATCCTGCGCAATGGTCGCCACGCGGCCCGGCTTTTTGCGCGCGAGCTTGCTTCGCTCGCGGCCGAACTCCACTTCACCCACGGTCTCTACGTCACGCTCCGTGCCGGCCATGCTTTTGATGAGGCCAGTGCGCGGCAAGCCGCCGAAGCCATGAGCCACGATCTAAGCCGGAAGGGACATCCCATCCGCCACGCCGGCAGCTTCGGCTTCGACTTCGCCGCGACCGAATGGTTTCACGACGCGACCACGGGCCGGTACAGCGTCCGGGTCGCGGTCCCAGATCTGCCGACCGAGCCGTGGAGTGACCTTGCGGCGGCGATCGCTGAATGGTGGAGATCGAATCAATGCCGGCTCTGATCGTCGGATCGTCATGCGGCTGATGGTAACGCCGCTCGTTGCCGCGCCGGAATCACTCGATCGCCGATGGCTGCTTCTGATGGTCGCGACGCGTCCAGGCCTCGACGGCAGAGGCGAGGTCATGATGGCTCATGGCAACATGGACAATGGACGCCTGTGCCGTTTCGATGCGCTGTTTGATTGCGCCGGAGTTGAAGTCCACTGCATCGAGCGCCAGAAACGACATTGCAACGACCGCCACCGCGAGGGCAATTCCCATTCTCGTTAGTTCAGTTCGCGGCATTAACAGTCCTTCTCGGGCACACCTTGCCCGCAGCGCATATAGGGCGCTTCCGTCTGGTTCAAAGCCCGGGACGATCCAACCCACGCGTTCGTGAAAGACATGGGATCGGCAAGGCAGGGCGAGTGGCGCGTTAATGATGAACGCCGTCGCTCGTCGACAAGACCGAGGTTTTGGCGATCCCGGCAGGAATCGAACCTGCAACCCTCAGAGTAGAAATCTGATGCTCTATCCAGTTGAGCTACGGGACCGTCCTGGGCCGCCCCACCTTGGGGCCGGCTGTTCGTATAGCATGCCAATATGAAAAATCCGGCGTTTCGCCAAGTCTGAACCGAACCGTTTTCCTCTGTACCACGACAAACGGAACGGTGAAGTGTCAGGGTGCCGGGTTGAGCGGCAGCGGACTGGACGACGGATCACGTCGCCGGCAACGCTGGTTAGCTTCCGGGACACGGTCGCCGATCGACAGGTCAGGTATTGGCCGCGCCCCAGGACGGCGTGCGTGGCGGTATCTTGATCGGTCTTCTCTGGGCGTGCCTAGCCATGGCGAATGCGACGTTTTGCACCTCTGGTTCCATCGCCTTGAGTCTGTCACCTTTCCGCGCACTTTATCGCCGCCGCGGCACTCGTCCGCGATTTCCGGGAGTCCATTCATGATCGGTCTGGTTCGCGCCGTTACACTTTGCGCCGCGCTGGCGTTCGGCCTGAACGCCACGCACGCCGCTGAAAAAGCCTTCAAGCGTGACGATCTGGCCGATTCCGCCATCAAGCTGGAGGCGCAGATCAAGAGCGAGGCGGGCCCTGTCGCCAAGACCAATGCAACGCTGCGCACAGACGCCGACGCAGCCTTCAAGCGCTTCGATTTCCGCACGGGCCTGTCGGTGCTCGGCCAAATCGCCGCGACCACGCCGGAGGATGCCGGCAACTGGTTGCGGCTCGCCAAAGCCATCTTCCAGATCATGCCGAAGAGCTCGAGCGAGCAGACCTTCCTGCTCGAACGCGCCTCGACCGCGGCGTACATCGCCTACATGCGCGCCGGCAACCCGGGCGAGGAGGCCGATGCGCTGGCCGTGCTCGGCAGGGCGCTGGCCGAACGGCATTTGTTCCGGCCGGCGCTGGATTCGCTGCGACTGTCGCTCGATACCAAGGAGGTCGCCGACGTCCGCGGCCAATATGAGAAGCTCCGCGACGAGCACGGTTTCCGGCTGCTCGACTATAGCGTGGACTCGGATTCGGCGAGCCCGCGTGCCTGCTTCCAGTTCTCCGAGGAGCTCGCCAAGCGCACCGACTTCGCGCCGTTCCTGGCGCTGGCGGGCCAGGACAAGCCGGCGCTGTCGGCCGAGGGCAAGCAGCTCTGCGTCGACGGGCTGAAGCACGGCGAGCGTTACAATATCAATCTGCGCGCCGGCCTGCCGTCGACCGTGAAGGAGGGTTTGCCGAAATCGGCCGAGTTCAACATCTATGTGCGCGACCGCAAGCCGTTCGTGCGCTTCACCAGCCGCGCCTATGTGCTGCCGCGCACGGGCCAGCGCGGCATTCCCGTGGTCAGCGTCAACACGCCTGCGGTGAACATCAATGTTTTCCGCATCGGCGATCGCAATCTGATCAACACGGTGGTCGACAGCGACTTCCAGAAGACGCTCTCGAAATACCAGCTGAGCGATCTCGGCAACGAGCGGGGCGTCAAGGTCTGGTCCGGCGAGCTGGCGACCGCGATGACGCTGAACCAGGACGTCACCACCGCATTCCCGGTCGACGAAGCGCTCGGCGAGCTCCAGCCCGGCGTCTACGTGATGACCGCCGCGGCCAAGGGGCCTGGCTCGGACGACGATTACCAGCTCGCCACGCAATGGTTCATCGTCTCTGATCTTGGCGTCACCGCCTATTCCGGCAATGACGGCATCCACGTCTTCGTCAACTCGCTGGCGTCGACCGACCCGGTCGGCAAGGCAGAGGTTCGGCTGGTCGCCCGCAACAACGAGATTTTGGCGACCCGCAAGACCGACGAGTCGGGCCACGTTTTGTTCGAAGCGGGACTCGCACGCGGCGAGGGCGGCCTGTCGCCCGCGATGCTGACCGTCACCGCCGAGAAGGCCGACTATGCCTTCCTCAGTCTCAAGACCTCGGCCTTCGACCTGTCCGACCGCGGCGTTGCGGGGCGCCCGGTGCCCGCCGGCGCCGACGCTTTCGTCTATGCCGAGCGCGGCGTCTACCGCTCCAGCGAGACCGTCTATCTCACCGCACTGCTGCGCGACGGGCAGGGCAATGCCGTCAATGGCGGGCCGCTGACACTCGTGATCGAGCGCCCCGACGGCGTCGAATTCCGCCGCGCCGTCCTGTCCGACCAGGGCGCCGGCGGCCGCACGCTCGCCGTGCCCCTCAACTCCGCCGTCCCGACCGGCACCTGGCGGGTCCGCGCCTTCACCGATCCGAAGGGCTCTTCGGTCGGCGAGACCACGTTCATGGTCGAGGACTACGTCCCTGACAGAATCGAATTCGACTTGTCGGCCAAGGACAAGCTGATCAAGGCCAACACTCCTGTAGAGCTCAAGGCGGCCGGCCATTTCCTTTATGGTGCGCCGGCGGCCGGCCTCCAGCTCGAGGGCGACATGCTGATTGCGCCGGCTGCCGAGCGGCCGGGCTTTGCCGGCTACCAGTTCGGCGTCGACGACGAGCAGACCACCTCGAACGAGCGCACGCCGTTGGAGAACCTGCCCGAGGCCGACGCCAATGGCGTTGCGACCTTCCCGGTGACGCTGGACAAGCAGCCGGCCTCGACGCGCCCGCAGGAAGCGCAGATCTTCATCCGCATGGTCGAGACCGGCGGCCGCGCCGTCGAACGCAAGCTGGTGCTGCCGGTCGCGCCCGCGACCGCGCTGATCGGCATCAAGCCGCTATTCGGCGACAAGAACGTCGCGGAAGGCGACAAGGCCGAGTTCGACGTCGTGTTCGTCTCGCCCGAGGGCAAGACGCTTCCCCGCGACGGTCTGCGCTATGAGCTCCTGAAGATGGAGTCGCGCTATCAATGGTATCGTCAGAACAATTACTGGGAGTACGAGCCGGTCAAGTCGAGTTCGCGTGTCGCCGACGGTGACGTCACGATCGCCGCCGGCAAGCCGTCCCGCATCTCCCTGGCGCCGCGCCCTGGCCGGTACCGGCTGGATGTGAAGTCGAACGATGCCGACGGCCCCGTGACCTCGGTGCAGTTCGACGTCGGCTGGTATTCGGACGGCAGCGCCGATACGCCAGACCTGCTCGAGACTTCGATCGACAAGCCGCAATACGCTTCGGGCGACACCATGACGGTGTCGGTCAATGCCCGCACCGCCGGCAAGCTCACCGTCAACGTGGTCGGCGATCGCCTGCTGACGACGCAGACCGTCGACGTCAAGGAAGGGACCGCGCAGGTGAAGATCCCGGTCGGCCAGGACTGGGGCAGCGGTGCTTATGTGGTGGCGACGCTGCGCCGACCGCTCGATGCAGCCGCCCAGCGCATGCCGGGTCGCGCGATCGGCCTGAAATGGTTCGGGATCGATAAGCAGGCCCGGACGCTGCAGGTCAAGCTTTCGCCGCCGGATTTGATCCGGCCGAATGCGATGCTGAAGATTCCGGTCAAGCTCGAAGGGCTCAATCCAGGCGAGGACGCCAAGGTGGTCATTGCCGCGGTCGATGTCGGCATCCTCAATCTCACCAATTACAAGCCGCCGGCGCCGGACGATTATTATCTCGGCCAGCGCCAGCTCTCCGCCGAGATTCGCGATCTCTATGGGCAGCTGATCGACGGCATGTCGGGTACGCGCGGCCAGATCAAATCCGGCGGTGACGCCGGCGCGGGCGAGCTGCAGGGCTCACCGCCCGCGCAGAAGCCGCTGGCGCTTTATTCGGGCATCGTCACCGTCGGCGCCGACGGCAGCGCCGAGGTGAGCTTCGACATACCTGAGTTCGCCGGCACCGCCCGCGTGATGGCGGTGGCGTGGACCGCAACCAAGCTCGGCCGCGCCAACACCGACGTCGTGATCCGCGACCCCGTCGTGCTGACGACGACGTTGCCGCGCTTCCTGCTCAATGGCGACCACGGCACGGTCAATTTCGAGATCGACAATGTCGAGGGGCAGGCCGGCGACTACGTCATCAAGGTGAAGACGGGCGGCCCGGTGAAAATGACCGGCAATCCTGCCACCACCGTCAAGCTCGCTGCCAAGCAGCGCAACTCGTTCTCGCTCGCGCTCGAAGCGACCGCGGCGGGGCAGGCGACGCTCGACGTCGACATCAAGGGGCCGAACGGCCTGGCGCTGGCGCGTCACTACGCGTTCGACGTCAAGGCGGCGACGCAGGTGCTGGCGCGGCGCTCGATCCGGACGCTGGCGAAGGGCGAGAGCCTGACGCTGACCTCGGACATGTTCTCCGACCTCGTGCCGGGCACGGGCAGCGTCTCGGTTTCGGCGAGCCTGTCGACGGCGCTCGATGCGGCGACGATCCTCAAGGCGCTCGACCGCTATCCCTATGGCTGCTCGGAGCAGATCACCAGCCGCGCGATGCCGTTGCTCTACGTCAACGAACTCGCGGCCGGAGCGCATCTCGCCATGGATACCGAGGTCGACCAGCGCATCCGCGACGCCATCGAGCGGCTGTTGGCCCGTCAAGGCTCCAATGGCTCGTTCGGCCTGTGGTCGGCCGGCGGCGATGACGCCTGGCTCGATGCCTACGTGACGGATTTCCTCACCCGCGCCCGTGAAAAGGGTTTCGTGGTGCCGGACATTCTGTTCAAGAATGCGCTGGATCGGATCCGCAACTCCGTCGTCAACGGCAACGAACCGGAGAAGGACGGCGGCCGCGATCTCGCCTATGGCCTCTACGTGCTCGCGCGCAATGGCGCAGCGCCGATCGGCGATCTTCGTTACCTCGCGGACACCAAGTTGAACAACCTCGCAACCCCCATTGCGAAGTCTCAGCTTGCGGCCGCGCTGGCGCTGGTCGGCGACCGCAGCCGCGCGGAGCGGGTCTATGGCGCAGCGCTCGACAGCCTCGCGCCAAAGCCGGTGCTCGAGTTCGGCCGCAGCGACTACGGCTCGCAGCTGCGCGATGCCGCGGCGCTCGTCTCGCTCGCGAGCGAGGGCAATGCGCCGAAGGCGACGCTGTCGCAGGCCGTGGCGCGGGTCGAGACCGCGCGCGGGCTCACGCCCTACACCTCCACGCAGGAGAACGCGTGGCTGGTGTTGGCGGCGCGGGCGCTCGCCAAGGAGAACCTCTCGATCGAGGTCGACGGTCAGCCGGTCAAGACCGCGCTCTATCGCAGCTACAAGTCGGACACGCTGAGCGGCAAGCCGCTGAAGATCACCAACACGGGCGATGCGCCGGTGCAGGCGGTGGTCTCGGTGTCCGGCTCGCCGGTGACGCCTGAGCCGGCCGCGTCCAACGGCTTCAAGATCGAGCGGAACTACTTCACGCTCGACGGCAAACCCGCCGATATCGGCAAGGTCAAGCAGAACGAACGCTTCGCCGTGGTGTTGAAGATCACGGAGGCAAAGCCGGAGTACGGCCACATCATGGTGTCCGATTATCTGCCCGCGGGTCTGGAGATCGACAATCCGAAGCTGGTCTCGTCAGGCGACAGCGGCACGCTGGACTGGATCGAGGACGGTGCGGAGCCCGAGAATACCGAGTTCCGTGATGACCGCTTCACGGCGGCTGTCGATCGTGCCTCCGATTCCAAGGCAGTGTTCACCGTCGCCTACGTCGTGCGCGTGGTCTCGCCTGGCAAATACGTGTTACCGCAGGCCTATGTCGAGGACATGTACAATCCCTCGCGCTACGGTCGCACCGGTACGGCCACCGTCGAGGTGCGGGCGGCGAAGTGAGTGATAGAATGAGCGACGGCGACATTTGTTATCGTCATTCCGGGATGGTCCGAAGGACCAGACCCGGAATCTCGAGATTCGGGGTTCGGTTCTTCGAACCGCCCCGGAATGACGGTAGCGGAGCGCGGCGCAGAAGCATGCGCCTCCTCTCGGCCCTCGCGTTCACCTTTATCCTCGCCATCATCGGTTTCGTCGGGTGGGTCTACGCCCTCGGACCTCTCCCGCTCGATGACGCGCGCCGTGTTTCCACCACGGTCGTCGACCGCAACGGCAAGCTGCTGCGCGCCTACGCTATGGCGGACGGGCGCTGGCGGCTGCCGGTCGATGCCAAAGCCAATGTCGATCCGACTTATCTGAAGCTGCTGTTCGCCTATGAGGATCAGCGCTTCTATGCCCATGACGGCATCGATCCGCTGGCGCTGGGCCGCGCCGCGATCCAGCTTGCGACGCGCGGCCACATCGTGTCCGGCGGCTCGACCATCTCGATGCAACTCGCTCGGCTGATGGAGCCGCGGCGGCAGCGCTCGCTCTACGCAAAACTGCACCAGATCGTCCGCGCCATCGAGCTGGAGCGCAGCTTGAGCAAGGACGAGATCCTCAATCTCTACCTCGCGCTCGCGCCCTATGGCGGCAATCTCGAAGGCATCCGCGCGGCATCGATCGCCTATCTCGGCAAGGAGCCGAAGCGGCTGTCGCTGGCCGAGACCGCACTGCTGGTGGCGCTGCCGCAATCGCCGGAAACGCGCCGGCTCGATCGCCATCCCGACACCGCCCGTATCGCGCGAGATCGTGTGCTCGACCGTATGGTCGAGGAAGATGTGGTGAGTGCGGAGGACGCCAGGCAGGCGAAGTCCGTGCCCATTCCAAAGCTACGCAAGCCGATGCCGATCCTGGCACCGCATGCCTCCGACACCGCGATGGCAACCGTCAAGGACTCGCCGGTCATCAAGCTGACCCTGGATTCCAATCTCCAGAAGGTGCTGGAGCCGCTGGCGCACGACCGGGCCATCGCGTTGGGACCGAACGTCTCGGTAGGGATCATCGTCGTCGACAACGACAGCGGCGACGTGCTCGCCCGTGTCGGCTCGGCCGATTATTTCGACGAGAGCCGGGCAGGGCAGGTCGACATGACCCGCGCCATCCGCTCACCGGGCTCGACGTTGAAGCCGTTCATCTATGGCCTCGCCTTCGAGGATGGTTTTGTTCACCCTGACAGCCTGATCGACGACCGTCCGGTGCGCTTCGGCTCCTACGCCCCGGAAAATTTCGACATGACTTTCCAGGGCACCGTGCCGGTGAAGAAGGCGCTGCAGATGTCGCTGAACGTGCCGGCGATCGTGCTGCTCGACCGCGTCGGCTCGAGCCGTCTGGCCTCGCGGCTGCGCCAGGCGGGCGGCAATCTGGTCCTGCCCAAAGACGAGGCACCAGGGCTCGCCATGGGCCTTGGCGGCGTCGGTGTCACGCTCCAGGATCTCGTGCAGCTCTATGCAGGTTTCCCCCGGCTCGGCACCACCAAGCCGCTGCGCGAGATCATGATGGCCAAGGACGATCGCGAGCCGCTGCGACTGCTGGATCAGGTCGCGGCCTGGCAGGTCGGCAACGTGCTGCTGGGAACCCCACCGCCGGAAAACGCCGTCCATAACTGCATCGCCTTCAAGACCGGTACCTCCTACGGCTATCGCGATGCTTGGTCGGTCGGCTTCGACGGCCGGATGACCATCGGGGTCTGGGTTGGTCGGCCCGATGGTGCGCCGGTTCCCGGCCTGATTGGCCGCGTGGCCGCGGCGCCCATCCTGTTCGATGCCTTCGCACGCAGCGGCAAGACGCTGGTTCCGCTGCCGAAACCGCCCAAAGGAACCCTGGTGGCCAGCAACGCGAAGTTGCCGTTGCCGTTGCGGCGGTTCCGACCCGTCGGGGAGCTTGTTCGAACCGGAGGGGAGCAGGCACTCCATATCCAGTTCCCGTTGAACGGCACCCGGATCGACGTGGATCGCTCAGGCGGCACTGAGGCCGCAGCCATGCCGGTCAAGGTCGCCGGCGGGGTATTGCCGATGACGGTCATGGTCAACGGCGCCGCGCGCGGCGAGATCGACGGACGGCGCCAGCGCCTGATCGATCCGCCCGGCCCGGGCTTTGCAAGGCTGACCGTGATCGATGCCACGGGCGCCGCGGACACAGTTGTCATTCGAATTCAATGAGAGCGGCTTAAGCGGTTGTGGCGATGGCGGTTTCAGCGTAAGCGGAACCAATGGCCGAGACCTACCCAATTCCCCGTTTTGGAGCGCCCCGAGAGCCGAAAACGCCCGTAGATCCGGGCAGCCGGCTCGTGCCGATGCTCGACTTTGTCACCGCCAGCCACGCCCGTGCCGTGGGCTTCCTGGTGTTATGCGCGCTGCTGCTGTTCCTGCCCGGCTTCTTCACCATCCCGCCAGTTGACCGTGACGAGGCGCGCTTTGCGCAGGCCACCAAGCAGATGGTCGAGAGCGGTGACTATGTCGATATCCGCTTTCAGGAGGACGTCCGTTACAAGAAGCCGGTCGGCATCTACTGGTTGCAATCCGCGGCTGTCGAAGTCGCGACGGCGCTGAAGCTGCCGAAGGCTGAATTGCGGATCTGGGTCTATCGGTTGCCCTCTCTGATCGGGGCGATCGGCGCGGTGCTGATGACCTATTGGACAGCGCTCGGCTTCGTGACGCGGCGCGCTGCGGTTCTTGCCGCGCTCCTGATGTCGGCCTCCGTGCTGCTCGGTGTCGAAGCGCGTCTCGCCAAGACTGACGCCGTCCTGCTGTTCACGGTGGTCGCCGCCATGGGTGCGATGGCGCGGGCCTATCTGTCCTGGCAGCGCGCCGAGGACGAAACGCATCCGCCGTGGAGCTGGCCCGCGATCTTCTGGACCGCGCTCGCTGTCGGCATCCTGATCAAGGGCCCGCTGATCCTGATGTTCGCAGGCCTGACCATCGTCGCGCTCGCGATCCAGGACCGCGACGCCTCCTGGCTGTGGCGCCTGCGTCCGGTCTGGGGCCTGATGTGGATGCTGGTGCTGGTGTTGCCCTGGTTCGTTGCCATCTTTTGGCGCGCGGGCGATGCCTTCTTCGCCGATTCCGTCGGTGGCGACATGCTGAGCAAGCTCGCTGCGCAGGAATCGCATGGCGCGCCGCCCGGACTTTACCTGGCGCTGTTCTGGATCACATTCTGGCCCGGCGCGCCGCTCGCGGCGATGGCGGCGCCTGCCGTGTGGCGGGCGCGGCGCGAGCCCGGCGCGCAGTTCCTGCTGGCTTGGCTGATCCCGTCCTGGATCGTGTTCGAGGCGGTCTTGACCAAGCTGCCGCACTACGTACTGCCGCTCTATCCTGCGATCGCGATCCTCACCGCCGGTGCGCTGGAGCGGAACGTGCTGTCGCGCTCCTGGTTGGCGCGCGGCTCGGCCTGGTGGTTTGCGGTCCCCGCAGGTGGCTCCATCATCGCGGTGGTCGGCGCCGTCATGTTGACGCGGCAGCCGGCTTTCATGGCCTGGCCGTTCATCGCCGCCTCGCTGATCTTCGGCCTGTTCGCCTGGTGGCTCTACGACAACAACCGCGCCGAGCGCTCGCTGCTCAACGCGCTGGTTGCCGCACTGATGCTGGCGGTTGTGGTCTACGGCATCGTGCTGCCGTCGCTGACGCCGCTGTTTCCGAGCATCGAGGTCGCGCGTGCCTTGCGTAACGTGACCTGCGTCGGGCCGAAGGCGGCGTCGGCCGGGTATCACGAGCCGAGCCTCGTGTTCCTGACGGGCACCCAGACGCTGCTGACCGATGGGTCTGGTGCTGCCGATTTTCTCAGGCAGGGGAGTTGCCGGTTTGCGCTGATCGAGCAGCGCTCGGAACGCAGCTTCGTGCAGCGCGCCGAGGCGATCGGGCTGCGTTACAAGGTCGGCGCGCGGATCGACGGCTATAATTTCTCGCAAGGACGCGCGATCTCGATCTCGATTTTCCGCTCCGAGGGCACCGAATAGGATGTCGGGCTCTACCTCCATCGTGCCGCATGCGAGCTATCCCGCGCAGCTGCTCACGGTCGCCGGGCACGCGCTAGCGCAGTTGGTGCGCACCCCCTCGCATTCGCGCCGCGCCGCGGCTGCGCGAAAGCTGGCGCGGCATTCGCTGTGGCTCAGCGCAGCGGGCGCAGCCCTGGTCATCGTGTTGATGCTTGCGTTCGATCGAGCCGAGATCCAGTTGATGCCCGCGCGCGGCACGCCGGCGCTCTGGCCGATCCGCATCCTCACCGATTTCGGCAAGGACGAGAATGTGCTCTCGGTGCTGGGCGTTGCTCTGCTGATCGTGGCGCTCGTTGCCGCCGCGATGCACGGCACGCGCCGCGCGTTGCTGCTCGGCTTTGGGACAAGGTTGCAATATCTGTTTCTGTCCGTTGCCGTGTCGGTGTTCGTCGCCGAGATCCTGAAATATCTCATCGGCCGCGGACGGCCGTTCGTCGGCGGCAAGGCCGATCCCTTCAACTTCATTCCCTTCGAGGGTACGGGGGCTTACACCAGCCTACCGTCGGGCCATGCGGTGACGGCGTTCGCGTTGGCGTTTGCGGTCGCGGCACTTTGGCCACGCCTGCGCGTCCTCATGTTCACTTACGCCATCGTGATCCTGTTGACGCGCCTTGTCCTGCTGGCACATCACCCGAGCGACGTCACGGCCGGCGCGCTGGTCGGCATGGTCGGTGCCATGGCGGTTCGCTACTGGTTTGCGGCCCGCCGGCTCGCTTTTGCCATCCAGGCGGATGGCACTATCGTGGCGCTTCCGGGGCCGACTCCGGGGCGCCTCAAAAGGGTTGCCCGTAGGCCGTCCGCCCCATAAAAGCGGCTGCCTTGCGGGGCCACCGGTTCCCGGGCCAGCCAATTCCAACTACGAGCGCTCGATTTGTCGTCGTCCCAGCCTTCGGTTTCCATCGTTGTCCCCGTGCGCAACGAAGCCGACAACATTGCGCCCCTGATCGAGGAGATCACGGCCGCTCTCGATGGCCGCTGGGCCTATGAGATCATCTATGTCAATGACGGCTCGACCGATGCGACGGGCGAGCGGCTCGCAGCGATCATGGCGCGGCGGGATAATCTGCGGCAGTTGCGTCACGCGAGATCAAGCGGCCAGTCGGCGGCAGTGCGCAGCGGGGTACGCGCGGCCCGCGGTTCGATCGTGGCGACGCTCGACGGTGATGGCCAGAACAATCCCGCCTTCCTGCCGGACCTGATCGCGGCGGTCGAGAAGGGCGCTAATGTCGGCCTTGCCGCGGGACAGCGTGTCGGGCGCAAGGACACCGGCTTCAAGAAATTCCAGTCGCGCGTGGCCAACAAGGTCCGCAACGCGATCCTGAAGGATGGCACGCGCGATACCGGATGCGGGTTGAAGGCGTTCCGGCGCGAGGTCTTCCTGATGATGCCCTATTTCGACGGGCTACACCGCTTCCTGCCGGCGCTGATGCGCCGCGAAGGATTTGATATCGCTTATGTCGATGTGATCGACCGGCCGCGCCATTCCGGCGTGTCCAATTACGGCTTCTTCGACCGGCTGTGGATCGGAATCTTGGATCTCGCCGGGGTGTGGTGGCTGATCCGCCGCAAGAAACCGACGCCAGACGTGATCGAGGTAAAGGCATGATCATTCAATTCGGTCAGGCGCTGCACAACTATTTCTACGACGTCTTCGTCGCCAAGTTCGATTTCTGGCTCGCCTTTGGACTGGTCGCACAGCTGTTCTTCACCGCGCGCTTTCTGGTGCAGTGGATCGCGAGCGAGCGCGCCGGCAACAGCGTGGTGCCGATGGCATTCTGGTTCTGCTCGATGGGCGGCGGCCTGATGACGCTGGTCTACGGCGTCGTCAAGCGCGAGCCCATCATCATCCTCGGGCAGGCGCTGGCGACCATCATCTATGTCCGCAACATCATGCTGATCATCAAGAACCGCGGCCGCGCGTCGAAGACGCTGGAGCGGTGATCAGGGGCGCGCCGACATGCAAATCTCCGGAGGGGCATGGGCAAACTCCCGATAGTTCTGTTCGTGTCGGTTCTTCTGGTCGGCCTGATCCTGCTTGGGCTCGGCCTTCTTGATCTGGGCAGCACCGTCGCGTTTCTCGCCAGAGCCGAGCAGGCCGAGGCACGCTTTTCGGGCGCCATCGCGCGAAGCGGCGGCAATCATGGCGGCACGTTTCTCTACCCGACGTTCCAATTCGCAACGCGCGACGGCCGCGTGATCACGTTCACGTCGTCGGCAGGATCGACAGCGCAACCCTATGCCGACGGCGAGCAGGTCAGGATCGCCTACGATCCGCAGCGGCCCGAAGATGCGCGCCTGCTGTCGTTCCCGACGCTGTGGGTCGCCCCGACGCTGCTTTGCGCGGCGGGACTGCTGCTCGCGGCGGGAGCCGCTCTGGTTCGCGCAGCTCTAACGCGGCAGCGCCGTCGCGCCTGAGGCGGGCAGAGCTGATGTCTCCGCCTCGGTGCGGCGATAGGGCTCTCCGGCTGCATCCAGCACGGGATAGGCGACCGAGCAGATATGCGAGTGGATGCGCCTGAGATCGCGCAGCACGTCCAGATGCAGCGAAGTGGTCTCGATGGTCTCGGGGCGGCCCTCGCGCAGGCGGTCGAGATGACGTTCGACGGCGGCAAGCTCGGTGTTCTTCAGCGCGGTCTTTTCCACCAGTAGCTTGCGAGCCTCGTTGGCATCGCCCGACATGAACACGCCGAACGCGATCCGCAGCGAATCCATCGTGCGCTTGTGAAAGGCGGCGAGCTCGTCGGCACCCTCGGGCGAGAACTGGAAGCGCCGCTTGATCTTCTTGGTGGCGAGCTCGCTCAAGTTCTTGTCGATGATGTCGCCGATATGCTCGAGGTTGATGGCGAAGGAGATGATCTCCATCGCACGCCGGCCTTCGCTCTCATCGAGACTGCCGCGCGTCAGCTTCGTGACGTAGAGCTTGATGGCCTCGTCGAGGCTGTCGACGACATTGTCCGTCTTCGAGACCTGGTCGACCAGCGAGCGGTCGCCTGTCATCATCGCGGCCATCACCTTGCGCAGCATGGTTTCGACCAGATCGCCCATGCGCAGCGTCTCGCGGGCGGCATCGGCGAGCGCGAGCGAGGGGGTCTCCAGCGCGCTTTCGTCGAGATAGCGCGGTCGGGCCGGATCGGTGTCCTGCACGCGATCGGGCAGCAGGCGGGTCAGCAGGCGCGACATGGTATCGAGCAGGCCGATGAAGATGACGGCCGTGCCGACGTTGAAAGCGATGTGAAATGTCGCAATCATCTTGGCGAGGTCGGGCTGCCAGGCGTGCATATGGCTCGCGATCGTGCCCAGGAACGGCAGGACCAGTGCAATGCCGAGAACACGATTGAAGAGATTGCCCACCGGCAGGCGGTAGCTCGCCGGATCGTCGCGCCTTGCTCCCTCAAACACGGGGTTGACCGCGCTGCCGAGATTGGCACCCAACACCAGCGCGAGCGCCGCGTCAGGGGTAATGAACTGCGAATAGGCCAGCGACATGATCAGCAGCACGCTGGCGACGCTCGAATGCACGGCCCACGTGATCGCCGCAGCGACAATGATGCACAGGATGGGGTCGCCCGTGATCGCCGACATCACGACGCGCACGCCAGGCGCATTCTCCGCCGGCGCCAGCGTATCGAGCAGGATATGCAGCGACAGCAGCATCAGGCCTAGGCCAATGCAGATGCGACCGATATCCTTGATCCGCGAGCGGGGGCCGGTGCGAAAGGCGACGAGGCCGAGCACGAACAGCACCGGCGCAATTGCGGCGATGTTGAACGACAACGCCTGCACGATGAGCGTCGTGCCGACGTTGGCTCCCAGCATGATGGCAAGGGCGGCGACGAGGCTGAGCAGGCCCTCGGCGGCAAAGGAGCTGGTCAGCAGCGCGGTCGCCGTGCTGCTCTGGAGCAGGGCGGTGAGGCCGAGCCCCGCTGCAAATGCGCTAAAGCGGTTGCCGGGGGCCTTGCCCAGCAGGCGTCGCAGATCGGGGCCAAAGGCGCGCAGGATGCCGCTCTGGACCATGTGCAGGCCCCACAGCAGCAACGCTACGCCGCCCATCAGATCGAGCAGAACCAACGTTCCCATGCTCCGTGTCCGGATGAGAGTCGATTGGTGAGGCTAGCGCCAAATGCTTGAGGTTCAAACCATTTGTTGGCGCATCGGCGTTAACGTTTGCCCGCAGTGCTCGTTCCCGCGGCGCGGCTTCGCGTCCACCGCGGCGCTGGCGCGTCCGCAGGCGTGCTGCCTTGTGAGCAGGCTCACATTGCCGCTTTCAGGGCAGCGAAGCCGCGATCGAGATCGGCCTTGAGATCGTCGACGCTTTCGAGCCCGATATGGAGTCGGAGCGTCGGGCCGCCCGGCGCCCACTTGGTCGCGGTGCGATAGGCGTCGCAGTCGAAGGGAATCGCAAGGCTCTCGAAACCGCCCCAGGAAAAGCCCATGCCGAACAGTTTGAGCGCGTTGAGCATGGTGTCGACGGCTTGCTGCGGGACCGGCTTCAGCACGATGCTGAACAGGCCAGAGGCGCCGGTGAAGTCGCGCTTCCAGATCGCATGACCGGGATCGGTCTCGAGCCCCGGATGCAGCACGCGCGCGACTTCGGGTCTGGCCGCGAGCCAGTGCGCCATGTCGAGGCCCGAGCGATGATGCTGCGCGAGCCGCACGGACAGCGTGCGCAGGCCGCGTAGCGCCAGGAAGACGTCATCGGGCCCGGCGCAGACGCCGAGCAGGCGGATGCCTTCCGTGATCTGCGGCCAGGCCTTGGCGTTGGCAGAGATGGTGCCGAACATGATGTCGGAATGGCCGCCGATATATTTGGTCGCGGCCTGCATGCTGATGTCAACGCCTTGCTCGAGCGAGCGGTGATAGAGCGGCGTTGCCCATGTGTTGTCGTCGATGACGAGCGCGCCCTTCGCATGCGCGACCTCGGCGATGGTGCGAATATCGGGCATCTCGAACGACTGCGACCCCGGCGCCTCGACCAGCACGGCGCGGGTGTTGGGCTTGAACAGCTTTTCGATTCCCGCACCGATCAGCGGATCGAAATAGGTGGTCTCGACGCCGTAGCGGGCGAGCATGCCGTTGCAGAAATTGCGCGAGGGCCGGTAGATGTTGTCGACCACCAGAAGATGGTCGCCGCTCTTCAGCACCGAGAGCAGGGTGGTGGAGATCGCCGAGAGCCCCGACGGCACGATGCCGACACCGGCGCATTGCGGCCCCTCCAGCGCCATCAGCGTGTCCTGGAACGCCCGCGTGGTCGGGGTACCGTGGCGGCCATAGGTGAACTCGCCGCGATGGGCGTGCAGGTCCTCGGCGGTCGGATAGAGCACGGTCGAGCCGTGGAACACCGGCGGATTGACGAACCCCTTCTGTGCCTTGGTGTCGCGGCCGGAGGTGACCAGCCGGGTTTCGGCCTGCTGCTGGAGGGGGTGCGAGGAATCCATGCGTCTGCTTTCAAAAAGCGCGTTGCCGCCGGCGTGGATCGCACGGTCGGGACGGCCCTGAGGGCCGGCGGATGTTAATAACAGAACACAGAAGAGTCCCGTCAACCCCTTGACCCGGCTCGCCAGTCGTTCTGTGATGCGCAGGTGCTATTCAGTCGCCGCATGTTGAGGGGCAGCCGCGACCTTCGATCCATCGTCTGACCGGACCTTGCGTCATAGCCACAAAGGCGGGCGCCTGCGGCGGGGATTAGGGTATGGCCTCTCAGCGTCGGCGAGTGTTCGGCAAGGTTTTCCAGCATGACTCTTGCAAGGCAGGTCTTTAGTAGGATTTGCCCCGGCAAAGACGATCCTGAGACAACATTCCTGACGTTCAGACGATCTTTGAAAGGCCTTCAGCCCATGAAACGCGTAACCTTGGCTCTCTCTCTTGCTCTCGCCGCCGGCCTCTCTGCCCAGGCCGCCGATGCGCAAACGCTCAAGACCATCAAGGACCGCGGCATGCTGTCCTGCGGCGTCAGCCAGGGCCTGCCCGGCTTCTCCTCGCCCGACGACAAGGGCAACTGGACCGGTATCGATGTCGATGTCTGCCGCGCGATCGCGGCGGCGGTCTTGAACGATCCGACCAAGATCAAGTTTGTGCCGCTCTCGGCCAAGGACCGCTTTACGGCGCTGCAATCCGGCGAGATCGACGTGCTGTCGCGCAACACCACCTGGACCGTGTCGCGCGACACCTCGCTCGGCGCCAACTTCACCGGCGTCACCTATTATGACGGGCAGGGCTTCATGGTGAAGAAGTCGCTCAAGGTCAATTCCGCGCTGGAGCTCAACAGCGCCTCTGTTTGTGTCCAGACCGGCACCACCACCGAGCTGAACCTTGCCGACTACTTCAAGGCCAACAACATGAAGTACGAGGTGATCGCGTTCGGCACGATCGACGAAGCGATCAAGGCCTACGAGTCGGGGCGCTGCGACGTCTTCACCGACGATTCATCTGGGCTCTATGCCAGCCGCCTGAAGCTGACCAACCCCGCCGATCATGTCGTGCTGCCCGAGATCATTTCGAAAGAGCCGCTGGGTCCGATGGTGCGCCACGGCGACGATCAGTGGTTCGACATCGTGAAATGGACGCTGTTCGCGATGGTCACGGCCGAGGAGCTCGGCATCACCCAGAAGAATGTCGACGAGATGGTGAAATCCGACAAGCCGGAGCTGAAGCGGGTGCTCGGCACCGACGGAAATCTCGGCGAACAGCTGGGCCTCACCAAGGACTGGGTGATCCGGATCGTGAAGGCGGTCGGTAATTACGGCGAGTCGTTCGATCGCAATGTCGGCGCCGGCTCGCCGCTCAAGATCAGCCGCGGTCTCAACAATCTCTGGACCAAGGGCGGCCTGCAATACGCGCCGCCGATCCGCTGATCGGCAGACGCGCAGGCTGCGCCCATGGGCGTCCAGGCCCGGAAACCGCCACCGCAATTCGCGCTGAAGCTGAGGCGCGCACTCGGTGGCAAGGCAGGCTGGAACGGCGTCGCCGTCCAGCTCGTCTTTGGCGCGATCCTGGCCTGGATCGTCTATGAGGTCATATCGAACGCCCGCACCAACCTGGAAACCCAGCACATCGCTGCAGGTTTCGGCTTCCTCAACAACAGCGCCAGCTTCGATGTCAATCAGACCCTGATCTCCTATTCCGGGTCCGATACCTACTTCCGCGTCTTCCTGGTCGGCATCCTGAATACGTTGCTGGTCTCGGTGGTCGGCATCTTCTTTGCGACCGTGATCGGTTTCGTCGTCGCACTCTGCCGTTTGTCCCCGAACTGGCTAGTGTCGCGCGTCGGCGGCCTCTATGTCGAGGCCATCCGTAACCTGCCGCTGCTGTTCCAGATCCTGTTCTGGTATCTCGCCGTGCTCGCGGCACTCCCGGCGCCGCGGCAGAGCCTCTCGATCTTCGGTGCTATCTTCCTCAACAATCGCGGCGTGATCGTGCCGTCACCGGAGGGCCAGCCCGGCTTCGTTCCGTTCCTCGCTGCTCTGGCGCTCGGCATCGTCGCCTCGCTGGGTTTGCGCAGCTACGCGCTGCGGGCGCTGTTTGCTCAGGGCCGCGCGATCCGGATCTGGCCTTACGTGCTGACACTGCTGGTCGGGTTGCCGCTCCTCACGATGCTTGCGTTCGGTCCACCCGTCACGTTCGAATTTCCGCAGCTGAAGGGATTCAACTTCGCCGGCGGCGCGCGGATCATTCCGGAGTTCGTCGCTCTGACGGTCGGACTGTCGACCTATACGGCGGCCTTCATCGCCGAGATCGTCCGTGCCGGCATCCTGTCGGTCCATAAGGGGCAGATGGAGGCAGGCTCGTCGCTGGGCCTCAGTCGGGGCGCGACGTTGCGGCTGATCGTGGTGCCGCAGGCGATGCGCGTGATCGTGCCGCCGCTCACCAACCAGTATCTCAACCTGACCAAGAACTCGTCGCTTGCGGTCGCGATCGGTTATCCCGACTTGGTCTCGGTGTTTGCCGGCACGGCGCTGAGCCAGACCGGGCAGGCGATCGAGATCCTCGTCATGACGATGGGCGTCTATCTCCTGATCTCGCTCGCCACCAGCGCCATCATGAGCGTCTATGGCTGGCGCCTCAGCCGGAGCCTTGGCGCATGAGCGATCTGGTCGCGTCCTCCTTTGTCCGGCAGGATTTGGTCGCCGAGCGCCCGGCGCCGGTGACGACCACCGGTTTCCTCGGCTTTGTGCGCACGCGCCTGCTGAACTCGCCGACCAACATCCTGCTGACGATCCTTGGTCTCTTGCTGGTCTGGTACACCGTCGTTCCCACCATCAAGTTCCTGCTGGTCGATGCGGTCTGGAGCGGCAAGGACCGCACGGCCTGCCTCGCCGAGAATGCCGGCCATCCGGTCGGCGCCTGCTGGCCCTTTATCCAGGCCAAGTACACGCAGCTCTTCTACGGCTTTTATCCCGCGGCCGAACTCTGGCGGGTCAACCTGACCTTCGCGCTCGGCGCAGTGCTGCTCCTGCCGCTGCTCATTCCGAAGCTTCCGGCCAAGGGCTTGAATGCCGGGCTGTTCTTCTTCGCCTTTCCGGTGATGGCATTCTTCCTGCTGCATGGCGGCGGCATCACCGGCTTCGGCGTGAGCTGGGTGGCCGGCCTGCTGCAATTGTTCGCCGACAGCATCAGCGGCGTAGGTGAGGTCCTGGTCGGTCTGAGCAAGAGTTCGGCCGCCGGCCCGCTGCTCTGGGCGATCGGCAGCATCATCGCGCTGATCGGCACGTTGCTGCACTGGGTGATCTTTCCCTTGACCTGGCTGCGCGACCAGATGCAGGCGGCAGGACAGGGGCCCTGGCTCGACTTCCTGATCACGGCGGTGATCGTATCGGTGATCCTGTTCGTGCTCGGCGGCGCGCGCGCCGGCTCGCGGCCACTGCTAGCAAGCCTCGCCACGTTCGTCGCGATGGCTGCGGTGATCAAGCTGATGGGGCTCGATCGCGGCGGCCTGCCGGTCGTCGACACCCGGCTGTGGGGCGGGCTTCTGGTGACGCTGGTGATCGCGATTACCGGCATCGTGGCGTCATTGCCGATCGGCATTGCGCTGGCGCTCGGCCGGCGATCGACCATTCCCCTGATCCGGATCTCCTCGATTATCTATATTGAATTCTGGCGCGGCGTGCCGTTGATCACCGTGCTGTTTTTCGCGACCTACATGCTGCCTCTGTTCCTGCCGGGCAATTTCACCGTCGACGGCCTGGTGCGCGCACTGATCGGCGTGTCCCTGTTCACCGGCGCCTATCAGGCCGAGAACCTGCGTGGCGGTCTGGCGGCGGTGCCGCGCGGGCAGGGCGAGGCGGCCTCCGCGCTCGGCCTGTCCTGGTGGAAAACCACCTCGCTGATCGTGCTGCCGCAGGCGCTGCGCCACGTCATTCCCGCCATCGTCAACAGCTTCATCTCGCTCTTCAAGGACACGTCGCTGGTCTCGATCGTCGCGTTGTTCGATCTGCTCGGCTCGTTGCGCGCCTCGTTCGCCGATCCGGTCTGGACCACGCCCTCGACCGCCTTTACCGGCTTTGCGTTCACCGGGATCATCTACTTCACATTCTGCTTCGGCATGTCGCGCTATTCGCTTTTCGGCGAGCGCCGCCTCAATGCCCACCGCCGCAACTGATGGAGCTCACCATGCCCGACCCCATCGTCAATATTTCCGGCCTCAACAAATGGTACGGCGACTTTCACGTGCTGCGCGACATCGACCTCGAGGTCGAAAAGGGCGAGCGCATCGTGATCTGCGGGCCCTCGGGCTCTGGCAAGTCGACGCTGATCCGCTGCATCAACGCGCTGGAGGAATTCCAGGAGGGCGAGATCGTCGTTGACGGAATCGAGCTCGGGCCGAATCTCAAGCACGTTGACGCGGTGCGCCGCGAAGTCGGCATGGTGTTCCAGAGCTTTAATCTGTTTCCGCACCTCACGGTCCTCGATAACTGCACGCTGGCGCCGATCTGGGTGCGCAACATTCCCAAGAAAGATGCCGAGGAGACCGCGATGAAGTTTCTGGAGCGGGTCAAAATCCCGCACCAGGCCAACAAGTTTCCCGGTCAGATGTCCGGCGGTCAGCAGCAGCGCGTCGCGATCGCGCGCGCGCTGACCATGAACCCGAAGGTGATGCTGTTCGACGAGCCGACCTCGGCACTGGATCCCGAAATGGTCAAGGAGGTCCTCGATACCATGGTCGATCTGGCGAAAGAGGGCATGACCATGCTGGTCGTGACCCACGAGATGGGCTTTGCCCGCGAGGTCGCCAACCGCGTCGTCTTCATGGACGCCGGGCAGATTATCGAGGCCAACACGCCGAACGAGTTTTTCGCGACGCCCCAGCACGCCCGCACAAAACTGTTCCTGAGCCAGATATTGCGCTGAACTCCGGTAGAGCGACGCGACTTGATGTGAGCGGCTTGGCGTCGACCGCCTGACTCTAGACGAACGGCAGCTTGATGTTGCTGCGCTTCTCCAGCCATTCCGGCACCGGCAGGTTCTTGGCGCGCATGAAGTCGGCGTTGAACAGCTTGGACTGATAGCGGCTGCCGGAATCGCACAGCACGGTGACGATGGTCTTTCCCGGCCCAAGCTGCTTTGCCAGCCGCATCGCGCCGACGATGTTGATGCCGGTCGAGCCGCCGAGGCACAGGCCTTCGTGCTGGAGCAACTCGTAGATGACAGTGACAGCTTCGGCATCGGGAACGAGGAAGGCATCATCGACCTTCGCACTCTCGACGATCGCGGTTTTGCGGCCGAGCCCGATGCCTTCCGTGATGGAGTCACCAGGCGTCGCCTTGGCCTCGCCGGTCCTGAAGTATTCGAACATGCCGGCGCCGTGCGGATCGGCGCAGGCGATCCGGATGTCCTTGTTCTTCTCTTTCAGAAAGCGGCTGATGCCGGCCAGCGTGCCGCCGCTGCCGACGGAGCAGACGAAGCCGTCGATCTTGCCGCCGGTCTGCGTCCAGATCTCGGGACCGGTCGAGTCGTAATGCGCCTTGGCGTTGTCGAGGTTGTTCCATTGGTCGGCGAATAGCACGCCGTTCGGCTCGGTCTTGCGCAGCTCGTCGGCAAGACGGCGACCGACATGCTGGTAGTTGTTCGGATTGGAGTAGGGCAGTGCCGGCGATTCCAGGAGCTCGGCGCCGCACAGCTTCAGGAAGTCTTTTTTCTCCTGGCTCTGCGTCTCCGGGATCACGATCAGCGTGCGATAGCCGCGCGCACTTGCCACCACCGCAAGGCCGATGCCGGTGTTGCCGGCGGTTGCTTCCACCACGAGGCCGCCGGGCTTCAGCTCGCCGCGCTTCTCGGCTTCCAGGATCATCCATTTGCCGGCGCGATCCTTGACCGACTGACCGGGATTCATGAACTCGGCCTTGCCGAGAATGGTACAGCCGGTCAGTTCGGACGCGCGCTTGAGCTTGATGAGCGGAGTGTTGCCGATGGCTTCGACAACGTCGTTTTTGATGGTCATGTCAGGCAATTACCGGCTGGTTCACGATATGGGCGCGACCCTAAAGTAGGGTCGCCGGCCACACAAGGCGAGGGTGCAAACTCTTATTGCTGCTTTGCGAAGATGACCTGCCGGACGTCGATGTTGCCGGAGAGGAATCCGGCCTCGCAATAGGCGAGATAGTACTCCCATAGCCGCCGGAACCGGTCATCGAAGCCAAGCGGCACGAGGCCCGGCCATGCCGCGCGAAAGTTATTTCGCCAGGTGGCAAGCGTCCTGGCATAATCTTGCCCGAAAATGCGCTCGCGGATGACAGGAACGCCGAACCGGTCTCCCAGCGACTTCAATACCTCCGGCGAAGGCAGCATGCCGCCGGGAAAGACATAGCGCTGGATGAAGTCGACTTCGCGCCGATAGCCCTGGAAGAGTTTGTCCTGGATCGTGATGGCCTGAATGCCGACCAATCCGCCCGGCAGCAGACGATCACGCAGCTGGGCGAAATAGCGCGGCCAGAACTTCTCGCCGACCGCCTCGATCATTTCGATCGAAGCGATCCGGTCGTAACGATCGCGCTCGTCACGATAATCCTGGAGCCGGATCTCGACCTTCTCGGCGAGGCCCGCCTCAAAGATGCGCTTCTGCGCGAAATCGCGCTGCTCAGTCGAGATCGTCAAACCAACCACGCGGGCGCCAAAAATCTTGGCAGCAAATTCGGCGAAGCCGCCCCAGCCGCAGCCGATCTCGAGCAGCTTCTGGCCTGGCTTCAGATCGATCGCTTCGGCGAGGCGGCGATATTTGTTGGTCTGTGCCGCCGTGAGATCTGTGGTCGATTCCTCGAACAAGGCGGACGAATAGGTCATGCTCGGATCGAGCCAGGCCGCGTAGAACGCGTTGCCGATGTCGTAATGGGCGTGGATGTTGCGCCGGGCCTGGCGGCGGGTGTTGCGGTTGAACCAGTGCTGCAGCATCTGAACGAACCGCATCAAGGGCTTGTCGCGCAGCATGGCCTGGATCAGATCGTGGTTGACGCAGAACAGGTAGAGAAACTGCGTCAGATCAGGCGTGTCCCAGTCGCCGGCGAGATAGGCTTCCGCAATTCCGATGTCGCCGCCGTTGATCAGACGCGAGGCGAAGCCGTAATTGTGCAGGCGCATGGACGCATTCGGACCCGGCTCAAGTCCGCCGAGCCTGATCACGCGCCCATCTGGCAGGGTGACGTCGAGCGTGCCGCGGCGCAGCCGCGAGCCGAAGGTGAGCGCGAGGCGAACGATGCGCGGCAGGTCCGCGAGCACGGTTTCGACGTCATCGGGTGTCACCGAGATGGCATTCGGCATCGGCAGATCCATGCCCCCAACGGATACTGTCCGAGCGCGCCCATCCCGCTCCTATCGCTGCACCAGAGCGCGCCCCGCAAACGGTCAGCGACCAATAATATAAGGGCGTGTTTTGCCGGGCGCCAAGGACCGTCACTGGATCGCGCCGGGAAAGTGTCCAGGCCGCCGCATTGTCGGCAATGCCCGTTCGGACGCCACGATGCGCATGTGGAAGTGGCCTGCCTCGCGTGACGCAGCTAAGGTGTGTTGCACTGGCAGGCAGTGGAGCATCGCCGCGATTTGGCGGCTTCGAGGCAACTGTGGCTGCAATATCACATGAAATCTTGGTAAGCTTGACTGCGTTTCCGGATGTTTCGGGAATGGAAGAAGCCATTGCGAGACAAGGATATCTTTCATTTCAATGGCTCCGTCATTGCTTCGTTGGGCCGTGCGCTTCGCAGGTGCGGGACTGTCCCGCAGTTCCGCACCCGGCTAAGATGGACTTTAGGTTGCGCAGAAAGCATCACGCTGTGATCAAGTTACAGAAAGGCCTCCCGCTGTCCGCCCGCGAATCGGTTATTCCCGTTACGCGGTGGCGGTGCGGTCTGCCCGGCAGGGGGTTGATGTGACGCAGCTGTTTCCGGCCGTCGCCATGCGGCAGTTCCTTGGATCTGCATCCCGAACGCTGCGTGCGTTCGCGGTGCTGTGCCTTGCTTCGAGCTCGGGCGCGTGCGTGCTGACCCAGGACCTCCCAGACCCCGCGCTGGATGTGCCCGCGGAATACAAATACGCCGGAAAGGTCGATGCGCCGCCCTCGCTGGATTGGTGGCGCGGCTTCCGATCGTCCGAGCTGACGCAGCTGATGGAGGAGGCGCAGACCGCCAACCTCGACATCGCGGCCGCCGTCTCGCGCATCGTCGAGGCCGACGCGCAGGCGCGGCAGGCAGGCGCGGCACTGTTGCCGAGCCTGTCGGGAACGGGACAAGAGGCCTATTCGCGCACCTCCGGCTCCTCGGCTTCGGGGCTCACCAACGGCGGCCGCGAGGTCGTCAACTATCAGGCTTCGCTGAGCGCCAGCTACCAGCTAGATTTTTGGGGCCAGAACCGCGACGCATTGCAAACGGCAGAGGAGACCGCCAAGGCTAACCGGTTCGACCGCGACACCGTCGCGCTGACGACGCTCGCGGCCGTCGCCAATGCCTATTTCCAGGTGCTGGCCTCGCAGGACCGGCTGCGCACGGCCCAGCGCAATATCGCCAGCGCCCAGCGCATCCTCGATGCCATCCGCGAGCGTCGCAAGGCCGGCACGGGCACCGATCTCGACGTCGCCCAGCAGGAGAGCGTGCTGGCGAACCAGAAGGCGCTGGTGCCGCCACTGCGCCAGACCCTCGACCAGAATACCAACGCGCTGGCGGTGCTGGTGTCGCGCCCGCCGGAAAGTGTGCGCCTCGCGGGCGGCTCGCTGGACCGGATCGCGATCCCGCGCGTCACGCCCGGCCTGCCGTCGGAGCTGCTGACGCAGCGGCCGGACATTCGCCGGCAGGAGGCCCAGCTCGCTTCGGCGACCGCCAATATCGGCAATGCGCGCGCGCAGTTCTTCCCGACCATCCAGCTCACCGGCAATGGCGGCTACCAGAGCTCGGCGCTGGTCTCTCTGTTCCAGCCGCACGCGGCGTTCTTCCAGCTGGTCGGCAGCGCGACGCAGCCGATTTTCGACGGCGGCAAGATCCTCGGCAATTTCGAATATGCCAAGGCGCGGCAGGACGAGTTGCTCCAGACCTACCGCAAGACCATCGTCCAGGCTTTCACCGATGTCGACAACGCGCTGTTCTCGATCAAGCAAACTACGATCAAGCTGCAATTGCAGCGCGATGTCGTGAACGCCTCGCGACGCGCCTTCGACCTCGCCGAGCAGCAGCTGCGCGCCGGCACGGCCGATATCGTCACTGTGCTCAACACCCAGCTGACCCTGTTCCAGGCGGAAGACAACCTGTCGCAGGCACAGCTCGCACGCCTTCTTGCCATCGTCAGCCTGTATCAGGCGCTAGGCGGCGGCTGGGAGCCGCGAATGGAGAAACCGGTCAATGCTCTTTAAGCCGGATACGAAGCAAGGCGCTCAGGAAGGCGCGAAAGGCGGGACGGCGAAAAAGTCGCGCGGCCGTGGCTTCGTCATGACCGTGATCACGCTCGCGATCCTCGGTGGCCTCGGTTATCTCGGTTGGACCGTCATGCATCAGCAGCCGCAGCAGGCAAACGGGCGCGACCAGCGACCCGATCTGCCGGTGCCGGTGCTGGCGGCGATGCCTCAGGTCCGGGACGTTCCCGTTTATCTCGACGGCGTCGGCGCGATCCGGGCGCTCAACACCGTCACCGTGCGCTCGCAGGTCGACGGCAAGCTGATCGCGGTGAAATTCACCGAAGGACAAGACGTCAAGAAAGGCGACGTGCTCGGCGAGATCGATCCGGCACTGTACCAGGCGACCTATGACCAGGCCGTCGCCAAAAAGGCCCAGGACGAGGCCCAGCTTGCCAACCAGCGCATCGATTTGACGCGCTATGAGCAGCTCGCGGCGTCCAATGCCGGTTCCAAGCAGCAGGCCGACACCCAGCGCGCCGCGGTCGCGCAGACCGAGGCGCTGGTCAAGGCGGACCAGGCCGCGATCGACAATGCGGCGGCGACGTTGAGCTACACCAAGATCGTCGCACCGATCTCGGGCCGCGTCGGTCTACGCCAGGTCGACCAGGGCAATATCATTCACGCCTCCGACACCACCGGCCTCGTCGTCATCACGCAATTGCAGCCGATCGCGGTGTGGTTCAGCCTGCCGCAGCAGCAGATCATGCGTGTCAATGCGGCCGCCGCGAAAGGCGCCCTGTCGGTCGATGTGTTCGGCAATGACGGTGTCACCGTGATCGACACCGGCAAGCTGACCGGCATCGACAACCAGGTCGACCAGACCACCGGCACGCTCAAGCTCAAGGCCGAATTTCCCAATGCCAATTACCAGCTGTGGCCGGGCCAGTTCGTCAATGTCCGCCTCAAGGTCGAGACCTTGACGCAGGCGCTGGTGGTGCCGACCTCGGCGGTGCAACGCGGACCGATCGGCACCTTCAGCTATGTCATCGGCGAGGGTGACATTGTCTCCGCCAAGCCCGTGACGGTGACCCAGCAGAACGAGCATGACGCGGTCATCGCCAGCGGTCTGACGGCGAACGATAGGGTCGTCACCACCGGCTTTGCCAATCTTTCCGACGGCTCCAAGGTTATCATCGGTCGCGACGAGCAGACCCCTTCGGCCGATCTGGCCCCGCGCAAGCGCACGCGTGCCCCCGACGCTCAGAAGAAGGATGGCGCCAAGGACGGTCAGAAGGACAGCCAGAGCAAGGACAGCGAGTTCCGCGCCAAGCGGAAGAGCAGCGAAGGCGATCAGAAGGGCCAGACTGGACCGGCACCCGGGCCAGGAGCAAGTCCGAGTGCATCGGGACCTGGAGCCAAGCAGCCATGATCCCGACAACAGCCGCTTGAAGCGGCAGGCGTATCCCATGGGTGTCTCCGAACCCTTCATCCGCCGTCCGATCGCGACCTCGCTGCTCGGCATTGCGCTGCTGATCGGCGGCTTGCTAGGCTATTTCGCGCTCCCGGTCTCCGCATTGCCGCAGGTCGATTTCCCGACCGTGCAGGTGACGACGCAGCTGCCGGGCGCCAGCCCCGACGTCATCGCCTCACTGATCACGGCGCCCCTGGAGCGGCAGCTCGGCCAGATCCCGTCGCTGACGGCGATAAATTCGACGAGCTCGTTCGGTGTCAGCCAGATCTCGCTCCAATTCGACCTCAACCGCGATATCGACGGTGCCACACAAGATGTGCAGGCCGCGATCAATGCCGCCGCCGGCGTTCTGCCCAAGACGCTGCCTTACCCGCCGACCTACGCCAAGGTGAACCCGGCGGACGCGCCCGTCATGACGGTGGCGCTGCGCTCGGACACGATCTCGCTGCGGGCGATGAGCGACATCGCCGATACGCTGCTGGCGCAGCGGCTCAGCCAGATCTCCGGCGTCGGCCGCGTCTCGGTGCTCGGCGGACTGAAGCCGGCCGTGCGCATCCAGGCCGATCTGGCGCGCCTTGCCGCCTACGGCATCGCGATGGAGGATCTGCGCGCCGCGATCGCCAATGCCAACGTCTCCGGGCCAAAGGGCTCGCTCGATGGCGCGCAGCAATCCTACATCATTGCCGCCAACGACCAGATCGCCGCTGCGGATGCCTACAGGCCTGTTATCATCGCCTATCGCAACGGCTCGCCCGTTACGATCGCCGACGTGGCGCAGATCGTCGATGGGCTCGAGAACGACCGCACCGGCGGCTGGTACGAGGGCACGCCGGCCGTCATCATCGACATCCAGCGCCAGCCCGGTGCGAACGTGATCGACGTGGTCAAGCAGATCCGCACCGAGATCCCGAAGGTGCAGCGTGCGATTCCGGCCGGCGTCAAGCTGACCATCGTCTCCGACCGCACCGTCACCATTCGTGCATCTGTCCATGACGTGCAGTTCACGCTGGTCCTCAGCGTGGTGCTCGTGACGCTCGTGGTGCTGCTGTTCCTGCGCTCGCTGCGCGCCACGCTGATCGCGGGCGTGGCGCTGCCGCTGTCGCTGATCACGAGCTTCGGCATCATGTATTTTGCCGGCTTCAGCCTCGACAATCTGTCGCTGATGGCCCTCACGATCGGCGCCGGTTTCGTCGTCGACGACGCCATTGTCATGATCGAGAACATCGTTCGCCACATGGAGAATGGCGACAGCGCGATGCAGGCCTCGCTGAAGGGCGCCAGCGAGATCGGCTTCACCGTGATCTCGCTGACGGTGTCGCTGATCGCGGTGTTCATTCCGCTGCTGTTCATGTCGGGCCTCGTGGGGCGCATGTTCCGCGAATTCGCGCTGACGCTGACGATTGCGGTCGTGACCTCTGCGGTGGTGTCGCTGACATTGACGCCGATGATGTGCTCGCGGCTGCTTCGGCACGCTCATCAGGAACTCGCGGTGCCGGGGCTTGCCGCCGTCAGCCGCTTCATCGACCGCACCGTCGAATTCTACCACCGCACGCTGCTCTGGGTGCTGGAGCGCCAGCGCGCCACGCTGGTCGTGACCTTTGCGACGCTGGTCGCGACCCTGGTCCTCTACGTCGTCGCGCCCAAGGGGTTCCTGCCGCTTCAGGACACCGCCTCGATCACGGCGGTGACGGAGGCGGGGCCTGATGTCTCCTTCGCGGAGATGCAGAAACGGCAGGCCGAGGCTGCCGATGCCATCAAAGCCGATCCTGACGTGACAGGCGTGGTCTCGGTCATCGGCGCGGGCTCGGTCAATCCGACCACCAATGTCGGGCGCCTCGTCATGACGCTGAAGCCGCGCGGCGAGCGGCGCGACGACGTCGGCGTGGTCGTAACCCGGTTGAAAGAGCGTGTGTCAGGCATTCCCGGCATGACCGTCTATTTCCAGCCGGTACAGGACGTGCAGATATCGACCCAGTCGAGCCGCTCGCAATACCAGTACACGCTAACCGGCACCGATGCGACGTTGGTCTCCGAATGGGCGCGAAAGCTCGTCGACGAGATGCGGCGCGAGCCCTTGTTCCGCGACGTCTCCTCAGAGGCGCAGGAAGGCGGCCTGCGCGCGCAGCTCGATGTCGATCGCACTCGTGCCGGCCAGCTCGGCGTCAGCCTGCAGGCCATCACAGACACGCTGAACGACGCGTTCGCGCAGCGGCAGATCTCGACCATCTACGGCCAGGCCAACCAGTACCGTGTGGTGCTGGAAGCGCTGCCAATGTACCAGCGCGATCCCTCGATCCTGTCGAAGCTCTATCTGCCGGGCGGGGCGAGTGCCACGGCGGGCGCGCCGAACGCGCAGGTGCCGCTATCCGCGGTGGCGACGCTGAAGCGCACGACGGCGCCGCTCGCGATTTCGCACCAGGCGCAATTCCCGGCGATCTCGCTCAGCTTCAACCTCGCGCCGGGCGCGGCGCTCGGCGATGCCGTCGAGGCGGTGAAGACGATCGAGACCCGCATCGGCATGCCCAACAGCATCGTCGGCGTCTACGCAGGCGATGCCGCCGAATTTGCCAAGGCGCTGGCCGGCCAGCCCTGGCTGCTGCTTGCCGCCGTGATCACGATCTACATCGTGCTGGGCGTGCTCTATGAGAGCTACATCCACCCGATCACGATCCTCTCGACGCTGCCCTCGGCCGGCGTCGGCGCCATCCTGGCGCTGATCCTATGCGGGCAGGACCTCTCGGTGATCGGTCTGATCGGCATCATCCTCTTGATGGGCATCGTCAAGAAGAACGCGATCATGATGATCGACTTCGCGCTCGAGGCCGAGCGCGGGCAGGGAATGCCGGCGCATGAGGCGATCGTGCAGGCCTGTCTGTTGCGCTTCCGTCCGATCATGATGACGACGCTGGCCGCGCTGTTCGGCGCGCTGCCGCTGGCGATCGAAAGCGGCACCGGCGCCGAGCTCCGCTTCCCGCTTGGCATCTCCATCATCGGCGGCCTGCTGCTGAGCCAGTTGTTGACCCTCTACACCACGCCGGTGATCTACCTAGCGCTCGATCGCATCAACCGCCGCCTCGAGCAGGCCCTGCCGCCGCCGGAGCCCGACGCGCCCACGGCCGGCGCGACCGAGGGGATGCAGTGATGGCATCGATCTCGGAGCCCTTCATCCGCCGCCCGGTCGCGACCACGCTGCTGTCGATCGGGCTGTTCCTGCTGGGCGGCGTCGCCTACGAGTTCCTGCCGGTCGCTTCCGTTCCGAATGTCGACTTTCCTGCCATCTTCGTCTCGGCAAGCCGTCCTGGCGCCGATCCGTCGGTGATGGCCGCAACCGTCGCTGCGCCATTGGAACGGCGGCTCGGCGAGATCGCCGGGATTAACCAGATCACGTCGACGAGCTCGCTCGGCACGTCGAACATCCAGCTTCAGTTCGACATCGGCCGCAACATCGACAAGGCGGCGCGTGATGTGCAGGCCGCCATCAACGCTGCGCTGGTCGACCTGCCCAGCGATCTGCCGGCCCTGCCTCGATTCCGCAAAGCGAACACGGCCGGCGCTCCCGTCTTCGTGCTGGCGCTGACCTCCAAGACGCTGTCCGCCAGCGCCATCTACGACGTCGCCGATACCGTGCTGGCGCAGCGCATCTCGCAAGTGCCTGGCGTCGGCGACGTGACGGTGTCAGGCGCCGACCAGCCCGCGGTGCGGATCCAGCTCAACCCGGTGGCGCTGTCGAATGCCGGCATTGCCACCGACGACGTCCGGACCGCGATCCTCAACGCTAATCCGCTAGGTCCCGTCGGCATCTTCAACGGCGAGCGTCAGAGCGAGACGCTCGCGCTCAACCGGCAGATGCGCACGGCCAAAGAGTTCCGCGACATCGTCATCAAGAGCGCGAGCGGCAATTTCGTCCGGCTCTCTGATGTCGCCGACATCGAGGACAGCGTCCGCAACGCACGCTCGATCGCCTGGTTCAACAAGCAGCCGGCGGTGCTGATCCAGATCACCAAGCAGGGCGATGCCAACGTCATCGACACCGTCGATCGGGTCAAGGCGCTGATTCCCGCGCTGAAGCAGTGGATCCCGGCCGGCGTCGATGTTTCCACCCTGGTCGACCGGACCTCGACGATTCGCGCCAGCGTCATGGATATGCAGTGGACGCTGTTCGCAACCGCCGTCCTGGTGATGGTCGTGGTGTTCGTGTTCCTGCGCCGCGCGACGCCGACCATTGCGGCCGGCATCTCGGTGCCGCTGGCGCTGGCCGGCACCTGCGCCGGCATGTGGGTCGCCGGCTTCTCGATCGACAATCTGTCGCTGATGGCGCTGGCGATCTCGGTCGGATTCGTGGTCGACGACGCCATCGTCATGATCGAGAACATGTTCCGCAATCTCGAGCACGGCATGCGGCCGATGCAGGCGGCGCTGGAGGGCGCAAGGCAGATCGGCTTCACCGTGGTCTCGATCAGCCTGTCGCTGATCGCGGCGTTCACGCCGTTGATCTTCATGGACGGCATCGTCGGCCGTCTCTTGCGCGAATTCTCCTTGACGCTGACCTTCGCGATTCTGGTCTCGACGCTGGTGTCGCTGACGGTCACACCGATGATCTGCGCCCATTATGTCAGGCAGACCACGTCGGGATCTGCCACGCTGTTCGACCGCCTGATCGAAGGCTCGCTGTCGCGCATCGTCTCGTTCTATGCCCGCACCTTGCGCGCGGTGCTGGAATTCCCGCTGCTGACGCTGCTGGTCTTCTTCGCCACCATCGGCCTGACGGTGCTGCTCTACGCCAAGGTGCCGAAAGGCTATTTCCCGACCGACGATTCCGGCTTCGTCATCGGCGCGACGCGCGCCTCGGCCGACATCTCGTTCCAGTCGATGCTGAACCTCCAGCAGCGCCTCGCCGACATCGTGATGAAGGATCCTGCCGTGGCCGGCATCGGCTCGACGGTCGGCAGCGGGGTCGGGCCGGGCGCTGCGACCTCCAACCGGGGCACCATGTTCATCAGCCTGAAGCCGCCGGAAGAGCGCGACCACGTCTCTACCCAGGTGGTGATCGATCGGTTGCGGAAGGCACTGTTTCCGGTACCCGGCATCCGTCTCTTCATGTTCGCCGCGCAGGACGTTCGCGCCGGCGGCCGGCAGAGCGATTCGAACTACCAGTACACGCTATCGAGCACCGACCTCGAACTGCTCCAGAAGTGGGCGCCGATCGTCGCCAAGCGTATGGAGACTGTCGAGGGCATCACCGATATTTCCAGCGACCGCGATCCCGGCGGACTTCAGCTCACGTTGAACATCGATCGCCAGAAGGCCGCGAGGCTCGGCGTCAGGGTCCAGGACATCGACAATGCGCTGAACAACGCCTTCTCGCAGCGTCAGATCTCGATCATCTACACCCAGCGGAACCAGTATATGACGGTGCTGGAGATCGATCCGAAATTCCAGGTCGATCCGTCCAACCTCGACCGCATTTATGTCGCGGGCGCGGGCGATGTGCAGGTACCGCTGTCGGCCGTGGTACATGTGACGCGCGGGCTTGCCGCGCTCGCGGTCTATCATTCGCAGTCGGTGCCCTCGACCACGGTATCGTTCAATACGTTGCCGGACGTGCAGCTCCAGGCGGCGACGCAGAACATCCAGCGCGCGGTCGACGAGTTGCATATGCCGGAGGGCATCCGCGGCAGCTTTGACGGCAACGCCGGCGATTTCGCCAGGACCAGTGGCCGCCAACCGCTACTGATCCTCGGCGCGCTGGTGGCGATGTATATCGTGCTCGGAGTACTCTATGAGAGTCTTGCCCATCCGCTCACAATCATCTCGACGCTGCCGTCAGCCGGCCTCGGCGCGCTGCTTGCGCTGCAGATCACCAACACGCCGCTGACCGTGATCGCCTTTGTCGGCATCATCCTCTTGATCGGCATCGTCAAGAAGAACGGCATCATGATGGTCGACTTCGCGCTGGATGCCGAGCGCCAACGCGGGCTGTCGTCAGCCGAGGCGATCTTCGAGGCCTGCCAGGCGCGCTTCCGACCGATCGTGATGACAACCATGGCGGCGCTGTTCGCCGGCCTTCCCCTGGTCATCGCGACCGGGCCGGGTACGGAACTGCGGCGCCCGCTCGGCATCACGATCATCGGGGGCCTGTTCGTCTCGCAGATCCTGACCCTCTACACCACGCCAGTGATCTACCTGTTGATCGACCGCCTGCGCCGGCGCGCCGAGCCGCGCGCGCTTGCGGCACCGGCGGAATAGGTTGTTGAACCGCCATACGAAGCGTATAGCGGCGGTCATGTCGAACCCAGCTCAGACCATGGCCGCAGCGCCCGAGCCGATCTCCGAATGTCCGCACTGCCAGAAGCCGATGCCGCTCTGCATCTGCGACAGCGTCACGCCGATCGAGAACAAGCTGTCGCTCCTGATCATCCAGCATCCGCAGGAGCAGGACAGGGCGCTTGGCACCGCGCGACTGCTCGCCAAGCACTTTTCCGACGCGACGGTGCGTGTCGGTCTGTCCTGGCCGAGCTTGTCCAAGGCGCTCGGACGTCCGATCGAAAATGCCTCGCATTGGGCCGTGCTCTATCTCGGCTCGGCACGCGCGGCCGATCTCGACGTTGAGGGCGAGATCGTCGCGCTCAACCGCAAGGGCGAGGTTGCGGACAACCAGCGCGCCATCCTCGGCAAGCTCGAAGGCGTGGTGCTGCTCGACGGCACCTGGAGCCAGGCCAAGGCGCTGTGGTGGCGCAATCCCTGGATGCTGAAGTGCCAGCGCGTCATCCTCAACCCGGCGCATCCGTCGCGCTATGGCAAGCTGCGCCGTGAGCCACGCAAGGACGGATTGTCGACCATCGAGGCCGCCGCGAACGTCCTGGCCGGCCTCGAGAAGCGCCCCGATATCGCCGAGACGCTGAACGCCAGCTTTGAACGGATGCTGACGCGCTATCGCGAGGTTCAGGCCGAAATGCCTGAATTGGCGCCAAAGCCCGCACCAAAAGGCCGCCGTCGCGATTTCCGCCGCGGCAAGAAGGCTTGACCCGCGCGGCTAATTCTTGACGCTTTCCTCGCTCGCTTGCGGCACCTGGTCGGAGGCGGAGGGCGGGAAGATGCTGTCATAAATCGCGCGCGCTTCGCGAATGAGGCGAGCCCGTTCCTGCTCGGCCTTCGGGATAAATCGGACGATCTCGCCCACGTGCTCTCCAGCGCTCGTTTGTTGGGACTGCATCCCAGCTGATGCGAACGTTATGCCAAGTGAGCTGAATCGGAGGTTTCCGGTCATCCCCGGGAAAACCCGGAGACCGCATCCGCGCAAGAACGTGCCGCCGGCGGGGCGCGACGGTTGACTTTATCTTGGAATATCAGGGAGTTGTGATGGAGGCCACGACCAGAATTGAACTGGTGTACACGGTTTTGCAGACCGTTGCGTAACCACTCCGCCACGTGGCCTCAACGAGGGCGGAGCAATATAGGGGATCAGCGGTTTAGGCAACCCCGCGGGCCGTCGCGCGTGGCGGCGAGGCCTCAGCAGGCGGCGTACCAGCCGTCCGGAAAGGGCAGCAGGGGCCAGGCGCCCTCATTGTCATTGGCGGCTTTGGGCGTCGTGTCGAAGCTCCACGAGCGTGGCACGAGTTCCTCCTCCGGCGCGGGCGCGAAATCTTCATAAGTCATGGCGTCGCGGACGGCATCCAGCATCAAGTTGAATTCGGCTTCGCTCATCACGCCCTCTGGACCACGGATGGCGCACTGTCGCAAAGCAGGTTTGTTTCCCGATTGACCCGATCGTTCGCATTTTAACGATCGCGCGATCGGAATTCGGTTGGTTAGCGATTCCTGAAAATCCCCCGGGAAACTCTAGGTTCCTCGGCCCCTCCGCCAATGTGAAAGAGATCACATCTCCCGCAAATTATTCCTCCTACCTCTTTGCGCACCGGCCGATGCAGGCCGGCAGCGGGCAGACAGGAGACCGGTCATGAAGGCGAGGTTCTTGCGGTTTGCGGCTGTGAGAAGCCGGGCGCGTCGCGCCTGGACGGTCGGGCTGTTTCTGACCCTGTTTGCCGGCGCCGCCGAGGCGCAGAAGGGCACGCCGGAGCAGAGGCGAGGCTGTACCCCTGACGTCGATCGTCTTTGTGCCGGCGAAATCCCCAATGTCCGGGCCATAACGGCCTGCCTGAGCCGTAACCGCTCAAGTACGAGCGAGGCTTGTCGCATCGTGTTCGACCGGGCCAGCGGCTGAGCTACCGCCGTGTGCATTTGTGCGCAGCAAGCACTTTGCGGCACTGACGCAAATTGCAGTGCATCGGTTGTGGATATGCTGCGGATAAGCTGTTGATCGGCGCTGATCCAGCGGGTCTTCATCACCGAGTGACGCGGCCTGACCTCGGCCTGAGGAGGGGCGGGATAAGCCCCTTCCTTTTTCCTTTGCGAATGATGGCGAATTCGTCCTTTGCAAGCGCAACCGGCTTTGTTATACGCAGCCGCGCGCGGACGACTGGTTCGCCTTTTCCTCGGTAGCTCAGCGGTAGAGCATCCGACTGTTAATCGGATGGTCGCTGGTTCGAATCCAGCCCGGGGAGCCAAATTTCGCCTTGTATTCAAAGATTTGCGAGCGTCCGTTGATCCGGCGCGAGAGGTCGCTTGGTCGATCTCTCAAAGGTCGCTGCGGCCTACATCGAGCCCAGAATCGCGTTCAAGTGGACGTGTGCGGCAGGGCACCAAATCGACTTATTTCAAATTGAGCTTGGCGGGGCCGGACTCTTACGGAGCTGATTCCCATGGCCGACATCCAGATCGACCGCGCCCTGCAGGCCCCTTCGATTCTGCCGGCGGATATTCCTGAATTGAGCGATGATGAGTGCCTCGCCTGTCTTGCTCGTGCGGTCGAGGCCCCCGATTCGGCGCGGCTGGATGAGGTGGCGGCCCTGATCGGGCGCCTTGCCGTTACGATCGAATAAGCTATCTCAGCTCCGATTTTCGCATTGGCATCGCCATTGGATGTCGGGCGAACGGACGTGTTGCGTTTTAGCGGAGCCTGTTCCAAAGATGCCGCCAACTCATCTCCGCGGCATCGCCCGCCATGCAGGATCCGCAAATGTCCGGTTTCTCGACCGCGCGCCAAAAGATGGTCGATGGCCAGGTGCGCACCAATGACGTCACCGATCGCCGCATTCTCGATGCCATGCTCACGGTTCCGCGCGAGGCCTTCGTGCCGGCCAGCCGGCAGGCGCTAGCCTATCTCGACCTCGATCTCGACGTGAGCGAAGGCGGCGCCAAACGCTTCCTGATCAAGCCGCAGCTGAGCGGCAAGCTGCTCCAGGCCGCCGAGATCGGCGAGGACGACAACGTGCTGGTCGTCGGCTGCGCCACTGGCTATCTCGCCGCGCTGACCGCCAAGCTTGCACGGCAGGTCACGGCAATTGAGAGCGATTCGGCTCTGGTCGCGAAAGCGAAGGACGCCTTCGCCGCGCTCGGGCTCACCAATGTCATCTGCAAGGCCGCGGCCTGTGCCGAAGGTGACCCGTCCGGCGCACCCTATGACGTGATCGTCCTCAACGGAGCCACCGAGGTGGCGCCGGAAGGTCTGTTTGGCCAGCTCAGGGAAGGCGGACGCCTGGTGGGCGTCTCGGCCGAATCCCGCCCGCCGCGGGCCATGATTGTGACCCGTTCCCACGGCGAATTCGGCTATCGGCCCTTGTTCGATGCGGCAGCCCCGGTTCTTCCCGGCTTGGAAAGGGCCGCTGCGTTCGTCTTCTGACCGCCGAAACCCCGTTAAAATCCCGTTCTGAATCAGAAGTGTGGCCGGGATGCTGCACGTGAAGAGTTTCCGCTGAGAACTACCCTGAGGTGGTTCCGTCGCGCTCGGCCGCGTCCTATGTTGCTGCGGGGCAACGACTCCACTCGGATACGGTAACCAGGTTCGCGGGCACGAGCTTGGCGTGAGAATGAACGGAATTTTAGGGATGCATGGGGTGAAGCTCTTCACCGGAGCAGCGGTTTCGGTCCTGTTGCTGGCGCTTGCCGGGCCGACGCCCGCCTTGGCGGATACGATCGAGGCTGCGCTGGTGCGCGCCTATCAGAACAATCCGCAGCTCAACGCGCAGCGTGCCCAAGTGCGGTCCACCGACGAGAACGTGCCGCAGGCCCTGTCGGGCTATCGCCCCAAGGTCAATTTGAGCCTCAGCACCGGATATCAGTATCAGGATATCCAACAGACTCAGAAGGGCTTGGCGATCCATAGTGACCCGCCCCTTCAGCCCAACAGCGCCAGTCTGACCGTCAATCAGACGCTCTATAACGGCAATCAGACCGCCAACAGGACCCGTGCCGCGGAGAGCCAGGTCTCCGGAGCGCGCGAGGCGCTGCGCGTACTTGAGCAGACCGTTCTGCTGCAAGCCGCGACGGCCTACATGGACTATCTGCGTGATGCGGCAACGCTCGAAGTTCAGCGCAGCAACGTGCGCGTGCTCGAGCAAACGCTGAAGCAGACGCGCGATCGTTTCAACGTCGGCGAGGTCACGCGCACGGACGTGGCGCAATCCGAAGCACAGTTGGCCGCGGGCAGAACCCAGGCCCTGACCGCCGAATCGAATCTGACGACGACGCGCGCGAACTTCCGCCGGATCATCGGGAATGAACCGTCGAACCTTGCCCCGGGCTCGCCGGTCGATCGCTTCCTACCCGGTTCGATCGCCTCCGCGGTCAATCTCAGCCTCGTGGAGAACCCGAACGTTACGGCCGCGATGTACGGCATCGACGTCAACTATCTCCAGGTCAAGATCAACGAGGGCGCACTGTTGCCGACGGTCACGGTCCAGGCTGGTGTGACTACGGCCTATCAGCAGCAGCTGACGGTTTTCCGAAGCAATAGCGCTTCCGCGATCGCGACGGCTTCCGTGCCGATCTTTCAGGGCGGCGCTGAATATGCGCTGATCCGCCAGTCCAAGGAGAACTTGGCGCAGCAGCGCCTCAATCTCGAAACCACCCGCGATCAGACTCGTGCCAACGTCGTGCAGGCATGGGGCCAGCTGGAAGCCGGCAAGGCTCAGGTGCAGTCCGCGCAGGCCCAGGTGACGGCTTCCGAGATCGCGCTGAACGGCGTGCGCGAAGAGGCCAAGGCCGGTCAGCGCACCACGCTCGACGTGCTCAACGCTCAGCAGGCGCTGGTCAACGCGCGCGTCGCGCTCGTCACTGCACAGCACGACCGAGTCGTGGCATCCTATTCCGTGCTGAACGCGGTCGGTCGTCTCGCACCGCAGGTGCTGGGCCTCAACACCACCGTCTACGATCCCAGCGTGCACTACCAGCAGGTCCGCGACAGCTGGGCCGGCGTGCGTACGCCTGACGGACGCTGATTGCCGTAATTCTCCGGTCGGCCTCGCAAACTGCAGAAGCCGACCGGGGCTTTGCTTGCAATCGTCAAAATCCCTGACATAGCCTTGCCAAGAAGCTGCGGGTCGATTCGCTCCGCTTTCGATGTTGCATGCGTAATGCTCGAGTGACGGGGCAGGGGCGCACCGCCTCACGTAGAGCTGTGATCTGGGGACAAGTCTGGCTGTCGCGACGAAAATCTCGAAGCGCACATCCGGAACCGGCCAATCCTGTCGTGCTTGGTGTAAAACAACGCATGCGAGGGCGTTGATGATGTGGAGTCGGAGATGACGCAGCCTGCAAAGGTCACAGAACCCTCCATGGAGGAGATTCTGGCCTCGATCCGGCGCATCATTGCCGACGACGAGGCCAAGCCGCCGCCGACAGAGGCCGCCAAGCCCGCGCCGGCGCCCGCCGCACCAAAGCCGCAGGCGGTGGCCGACGTTTCACCATCCAAGGTCACGCCTGCAAAATCTGCCGCTGAAAAGCCCGCGCAGCCGCCGGCCGCAAAGCCAGCGCCGCCACCACCGGCGCCCGCGGCGGATGCGGGCCCCAACAGCCAGGATGACATCGACGCGCTGCTGGCGGGCCTCGACGAGGCCACCCCTGCGCCTGAAGTGCGGGCCCCGGAACCTGAGCCTGAGCCCGACGTCCTCGAACTGACCGACGAGATGGCGATGGATCCGGAGCCGCCGCCGCCGCCGCCAAGCTTCCGCAAGGTCGAACCGCGGGACGATCTCGAATTCGCCGAAACGCCGCCGCCGCGTCAGACGCCGGCGCCGTCCTATGCGCCGGTGGACTTCGATGCGCCGCCAGTGCCCCCGCAGCAACCGATCCTGGCGCAATCGACGGTCTCTGCCGTCGAATCCGCCTTCAACTCCCTGGCCCACACCGTGCTCAGCAGCAATGCTCGGACGCTGGAGGATCTGGTTAAGGAAATGCTGCGTCCAATGCTGAAATCCTGGCTCGACGACAATTTGCCGGGCCTCGTTGAACGCATCGTCAAGGCCGAAATCGAGCGAGTTTCGCGCGGCGGCCGGTAATCCAGACGCTGCAGCCCCGATAAAGCCCTGCTCCCGTGTCATATTTGACCTGCCGGTCGGGCCGGAAGGCTCTTTTGCCGCTGAGCTTTCCGTTGACTTGAACCCCGCGCGCGGCTTTCTAGCAGCCCCATGATCGAGAAAAACTACCAGCCCGCCGATATCGAAGCCCGCATGTCCGTCGTGTGGGAGGACAGCCTTGCCTTCAAGGCCGGCCGTCCAGACCGCCGTGACGCAGTGCCCTTTACCATCGTGATCCCGCCGCCGAATGTGACGGGCTCGCTGCACATGGGCCACGCTCTCAACAACACGCTGCAGGACATCCTGTGCCGCTTCGAGCGCATGCGCGGTCGGGACGTGCTGTGGCAGCCCGGCACCGATCATGCCGGCATCGCTACCCAGATGGTGGTCGAGCGGCAGCTGATGGAGCGTCAGCAGCCCGGCCGCCGCGAGATGGGCCGCGAGAAGTTTCTGGAGCGGGTCTGGCAGTGGAAGGCCGAGAGCGGCGACACCATCATCAACCAGCTCAAACGTCTCGGCGCCTCCTGCGACTGGTCGCGCGAGCGCTTCACCATGGACGAGGGTCTGTCGAAGGCCGTGGTCAAGGTGTTCGTCGAGCTGCATCGCGACGGCCTGATCTACAAGGACAAGCGGCTGGTGAATTGGGACACCAAGCTGCTCACCGCGATCTCCGACCTCGAAGTGCAGCAGACCGAGGTGAAGGGCCACCTCTGGTATTTGCGCTATCCGATCGAGGGCAAGACGTTCAACCCTGAAGATCGTTCGACCTTCATCGTCGTCGCCACGACGCGTCCGGAGACCATGCTCGGCGATACCGGCGTGGCCGTGCATCCAGAGGACGAGCGCTATCAGAAGCTGGTCGGCAAGAACGTCGTCCTGCCGCTGGTCGGCCGCAAGATCAGGATCGTCGCCGACGAATATTCCGATCCGGAGAAGGGCTCGGGCGCGGTCAAGGTGACGCCGGCACACGACTTCAACGATTTCGAGGTCGGCAATCGCCACGGCCTGCGCCGGATCAGCGTGCTCGACAGGGAAGGTTGCCTCGACCTCGTCGATAACGAGGACTATCTGCACGGCCTGCCGGAAGGCGCCTCGCAATTCGCCGAGGAGTTTCACAAAGTCGATCGCTTTGCCGCGCGCAAGCGCATCGTCGAGCGGCTGGAATCGTTCGGCTTCGTCGAGCGCATCGAGCCGCACACCCATATGGTGCCGCACGGCGATCGCTCGAACAGCGTGATCGAGCCGTACCTGACCGACCAGTGGTACGTCGACGCCAAGACCCTCGCAAAGCCCGCAATTGCGGCGGTGCGCTCGGGCGAAACCACCTTCGTGCCGAAGAACTGGGAAAAGACCTATTTCGAGTGGATGGAAAACATCCAGCCCTGGTGCATCTCACGCCAGCTCTGGTGGGGCCATCAAATCCCGGCTTGGTACGGCCCGGACGGCAAGGTGTTCGTCGCAGAAACCGAGGAGGAGGCGATCAGCCACGCCCTCGGCTATTACGTCGAGCAGGAAGTCATCACGGCCGAGCAGGGTCGCGAAATGGCGCTCGACCGCAACAAGCGCGAAGGCTTCATCACGCGCGATGAAGATGTGCTCGACACCTGGTTCTCTTCGGCGCTGTGGCCGTTCTCGACGCTCGGCTGGCCCGAAGACACGCCCGAGGTGCAGCGCTATTACCCGACCAACGCGCTGGTCACCGGCTTCGACATCATCTTCTTCTGGGTCGCCCGCATGATGATGATGGGCCTGCACTTCATGAAGGAGGTGCCGTTCTCGACCGTCTACATCCACGCCCTCGTCCGAGACGAGAAGGGCGCCAAGATGTCGAAGTCGAAGGGCAACGTCATCGACCCCTTGCACCTGATCGATGAATATGGTGCGGACGCGCTGCGCTTCACGCTGGCCGCGATGGCGGCGCAGGGGCGTGACATCAAGCTCGCCACGAGCCGCGTCGAGGGCTACCGCAATTTCGCGACCAAGCTCTGGAACGCCTGCCGCTTCGCGGAGATGAACCAGTGCATCGTGCCTGATGGTTTTGAACCGGCGAAGGCCAAGGAGACCCTGAGCCGCTGGATCGCGCATGAGACCGCGCACACCACGCGTGAGGTGACGGAGGCGATCGAAGCCTATCGCTTCAACGACGCGGCCGGCGCGATCTACCGCTTCGTCTGGAACGTCTACTGCGACTGGTATGTCGAGCTCGCCAAGCCCGTGCTGGTTGGGCCGGACGGTCCGGCCAAGGACGAGACCCGCGCCATGGTGGCCTGGGCGCGCGACGAGATCCTGAAGCTGCTGCACCCCTTCATGCCCTTCATCACGGAGGAACTGTGGGAGGTGACCGCCAAGCGCGAGGGCCTGCTCGCACTGGCGCCATGGCCGCTGAAGCCGGCTGGGCCAACCGCGGAGCAGCTCGCGATGCTGGCCGCCGCGGCAGGACCAACCGATCCGCTGGTCTCGCCGGTGTTCGTGATGCCGATTTTCGACCATGCCGATTTCACCGATCCCAAGGCGGAAGCCGAGATCGGCTGGGTGATCGACCTCGTCACGCAAATCCGCTCGGTGCGCGCCGAGATGAACATCCCGCCGGCAACGCTGACGGCACTGGTGCTCGCGGGCGTCTCGGCCGAGACCAAGGAACGTGCGCCGCGCTGGGCCGACGTCATCAAGCGCATGGCGCGTCTGTCCGAGATCTCGTTCGCCGATCGTGCGCCTGATGGCGCAGTCCAGCTCCTCGTCCGCGGCGAGGTGGCTGCGCTGCCGCTCAAGGGCGTGATCGACGTTGCCACCGAGCGCGCGCGTCTCGAAAAGGAGATCGCGAAGGCAGAGGCCGACATCAAGCGTGCCGAGTCGAAGTTGGCGAACGAGAAATTCGTCGCCAACGCGGCCGAAGAGGTCGTCGAGGAGGAGCGCGAAAAGCGTGAGGCGGCGCAGGCCCGCAAGGCCAAGCTGCTCGAGGCGATGGAGCGGCTCAAGCAGGCTTCTTAAGACTTCCGTCATTCCGGGATGGTCCGAAGGACCAGACCCGGAATCTCGAGGTTCCGGGTTCGGCTCTTCGAGCCGCCCCGGAATGACCTTCACTTCGGAAACGGCTTGCTGAGGAATTTCGAGCCTCTGACGCCATAACGCCAGGGCAGCTCGACGGCCTTGGTGATGCCGATCCGGATGCCGGTCGCAACCTCGACATCTTCCTTCCGCGCATGCAGCGCAATCGGCGGCCGGTCCAGGGGCAGGGCATTGTGCGCGATGGTGATTCCAAGCGCCTCGGTCAGCTTGCCGGGGCCCGAGCACAGCGCGTGCACATCCTGAAGATGGCGGCGGCGCCGCATGGTGGCGATTCCATGGGTCGGCTCCAGCGCGCGGATCAGCACGGCGCTGGCCGAGCCTTCCTCCTCGCAGACGAAGTTCACGCACCAGTGGATGCCGTAGGAGCGGTAGACATAGGCAAAGCCGGGCGGACCGAACATGATCTGGTTCCGCGGCGTCGGGCCGTTGTAGGAGTGCGCGGCCGGCTCAGTATGATGATAGGCCTCAACCTCGACGATGATCCCGCCAACGCCATCGACCAGCATGGTGGCACCGATCAGGTCGTGCGCCACTTCGCGGACGTCGCGGTCGAAAAAGGCCCGCCTCAGAGCCTTGCCCAGCCGTGGTGTGGAAGGTTTCGACACTGGAGACATTCGAGGTGAGAATCGCCTGAGAACTGAGCAAGATATTGCCCATATCTGCCATGTTCCCTGAAGCGGCGCGAGCCGGGTTGCGGCAGGGAGCCAGACCGACTAGGTAGGACCTGAACAGACCGGACAGATCATGGTCGTTATTGTCGATACCGTCACGAACCCGCTGCGCCCGCGGCACCCCGAAAAGGTGAACCGCCCCGATTCCGCTTCGCCGCCGAAGCCGGACTGGATCCGTGTCCGCGCCCCGAATACCCGCGGCTATGCCGACACCCGCAACATCGTGAAGTCCAACGGGCTGCACACGGTGTGCGAGGAGGCGGGCTGCCCGAACATCGGCGAGTGCTGGGACAAGAAGCACGCGACCTTCATGATCATGGGTGACACCTGCACCCGGGCCTGCGCCTTCTGCAACGTCAAGACCGGCCTGCCGAATGCGCTGGATAGCGCCGAGCCGCAACATGTCGCCGAGGCGACCGCCAAGCTGGGCCTCGCCCACGTCGTCATCACTTCCGTGGACCGGGACGATCTCGCCGACGGCGGAGCCGAGCATTTTGCCCAGACCATCCGCGCGATCAGGGCCGCGTGCCCCTCGACCACGATCGAGATCCTGACGCCCGACTTCCTGCGCAAGGAAGGGGCGCTAGAGGTCGTCGTTGCGGCAAAGCCTGATGTCTTCAACCACAATCTCGAGACCGTGCCGTCGCGCTATCTCACGGTGCGGCCGGGCGCTCGCTATTTCCACTCGATCCGGCTGCTGCAGCGGGTCAAGGAGCTCGACCCCACCATCTTCACCAAGTCCGGCATCATGGTCGGCCTCGGCGAGGAGCGCCACGAGGTGCAGCAGGTGATGGACGATCTGCGCTCCGCCGAGGTCGATTTCCTGACCATCGGCCAATATCTCCAGCCGACGCGCAAGCATCACGCCGTGATGCGTTACGTGCCGCCGGACGAGTTCAGCTCCTATGAAAAGGTCGCCTACACCAAGGGCTTCCTGATCGTGTCGGCCAGCCCGCTCACCCGTTCGTCGCATCACGCCGGCGAGGACTTTGCGAGACTGAAGGCTGCGCGGGCCGCGACGGCCCGCTGAACGGATATGCCCCGATTTTCGAGCAAGCGCCGTGTGAATCACAGCGCATCCGAGATGTTCGATCTGGTCGCCGATGTCGAGCGCTACCCGGAATTCGTGCCGCTGTGCAGCGCGCTGAAGATCCGCCAGCGCATGGCCAAGCCCGATGGGACCGAGGTGCTGGTCGCCGACATGACGGTGTCGTTCAAGCTGGTGAGGGAATCCTTCACCAGCCGTGTCACGCTCGATCGCGCCAATCTGAAAATCCTGGTTGAATATCTGCAAGGTCCATTCAGCAATCTGGAAAATCGCTGGACGTTCGAGCCCAAAGGCGAGGATGTCTGCGATGTCGGTTTCTTCCTCGCCTACGAATTCAAGAGCCGCATGTTGGCGATGCTGATGGGCTCGATGTTCGACGCCGCGTTTGCGCGGTTTTCCACCGCGTTCGAAAAGCGCGCCGATGCGATCTACGGTCGGCCGAAGCTGGCGTCGTCCTGATCAATCGACTGCGTGCCTTTGGGAACAAGGGACGGATGGGCGCCTCGCTGCGTCAGGAAGGTTACGCCTCGCTCATTAGCCTCCGAGATCGCGTTCCCTTCAGGATCATTTCGCGCCGCCTTGCGTTCTCTTCCATCTCGCCGGGCTGGAGCCACAATGACCATCAATTTCGACACACTCAGAGCCTCGCTCGTCCTGTACGGACTGAACGCGATCTACGCGATCGTGCTGCTGGCGATCGGCTGGTATCTATCCAGCGCCATGCAGCGCTTCGTCACGCGGCTCCTGAGCGTCACGCATCGGGTCGACCCGCTGGTGACGTTGTTCGTCGGCAGCCTTGCGCGTTATGGCGTGCTGGCGGTCGTCGGCATTGCCGTGCTTCAGCTTTTCGGCATTCAGACCGCGAGCCTCGTCGCCGTGCTCGGCGCCACGTCCCTGGCGATTGGTCTTGCGCTCCAGGGCACGCTGTCCAATCTTGCGGCCGGCGTGATGCTGCTGCTGTTTCGCCCGTTTCACATCGGCCATGAGGTCGAAGTGGCCGGGAAGTCCGGCAAAGTCAGGTCGCTGTCACTGTTCATGACCGAGCTGGTCGCGCCCGACAACACGCAAATCCTCCTGCCGAACGGACAGGTCTGGGGCGCGGCCATCGTCAACCACAGCGCTTATCCCGGCACCGGCGAGGTCAAGGTGGCTTTTCCGGTACCGGCAGGCGCCGCCAATACGCTGGCCGATAAAATCCTGGGCGAGCTGCGCCACGACTCGCGCATCGACGATCAGGCGAAACCTGCCGTCTTCGTCACCAAGGTCCTTGATGTCGCCAATCCCGCGTCGCCGATCCTGGAACTGACGGTCAGCGCGAGGGCGAAGCCGTCCGAGGCCGATGCGGTCAGGCAATGCGTGCTCGACCATGCGAGCGCGCTGCTCGCGACGGCATGATTGGAGTCAACCTCGCGGCGACCGCGGCGGACGGCGCTTCACGGCGTGCCGTCGCGGCGAGCGTGTCACGCGGGGGCGCAGCCGCGATGCGGCGGTCGCCTGGCGCGGCTTGGGTTGGGCCTTCGGGCCGCGGGCGAGCTCCATCAGCATGCGCAGCGCTTCGACCACAGAGCGCGCGCGCACGGCGCTGCGGCCGATCGCGCCAAATCGCTGCTCGCGGTGGATGATGCGGCCATCGCGCGCGGCAGCCGCAAAATGGACCAGGCCAACTGGCTTCCCCGGAGTCGCGCCGCCGGGACCGGCAATGCCCGTGATGGCAACGGCAAGATCGACATCCGCCCGCTCGAGCGCGCCGATCGCCATGGCGGTTGCGGTTTCCTTGCTGACGGCGCCGAAAGTGGCAAGCGTGCCCGCCTCGACACCGAGCATGGCGCGCTTGGCGTCGTTGGAATAGGTGACGAAGCCGCGGTCGATGACGTCAGAGGAGCCGGGGATGTCGGTCAGCGCGCCGGCAACGAGGCCGCCGGTGCAGGACTCGGCGGTCGCGATCGTCAGCTTGCGCATCCGGCACAGGTCGAGCAGCGAGCGGGAGAGGGCGCGTGCGTCGCTGCCGCCCATGGCCTAGACGCTCCAGGGCAGGCGGATGGTGGCGCTCGCGGTGGCCGCGATGCCTTCCTCGCGGCCGGTGAAGCCAAGCCGCTCGCTGGTGGTCGCTTTCACGGCGACGCGGGAGATGTCGACGCCGGAGATCTCGGCGATGCGCGCGCGCATGGCGTCACGGAGCGGGCCGATCTTCGGCCGTTCGCAGATCATGGTGACCTCGAGATTGGCGATACGGCCGCCGCGCGCCGTGACGCGCTCGATGGCATATTTCAGGAACTGGTCGGAGGAGGCGCCCTTCCACTTCGCATCGCTCGGCGGAAAGTGCGAACCGATATCACCGTCGGCCAGCGCACCGAGGATGGCATCGACCAGCGCATGCAAACCGACATCGCCGTCTGAATGCGCCAGGAAGCCCTTGGTGTGCGGCACGCGCACGCCGCAGAGCATGAGGTGATCGCCTTCGCCGAAGGCGTGCACATCGTAACCCGTGCCGGTCCTGATGTCGCCGAGCAGGCTGGCCAGGCGCGCTTCCTCGCGCACGAAATCTTCGGGAGTGGTGAGCTTCATATTGGCAACATCGCCCTCAAAGGTCGCAACCGTCAATCCCGCCCATTCGGCGATCGCGGCATCATCGGTGAAATCGCTTCGTCCGTCCTTTGCGGCACGACGATGCGCTTCGAGGATGACGTCGAAACGAAAGGATTGCGGCGTCTGCGCGATTCGCAGGCGCGCGCGGTCCGGCGTGTCCTCGACATCGCCGCTCGCGCTGGTGACCTTGATGGTATCGGTGACGGGGACGACGGGGATCGCAGCACCAGTGCGGCTCGCCGCCTCGATCGCGCGCGAGATCACGCCTGACGAAACGAAGGGCCGGGCGGCGTCGTGGATCAGGACAATGTCGGGCTCGTGCCTGGCGAGCGCTTCGAGGCCTGCGAGCACCGAGGCCTGGCGGGTTGCGCCGCCGTTGGTCGGCGCCTCGTGCCTAAGGCCTGCGACCGCCGCTGTGAACATGGCGCTATCGTCGGGGTTCACCACCGGTTGCATGGCGAAGACATCGGGATGGGTGCTGAAGGCCTCCATGGCGCGGTAGATCACGGGCACGCCGCCGATCTCTCGATATTGCTTGGGACCACCGGCGCCTGCGCGCAGGCCACGTCCGGCCGCGACAAGAACGACTGCAGTGCGCTGTGATTTCGCCATAGGACTCAAATATTCAACTGTTAAGGGAAGTGTCGGCCGTGGGTGATTGCCGGCATGCCTCTAGCACGGCAGGCCCGCAAAAAAAGGGGGTTTCCCGGGATTGTGGGATTCAGCATTTTGCTGCACTGCACTTGAAAGCTTTGCAGAACTGTCTAAACTGTAGGCATGACGCTTGACTGCACAAGAATTGTGCGCAAGATAGACCATGGCAGGCGCGATGAGGCGCTGCCCACGCAACGAGACCCCAGTGACCGGCTCGGCAGTATCAGGCTCTAAGCCGTTGAAGATAGGCGATATTGAGGTCGCCACCCCGGTCTTCCTGGCACCGATGTCGGGCGTGACCGACTCGCCTGTCCGCAAGCTCGCCGCCGAGCTGGGGGCGGGTCTGGTTGTCTCCGAAATGACCGCCAGCGATGAACTTGCCAACGGCCACCGCATGTCGCGGTTGCGCTGCGAAGCGACCGGGGTTGGGCCGCATGTGGTGCAGCTCGCCGGCTGCGAGGCGCATTGGATGGCCGAAGGTGCCCGGATCGCCGAGGCCGAGGGGGCCGACATCATCGACATCAACATGGGCTGTCCCGCCCGCCACGTCACCGGCGGCCAGTCGGGCTCGGCCCTGATGCGCGACCTCGATCATGCCGTCAGCCTGATCGAGGCGACGATTGCTGCCGTGAAGGTTCCTGTGACGCTGAAGATGCGGCTCGGCTGGGACGACCGCAGCCGCAATGCGCCGGAGCTGGCGCGGCGCGCCGAGGCCGCCGGCATCAAGCTCGTCACGGTGCATGGCCGCACCCGTTGCCAGTTCTACAAGGGCGAGGCGGATTGGGATGCGATCCGCGCGGTGCGCGAAGCCATCGCTATTCCGCTCGTCGTCAATGGCGACATCACATCATACGAGAAGGCGCTCGCGGCGCTCCAGGCCTCCGGAGCCGATGCCGTGATGATCGGCCGCGGCGCGCAGGGCCAGCCCTGGCTTCCCGGCGAGATCGGCCGTCGTCTCAACGGCGGGGCGGCTGAAGCCACGCCGTCGCTCGCAACGCAGCTGCATTACGTCCGTACGCTCTACGAAGGCGTCTGCGCGCTCTACGGCCTGCGGGTCGGCCTGAAGCATGCGCGAAAGCATCTCGGCTGGGCGCTCGATGTCGCTGCGGAAGCGAGCGGTGCGCCGATCGAGACGCTGAAGGCCTGGCGCCGGAAGATCCTGACCTCCGAGGATCCGAATCTCGTCCACCAGTCGCTGCAGGATGCGTTCGACGACTTCGCCTGGAGCGCCGCTGCATGACCTCGGCCGCTGAACATCGCAAGCCGTCCGACAGCGACGCGATCCTGGATGCCTTGCCGAATCCCGTTCTCATGATCGGGCCGGACGGCAAGATCGTCGCCGCCAATATCGCGACTGAAGCCTTCTTCGATATCTCGACACAGTTTCTGAAGCGGCAGTCGCTGAAGGAACTGGTGCCGTTCGGCAGTCCCTTGCTGGCGCTGATCGACCAGGTGCGCTCGTCGAACTCGCCCGTGAACGAATACAAGGTCGATCTCGGCACGCCGCGCATGGGCGGCGATCGCCAGGTCGATCTGCATGTCGCGCCGCTCACCGAGCGACCCGGCCACATCGTGGTGATGCTCCAGGAGCGCTCCATCGCCGACAAGATGGACCGCCAGCTCACCCATCGCAGCGCTGCGCGCTCGGTGATAGCGCTAGCAGCAATGCTCGCGCACGAGATCAAGAATCCGCTCTCCGGCATTCGCGGCGCGGCGCAGCTGCTGGAGCAGCAGGCGTCATCCGAAGACCGCATGCTGACCCGACTGATCTGCGACGAGGCCGACCGCATCGTCACGCTGGTCGACCGCATGGAGGTGTTCGGCGACGAACGCCCGGTGGTACGCGGCCCCGTCAACATCCACTCGGTGCTCGACCACGTGAAACGGCTGGCGCAGTCGGGCTTTGCCCGCAACATCCGCTTCATCGAGGACTACGATCCCTCGCTGCCGCCGGTGCTGGCGAACCAGGATCAGCTGATCCAGGTCTTCCTCAATCTGGTGAAGAACGCCGCCGAAGCGCTGATCGACGTCCCCGACGCCGAGATCCAGCTCACCACCGCATTCCGCCCCGGCGTGCGCCTGTCAGTCCCCGGTCAAAAATCCCGGGTATCCCTACCGCTCGAATTCTGCGTGAGGGACAATGGACCAGGCGTGCCAGACGATCTCCTGCCCAACCTGTTCGATCCCTTCGTGACCACAAAGCAGACCGGCTCTGGCCTCGGTCTTGCTTTGGTCGCCAAGATCGTCGGCGACCACGGGGGCATCATCGAATGCGAGTCTCAGCCGCGCAAGACCACCTTTCGCGTGCTGATGCCGATGTACTCGACATCGGCCCAACACGCTGATCACAGCAGTCGCGACGGCTCTGCCGGGAAGTCGTCGTCTGCATCACAGGGGGCAAAATGAGGATTAACGATGCCCGCAGGTAGCATTCTCGTAGCTGATGACGACACCGCCATCCGCACGGTTCTCAACCAGGCACTTTCCCGGGCCGGGTACGAAGTCAGGCTGACCGGCAACGCCGCGACGCTGTGGCGCTGGGTCAGCCAGGGGGAGGGCGATCTGGTCATCACCGACGTGGTGATGCCGGACGAAAACGCCTTCGACCTGTTGCCGCGGATCAAGAAGATGCGGCCGAATTTGCCCGTCATCGTCATGAGCGCGCAAAACACCTTCATGACAGCGATCCGTGCCTCCGAGCGCGGCGCCTATGAATATCTGCCAAAGCCCTTCGACCTGAAGGAGCTGATCGCCATCGTCGGCCGCGCTCTCGCTGAGCCGAAGGAACGGGTCGCAACGCCGGACGACGACGCCGAGATGGAGGCGATCCCGCTGGTCGGCCGCTCGCCGGCGATGCAGGAAATCTATCGCGTGCTCGCGCGACTGATGCAGACCGACCTCACCGTGATGATCACGGGCGAGTCCGGCACCGGCAAGGAGCTGGTGGCGCGCGCGCTGCACGATTACGGCAAGCGCCGCAACGGCCCGTTCGTCGCTGTCAACATGGCGGCGATCCCGCGCGACCTCATCGAGTCCGAATTGTTCGGCCACGAGCGCGGCGCCTTCACCGGCGCCAACACGCGAGCCTCCGGCCGGTTCGAGCAGGCCGAGGGCGGCACGCTGTTCCTCGATGAGATCGGCGACATGCCGATGGAGGCTCAGACCCGTCTGCTGCGCGTGCTGCAGCAAGGGGAATACACCACCGTCGGCGGCCGCACCCCGATCAAGACCGATGTGCGTATCGTCGCAGCCTCGAACAAGGATCTGCGCGTCCTGATCCAGCAGGGGCTGTTCCGTGAAGATCTGTTCTTCCGCCTTAACGTGGTGCCGCTGCGGCTGCCGCCCTTGCGTGAGCGCATCGAGGACCTGCCCGATCTCATCCGTCACTTCTTCGCGCTCGCCGAGAAGGACGGATTGCCGCCGAAGAAGCTCGATGCGCTGGCGCTGGAGCGGCTGAAGCAGCATCGCTGGCCGGGCAATGTGCGCGAGCTGGAAAACCTCGCGCGTCGTCTCGCCGCGCTCTATCCACAGGACGTGATCACGGCCTCCGTCATCGACGGCGAGCTGGCCCCGCCCTCGGTCAGCCCGGGCGCCGCGGTCCCGCAGGGCGTCGACAATCTTGGCGGCGCGGTGGAGGCCTATCTCTCATCGCACTTCCAGGGCTTCCCGAACGGCGTGCCGCCGCCGGGCCTCTATCATCGGATCCTCAAGGAGATCGAGGTGCCGCTGCTCACGGCCGCGCTCGCCGCCACCCGCGGCAACCAGATCCGCGCCGCCGATCTGCTCGGCCTCAACCGCAACACGCTGCGGAAGAAGATCCGCGATCTCGATATCCAGGTGTACAGGAGCGGGGGCTAGTCCTCGCGACAAACGCTGACCGCGTTTGCGGAAAGTGGCTCAGCTCCCCTACCAAAGCGGAGCTGAGCCTGTCCGGATCGCGCTGGCCGTTATGGCTGACGCGGTGAGCAGAAGTCCTGATCGAGCTGAAACGTTCCGCTGAAACATACAAATTGTATTGGCGGTCGCAGGTCGCCGGCCGCCGCGCCTATCTGATCAGGCGCGCCGCGACCGGCTGAATATTGGCCATCTGTGCCGTCTCCTCCTGCCTGCTCGGGCCGTTGACCAGAAGGTCAGAGGCGACGATCAGCAGGAGCACGGCCGACACCATCACCGCAAGAAAGATTCTGTCCATGCCAGGTCAAGCCGGAGTGGCCGGATTCCGTTCCCGCGCACCGGTAATTGACCCTTTATCCCCTGTGGATGCGCTGGTCGGCCGCGGGCTAGACGCCGCGGAATTGTCGCAATTCGGCAACAATGTGGTACGAATACATCAGTATCCGCCCGTCGCGGACCCGTTTTCAGCACCCCATTGCCGGAATGACCAGCGCAGACACCTCGGCCGCATCCTTTGACACGGCCCCAGCAGAAGAGCCCCGGCGCTGGTCGGTGCGTCGCTGGCTGGGCCCGTTTGCCGTTGCTCTGGCGCTGCTCTCGGCACTTCTGACCTTCCTGGTTCTGACCGGCCTGACCAGAATCGAGCCGACCCCTGAAGTCGTCAGCTCGTTCTTGGCGATCAACGCCGGCACCATCCTGCTTCTGATCGGGATCATCGTCCGCGAGGTCTGGCAGATGATTCAGGCCCGCCGGCGGGGGCGGGCGGCGGCGCGGCTGCACGTCCAGATCGTCGGTCTGTTCTCGATCGTTGCAGTGCTGCCGGCGGTGCTGGTGGCCATTGTCGCCAACGTCACGATCGAGCGCGGCCTCGACCGCCTGTTCTCGGGACCGACCAAGGCGGTCATCCAGAATTCGCTGATCATCGCGCGCGCTTATGTGCAGGAGCATGCGCAGGTCATTCGCGGCGACATTCTCGGCATGGCCAACGACGTCTCACGCGTTCCGCTGCTGTTTGACCAGGATCGGCAGTCGTTCCTACAGCTCTTGACCTCGAGTGCCGCGGCACGCAACCTCCCGGGCGCGATGCTGATGGGCAAGGACGCCAATCCGATCCTGTCGGCGGAGACCGGGGGCGTTCCGCTCGCCTTCGCGCCGCCTGCGCCGGAATTTCTCCAGAACGTCAATGAGAATGAACCCGAGATCGCGGTCTTGCCCGATCAAAATCTTGTCGCGGCCGTAATCAGGCTCAGGGGCTTCAGCAATACGTTCCTCTACGTCGCTCGCCCTCTTGATCCAAGGGTCGTCGCCCAGCTCAGGCAGACCGAGCTGAGCGTCGCCGAATACGCGCAGATCGAATCGCGCAAGCTCGGCATCCAGGTCGCGTTCGCGCTGATGTTCGCGGTGATCGCACTGACCATCTTGATGGCCTCGGTGCTGATCGGGCTCAACTTCGCCAACTCGCTGGTGGCGCCGATCAGGCGGTTGATGAACGCGGCCAACACCGTCTCCACAGGCGACCTGCACGTCCAGGTGCCGGTGCACAAATCGGAAGGCGATCTCGCCCAGCTGGGCGAGACCTTCAACAAGATGACGCAGGAGCTGCGCAGCCAGCGCGACGAGCTCGTCAACGCCAGCGACCTCATCGACAGCCGCCGCCGCTTCATCGAGGCCGTGTTGTCGTCTGCGAGCGCCGGCATCATCGGCGTCGACACCTCGGGCAGCGTCGGCATCCTCAACCGTTCCGCCGAGAAGCTGATCGGACATTCCGAGGCCGAGACCCTCGGCCATCCGCTTTCCGACGTGCTGCCAGAACTCGACGAGATGATGAAGGCCTCGCGGGAAGGGACCCAGCGCCTGGTGCAGGGCCAGATCACGATCACCCGCGACGGCACGGAGCGCAATCTGTCGGTGCGGGTCAGCGCCGAGAAGAACCAGCCGCACGACAGCTACATCATCACGCTCGACGACATCACCGAGCTGGTCTCGGCACAGCGCACCTCGGCCTGGGGCGATGTCGCACGCCGCATCGCGCACGAAATCAAGAACCCGCTGACACCGATCCAGCTTTCGGCCGAGCGCATTCGCCGCAAGTTCGGCAAGGACATCACAGAGGCCAAGGACAAGCAGATCTTCGACCAGTGCACCGACACCATCGTGCGCCAGGTTGACGATATCAGGCGCATGGTCGATGAGTTCTCGCGCTTTGCGCGGATGCCCAAGCCCGTGATGGAAGGCGAGGACGTCGCCGACACCGTGCGGCAGGCGGTGTTCCTGATGAAGGTCGCCCATCCCGAGCTCGATATCGAGGCCGAGTTCAGGGAGGATCCGCTGCGCGCCCAGTTCGACCGGCGGCTGATCTCGCAGGCGGTCACCAACATCATCAAGAACGCCACCGAAGCGATTGAGCAGGTCCCGCCGGAAGAGCTCGGCAAAGGCCGCATCGACGTCGTGGTGTCGCGCGAGGGCGAGGACGTGCTGATCGACGTCATCGACAACGGCATTGGCCTGCCCAAGGTGGCGCGCTCGCGCCTGCTCGAGCCCTATGTGACGACGCGCGCCAAGGGCACCGGCCTTGGCCTTGCGATCGTCGGCCGGGTGCTGGAAGACCATGGCGGCCGGATCGAGCTGAAGGACGCTTCCGACTTCCGCGAAGGCCAGCGCGGCGCCTGGATGCGGATGCGCTTTGCGATCTCCGGCCAGGCCAAGAAGGCCGACGGGGCCGAGCAGGCGCCTGTCGTCACGGCGCAGGAAACAAAAGAGCCGGCGGCTAAAACCAGAGAGCCGGCTGAACAGACCAATGATTCACCAAAAATCGAAGCCTCAACAGGCAGCTGACAAGACAGGCGCGACCCATGGCAAGTGAAATTCTGATTGTCGATGATGAGGCCGATATTCGGGATCTCGTTGCAGGCATCCTCGAAGACGAGGGTTTTGTCACGAGGACCGCGCGCGACAGCGATTCCGCACTGGCTGAAATCGCCAACCGCCGGCCGCATCTGGTGTTCCTCGACATCTGGCTGCAGGGCTCCAAGCTCGACGGTTTGCAGCTCCTGGAGCAGGTCAAGAAGGACAATGCCGATCTTCCTGTCGTGATGATCTCCGGCCACGGCAACATCGAGACCGCGGTCGCCGCGATCAAGCGCGGCGCCTACGACTTCATCGAGAAGCCGTTCAAGGCCGACCGGTTGATCCTGGTCGCGACCAGAGCGCTGGAGAACTCGCGGCTCAAGCGCGAGGTCAAGGAGCTGAAGCAGCTCGCGCCGAGCGCCAGCCAGCTGGTCGGCCGCTCGCCGAGCATGAACCAGCTGCGCCAGACCATCGAGCGCGCGGCGAAAGCGAACAGCCGCATCCTGATCGTCGGCCCAGCCGGCGCGGGCAAGGAACTGACCGCGCGCACGCTGCATACGGCCTCCGGTCGCGCCGACGGCCCATTCGTCGTCATCAACGCCGCCGCGATCACGCCGGAGCGGATGGAGCATGAGCTGTTCGGCGTCGAGCAATCCAACGGCGAGCAGCCGCGCAAGCCCGGCGCGCTGGAGGAAGCGCATGGCGGCACGCTGTTCATCGACGAGATCGCGGATATGCCGCGCGAAACCCAGAACAAGATCTTGCGCGTGCTGGTCGAGCAGTCGTTTCAGCGCGTCGGCGGCACGGCCAAGGTGCAGGTCGACGTCCGCATCATCTCCTCGACCGCGCGCAATCTCGAAGAAGAGATCGCGGCAGGCCATTTCCGCGAGGACCTCTACCATCGTCTCTCGGTGGTGCCGATCCGCGTGCCCGCGCTCTCGGAGCGGCGCGAGGACATCCCGGAGTTGATCGACTATTTCATGGAGCAGATCTCGGCCGGCAGCGGCCTGCCCAAGCGGCAGATCGGGCAGGACGCGATGGCGGTGCTGCAATCGCATGTCTGGCCGGGCAACGTGCGCCAGCTCCGTAACAACGTTGAACGGGTCATGATTCTGGCCGCCGGCGGTCCGGAGGTGATCATCACCGCCGACATGCTGCCCCAGGACGTCGGCTCGATGGTGCCGGCCATGCCGACCAGCAACAACGGCGAGCACATCATGGGCCTGCCGCTGCGAGAGGCGCGTGAAGTGTTCGAGCGCGACTATTTGATTGCTCAGATCAGCCGTTTTTCAGGAAATATTTCTCGTACGGCCGAGTTTGTTGGCATGGAACGTTCGGCGCTACACCGGAAGTTGAAGGCATTGGGCGTTGGTTGAGGTCCGCGCCGCCGCGCCCACGGGCGATATCCGGGAAAAATCTTCGATTTCCGTAGTTTTTCGGGGCTATAGAACGCGTCCTGTCGCGTGAAGCGGCTTGCCTAATAAGTCCGCCTGCCTTCTAATCAAGCTGCTGTTCCCTAGAGGGGGATCTCATGAGGGACGGCAACCGGACGAAGGCCCAAACTCTCAAAACAGGGCCGCAACCGGCGCAATAAAAAGAAACTCAAAGCGAGAAAAAAACAATGGCGGCAGACCGCGCACAAAACCTACAGGACACCTTCCTCAATCACGTTCGCAAAACCAAGACGCCACTGACGATCTTTCTGGTCAACGGAGTGAAGCTCCAGGGCATCGTGACCTGGTTCGACAATTTCTGTTTGCTGCTTCGGCGCGACGGTCATTCGCAGCTCGTCTACAAGCATGCGATCTCGACCATCATGCCGGGCGCTCCGATCCAGCTGTTCGAAGGCGGCGAGGATCAGCCGGCTTGAGAGTGCTCTGATTGGAACCCCGGAATTTCGAGGGGGATGCCGATCGTCCGCGGTCGGCAGGGGCTAAGCAGACGGGGCGGGTGCTTGTCATCGGCCCCTATTTGCGAGTGCGCGGGGCAGGTGCCGACGCGCAATCGGAGAGCCACATCCAACGCAACGCCGAGGCCCGGCTCGATGAAGCCGCAGGCCTCGCGCGTGCGATCGACCTCGTCATTGCCGATGCCATCATTGCGCCAATCAGCCAGATCCGGCCCGCGACCTATATCGGCAAGGGCAAGGTCGAGGAGATTGCTGCACTCGCGAAGAGTCTCGACGTAGAGCTCGTGGTGATGGATTGCGCCCTTGCGCCGATTCAGCAACGCAATCTCGAGAAGGAATTGCATGCCAAGGTGCTCGACCGCACCGGCCTCATTCTGGAAATCTTCGGCCGCCGCGCCAAGACCAAGGAAGGCGCGCTCCAGGTCGAGCTTGCACATCTCAACTACCAGCGCTCGCGCCTGGTGCGGTCATGGACCCATCTGGAACGCCAGCGCGGCGGTTTCGGCTTCATGGGCGGTCCCGGCGAGACGCAGATCGAGGCCGACCGCCGCCTGATCCAGGAGCGCATCACCAAGCTCGAGGGCGAGTTGAAGAAGGTGCAGGCAACGCGGCGTCTGCATCGCGCCGGTCGTCAGCGCGTGCCGTACCGCGTGGTCGCGCTGGTCGGCTACACCAATGCCGGCAAATCGACGCTGTTCAACCGCCTGACGCGCGCCGACGTCCAGGCTGCCGACATGCTGTTCGCCACGCTCGATCCGACCCTGCGCGCGCTCAACCTGCCGCATGGCGGCAAGGCGATGCTGTCCGACACGGTCGGCTTCATCTCCAATTTGCCGACCCAGCTCGTCGCGGCCTTCCGCGCGACGCTGGAGGAGGTGCTGGAAGCCGATGTGATCCTCCACGTGCGCGACATCTCGCACGAGGATGCCGAGGCGCAGCAGAGCGACGTCGACGCCGTGCTGCGCCAGCTCGGCATCAACCCAGACGATTCCGGCCGCATCATCGAGGTCTGGAACAAGATCGACCGCTACGAGCCTGAAAAGCGCGAAGAGCTTTTGAACATCGCGGCGCGCCGGCCGGAGGATCATCCGGCGATGCTGGTCTCCGCCGTGTCCGGCGAGGGCATCGACGCGCTGCTTGCCGCGATCGAAGAGCGGCTCGCGGCCAAGCGCACTACGCTCGATCTCTCCATCGACGCCGCCGATGGCGCCGGCATCAGCTGGCTGCATCGTAATGCCGAGGTGTTAGCGAAGGAGCTGCACGACGGTCGTTTCGATATGACCGTGCGGGTCGACGAGACCAAGCGGGATATCGTCGTGAACAGGTTTGATGCGGTGCCGCGTCTGTCGGCGTGAGCCGCCTGTCGTCGCTCGGATGGAGCGCATTGTGATCCGGGAGTCGCGCGTCCGGACGGACTGGCCCCGGCTTGCGCTGCGTTCCATCGGGGCTACGTGCTCTTCATGCAGGCGACGCTGAATTACCGGCGCGATTCCTGGCGCCCTTCAGACGCCGGCTTGGTCGCGCCCTTCGCCGCATTCCACAGCGCGTCCATCTCTGCCAGCGACGCCTGCTCGAGCGTCCGCCCCTGCGCCTCCAGCGCCCGTTCGATGAACGCAAACCGCCGCTCGAATTTGGCGTTCGTCGCGCGCAGCGCGGCTTCAGGATCGGCATCGACATGGCGAGCAAGGTTGACGAGCGCAAACATGAGGTCGCCGGTCTCTTCCGCGATCTCGTGCCGGTCGTTACGATCCAGTGCGGCCTCGATCTCGTCGGCTTCCTCGCGGATCTTTTGCAGGACCGCGCGCGGATCGTTCCAGTCGAACCCGACGGTGGAGGCCTTGCGCTGCAGCTCCATCGCGCGCGTCAGCGCGGGCTGCCCGGTCTTCACGCCTGACAGTAGTGATCTGTGCGGCGGCGTTGCTTCCGGCGGCCGGCGTGCGGCGCGTTCGGCCTTTTCCTCGGCCTTGATGCGGTCCCAGACTTCCTTGACGTGGGAGGAGGCTAGATTGCCGTCCTTGTCGGCAAAGACATGGGGATGGCGCCGGATCATTTTTCGCGTGATGGCCTCGACGACGTCTCCAAACGCGAAAGCGTTTTGCTCCGAAGCCATCTGGGCGTGGAACACCACCTGCAACAGGAGATCGCCGAGCTCCTCGCGGAGATCGTCGAGATCGCCGCGGTCGATGGCGTCGACCACCTCATAGGCTTCCTCGATCGTGTAGGGCGCGATCGTCGAAAAATCCTGCTCGAGGTCCCAGGGACAGCCGGTCACCGGCGTGCGCAGCGCCGCCATGATCTCGATCAGGCGGGAAATGTCGCGGGAAGGGGTCATTGCAGGGCAGTCTCCTGGGTCCCGAACCTTATGCCAAAAGCGCGCTGCCATTCCCAGCGGGGTGCGCGGGAACAGCCCGATTTCCACCGATTGGCTGATACGTTTCGCAGTGCTAAAGCGCGGCCATGAGTGACGCATTTTCATCAGAAACCGCCCTGGTGCTGTTCTCCGGCGGCCAGGATTCCACCACCTGCCTCGCCTGGGCGCTGAGCCGCTTCGCGCGCGTCGAGACCTTGGGACTCGAGTACGGCCAGCGCCACGCCGTCGAGCTTGATTGCCGCGACCGCCTGTTCGAGGGCATCAGGGGCCTGCGCGCCGATTGGGCCGCAAAGCTGGGCGACAGTCACACGTTATCGATCCCGACGTTAGCGGCCGTGTCGGAGACCGCGCTGACGCGTGATGTCGCGATCGCGATGGGCGCCGACGGGTTGCCAAACACCTTCGTGCCCGGTCGCAACCTGGTGTTCCTGACCTTCGCGGCGACACTCGCATATCGCCGTGGCATCACCCACATCGTCGGCGGCATGTGCGAGACGGACTATTCCGGCTATCCCGATTGTCGCGACGAGACCATTCGTGCGATGCAGGCCGCGCTCTCGCTCGGTATGGCTCGCCAGTTCGAGTTGCATACGCCGCTGATGTGGATCGACAAGGCCGCGACGTGGAAGCTCGCGCAGGATCTCGGCGGCGAGGGGTTGGTCGACCTCATCCGCGAGCAGTCGCACACCTGCTATCTCGGCGAACGTGGCGCGTGGCATGATTGGGGCTACGGCTGCGGAGAATGCCCGGCGTGCAGTTTGCGCGCGAAGGGGTGGCGGGAGTTTGTGACGGGGCGGTAGCGCCCAGTCGTACTCTCTCGTGTCCCGGACGCCCTCAGCGCGTTTACGCGCGTCTTCGACGCGCTATGGCAGCGCTTCTTTGGCGCTGCGCTGCTGAGCCGGAGCCCATGCTTCCGCAACGTACCGTGTCGCCCTGGGTCCCGGCTCTGCGCTGCAACGCTTAACGCGTTGCAGCTTGTCCGGGACACGAGCGTGAGGCGCGAGCTTACCGAAAATCCTCCGGCTTCAGTTCGATCGGCTTGCCGTGCGGCGTGCGATCCGCGGCATGATCCCAGGCATCGCGATAACGATGCAACGTGTCCATCGATGCGACGCCCTTGCTTGCGACCAATCCTTCCAGCGTGGCGAGCCAGTGCAGATAATACGTCTCGCCCGTATCAGGGTCGCCGGCGGCCTGGGCGCGCTTGATCTGGTCGGCGAGCGCTGCCGCCCATTCCGACCAGGTGAAGACGCCGCGGTCGTGCAGGCTCAAGGCCATCGCGAACGCTTGCGCCTCCCAAAGCGCGCGGAACACCGGGCCGTCATCATCGCGCGGGATGCTCGGAATGGCCGCCGTCGCGGCGGCCGCAGCCTTGCTGCTCATCACGCCGGATCCAGATAAGGCTCGAACGCATCGATCGACACCTTCAGGGTCGGATCACCATCCTCGCCCCAGAGATCACGACCTTCGAACACGACCGTATAGAGCCATTGCGGATGTTCGCCGCGCTCCATCGCCGCGGTGTCAGGAAACACCTGGCAGCCGTGGTTCAGCTCGACCACGCCGACATGACCGCGCACGTAGCGTGGCAGCCGGGTATGCGTGGTCGGGTGGATGTTCTTGGCGCGCACGCGATCGCCGATCTTGAACTTGGCGGGCGCCGGTGCCGGGCGGGCGAACTTGCCGCGCACCATCACACGATCGACATTGGCGAGATCGAACTTGCCGTGCTTGAGTGCCTTGCCGGGCGTCATCGCATGACCGGCGGCGACCTCCTCGCGGGTGAGGTAGCCCTTTTCGATCAACATCTCCTCGAGGCCGAGGAACCATTTTTTATAGTAGGAGCTCGACAGGTAGACATCCGGCGGCAACGTCTCGCGATAGAAGCGCGAGGTGTCGATGTTGAAGGCGCCTGCTGCGCCCATCGCGCGCACCATCGCCAGCACGCGGGACTCCCACCCTTCGTGGAACATTGGTTCGTTGGCTTCAGGCTCGACCTTTCCGAACCCGTCCATGCCCCCCATGTCGTGCACGCCGTTCACGACGGCGCTCCGGGCGTCTTGGGAAAGCCGGTCCCGATCATGGAGTCGCGCGTAACGAGTTCGGCGAGCTGCTCCTCGCTCCAGCCTTCCGTGCCCGCGGGCCGCATCGGCAGCACCAGGAAGCGCGTCTCGGCGGTGGAGTCCCAGACCCGGATTTCGATGTCGTTCGGCACGCTCACGCCAAAATCCGCAAGCACGCCGCGCGGGTCCTTCACCGCGCGCGAGCGATAGGGCGAGGCCTTGTACCAGACCGGCGGCAATCCCAGCATTTCCCAGGGATAGCAGGAGCACAGCGTGCACACGACCATGTTGTGACGTTTTGGCGTGTTCTCGACCACGACGAGATGGTCGCCGACGCGGCTGACATGGCCGAGCGTGCCGATCGCCTTGCTGCCGTCCTCCAGCAGCGCCTTCTTGAACGACGCATCGGTCCAGGCCTTGGCGACGACGCGCGCGCCGTTGTGGGGGCCGATCTTGGTTTCATAGGCCTGGATGATGGCGTCGAGCGCGGCCGGTTCGACATAGCCTTTTTCGGTCAGGACAGTCTCGAGCGCGCGCACGCGCAGCTCGGTCTCCGACAATTCCGAATGGTCGTGATCGTGATGATGGTGGTCGTGATCGTGGCTCATGGGTGAAAGATAGGCGTTTTGGTCCGTCGCTGTCGAGGCCTGGTGGTTGGCCGGCGTGCCAGGAAAACTCTCTTCGAGACCTGGATATATCCGGAAAACCGTGCCGACGGCGAGAGGAGGGCGGAGCTCGATTCAGGCCATTGATCGGGCCGCGGACAGTCCGTATACGCCGGCTGGGACAAAAGCGGCGCGGCCTACCGGCCGGCAGACGCGATGATAATCGAGGGAGGGCGCATGACTGCCGGTTCGCAGGCATCTGAGGCGAAAGGCTTTCGCTGGAAACTTGTTGCGCCGCTGGTGGTGTGGCTGGCGATCTATCTGGTGCCGGTGCCGGCGGGCCTCAATGTCAACCAGTGGCACTATTTCGCGGTGTTCGCGGCCGTCATCACCGGGCTGATCCTGGAATCGATGCCGGTCGGCGCAGTCGGCCTGATCGGGCTCACGGTCGCAGGCGTTGGCGGCTATATCGATGCCGATCCCAACAAATCCCTGCGCTGGATGCTGGCGGGCTTCGCCGAGAGCACGGTCTGGCTCATCGTCGGCGCTTTCGTGTTTTCGATCGGCTATCGCAAGAGCCAGCTCGGCCGGCGCATCGCATTGGTGCTGGTGCAGCGGCTGGGGCGCAACACGCTCGGGCTCGGCTATGCGGTCGCGATGTCCGACTTCCTGCTCGCGCCGGCGACACCTTCCAACACCGCGCGCAGTGGCGGCATCGTCTATCCCATCATCAGCAACATCCCGCGCATTTACGGTTCCGAACCCGGGCCCACCGCCGGCAAGATCGGCACCTATGTGATGTGGACTGCCTTCGCGGCGACCGCGATCACAAGCTCGCTGTTCTTCACCGCGCTGGCGCCGAACGCGGCCGCGCTTGCGATCGCCAAGAAGACGGTCGGCGTCGAAGTGAGCTGGAGCCAGTGGTTCATCGGCTTCGCGCCGCTCGGCATTTTGCTCATGATTCTCGTTCCGCTGCTCAGCTACGCGGTCTGCCGTCCCACGGTGAAGCGCAGCCCGGAAATCTCGGAATGGGCCGCCAAGGAACTCGCCGGGATGGGCCCGATGTCGCGCAACGAATGGATCATGCTGGCGCTGATCGTGCTCGCGATGTTCCTGTGGATCGCGGGCTCTAGCCCCGATATCCACGTGCCACTGCTTGGCTCGAACTTCGTCAATGCTACGACCGTCGTGTTCATCGTGATCTCGCTGATGCTGATCACAGGCGTGATCGAATTTGCCGACATCGTCAGCGAGAAGAGTGCCTGGGAGGTGTTCTTCTATTTCACCTCGCTGCTGACGTTGGCTTCGGGACTCAACGAGATCGGCTTCATCAAATGGTTCGCCAATGAATTCGCAAAACCGCTGACGGGGCTGGCGCCGTCGACCGCGATGATCCTGCTGGTCGCGCTGTTCTTCTGGATCCACTATTTCTTTTCAAGCATCACCTCGCATGCCGCCGCCGTGTTGCCGGTCGTGCTCGCGGTCGGCTCCGGCATCCCCGATCTGCCCGTGACGACGCTGGCCATGCTCTGCATGTATTCGCTCGGCCTGATGGGCGTGATCTCGCCGTACGCAACCGGCCCCGCGCCGATGTATTACGGCAGCGGCTATATCGGGAAGCGCCAGTTCTGGGCCTTTGGCCTGATCTTCGGCGTGCTCTATTTCGCCGGGATGCTACTGATCGTGCTGCCCTGGTTGCAAATGCGATGAGCCAGACGGAACCTGGATAGCCCCCGCAGACGAATTTTCTTCCCCGAGGAGCGATTGGGAAAACTTGGCCCAATCCCCGGCAAATATCTGACATTGCAAGGAAGACTGGAAAAAGCGAAGGTGCGCTGCAGTGCAGCGCGGCCGTCGCGCGCCTGCCTTTATTCCATCCTCCGTCGCTTGGACAGCGACCTGGTTCGCGTGCGCCTGTTGGGCGGGCGCGGTAAATGTCGTGCATGAAAGCCCTTTCCATGAATGCGCACCCATCGCTCGTGATCGGAGAGCCGATTGAGACCCAGCACGCCGCGGCTCAGCCCGAGGCGATGGTCCGCTTCGAGAACATTTCGAAAACCTACCCGGCCTATCGCGGCAAGCCCGGCGTTAGCGCGCTGCGAGCCATCGACTTTACGATTGCGCGCGGTTCGATCACCGGCGTGATCGGCCGCTCCGGCGCCGGCAAGTCGAGCCTGGTCCGCCTCATCAACGGGCTCGAGAAGCCAAGCGCTGGCCGCGTCGTCGTCGACAACAGCGATATCTCGGCGCTCACGGGACGCGAGTTGCGGCTGGCGCAACGATCGATCGGCATGATCTTCCAGCACTTCAACCTACTGTCGTCGCGGACCGCGGCGGACAACATCGCGCTGCCGCTGGAGATCGCGGGCTGGTCGAAGGCCAACATCCGCGCGCGCGTGACCGAGCTGCTTGCCCTCGTCGGCATCGCCGACAAGCACGACCGCTATCCGTCAGAGCTCTCCGGCGGCCAGAAGCAGCGTGTCGGCATTGCCCGCGCGCTGGCGACGCGGCCGAGCGTGCTGCTGTCGGACGAGGCGACCTCCGCGCTGGACCCGCAGACCACCCGCGCGATCCTGGACCTGCTTGCGAATATCAACCGCGCGCTCGGGGTGACCATCGTGCTGATCACCCACGAAATGTCCGTGGTGCGCCAGCTCGCCAAGGAAGTCGTCGTGCTCGATGCCGGCCACCTCGTCGAGAGCGGCCACGTCGCCGACATCTTCACCCATCCCAAGCACCCGGTCACGCAGTCGTTCCTGGCTGAGGTGACCGGCGACAGCCTGCCGGTCTCGCTGGCGAGCCGGATCGTGCAGGAGCCGGGCAACCATGCCGTGATCCGGGTCCAGGTACGCGGGGCAGGGGCCGGTGACACGCTGATCGCACGGCTCGCCCGCGAGCTGGGCCTTGACGTCTCGCTGCTGTCGGCGCGCATCGACGAGATCGGCGGCCAGCATGTCGGCTCACTGGTGCTCGGCATTCCCGGCGGGGACAGCGCCGCGGCGCGCACACTGGTTTGGCTGTCTCAACATCAAGTCTCGACGGAGCGTCTCGGCTATGTCGCCTGAACTCATCAACCTGATCATCCAGGCGACCTTCGAGAGCCTGTACATGGTCGGCATCGCCGCGCTGATCGGCACCGCCATCGGCCTGCCGCTCGGCGTCTTCCTCGCCACCAGCCGCAAGGGCGAGCTGTTCGCGGCGCCCCTGGTCAACCGCGTGCTCGGCGCCGTCGTGAATGCCACGCGATCGACGCCCTTCATCATCCTGGTCGTCGCCATCATTCCGTTCACGCGACTGATTGCCGGCACCTCGATCGGCTCGACGGCGGCGATCGTGCCCCTGACGATCGCCTCGGCGCCGTTCATCGCGCGCCTGGTGGAGGCGGCAATCCGCGAGGTCGATGCCGGCCTGATCGAGACCGCGTCCTCCTTCGGAGCATCGCCGATCCAGATCGTGTTCAAGGTGTTGATCCCTGAGGCGCTGCCCGGACTGCTGCTGGCGCTCACCCTCGCGATTGTCAGCCTGCTCGGCTACTCCGCCATGGTCGGTGCGGTCGGCGGGGGCGGGCTCGGCGATCTCGGCATCCGCTATGGCTACCAGCGCTTCATGCCGGAAATGATGCTGGCCGTGGTCGTCGTGCTGATCGCGCTGGTGCAGCTCGTGCAGAGCACAGGCGACTATCTGGCGCGACGGGTCAATCGCCGGCTGCGGCACCGCTGATCCAAGCCTTGGCTACCGCTGAAAAGCCCAGAGAGCGTGCGTGTGCGGCTCGGCCTGCGGCACATATAGCAGCGCACCACGCCTTCGCTCAGTCGCGCCTGGCGGCCGATCGTCCACGCCGCCGTCTTCGAAACGTTCGATGCAACGGTGGAGAAAATCGTCCGGTGCCGGGTCCTCCGATGCCGTGTAGTTCTGCGACCGACGATCCGTGCGGCTGGTCCTCTATTTCTTCGGCGCTGCTGGACCAGTCGCGTTTGATCCTGTCGTCGTTGCTGGCGAAGTGCTTTGGTTCGATGCGGTCGTGTTGTGCCGGCCTGAATAGTAGAACGCGCCCACGATGATCAGGATCACGCAGACGGCCAAAGCCGCCCAACCTCCCCAGTTGTTTCGCCGATTCAGGTTGCCGACAGGTCGATTGTCGTTCGGATAGGTCATGTTAGTTTCTCCTTGAAATCAGAAGCCGCGGAGAAGAGAGGCGTTCCTATTGGCTTCGCGCGATCTCGGGGGGCGAACACCGCAGCCATGACTCGTGATGTGTTTGGAACGATCGGACAGGCCGCTCCATTCTCTGATTTGCGGCTCAAGATGCAACATCAGCGCCTACACGTGAATTCAGGAGAAGCTCCATGAAAACCCTCGCTATGACAGCTGCGTTGTTCACCTGCTTCGCGGTCCCTGCCTTTGCCCAAACCACGGCGCCCGCTAACAGCTCGCAGATGGACGCAGCGTCTGCCAGCCACGACCAGAAGAGCCCCGCCGATAGTCCTCGGTCCAATGGCGGCGCTCAGAACAAGGCGGCGATCGAGGGCATCAGGAGGGATCTGCAAGCCGCGGGCTTTACCGATGTGAAGGTCGTGGCGGAGTCCTTCGTGGTGCAGGCGAAATCGAAGGACGGTAATCCGGTGGTCATGACCATTGGTCCGCATGGTATGTCGGTTTTTGAGGCTATGACGTCCGGCGGCTCGACCTCAGGCACCGTGGGATCGAGTGCGGCTGGCGCCGCGCCTGGCAATGTCAACAGTTCCGGAACGCAAAAGTAAGCCCGCGTGAGCCCGTGGCGTACAAGCGGCCTCAACCGGATCCCTGTTCCGCGAAGAGCGCCCCGCCGTTTGCAACAGGCGCCGGCACCTGCGCTGAACCGTCGCAAGGAACGAGTAGGGTGTCCTTAAATTGAGATGCCGGCAAGGAGGCGTCACTGTGCCCGTTCGTTTCCTGCGCTTTGTGATCGTCTGGTTGCTGGCATTGGCAACGGTTTGGGTGATGCAGCCTTACCTGTCGGCTCTATGGTTTTCTGCCTCTGCGCCCCGGACCGTGACACCTCGCGCCGACCTTGCCGCGAGTGAGCAGGCGACCGTCCGTCTCTTCAAGGAGGTCTCTCCGTCCGTCGTTCACGTTTTCGCCCGGGGCACACCCAGTACATCGATGTTTTCCGACGAGGAGAGCAGCGTGGTTCAATCTGGCTCTGGTATAGTATGGGACGTTGCCGGGCACGTGATCACCAACAATCACGTCATCAGCGGCACGGCCCAAATCGGGGTTCGGCTCACATCTGGTGAATTTGTCGCGGCGCGCGTGGTGGGCGCCGCTCCGAATTACGACCTCGCCGTTCTTCAGTTAGAGCGCCCGAGATCGGCCCTGCATCCCATCGGTGTCGGCCGTTCGGCCGATCTGCAGGTGGGGCAGAGTACGTTCGCAATTGGCAACCCTTACGGCCTGGACCAGACGCTGACGTCCGGAATCGTGAGCGCGCTCGGTCGGAGGCTGCCGTCGGTGACCGCGCGCGAGGTCAAAGGGATGATTCAGACGGACGCCCCCATCAATCCGGGAAATTCCGGCGGTCCGCTGCTCGATAGTGCTGGTCGGCTGATCGGCGTGAACAGTGCCATCGTCTCTGGCTCAGGTGCGTCGGCTGGGATCGGATTCGCCATTCCTGTCGATATTGTCAATCGCGTCGCGGCCGAACTGATCCGCGATGGTCACGTCCCTTTGCCAGGAATTGGCATCGTGGCGGCCAAGCAGGGCCAGGCAACAAGCCTCGGAATTGACGGCATCATCGTCCTGCGAACATTGCCGGGCTCGCCGGCTGCGCAAGCCGGAATCGAAGGCGTGAGCGACGATGGACTGGTCGGAGACATTATCACCGAGGTGAATGGCAAGCCGGTCCACAGCATGGAAGAACTGACGTCGATCCTTGAAGATAAGGGCGTAGGCAAGCAGGTCGAGTTGACCGTCGAACGTGCTGGACGGACCCGGACCCTCAAGCTGTCCGTTGGAGATATTTCCCAGTTGGCCCAGCGATGAACCTGATCTCCATTCGGGCGCCGTCAGTGAAGCGCTATTCGGCTGCTTCGCGCAATGGAGGCACTTCGCTGAAGTGAGCAAGGCGAGGGCGGCTAATCGAATTGCGCGGCGATCAATACAGGAATCCCGTGAACTCAGGGTGGGATTCTAGTGGGGCGCTAACCCGCGTCCACAATCCGCCAACCCATACCCGCTGTCGGCGCCCGATAGACAAGTCGCAGGTTCCGCTCATTAGAAATGTCAGTGGGAGAGGACAGCCAGCTCGCCTGATCGCCCGTTGTTCGACCCGCCGGAGGCGCGGTCGATGGTCGGGACGCCCTTCGTCCCGACGCCTCCCGGCGCGCCGCCGCGCGCAGGAGCGGTCAAGGATCGAAGACCGCCGGAGGCGGCGGCCCAAAGGGCCGTCCTTGACGGCTCCGAGCACGGTGGCACGAGCACCAGCGCTGGCCACGAGAGGCCGTCAGCCGACCCGGAATAGATTCTTGCCCTGACCGCGGCGGCGCGGTGCTTTCTTGCTGCGTCCTTCATCGCGCAGCTGTTGTTGCTCG
>NZ_FOVU01000017.1 GCF_900115265.1 Bradyrhizobium sp. Ghvi | reverse complement strand
CGACCGCCGATGCGGTGCTGGTCTCGCGGCAGAAGGATGCCAATGGGCTGAAGCGTCTCGTCACGAAACTGAAGGCGGTCGCGCCGAAGGTCACCGAGGAGCACCTGAAGGTGCATCGCCCCTGGGGCAGCTACCAATCGGTCGACAACGGCGAGCGCCACCAGGTCAAGCGCATCGTGGTGAAGCCGGGCGGCCGGCTGTCGCTGCAGAAGCACCATCATCGCGCCGAGCACTGGATCGTGGTCCGCGGCGCAGCCCGCGTCACCGTCAACGAGACCGTGAAGACCGTGCACGAGAACGAGTCCATCTATATTCCGATGGGCGCGGTGCACCGGATGGAGAACCCCGGTAAAATCATGCTGGAACTGATCGAGGTCCAGACCGGCTCCTATCTCGGGGAAGACGACATCATCCGGATTGAAGACGACTATCAAAGGTCGTAACCAGCCAACTCCGAATCACGCGATCCGGGCCAAAAGGTGCTCCTTTTTGGCGCTAAGGCCCGGGGAACGTGTAATTTTTTGAATCAAATCGTGTCCGGTCAATCAGGCCGGCATTCGCCACATCTGTGGCGACCGTGCTAGAAGCGGCCCGGGGATTTGCGTTGAATCGGGGTTCGATCAGATGAGTTCCAAGGGATCACAACCGGTCAAGGCCGGCTTGCGCGTCGGCGTCATCGGCGCGGGCGTGATGGGCAGCAACCACGCGCGCGTGCTGGGCGGTCTGCCCGGCGTGAGCCTGGTCGGCGTGGTCGATCCGTCGCCGGCGCATCGGACGCGCGCCACCGAGCTCGCCGGCTGCAACAGCTTCGAGACGCTCGAGCAGCTCTTTGCCGAGGGTGTCGATGCCGTCACGGTGGCGGCGCCGACCCACCTGCATCACGAGGTGGCACTCGCCTGCATCGCCAAGAACATCCACGTGCTGGTCGAGAAGCCGATCGCCTCGACGGTCGACGAGGGCCGCGAGATCGTCGCCGCCGCGCAGAAGGCCGGCGTCACGTTGATGATCGGTCATGTCGAGCGCTTCAATCCGGCCGTCGCCGCCGTCAAGCAGGCAATCGCGGGCGAGGACATTCTCTCCATTGCGATCACGCGTGTCGGGCCGTTCCCGCCGCGCATGTCCAATGTCGGCGTCGTCATCGACCTCGCCGTGCACGACATCGACCTGATCCGCTGGTTCACCGAATCCGACATCGTCGAGGTGCAGCCGCAACTGTCGAGCGCAGTCGCGGAGCGCGAGGACATCGCGCTGCTTCAATTCCGCACCGCCAGCGGCGTGCTCGCGCATATCAACACCAACTGGCTGACGCCGTTCAAGGCGCGCAGCGTCACAGTGGCGACCCGAGGCAAATACGTGATGGGCGATTTGCTCACGCGCCAGGTCACCGAATGCTTCGGCTTCAAGCCCGACGGCAGCTACTCGATGCGGCATCTGCCTGTCGGCCATGACGAGCCGCTCCGTGCCGAGCTGATCGCCTTTCTCAAGGCGGTGCGCAACGGCGAGACGCCGGCGGTCACCGGCGATGAAGGCGTCGCAAGCCTCGAGATCGCGACACAGTGTCTCGAGACGCCGTCACGGCCCGCAGCTACCTCGCCCGCCCGCAAGGGCCCGCGCCGCGTCGCCGGCTAAAACCCTTTTCATGTCGACCATTCGCGAAAGCGCCAAGAATCAGGCCATGAACCAGCATCTGCGGTCCGAACCCATTCCCTTCATCGATGTCGCCTCGCAGCGCGTCCGTCTCGGGGCCTCGCTCGACGCCGCCGTCAAGCGGGTGATGGACCATTGCCAGTTCGTCAACGGCCCTGAGGTTTTCGAGCTTGAAAAGCAGCTCGCGGCCTATTGCGGCGCCAAGCACGTCATCGCCTGTGCCAGCGGCACCGATGCGCTTCTGATGGTGCTGATGGCGAAAAATGTCGGGCCCGGCGATGCCGTGCTGTGTCCCTCCTTCACCTTCATCGCGACCGCCTCGCCTGCGGCGCGGATGGGCGCGATGCCTGTTTATGTCGATGTCGACGAAGCGACTTTCAACATGAGCCCGGAGTCGCTCAAGCGCGGCATCGCGAGCGCGCGCAAGGCCGGCTTGAGGCCGGTCGCGGTCATTCCGGTTGATCTGTTCGGGCAGCCTGCCGACCACGATGCCATCGCCGAGATCGCCAAGGCCGAAGGCCTGTTCGTGATCGACGACGCTGCGCAAGGTTTCGGCGCAAGCTACAAGGGCCGCAAGCTCGGCACTTTCGGCCTCGCCACCACGACCAGCTTCTTCCCTGCAAAACCGCTCGGCTGCTTCGGCGATGGTGGCGCGATCTTCACCGATGATGACGCACTCGCGGCGACGCTGCGCAGCATCCGCGTGCACGGGCAGGGCGTCGACAAATACGACAACGTCCGCCTCGGCCTGACCGGCCGGCTCGACACCATGCAGGCCGCGATCCTGATCGAGAAGCTGAAGATCTTTGACGACGAGATCGTCGCCCGCAATAGGGTGGCCGAGCGCTACGCGCGGGGTCTTTCCAACGTGGTCACGGTGCCGCGCCTCAGCCCCGGCAATACCTCGGTCTGGGCGCAGTACACGATCCGCCTTCCTGATGGCACCGATCGCGACGGCTTTGCTGCCGCGCTGAAAGCCCAGGGCGTGCCGACCGCGGTCTATTACGGCAAGTCGATGCACCAGCAGTCGGCCTACAAGCAGTATCCGGTCGCAGACGGCGGCCTGCCTGCTTGCGAGAGGCTGTCGCAGGACGTCATCAGCCTGCCGATGCACGCCTATCTGACCGAAGTCGATCAAGAACGAATCATCGCGGCCGTGCGCGGCGCGATTGCGGGCTGATTTTCTACCCTCTCCCCTTGTGGGCCCTTGTGGGAGAGGGTGGCTCGCCGCGCTAGCGGCGAGACGGGTGAGGGGTCTCTCTCCGCTTTTTCGATGCGGAGAGAGACCCCTCACCCGATCGAGCTTGTATCTACCTGCGGCGCTGCCCTCTCCCACAAGGGGAGAGAGCGCAGCAATGTGCACCGCGGCCGAGTGCCTCTCTTTTTTAATCACGTCAAACTGCAAAGCCTTATCGTTAGGCCGATAAGTCTCTAAAACAGGCGCATGCTCGGACGCATTTTCACGGTCGGTGGTTACACGCTGCTCTCGCGGCTAACAGGATTTGCCCGCGACATCATGCTCGCCGCCATCCTCGGCGCCGGTCCCGTGGCCGACGCTTTTTTCGTGGCGCTGCGGCTGCCCAATCATTTTCGCGCGATCTTTGCCGAAGGCGCCTTCAACGCCGCCTGGGTGCCGGCCTACGCCCATGTCCATGGCGAGAAGGGGCAGGGGGCCGCGCACCTGTTCGCCGATCGCATCTTCACGCTGCTCCTGGCCTCGCAGGTGGTGCTGCTGATCGTCGCCTGGCTGTTCATGCCGCAGGCCATGAGCTTGCTTGCGCCCGGCTTTTCCGAGGATGCCGAGCAGCGCAGGCTCGCGATCGAGCTGACCCGGATCACGTTTCCCTATCTGTTGTTGATCACGCTGGTGACGCTCTATGGCGGCATGCTGAACGTGATGCAGCGCTTTGCCAGCGCCGCGGCCGCGTCGATCTTCCTCAATGTCGCGATGATGATGACGCTGGCGCTGGCCGCCTGGTTCCCGACTGCGGGTCACGCCGCGGCCTGGGGCGTGCTGATCTCCGGCTTCATGCAATATTTCCTGCTCGCCGGCGATCTCGCGCGCCATGGCGGCCTCCCGCGTTTTGCGCCGCTCAAGCTCGACGAAGACGTTCGCGGCTTCTTCAAGGCGCTGGGGCCGGCGACACTCGGCTCGATGGGCACGCAGGTCGCGCTGTTCGCCGACACCATCATCGCCACCTTCCTGCCAGCCGGAGCACTGTCGGCGCTCTATTATGCCGACCGCCTCAATCAACTTCCGATCGGCGTGATCGGCATCGCCATCGGCACGGTGCTGCTGCCGGAGATGTCGAAACGGATCACGGCCAACGACCATGACGGCGCAATGAAGGCGCAGCGCCGTGCCTTCGACTTCACGCTTCTGTTCTCGGTGCCCTTTGTAGCAGCCTTCCTCACCGTTCCCGATGAGATCATGCGCGCCCTGTTCGCGCGTGGCGCGTTTTCCAAGGCCGATGCGGTCGCCGCCGGCGGCACGCTTGCGGCCTATGCCATCGGCCTGATCCCTTTCGTGCTGATTCGCAGCGCGGTCGCGACCTTCTACGCGCGCAAGGACACCGCGACGCCGGTCCGCGCCTCGTTGACCGGCATTGCCGTCAACGTCGCCCTAAAGGTGGCTTTGATGGGATCGCTGGCCCAGATCGGCCTGGCGCTCGCGACCGCCGTCGGCGTCTGGACCAATCTGCTGCTGGTGCTGTTCTTCGCGGTGCGGCGTGGCTTTCTCGTGCTGGATCGCGCCTGGCTGTTGTCGCTCGCCAAATTCTTGCTGACCGGGGTCATTCTTGCCGTCGCTTTCCGGCTGATCGCACGCTTCAGCGGCTCTGCGTTGGGCACGATGCGCTTCCACGACGAGGTGACGCTGGGGCTATTGGCCGGCGGAGGCACGATTGTCTATGCGTTCGTGATGCTGGTGCTGTTTGGCCGCAGCTGGCTGGTCTCGCTGGTGCGCGGCTAACTCCGAGGCGTCAAACGTTTACAGCGCGCCATGCCCCGCCCAGGGCCTTCATGCGGGGCGGCGATCGTGATATGATCGCAACATTCAGGTGCCGTCCTCGAGCAAAAACGCGATGAGGTAGCGACCATGGCATTCCGCTCTTCCAAGCTCACATCTCGGATCGACGCGTTTGCCACCGGCAGTGCCGACCTGCTGATCCTGATCGGCCGCATCATGCTTGCATGGGTCTTCGTCGGAAGCGCTTACGGAGCACTCACTAATTTCAGTGGTTCAGTCGGCTATTTTCGCTCGCTGAACGTTCCAGTGCCGCAGCTGTTCACGATCATCACAGTCACGCTGGAAATACTGATGTCGGCTGGTTTGATACTCGGCATCGGTACGCGCTACAGCGCGATTTTGGTTTTTCTATTTGTATTGTCGGCTACGGCAATCGCGCATCGTTACTGGGAATATCCCGCCGGTCCGCAACAGATTGGGCAGTACAACAATTTCTTGAAGAACATCTCGATATTGGGAGGCGCTCTGCTGATCCTGGTCACCGGAGGGGGCCGGTTCTCCCTCGATCGGAGGCTTGTGGACTAGCAGCGTCATTCTTTATCAGTCTCTCTTGGCGCGCTGGTCGATCAATTTCCTGAACGATCAGAAGCCGAGGCGCAAGCATCGTGGCTCCCTCGCAAGACCGAGAGCGTGCCGCGCGCACGATGTGCGCGCGTTGGTTCGTTTCATCCTTGCACCATCAAGGCGACGCTCAGCCCTGCCAGTTTGGCAGCCGCCAAGCCGCCTCTTAAGGCAATTACTTCGCCCTAAGCCTGAATGTAAATTCGAGCAGATGGCTGAAGAGGCTTGAGAGAGGCTTCAGGCGCTGGGCGGCGATCCCGAAAAGAAGCATCAGCCACGTCGCCAGTGCGGCACACCACAATAGGCTTTCCAGTGTTTCGGGCATGGAAATACCCTTTCAAACAAGTACTCGAAATGCGAGCAGTCTTGCTGAACGAGACCCGTATGGCAAGTCCTCCAATAAGTGGAAAGATGCCGAAATGCACGGAAGGGCATCCCTCGCTGCGGATGCTGTTCTTCGCTGTACGGTTGCGGCTCGTGCTGGATCGCACCTAGCTGAGGTCGCTCGCCAGATTCCTGCTGACCGGATCTCCTTCCACCTGCTTTCTGGCTGATCGCACGCTTCAGCGGCTCTGCGCTGGAGATGACGCTGGTGTTGTTCGCTGTCGGACACGTTCATCGCAATCCTTCGGAGCCCCTGCCAGCATCTGCCGGACTCCGCGTAGGCCGAGCCGGAAGCTGGTCTTGATATGGGTCAAACCGTCTGCAGGCGAAGCGGCTAGGAGTGGGGTCTTACGAGCCGGGTTGGAGCGCGAGATGATAAAATGTGGTGTGACATGTTTGATCATTGCCGGCGTTGCCGCCGGTTTCGCCGCCGCGGCCCAAGCTGAAGACCTCGACATTGGCAAATCAGAATTTCAGTCGTCGTGCGCGAGTTGCCATGGCACGGATGCGAGAGGCAACGGGCCGGTTGGCGGCCAGCTGAAAACACCGCCTCCCGATTTGACGATGCTGGCCAAGAACAACAACGGCGTGTTTCCCACGGACGCCGTTTATCAAACCATAGATGGACTGAAAACAATTCCCGCTCACGGCACGCGTGAAATGCCGATTTGGGGAGAACGATTCAACCCCATCGTCAAATTGCCCCACTATGTCGATCCGTCTTATTGGAAGCTCGCCGGCCCGGAGCAAAACCCTGATATCGTCGTGCGAAAACGCATCCTCTCTGTTGTCGATTATCTCAGCCGAATTCAGCAAAAATAGCAGCCGACAAGCGTCGAGATGGTTGCCCATCGCGCTTGAGGCCTGCACATCGCGCTTTAACGAAGGCTCGCCTCAAAGGTGTAGGCGACCGTCGCACAGCTCTTGATTTTGCACAGCCGCCGTGGTATTGCCGTCCGCATGAATAAATGCTCGCGCAAAGTCAACTTCAACCACATGACCCGCTTCGGCTGGGCCGTGGAAGGAGTCGTGCGCTAGCAATTCGACGACGACACCTTTTCCACCAGGCCCCGCCGGCATCGGACGGGGCCTTTTGTTTGGCCACGCTCCCTGCCGGCACAACAGCAGGAGCATGCGATGCCACCACAACCAACGGATATCTCACCCGGAATTGAGGGCGAGGCTGCAAGGCGTGGCCTCACTCTCTCGATCGTGCAGGCAAAGGGCGCGATCGACCAGGCTTTGGCGGAGCGCCTCAAGGCGTCCGCTGCAGCGCTGGACGAGGATGCTGCCGGAGCAAATGCGGCGTCGACGCGAAGCCTCCTCGGTTTGCTCAAGCAAGCCTGGCTTGCGTTTTTGGAGCGGCGCCAGGGCCCACAGCTCACCCTGCAGGACCTGAGTGACAGGGAGCTGATGGACATCGGCCTGACGCGCGGCGAGGTCGACTACCTCTCGCCTCAACGCGCCATCGATGATCTAAAAGACAGCACGCGATATCTCTGGAACCGTGGCGGGATGTGAATGATCAACCGTGAGACGTGGAGATTGGCTCTGAGAACAAGCGCCGCGCGGTGCGGCCGCTTGTTCGCAGGCCTGCGCTGCCGCGCTCATTTGGCGACTAGATCATATGTCGGCCAGCTGGCCGCGACCGAGCGCGAAGGCGCTCTGTCGAACTCACAGGGAAATGACCGAACTGCGGCCGTTTCGTCGGATCCCGCTCTGAGGCGCGAGCCACGAGGCAATTTTTCGCGGGCATGGCCCGCCTAAAGCCGTTTGCCTTGCCAGTTTTTCCACGGCAATATGCCGGCAAAACAACCATGAGAAACGGGAAGATAGAATGGCGGCTCCCATCAAGTTCGGCGTTGGCCAAAGCGTGCTTCGCAAGGAGGACGACGCGCTGATCCGCGGCAAGGGCCGCTATACCGACGATTATGCGCCGCAGGCCGCATTGCGCTGCCTGGTGCTGCGCTCGCCGCATGCCCATGCCAAATACACCATCGACGCCAGCCGCGCCCGCACCCTTCCCGGTGTCGCGCTGATCCTGACGGCCGACGACGTCAAGGATCTCGGCAATCTGCCGTGCCTGTTCAACCTCGAGACCGATCCGTTCACCGGCCCGCCTTACCCGATCCTGGCCAAGGACGAGGTGCGGCATGTCGGCGATGCCGTCGCGTTCGTGGTCGCCGAGACCATCGACCGGGCCCGCGATGCGATCGAGGCTATCGACGTCAAATGGAGCCCGCTGCCGGCGGTGACCGGCGTCGTCAATGCCGTCAAGAAGGGCGCGCCGCAGGTCTGGCCGGACAAGTCAGGCAACGTGCTGTTCGACGTCTCGATCGGCGACAAGAAAGCAACGGAAGCCGCCTTTGCCAAGGCGCATGCGGTCGCCGAAATCTCAATCGTCAATCCGCGCGTGGTCGCGAGCTTCATGGAGACGCGGGCGGCGGTCTGCGAATACGATGCCAAGAACGATCATTTGACGCTGACGGTCGGCAGCCAGGGCAGCCATCGCCTGCGCGACATCCTCTGCCAGAACGTGCTCAACATCCCCACCGACAAGATGCGGGTGATCTGTCCCGACGTCGGCGGCGGTTTCGGCACGAAGCTGTTTCCGTATCGGGAATACGCCCTGATGGCGGTCGCGGCGCGCAAGCTGAAGAAGGCGGTGAAGTGGGCGGCGGATCGCTCCGAGCATTTCATGGGCGATGCGCAGGGCCGCGACAACGTCACCACCGCGAAGATGGCGCTCGCCGAGGACGGCAAGTTCCTCGCGATGGATTGCGACCTGATGGGCGACATGGGCGCGTATCTGTCGACGTTCGGACCCTATATCCCGCATGGCGGCGCCGGCATGCTGCCGGGCCTTTATGACATCCAGGCCTTCCACTGCCGGGTGCGCACCATCTTCACCCACAGCGTGCCCGTCGATGCCTATCGCGGCGCGGGGCGGCCCGAGGCGGCCTATGTCATCGAGCGCCTCGTCGATGCCTGCGCGCGAAAACTCGACATGACGCCGGACGCGATCCGCCGCAAGAACTTCATTCCGCCGAAGGCGCTGCCCTACAAGACCGCCACCGGCAAGGTCTACGATTCCGGCGACTTCGCCGCGCATCTCAAGCGCGCCATGGAGATTGCCGAGTGGAAGGAATTTCCAAAGCGCGCCAAGGCGGCGAAGAAGCAGGGGCTGATCCGGGGCATCGGCCTTGCGAGCTATGTCGAGATCTGCGGCGTGATGGGCGAGGAGACCGCCAATGTGCGGCTCGATCCCAACGGCGACGTCACCGTCCTGATCGGCACGCAGTCGAGCGGACAGGGCCACCAGACCGCTTATGCGCAGATCGTCGCCGAGCAGTTCGGCGTTGCGCCGGAGCGCGTGCACGTCCGGCAGGGCGACACCGCGGAGATCGCCACGGGCCTCGGCACCGGCGGCTCGGCCTCGATCCCGTCGGGCGGCGTCAGTGTCGAACGCGCCACGCGTGAGCTCGGCCAGAAGCTCAAGGAGATCGCGGCGCAAGCGCTGGAAGCCAGCGCCGGCGATCTCGAGATCACCGACGGCGTCATCCGCATCGCGGGTACCGACCGTTCGATCTCGTTCGCCGATCTCGCCAAGCGGCCCGGCGTCGATCCATCGAAGCTCAACGGCAGCGCGACCTTCGCCAGCGCCGACGGCACCTATCCCAACGGCACGCATCTGGCGGAAGTCGAGATCGATCCGGCCACCGGCATCATCAAAATCGTCAACTACGTGATCGTCGACGATTTCGGCAAGACGCTCAATCCGCTGCTGCTGGAAGGCCAGGTGCATGGCGGCGCCATGCAGGGCATCGGCCAGGCCTTGATGGAGCAGGTGGTCTATGGCGCGACCGACGGCCAGCTCATCACCGCCACCTACATGGACTACGCGCTGCCGCGCGCGGCCGATGGTCCGTCCTTCGTGTTCGAGACCCACAACGTTCCCTGTACGACCAATCCGATGGGAGTAAAGGGCGCGGGCGAGGCAGGCGCGATCGGCTCCTGTCCGGCCGTCGTCAACGCCATCGTCGATGCGCTCTGGCGCGAATACAAGATCGACCACATCGACATGCCGGCAACGCCGGAGCGGGTGTGGATCGCGATCAACGAGCACCATCGCCGCCACAGCCTGTAGGGCGTGGCGCCTGCGGCGGGAATAATCGCCCGCCGCCGGGTTCTATCCAAGAACGATCTTCCCCCAAACTGTCTTGCGAGCCGGAGATACAGGCCGATGAAACGTATGTTGATTGTCGCCGGCACTCTTGTGCTGGGTGCGGGCGCCGTGATGGCGCAGCAGGAGGTTGCCGTCCAGCAGGACAATCTAATGCGCTCGCAGGCCAAGAGCCTCTACACGGTCATCCTGAAGATGACGAAGGGCGACATCCCCTACAACCAGAAGGCCGTCGACGAGGCCATCGCTCATCTGGAGGCGGACGTCGCCAAGATTGCCAAGACCTTCGAGGTCAATCCCAAGCAGGACGTGGTCAACGCGACCTATGGCGCCTCGCCGAAAGTCTGGCAGAACAAGGCCGATTTCGATTCCAAGATCCCGCCGGTGCAGAAGGCGATCGCCGACGTCAAAGGCAAGATCCACGATGTCGCGAGCCTGAAGGCCGCCTATACCGCGATCAACGATCGCTGTACCGATTGCCACGAGACGTATCGGCTGAAGCTGAAGTAAGGCGGCGCGGTGCTGCCTCAAGCATAGCTACGCACTCCGTGTCATCGCCCGGCTTGACCGGGCGATCCAGTACGCCGAGACGGATGCGATTGAACCGATGGGCTGCGGCGTACTGGATTCCCCGCTTTCGCGGGGAATGACAGCGGTGGGTGCGGCAATTTCTCCTCACATGGCCTGACGGATCGCAGCCGGAAGGACTATGTTGCTCGCACCGCCGCGGCGTTGATGCCTCACGCCGTCAAGAGTTCCGACGCGTGGCGGCGACTCAGGCAATAGCGAGACAGGCCATGGCAAAACCGTTCCCGTCGAAGACCCATATCGGCAACCATATGCTGCATCCGGAAACGCTGATGCTGACCTATGGCTATGACCCGCAGCTGTCGGAAGGGGCCATCAAGCCGCCGGTGTTCCTGACCTCGACCTTCGTGTTCAAGACGGCCGAGGACGGGCAGGACTTCTTCGATTACGTTGCCGGCCGGCGCGAGCCGCCGGAAGGCATGGGGGCTGGGCTCGTCTATTCGCGCTTCAACCATCCCAACAGCGAGATCGTCGAGGACAGGCTCGCGATCTACGAGCGCACCGAGAGCTGCGCGCTGTTCTCCTCCGGCATGGCGGCGATCTCGACGACCATTCTTGCCTTCGTGCGTCCCGGCGACGTCATCCTGCACTCTCAGCCGCTCTATGGCGGCACGGAGACGCTGCTGACGAACACGCTGTCGCGCTTCTCGATCGGAGCGGTCGGCTTTGCCGACGGCGTCGACGAAGCGACGGTCAACCAGGCCGCCGAGGAGGCGATGCGCAAGGGCCGCGTCTCGATGATCCTGGTGGAGACGCCGGCCAACCCGACCAACGGCCTCGTCGACATCGCGCTGATGCGCCGCGTTGCCGACAGCATCGGCAAGGTCCAGGGACACACGCCGATCATCGCCTGCGACAATACGCTGCTCGGCCCGGTTTTTCAGCGGCCGATCGAGCACGGCGCCGACATCTCGCTGTACTCGCTGACCAAATATGTCGGCGGTCACTCCGACCTGATCGCCGGCGCCGCGCTCGGCACCAGGGCGGTCATGAAGGGCATCAAGGCGCTGCGCGGCGCCATCGGCACCCAGCTCGATCCGCATTCCTGCTGGATGATCAATCGCTCGCTCGAGACGTTGAGCCTGCGCATGGAGAAGGCCAACAGCAACGCGCGGCTCGTTGCGGACTTCCTGCGCGATCACGCCAAGGTGGCGAAGGTGCACTATCTCGGTCATCACGAGGAGGCCTCGCCCTCGGGACGCGTGTTCGCGCGGCAATGCCTGGGGGCGGGGTCGACGTTCTCGTTCGACATCGTCGGCGGCCAGGCGGCGGCGGAGAAATTCCTCAATGCGTTGCAGATCTTCAAGCTCGCGGTCAGCCTCGGCGGAACGGAATCGCTGGCAAGCCTGCCCGCGACGATGACCCATTCCGGCGTTCCCGCCGAGATCCGCCGCAAGATCGGCGTGCTCGATTGCACCATCCGCCTGTCGATCGGCATCGAGAATCCGTCGGATCTGATCGCCGATCTCGAGCAGGCGTTGAACGCGGCCTGAACGTTCTCCATTCCGGAATCGAAAAGGCCGGACGCTTGGGTCCGGCCTTCGTGAAAAGTCGCAGTGAAACTTACTTCGTCACCTGGCCGCGGATTTCGCCGCCCGGATTGGCCGCGGTGTGAATGTTGACATAGAGCTTGCCGGCGAGGAGATCGGAGGCCTGCGCGTCGGTCAGCGTCGCGCTGCCTTCGACCGGGCTGTTGGCGATGCCTGGGATCGGGACCATTACGCCAGCATTCTTGCCGGCCTCGGCCGGGCCGTGGAAATGGGCCGCAGTCGCGGGGCCGGAGAGGCCGGAATAAGTCACCTTCCAGGAGAGCTTCTTCGTCGCGGCGTCATAGTCGATATCGGCCTTGCCGGTGCCGCTGCTGGTGGTGGCGGGGACTTCTGACTTGCCGTCCAGCGTCGCCTTCAGTTTCTCCGCGTTGGCCGGGGCTGCGAACGCGACGGCGGCTCCGAGCGCCAGCGTGGCAAAAAGCGCTTTGTTCATGAGTCTCTCCCTGTTGACGCCTGATTGCAGTCAAACTTGCAAACAGTACGGTTCCGACTTTATTCCCGGATTCCAATCACACCATCTAAATTATTTGTGGCTGGAGCGGCTGCGGGATCATCCGTAAATACGCCAGAGTTCGAATGGGATATTCAATGCTGCGACAAACAATTCTTGCTGCCCTGATTGCTGCTGTCGCAGCCTTTGGCGTCTATTGGTGGCTGACCGCGCCGACCGCGCTGGCCTTGCCGGCGCCAACGCGCGGGCCGGATCTTGCCAATGGACAGGAGCTGTTCAACGCCGGCGGCTGTTCGTCCTGCCATGCCGTGCCCAACCAGCCCGATCGCCTGAAGCTCGGAGGAGGCCTCGCGCTCGGCTCGCCGTTCGGCACATTCTATGCGCCGAACATTTCGCCTGATCCGACCGACGGCATCGGCCGTTGGAGCGAGGCCGAGTTCGTCAACGCGGTGATGCACGGCATTTCGCCTGAGGGCACGCACTACTTCCCGGCGTTTCCCTACACCTCCTACCATATCGCCAAAGTCGACGACGTCCGCGATCTCTTCGCCTATTTGAAGACGCTGCCGCCGGTGTCGGGGCGGGTTCGCGATCACGACCTGCCGTTTCCATTCAACATACGCCGCAATGTCGGCATCTGGAAATTGCTGTTCATGGATGTCAGGCCGTTCGTGCCGGCTGCAGCACATTCACCGCAATGGAATCGTGGTGCCTATCTGGTGAATGGCTTCGGCCATTGCGCCGAGTGCCACAGCCCGCGCAATCTTCTCGGAGGCATCATCGCCTCGCAGCGCTTCGCCGGCGGCCCCAATCCGGAAGGCGAAGGCTGGGTACCCAACATCACCCAGAAGGGCATCGGTGACTGGAGCGAGAAAGACATCGCCGACTTCCTGGAGACGGGCGACATGCCCGAAGGCGATAGCGCATCGGGCGCGATGCGGCCCGTGATCAAGAACCTCGCGCAGCTCAAGCCCGATGATCGCGCGGCGATGGCCGCTTATCTGAAGTCGCTGCCCCCGGTCGATGGGCCGACGCCGCCCAAGCGCAAGGAAGCTGGTGGCTAGATCACACCCGTTCCAATTGACGCGCTGCTAGCTCGCGCCGAACGCCTTGAAGGTGATGATGGTGAGCGTGTCCTGGATACCCGGCAGCACCTGCACCTTCTCGTTGACGAAGTGGCCGATGTCGGTGTCCTTGTCGACATAGAACTTCACCAGCAGATCGTATTGGCCGGCGGTGGAGTAGATCTCGGAGGCAATCTCGGCTTCGGCAAGCGCGTTGGCCACCGTGTAGGACTGGCCAAGCTTGCATTTGATCTGAACGAAGAAAGGAACCATTGCAGTCACTCCGAAGGCATCTCTTACCGGTTAATAGGCCAAAACCGGCCTGATTTAGCAAGCCGCCAGATACCAGTCCCGTCCTAGGAGGTCACGGTCGCCGCGGCAAATGCGTCCCTGAGCCGCTGGGCGAGTTCGGCCTTGCGATAGGGCTTGGTCAGGACGACCGAGTGGGCATGCGCGCGGGATGCAATCCCGAGAAGGTTGCAGGCCCGGGTGGCCCGCAACATCGCGTTGTCGGCGAACCACCCAACGATTGATCATCTGGAGGAGCGCGCCAAGACCGGGTGATGCCGAGGTCATTTTTCACCGGATGTGCACGCTCGCGGGACGATAGCCTCTTGCGACGTCCCGCCGCCTGATTCAGCGCCGGCTGCCCAGCTTGCTGGGCCGATGGGGGCGCGGTAGGACAGGCACGGCCTCAAAGCCAGGCCCCGACAACGCGGAAAACTGCCCATGACGACGCCCGTGGCGCTCACCATCGCCGGCTCCGATTCGAGCGGCGGCGCCGGCATCCAGGCCGATCTGAAGACCTTCGCCGCGCTCGGCGTCTACGGCGCGTCCGTCATCACGGCGCTGACCGCGCAGAACACCAAAGGCGTCACCGGCATTCACGCGATACCTGCCGATTTCGTCACCGCGCAGATCGATGCGGTGTTCGCCGATCTCGACGTCGGCGCGGTGAAGATCGGCATGGTGGCGCAAGCTGGCAGTATCGATGCGATCGCTGCGGCGCTGTCGCGCTGGAAGCCTCGCCATATCGTGCTTGATCCCGTGATGGTCGCAACGTCAGGCGATCGCTTGCTGGCCGCTGAAGCCGTCGAAGCGCTGCGCACGAAGCTGATGCCGCTTGCGTCGGTAATCACGCCCAATCTGCCGGAGGCGGCGGCGCTGCTGGACGAACCGGCCGCGCGAAGCGAGGCCGAGATCGAACGTCAGGGGCATCGGCTGTTGGGTCTCGGCTGCCGCGCGGTCCTGATCAAGGGCGGGCACGGTGAGGGCCGTGAGAGCATCGACTATCTCGTCAGCGCCGACAACACGATCGCGCTTGCCGCGCCGCGCGTCGCGACCCGCAACACCCACGGCACCGGCTGCTCGCTGTCCTCGGCGGTCGCGGCGGGGCTTGCCAAGGGCGAGGATCTCGCGACGGCCGTGCGCAACGCCAAGAGCTGGATCAGCGCGGCGATCGCGGCCGCCGACCGCTTCAGCGTCGGGCACGGCCACGGGCCGATCCATCACTTCCACAAGTTCTACTGACACAGGAGCGCTCAACCTCTCCCGCTTGCTTGCGGGAGAGGTCGCGCCGTAAGGCGCGGGTGAGGGTTCTCTCCTCTGCGGGGTCTTCGTCGTCGAGACACCCTCTCCCCAAGCCTCCCCCGCAAGCGGGGGAGGGAGCGCACCTATGTCGTGGTTTGCAACGGGATTCTGACATCAGCGGTCAGCGGCCCCATGTCGCCTGATTGTCGCATGCGACTGATATTCGCGGGGAGGGCGAGGCAAGGTCTGATTCGTATCTGAGGGTGCCTCGAAGGTTCAATCGTCATCCCCCTGTCACGGGACATTGTTACAGGCTGTCGCATGGGAAGTTACGATGTGAGTGACGAGAGCCCGGAGCGGCGCTTTCGCACGTTGTTCATCTCCGACGTCCATCTCGGAGCCCGCGGCTCGCAAGCCGACCTTCTGCTGGACTTCCTGCGCTACCACGATGCCGACACGATCTATCTCGTCGGCGACATCGTCGACGGCTGGGCGCTGAAATCCGGTTGGTACTGGCCGCAATCGCACAACGACCTCGTGCAGAAGCTTCTGCGCAAGGCGCGCAAGGGCGCCAAGGTCGTCTACATCCCGGGCAATCACGACGAGTTCCTGCGGAAATATTACGGCACGCATTTCGGCGGCATCGACGTCGTCGAGAACACCGTCCACACCGGCGCGGACGGCAAGCGCTATCTCGTCATCCACGGCGATATCTTCGATCTCGTGGTGCAGAACGCGCGCTGGCTCGCTCATCTCGGCGACAGGGCCTACGATTTCGCGATCCGGATGAACCGATTGGTCAACTTCTTCCGCCGCATGTTCGGCGTGCGCTACTGGTCACTATCGCAATGGGCCAAGCAGAAGGTCAAGAAGGCCGTCAACTATATCGGCGCCTTCGAGGAGGCGCTCGCGGCCGAAGCGCGCCGCCATGACGCCGACGGCGTGATTTGTGGGCACATCCACTACGCCGTGATCCGCGACGAGGCCGGTATCCGTTACATGAACTGCGGTGACTGGGTGGAAAGCTGCACCGCGATCGTGGAGCACGAGGACGGCCAGTTCGAGATCATTACCTGGGCCGATCACATGCAAAAGCCTGCGCCGGTTGCGCAAGTGGCCGCAAAGGCGGCCTGATGCGCATCCTGGTCGCGACCGACGCCTGGCATCCACAAGTCAATGGCGTGGTTCGGACGCTGACCAAGCTTGCTGACGCTGCGAGAACGCTCGACGTCGAGTTCAGATTCCTGACGCCGCAATCGTTCCGCACCTTTGCCATGCCCAGCTATCGCGACGTGCGGCTCGCGATGCCGCGCCCGGCGCGCATCGCAAAATTGATCGCGGAAGCGCAGCCCGACAGCATTCATATCGCCACGGAAGGACCGATCGGTCTGATGGTCCGCCGCTATTGCCGGCAGCGCAAGCTGCCGTTCACGACCAGCTTCCACACCCGCTTTCCCGAATATGTCCGCGCCCGGGTGCCGGTTCCGGGCTCGCTGATCTGGCGCGCGCTACGCCGCTTCCACAGCCCGAGCCGTGCCGTGATGGCGGCGACGCCGGCGCTGGCCCGCGAGCTAGGCGAGCGCGGCTTCGACAATGTGGTGCTGTGGCCGCGCGGCGTCGACACGCATCTGTTCCATCCTCGCGCCGTCGATCTCTGCCTGCCGGCCCCGGTGTTCCTCTCGGTCGGCCGTGTCGCGGTGGAGAAGAACCTCGAAGCGTTCCTCGACCTCGATCTGCCCGGCACCAAGGTGATCGTCGGCGATGGCCCGGCACGCAATGCGCTGGAGGAGGCCTATCCCGACGCGATCTTCCTGGGCGAGAAGCACGGCGAGGAGCTGGCCGATATCTATGCTGCGGCCGACGTCTTCGTGTTTCCGAGCAAGACCGACACGCTCGGCCTCGTCCTGCTTGAGGCGCTGGCGAGCGGCCTGCCGGTCGCCGCCTTTCCGGTGAAGGGGCCGCGCGATGTCATCGGCGATGCGCCGGTCGGCGCGCTGGACGAGGACCTGCGTAGCGCCTGCTTTGCCGCCATCGATATCTCGCGGCAGGCCTGCGTCGAATTCGCCGCCGCCTACACCTGGGAGGCTTCGGCGCGGGCCTTCGTGGACAGCATTTTGGCCGTCGGTGCGGTGCTGCCGGGCCGGGCCGGGACGGAACAGCCGCGGTTCGTCGCCTGAATAGAGAAAAATCCTCGCGCGGAGGTGTCTTGCCCGGTCCGCTGTGGCCGCGATAACATCGTGCCATGTCCGAACAGCCCCTTCCGATCGGCCCTGCCGATATCGACGCCGCAGCGCGCGTGCTCGCGCCCTTCGCCGTCCGTACCCCGCTGTTGTCCTTTCCCGTGCTCAACGAGCGCGTCGGCGCCAACGTCTTTCTGAAGCCGGAAATGCTTCAGCGCACCGGCTCCTTCAAGTTCCGCGGCGCCTTCAACAAGGTGTTCTCGATCCCGCAGGACAAGCGCGCCGGCGGCGTCGTGGCGTTCTCCTCCGGCAACCATGCCCAGGGCGTGGCGGCGGCGGCCAAGATCCTCGACATGCAGGCCATCATCGTGATGCCGGCCGACGCGCCGCTGTCGAAGCGCGAGCGCACCAAATCCTACGGCGCCGAAGTCGTGCTGTACGATCGCGACAAGGACGATCGCGAGGCGATCTCGCGCGGCATCGCCGAGAAGCGCGGTGCGACGCTGGTTCGGCCCTACGACGATCCGTTCGTGATCGCAGGCCAGGGCACTGCCGGCCGCGAGATTGCGGAGGACATGGCAACGCTCGGCCTTGCCCCCGACATCGTGGTGGCGCCGGCCTCCGGCGGCGGCCTGATCGCGGGCGTCGCCACGGCCGTGAAGGCGCGCTATCCGCAGGCCCAGATCGTGGTGGCGGAGCCCGAGGCGTTCGACGATCACGGCCTGTCGCTAAGCGTAGGCCATCGCGAGCCGCATCCGCCGGCGGGCCGCACCATCTGCGATGCGCTGATGGCGCTGATCCCGGGCGAGATGACCTTTGCGATCAACAGCAAGCTGCTCGCGCGCGGCGTCACTGCGTCGGACCAGGAAGTCGGCGCGGCGGTGGCCTTCGCCTATCGCGAGCTGAAGCTCGTCGTCGAGCCCGGCGGGGCGGTGGGTCTTGCCGCGCTGCTGGCGGGACGTCTCGATGTCGCCGGCAAGAACGTGGTCATCGTGCTCTCCGGCGGCAATGTCGATGCGGATCTGTTCGCCGAGCTGGTGGCTTAGGCGTCATTCCGGGGCACGCGGAGCGTGAGCCCGAAATCCATTTCCCCACCGTCTCTGCCGCACAATGGATTCCGGCCCTGCGCCTCGCGGCGCATCCCGGAATGACCAAGAACCGACATGAAGAAGGGGCAGAGCGTCGCCGCTCTGCCCCTTTGTCGCATGCGTTTGCCGCGGTCAGTGCATGAACCCGCGGTGATTGTTGCCGCCGCCCATGCTCGGAGCCTGGTTCATCGACTGGCGGAAGTTGTTGCCGCCGTTGCTGACCGCGTGATTGGTCGTGCTGAATTGCGGCCGGTTGTTCTGCTGGTTCTGCACCTGCACCTTGTTCACCGGGTTGTTGTTGAGCTTCACGCCGTTGTTGACGCGGATCGGGTTGGCCTGCGTTTGGACGACCGGCTTGGTATTGGAGGTCGAACCGCCCTTGCCGATGGTCACGGGCATGCTCACGACCTTGCCCGTCGTGCCGGCATTGGTGTTGCCCGTGGTGGGGGTCACCGGCAGCGTCGTGATCTTGCCGATGCCGCCAGTGTTCGCCGTCGTGTTGGTCGGCGCGGGCAGGGTGACGATCTTGCCAGGGGTCTGCGATGGCGTGCCATTGCCGAGCTTGCCAACGACGTTGCCGTCGACCGGTTTCTGCACGATCGGCAGGTTGGCGTTCGTCTGCATCCCACCATTGCCGTGCTGCATCAGCGGCATGTATTTGGGCTCGCCGAGATTGCCGATCTTCAGGGTCGGGGCAATGTTCTGCGGAGCCAAGAACTTCGTCGCCTGCATCAGGGGGATCAGCTTGGGCTGCGCCTCGAGCTTCAGCGCGGCTTGCGCGTAGGGGCTGCTGCCGTAGCTGTCGTAGAACGCCTTGTAGGCGATCGGCGAGTTGGCGAGCACCGCCTGGTGCCAGGCCTGCGAGATCAGGAGGTTCGCGAGCAGCCAGCGAATGTGATCGCACAGCGGGTCGTGCGGGTACATCGCGACGAACTCCTGATAGTACTCAGGCCGTCCCTCCGACAGCACGTAGTCATAGGCCTGGCGTACCGAACGGCTCGGCAGGTTGGAGGCCATCTGCACCACCGGCGCATGCACCGGCGCGCGATTGGCGGCAACAACCGTGTCGCCGAAGAAGGTGAAGTCGGAGGTGAGCGAGGAGCTCTCCCAGGGAACTTGCGCGCCGCTGGTGCTCTGGTTCACGGCGAGACGCACGCGCTTGAACAGCTGCTCGATCGGCACGTTGGGCTCGCGCGCGATGTTCAGGAAGGCCTGCGTGTAGGGGCTGTGGCCGCCCGTGCCGTCGAGGGCCTCGGCGCCCGGCGCGGTCGAATAGCCGACGATCGAGCCGTTCGGCGCATCGACGATTGCCAGACCACGGCCGGCGTCATTCAGCTTCGGGAACGGGTTGTTGCGGCAGGCATCGAGGATGACGATGCGCATCCGGCTCGGGATCGTCTCCAGCGTCGACATCACGTCGACCAGGCGGACGGAGTCGTTGACAAGTTCGGTCTGGTTCGTGACCTTTGCATCGACGGGAACGAGATAGTTCTCGCCGGCGAGCTGCACGCCGTGACCGGCGTAATAGACCATCGCCACCGTGTTCGGGCCGCGCGCGGACACCTTGGCCGAGAAATCCTGCACCACCCGCAGCATGTCGTTCTGGCCGAGGTCGGTCGCCGAGATCACTTCAAAGCCGGCCGAGTTGAGGAATTGCGCCATCGACTGCGCGTCATTGTCGGGATTCGCGAGCTGCGGCGCGTTCTGGTAGTTGGAATTGCCGATCACCAGCGCCACCCGCTGTTCCGGGCCTTGCAGCGCGGTCGGGGCGGGTTCGACAGGGGCGACTTGTGCGGAAACCGGGCCGCAGGCGAAGCCGAACAGACTTCCCAGCAGGCCAGCTGTCATCAGGACGGATTTCAGGCGGAACATGGCGTGCTCCTTTGGCACTCATCTCGATGCGAGATTGGTTGCAAGGAAGCTAGGTCGCGTTCGAGCCTGGAGTCCGTGATCGCGGTCACGATGGCGAGATGCGTGATCTAGATCACGCTCGCAATGACGATGTGAAGGCGGACGTGCTTCACACGTCGCTCTCGTGCCCCGGACGCAGCGCAGCGCTTCCCCGGCGATGCGAAGCATCGTCCGGTGCGGTGCGCTGCTGAGCCGGGGCCCATGTCTCCGAAAGCATTCGTGTGGCGTGGGTCCGGGCTCTGCGCGGCAGCGTTGCCAGGACGATGCTACGCATCGCCAAGGCTGCAGCGCGGCCGGGACACAAAGGACCGCCCTAAGAGAAGAACGCGATCTTTTCGGCCTGGGTCATGCGGCGGATCGGGGCGAGCGCATCGTTGGCGGCGGGGCGGGGCTTTTGCAGGATGCCGCTGGCCAGGATGGTGGCGCCGAGCGAGGACGCGGGCAGGGGTGACGGTCTCGGCAGCGTCGCGGTGTGGGCTGCGTCAAGGGATGCTGCGGCCGCCATGGCTGGGGCCGGTTGCTCCATCACTTCGGCGGCGGCTTCCGCGATGGCATCGGTGAGGCGCACGAGCGATTCCATCGCGATCGGGGCCTCAGTCACCGGCGCTTCGACGTCAGGCTCTTCGACATGGGGCGCGACCGGCGCTTCCATGGCGACCGGCTCCGCGATGTCAGCGGCCATCGGTTCCGGCATCGGCTCGGGAATGGCTGCTTCCATCTCCGTGGGCTCGACGATCGCGTCGAACTCCGGATCGGGCGCGGCCATCTCCAGCGCGATGGCTTCGAGAATGGCCTCGTCCTCGGCTTCCGCGGTGGCATCGAGCGAGAACTCGTCGGTGATCTCGGCGACGGCGGTGGGCTCGGCGAGGCCTTCCTCGACTGCAGCAACACTCCCTTCGACAGGGGGATGGCTTTCGGCGATCTCCGGTGCGACCGCGACGTCCGCCATCGCGTCCTCGGCAACGCCGCCGCTCGCATCGACGACTGCCTCAAACTCAGGCTCGGGCTCAGTCTCGGGCGCGATCTCCTGCGGCATCTCCGTAAAAGCCACGGGGGTGTCGCCCGCGATCGCCGCAGGCGCCTCGGCCTCAGGCGCTTCTGCGATCGGCGGTGCTTCCTGCGTTGGCGCTGGAGCGGGACGCGCCGAGCTCTGCGGCGCTGCGCCGCTGCCGGCCTCGGTCTGCTCGACCCGGTCCTTGAGCAGATCGAAGGCGGCCTTGAGGTCGGCGCGCGGGTCGATGCTCGAGGCCTGGGCGCAGGCCGCTTCGATCGAGGCGAGCTGCGAATCAATGAGGTCGCAGATCCGCCCATCGGCGCCGATCTCGCGCCAGCGCCAGGAGATCTCCTTGATGATGCGAACGCCGCGCGTAACAGGCGCAAGGCTCGCCGCGATTGCGGCGGGATCGAAGGCCTTGCCGGCGGCGCTTTCTGCCTCCTCGACGGCGCGGCGGATCGCGACCAGCGCTTCGGGCAGGCGATCCTCGACAACAGGTTGTCGCTGTGCCGCAAGGCTTTCTTCGATTTTCGCGACCGCGTCGAGCACCATGCGGGTGTCGGCATTGCGGTTGCGCTTGGCGTATTCGCCGAGGAACCAGCGGCCGCGCGCGGTCTCCATGAAGGCTTCGCGGATCGCATCGTAATCCTGCTCGTTCGGCTCGGCCGCGCGGGCAGACATGGGCGAGAGGGCGAATGCTTCGTTGGCCATGACAATCTCGTCGCGCAAATCACCGCGCGTTACTGTAACGATCACCACGATATCGACCGAATCGCAATTGCTTTGATGCCGTCCGAATCACAAATCTCCACACCAGCAGCAGTCAAGCGGCGATTCGCCGTGAGCCTCGCGCTGTTCTACGGCACGACATACGGTGTCCTGGGCACCCATCTGCCGTTCTTCACGGTGTGGCTGAAGGCCATCGGTATCGAGCCGGGCTGGATCGGAATCATCAGCGCCGTTCCGGCCGTCACGCGCTTCACGACGCTGCCTTTCGTGACCAGCCTCGCTGAACGGCGCCGCGCATTGCGCGGCGCGATGATTCTAATGGCGTCGGCCACGGCGCTCTGCTTTATGCTCGTCGGCACTCAGCAGCAGCCTTTGCCGGTGCTTGGGCTCTACATCGTGACCTGTTGCTGCTGGACTCCGCTGACACCGCTCACCGATGCCTACGCCTTGCGCGGAGTGGCCCGGTATAAATTCGACTACGGCCCCGTGCGGCTTTGGGGGTCGGTCGCGTTCATCCTCGGTGCGCTCGCTTGCGGGCTGTTGATCGATGTGATCGCGGCGCGCCAGTTGATCTGGGTCATTGTCGCGATGGCGGCGATCTCGGCTTTGACCGCGCTTTCGCTGCGGCCGCTGGAGGATGTGCCGCGAACGTCAAGGGTGGCGGAGGCCGGCAAGCCTCTGCTGCGGGACGTGGGCTTCCTCTCCATCATTTTCTCGTCCGCGCTGATCCAGTCCAGCCACGTCGCCTATTACACCTTCGCCTCGATCAACTGGCAGAACCATGGTCTTGGTGGATTGACGATCGCGGGGCTGTGGACGCTCGGCGTCTGTGCCGAGATCGTCGTCTTCGCGGTGTCGCCGCGCTTTTCGTTGCATCCCGCGGGGCTGGTGTTGATCGGAGGCCTGAGTGCCGTGCTGCGCTGGTCGATCACCGCGCATGAGCCGCAGATCGCCGTGCTCGCGGTCACGCAGCTCGGGCACGGCCTGAGCTTCGGCCTGACCCAGGTTGGCGTGATGAATCTCATGGTGCGTCACGTACCGCCGCGTCAAATGGCGCGTGGACAGGGATATTACGCGGCGACCGGCGGGTTGTTGAGCGCGGCCACATCGATCGCCTCTGGCGTGATCTACGCGCGCTATGGCGAGGGGCTGTATTACGTCATGGCGGCGATGGCCGCGGCCGGCGCGCTGGTGATCTGGTCGGCGCGGCACCGGCTCACGGCTCATCCCCAGAGCGAAGCCTCAGGCGGATAGACCAGGCTCTCGTCATAGCGCAGGCCGTGATCGCGATCGCGCGCGAGCAGCAAGGGGCCGTCGAGATCGACGAAGCGCGCCTGCGGCGTCACCAGCATCGCCGGCGCCATCGACAGCGAGGTCGCGACCATGCAGCCGACCATGATCTCGAAGCCGAGCGCCTGGGCGGCATCGGCCATGGCCAGCGCCTCGGTGAGGCCGCCGGTCTTGTCGAGCTTGATGTTGACGGCGTCGTAGCGGTCGCGGAGCGGGGCAAGGGAGTTGCGGTCATGCACGCTCTCATCGGCGCAGACGGTGAGCGGCCGCTTGAGCCGTGCCAGCGCGTCGTCCTTGCCTGATGGCAACGGCTGCTCGACCAGGGTGACGCCGGCGGCGGCGCAGGCGGCGAGGTTGGCTTCCAGATTGGCCTCGGTCCAGGCCTCGTTGGCATCCACGATCAGCTCGGACTCCGGGGACGCCCTGCGCACGGCCGCGATCCGCTCCGGATCGCCATCGCCGCCGAGCTTGATCTTGAGCAGCGGCCGGTGCGCGGCCTTGGCGGTCGCCGCCGACATCGCCTCCGGCGTGCCCAACGAGATTGTGTAGGCGGTGGTGCGCTCGCCCGGCATCGGGCGGTCCAGCAGGCTCCAGGCCCGCCGGCCGGCCGCCTTGGCCTCGAGATCGATCAAGGCGCAATCCAGGGCATTGCGGGCGGCTCCAGGCGGCATGGCGGCCTGGAGGGCCTGCCGCGTCAGGCCATCAGCGACGGCCGTCTGCATGGCCTCAATCGCGGCCAGCGTCGCCTCGGGCGTCTCGCCATAGCGGGGATAGGGCACGCATTCGCCGCGGCCGATCAGGCCGTTCCGGCTCACTTCGGCCACGACGGTCACGGCTTCGGTCTTGGCACCCCGGCTGATCGTGAAACTGCCGGCGATCGGAAACCGCTCGATTCGCACCGAGAGGACGGGAACATTGCTGGAAGTCATTTTGAACTCTGGCGAAATCTGAACCTGCTGGTTACCTGTAGCAACTAACATTAACCAGTTGGGGATACCTTTTCCGGGTAAGGGCGTGTGCGCAACTATCTGATTTCCTCCGCCCCGGGTCGGGAGCGGACACCTTGAGCGGCGAGCCCAAGCTGGAACGGATTGCCAAGGGCAATGCGCTGGCTCTCTGCGCCACCGGAACCTGGACCGCGAGCTTCGCGCCGGTGCTGGAGCGGATGGTGGCCGATGCCGAGAAGCTCGCCGGCGGCCCGCAAAGCATCTTCATCGACGTCTCCGAGGTCGCCAAGCTCGACACCTTCGGCGCCTGGCTGATCGAGCGGCTGCGCCGCAGCCTGACGCAAGGGCCCATCGAGGCGCAGATCGCCGGGCTGTCCGCCAATTATTCGAGCCTCGTCGACGAGGTGCGCCGGGTCCGCGCAACGCCGGTGGTCGAGACCTCCACGATCACCATCACCGGCATGCTGGACCAGATCGGCCGGACTGTTGCGGGCCTCGCCGGCACGGTGGCCGGCCTGGTCGACATGCTCGGCGCGGTGCTCGCGGCGGGCGGTCGGGTGCTGATCCATCCACGCTCGTTCCGCCTGACCTCGACCGTGCATCACATGGAGCAGGTGTGCTGGCGCGCGGTGCCGATCATCGTGCTGATCACCTTCCTGATCGGCTGCATCATCGCGCAACAAGGCATCTTCCATTTCCGGCGCTTCGGCGCCGATATCTTCGTCGTCGACATGCTCGGCGTGCTGGTGCTGCGCGAGATCGGCGTGCTGCTGGTTGCCATCATGGTCGCCGGCCGCTCGGGCAGCGCCTACACCGCCGAGCTCGGCTCGATGAAGATGCGCGAGGAGATCGACGCGCTCCGCACCATGGGCTTCGACCCGATCGAGGTGCTGGTGCTGCCGCGCATGCTGGCGTTGGTGCTGGCGTTGCCGATCCTCGCCTTCCTCGGCGCGATGGCCGCGCTCTATGGCGGCGGGCTGGTCGCCTGGCTCTATGGTGGCGTCGATCCGGAGGCCTTTCTTTCGCGCCTGCGCGACGCCATCTCGATCGACCATTTCATCGTCGGCATGGTCAAGGCGCCCGTCATGGCCGCGGTGATCGGCATCGTCGCCTGCGTCGAAGGCCTCGCCGTGCAGGGCAGCGCGGAATCGCTCGGACAGCACACCACCGCGTCGGTGGTGAAGGGCATCTTCTTCGTCATCGTCATGGACGGCGTGTTCGCCATCTTCTTCGCCTCGATCGGAATGTGACGATGGCGGGCGACATTGAAAATCCCATCATCCGCGTCCGCGACATCACCGTGCAATTCGGCGCGACGCGCGTGCTCGACGGTCTCAACCTCGACGTCAAGCGCGGCGAGATTTTGGGATTTGTGGGTCCCTCCGGTGCGGGCAAGTCGGTGCTGACACGCACCATCATCGGGCTGGTGCCGAAGGTTGCTGGCTCCATCGAAGTGTTCGGCGTCGATCTCGACGCCTCCAGCACCTCGCAGCGCCGGAATGTCGAACGGCGGTGGGGCGTGCTGTTCCAGCAGGGCGCACTGTTCTCCTCGCTGACCGTGCGGCAGAACATCCAGTTTCCGATGCGCGAATATTTGCGCGTCTCGCAGCGGCTGATGGATGAGATCACCATGGCCAAGCTCGCGATGGTAGGCCTCAAGCCTGAGGTGGCCGAGCGTTTTCCTTCGGAACTTTCAGGAGGCATGATCAAGCGCGTCGCGCTCGCACGCGCGCTGTCGCTCGACCCTGATCTCGTGTTCCTGGACGAGCCGACCTCCGGCCTCGATCCGATCGGCGCCGGCGATTTCGACGAGCTGGTGCGGACGCTTCAGCGCACTTTGGGACTGACCGTTTTCATGGTAACCCACGACCTCGACAGCCTTTACACAGCTTGCGACCGCATCGCCGTTTTAGGGAACGGTAAGATCATTGCGGCAGGGTCGATCGCCGACATGCAGGCCTCGCAGCATCCCTGGCTGAGGCAGTATTTCCATGGCAAGCGCGCCCGCGCGGTGATGAGTTGAGTAGCCGGAGCACCTGATGGAAACGCGGGCGAATTACGTATTGATCGGATCCTTCACGCTGGCGGTGATCGCGGCGGCGATCGGCTTCGTGCTGTGGTTCCAGTCGCTGCATACCACCAAGCAGCGCAGCCCCTTCCGGGTCGTGTTCGAAGGTCCGGCGGCAGGCTTGCGCAACGGCGGCAGCGTCAACTTCAACGGTATCCGAGTGGGCGAGGTGGTCTCGGTGAAGCTCGACAATCCGCGGCGGGTTGTCGCACTCGCCATGGTCGAGAACAACACCCCGCTTCGCAAGGACACCCTGGTCGGCCTCGAATTCCAGGGCCTCACCGGTGTCGCTGCCATCTCTCTCAAGGGCGGCGACGAGGCCGCACCGCCGCCGCCGCTCGACGAGGACGGCATTCCGACGCTGACGGCCGATCCGAACAAGCTCCAGGACGTCACCGAAGCGATCCGCGGCACGCTCCAGAACATCAACAAGATCGTCGCCGACAATCAGGAGTCGGTGAAGAACTCGCTGAAGAATCTCGAGACCTTCACCAACTCGCTCGCCCGCAACTCCGAGAAGATCGACGGGGTGATGGCCAAGGTCGACGGCGTAATGCTCAAGGCCGACAACCTCATGCTCGGCCTCAACTCGCTCGCCGGCGGCAAGGACGGCGGCGAGCTGTTCCAGACGGTGAAGTCGATCCGCGAGCTCGCCGAGGATTTCGACAAGCGCTCCGGTGCGCTGATGACCGACGGCCGCCGCACCCTCGGTGACATCAGCCGTGCCGTGAACAATTTCGACCGCAATCCGACCCGCGTGCTGTTCGGCGCCAGCAACAGCAGCGCACAGCCCGCGCCGCCGCCCGAGCCGCCGAAGCCGGCGCCGGCGAGCGAGCGCAAGCGGCAGTAGCGCACGAAACGGTAGGCTCCCCAGTCGGGTTTGCTTGAACGGCTCAGGCGGCTACGCGTTCGTGGATAAGGCCGTTTAGCAAGTCTTCCGGCGCGTATCTTTGCAGGCCGTCCTCGATCGCATGCGGGTGACGGCGATGGCGACGACGAAGCCCCAGCCACGAGGGACTCGGCGCCGCCACTGACTATCGCGGAGGCCAAGCGACTGCTGTCGATCTCGCTGGGCGTTGACCCCGCCAATATCAAAATCATCGTCGAGGGCTGATGAATACACCGATCGACGTCTGGAATGCCGGCACCTTCGACCAGGAGCTAATGTCGAAGCTGCAGGCTAAGGCGGAGTTGATCCGGAATTACCTGACTACCAATCGGCGCCTGTTTGAGGAGCGTGAAGCATCACGAATGGAGAACGACAAGTCCTGGCGGACGCCCCGCCGCGTGTGCCAGGAGCGTGTACACCAGGCCCCATCTCCGAAGTCAGGTGGCTGCGCAGCTCCTGCGGGCCGCGGCCGTCGCGGGCGACTTTGTCGAGCAGGCGTTCGAACTCGCTGATGTAGCGTTCGACAGAAGCGCAGGAGCAACGCCAGCAGATCGATGGAAGTAGCTGCGCTTCGGCCTACTGCAATTGTTACACGCGTTGCTCGGATCTGACGAGGCCTTCTTTCGGAGAGACCACTCCATCCCGATCAGTGAGGGATCGTCGATCGATTTGGGCAACATGATTTGTCGTGAGGATGCCCGAAGCGACGTCGGCTATCACGACGTCGCTCAATCGAACTCAACGACGCTCCAAGACGGCAGTCGGCAGTACCCAATTGGCCAAAGGGCGCTCTATTGAATGACGCGGGGGGCTTTAGGGAATGCTTCGATCCTGGGGAAATCTTCTGACGTATCAAATTGTCCAAATCTTGAGTGCATCATCTGCCATCGCATGCTGCCGGCAGATGGCAGACGCTTCTGTCAATCGTTCGTGAGATTCGGTCTTTACTTTTGCGGTGGTTCTCAGCTCATTGTCGGGTGCGAGCAGCGTGCTCCTAACGAAAAAATCGTTGTCTTCTACGTTGAGACGCAGCTTGGGGACGTGCTCGCCACTGTTTTCATCGAACTCGAGCAGGAAGTTTTGCGTGTATTTGTGGGAGGCCTCTTTTTCGTTCGACGTACCTGCGAATAGATGATCGCGAATGGCAGAAATCAGAACTGCCGTTGTTGCCAACCTTTGCTGGCCGTCGGCAACCTCCCAACGATTGTCGCCGGTTTGAGACAGAACAATCGTTCCCAAAAAGTAAGTCTTACTTTCACTTGCAATCGCATTTGAGAAGTCTTGGAGCAGCGTTCGAACGTGATGGTCTTCCCACGCGTAAGATCGCTGGTTTAATGGCACCTTTAGAGAGTAGCGGTTGAGAACCGAACCAATGCCAGACTCGCCGATTGCGATTCCTATTCCCGCTCCAGCCATTAGCTAACCCTCCGATCAACTAAAAATAGAACCTATTTGCCGGATTCGACCAACTCGCGCCGCGAGAGGAGAAAGCGACCATAATTTCGGAATAATAGCATATGCACCTGTTTTGCCCGACGAGTCAAATCAGGGTTGCTCTCAGTCTAAATTGTTGATTTTGCTCTCGGCGGCTACTGTGCATGGGGTTGTTTTTGCTGTTGCGCTTGGCCACGCTACGGTATGCGGCTCAGCCACGCACCGCCGAGGAGTGGCGCGCCGCGTCCGGGCACGAGAGCGTGCAACGACAAGCTCAAATAAAAACGGAGGCCGTGAGGCCTCCGTTTCCTATTCTTGGTTGCTGTTACGAGCCCGTTTATCCCAGCCGACCCGCCGCATGCGCGAGCAGCGTGTACACCAGACCCGTCTCCGAGGTCAGGTGGCTGCGCAGCTCCTGCGGACCGCGGCCATCGCGGGCGACTTCGTCGAGCAGGCGTTCGAACTCGCCGATATAGCGGTCGACCGTGCCCTTGAAGTTGCGGTCGGCGCGATACTTGCGGGCCACCTCGTCAAAGGCCTTCTGGCCGGCGGGCGTGTACAGGCGCTTGGTGAAGGCCTTGTTCTCGCCGCGCTGGTAGCGGTCCCACATCTCGGCCGCGAGGTTGCGGTCCATCAGTCGGCCGATGTCGAGCGACAGGGATTCCAGCGGATTGCTGCTGGCCTGCGGGGCCTGCGGCTGCGGCGAGGGTGCAGCCTGGCGGCCACGCGGGGCCTCACGGCCGGACGGAGCGCCCTGGTTCGCGTCGGTGCGGTTGAGCAGATCCGACAGCCAGCCGTCGCGGCCTTGGTCGTTGCCGCCGGGGGCGACCGGCGGAGCCTCGGTGCGACGCGAGGAGGCAGGCAAGCCGAGGTCTGGCGGTGGCAGCGTCGAGGCGCTGCCGGTGTCGCGCATGCGGGTTTCGGTGACACGAACGCCTGCAGTCGCCATGATCGGCTCTTCCTGGCGCTGGACGGCCGCAGAAGCGCGGCTCGTCGTGGTGACGTCGAGGCCGCGGCCGTGCTGGGCCACGATGCGGTTGAGCTCGGCGAGCGCCTCGATCTGGTCGACGATCACCTTGCGCATCTGCGCGGTGCTCTCGGCGGCCTCCTGCGGCATCTCGAGCACGCCGCGGCGCAGCTCGTTGCGGGTGGCTTCGAGCTCGTTGTGCATCTCGAGCGCCATCTGCTTCATGCTGGCCACGAGGTTGCCGAACTTCTCGGTCGACTGCTTGAACATCGCATCCGCTTCGTCCGTGGTCTGGCGGTAGATGTCGTGCATGGCCTCGATGGTCTGGCGATGCTCCTCTTCGGAGGCCGACCGCACCGCCTCGAACTGGCGGGTGATCGCGGCCGAGCCCGCACCGGCGGTCTCAGCGACCACGCGGGCGATGTCGCGGGCGCGCTCTTCGGCCGCAGCGAGCGACTCATCGAGCAGCCCGGTGAAGCGCGACAGGCGCTGGTCGAGATCGGCGGTGCGCAGGTCGATGGTGGTGACGAGCGATTCCAGTGCCGCCTTGCGTTCGGCGAGCGAGGCGGTGGTGTTCTTGTTGCTCTGCTCGACCACCTGGGCGGCATCGACCAGCGCCTTGCCGTGGGCGTCGAACTGGGTCGACAACTCGCCGAGGTCCTGGAGCGCCTTCGTGGTCTTCGAATTGAACACGTTGAGCTGGTCTTCCAGGTTCTGCGTCGCTGCGCCGTTGCGCGAGGTCACGTCGTTCATCGCCGAGACGAAGTCGGCGACGCGCGTCACCAGCGCCCGCTCGAGCGAGTTGAGGTTGTCGTGCGCACCGGTCAGCACCTCCTGGAGGAGGATGTTGCCTTCGCGCAGGCGCTCGAACAGGGCGATGGTGTCGGTACGCAGGATCTTGCTGGTCTCCTGCATCTCGGTGACGGCTGCGATCGAGACCTGGCGCGACTGGTCGATCGCCGTGCGCGAGGCCTGCTCGAGGTCCTTGAGCGAACGGCCGACCGCACTGGTTGCGACCTCGCTCGCGGCGTTGATGGTGCGCGCGACTTCGTTGCCGTTGCCCATCATGGTCTGCGAGAAGGCCTGGCCGCGCGTCTCGATCGACTTCAGCGCGTCGGAGGTGACGCGGTCGATGTCGAGCGTGAGCTGGCTGGCCTTCGAGCCGATCGCGTCCACGAGCGAGCCGCGCTTGGCGTCGATCATGCTCGAGAGGCGGTCGGCCTGCTGCTGCACATAAGTGACGATCTCGTCGGTCTTGCCGGTCATGGCCTGGCCGAAGCTCGAGCTGGCCGCGAGCACCGAACGCTCGACGTCGGCCGAACTCGACTTGACCCGCGAACTCGCCTCGTTGGAGGCGGAGATCAGCGCGTTCTGGGCGTTGAGCGCGCTGCTCTGGATGTCGCTGGTCGCGTTCGCCGTCGCCGTGCTCAGCGCGCGCTCGATCTCGGTCGAGATCGTGCGGATCTGGCTTGCGGCATCCGCCGAGGTCGAGGTCAGCGAGGTCTGCGCCTCGCGGGCACTGTTGAGGATGGTCGAAGCAGTGTCGGCGCCGACCGCGGTCAGCGTGCGCTCGATGTCCGTCGTCAGCGACTTGATCTGGCTCGCCGCGTCGGTCGACGCGGTGATCAAAGTGCCCTGGGCCTCGCGGACGCCGCTGGTGAGCGCCTCGATGGTGGCGCCGCCGGCGGTCGCCAGCGCGCGCTGCATCTCGGCTGCGAGCGAGCGGACCTGGCCGGTCTGCTCGGCCGAAACCGCGAGCAGGGTGCTCTGGGCGTCGCGGGCGCTGGCCGTGATCGTCTCCGCGCTGGTCTGGCCGACCTGCGACAGCGAACGGTGCACCTCGGCCGCGAGCGACTTGACCTGGCTCGCCGCCTCCGAGGACGCATTCACAAGCGTGCTCTGAGCTTCGCGCGCGCCGGCCAGAATGCTCTCCGCCGTCGAAGTGCCGGCCATGGAGAGCGAACGCTGCACGTCGGCCGTCAGAGCCTTGACCTGGTTGGCCGCATCCGCAGATCCGGCAACGAGGGTGCTCTGGGCTTCACGCGCGCCCGTCATGATGGTCTCGGCCGTCGCGGTGCCCGCCATCGACAGCGAGCGCTGCACGTCGGAGGACAGCGCCTTGATCTGGTTGGCGGTCTCGGTCGAGGCCGCGATCAGCGTGCTCTGCGCGTCGCGGGCGCCGGCAGTGATCGATTCCGCCGTGGTGGTGCCGGCCAGCGACAGCGAGCGCTGCACGTCGGCGGTGAGCGTCTTGACGTGGTTGGCCGCATCCGACGAGGCGGTGACGAGCGTGGTCTGCACCTCGCGGGCGCCGGCCAGGATCGAGGCCGCGGTGGCCGAGCCGGCCGCGGAGAGCGTGCGTTCGACGTCGGCGGCGAGCCCCTTGATCTGGTTGGAGGCATCGCCCGAGGCGGCGACCAGGGACGACTGCGCCTCACGGGCGCTGGTCAGGATCGAGTTCGCAGCACCGGTGCCGACCGCAGTCAGCGCGCGCTCGACCTCGGCAGAGGTCATCTTGAGCTGGGCGTTGACGTCGGAGGAGACCGTCATCAGCGACTGCTGCGCGGCGCGCGCACCGGTCTGGATCGTCTCGCTGGTGTTGACCACGAGGTTGGTGAGCGAGCGCTCGGCGTCCTCGACATGCGAGCGGATCGCGGTCGAGATCATCTCGGCGCGGGACATCATGTCCTCGCTGGCCTGGCGGCCGCTGCTCTCGATGCGGCCGGCGACGGCCTCGACACGCGAGCCGAGCAGGTCTTCGAACTGCGCCACGCGGATGTCGATGTCGCTCGCGACCGAGCCGACCTTGGTCTCGATCGCCTGCTGGATGTCCTGGAAGCGCGCCGTGACCGTGTCGGTCAGGTGCATGCTGCGGCCATCGATGAGCTCGCCGACACTCGTGATGCGGCGGTCGACGGCCTCGATTGCCTGCGCCGTGCCGTCCGTGAGCGTCGAGTTCAGCAGGGTGAGGCGGGTGTCGATCGACTGCACGGCCTGCGAGGCGCCGTTGGTCAGCGCCGAAGTCAGGTAGGTCAGGCGGGAGTCGATGGATTCGAGCGCCTGCGTCGCACCGCCGGTCAGGGTGGTGGTGAGGTGGGTCAGGCGGGTATCGATCGACTGGATCGTCTGCGAAGCGCCGTCGGTCAGCGACGTCGTGAGGTGGTTGAGACGGGAGTCGATCGACTGGATCGCCTGCGTTGCACCGTCGGTCAGCATCGTGGACAGCGTGTTGAGGCGGCCGTCGATCGTCTCGGTAACGGACTTCGCACGTGCATCGAACGACTGCTCGAGCGCGCCGACGCGGCCGCCGAGCTGGTGGTCGAAGGTCTTGATATGGCCTTCGATCGTATTGTCGAGGCTGGCGATCTTGCCGTTCAGCGAGGCGTCCAAGTTGGACACGCGTTCGCCGATCGAGGTCTCGAACTGGACCAGGCGCTGGTCGAGAATGGCGGTGATCTCACCACCGCTCGAGGTGAAGCGGGTGTCGAAATTGTCGACATAGGTCTTCAGCGATTCGTGGATGTCGTGCGTGCGCTGGCCCATGCGTTCGACGATTTCGCCGCCGAAGGTCTTCACGGTGCGGTCGAACTCGGAGATGTGGCGCGTGATCAGGGCACCCAGCGTGCCGGAATCGCGGGCGAACTTCTCCACCAGCTCGGTTCCCTGGTTCTTCACCAGCTCGTCGAACGCGCTCATCTGCAGCGACAGCGAGTCGTGCGCGGTCTCGGTCTGGCTGACGACCTTGGCGACGAGGGTGTTGACGGTGGCATCGAGCGCTTCGCTCGCCTTGTCGCCGGAAGTCATGATCTGGCCGGCGAGGCGGTTGCCGGCGTCGTCGATCTTGGCGGAGAGGTCGTTCGAGCGCAGCTCGAGCTCGAGCAGCAACGAGTCCGACGAATTCTTCAAGGAGTCGTGCACCTGCTCGGTGCGCTCGGAGATGCCGTCGACGATCGCCGCGGAACGCTGCTCGAACTCGCCGGTGATGCGGTCGATGCGCTCGTTGAGCATCTCGTGGACGCGGTCGGCGAGATCGACGAACTCGTCGTGGACGTGGCCGGTCTTGAAGTTGAGACTGGTGGTCAGCCGCTCGCTCGCGTCGAGCACCGCGCGGGTGGTCTCTGCGCTGGCCTCCTCGAGACGGTCGAGCAGGTCGCCGCCACGCTCGCCGAGCGCCAGGATCATGTTGTCGCCGGCATGGCTGAGCGCGCTCGTGATGTGGGCGCCGCGCTCTTCCAGCGCGCCGGTAATGGATTTTGCGACTTCGTCGACACGCGAGGCGATGGCGTCCGAGATCAACGCGATGTCATGGCGAAGGTCGATCTGCACGCCGGAAATGGCGCTGCGGACCTGCTCGGCCTGGCCGACCAGGTTGTCGCGTTGATGGGCGATGTCCTGGAGCAGGGCGCGGATGCGGACTTCGTTGTCGGAATAAGCGCGCTCCAGCGCCGCGACCTCGTTGGCGACCAGTGTCTCGAGTTCGCCGGCACGCGCGATCGCGCGCTCGATGCCGTCGCCCATCGCGGCGACCTCGCGGCGGATGGCCTGGCCGACGGTGACCATGGAATCGGAGGCCGAGCCTTCCGGCTCGGAGAAGCGGATCGCGACCTGCGCCATCGCCTGCGCGACCTGACTCATCTGCTGGCCGCGCCAGACCAGGCTGGCGAGGAAGTAGAACAACATGATGGGCGCGAAGAACATCGTGGCGAGGCCGGCGATGGCCAGCACGCCGCCGCTCTCGCCCATGGCGGCCCGGATCGAGGGCAGGAATCCGACGGTCAGCGCGGCACAGGCGGCGAGCCACACGACGGTGAAAATGGTCGCGCCAGTGTAGATGTTGCGGGCAGGGCGGCCCGTTTGCAGCGACTGGAGCAGTTGGCCGATGGTCTCGCGGTCGTCATTGGCGGCGCGGCGCGAGGGGCGCGGTTCCTCGAGGGAATCGAACACGGCGCGCTCGTTGGCGGCAGCACGCGGCTCGAAGGCCGGTTCGTCGAACACGGGAGGTGCGGGCGGTACGACCGGTGGTGCCGATTCGTTGCGCATGGATGCATTGCGGCTGGTATCGGCAGCCGTGTCGCTGATGTTGAGGGCTTCCTGAATCGCAGAAAGCGCAACTTCTGTGGGGTCTTTGACCTTTTTGGGAGTATTGGCCATGTTCAGTCCGAGCCCTCGTTACTTGTACGCGTCCCCCCGCGAGCTCTGCGCGCTACGCAAGCCCACAGTCCGGATCATGCCGCTTGCGCGGATCTCCGAGCCATCCCCACCCGGATGGCTTGTCCGCCAATTTCCGCAACATCCTATTGGCAGAGCGTTGCGAATGAAATGCCCGCGATTAAGACATTCTTAATCATCGTTAACAGGAAAGAGCCGTAACACCTTAGGCCTAAATGAAATTCTCCACTGGACTCGGCCGATTGCGGCAACTTTTCGTCAAGAAACGGGCGGATTTGCGTAAAACGACCCAAACACTTCATTAACCAATTCCATGCTTCGGTGGGCGGAACCGCCGGACCGGCGGACCATCGCGCGATGCCGGGGGCCTGCGCCATGACGCCTGAACTGCAACGGATGGAATGGATGCCTTCGCCCCCGCTTGCGCCCATCGACAGCCCGCTCGACCTCGACCATCTTTCCCGCATGACGCTCGGTGACGCCGAGCTGGAGCAGGAAGTGCTTACGATGTTCGCCGAGCAGGCGGTCCGGCTGCTCGCGGCGATGGCGACGCTGCCGGCCGAAACGGGCACACTTGCACACAAGCTCAAGGGCTCGGCGCGCGGGATCGGCGCCTTTGCCGTCGCGGATGCCGCTGCCAGCCTGGAAACCGCGATCCGGATCGGCCAAGACCAGCCGCACGCCTTCGCCGCCCTGAAAGAGGCGGTCGCCGAGGCTCGTGCCGCGATCGCGGCGATCCTCAAGCACTAGGGAGACCGGCATCGTCCCGAAGTGCGGACGTTGCGCACTAGTCTTTTGTTTTGAAGCGGTTTTGTCACGCGAGCCGGGGCCCACGTCGCCTGAAAACGCTATGGCGCGGCCCTGAGCGACCCGTTATAGGACAACCCGGACTCTCCTTTTCCCCAGATCGCGTCAGCACGAGAACACATGGCCAAAATTCACTTTGTCGACCACAAGGGCGAAACCCGCACGGTGGAAGTCGAGAACGGCGCGACCGTGATGGAAGCCGCCATCCGCAATAGCATTCCCGGCATCGAGGCCGAGTGCGGCGGCGCCTGTGCCTGCGCGACCTGCCATGTCTATGTCGACGAAGCCTGGCGCGAGAAGGTCGGCAGCCCGACACCGATGGAAGAGGACATGCTCGACTTCGGCTTCGACGTGCGCCCGAACTCGCGCCTGTCCTGCCAGATCAAGGTCTCCGACGAACTCGACGGGCTGGTTGTCGGGACGCCTGAACGCCAGGCCTGATCCTTCTTTTTATGAGTGCATGACCTTTCGGAAAACCGCTGCACGCTTTGTGCTGACGCGGCCGGCGGGGTCCGGATCAGGCATTAAGTCCTCGGCGGCGCGACCTCGATGCCGCGCTTGTGCCAGGGCTTGAACTTCGCGATCACCTCAGGGGTCAGCGGGGCCGGCCGGCGCGTCATCTCGTCGAGCAAGACGCCGACCGATGTCGCCGAGGCGATGCATTTGCCGTCCGAGAACACGACCTGCTCGAAGGTCACCGACGTTCGTCCCAGCTTCACCACGCCGAGACCGAGCTCGATCGTGTTCGGCCAGCGCAGCTCGGCGCGGAAATGCATGTCGAGCCGCACCATGATCCAGGCGAGGCCCGGCGGCGTCAGCCCGTATTGGGGAAGCTTCATCAGCGTGACGCGGCCGGTCTCGAAATAGGTGGCGTAGACCGCGTTGTTGACGTGCTGATTGGGATCGAGATCGCCGAAACGGACATTGTCGCTGAGGCGGAAGGGGAAGTCCTCCAGGCGCGGCGTCGTATCGAGGCGGCTTGGTGCGTTCACCGATTGATCTCCGTCATATCGCATCCCGTTACAGCCCAGTTATGCTGGCCCGGCAAGTGGGCGCGGCCGCGGGGCGCTCCCGCTTTTATGCCTTCCCTGATCCACCCCCGTTGGCTAGACAGATAGAGTCACCTCGGCCCGAAGGGCGCCGTCCCACCGATAACGATCGATAAAGAGACGACATGAGCGAAGTGATCAAAACCGACGTGCTGATTGTTGGCGCCGGCCCCTGCGGCCTGTTCGCCGCCTTCGAGCTTGGCCTTCTCGACATGAAGGCGCATTTCGTCGACATCCTCGACAAGGTCGGCGGCCAATGCGCCGAACTCTATCCGGAAAAGCCGATCTACGACATTCCCGGCATTCCGCAGGTCTCGGGCCAGGGCCTCACCGATGCGCTGATGGAGCAGATCAAGCCGTTCCACCCGACCTTCCATCTCGGCGAGATGGTCGAAACCGTGGAGAAGATCGGCGATCCCGCGTTCCGCTGCACCACAGACGCCGGCAAGGTGTTCGAATGCAAGGTGTTGGTGATCGCAGCCGGCGGCGGCTCGTTCCAGCCCAAGCGCCCGCCCGTGCCGGGGATCGAGGCCTTTGAAGGCACCTCGGTGCACTATGCGGTGCGCAAGATGGAGACCTTCCGCGACAAGAACGTGCTGATCGTCGGTGGCGGCGATTCCGCACTCGACTGGACGCTCAATCTGCATCCAGTCGCCAAGCGCATCACGCTGTTGCACCGGCGCGACGAGTTTCGCGCCGCGCCCCACAGCGTCGAGCAGATGCGCGCGCTGGTTGCCGGCGGCAAGATGGATCTCAAGCTCGGCCAGGTCACCGCGCTGTCAGGCGCTGACGGTAAGCTCTCCGGCGCCACCATCAAGGGCAACGACAACAGCGTGAGCGATATTGTCTGCGACACCATGCTGCCGTTCTTCGGCCTCACCATGAAGCTCGGCCCCGTCGCGAACTGGGGCATTGCGCTGGAGAACAATCTGGTGCCGGTGGAGACGAGCGCGTTCGAGACCAACGTACCAGGCATCTTCGCGATCGGCGACATCAACACCTATCCCGGCAAGATCAAGCTGATCCTGTGCGGCTTCCACGAGGGCGCGCTGATGTCGCAAAAAGCCCATCGCTACGTCTATCCGGAGAAGCGGCTCGTGTTCCAGTACACGACGTCGTCCTCCAGCCTGCAAAAGAAGCTCGGTGTCAACTGACCGCTGCGCGAACGTGGCGGTGGCACCCCATGTTTCTGGTGCTGGAACCGTTCGCGAAATCGCCGTAGTCTGCGGCCAGTGCAGTGGCAGCTAGCAAGGTGATCATAATGCGGAATCGTTTTTCCAGCTTTCGGCTGCTCTCGCTCCTTACGCTCGCCGTCGTGACGATGATTGGCTTGGCGAGGCCGGCTGCCGCGCAACAGCCGACCGCTGCGGGTCTCTGGCAGAAGGTCGAAGATGGCCGGCCCGTGGGCTGGTTTCTCTTCGTCGACCATAACGGAATTTTCGAAGGCATCATCGCGAAGACTTTCCCGCGTCCCGGCGACGATCCGAACGAGGTCTGCTCGAAATGCACTGACGATCGCAAGAACCAGCCGGTGCTCGGGCTCTCCTTCATCCGCGACATGAAACGCGACGGGTTGAAATATGAGGGCGGCAACGTGGTCAATCCGCGCGACGGGAACGTCTGGAAGGCCAAGATGAGCGTGAGCCCGGATGGCCAGGTCCTGACCATGCGCGGCTTCCTCGGCATTTCTCTTTTCGGCAAGGATGAGACCTGGCATCGTCTGCCGGATTCCAGCATGGCCGAGGTCGATCCTGCGATCATCGCCAAATATCTCCCCGCGCAGGCGGCGGCGACCGCGCCGAAGGCCGCGCCCGCCGCCAAGAAGGGTGGCGCGATGATGATGGCGCCGGCAGCGAAGAAGTAGGCTCGCCGCGCGAGCCTTCGAGGCTTGTTTCACACACGCCAAGGTCATCCCCCCAGAGGCGCATTCGTCGAAAGGCGAATGCGCGCCAGTAGTTCCCCGGAATGCGCGCTGGCGCCGGATTTGCATAGCTGTCGGCAAAGCCCGTGGGGAGCGATTTGCCGAGTCCATGCCTGTTAAGGGCGTGAGCGGCCTTGTCTGCCCCTCGCGGTGCTCATTTCGATCCGCGAGACACCACCATGAATCTTGCAAGACCGTGTGCAGCGACATTGTTGGGGGTGACGACATTGCTGGCAACGTCGGCGCTCGCGCGTGATGACGGACGCTATGCCAACTCGCCGCTCAAACCCTGGTTCGAGAGCCTGCGCAGCGAGTACGGGCAGTGCTGCTCTGATACCGACGGCTATGTCGTTGCAGATGTCGACTGGGAATCCGACAACGGACACTACCGCGTGCATCTCGACGAGGAGTGGGTCGTCGTTCCCGACGGAGCCGTGATCACCGAACCGAACAAGATCGGTCGCACCATGGTGTGGAAGCACTATATCGACGGCCATCCGCGGGTGCGGTGCTTCATGCCGGGCAGCATGACGTGAGAACGCTGTCGGCGCCTGCCTCCGCCGGAGGTGCCGCCGGACCGTTTCACTGAAGTGTCCGGGAGCGGACGAGCGTCGGGGAGCCCGTCTCAACGCAGGCGGAACGTCGTCGCGCGGATATCGGTTGGCGTCGCGCCGTGGGCGCGACGGAAGGTCCGGTTGAAATAGGAGATGTCCGAGAAGCCGCACTCGAAGGCGATCGCGCTGATCGTATGACCGGCAAATGCAGGATCGCGCAGCATCTGGGCTGCACGCTCGACCCGGCGAGCAAGCAAATATTCCGAAAAGGTGGTGCCGTCGCGTTCGAACAGCTTATGCACGTAGCGTGGAGTCACCCCATGTCGCAAGGCGATCGTGGCGGCCGAGAGGTCGCCGGAGCCGAGCCGCTGGCGGATTTCCGCCTTGATCGATTGCAATCGCGCGGCGGCCACCCCGCGCTGCCTTGCCTCATGCGCGGCATCGGCATTGGCCCCGATCGCGAGCGCAGCGAGATCGACGATGTGGCTCGCCGCGGCCTTGGCCAGCGCCGCTTCGAGCGGGCCATTTTCGTGCAAGGTTTGCAGGTAGCGAACCAAGAGTCGCAGCGCGGAGTTGTCGGCAGGAAGCTGACTTGCAAAGGTGGAGTCGAGATCGCGCACCAGAGCCGAGACGTCCGGCCGTGGCAGCACGATGGTCATGAAGCTGCCGAAGGTGTGCATCGTGTTCACGGACGGGTCGGTCCCCGAGATGATCGACGCGGCGCCGGGCCGGCCTATGATCTCTCGGCCAAGCTGCTTCGTCGTTGCGGCTCCGCTCATCAAGACTGACAATCCAAAACCGTCCCGCGCATTGGCGAGGTGCTGGCGCGTGACATGATAGTGGGCCGGTGAGCGAGAACCGGTGACCACGCCGACGCCGGGCAATCCCTGGAAGGTCACGCTGGCATGAAAGGGCGTGTCATCGATCGTCTCGATGTCCACATTGGCGATGTTGCGGCCATAGACTTCGCGCCACATGGCAAGGCGCCGGTGAGCCGGGTACGCGTCGGTCGATGTACTGACGGGGACGAAGGGCGGGTTCGGAGATGTCATGCTGCTTGGGTCGCAATCCATCGACCGGCAGTGCGATGGCTCTGGCGTCTTGTTAGCGCATTTTCGCATCATTTCAATTGCGAGGGTCCGACTGTGGCCGCGATGCATCGCATGGCGGCAAAACGCCGATGAGTTCTCATGCGTCCAATCCAGTTCATCCCGGTCCGAGCCTGCCGCGGCAGCCCGCGGTTAGGTGTTCGCACGAACCGAAGCTGCGGAATCGACGGCCGGTTGCCGTCGGGCAGCGCTGCTCGCGTTCGGATGTACGGCGCTGATGATTTTTGGAGGAGCAGGAATGAGAAGTGGTCTCGGATTTCGCAACGTGTTGCTGGCAACGACATCCGTCGCGGCAATTGCGGTGTGCGGCGTCACGTCGGCGATGGCCGGCGAGAACGAGGCGCTTCTGTCGCTCCTGGCCAGCAAGGGCGTGATCTCGTCGAGTGAAGCTCGCGCCGTCACCTCTGCACCGCCCGCGCAACAGAGCGACCGCTTGGTGGCCCTCCTGCGCAAGAAGGGCGTGCTCGCCGAGGCCGATCTTCAGGTGCTCAAATCGAAGTCGCGGCCGGAGAGCGTTGCCGCTACGGATGCCCGACCAGCCCCGGTATCCGTCGTGCCGCCCCCGGTCGCGACGCCTTCGGGGCCAGCGCCGATGCCACGCAAGGCGGCCGGCTTCGAGGTCGGCGGCTTCGAGATTGCGCCGGTCGGCTACATTGCGCTCACCGGCGTCAGCCGCAACACAAATACCGGGAATGCGACCACGACCAATTTCGGCGCGATCCCGTTCGACAATACAATCGGCGGTAACATGACCGAGACGCGCATGTCGGCGCAGAACTCGCTGCTCGGCTTACGCGCCCACGGCAACATCAGGGGCGTCGATCTCACCGGTTATTTCGAAGGTGACTTCAACGGCAATGACCCCGCTAACGTCTACGTCAACTCCAACAGCCACACCTTCCGCATGCGGCTTGCCTACGCCGACGTCAAAGCAGGGCAGTTCGAGACGAGCTTCGGCCAGACCTACAGCTGGTTGACGCCAAACCGGTACGGCATGGGCCCCGATCCGTCGGACGTTTTCCTGACCAATAATATCGACCAGAGCTTTCAGGTCGGCCTGCCCTGGGCGCGTCAAGCGGCGGCGCATTTCGCCTGGCACGCCACACCGAATTTCACCATCGGTGCCGGCGTCGAAAACCCGCAGCAATATGTCGGCGCGGGTGAGGTGATCTATCCGTTCGCCTTCAATGCGCAGCTTGCGTCGCAGTTCGACACCGGCGCTGTTCCGGGCACGCCGAACCGCACTCCCGATGTGGTCGCCAAGGCCGCATACGACAGCGATATCTGGTCCGGCACGCGGCTGCATGTCGAGGCGGCCGGCATGTGGCGGCATTTCCGCTCCACGAATATCCCAACCGCCATCGGGACGACCTGGAACTGGCACGATGCGAACGGATGGGCGACGACCGTCGGGGCGAATCTCGAATTCTTCCGGACCTTCGCGCTTGTGGGCAACGCGTTCTGGAGCGATGGCGGCGGCCGCTATCTCGGCGCCCTCGGTCCTGATGTCGTGCCCACCGCAACCGGCAGCGGAGGTGTGTACAACATCGCGCTTTCGACCGTTCGCTCGCGCGGCTATCTCGCAGGCTTCGAGTGGCGCGTGCTCCAGCCGACGATCCTATCTGCCTATTACGGTCAGACCTTCTTCGACGCCAATTACTTCGTGGATCCGACCAATCCGCTTCCCAACCGAATTGCCGGTTTCGGCGGCCCGAACTCACCGAACACCGCCAACAAGCAGATCGAGCAGTGGACGCTCGACCTCAAGCATACGTTCTGGGCTGACCCGCAATACGGCGCCATCACCGGCCTCGCGCAATACTCCTATCTGCGGCGCGAGCCTTGGTTCGTCGCGATCGGCGCGCCGGGCGAGGCGCACACCCACTTGTTCTTCACTGAGCTGCGTTACCAGCTTCCCGGCACCTGAACGAGACGAGGATAACACAATGATCAAGTACGCAATTGCTCTCGTTTCGTTGACGGGCATTCTCGCCGGCGAAGCCGCAGCCGCGGATCTCGCAGCAGTGCCGTATACGGCTGCGACCGCGGCGGCGCCGTGGTCAGGATTTCATGTCGGTGTTGTCGCCGGCTGGGGGCGCGGAACGGCAAACCAGGATTATCCGACACTGCCGCTGATCGGCAATTCCGGCAGCTTCGCGCAAACCGGCTGGATCGGCGGCGCAACCGTCGGGTACGACTGGCAGTTCGGCACGATTGTCGCGGGCGTCGAAGGCGACCTCTCCGCAGCGGACATTGACGGCAACACATCAAATGGCTTTTGCGCAGGTTCAGTTCCCTGTCGGACGAAAATCACGTGGCTGCACACTGGCCGCGCCCGCGTCGGCGTGGCGTTCGGAGACGTCATGCCGTATGTGACGGGCGGTGTCGCCGTCGCGGGACTGAAGTCCTGGAACGCATTCAACTCGACCAACTCCGAGCCGAACGCCGTCTGGGGCGGCGTTGTCGGCGGGGGCCTCGAATGGATGTTCCTGTCGAATTGGTCGGCAAAGGCCGAGTACCTGTTCGTCCCGTCGTTCACGACGGCAACTTCAACCGACTTGCCGGACGCCAAAGTCAACGAACGCAATGTCAGCCTTGTGCGGTTCGGCGTGAACTATCATTTCGGTGAAGCGCCGGTGAGAGCGCGGTACTGAGGGCGCGGCGCCGCTCAGGTCACCGGCGCCGGATTAAACAGCGTGAGATCGTTGTGGATGCCCCAGCGGTCGGACCACGGCTTGGTCCGGCCGGAGGCGACGTCGAGGATCAGGTGGAACAGGTCCCAGCCGGTTTCCTCGATGGTCTTTGCACCGGTGGCGATGCCGCCCGCATCGAAATCGATCAGGTCCTTCCAGCGGCGGGCAAGCTCGGTGCGTGTCGCGACCTTGATGACGGGTGCGGCCGCAAGGCCGTAGGGTGTGCCACGGCCGGTGGTGAACACCTGCAAGGTCATGCCCGAGGCGAGCTGGAGCGTACCGCAGATGAAGTCGCTCGCCGGCGTTGCCGCGAACAGCATGCCTTTCTGCGTTGCCTTCTGACCGGGCGAGAGCACGCCGGTAATGGCTGATGAGCCGGATTTGACGATCGAGCCGAGCGACTTCTCGACGATGTTGGCAAGGCCGCCCTTCTTGTTGCCGGGCGTGGTGTTGGCGCTGCGATCGGCGCCGCCGCGGGCCAAATAACAATCGTACCACGCCATCTCGCGCACCAGCGCGCGGCCGACATCCTCGTTGATGGCGCGGCGGGTGAGCAACTGGATGGCGTCGCGCACTTCCGTGACTTCGGAGAACATCACGGTGGCACCGGCGCTGACCAGCAGGTCCGCAGCGAAGCCAACGGCCGGGTTTGCGGTAACGCCGGAGAAGGCGTCGCTGCCGCCGCATTGCAGGCCGATGACGAGATCGGAGGCGGGGCAGGTCTCGCGCTCGCGGGTGTTGAGCACCTTCAGACGCGCTTCGGCCTGGGTCATGATCGCTTCGACGATCGCGCCAAAGCCGTCGAAGGCTTCGTCCTGCATGCGCACGATGGCATCGCTGGCGCCTTCCGGCACCAGTCGTTCGGGTGCCAGCTTCTCGCAGCCGAGGCCGACGACCAGGATCTCGCCGCCGAAATTCGGGTTGATCGCGATATTCTGCAGCGTGCGGATCGGCACCACCGCGTCGGGCGCGGTGATAGCGACGCCGCACCCATAGGCGTGCGTCAGCGGCACGACGTCGTCGACGTTGGGGTATTTCGGCAAGAGCTCGGCGCGGATGCGCTTGACGGCATATTCCATCGTGCCCTTCACGCATTGCACGGAGGAAGAGATGCCCAGAATATTTTTCGTGCCGACCGAGCCGTCCGGATTGCGGTAGCCCTCGAAGGTAAAGCCTTCGAGCGGCGGCAGCGGTGCGGGCACGGCGGTGGAGATTTCGAGCTTGTCGAGAGCAGGGGCCTCCGGCATGCGGATGCGGGCCTCGTCGACCCATTCGCCGGCCAGGATCGGGGAGAGCGCGTAGCCGATCACCTCGCCATAGCGGATGATCGGCTCATCTTGAGCGATGTCGACCAGGGCGGTCTTGTGCCCTTGCGGCACGAACGCGCGCAGCGTCAGCCCGCAGGCAAAGCGGGAGCCGGCGGGAAGCCCGAAATCATTGACCACGATCGCGACGTTGTCGCGCGCGTTGAGCTTGATGTAGCGGGGCTGTTCTTTCGCTGCGACGTCCTGGTCCATCGAGGATTCCGGAAATGTAGGGTGGGTTAGCGCAGCGTAACCCGCCCCTGTCTGCATCCGTTGAACCAGAAGAGGTGGGTTACGCTGCGCTGACCCCCCCTACGAAGTCTGCCTATCAACCCGGGAAGGTATAAGCCGTCTTCACAGTCGTGTAGAACTCGCGGGCATAGGAGCCCTGCTCGCGGGCGCCGTAGCTCGAGCCCTTCCGGCCGCCGAACGGCACGTGATAGTCGACGCCGGCTGTCGGCAGATTGACCATCACCATGCCGGACTCGCTGTTGCGCTTGTAGTGCGAAGCGTATTTCAGGCTGGTGGTGCAGATGCCGGAGGCGAGGCCGAACTCGGTGTCGTTGGAGATGGCGAGGGCCTCCTCGTAGTTCTTGGCGCGGATGACGGCGGCAACGGGCCCGAAGATTTCCTCGCGTGCGATGCGCATGTTGTTATTGGCCTCTGTGAACAGTGCCGGCTGGAGATAGTGGCCGGGATTCTCGCGCTTGAGCAGTTCGCCGCCGAAGGCGAGCTTGGCGCCTTCGTCCTGCCCGATCTTGATGTAGCGCAGGTCCTGGTCGAGCTGACTCTGGTCGACCACCGGGCCGATATGCACGCCGGCCTTGAGCGCATCGTCCACGGACAGGCTGTTCAGGCGTTCGGCCACCGCCGCGACGAAGCGGTCGTGGATACCCTCGGTGACGATCAGGCGCGAGGAGGCGGTGCAGCGCTGGCCGGTCGAGAAATACGCGCCGTTGACGGCGACTTCGACGGCGGTCTTGAGGTCGGCGTCGTCGAGCACGACCAGCGGGTTCTTGCCGCCCATCTCGAGCTGGAATTTCTTCATCGGGTTCGAGAGCACGCAAGCCTGCGCGATCTTGCGGCCTGTTTGCACCGAGCCGGTGAACGAGATCGCGGCGACGTCGGGATGCTCGAGCAGAGTCTGGCCGACCACGGAGCCGGAGCCGACCACGAGGTTGAACACGCCGGCGGGAATGCCGGAGCGGGTGATGATCTCGGCGAGCGCATGTCCGGAGCCCGGCACCAGCTCAGCCGGCTTGAACACGACGGTGTTGCCGTAGCAGAGCGCCGGCGCGATTTTCCAGGCGGGGATCGCGATCGGGAAATTCCAGGGCGTGATCATGCCGACGACGCCGACCGGCTCGCGCGTGAGCTCGACGTCGAGGCCGGGACGGACGGAGGCACCCTTCTCGCCGATCAGGCGCAGCGCCTCGCCGGCGAAGAACGCAAAGATCTGGCCGGCACGCGCAACCTCGCCGATGCCCTCGGGCAACGTCTTGCCTTCCTCGCGGGCGAGCAAGCGGCCGAGCTCTTCCTTGCGGGCCAGGATTTCGGTCGAGATCTTGTTGAGCGCGTCGTAGCGCACCTGCGGCGTCGACTGCGCCCAGGCAGGGAAGGCAGCCTTCGCTGCGGCGATCGCCTTCTCGGTCTGCGCCTTGTCGGCCTTGGCGTATTCGCCGACGAGATCATTGGTGTTGGAGGGGTTGATGTTCCTGGTGACGCCGGAGCCGTCGACCCATTCGCCGCCGATGAAGTTTTTGAGGATCGCAGTCATCTCTTTTTCCTCCAAGGAAGGTTTCTTACCGAACGAGGCAGGGCCGCTTGTCGTCGAAGGTCCAGCCGGGGATCAGGTCCTGCATGGCGATAGCGTCATCTCGGGCGCCAAGTCCATGCTTCTTGTAGAGCTCATGCGCGGCCTCAATGGCCGCGCGATCGATGTCGATGCCGAGGCCCGGACGATCCGGGACCGCGATCTTGCCGCCCTTGATCTGGAGCGGCTCCTTGGTGAGTGCCTGGCCGTCCTGCCAGATCCAGTGTGTGTCGATCGCGGTGACCTTGCCGGGAGCGGCCGCGCCGACATGGGTGAACATGGCGAGCGAAATGTCAAAGTGGTTGTTGGAGTGCGAGCCCCAGGTCAGGCCGTTGTCGCGGCAGGTCTGGGCGACGCGCACCGATCCCTGCATGGTCCAGAAATGGGGGTCGGCCAGCGGAATGTCCACCGCTCCGAGACGCAACGCATGGGAGAGCTGCCGCCAGTCGGTGGCGATCATGTTGGTCGCGGTGGGCAGGCCGGTGGCGCGGCGGAACTCGGCCATGATCTCGCGGCCGGAGAAGCCGGCTTCGGCGCCGCAGGGGTCCTCGGCATAGGCGAGGATGCCGTGCATGTTCTTGCAGAGGCTGATGGCCTCGTCGAGTGACCAGGCGCCGTTCGGGTCCAGGGTGACGCGGGCGTTGGGAAAGCGTTTCGCGATCGCGGTGACGGCCTCGATCTCCTGCTCGCCGCGCAGGACGCCGCCCTTCAGCTTGAAGTCGGCGAAGCCGTAATGGTCGTGGGTGGCTTCCGCGAGCCGCACCACCGTCTCCGGCGTCATCGCCTCCTGATGACGGAGGTTGAACCACTCCGCCTTGCCGGTCTCGCCCGTGACGTAGTCGAGCTTGCTCTTACGCCGGTCGCCGACGAAGAAGAGATAGCCGAGCGTCTCGACGCTTTTGCGCTGCTGGCCTTCGCCGAGCAGCGCTGCGACGGGCAAATCGAGATGCTGGCCGAGCAGGTCGAGGAGGGCGGATTCGATTGCAGTGACCGCGTGGATCATCACGCGCAGGTCGAATGTCTGCTTGCCGCGGCCGCCGGCGTCACGGTCGGCGAAGGTGGTCCTGATATCGGCGAGGATGTTGTTCATCGCGCCGACGGTCTTGCCGATCACGAGATCCCTGGCGTCCTGAAGCGTCTGCCAGATCTTTTGCCCACCCGGCACCTCGCCGACGCCGGTGTGGCCGGCATTGTCGGTGAGGATGACGAGATTGCGGGTGAAGAACGGCGCGTGCGCGCCGCTCAGATTGAGGAGCATGCTGTCGCGGCCCGCGACCGGGATCACCTGCATCGCTGTGACGACCGGTGCGCCAGAAATATCTGTCCGGGCCATCGCCCACTCCTCCTGTTGTCGTTTGTTATTCAGCAGCCTGTTGTGACGATCGGATGGCGGGCAGATTTTTCACCAGCGCGGTCAGTTCCGCAATCTCCTGCTCGGTGAGATCGGTCAGCGGCGGACGGACCGGGCCGGAGTCGCGGCCGATGACCTTCATGCCGGCCTTGATGATCGAGACCGCGTAGCCCTTCTTGCGGTTGCGGATCGCGATCAGCGGCAGGATGAAATCCTTCAGCCCGGCATGGATCGTCGCATGGTCGCGCCTGCGCACAGCAGCGTAAAAATTGGTGGCGAATTCCGGCACGAAGTTGAACACGGCAGAGGAATAGGTCGTCACGCCCATATCGAGATAGGGCAGAGCGAAAGTCTCCGCGGTCGGCAGGCCGCCGACATAGGTCAGGCGGTCGCCGAGCTTGGTGTAGACGCGCGTCATCAGCTCGATGTCGCCGATGCCGTCCTTGTAGCCGACCAGGTTCGGGCAGCGCTCCGCGAGGCGGGCGAGCGTGTCGGGCTGCAGAATGGCGTTGTCGCGGTTATAGACGATGACGCCGATTTTCACGGAGGCGCAGACGGCCTCGACGTGAGCGGCGAGGCCTTCCTGCTCGGAATGGGTGAGGTAGGGCGGCAGCAGCAACAGACCGTCCGCGCCGGCCTTTTCCGCACCAACAGCGATCTCGCGGGCGATCGCGGTGCCATAGCCGGTACCGGCGAGCACGGGCACGCGGCCCTTGGTCTCGTCGACGGCGACCTTGACCACTTCGGGGACTTCCGTCGGGGTCAGCGAGAAGAATTCGCCGGTGCCGCCGGCGGCGAACAGGCCGGCGACGTCATAGCCGCACAGCCAATCCATGTTGGCGCGATAGGTCGCCTCATCGAAGGAGTAGTCGGCCTTGAACGGCGTGACGGGGAAGGACAGGAGGCCCGATCCGATCTTCTGGGCCATTTCCTGCGGGGTCATTTTGCTCATGGGCGCTGCTCCCTGCTCTCGTGTGTGTGTCGGGGACGCAATGCGGGTCGCGCGTCCATGCGCTGCTGTTTAGGGGGCTGTTCGATGCGCGTCCAAGCCAAAGCCTATATCGATCGATGCGGATTGAGCATCAATCCTCAATCACCTCCGCCGAGGACAATTCGCTGGCGATTTTGACCAACGCGGCGAGCAAGGGATTCTCGTCGTCGCGGCGCCACACCATGAACAGCTCGGCCGGAACACGCGTGCGCAGCTTGAGCGGGCGGAGCCGAACGTCGGAGATCTTCAGGCCGGCGGCCGCGGCCGGCACGATGGCAAGGCCAAGGCCGGCGCGCACCATCGCCAGGATCGAGTGGATCTGGCTGAGATGCTGGACATAGCGCGGCAGGATGTCGGCGCGGGTGAACAGCGCCACCAGCAGATCGTGAAAGTAGCGGCTCTCATAGGGCGAATACATCACGAAGGGCTGGCCGTCGAAGTCCTTGACGGTGATGCTTTCCGCGTTCGCCAGCGGATGCTTTTTCGGGATAGCGGCGAGCAGGGGCTCGGCGACGACCCGGCGGCTGGCAACTTCGGGACGCGCGATCGGCGGCCGCAGCAGGCCGGCATCGATCTGGCCCGAGGTGAGCGCCTCGAACTGATCGCCGGAGACCATCTCCTTCAGCGAGAAGTCGACCTCCGGCAGCTTGGCGCGGCAGGCCGCGACCAGCTCGGGCAGGAAACCGTAGGCGGCGGCGGCCGTAAAGCCGATCTTGAGCGAGCCGGTCTTGCCGAGTGCGATACGGCGGGCCACCTGCGATGCGCTTTCCGCGAGCTTCAGGATACGGCGGGCCTCGGGCAGGAAACTACGCCCGGCCGGGGTCAGCCGCACCGAGCGGCTGGTGCGCTCCAGCAAAGGCGCGTCGATGATATGCTCGAGCACCTGAATCTGCCGGGATAGCGGCGGCTGGGTCATGTTCAGCCGTGCGGCGGCGCGGCCGAAATGCAGTTCCTCCGCCACCGTGACGAAACAGCGGAGCTGGTTGAGGTCGAACATCGATACATGCCTTAGATGGATAAGGCGTTTCTCTGGCACTTCTAGCATCGATAATCCCCAAAACAAAGACGGCGGCCTTGGGAGCCGCCGTTGAGTTACCTGGTCAGCTCCCGCGGGAGCCCTCAGGAGGAACGTTTGAGCACCACCCGCTCGATCTTGCCGACCACCACGAGATAGGCGAATGCCGCCACCAGCGCGTTGAAGCCGACGAATACCAGCGCGCCGTTGAAGGAGCCCGTCGCGGCCACGATGTAGCCGATCACGATCGGCGTGGTGATCGAGGAGAGGTTGCCGAAGGAGTTGAACAGGCCGCCCGACACGCCGCCGGCCTCCTTGGGCGAGGTGTCGGAGACGACCGCCCAGCCGAGCGCGCCGATGCCCTTGCCGAAGAAGGCGAGCGCCATGAAGCCCACCACCAGCGCCCGGCCGTCGACATAGTTGCAGGCGATGATCGACATCGACAGCAGCATGCCGCCGACGATCGGGATCTTGCGTGCCATGGTCAGTGAGCCGGTCCTGCGCAGGATGGCGTCGGAGATGATACCGCCGAGCACCCCGCCAATGAAACCGCACAGCGCCGGCAGCGTCGCGACGAAGCCGGCTTGCAGGATCGAGAGGCCGCGCTCCTTGACCAGGTACACCGGGAACCAGGTCAGGAAGAAGTAGGTCAGCGTGTTGATGCAGTACTGGCCGAGATAGACGCCGAGCATCATCCGGTTGGAGAGCAGCTGGCGGATGTGCTCCCATTTCGGACCGGAGTCCGGCGCGCGCTCGTCCTTCGGCGCGTCGAGATCGACCAGCGCGCCGCCGTCCTTGATGTAATCGAACTCGGCTTCGTTGATCGAAGGATGTTCTTTCGGCCCGTAGACAGTCTTGATCCAGGCGAAGCCCATCACCACGCCGAGCCCGCCCATCACGAAGAACACGTAACGCCAGCCGTAATCATGCGCGATCCAGCCCATCAGCGGCGCGAAGATCACGGTGGCGAAATACTGCCCCGAATTGAAGAAGGCTGACGCGGTGCCGCGCTCATTGCCCGGAAACCAGGCCGCGACGATGCGGGCGTTGGCGGGAAAGGAGGGTGCTTCCGCGACGCCCACCAGCAGGCGAAGCGCGAACAGCACGGCGACCGCAGCGCCGGCGCTGAAGAAGCCGACCCAGCCTTGCATCATCGTGAACAGCGACCAGACGATGATGCTGAAGGCGTAGACGAGGCGCGAGCCGTAGCGGTCGAGCAGCCAGCCGCCCGGTACCTGCGCGACGACGTAGGACCAGCCGAAGGCCGAGAAGATCCAGCCCATCGCGACGGGATCGAGATGGAGTTCCTTGGAGAGGGCGGAGCCGGCAATCGACAGCGTGGCGCGGTCGGCATAATTGACTGTCGTGACCAGGAACAACATGGTCACGATGAACAGCCTGACGCGAGACCTCCTCACGTCCGCCGCGGACACCACTGCGCTCATCATGCGCCTCCTCAAGTCGAATGTTTCCTCAAGGCGACTCCTAGAGGCGCGCGCGGGAAAGTGTCCAAGTTGAAGGGGGTATCGATTGATGCCGTTTTTGAATTGATGGAACGGCAAGAGGAGGCGCTGGCAGCTAGACCAATGCCAGGTTCGTCGGATGCACGCCGGTGAAGATGCGCTGGAGGCTCTCGTTACCAAGGCCGAAGACATGACCGAACAGATCGGCAAACAGGGCGCGATAGTCGGTCAGCACGGGATAGTCGCGGTTCTGGAACAGATGCGGCTGCTCGACCTTGACCTGCTCGCCGAGGATACGGCCGCCGTTGATGCCGCCACCGAGCACCCAATAGACGCTGCCATGACCGTGATCGGTGCCGCGGTCGCCGTTCTCGCGGAAGGTGCGGCCGAATTCCGAGATCACGACGACCACCGTATCGCGCCACGCGGCCGGCCCGACTTCCTCGGAGAAGCCGACGAGGGCGCGACCGAGCTCACCAAGCCGGTCGGCGAGATAGCCGGTGGCTGCGCCCTGGTTGACATGGGTGTCCCAGCCGCCGACATCGACGAAGCCGAGATTGAACTGCTCGCGCATCAGGCGGCCGATGCGCCGCGCCGACAATTCGAAGCCACGCGGCGAGACCGCGCCGCGATTGGCGGCATTCATCTCCTCGGAGACCGATCGGTAGACGTCGTCGCGGACGCGAAAGCCCTCCGATACCGAGGAAGCGAGACTGGACTGCGCGTACATCCTCTTGATCAAATCGGCCTGGCGGTCGTCGACGCCCGGCTTTGCGACGTTGTTGATTCCAGTGTTCGGCACCTGTGATTTGCCGCGGAAGATCAGCGGCAGCTGATCGGTGAAGGCGATCGGCTTGACGCGCGTCAGCTCAGCGGCGAGACGGCTCATGAAGCCCGAACGATAGTCGCGCGAGCCGCCGGCAGACTGGCCGAGCTCGATCGTGTCCTGGGTTTCGAAATGGCTTCGGGTCAGATCGTCGCTGGTGCCGGCGAAGGGAATGAAGGCGATCTCGCGCTTGGCCCAGAGCGGATAGATGCTGTCGCGCAAAGCCGGATGCAACCCCCAGTCGGCGTCGAGCGCGAGCGCGGCGTTGGGATTGCCGACGTCGGGCTTGGCGATGGCGAGCGTCGGCCGCGATGTGCGGTAAAAGTCGCTCGAGACCGGTACCACGACATTGGCCGCATCATAAGCGCCGCGCAAAAACACCACCAGCATGCGCGCGTCGGTCGCCGGCGCAGCCCAGACGCGGCCCGCCACCGTGAGCGGAGCGAGGGCGGCAAAGGTCTTGATCAGCTCGCGGCGGTTCATGACGATCTCCGTGGCTCAGTGCATGAATTCCGGTGATGACAGGAAAAGCGTGTTCCAGTCCTGCGGTGAAATCGCCCGGTCGAGCGATGCCAGCGTCGCCGGGCCGAGAGTCTTGCGAAGGCCGTTGAAGTAGAGCGCATTCTGCAGGAGCGGGAACGCGGGCTGTTCGACCGGGTTGGGACCGTCGGATTTGAACAGGCCGGACGAGCCCGATCCGATCTGACGTGCGATCTCGAAGCGAACCATCATTTGTCCGGGGCCGTTCCACGCCGCCGACGTCAGCGCATAGCCGTCCGGCGTCTCGTGGTTGAACAGGCCTTCGCCCAGGCGATTGATCCAACCCTGGATCGGTGCGGTATTCAAGATCACCCTGTCGTCATAGGCGAGGCGGACTGCCGAGAGCACATATTGCACCGGATCCTTGAAGCGCGTGCCAGGCTTCAGCGCAGCCTCGAATTCGCTCGAATGGATCATTGTTGCGAGGACCGAGGCGATGTCGCCGTCGGTGGATTTGAATGTCTGGGCCATCCGCTGCACGAGTACTTCCGGCGGATTGTCGGAGACGAAGTAGGTCGCGATCTTGCGCGACAGATGGCTTGCGGTCGCGGGATGATGGACCAGGATGTCGATGGCTTCATCGACCTCGGCGAGCCCACGTCCTCTGATCGTGTGGCCGAGAAAGGTCTTGTCGCTGTAGTCGTGACGGGATGGATTGAATTCGAAGGCGCCCTCGCGCACCAGCTGGGACTGCAATTCCGGCTTGAGTTTCGGATCTTCCGGCCGGGTGTCGATGCCCACCCCGGTGAGGATCTTCGCCAACGCCTCGACGTCGGCCTGCGTGTAGCCGGAGCCGACGCCCATGGTGTGCAGCTCCATGATCTCGCGGGCGTAGTTTTCGTTCAGGTGACCAGCCGCGTTGTCGGCATTGTCGAGGTAGCGCAGCATCGCGGGGTGATGCACGGTCGCCGCGAGCAGGTCGCGAAACTTGCCGAGCGAATTGGGCCGGATGGCGTGATCGACGTAGTCGCCGACCAGTACGCGCAGATTCGACTTGTACTGGTGGACGTTGAAGTGATTGAACCAGAACCAGACCATGCGCTCGCGCAGCTGGTCGGGCGCGTAGAGCGCGTGCAGGATGGTGCGCGCCGCGGCCTGCCTGGCGCGATCGTTCATCGCCTGCTGAAACACCTGCTGCGCCGCCTTTTTCTGGTCGAGATCGGCGACCTGGTTGGCGCTCCTGGATTGCTGTTCGAAGGCGACCGCAATGTCGAACGGGAAGCGGTGTACGTCGGGCATTGCTTCGATCTGCGCCTTGGCAGCTTCGGGCAATGCGGGATTGCCTGCCGGGTGCAACTGCTCCTGGAGCCAGCGCTCGGCACCGATGCCGCGCATGTGCGCGGCACTCGAGGTGCTCACGCCGAAAGTCAGCCGATCGAGCAAAGCGAGATCATGCGGGTTGAGGTCGTCGGCACGGGCGATGTTCGGCATCAGGCCTGTGGAGAGCGCCAGGAGCGCCGCGAGGCGGGACCGGCGCAGCCGACGAAATGCGCTTCTGCTATCCACGATCGGTCCCGGCGGGTTCGGGCTGCATGAGGATGTCCGCATCACACGATGCGTGCATCATCATGCGCCGGTCGGCTGAACCTGGCCTGAATAGAATGGACTCAATTGACGGCAGCGCCATCAATTTCCAGCGAGCGGCGCCCGGTTCCCGCGCCGCCGGCTATCGCTGCGCACCCGGCAGGAGCGGAGCCAACAGTCCGCGCGTGACGCTTGGCGGCACGGCGTCGAGGCCAAGCACTGTGCTGGCGGCAGGCAGCGTCGCATCCGCCATCGCGGCGTGACCTTCGGCGCTGGGGTGCACGGCACCACCATAGACGGCCGAGAGCACGCCCCAGGTCGCGTCGTGGATGTCGGTCGGCTGACTCGCCGCCGGCAGGCCTTGCGGATAAGTCATCGCCGCGAAATAGCTGTCGTTGGCGTCGCGAATCCAGCGCGCGCGCGGCAGATAGGCGCGATACTCGGAGGCGCCGCGGCCGCACAACATCGGCTGGCTTGCCGCGCTGACGATGTCGGGGTTGAAGCTCTGGCCATTCTCGGCAAAGCAGGTGCGATCGAATTCGGGATCGCTGCCAGCATGGGCACAGAAGCCATGATCGGCAAACGCAGCCTGATGCGCATCGACGAAGGTCATGCGGTCGGCCTCGGGATCGCGGCATAACGCACCGCGTGTACAGGTGGCGAGCCCCTTCAGCTGCGGCAGGAATTCGGTGTCGACGAAGGTCGAGACGCGGGCGAGCCGCTGCGGATCGGCGTTGAAGGCGGGATGGATGTCGAAGCCGGCGCGGCCGCCGCGGCAGGGCACGCCGCCGTCGGCTAGTGCCGGATTGGCATAGGAGACGTAGATGACGTGCGAGAGGTCGCCGCCGACCAGCGGCTTCAGCGCCTCGCGTAGCTTGACGAAATTCTGCGGCAGTTCGCGCTGTAGCGCGTCACGGGAATCGTCGACGCTCGCCATCACGCCGGAGCGGCGGAATAGCGCACGCTCGGTGGTGGTATCGACGATGACGTCGGCGACGAGGCCGGAGAAATAGACGTCGTTGGCACCGATCGAAAGCAGCACGAGATCGAGGTTGCGGTCCGGCTGTCGCTTCTTCGCGGCACTGAGCGCTTCGCGCAGCTCGGCGACCTGCGCGTTCACGCTGGTGCTGCAGACGCCGAACTTGCCCGGCGGGCATTCGCGAGCGCGCTGCGAACCTAGCAGTCCGTCGCTGATGCTGGCGCCGGTGCAGGCGAGCGGCAGATAGGTGACGGCGATATGGGTGTAGCGCACCGCGAGCGCGAGCGCGGTGCGGGTTTGGTAGCTGTAGAGCGAACGATGACAGGGCGAGTTGAACCAGAGCGCGCTGTGACGCTGCCAGTTGGCGAGCGTATCCGGAGCCTCGCAGGCGCGGCCGCCCTTGAAGCCGGCGCGGCTCGGCCGGTAATACTGTCCGCCTGCGGTGCCGAGATAGGAGCGGAAGCAAAAGCCTTCGTCGGAGAGTGCCAGCGGCTTGTCCGGATTGCCTTCGCCGGAGGCGATGCTGTCGCCAAGGCCGGCAATGAAGATGTCGCGAACCTGGATCTCGGTCTGGATGCGCTGGCTCGGATCGGAGCCGGAGGAGACGTCGACGGTCGCCACCGTCTGCTTGCCGTAGCGCACCCGCAGATTAATCGGCTCGGCGCAGTCGAAGGTCGAGGTCTGCGGTCCGTCGCCGTCGTCGAACGACCAGGCGCAGATGGCGCCGACCGGCACCGCGCCGGTCAGGCGCACCGTGATGGGGTGGTCGATCGGGGTGATGTAGTTCTCTTTGACGTTGTCGCGAGTGCAGGGCTGGTTGACCCGACCCTGGAGGTCGATGCAGAGCCGGTTGACCATGTTGCGAGCCCAGCCGCGGCCCTCGCTCTGGAGCTCCAGCGACTGTTCGGCTGCGAGGATGCTGCGGTTGCGCGCATTCTCCACATGCAGCAGGAAGTCGCGCTCTTCCCGGAAGAGGCGGAAGCGGTTGCGGACCTCCCAATTGATCTGCAGGGCGCCGCCATCCTGGGCGGCTGCGGGCCGAAGCGGAAAAACCGAGAGGAGCCCGGCCAGCAGCAGGGCGCCCGCGAAAGATCGACGAAGGGAAACAGGGATCATGATCCGCGTCTTCAACGGCAAAGTTGAGGCGGAAATAAGAGAGCATGGCTCGCCTGCCTGCAACCTTTGTCTGCCGCTTTCGCGGGCGGCCGTCGTGATCGCCGGTCAGCTTCACCGTTTGCTGGCTTGGCGCAGCGACCGCTCGTGCTCCATCGCAGTGACCTGCTTGGGCAGGTTGGCCTGCGCGCAGGCTTCCGCCAGTCGCCGCCGCTCCTGCCAGGGCTGGACGACGTTCATCCAGAGTTCGCGCGTGCCCATGATTGAGATGGCGAGACCGAACGGGATCACGAAATAGAGGATGCGGAAGACGAGCAAGGTCGCCAGCAGCTGCTCGCGGCCGAATTCGGGCAGCGCCACCAGCATTGCGGCGTCGAACACGCCGATCGAGCCGGGGGCATGGCTGGCAAAGCCCAGCAGCGTCGCCAGGATGAACACAACCGCGAGCGACAGGAAGTCGATCGGCGGATCGGCCGGAATCAGCAGGTACATCGCGAAGGCGCAGAAGCCGAGATCGACCACTCCGATCAAAATCTGCACCAGGGTCAGCGGCGCCGACGGCAGCACGACCTTCCAGCCCTTCTGGCCGAGCTCGCGGCGCTTCTCGCCCATGCCGAGCCAGACCAGATAGGCTGCGATTGAGCCGAGACCGCCGAACGCGATCAGCCGGTTGATCGACGACGGCAGCTGATCCATGTAGGAGGCCGCATCCGGGTGGATGGCCATGCCGATCGACAGCACGAAGATGTTACCAAGCCAGAAAGTCAGGCCGGACAGGAAGCAGATCTTGGCGACATCGATCGCATTCAGCCCATAGTCCGAGTAGATCCGGAATCGGATCGCTCCGCCGGTGAAAACCGTGGCGCCGATGTTGTGGCCGATCGAGTAGGACGTGAAGCTTGACAGCGCTGCGATGCGATAAGGCACGTGCTTCTTGCCAATCGTTCGCAGTGCAAAAAAGTCATAGAAAGTCAGCGTACAGAACGCGAAGAACACGCAAACCGCGGCAAGCCCGATATGCGCGCGGGGAATCTCGGTTAACGCGGTCAGGATGACGCCGGTATCGATGCCCTTGAGGGTTCGCAGCAGCGTGGTGACCGCGAAGGCGATGATCATCACGCTCGCGGCAATGCCCAGCCGTCGCCAGCCGATCCATCTCTTGAAGCCGCGTTTCAGCGCGGGCAGCAGTCCGTGCATTCATCCTCCCGGCGGGGGGCAGATCCGACCCGGCCAGACATTGGCAGATCGGCTACGATCGTGGCCAAAGGCAGGCGTCGATCGCAAGACATGATACAGCTCATTTAAGGCAAAACCGGCGGCTTGTGCAGCCCTTGACAACAATAGGTTCTACGTCGGACCGGCCGGTCTTGTCACACGCGGTTCATATCGGGCGCGTTAAGCATATGAATCGCGACAGCAACTCGGGTCCCGCGTCCGTACATTAACATCGTTCCATATCCCGGCCCGCCGTCATTGTTCCAGCTCAAGTCACATGCGCTGTTTCGGAACGTCGATGCCGCGTGTTCGTTAGGCCCCCATCAGCAATCGAACATGGCGAAATATGCGGCTTTCGTGCAGGCCGGCGCCGCCGTGTTCCCGAAACCGAAGAGGACCGGAACGATGGGACTGTTCACAAAAGACATCAAGACCATGAACGATCTGTTCGTGCATCAGCTCCAGGACATCTATTACGCCGAGCAGCAGCTCACCAAGGCGCTGCCGAAAATGGCAGAAAAGGCTAACGATCCGCAGCTCAAGCAGGGCTTTTTGACGCACCTTGAGGAAACCAAGCAGCACGTCAAGCGGCTCGAGGAAGTGTTCAAGATGCACGGCGCCCAGGTGAAGGCGGTGGATTGCCCGGCGATCGACGGCATCATCGAGGAGGCCGATGAGACCGCGGGCGACGTCGCGGACAAGGCGGTGCTCGACGCAGCCCTGATCAACGCGGCGCAGGCCGCCGAGCACTACGAGATCGTCCGCTACGGCAGTCTGATTGCTTGGGCCAAGCAGCTCGGCCGCAACGACTGCGCCACCGTGCTGGCCAAGACGCTCGAGGAAGAGAAAGCAACGGACAAGAAGCTGACGTCGCTGGCCGAGAGTAAGGTCAACCTGCGGGCGGCAAGCTAAAGGGCCGGAGAGCCTCTGTCTGGAGACGCCGCGCATCCCGCGCGGCGTCTCTTTTTCGGCTGGGTCTAGTCGGTCTGGTATTTCAGCCCGAACACCAGCGCGACAACGGCAAAGAGCGCAATGGTCGTGGCGAAGACCAGGCTCGCCACCGTCGAACTGATCAGGGTCGAGAGCACGCCAATTCCGATCACCGGAAGCGCGTTGCCGAGAAAGCAGCAGATGAAATAGGCCGACACCACTTCGGCGCGACGATCGTTCGGTGCGATCTGATTCACCACCTGCAGGCTGCCGCGATAGCCGAGACCCGCTGCCACGCCGCAGGTCGCGGTCGCCACGATCATGACGCCGAGCGATTCCGCGAACTGCGCCGTCACGACTAGAACAAGGCTCGGCAACATCAGGCCGAGCGACCATAGCATTGCAGCGCGGCTCGACATCGACCGCGTCAGGGCAATGACGAGTGCAACGGCAGAAGCAAGCTCGAGGAAGATCGCGCCGGCGACCGCGTGGCTGGTGACATGCAACTCACCAGCGAGAACGCTCGGCGCGAGCGCGGCGAAAAAGGCGACGAGCGCCATGGCGCCGAAGCCTGTGACGGCGGGCGCGACGAATTTGGGCCGGATCGACGGCGGCACGCCGGCGCGCGGCCGCACCGACAGCTGCGCGAGAGCGGCGAAGGGACGTCTGACGGTTTCGCGCGCGAAGGCGAGAAGCGCCGCGACGACGACCAGCACCGCGAGATAGACGATGAACGGCGTTCGCAGAGGGAGTGCAACATACTCGGCGAGCAAGCCGGCGATCAATGCGCCGAGACCGAGACCGGCGAAGTTCGCGATCGTTGCAATCACGGTGGCACGGGAGCGGTCCTGTTCGGCGATCAGTTCCGCAAGCCAAGCAGTGCCGGTTCCGGCGCCGATCCCGATCGCAAGTCCGCTCAGCACCCGCGCAACGTAGAGCGAAGCGATTCCTTGCGCGAACAGGAACACGAGGGCGCCCACGATGGCGATGCCGATGGCAATGACCCCAGTGCGCCGCCGCCCGACCTGATCGGACATCCGGCCGAACATCAGGAGTGCGGTCAGATTGCCGACGACGTAGACGGCATAGATCAGCGTCAACGTGATCTGAGAGAAACCCAGCTGCTGCTTGTAGATGACGTAGAGCGGGGTTGCGACCGTACTGCCGGCGAACAGGGCCCCGATCATGCTCCCGACAGCAATGATGGTTGCCGTCTTGCCGAACTCCGATCGTGCGCCTGACGAAACCGAGGTGTTGCCAATTGTTGCCATGACTTTCACTACCTTGACGAGAAGATATAGGAACACGAAGCGATCTCGCGCCGTTCCCATGCCTCCGCGCGGATGGGGCTTGCACGACAAGCAGAGCACGACGTTCGCGGAGATCCGGCGCAGGACATGATTGATTCCGCGATGACGTTTCGATCAGAACCGAAGCGTCGTCACGCAACGAAGGCCTAACGGTGGCGTTCACCTGCAAACATGAGGTGGATCATGCCGGCAGACTCTCTTCAGCTGCATTCCTTTCCGAAAGCCTGGAACACGCGAGGCGCGCAGGCTGCGTCCGCTCTGACGTTGGCTGCAATGAGCCTTGGCTATGGCGTCGTGCAACTCGACGTCACCATCGTCAACACCGCGCTCGAGGCGATGAGCAAGACGCTGGGCGGCGGCGTCGCCGAATTGCAATGGGTGGTGAGCGCCTACACCATCGCCTTCGCCGCCTTCATCCTGACGGCCGGCGCGCTCGGTGATCGCATCGGAGCCAAGCGGATCTTCATGGCGGGGTTTGCGATCTTCACCGCGGCCTCTCTGGCGTGCGCGCTGTCGCCCAATGCCATTGTGTTGATCGGCGCGCGACTGGTTCAGGGGTTGGCGGCGGCGATCCTGGTGCCGAATTCGCTCGCGCTGTTGAACCATGCCTATACCGACGATCGTGCGCGCGGCCGTGCCGTCGCGGTTTGGGCTGCCGGCGCGAGTCTGGCGCTGACGGCCGGTCCCTTCGTCGGCGGCACGTTGATCACCCTGGTCGGCTGGCGCGCGATCTTCCTTGTCAATCTGCCCATTGGGCTCGCCGGCTTGTGGCTGAGTTGGCGCTACGCCAGCGAGACCACGCGGGCGCGTTCGCGCGAGGTCGATCTGCCCGGCCAGCTTGCCGCGATCGGCGCGCTTGGGTCGCTCGCGGGCGCAATCATCGAAGCCGGCGCGCTCGGCTGGGACCATCCGGCCGTGCTCGCGGCATTCGTGGCCTCGGCGGTGCTTGCGGCGCTGTTTGTCTGGCGCGAGAGCCGCGCGGCTCAGCCGATGCTGCCGCTGTCATTGTTCGGTCACCGGCTGTTTACCCTCACCACGATCGTCGGTCTCCTCGTCAATGTTGCGATCTATGGCCTTATCTTCGTGCTGAGCCTCTACTTCCAGCGGATCAACGGCCTATCGGCCTGGTGGACCGGGCTCGCCTTCGTGCCGATGATGGGGGCGGTGCTGCCGGTCAATCTGCTAGCCCCGCGGCTCGCCGAACGCATCGGCTCGTGCCAGACCATCGTCGTCGGCACCTGCACCTCCGCGCTCGGCTGCCTCGGCCTGGTCTGGATCGAGGCCGGGACGAGCTATTGGGCAATCGTTGCTCAAATGATCGCGATCAGCGGGGGCCTTGGCCTCTTGGTGCCGCCGCTGACTTCGACCTTGCTCGGTAGCGTCGAGAAGGCGCGGTCCGGTATCGCCGCCGGCGTCCTCAATGCGACGCGGCAGACGGGCAGTGTCCTTGGTGTCGCGCTGTTCGGCTCGCTGATCGCCTCCGACAGCGCCTTCATGACTGGCCTTCACCAATCGCTCATCATATCGGCAGCCGTGCTACTGATTGCGGCTGCCGTGATCGGCTTTGGTGCGAGGAGTTCAACACACACAATGTGAGCATCTGCACACAGTGTCTGTTCACCATTCCGGGAGCCAGTGCATAGCCGGTTACCGACTGTCTACCTCTGCCGGCTCTAGTGCGATTGGAAGAGGGGCCGGTAATGTATCAAGTTCTGTTTTGTCTCACGGACCAGCACGACTGGCGTCTGGTCGCGCTCGGCGGTGCAGTGTGCCTGCTCGCGAGCGCGGCGGCGATCAGCCTGTTTCACCGCGCGCGAGCAGCGCGCGGTGGCGCTCGACTGGTGTGGATCACGCTGGATGCCATCGTGGCCGGCTGCGGCATCTGGGCAACCCACTTCATCGCGATGCAGGCCTACGGGCCTGGTGCAGGTGGCGCCTACAATATCCCGGTAACGGTCCTCTCGCTGATCTTTGCGATCGCCGTCACCTTCATGGGTATCAGCATCTCTGTTTCGACGACGCGCGGAGTACTGGTTGCGGTCGGTGGCGCCGTCGTTGGCGCAGGTGTGGCAGCGATGCACTACACCGGAATGATGGCATTCGAGATTCCCGCTCATGTCGGCTGGACCACCGCAACCGTGACGGTATCGATCTTGCTCGGCATCGTCTTTGGATCGTGCGCTCTATTCGTCGCCGGACGAGGCGATGGCATATCCAATGCGCTTGCCGCGACGATTCTGTTGACGATTGCCATTGTCTCACATCATTTCACCGCGATGGGCGCATTGGAATTGACGCCCGATCCCGCCATCGCGATCAGCGGGCTGTCGATCCCGCCGGCCTCGATGTCCTTCCTCACCGCGAGCGCCGCGGTGGCGATCATCGCAATCGCACTGGTTGCGGCGTTGCTTGACCGCCGCGCCAAGGGCGAACTGGGGCGCCAGCAGATCGTGCTGGACACCGCGCTGGAGAACATGTCGCAAGGACTCTGCATGTTCGACGCGACCGGAAAGATCATGCTGTTCAATGAGCGCTATGCGGCGATGCTCGGGCGCACCGGCATGGCGCTCACCGGACGATTACTGGTCGACGTGGTCAGGGAAGAACAGGCCGCGGGACAGTGGAAGGGCGATGCGGATGAATTTTTCGCGCGCCTCGTCGCCGACGCACGTGACGGCCGCACCACGACTGACGTTGTGACCAGGTTCGACCGCTCGATCCGCGTCGTCAACCAGCCGATGCAGGGGGGCGGCTGGGTCGCCACTTTTGAGGACATTACCGAATGGCTTGAGGCGCAGGCCAAGATTTCCCACATGGCGCGCCACGACGCGCTGACCAATTTGCCCAACCGCGTGTTGTTCCATGAACAACTTGAACAAGGACTTCGCCTGGCGGGTGCGAACGACCAACTTGCGGTGCTCTGCCTCGACCTGGATCATTTCAAGGACATCAACGACTCGCTCGGCCATCCGATCGGAGATGCGCTGCTGAAAGAGGTCGGACGCAGGTTGAAGGCCACTGTCGGCGACCACGACACTGTCGCCCGCCTCGGCGGTGACGAGTTCGCCGTCGTCCAGATCGGGCGCTCGGAAGAGGCTGCCGCGCGAGCGCTCGCCGGCCGACTTGTGGAGGTGATCTCCGCGCCTTACGAGATCGACGACCACCAGATCGTGATCGGTGTCTCGATTGGCATCTCGCTGTCGCCGCAGGACGGCAGCGATCCCGATGAGCTGTTGAAAAATGCGGACCTCGCGCTGTATCGCGCCAAGGCCGATGGCCGCGGCACCTATCGCTTCTTCGAGACCGGCATGGATGCGCGCGCGCAGGCGCGGCGCCTTTTGGACATGGATCTGCGGGCGGCGCTCCAGCGAAATGAGTTCCAGCCCTACTATCAGCCGATCCGCGATGTTGCCAGCGACCGCGTCGTCGCCTTCGAAGCGCTGCTGCGCTGGAACCATCCGCAGCGCGGCCTGATCTCGCCCCTCAACTTCATTCCGCTTGCCGAAGAGACCGGCCTGATCATCCAGCTCGGCGAGCTCGTGTTGAAAGCAGCCTGCGCGGATGCCACGACCTGGCCGGCTGACATCGGCGTTGCAGTCAACCTCTCGCCGGTGCAATTCAGGAATCCGAACCTGATTGCATCCGTGACCGAGGCGCTGGAGCACTCCGGGCTCGCGTCGGGCCGCCTTGAACTCGAGATCACCGAATCGGTGCTGCTCCAGAACAGCGAGGCGACGCTGACCACGCTGCACGAGCTGCGCGCCATGGGCGTGCGGATCTCACTCGACGATTTCGGCACCGGCTATTCCTCGCTGAGCTATTTGCGGAGCTTCCCCTTCGACAAGATCAAGATCGATCGCTCCTTTGTGTCCGAACTTGCGACGCGCCAGGATTCGGTGGCGATCATTCGCGCCGTGACCGGCCTTGGCCGCAGCCTCGGCATCGTTACCACGGCTGAGGGCGTCGAGAATGACGCACAGCTCGAACTGCTCCGACGCGAGGGTTGCACTCAGGCGCAGGGCTATCTGTTCAGCCACCCGCGACCGGCTTCCGACGTCGCGATGATGCTGCACGGACCTAAGCTGCGCGCTACAGGCTGACCGGCTAACCCCGGCGCAGCGCGAAATGCGCGCCGCAGAATGCCATCACGGCGCCGAGACACAGCGCGGCGAGTCCCGCGAGCACGCCGGATACAGTGGGAATCGGGCTCGGCGCCGAGGCCGCCTGTCCGGCGCCCGCGAGCAGGAGCACGCCGACCGCGATCAGGAACTGGCGCATCCGTTGTGGAATCTGGCCGGAGACCGCGCTTTGCATCAACGTCGCGGTGAAATAGCCGCCGGAGAATCCGACCGTCGCAATCAGCCACCAGGCGATCGCCGCGCCCGTCGGCACGAACTCGCGCGTGTCGGCGCGCCAGAGGCCGCCGAGGTCGAGCCCGTAGCGCGCGCCCAGCATATGCACCGCGAGCGCGAGCAGCACGCCTGCGATCATGGCGGCCCCGAGAATCAGGCGGCGCGGAAAATAGATCGTCTCAGCCATGTCTCGCTTGTAGGATGGGGAAGGGCGATCGCGCAAGCGGATCGCAGACGGGATCGACGATCGAGATGCAGGTTTCGGACGCGCAAGTCGCCGCGATCACGAGTTATGCCTACAAGGCGTCGCTGATCGGCTCGGCGCATCGATTCGAGCTGACCGAGGAAGGGTTGTCCTGGCACATCGCCGGCCGCTCCGGCCTCTGGCGCTACGACGAGATCGGTGCAATCAGGCTGTCGTTCCGTCCGGTCTCGATGCAGCAGCATCGTTTTCGCGCCGACATCAGCCACATCAAGGGCGGCCGCATCGCGATCCTGTCGACGAGCTGGCAGACGGCGGCGCTGATGGCGCCGCAGGACAATGGCTTTCGGGAGTTCATCGTCGCACTGCACGCGCGGATGGCCAGGGCCGGCAGCCGGGCCGAGCTGACTGCCGGCCTTGGCGCTAAGACCTATGCGGCGGTGCTGGCGTTCATGGCGGTGCTGGCGGTGGCGATGGCCGGGCTACTGATCCGCGCGCTAGTGATCGGCGAATTCGCCGGCGTGCTGTTCATCCTCGGCTTTGCCGCGCTGTTTGCCTGGCAGGTCGGCGGCTTCGTCCGGCGCAACCAGCCGCGGCGCTATGGTTTCGAGCAATTGCCGCGGTCCTTGCTGCCGTAGCGCCTGCAATCGGCCGCAATCAAACGTGACTTCGCAGCCGCGCTTAGGTCCCGCATCCTGCTGCAATGAATCGCAGCACGCGCCTGCCGACGGCGGACGAGATCGCCGAGATCAATCGCACCCATCTGATCGACACCCCGCTTGCGCCGGCCGATCTGTTGTTCCTGTTCGGCACCCGCGAGGACGTTGCGCTACGCGTCGAGACCGCTGCGCGACTGTGGCGCGAAGGCTATTTCTCCTGGTCGATTGTCAGCGGCGGCGTGACCCCGGGCTCGGAGCAATCCGAATGTACGATCATCAAGGCGGCAATGGTCACCGCAGGCATTCCCGCAGATCGGATCCTTGAGGAGCACCGTGCGATGAATACCGGCGAGAACGTAATCCTTTCGCTGCCGGTCATCGACGCTGCACTCGGGCTTCCCAATATCCGCAGCGTGATCTGCCTCGGCAACACCTGGACTGCGCGCCGGTATCCGATGACGCTGCACCGGCACTGGCCCGAGGTGACGAAGCTGCTGCTCACCGTCGACAGCTTTGCGACGCCGCGTCCGCTCTGGCATACCGACGCCGAGTTTCGCCGGCGTGTCCTGCACGAATGGGACAAGATCGAGCCGTACAGGGCGATGGGCTTCATCGCGGAATGGCCGGAGGGCTGACCGCCAACGGGGCTATTCCGTCGAGTCGAAATCCTCCTCCTTGGTGCCGAGCAGCGACACGATGGTGCGGAGGCCGGAATCGAGCTGCTCGAACGAGGGCGGGGCGAGCGCGAGCCGCACGGCGTTCGGAGCATGGCCATGCGCGACTGCAAATGTCGAGGACGGCGTCAGTGCAATGCCGCGCCTCGCGGCCGCAGTAACGAAGGTCTGGGAGCGCCAGTGCGGCGGCAGTGTCAGCCAGAGATGATAGGAGCGCGCGTCGGCTGCGATCTGGTAGCCGGCGAGCAGCCGCGCCGCGGTCTGCTGGCGGCGGGCGGCGTCGATGCGCTTCAACCGCGTCAGCTCGGCAACGGTGCCGTCGGCCATCAATCGCTGTCCGGCGGCGAGCGCGTGGCCGGAGGCGATCCAGCCGCCGGTGCGGACCGCGCTCATCACGCTTTCGCGCAAACGAGGCGGCGCGACGAGAATGCCGAGCGCAAGTCCTGGCGCGACCTTCTTGGAGAGGCTGTCGAGCACGATGCAGCGGTCCGGCCCGAGCGCTGCGAGCGGCGTGTCGTCGGCGAGGAAGCCGTAGACGGTGTCCTCGATGATGGTGAGATCGAGCTTCTCGGCGACGCGCATGATGTCGGTGCGCCGTGTCGCGTTCATGGTGACGCCGAGCGGATTCTGGATGATCGGCTGGAGATACAGCGCCGACAGATGTGCTTCGCGATGCGCCTTCTGGATCGCGTCGGGCCGCGCGCCATGTTCGTCCATCGGGATCGGCACCAGCGTGATGCCGAGTCGCGCGGCGATGCTCTTGATGTATGGGTAGGTGAGGGCCTCGACGCCGCAGCGGCCGCCGGTCGGAACGAGCGCTGCGAGCGCGGCTGCGAGCGATTGCTTGCCGTTCGCGGTGAACACGATCTGCTCGGCCTGCGGCGCAAAGTCCTTGCGTGCGAGATAGGCGGCGGCGGCATTGCGCGCGCTCTTGGTGCCGGTGCTCGTCGAGCTACGCAGTACGGCTTCGAGCGCATCGACGCGCTCGAGCCCGGCAAGGCTCTTGGCGATCATCGCCCATTGCTGCGGCAGCAGGGGATAATTGACCTCGAAATCGATGCGCGCGTCGCGCGGCTCGCTGATGGTTTCGATTTGGCGCTTGATATCACCGGAGATGAAAGTGCCGCGGCCGACTTCGCCGATGACGAGCCCGCGGCGCAATAGCTCGGTATAAACACGGCTGGCGGTCGAGACCGCAATGCCCCGGTCATAGGCGAAATTGCGCTGCGGCGGCAGCCGGTCGCCGGGTCTTAACGTGCCCTTAGCGATATCTGCGGCAATGGCATCGGCAAGCTTCACGTACTCGAACTTTGACATTATTGCACCGAGAGCAATGTTTTACTTGCTCCGAGCAATGTACTGGAGCATTTAAGTTCCATCAAGGTCCGCGATTGAGCCGAGGTGAGCGAGAGCAATCCGACGGCAGATGAGGTGCAGGCGCTCACAGCGTTTGCGCCAACGGCAGCTGCTTCGCCGCGCGGGACACGAGGCCGGAGAACAAACATGACCACGATCTCGCAAACTGCCGGGCGGAGTTTACGCCCATCCTCGTCGAGCGGATTTTTTGCCAGGCTTGCTGGCGCCGCCTATGCTCTGTTCGATCGCCTGCAGCGCCGCACCGCCGTCAAGACGCTGAACGAGCTCGACGACCGCGCCTTGCGCGACATCGGGATCACCCGAAGCCAGATCGAGGACGCCGTCTACGGGCAGTTCAAGGCCGAGCTGAGGCGGTATCTGTGAGGCGATACGTCGCCGCCTGAAGACCTGGATGCCCGGGTCAAGCCCGGGCATGACGATGGTGTGATAGGCGACCGCCGTTTCCACATCGTCATTGCCAGCGCGCTCACCATCACAGCGGGACGAGAGTTCGAACCTCCGCGCGAACTAGGCCAATGCGGGTTTGGCCCACGCGCTACCGCAAGCTCGATCGTCGTCAGAGCGGTCAGGCCTGCGGCGAGGCCGCGTCGGAGCGGTGCGCTGCCGCCGATGCCGGATATCCAAGCGCTGCATCCGGGCTGTGACGCTGTCCGCGAGGGACTTGATGCGGGCTGCCGCCTGTTTGACGACGAACAGGATTGTCGTGACGCGGCTGAGCACGCCCATCAGGATCAGCACCGAGAAGATGTCGATATAGGCGAGGAAATCGCCAACCAGCATCAGCTCCGGCGGAATCGGAATCCTGTGGTAGTAAGCGAGCACGATGATCACGACGGGGATGAGGGCGATGATCTTCCGCACGGTCAGCCTGTCGAGCATCGCGGCGAATTGGACGACCAGCACCTCCCACAGCGCATCACCGATTGCGAGCGGGACCTCGTGAGTCCACCTGCGCCACCATTGCTTCACGACATGTCTCCGAGTTCAGTGTCGCACCACCAGCACAGAACATTTCGCGTAACGCACCACATGCCCGGCATTTGACCCGAGGAAGTAGGTGCGCATTGCCGGCCGGTGCGAGGTCATGACGATCAGGTCGGCCTTCATCTGCGTGGCTTCCTCGAGGATCTCGTGATAGATGCCGCCCTGCCGTACCACGCTGGAGATGTGGGCGGCGTCGATGCCGGATTCGCGCGCGACGATGGCGAGGGCCTCTTCGGAGGTCTGGCGCTGCTGTTCGTCGAAATCGGCCGGCACGTATTCGGCCAGCATCACCGGCGTCATCGGCAGCACGTTGAGCAGCCGGATCGATCCGCCCCAGTTCTGTGACAACGTTGCCGCGGTTTCGATCGCCGGCTTCGCCAGATCGGTGTCGGCGAGGTCGATGGGCACCAGGATGGACTTGAACATCTGCGCCTCCAAATCTTCCAGTCAGCACGTTTTGCCAGTACGTCGCGCGATCATCCCAGTCTAAGCAGCTTGGGGCTGACGAACAGCACCAGTTTGCCGCGGCGGTAGGCCACGTCACCCCAATCCTTGACGTCAAAGTCGAGGATCGCAAGTCCCGCGGTGGGCAGATTGTCGACGAGCGCCTTGGCGCTGGCGGGATCGCCGCTGCCCATCAGCATCAGGGCAGCCTCGTGCATGCCGGGATTGTGGCCGACCAGCAGCAAAGGCGCAGGGTTGGCCGGGATCGTTGCAGTGCGAATGGTTTCGAGAATCTGGGCGGGATCGGCGCCATAGAGGTCCGGCAGAATCTCGACCTGAGGCGCTGCGGCGCGGTCCTTCATGGCCTGCCAGGCGATGTCCCAGGTCTGGCGGGCACGGACGGCGTGCGACACCAGCACGGCCCTGGGCACGGGTGGATGGCTGGCGATCCAGTCGCCCATCTCGGCGGCATCCCGCTGGCCGCGTTCGTCGAGCCGGCGGTCCTGGTCGCGGCCGCTCGGCGCGTCGGTCTCGGTCTTGGCGTGACGCAGCAACATCAAACGGCGCATGGCATTCTCGAATCGTTCCACGTCCTGAATAATCTACAGGCTGGCGTTGAGGACAAGGTGACAAGCGCCCCGAATCCGGGTTTGTCGGGAGAGAAAACCGCTGCACGGTTTTCCGGATCATGCTCTAAGAAAACGACATGAGCGAGACTTTCACAAGCGTGTCCCAGGAAGAAGCCGGCTTTCGCGAACGTACCCGGCTATCGTTCGATCTCGATGCCGACATTTGCGTGATCGGGGCAGGGCTCGCCGGGCTTTCCATTGCGCTGGAGGCGGCCCGGTTAGGGGCGAGCGTCGCGGTGCTCGAGGGCCGCCATGTCGGTTGGAACGCCTCGGGCAACCAGCTCGGCACGGTGATGCCGGGTTTTGCGCTGCCCCTTACCGATTTGATCGAGCGCATCGGCTTCGAGGACGCCGGCGAATTGTGGTCGCTTTCGAAGGAGGGCGCCGAGTTCGTCCGTGCCAACGCCACTGAAGAGAACATGCCAGGCATCGGCCTTACGGATGGTGTGCTGGAAGTTTCCAACGTCGATGCCGGCGACCGGCTGATCAGCCGGCTCCAGATGTTGAACGAGGATTTCGACACCGAAGCCGAGGGCTGGCAAGTCGATCGCGTGCGCGAGGCGCTCAAGACCGATCGTTATTTCCATGGCGTCTATTACCCCAAGGCGTTCCAGGTCGACGGCCGCAAATATGTGCATGGCCTCGCCGCGCTGGCGCGGCGGGCCGGTGCGCGCATCTTCGAGGATACGCCTGTTGTCAGCATCGATCATTCCGGCATCCGCAAGCGCATCGTCACGCCGTCGGCGCGGCTGCGCGCGGGCCACATCGTGCTTGCCGGCAACATTCATCTGGGTGCGCCGTTGCGGCGCCTGTCGGAGACGCTGCTGCCGGTCTGGCGTTACGCCGGGATCACCGCGCCACTCGGCGAGCGCCTGCATGAGATCATCGGCTTCAAGGGATCGGTGATGGATTCCGACGGCGTCGATCATTTCCGCATCGTCGAAGGCGATCGACTGATGTGGGAGAGCCCGGAGACCACCTGGGCGGCGCGTCCACAGCGTTTTGCAGGCGGTGTCAAGCGTCGCATCCGGTCGATCTTCCCGCAGCTCGGCAATGTCGAGATCAGCGAGATGTTCGGCGGCGTCACCGGCCAGACCGTGCATGGCATGCCGCAGATCGGCCAGCTGCGCAAAGGCCTGTGGGTGGCAAGCGGCTTCGGCCGCCAGGGAATGAACACGTCCGCCTTGGCTGGGCAGCTGATTGCGCGCAGCATCCTGTGGGGCGACGAACGCTGGAAGCTGTTCTCGCCGTTCGAACTGGTTTGGGCTGGCGGACTAACTGGCCGGGTCGCGGGTCAGTTGGTGGGTATGTGGGGCAGGGCGAGTTCCGCTGCCGCGGGGTCGCTTGCCCGCTACCGCGAACGGGCGCGGGTGAAGGACAGGGAACGCGAGGCGCGGCTGGCCGAGGCAAACCGGGCCGCCGGCACCGGTCCGCGCCATCAGCCCTCAGGGGTTCGGCCGCGGACGGCCCCGCCGGCTGCGCCGGAGGCGGTGGAACCGGTCGCCCAAGAGACGATTCAGGAGACCGCCCAAGAGACCGACCAAGAGCAGGGCGTCGCGCAATAAGGGCGCGAAAAATCCTGCCTGAAAGTGTAACGTTCCCCGTTAGAGCCCGTATCTCAGGGCGTGGTCCCCGCGCACGGAGAATGAGATGTTTGACCGCCGAATCCTGCTAACCACCGTCGCCGGCCTGTTTGGCCTTTCGGCCTTCCGCTGGCTGAGGGCAGCGCCGGCAGCAGCCGGCGAGAAGGCCGCGCAAAAATTCGAGATCGAGAAGACCGACGCCGAGTGGCGCGCCCAACTGACGCCGCAGCAATACGAGATCCTGCGCAAGGAGGGCACTGAGCGGCCGGGCTCCAGCCCGCTGCTGAACGAGCATCGCAAAGGCGTCTTCGCCTGTGCCGGCTGCGACCTCCCGCTGTTTACCTCGGAGACCAAGTTCGAGAGCGGCACGGGCTGGCCGAGCTTCTACCAGCCGATCGAGGGCAATGTCGGCAAGACCGAGGACCGCACCTTCGGCATGGTGCGCACCGAGGTGCACTGCCGGCGCTGCGGCGGCCATCTCGGCCACGTCTTCGACGACGGCCCGAAGCCGACCGGATTGCGCTACTGCATCGACGGTTTCGGGCTGGTGTTCCATCCGGCGACACCGTCGGCGACGTAGGGCGTCGATTGATGAGATTCCCCGGCAATTGTTGCCGGTCCGGCAATTATGCCCCGGTCATCTGATCGGGGCATCTTCATTTAAGTCATTGATTTTCTGACGATACCCGCTTTGGCATAGGCCTTGCGACTGTCTCCCCGATTGCGGCCATAAGTCGATCCGCCGCCGCGACCGGATTTGGAGACAAAGTTATGGGTATCTTCGATGCAATGAATACCTCGGTGGGTGGTCTGCAGGCGCAGTCCTTCGCGCTTCAGAACATTTCCGGCAACATCGCCAACTCATCCACCACTGGGTACAAGGGCATCGGCACCAGCTTCGTCGATCTCATTCCCGACGCCTCCGTCCCGAGCAAGCAGGTCGCGGGCGGCGTGACGGCAAATGCGAAGGCCACCATCACCACGCAGGGCACGATCTCGTCCTCCAGCGTCGCCACCAACATGGCGATCACCGGTGATGGCTTCTTCTCGATCCAGAAAGCCACCAGCATCGTCGACAACTTGCCGCAGTTCAGCGGCGTCACCTATTACACACGGCGCGGCGACTTCCAGCTCAACGCCAACGGCAACCTCGTCAACGGCGCCGGCTACTATCTGATGGGTGTCACGGTCGACCCGAAGACCGGAAACCCGACCGGCAACGTGGCGTCCGTCCTGAAATTCCAGAACAACTTCATCCCGGCCCAGGCGACAACCTCGATCCAGTACGCCGCGAATCTTCCTTCTCAGCCGAACACGGCGGCGAGCTCGACTGCGGCGAGCAAGACGCTGCTGGCGGCGGGCGGCCTGAATCCGTCCGATTTCGCCGCCAATCCGTTGCCGGTCGGTACCCCGCCCCCGCCTTATGTGAACGCAACGATCTCCGGCGGCGCCGCTACCGGCAATCTGCGTTCGCCCTACACGTCGACGACGGTAACTGGTTCGGTGGCGCTTCTGAACAGCGCTTCGGCGGCGGCGAACAGTGCCACGTCCCTCGACCCCAGTGCATCCCCGCATCTCGCCGCCTCGCTGGCCGGCCAGACGCTGTCGATCAACAATGGCAGTGGCGTTTATACGATCACCTTCGACAACACCATTTCGGGCATCACCACGACTGCCACCAGCACCACGATCGGTCTCAAAAGCCCCACCACGAATACGGTGAACGATATCCTTAATGCGATTGCAACGGCCGGCGGGGCCGGAAACGGCGTCACCGCGGCGGTCAACACGAGCGGCAACATCCAGATTACCGGCGGCGTGAACGTCGATCTTACGATCAGCGGTACCGCGGCCACTACGCTTGGCCTCAGCAACGTGACGCGCGGGGGCAACGTGCTGTCCACGCCTCCGATCACCGGCAACACGCTGCTCAGTGGCGCCGCGACGGCCGGCGGCGCGGAAGTTCTTTCAACGGGCTTCACCGCGGGCCCCCCGACGGCCGATACGATCACGGTGAACGGTCAGCTACTGACTTTCGTCTCTACGGCCCCGCCCATCGCCAACCCGAACCAGATCAGCACCAGTGACACCATCTCGACCTTGCTTCAGAAGATCGACTATCTCAGCGGCGCTTCGGGCTCATCGATCAGTAACGGCGTGATCACGCTGAATACCGGTATCGCCAGCCCCGCCCTGCAGATATCCAGCAGCAACACCGCTGCCCTGGCCGCGCTCGGCTTCACGTCGGCCATCAACAAGCCCCGCGGTGGTGGCGGCACCGCCGGCACCGGCACCGTGATCGGCAACGATATCGCCACGTTTACCAAGGAATCGATCAGCGGCGGCGCGGTCACCGCCTACAACGCCGCAGGCACGCCGGTGAACCTGCAGCTCCGATGGGCCAAGACCGACAGTGCCTCGCTGGGCACCGGTCATACCGATAGCTGGAACCTGTTCTACCAGACCGATCCCGCCGCCACCGGCACGACAGTCGGCTGGGTCAACACCGGACAGACGTTCACCTTCGCCGCCGACGGCTCGCTGACCTCGCCGAGCGGCTCGGGCGTCACCATCAACAATGTCAGCGTCAGTGGCCAGCAGCTCGGCTCTGTCGCCTTCAACATCTCCTCGGGCGGGTTGACGCAATATGCCAGCACCAGCGGCGCGGTGACCATCAACACCATCACCCAGAACGGCTATGCTGCCGGCCAGCTCCGCTCGGTTGCGGTCAACAACAGCGGCCTCGTGGTCGGCACCTTCTCCAACGGCCAGAACCTCGACCTCGCCCAGGTGACGTTGTCGCACTTCAACGGCACCAACTATCTGAAGGCAATGGACGGCGGCGCTTATTCAGCGACCGACCAGTCGGGGCCGGCGATCGACGGCGCCTCAGGCAGCATCAGCGGCTCGTCCCTGGAAGGTTCGAACACCGACATCGCCGACGAATTCACCAAGCTGATCGTGACCCAGCAGGCCTATTCGGCCAACACCAAGGTGATCACGACGGCGAATTCGATGGTCCAGGATCTCCTCAACGTGTTGCGCTGATCGGCGCGTAACGTAACCAAAGGCGGCAAGTAAGATGGGTTTGAGTTCAGCCCTTGCCAGTGCGATGAGCGGTCTGCGGGCCAACCAGGCCGCGCTCTCGATCGTCTCGTCCAACGTCGCAAACTCGCAGACGCCGGGTTATGTCGCCCAGACGCCGAACCAGATCGAAGTCACCACAGGTGACTTCGGCTCGACGGCGAAAACGACAGGCGTCAGCCGCGAAATCGACGGCTATGTGCAGAACCAGCTGCGCACCGAGACCGGCGGCAGCGGCTATGCCGACCAGATGGCCAACATCCTGAAGCAGCTTCAGAGTGTCTATGGCACGCCCGGCAACAGCGGCACGCTTGAAAACGCGCTGAATACCTTCACCTCTTCGCTGCAGGCGCTCTCGACCAGCGCAGGCTCGTCCTCGGCGCAGCGGGTTGCGCTCGGTGCCGCCCAGGCGCTGGCGACGCAGCTCAACGTCACCACCAAGGGCATCCAGTCGCTGCGCTCCAACGTCGAGCAGGATCTCAGCACCTCCTCGCAAGCCGCCAATGCGGCGCTGAACCAGATCGCAGACATCAACACCAAGCTCCAGGGCCTGTCGCCGACCGATCCGTCCGCGGCAACCCTGATGGACCAGCGCGACCAGGCCATCAACAGCCTGTCGAAATATGTTGACGTTCGCGTCACCACCGACGGATCGAACCAGGCCAACATCTATACGACGACGGGTGTCCAGCTGGTCGGTGCGGGATTGGCCTCGCAATTCTCCTTCGCGTCTTCCGGCGCGCTGTCGGCGACCTCGCTCTACAATATCGATCCGGCCAAGTCCGGCGTCGGAGCGCTCACCCTCAAGCTGCCGAACGGCTCGTCCATCGACGTCGTCGGCAACAACGTGGTCTCCTCCGGCCAGATCGCGGCCGACCTGAAGCTGCGCGACGAGACCCTGGTGCAGGCGCAGAACCAGGTCGACCAGCTCGCCGCGACGATGTCGAGCGCGCTGTCGGACAAGACCACGGCGGGTACCACCGTCTCCGGTCCGCCTGCCGGCTTCGACATCGATCTTTCCGGCGCGCAGCCGGGCAATAGCGTCAACATCACCTATACCGATTCCACCAATACCCAGCGCCAGATCACGCTGGTGAACGTGACCGATCCGGCGGCGCTGCCGCTGCAGAACGCCACCAATGCCAATCCGATGCAGATCGGGGTCAATTTCGCCAATGGCATGGGGGCGATCGCCTCCGCGCTCAACACCGCGCTGTCAGGCTCGCACCTGACGTTCTCCGCAGCTCCCTCGCCGGCGACCGCGACGACGCTCCGGGTTACCGATGACAACAGCGGCCTCGCCAAGGTCAATTCGGCGTCGAGCAGCAAGACGGTGTCCTCGCTGACCTCGGGCGGTCCGCAGCTTCCGCTGTTCACCGATGGCGGGCAGGCGCTCTATACCGGCGCGATCACGAGCTCGGGCTCGCAGATGACGGGCCTTGCCGGGCGCATCGCCGTGAACACGCAGCTCACCGCCGACCCGACCAGGCTGTCGATCTACAACACCTCGCCGGTCACGCCCACCGGCGACACCACGCGCTCGGACTATCTCTACTCGCAGTTGACGAATACGGTTTTCTCCTATTCGCCGCAGACCGGTCTCGGCTCGGCGAGCCAGCCGTTCACCGGCAGCGTCTCGAATTACCTGCAGCAATTCCTCAGCGTGCAGGCCAACGCCTCGACCCAGGCGACCGCGCTCCAGCAAGGCCAGAGCGTCGTGGTTTCGACGCTCCAGGCCAAGTTCAACTCGACCTCCAGCGTCAATCTGGACTCGGAGATGTCGAACCTGATCCAGCTCCAGAATGCCTATGCCGCCAACGCCCATGTGATGTCGGTGGTGCAGAGCATGATGAACACGTTGATCCAGGCTCAAGGGTAATCAGTAGGGCTCTGAAACATGTCGATCAGCAGCATCAATTACGGCTCGTCGATCCTCGGCGCACAGATCCGTAACATCAATCAGCAGCTCACCGACCTGTCGACGCAGCTCTCGACCGGCAAGCTGTCGCAGAATTATTCCGGCATGGGCACCAACGAGGGCTTTGCGATCGCCTCGCGCGCGCAGCTCTCGAACATCGCCGCCTATACCGACACGATCACCAACGTCAACGTCAACATCAACCTCGCCAACACCGCGCTGCAGTCACTGACCACGATCCGCAATACCGTGCAGACGGGCTCGGCCAGCACCGCGCAGGATCTCAATGTCAACGGCCAGACGGTGGCGCAGAACACGGCCGCCGCGCAGTTCGGCTCGATGGTTGGCGTCCTCAACACGCAGTCGGGCAACCGCTATCTGTTCTCCGGGACCGCCTACAACACGCAATCTGTCGCCGATGCCGGCGACATCATCAACGGCACCACGACGCAAGCGGGCCTGAAGACGGTGATGGCGGAGCGCCAGGCCGCCGACCTCGGCGCTAACGGCATGGGCCGGCTTGTGCTGGCGTCGCCGCAGCCGACGCCGAGCTCGGTGAAGGTGTCCGAAGACGTTGCGGGGTCGCCGTTCGGGCTCAAGCTCAAGGCGGTGTCTTCGACGCTATCAGGCGCGACCGTCACCGGCCCGAGCGGCTCGCCGGTGTCGTTCTCGGTCGATCTCAATGGCGTCAACCCAAACAACGGCGACAAGCTCAGCGTCCAGTTCACGCTGCCTGACGGTTCGACCGAGCAGATCGACTTGACCGCGTCCACGGCTGTCCCGACGCCGGCCGGCAGTTTCGCCATCGACCCCGGCAAGCCCAATGCGGTGCCACCGGTTGCTCCCGACCCGAACATTACGGCATCTAATCTCAACACAGCGCTGAACATCGCAATCAAGAAGCTGGCTGGCACCTCGCTGGTGGCGGCATCCGCCGTTGCGGCAGGCGACAATTTCTTCAATACGGCGGGGTCGGCTATCGCGAATGTGGCGGCCGCCGGCAATTTTCGCTCGGCCTATACCTCGACGACCGGGACGGGCTCGGTCGCATTGCAGGACAGCGCATTGGCGGCTGCCTCGACGAGCACGTCGCTCGATTCTTCGGCGACACCCCATCTCAACGGAGCTATTCTCAACGCGCTCGCCAACGCTCCGACCGGTACCACCCTGACCATCACCGGCGCGAGCGGCGCCCACACCATCACCTTCGACCCTAACGTCACCACGGTCACGACGGCCGGCGGCAATACCACGATCGGACTGGCTTCGGGCAGCGCCGCGAAGATGTCTGATATCTTGAATGCGATCGCGACGGCCGCCGGCATCCCCTCCGCCAACGTGACCCTGAGCGCCAGCGGCAATATCCAGATCGCGACCGGCACCGGCACAGACGTGGCGGTCGCCGGCGGCGCGGCCACGGCGCTCGGTCTCAGCAGCGTGACGCGTGGCGGCAACGTACCGTCGACGCCCCCGATCACCGGTTCAACCGTGCTGAGCGGCACGGCGACCGCGGGCGGCCCGGAAGTCCTCACGGCGGCGTTCCAGGCGGGGTCGGCTCCCGATACCATCACGGTGAACGGTCAGACGCTGACTTTTGTCGCCTCGGGCGCCACCGGCCCGAACCAGATCAACGTTACCGACAACATTACAACTCTGCTGAGCAAGATCGATCAGCTCACCGGCACCTCGAAGCCGTCGACCATCCAATGCGGCGTGATCACGATCAATACGGACGATCCCGGCAGCCTCAACATCACGAGCTCGAACAGCGCGGCGTTCACGGCGCTCGGCTTCACGTCCTCCCCGGTTACGGCAGCAAAGCCTCCGCTGCGGGTCGGCTCTTCGCCTCTCGGCTCGGCGACGACGCTGGTGAATGGCTCGGCCACCACAGTGAAATGGTACACCGGCAATGACGGGCCGGGCTCGGCGCGTTCGACCGCGGTGGCGCGGGTGGATGACTCCGTCACCGTGCAATACGGCGCGCAGGCCGACGAGACTGCGATCCGCAAGCAACTGCAGGCGATCGCCGTGTTTGGGACGTTCTCGACATCGCCGACCGGGCAATATGCGGGCGGTCAGGTCTCGGCCCTGGCGCTGCGGACCACGCAGGCGCTGACGCCGCAGCCGGGGCAGCAGAAGATCGAGGACATCCAGACCGACCTTGCGATGGCCCAGAACACGATGAAGGACGCGACCACGCGCCAGACCCAGGCCAAGGCTCAGCTCCAGACCATCGTGGACCAGGCGGAGTCGGCCTCGCCCGACCAGGTCGCGAGCGAAATCCTGTCGCTCCAGAACGCGCTGCAGGCGTCCTACCAGACGACCGCCAAACTCGCGGAGCTCTCGCTGGTCAAGTTCCTGTAACGGCGCATTAAGGCGCCGTTAACCATGCCTCTTTACCTCTTGGAGAGGGTTTGAGCGGGGGGCGGAGCCGTCAATGTCGGACAACATGCAATTGGTGGTCGCGACGCCCTGCTTCGGCGGGCAGGTGTCGAGCATTTATGCGAGCTCGATCTTCGCGCTCCAGCGCGCCGTGCACGGCATGTCCAATCTCGGCCTCAAGGTGCTGTTGCGCGACGGCGATGCGCTGATCACCCGCGCGCGAGCCAATCTGGTCGCGATGTTCCTGGACGACCCCGACGCGACGCATTTCCTGTTCATCGACGCAGATATCGGTTTCAAGCCGGAGCAGGTGTTCCGGCTGATCGAATGCGGCGCCGATGTCGTCGCCGGCTGCTATCCGATCAAGCGGGTCAATTGGGACAAGGCGAAGCGGGCAATCCAGTCTGGCCGCACCGATGTGCCGGCCGCCTCGCTCGACTACGTGCTCGAGATCGAGGACCCCGATCGCATCGTGGTGGTCAACGGCTTCACCCGTGTGCGATATGCCGGCACTGGTTTCCTGATGATCCGGCGACAGGCGCTGGAGGCGATGTGCCGTCATCCTGACTATGCCAACCTGCAGTTCTTCCGCGAGCATTCGCACGACTCGCTCGTCACGAGCCAGAACAGGTTCGCCTTGTTCGAATGCATGATCGATCCGGCGACCGGGACTTATCTTTCGGAGGACTTCGCCTTCTGCAAGCGCTGGACCGATATCGGCGGTGAGATCTGGGCCGACATCCAGAGCCCTCTCGATCATGTCGGTCCGTCGGTCTTCCACGGCGACATTGCCTCGCAGTTCGCAGCCGCGCCTGCCGCTGCGGCGGTGGACGCGGCGTGAGCCTGCCCGGGATGAGCATCGGCGCATCCCGCCTGTCAGACATCGAGCGCGCATCCGAGGGCGGCTCGCGCCATCGCCTGCGCGATCTCTTCACGCCACTGGATACGTTGCTTGTCTCCGGCGGAGACGGGCGGCTGGCGCTCGACCCGAAGACGCGCGTCAACGCCCATGGCTGCGCGCCGTCGCCGGAACCCCATATCTGGAATTTCGGCTCGTCGACCGCATCGACGATCTCGCAAGAGGCCTATGACCGTGCGGCGCTGGCGCGCGAGGAGCTGGTGCACAAATCGCTGTTCGACGAGGTCGAGATCGCCTTCGACCGGCGCTGCGAGGACCTGCGTGACGAGCTGCGCGGTCACTTCCAGCTGCCGCCCCGCGTCGACATCGTGTTCTCGCCATCGGGCACGGACTCCCAGCTCCATGCCTTGTTCCTGGCCCACGCGATGCTCGGTGCTCCGCCGGTGACGATCGTGGTCGGCGCCGACCAGACCGGCAGCGGCACCGTTCATACCGCGCGCGGCCACCATTTCGGTGCGATGACGGCGAGCGGCGTTGCCGTGCGCAAGGACGCTGCGATCGCGGGTCTTGCCGGCGACAGCATCGCGGTGCCGCTGCTCGACGCTGCTGGCCTTATGATGCGAACCGACGCGGATGCCGCGGTCATGCGCGCCATCGAGGACAGCCTCGCGCAAGGCCGGCGGGTTCTGTTGCACATCATGGATTCGTCAAAGCTCGGCTGGCGCGCGCCGAGTGCCGCCTGTCTCGATGAGATCGCGCGGCGTTGGCCGCGCAAGGTTCAGGTCGTCGTCGATGCCTGCCAGGCGCGGCTCGGCCGCCGGCGGCTGGGATCCTATCTCGATCGCGGTTACATGGTGCTGGTGACCGGTTCGAAATTCTTCGGCGGGCCTGCCTTCAGCGGTGCGCTGCTGGTGCCGAAAGGCATGTGGCGCGTGCTTGACAGGATCGAAGGGATCGCGCCCGGCTTCTTTCACTATGCCGGCCGTTGCGATTGGCCGACGGCATGGACGGCGCTGCGCTCGCGCTTCGAGCGTCGGCCGAATTTCGGTCAGTGGCTGCGCTGGGAAGCCGCGCTGGCCGACATCGGCAGCTACTACGCCGTGCCCGGCGCGTTCCGCGCCAAGGCAATGGCTGAGCTTGCGGCAGGCATCGACAGCATGATTGCGTTGTCGCCGTCGCTGCGGGCCGTACCTGCAGCAGTCGGCACTGCTGATGCTGACGATGAAGAATTTGTGCAGCGTTCGATCTTTCCGTTTACGCTGCTGCGTAACAACAAGCCGGTGTCCGTCGCCGACACCAGTGCCGTGCATCGCGCGCTTGCGCGCGACATGAGCGGTGATATCGTCGGCAGCGACGCCGACCGCGAGGTTGCCGCGCAGCGCTGTCTCGTCGGGCAGCCGGTGCGGCTGGAGCAAGCGGACGCCGCTCCGCAAGCCGCGTTGCGGCTCTGCGTCGGCGCGCGGCTCGTCACCGAAGCCTGGTCGATCGACGGCGCGCAAGCGCAAGCTAATGTGCAGCACACCCTCGATCGCATCGCCCATGTCCTGGTGAAGATCGAGCTGCTGCTTGACCGTACCGCCGCCGTGCCGGCGTAATCCGTATTCGAGGTGTAGATGTTGCATCCGCTTGCCGCGCCCAATTATGCCGACCGTATCGGCTTCGCGCATCTGACCCGACAGGCCTTCGAGGGCGTCGATCTACATCCGTTACGCGACCAGCTCCTGGCGCGGATCGCGGAGGGGACGGCGGAGGCAGGCGAGGGGCTGGATCTGTCGCTGATTGCCCAGTTGATGGGCGAGAAGGAAGCCGGCCTCGTGATCCAATCCGAGGTGCTGTCGTTTCATCAGCTGTTTCGCACGCCTGCCGCCGTGCCTAAGCCGGGGTTGCGCGTGCTTGCACTTGCAGCCGACATCGACATGGGCGGCAACACGCCGATCGAGTTCTTGCTCGAAGACTCCGACATCGAGCTCCTGACGCTGTATGTGACCAAGGACAAAGGCCTGCCGGAAACATTGCCCGAGCACGACGTCGCCATCGTAGTCGCATCCGATTCCGAGGAATGCCGCGAAGCGCTGGCGCTGATCGAAAAGGCCGCGCCGCACTGGCCGCGACCACTGCTCAATCGCCCCGCGCTGATCGGCAATCTCGACCGCGACAAGCTGTTCCGGCTGCTGGCCGATATCCCGGGTCTCGACATTCCCGTGACGGCTCACGCAACGCGCGCGCAATTGACTGATCTCGTGGAAGGCCGGATCGCTTGCGCGGACATCACGGGCGAATTGCACTTTCCGATGATCGCGCGGCCGCGCGGCACGCATGCCGGCGTCGGGCTTGCGAAGCTCGACGATGCGGCCGCCCTCGCGGCCTATCTCGCCGAGCGGCAGGAGCAAGACTTCTTCGTTGCGCGTTTCGTCAACTATGCGGGCCCCGACGGGCTGTTTCGCAAGATCCGACTCGCCATGGTCGACGGCAGGCCTTATGCCTGTCACATGGCGATCGCCGATCGCTGGGACATCTGGTATCTCAACGCCTATATGGCATTCAGCGAAGAGAAGCGCGCCGAAGAAGCCATCTTCATGCAAGACTTCGACCACGCCTTCGCGGAGCGCCACAGGCGCGCGCTCGACGTAATGAGCCGGCGGGTCGGGCTCGATTATTTCATCGTCGATTGCGCCGAGAATCAGAACGGCGAGCTGCTGGTGTTCGAGGCCGACAACACCGCCGTCGTGCACAACATGGATTCGCCTGTCGTGTTTCCATACAAGCCGCCGCAGATGCGCAAGATCTTTGCTGCATTCACCGCGATGCTGTCGCGGCACGCCAAGGGCACTGCAAAGGCGGACGTGGAGAGTGCGGCATGAACGAGATCATCCGCAATCCGCAAGCCGGCGTTTCGAATGGATCGCTCGATCCGGAGGACTGGAGCGAGTTTCGGGCGCTCGCTCATCGCATGCTGGACGATGCCATCGATGGCATTGCCAATGTCCGCGCGCGCCCGGTCTGGCAGCCGATCCCCGACGAGGTTCGCGCGGCTATCAGAACCGATGTGCCGCGCGAGGCGACCGATCTCGCCGAGGTCTATCGTGAATTTTCCGAGCATGTCGCGCCTTACGCGACCGGCAACGTTCATCCCGGCTTCATGGGCTGGGTGCATGGCGGCGGCACGGCGGTCGGCATGATCGCGGAGATGCTCGCGGCCGGCCTCAACGCCAATCTCGGCGGTCGCGATCACATGCCCATCGCGGTCGAGCGCCAGATCGTCGAGTGGATGCGCGTCCTGTTCGACTTTCCGAAAGGAGCAAGCGGCATCTTCGTCACCGGCACGTCGATGGCGAATCTGATGGCGGTGCTGGTGGCACGTACGAGCGCGCTCGGCGCGCTGGCGCGGCAGCACGGTCTCGGCAACGGCGGCGCGCTGCTCACGGCCTACGCATCGAAGGCCGCGCATGGCTGCATCTCCCGCGCGATGGATATCGCCGGCTTCGGAACCGATGCGCTGCGCAAGATCGATGTCGATGTCGACCATCGCATCGACGTCACCGCGCTGCGCGCACAGATTGCTGTCGATCGCACGGCCGGGTTCAGGCCGTTCCTGGTCACGGCGTCTGCAGGGACCGTCGACATCGGCGCGATCGACGACCTCAGGGCGATCGCGCAGCTGTGCCGGGAGGAGGGAATCTGGTTTCACGTCGACGGCGCCTTCGGGGCGCTCGCGATCTTCTCGCCGGAGCTTGCGCCGCTGCTCGACGGCATCGCGCTTGCGGATTCGATCGCACTTGATTTCCACAAATGGGGCCAGGTGCCTTATGACGCCGGCTTCCTGCTGGTGCGCGACGGCGAACGTCACAGGCAGGCCTTCGCGCAGCCGGCGGCTTATTTGAGCCGTGAGGCGAGGGGGCTTGCGGCCGGCACCGTGTGGCCGTGCGATCTCGGTCCTGATCTGTCGCGCGGCTTCCGCGCGCTGAAGACGTGGTTCACGCTGAAGACGTTCGGCATCGACCGGCTGGGTGCGGTGATCGCCCGGAGCTGCGCGCTGGCAAAATACCTGGAGGCGCGCGTGCTCGCCGAGCCGAGGCTCGAGCTGCTCGCGCCTGTCAATCTCAACATCGTCTGCTTCCGATACCGCGCTGGCGATGCGGTCAATCGCGAGATCGTCGCCGATATCCAGGAGTCCGGCATCGCCGCGCCGTCGGGCACGACGCTGGACGGCAAGTTCGCGATACGCGCCGCGATCGTCAATCATCGCACCGCCGAGACGGACATCGACGCACTGGTGTCGGCCGTGATCGAGTTCGGTACGAAGCGCACCGGCGGATTGATCGAGGTCGAAGCGCCGCCGCTTGCGACGCAGTAGCCACGACCGGCTGAAACGACAACGGCCCCGAAAGATGATCCGGGGCCGTTGTCGTTCTCGTTAGTCTTGAGATCAGGCGGCCGTGCTGACGTCGGTCTTGCCTGCTTCGGTTTTGGGATGCGTGGCCTCGAACTGCTCACGCAGCTTGTCCTCGTAGGCGATCAGTTTGCGGGCATCCTTCAGGGCGCGGTAGAGGTCGCCGCTCATGATGTTGTTGTTGATGCCCTCGATGATGGACCAGGCGCTCGGCACGGCGGTGACGATGTCGCGCACCAGGTTGAAATAGGTGCCGTGCTGGCTCTGCGGGTCCGGCGAGATGTACATGAGCTGGACCGCCAGATAGACCAGCTTGGCCGGCGTGTTGGCCGTCTCCGGCGTCAGGATATCGCGCTCGCGCAGGATCGGCACGTTCTCGCCGTCGATCAGAAGGCGGGCGCGCTGGTCGGTGTTGGTGATGACGCAATTGCCGACGATGATGCGTTCATGCGGTTTGAGCTCGACCTTGAGCGCCATGCCTGTTCTCCATTAACCCGCTTGTAACGAGCGGCGCGCGCTTCCCGGAATAATGGCTGCCCGCCCTGATTTGGGTCCAATCCTTGCTGAATGTGGTTAACGGGTCGTAAAGATTTCCGTGGGAGCCGAAAAGAAGAATGCTTTCAGTATCTTGCTGCTCAGCAATGGAGCTGGGCATAACTTTGCCAAACGCCGTTTTGGGTTCGAAGCGGACAAACCGGGGGTTTCATTTCACGGATTGTTAGAGGCTCGGAGGCACCGTCCGCCCGTCGTTTGATCAATATCGGTCAAACAGGACGCGTAGCTACCAGAAAGGTAACAGTATGTCCGGTATCGTCCTCTCCGCATCGGTTCGCCAGAACCTGCTCTCTCTCCAGTCCACCGCCGACCTCCTCGCCACCACCCAGTCGCGTCTGTCGACCGGCAAGAAGGTGAACTCGGCGCTGGACAACCCCACCAACTTCTTCACCGCCCAGTCGCTCGACAATCGCGCCAGCGACATCAACAACCTGCTCGATGGCATCGCCAACGGCGTGCAGGTGCTGCAGGCCGCCAACACCGGCATCACCTCGCTGTCGAAGCTGCTGGACAGCGCCAAGTCGATCGCCAACCAGGCGCTGCAGACCACGGTCGGCTATTCGACCAAGTCGAACGTCTCGACCACGATCGCCGGTGCGACCTCGTCCGACCTGCGCGGCACCACGACCTATTCGAGCGCGACCGCGTTGACCAACGTGCTGTTCGACGGCACGGCCGGTGGTGCTCACGCTGCATCGAGCACGACCACGCTCGGCAGCGCGGCCGTCGCGACCGTCACCGGCACGGCGATCAACGCGGCCACCACCGCGGCCAAGCTCTTGAACGGCGCAGGTGCGGGCGACGCCAACGCCGGTGTCGTTGCAGGCGATACGTTCACCGTTGACGGCAAGACGATCACCTTTGCTTCGGGTGACGCTCCGACCACGGCACCTACGGGATACACCCAGGTCACTGCGATCGCCAACACGACCACCGGTAACGTCTTCACCGACGCCAATGGCAACTCGCTCGTCTATCTCGGCTCGACGACGAAAGCCTCGATCGGTGACGTGCTGACCGCAGTTGACATCGCCAGCGGCGCGCAAAGGAACGTCTCGGGTACCCTGACGTCCAACGGCGGCCAGACGCCCTCGACCGTCAACGGCAGTGGCGCGTTGGTTCTCAACAGCTCGACGGGCGCTGATCTGAGCATCACCGGCAAGGCGGACACCCTGAAGGCTTTGGGGCTGACC
>NZ_FOVU01000008.1 GCF_900115265.1 Bradyrhizobium sp. Ghvi | reverse complement strand
TGCGCGACGAGCTGCTCAAGGCCAAGGAAAAATTCCACGCCAAGGCCGCCTCCGGCCTCGTCACCAACGTCAACACCGGCGAGATCGTGGCCATGGTCTCGGTTCCGGATTTCGACCCGAACAATCCGAAGGAAGCCCACGACCCTGATCGCATCAACCGCCTGACCACAGGCGTCTACGAGATGGGCTCGACCTTCAAGGCGTTCACGCTCGCGATGGCGCTCGACACCGGCAAATACGGCCTCGATTCGCTGTGGGATGCGCGCGGGCCGCTGCACTACGGCAAGTTCGCCATCCATGACGACGAGCCGAAGGGCCGCTTCCTCAACATGAAGGAGGTGTTCACCTTCTCCTCCAACGTGGGCGCGGCGCGAATTGCGCTGTCGCAGGGCGTGGAAGCGCACAAGGCGTTCCTGCGCAAGATGGGCCAGCTCGAGCGGCTCCGCACTGAGCTGCCGGAAAGCGCCTCGCCGATCGTGCCGCGGCATTGGGGCGATCTCAACACCATCACCATCGCGTTCGGTCACGGCATCGCGGTCGCGCCGCTGCAGGCCGTGATGGGCGTCAGCGCGCTCGCCAATGGCGGCCTTCTGATTCCGCCGACCTTCCTCAAGCGCTCCGAGGAGGAGGCGCGGGCGATCGCCAAGCGCGTGATCAAGCCCGAGACGTCGGACAAGATGCGCTTCCTGATGCGGCTGAACGCCGAAATCGGCACGGCGCGCAAGGCGGACGTGAAGGGCTATTATATCGGCGGCAAGACCGGCACCGCGGAAAAGGTGGTCAACGGCCGTTATGCCAAGAAGCGGGTGCTGACGGCATTCACCGCGATTCTGCCGGCGGACAAGCCGAAATATCAGCTCCTGATCATGCTGGACGAGCCGCAGCCACTGAAGGAAACCTACGGTTTCATCACCTCGGGCTGGAACGCCGTTCCGACGGCGGGCAACGTCATCACCCGTATCGGACCGCTTCTCGGCATCGAGCCGCGCTACGACCTGCCGCCTGCGGACCGCCTTATTCTTGCAGCATCCAGGACAACCCAGTAATCAATCCGGGTGGCCATCGCCGGTGCTGATTCGGCTTTTCCTGACGATTCGGCTCTCTGGCGCGGCATGTCGACCGGAAGACCATGAAGCTGCGTGAACTTCTAGGCAATGATGCCGCAATAGAGCCCGCTGTTGCGGCGCTCGATGTAACAGGTGTTGCGCTCGACAGCCGCGTGGTCAAGCCGGGCGATCTCTTCTTCGCGCTATCAGGCAGCAAAACCGATGGCGCGCGGTTCATCGATGCAGCCGTTGCCGCCGGCGCCGTAGCCGTGGTCGGCGATCACGCGCCTGACGGCTGCAAGGTGGCCTTCGTCGCTGTCGCCAACCCACGCCGCGCGCTGGCGCTGGCTGCGGCAAGGTTTTTCCCGGCGCAGCCTGCGACCATTGCCGCAGTCACCGGAACCAGCGGCAAGACCTCGGTCGCCGCGTTCACCCGCCAGATATGGGAGCGGCTGGGCCATGCTTCGGCCAGCATCGGCACCATCGGCCTCGTCTCACCGAAGCGTACCGTCTACGGCTCGCTGACCACGCCGGATCCGATAGCCTTGCATCGCCAGCTCGACGAGATCGCGCGCGAGGGCGTGACGCATCTTGCGTTCGAGGCGTCCTCGCACGGCCTCGATCAATACCGCCTCGATGGCGTGCGGATTTCCGCCGGCGGCTTCACCAATCTGTCGCGCGACCACATGGATTATCATCCGACCGTCGCGCACTATCTCGCGGCAAAGCTCAGGCTGTTCCGGGAGCTCATTCCGCCCAGTGGCGCCGCCGTGATCTCGGCCGATCATGACTGCTCGGCGGAAGCGATCGATGCCGCGAAGGCACGTGGTCTGCACGTGATGGCGGTGGGCCGCAACGGCGATGGGGCAGGCGAGGGCATTCGTCTCGTCGATGCCGCGGTCGAAGGCTTCTCGCAAGAGCTTTCGCTCGAACATCGTGGCAGGGCCCATGCGGTCCGGCTGCCGCTGGTCGGCGAATTCCAGATCGAGAACGCACTGGTCTCGGCCGGCCTTGCCATCGGCACCGGCAGCGATGCGGCAGACGTGTTTGCCAGCCTCGAGCATCTCGAAGGCGCCAAGGGCCGGCTCGAGCGCGTCGGCGAGCGCAACGGCGCGCCTGTTTTCGTCGACTACGCGCACAAGCCCGACGCGCTGGCGAAGGCGCTGCAAGCGCTGCGCCCTTACGCCAGGCGCAGACTGATCGTCGTCTTCGGCGCCGGCGGTGATCGCGATGCCGGCAAGCGGCCGATCATGGGCGAGATCGCCGCTCAAAATGCCGATCGCGTCATTGTCACCGACGACAATCCGCGCAGCGAGAAGCCGGAAGCCATTCGCGCCGCGATCCTCGCCGCCGCCAAGGGCGCGCGCGAAATCGGCGACCGCGCCGCCGCGATCCGCGCCGCGATCGAGGAGCTCGAAGAGGGCGATGCGCTGCTCGTCGCCGGCAAGGGGCACGAGACCGGCCAAATCGTCGGCGGCAAGGTTCTGCCGTTCAGTGATCACGAGGCGGTCGCCGCCGCATTGGCATCGAGGGACGCATGAGCGGGCCATTATGGACGGTCGCCGAGGTGGCGCGCGTGCTGGGCGCGACCGGATCATTCCCGGACACCACGATCGATTTCGTCACGCAGGACAGCCGCCTGGTGAAGCCGGGCAGCCTGTTCGTGGCGCTATCGGGCACGCCGAGCGGCGGTTTCGTTTCGGCCTTCGCCAGCGCGCGCGACGGCTGGGAGTTCGCTGATAAGGCGGAAGCCTCGGGCGCGGTCGCGATGATCGTGCCGCACGAGATCGCGGGCATCCGCGTTCCGCAGATCGTCGTGAAGGACACGCTGATCGACGGCCTCTGGGGGCTCGCGCGCGCCGCACGTGCGCGCTTCAAAGGGCCGGTGATCGGCCTCACCGGCAGCGCCGGCAAGACCAGCACCAAGGAGTTCCTCGCGGCCTATCCCAATGCCTATGCGAGCCCCTCGAGCTTCAACAATTTCTGGGGCGTGCCGCTGACGCTGTGCAATGCGCGACCCGACGCCAGCCTCTGGGTCGTCGAGATGGGCATGAACCAGGCCGGCGAGATCGCGCGGCTCAGCGAATTGACGCGGCCGACGGTCGCGCTGGTCGTCAACGTCCAGCCGGTACATCTGGAGAAGCTCGGCTCGCTCGATGCCATCAGGCGCGAGAAGGTGTCGATCGCGCACGGCCTGCCTGAGGATGGCGTGCTGGTGCTGCCGGCTGGAATCAAGGCGCCTGACTGGAAAGGCAAGGTGGTGCGCTTCGGCGAGAAGGCCGAAGTGCACGAGGTCACGCACGCGCCGCACGGCGAGAGCTGGCAGGTCGTGGCCGGCGTCGGCAAGAAGGAGATCGCCTTCAGCCTGACGCCGGGCGCGCCGCACCGGGTGCAGAATGCGCTTGCTGCCCTTGCGTCTGTTCATGCCGCCCATCTCGATGTGGCGACGCTTGCGATCAAGCTTGAGCGCGTCGGCATCATGACCGGCCGCGGCGTGGAGCAGGCGGTCGGCGGTGTCACCGTGATCGACGACAGCTTCAACGGCAATCCGGCGAGCGTGACGGCTGCGCTGCAGAGCCTTCAGGCCCGCAACACGAGCGGCGGCCGCCGCATCGCGGTGCTCGGTGACATGCTGGAACTTGGCGAGAACGCACCTCACTACCACACCGCGCTCGCCGCTCATCTCGACGGCATCGACGGCATCTATTGCGTCGGCCCCCTGATGCGCCACCTTTACGAGGTGCTTCCATCCGGCAAAGGGCTCGGCTGGCACGACGATCCCGCCACACTGAAGGCGGGCGAGGTAGCTAGCCTGCTGAAGGCAGGCGATGTCGTGGTTGTCAAGGGCAGCAAGAAGATGTTCTGGGTCAACAAGTTTGTGCCGGGCCTAGTGGCCGCCTTGCAGGCAAAGGCGTAAACTGCTTGGAAGGCGCAGTTCCCGAATCCCACCCTTTGCGGCGCGCCGCCGTTCGGTTTCTTGAGGTCGCTCGACCCCATGATCAAGACCAGCGAATGCGCGTGAGACACGTTGAGGCCAGGCGAAGGCCGCGTGCGAAAGGCGCCATAGGACCGTCTGAATGTTTTACTGGCTGATCGACCTCTCCAACACATTTCCGGGCGTCGGTGCGGTGCGCACCGTTCTCAACGTCTTCCGCTACATCACCTTCCGCACCGGCGGCGCCATCGTCACCGGCGCGCTGTTCGTGTTCCTGTTCGGGCCCTGGATCATCGATCACCTGCGCATCCGCCAGGGCAAGGGCCAGCCGATCCGCACCGATGGCCCACAATCGCATCTGGCCAAGAAGGGCACGCCCACCATGGGCGGGCTGATGATCCTGTCCGGCCTCACGGTCGGCACCGTGCTGTGGTGCAATCCGCTCAACCCCTATGTCTGGATCGTGCTGGCGGTGACCCTCGGCTTCGGCTTCGTCGGATTTTATGACGACTACCTCAAGGTCACCAAGCAGACCACGAGCGGGTTCGGCGGCAAGCTGCGCCTTTTGATCGAAGCGATCATCGCGCTGGCCGCCTGCTATGCGCTGGTGCGGCTGAACCGTGATCCAGCGTCGACCGCGCTGACGATTCCCTTCCTGAAGGACACCGTGCTGCATTTCGGCTGGTTCTTCGTCGTGTTCGGCGCCTTCGTCATCGTCGGCGCCGGCAATGCGGTGAACCTCACCGACGGTCTCGACGGCCTCGCCATCGTGCCCGTGATGATCGCGACCGCAAGCTTTGCCATGATTGCCTATCTCGCCGGCAACGCGGTGTTCGCCGACTATCTCCAGATCAAATATGTCGCCGGCACCGGCGAGCTTGCGGTGCTCTGCGGCGCTCTGCTCGGGGCCGGGCTCGGCTTTCTCTGGTTCAACGCGCCGCCGGCCTCGATCTTCATGGGCGACACCGGCTCGCTCGCGCTCGGGGGCATGCTGGGTTCGATCGCTGTCGCGGTGAAACACGAGATCGTGCTTGCGGTGATCGGCGGGCTGTTCGTGCTGGAGGCGGTCTCCGTCATCGTGCAGGTGGTGTCGTTCAAGCTGACGGGCAAGCGCATCTTCCGCATGGCGCCGATCCATCACCATTTCGAGCAGCTCGGCTGGACCGAGCCGCAGATCGTGATTCGTTTCTGGATCATTTCGGTGATGCTGGCGCTCGCCGGCCTCTCCACGCTGAAGCTGCGCTGACGGTATCTCGATGATCCCGGTCACATCCTTCGCCGGCAAGACGGTCGCGGTGTTCGGCCTCGGCGGCTCGGGGCTCGCCTCCTGCCACGCGCTGAAGGCCGGCGGCGCCGAGGTGATCGCCGCCGACGACAATGGCGAAAACGTCGCCAAGGCGGCACAGGCCGGTTTCGTCACCGCGGATCTGCGCAATGTCTCCTGGGCGAAATTCGCCGCGCTCGTGCTCGCGCCCGGCGTGCCGCTCACTCATCCAGTGCCGCACTGGAGCGTGCTGAAGGCGCAGGAGGCCGGCGTCGAGGTGATCGGCGACATCGAGCTGTTCTGCCGCGAGCGCCGCCGTCATGCGCCGGACGCGCCGTTCGTCGCCATCACCGGCACCAACGGCAAGTCGACCACGACGGCCCTGATCGCGCATCTGACGAAGGTCGCCGGCTACGATACCCAGATGGGCGGCAATATCGGCACCGCGATCCTTTCGCTGGAGCCGCCGCGGATGGGCCGCGTCCACGTTATCGAGATGTCGTCCTATCAGATCGACCTCACGCCCTCGCTCGACCCGTCCGTCGGCATCCTGCTCAACGTCAGCGAAGATCACATCGATCGTCACGGCACCATCGCGCACTATGCAGCGGTAAAGGAGCGCCTCGTCGCCAACGTGCAGACAAACGGCACCTCGATCGTGGGCGTCGATGACGGCTATTGCCGCGACATCGCGGACCGGCTCGACCGCACCGGCAAGAACGTCGTGCGGATTTCCGTCAAGAACCCGCTGGCTTCAGGCATTCATGTCGAGCACGGCACCATCGTGCGCACCTCGGGCGGCGCGCGCAGCGAGATCGCCACGCTCGGCGGCATCGGCTCGCTGCGCGGCCTGCACAATGCGCAGAACGCGGCGTGTGCCGCCGCCGCCGCACTCGCGATGGGTATCAGCCAGGACGTGTTGCAAAATGGCCTGCGCAGCTTTCCGGGCCTGGCGCACCGCATGGAGCAGGTCGGCCGCCGCGGCAACGTGCTGTTCGTCAATGATTCCAAGGGCACCAATGCCGATGCCAGCGCGCACGCGCTGTCGTCCTTCGCCGACATCTTCTGGATCGCCGGCGGCAAGCCGAAGGCGGGCGGCATCACTGGCCTGACAGGCTTCTTCCCCCGCATCCGCAAGGCCTATCTGATCGGCGAGGCTGCTGAGGAATTTTCCGGAACGCTCGGCAGCGAAGTCGCGCACGAGATCAGCCAGACGCTCGACGTCGCGGTCGAGCACGCGGCGCGCGATGCCGAAGCGTCCGACCTCGCCGACGCCGTCGTGCTGCTGTCGCCGGCCTGTGCGTCGTTCGACCAGTACCGCAACTTCGAAATCCGCGGCACCAGGTTCCGCGAGCTGGTGCAGGCGCTGCCGGGTGTGAAGCCGGTGGTGTGAGGATGTTGCGGCGACGCTGGATCGGACTTGTCGTCGCTCTTGCTGTTCCGGTCGGCTTCCTCTGTGTTGTCCTCATCGACAACGTCATGAGCGGACTTGGCGCATGCCGCGTCGTTCGCCAGCGTGCGTTTGCGTCCCCGAGCGGCAGTCAACTGGTCGTCGTGGTCTGGAAGACATGCGGAGCGTCAGTTCCGGACAGCACGCAAGCCAGCGTCGTGGCGCGCGGCCGGACGTTCTCGCCCGAAAGCACGCCGACCTTTGTCAGTGTGCGCGGACATCTCGAGGTGGTCGTTGCCTGGAGCAGCGAGCGGGCGGTCAGGATCGGTTTCATCCCCGAGCCAAGCCAGGTCGACAAACGCGATCAGCGCGCGGGGGATGTCGCGATCTATTACGAATAGGGCTCTCGTGTCCCGGACGCGGTGCGGCACGAAGTGACGCTCCGCAGAGCCGGGACCCGGGAGGCGGTGGGCCGCGGCTCTGCAGCGCATCGCACCGGACGATGCTTCGCATCGCCGGGGACGCTGCGCTGCGTCCGGGGCACGCACTGGCGAAAACTTCATCCGTTCCCTTAACCCCCCGGTAACCAACCTCGGCGACCAATGGACGGACCTCTGTCCGAAAGCGGCCGCCCATGCTCTCCCGTGAAGAACGCACCCCCTTTACCGAGTGGTGGTGGACCGTCGACAAGCCGCTGCTCGGCGCGATCCTGGTGTTGATGCTGACCGGCGTCATACTGTCGCTGGCGGCGAGCCCGCCGGTCGCGACCCGCATCGGGCTCGATCCCTTCCACTTCTTCAATCGTCACGTGATGTTCCTGGTGCCGTCGTTTCTGGTGCTGATCGGGGTGTCCTTCCTGTCGCCGCGCTCGATCCGGCGTAGTGCGCTGATCATCTTCGCGGTCAGCATCATCCTGATCGTGGTGACGCTCGCCATCGGCCCCGAGGTGAAGGGCTCGCGGCGCTGGATCACGCTCATCGGCGTCAACATCCAGGCCTCCGAAATCGCCAAACCATCCTTCGTCGTCATCGCTGCCTGGCTGTTCGCGGAATCGACCAAGCGGCCGGAAATGCCGGCGACCTCGATGGCGCTGGTGCTGCTGTTGATGCTGGTGTCGCTCTTGGTGATGGAGCCGGACTTCGGCCAGACCATGCTGATCCTGATGGTCTGGGGCTCGCTGTTCTTCATCGCGGGCATGCGCATGATCTGGGTCTTTGGCCTGGCGGGCCTCGGCGCGGCCGGCCTGTTCAGCGCCTATTTGTTCGTCCCGCACGTGGCTGGCCGCATCAAGCGCTTCATGAATCCGGCCTCCGGCGACACCTTCCAGGTCGATACCGCGATGGAAGCCTTTTACAACGGCGGTTGGTTCGGCCTCGGGCCGGGCGAGGGCATCGCAAAGCGCAGCCTGCCGGACAGCCACACCGACTTCGTGTTCGCGGTCGCGGCCGAAGAGTTCGGCATCATCCTGTGTCTTGCCATGTTGGCGCTGTTCGCCTTCGTCGTGATCCGCACGCTGTCGCGGGCCTATGCCAATGAGGACATGTTCTCGCGCTTCGCGGCCTCCGGGCTAGCGATCCTGTTCGGCGTGCAGGCGGCGATCAACATGTCGGTCAACCTTCAGCTCATTCCTGCCAAGGGCATGACGCTGCCGTTCATTTCGTACGGCGGTTCCTCGATCGTCTCGCTGGCCTACGGGGTCGGCATGATGCTGGCGCTGACGCGGCTGCGTCCACGCACCGAGGTCGAGGCCAGCGGCCGCGCCGACGCGATGCGCAGCTACGCTTGATGGTCTCGTGTCCCGGACAAGCGGAGCGCAGAGCCGTAGCTGGCTCGCAATGATCGGCCTTTCCCTGTAAATACGGCCACCATGGATCCATCCCCCCTGATTCTTCTCGCCGCGGGCGGCACTGGCGGCCATCTGTTTCCGGCCGAGGCGCTCGGCGTCGAATTGATCCGGCGCGGCTTTCGCGTGCGCCTCGTCACCGATGAGCGCGCGCTGCGCTACAGCGGGCTGTTCAGCAAGGACATGATCGACGTCGTCGCGAGCGAGACCGCGCGCGGCCGTAATCCGCTGCAGATCGCCTATGCCGGCTTGACGCTCGCCACCGGCACGCTGTCGGCCTATCGCCTGATCAAGCGATTGAAGCCGGCCGCTGTCGTCGGCTTCGGCGGTTATCCGACATTGCCGCCGCTGCTGGCGGCGAAGTTCGCCGGCGTGCCCGGGATCATCCACGACGCGAACGCCGTGCTCGGCCGCGCCAACCGGTTCTTGTCGAGCCGTGTCCAAGCCATTGCGACGTCACTGCCGGGCGTGCTCGACCGTGATCCCGCGCTCGCGGGCAAAACCACGACAGTCGGCACACCGATGCGGCCGGCGGTTCTCGCTGCTGCCGCCGTGCCCTACGCCGCCCCCGAAGTAAATGGCCCGCTCCGCCTGCTCGTCATCGGCGGCAGCCAGGGCGCGCGCATCATGGCCGACATCGTGCCCGGTGCGATCGAGCGGCTTGAGCCCGCGCTGTGGGGGCGGCTCATCCTGACCCAGCAGGTCCGCGACGAGGACATGAGCCGCGTGCGCGCGGTCTACGACAAGCTCAAGATCAAGGCCGAGCTGGCGCCATTCTTCACGGATCTGCCGGCGCGGCTTGCCTCCAATCATCTCGTGGTATCGCGCTCCGGCGCCGGCACGGTGGCCGAGCTTGCCGCGATCGGCCGACCCTCGATCCTGGTGCCGCTGCCCGGCTCGATCGACCAGGACCAGTTCGCCAATGCCGGCGTGCTGGCCAAGGTCGAGGGCGCCATCCGCATCCCGCAGACCGAGTTCACCTCCGATCGCCTCGCTGCCGAGATCTCCGGCTTTGCTGCCGAACCGGTGCGCCTCGCTGCGATGGCTGCCGCGGCGAAAAGGGCAGGCCGGCTCGACGCCGCCGAGCGGCTGGCCGATCTGGTGGTCAAAGTCGCGGGAATCTGAGCCTGTTCCGCCCCCGAATGGTCAAAAAAGCCCCTTGTCATGCCCCGCGAAAGCGGGGCATCCAGTACACGACGCAGCTGATTTGAATCTCAGGCGTCGCGGAATACTGGATCGTCCGCCTTCGCGGACGATGACCCCAAGGAAACCACATGAGACTGCCGCGCGAGATCGGACCCATCCACTTCGTCGGGATCGGCGGGATCGGCATGAGCGGCATCGCCGAGGTGCTGGTCAATCTTGGCTATACCGTGCAGGGCTCGGACGCGTCGGACAATTACAATCTCGACCGTCTGCGCAAGAAAGGCGCGAAGGTTTCGGTCGGCCACAAGGCCGAGAACATCGATGGCGCCGAGGTCGTCGTCGTGTCCACCGCGATCAAGCGCGACAATCCGGAATTGATGGCGGCGCGTGAGCGGCGCATTCCCGTGGTGCGCCGCGCCGAGATGCTGGCCGAACTGATGCGGCTGAAGAGCTGCGTCGCGATCGCCGGCACCCATGGCAAGACCACGACGACCACGATGGTCGCAACCCTGCTCGATGCCGGCGGGCTCGATCCGACCGTGATCAACGGCGGCATCATCAACGCCTACGGCTCCAACGCGCGCCTCGGTGCCGGCGACTGGATGGTGGTGGAGGCCGACGAGAGCGACGGCACCTTCCTGAAGCTGCCGACGGACGTCGCGATCGTCACCAATGTCGACCCCGAGCATCTCGACCACTTCAAGACGTTCGATGCCGTGCAGGACGCCTTCCGGCACTTCGTCGAGAACCTGCCGTTCTACGGCTTTGCCGTGATGTGCATCGATCATCCCGTGGTGCAAAGCCTCGTCGGCAAGATCGAGGATCATCGCATCATCACCTACGGCGAAAATCCGCAAGCCGATGCGCGGCTGCTCGATCTCACTCCGATGGGCGGCGGATCGAAGTTCAAGGTCGCGTTCCGCGATCGCAAGACCGGCGCCGTGCACGAGATCGCCGATCTCATGCTGCCGATGCCGGGGCGTCATAACGCCTCGAACGCCACGGCGGCGATCGCGGTCGCGCGCGAGCTCGGCGTGTCGGACGATGCGATCCGCAAGGCGATTACCGGCTTCGGCGGCGTCAAGCGCCGCTTCACCAAGACAGGCGAATGGAACGGCGTCACCGTGATCGACGATTACGGTCATCACCCCGTCGAGATCGCGGCGGTGCTGAAGGCGGCGCGCGAATCCACCAACGGCAAGATCATCGCCGTGGTGCAGCCGCATCGCTACACCCGTCTGCAATCGCTGTTCGAGGAATTCTGCACCTGCTTCAACGACGCCGATACAGTGATCGCTGCAGATGTTTATCCGGCAGGCGAGACGCCGATCGACGGCATCGATCGCGATCATTTCGTCGCGGGCCTGCGCGCGCACGGCCACCGCGAGGTGATCCCGCTGCCGACAGCCTCGGAGCTTGCGGGCATCGTTAAGGGAGTGGCCAAGTCGGGCGATCTCGTCGTGTGTCTCGGCGCCGGCAACATCACGCAATGGGCCTATGCGCTGCCGGATCAATTGAAGGCGCTGGGGTAGGGCGGTGGGATTTCTCGACATCACCCCCGCTCTCAAAGCCGCGATGCCGGAGTTGCGCGGCCGGCTGCTTGCGAACCAATCACTGGCCGAGTTGACCTGGTTTCGCGTCGGGGGGCCGGCGCAGGTGCTGTTCACACCAGCGGACGAGGACGATCTCGCTTATTTCCTCGCGCATCTCGCACCCGACATTCCCGTCTATGTCGTCGGCGTCGGCTCCAATCTCATTGTGCGCGACGGCGGCATTGCGGGCGTGGTGATCCGCCTTTCGCCGCGCGCTTTTGGTGAGGCCGTTGCGGGCGGCGATGTCGTCACCGCCGGCGCGGCTGCGCTCGATAAGCGCGTCGCCGAGGTCGCGGCTTCTGCCAATATCGGCGGGCTCGAGTTCTACTTCGGTATTCCCGGCACCATCGGCGGCGCGCTACGCATGAACGCGGGCGCCAATGGCGGTGAGACCAAGGACGTGCTGATCGAGGCGCGCGGCGTCGGGCGCGACGGCACCAAGCACGTCTTTTCCAATGCCGACATGAAATTCGTCTATCGCAACAGCGGCGTCGATCCCTCGATCATCTTCACCTCCGCGCGTTTCCGCGGCGAGATCAGGGACACTGAAGCGATCCGCGCGCGGATGGCCGAAGTGCAAAATCACCGCGAGACGGCGCAGCCGATCCGCGAAAAGACCGGCGGCTCGACCTTCAAGAATCCGCCCGGCCATTCCGCCTGGAAGCTGGTGGATGCTGCCGGCTGCCGCGGCCTGCGCGTCGGCGGCGCGCAGGTCTCCGAGATGCACTGCAATTTCCTGATCAACACCGGCGATGCCACCGCGCACGACATCGAAACGCTCGGCGAGACCGTGCGCGAACGGGTGAAGGCAAATTCCGGAATCGAGCTACACTGGGAAATCAAGCGGATCGGGGTTTCATAGTCACCGTCATACCGGGCTCGCGAAGCGAGAACCCGGAATCCATCGGGCGGCAGTGACGGTGGTGAAATGGATTCCGGGCTCGCGACTTCGTCGCGCCCCGGAATGACGAACTGGAGATATTTCGGGCTATGAACATGCGCACCACCATCCTCTTCGGCGGCTCAAACCGCGAGCGTCTGGTTTCCGTCGCGTCGGCCCAGGCGTTGCAGCAGGCGCTGCCCGAGGCCGATCTCTGGTTCTGGGATGTCGAGGACAAGGTGCACCTCGTGCAGCCGAAGCAGCTGCTCGAACATTCTCGGCCCTTCGAGGATGAGTTCAAGCCCGGCACGCGGGGCATTCCACTGGCGCAGGCGCTCGACCAGGCCAAGGTGGAAGACCGCGTGCTGGTGCTGAGCCTGCATGGCGGCTGCGCCGAGAACGGCGAATTGCAAGTGATGTGCGAGGCGCGTGGTGTGCCGTTCACCGGCTCCGGCTCGGCCTCCTCGCATCTCGCCTTCGACAAGATCGCGGCCAAGCGCTTTGCCGCGCTCGGTGGGGTCACGCCGCCTGCGGGCATCGCGCTCGAGGACATCGATGACGCTTTCGCCGAATATGGCAGGCTGATCGCAAAACCTGCGCGCGACGGATCGAGCTACGGCCTGATCTTCGTCAACGCCAGGCAGGATCTCGTCGCCGTCCGCAATGCGGCCAAGCACGAAGACTACGTGATCGAGCCCTACATCGCCGGGGTCGAGGCGACCTGCGGCGTGCTGGAGCGCACCGACGGCTCGATCATCTCGTTGCCCCCGATCGAGATCATTCCGGGTGAGGGCAATTTCGATTACGCCGCAAAATATCTGCTGTCGACGACTCAGGAGATCTGCCCGGGCCGCTTCACCCCCGAGGTTACCGCCGCGCTCAAGAGGCAGGCCATGCTGGCGCACCGGGCCATGTCCTGCTCTGGCTATTCCCGCTCCGACTTCATCGTCTCGGAGAAGGGGCTGGTCTATCTCGAAACCAACACGCTCCCGGGGTTGACCAAGTCCTCGCTCTACCCCAAGGCGCTGAAAGCCGAGGGCATCGCATTCGTCGACTTCCTCCGCGACCTGATCGAGCTGGCCGTGCGGCGGGTGCGGAAATAATTAGGATTGGTTAACGGGCGGGCCGCCCAAATTGGCCAATTTGACGGCCAAAACCGGTAAAATGCCGGACATCGTGGCGCAACTGCCTCACTTGCCTCGGCAAAAAGCATCCCGCGTTAACGAATTTTACCTTTTGTTTACCAGGACGTCCGAAGGTTAACGCTGGCGGCGCATATGGCGTTTTGGCTGCCGGCGCGTGAGCCGTTTCGGATGTATCCGGCCGGCGAACGCTTTGAAGGGGAGCGGTTTCTTCGATCGAAGACCATCACCCGGCCCGGCACGACCGAGACGTCATGTTCGCCAGGACCCGCGCGGTGTCGCGGGCAAACTGTTGACGAGCTCGTGCAATGGATGGTGCAGGAAGCCTCACCCGGTCGTTTGTGAGATCGCTGAGGCCCCAAGCTGACCTGAAGGCGGCCGCTATCGGAGCGGTCGTGCTTCTGCGCGAGTGGGTGCAGGATAAGCGCCAGGAAAGACTTCAAGAGAAGCGCGCCGCCGCCAGGCAGAAGATCAAGGTCAAGGCCCTCGTCGAGCGCGAGCCGCCGCCGCGCATTGTCGCGCTGATCGAGCGCTATCTGCCGCGCCGGGTCGGGATCAGCATGACCGTGCTGCTGCTGATCGGCAGCTGCGCTCTTGGCATAGTCAAGGGCGGCCATCTCCAGGATTTCATCACCGCCGTCAGCGACGCGCGCAACGCCATGGCCAATTCAGCCGGCTTCCGCATCACCTCCGTCGTGATCAACGGCCGCAAGCAGCTCAGCCAGGACGAGATCCTCGCGATCGGCGGCGTCAGCGGCCGCTCCTCGCTGCTGTTCCTCGATGCCGACGACGTCCGCGACAAGCTCAAGACCAATCCCTGGATTGCGGATGCGACCGTGCTGAAGCTCTATCCGGGCCAGCTCATGATCGAAATCACCGAGCGGAAGGCGTTCGCCTTGTGGCAGGAGGCCGGCCGGCTCTCCGTCATCGCCGACGATGGTGCGCTGCTCGAGCCCTATGTCTCGCGTCGGTTCCTGACGCTGCCGCTCGTGGTCGGCAAGGGCGCCGACACCCAGGCCCGCGACTTCCTGGCGCTGCTTGCCCGTTATCCGCAGGTGAACTCGGTGACCAAAGCCGCGATCTATGTCGGTGAGCGGCGCTGGAATCTGAGGTTGAAGGACGGTCTCGACGTCCGCCTGCCCGAGCAGGATGTCGGCAACGCGCTTGCTGCGCTCTCCAAGCTCGACAAGGACGAAAGGCTGTTCTCGAAGGACATCGTCGCGATCGACATGCGCCTGCCCGACCGCCTGGTGGTGCAGCTGTCCGACGACGCCGCCAAGGCGCGCGAGGACCTGTTCAAGGACAAGAAGAAAAAGAAGGCCGGGGACGCCGCATGACCGGTCTTGATCGCACCCAGACGCCGAAGACGCGCCCGATGCCGCACAAGCGCGGCGGCCTCGTCGCATGCCTCGACATTGGCACCAGCAAGATCGCCTGCATGATCGCGCGGCTGAAACCGTCGGCGCCCAGCGAGGCGCTGCGCGGCCGCACCCATGCGGTGGAATTGATCGGCTACAGCCAGATCCAGTCGCGCGGCATGAAGGCCGGCGCGGTGGTCGATCTCGGCGAATGTGAGCAGGCCGTGCGACAGGCCGTCGGCATTGCCGAGAAAATGGCCAAGGTGCGGGTCGAATCCGTTTTGCTGTCGGTCTCCGGCGGCCGGCTCGCGGGGCAGCTGGTCGAAGCCGCCGCCGACATTCGCGGCGGCGCGGTGACGCCGGCCGACGTCAGCCGCGTCACCTCCACCGGCATGCGCCATGCCACCGGCGAGGGCCGTACCGTGCTGCATGCGCTGCCGGTCGGCTACACGCTCGACGGCGTCAAGGGCATCCGCGATCCGCGCGGCATGGTCGCACATCAATTCGGCGTCGACATGAACGTCGTCACCTGTGACGCCACCGTGGCGCGCAACCTGATGCTGGCCGTAGAGCGTTGTCATCTCAACGTCGAGGCCATGGCGGCAAGTCCCTATGTGGCCGGGCTGTCGGTGCTGACCGACGACGAGGCCGATCTCGGCGCCGCAGTGGTCGAGATGGGCGCGGGCACCACCACGATCGCGGTCTATTCCGGCGGTCGCTTCGTGCACGCGGCCGGATTTGCGGTCGGCGGGCAACACATCACGATGGATCTCGCGCGCGGACTCTCGGCCACCATTGCCGATGCCGAGCGAATCAAGACGTTATACGGAACCGTCATCACCGGCGGATCGGACTCGCGTGAGCTGATGTCTGTGCCGACGGCCGGTGACGACCAGGATCTGCCGCAGATCGTTTCGCGCGCCACCATCGCCAATATCGTCAAGCATCGTGCCGAGGAAGTCTTCGAAATGGTTCGGGACAAGCTGAAGGATTCGCCCTTCGCAGCAGAACCCAAGGGCCGCGTCGTGCTCTCGGGCGGCGCCTCGCAGCTCACCGGCCTCGTCGAGCTTGGAACGCAAATTCTCGGCCGGCCCGTGCGGGTCGGACGTCCGCTCGGTTTTGGCCGGTTGCCCAACGAGGCGAAGAACGCCGCGTTCGCGGTGCCGGCCGGACTTCTCGTCTACCCGCAATATGTTCACCACGAACATGTCGAACCGCGGCATACGCGGCAGCAGGTCAGGACAGGGACCGGCGGTTATTTCGGAAAGGTCGGACGATGGCTACGCGAGGGCTTTTGATGACCGCTTTCCACAGATGTCGATTTTCACCAACTCCCGCGGCCGCAGGCCGGGGCGAACCCACGCGCGCGTGATCGAGAGGCAAACATGACCATCAGCATCAACGTTCCTGATATTCACGAGTTGAAGCCCCGCATCACCGTGTTCGGCGTCGGAGGCGCCGGCGGCAACGCCGTCAATAACATGATCACGGCGGGCCTGCAGGGCGTCGACTTCGTGGTCGCCAACACCGACGCGCAGGCGCTGACGATGTCGAAGGCGCAGCGCATCGTGCAGATGGGCACCGCCGTGACGCAAGGGCTCGGCGCAGGTTCGCAGCCGAACGTCGGCGCCGCCGCGGCAGAAGAAGTCATCGACGAGCTCCGCGATCATCTCTCGGGCGCCAACATGGTGTTCGTCACCGCCGGCATGGGCGGCGGCACCGGCACCGGTGCAGCTCCCGTCATCGCCAAGACCGCGCGCGACATGGGTATCCTCACCGTCGGCGTCGTCACCAAGCCGTTCCACTTCGAGGGCGGCCGCCGCATGCGCACCGCCGAAGCCGGCATCAACGAGCTGCACAAGGTCGTCGACACGCTCCTGATCATCCCGAACCAGAACCTGTTCCGGGTGGCCAACGAGAAGACCACCTTTGCCGACGCCTTCGCGATGGCCGACCAGGTGCTCTATTCGGGTGTGGCCTGCATCACCGACCTGATGGTCAAGGAAGGCCTGATCAACCTCGACTTCGCCGACGTCCGCGCCGTCATGCGTGAGATGGGTAAGGCGATGATGGGCACCGGCGAAGCCTCCGGCGACAAGCGCGCGCTGACCGCCGCGGAAGCCGCGATCGCCAACCCGCTGATCGATGACAGCTCGATGAAGGGCGCCAAGGGCCTCCTGATCTCGATCACCGGTGGCAAGGACCTCACCCTGTTCGAGGTCGACGAAGCCGCGACCCGCATCCGCGAGGAAGTCGACCAGGACGCCAACATCATCGTTGGCGCCACCTTCGACGAGGCGCTCGATGGTCTGATCCGCGTTTCGGTCGTTGCCACCGGCATTGAGCAGGCCGCAATCGCCCGCAACAGCCAGGCGACCTCCGCTCCGGTCGCGAATGCCGCGCCGCAACAGCTGCAGCAGGCTCCCGCGGCTCCCGCCGTCGCCGCCGAGAGCCGTCTCGCCGACCTGACCGCGCGCCTTCGCGCCGACAACCAGCGCCTGGCGGAGCGCGCCCACAAGCTGGAAGCCCAGGTCCCGGCGCCCGCGCCGGCCGCCGCAGCACCGGTCGCTCCGCGCCCCAATGTCGAGCGCGCCGCGCTTGCCGCCATTGCCGCTGCCGTTTCAGAGGTGCCGCCGGCACCCGCGCCGCAGACCTATGGCGACGTCACCGTGCGTCCGATCGCGCAGAAGCCCACGCTGTTTCCGGAACCTGAGCAGGCGCCGCTCGCCATGCATGAGCCGATGACGCCGGAAACCTTCATCCCGCCGCAGGCCGAGCGTGCGCCGCCCCGCGCGCCACGCATGCCGCGCCTCGACGAGCTGCCGATGCCGGCCCAGGCCGAGCTTCGTCAGGCCCGTGGCGAGGTGGACGAGGAGACCCCGCAAAAGACCCGCCTGTCGCTGCTCCAGCGTCTCGCCAATGTCGGCCTCGGCCGTCGTGACGAGGACACCGAGGCCCCGATCGCTGCCCGCACCGCCGGTCCCGCCATGCCGGCGTTGCCCGAGCGCAAGCCGCAGCGGACGGTGCAGCAACAGATCGCCGCCAGCGAGCCGGTATCGGAATATGCCCGCCGGCCAGCGCCACAAGGCCTCGACGCCCATGGCCGCCCCGCACCTGTTGCGCCGGCGCCACAGGGAGACGACCATCTTGATATCCCGGCCTTCCTGCGGCGGCAGGCGACCTGAGGATTGTTACAATAAGGCAGACGCAAAAAGGTCCCGGCGAGACGCTCGCCGGGACCTTTCCTTTTGTCCCGTGCATGCCCGGATTGCGCACTCAAGCAACTGATTTTAAATCATTAATTACCTGTTGGGTGCTTCACTAAAGCTGCCGCTATCGGTCCAAATCCCCGGCGCAATTTGGTTAAGCCTTGGCGCGAATACGGCGGGTTTGGGGTAACAATCGGTAAAAAAGCGTGAGTTGGCGCTGTTTAGGGCAGTGACTATGGTTCGGGCGTGACTTGGGGATACGGAGATTCGGACGGTCGATCTCAATCGATCAGTCGGGTCTAGTATAAGTCGCAATGGGTCGTAGTGGGGCGGTTCCTGATGAAATTTAGCCGGCAAACAACGCTTCGTGCGCAAGCCACCGTGGCCGGCGTTGGCGTTCATTCCGGTCTTCCCGTCACCCTCACGTTGGGACCTGCACCTATCGATGCGGGTTTTATTTTTGTCCGCACCGGACTTGAGGGATGTGACCGCGAGATCCAAGCGACCGCCGAGCAGGTCGTTGCAACCGATTTGGCGACCGTCCTCGGCGACCGCAACGGTCCGCTGATCTCCACCGCCGAGCATGTGCTTGCTGCGCTGCGGGGCATGGGTGTCGACAACGCCATCATCGAAGTCGATGGTCCGGAAGTACCGATCATGGACGGCAGCGCCGCGGCCTTCATCGCGGCCATCGATCAGGCCGGCATCGTCAGCCAGCCGGCACAGCGCCGGTTCATCCAGGTCTTGAAGCCGGTCTCGGTCAAGATGGGTGACGCCTTCGGTGAGATCCGGCCCTACGCCAATGGATTCCGCGCCGAGGTCGAGATCGACTTCACCAATCCCGTCATCGGCCAGCAGAGCTATGGTTTCGATGTCAATCCGGAACGCTTCCGCCGCGAAGTCGGCCGTGCCCGGACCTTCGGTCTGATGGGTGATGTTGCCCGGCTCTGGAGCGCAGGCTATGCGCTTGGCGCCTCCTTCGAAAATACCGTCGTGTTCGACGACGAGCGACTGCTCAACGCCGAGGGCCTGCGCTACGCCGATGAATGCGCCCGCCACAAGGTGCTGGACGTAATCGGCGATCTCGCGCTGGCCGGCCTGCCGTTGCTTGGTGCCTATCGCTCGGTGCGCGGCGGCCACAAGCTCAACCACGCTGTCCTGACCGCGATGCTCGCCGACCGTACCGCCTGGCGGGTGGTCGAGGGTGAGGCGGCCCGCCGCACCACGCGTCCCGTGGTCGAGGTTGGCAGCGGTATCGTTGGCGGCCGGATCGCCGCGGCCTACGGGCCGGACGTGTCCTGAACGCCAAGTGCGGTCGGCGGCCTTTCTCCGGGAAACTCCTGGTAACCATGATCGACTAGGATTGCGGCGTTTTCGCCTTATTCCGGGCGGAATGCCTGCCTATCCGATGGGTTAACAATCGATTTTCGGTTACACCGACGTGGTCGCGTGGCAGGCACCACGGTTACATTTCGCGCCCATGATGGGGATCATGGGCTAGCGGGCACCGCATCACAGGGCGTCAGGTCTAAAATTCATGTCGGCACAGCGTATGACGCGCGGATATCTCTTGGTTTCTCCGATCGGGACACGTCGGCTGCTTCAGGCCGCGACCCTTTTCGTGCTTGCCTTGCCGCTGGCGGGCTGCGGCACCGGCGCGCTCTGGGACAAGTTTCTCAACAAGGACGACACCTTCGTCGAGGAGCCCGCCGACAAGATCTACAATGAGGGCTTGTACCTCATGAACGAAAAGAAGGACATGAAGGCGGCGAACAAGAAGTTCGAGGAAGTCGACCGCCAGCATCCTTATTCGGACTGGGCGCGCAAATCGCTGCTGATGTCGGCCTACGCGTCCTACCAGGGCGGCGACTATGACAGCTGCATCGGTGCTGCGACCCGCTACGTCACGCTGCATCCCGGCAGCCCGGACGCTGCCTATGCGCAGTACCTGATCGCCGCCTCGCATTACGACCAGATCCCGGACATCAATCGCGACCAGGGCCGCACCGAGAAGGCGATCGCCGCTCTGGAAGAGGTGGTGCGCAAATATCCGACGTCCGAATATGCGACGTCCGCCAAGGCCAAGATCGAGGGCGCCCGCGACCAGCTCGCCGGCAAGGAAATGGCGGTCGGCCGCTATTACATGCAGAAGCGCGACTACACCGCCGCGATCAACCGTTACAAGGCCGTCGTGACGCAGTACCAGACCACGCGCCACGTCGAGGAAGCGCTCTACCGCCTCACCGAGGCCTATATGTCGATCGGCATCGTCGGCGAGGCCCAGACCGCCGCCGCCGTGCTCGGCCACAATTTTCCTGACAGCCGCTGGTACAAGGACGCCTATAATCTTGTAAAATCCGGCGGTCTCGAGCCGAGCGAGAATCAGGGGTCCTGGATCAGCCGGACCTTCAATAAGATAGGCCTCTAGGTCTCGGCTAGGAAATTTGGTTCCATGCTGGCGCGTCTGTCGATCCGTGACATCGTCCTGATCGAACGGCTCGATATCGAATTCGCCACCGGACTTGCGGTTTTGACCGGCGAGACCGGTGCGGGCAAATCCATTCTGCTCGATGCTTTTGCGCTGGCGCTCGGCGGCCGCGGCGATGCGGGCCTCGTGCGCCATGGCGCGGAGCAGGGTCAGGTCACCGCCGTCTTCGATATCCCGAAGAATCACCCCGCGACGAAAATCCTGGCCGAAAACGGGCTCGACGATACCGGGGAGATGATCCTCCGCCGTGTCCAGCTCGCCGACGGCCGTACCCGCGCCTTCATCAATGACCAGTCGATCAGCGTGCAGACGCTGAAGGCGGTCGGCGCCGCACTGGTCGAGATCCACGGCCAGCATGACGAGCGCGCGCTGGTCGATGCCGCCACGCATCGCCGCCTGCTCGATGCCTTTGCCGGCCTCGAAAAGGATGTCGCGGCTGTCGAAGCACTCTGGGACGCGCGCCGCTCCGCCAATACCGAGCTGGAAGAGCATCGCGCCGGCATGGAGCGCGCCGCGCGTGAAGCTGATTATCTGCGCCACGCCTCCGACGAGCTCAAGCAGCTCGCGCCCAAGGACGGCGAGGAGACCTCGCTGGCCCATCGCCGCACCACCATGATGCAGGGCGAGAAGATCGCCTCCGATCTGCGGGAGGCGCAGGAGGTCGTCGGCGGCCATCATTCGCCGGTCGCTGCGCTGTCGGCCGCGGTGCGCCGGCTGGAGCGCCGCGGCGTCAATTCGCCGGCGCTGGTCGAGCCCGCCGTGAAGGCGATCGACGTCGCCATCAACGCGCTGGAGGAGGCCGACCAGCATCTCCAGGCGGCGCTTGCCGCAACCGATTTCGACCCGGCCGAGCTCGAGCGCATCGAAGAGCGGCTGTTCGCTCTGCGCGCCGCCTCGCGCAAATATTCGACGCCGGTCGATGGCCTGGCGGCACTGGCCGCCAAATACGCCGCCGACGTCGTGCTGATCGATGCCGGTGCGTCGCGCTTGAAGAAGCTGGAGCAGGCTGCAATCGAGGCCGATGCGCGGTATGCGGCAGCGGCGAAGAAGCTCTCTGCCGCGCGGCAGAAATCGGCGGAGAAGCTCAACAAGGCCGTCAACGCCGAGCTCGCGCCGCTCAAGCTCGAGCGCGCCAAATTCATCACCCAGGTCACATCGGACGAGGCCGCGCCAGGCCCGCAAGGCTTCGACCGTGTCGAATTCTGGGTGCAGACTAATCCAGGCACCAAGCCGGGTCCGATGATGAAGGTCGCCTCCGGCGGTGAGCTTTCGCGCTTCCTCTTGGCGCTCAAGGTCGTGCTGTCCGACCGCGGCTCCGCGCCGACGCTCGTCTTCGACGAAATCGACACCGGCGTCGGCGGCGCGGTCGCGGATGCCATCGGAGCCCGGCTGGGGCGGCTTGCCGGCAAGGTCCAGGTGATGGCCGTGACCCATGCCCCTCAGGTGGCCGCCCGCGCCGACCAGCATCTGTTGATCTCCAAGGATGCGCTGGACAAGGGCAAGCGCGTTGCCACCCGCGTCAATGCGCTTGCCGACGACCACCGCCGCGAGGAAATCGCCCGCATGCTCGCCGGCGCCGAGATCACGGCCGAGGCGCGGGCCGCCGCGGACCGGCTGCTCAAGGCGGCGAGCTAGGCTTCGTGTCCCGGACGCGCGCGGCGCGAGCCGAGACCCAGAACTCCCCGGCTCTGCAGCGCACCGCACCGGACGATGCTTCGCATCGCCGGGGGCGTTGCACTGCGTCCGGGGCACGAGATTCCCACACGCCTTTACCGTGCCACCCGCTCCGTCGTATCCAAGCACCATGGCCAGAGCAGCAAAATCAAGACCACTTCGTGACGTCGCCGACCTTACCAAGGCGCAGGCCAAGGTCGAGCACATCAGGCTCGCACTCGAGCTCGAAGAGCACGACAGGCGCTACTATCAGGAAGATGCGCCTACCGTCACCGACGCCGAGTACGACGCGCTGCGTCAGCGTTTCAACGCGATCGAAAAGCGCTTTCCTGAATTTGTCAGCGGGGATTCGCCGTCGCAGAAGGTCGGCGCGGCGCCGTCGGGCCGCTTCAGGAAGGTGCGGCACGCCGTGCCGATGCTGTCGCTCGACAATGCCTTTGCCGAGGAGGACGTGCGCGACTTCGTCGGCCGTATCGTTCGCTTCCTGAAGCTCGACGACGACAAGGTCAATTTCTCCGCCGAGCCGAAGATCGACGGCCTTTCGATGTCGCTGCGCTATGAGGGCGGAGAGTTGGTCACCGCGGCGACGCGTGGCGATGGGGCGGAGGGCGAGGACGTCACCGCCAATATCCGTACGCTCGAAGACGTGCCGCAGAAGCTGAAGGGGCGCAACATCCCCGACATCTGCGAGGTGCGCGGCGAGGTCTACATGACCAAGAAAGCCTTCCTCGCGCTCAACGAGCGGCAGAAGGCGGAAGGCAGCACCATCTTCGCCAATCCGCGCAACTCCGCCGCAGGCTCGTTGCGGCAGAAGGATCCGACCATCACCGCCTCGCGTCCGCTGGGTTTCTTCGCCTACGCCTGGGGCGAGATGAGCGCGATGCCGGAGGGCACGCAGAGCAGCATGATCCACTGGTTCGAGCGCTGCGGCTTCAAGACCAATCCACTGACGAAACTCTGTCACTCCGTCGAGGAGCTGCTCGCCTTCCATCATTCGATCGAGGAGCAGCGCGCGAAGCTCGATTACGACATCGACGGCGTCGTCTACAAGGTCGACCGCGTCGACTGGCAGGAGCGGCTCGGCTTCGTCTCGCGCACGCCGCGCTGGGGCATCGCGCACAAATTCCCGGCCGAACGCGCCATGACGGTGCTCCGCGACATCGAGATCCAGGTCGGCCGCACCGGCTCGTTCACGCCGGTCGGCAAGCTCGAGCCGGTCGGCGTCGGCGGCGTGATCGTGCAGAACGTCACGCTGCACAACGAGGACTACATCAAGGGCATCGGTAACAAGGGCGAGGTGCTCCGCGAGGGGCGCGACATCAGGATCGGCGACACGGTCGTGATTCAGCGCGCCGGCGACGTCATACCGCAGGTCGTCGATGTCGTGCTCGACAAGCGGCCGAATAGCGCCAAGGAATTCCACTTCCCGAAGAAATGCCCGTGCCCGCTGCACACCGACGTCACGCGCGAGGAGACCGCGACGGGCGAAGAGGGCTCGCGTGCCCGCTGCACCGGCGAGTTCGCCTGCCCCTATCAGAAGATCGAGCACCTCAAGCTGTTCGTGTCGCGCCGCGCCTTCGACATCGACGGCCTCGGCGAGAAGCAGCTCCAGTATTTCTTCGATGAAGGTTGGGTGAGGGAGCCCGCCGACATCTTCACGCTGGAGAAGCGCAACGCGAAGCTCAAGCTCGAGGACATCGAGGGCTACGGCGCGACCTCGGTACGCAATCTGTTCGGCGCCATCGAGAGCCGGCGCAAAATCGCGCTGGAGCGCTTCGTCTATGCCCTAGGCATGCGCCATGTCGGCGAGACCACCGCCCTGGCGCTGGCGCGCGGCTACGGCTCCTGGGACGCCTTCCACGAGGCCTGCCTCAAGGTCGCCAACGGCGACGAGGAGGCGATGGCGGAGATGGACGCGCTCGACCAGATCGGTGACACCGTGATCAAGAGCATCGCCGATTATTTCGGCGAGAGCCACAACCGCGGCATTGTCGAGCGGCTGACCAGGGAGGTCGAGATCGTCGACGCCGAGAAGCCGAAGAGCAACTCGGCGGTCGCCGGTAAGACCGTGGTGTTCACGGGCTCGCTGGAGAAGATGACGCGCGACGAGGCCAAGGCGACCGCGGAGCGGTTGGGCGCCAAGGTCTCCGGCTCGGTGTCGAAGAAGACCGATCTCGTCGTCGCCGGTCCCGGCGCGGGTTCGAAGCTCGCGGACGCCAACAAGCACGGCGTCAAGGTGTTGACCGAGGACGAGTGGTTGAAGCTGATCGGGGAGTGAGCTTCTTCTTCCTTCTCCCCTTGTGGGAGAAGGTGGCGCGAAGCGTCGGATGAGGGGTTTCTCTCCGCGGATGCAACTGCGAGAGATTCATTCGCGGAGAGAAACCCCTCACCCGTCTCGCCGCTTTGCGGCGAGCCACCCTCTCGCGCAAGGGGAGAGGGGAAGCGTCACATCATCCCTGTCTCTTCCTCTTCCGCCTGCTCGATCAGTGCCTCGCTCACCACCATCTCCCGCCGAGGCACCACGAAGATCATCATGCACGCGCAGAGCAGCGAGATGGCGAGGATGGCCGAGGTGAGCGGCAGCGTAGTAGCCGAGTGGCCGCCGAGATAGGCGCCGAATTGCGACATCAGCGCGCCGATGCCCTGTTGAAGGAAGCCCATCGCGCCCGAGGCGGTGCCGGCGGCTTCGGGGCGGATGCTGATGGCGCCGGCCGCGGAATTCGCCATCACGAAGGCATTGCCGACCATCACGATCATCTGCGTGCCGAACAGCCAGCCTGGAGCTTCGTTCCAGCCGTTCAAGCTCCAGACCAGGTTCAACAGGCTGCCGCAGAGCTGCAAGGCGAGCCCGAACCAGATCAGTTTCGCCAGCGAATGCCGCGGCGCAAAGCGCACGCAGAGCAGGTTGCCGACCAGATACGCAAAGCCGGTCGTGGCGAACCAGGCGCCGTATTCGGCACTGCTGCGGCCCATCTGCGTTACGACGACGTACGGGCCGCCGCCGGCGAAGGTGAAGATGATCTGGGACGCCAGGACCTGGCACATCACGTAGCCGATGAAGGCGCGGCTCTTGATCAGGGTGCCGAAGTCGTTGCGAAAGCCGCCGCTGCCGACGGCGCGGTCGCGACGCGTCTCCGGCAACGCGATCGCGATGCCGACGGCGACCGCAACCGCGCCGGCCGTGACGGCGTAGAAGATCGCACGCCAACCGAACGCCGTCTCGATCAAGCCGCCGGTGAGCGGCGAGACCATCTGGCCGATCATCAGGGCCGCGACCACGAGGCTGATCATCGAGGCGACGCGGTCGCGCTCGTAGATGTCGCGGATGATGGCGCGGCTGATCACCATGCCTGAGGCGCCGCCGAGCGCCTGGAAGAAACGTGCGGCGATCAGCTGTGGCAGCGTCTCGGCGAAGATGCAGGCGACGCTCGCTGCGACCATCAAGGCAAGGCCGCCAAGCAGCACCGGGCGCCGGCCGAGCTTGTCCGACAGCGGTCCCATGATGAGCTGCGATAGCGCGATGCCGACCATGTAGAGCGACACCGTCATCTGCGCGATGGAGATGTCCCGGCCGAATGTCGTCGCCAGCACGGGCAGCGCCGGGACCAGGATGTAGAGCGAGATCGGCGCGATCCCGGTCATGACGACCAGCAGCAGCAACACCACGCGCGAGGTTGCGATGCTCTTCGTCGCCGCTTCCGGCGGCCTGCTGATCATGCCGTGCATGCCGGACACTAGCCGCATCGCATCGCGAGCGAATATGGCCATTTCGGAATACGGCTATGCACGCGGCGTCAAGGCGCAGCAGTCTTGTGACCGATTTAGACCGTCAACTCCGCCGTAGCCTGCTCGAGCCACGCCTTCGTCGCCTCATCCAGCGCCGGTCCCACTTCGGTGCGGACACGCGCGTGGTAGGCATTGAGCCAGGCGAGTTCCTCCTTGCTCAGCATCGAGGTCGCGATCAGCCGGCGGTCGATCGGCGCAAGCGTCAGCGTCTCGAACGCGTTCATCGATTTTTCGGCGCCCTTGATACTGGCTTCGACCACCAGCTCGAGGTTCTCGATGCGGATACCGAAACCGTCGGTCTTGTAATAGCCGGGCTCGTTGGAGAGGATCATGCCGCGCTTCAGCGGCGTAGTACCGAGTTTTGAGATCCGTGCCGGTCCTTCGTGCACCGACAAATAGCTGCCGACGCCGTGGCCGGTGCCATGCTCGAAATCGACGCCGGCAGCCCACAGATATTGCCGCGCCAGCGTGTCGAGCTGCGCGCCGGTGGTGCCGTCGGGGAAGACGGCGCGCGCGATCGCGATATGGCCGCGCAGGACGCGGGTGAAGCGGTCGCGCATCTCCTCCGTCGGCTCGCCGATCGCCATGGTGCGCGTGACGTCGGTGGTGCCGTCTTCATATTGTGCGCCGGAATCGATCAGCAGGAGATCCCCGGGCACGATCCGCCGGTTGCTCTTGCGGGTGACGCGGTAATGCACGATGGCGCCGTTGGGGCCGGTGCCTGAGATGGTCGGGAACGACACGTCCTTCAGCGCACCGGTGTCGCGGCGGAACGTTTCCAGCGCTTCCACGGCGTCGATCTCCGTCAGCTTGCCGCTTGCCGCCTCGCGATCGATGTAGGCGAGGAAGCGCGCCAGTGCGATTGCGTCGCGGCGGTGAGCTGTCTGAGTGCCCTTGATCTCGGTCGCGTTCTTGACGGCCTTCAACAGCGCGATCGGATCGCTGCCGCGCAAAGGCTTGCCACCGCCGCCCGCGATCAGCCGGCTCAGGGCGTCGGCTGCGGTGGCATTGTCGAGCGCAATTGCGGCGCCGCTGCTGGCGAGCGCCATCAGCGTCGGCGTCAGAGCATCGGGCTCGCGCACATCGGCCGACTGCTCGATATGATCGCGCGTCAGGTTCGAGAGCTTGCGCTGGTCGATGAAAACAGTGGGCCGCCCGACCTTGGGCACCAGCGCGTAGGACAGCGGCAGCGGCGTATGTGCGACGTCGGCGCCGCGGATGTTGAAGGTCCAGGCGACTGCATGGCTGTCGGAAAGCACCAGTGCATCGGCGCCTAGTTTCTCGATCTCGGCCTTGATCTGCGCCACCTTCTCGGCCTCGGCGACGCCGGCATATTGCAGGCCATGGATCGCGATGGGCGCGACCGGCGGCTGCGGCCGGTCCTGCCAGATCGCATCGATTGGATTGCTCTCGACGGCCACCAGCTCGGCGCCAACCTTGGCGCAGGCGGCAGAGAGTCGTTCGGCTGCTGCAAAAGTGTGCAGCCACGGATCAAATCCTAGGCGATCGCCGGACTTGAGATGCGCCGAGACCCAGCTCTCCGGTGGCGGATCAATCAGCGATTCCACCGCCCACGCCCTGGCATCGATCTGCTTGGCCGCCTGGATCGTGTAGCGGCCGTCGACGAACAATGCGGCTTCCTGGGCCAGCACGACGGCAAGCCCGGCCGAACCGGTGAAGCCGGTCAGCCAGGCGAGCCGCTCTTCGGAGGGCGCCACATATTCATTCTGTTGCTGGTCGGCACGTGGAACGACGAAGCCGGTCAATTTGCGGCGGGTGAGTTCTTCACGGAGCGCAGCCAGGCGCGCCGTCAATGCGACGCCGGCCTCGGGCTCCTCGAATGTCTGGAAGTGTGCTTCGAACATGCCTCAGTTTAGGATCATGGAGATCAGTCCGCAATGTAGACGCAATTGCCGTCTCATCTGGCATGGACTGTGCTTGAAAATGTTCCATTCGAATTGAGTGGAGTAGTGGATGCGGCAGTTGCGCTTCGTCCTGATAACAGGGAAATTCGAGCAAGTGGTTCGTCTCAATGGCGAGGGGACACACGATGCCAGCGTTCACCTTTGAGAAGATTTCGCCGCCGGCGCGCCGCGCTCCGGCCGCAACGACACCGAAGAAGCCGCGCGGCCTCATCCGCCACATGATCGAACGCGTCGCCGAGCGTCGTGCCAGGCGCGCGTTGCAGGGTGAACAAGCGATGCGGCGGGAGGATAAGCCGGCGGCGGAGTGACGGTCTACGGGAGTTTCCGCAATAACAGGCTGCTCCAGCCCTCGATCCGCAGATGCCGAAGCGGCACGAGGCCGCGCGCACGGTAAGCGGCGATGACGGCTGGAGCCTGGTGGGTCAACAGGCCGGAGAGGATGACGCGAGCGCCGGGCGCGAGATGCCTGGTCATCGGTCCTGCCAATTGCCGCAGCGGATTGGCGAGGATGTTGGCGAGCACCAGGTCGAACGGGCCGCTTTTGGCAAAATCCGGCGCGGCGAAGCCGGTGGCGCGGATCACCCGCACAAGATGGCCAGCTTCGTTCAAGGCCGCGTTCTCAGCCGCGACACGCACCGAAGGCGGATCGATGTCGGAGGCCAGCACGGCGCGATGCAGCGCCTTGGCGGCGGCGATGCCCAGCACACCGGTTCCGGTGCCGAGATCGAGCACGCGCTTCGGCCGCCCGTGTTTCAAGACATGGTCAAGCAAAAGTAAACAGCCACGTGTGGTGCCGTGATGTCCGGTTCCGAAGGCGAGCGCCGCTTCGATCTCGATGGCGAGCTTGTTGGGCGGCACGCGGTCGCGGTCGTGGCTGCCATGGACGACGAAGCGTCCTGCCGGCACCGGGACGAGGTCCTCCAGGCTCGCCTTGACCCAGTCCTTGGCCTCGACCGTGTCGAAGGCAAGCTTGGCCGCCACATCACTTCCCGCTGAATTTCCAACGAGTTCGCGCAGTAGTGCCTGATCCGGCGCATCGGCAAAATGCAGCGTGACATCCCATTGCCCATCCGGCCGCTCGAAGGCGGCGACTGCGGCATCGCCCTCGAAAAAGATCTCGGTCAACACGTCGACAACGCGCTTGGCTGCGGCTTCAGTGCCGATCGAAAAGCTGGCGCGATGGGTGGGGGAAGGCTGCATTATAAGGGTCCGTTGGGCTCAATTTTGGGAACTTTTGCTCCCAATTTTCCATATAAGTTGCGGTTCCCAGTTTAACTCGATTGTAGGCTGTCTGCCCGTACATTTTCGGGTGTTGGAGCCAACCGGCACACCCTTGAATGGAGATGGAGGCGAGTCTTGAAGCGCATGGTTTCGAAGTTTTGGTCCGATGAGTCTGGTGCGACTGCGATCGAATACGGCCTGATCGCGGCCGGTATCGCTCTGGCGATCATCACCGTGGTGAACAGCCTGGGCACCACGATGAACGAAAAGTTCGGTTCGATTAGCGCCTCCTTGAAGTAATTTCTGCCTCCCATTTCCCGGCGGCGGCCGCTTTCTTCATAGACGGCATTTTCGGTGATCAGCCCGCCAGGGGAAATGTCCCTTGGCGGGCGCCGTCATTCTGGGGGGACGCGAAGCGGTTATCGCGGCCGGCGTCCACAGGTTGTCCTCTCATGAGTTCGGCGGCCATCCACCGCCCTGCACCCGGCTTATCCAGTCCCTTCCCACAGCTTGGTTCGCGCTTGTACCCTGCAGGGCGCGACTGGCTTCCAAGGCTTCATCACAGCCCTGCGAACAGACCTGTCCACAGCCCATCCACAGACCTATGCCCGGGTTGCGAACAGGCTGCGGTGATCTCTCAGAATTGCCTGCGCCGCGTTGTGGCCGGGGGCGCCGGTCACGCCGCCGCCGGGATGGGCGCCGGAGCCGCAATGATAGAGGCCCTTCAGCGGCCCGCGATAATCGGCATGGCCAAGCATCGGCCGGGCCGAGAACAGCTGGTTCAGCGTCAACGCGCCGTGAAAGATATCGCCGCCGAGCAAGCCGAACTGCCGCTCGAGATCGAGCGGGGACAGAATCTGCCGCCCAAGCACGCTGGCCGCAAAGCCCGGCGCATAACTGTCCACCGTCGCGATCATGAGATCTGCGACCTCCTCGCGATGGTCGTCCCATGACTTTCCATCGGGCAGCTCCGGCGCCACATGTTGGCAGAACAGGCTCGCGACGTGTTGTCCGGCAGGGGCGAGCGTGTCGTCGAGTGTCGAGGGAATCAGCATCTCGACGATCGGCTGACGGCTCCAGCCCTGCGCCCGCGCATCGAGATAGGCGCGGTCCATATAGCCGAGGCTTGGTGCCAGGATGATGCCGGAAGTGAGGTGATCGCCGTTACCGGGTAGCGCAGTGAAGGAGGGCAGGCGGTCGAGCGCCACGTTCATACGGAAGGTGCCGGAGCCGTTCTTCCAGTGGCGGATGCGGGCGAGGAAGTCCTGGGGCAGGGCGTCCGCCGCGACCAGCCGCGTGTAGAGCAGTTTTGGATTGACGTTGGCCGCCACATATCTTGCGCGGATCGGCTTGCCATTCTCCAGCACCACGCCGACGGCGCGATCGCGTTCGACGATCACCTCGCGCACGCCGGCATCAAGCTCGATCGTGACGCCCTTGGCCCGCGCGACACGCGCCATGGCCTGCGTGATCGCGCCCATGCCGCCGATGGCGTGACCCCATACGCCCTTCTTGCCGTTCACCTCGCCGAAGGCGTGATGCAGCATCACATAGGCCGAGCCGGCCGCATAAGGGCTCGCATAATTGCCGACGATGGCATCGAAGCCGAACAGCGCCTTGACCAGATCGTGCTCGAACCGCTCATCCAGCATCTCGCCGGCCGAACGGGTGAAGAGATCGAGCAGGCTGCGGCTTTGTTCCAGCGTCAGGCCGCGCAGGATATTGGCTGTCGTCAGTGCGTTCGCGGCCTCGCGGATCGCGCCAAGGCCAAAACTGGCGAGCAGATTCGGCGGCGCGCGCAGGACGAACTGCCTGAGCACGTCGGCGATGTCCTCGAGCTCGCGCGAAAATCCGTCGAGCGCGTCGGCATCGCGCGTACTGAGCCGCGCAACGGAGGCTTTCGTCCGGCCTTCGCCGGTGAGGAGATAACTGCCATCGGGCGCGGGCAGAAAGTTCTGCGCGCGCCGTTCGACGACACGCAGGCCCTGCTCGGCCAGTCCGAGATCGCGGATGACCTGAGGATTAAGCAGGCTCACGGTGTACGCCGCGACAGAGTTGCGGAAGCCGGGGTGAAACTCCTCCGTGACCGCGGCGCCGCCGACCACCTTGCGGCGCTCGACCACATGCACGCGCAAGCCCGCCATCGCGAGATAAGCCGCGCAAGTGAGGCCGTTATGGCCAGCGCCGATGATGACGACGTCGGTATCTGTCATGAAAATTCAAGCCCAGTCTGCCGTCATTCCGGGGCGCGAAGCGCGAACTATGGTGCGGGCTTCCGCACCGGAGAATCCCGAGGTTCCGGGTTCGATGCTTTGCACCCCCCGAACGACCGTCTAATAGCAAGCAGTCGCCGCGGCAACATCACGAGTCCATTTATTGTCCGTTCAGGCGCGGTGTGCTCCATTGCGCGCGGCCGGCGCCCGCCGGAAGTAAGCCGGAGCTCCCATGGATTCGATCGCGCAACACGCCGCCGCGGAGCAGCCGTCCGCCCCGCGCAACCGGCTGCTGCTGACAATCTACACTGCCGCGATCTTCGTCAGCGCGCTCCTGCTGTTCTCGGTGCAGCCGCTATTCACGAAAATGGTGCTGCCGCGGCTCGGCGGCTCGCCGGCGGTGTGGTCGGTGGCGATGGTGTTCTTCCAGTCGCTGCTGCTCGCGGGCTATGCCTACGCGCATCTGCTCATGCAGATCGGAAATCGCGTGGTCCCGGTCGTGGTACATCTCGTGCTGCTGATCGCGGCCTTCGTCACGCTGCCGCTCGGCATCGCCAGCGCCTATGGCGAGCCGCCAGCGTCCGGCTACGCGTTCTGGCTGCTAGGTCTGTTTGGGACCTCGATCGGCCTGCCGTTCTTCGCGCTCGCCGCCAACAATCCGCTGCTGCAAGCCTGGTTCGTCCGGACCGGTCATCCTGACGGTCACGACCCGTACTTCCTCTATGCCTCCTCCAATATCGGCAGCTTCCTCGCGCTGCTGTCCTATCCGTTCCTGCTCGAGCCGATGTTCACGCTGCATGCGCAGAACCGGCTGTGGACCGGGGGCTATGCCCTGTTGATCCTGCTGATCGGGGCCTGCGGCGCGATGCTGCTGCGCTCGCCTGATATTGGGGTGGCCGATGCGCGAATTGAAGAAGCAGACACGCCGGCTCCAGGCATATTGACGCGGCTGCGCTGGATCTTCCTCGCCGCGGTGCCCTCCGGGCTGCTCATCGCGGTCACGGCGCACATCTCCACTGACGTCGCGGCGGCGCCGCTGCTGTGGGTGCTGCCGCTGTCGCTGTATTTGCTCACCTGGGTGGTGGTGTTTCAGTCGCGGCCGCTCTTGCCGCACAAATGGATGCTGATGCTCCAGCCTGTCGCGATTGCGGGCGTCATCTTTCTGCTCGCCTTTGGCGGCGAGCAGAATCTGCTACTCACGCTGGGCGGCCATCAACTCTGCTTCTTCGTCATCGCCATGGCCTGCCATGGCGAATTGGCGCGGACCCGCCCCGCAGCCAGATATCTCACCGGCTTCTATGTCGCGCTGTCGTTTGGCGGCATGGTCGGCGGCCTCTTTGCCGGTCTCGTCGCTCCATTCACCTTCTCCTGGATCGCCGAATATCCGATCCTGGTCGCGCTCGCCGCGCTGTGCCGGCCCTCGGCGAGCGAGCGTCTTGCTGGCATCGTGAGATGGTACTGGCTGGCCCTTGCCGTACTGGCGGCGGCGCTGGTTGCGCCGTCTTACGCGGCAGGCGATCTCTCGACCTGGTTCGAGGATCACCGCGTCTGGGTTGCCGGCGCCGTCGGCGTGCTCGCGGCGCTGTTGGCGCTCGCGCTCAATGCCGATCGCTGGAAGATCTTTGCCACCGTGGCGCTGGCGCTCGCCTTGACGCGGATCTATCCGGCCGACGAGGGCCGCGTCACCACCGTGCGCAGCTTCTTCGGCGTGCACAAGATCGTGGTGACGCCGGGCGGCTATTTCCACGTGCTGATGCACGGCACCACCATTCACGGCGCCGAGCGCTTCCGCAACAATGACGGCACGCCGGTCACCGGCCGGCCCGAGCCGATCACCTATTATCACAAGGACGGCGGCATCGGTCAGGCCATCACCGCGATGCGGGAGCGCAAGGGGGCGCCGCTGAAGGTTGCGGCGATCGGCGTCGGCTCGGGTACGCTCGCCTGCGCCGCCGCGCCCGGCGAGGACTGGAAGTTCTTCGAGATCGACCAGTCCATGGTCGATGCCGCGCGCGATCCGAAAAACTTCCGCTACATCTCGAGCTGCCTGCCGGATCTGAAGCCGGTGATCGGCGATGCGCGCCTCACCTTCGCCAGGGAGCCCGACGGCGTGTACGACCTCATCATCGTCGATGCCTATTCGTCGGATGCGATCCCGATTCATCTGGCAACCGAAGAGGCAATGAAGATCTACAAGGACAAGCTCGCCCCGCACGGCGCTGTGGTGATGCACGTCTCCAACCGGCATCTCGATCTCGAGCCCGTCGTGGTCGGCATTGCCGATGCCAATGATCTCAAAAGCTGGGTCTTTGACGAGGATTCCGGCCGCGACGCCGATTACATCTTCTCAACCGACGTCGTCATCTCCGCGCGCGAGGCCGATGATATCGGCAGGCTCGCGTCTTCCAAGCAGTGGGAAGAGACCGACGCGGACGAGAAGGTGCGGGTCTGGACCGACGACTATTCCAATATCCTGGGTGCGCTGTATCGGCGCTTGCGGTTCGGGGAGCAGTGACGCTTCCTATGGCTCGACCGGCGTCCCCGCCGGCAGCGCAAGGCCCTTTTCGCCAGCGACCTGCCGCAGCAGGTCCGGCCTGTCGGAGATGATGCCGTCGACGCCGATCTCGATCATCCGCGCCATGTCGTCGGGCTTGTTGACCGTCCAGACCACGACGCGCAATCCCTGCGCATGGGCCTCGGTGACGAGCGCCGCGGTGACGTCGCCGAAATAGGGCGACCACACCGCGCCGCCTGCGGCCTTGATCGTCCGCGGCAGGGAGCCGGCGTGATCGGCCGGGTTGAAGCCCGCCGTCCAGCTGGTCGCCTTGTCGAGAGCGACTGACGGTGCCGAGCCGCGCTGGATCGTCAGGTACACGGTCGGAATGGTCGGGGCCTGCTTCTGCACAAGAAGCAGGGTCCGCCAGTCGAACGACTGGATCATGACACGGTCGGAAAAGTTTTCGTCTGCTATCACCCCCAGCAGCTTGGTGACGAAGGCCTGCGGCTCCAGGGATTCATCGGGGTGATCCGGATCGATCTTGGTCTCGATATTGAAACGCACGCGTTCATTGCCGGATTTGCGAACCAGCGCGAACAGCTCCTTCACGGTGGGAATGCGGGTGCCCGGCACTGAGCGCTGGTCGGGAAATTGCTTCGCATAGGCGCTGTCGGGCCGGATCCGGCCGACGTCATAAGTTCTGACGTCGGCGAACCGCAGCTTCACGAAAGGTGTGCCGGGCGCAGCGACATAGGCGCCGTTCGGATCCCGCGCGAGATCGGGATTGAGCCCGCGCTCATGCGACACGACGACCTCGCCGTCGGCGGTCACGCCGACGTCGAGCTCCAGCGTGTCCACGCCCATCGTCAGCGCGTTGGCAAAGGCCGGCAGCGTGTTTTCCGGCATCAGCGCGCGCCCGCCGCGGTGTGCCTCGAGATCGAAAGCCATCGCTCTTCCGGTCATGGCTTGTCCTGTCGTGAGAACCGAGAGCACGGCCAGAATTGTCGCAATGCGTGACGGCATCCCCGTCGCGGGCCCAAATGAAAAGAAAAGCATATGAAATCCACGCTCGTTTCGTCCAGTCGTTTCAACCCATCGTGCCCGGCCGGCAATATGTCGTGGAGCGTGCCAGCGGCTATACCAATTTCTTCGGCATGGCCGGCCGCCATCAAACCTTCCACACGCCCGCGGACGATCTCGGCGCCACCGGCCCCGAGATCCTCGAGCCGGTCGCTCGCGCCTTCGTCGATGCCGTGCGGAAGATCGTCGAACGCGGCGGCGCCACGTTCAAATGATAATTTCAGTTCTGGTAGTAATAATTGCGCGGCTGATAGTACTGACGCGGCTGCGGCTGATAGTAAGAGCCCTGCTGGCCGTAATGCTGGTCGTAGGTCGGCTGCGGCACCTGCTGGTAGACCTGCGCGCCATAGGGCCGGGCGATCGGGCGTGGCGCCGGGTAGCGCGTGCCGGTGTCGCTGCCGTCCGCGGGATAGATGTAGTTGTCATCCTGCGATATGTAGCGCTGCGCCGGCTGCATCGGCGGCGTCAGATTCACGGGATCGCCTGACGTTGCGTATTGCTGCTCGTCAATGGGCTGCTGGCTGCGCGCGACCGCATTGTTGGTACGGCCGCGCGGATTGCGCGCGAGTGCAACCTGTGCCGAGCCGGTCAGCGTCACCGTGGTGTTGAGCACGCCCTGCTCCTGCACCAGCGCGTAGAGCGTCGAGGCATTCTGGCGCGACAGTCGAACGCAGCCGTGCGAGGCGGGCGTCCCCAATCGTCCGACCGAGTCGGTGCCGTGGATGGCGTGCCCGATCTTGGTGAAGAAGATCGAGTGCGGCATCGGCGCGTCGTCGAATTCCTTGGAGTAGTGATCCTCTTCCATGCGGAACGCACGGAACGAGCCATTCGGTGTCTCACGCGAGGGGATACCCGTTGACACCGGCCAATGGTAACGCGTGACGCCGTCGACCACGACGGTCATCTGCTGATTGTCCTTGTCGATGGTAATGTCGACCTTGGCCTGCGCGGTGCCCGCGCTCAAAAGCATCAGCGAAGTGAAAGCGATAAAAAACGAACGCATCTGACGTCTGGCCTCCGGCCTGTTCACCGCGGCTCTCCGTCCCCGGCATGCACTATGCCTGCAATCCGGCTTTCGTTCCAGCGGCCTGCCAAGCTAACCTGCCTGCCATCGTTAACGCGAAGCCGGGCGTAAGCAAGGCCGCTTTGTGCCGCGTATGTCCTGGCGGTGCTGACATTTTCGCGAGCGGCATAGTTCATAACGCCGACAATTCGTCACAAAGGCGCAACCATTTGGCCGCTTCGCACGTTGATGCTGTCTTGCCACAGGCGCTTTTCGCCGCCATGCCGCATTAAGACTGAAGATGAACGAAGCCCGTATTGCCGCCGCGGTCTTGTCCGGCTGGCTACTCTCTTCAGTGCTCCGTGGTTGATCGCCGAAGTTCGGCAAAGCGCCCAGCGATGAAGTCCAGAAGCGCGCGAACGCGATTGGGGACGAAGCGCCCGCTAGGTAAGAGAGCATGCAACGGATACGGATCTGTCTCCCATTCGGTCAGTAGTCGCACAAGATTGCCGCTTTGCAGATCACGGCGTTGTTCGATCTCCGTCATGAAGATGATTCCGGCTCCCGAAACAGCCCATTCGCGTGCCAGCGAGGCGTCATCCACGATCCGGTCGCCGCTGACCCTTACCATGGTCCACTGGCCGTTCTGACCGAAGCGCCACGAGCTGGACGTGCGACCGCCGCGAATGAATGAGATGCAGTTGTGATCCACCAGGTCTGTCGGCGTCCGTGGCCTGCCATGACGACTCAAATAATCGGGAGAAGCGCTGACGACAGGGTGCGCGAGCGAAAGTGGACGGGCCACGAGACGAGAGTCGCTCAACTCACCGTACCGAATAGCCAAGTCCACCTCATCTCGCAGCACGTCGAGCACGCGGTCGCCAACATTGAGCGCCAGTTTCACTCCGGGATGAAGGTGCAAGAACTCGTCAAGCATTGGCATCAGCACGGTCCGAGCAAGGTCCGACGGCGCCGAGACACGCACGGTGCCCACCAGCGCGCCGCGTTCGGCATCGAGCTGGGATTCCCCCTCGGCAAGCAGCTCGAACGCGCGCTGGGCATACTCCAGAAGGATTTGACCTGACGGCGTAAGCCGCATGGCACGTGTGGAGCGTTCGAAGAGCCGCGTGCCCAGCTGAGTCTCGAGCCGCTTAAGCGTTGCACTGGCCGCCGCTGGCGTGATGCCGAGTGCCTGCGCCGCTGCGGTCAATGATCCTCCGCTGACCGTGTGCAGCAGCACCTGAAGGTCGCCTACATTTTCAATTCTTGTTTGAAAGTGATACATCCAGATGCCGGCTTATCAATTGTAGGAATGTTATCTACGTTGCCTTCCATCGACATGGAAGGAAAATTTGCCCATGAAAGCCGTCGGTTATCGCAAGAACCTGCCCATCAACGCGCCCAAGGCGCTCGAGGACGTGGACCTGCCCGCGCCGGTGCCCGGTCCGCGTGACCTGCTCGTGCGGGTGCACGCGGTCTCGGTCAATCCGGTCGACACCAAGGTGCGCGCCGCCAGCGCGCCGGCCGCCGGCGAGGTCAAGGTGCTCGGCTGGGATGCCGTCGGCGTGGTCGAGGCCGTTGGCCCGCAGGCCAGTGGCTTCGCGGTCGGCGACCGCGTCTGGTATGCTGGCGCGATCAAGCGTCCGGGCGCCAACAGCGAGCTGCATGCCGTGGACGCTCGCATCGTCTCGAAGGCGCCCAAGTCGCTTTCGGATGCGCCAGCCGCGGCGCTGCCGCTGACGGCTATCACCGCCTGGGAGCTGCTGTTCGATCGGCTGCGCATCGCCGAAGGCGGTGGCGAAGGCCAGACGCTGATGGTCGTGGGCGGCGCCGGCGGCGTGGGCTCGATCCTGATCCAGCTGGCCCGGCAGCTGACCAAGCTGCGCGTCATCGCCACGGCGTCGCGTCCGGAGTCGCGTGAATGGTGCCTGGAGCTTGGCGCGCACGCGGTCATCGATCACTCCAAGCCGCTGTCGCAGGCGCTGCGCTCGGCCGGCATCGAGCACGTCGACTATGTGGCCTCGCTGACGCAGACCGGCTCGCACTATCAAGAGATCATCCAAAGCCTGAAGCCGCAGGGCGCGCTCGCCGTCATCGACGACATGGAAGGGCTGGATCCGATCGCACTCAAGAGCAAGTCGCTGTCGCTGCACTGGGAGCTGATGTTCACGCGCTCAATGTTCGAGACGCCCGACATGCAAGAGCAGGGCGTTCTGCTGCGGCGCGTGGCTGACCTGGTCGACTCCGGCCGCGTCAAGACGACAGCCAACGCCGCCTTCGGCCGCATCAACGCGGAAAACCTGATCCGTGCGCATGCGCTGATCGAAAGCGGCAAGACCGTGGGCAAGATCGTGCTCGAAGGCTTCTGATTTCAAGCGCTTCGCATACAAGCACCCAGGCGCTGAGCTTCAACTCTTTCACCCTTCCATCAACTTCAACACAAGGAACCTCATCATGGCTCAAAGCAACGCTGTCCAAATCCAAACCAAGGCTTCCATCACGCGCGACAGCGCGCTGGCGCTGGGCATCGCTGCGCGCGACGCGGCCACCAGGATCGGCCTGAATCTGGCCATTGCGGTCACCGACGAAGGCGGCCACCTGATTGCCTTCGAGCGCGCCGACGCCACGCCGTTCCTGGCCGCCGAAGTGGCCATCAACAAGGCTTGGACTGCCGCCTCCTTCGGCCTGGACACGATGATCTGGAACCAGGTTGTCGCTCAGCCGGCCACAGCTCCGCTGGCCAACCATCCGCGCGTCATGCCGGTGGGCGGCGGTGTTCCCATCGTGGCGGGCGGTCGTGTGGTTGGCGGCATCGGCATCTCCGGCGGCACCGCTCAGCAAGACCACGACGTGGCGGTGGCTGCGCTCGAGGCCGCTGGCTTCGAGGCCGCCAAGTGAAGGCAACCATCTTCTGCCATTCCGGGCTCGTGCTGCGCACGTCCCGGAATGACCGGAAGGCTCAGTTCTTCAGCCGATAGCCGGTGCGGAAAATCCACCAGATCGCGGCGAGGCAGATCACCAGGAATGCCGTCGTCATGCCTATGCTGACGGCGACGCTGACATCAGCGATCTCGTAGAAGCTCCAGCGGAAGCCGGAGATCAGGTAGACGACCGGGTTGAGCAGCGCGACCGTGCGCCAGGTCGGCGGCAGCATGTCGATGGAATAGAAGCTGCCGCCGAGGAAGGTCAGCGGCGTCACCACCAGCATCGGGATCATCTGCAGCTTTTCGAATCCGTCGGCCCAGATGCCGATGATGAAGCCGAACAGGCTGAACGTCACCGCCGTCAGCACCAGGAAAGCCAACATCCAGACCGGATGATGGATGTGCAGCGGCACGAACAGGCCGGCTGTCGCCAGGATGATCAGGCCGAGGATGATCGACTTGGTCGCGGCGGCGCCGACATAGCCGAGCACGATCTCGAAGTAAGAAATCGGCGCCGACAGGATCTCATAGATCGTGCCGGTGAATTTCGGAAAGTAGATGCCGAAGGAGGCATTGGCGATGCTCTGGGTCAGCACCGACAGCATGATCAGGCCCGGCACTATGAAGGTGCCGTAGCTGACGCCTTCGACCTGGCTGATGCGCGAGCCGATTGCGGCGCCGAACACAACGAAATACAGCGAGGTCGAGACCACGGGCGAGACGATGCTTTGCAGCAGCGTGCGCCAGGTGCGCGCCATTTCGAACAGGTAGATGGCGCGGATGGCGCGGTGATTCATGACGTCCTCACGAGGTCGACGAAGATGTCCTCGAGCGACGATTGGGTCGTGTCGAGATCGTTGAAGCGGATGCCGGCGGTGCGGAGGTCGCTGAGCAGGCTGGTGATGCCGGTGCGATCGCCCTTGGTGTCATAGTCGTAGACCAGCGTTGCGCCGCTGTCGCAGAGGTCGAGCTCGTATTGGGCGAGACTGTCGGGCAGCGCGGCGAGCTTGCCCTGCAAATGCAGCGTCAGCCGCTTCTTGCCGAGCTTCTGCATCAGGGTGGTCTTGTCCTCGACCAGCACGATCTCGCCCTTGTTGATGACGCCGACGCGGTCGGCCATCTCCTCGGCTTCCTCGATGTAGTGCGTGGTCAGGATGATGGTGACGCCGGACTGCTGAAGGGTGCGCACCACCTCCCACATGCCCTTGCGCAGCTCGACGTCGACGCCGGCGGTGGGCTCGTCCAGGAACAGGATCTGCGGTTCGTGCGAGAGCGCTTTCGCGATCATCACGCGGCGCTTCATTCCGCCGGAGAGCGTGATGATCTTGTTGTCCTTCTTGTCCCAGAGCGAAAGGTCCTTCAGCACCTTCTCGATATGCGCAGGGTTCTTCGGCTTGCCGAACAGGCCGCGGGAGAAGCTCACCGTCGCCCACACGCTCTCGAAGGCGTCGGTGTGCAATTCCTGCGGCACGAGGCCGATCAACGAGCGCGCCTTGCGGTACGAGCTCTGGATGTCCTCGCCGCCGACCAGGACGCGGCCCTCGCTGGGATTGGCGATGCCGCAGATGATCGAGATCAGCGTGGTCTTGCCGGCGCCGTTGGGGCCGAGCAGCGCAAAGATCTCGCCGCGCCTGATCTCGAGATTGACGTTCTTGAGCGCCTTGAAGCCGGACCCATAGGTCTTCGACAGATTGGCGACGGAAATGATGGAGGACATGTGGGCCGGTTGAGGGTGGGGAGGGGGCGCCGAATCCGCCCTCTGGCGGGCGGAAGACCGGCGGAGCCCTGAAATAGGAATGGCCTTGCCCCGCCGCAATCGGCTGGAGAAAAATGGTCTCAAAACAGGCCCTTCAGGGGCAGGTTTCGGGCAAGTGTTGCGCGATGGTCACGGGTTGCGGTTAAGATCGCCGTTCACGCGCCTCTTTGTTGCGTCTGCGAGCAGGCCGTGGCTACGATTCCGGCCAATCGCGAAGCGTATGTCCCCAGGGAAACAATCGATGAGACCGAACGGCCGTCACACCGCCGGCGCCAGCCAGTTGCTCGCTCTCCGCATGTGGGCGATCTGCCTGCTCCTGCTGTCAGCTATTGCCATGAGCCCGACCACCGCCAAGGCGGCGCCGAGCCAGGCTGCCGCGACGACGCATGTCTACCTGCTGCGCGGCGTGCTCAACATCTTCTCGCTCGGGCTCGACACGATCGGCGCCCGGCTCGAGGCGCAGGGCATCCCGGTGACGGTCGCCAACTTCGTCTCCTGGTCCTCGCTTGCCGATGAGGCAGCTGCGAACTACAAGGCCGGCCGGCTCAAGACCATCGTTCTGGTCGGGCACTCCTCGGGCGCGACCGCGCTGCCCGACATGATCGCCAAGCTCAACCACCTCGGCGTTCCCGTGAAGCTCGCGATCGGACTCGACTCCGTGTTCAAGACCAAGCTGTCGACCGGCGCAGAGCGCTACATCAACATCTATATCGGCGACGGTCCGGGCGAGCCGGTGCGGGCCGCGGCGGGATTGCGCGGCAAACTCGACAATGTCGACGTGCGCGGCAGCGGCGTCGGCCACATCACGATCGACAAGAACGAGGCGATCCAGCGCCGCGTGATCGCCGAGATCGACGCTGCGATCGCCCGCTCGCGCGGCCCGGCGGGCCCAATCGCTTCACCCGGCGCAGCACCGCGCGCCGCACGCTCGGCAGCGGCGGTAGCGCCGGCGAGGAACTGAAGCGGCGCGCGGCGCCGGATCAGGTCCGTGCCCCAAATTCCACCCAATCGGCGGTCATTAAGCGCCGCGGTGGAGGGCGCTTGCCCTCGTGAGACTGCGGGACTTGATGTCTGATCCAAGGCGACTTGTGGTGTGGGCGGCGGTTGCGCTGCTCGCCTTGACCCCCGGATTGGCTGCAGCTTCGCCTGCCAAGTCGAAGCGCGCGGCGGTGACCACCGTGGCGCCGCCACCTCCCGCTCCGCCATTCGAGCCGCTGCCGCCGCCGAAGATCTACCTGTTCCGCGGCGCCATGGGGCCGATCTTCTCGACCGGCATTGACCGGCTCAGCGAGAAGCTGACCAAGGCCGGCTTTTCGGCCGACGTCTACGAATTCACCTTGTGCCGGCTGATCGGCAATCGCGCCATCGCCAGCTACAAGGAGAGCCCGGCGCCGATCGTGCTGATCGGCCATTCCATGGGCGGGCTGTGCTCGGTGATCATCTCGGAGATGGCGGCCAAGGAGAACATTCCGATCAGCCTCGTCATCACCATCGACCCCGCCCATGCGACCGATGACGTGCCGCTCAATGTCGAACGCTTCATCAACATCTTCCTCTCCGACAGCGTGCTCGGCGGCGGCGACGTCGTGGCCCTGCCCGGCTTCCGCGGCCATTACGCGAGCTACGATCTGAAGGAGAACAGCCGCGTCAGTCATATCAACATCGAGAAGTCCGACGACATCCATCGTCAGATCGTCGAGATGGTGACGCAACTGCCGCGCATATCGCCGCAGACCGAGGCCGATGCGGTGCCGCTGCGCTATGTCCTGCCGGCCGATACGCTGGTCGAGTTGTGGGACAGCGGCGTGCGTTTGCCGGTACGTGCGGGAGATACGATGGAGAGCATCGCCGCAGCCAATCGCGTGCCGGTCTGGGCGATCGCGCAAAGCAACTCGCTGCCCGAAAACGCAACGCTCACCACGGGGCAGTCGCTCATCGTGCCGCGGCACCTGACGCCGCCGGAGCCTGCGGCCGCAGCTGCGATGGCGGTGCCGCCACCGGCGGCAACTTCGGGGCGGAAGAAGTAGGTTTTGCTCAGACGTTCGAGCCGTGGATCGCGTCGATCACGGCATCGGTGACGTCCTTGGTCGTCGCCTTGCCGCCCACATCAGGCGTCAGCACGCCGGCCGCGCAGACCTGCTCGACCGCCTTCATCAGCCGCGCGGCCGCATCTTTCTCGCCGAGATGCTCGAGCATCTGCGCGCCGGTCCAGAACGTCGCGACCGGGTTGGCGATGCCCTTGCCGGTGATGTCGAAGGCCGAGCCGTGGATCGGCTCGAACATCGAGGGGAAGCGGCGCTGCGGATCGATGTTGCCGGTCGGCGCCACGCCGAGGCTGCCGGCCAGCGCGCCGGCGAGGTCGGAGAGGATGTCGGCATGCAGGTTGGTCGCCACAATGGTATCGAGGCTCTTCGGATGCAGTGTCATGCGCACCGTCATGGCGTCGACCAGCATCTTGTCCCAGGTCACGTCGGGGAATTCGGTCGCGACCTCGGCGGCGATCTCGTCCCACATCACCATGCCGTGGCGCTGCGCGTTCGACTTTGTCACCACGGTCAGGAATTTGCGCGGGCGCGACTGCGCCAGCTGGAAGGCATAGCGCATGATCCTGCTGACGCCGACGCGGGTGAACACCGCGACTTCCGTGCCGACCTCTTCCGGCAGGCCCTTGTGCGCGCGGCCGCCCATCCCTGCATATTCGCCTTCCGAATTCTCGCGCACGATCACCCAGTCGAGATCGCCGACGCCGACATTGCGCAGCGGCGAGGCGACACCCGGCAGGATCTTGGTCGGCCGCACATTGGCATATTGGTCAAAGCCCTGGCAGATCGGTAGCCGCAAGCCCCACAGCGTGATGTGATCGGGCACGTCAGGGGCGCCGACCGCTCCGAAATAGATCGCGTCGAACTTCTTGAGCTCGGCGAGGCCATCGGCCGGCATCATCACGCCGTGCTTTTTGTAATAGTCCGAGCCCCAGTCGAACGTTTTGACGTTGAAGGCGAGGTCGCCGCTGCGCTTGGCCAGCGCTTCCAGCACGCGCACGCCGGCCGAGATGACCTCGGGGCCGATGCCGTCGGCGGGGATGGCTGCGATCGAATGGGTGCGCATGGGAGGACTCCGTTTGAAAGATCAAAGCGGCGGCCGTCCGGTGGATCTGGCGGCCGCCGCGCCGATGAGTCTATGCGGAGCGGGAAAGCGAGTTCAATCGCCGCTGGTTTATACAAAGAAATGATATAATTACCCCGACGTCATGGCCGGGCTTGACCCGGCCATCCACGCCTTTCCCGCTCCGCAAAAACGTGGATGCCCGGGACAAGCCCGGGCATGACGACTGCGTGTAGGCGAGAGGGACTTTTGAATGGAATTGCATCAGTTACGATGCTTCGTGGCGGCGGCCGAGCAGCTGCATTTCGGCCGCGCCGCGCAGCATCTCCAGATGCTGCCGTCCGCGCTCGGGCGCCAGATCAGGCTGCTGGAAGAGGATCTGGGCACGCGGCTGTTTGCGCGCACGACCCGCGCCGTTTCGCTCACCGAGGACGGCGCGACGCTGCTGCGTGACGCCCGCGCCATCCTTGCCAAGGTCGAAGCTGTCGAGAGCAACTTACGGAACCGCTCGCGCGCAGGCGCGGCGCGGCGGCTGCGGATCGGTGCCATCGACAGCGCCGCAGCGGGCCTGCTACCGCCGCTCTTGCGCGACTTCCGCAGCAGGCATCCCGAGATCTCCGTCCAGCTCGTGGAGGACAAGACCGTCAGGTTGCTGCCAAAGATCCTGACCGGCGCGCTCGATCTTGCCTTCGTCCGACCGCCCGACCGACCGCACAAGCGGCTCGAGTTTCGCCCGTTGCTCCAGGAGACCGCGATCGTGGCGTTTCCGCAGCACCACGTGCTCGCCTCGCGGAAATCGATCGTGCTGGCGGACATCGCGGACGAAGCGATGCTGGTGCCCGACCGACGCTCGCGGCCGCACAGCCACGACCTCACGGTCAAGCTGTTCGAGCAGGCCGGGCTGACGCCGCGCATCGTTCAGGTTGCCGACGAGAAGCAGACCATCATTAACCTGGTCGCCGCGAAGCTCGGCGCTGCCATCGTGCCGCGCTGGACCACACGGATGGCGGTCACGGGCGTGCGCTTCGTGCCGCTCCGTCCCAAGCAGAGCGGTCCCGTCGGCCGGCTGCCGCTGGCTGCGGCCTGGCTGCGCGGTTCGCGCGATCCGGCTCGCGATGCCATGCTGGCGGTGCTGGAGGCGCGCCTGCGTGGCTATGCGCGGGAGGCGTGAGCGGCTATGACATTGGCTCGGACAAACGGCGGGATATGATGGCGGATCAGAAAGCTTCGAGCGAATTGCGGGTGGCCATTGCAGGGCTAGGTTCGATCGGCAGCAAGGTTGCCACCGCGCTCGATCAGGGCATCGAAGGGTTGACGCTGTCGGCTGTCGCGGTGCGCGATCCCGCCAAGCATCAGACGTTCATCAACGCCCTGCGCCATCAACCGCAAATCCTGCCGATCGAACAGCTCGGCGACGCCGCCGACATCGTGGTGGAATGCGCCCCGAGCAGCCAATTGCGCGCGATCGTGGAGCCCGCGGTCAAGCGCGGCAGGTCAGCGGTCGTCGTCAGCGTCGGTGGGCTGCTCGACAATTACGATCTGGTTGATCTCGCCCGCGCCAATGGCGGCCGCATCCTCGTGCCGACAGGCGCGCTGATCGGGCTGGATGCCGTCAACGCCGCAGCTGTCGGCACCATCCATTCGGTGAAGATGGTGACGCGCAAGCCGATCGACGGACTCAAGGGCGCGCCGTTCATCGTTCAGAACAACATCGACATCGACAATCTGCGCGAACCGCTGAAACTGTTCGAGGGCAGCGCGCGCGATGCGGCGAAGGGCTTTCCGGCCAACGTCAACGTCGCGGTTGCGCTGTCGCTGGCGGGGATCGGGCCCGATCGTACCCGGATCCAGGTTTGGGCCGACCCTACCGTAACGCGCAATGTTCATCGCATCGAGGTCGAGGCGGACTCGGCGCGGTTCTCGATGGGCATCGAGAACATGCCGTCCGAGAATCCAAAGACGGGGCTGATCACCGCGCTGTCCGTGATCGCGCTGCTGCGCAAGCAGCGGGCGACGCTCTGTGTGGGGACGTGACTTGGCGTGAGACTTCGTTAGCCCGGACACCGGTGCGCTCGCGAGCGGGAGAGGTGCAGCGAGCCCGGAGCGCCTACCTCAATTTACGCCCCCGTCACGCGCCAGATCACGTTGCCGACGTCGTCGGCCATCAGCAGCGACTTCTTGTCGGGGCCGATCACGACGCCGACCGGGCGGCCGTAGGATTCCTTCTCGTCCGGAGACAGGAAGCCCGACAGGATGTCGCGCGAGGGGCCGGACGGCTTGCCGTTGTCGAACGGGACGAACACCAGCTTGTAGCCGGACAGCTTGCTGCGATTCCACGAGCCGTGCTGGCCGATCACCATGCCGTCGCCGAAGCCGGGCAGGGTGCCTGCGGGCATCCAGCACAGGCCAAGCGAAGCGGTGTGACCGCCGAGCGCGTAGTCCGGCTGGAGCGCTTTCGCGACCATCGCCGGATCCTGCGGCACGCGGTCGTCGACCGTCTTGCCCCAGTAGCAATAGGGCCAGCCGTAGAAGCCGCCGTCGCGCACCGAGGTGAGATAATCCGGCGGCGTCTCGTCGCCGAGCCCGTCGCGTTCGTTGACGACGGTCCAGAGCACGCCCGTGGTCGGCTCCCACGCAAGGCCGACCGGGTTGCGCAAGCCGGCGCCGAAAATGCGGTGCGTGCCGGCAACGAGATCGAGCTCGTAGATTGCGGCGCGGCCCTCCTCGACTTCCATGCCCATCTCGGCGATGTTGCTCAGCGAGCCGACACCTGCATAGAGCTTCTTGCCGTCCGGGCTTGCAAGCAGGCTGCGCGTCCAGTGGCCGCTCGGCTTGAACGTGGTGAGCCGCTTGCCCGGTGCCGTGATGCGGTCGGCATTTGCGACGTACGGAAATGCCATCACGCCGTCGGTGTTGCCGACGTAAAAAGTGTTGCCGACCAGCGCCATGCCGAACGGCTGGTTGAGATTTTCCATGAACGCGCCGCGGACTTCCGCAACGCCGTCACCGTCCTTGTCGCGCAGCAGCGTGATGCGGTTGGCGGAGACGCCGAGCGCCGCGGCGCGGCGCATCGTCGCCTGCATGGCGTAGTGAAACACGCTGCGCGGGGGCCCCGCGATCTGTGTCGCCTCCGCGATCAGCACGTCGCCATTGGGTAGCACCTCGATCCAGCGCGGATGGTCGAGCCCGGTCGCGAATGCGTTCACCTTGAGCCCGGCCGCGACCGTCGGCTTCTGCCCTTGGCTCCAGCCGCGCGCAGTCGGCATCTTCAGGGTCGGGATCGCGCCTTGCGGCTTCGCCTCGGGAATGGCGGGCGTCTGGCCCCAGGCCGGTACCGGCTCGGTGCCCGTCAGCTTCCGCCATTGCAGCGCGATGCCGCCGAGAACCGCGACGAATTGCGCGAAGATGCTGGAAAAGGTCATGCGAAGCCCCTGTTTGCGCGCGCATCCAACTGGCTGACGGGGCAGACGTCAACCTGTGCGGCACGCTGATGCGGCCTATTCCCTGGGAATGGCAGCCGATCGAATTTGCATGGGGAGTTCTCGACCCGTCATCCCCGCGCAATGGCGAAGCCATTGTCGCTGGAGGCGCGAGCCATGGGGCTCAACGCGCCCCATGGGAACAGGAGATAAGGCCCCGCTCACCGCGGCGACGTGAACGGGATGATCATCGGCACGCGGCGGCAATAGGCGCCGTAGGCGTCTTCGCCGAGCTCTTTCGACAGGAACACCTCCTCCATCCGACCCTTCTGCCACATGCCGAGCGAGATCAGGATGGCGCCCAGGATCGTCGTGACCAGGCCGATCGCGATGCCGGTGACCAGCATGCCGAAGATCAGGCCGGTGTAGATCGGGTGGCGCACGAGGCCGTAGGGGCCGGTGTCGATGACGCGGTGGTCTTCCTTGTGGGTGATGGTGTTGGACCAGAACTTCCCGAGATGCAGCCGGCCCCACCAGGCGAAGGCGATGCCGGCGACCGAGAGGAGCGCGGCGAGGGCGATACCGGTGTTGCCGAGCACCCAGAGCGGCTTCCAGCCCAGGATCTGCGCAATGAACGGCGTGTAGAGGATGCCGCCAATCAGGATCGGCAAGCGATAGCGCTGCGACTCCAGCGTCATGACCTGCTTCTTGGTCTGCCCCTGCCAGAACGAGGCGCCCACCCAGCTGGCGAGAAAGGCAAGCCAGATCAGGGCCAGGAGTTCGGTCGGCCAGGTCGTGGTCCAGCCGCCCCAGGCGACAGAAAGAAGCTTGCTGAAATCGAAGGACATGAAGGTTCTTTGCGTTTGGGCGGCGGCTTCAGCTCGCGCGCGAGGACAGCGCGTGATGCTTGATGGCGCCGGTGGGCTGCTGGCCGTTGCGGGCGAGCAGATGGGTGATGGTTTCGCGCAGAACCGGTTCGATCGGTCGCGGCGCATAGCCGAGCTCGTTTCGGGCTTTGCCGATGGAAAGGTCGCTGGCGGCAAGCGCGATGCGCACGCCTTCGGCGGTGCCGTTGGGCGGCCGGCGCGTGACGTGGTCGGAGATGAACTCGAGCATGATCGCGGAGAGCTCGGCGATCCGGCCGGGCACGACGATCGGAAACTGCCGGCGACCGCTCATGGCTGACATCATCCGCAGGATCCGCCCGAGCGGAACACAGTCGCCGCCGAGAATGTAGCGCTCGCCGATACGGCCGCGTTCCATGGTCAGCACCAGGCCGGTGGCGACGTCGCGCACGTCGACGAGATTGACCAGGAAGTCGAGATGCGGCTGCACCTTCTTCTGGAGGAAGTACCAGAGCATCGCCGTCGGCGGCGTCAGATTGTGGTCGGCAGCGCCGATCGGCATGGTGGGCGTGCCGATCACGAGCGGGAAACCGCTCGCTGCCGCTTTCGCGGCGTGATGCTCGGCGAGCGACTTCGAGCGCGTATAGGCGCCGGGCATCGCATCGGCCGGCTGCAGCGCTTCTTCGGCGGCAACGCCATTGAGGCTGGCGTAGGGGAACAGGATCGATTCCGTCGAGCAGTGCAGGAAGCGCGACACGCCGCGCTTCATCGCCGCCGCCAGCACGATCTCGGTGCCGCGACAATTGACGTCGTGGAAGTCCTGCTTGTTGGCGACCCACATCCCTGGCAGGCCGGCGAGATGATAGACCTGATCGACGCCGGCGAGCGCGGCATCGACCGCGGCGCCGTCGAGGACCGAGCCTGTCACGTAGTCGACGTCGGCACAGGGTGCGGCCGGCGGTCGCACGTCGAGCACGCGCACCCGCTGCTCCCTGCTGCGGAGCGCTTCGACGAGATGATGTCCGATGAAGCCGCTGCCACCGGTAACCAGTACGAGAGCCATGAAGTAGGTTGCTACTATTCCGCTTCGGGAAGCCTATCGGGTTGAAAGGGAGTTGGTCGGAAGAGGCGCGAGAATCGCGGCAAGGTCACGACGAAAACCCAGTGCAATGAATAATTTTGCCATGACGAACATGGGTCCAAGCAAAAGGTGCGAAGGAAAAGTGAACAACGAGGCCTCGCGCCCCTCAAAAACCTTGTGGCCGATGGTCTGCGCGGCGAGGCCGAGCACGACCAAGGCGGTGAAAATCGCCCACATCGTCATGATGCTGACTTGCGCGGCAACGGTCGACGCGATGGAAAACAGCACGATGGAAACGGCCAGAATCCCGAGCCCGAGCGCCACGTCGAGCAGCAGCCAATAGACCAGAACCGGCAGGGCCAGGATCGCCGCCAGGCTGATCTCGCCACCGAACAGCGGCAGCTTCACCAGCGTCAGCGGCATCACGGCGCCCGTGAACAGCAGGAGGATGCCGACGACATGCATCGCCGTGTTCCGGGGATCGCGATGGTACTCGACATAAAGGGCAAGTTGGCGTTGAAAAAAGCCACCCATCTCGGTCTCATGCAGCACAGGGGAAGGACGAACAGAGCCTATAGCACCGGATAGAGCAGTGCACAAACCGGCGCATTTGTCGCGCAGGGCCGTGCTGTCGCGCGCTGAGATAGGCCGCAAAATAATCGAGGGTTCAAAGGGTTCCCGTTTCGGCCGGGACGCGCACGCTCAGTGCCTCTTGGCGGGCTTTTTGGTCGCAGGCGGAGGGGCTGCTGCGGGACGCGCCGGTGCATCCTCGGGCAGCTTGGCGAAGGTCATGATTTGCAACTGGCCGTTGACGGCCGAGGTCGGTTTCGCGCGGTCCAGGAACTGCTCTTCGCCGAGGCCGATGGGCACAAGCCGTTTGGTCGAAATCTTGAACGTGTTGACCAGCACATCGCGGATCGCGTCAGCACGGCGCTGGCTCAGGATCGTTGGCCTCGCGGGTCTTCGAATTGGACTCGACGTGGCCCACGATCAGGAACGTGTAGGGCAGCAGGGAAGCGTGAACCAGCGCGTCGGCGATCCGGCCGACGGTCTGGTAGGACTCAGGTTGGATGATCGGCGTGTCTGCATCGAACTGGATCTGGGCGTTGAAGACCGGCAGCTTGGCGAGATCAGGCGCGATCAGCGGCCGGTTCACCGGACCGGGATCGTTCTTGATGCGCGCCCTGGCCCGTTCCATCACCTGCTGCTTCAATGCGGGAATGTCGACCTCGGCTGCTTCCTCGAAATGGTTCAGCTTGCCGACGATGTCGTCGCGGGTCGGTGCCGTCTGCGCGCCAGCTTTGCCTGCGAGCAGAGCGAGGCCCAGTGCCAAACCGATCGCAAGGGTGACGTGGCCGGTCGCGCGCATCAGCGATACCCCGCATCGTCGACGGCCTTCAGGCAATTGTTGCTGACGCCCTTGGGCGTCGAGATCAGGCAGGGGATCGACTTGCTGGTCTCCTTGGTCGAGCCGCCGCAGACCTTGACGATTTCACGCTGGCAGGCATTCGCGACCGTGACACGGGCGGCGATGCGCTTCTGGATGGCGTCGAACGCGGTGAGATAGTCGCCTAAGCATTGCTGGGAGAGCACGTCCCGATTGCGGGAGAGACACTCCTTCAGGCGGGTGGAGTCCGGATTGACGCCGCGGCAATTGGCAACGATCTCCGCACCGCAACTTTTCGCCAAGAGCCCGATCGAATCCCCAAAGCTCATGGTCTCCGCCGCCGCAAGCGACGGCATCCCCAATGCCAGCAAGATCAGTGTGATGGAGCCCCGGACCATGGCTGCATCTGATACGGGGAAGTTCGCGATGGTCAAGGGCTGTTCGCTGCGGAATTGTCGAGAGTCCGGCCAGTGCGGCGAACAGTCCTCACTCCTCGGCCTCGTCGCTGGGAGGAAATTCGATCAGGACGGCGGTGTGGTTCCGGATCGCATCGGCAAATTCGGGGTCGGCCTTCAGCTCATCCAGTGTCCGCGGCGGAGGAAGCTGACGGCCGTCCTCGGTCAGATCCTGCGCGTAAAAGCCGATCGCCTCGGGTGCATTCTCCAGGGCTTCGTCGACATCGTCGCCGCCGGAGATGCAACCGGGCAGGTCCGGAAACCACAGGCTGACGTCATCGGGCCCTGCGTCCTCGATGATGGCGACGTAGTGAGGCATGCCTCACGCCCGTTGCACAAAACTGTCCACGACCTTCTTCTCGCCGGCCTTGTCGAAGGCGATGGTGAGCTTGTTGCCGTCGATCTTGGTGACGCGGCCGTAGCCGAATTTCTGGTGGAAGACGCGGTCCGAGAGCGAAAATTCCGAGGTCGTGCCGGTGGATTTGGCGACCAGCTCGCCTTCGATCGTCAGCGGTCCGCGGCGGCGCGAGGAGAAGCTGCCGAAATCGGGGCCGGATGATGAGGAGGACGAGAACGTTGCGGCTTCTTCCTCGAAGCCGCCGCGACCACCACCGCCATTACGGCCGCCGCCACGGTTGCGGTTCGCCTGGGCGCGCTGCCAGCCCGGCGTCGAATAGCTCGAGCCGAACGCCTCCATGTCGTCGAAGCGCGAAGCGCCGTAACCGCCGGTGCCGCCCCAGGCCGAGCCGCCCTTGGATTCCGTGATTTCGACATTGGCCGCGGGCAGCTCGTCGAGGAAGCGCGAGGGGATCGTGGTCGACCAGGTGCCATGGATTCGGCGGTTGGTCGCGAAATAGATCATGGCGCGGCGGCGGGCGCGGGTCAGGCCGACATGGCCGAGCCGGCGCTCTTCCTCGAGCCCGGCGCGGCCCTGTTCGTCCAGCGTGCGCTGGCTCGGAAACAGGCCTTCCTCCCAGCCGGGCAGGAACACGTTGTCGAACTCGAGGCCCTTGGCCGAGTGCAGCGTCATCAGCGACACCGCATCGTCCTCGGCGCCGCCCTCGCGGTCCATCACCAGCGAGATGTGCTCGAGGAAGCCTTGCAGGTTCTCGAACTCCTCCATCGAGCGCACCAGCTCTTTCAGGTTCTCCAGCCGGCCCGCCGCGTCCGCCGAGCGGTCCTTCTGCCACATCTCGGTGTAGCCGCTCTCGTCGAGCACGATCTGGGCGAGATCCGTATGCGCGGTCACCTCGCGCTGGGCGCGCCAGCGGTCGAACTGGGCGACGAGATCGCGCAAGCTGCCACGCGCCTTCGGCTTCAGCTCGTCGGTCTCGACCACCGCGCGCGCCGCCTCGAACAGCGGGATGCGGCGCTTGCGGGCATGGTCGTGCAGCATCTGCACGGTGGCATCGCCAAGGCCGCGCTTGGGCACGTTGACGATGCGCTCGAAGGCGAGATCGTCGGCGGGCGAATTGATGACGCGCAAATATGCCAGTGCGTCGCGGATTTCGGCGCGCTCGTAGAAGCGCGGGCCGCCGATGACACGATAGGGCAGGCCGAGCGTGACGAAACGGTCTTCGAACTCGCGCATCTGATAGGACGCGCGCACGAGAATGGCGATCTCGTTGAGCTTCTCGCCCTGGCGCTGCAGCTGCTCGATCTCCTCGCCGATGCCGCGGGCTTCCTCTTCCGAATCCCAGGAGCCGGTGACGGTGACCTTCTCGCCCTCGACGTCCTCCGTGCGCAGCGTCTTGCCGAGCCGGCCTTCATTATGCGCGATGAGGTGCGAGGCGGCGGCGAGGATATGGCCGGTCGAGCGATAGTTGCGCTCGAGGCGGATGACCTTGGCGCCCGGAAAATCGTGCTCGAAGCGCAGGATGTTGTCGACCTCGGCGCCGCGCCAGCCATAGATCGACTGGTCGTCGTCGCCAACGCAGCAGATGTTCTTGACGTGAGGCGTGGTCAAAGGCGCGCCGACCGCATGCTCCGTCATTCCGGGGCGATGCGCAGCATCGAACCCGGAATCTCGAGATTCCGGGTTCGCGTCTTCGACGCGCCCCGGAATGACGGCATTTGCGGCGGCAGGATTCGCGGGCGCCTGCGACAGCAGCCGCAGCCACAGATATTGCGCGACGTTGGTGTCCTGGTACTCGTCGACCAGGATGAACCTGAAGCGCTGCTGGTACTGCCGCAAAATATCCGGATGCTCGCGGAAGATCCTGATGTTCTCCAGCAGCAGGTCGCCGAAATCGGCGGCGTTCAGGATCTTCAGCCGCTCCTGGTAGCTCGCATAGAGCTTGCCGCCCTTGCCGTTGGCAAACATCGCCGCTTCGCCCGACGGCACCTGTGATGGCATCAAGCCGCGGTTCTTCCAGCCGTCAATCAGGCCGGCCAGCATGCGCGCCGGCCAGCGCTTGTCGTCGATGTTCTCGGCCTGCAGCAGCTGCTTGAGCAACCGCACCTGGTCGTCGACATCAAGCACGGTGAAATTCGACTTGAGCTGCGCCAGCTCGGCATGGAAGCGCAGGATGCGGCCGCCGATCGAGTGGAAGGTACCGAGCCACGGCATGCCCTCGACGGCGTGGCCAAGCATCTGGCCGAGCCGGTGCTTCATCTCGCGGGCGGCCTTGTTGGTGAAGGTCACTGACAGGATCTCGGCGGGGCGGGCGCGGCCCTGGCTCAGGATGTGGGCGATGCGCGTCGTCAGCACGCGCGTCTTGCCGGTGCCGGCGCCCGCCAGCACCAGGACCGGGCCATCCAGCGTCTCCACCGCCTCGCGCTGCTCCGGATTGAGCCCGGAGAGGTATTTCGGCCCCACAGAGGCGCGCGCACGCGCGGCGATGCCGCCGGCTGCGGGTTGGTGGTCGGGATCGCCTGTGATCTTGCTCGGCTCGGTCATGCGAATCATTGGCCCCACGATGGCACCGCGGGGTAGCGGAAGGGAGCCTTCTTAACAGGGATTGCTGGCTATATGGGGCGCCAGGACGAGGTTTTCCACGTACGCGGCGGGCCGATTTGTTCCTCGGAACGGCATTAAATTCCAGCCAGCCTGCACCGGAACCATCGTTCCGGGGTCGAGATTGTCAAGGCATGAGGCGCGGCCAGCCGCGTCGATCGCAGACAGACATCAAGACAGAGGTTTCACCATGCTAGGCTGGGTCGTAACGTTTCTGGTCATCGCACTGATCGCCGGCATCCTCGGCTTTGGCGGCATCGCCGGCGCTTCGGTCGAGATCGCCAAGATCATCTTCTTCGTGGCCGTCATCCTGTTCCTGGTTTCGGCCGTGGTCGGCCTGGCGCGCGGGCGCAGGATATAACTGTGATCTTCACCTCTCCCCGACGGGGAGAGGTGAAGCCCAAGCGGCGCCTGAGCTGCTTACCGCTTCGAGGGCATCGCCACGTTCCGGCCGACGCCCTCGGGCCGCGGCACGGCGCCGTGAGCCTTGACGACGGCTGCAATGCGCTCGCGAATGTCGGGCGGAAACGCCGCCACCTTGCGCGAGCCCATGTCGATATGCAGCGACATGTTCTCGGAGGTCGCCGACAGCCAGCCTTCGGTGGCGTGCCGCAGCTCCTCGAACGTGTGCAGCCGCTTGTCATCGGCCTCCAGCAGCCAGACCGAGACCTGCACGGGATCGCCGAGATGGATCTCGCGCAAGTACCGCACGTGGCATTCGGCCGTGAAGGTCGAGCCGCCGCGCTCCTTCATGTAGGTGGGTCCGATCCCGAGCTGCAGCCACATCTGGTCGATCGCGCGATCGAACATCACGTTGTAGTAGGCCATGTTGAGATGACCGTTATAGTCGATCCATTGCGGCTCGACCTGCATGATCGATGAGCGGAACGGCTCAGGCGTAGCGGCTACGGCGGCACTGTCCGGCATGTGTCCTTCCCAAGCTATGCGTCCGGTCGCTTGACTTGACCGGCTTTATGTCCTTTGCCACGGTTTCTTCTGTCGGGAGGAATGTCCGTGGGTACCACCATCACCAATAATCCGCCGCGGCCGGCACCGAAAGCCCTCGCAAGCGCGCTGGAGCAGCTTGCCGCACGGTTCGGCAACCGTCTCATCACCTCGCAGGCCGTCCGCGAGCAGCACGGCCATACCACGACGTGGATCGTCAACCAGCCGCCGGACGGCGTGGTGATGGCGCAGGAGACGGCCGATATCCAGGACGTGGTGCGGATCTGCGCCAAGCATGGCGTGCCCGTCATTCCCTTCGGCACCGGCACCTCGCTCGAGGGCCAGGTCAATGCGCCCGCCGGCGGTATTTCGATCGACCTGCGTGATATGAACAAGGTGCTCGCGGTGCACGCCGAGGATCTCGACTGCGTGATCCAGCCCGGCGTCACCCGCAAGGCGCTCAACGAGCATCTGCGCGACCAGGGCTTGTTCTTCCCGATCGATCCCGGCGCAGACGCGTCCCTCGGCGGCATGGCCTCGACCCGCGCCTCGGGCACCAACGCGGTGCGCTACGGCACCATGCGCGAAAGCGTGCTGGCGCTGAAGGTGGTGCGCGGCGACGGCGAGATCATCACCACGGGCACGCGTGCCAAGAAGTCATCGGCCGGCTACGATCTGACCCATCTGTTCGTCGGCGCCGAAGGCACGCTCGGCATCATCTCGGAGCTGACCATCCGCCTGCGCGGCATCCCCGACACCATCGCGGCCGGCGCGGTGTCGTTCGTGTCAGTGCATGGGGCGTGTCAGGCCGTGATCCTGGCGATCCAGACCGGCATTCCCGTGGCGCGCATCGAGCTGCTCAATGCCGCGCAGGTGAAGGCCTGCAATGCCTATTCGAAGCTGACTTTGCCGGAGACGCCGCTGCTGCTGCTGGAGTTCCACGGCAGCGAGATCGAGGTCGCCGAACAGTCCAAGGCTTTCGGCGAGATCGCCAAAGAGTGCGGCGGCGGCGATTTCTCCTGGACGACCAAGCCTGAGGATCGCACAAAGCTGTGGCAGGCGCGGCACGATGCCTATTGGTCCGTCAAGGCGCTGCGCCCCGGCGACAGCATCGGCGTGGTGGCGACCGACGTCTGCGTGCCGATCTCGCGGCTTGCCGATTGCGTCAGCGAGACCGAGGAAGATCTCAAGCGGCTCAATCTGCTGTCGCCGATCGTCGGCCATGTCGGCGACGGCAATTTCCACTGCTCGCTGGTGTGTGACACCAACGATGCGGCCGAGATGGCACGCGGCGAGGAGTTCATGCATCGCTTGGTCGAACGCGCGCAGGCGATGGACGGAACCTGCACCGGCGAGCACGGCATCGGCCAGGGCAAGCAGAAATACCTCATGGCCGAGCTCGGGCCCGAGGCGCTGGACGCAATGCGTGCGCTGAAAAAGGCGCTCGATCCGCAAAACATCTTCAACCCTGGCAAGATCGTGCCGGAGGCGTAGCGCGGCCTGGCGCGTCGCGGTCGCGGAACTTTCCGCGGCCATGCTGGTTCCCATTCCCGTCAATTTCCGATGCCTCAATGGCGCGGCTTCTCTCGGGATGTTTGTGGAATGTTGCGACCGGTCATTGGAATTGCCGTGATGGCGCTTGCCGGCATGCTGGCGGGCGTGGCTCTGGGTAAAGGCGGTGGCGGTCATGGTGGCGGTGGTCACGGCGGCGGGCACGGCGGTGGCCATCATGGTGGCGGACATTTTGGTGGGCATGGCGGTGGACATGCGCGTGGCGGCGGGCATCATGGCGGGGCTCGCTTTGCGACAGGGGCTCGACATGGCGGTCCGAACTTCGGTCAGATGCGCAATGCATCCATCCGTCCTTCGAATGTCCGCAACGCGCTGAATCTGCACTCCAGGGTCTTTCGCAACGGCCGTCTGATCGGCAATCCCGCGGCGCGCGCCCAGATTGCAGCGGCGGCGGCACTGGCCGGCTGGCATGGCGCGAGCAGCGGATGGTGGCAACACGCAGGAGGCGGTTATGGCTGGGTCGGACCGCTGTTCTGGCCATTCGCCTATAATGACCTCTACGACTACACGATCTGGGGCGACGGTCTCGGCTTCTGGGGTTATGGCTATCCCGATATCTATGCCGGCATCTTCGGGCCCTACGGCTATGACGGCCTCGCGACCTATGCGCCGCAGCGTGGACGCGGACGGCGGCACGCGCGTGGCGTTGCACTGGATCAGCTTTGTGGCAGCGACCGTCGTGAGATCGTCGGTCTGCCGATCGACCAGATTGCCGAAGCGGTGCAGCCGACTGAAGCGCAAGGCGCAAGCCTCGACGTGCTCGGCAATGCCTCGATAGATGCAGCCGGAATGATCCGTGCCTCCTGCCCGACGCAAGTCGCGGCGACCGCGCCCGGCCGGCTGGCAGCGATGCAGCTACGGATCGAAGCGATGGAGAAGGCCGTCGATCTCGTTCAACCCGCGCTCGAAAGATTCTACGGCTCACTCACCGACGAACAGAAGGCGCGCTTCAATGCACTGGCTGAAGACCAGCGGCGCGCGACAGCTTCCGGCAGTGCCGGGGCCTCGTTGATCCAGAATTGCGGTGCGCCCGTTGCGCCCGACTGGCCCGGCGCCGACCTCGAGGCGAGGCTTCATCCCAACGACACCCAGCGCGCAGCGCTGCAAGTGCTCCAGGATACCAGCGACAAGGTCAGCGCATCTCTGAAGGCGGCGTGTCAGCCAGGTGAGGTGATGACGCCGCCGGCGCGCATGGCCGCGGTCCGCAAGCGGCTCGAAATCATGCTCGACGGCGTCAAGTCGGTTCGCGCGGCGCTGGAGGATTTTTACGGCACGCTCAATGACGAGCAGAAGGCACAATTCGAAGCCATCGGACCGCGTCGAACATCTTGAATGCATCAGGCGAAGGAGCATGGTGCAAGAATCGGCTCGCCGATCTCGATTGATCTCTCTATGCTGAGTAACCCTGAAGCGGAAGACCGCGGGTGATGGGGCAATGAAGTGGTTCGCTCGCAAATCGCGACAGGAGATCTGGGACGAGGCGATCGAGTGGCCGCTCGGCGACATCGACGCCGTCGCGCGCATCAGCGCCATCTGTGGCGCCGCGGCCCATAGCGCCATCGGCTGTGCACGAAGCGACAAGGGCGAGCGTGCTCGTTATGAGCGCGCGGCGAAGGTCGCGATGGAGATCGCGATGAAGATCTCCGACGATCTGATGCGTGACGACGCGGTGCATCGCATCGTCGACCTCTGCATGACGGCGAACGACATCAAGACGGCGCAGATCCTTTTCCGCGCGATCCACGCCAGCTGGATCCGCGAGACGGTGCAGCGGGATCACCCCACGCTGGTGGAGTAAGCGCGACTGCTTCCACGAAGCCGGTGCGCTCCCTCTCCCGCAAGCGGAGAGGTTGGAACCCGCGGCACGACTGGCTTAACCTAGAGCCACCGTTTTACTTCGCCAGTCTTTGCACGGCTTCGTCCACGCTGTGGAAGACGTGCTCCCTCGGCAAGGCGTCGAACAGGCGGAAACGCTCGAACGCGTCCTGCGCGCGCACCGATTCCAGCCGGGCCAGCGCAACCGTGACGCCTTGCGCGTTGCACACCTTGAAGACGTCGAGCAGGATCTGCGCTGCGGTGAAGTCGATCTCGACCATGCCGCTCGCCTCCAGCACCAGCAGTTGCGGCGCTGCCGTGCCGAGCACTTTTGCGACGTCGCTCCGGAAGCTCGGCGCATTGAGGAACGACAGCGGCGCCTGGAACCCGATTACGGTAACGCCCTCGATTCGCTCTCCGGTCATGTGTGGATGCGCCGGCCACCAGATCGTGGTGCCCGGCACGCGCTCGAATTCGACGAGCCGTGCGCGCGTCGTGCTCCAGATGCCGTGCAGCAGCGACAGCATGATGCCGAGGAACGCACCCTGCTGGATCGGCAGCACGATGATCAGCGCGGCGGTGGCGACGATGAGCAGAAATTCGCTGAACGACTGGCGATAGATCGTGACGATCTGTTTGGTGCGGATGATCCGCAGAGCCACGAACAGCAGGATGCCGCCGAGCGCTGCGTCGGGCACATGGCGCAACAATCCCGTTCCGAAGGCGAGCAGCGCCAGCACGATCATTGCTGCGGCAAGGCCTGCGAACTGGGATTGTCCGCCGGTCTCGGCGACGATGCCGGTGCGCGGCGGGCTGGCGTTGACCGGAAAGGCGCCGAACAGGCCGGACAGCACGCTGCCCGCGCCCGCACCGAGGAAGTCGCGGTCGACATCGGCAGGCTTGTCGGGATCGGATGGGAACGATCGCGTGGTGGCCGCGGTCTGCACCATCACGACCACTGTGACCACGAAGGCGAGCGGCAGCAGGCGAACCCAGTGCTCCGGCGCAAGGACGGGGAAGGTCGGTCGCGGCAGCGTGCCTGGCACGCTGCCGACGACGTTGACGCCCTTGTTCTCGAGGCCAAGCGCGATCGTCGCCAGCGTCGCGGCAACCAGCCCGATCAGCGCGCCCGGGATTTTTGCGCTGATCTTCTCGGAGATGAAGACCACCGCGAGCACGCCGAAGCCGATGCAGAGCGTGACGGGATTGGTGCGGCCGATCTCGGTTGCAAGCACGCCGATGCGATCGAGTGTCGGGCCATCAGGCGGGTCCAGCCCGAGGACGCCCGGCAATTGCGATACGATGATGTGGACGGAAATGCCGGCAAGGAAGCCGACCATGACAGGCATCGACAAGAGGTTGGCGATGCCGCCGAGCCGGAACGCGCCGCCGGCAAGCATCATGGCGCCAACCATCAAGGCCAGCGCGATGGCGAGCCCCTGATATTCAGGTGAGCCCGTGGCTGCGAGCGCCGCAAGCCCGCCGGCGAAGATCGGCGTGATCGTGGAATCGGCGCCGCAGGACAGAAAGCGGTTGCCGCCGAGCAGCGCAAAGCCGAGCGAACCCGCCATGAATGCGAAGAATCCGATCTGCGGTGCGAAGCCGCCAAGCCGCGCGGTCGCCATCTGCTCGGGGATTGCGATCGCCGCCAACGTCAGTCCCGCCATCAGGTCGCCGGGCAGGGCGTAGGATGCGAGCGAGCGGAACAGCGGCCAGGCAGGCTTGGCGTCGGCGTCGTGCAGCATCAATCTCGAATCCCCGGAAAGCGCGCGTCTGCCATTAGACTACAGCATTTCCGGTCTGGAAGGCGCCAGACGCGATTTCTCTACATCCGTCGTCAGTACCTGCGCTCGTTGTGATACTCGCCGCCACGGCCTCCGCCACCCATTCCCATCCCGATGCCAATCCCGATGCCGATGCCTTGCATCACGGCGCCGGGCGGCGGACCGGCAGGCGGCGCGCGCTCGACGACGATTTCATCGGGCGGCGGCCGGCGCTTCGGCGGCGTGTCGACCACCTTGCGCTTTGGCGGCGTGTCGTCGACGCGCTTCTTGATCACGGGCGCAACCGTCGGGTTAATCGGCGTTGCCGGCGGCGTTGGTGCCGAGCACGGACAGGTCGGCGCCATGGCGACGGCGACCGGGACCGCGGCGGCCGCAACCGGCAAGGCATAATTGCGGTTCTGCACGCGCAGCAGCAGCCGGCGCGCGGTCGCGGCGAGATCGCTGTTGCCCCAGTTCGCGAGATAGGCCTCGAAGGAGGCGCGGGTGTTGATCGCGACCGCGCGGTCCCACGCCAGCATCTGGCGCCGGCGCTCCAGCACCGTGCGCAGGCGCGGCGTGTTGGAGGCCTCCGCGTAGAGCTCGATATAGGCCTGATAAGCCTCCACGGTGTCCTCAGCGATCACGAGATCATAGGCAGCCCTGGCATCCTTGCCCTTCAAATCCTTGCGCCAGTCCGCGACGCTGCGCGGAGTGCTGGCAAGCGCCATGGCGTTTGCGCCCGGCGCCGGCGGCTGGCCGCTGCTGTCGCCGAAGAATTTGAAGTCGGTGGTCAGCGAAGAGCTTTCCCACGGGATCTGTCGCCCGTCGGTCGATTGCGCCACGGCGATGCGGATGCGCTTGAACACTTCCTCGATCGGGATGTCCGGTTGCTTGGCGACGGACAGTGCCGCCGTCGTGTAGGGACTGTCGGCGCCGGAGCCGTCCTCGGCCTCGGCACCGGGTGAGGTCGAATACGAAATGAAGGACCCGGGCGCGCCGGCCTTGGTGTCGACGATGGCAAGTCCGTGGCCGGCACCTGAAAGCGCCGGGAACGGATTGTTGCGGCAGGCATCGAGCATGAAGATGCGCGCCCGCGTCGGCAATGCGCCGAGCGTGTTGAGCAGATCGTTCAGCCGCACGCCCTGCAACGGAATGTCGGCCTCGCGCTTGGGATCGAGATCGACAGGCACCAGATAGTTCTCGCCGTCGATCTGCAGGCCGTGGCCGGCATAGAACACCAGCGCGACGGTGTCGACGCCGCTGGCACTGACTTTGCCTGCGAAATCCGAGATCGCCTGGCGCATCTCGTTCTGCGCGAGGTTCGGTGCGGCAGTGACGGTGAATCCGGCATTGCCGAGCAACTCGGCCATGCCCTTGGCGTCATTGGCGGCATTGGGCAGCTCCGGCACCGTGCGATAGGCGGACTGGCCGATCACCAGCGCAAGCCGCGCTTCGGCCGCAGCTTCCGTCGGCGCCATCAATTGGGTGAGGACAAACAGGCCGGCGGCAAAGATCAAATTGCAAAGGACTGGACGGCGCATGGTGTCACCTCCATCGGCAATGGGCGCGAGGATGTCACCTTTTCTAGTCGTCCGCCAAGGCGCCGTCTGTGCGCTAGCTCACGGACGCCCGTGCGGCGGAATGGGGTAGGGCCTCTGCCGGAGCCAACGCATCACAGACCACGGTCCCAGGGCGGATCTGGCGCAAAGCGCGCGGCGAGGAAGTCGATGAAGGCGCGCACCTTCGCCGGTGGCCTGCGATCGGGCAGGTAGACCGCATGGACCGCGGAGGACTGGATCTCGGGCTGGTCGAGCGGCAGCGCGACCAGCGTGCCGGCCCGCAGATCATCGGCGATGATGAAGGTCGGCTGCCGGGCGAGGCCAAGCCCGGCCAGCGTCGCCGCGCGCAGCGCATCGCCATTGTTGGCGCGCAGGTTTCCCGACACCTGGACGCGGATCTCGCCATCCGCGCCGAACAGCCATTCCGCTGCGCTTGCCTGCTGCGAGAGCGTGTAGCCGAGACAATTATGCGCGGCGAGATCGGCGACGCTGCGCGGCGTGCCGTGCTTGGCCAGATATGACGGCGCGGCACAGACGACCAGGCGGTTCGGCGCGAGCTTGCGCGCCACCATGCTGGAATCGCGCAGCTTGCCGATGCGGATCGCGAGGTCCCAGCCCTCCTCGGCGAGGTCGACGAGACGATCATTGAGGCCGAGCTCGAGCGTGACTTCAGGGTGGCGCTCGGAGAATTCGGCAATCAGGGGAGCGATCTGTCGTGTGCCGAACACAACGGGCACGTTGACCCGCAACAATCCGCGCGGTTCGACGCGCTCGCGCGCGACCGCGGCGTCGGCCGTCTCCATGTCGGCGAGGATCCGCTCGGACGATTCCAGATAGAGGCGGCCAGCCTCGGTGATCGACAGCCGCCGCGTGGTGCGGTGGAACAGTTTGACCCCAAGTCGCGCCTCCAGCGACGCGACATGCTTGGTCACCATCGTCTGCGACAGGCCCATAACCCGCGCCGCGCCGGACAGACTGCCGCTTGCCGCCACCTTGGCGAAGACTTCCAGGCTGGTCAGCCGGTCGAGCATCTATCTCACTCCGTTGGTGTGAGGTGTATTTCCAAAATAGCTTATTATCATCCTATCAAGAATAGATCATGGATGTCTCGAACAACGGAGACCCCGATGATCGATTCCCGTACCGCCCCTTACGCCGCCTTGGCCCTGCGTGTGACCTTGGGCGCCCTGTTCCTGGCCCATGCGAGCCTGAAACTGTTCGTTTTCACCCCCGCCGGCACCGCAAAGTTCTTCGGCAGCCTCGGCTTCCCGCCGGAACTGGCCTACCTCGTGATGACCGTGGAAGTTCTCAGCGGCATCGCGCTGATCCTTGGCATCTGGACCCGCTATGCGGCGCTCGCAGGCATTCCGGTCCTGCTCGGCGCGATCTTCACGGTCCATGGCGGGGCGGGCTTCTTCTTCACCAACCCGAAGGGCGGCTGGGAATTTCCCGCGTTCTGGGCCATCGCGCTGGTCGCGCAGGCGCTGCTTGGCGATGGCGCCTTTGCACTGCGGCCCTCGCGCGATGCCGAGGCAGCGAACGGTCAGCTGAGCGTCGCGCCGTCGCGCTGATCTCATCGATCGCTAGAATGAGAGAGCTGCGGGATCCCGGTCCCGCAGCTCTTTGCTGCGTATCCATCAATATGCGTTTGGCATCGATCCATGCCTGAATTGGATTGATCCGCATAATCTCGCCCCACCCATCGTCTGGCCGCGATGCGGCATGATCGAAAACATCGGCAAACACAGGCATTGCGTTCCAATCTCACCCGCGCGCCTGCCGCTCGTGCGCTCGCATCGTCCCTGGCTGCAAGCCTTGCCTGCCCCGTCGCTTTGGCCATACAGTTCGCGCAACAGGCCGTGGTTACGACAGCGGCCGCGAACAAGAAAAATCGGGAGAGATATCATGCCCATCGTGCCCGTGAGCCGTCGCGCGTTCCTGAAGTCGTCGACGGCGGTGACCGCCGGTCTCATCCTCTCTCCCGCCATCATCGGCCGCGCTGAAGCCGCAACGCTGAAGCTGAAATGCTCCTCATCGCTGCCGAACGATCCCAAATTCGCCAACGGCCGGGTCTATTACGACAACCTCGTCAAGAGTCTGAAGGCTAACGGGCTCGGCGAGCAGGTCGAGGTCGCCTTCTTTCCGGACAATCAGCTCGGGCAGGAGATCGACGTCATCAATTCGGTGAAGCTCGGCGTCATCGATCTCATGGTCTCGGGCTCGTCGATCTCGGCCAATCTGGTGCCGCTGGTCGGCACCTACGACCTCGGCTTCCTGTTCTCGAGCTTCCCGCAGCAGACCAAGGCGTTCGACGCCGGCGCCGCCAAACCGATCGAGGACGCGCTGCTCAAGGGCAGCAACATCCGCATCATCGCCTGGGCTTACAATTTCGGCTCACGCAGCGTGTTTGCGAAGAAGCCGGTGAAGACGCCGGAGGATCTGGCCCGTCTCAAGATCCGCACGCTGCCCAATCCTGTCATCACCGAATGCCTGCGGCTGATGGGCGCTGCCGCGACGCCGCTGGCGTTCGGCGAAATCTACACGGCGCTGCAGGCGGGCGTGCTCGATGGCCTCGAGCACGATCCGCCGACGATCCTCGCCAGCAAGTTCTATGAGACCGCGAAGTTCTACGCGCTGACGCAGCACAATTTCTCGCCGCTCGCGATCTATTTCAGCGATACGACGTTCAACCGGATGGATCCGAAGCTGCGCGAGGGCTTCCTCGATGCCGCCAAGAAGGCCGCGGCCGACACGCGGACCCACGGGCTCGCGGTCGAGAAGGAGGCGCTGGCTGCGCTCACCGAGAAGGGCGTGACCGTGGCCGAGTGCGACCGCGAGGCGTTCAAGAAGCGCGTGGCGCCGCAGACCGAGAACTTCATCAAGGCGCGGCCGGAATCCAAGGCAGTCATCGACATCATCCGTTCGACGCAAGCCTGAGATGGCCAAATCCGGGATGGCGATGACCGGCGCCTTGTCCCTCTCGGGCGGTCGTCACGGCAGCGTCGCGCTGCTGCTTCGCCTGAGCGATGCGATCGCAGCTACACTTCTTGCCTCCGATCTCGCGGTCGTCTGCGGCTCGGTGCTGCTGCGCTTCTTCTTCAACGCGCCGGTCGAATGGTCGGATGACGTTGCGCGCGGATTGATGGTCGGCTCGGCCTTCTTCGGCGCGGCGAGCGCACTCGCGCGCGGCGAGAATGTCGGCGTGTCCTTCTTTCGCGATCTGTTGCCGCAGCGGCTGCGAACGCTGGTCGACGCAGCAAGTGCCGTGCTCGTCGTGCTGATCTCCGGCTACGTCGCCTACAATGCGATCAAGCTGGGCTCGCTGACATCGGGGCAGACCACCGGCTCGGGCCTTCCGTTGGAGCTCACCTTCTATCCGATGGGCGTCGGCGCACTGTTTATGACGGTGTTCGCGATCGATCATCTCTGCGCGCGGCCGCTGCCCGATATCACGAAGGGCCTGGTCGCGGTCGCTATTGTCACCGGCCTCTATCTCGCCTGGGATTATCTATCGCCGTCGTCGGTGCCGTCGGCGGGCACGCTGATGCTGATCGGATTCTTCGCCACGCTGTTCGGTGGCTTGCCGATTGGTTTCGCGCTGGCGCTGGCCGCGCTGATCTTCATCTGGGTCGAGGGCGCGCTGCCGGGCGTCATCTTCGCCCAGCAGATGGCGCGCGGCATCGACAATTTCGTGCTGCTGGCAATCCCGTTCTTCATCCTGGTCGGCTACCTCATGGAAGCCAACGGCATGTCGGTGCGCCTGATCGAACTGCTGCAGCGGGCGGTCGGCCGCATGCGCGGTGGGCTGAACGTGGTGATGGTGGCCTCGATGGTGCTGTTCTCGGGGATCTCAGGCTCGAAGATGGCCGATGTTGCCGCGGTCGGCTCCGTGCTGATCCCGGCGGCACGCCGCTCCAGGCAGAATCCCGGCAGTGCGGTGGCGCTGCTCGCGGCGTCCGCGGTGATGGCGGAGACCATTCCGCCCTGCATCAACCTGATCATCCTGGGTTTCGTCGCGAACCTGTCGATCGGCGGCTTGTTCATGGCAGGGCTATTGCCGGCGGCGCTGATGGCGGCGGTTCTGATCGCGTTCTCCATCATTTCGGGCAAGCCGCCGGCGCAAACCGATGATGTCGAGCCGCAGGTGCCGGTGTCGGGCCTGTGGAGCGGCGCGATCGCCTCGTTCGGCCTCATCTTCATGATCTTCTTCGGCTTCAAGAGCGGCTTTGCCACGGCGACCGAAATCTCGGCGTTTGCCGTGGCCTATGCGCTCGTCGTCGGCAGCGTCGTGTTCCGCGAGCTCAGCTTCAAGACCGCCGCGCATAGTTTCGTGCAGGCGGCGACGCGCGCGGGGCTGGTGCTGTTCATCGTGGCTGCCGCGCAATCGCTGGCGTTCACGCTGACCCTGCAACAGGTGCCGCATGCGGTCGGCGACTTCATGCTGGGCCTGTCCAAGACCTCAGGCGTCTGGCTGTTCATCCTGCTCGCCATTGCCGTGCTGATCGTGATGGGTTCGGTGCTGGAAGGCGCGGCCGCGCTGATCATTTTCGGACCGCTGCTGTTGCCGGTCGCGGTGCAGCTCGGCATCGACCCCCTGCATTTCGGCGTCGTGCTTGTCATCGCGATGGGCATCGGCCTGTTCGCGCCGCCGCTGGGGCTCGGGCTCTACGGCGCCTGCCTGATCGGCAACGTGCCGATCGAGCAGACGGTGAAACCGATCCTGGGCTATCTCGGCCTGTTGTTCCTCTGCCTGCTCGTCATCGCCTTCGTGCCCTGGCTCTCGACGGCCTTGCCGCGCGCATTCGGCTATTGAAGGAGTGCTATCGTGAAAGTCCTGCTGGCCCATACGCCGGAGATGCGCCGCAATTATTATGGCGATCGCAGCCTCAACGGCCTGCGCGCCATTGCTGACGTGATCCTGCACGAGGGTGACCAGGCGCTCGATGCCGCGGGCCTCGTGACTGCCGCGAAGGATGCTGACATCATCGTCGCCGATCGCATGACCGAAGGCCGCGGCGAGATCTTCGCGCAACTGCCGCGCCTGCGTGCCTTTGTCCGCTGCGCCGTCGATATCCGCAACGTCGATGTCGAGGCGGCCTCGCAAGCGGGCGTGCTGGTGACCCGTGCCGGTCCCGGCTTCGTGCAGGCGGTCGCCGAGCTCGCAGTCGGCTTCATGGTCGATTTGTCGCGTGGCGTGTCGCGGACCACGGCGGATTACCACGCCGGCCGCAAGCCGGAGGCGCGGATGGGACGCCAGCTCGCCGGCAGCACGATCGGCATCATCGGCTATGGCAGCATCGGGCGCTACCTCGCCGAAATCGCAAAAGTCATGCGTATGAAGGTGCTGGTCGCCGATCCCTTCGCTGATGTCAGCGACAGCGCGATCCGGCAGGTCGGGCTCGATGAGCTGCTCGCGGCGTCTGACTACGTCGTCTGCCTCGCCATTGCCAACGAGCAGACCGAAAACCTGATCGGGGAGGCGGCGCTGGCACGCATGCAGAAGCATGCCGTCTTCATCAATCTCTCGCGCGGCAATCTTGTCGACGAGGCGGCACTCGCGAAGGCGCTGCTGGAGAATCGCATCGCGGGCGCGGCGATGGATGTCGGCCGCGCGCCCGACCAGATGCCAACGCCGGAGCTGGCGAAACTTCCGAACGTCGTCGCCACCCCTCATGTCGGCGGACTGACGCCTCAGGCGATCGAATATCAGTCGCTGGAAACCGTGCGGCAGGTCGAGGCGATCATCAAAGGCGAGGCGCCGCAGGGCGCCGTCAACGCCGAGCGCTGGACGCGGCGGTCGTGAGCGCCCCTACAGCCGATGCACGGCCTTGAACGTCCCGTCCTTCTGGATCACCGTCAGAAACACCTTCGGCGGCGCGTCGATGGCGCGCGCGCCGACGATGACGAGGCTGCCGCTGATGTCAAAGCGGCCGGTCGCGTTGATTGTGTCCAGCAGGCCGGCGCGTGTCGGATTCGGTCCGGCTTTTTCCAGTGCCGCTGCCGCGAGGCGGCCGGAGATGTAGCCTTCGAGCGACACGAAGTCCGGTGTCGTCGTGGGATCGAGCGCGGTCTGTGCGGCCTGGTAGTCGGCGACAAGCTTGATCGAACGATCCCAGGGAAACGGCACGACCTGCGAGACGATGACGCCTTCCCCGTCGTGGCCAAGCTCGCGGGCAAGCGCGGTGGCGCCGACGAAGGAGATGTTGACGAAGGTGGGATAGGCGCCGTTGCGGTGCGCGAGCTTGATGAACTCGGCACTCGGGCCGTAAGTGCCGACCATGACGATGGCCTCGGGCTCGGCGCGCTTGATGGTGCGCCAGGCCGCGCTGACCGCACGGGTGTTGCGTTCGAAAGTGCCTTCAGCGGCGAGTTCGAGCCCACGCCTGGCGAGCGCGCTCTTCACGCCGGCAAGGCCGTCACGGCCGAAAGAATCGTCCTGGTAGAAGATGCCGATCCGGGTGAAGTGACGATCCTCGGTGAGGCGCTTGATGAGGGTCTCCGTCTCCGCGCTGTAGCTGGCGCGAATGTTCACCACATTCGAGAGTTCGGGGTCGCGCAGGAATTCGGCGCCACTGAACGGTCCGATGAAGGGGATGTTGCGAACGCTCGTCACGGGAATGGTCGCGATCGCAGTCGGCGTCCCCACGGCGCCGATCAACGCGAACACCTTGTCGTCCTCGATGAGCTTCAGCGTTTCCGCCACCGAGCGGTCGGGATCGTAGCCGTCGTCGCGGCTGATGAGCCGGAGCTTGCGGCCGTGAACGCCGCCCTTGGCATTGATCTCGTTGAACGCTGCGACGATGCCATGCCGTATGCGTTGCCCGAGCACGGAAGAGGGACCTTCCAGCGCCGCAGCCTGGCCGAACAGGATTGCGTCCTCGCTGACGCCGGCCTCATCGCCGCGTGCCGTCAGCGTTGCCGCTGTCAGCAACGCGGCGGCAAGTGCGACGCCTATTGCTGCGCGCGATCGTTTCATAGGGAGCTCGCCGGATGCAGGAAGAATTGGGCCAACGATAGGTCCGCAGCCTCAACAGGCCGCTAACCGGCGTCGAGGGAGTCCTCCGTAAGACTCCGGGTAAAAACGGCAATTGGCCACCTGATTTCGGCAATGCGAAGGTCAATCATTAACTACATCTCGGGATGCGGGATGAGCCGGTTCCAATGTTGTACGGTTCTTAACCCCGATCCTTGTCCGATAGTCGCGACGGTGGCTCAACCCTGAGTTCGGCCGCCGCGCCGAGGGGACGTGCGGAATTCGGATGGGCGATCGCGATCAGAACGATCTGGGTCGAAGGCGTGTGGCTGGATGGCGGCGCATCGTGTCGCTGCTCGGCCTGTATCGCCCTGCGCTGGTCGCGGCTGCCCTCGGATTGCTGTTTTCGCTCGCGGGCGCCGCGGCGGTGGCGCGCTGGGAGGACCGCGTCAACAAGATCGAGTTCGAGAACGCGGCCGAAACGCAATCCATCGTCATGCAGAACGGCATGAACGAATATATCAGCCGGCTCGTGGCGCTGCGGACCCTGTTCGAATCGTCCAACGAGGTGGTCACGCGCAGCGAGTTCGAGACGTTCAGCGGCCGGCTGTTCGAGCGCTATCCCGGCTTGCTGCGCGTCGGCTGGCTGCCGCGGATCACCCGCAAGGAGCGCGCCGAATACGAGGCTGCCGCGATTGCCGACGGCGTGTCCGGCTATCGCATCAAGGCGCTCGGTGGGGACGGCTTCGTCACCGCACCGCAAGGGGAGGAGTATTTCCCCGTCTTCTATTCAACGCAGCCGAAGACGTCGCCCGTCTACGGCATGGATTACATGAGCGTGCCGGACCGCAAGACGGTGCTCGAGCGTGCTCGCGACAACGACGACATCACCGCCATCCGCACCGAACTCTACGCCCGGAACGACGATGGCAAGTTGCCGAATGTGCTCGTGATCGTGCCCGTCTACGCCAAGGGCACCTCGCGTGAGACCATCGCGGATCGCCGCCGCAACATCACGGGCTTCGTGGTCGGCATCTTCGACCTGCCTTTGCTGATGCAGGCCATTCGCGCCAGGACCGGGGCAAGTCCCGCCGTCAGCGTGAACGTCTATCAGCCCTTCAACGCGCGTATGATCAGCCTGGAAGACATGCTGCCCGACTACGCCTCGGCAGCGGCCGCGCCGCAATCGATGCGCGATGTCGCGCGCGGCCGGCACTGGTCGGCCGGCCTCAAGATCGGCGACACCGATTGGCAGGTGCGGGCGGTTCCGACCGTCGGCGGCCCGCTGGAGACGAGTTATGATCGCGCGGGCGCCGTGCTGACCGTCGGCATGCTGCTGACGCTGTCGCTTTCGACCTATCTGATGCTCGCAAGCCGCAATTCGCGGCGGCTGTCGCTGGCCAACCGGCGCGTGCTCGAGCTGGCGCAGACCGACGTGCTCACGGGATTGCCGAATCGTGCGTTCTTCCTCGCCCGGCTCGACGAGCTCAACGCACAGCTGAGGAACGGCGGTTGGACCTTCTCGATCCTGATGCTCGATCTCGATCGCTTCAAGAACGTCAACGATTCACTCGGCCATGGTGCCGGCGATGCGCTGCTGCGGCTGGTGGCGCAGCGGCTGAAATCCGCGGTGCGCGCCACCGATGTGCTGGCGCGGCTCGGCGGTGACGAATTCGCCATCATCCAGGAAGGCTGCGACGACCAGCGCGCCTCATCGACCGAGCTGGCTGCGCGGATCGCCAAGCTCGTGTCCGAGCCGTTCCTGCTGCCGGGACATCGCGTCGAGATCGGCACCAGCATCGGCATTGCGATCGCGCCGGATCACGGCAGCGACCAGGAGCAGCTGCTGAAGAAAGCCGACCTTGCGCTCTACCGGTCGAAATCGGCGGGCCGCAACTGCTTCACGATCTACGACGAGGCGATGTCGGCCGAGCTCGAGGCGCGCAACACGCTGGAAGGGGATCTGCGCGATGCCATCGCGCGCTGCCAGCTCGAGGTTCACTATCAACCCTTCATGGATGCCAACACCGGCGCGCGGCGCGGGTTCGAGGCGCTGGTGCGCTGGCGCCATCCGGTGCGCGGGCTGATCCCGCCGGATCAGTTCATCGCGCTCGCCGAGGAGACCGGGCTGATCGTGCCGCTCGGCGAATTCGTGCTGCGCCGCGCCTGCGCGGATGCGGCGAGCTGGCCGTCCGATCTGATGGTCGCGGTGAACCTGTCGCCGATCCAGTTCAAGGAAGCCGATCTGTTCGACGTCATCTGCGGCGCCTTGCGCGATTCCGGCCTGTCGCCGCAACGGCTCGAGATCGAGATCACCGAATCCGTGCTCTTGGAGCGCGGCACCGAGAACCATGCTTTCATGGAGCGGTTGAAGAGCATCGGCGTCGAGCTTGCGCTCGACGATTTCGGCACAGGTTATTCCTCGCTCAGCTATCTCACCGCGTTCCCGTTCGACAAGATCAAGATCGACAAATCCTTCGTCCGCAATCTCACGCATCAGCCGCGCTCGTCTGCCATCATTTCCTCGATCGTGACGCTGGCGCGGGGGCTCGATATGTCGGTCACCGCCGAGGGGGTCGAAACATCAGAGGAGTTCGAGCGGCTGAAGGCGCTCGGCGTCAACTTTGCGCAAGGCTATCTTTTCGGCCGCCCGCGGCCGGTCGATGACGTCGAGCTCGATGGGCCGTGCTCGAGTTCGCATCGCGACGCAGCCTGAGCGCTCGGCCCCAAGCTGCATCTGCGAAAATCGCTTGACCCGCGCGCCCCCAGATGGTCCGAAGGATCGTCCAGGGATGAAACAGGAAAATGCGACTTCCGTTCTTCTACGGCTGGGTCGTGGTTGCCGTGACGTTCGTCACCATGGCCATCGGCGTCAACGCACGCACCGCCTTCTCGCTGTTCTTTCCGCCGATCCTCTCCGAATTCGGCTGGGAGCGCGGCGTCACCGCGGGCGCTTTCTCGTTCGGATTCGTCGCCTCGGGCGTCGCCAGTCCGTTGATCGGACGGCTGATGGATCGCGCAGGCCCGCGTTCGGTCATGGAGCTCGGCGTCGCGCTGATGGCCGGCGGGCTGCTGCTCGCGCCGCTCACCAGCCAGCCCTGGCATCTCTATCTGACGCTCGGCGTCATGGTCGGCGCCGGCTCCGTGTGCCTCGGCTATTCCGGCCAGTCGCTGTTCCTGCCGAACTGGTTCATCCGCAAGCGCGGATTTGCCATCGGTATCGCCTTTGCCGGGGTCGGCATCGGTTCGATGACGCTGCTGCCATGGGTGCAGCACATGATCGAGCAGACCGGCTGGCGCACCGCCTGCACCGCAATGGGCCTGATGATCCTGATCGTGCTGGCGCCGATCAACCTGCTCCTCCACAAACGTCCCGAAGACCTTGGCCTTCAGCCGGACGGCGACGCCGCGCCGGCCGTGGATGCCGCGAAGCCGGTCTCGAACATCGTCGATCCGGCTTGGGCCAGCACCGATTGGACACTCGCACGGGCGGTTGCGACGGCCCGGTTCTGGTGGATCGCGTCCGGCTATTTCTGCGGCCTGTACATCTGGTACGCGGTGCAGGTGCATCAGACCAAGTTCTTGCTCGACATCGGCTTCAGCCCGAGCATTGCGGTCTGGGCACTCGGCGCCGTCAGCCTCCTCGGCATTCCCGGCCAGATCCTGCTCGGCCACGTCTCCGACCGGATCGGACGGGAATGGGTCTGGGCGATCAGCTGCGCCGGCTTTGCGATCTGCTTTTCGGCGCTGATCGCGTTGAAATATCAGCCCTCGCTCTGGCTGGTCTGGCTGATGGTGTTCACGCAAGGCGCGCTCGGCTACGGCCTCACCTCGATCATGGGAGCGGTGGTGTTCGAGATCTTCCAGGGCCGACATCAGGGCAGCATCTTCGGCATGATCATGCTCGCGGCGCTCGCGGGCGGTGCCGCCGGTCCCTGGTTGACGGGCCTGCTCTACGATCGCGCCGGCGATTATACGCTCGCCTTCGCCATCGCCATTCTCGTGAGCCTGCTCTCGGCGCTGTCGGTCTGGCGTGCCTCGCCCGGCAAGGTACGGGCGGTGGCCGGCCGGCTGCACAGGCTTCGCGCGACGAATTAGGTTCCTTCAGCAGCGGATTACTTTCGCGCCTTTCAAAGAACGTTAAGCATGTCGCGGCTTGTCGGAACCGAGGCCAGCGACAAGAACGTCTTGGACACCATCGAAGCGTTAGCTTCGGGTTCATTGTCATATATCTTCCCGATGCTGCCGGGTCTTGCGATGCCTGCCTCCGACGCCTCAGTGACCGAAATGCCTGACGTGGTGCGTGCGGCGCTCGAATGCGCCGACGACGGCATCGTCATCGTCGACGAGGCGCATCGCATCATCCATTTCAACGCCGGCGCGGAGCGGATCTGGAAGCTCGAGCGGACCGACGTGCTCGGCCGCGACGCCGCAATTCTCACCCTCAAATGCCTTCAGGCCGACCCGGTCGCTGATTTTCGCGACGAGATCAGCCTGGTTCGGCGCGACGGCAGCCGGATCAAGGCAGCGATCGCGCTATCCTCGACGATCACTGGCGGCGCGCTGCATCACATCGTGTTCGCGCGGGATGTTACTGCCGATGCCGAGCGGCGCGTCAGGATCGGGCTGCTCAACACCGTCTCCGACCAGACCAACCGCGCGGTCATCATCACCGATGTCGAACAGAACATCGTCTACGTCAATTCAGCTTTCACGGCGATGTTCGGCTATGCCAGCGGCGAGGCCGAAGGGCGCCGCGCAGGCGATCTCATCGCCGGCCGTCATACCGATCGGAAGGCCATTGCGAGGGTGATCAAGCGCCTGATGCGTGGTGGCCATCGCGGCGAGGCCGAGGTGCTGGTCTACGACAAGGACGACCAGGAGATCTGGGTCTGCGCGCGGATCGATGTCTTTCGCGACAAGAAGGGCCGGGTCAGGCATATCTTCGCGCTCCTCGAGGACATCACCGAGACCAAGCAGCTGCGCTCGCTCCAGCAGCTCATCATGAGCGCGCTCGCCGACGAGGTTCCGATCACCGAGATCGCCGACAGGCTGTGCCGCCGCGTCGAGGAAATCGCGCCCGACGTGGTCTGTTCGCTGCTGCACATCGATGCCGCGGGCCTGATCCACCCGCTCGGCGGTCCAAGCCTGCCCGAGGACTATTCCCGGGCCCTGGACGGCCTTGCGATCGGCCCCGATGTCGGCTCGTGCGGCACAGCCGCCTTCTATGGCGAGCCGGTGCTTGCGATCGATCTCGCTACCGATCCACGCTGGCAGCCCTATAAGACGATGCCGCTCGCGATCGGCCTGCGTGCCTGCTGGTCGACACCGGTCAAGGCCAAGGACGGCCGGGTCATCGCGACTTTTGCGTTTTACTATCGGGAGCCGCGCGCGCCGAGCAACTGGCATCGGCGCATCGTCGAGGCCTGCGTCGACCTCGGTGCTTTCGCGATCGAGCGCAAGGAGGCGCGCGCCGAGATCGCGCGGCTGGCCTATCACGACATCCTCACCGGCCTGCCGAACCGAGCGCAACTGCGGCACCTGATCACGACCGCAATCGACGCCTGTCCGACCGGCGGCCATGTCGCGCTGGCTTTTCTCGACGTCGACCATTTCAAGGACGTCAACGACACGCTCGGTCACGCCGCCGGCGACGAGCTCCTGGTTCAGCTGGCGGGGCGCCTGCGCGAGCAGATCGGGCCTGAGGACATGTTGGGCCGGCTCGGCGGCGACGAGTTCGTCATCCTGCTGCCGCACCGCAATGCGCAAGATGCTGAACGCGTCGCAGCCGGCATCGCCGATGCGCTGGCCACCCCCTTGCGGCTCGGATCGAAGCTGATGCCGATGTCGGCCAGCATCGGCATCAGTCTCTATCCCGACCACGCCACCGACATCGACACGCTGATGCAGCAGGCCGACGCCGCCATGTACATGGCCAAGCAGGCTGGCCGGTCGACCCATCGCATGTTCAGCGCCGAGATGAACGGGCTTGCCGAGCAGCGGCTGGCGATGATCGCCGCGCTCCGCCGCGCCATTGCCGACAATGGGCTGAGCCTGTTCTATCAGCCGCAGGTCCGCAGCTGCGATCGCGCCATCCACGGCGTCGAGGCGCTGGCGCGCTGGCACGATGCCGCGCTCGGCGACGTCTCGCCGGCCAAGTTCATTCCGCTTGCCGAAGAATGCGGCCTGATCGAGCAGATCGGCCTGTGGTCGGTGCGCGAGGCCTGCCGGCAGATGGCGACCTGGCGCCGCGCCGGGCTCAACATTCCGAGCGTGTCCGTGAACCTGTCGCCGCTCAATTTCCGCAACGTTGCGCTGGCCGCGCGCCTCAAGGATATCCTCACCGAATACGCGCTGCCGCCGGATGCGCTGATGCTGGAGATCACCGAAGGCACGTTCATGCAGGATGGTGCTGCCGCGCTGGAGACGATGCACGCGATCCGCGAGCTCGGCGTCGGGCTTTCGGTCGATGATTTCGGCACCGGCTATTCCAGCCTCAGCCGGCTCGCGCATCTGCCGATCCGCGAGCTGAAGATCGATCGCAGTTTCATGCGCGACATCGACAAGGATGCAGCCGCGCTCGCGATCGCCACCGCGGTAGTGCGCGTCGGCCAGGGCCTCAGGCTGACCGTGGTCGCCGAAGGTGTCGAGACCGAAGGCCAACGCAAAATGCTGGCCGAGCTCGGCTGCGACGTCGTCCAGGGCTTCCTCTACGCCCCCGCACTCGCTCCCGTCGCCTTCGAGCGCTGGCTGATCGAACATTGCGCCGAGCAGGCGAGGGCGATGCTGGACCGGCTGGATGCTAACCTGGCGGGACGAGACGCGGTGAAGCGGTCGGCGTAGCTAGCTGAACACTCCCGACCTAATCTGCAGCCAGCCCCGTCCTGCGCCGCAAATCCGTGATCGCGCGCAGAAAACTGTCGGCCGGCGTGGTCTCGGGATCGATCAGCCGGTGCAGGCGAAAGCCGTCTTCGAGCGCCAGCACGACCGAGGCCAACCAGGGCGGATTAAGCCTCTCGCCATTCGCTTTGTCCTTCAACGTCGCTTCGACGATGTCGGCGATCAGCTTGCGCCGGGCGCGCAAGCGCTTGGCGAGCTCAGGCCGGCGCTTCTCGGCGCGCGCGACGAACAGGATCATCTCGATGTGCAGCAGTGGGGAGCGGGTGAGGGGATCCTGCCGGCCGCGATCCATCGACTTGAGCGCCCCGATGAAGTCGTCGAGATTGTCATGCTTCGCGAGGATCTCCATGTTGCGCCGGATCGATTGCTCGACGTGATCCTCGAGCATGGCGAAGATCAGCTCGTCCTTGCTCCCAAAGTTCGAATAGAACGCACCGCGGGTGAAGCCTGCCTCTGCCGCGATGGCCTCGATGCTGGCACCGCCGATGCCGTCCTGCTCGAACACGCGTGCGGCCGCCTCGAACAGCGCCTCGCGCGTGTCGTCCCTGGTCGGTCTGGTTCTCACCCTTGACATCGGGGCAGGTTAGGGCAAAATGCAACTCGATACAACAATGTATCGAGTTGATAATTCACACAGGGATGGTTACGCTGGGGCTTCGGGGCTGCCTCGCGTATCGTGTCATGCGGCAACCGATGCGAGGTCCACCATGAACGAGCAAGTGCAACCCGCAGGCGATCCGCTGTTCAATCCGCTGGCGCCGGACTTCATTCGCGATCCCTATCCCCATTATGACCGGCTGCGCAGGATCGATCCGATCCATGTGACGCCGTTCGGCCAGTTCGTCGCCAGCCGTCATGCCGACGTCAGCCTCGTGATGCGCGACAAGCGGTTCGGCAAGGACTTTGTCGAGCGCACGACGCGCCGCTACGGCCCCGACATCATGAACGAGCCGGTGTTCCGCAGCATGGGGCACTGGATGCTGCAGGCCGATCCACCCGATCACACTCGCCTGCGCGGTCTCGTGGTGAAGGCCTTCACTGCCCGCCGCGTCGAGGACATGCGGCCGCGGATTCAGGAAATCGTCGACCAGGCGATCGACGCCGTGATCGCGCGCGGCCAGATGGACCTGATCGAGGATTTCGCCTTTCGCCTGCCCGTCACCGTCATCTGCGAGATGCTCGGTATCCCCGAGGATCATCGCGAGGTCTTCTACAAGAGCTCGCGCGACGGCGGGCGGCTGCTCGATCCCGTGCCCTTGTCCCCACAGGAGATCGCCCAGGGCAACGCCGCCAACTTGATGGCGCAGATGTACTTCCAGCAGCTGTTCGAGTTGCGCCGGCGCAATCCCGGCGACGACCTCATCACCCAGCTCGTGCAGGCCGAGGAAGACGGCAACAAGCTCACCAATGAGGAGCTGACCGCCAACATCATCCTGCTGTTCGGGGCCGGACACGAGACCACAGTCAATCTGATCGGCAACGGTCTTTTGGCGCTCCATCGTAATCCGGACCAGCTTGCGCTCCTGAAGGCACGGCCGGACCTGATCACCAACGCGATCGAAGAATTCCTGCGTTACGATTCCTCGGTGCAGATGACCGGCCGCGTCAGCCTGGAGGAGATCGAGGATCTCGGCGGCAAGAGGATCCCCAAGGGCGAGACCGTGCTCTGCCTGCTCGGCTCGGCCAATCGCGATCCGGCCGTTTATCCCGATCGTCCTGATCGGCTCGATATCACCAGGTCCAACGTCCGGCCGCTGTCGTTCGGCGGCGGCATTCATTTCTGCCTGGGCGCTCAACTGGCGCGCATCGAGGCCGAGATCGCCATCGCCACGCTGTTGCGGCGGCTACCCGGCTTGCGCATCGACGAGGTCGAAAACCCGGAATGGCGGCCGACCTTCGTGCTGCGCGGCCTGAAGCGCCTGCCGGCCAGTTGGTGAAGCCGGACGGGGTTAACCTCCGTGCGCAACAGTCGCTGTGACTTCGCCACACTTCCCCCTATATAAGGGGCAGTTCCGGCGCGCCTGAAGCTTGGTTTGTCAGCTTGGGTTTGACCCGGGTGCCGGCTTGGCCGAGGGGAGACCCGTGCAGACGACACTGCTCGGATTGGCGATTGCCTTTATTCTAGCGCTTCTGGCCGCGCTGATCGGGCCTTACTTCGTCGACTGGAACCAGTTTCGGCCCCAGTTCGAGGCGGAGGCGAGCCGGATCATCGGTGTGCCGGTGCGCGTTGCGGGCGAGCTCGATGCACGGCTGTTGCCGACGCCGACGCTGCGGCTGCGCTCGGTCACCTTCGGCGGCAACAACGATCTCGGCCGCCTGCGCGCCGACAAGCTCGATGTCGAGTTCAGCCTGGGCTCCCTGATGCGGGGCGAATGGCGCGCGACCGAGCTTTCGGTCGGCGGCATGGCGGTGGATCTCGGCCTCGATGCCAGGGGCAGGGTCGACCTGCCCTCCACTGCGAGCGGCACCTTCAACCTGGCTTCGCTCGCGATCGAGCGGCTCAACCTTGCCGGCCGGATTGCCCTGCATGACGCCGCCAGCCATTCGACGCTGGAGCTGAACGACATCGTCTTCTCCGGCGACGTGCGCTCGCTCGCAGGCTCGGTGCGGGGGGAGGGCAATTTCACCGCCGCAGGCGCCCGCTATCCGTTCCGTATCTCCTCCGGTCCGAGCCCTGACGGCAGTGCCACCCGCGTTCACCTCAATATCGATCCCGGCGAGCGCGCCGTTCTGGCCGATCTCGAAGGCGTCCTCGCCTTCGACAACCGCCAGCCGAAATTCGACGGTGCGCTGACACTGGCGGTGCCGCCGGCGAAGAAAGCCGGCGAGGCGGGGCCGACGCCGTGGAAGCTCACCGCAAAACTCAAGGCCGATCCGGCCGGTGCCAAGTTCGACCAGATCGAGGCGAGCTTTGGCGCTGAGGATACCGCGCTGAAGGTCGGCGGCGTCGGCGATCTCGGGTTCGGCGCCTCGCCGCTGCTGCGCGCGGTGCTGTCGGCGCGGCAGGTCGATGCCGACAGGCTGGCGGGCCGCGACGATACCGAGCCGCTGCGCATCCTGCCGGCCCTGCGCGCAAGTCTCGCCGCGATCCCGCAGGCGCCGATCCCGGCGCAGATCGAATTCAACTCCGACCAGATCATGCTGGGCGGCCGTCCGCTCCAGAACATCACGACCGAGCTGCAGACCGATGGCCGGTCCTGGACCTTCCAGCGGCTCGAGCTGCGCGCGCCCGGCATGACGCAAGTGTCGCTCAACGGCGCCACGCCCGGCGCCGATAGCTTTAGCGGCCGCCTCAGCGTCGAGTCCTCCGATCCCGATACCCTGGTGGCCTGGCTGCAGGGCCGCAACGAGGTGATCAGACGCAGCACGCGGCCGCTGCGCCTTGCCGGCGAGGTGACCATCGCCGCCAACCATCTCGCCATCGACAAGCTCAAGGCCGAGATCGAAGGCGGCGCGGTCGAGGGCCGCATCGCTTTCGTGCAGTCAGGCGCCAGCAAAGGCTCGCGGATCGATGCCGACCTCAAGGCCGACCGTCTCGACCTCGATGCCGCCGCGAGCTTTGTCCGCGCGCTCGCGGGTCCCCAGGGCGAATGGCCGGAGGAAGCAAAGCTCTCGCTCGACATCGGTCGCGCGATGTCGGCGGGACAGGAGCTGCGGCCGTTCGCGGCCAGGCTCGGCTATGGGCCCACCTCGCTGTCGCTGGAGCAGTTGCGGTTCGGCCAGGCCAATGGCGTCACCACGGAGGCGAGCGGCAGCTTTGATCGTACCAAGGCCACCGGCAAGCTCGCGCTGAAATCGTCGGCCAATTCGCTGCGCGATCTCACGGCGCTGCTGGAGCCGATCGCCCCTGCGATGCGCGCCCGCCTCGACGCCATCCCGGCATTGTCAGGCGCAACGCGCCTGACGCTCAATCTCAGCCTCGACAAGAGCGCAGAACATGCCGATCGCAGCGACGCGCGTGTCGTGCTCGACCTCGATGCGCCGCAGCTCAAGGCCACCGCCACGCTTGCCGCGCAGGCGCCGGTGGCCGCGGTCAACGGCATTGATATCGACAAATTGCGTAACAGCGACTTCGCGCTGGACTCGAAAGTGTCGACGCCGCAGGCGAGCGCATTGTTGGCGCTGCTCGGCCTCGATCGCATGGTCGCAGCCAGCGAGGGCGCTTCGCAGGTCGAGGGCAAGTTGAGCGGCGCATGGCGAAAGCCCTTGCAGCTGAACGCAAGGCTCAGTGGCGGTGGGTTGGACGCAGATGCGCAAGGCAGTGTCGAACTATCGGGGCCGGAGCCGAAAGGCGCTGTGAATCTGCACGTGCGCAACGCCAATCTGGCGCCGCTGCTCGGGACCAATCCCGCCGACAAGTCGATCCAGAATGTGAGCTTGTCGTCCCGCCTCACGCTGTCGGGCAACCGCCTGACATTCGACGATCTCGACAGCACGGCTTTGGGCTCTCATCTGCGCGGCCATCTCGCCCTGACGCTCGATCAGGAGAAAAGCGTTGACGGCGAAGTCGGGCTCGACACGCTCGATCTGGCGTCTGCGCTCGCGCTTGCCGTCGGCGCCGCCGGGCGCGACAGCGGCGAGCCGCTGAGTGCGGGACTCGTCAGCGGCTGGCGCGGCCGCATCGCGTTCCAGGCCTTGCGCGGCAGTCTACCTGGCGGCATCGAGCTGCGTCCCTTCAGCGGCACGATCAGGAGCGACGGCCAGTCGCTCGCGCTCGATTCCCTCAAGGGCGGCCTCGGCGGCGGTGAGATGACGGCAAGCCTCGATGCGCGCAACGGCGCCAACGGTCTGGCGTTGAACGCGCATCTCGATCTCGGCAATGTCAATGCGGCCTCGCTCCGCTATCGTGATCTGGCGCTGCCCAAGGGGCGCGCCTCGGTACAGATGGCGCTGACGAGCCAGGGCCGCAGCGTCTCGGCACTGACAGGCGCGCTCGCCGGCAACGGCACCGTGACGCTGGACTCGGTCGAGATCAGCGGCCTCAATCCGCGCGCCTTCGAGATCGCCATCCGCGCCAGCGACGGCGGGCAGGTGAGTGACGACGCCAAATTGCGGCAGCTCGTCGAGCCCGCATTGTCAGCACCTATTACCGTCGCTTCGGCGCAGATCGCGTTCACGATCCGCGACGGCCGCCTGCGCGTCGGCGCAACCCCGCTCGAAACCAAGAACGCCCGCGCCATCGTCTCCGGCGGTTACGACATTCCCGCCGACCAGGCCGACATCCGCGCCAGCCTGACGCCGATCATGACGGGCCTGTCCGGCGCGCCGCCGGAGATCCAGCTGTTTGCGGCCGGTCCCCCCGACAAGCTCAGCCGCACGGTCGATCTCACGCCGCTGTCGTCGTGGCTTGCGGTGCGTACGATCGATCGCGAGACGCGCCGGCTGGACGCGATCGAGCGCGGCGAGCCCCCGCCGGCGACGGCCGCGCTGCCGACGCTGGTCTCGCCCGAGCCCGCGCCGGAGCCGGCTCTGACCGACGTGCCGCTGCCCGGCCGCGATCCGCGCCGGGCGCCGCCCAAACCCAAGGCCGCACCGGCGCCGAAGGCGCCGCTGGCCGCGCCCGCCGTCCCGAGCCCACCGCTCGCAAGCCAGCAGGTCGTGCCCCTGCCGCCGCCGATCGACGTACGGCCCGCCCCGGGCCCGCCGCCCGCCAAGCCGCGGCCGAAGCCCCCGCTGGTCCTGACGCCGCAGAATCCGTAGGGCGAAGTCTAACAAGGAGAGATCGAGCCGCACGCTCCTCTTACCTCTCCCGCTTGCGGGAGAGGTCGGCGCGCCACGGGCGATGCGAAGCATCGGCCCGAGCGCCGGGTGAGGGTTCTCTCCTCTGGGGGGCTGTCACGTTGCGCGACCGTCACCACACTCGCTCGCATTTGAATGAATTTTCGTCGGCAAAACTGATCTGACAGTTTTACTGGATTCTCGCGTTTGTTCCCTAGTCTCGGCTCCCAGAGGAATCCGAAAGTCCTGCCCGCACAAGCAGGATGGCGCCAAAGAATTTCCAAGAACTGGGGTGATCGAGATGAACGGAGCGAAGACGCTTCTGCAGGATCTGGACGACGCAATCGCGCGCGGTACCGATGAGAGTCGGGCGAAGGCGTTGTGGCATGCGACCGATCTTTTGATCACCGGTCGCTACGTCGACGACGAGATCAGCATGTTCGGCGAGGTCATCGGCCGGCTTGCCGACGAGATCGAGGTCGCCGCGCGGGCGCAGCTCTCCGAATTGATGGCGGGCTGCGATCATGCGCCGCTCAATGTCATCGAGAAGCTCGCTCTGGACGACGAGATCGCAGTCGCCGGCCCCGTGCTGCGCGACTCGAACCGCATCGGCGAGAAGGTCCTGGTCGAGAGCGCGATGACCAAGGGCCAGGCGCATCTGCTCGCGATCTCCCAGCGTGAGGCGATCGGCGAGGCCGTGACCGACGTGCTCGTCAAGCGTGGTAACCAGGAGGTTGTCACCTCGGTCGCCAGGAACGAGGGCGCGCGCTTCTCCGGCTCGGGCCTGCTGCACATGGTCCGCCGCGCCGAAGGAGATTCGATTCTTGCTGAACAACTTGGCCTGCGCAAGGACGTGCCGCGCCACGTCTTCCAGCAGCTCATCTCCAAGGCGTCGGAAGACGTCCGCCGCCGGCTCGAGACCGAGCGCCCCGAGATGATGTCGCAGATCCAGAATTCGGTGACCGAGGTCACCGGCGATTTGCAGTCCAAGTTCGGTCCGTCTTCGCGCAGCTATTTCGTCGCCAAGCGCGTAGTGACGACGCAGTACCGGCAGGGCAACCTCAACCAGGTCTCGATCTCGAACTATGCGCGCCAGCACCGCTTCGACGAGGTGCAGATCGGCCTGTCGCTGCTGTCGTCGCTGCCGGTCGACGTGATCGAGCGCGCGCTGATGGACCGTAACCGCGAGATGATCCTGGTGCTGTGCAAGGCGCTCGACTTCTCCTGGGACACGACGATGTCGCTGCTGTTCCTCGGCGCCAAGGATCACCTGATCACGGCGCGCGAGCTCCACGACAACGAGCGCGATTTCGCCCGGCTCAAGATCGAGACCTCACGCAGCATCTTGAAGTTCTACCAGTCGCGCAAGAACAGCGCCGGGGCCGATCCCGCGACGGGGCGTCAGCCAGAGCTCCAGGTTCACTGAACGGGACATCGAGGGAGTATTTGCAATGTTGCCTCAATTCGGCACCGCGGTTCGCAAAAACAAGAGCCTTGCCAAGACTCTGGTCGTGGAGACGAGCGGATCGGCTCCGGAGAAGGCCACAGTCGATGCCGCATGGCTCGTGTTGGAAGCCGCCAATGACCTCGGCGACCACGCCGCGATCGACGCCTGCCGGCGCGTCATCGATGCCGAACTGAACGGCACGGCGCCGGGCAGTGCAGATACCGAGCTCGTGCTGGGGTATTTCCGGTAAGGGCGCCAGAGCCTGCCGCCTGTCCCGAGCGTCTTGTAGCCTCTACTTGCGGTCGTCGAACGGTGACCGCGGGCAAACAATCAGCCGCAATTCCAGATCGCGCCGATCGGCGTGCGCGTCCAGCACGGACCGAAGCTGCCGCCGTTATAGCGGGAGCCGCCGAAGCCGGGCCGGCCGAAATAGTGCCATTCGCCGTTGAAGTAGCGGTAATAGACCGGCACGGGATCGATATACCAGGGGCGCTGGTTTTCGCGCGCGTAGCGCCGAAACCCGTTTTTCTGCGCATAGAGCGGCTGACTGTTGTTCAGCGGCTGACGATAACCCGGCAGAAAACCGTAGCCGTGCCAGGCTTGCGCGGGCTTCTTGTGGGCGGACGCGGCCGGCGCGGTGACCGGCAGCAGCGACAGAATGGCAGCAACAAGAAGACACAGAAGGCGCGACATGAGCAGACCATAGACAGTCGCTTGCGGGAAAGCCATTCAAATCCGAGCGGGATTCAGTTTGCTATTCAAAGGATGGTCGCGGGGAGTCTGCGCGACAGTGTCATCGCAAGGCGAGGCGCGGCGCTCAGCAGGAATTGGACCGTTTGGCCACTGCATCGAGCCGCAGGCCTGCCCTTGCTGCAGACAAGGCCGCGGCCAACTCTTCGAGTTGGTAGGGTTTGGGCAGGATCTGGATGCCTGCATCCTGCGCCTCGTGAACCGAGGCTTGGGCATAACCGCTGGTCAGCAGTACGGGAACATCGCTACGTCGTCGCTTGATCTCCCGCGCGAGCTCGACACCATTCATGCCGCCGGGCATCATGATATCGGAGAAAATCAGATCGACCGGGCGACCATCGGCCAAAGCGCCGAGCGCAGCGGCCGCACTGGCGGCTCGCGTCACTCCGTAACCAAGCTGAGCGAGCATCTCGCCGACCAGCGCGGCAACCTCCTCGTCGTCCTCAACCAGCAAAACCTGGCCCTCGTCGTTCTTCTTGGGTCGTGCCTTGTTGAAGTCGATGAGGTGGCGCTGCTTCGAAGGCAGATCTTTGGAACGCGGCAAGTACAGCTCGATGCTGGTGCCCTGGCCCAGCTGCGATTTGATGCGAACCGTTCCGCGTGACTGGGTCGCAAAGCCATGGACCTGCGCAAGCCCGAGGCCGGAGCCCTTGCCGATCTCCTTCGTCGTGAAAAAAGGCTCGAAGGCGCGGGACAGGATTTCCGGAGGCATGCCGACGCCAGTGTCGATGACGGATAGCCGGACGTAGTCTCCCGAGATCTCCTTCTCACTCACCTCGGGCAGGTTCTCGCCACGGACCACGATCGTGCCGCCATTGGGCATGGCGTCGCGGGCGTTGACGGCCAGATTGAGGATGACCAACTCGAGCTCCCCGGGGTCGACCTCCACCGGCCAGAGCTGATCCGGAAAATCGAACTCGACATGCACGTCGCCGCGCAGGCTTCGATCGAGCAATTCACGCATTCCGCCGATCTGCATGGCAACGTCGACGGGCTCGGGGCGAAGCGTCTGGCGGCGAGAGAACGCCAGCAGCTGCCTGGTCAGGCTCGCACCGCGCTGCGCGGCCTGGATCATTCCCTCCATGAGGCGGCGCCTGCGGTTCGGATCCGTCTGGCGGTCGAGCATGTCGAGCCCGCCTGATATCACCATCAGCAGGTTGTTGAAGTCGTGAGCCACGCCGCCGGTGAGCTGACCGATGGCTTCGATCTTCTGAGCCTGGCGGAGCGTTTCCTCCACGCGCGCGCGCTCCTCCATTTCCAGGCGCAACTGCTCGTTGGTCTCTGCCAGTGCGCGCGTCCGCTCGGCCACGAGCTTTTCGAGCTCCTGAGCCGTCTGCTCACGCGCGGCGAGCAGGGCCCGGATCTCGTATTGACGTCGCCGGGCCCGCAACGCCGACTGCACGGCGCTGGTCAGCGTCATCGGCTGCACCGGCCTTTCGAGCAGAGAAACGTTGCGCAGAAGCGAGACGATGCTTCGGCGCCAAGCCACGACCGCCGGCAGTTCACGATGGCTGGTCAGGACGACGAAGGGCAGATCGGACCAGGGCGGTTGGCTCTCTATCCATTGTGCCAGCGGCTCCGTGTCCTTGCCGAACAGGGCTTCTTCGGCGACGAAAACGGCGCCGACGCCGTTCCCCATCTCGCTGACGAGTTCGGCAAGATCCCGGCAGTTGATCGATTCTAGATTCGAGCTGCGGAACAGCTCGACCGAAGCAGGCCCGTCCCGTCCGACCGGAGCAAAGACGAGAACCCGTTGATCTTGCGCGCCGCTCATTCAACGGTTCCTTCGGAGATCGCCGGGCCGGTGTAACGCGGCGTGCCCGAAAAGATGCCGCTGAAATCCCTAAGCGGTGGACCGAGCTTGATGCCGCTGCCGGTGAGCCGGAACTCGCGGATGGTATGCTCGTGGTTGCCGCTGCGCTTCTTGACCACGGAAAGTGCGCGCCGCACCGTTCCACCGAGCTCGAAGTAGCGCAGCATGAGCACGGCATCGCTCAGATAGCTGATGTCGAGGTTGGACTCTGTCGGACCCATCAAGCCGTGTTGAGCAAGGATCAGGATGGTGAGCACGCCTTGCTGGGCAAGGTAGCTGAGCAGTTCGTGCATTTGCAGAATGAGAAAGCGCTCGTCCGGCATCGCGTTGAGATAGCCGTTCAGGCTGTCAATGACGATAATTCGGGCATTGTCGTGCTCGACGCTCGCCCTCACATTGGCCGCGAACTCTCCGGGCGAGAGTTCGGCGGGATCGATTTGCTGGAAGCGGATGCGGCCTGAAACGATATGCTTCTCCAGGTCCAGCCCCAACGTCTTGGCACGCGCCTCGACCGTTCCGCGGCCCTCGTCGAATGCGAAGAACACGGCATGCTCGCCGCGATTTGCTGCCGCGATCGCATAGGTCAGCGCGAGCGACGACTTACCCACGCCGGCCGCGCCGATGAGAAGCGCGTTCGTTCCCCGCTCCAGACCGCCTCCCAAAAGCTGGTCGAACTCCGCGTTGCCGCTCGGCGTGAAATCCCCGAGAAACGACTTGTGATGTTCTGCTGCCACGAGGCGAGGGAAGATCTTGAGGCCGCCCGTTTCGATGATGAAGTCGTGGTAGCCGCCGCGAAATCGGATGCCTCGCATCTTGATGACGCGAAGCCGGCGCCGCTCCGCGCCGTAGTCGAGTGCGAGCTGCTCGAGCATGACGACGCCGTGCGCGATCGAATGCAGTTGCAGGTCGTCCTGAGCCGAAGACAGGTCGTCTAGCAGGACGACTGTGCAATTGCGGTTGGTGAAGAAGTGCTTCAAAGCCAACACCTGGCGCCTGTAGCGCAGCGGGTTCTGAGCCAGCAGGCGAAGTTCCGACAGGCTGTCGAGCACCACGCGGGTCGGATTGGTCCGCTCGACCTCCTTGAAGATCAGACTGGTGGTTTCGCCCAGTTCCATCTCGGCGGGATGAAACACGGTGAGTTCGCGCGCGGGATCGAGCGTCGTTTCCGGCGGTACCAGCTCGAAGATGTCGACGCCATCCAGCGACCATCGGTGCCGCTGCGCGACCAGAGTCAGTTCGCGTCTGGTTTCGGACAGCGAAATGTAGAGCACACGTTCGCGATCCTTGACGCCACGCAGCAGGAATTGGAGCGCAATGGTGGTCTTGCCGGTTCCGGGCCGTCCCTCATAGAGGTACATCCGGTTGGCGTCGAACCCGCCCCCCAGGATATCGTCCAGTCCCTCGCTGCCGGTCGAAATTCGCGGCGACTCCGTGGGATCGCTGCCTGAAGCTGCTTGAAATGAACCGGTCATTGAACCCCTACGCATTGCGGAAGCCCGCTGTCCGACGTGCAGGGGCCGAGGCTCGAAAAATTGGTGGCCCCCGAAATAGGAACTCTCCAGCGAGGACCGAGTTCCCGGCGGCCTGTGCGGCTTGCCGGAACGAGTAGGCGCAAACGCTTCAAGCCTGTCGGTTCAGGATTGAACGCAGGCAGCTCAGGAGGCGCCGGTAGAATGGATTTCTGAGATGTGTGACGTGTCCGACGAAGCTGCAGGCGCCCGCGCCGAATGCATCCGATACAAAAAGGCCCCGCCGAAGCGAGGCCTCCTTGTTTCAGATGCTGGTACGGCTAATCGTCATCATCCCAGTGATGGCGGCGGATCACGACGCCGCGGTCGTAATCGCGATCGTGGTGGTACCAGCCATGATGCCAGCCGCGGTCATGTTCGTAGATGCGTGCACGGGGGCCATAATAGTCGCTATCGCCGCCGATATAAAAGCCGACCCCAGCCGCATTGGCGATAGTCGGGGCACCGATTGCGAGCGTCGTGACTGCCGCAAGAGCGTAAATCAGCTTTCTCATCTGTTCCTCCTTCCGCATTGTCGGGGAGTCAACTGCTGCCGCCCGGGCCTGTTGCTGGAACGGGCAAGAAACTTTCTTGAATGGGTGTTCATGTTTCGACCGTTCCATCGAGAAAGAATCGATGCGCGTGCCGAGTTCTACCTGCGATCTGGAACACTTGTATCGCCTCGGCCCCATGTCGTGCGCCGCCGGCATTTCGAGCATTACCGCCGGATGCGGTAGATGACGACGTCTTCGCCGTGATGCGCCGTGGTCTTCTCGAAAAGATAGTCCGCCTTTTCCAGCACGCGGCGCGAGGCGCCATGTTCGACAGAGACGAGACCGATGAGCGAGGATAATTCGAGCCGCGACAGCCCGATCTCCGTCAGCGCGCCCGCGATCTCGCTCGCAAGCCCCTGGCCCCAGAAATCACGCTTGAACGTGTAGGCAATCTCGATCTCGTCCACGCCGTCCACGAGGATGTGCCTGATGCCGGCTCGCCCGGCGAACGCGCCGTCCTTCGTGCGCATCGCCCACAGCCCATACCCGTGAGCGTCCCAATGGGCCATGTTGGTTGCGAGATAGGTTTTCGTCGTCTCCGCCGAGCGTACGCCGCCGAGAAAGCGGGAGACCTCGGGATCGAGATGGAGTGCGACGAGATCGGCGAGATGGTCATCGCGAAGCCGCTCGGCGGCGAGTCTGTTGGTGCTGAAATGATCGAGGGACACAGATGGCCGCGTTGGAGCTGGTTGCGATCTTGATGCCGCAGGAGCCGATGATGCCATCATGCCAGTGTTTTGCCCGACGGGTCAACGGATTTTCCGAACTCGATGCCGCGAAGGATTTTTGCGCGGGCCAAACCCTTGATTCCACACACGCCGCCTACGGTGCATGGGGTTGTTTTCTCGGTTTGGTTTCGAAAGGGCCTAGCCCGCGCCCAGGGCAACCGCGACGTTGTAGGTCAAAAGGCTCGCCGCATAGGCCAGCACCAGCATGTAGCTGAAGGTCACGGCCATCCAGGTCCAGCTTCCGGTCTCGCGCCTGATCACGGCGAGCGTGGACGCGCATTGCGGAGCGAAGATGTACCAGGCGAGCATCGACAGGGCGGTTGCGAGCGACCATTTGGTTGCCAGCGCCTGACCGATCTGTTCGGCCGCTTCCTTGCCGCCCTCGATCGCATAGACGGTGCCGAGCGCTGCGACCGCGACCTCGCGCGCCGCCATGCCCGGGATCAGTGCCACCGCGATCTGCCAGTTGAAGCCGACGGGAGCGAGCAGAGGCGCGATCGCCTTGCCGATGATGGCAGCGAGGCTGAAGTCGATCGCCGGCTCGGTCGTGCCCGCCGGCGGCTGCGGGAACGAGGCCAGGAACCAGATCAGCACCATCATCGAGAAGATCGTGGTGCCGGCGCGCTGCAGGAACATTTTTGCGCGGGTGTAGATGCCGATCGCGATCGATTTCAGCCTGGGCACCTTGTAGTCCGGCAGCTCCAGCATGAACGGCGCCGGCGCATAGTCGCGCAGCATGAAAAACTTGATCAGAAACGAGACCACGAGCGCGCTGGTGATGCCGGCGGCGTAGAGGCCGAACATCACGAGGCCCTGGAGGTTGATGAAGCCCCAGACGTCCTTGGCCGGAATGAAGGCCGAGATGATCAGTGTGTAGACCGGGATGCGCGCCGAGCAGGTCATCAGCGGCGCAATCAGGATCGTGGTCAGCCGGTCGCGCTTGTTGTCGATCACGCGTGTCGCCATGATGCCGGGAATGGCGCAGGCGAAGCTCGACAGCAGCGGAATGAAGGCGCGGCCGTGCAACCCCGCGCCGCCCATGATGCGGTCCATCAGGAAGGCGGCGCGCGCCATGTAGCCGAAATCTTCCAAGAGCAGGATGAACAGGAAGATGATGATGATCTGCGGCAGGAACACGATGACGCTGCCGACACCGGAGATCACGCCGTTCTGAAGAAAGCTCTGCAGCAGGCCGGCAGGCAGGGCGGCATGCACGAACTCGCCGAGCGCATCGAAGCCGGACTGGAGCAGCTCCATCAGCGGCTGCGCCCAGGCGAACACCGCCTGGAACATCACGAACAGGATCGCCGCGAGCACGATCAGCCCGCCGACCGGATGCAGCACCACGGCATCGATGCGCGAGGTCAACGTGTCGGGTCTAGCAGGCAGGCTGACGCAATCGGCGATGATGCGGTCCGCCTCGCGCTGGGTGGCGCGCAATTCGGAAACGCTGAGCGCGCGCCAGCTGTTCTCGGAAGGCTCAGCGGCGAGCTTGGCCGAGATCTGGTCTGTCAGGGCCAGGAGGTCGGCCGTGCCGCCCTTGCGCACCGCGATCGAGGTGACCACGGGCATGCCGAGCTCCTTGGCGAGCCTGTCGACGTCGACCGAGATGCCGCGGCGGCTCGCGATGTCGAACATGTTGAGCACGAGGATCATCGGCCGTCCGGTGCGCTTCAGCTCCAGCAGCAGACGTATGGTCAGGCGCAGATTGGTGGAATCGGCCACGCACAGCACGAGATCCGGCAAGATCTCGCCTGAGGCCTTGCCGAGCACGAAGTCGCGGGTGATCTCCTCGTCCGGGCTGCGGCCGCGCAGCGAATAGGTGCCGGGCAGGTCGACGACCGAGATCTGGCGTCCCAGGGGGGTAACGAAAAAACCCTCCTTGCGCTCGACGGTGACGCCGGGGTAATTCGCGACCTTCTGCCGGCTGCCGGTCAGGGCATTGAACAGAGACGTCTTGCCGCTGTTTGGCGTGCCCACCAGGGCGACATGCAGAAGAGGTAATTCCATGGATCAAATATCCGGTCGCGATCTCAGGCGACGATGACGGCCATGGCCTCGCGACGGCGCACCGCGATGGTGATGTTGTCGACCCGCACGGCGATCGGATCGCGCCCGACCAGCCCCTCGTGCAGCACCTCGACCCGGGCGCCCTCGACGAAGCCGAGTTCGATCAGCCGGCTCTCGAGCTCGATGTCCGAGAGCGCCGATCCCGAGTCCTTGGCGGAGAGGTGCTGAATGACGCCGGTATAGCCGCGCTGGGCCAGGCCCAGCGGCATCTCGCGGCGCATATCACGGGTGTCGGTCATGCCCTGTATTTTCAACGCAGGGCATTGAGGTCAAGCGCGCATGCCCGCTGAAACTGCACCTTAGAGCGATTTTAAAGTGCAGATCACGAAGCCGTGGGCGGCACGCCCCGGCGCTACTGCGCCGGGACCTTGTCCGGCTGCATGGCGGCCATGGCGCGGCTCTTGAAGTAGTCGAGCACGAACAAGCGGATCGCCGAGGACAAATTGCCCTGCTGGCGCGCGCCGTCGATCTCGCCGACGAGCTCGGACAGCGTCATGTTGCGCAGGCTCGAGATCTCTTTCATGCCGTTCCAGAACGCCTCTTCCAGGCTGACGCTCGTCTTGTGGCCGGCGACCACGATCGAACGCTTCACGACGGGCGACTTCATGGCTGGTCCTCGCGATCGATCCGATGCTGGTCCAGATGTGCCTTCGCCTGGTCCGCCTGCTTCTCCTCCGCCGATCGCTCGGCTTTCGTACGGCCGAACTTCGTTCGGTTGGCGTCCGCCTGCTTCGCCGACGCTTCCCGCTCGGCGCGCTTCCTGAAACGATTCAGGTTGATGACGTTCCCCATGCCGCGTCTCCATCATCCGATCCTTTCCGGGCAGGATGAAACATTCAGAAACCGGGCGCCGCGTTGCGCCCCAAAAGACTTGATCGTCATTCGCTCGTCCTCGTCAATCGGCCTCAGGGACCATCAAACGATGATTTCGCCCATCAGGGGCTGTAGGGCCTTGCGTACCACCCGCGCCCCCGGCCACATTGACGGTAATCAAATCCCGTCCTTTAAGCCCCAATAATTATGAACTTTAGGCCTCCGTATCATTACGGATGGCTATCGGAATTCGGAATTCATCCTGGCCGCGTCATCTTGTCCGGCTGCACCAAGCGGTCGAATTCGTCGGCCGAGACGAAGCCGAGCCGCAGCGCCTCTTCCTTCAGCGTGGTGCCATTGGCATGCGCGGTCTTGGCGACCTTGGCTGCGTTGTCGTAGCCGATCTTCGGCGCCAGCGCGGTCACCAGCATCAGCGAACGCTCCATCAGCTCCTTGATGTGCTTCCGGTCGGCGCGGATGCCGCTGACGCAATGTTCGGTGAAGGAGCGCGCCGCGTCCGCCATCAGGCGGATCGAGTGCAGCATGTTGTAGGCGAGAACGGGCTTGTAGACGTTGAGCTCGAAATGGCCCTGGCTGCCTGCGACCGTGATTGCCATGTGATTGCCGAACACCTGGCAGCATACCATGGTCATCGCCTCGCACTGCGTCGGATTGACCTTGCCCGGCATGATCGACGAGCCCGGCTCGTTCTCCGGCAGGATCAATTCGCCGAGGCCCGAGCGTGGGCCCGACCCGAGCAGGCGGATATCGTTGGCGATCTTGAACAGGCCTGTCGCGACGGAATTGATGGCGCCGTGCGCCAGCACATAGGCGTCGTTGGAGGCCAGCGCCTCGAATTTGTTGGCGGCGCTGGTGAAGGGCAGTTTCGTGATCTTGGCGACGTGCTTGGCGAACAGCTTTGCAAAGCGTGGCTTGGAGTTGAGGCCGGTACCGACGGCGGTGCCGCCCTGCGCCAATGGATAGAGGTCTTTCACCGCGAGCTTCAGCCGCGTGATGCCGCTTTCGACCTGGGCGGCGTAGCCGGAGAATTCCTGACCGAGCGTCAGCGGCGTCGCGTCCTGGGTGTGAGTGCGGCCGATCTTCACGATGTCAGCAAAATCCTTCTCCTTCTTGCGCAGCGCGCGGTGCAGCTCGCCGAGAGCGGGAATGAGATCAGCGATGATGCGGCCTGCGGCCGCGACATGCATCGCGGTGGGGAAAGAGTCGTTCGACGACTGGCTCATGTTGACGTGATCGTTGGGATGTACCGGCTTCTTGGCGCCGAGCTCGCCCCCGAGCAGCTCATTGGCGCGGTTGGCGATGACCTCGTTGAGGTTCATGTTGCTCTGGGTACCCGAGCCGGTCTGCCACACGACAAGAGGAAAATGGTCATCGAGCTTGCCCTCGATCACCTCATGTGCGGCGCGGATGATGGCGTTGGCGCGGCGCTTGTCGAGCAGGCCGAGCTCAAGATTGGACTGTGCGGCCGCTAGCTTGACGACGCCGAGGGCATGCACGAGCGAGATCGGCATGCGATCGACGCCGATGCGAAAATTCTGCCGCGAACGTTCGGTCTGTGCTCCCCAATAGCGATCGGCGGGGACCTCGATGGGACCAAAGCTGTCGGTCTCGATGCGGGTCGCGGGGCGGGCGGTCTTCCCGCGGGCAGGTTTGGCCATGAGCACATCCATTCTGCCGTGCGGAATTTCGCGCGGCTTTCATGCTCATCTATATAGGGAGTTTGGCCGGGCGCGATGGCTTCACGCCCAGGCTAGATCATTTCTTGCGGAAACGGTCGAGCCGAACGACTTCGGCGCCGCCCTGGTTCGGCGGTGGCGGCTCGTCCGTGCTCTCTGCCGCCTCGGTAGCTGGCGCAGGCATCGCGACGGCGGACGGGGCAGGGGCCGCCGGCAAATTCTCGCCCGCGACTTCGGCGACATCGGAGGTGTCGAACTGGAGGCCGAATTTCACTGACGGGTCGAGGAAGCTCTTGATGGCGCTGAACGGCACGACCAACCGTTCTGGAATGCCGCCGAAGGACAGCCCGACCTCGAAACGGTCCTCGAGCACGGTCAGGTCCCAGAACTGGTGCTGCAGGATGATCGTCATCTCTTCCGGATACTGCGCCAGGAGCCGCGGCGACAGCTTCACGCCCTCCGCCTTGGACACGAAGGTTATGAAGAAGTGGTGCTCGCCCGGCAGACCGTTGGCTGCGGCATCGGTCAGCACCTTGCGCAGCACGCCGCGCAACGCGTCGCGGGCCAGCACATCGTATCGGATATGATCGGTCGCCATGATGGTCCTGTTGCATCCCGAAGCCAGGCCCTGCCGGCCCGACTCGCCAAGCCGCAATAGTACCGCGGCTGACGGGTCAGCAGGAGTCCCCGCCGGGAAGGAAATCAGAGGTAAGTGGAGGCTTCTGTTGCCAGGTGCCTCCGAACCCCGCCTAACGGAGCTTAACCCGTTAGGACTTTAAAGTGGTCTTTCAAACTGCGTTACGCAGCCTGAGCAACCGGAGCAAAGTTGTCGTTGGCAACTATTGCAGTAGCCCGATAACGGCGGAACAATACCGGGAAAAAGTACGCCCTTTACGCCCTCGTCGATCCTATTTCGCCCCCGCCAAAGCCCGCTCTCGGGTGAGCCCGCTGGTGGGCTTTGGTGGAGGCGCCGGGTACCGCCCCCGGGTCCGAATGGTTTATTGCGACGACCGTTTATTTCCATAGCCGGCGAACCGGCACCCCCAATATAGGGGGCAAAGGTTTCAAAAAACAGGGGTTTCGAGTGGGCAAGGCACGGTTCCCTTTGGATAGGTCGGTGATGGTGCACGGCCCGATCTTTTGCCGCATCCCAAGCCGCGTTCTAAGCTCCTGACATGTCCACGGATTCAGCACCGGCCCTGCAAGAGCCGGATCAGGGACTTGCTCTCCCTGCCGCCCACGCCCCGTTGCCCGGCCTGCTCGCCCTATTCCTGGCCTTTGCCCGGATGTCGCTGGCCGGTTTTGGCGGCGTTCTGGTCTTCGCCCGGCGCGCCATCGTCGAGCAGCACCGCTGGATGACGCCAGACCAGTTCAACGAGACCTTTGCGCTCTGCCATTTCCTGCCGGGGCCCAACATCGTCAACCTGTCGATGGTGTTCGGATCCCGGCTGCGCGGGATCGCCGGCGGCGTCGCTGCCTTCACCGGATTGCTGCTGCCACCGACGCTGATCATGACCGTGCTTGCGATCATCTACGCCCGGTTTGGCGACGTGGAGGTGCTCCGTCGTAGTCTCGCGGGCATTTCCTGCGCCGCGGTTGGCCTCTTGATCGCGGTGGTCTTCCGGATGATGACGCCGCTGCTCAAGCGAATGGACATCGTCGTGCTCGTCTTGGTGCTCGGCGTATTCCTGGCCATCGGCGTGCTGCGCCTGCCGCTGCAGGCGGTGCTGCTGGTCGCGATCCCGCTCAGCGTCGGCGCCACCTATGTGATGCGACGGAAGATAGCAGCATGAGCAGCGAGAATCCGATCTGGGCGTTGATCTCGACATTTGCTCTGATGTCGTTGTTCGCGGTCGGGGGCGCAGCGGCCGCTGTGCCCGAGATGCATCGCATCGCCGTCGATGTGCACCATTGGATGACCGACAAGCAGTTCACCGACGCCTATGCGATCGCGCAACTCTCGCCGGGTCCGAACGTGCTTATCGTCACGTTAATCGGCTATGCCGTGGCCGGCATTCCTGGCGCGCTGGCGGCAACGCTGGCGATGTGCCTGCCGACGGCGCTGCTTGCCTATTGCGTCAGCCGCCTCTTGAACCGGCCGAGCCAGTCCCGCTGGCCCGCCTTGATTCAGGCTGCACTGGTTCCGCTCTCGATCGGATTGATGGCAGCCAGCGCTCTGATCCTGGCCCAGTCGACGGATCGCACCATTGCTGCACTGCTTCTGACCGCGACGGTTGCAGCGATCGCCTCGATCTCGCGCGTCAATCCACTGTGGCTTCTGCTCATAGGAGGCCTGTTGGGTTTTGCTGGCATTGTGTGATGAAAATCGCTAGGCAGGATCCGGGCGGGTATCCAGTTCCAGCCGATTAGAACAACAGTGCTCGTGACTTACGGGTCGCGGAGGAGACATGCATGGCCGACACAATGGGCCACTCGGCGACGACAGCCGGCCGAAACGCGTCGGTGGCGCTTGGCTTCTGCCTATTGGCGCTCGCGCCGCAGATTTTCGAATTCATCTGGTCGATCGGGACCATCTTTGGCTGGGGTGCCGGGCGGGGTCCCGCCACAGTCTTGATCAGCCACGTCACAGCGCTCGTTGCGGGTGCGCCCGCTGCGCTGATTGGCGCGGTCGGCGGTGACGCCAAGAAGGCGTCGTCGGACGTTCTGCTGGCGCTGATCTATTCCTATCCGCTGTTTGCGGTGGCGATCGTCACGCTGTTCATGACGATCAGGTCGGGCCAGGACTATATCGGCGGCGTCATCCTGATGGCGCTCGCGCTGTTCGCCCTGTGGGCCTCGAGCGATTTGCAGGGCATGCGTGGCTTCTCCTTCGGTGCAGGCACCGCACCGCGCATGTTCGGCGGACTGCTTGTGGCTCTGTCCGCCGGCATCGCCTTGACGGGCCTTTTGAACGAGGGGCCGGCGCTCGCACCTTATTCCTGGCGTGGGCCGCTGTTCGTGATGTGCGCGATCCTGTTTTTTGCGCTGGCGATCCGGCCGCTGGGCCTCGTGTTCTCGGCGTTCGTGAGCTTCATGATTGCCGCGCTCGGATCGCATGAAACGCGCTGGGTGGAGGCGGCCATCGTCGGCGCCTGCCTGACGGTCGGCTGCGCGCTGCTGTTTCCCTACGTGCTCGGCCTGCCGATGCCGATGTTCCCGCGTTTCCTGGCTCAGTGAGGCTGTCATGGAGCTTTTTGCCAACCTCGCTCACGGATTTGCCGTCGCTTTCTCGCCGATCAACCTTCTGATGTGCCTGATCGGCGCGCTCGTCGGCACGCTGGTTGGCGTGCTGCCGGGCATCGGCACCATTGCCACCGTCGCGATGCTGCTGCCGATCACCTTCGGACTGCCGCCGGTCGGTGCCCTGATCATGCTCGCCGGCATCTATTACGGTGCCCAGTATGGCGGCTCGACCACCTCGATCCTGGTGAACATTCCAGGCGAAGCGACATCGGTCGTCACCGCCATCGATGGCCACGCGATGGCCAAGCAGGGCCGTGCCGGCCCGGCGCTGGCGATCGCCGCGATCGGCTCGTTCTTCGCCGGCTGCGTCGCGACCGTGCTTATCGCCGTGCTCGGCGCGCCGCTGACCAAGCTCGCGCTGGCGTTCGGTCCGGCGGAATACTTCTCGCTGATGGTGCTCGGCCTGATCTTCGCCGTCGTGCTCGCCAAGGGCTCGGTGCTGAAGGCGATCGCGATGATCGTGTTCGGATTGCTGCTGTCGATGGTCGGCTCGGACATCGAGACCGGTGCCTCGCGCATGGCGTTCAACATTCCGGAGCTTGCCGACGGCCTCGGCTTTGCGACGGTGGCGATGGGCGTGTTCGGCTTTGCCGAGATCATCCGCAACCTCGACGCCGGCGCCGAGATGAACCGCGATCTCGTGCAGCAGAAGATCACCGGCCTGATGCCGACCAAAAAGGACCTGATCGACTCGACGCCTGCGATCCTGCGCGGCACAGTGCTCGGCTCGATCCTCGGTATCCTGCCCGGCGGCGGCGCTGTCATCGCATCGTTTGCGGCTTACACGCTCGAAAAGAAGCTCGCCAGGAACCCATCGCGGTTCGGCCGCGGCGCGATCGAGGGCGTGGCGGCTCCGGAAAGCGCCAACAACGCCGCGGCGCAGACCTCATTCATCCCGCTGCTTACCCTCGGCATTCCGCCGAACGCGGTGATGGCGCTGATGGTCGGCGCGATGACCATCCATGGTATCGTGCCGGGCCCGCAGGTGATGCAGAAGCAGCCGGACCTTGTTTGGGGCATGATCGCCTCGATGTGGATCGGCAATCTGATGCTGATCATCATCAACCTGCCGTTGGTTGGCATCTGGGTCCGCCTCTTGCGCGTGCCGTACCGGCTGATGTTCCCCTCGATTGTGATCTTCTGCGCGATCGGCATCTACTCGGTGAACAACGCACCGGTCGACGTCATCCTCGCAGGCGTGTTCGGTCTGGTCGGCTACTGGCTGATCAAGCACGATTTCGAGCCGGCGCCGCTGCTGCTCGGCATGGTGCTCGGACCGCTGATGGAAGAGAACCTGCGTCGCGCGCTGCTGATCTCGCGTGGCGACTGGAGCGTATTCCTGACGCGACCGCTGTCGGCGGTGCTGCTCGCGATCGCGGCCTTCCTGCTGGTGCTGACGCTGTTGCCGATGCTGCGCGCCAAGCGCGATGAGGTGTTCACCGAATCCGAGAACTGATCGCAGTGCAACAGGCGATTTAACTAGTAAGATCAAGCCGATAGGCGCGGGGCGGGACGCTAGTTCCGCCCCTTGTCGTTTGCGCCGGGGGCTCTCACTTTTCCGGGTATAATCGGTGGAGACAGCGAATCGCCGCTGTCGCGGCGCGGGGGTGGCCGTTAAGTTCGCCGCCTCCCCAAAGGCTGCCGTGTTTCTAAAGGTTTGGGCATATGCACCAGTATCAGGACCTGCTCGAGCGGATTCTTTCAGACGGCGCCGAGAAGACCGACCGGACTGGCACCGGCACCCTGTCGGTGTTCGGCCATCAGATGCGCTTCAATCTGTCCGCCGGCTTTCCGATGTTGACCACCAAACGGCTGCCGCTGAAAGCGATCGTGCACGAGCTGTTGTGGTTCCTGAAGGGCGACACCAACATCAAATATCTGAAGGACAACGGCGTCACCATCTGGGACGAATGGGCCGACGCCAATGGCGATCTCGGCCCGGTCTACGGCCATCAATGGCGCTCATGGCCAACGCCGGACGGTGGCAGCATCGACCAGATCGCCAAGGTCATCGACATGATCAAGCGCACCCCGGATTCGCGCCGGCTGATCGTCACCGCCTGGAATCCGGCGGACGTCGACAAGATGGCGCTGCCGCCCTGCCACCTGCTGTTCCAGTTCTATGTCGCCAACGGCAAGCTGTCGTGCCAACTCTATCAGCGCTCGGCCGACGTCTTTCTCGGCGTGCCCTTCAACATCGCGTCTTACGCGCTGCTGACCATGATGGTGGCGCAGGTCACCGGCTTGAAGCCCGGCGACTTCGTGCATTCGCTCGGCGACACCCATCTCTATTCCAATCATCTGGAACAGGCGCGTCTCCAGCTCACGCGCGCACCGCGCGCCTTGCCGGTGATGCGGATCAACCCTGATGTGAAGGACATCTTCTCCTTCCGCTACGAGGACTTCGAGCTCGTCGGCTACGACCCACATCCGCACATCAAGGCGGAAGTCGCGGTCTAGCATCGATGCCGCTCAGCATCCGCCGCGCGCGCCCGGGCGAAGCCGGGCTCGTCCTTGATTTCGTCCGCGAGCTTGCCGAATACGAAAAGCTCTCGCACGAGGTCGAAGCGAGCGAAGCTGATATCGCGGACGCATTGTTCGGCAGCGATCCCAGGCTGTTTTGTGCGATTGCCTGCTGGGACGGCGAGCCGGTCGGCTTTGCGGTTTGGTTCCTGAATTTCTCCACCTTCAGCGGCCGCTACGGCATCTATCTCGAAGATTTGTACGTGCGGCCGTCGCATCGCGGCAAAGGCCTCGGCAAGGCGCTGCTGGTCTATCTCGCAAAGGAATGCGTCGACAATGGCTGGCCGCGCCTGCAATGGGCGGTGCTCGACTGGAACGCGCCGTCCATCGCATTCTACAAGTCGCTCGGCGCGGTGATGCTCGACGACTGGACGCTCTGCCGCGTCTCTGGCCCTGCGCTCACGCGGCTTGCAGGAGGCGAGGCCTGATGGAGATCGTGTTCGTCGTTGCGATCGCGGAGAACGGAATCATCGGCGCTGGCAATGCGATCCCCTGGCGGCTGAAATCCGATATGGCGCGCTTCAAGGCGCTCACCATCGGCAAGCCCGTGATCATGGGCCGCAAGACCTTCGAATCCTTGCCCGGGCGCCGCCCGCTTCTGAACCGCACCAACATCGTCATCACGCGCGATGCGGATTATCGCGCTGCTGGCGCCATCGTCACGACATCGGCGGTCGACGCGGGTGCGGTCGCGCTTGGCGACGCCCTGCGGCGTTCGGTCGCCGAGATCGCGGTGATCGGCGGTGCCGAAATCTACCGGCAATGGCTCGATCGTGCCGACCGCCTCGAGATCACCGAAGTGCACGCACGTCCCGACGGCGACACGCATTTCGCCATCGACAAGGCGCAGTGGCAGGAGACCGAGCGTGTTCGCCATCCGGCCGGACCTGACGACACCGCCGACTACTCCTATGTGACATATCGTCGGCGACCACCCCATTAACTGCGTTCGCCAATGTTAACATTGACTTTTCTGCCTCCGAGCTTAGCTCGAAGGGCGGTCAGGCTTGCGTTGTAAGGGCCCTTTCGGTCCCCTATAAAGCCGGACCGGACAATGCGGGCCGGCTGAAGTTCTAGTCCCGGTCTGCCGAGGAGAGCGTCGAATGCCGTGGAAGAATCAGGGCGGTGGCCCTTGGGGCTCGGGTCCGAAAGGACCATGGGGCACAGGCCCGCAACCGGTCGGGCCAAGGCCGCCGGATCTGGAAGACCTTCTGCGGCGCGGCCAGGACCGGCTCCAGCAGATCATGCCGGGCGGCTATTTCTCCGGCGTCGGCATCACGCTGATCCTGCTCATCATCGTCGCGCTCTGGCTGCTGTCGGGCTTCTTCCGCGTGCAGTCCGAAGAGCAGGGCGTCGTGCTCCGCTTCGGCAAGCATGTGCGCACCGTCGATCCGGGCCTGAACTACCATCTGCCCTATCCGATCGAGACCGTGCTGCTGCCGAAGGCGCTGCGCGTCTCCACCATTTCCATCGGCATGACGCTGATCGACGATCCGGCCCGCCGCGGCCGCTCGATCCGAGACGTGCCTGAAGAGAGCCTGATGCTGACCGGCGACGAGAACATCGTCGATGTCGACTTCACCGTGCTCTGGCGCATCAAGCCCAACGGCGTCGGCAACTTCCTGTTCAACATCCAGAATCCGGAGGGCACCGTGAAGGCGGTCGCCGAAAGCGCGATGCGCGAGGTGATCGGCCGTTCCAACATCCAGCCGATCCTGACCGGCGCGCGGACGCAGACCGAGACCACCGTGCAGGATCTGATGCAGAAGACGCTCGACGGCTATGGCGCCGGCATCCAGATCACCCAGGTGCAGATGCAGAAGGTCGATCCGCCGGCGCAGGTGATCGATGCGTTCCGCGACGTGCAGGCGGCGCGAGCCAATCTCGAGCAGTTGCAGAACGAAGCACAGACCTATGCCAACAAGGTCGTGCCGGAAGCGCGCGGCAAAGCAGCTCAGATCCTCCAAGCGGCCGAAGGCTACAAGGAGCAGGCGGTCGCCGAGGCCAAGGGCCAGAGCGCTCGCTTCCTGAAAGTGTACGAGGAATACAAGAAGGCGCCCGACGTGACGCGTGAACGGATCTATCTGGAGACGATGGAGCGCGTGCTCGGCGGCTCGGACAAGCTGATTTATGACGGAAGCTCGTCGGGCCAGGGCATCGTGCCCTATCTGCCGCTCAATGAACTGTCGGCCAAGAAGCCCACGACAGCAGGCCAGCAGCCGAGCGGAGGTACCCGATGAGGTCTCCCGTGACAGGCTTTGTCGCGCTGCTTGCGGCGCTCCTGGTCGTGATCGTCGGCTACATGTCGCTGTTCACGGTGCAGCAGACCGAGCAGACCATCGTGCTGCAATTCGGCAAGCCCGTGGATGTCGTCACCGATCCCGGGCTGCACTTCAAGGCGCCGTGGAACTCCGTGATCAACATCGACAAGCGGATCCTCGATCTCGAGAACCCGTCGCAGGAGGTGATTGCCTCCGACCAGAAGCGGCTCGTGGTCGACGCTTTTGCCCGCTACCGCATCAAGGACGCGCTGCGCTTTTATCAGAGCGTCGGCTCGATCCAGGCGGCGAACCTCCAGCTCACCTCGCTGTTGAACGCGGCACTGCGCCGCGTGCTCGGCGAGGTCAATTTCATCACCGTGGTGCGTGATGAGCGCGAGAAGCTGATGGGACGTATCCGCGAGCAGCTCGACCACGAGGCCGACGGTTACGGCATCGAGGTGGTCGACGTCCGTATTCGCCGCGCCGATCTACCGGAGCAGAACAGCCAGGCGGTGTACGACCGGATGAAGTCCGAGCGCCAGCGCGAAGCAGCCGAGTTCCGCGCGCAGGGTGGCCAAAAGGCGCAGGAAATCCGCTCCAAAGCGGACCGCGATGTCACTGTCATCATTGCCGATGCGAACTCGCAGGCCGAGCAGACGCGCGGCGTGGGCGATGCCGAGCGCAACCGTCTCTTTGCCGAAGCCTATGGCAAGGATGCTGACTTCTTCGCCTTCTACCGGTCGATGACGGCCTATGAGACCGGGCTGAAGAAGGACGACACCCGTTACCTGCTGCGGCCGGACTCGGATTTCTTCCGGTATTTTGGTAACCCGTCCGGCAAGACGCCGGCCGAGACGCCGGCGAAACCATAAGCTAGACAAGGGCGGCGGTTTCGGCCGCCCTTCGTCCAAACAAAGAACAGCATCACGGGAGGTTCCAATCCGATGAGGTCCATTGCGTTCGCCGACTTCCTCATCGGCTTAGGCATCCTGTTCGTGCTCGAAGGCTTGATGTTCGCGGCAAGTCCGGCCTGGATGCGCAAGGCCATGAAGAGCGCCATTGCCACGCCGGACAATATCCTCCGGGCGGTCGGGATCGGATCGGCGGTCGCCGGCTTGATCCTGATCTGGGTCATGCGACGCCCGATGTAGCCGCAGCGCCAACGCCAAAGTGAAGGCGAGAGGCGGCTTTTCGCCGTATGATTGTCGACTTGAGGCCCGTTAAGCTCCGCGCTTGCGCCGTGCCCCCGTTCGAGCGCAGTCTTGACGCCGAATCCTTTTCTCTGGAGACCACAATGACCGCTGCCACCATTGTCCCGACCCGTTTGCGCCAACACGCGCGATTTGGGCTGGCCGCGCTCGCGCTCGGTGCTTTCAGCGTGTTCGGCTCGCCGGCACATGCGCGCGGACCGGAGGGCATCGCCGACGTTGCCGAGAAAGTAATCGACGCGGTCGTCAACATCTCGACCTCGCAGACCGTCGAGGCCAAGGGCGGCGGCAGCAACACCATGCCGCAACTGCCGCCTGGCTCGCCGTTCGAGGAGTTCTTCGACGACTTCTTCAAGAACCGCAAGGGTCCCGGCGGCAGCAAGGGCGGCGACAACGGCAGTGGCCCGCCGCGCAAGACCAATTCGCTTGGCTCCGGCTTCATCATCGACACGTCAGGCGTCGTCGTCACCAACAACCACGTCATTGCGGATGCCGACGAGATCAACGTCATCCTCAACGACGGCACCAAGATCAAGGCGGAGCTTGTCGGTGTAGATAAGAAGACCGACCTCGCCGTGTTGAAGTTCAAGCCGCCGAAGCCGCTCGTTGCAGTGAAGTTCGGCGACTCCGACAAGCTGCGTTTGGGTGACTGGGTGGTCGCGATCGGCAACCCGTTCAGCCTAGGGGGCACGGTGACCGCGGGCATCGTCTCGGCCAAGAATCGCGACATCTCCTCGGGACCATATGACAGCTATATCCAGACTGATGCCGCCATCAACCGCGGCAATTCCGGCGGCCCGCTGTTCAATCTCGAAGGCGATGTCATCGGCGTCAACACCCTGATCATCTCGCCCTCCGGCGGCTCGATCGGCATCGGCTTCGCCGTGCCTTCGAAGACGGTCGCTGGAGTCGTCGACCAGCTCCGCCAGTTCGGCGAATTGCGTCGCGGCTGGCTTGGCGTGCGCATCCAGAGCGTCACCGACGAAATCGCCGAGAGCCTCAACATCAAGCCGGCGCGAGGCGCGCTGGTGGCGGGTATCGACGACAAGGGCCCGGCCAAGCCTGCCGGCATCGAGCCCGGCGACGTTGTCGTCAAGTTCGACGGCAAGGACGTCAAGGACCCGAAGGACCTGTCGCGCGTCGTCGCCGACACCGCCGTCGGCAAGGAGGTCGACGTCGTCATCATCCGCAAGGGCGAGGAGCAGACCAAGAAGGTCACGCTCGGTCGCCTGCAGGATCCCGAAAAGGTGCAGGCCGCGGTGAAGACCGACGAGCCTCCGCCGGAGAAGCCGGTGACGCAGAAGGCGCTCGGCCTCGATCTCGCCGTGCTGAACAAGGATTTGCGCGCGCGCTACAAGATCAAGGACAGCGTCAAGGGTGTGGTCGTCACCAATGTCGACGCCAACTCCGATGCCGCCGAGAAGCGGCTTTCCGCCGGCGACGTCATCGTCGAAGTCGCGCAGGAAGCCGTCTCGAGCGGCGCCGACGTCCAGAAGCGGATCGACCAGATCAAGAAGGACGGCAAGAAGTCCGCGCTGCTGCTGGTGTCGAACGGTGACGGCGAGCTTCGGTTTGTGGCGCTGAGCGTGCAGTAGTACATCGGTCATTCCGGGGCGATGCGCAGCATCGAACCCGGAATCTCGAGGTTCCGGGTCTGGTGCTTGCGCACCATCCCGGAACGACGCGCGGCTACCCCTCCACGAACTCGTCCCGCCGATACCCCTGCGCATACAGCAGCGCGGTGAGATCGCCGTGATCGATCCGTGCGGCCGCTGCCGCAGCGACCGCCGGCTTGGCGTGATACGCGACACCCAGTCCTGCCGCCTGGATCATGGCCAGATCATTCGCGCCGTCGCCTACGACCACCGAGTCGACGTCGTCGAGGTCGAACGATTCCATCAGCTCCACCAGCGTCGCGAGCTTGGCCGCACGGCCCAGGATCGGCTCCTTGACCTCGCCGCTGAATTTTCCGTCGTGCACGACAAGCTCGTTGGCGCGATTCTCCTGGAAGCCGAGCTTGGCGGCGACCGCGCTGGTGAACAGCGTGAAGCCGCCGGAGACGAGGCAGGTATAGGCGCCGTGGGCACGCATGGTCGCGACCAATTCGCGGCCGCCCGGGGTCAACGTGATGCGCTTGGCCAGCACTTCGTCGACGACGCTGGCGGGCAGGTCTTTCAGCAGCGCGACGCGCTCGCGCAGTGCCGGCTCGAACTCGATCTCGCCACGCATCGCGCGTTCGGTGATGGCGGCCACGTGGGCCTTCATCCCGACAAGATCGGCGAGCTCGTCGATGCATTCCTGGCCGATCATGGTGGAATCCATGTCGGCGAGAAAAAGCTTCTTGCGCCGGAAGCCGGCAGGCTGCACGACGATGTCGATCGGCAGGTCGCCGCGAAGCTCGCGGAGGCGCTGTTCGATGGCGTGACGGTCGCTTTCGAGGTTACTGTCGGCGCCGAAGGGAATGTCGACCGCAACCCCGTCGAACAGCCAGTGCGCTGGTTGCGCCTTCGGCAGCACGGCGCGGGCGCCGTCGACGATGGTAGAGTCGAGCGCGGGATTGGCGGGATTGCAGATCAGCGTGGCGACGAGGGACATTTGAGGTTTTCGTGAGCGAGGGGCATCCGATCAAGGCCGTGCTTATCGCAGGCCCGACCGCCAGCGGCAAGTCGGCGCTGGCGCTGGAGCTTGCCTCGCGCGCGGACGGCGTCGTCATCAATGCCGATTCGATGCAGGTCTATCGTGACCTCCGCATCATCACGGCGCGTCCGACGCAGGATGAGGAAACGCGCGTCCCGCACCGCCTCTATGCCCATGTCGATGCGGCCGTGAATTTCTCGGCGGGTGCCTGGGTGGCTGATGCCGCGAAAGCGCTGGAAGAGGCGAGGGCAGGGGGCCGCCTGCCGATCTTGATCGGCGGCACCGGGTTGTATTTCAAGGCGCTGACGGCAGGCCTCTCGGTGGTGCCACCGATCCCGGCAGAGCTGCGCGAGGACGTTCGCGCGCGACTGGAGCGGAACGGCGTCGAGGCGCTGCATGCGGAACTGGCGATCCGCGACCCGCGTGCGGCCGAGCGATTGAACTTGCGCGACCGCACACGGATCGCGCGTGCGCTTGAGGTGATCGAGGCGACCGGCCGCTCGCTGCTCGACTGGCACCATGAGGGCCAGCCGCCGCTGTTGTCGAAGGATAGCTTTCGTGCGGTGTTTCTCGCTCCCGAACGCGACGAACTCTATGCCCGCATCGACGCCCGGTTTGACGCCATGCTGGGCGCGGGCGCCCTCGATGAGGTCGAGCGGCTCGCCGCCCGCGGCCTCGACCCGCTGCTGCCAGCCATGAAGGCCCATGGTGTACCGGCCCTGATCCGGCATTTGCGCGGTGAGCTCAGCCTGGAAGAGGCTGCCACGATCGCTCGCGCCGATACCCGCCACTATGCCAAGCGGCAATTCACCTGGTTCAGGCACCAATTGCCGGAGTTCGAATGGGTGAAGCCGGAGCAGGCGAAGCGATGGCTGGCGGCGGCTGCCGACGGGGCCCGGGCTTCTGGTTGACACGCTTTTGTGCCGAGCTTCTCGATTTTACCTCTCGCCGAACTCGGGGAACGCCGCTACACTGCTAAAATCGCGCGGGAACAGCCGCATTGCCTTGACATCCAGGCTTTGGCCGCTATGGTTCGCGCAACCTTTGGGAAGCCGAGCGCCTGCCATGCGTAACATTATTACCAAACTCCTTATCGCCGTCGTACCCAGGCACACCGCCGGGGGTGGCTAGCTGCCATCCACATGACAGGCGGTGTGCAGGGTCCCTCTTCGGGGCCTTTTTTATTTCCCGAAACCGACACGAACGAAGCCGCTGACGTTAGCGCATCCGGAGCAAGCCAATGAGCGACAAGAGCCACGATTCGAACCAGATGACGGGCGCCGCGATGATCGTCCGCGCGCTCATCGATCACGGCGTGACCGATATTTTCGGCTATCCGGGCGGCGCCGTGCTTCCGATCTATGACGAGATCTTTCAGCAGAGCGAGGTCCAGCACATCCTGGTCCGCCATGAGCAGGGCGCCGGTCATGCCGCCGAAGGCTATGCGCGCTCGACCGGCAAGCCCGGCGTGGCGCTGGTGACCTCAGGTCCTGGCGCGACCAACATGGTGACGCCGCTGACCGATGCGCTGATGGACTCGATCCCGCTGGTCTGCATCTCCGGCCAGGTGCCTACGCATCTGATCGGCAACGATGCGTTCCAGGAATGCGACACCGTCGGGATTACGCGCCCCTGCACCAAGCACAACTGGCTGGTGCGCGACGTCAACGATCTCGCAAAGGTCCTGCACGAGGCCTTCTACGTCGCGACCACGGGCCGTCCGGGCCCGGTGCTGGTCGACGTTCCCAAGGATGTGCAGTTCGCGACCGGCACCTATCATCCGCCGCGCAAATCCGACGTGCACCGCTCTTATGCGCCGCGCGTCAAGGGCGATGCGACGCAGATCCGCAAGGCCGTGTCGCTGCTCGCCAGTGCCAAGCGCCCCGTGATCTATAGCGGCGGCGGCGTGATCAATTCCGGCCCCGAAGCGACCAAGCTGCTGCGCGAACTGGTCGAGGTCACCGGAATCCCGATCACGTCCACGCTGATGGGGTTGGGTGCATATCCTGCGTCGGGCAAGAACTGGCTCGGCATGCTCGGCATGCACGGCACCTACGAGGCCAACATGACCATGCATGATTGCGACGTCATGCTGTGCGTCGGCGCGCGCTTCGACGATCGCATCACCGGCCGTGTCGATGCGTTCTCGCCGGGCTCGAAGAAGATCCACATCGACATCGATCCCTCCTCGATCAACAAGAACATCCGCGTCGACGTGCCGATCATCGGCGATTGCGGCAACGTCCTCGGTGACATCCTCCAGGTGTTCAAGGCGGAGGCGAAGAAGCCCGACATCAAGGCGTGGTGGCAGCAGATCGCGCAGTGGCGCGCGCGCAACTCGCTCTATTACAAGAAGAGCAACGACGTCATCCTGCCGCAGCACGCGATCCAGAGCCTGTTCGAGGCGACGCGCGGCAAGGACACCTACATCACGACCGAGGTCGGCCAGCATCAGATGTGGGCGGCGCAGTTCTACGGATTCGAGGAGCCGCATCGCTGGATGACATCGGGCGGTCTCGGCACCATGGGCTACGGCCTGCCGGCCGCGGTCGGCGTGCAAGTGGCGCACCCGGACAGCCTCGTCATCGACATTGCAGGCGACGCCTCGGTGCAGATGACGATCCAGGAGATGTCGACGGCGGTTCAGTACGAACTGCCGATCAAGATCTTCATCCTGAACAACCAGTACATGGGCATGGTGCGGCAGTGGCAGCAGTTGCTCCACGGCAACCGCCTGTCGCATTCCTACTCCGAGGCGCTGCCGGATTTCGTCAAGCTCGCGGAAGCCTATGGCGCGGTCGGTCTCCAGGTCACCAAGCCTGCCGATCTCGACGGTGCCATCAAGGAGATGATCGCGGTCAAGCGCCCGGTGCTGTTCGACTGCCGTGTCGCAGCGCTGGAGAATTGTTTCCCGATGATTCCCTCCGGCAAGGCTCATAACGAGATGTTGCTGCCGGAGCAGGCCAATGATGAGGCCACGGCCAAGGCCTTCGCCGGCGGCAAGGCTCTGGTGTGAGCACGATAGATTTGAGGGGATGATAATGAACCAGCCCGCATCCGCGTACTTCATCGAAGAACGCCACGATCCGAACGAGACACACACGCTGGCCGTGCTGGTGCAGAACGAGCCGGGCGTGCTCGCGCGCGTCATCGGCCTGTTCTCCGGCCGCGGCTACAACATCGAGAGCCTCACGGTCTCGGAGACCGAAGCGCAGAAGCATCTGTCGCGCATCACCATCGTCACCACAGGGACGCCGATGGTGATCGCGCAGATCAAGCACCAGCTCGACCGCATGGTTCCGGTTTACCAGGTCGTCGACATGACCCAGACCCGCCGCTCGATCGAGCGCGAGCTGGCGATGGTGAAGGTGCGCGGGCAGGGCGAACACCGCGTCGAGTCTCTGCGGCTGGCTGATGCCTTCCGAGCCCGCGTGATCGACGCCACCACCGAGAGCTTCGTGTTCGAGATCACAGGCAATACGGACAAGATCAACCAGTTTATCGACCTGATGCGCCCGCTCGGTCTTGTCGAGGTGTCGCGCACCGGCGTTGCCGCGATCGGTCGCGGGCCTGAAGGGATGTGAACCATGCTGGCGCGCGACTGGTACTATAACGAGCGGAACCGGATGGGCATCGAGCCCGCGGTGGCGTCGATCTACGACGCCCACGACGATGCCGATCTGCGGGCGCGCGCCGCACTGAAGATGCTTGGAGTCCAGCGTGGCTGGCGCATCGCGGACATCGGCTGCGGCAACGGCGTGCTCGCCACCGAAGCTGCGCTGATGGGCGCCGAGGTCGATGCCATCGACATCTCGCCGGCGATGCTGGCGCTCGCCGAGATCTATGCGCGCGACCGCAAGGCACCCGTGCGCATGCAATCGGCCGGCCTGCTCAGCTTCGCCTACCGACCGGACTCCTACGATTTGATCGTCAGCGAGTTCACGCTGCATCATCTGCCGGACTTCTGGAAAGTGGTGGCGATGTCGCGGATATTTCGTGCGCTGAAGCCCGGCGCGAGCTTCTACTTGCGCGACATCGTCTATGCGTCGATGCCCGATGCGATCGAGCGCGACGTCGAGCAATGGGCCGACTACCAGATCAAGAATCATGATTTCTCGCGCGAGAGCGTGGTGACGCATATGCGCGACGAATATTCCACCTTCGGCTGGGTGATGGAGCGGATGCTGACCGATGTCGGCTTCACGTTGGTCTCGGCCGACTATCACGCACCGATGCACGGCACTTATCTGCTGAGGAAACCGAAAGCCGGCGAGCAAGGCTAAACAAGAACAATTGGCAGGGCTGCACGACAGGGCAGAACCGGAAACAACAATGAAGCCGGCCGACATCCTTATCGCCCTCATGGTGGCGATCATCTGGGGACTTGCCTTCGTGGCGAGCCGAATCGCGCTCGATGAATTTTCGCCGGAGCTGATGACAGCGATGCGTTTTTCCATCGCTGCGCTGCCGTGCCTGTTCATTCCGAGACCGAAGGTCGCCTGGCCGCTCCTCATCTCGATCAGTTTTACGCTGTTTCTCGGGCAATTCCTGTCGCAGGCCTACGGGATTGCCCATGGCGTGCCGGTGGGCCTGACGTCGGTCGTCGTACAGAGCCAGGCGCTGTTCACCATCGGTTTTGCCGCGATCGCCTTCGGCGAGCGTCCGACGCCGGCGCAGACGCTGGGAATCGCTATCGCCGCCGTCGGGCTGCTGATGATCTGCGGCACGGTCGGCTATGATTTCAGCGTCGGTGCCTTCGCGGTGCTGATGATTGCACCGGTCAGTTTTGCGATCGGTAATTTGTTGCTGCGTGGCGCCCGCGGTGTGCCGATGTTCGATCTGTTCGCCTGGCTCTGTCTTGTGACCGCCGTGCCGCTGTTCGCGCTGACGCTCGTCGTCAACGGGCCGGCGCCCACCTTTCTGTCGCTGATCCATATGTCGCTGACCGGCCTCGTCTGTCTGCTGGTGATTGGCGCGATCTCCACCAGCATCGCCTATTGGCTGTGGGGCCGCCTCTTGCGCGATTATCCGGCGGCGCAGGTGGTGCCATTCGCGCTGCTGGTGCCGTTCGTCGGCTCCGCCGCCTCCAGCATCGTGTTCGGCGAACGGTTCGGCCCACTGCGCCTCGCCGGCATGCTCACCGTGATCGGCGGGATCGCCGTCATGGTGCTGGTCCGACGCCCGCAAGCCTTACCGAAGACTGCGTGAGGTAACTATGGCCTATTCGCTGTTCTACGCTTTTCTCGCCTTCATGGTGGTGATGTATTTCACGCCGGGGCCGAACAACATCATGCTGTTGTCCTCCGGCCTGACCTACGGCTTCCGCCGCACCATTCCGCACATTGTCGGCATCGTCCTCGGCTTTGCCTTCATGGTCGGCACCGTCGGTCTCGGGCTCGGCACCGTCTTCCTGGCCTATCCGATCCTCCAGACCATCCTGAAATATGCCGGCGCCGCTTACCTGATCTATCTTGCTGCCGTGATCGCCGTGTCCGGCCCGGCCAAGCCGGGCGAAGCGGACCGCCGCGGCCCGATGACCTTCTGGGGCGCTGCCATGTTCCAGTGGATCAACGCCAAGGGCTGGGTGATCGTGATCGGCACCATCACCGCCTATGCGGCGATTGCCCAGTTTCCGGTCAACATCGCGATCCAGACCCTGATCAGCCTCTTGGTCGGCACGGTCTCGACCGTGGTCTGGGCTCTCTTCGGCACTGCACTACGACCCGTGCTGACCTCGGAGCGGCTGGTCCGCGCCTTCAATATCCTGATGGCGCTGCTGCTGCTCGCCTCGCTCTACCCCGTTTTCATGGATGCATGATGTCGCGGATTTCCATGCAGAAACGGGTTTCCCTCAGGGCTGAAAATGCTCTAGACAGCCCCCGAAATCCGCAAATTCCACCCTTCGGACACTGACCCATCGGCCGATTTTGGCCCTCAACGAGGAAACGACTATGCGTGTTTATTACGATCGCGACGCCGACCTGAACCTGATCAAGGGGAAGAAGGTCGCCATCGTCGGCTATGGCAGCCAGGGCCATGCCCATGCGCTCAACCTGAAGGACTCCGGCGTCAAGGAAGTGGCGATTGCGCTGCGTAAGGACTCGAGCTCGGTGAAGAAGGCGGAAGCTGCCGGCTTCAAGGTGATGGAAGTCGCCGAGGCCGCTAAATGGGCCGACCTCGTCATGATGCTGACCCCGGACGAGCTCCAGGGCGACATCTATCGCGAGCACCTGCACGACAACATGAAGAAGGGCGCTGCTCTCGTGTTCGCGCACGGCCTCAACGTCCACTTCAACCTGCTCGACCCGCGCGCCGACCTCGACGTGCTGATGATCGCGCCGAAGGGTCCCGGTCACACCGTGCGTTCGGAGTATCAGCGCGGCGGCGGCGTGCCCTGCTTGATCGCGATCGCGAAGGACGTCTCGGGCAACGCCCATGACCTCGGGCTGTCCTATGCCTCCGCTGTTGGCGGTGGCCGCGCCGGCATCATCGAGACCACCTTCAAGGAAGAGTGCGAGACCGATCTGTTCGGCGAGCAGGTCGTGCTCTGCGGCGGCCTGGTCGAGCTGATCAAGGGCGGCTACGAGACCCTGGTCGAGGCCGGCTACGCGCCGGAGATGGCCTATTTCGAGTGCCTGCACGAAGTGAAGCTGATCGTCGACCTGATCTATGAAGGCGGCATCGCCAACATGAACTACTCGATCTCCAACACGGCCGAGTACGGCGAGTACGTCACCGGTCCGCGCATCATCACGGACGAGACCAAGAAGGAGATGCGGAAGGTTCTGGCCGATATTCAGGGCGGCAAGTTTGCCCGCGACTGGATGCTCGAGAACAAGGTCAACCAGACCTCGTTCAAGGCGACCCGCGCCAAGCTCGCTTCCCATCCGATCGAGGAAGTCGGCGCGAAGCTCCGCGACATGATGCCCTGGATCAAGAAGGGCGCGCTGGTCGACAAGTCGAAGAACTGACGGCATCGCCGTCATTCCGGGGGCGCGCTATGCGCCCCGGAATGACGAGCCAACCAAATCTTAAATCTTCGCGGATATATTGGAGCGAGATCGCGGACAGCGGTCTCGCTCTTTTCATCTCGCGCGAAGCATTGCGACTTCATCCAAATTCTTCGCGAGTTGAAGTGCTCCCAGAGAGCCAAGGACTGACGCTTAAACCACATTCTTGGATTCGCGTCGTTATTCAGAGTTTTCGCGAGCTTTGCGATCGCCGAAAGCGCTGTGTCTTCAGAGGCTAGGATTCAACTCTTCATCCGCGGCTTCAACGCACAATCAATCGGCCCCCGCCATTTGCTGCGATGCTGCCGAAGCGGACATTCGACCGCATCATTGCCAAGCGGCTGGGGCTGTTGCCGCAGGGGTTGATGGACGTTTAGCTCGCTTTGGCCGTTCGCGCGCGTGGATGGGCGGCCATGGCGATCATCCGCAGCGCCATCACCGCGAGCAGCGGAATGAGGAAGGCGGCATAGACCGGCGTGGCCGGCACCCGCTTGCCGAAGGACACCATGAACTGGAGCCAGAGGTAATAGCCACCCGCGAGGTGCAGCGCGCGCCAGGCGCGCGGGCCGATCAGCGCGGCCGTACGGTCGAGCGAGGTCGCGCTCATGGCGATGATGACGAGGTAGCCGATGCCGCCGAAGATGTAGGAGGCCGGTGAGGTCGCCTGCGCAAAGCCGGCCGGATCCATCTTCGCGAAGACGACGATCGCGATCGCGTGGATGACGTGGGACGCCGCAAAGCTCAGGCCCAGATAGCGCCGGTTGCGGCGCTGCCAGCGCGTCCAGGGGTTGGGCCAGAGCCGCGCCAGCGCCGCGGCACTGAAGGCAAGGCAAAACAGCAGCAACGAGCTGCGCGCCGTGAAGCGGATCACCATGCGGATGCCATCGACGTCGAACTGCCGCATCGAGGCGATCGAGAGGCTTAGGGCGATCAGACTCAGCGTGAGGACGGCGAGCAGCCGCCGCCCTTCAAGCCAGCTTTGACGTCGCGGCATGGTGGCCTCCATTATGTAAGCGTTGATTACATCGCGCTGCTGCGCGATCGTCAATGGTGTAATCGCTGCTTACATTCACGTTGGAGTGATGCTAGAAAGCGCCATGTCTCCACGCCAGATCTCCAAACCCCGCGCTCGCCAGACACGGGAAGCCCGGCCCTATCATCATGGCGACCTTCGTCGCGTGCTGATCGATGCTGCGCTGCAGCTGGCAGCCGAAGGCGCCGAGGTCTCGGTCCGCGAGGCCGCGCGCCGGGCTGCGGTCTCGCCAGGAGCGCCATTCCGGCATTTTCCCAACCGCGACGCCTTGATGGCTGCCGTGGCCGAGGAGGCGCAACGGCGCTTTCGCGTCGAGATCGAAGCCGCGCTGGCAGACGCTCCGGCCGCCAATGCTCTGGCACGCTTCCGCGCCTTCGGCCTCGCCTATGTGCGATGGGCCATGCGCAACCCCGCGCATTTCGAGATCATCTCCACAGGGCGCTATTTCGCCCATGGCAGCTCGGCTGAGCTGACGCGCGACAACGCCGAGCTGATCGCGCTGACCGAACGGATGCTGACCGAGGCGGTCGCGCAGGGCCTGCTGAGGTCGACGGATCTGAAGCGGGTCCTGATCGCCGGTCGCGCCCTGATCTACGGTTTCGCCCGGATGAACCTCGACGGCCATTTCCCGCGCTGGGGTGTGGAGGAGGCCGAGATTGAAGAGATGGCGGAAGGCGTGATCGATCTGTTCATCAGCGGGATATCAAAGCCCTAGCCTCGCCCGGATAAGGCCTTCGCAGCTCGCTAACATTAAGCGAAGGTCGGACGCTGGTTCGCGTTGCCTGCCCGAGACCGTTCTATTACAGTTTTGTGACACGGTGCAGCCGGCTGCGCCGGACGCCCTGGCCGTCTCGAGACGGGCCAGACGGCTTGGCTTCACCGCGCCGGAACGTGTTCAGCGTGTCCTCGATGGCGCCCGCGCCTGATCCAGGTCCTTCCGCCACCACCGCCGTTCTGGCGAGCGTCGCTGCGCTCGGCATCTGGCGGCTGCTCGCGGTGGCCGCGCCGCATTTGGCAGCGCTGGCGCTGATGTACGAGACCGAGACCGATTTCAGCTCGCGCCTGTCCTTCCTGCTCGCCTGGGGTATCCTCAACTTCTTCTGGATCACGCTGTTGCGCCGGCCGGCCCTGTCGGGTGCGCTGTCGCTGACTATGGTCGTGGTGCTGGTGCTGCTGTCGCGGCTCAAGCACGACGTCGCGCAGATGACGGTCAATTTCATCGACCTGATGATGATCGACCGCGACACGGTCGCGTTTCTGTTCACGATCTTCCCGAACCTGCGCTGGTCCGTAATCGGGGCAGGTCTGATCACGCTGCCCCTGATGTATGCGCTGTGGTGGCTCGATCCATTTCGCATCCGCCGCCTGCCGGCCCTGGCCTGCAAGCTCGCCTGCCTCGCCGCCCTGGTCTTCTATTCCGTCTATCATCCGGACGAAGCCTGGCGTGGCTATTACGACGACGGCTACCTTTCGAAATTCTTCCGCTCGGGCGTCACGGCGGTTTCCGATTTCGTGCAGTACGGGTTCATGGAATCGGCCGCCCCGGTCGACGAGCGGCTCAACATCCCGTTGATCGATGCTTGCCATCCTGCCGGCCGCCGGCCGAACATCATCATGATCCACGATGAGTCGAGCTTCGACATCCGCGCCGCGCAGGGCATCAAGGTGCCGCCGGGCTACGGCAGCCACTTCAAGTCCTGGGACGGCAAGGAGCGCACGTTCCTGGCCGAGAGCAATGGCGGGCCGAGCTGGTTCACGGAATACAACGTGCTGGCCGGTCTCTCCTCGCGCTCGTTTGGCCGCTTCGCCTATTTCGTGACGCGCATTGCGTCGGGCCGGGTCGAGCGGGGCCTGCCGCTGGCGTTGCGCCGCTGCGGCTACGATACAATGTCGCTCTATCCCGCCTATGGCGGCTTCATGGGCGCGCGCAGCTTTCAGATCACGACGGGTGTCGAGCGCTTCCTCGACGCTCATGATCTCGGCGCCAGGGACGTCGAGCCCGACAGTTTCTTCTACGACAAGGCGTTGGGGTTGATGGGCGAGCGGACGCCTAACAAGCCGCTCTTCACCTTCATCTATCTCGGCGCCAATCATTTCCCGTGGGAGACGCGCTTCCGTCCCGATCTGATGCCGAATTGGCGCGCGCCGGGCAATGTGCCGTCCATCGACGAATATCTGCGCCGGCAGGCGATGAGCGCCGAGCAATACAAGGGCTTCGTCGCAGGCTTGAAGAAGAGTTTTCCGGGTGAGCCCTTCCTGATCGTGCGCTATGGCGACCATCAGCCCGAGTTCGCTCCCAACATCCTCGAGCCCGGGCTCGACGAAGGCGCGATCGGCAGGAAGCTCGATGCTTACGATCCGCGCCTCTACGCGACATATTACGCAATCGATGCCGTCAATTTCGAGCCGGTGAAAAGTGACGCGGTGATGGACAGCATCGACGGTGCCTATCTGCCGCTGGTGATCCAGGAGGCCGCCGGCATTCCGCTCGATCCGTCCTTCGCCGAGCAGAAAAAGATCATGCTTCGCTGCAACGGGATCTTCTATGGCTGCAACGACGGTGCGGAAGCACGGCGGCTGAACCGGTTGCTGATCAATGCGGGGATGATTCACGGCCTTTAACCGGATCTGACTGGCTGGATCGTATGGCCGACAAATATATCGTATTACGACGTATTAATCTTTTGACGGGGTGCTATTCAAACTAAAGTCTGAGCCGAAAATGCCTGAAATCACCGACTTGTAATTGGCGCGGCGCCTTGCTTCCCAAACTTTGTCACGATTGCTGCCATCATCCCAGACGCCGCCACCAGGGACTTTCCGGCGGTGTTGCCGATCTCTGATCCCCCTTCTTGCAGGAGAACCTCCATGCGAGCGCTTGATGTTGCGCGCCTTGCATTTGCCTTCATGCTGCTGAGTCCAGCTGTTCATGCCGCCGAACCGGCGCATGATATCAAGGGGCTCTTTCTCATGACCGACTATCCGGCGGTCACGGTGCGTCCCGGCACGACCAGCAACATCTCGCTGCGTCTGCAGAACTACGACCTGTCGCCGCAGCGTTACCAGCTTTCGGTGGCGGGCGTGCCGAGTGGCTGGACTGCGACGCTGCTGGGTGGCGGCCAGCCCGTCGCGGCGGCGATGCCGGCGCCTGACGGCAGCGTCGCGCTTCAGCTCAGGCTCGATGTTCCCGCCGGCAACGATCTCAGCGCGCATACGATCACGGTGAAGGCCGAGGGGCAGGGCAGCAGTGCGGAGCTTCCGATCGCAGTCTCGCTCGCCAAGGAGCTGCCGGCGAAGCTGACGGTCAAATCGAGCCTGCCGTCCCTGCGCGGCAGCCCGAAGTCCAATTTCGATTACACGCTCTCGATCAAGAACGATTCAGGCCGCAATCTCATCGCGAGCTTTGCCGCCGAAGCGCCCGCCAATTTCGAGACCTCCTTCACTGAAGCCTATGGCACCCAGGAGCTCTCCTCGATCCCGATCGATGCTGGTCAGTCCAAGGACGTCAAGCTGAAGGTGCGCCCGCCCACCACGATCGATGCCGGGCATTTCCCGGTGAAGGTGACCGTGAAGGCGGAGGACGCCTCGGCCTCCACCGAGCTCGCGCTCGATGTCGTCGGACAGCCGCAGCTCCAGATCTCCGGACGCGACGGTCTTCTGAGCGCGCGTGCGGTTGCGGGCAAGCAAAGTTCGATTCCGATCGTCGTGACCAACACCGGCACCGCGCCTGCCGAGAACATCGCGCTGGCTGGGACCGCGCCGAATGGGTGGAAGGTGACGTTTGAGCCGGCGACGATCGATCGCCTCGTTCCCGGCAAGGACAGCGAGGTGCAGGCGCTGCTCACTCCGAGCGACAAGTCGCTGGCCGGAGACTATCAGACCACCATCCGCGCCTCCTCACGTGGTGAAAGCGCCTCGAGCCAATTCCGCGTCACTGTCGCCACCTCGACGGTGTGGGGCGTGGCGGGCGCCGGCGTCATCGGCGTCGCGCTATTGTTGATGCTTGGTGCAGTCGCAAGGTACGGACGGCGATGAGTGAGCAACAAACCGAAGCCAATGGCGCGCCCCGCGATCTCGTCATCAGCGCGCGCGGCCTTGCCAGGCACTATGGAAAGTCGATTGCGGTCGATTCCATCGACTTCGGGATCGCGCGCGGTGAGGTATTCGGCCTGCTCGGCCCGAACGGCGCCGGCAAGACCACGACCATCCTGATGATGCTCGGCCTGACCGAGATATCGTCGGGCGAAGTCAGCGTGCTCGGCTTCGATCCGGCGCGCGAGCCGCTGAAGGTCAAGCAGCGCGTCGGTTATCTGCCCGATGCCGTCGGCTTCTACGACCAGCTTACGGCCACGGAGAATCTCGCCTACACCGCCAAGCTGATGGGGCTTGCCCGCGCCGAGCGGGCGGCGCGGATCGAGGCCGCGCTCGCTCGCGTTGGACTTGCCGAGGTTGCCGAGAAGCGTGTCGGGACGTTCTCGCGCGGCATGCGGCAGCGGTTGGGTCTGGCGGAGATCATCATGAAGCGTGCCGAGATCGCGATCCTCGACGAGCCGACATCCGGGCTTGATCCGCAAGCCACGCAGGAATTCCTCGGATTGATCCGCGAGCTGAAAGCCGAGGGCGTCACCGTGCTGCTGTCATCCCATATGCTCGACCAGGTCCAGCGCGTCTGTGACCGGGTTGCGCTGTTTCGGGGTGGGCGCATCGTGCTGCTGGGCACGGTACCGGAGCTTGCCGTCAGGGTGCTCGGCGCTGGCTTCGTCGTCGAGGTCGAGGCGGAAGGGCCGGGCATTGCCCGGCGGCTCGCGATGATCCCGGGCGTGACCCAGGTGGAGACCCTTGCTGCCGACCGTTTCCGCATGACGGCCGAGCGCGACGTGCGGCCGGATGCGGCGCGCGCCGTCGTTGCGGGCGACGGGGCGCTGCGACGATTGTCGGTCGACGAACCGAGCCTCGAAACGATCTACGCGCGCTACTTCCAGGCGCAGCCCACGGGGGACGTTCGTCATGCGGCGTGAGGGATCACCGTTCCGGGGCTTGTCGACCGTATTCGTCAAGGAGCTCTCCGACCACGTCTCCAGCATCCGGATGCTGGTGCTGGAGCTGCTGATCGTCTCCACAGCGCTTGCCGCGCTCTATGAAGCGATCAGCAGCCTCAGGCAGAACACCGCCGAAGATCCGTTCCTCCTGCTGCGGCTGTTCACCATCGACCAGGCGCCCCTGCCGTCCTTTGTCGCGATCCTCGGCTTTCTCATTCCGTTGATGGCGATCGGGCTGGGTTTTGATGCCGTCAACAGCGAACACAACAGGCGAACAATGTCGCGGATTCTGGCGCAGCCGATCTATCGTGATGCGCTGTTGATGGGCAAGTTCCTTGCAGCCCTCGCCACGATCGGGATCAGTCTCACCGCCTTGTGGCTGCTGGTGATTGGTCTCGGACTGATCTTCCTCGGCGTGCCGCCGGGAGGCGAGGAGATCGCGCGATCGGCGGTGTTCCTGATCGTGGCGATCTTCTACGCCGGCGTCTGGCTGTCCCTGGCGATGTTGCTGTCCACGGTGTTCCGCTCGGCTGCCACCGCAGCGCTTGTCGCGCTGGGCATCTGGCTGTTCCTGACGGTGCTTTGGCCGATGCTGGCTCCGGCGCTGGCGCAGGCGATCGCGCCGGCCGACCCGCGCTACGCGCTGCTCGGCCTGAACGATCCGGCTACGGCGGTCTGGACGCAGGAGCTGCTCCGGCTGTCGCCGAACGACCTGTTCGGGGAAGCGATGCTGGCGGTGCTGTCACCAACGACTCGTGCGCTCGGACCGGTGTTTCTCGATCAGCTTCGCGGCGCCGTCATGGGCGCGCCGCTGCCGTTCGGTGAAAGCATCATGATTGCATGGCCGCAGACCGTCGGCCTCGTCGCCGGCACCATCATTCTGTTCGCGTTCAGCTATGTGCTGTTCCAGCGCCAGGAGGTGAGGGCGTGACCTGATGACCTGACTGTGCTTTGCCCTTCTCGTCCTCCAAGAGATGGGCAGGAGGGGGTGGCTGGACGTCCCCTGCGGCCACCCCCTCATCTCTTCTACGGTCGTCCGATCTTCCCCCACAACCACTTCGCCACCGCATCCGGCGATGAATTCGCGTCATTGCCGGCCGCGCGCAGATTTGCCTCACGCATGGTGGCAATGTCGATCTTACCGAGCAGCGGGCTAAGCGCCGCCTTGAGCCGCTCGTCGCCGGCGCGCTTGGGAGCGAGCAGCAGGATCGCGTCATAGGGCGGGATCGCCTGCTTGGGATCGTCGAGCGCCACCAGATCGTATTTCGCGATCAGCCCGTCGCTGGTGTAGCCGGCGATGACGTCGACCTCGCCGCTCGCGACCGCCGCATACATGAAGTCCGGCTGCATCTGGCGTTGGGCGTTGAACTGAAGACCGTAGGCCTTTTGCAGCGCCGCCCATTCCGGCCGGGAGAAGAACTCGTAATCGCCGGCGATCGACATCGTCGAGGTGTGCGCGGCGAGATCGGCAATGGTGTGGATGCCAAGCGCGTCGGCGCGCTTCTTCGGCATCACCAGTGCATAGGCATTCTCGAAGCCGAGCTCGCCGAGCAGGGTGATGTTGTCCTTTGCGAGTGCCGTCTTCAACTCCGCCACCAGCTCCGCGCGCGGTTTGATATCGGTGCGGTGCAGCTGGTTGGCCCAGAGCGTCCCGGAATAATCGACATAGAGGTCGATGTCGCCGGCTTTCAGCGCCCCGAAGATCACGCTCGAGCCAAGACCCGATCGCGCGCTCGCGGAAAGACCGGCCGCCTGGAGGCGGTCGCGCAGCAGGGCCGAGAGCACATATTGTTCGGCAAAGGTCTTGGCGCCGACCACATAACCGGACGGCGAACGTCCCATCGTCGGCACAAGTGTCGCCGCAACCAGCGCCGCGATCCCGATCGCACCGAGCCCGGCGTGCAGGCGGCTGCGGTGGCGCAGTCCGCTCTCGATCAGGCCAAGCAGCTGATCGACGGCGAGCGCGAGCATGGCCGAGGCGAAGCAGCCGAACAGCACGAACACCCAGTTCTGGGTTTGCAGCCCTGCAAAAATGTAGTTGCCTAGGCTGGTCTGCCCAATCGGCGTCGACAGCGTCGCGGTGCCGATCACCCACACTGCGGCGGTGCGGATGCCCGCCATCATCACCGGCAGCGCCAGCGGCAGCTCGACCATCAACAATGTCTGCTGCGCGGTCATGCCGACGCCCTTGGCGGCCTCGATCAGCGCGGGGTCGATACCATTCAGCCCGGTGATGCCGTTGCGCAGCACCGGCAGCATCGAATAGAGCGCGAGCGCCAGCATCGCCGGGAGGAAGCCGAAGGCCGAGAACGAGACTCCGAACCATTTCAGCGCTACTGAGGCACCGAGCAGCAGCAGCGGATAGAATAGCGCAAGCAGCGCCAGTCCCGGCACGGTCTGCACGATGCTCGCGAGCGCGAGCAGGGCGGCGCGCGGCGCCGGACGGTTACGCGTGAGGATCGCCAGCGGCAGGCTGATGGCGAGGCCAAGCGCGAGTGCGGCGAGGCTCACCCGCACGTGATTGCCGAGATAATCGGGCAAATGCGACAGTGCCTCGCCCCAGCGTGGATCTGCAAAAAAGCTCATGCCGCACCGTCCTGCGACAGCAGCAAATTCAGTCGTTCGACCTGGCGCCGTGGGGTGCGCAACAACTCCAGCACATAGGCATCGCTGCTTTTCGAGAGCTCCATGGGCGTACCTTGCGCCAGCAGCTGTCCGCCGCGCATCACCGCGATGCGATCGGCGAGCAGGATCGCCTCCGTCATGTCATGCGTAATCATCACGGTGGTCAGCCCGAGGCGGCGATGCAGCGAGCCGTAGTCGTCGCCGAGGGCGTCGCGGGTGAGGGGATCGAGCGCGCCGAACGGCTCGTCCATCAACATGATGCGCGGCTTTGCTGCGAGCGCCCGTGCCACGCCGACGCGCTGCCGCTGGCCGCCGGAGAGCGTCTCGGGCAGCCGGTCTCTGTGCGCGGTGCCATCGAGCTGGACGAGCTCGATGAGCTCGTCCACCCGCTCCGCGATGTTGGCGGCCGGCTCGCCGAGGAGCTTTGGCGTGATGCCGATGTTGTCGGCGACGCTCAGATGCGGAAACAGCCCGCCGCTTTGGAAGACGTAGCCGATCCGGCGCCGTAGCGTGACCGGATCGATGTTCTTGATGTCGTCGCCCTCGACCGCGATGGTGCCGCCATCGGCCTCGATCAGCCGGTTGGCAAGCCGCAGCAGCGTCGTCTTGCCGGATCCTGACCCGCCGACGATGGCCAAAAACTCGCCTTCGGCGATGTCGAGCGAGACGTCGTCGACGGCCCTGAGGGAGCCGTAGCTCTTGGTGACGTGCGCATAGCCAATCATTGGTCTGGAAGGCATCAGACGTGCACTCAGCTCGCTTGCCCTCCAGAGGGAGGGGGATGGTCGAGGCCCCATGCTTAGCACGCTTGACCGGTTGATTGAACTTGTCCGCGCGAGCGGCTAAGGCATCAGGCCAAGCCCGGAGGAAACACATGACGACGCCCACGGCAGTGGCGCTGGAAGATGCCAAGGTTGCGTTCCGACTGGGGGACGGCCGCGTCTATACGGCAGTGGAGAAGGCCCATTTAACAGTCGCGCAAGGCGAGTTCGTCGCCATTGTCGGTCCGACCGGCTGCGGGAAATCGACGCTGCTCAATGTCGCCGCCGGGCTGCTCAAACCCGCCGCCGGCGGCGTCAGGATATTCGATCGGCCGCTTGCGGGGCTGAACCGGGACGCCGGCTACCTGTTCCAAGCCGATGCGCTGTTCCCCTGGAAGACCGCGCTCGACAACGTCGCGATCGGGCTCGAGATCAAGGGGACGCCACGCGCCGAGGCGCTGCCACTGGCGCAGAAATGGCTCACTTCCGTGGGCCTTGGCGCCTTCGCCGGCCGCTATCCGCACATGCTTTCCGGCGGCCAGCGCAAGCGCGTGGCACTTGCGCAGGTGCTGATCCGCGATCCCAAGATCCTCTTGATGGACGAGCCGTTCGGGCCGCTGGACGCGCAGACGCGCCAGGTGATGGGCAATCTGCTGCTCGATCTTTGGAACGCCGACCGCAAGGCCGTGCTGTTCGTGACCCACGACCTCGAAGAGGCGATCGCGCTCGCCGACCGCGTCGTGATCATGTCGGCGGGGCCGTCCTCGCGCATCATTGGCGACTGGCGCGTGAACTTGCAGCGCCCGCGCGACATTTTCGAGGTGCGGCTGGACAAGGAGTTTCATGCCTTGCATCGCGAGATCTGGAGCGTGCTCAAGGACGAGGTGATGAAGGGCTACGCGCAATCCACCCACGCGGCGGAGGCGGTCTGATGTCGCGCGCAATGCTGCTCGCGCTGCAAGTTCTGGTCGCGATCGTGTGCATCGCGCTATGGCAGCTGCTGTCATCAGTGCCGGTGCTCGGCAAGATCCTGCTGCCGCCGTTCTTCTTCTCAAATCCGGTCGATGTGTTCGATCAGATCGTCAAATGGTTCGTCTCCGGCGTGATCTGGAAACATCTCTGGATCACGCTCGTGGAATCGATCCTGGCCTTCGTCATCGGATCGCTCGGCGGCGTCCTCATTGGCTTCTGGTTCGCGCGCCAGCCGCTGGTCGCCGCGGTGTTCGATCCCTATGTGAAGATGGTCAATGCGCTACCCCGCGTCGTGTTGGCGCCGATCTTTGCGCTCTGGCTCGGCCTCGGCATCTGGTCCAAAGTTGCGCTCGGCGTGACGCTGGTCTTCTTCATCGTGTTCTTCAACGTCTATCAGGGTGTGAAGGAGGTCAGCCGCACTGTGCTCGACAATGGCCGGATGCTCGGCATGAGCGAGGGGCAACTGATGCGGCACGTCTACTGGCCTTCGGCGCTGTCGTGGATGTTCTCCTCGCTGCACACCTCGGTCGGCTTTGCGGTCGTCGGCGCCGTTGTCGGCGAATATCTGGGCTCGGCCGCCGGGCTCGGCTATCTCATCCAGCAGGCCGAGGGCGTGTTCGACGTCGCCGGCGTGTTCGCCGGGATGTTCGTGCTGTCGGCCTTCGTTATCTTGATCGACATGGGCGTGACGCTGGTGGAGCGAAGGCTCCTGGTTTGGCGACCGACCGTGGACGGGCGCGGCTAGTCGTCGTTAGTCGCCTTCTCAAGCCAGTCCCGCTGCTCTATGGTGCCGCGGCCGAACGGAGGAAACCAATGAAGAACACGATTGCCAGGCTCGCCGGCGCGCTGCTCGCGCTGACGCTCACCACCTCGATTACCGCAGCGCAAAGCAAGGTGACGATTGCGGTCGGTGGCGGCGCCTGCCTGTGCTATTTGCCGACGGTGCTGGCCAAGCAACTCGGCGAGTACGAGAAGGCCGGTCTCAATGTCGACCTGGTCGATCTCAAGGGCGGCTCGGACGCGCTCAAGGCCGTGCTTGGCGGCAGTGCCGACGTGGTCTCAGGCTATTTCGACCATTGCGTCAACCTGGCGGCCAAGAAGCAGGAGCTTCAGGCGTTCGTGGTCTATGACCGCTATCCCGGCCTCGTGCTGGTGGTTGCGCCCTCGCACACGGGGGACATCAAGTCGATCAAGGACCTCGCCGGCAAGAAGGTCGGCGTCAGCGCGCCGGGCTCCTCCACCGATTTCTTCCTGAAATATCTCCTCAAGAAGAACGGGCTCGATCCCGCCGGCACGGCCGTGATCGGCGTTGGCCTCGGTGCCACTGCGGTGGCCGCGATGGAGCAGGGGCAGATCGACGCAGCGGTGATGCTCGATCCCTCCGTCACCGTGCTCCAGGGCAGCCACAAGGATCTGCGCATCCTCAGCGACACCCGCACCCAGAAAGACACGCTCGAGACCTTCGGCGGCGAATATCCGGGTGGCGCTCTGTACTCGACCGCGGCCTGGGTCAACGGTCACGAGAAGGAAACGCAGGCGCTGACCAACGCAATGCTGGCCACGATCGCCTGGATCCACTCACATTCAGCCGAGGAGATCATGGCCAAGATGCCCGACGAGATGGTCGGAAAGAACAAGGACCTCTATCTCGCCGCGCTGAAGAACACGATCCCGATGTTCTCCGAGACCGGAAGGATGGATCCGAAGGGCGCGGAGGCCGTGCTCGCCGTTTTCAGCATCGGCTCACCCGAGGTGGCCAACGCCAAGATCGACGTCAGCAAGACTTTTACCAACAAGTTCGTCGAGCAGGCCAAGAAGTCCACCGGGAGCGCCAAATAACCGACGCGAAGGCTTGGTAGTCAAGCGGTCATGCCGTCACCAACCATTCATCGCGTCACGACGCTCGACCTTGCCGTGCGCCCCGTCGCCTGGCCGTTCGCCGAGGAGCGGCGCGCCGAGATCGCCGCGCATTTCGCCGAGCAGCAACGCGCGCGGCCGAAGCTCTGGAACGGGCGCATTCTGCTCGGGCGAGATGCCGTCTTTACGGACGGTCGTCTCGCGGCGACCTATTTCGAGACGGATTTCGCCAGCTTCCTGGCTTGGCGCGACTGGGGCTTTCCCGATCGGTCAGTATTCAACGGTTTCGGTATGGGAGCGCTACGAGCGTCCGATGGCGCCTTCGTGATGGGCGAGATGGCGCACCACACCGCTAATTCAGGGCGCATCTATTTTCCGTCGGGCACGCCCGACCTCAACGACATCAAGGACGGTCGGCTCGATATCCCCGGCAGCGTCGTCCGCGAGATCGAGGAAGAGACTGGTCTGTTCCCCGCCGACTATTCGGCCGAGACGGACTGGCACTGTGTCGTCACCGGCCATTCGATCGCAATGATGCAGATCCTGAACCTGGATATGCCCGGCGAGGCGGCTCGCGCGCGGATCGAGGCCAATCTGGCTGGTCAGGATGAGTCGGAGCTCTCGGCTATCCATCTCGTGCGCGGGATGGATGATCTCACGCCGACCATGCCGCGGTTTGTGACGGACTTCATGGCGCAGCAGTTCGCCTCGCGCTGATGCGCAAGGCTTGACATCGCGCGGTCAAGCCCATGTGATGGGCGAAAAGCAAAGCAAGAAGACTGCAATGCACAATCGTCCAGGGAGGTTTAGATGCGCCTGCGCATGGCTGCCCGCTCGGTACGAGGGCTGTTGATCGCGATTGCAGCGAGACATTCGACCGCCTGGGTGTGGCGCGAGTCCATCCTGTCGCCCGAAGAAGGCAGCTAGCGGAGCGGGCGGTGCTGGAGGTTAGCGGGCTGGTGAAACGGTTCGGCGGCTTCACTGCCGTCAACAACGTGTCATTCAAAGTCGATCGAGGCGAGATCCTCGGCCTGATCGGCCCCAACGGATCGGGCAAGAGCACGATCTTCAACATGCTCTCTGGCACGCTTTCGCCGACCTCCGGCTCGATCCGGTTCGATGGTTCGGAAATCGCAGGCTTGGCGCCACACCGGATCATCAACCGCGGCATCGGCCGTACCTTTCAGATCCCGCGGCCGTTCCGACGCCTCACCATTTTCGAGAACGTCGCGCTCGCCGGCTTCTACGGGCAGGGGCGCAACAGTCGCGTCAAGGCCGAGGAAGCGGCCGCGCGCGCGCTTGCGATGGTCGGCTTGCCGACCGATCGCCATGCCAGCGTGGACGGCTTGGGCGCCGCTGGCTTGAAGAAGCTCGAACTTGCGAAGGCGCTCGCCACCGCCCCCAAACTTCTTCTCGCCGATGAGAGCCTCGGCGGCCTCGACGAGGCCGAGATGGACCAGGCTGCGGACATGCTGCGCAATATCCGCGACGAGCTCGGCATCACCATCATCTGGGTCGAGCACATCATGGGCGTGTTGATGCGCGTCGTCGACCGCGTCATGGTGCTTGACCACGGCGAGAAGATTTCGGAGGGCCTGCCGAGCGCCGTCGCCGCTGACCCACGTGTGATCGAGGTCTATCTGGGCACCGATGCCGAGACCACGCAGGCTGCGGCCGCCGAAGCGCGCCGCCATGCGGGAGGCCAATGATGCTGGAGCTTCGCGGCGTCAACGCTGGCTATGGCACCTTCCAGGCGCTGTTCAACGTCGATCTCGAGGTGAAGGCCGGTGAGGCCGTCGGCGTCATCGGGCCGAACGGCGCCGGCAAGACCACCTTGATGCGCGTCATCTCCGGCCTGATCCGCCCCACGCGCGGCTCGATCACCATGGAGGGCGCCGATGTCCTGGCGACGCCGCCGCACAAGATCGTCAGCCTCGGGATCGCGCATGTCCCGGAGAACCGGCGGCTGTTTCCGCAGCTTTCGGTCGACGACAATCTGAAGATGGGTGCTTTCATGAAGGAGGCGCGCGGCCGCTACGCCGAGCGGCTGGAGGTCGTGTTCGATCTGTTTCCGCGGCTGAAGGAACGCCGCCATCAGATGGCCGGCACCATGTCCGGGGGCGAGCAGCAGATGTGCGCGATTGGCCGCGCGCTGATGTCCAATCCAAAACTGCTGCTGCTCGACGAGCCTTCGGCGGGGCTGGCGCCGGTGGTGGTACAGCAGGTGTTCGAGCTGGTGAAGCGGATCCGCGCCAGCGGGCTGACGGTGCTGATCGTCGAGCAGAACGTGCAGCAGGTGCTGCGCGTGGTCGATCGCGCCTATCTGATCGAGGCCGGCACGATCCGCGCCTCGGGCACCTCGGCCGAGATGCTGGCGAGCGACACGGTCAAGGAAGCGTATCTCGGAGTGTGAGGGATATATGCAGGCATTCCTGGACATTTTCGACATCTATCTGCTGGAGGCCATCATCAACGGCATCCTGCTCGGAGGCGTCTTGGCGCTGCTCGCGCTCGGGCTGAACCTGATCTTCGGCGTCATCGACGTGACTTGGATCTGCTACGCCGAGCTTGTGATGATCGGCATGTACGCGATGTATTTCTTGGTCCAATATTATGGCATCAGCTATTTCATCGCGGCGCCGTTGACGATCCTGCTGGTCGCGATCCTCGGCGCATTGCTGCATTATCTCGTTATTGCGCCGCTGCTCACCGCGCCGCCGATCAACCAGCTGCTCGCAACAGGCGGGGTGCTGTTCGTGCTGCAGAGCTTTGCCACCGTCGCCTTCGGCATCGACTTCCGCAACCTCGGTATTCGCCTGCCGGTGCTCGCCTTCGGCGACATGAACTTCAGCTACGCACGAGTGCTGTCGTTCCTGGCAGCACTGGTCGGCATGGTTGCGGTCTATCTGTTCATGACCCGCACCTTCACCGGAACCGCGATCCGCGCCATCTCGCAGGACCGCCAGATCATGGCGCTGATGGGCGTCGACACCAAACGGATCTATCTCATCACGTCAGCCATTGGCGGCGGGCTGGCCGGGCTCGCCGCCTGCCTGCTGGTGCTGCAATACGACGTGCATCCCTTCGTCGGCCTCTCCTTCGGGCCGATCACCTTCCTGATCTGCGTGCTCGGTGGCCTCGGTAATTTCATCGGCGGCTTCATTGCGGCGTTCGTCTTCGCCGAGATCATCTCGCTCGGCGGCCTGTTTTCGGATCTCGAATGGGGCTACGTGCTCGCCTTCGCCTTCTTCATCGTCATGATGTTCATCCGGCCCGCGGGCCTGCTGGCGAGGCGCCGATGATGGGGCAGGGGCGGATCGTCGCTTGCGGAACTGCACTGGCGGCCCTGGTCGCGCTGCCATTCGTCTATCGCGATCCCTATCATCTGCACATTCTGGTGCTGATCCTGATCTGGTCGTTCGCCTACACATCGTGGTCGATGATGGGCCGGTTCGGCCTGGTCTCGCTGGGGCACGGCGGCTTCATGGGGATCGGCGCCTATGTCACGGCGTTGCTTTGGAATCATCTCGGCCTTACGCCATGGATCGGCATTCCCGTCAGCATGGTCGCTGCCGGTGCGTTGGCGCTGATCGTCGGCTATCCCTGTTTTCGCTTTCGTATCACCGGCCACTATTTCGTGCTGGTGACGCTGGCGCTGTCAGGCATCGTGCTCCAGATCATCACGGCGACGCGCGACTATACCGGCGGCTCGCTCGGCTACACGCCGAACCGCGCCGCCGGCAACAGGCTTCTGGCTCTCCAATTCGACGACAAGACCAGCTGGTATCTGATCGCACTTGCGGTCTGGCTCGCAGGCATCATCGTCTGGCACCTGGTCGACCGCAGCATGAGCCGCTACGCGCTGGAGGCGATCTCGGAGGACGAGGATGCCGCGGCGGCCGCAGGCGTCAACGTCACTGCGGAGAAACTCAAGATCACCTTGATCAGCGCCGTGATGACGGCGCTGGCGGGTGCGGTCTATTGTCAGTACCAGATGTTCATCACGCCCGACACGGTCAGCGGCATTGCGGTGTCGCTCCAGATGGTGTTCGCGGCCATCGTCGGCGGCCTGTTCGTCTCACTCGGTCCCACCGTCGGCGCCGTCATCACCATCCTGCTTGCGGAAACCCTGCGCATCGGATTCGGCACCAAGGCGGTCGGCTGGGACAATCTCGTTTATGGTGTGCTGCTGGTGCTCTTCATCATATTCCTTCCCAAGGGCATCCTTGGTAGCCTGCTCGACCGATTGAAGCCGCAACGCAAGGTGCCCCGCGCTCATGAGCAAAAAGCCGTCCAAATCGCTCGCCCAGGAACTTGACCGCTACATCACGCCATTCCGGCACGATGGTGCGGGCAAGTTTCACCTGAAGGATTACAAGACCAACGAGAAGAGCGATCTGGACAAGGAGACGGCGCAGGAGATTCTCGACGCCAACAAGAAGCGGCTGATCGCATTCCAGGAGAAGCTCTACGCCCAGGATCGCTGGTCGGTGCTGATCGTGTTCCAGGCCATGGATGCCGGCGGCAAGGACAGTGCGATCAAGGCGATCTTCGAGGGCATCAATCCGCAGGGCTGCGAGGTGTCCGCCTTCAAGGCGCCGAGCACGAAGGAGCTCAACCACGATTTCCTCTGGCGCCACGTGGTCGCGTTGCCGGAGCGCGGCCATATCGGCATCTTCAACCGCTCCCATTACGAGGAATGCCTGGTGACGCGCGTGCACCCGGAGATCCTCGCCAGGGAGAAGCTGCCGTCACGGCTGCTCACCAAGAACATCTGGAAGGAGCGGTTCGAGGACATCTCCGCATTCGAGCGCTATCTCTGCCGCAATGGCACCTTGGTGCTGAAGTTCTTCCTCAACGTCTCCAAGGAGGAGCAGCGCGAACGCTTCCTCGACCGGCTCGAGGAGCCGGCCAAGCAGTGGAAGTTCTCCATGGACGACATCAAGGAGCGCGCCTTGTGGCCGCGCTATCAGGCCGTCTATCAGGACATCGTGCGGCATACTGCTACGCCTCATGCGCCCTGGTATGTCGTGCCCGCCGACCACAAATGGTTCGCCCGCGTCGTGATCGGCTCGGTGATCGTTGCAGAGCTGGAAAAGCTGGACCTGCGTTTTCCGCGCGCCGACAAGGCTTCGCTGCAGGAGTTCGAGAACGTGCGTGAGGCGCTGGAGAAAGAGGAGAAGGGAGCCAGGAAGCGGGCGAAAGGAAAAATGCGAAAACAACCCCATGCACAGTAGCCGACGACAACGGAATCAAAGGCTTGGTCCCGTTATTCGGATTTTAAGAATTTCCGTTGACGCGTCGGGCAAAACAGGGGCATGATGCCATCATCGCGTTCTGATGGGGCAGTCGTGGAACAGGCGTGCAAATGTGATCCTCGGGCCATTGATCGCCGCTTGACAGTTTTATGTGGGGGGAGGACCATGGATGTGGTCGCAAATAAGCGACGCGTAACGTCCACCTCATGAGCAAGGGGAGGTCTATGACACCACCTCCGCAAATCCAGCCGCGTTAAGTGCGATGGAGCTCGTTCGGACTATCGCATAGCGGCGCAAACCGCGAACGGCACGCCGGGTCAAGGTCTAGAGGGCTGCATCAGTGAGGCAAAGCCCCTACCTGCCCGGCGCTGTGCGTTTTGAACCCCCTGCGATGCGGCAAATGCCAAGACATTGTCGTCTGGTCGGCAAACTTCCGACACAGGATCGGGGCGAATAGCGCCGATCCGACATGACGCAGTGCTTCGCGCGGTCACGATTCCGCCGGCGCATTTCATTTACTCTTGGGGAATCCGTGTGTCGCACAAGCTTGCCTCGGCGTTTCTCGCTGCCTTCTTTCTTGCCATTTCGTCGTTCTCTTCAGCCCACGCCGAGCCGCCTGCGCCAGCGAGCAATAGTGCTGCAGCGCTGTCGCCTGACGAGGCCAGGCGTGCACTCGAAACGCTCCAGGATGGCCAGAAGCGCGCTCAAATGATCGACACGCTGCGCGCGATCGCGAATGCCTCCGGTCCGCAGCAGCCTGCGCCTGAGCAGAAATCGCCGATCCCGCTCTCGGCCGATGGCCTCGGCGCGCAACTTCTGCTCACGGTATCGGAGGAGATCGGCGAAATCTCGCGCGACGTCGCCGACATGGCGCGGACGCTCACGCATTTTTGGGCGTTCTATTACTGGATCGTGGACACCGCCAACGATCCCGAAGCGTACAATCTGCTGATCGAAATCACCTGGAAGCTGGCGCTGGTGTTCGGCTGCGCGCTCGCGGCCGAATGGGTTGCTGTCCGCCTCATCCGGCGTCCGGTCGCGTTTCTTGAAGGGCATGTGCCGCAGACCGCACGCCTGGCAGCGCAGACTCTGCCCATTGCCGATCCGCCGCCATCGGTCGTGGATGTCACCCCCGAGCCTGAATTGCACAAGCACCGGCACAGTCTGGCGCGCGTCTGGCAGCTGTTGCTGCGGCTGCCCTTCGTGCTGGGACGACTGTTGTTCGAGCTGCTTCCTGTGGTCGTTTTCGTCGGTCTGGCGACCGCACTGCTCGGAACGGAAATCGGCGAGCCCGCCACCGTTCGCCTCGTGATCCTCGCTGTCGTCAATGCCTATGCGTTCTCGCGCGGGCTCATCTGTGTGGTTCGCGCACTGGCCGGCCCGTTCGGCCTGTTTCCGGTGCGCGCCGAGACTGCGGCCTATGTCGAGATCTGGGCGCGCCGCATCGTCGGGGTCGCCGTATCAGGCATCGCCTTTGCCAACGTGGCGCTGTTGCTCGGCCTGCATCGCGCCGGCTACGCCGCGCTGGTGCGCATGGTGATGCTGGTGGTGCATTTGTTCGTCGTCGTCATCATCCTGCAATGCCGCCGCCAGGTCGCCGATGCCATCCGCGCGCCGGCGGAGCGGCAAGGAATCGCAGCGCGCCTGCGCAATCGCATTGCCGGCGGCTGGCATTATCTGGCCATCGCGCTCGATCTGGCGCTGTGGGCGGTCTGGGCGCTGAACATCCACAATGGCTATTCGCTGCTGCTGCAATATTTCGTCGGCACCATCGCAGTAGCGTTGATCACCCGCGTTACCATCATGGTGACGCTGAGCCTGATCGACCGCGGCTTTCGCATCCAGCCGGAGATCCTCCATCGCTTTCCGGGACTGGAGATCCGCGCTAATCGCTACTTGCCGCTGCTGCGCAAGATCGTCTCCGCGGTGATCGCCTTCATCGGTTTCGTTGCCGTGCTCGAGGTCTGGGGCGTCGATGCCATCGTCTGGTTCTATGGCGGCCAGATCGGCAGCCGGCTGCTCTCGGCGGTGGCGACGATCGGCGTCGCCGTCATCATCGCCGCGGCGATCTGGGAGGTCAGCAATGCGCTGCTGGACCGGCAGATCAATACGCTGTCGCGCGACGGACACTATGCCCGCGCGGCACGCCTGCGCACCTTCCAGCCGATGCTGCGGACGGCGCTGCTGTGCCTGATCGCCACGGTCGTCGGCCTCACCGCGCTCAGCGAAATCGGCGTCAATGTCGCCCCGCTGCTCGCCGGCGCCGGCATCGTCGGCATTGCCATCGGCTTCGGCTCGCAGAAGCTGGTGCAGGATCTCATTACGGGCCTATTCCTGCTGCTGGAGAATACGGTCCAGGTCGGCGACACCGTCAGCGTGTCGGGCCTGTCAGGCGTGGTCGAGAATGTTTCGATCCGGACCATCCGCCTGCGCGCCGGCGACGGCGCCGTGCATATCGTGCCGTTCAGCGCGGTGACGACCATCACCAATGCCAGCCGCGGCGCCGGGAATGCCTCGGTGAGTGTCAACGTCGCCTACAAGGAAGATACCGACCGCGCCGGCCAGATCCTCAAGGAGATCGTCGATGAGATGCGCCGCGAGACGGAATTCCGCCCGTTGATCCGCGGCGATCTCGAGCTCTGGGGTATCGACAAGGTCGACGGTGCGATGGTGTCGATCGTCGGCCAGATCCGCTGCACCGAGGCGGGCCGCTGGCCGGTCCAGCGCGAGTTCAACCGCCGCATGAAGCAGCGCTTCCAGCAGCACGGCATCGAGGTCGCGTCCGCGACCCAGACCTTCCTGATGCACGTCGCGCCGCCGGCAGATCACGCCGCAAACCTCGCGCCGCGGCGAGCCGCGGGATAGCGGCCAGGTCAACTTACCGCTTGCCTCCGCCCACCCGGCAGCGTTCACTCGCGCTCCAGCCCGCTGACGACATGCGGGCGACAAGACGCTTGGGAGAGGACGATGCGGGGGCTATGGGCCGGATTGCGCGGTCATGTCATCGTCATGTGCTTGATGATCGGATGCGGCGTGTGGAACGCTCCCGGTCATGCTCAGTCATTCCCGTCCCGTCCCATCACGTTGGTGGTCCCGTTCGCGGCCGGCGGGCCGACCGATACGCTGGCGCGAATTTTATCGGAACGGATCGCAGCGGAGCTGCATGCGACGATCGTGGTCGAGAATGTCGCCGGCGCCTCCGGCAGCATCGCCGGCGCCCGGGTCGCGCGCGCAACGCCTGACGGCACCACCATCACCATCGGCCATTGGGGCACGCATGTGCTCAACGGCGCGATCTTCAAGCTGCCTTACGACGTGTTTGCCGATTTCGAGCCGGTCGCGTTGGTCGCAATGGGGACGCAGCTGATCGTCGGCCGGAGCTCGCTCGAGGCGAACAATCTGAAGGAGCTGATCGCCTGGCTGCAGGCCAATCCCGGCAAGGCCACCGCGGGGACGGCCGGTGCAGGCACCGGCGCGCACGTTGCCGGCGTCTTCTTCAAGGCGAAGACCGGCACCGACTTCCAGTTCGTGCCCTACCGTGGAGCCGGGCCCGCCATGATCGATCTTGTCGCCGGACAGATCGATATCATGTTCGATCAGGCCTCGAACTCGCTGCCGCAATACAGGAACGGTGCGATCAAGGCGTTCGCGGTGACCTCGCCGACGCGCCTTGCCTCCGCGCCCGACATCCCGACGGTCGATGAGGCGGGGCTGCCCGAGCTTTATATTTCCTATTGGCATGGCATCTGGGCACCTAAGAACACGCCGAAGGAGATCGTCACAAAGCTCAACGCGGCAATTACAGCAGCTCTTGCCGATCCGGCCGTGAAGCAGCGCTTTGCCGAGCTGGGCCAGGAGATTCCACCGGCAGACCAGCAATCGCCCGCAGCGCTCGGCGTCTTCCAAAAGGCCGAGATCGAGAAATGGTGGCCAGTCGTGAAGGCTGCGGATATCAAGCCGGAATGACGCTATTGCCGCAGGTTTCTTTCGTCATTCCGGGGCGCGCGTCGGCGAGAGCTGCGGTGCGCAATTGGGCACCTGAGAATCCATCGAGCCGCAGAGACGGCCGCGCAATGGATTCCGGGTTCGCGCTGACGCGCGCCCGGGAATGACGGGCGAGAGCTCTCTCGCATTAACCTTTGCGTCGCGCGCAATTGCGGATCGTTCGCGAAAATCTCGCTGCGGTGCGAGATCACAATCGTCCCGCGCCTCGCTCGGTCCTTGATCTCAATTGAGCGGTGGCCGACAATGTCGTGGTTCGATGTGAAGCTTCCTGGGGGAATTCGTGAATAGACCTGCCCGCGTCGTTGCCCAACCGGCATTACCCGATTCTGCACGTGGCATGACGCTGCTGCGCGATCCCTTGCTCAACAGGGGCACGGCCTTTACCGAGGCGGAGCGCGCCAATCTAGGCCTGCGCGGCCTGCTGCCGCCGTGCGTGCTGACGATGGAGACGCAAGTCGAGCGCGTGCTGACAAATTTGCGCGCGCTGCCGACCGACCTGGAAAAATACGTCGCCCTGAACGCGCTGCATGATCGCAACGAGGCGCTGTTCTTCCGTGTCGTCGTCGACAACATCGACGAGATCCAGCCGATCATCTACACGCCGACGGTCGGGCTCGCCTGCCAGAAATATGGGCTGATCTTCCAGCGGCCACGCGGCATGTTCATTTCCTCGCGCGATCGTGGCCAGATCGCCGAGATATTGAAGAACTGGCCCTATCCGGCCAAGCTGATCGTCGTCACCGATGGTGAACGCATTCTAGGTCTCGGCGATCTCGGCGCCAACGGCATGGGCATTCCGGTTGGAAAGCTCTCGCTCTATTCGGCCTGCGCCGGCGTGCATCCCGAGCAATGCCTGCCCATCGTGCTCGATGTCGGCACCAACAACGAAGAGCTGCTGAGCGATCCCTATTATCTCGGCCTGCGCGAGCGACGCCTCACCGGTGAGGCCTATGACAGCTTCGTCGACGAGTTCATGACGGCCGCGCGAAAAACCTTTCCGGGCGTGCTGATCCAGTTCGAGGACTTCGCCAATCACTCCGCGTTCAAGCTGCTGCACAAATACCGGGATGAAGCCTGCGTCTTCAATGACGACATCCAGGGCACCGCAGCGGTTGCGCTCGCCGGCCTGTTTTCGGCGCTGAAGGTGAGCGGCGGCAAGCTCAGGGATCAGCGCATCCTGTTCCTTGGGGCAGGCGAGGCGGCGACCGGGATCGCCGATCTCGTGGTTTCCGCCATGATGGCGGAGGGGGCAACGGAAGCCGAGGCGCTCCGGCGCAACTGGCTGGTGGATTCCCGCGGCCTGGTGGTCAGCGCCCGCCAGGGCCTCTCCGGGCACAAGCTGCGTTATGCGCATGCGGACCAGCCGCCGATCGCCGACTTCCTCACTGCGATCAAGACGCTGAAGCCCACGGCGATCATCGGCGTCGCCGCGGTCGGCGGTGCCTTCACGCCCGAGGTGCTCAAGACGATGGCGGAGCTCAATGAGCAGCCGATCGTGTTCGCACTTTCCAACCCGACCTCGAAGGCCGAGTGCTCGGCGGAGGATGCCTATCGCTACACCGAGGGCCGCGCGCTGTTTGCCTGCGGCAGTCCCTACGATCCGGTCAAGCTGAACGGCCGGACCTTCGTGCCGCGCCAGGGCAACAACTCCTACATCTTCCCCGGCGTCGGTCTCGGCGTGATCGCGAGTGGCTCGCGGCTCGTGACCGACGAGATGTTCATGGCGGCTGCCCATACGCTGGCCAATTGCGTCGGGAAGGAGGACCTCGATCAGGGCAGTCTCTATCCGGCGTTGCCGCGCATCCGCGAGGTGTCGGTCCGCATTGCGGCGGCTGTCGCCGACGTCGCTTTTCAGCGAGGGCTCGCTGACGGACCCGCGCCCAACGACGTCAAGACCCTGGTCCAGTCGCAGATGTACGAGCCGAAGTACTGAGGCTTGCGACTATTGCGCTGACGGTGCCACATCGTCATGGCCGGGCATAGCCGTCCGAAGGACGGCGTCGCTTCCGCTCGCCTATGCCCGGCCATCCACGTTTTGCCGTGGAGTACGAAGTACGTGGATGCCCGGGACAAGCCCGGGCATGACGGCGTAGCAACGCCGGGCACTGCCGGAATCGCCATTGTCTGCCCTGGCCTTATATGCGACGCTCCGTAGCGTTACAAGAATCTCAACTCAGGTAAGCCGCCATGGACGATCGTTTGCCCGACCTGGGCGATCTCGAGCATGAGGTCATGCAGATAGTATGGGCCCATGGGCCAGTGACGGCCGAAATCGTGCGGGAGCGGCTGTCGCGGCATCTGAAGGAATCGACGGTGCGCACGGTGCTGCGCCGGCTGGAAGAAAAGGGCTATACTCGCCATACGGTTGACGGACGCACCTATGTCTACCACGCTACCGAGGCGCGCGCGCGCGTCGCGGCCAAGGCGGTACAGCGCATCGTCGACTGGTTCTGCAATGGCTCGATGGAGGAAGTCCTCGTCGGCATGGTGGACAATGCGATGCTCGACCAGCAGCAATTGCGCGCGCTGGCCGACCAGGTGGCCAAGGCGAAAAAGGCGAGGGGAGTGAAAAAGGAATGATCGCAGCTCTGGCTGAGGCGGCGTTACGCTCCTTCGCGCTGGGAGGCGTCGTCTGGATCGGTCTCAGACTGTTTCGCGTGCGCAATCCGCACATCCACATGACGGCATGGGTCGTCGTACTGCTGGCGTCGGTGGCGATGCCGGTCGTGATGCACTGGCCGACGCTCACCATCGATCGGCTGCCTCTGTCCGTGCCGGTGCCGGACGAATCCTGGCCGACCAACATTTCGATGCTGGAGCGGCCACAACCGTCCCTGCCGATCGCGCCCGATGCTACGATCGCAGCGACGAGAAAGGCGGGTATTTCGATCAATTGGTGGATGGTCGCCACCGTCGTCTATGTCGGCATCGCGAGCTTGCTGCTGCTGCGCCTGGCCATCGGCCTCTGCCTGACCTGGCGCCTGGCGCGCGCCGCCAAGCCCGTGAAAGGCATGATCGATGCCGATGTGCGTGTCAGCCGCGACGTCGGCGGCCCCGTCACCTTCGGCTCGACCATCCTGGTGCCGCCGCAGTTTTTCGGTTGGGACGCAAAAAAGCGCCTCGCGGTGCTCGCGCATGAGGGCGCGCATGTCGCCAACAGGGACTTCTACGTCCTGCTGCTGGCTTCGCTCAACCGGGTGATGTTCTGGTTCAGCCCGTTCTCCTGGTGGCAGCTTGCGCGTCTTGCGGAACTCGCCGAGATCATCAGCGACGCCCGGGCGATCGAGATGATCGATGATCGCCTGTCCTATGCCGAAATCCTGCTCGACGTCGCCTCCGTGAAGCCGCGGCCGATGGAGCTGGCGATGGCGCAGGTCTCGACCGTGCGCGCGCGCGTCGAGCGCATCATCGCGGCGGCCGCCATGCCCGTTGCCGTCGGCTGGCGCAAGCGGCTGTGGATCACGGCCGCGATCGTGCCTGTGGTGATCGTGTCGGCCGGCATGATCGCATATCGGACGCCGGATCCCGTGCCCGCCGGCGCTGATCTCGGCCAGGCGCCGGCCGAGCACTACCATCCGTTCGTCAATTTCTATGCCATGGGCCCCGCCTCGGTGTTCGCCATCTTTCGCGAGGGCGATGAGATCTACGGGCAGCTCACCGGCCAGCGTCGGCTGCGCATGACCGTTGCGAGCGACGGCACGGCGTCCTACGCGGCCTCGTTCGGCGAGATCACGTTCCCTGTCGATGCGGAGCGTCGCTCGTCCGAGCTGATGCTGCACATGAACGGCCGCGACGTGCGCGCTGCCCGCATCGCCGAGATGCCGACGCCGGCCGCAGATCCGGTCTCGCTCGATCAATATGTCGGCTGGTACCGGGTCGCGCCGAACCGCGTGCTCACCGTGCGGCGCGACGGCGATCGCCTGCAGGTGCAGGAGACCGGGCAGGGTCGATCACTGGCCTTGGCCGAGGGCCTTGATGCCTTCTCCCTCCACGGCGATCGCCTGCTGATCTTCCTGCGCGATGATGCGGCCAAAGTGTCGCGCGTGCTGGTCCACAGCGCGGTCTCCGGCGCTCGCCTCGCGCAGCGGATCGATGCGGCGGCGGCTCAGGCGATCGAGGCCGACTTCGCCCGCCGCCTCGCAGAAGTGCCTGACAGGTTCCGGGAGCAGGTCCCGGCTGCGGGCAGCAAGGAGATCATTCTGACCGGAATCGAAGACCTGCGCCGCGGCACGCCGAACTATGACCGCATGAGCGCGCCGCTCGCGGCCGCTATCCGCGGTCGGCTCGACGAATTGCGCGCAACATTCGCAGCGCTAGGGCCGATCGAGTCGATCTTCTTCCGCGGTGTCGGACCCGGCGGCTACGACATCTATGGTGCCAAGTTCGAGAACGGCACGGCAGAATTCCGTGTGCTGCTCGAACCCGACGGCAAGGCGGGCGATGTGACTTTCCGGCCCGACGGCAATGACGAACTCGGCGGCATCGTCTCCTGTGCCGAAGAGGTGAGCGTGCGCGCTCGCGCCGGCACCTCGCCGATCCGGATCATGCTCTACAACGAGACCGAGGACGATATTCAGGTCTTCAATCTCGATGCGAACGGCGAGCGCAGGGCGCACAGCGTTGTCCGGTCGGACATGACCTGGGTCGCGCTGACCACCGTGAACAGTCCATGGGTCATTGCCGACAAGTCGGGCAAGTGCATGGAGGTCCTGGTGCCAGGCCGGCAGACGCGCTTCCACAACGTCGAGGCTTTGAGCCTCGTGGCGCGGCCGGGTCGCGCCGCGCGTCGCGCCGTCCCGATCGCCAATGGCGAGGCGATGCTGCGGCAATATCTCGAGGGCATCGCCAAGGGCCAGCCGGACTACGATCACATGACCACCGAGGTGGCCAACATCACGCGTGCGCAGCTTCCGTTCGATCAGGCGATCCTTGCGCGGCTCGGGGCGCTGCGCGCGGTCTCGTTCCGCGGCGTCACGGCGCTGGACAGCGACATCTATGTCGCCCAGTTCGCCAACGGCGCGGCGGAATGGCGTATCGGCGTCAGAAACGGGACGATCACCAAGATCGCGCTCGGGCCGAATTTCTAGAGCGTGCCGGGGATGGAGCGGCAATGCCGCCAATCCGGCTTGCGATCACCGGGGCGTAGTGTTACATGATGTAGCACTACGTATGGTAGCCTGCGCCTTTTCGGTTCGGCCGCAGCCCTGGAAGATTGGCACGGCCCGCAGTCGGATCGGGTTCATGATGTGCACGCTGACGCAACGGGAGCTCGACTTTCTCGCCAGCCTGAAAACCGGCTGGCGGCTGCTCTATCGGCGTGAACTGATACGGCTCATCAGGGGCGGCGCCGAAGCCGGCGAGGCCCGGCCAGAGACGCGGCCGATCGTCTGGCGCGTCGTATCGGGCTGATCATTGGTCATCCTGTGCCGATTCAGGACAGGTGACTGTGGTGGATTCATCACAGCCGGCGCGAAACGAAGCTGGCCTCAAGGCCGCTTCTGTTCAGCCAAGGTTCTGCCCTCATTGCCCACCGAAACTTGGGGTTGTTCGGAGGGCGTATCATGTCTCGCTTCGCACGTGCCGAAACTCCCCTGACTTCATTGGTAACCTCGAGCCGGTTGTTGCTCGCCATCGCCGGTGCCGCTTCGCTTGCCGCCTGCGCGCAATCGCCGGTTGGCCGCCAGAGGGCCGATCTTGGCGCGACCAGCCGGCAGGCGGCAATCGAGCGGCCGCACCGCGTGGCGGCGCTCCATCCGCATCCCGTCAGCCGGGCGCGTGCTCCCGATGAAGCCGCCGACGCGAAGCCCGCCTTGCACGGCGTGGCGAGCTTCTACTCGGACACCGAGACCGCGAGCGGCGAGAAGTTCGACAAGGACGAGATGACGGCAGCTCACCCGACGCTGCCGTTCGGCACACGCTTGCGCGTCACCGACGTGTCCTCCGGCCGCTTCGTGACCGTCCGGGTCAACGATCGCGGACCGTTCGTCCGCGGACGCGTGGTCGACGTCTCGCCGTCTGCAGCCGAGGCACTGGGCATGCTCGACAAGGGTGTCACCAATGTCCGGCTCGACGTGGTGCAATAGGGCGCTGTCGGCGCGCTGCGCTTAACCGGCTGTTAGCGGCTCTCACGCACTATGAGCGTCCGGCAAATTCGGGGCTTTGGGGAGACCGCGCTTGAACACGATCCAGTATCTCGAAGATCAGGCTGCGCGCGCCGAGCGGCTTGCCAAACGGATCACGGATACGCCAACGATCGAAAAGCTCCTGACCTTCGCGGGCGAACGCCGCCGCGAGATCGAGGTCATCGCGAGCAGGCGGCGCAGCAACTAAGTCCGGCGTTCCATGCTCTGATTGCATTCCGCCTCGCTGCGAGGCGCGGAACTTCTCCTTTTTCCCGGCGTCATCCCGGCGAGGCAAGAGGAGGAGGACATCATGGGTTTCGGACGAGGTGCTTTGCTTTGGTTGCTCGGTGTGCCGCTGCCGATCATCCTGCTGCTGGCGTTGTTCTGGCATCACTGAGAGCGACATACGAAAAGCGCCGCGGAAGCGGCGCTTTTTTGTTGCCTGCAATTTGATGTGTTGCGAAAGCGGGACGAAATCAGCTGCGGCTCTCGCTGTGGCTCTCCACGAAATCGCTGAGATAGTCGGGCAGCGTCATGCCATCGATATCGCAGCGCGCCTGGATCTCGCCCGCGACATCGGTCGAAATGTCGTGCATCCAGTGTTCGAGCGTGTTGAACGAGATCACTTTGATCGGATCGGTGAAACAGCCTGCAACCATCTCGCTGATTGCGGTGTCGAGATCGTTTCGTTCGACACGAATCTCGGTTGCCTCGTCGAGGCGATCGATCACCACGAACAGGGTCTGGTCGGCGCCATAGGGCACGACCGGGGATGGCACAGCTTCAAGCATCTCAGACACTCACGTCTTGATACAACTTGGCTTCCCGATCTCCGTTAACGGGAAAAACCGGAAGAAAGTTCCTGCCGAGCTGGCTGAAGTGAGCAAGACGTTTGTCGTGTGCGTGCGGTTTCCGGCAATCAGAGAAAGTCTCTCAGCCGCGACAGCTCGATGACATGCTCGGGCGACAGGATGTCAGTGACCAGCGGCGGTTGGGCCGCCGTGCGGATCTCGTAGAGATGTCGGGTCGGCGCAGGTTTTTGCATGAAGGCCGAGATGCAGGCATCGAGCGTGCCTTCGCTGACCTGATAGGGCGCACGGTCCGGAAGGCGCTGATTTCCCAGCGACGGCCATTTCTGCAGCACTGCGGGCGCGGCGAAATCGACCTTTGAATCGCTGACAGATGCGTCCCCCATATCGTCCCCCTCACGCAAAAAAGAACCCTGGCACGCAAAGGCCTGCGTGCCAGGGCCCATACCCATCGCTGCATCTCAATGCCACGCCTCGACAACGCGGCCGCCGGGAAAGGGTTCCCGGCCGGTCGCGGGCTAACTCGCGGCCGCCGCGATTTTGTGCCCCGGGCTGGCAAGGCCATGGCTGCTCTCGTCGCCGCGTCTGACCTCCGGCGGAATTCCTGCAAAACGCCGCAAGGCTTCCGCCATCTGCATCCGGCCCTGAACGCCGGTGATCACCACATCGACCATCGCAAAGGACGAGTGGAAGTGGCCGTGCGCCCTCAATTGCTCGACCGGGACGCCGGCGGCCGCCATCGCTTCGGCATAGGCGATACCTTCGTCTCGCAACGGATCGAACTCGCAGGTGACCACGAAAGCTGGCGGCAAGCCGGCCACCTTGCCGCGCAGCGGCGAGACCCGCGGATCGGTGCGATCATCAGGCGAGCAGTAGAGGTCCCAGAACCAGTACATCAGCGACCGCGTCAGGAAGTAGCCTGACGCGTTGTCGTTGTAGGACGGCCGGTCGAAGCTGCAGTCGGTGACCGGACACACCAGGAGCTGGCCGGAGATCTCTGGCCCGCCACGGTCGCGCGCGAGCTGACAGGTCACGGCCGCGATATTGCCGCCGGCGCTCCAGCCTGCGACCAGCACCGGCCCCTGGATGCCGCCGAGCTCGGCGAGATGCTCCGAGATCCAGCGCGTCGCCGCATACCCGTCCTCGGCCGCAGCAGGGAAACGGTGCTCTGGCGCGTGGCGATAGCCGACGCTGACGAACATCATGCCGGTCCGCCGTACCATGTCGCGGCAGAACGGCTCGTCCGATTGCTCGTCGCCGAGCACCCAGCCGCCGCCGTGGAAATACACCACGACCGGATGCGGCCCCGGCGTTGCCGGCTTGTAGAGGCGGTACGGCAGCGGGCCGTCGGCGCCGGGTAGTCGGCCATCGACGATCTCGCCGATCGGCCGTCCCGCGGGCCGGCTCTTGTTGAACTCGTTGACGAAGGCGCGCGCGCCGATCGCACCCATCGACTCGATCGGCGGCAGGTTGAGCGACTCCAGCAGATTTAGGACCAGCCGCACGTCCGGCTGCAGCCGCACCACCTCACCGTCATTGCATTGCGTTGCGACGTTGGGGCCTGCCAGCCTGAAGCCGAGCATGCCGCGGCTGACCACCTCGTCGCAAATGCTGCGATAGGGACCGACGCCGCCGGTATAGGGCATCAGGCCCTGCGCCTTGCCGGGCACGTTGGCGCCCGTGTACCAGGTGTTGGCGAGGCGGTGCAGCGTCAGCATCGAGCAATCCGCCATGTGCCTGTTCCAGCCGGCCTGCGCCGTTGGGGTCGGCTCGATCGTGGTGAAGCCGGCGTCGCGCAGCGCCGTGAGGCGATCCACCACCCAGTCGACATGCTGTTCGATCGAGACCGCCATGTTCGACAGCACCGACGGGCTGCCGGGCCCGGTGATCATGAAGAAGTTCGGGAAGCCCTCGACCGTGAGGCCGAGATAGCTCTGCGGCCCGTGCGCCCAGACATCGCTGAGCGACTTGCCGCCGCGCCCGGTGATCGGATGCACGGCGCGGATCGCGCCGGTCATGGCGTCGAAACCGGTCGCGAACACGATGACGTCGACATCGAAGTTGCGCTTGCCGGTGGTGATACCGCTTGCCGTGATCGCCTTGATCGGCTCCTGGCGCAGATTGACCAGCGTGACATTGGGCCGGTTGTAGGTCGTGTAGTAATTGGTTTCGAGGCAGGGGCGTTTGGCGCCGAACGGATGATCGTCCGGCATCAGCGCCGCCGCCGTCTCGGGATCGTTGACGGCCGCGCGGATCTTTTCGCGGATCAGGTCCTGGACGATCCTGTTGCCGTCGAGATCGACCGCCTGGTCGGCCCAGAGCTGCGACAGGATGTGGACGAGGTCGCCGGCCGCCCAGGCGCGTTCGAACCGCTCACGACGCTCGGCATCGCTCAATTGCCAGCTCACTTCCGTCTGCTGCGGATAGGGCACGCCGGCCATTGATTGCCGCGCCTGCGCGCGATAGGCCGCGCGATCGCTCTGGAACAGCTCCTTGCGATCGGACGGCGAGGGGCCGTTGTGTGCAGGCAGGGCGAAATTCGGCGTGCGCTGGAACACGGTCAGATGCGCGGCCTGCTCGGCGATGACAGGGATCGACTGGATGCCCGACGAGCCGGTTCCGATCACGGCGACGCGCTTGCCGGCGAGATTGACGCCGTCATGCGGCCAGCGTCCGGTGAAATAGACCTCGCCCTCGAAGTCCTTGACGCCATCGATCTCCGGCGGCTTCGGTGCGGAGAGACAGCCGGTGGCCATGATGTAGTGGCGGCAGGAAACCGGCGCGCCGTTGTTGGTGGTGATGAGCCAGCGCTCGGTCTTCTCATCCCATTTGGCTTCGGTGACCTTGGTGTTGAAGCGGATGTCGCGGCGCAGATCGTAGCGGTCCGCGACGAAGCCGAGATAGCGCAGGATCTCCGGTTGGGTCGCGTATTTCTCCGACCAGGTCCAGGCCGTGTCGAGTTCCGGATCGAACGTGTAGCTGTAGTCGATGGTCTGGATGTCGCATCGGGCGCCGGGATAGCGGTTCCAATACCAGGTGCCGCCGACATCGCCGGCTTCGTCGAGCCCGACGGCCGAGAGGCCGGCCTGGCGCAACCGATGAAGCAGATAAAGGCCGGCAAATCCGGCGCCGACCACGGCGACGTCGACCTGCTGAGGGGTTCCCCGGTCTTCGGAGGCACGTGTAGCAACCGTTGCGTCAGACATCGCATTTCCTCCCGTATGTTTTGTTTTGCCGGCAGGCTATCGCTGCAGGTTCAGCTTGTCATCAGAGCAAGTGCAATCTTCGGTGGTCGTTTGCGGCGGCATCGTGGCCAGGTGAATCTCGCACCGCTACACGCGTCGTGATGCACAATGGCCGTGATTACCCGGACTAATCATGCCCGATCCGTCTGTGTATGCTTGCGGTTACAAGCCACGCGTACCGGCCCGGCGTCATGACAGAGTTGAGTGAGCGAACCAAAGCCAACATGGACGTCGTCCTGGAGGAGACGTGTCGCCAATTGCCGCATGGCGGTGATCATGACAGCCGCAAGTTCATCGCCGAGCGTCTGATCCAGGCCGCGAAGGCCGGCCACTCCACGCTCGGCGAACTCGGCATCATCGCGCGGCGTGCGCTGGCGGAGATCCTTGCCAAGGCCAAGTAGCTCGACACCGCAGAGCTTGCCTCCCCACGAGCCGCAGACGTAATCTGCAAGGGAACCTTCCCGCGCCTCGAGATCCCAAGATGCGGTGGCTGTTTACGCTCCTTGCGGCCTCTTCATGTCTTTGCTGGGCCGGTGCCGCCGTCCCGCAGGCAGTCGGCCAGTTTCCGTTTGCATTGACGCGCGAAGGCCAGATGCTCGGCGCGGTCGAAGGCGAGGTGGCATCCTTCAAGGGGCTGGCCTATGCCGCGCCGCCGATCGGCAGGCTGCGCTGGCGTCCGCCGCAGGCGTTGCCCGAGAGTTCGGAGATGAGCACGGCCTACGAGTATGGGGCGCCATGCCCTCAACCCTCGCTGCCGGTCGCGCGCGAGGATTGCCTCACGCTCAACGTCTTTCGTCCCTTCGGCGTCGACGGGCCGTTGCCGGTGATGGTGTTCATCCATGGCGGCGGCTTTGTCGCGGGGACCGCTAACGATCCGTTGTTCGACGGCGCAAGGCTCGCGCAGGCCGGGCTCATATTGGTCACCGTGAATTACCGCCTGGGCGCGCTCGGCTGGCTCAGCCATCCCGCACTGTCGGACGGCGGCTCCGGCAATTTCGGCCTGATGGACCAGATCACGGCGCTGCGCTGGGTGCATGACAACATCGCTGCCTTCGGCGGCGATGCGAGCAACGTGACGCTGTTCGGCAACGGCGCCGGCGCGACATCGATCGCGCTTCTGATGCTGTGCAGCCAATCACGCGATCTCTTCCAGAAAGCGATTCTGCAATCGATACCCGGCCGCGCGCGCCTGCCGTCGCCGCAGGAGGCCGAGGCCATAGGTCGACAGTTTGTCGCCGCGCTCGGGCAAGAGGCGGATTTGCGCGCCGTCGCACCGTCGCGCCTGCTCGCGGCTGAAAAGCGTGTGCTGGAAAAATCACCGCGCGGCTTTGCGCCGGCGATGGATGGAAACCTGGTAACGGAAGATATCGCCGCGGGATTTGCGATGGGACACGAGAGCCGTATTCCCCTGATCATCGGCTCGAACGACGATGAGACCCGCTTCGACAGCGAATTGGAAGTCAAGGAGACTCTGTCGTCATCGGGTGAGAGCATCGATGAGCTGCGCAAGCTCTATCCTGATGCCGCGAGACCGTCTGACCTTGCGGCGCGCTTCTACACCGACAAGGTCTTCTCCGAACCGGTGCGCATGCTTGCCCGGCTTCATGCCGCAACCGGCGCGCCCACCTTCCGCTATCGCTTTGCCTATGTGCCGGAATCAAGGCGCGCCAATCCCGACGAAGGCCATGGGCGCGAATTGCAGTTCATCTTCGGCGTGGAGGGCGTGCCTGGGGCCGGGATCTTCTCGCGGCGGGATCGCGAGGTCGCAAACAGCTTGCGAGCTTACTGGATCAATTTCGCCAGGAGCGGCGATCCCAACGGCGCAGAGCTGCCGCGTTGGGACGCCACCGCGGACCGCGACCATCAGCTGCTGATCGGCAATGATCGCATCGCGAGTGGCGACGATCCCTTCGCGGAACGTCTGGACCGACTCAGGCGCGAGAGCGGGAAATGAGCTGGAGTTAGGCCGCGAGCTCGACGCGCGGCGCCAGTGTCAGGCGCTCTTCCTCCAGATAGTCCATCGCGCCGTCCTTCTCGACGGCATAGAACTGCTGGCCTTCCTTCGATCGGTAGGCGGCGCGAACGACGCCGCGGCGGCCCTTGTCACTGTTGACGACGTCCCCCAGCGCAAACTTCTTCATCTCACAACCCGCTTGTCTTCTGGCCGATTGCTTCGGCCACATCAGGATTTTGGGCGGCAAATCGTTAACGACTTGCTAACCATACGGGTTTGCCTATGCTCGCTGCGAAGCGCGCGGGCAGCTACACGCGCATGATGTCCTCGAGAGCCAGCACACATGACGCGATTTCCGACCCTGTTCCTGTCTCATGGCGGCGGCCCCTGGCCCTTCATGGAGGATCGACGGGTGCAATATGCCAAGACCGCTGCGGAGTTTGGCCGCTTGCCGCAGCTTCTGCCCGCGCGGCCGAAGGCGGTGCTGGTCATCACCGGCCATTGGGAGGCCGATGATTTCACCGTATCGACCTCGGCGCATCCGCCGATGGTGTACGACTATTACGGTTTCCCCGAGCATACCTACCACATCAAATATCCGGCGCCGGGCCAGCCCGCCCTCGCAGCAGAAGTGAAGGCACTGCTTGCGCGCGCCGGGCTCGAGTGCCGCGAGGACGCCAATCAGGGCTTTGACCACGGCACCTTCGTGCCGCTCGGCCTGATGTATCCGAACGCCGATATGCCGATCGTGCTGCTGTCGCTGAAGTCGAGCTATGACGCAGCCGAGCACATCAAGGTCGGGCAGGCAATTGCCTCGCTCCGGGACGAGGGCATTCTGATCGTCGGCAGCGGGCTCACTTATCACAACATGCGCGGCTTCGGGCGAGCGGAGTCCAAACCCGTCTCTTACGATTTCGAAGCCTATCTGAACGAGGCGATCAGCGCGGATGCGGCGCGTCGCAACGCCATGCTGGTCGACTGGGAGACCGCGCCGAGCGCGCGTCTCGCCCATCCGCGCGAAGATCATCTTCTGCCGCTGATGGTCGCGGCAGGGGCGGCCGGCAACGACGTGGGCAAGCGTGTCTTCGTCGACGAGGTCGCAAGCGTCGCGATGGCGTCGTATGTGTTTGGGTGATGGTTGTTTCCTTCTCCCCTTGTCGGAGAAGGTGGCGCGAAGCGCCGGATGAGGGGTATCTATCCGCGCATTGAAATGAGAGTTGGACTCGTGGAGAGAGACCCCTCACCCGAGCGAGTTTGTGTCTAGTGGCGTCGTTGCCCTCTCCCACAAGGGGAGAGGGCGCATCAACGTGCACCTCGCTTAGGGCGACTTCATCACCAGATGCTGCCGGCGAGCTGCATGGTGATGATGTTGGCGACGTCCGGCTTCACGCGCCGCGGGAAGCCACCAGGCTCCGATACAGCGCTGCATACTCGCCGGCACGGTTGCGCCAGGATACGTCGGTCGCGAGACCGTTCAATTGCAGCCGTCGCCAGCTCGCCTTGTCATGGAAAGCGGCATTCGCGTTGCGCAGCGCGCCGGCGAGAGCATCTGCCGTGACCGGGCCAAACTTGAAGCCGGTGGCGTCACGTCCGGCTTCGCCGATATCGACGATGGTGTCCTCGAGGCCGCCGACGCGAGAGACGATGGGAATCGCGCCATAGCGCAGGGCGCAGAGCTGGGTCAGCCCGCACGGCTCGAACCGCGAGGGAACGAGCAGCGCGTCGGAGCCGGCCTGGATCAGATGCGCCAGCACTTCGTCATAGCCGATCATGACGCCGATCCGGCCCGGATTGGCGCGCGCGGCGGCCTGATAGCGGTCCTGGAGATCGCGATCTCCGCTGCCGAGCAACGCAAGCTGCATGCCCTGGCCCAGGATCGTCGGGATCGCCTCGAGCAGGAGATCGAGCCCCTTCTGCCAGGACAGCCGGCTGATGACGCCAAGCAATGGCGCTTCGTCGGAGGAATCGAGATTGAACTGCTGCTGCAGCATCGCCTTGTTCGCGGCCCGGAACGCGAGGTCCTCGCTGCCGAAGCGATAGGCGATGTGTGGATCGGTTTCTGGATTCCACACCTCGACGTCAATGCCATTGAGGATGCCGCTCAGCGCGCTCGAGCGTTCGCGCAAGAGGCCGCCGAGCCCCATGCCCCCTTCGTCGCTTTGGATTTCACGCGCGTAGGTCGGCGATACCGTGGTGATGCGGTCGGCGAACTGCAGGCCGGCTTTCAGAAAACTGATGCCGCCGAAATATTCGAGGCCGTGGACGTCGAACGTGGCGTCCCTGGGCAGGCCGATCCCATCCGCCAGCGCACGGTCGAACTTGCCCTGATAGGCCATGTTGTGAATGGTCATCACCGTGCCTGGTCGCGGTCCGCCGTCGTAGTGCAGATAGGCTGGCGCGAGCCCGGCCTGCCAGTCATGGGCATGAACGACATCAGGCATGAAAGCCGGAACCAGGCCGCGGCCGATGTCCGCCGCCACGCGAGACAGCGCTGCGAAGCGCACGCCATTGTCAGGCCAGTCGACGCCATCGCTGGTGACGTAGGGATTGCCCGGCCGGGCATAGAGATGCGGCACGTCGAGCACGAACAGGTCGAGCCCCTCGTGAGAGCTCGCAAGCAGGCGGCCCGGGCCGCCGAAATAATCCGGCCAGCGCCGGATCTCGTCCGCACCCGTGAGCCGCCGCATCACCTCGGGATAGCCCGGCATCAGCGTGCGCATCTCGGCGCCATGCGTCTTCAGCGCAATCGGCAGCGCACCGGCGACGTCAGCGAGGCCGCCAGTCTTGACGATGGGGTAGACTTCAGAAGCGACCGCGAGGACGCGAACAGGCGTCATGTATTGAGCCTGTCGAGCATCGGCTGGGTGATCAGCGAGATACCCTGCTCGGTGGTGCGGAAGCGCTTGGCGTCGAGCTCGGGATCCTCGCCGACCACGAGCCCTTCGGGGATCTCGACGCCACGATCGATCACGACGTTCTTTAAGCGAGCGCCGCGTCCGACATTGACGTAAGGCATGATCACCGCATTTTCGACATTGGCATAGGAGTTGATGCGCACACCGGTGAACAGCAGCGAGCGGCGCAGCGACGCGCCGGAGATGATGCAGCCGCCCGAGACCAGCGAGCTCACGGCCTGGCCGCGCCTGCTCTCCTCGTCGTGGACGAACTTGGCGGGCGGCGTGATCTCCGCATAGGACCAGATCGGCCAGGCGCGGTCGAACAGATCGAGCTCCGGCACCACGTCGGTGAGATCGATGTTGGCGGCCCAATAGGCATCAACCGTGCCGGCATCGCGCCAGTAGGCGCGAGGGTCGCTGCCGGAGCGGACGCAGGAAGTCGAGAACTGATGCGCGATGGCGCGCCCGTTCTTGACGATGTAGGGGATGATGTCCTTGCCGAAATCGTGGCTGGAGTTCGGATCCTCGGCGTCGCGCTTGAGCTCGTCGAACAGGAATTTCGCGTTGAACACATAGATGCCCATGCTGGCGAGCGAGACATCGGGCTTGCCCGGCATAGGCGGCGGATCCTTGGGCTTCTCGAGGAATTGCTGGATCCAGCCATTCTCGTCGACATGCATGATGCCGAAGCCCGAAGATTCCGCGCGCGGCATTTCGAGACAGCCGACCGTGACGTCGGCGCCGCTATCCACGTGCTGCCGCAGCATCACCTCGTAGTCCATCTTGTAGATGTGATCGCCGGCGAGCACGACGATGAAGCGGCAGGCGTGCGACTCGATGATGTCGATGTTCTGGTAGATCGCATCCGCCGTGCCGACGTACCACATGTTCTCCGAGACGCGCTGGCTTGCAGGCAGGATGTCGAAGCTCTCGTTGCGTTCGGGGCGGAAGAAGTTCCAGCCCATCTGCAGATGCCGGATCAGGCTGTGCGCCTTGTACTGGGTGGCGACCGCGATGCGGCGGATGCCGGAGTTCACCGCGTTGGACAGCGCGAAATCGATGATGCGGGATTTGCCGCCGAAATAGACCGCGGGCTTGGCGCGCCGGTCGGTCAGCTCCAGCAGCCGGCTGCCGCGACCGCCGGCCAGGACAAACGCCAAAGCCTGGCGGGCAAGCGGCTCAGTTCCGGCGGCACTCATGTCATCCTCCCCTTGTCTGGCGCAAGCCAAATTCTGGCGTAAACCAAGGCCCTCGCGAAGTGCCTTCCGGCCGCGCGTCATTGGAACCGATAGTAACGGTACGAATAGTAAATCGGGAAGATGCTTGTTGGTTGCGAACGGATGGGAAGCTTAACGTTTTGCCCCGGCGCGCGGGCCTCCCGTACCCATGTCCTGACGTCACATCGGTGTGGACGAGACGTCATCGGCTGATCACAAATGAGGCATGCACGACGTCTTGTGCATTGCACGCTAATTCCGGCCTTTGACTTGGCGCAAGGATGCCCGATCATGCGCTTGCGATGCTCTTCCAAACGAAACGTCAGACAGGGAGTAAGACGATGAGTATCTGGAAAATGGCAATTGCCTGCTCGCTGACGGTCGGGGTCATGGCCGGCCAAGTCGGGCAGGCGGCCGCGGCGCCGATGCCGACCCATGTCGCGACCATGAAGGCCGCGGCCGGCGATGACGTCACCCAGGTGCATTGGCGCGGCGGCGGCTGGGGATGGGGACTGGGCGGCTTCGCGGCCGGCGCCCTCATCGGCAGCGCCATCGCTGGAGCACCGTACGGTTATTATGGCGGGGGACCGTATTACGGCTACGGTTATCCGGGTTACGGCTATGGCTATGCGCCGGCCTATTACGGTTACGGCTACGGGCCCTACTACCGGCCCTATCGTCCCTATTACGGCTATCGCTACGGCTATTACAGGCCGTACTACCGTCACTACTATCGCCGCTATTGGTGACCGCGAAGGCGGACGAGGTCGTCGATCGCTCGTCCGCGTGAAGCAGCCACGCATACGGCTTTCGTAAATGGGCTCGGGCAGCGCACCGCCATGGCGCGTCGAAACGCCTCGACGCGCTTACGGTGATGCACGGCATCCGCGGCAAGAGGCTCACATGGCTCTCAAGCGTCCGTGAAGTGCACGGCGCCTATTCCAACCCAATCAGCTTCGTCGACAGTTTCGTTCTGCATTTCCCGCTGAGAACGACAGTCCCCTTGCTATTTTGCACTGCTCACTTGCGCCGCGTCCTGCTCCCTCAAAGATCATCCCGACGAGCACATCGGGAGACCGGCCATGGGCCTGCAACAAACAAGAATCGAATCGCTTCCTTTCGTCACCGCTGAACTCAACTACCTCGCGCCTGTTTCAGGCAAACCACGCACCTACGCTTTCGATCCGCCGCCGGGTGAGGCCAAGACCACCTCGCTCCCGGAGCCGCATCTGGTGCCGATCTTCGATGCGCGGCTGGTCGCGGAAAATTTCTCGCTCGATCGCGAAGGCTTTGCGCTGGTACGCCATCCCAACAGGGTGAAGGATTTTTACAGCGACGAGGAAATCCGCAGCCTTTACTATCCCGCCGTCGAAGCCTTCCTGCGGGCGACGCTGAAGGCCGATCGCGTTGTCATCTTCGACCACACCGTACGCAAGCGCGTCGAGGGTGCCGCCGACATTCGCGGTGTCGGACCGCGCCAGCCGGCGACGCGTGTGCATGTCGACCAGACCGCGGTCTCCGGCGCTAACCGCGTACGCGAGCATCTGCCTGACGAGGCCGATGAACTGCTCAAGGGCCGCGTGCAGGTCATCAATCTCTGGCGGCCGATCCGCGGTCCCTTGCGGGATTCGCCACTTGCGATGGCCGACGGCACGACTGTCGCGCCGGAGGATCTCGTCGCATCAGACCTGATCTATCCCAATCGTCGCGGCGAGACCTATTCGGTGAAATACAATCCTGCTCATCGCTGGTTCTATTTCCCCGAAATGACACCGGATGAGGCGCTGCTGCTCAAATGCTACGACTCAGCCACGGACGGCCGGACCCGTTTCGGGCCACACACCGCTTTTGTTGATCCGACCACGCCGCCGGATGCCGCCCCGCGCGAGAGCATCGAGGTGCGCACGCCGGTTTTTCACAAACAGTAACAATGTGTGATGGACCCGCCGGGTGCGACTCGGCGGGATTCCCGGAACCAAGCGGAACCGGGGAACGTTGCTGCGCCGGCAGGGCCAACCGGGGAGCGGTACCGTGCAAGCACAGCCGACGTTGTTATTTTGTTTGACCACATTCTCGCTTGCTGCATTTTCTGTCGCCCACGCGGAAAGCGGACTTGCTTCATATTACGGTTACGGGAAAGCCGGCAAAGGCGGCGAGATGACGTGCGCCCACCGGACGCGACCGTTCGGCAGTGTTCTCAAAGTGTCCTACGGCGGACGCTCGATCCAATGCCGCGTCAACGATCGCGGTCCGTTCATCCGTGGCCGAATCGTCGATCTCTCCGTGCCCGCCGCCCGTGCGCTCGGCATGATGAGTGCCGGCGTGGTGCGGGTCTCGGTGGAATAGCTCTCTCCTCGCGCTATAGTGCCGCTGCAAGCAAGGGGGCGCCATGGCCAGGATCAGGGTCGGACTCGTCGGCTGCGGCTTCGTGTCGGAGCTGCATATGTATGCGTTCCGGCGCGTCTACGGCGTGGACGTCGAGGTCGCGGCCGTTGCCGCGCGCGGCGACCGTGTGGTCGAGTTCGCCGCCCGCCATGGTATCCCGCGCGTCTATCGCAGCTTCGCTGAACTGATCGCCGACGGCGGGCTGGATGTCGTCGACATCTGCACCCCGCCCAATCTTCATGCCGAGATGATCGTCGCAGCCATGCAGGCCGGCAAGCACGTCATCTGTGAAAAGCCCTTTGCCGGCTATTTCGGCCGTGACGGCGACAGGCAGCCGATCGGCAAGCACGTGCCGAAGGCGCTGATGTACGAACGCCTGCTCGAAGAGATGGACGCCACCCGCGCCGCAATCGAGCGCACCGGCAAACTCTTCATGTATGCCGAGGACTGGATCTACGCGCCCGCGGTGACCAAGACCGCGGAGATCCTCAAGGCAACGAAAGACAAGATCCTGTTCATGAAGGGCGAGGAGAGCCATTCCGGCTCGCATGCGCCCCATGCCGCGCAATGGGCGATGACCGGTGGTGGTTCACTGATCCGGATGGGCTGCCATCCGCTCTCGGCCGTGCTCTATCTCAAGCAGGTCGAGGCGCGCGCGCGAGGGGAGCAAATCCACGTCGCCAGCGTCACCGGCGATGTCGGCAACGTCACCGCCAGTCTCAAGCCGGAGGAGCGCACCTATATCAAGGCCAAGCCTGATGATGTCGAGGATTGGGGCACGCTGACTGCGACCTTCTCCGACGGCACCAAAGCCACCGTGTTCTCCGGCGACATGATCATGGGCGGCGTGCGCAATCTGATCGAGACCTATACGAGCGGCGGCTCGCTGTTCGCCAATATCACCCGGAACAATCATCTGATGAGCTACCAAACCTCCGAGGAAAAGCTCGCCTCGGTCTACATCACCGAGAAGGTCGACCGCAAAACCGGATGGCAATATGTCTGCCTCGAGGAGGAATGGACGCGCGGCTATCTCCAGGAGATCCAGGACTTCATGGAATGCGCCGCCAGCGGACGGCAACCATTATCGGACCTCGCACTCGCCTACGAGACGATCAAGGTAAACTACGCGGGATATTGGGCGGCGGAGGAGGGGCGGAGGGTGGTGCTGTAGGCGAGATCGTCACCGCGGCGGAACAGCTAGATTAGCCGCCGGCACGCTGCTAACCCTTCTCCCCTTGTGGGAGAAGGTGGCGCGAAGCGCCGGATGAGGGGTTCGCTCCGCAAGCTCGCTGAGAGTTGGATTCGCGGATAGAACCCCTCACCCGGCTTCGCTCCGCGAAACCACCCTCTCCCACAAGGGGAGAGGGTGCACCGTCGTCGCGGCCAGCAACAGCTAGGCCCCGTAGGTCGATCCCTTCGGCAGCGGAAACACCGGATCCTGCGTGCGGATGTTGGTCGGCCACACCACGGAGATGTGCTCGCCGGCGTTCTGCATCACCACCGGTGTCGAGCGCTCGTTCTGACCGGACAGCGGCGTGCCCGGCGGGAAGAACTTCACGCCGTAGCCTTGAATGGTGCCGCCCGCGGGAATGTCGACGTCGAGAGCGGCCTTGCGGATGGCGTCCGGCTCGAAGCTGCCGTACTTCTCCTTGGCCACCGGCAGCACGTTGTTGAGCAGCACCCAGGTCTGGTTGAAGCCCATCGAGCAATGTGGGGGTACGTCGGTGGCGCCGGTCTTGGCCTTGTAGCGCGTGACCATCGCGTTGATCAGATCGCCCATCCCCGGCGCGAGCTTCGACGGATCGAGCAGTTGTGCCGGCACCGGATCGATGTTGCAGAAATTGTCGATGTCGGCGCCGAAAGTCGCGCGCAGCTTGTCGAGCTGGCTGTAGCCGGCGCCTGCGCCGAACAGCATCTTGAACCGCAGGCCGCTCTCGCGCGCCTGGCGCAGGAACAGCGTGATGTCGGGGTTGTAGCCCGCGTGCGAGATCACGTCGACCTTGGCTCGCTTGAGCTTGGTCACGAGCACCGAGAGATCGGGCGCCGAGGCCGAATAGCCCTCCTTCAGCACGACCTGGATGCCGGCCTCCTTGGCATAGGCCTCGTCGGCCGCGGCCACGCCGACGCCATAGGGCCCGTCCTCGTGGATCAGCGCGACCTTGACGTCCTTGGGCTCCGTGCCGAGCTTGGCCTTGGCGTGCTCGGCGAGAAAGCCGGCGAACGCCTGGCCGTACTGGTCGGAGTGGATCTGCGCGCGAAACACATATTGCAGGTTCTTGTCCTTGAACACGGCGGTCGAGACCGCCGTGGTGATCCAGAGGATCTTCTTCTGCTGCTCGACCTTGGCTGCCATCGGCACCGCATGCGCGCTCGAATAGACGCCGTTGATGATGTCGATCTTTTCCTGGTTGATCAGCCGCTCGGCCTCGTTGATGGCAACGTCGGCCTTGCTCTGGGAGTCCGCGGAGACGGGCACGATCCTGGTCTTGCCGCCGATGCCGCCCTTCTCATTGACGAGATCGATGGCGATCTGCGCGCCGACCGAGGAGGCGACCGAGCCGCCCGCGGCGAATGGTCCGGTGAGATCGTAGATCAGCCCGATGCGCAAATTCTCGGCTTGCGCCTGGGCCCGGGTCCAATCGAGGCTGAGAGTGGCGGCGGCAGCCGCCGTACCCTTCAGCAGCTGCCTGCGTGAAGTCGGCATCCTATCCCTCCCTCCGGTCAGTCGTATGCGACTGGTCTTTATTTTTCCGCGAGTATTTGGAGAGCGTGCCCGAAAGTCAACATGCGCCGCACCACCATTCGGACATCCAGCGCGACCAGGATCGCGTCGGCATTTTTCCCTGAGTATCATTCTTTTTGCGCTGCGCCGATCAGGCATCCGGCATTCGGCTTGTGCGCATCCGAGGCCGCGTGCCATCCTAGCCGGGCAAATTGCACGGGAAGCTCAATTCCCGGCTTGGCCTTCGCGCCACGTTAAGGGTGGAACACAAGAGCTCAGGGAGAAGAGATATGGAGTGGACGCTTCGTTTTGCGGGGCTGGTTTGCGTCGGCCTGCTGCTGTCTCCGGTCGGTGCCTTGGCAGGGCCGAAGGTCGTGTCCGGCCCGGGCGCCGATCCCGCTTGCTTCAAGCCATGGTCGTCGCAAACCAAGTTCTTCCAGTGGCCCAAGAAGCCCGGCCCCTACAAGATCGCGCTCGTCAACGGCTTCGTCGGCAATACCTGGCGCATCCAGATGGTGAAGACCGCAAAGGCCTTCGCCACGCAGCCGGGCATCAAGGAGAATATCAAGGAGTTCAAGGTCGTCTCGACCGGCACCGATGTTGCAGCGCAACTCGGGGCGATGGAGGACTTCATCAATCAAGGCTTTGACGCCATCGTCACCATCGCAGTGGCGCCTGACGGCTTCGATCGCATCATCCGCCTCGCCGACAAGAACAATGTGGTCGTCGTCCCCTTCGACAACGTCCTCGACACCGACAAGGTGATGATGGTCAACGAGGACCAGAAGGAGATGGGCCGCATGTCGGCGAAGTGGCTCATCGATGAAGGCGGCAAGAAGAGCGGCGACATCCTCGAGGTCCGCGGCCTGCCGGGCAACTCGGTCGACCGTGACCGTCATCTCGGCTTCCGCGAGGTGATGGAAGCACCCGGCAACAGCTTCAAGATCACTGAAGTGGTCGGCAATTGGGACACCGGCACCTCGCAGAAGGTGACGGCGGACGCGCTCGCGGTGCACGGTCATTTCGACGGCATCTTCACGCAAGGTGGCTCCGATGGCACGGTCCAGGCTTTGATGGCGGCGAAGCACCCCTTCGTGCCGATGTCGGGCGAAGGCGAGAACGAGTACCGCAAGCAGATCGCCGATCACGCCAAGGACGGGCTCAAGGGCATGTCCTACGGCCAGTCTCCGGCGCTGGTCGCCATTGCCACCAAGGCGGCGATCTCCGCGCTGCAAGGCAATATCATGCCTCAGCTCATCTCGATCCCGATCCCGGTTGCGACCTACAAGGACCTGAAGCCTGGTGTGAACTACTGGCCGGAGCTTAATGCGAACTTCTTCGCGCCGAACCAGTTCACGCCCTGCGGCGTCAACTTCACGGCGCCGGAAATCATGTCGCAGAGCGAAAAGAATACGCAGTGAGGATGTTACGATTGCGGCCCGGCCTTTGCCGGGCCGCCGCTGCGTGAGTCCCGCCATGACGGATGCCGCCCTGACCCAGTCCGCCTTCCTCACGCTATCCGGAATCTCCAAGCGCTATGCCGGCGTCCGCGCGCTCGAAGGCGTCGACTTCGCCTGCGAGCGCGGCAAGATCCACGCGGTGCTCGGCGAGAACGGCGCCGGCAAGTCGACCCTGATCAAGATCATCGCCGGCGTCGTCCAGCCCGATAGCGGCACCATGCGGCTCGGCGGATCCGAGGTGAGCTTCGCGACGCCGTCGGCGGCCAATGCAGCCGGCGTCGTCTGCATCTTCCAGGAGCTGTCGCTGATGCCCGACCTCTCGGTCGCGGACAACATCTCGATCGCCTCACCGCCGCGTCGCTTCGGCCTCATCGACGCGCGGGCACAGCGCCGCCGCGCCGAGCAGCTCCTTGCCGAGATCGGTTGCGAGGACGTCAACCCCTTGATGCGTGTGCGCGACCTGCCGCTGTCGCGCCGGCAGGTGGTTGAGATCGCCAAGGCGCTCGGCAAGAAGCCGCAGCTCCTGATCCTCGACGAAGCCACATCGGCTCTCACCAGTGCCGACGTCGAGAAGGTGTACGCGATGCTGGCGCGGCTCAAGGCCGAGGGCGTTGCCATTCTCTACATCTCGCACCGGATGCACGAGGTCGAGGCGCTCGCCGACCGCGCCTCCGTGTTTCGCAACGGCCGCCATATCGAGACCTTCGACAAGGGCAGGCGCTCGACCGCCGATATCGTTCAGCTCATGATCGGGCGTGACATCGCCGCCCAGTATCCGCCCAAGCCCGCGCGGGAAGCGCCAAAGCCGATGCTCGATATCGAGAACCTGAGCTGGGACAAGCGCCTCGACCGCATCTCGCTGCGCGTCGGCGCCGGCGAGATCGTCGGCCTCGGCGGGCTCGATGGCCAGGGGCAGAAATCCCTGCTGCTGGCGTTGTTCGGCGTGCTACGTGGCGTCTCCGGGCAGGTCACGGTCGAAGGCCGTGAGGTGCATCCGGGTTCACCGGCGGCGGCAAAGTCGGTCGGCATCGCGCTCGTGCCGGAAGATCGCAAGACCGAAGGCCTGATGCTGCCGATGTCGATCGCGGACAATCTGGTGATCGCCTCGCTCGATGCGATCTCGAGGGGGCCTCTGGTCGACCGCGCCCGCGAGAACGAGGCGATCAAGCGCGCCATCGCGCGGCTCCAGATCAAGATCGGCGCGCCGGGCGATGCGGTGTCCACGCTCTCCGGCGGCAACCAGCAGAAGGTCGTGCTCGCCAAATGGCTGATGACCGATCCGCGTATCATCCTGCTCAACGATCCCACGCGCGGCATCGACGTCGGCACCAAGCAGGAGCTCTATCGGCTGATGCGCGAGCTCGCCGACCAGGGCGCGGCCATCCTGTTCTACTCGACCGACTATGACGAGCTCATCGGCTGCTGCGACCGCGTGGCGATCATGTATGACGGGCGGATCGTGCGCGAGCTCGAAGGCGACGAGCTCACCGAGACCAACATCATCGCGAGTGCGCTGAACATCGACGCGGCGACGCCGGACGCTGCCGGAGCGGCCCATGCTTGACGATATCGCCATCAGGGTCCGCCAGAACATCGGCATCGTCACCGCCGTTCTATTATTCACCGTGCTTTATCTGCTCTATAATTTCGCTCACCCCAGGGGCTTCTCGTCGGCGGTTCTGGTGCAGAACGGCGACGAGATCTTTGCGCTTGCCATGCTGGCGATGGCCCAGACCGTGCCGGTGCTGGCGTCGGGCCTGGACCTCTCCGTGGGCGCCGTCATGACCATGGTGGGATGTTTCGCGAGCTATCTGCTCACGGGGGCTGCGGATGGCACGCCGCTGCATCTCGATATCTTCGGCCTGCAACTCGGCCTCGGCACTTTTCCCGGCGGGGTGAGCGGCATCCTGCTCGGGATCGTCGTGTGTCTTGCGACCGGCACGCTGGCCGGCTTCATCAACGGCTGCATCGTCGTCTACGGACGCATCCAGCCGATCATCGCGACGCTTGCGACCGGCGCGGTCTATATCGGCATCGCGCTGTTCCTGCGACCGACGCCGGGCGGCAAGATCGACGAGGACCTCAACTGGGCGATGACCAACTCGCTCGGCGATTTTGCCGCGACCGTCCACATCTTCGACGATGGCGCAGCAAGCTGGTTTGCGCCGGTGGCCTGGATTCCGGTGCCGTTCGTGCTGCTGATCCTGATCGCGCTCGTGGTCTGGGTGCCGTTCCGCCGCTCCGTGCTCGGCCGCGCCGTATATGCAGTCGGCTCGGCCGAGGGTGCCGCCTATATGTCCGGCCTGCCCATCGACCGCGCCAAGATCGCGGCCTTCACGCTTGCCGGCTTCTTTGCCGGCTGCGGCGGCCTGTTCCTCGCCATCCAGACCTCCTCAGGCAATGCCGACATCCCGCAGGCCGGAGCCTATACGCTGAATTCGATTGCCTCTGTCGTCATCGGCGGCACGTCCCTGCTAGGGGGCACCGGCAGCGCGATCGGCTCGATCTTCGGCGCCATGGTGCTGCGCGTCATCTCGTTCTTCTTCCGGATCTTCGATATCGCGCCGCTGTTGCAGCCGCTGTTCGAGGGGCTGATCCTGCTGGCGGCAGTCAGTATCGGCGCGCTCGGCGTGCTGCGCGTCAAGAATACGCTGGAGCTGTTTCGATGAGTTCGGCCTCCCTCAGTCTCTCGCGCGACGACCGCCCGATCCTGATCGCGGCCTTGTTCATCCTCGTCATCCTCGTCGCCGGCACGGTCTATACGTTTGCCCGCTTCGGCAGCGCGCCGCTGTTGTCGCCGACCTATCTGCTGCAGCAGCTTCAGATCGGCGCCTTCCTCGGCATCGTCGCCGCCGGGATGATGATGGTGATCCTGATCGCCCAGATCGACCTGTCGGTGCCCTGGACGCTCGCCGCCGCCGCCATGATGGCGACCTCGATCGGCGGGCCGTTCGCAATTCCCGTCGGGCTCGGCATTGGGCTCCTGGTCGGTCTCATCAACGGCATTGGCGTTGCTTACTTGCGTGTGCCATCGATGATCTTCACCCTCGGCGTCAACGCGGTGATGCGTGGGCTGATGGTCGCGCATACCGGCGGTTATGCCCCGCAGACCGCTGCCACCGATCTGATGCGGACGCTTGCCGGCGACCGCACGCTCGGCATCCCCAACGCCCTGTTCGTCTGGGCCGCGGTGTCGGTGCTGGTCACGATCATTCTCCAGCGCACGGCACTCGGCCGCTACGTCTATGCCATCGGCAACAAGGAGGCAGCCGCGTATCTCGCAGGCGTCGACACCCGCCGCATCACGGTGATCTGCTTCGTCTTGTGCGGTGTCGCAGCAGCGCTCGCCGGCGTGCTGCTCGCAGGCTATTCCACCAAGGCCTACCAGGGCATGGGCGATGCCTACCTGCTGCCGTCGATCGCGGCGGTCGTGATCGGCGGCACCAACATCCTCGGTGGCCGCGGCCGCTATCTCGGCACGCTGATCGGTGTCGTGCTGATCGTGCTGCTCAACAGCGTGCTGTCGATCATGGACATGCCCGAGGCCGGCCGCCAGGTGATCTACGGCCTCGTCATCATCTTCATGTTGCTGGTGTACGGACGTGGAGAGCGGGTCACGAGCTAGGACGTCGACTCGTCAACCCGAAGTCACGATCCGTTCGCTGCCCTCCGCGCTCTGGTCCCGACTCTGCCGCTTTCCAGATGTAATTGAGGCTGCCAAATCTTGCCGACGACGCCTTCAGAGGGGCGTCACGAGGCAAGCGCTGTTGCATCTCTGGAGTGCCAAGTGAAATTCGCTGGAAGCCCGACCCTCATATCTTTGATTGTGATTGCAAATTCCTTCCTGATGTCGTCGGAAGCTTTAGCCCAGTCCCGGCCAGACGATGGGGTGTTCGATCCGGTTAAAGTCATTAATGGAACGCAGATTTCGCCTGAGGTCTGCAAAGAGATGGAGGCGCGGCAAACCGCGGTCTGGGTCAGCGTCGAGAGCGAAGGATATTGCCTTAGATATTACGCCGCAGGATTGAAGGCAGACGGACCAAATCCACTGGCAGTAGCCTGGATGCCGGGTGACGTGATGGGCGGGCCCAAAGGCGTTCGCCATCAGGCAGGACTCGGTGTTGCAGCGATGATCGAGCAATCACAAGGGCAATTCGGACGATACGGCGTGCCGTTCGTTTTCCTGGCCAGGCCGGGGACATATGGAAGTGCAGGCAAGCATTACGATATCAGGCATACGCCACTGGAAGCGAAGCTGATGGCCTCTGCAATCGATGCCTTGAAGTCGCGCTACCATATTGGCCGCTGGGTGCTTGGAGGGCATAGTGGAGGTGGAACGCTTGCGGCAGAGTTGCTTGCTCAGCGCAAGGATCTTCAGTGCGTCGTTCTTTCTTCTTCGGCCGCAGCGTATCGCGCGCGATTGAGGGCGAGGAGATGGGTCAACCGTTTGAAGACCGAAGTCTTTTTTGACCCTTATGATTCCTTGAATCAGATACCGGATCAACCGGCGCGCAGGATATTCTTGATCTCAGACCCGCGTGATTCCAACATCCCGTTTTCTACGCAGGAACTGTACTTCAATGGGCTGAAATCGCATGGACATGCTGCCTGGCTGGTCCCGCTCACGAAGGCCCGGGGACCGACGTATCATAGCCTCGTTGATTTTGGCCAAGCGGCGGAAGGAATGTGCGCGACCGGGATGGCGACTGACGTCATGCTGCAAACCTTGCGCGCGATGCCGATGCAGTCAGATCGCATATCAAACTAGCCCGAAGCTGCTGCCGCCGCCTCAAAGCGTTGCCGTGCTCAAAGTTGCTTCTTGAACCATTCCAGTGTCCGAGCCGCAAGCTCGTCCAACGTTTCGCTGCCCTCGAACACTCCGATCCCTTGGTCAGTGGGAAATGAAACGAGTTGATGCGGGCCATGATGGTAGCGCAGAGAGCTTCGGCAGAGGCCTTCGGCACATCCTCTGCTTCCTTCGTTCCTATCGCCACGAGCATGCTGCCGTCAAATGAACGCAGCTCTGCTGCGGGGCTGATGGTCCAGATGTCTCTGTAAAAGCCCGTCTTCAAAGGGCGAGACGTTTTTGACTTGGTTGTAAGAGGAACAAGCCCGCCATGATTGGCATTCAACCCATCCGCCAATTGCGAAACGCCGGATCGATTGCCGTAATAAAATAGGGGATTGATGATGGGCAGCCAAAGCGCGATCGACTTGATGGTTGGTGTGTCATGCATGCGACCCGCAGTTGCGGTCGCGACGATGGCGCCCTGATTATAGCCAAGAATTCCGATCTTATGTGGATCGATATTGGATTGACTTGCCAGCCACGCGACTGCTGCCATCGCCTCTTCAATGCGACCTTCGATAGTCATGTTTTCATAGCTGCCACCCGAGCCGCCTGAGCCTCGGGTGCTGATGCGAAGGGTCGCATAGCCTTGCTCCGCCCACTGCCTGGCTGGCCTTGAGAACATGCCTTCCTGCGTCGCTCTTACGGGTATGCCATCACGTTCAGGTGCAAAGCCGTGGAGGATAAGGACAGCTGGAAAAGTCGTCCCTGTTGCGGGGAGAGAAAGCGTCAATGATTTTGTCGTGCCCTACGTCGATGGCGACGTCTTGCTCGATAACTGTTTTGGCCAAATGGGATGGCGCTGGAAACGGACGTGACGTCTGCGCCGCGGACATGGAAACAAGGCTGATAAACAGTATTCCAGCCGATAACCAAGTCAGGCCAATCTGGCCTTCATTGGCTCTGACTTTCATTTGCATCTTTGCCCAGCCATCTTCGCGTTACAGAATGCTGGTGGCAAACGGGCCATGATGTTTGGACGAAATAGTGGCGGTTGGCCGCGCTTGGTACATTAGAGCGCCCACCACGTCCCGGACGGTAGTCGTAGCTGTCCCTTGCGCCGTGACAAGGGCAGCCGCCAGGTTCTTTGCGTTGACAATTTCTTCACCGGTTCGAAGCGCAACATCGCCCCACTGATCGGCGATCCCGCCTTCGAGGTGATGCGACACGACGTGACTTCCCCGCTCTATGTAGAGGCGGGCCAGATTACAATTTCGCATCCCCGGCGAGCCCCATTCAGTACCAGCACGATCCGATTCAGACGACAAAGACCAGCGTCCACGGTGCAATCAACTTGCTCGGCCCCGCCAGGAGGGTCGGAGCGCGGATCCTGCAGGCCTCAACGTCCGAGGTGTATGGCGATCCCGAGGTTCATCCGCAGCACGAAGGCTATTGGGGCATGGTCAACCCGATCGGCGTCCGCAGTTGCTACGACGAGGGCAAGTGCTGCGCCGAGACGCTATTCTTCGACTATCACCTTCAGTATAAACTCGAAATCAAAGTAGCCAGCATGTCAGATGTTGATGAGACCACGGTAGACCGCTTGGACCGTTGCCTGGGTCTTGTTGTTAGCGCCGAGCTTGAGCATCGCGCTCTTGATATGAGCCTCCACGGTCTTGCGACTTACGCTCAATATCATGGCGGTCTCATCCGAGGTCTTTCCCATTCCGGCCCACTTGAGCACCTCTTTTTCTCGATCCGTCAGAGGCGATGTCCGCAGCTCGGCGAAATAATCGGTGCGCTTCGAACCCATGGTCTCGACGGCGTAAAGGTCGATAACTTTCTGAGCTAGATAGATCAGAATGACATGCAGCTGTACGCCGTTATATCTGAGATTTGCAAAGAACTTTTGGACGGGATCCTTCCAGAACAGCGCGCAGACACTGCTGTAGCGGCGGCCGAGCGCGTCATTGTAGTGAACCGGAATGGTAAGTCCTTGATTGATTCCGAAATCGCGTACAGCCTCCATGGTCTTAACGGCGCCCGGCTTGCGCTTGCCTGTGACCGGCGGTAGCGGCACGCTTCCCCAATGAAAGGGTAGGTTTGTCCGTCGGGCCACCGCCAAGCAGGGATCGGTGCTGATAAAGTTCTCAGCCCTATAGGTGTCGATCCAGGCTGGCACGTGTGTCGAAACCAGGAGCGGCTCGTCCTCCCAGGGATGCGATGCGTCCATGAAACCGAACGAACAGAAGCCGTAATCTTCAATAATCCGTTGAAACACTTGGCGAATCTCAGCTGTCGAAGCGCAAGCTTCGATTGCGTTCAAATCGTCTTCAAGAACGCCCATCCGGTCAAACCTTAGGAAAATTCCTAATTTCAAATCCTGAATCGATCCCATCATCTTCCCCCAGCTGACGCAAGGTCATGGGGAGCCGGGACGTGCAACAACCGCGATACACGGCGACGTTCTTTTCTGCCGCGAGGCGCCCTGACCTCGCCGAGGCCTTGTTTAGGCTGCGATACGCACTCTTCGTACGGGAGCTCGGCTGGTCGCTTTCGGTCGACAGCGGCCATGAGCGGGACCAATTCGACACCGATGACGCCATCTACTGCGGCCTGTCGATAGGCGGCGAAATGATTGGTTGCTTCCGCGCTATCGGTTGCGAGCGACCGTATTTGGCACAGACGATATTTCCGCATATGGCCACGCACAAGCCATTCCCAACCTGTGCAGGTTATGTGGAAATCAGCCGCTTCGGCGTTGTGGCCGCCCACCGGCAGGCCGGCACGGTCCTTTATAGTCTCCTGATCCGATTTGCATTGGCACGCAACGCCGTTGGCCTGGTTGCGCTGGCCGAGCTCAATCACGAGAGGCTGCTTAACCGCATTGGCCTTCCGACCTCTCGCTACGGCAACCCCCAGATCGTCGGATTTCGCGATGACGGAGCGTGGATTCTGGCAGTTGCCGGCGAGATACCAATTCCTCAAGAGCCTACGCCCGCGCTCAGGGCGCTTCTTTCACTCACTCAATTCATGGAGATCAGCGATGAAGCATCCATTTTCGGATGTGAACGCCTTTCGGCGTGATCCACTCGCGTTGTTCGAGGAGCGCAGCTCTCAGGGGGCCGCATCTCTCGTTCGACTTAACCTTGGTCCCTCACCCGTCTTTCTGGTGACGGACGCGGCAATCGCCAAGTCCGTTCTTAGAGCGGACGAAGCTTCGATCGACAAGGGGCGCTTAGTCCACAAGCTCCGGACGGTTATCGGCAGCAGCTCGATCACTTTGAGCGGTGCGGAGCATCAACGACGACGCGCGGTCATCCATCTTCATCTTGCGCGCGGCATCATGAATGACTTCGTGCCGCGGATCGCAGGTTTGATCCGACGACAGGCATCGCTTCTGACCCACGAGCGGTCGTTCGATGCCCATCAAGTGACTGCACCCCTGGCTCTGCGAATGGTTGTGGCTGTGCTGTTCGGGCACGGAGCACTGACAGCAGCCGATGAATCGGCGTTGATGGAAGCCGTCCATGTTGCGGAAGAGGAAATGGCCGATAGTCTCTTTCGAGTCTTCCCGCGCATGCCATGGCGCAGCCTCTCGAAGCGGTGCGAACTGCGACGAAGTCGGGCCATCATGGGAGAGGTCGTAGATCGCGTCCGTAACCGCGCGCGTGAGGGTACCCTGGTGCAGGCCTTGCAGGGTCTCAATCTGCCCCCTGACGATATGCGCGATGAGATCTTGTTGCTACTGCTCGCGGGTCATCACACCACGGGAAACGCCGCTGCCTGGTTGCTCTATTATCTGGCAACTGAGCCCGGACTTGCGATGCGCCTCGCGGACGAATCGCACTCGATCACGGATGAGTCCGGAGAGATAGATCCGCTCAGACTACCGAAAGCCGAAATCAGCCTTCGGGTGGCGCGCGAGGTACTGAGGCTTTATCCCCCCTTCTATTGGTTTTCGCGGGAAGTACGAACGCCCCAGGAAATCGCGGGCGTACAATTGAAGCGCGGAACTTCGCTTATCATCAGTCCATGGCAATTGCAGCGCGATCAACGTTACTGGAGCGATCCGGCCAGCTTCCGGCTTGACCGTGCCTACAACACGCCGGCCTTCATGCCGTTTGGCCTCGGGCCGCGCGCCTGTGTTGGTATCGGCCTTGGTTTGCTTGAGCTCCAGTTGCTGGCGCTCGAGTTGTCGGCATCCTGTAGTCTGGAAGTCCTGTCCAGCGTTCCGGCAGGAAAGCCAACGCCTCAGATCACACTCTTGCCGCCGCGTATCGAATTGCGATTGCGGCCGCGTGGTCAGGTGAGGCACCGGTATGTCGCCTAGATGCTGGCAGATCACCCCGGGCGCACGAGCGTTGCACTTAGTGCTGAACGTATCGTTCGACCAGGGCGAGTATCTTGCGGCGCTGCTCCGGTGAGAGCCTGATGAACATCTTGAGTAATAGCAAACCTTCGACAGCATCGCGCGAAGCGTCCCGTGTCTTTTGGGATCGCAGAAGCTCGGCAAGCCAGGAGTCGTCCATCTGGGTTCCTTCGGCATGGATAGCGCAATGACACGGCGAGCGAACATTGAACGACTTTCCAAAGCACTTGATGAAGCAATTGCATGCGCGGAGGAGGCCGATCTGACCTTCGTCCTCGTTATTCTCGAAATGGCTCGCCTGGAGGTTGATCAAACAGATAACGACAACGGGGTTACTATGCCCAGTTCGAGGCCTTCCGGCAAGGGCAGGTAAGCCCCTTCCTCGTTGCGAACCTGTAATCGCCCTCCAGGGCAATGCATGGCGTGCGGGTTTGCATCAAGGCGATGCTGCACAGCCTCGAACAGATGCTCCTGCTACCATCGCGTGATCCGCCGTTCTGACCCAGGCGTGCACCGCTCCCCGGCCGGGCAGCGAAAGCGTCCAGCTCCGGCAAGTAGGCAACCTCCTGTTTACCGAAGCGTCCGTCTGCTTTTAGCGCCGGACGTCAGCGGTTTGGGCAGAGTTGCCGCCGAACCCGATGCAAGGGTGACGCGGCAAACTGGCCGGGCTCGCGGCTTACGCTTCGACGCCGAGCGGGATTACATGGCCCGTACGCGGCAGGAGGACGCGCAACAGCGGCGCTGTCATCACGGTGGTCGTCACGGCTACGATCACAAGCATCGTGAACACAGCCGGCGGAATGAAGCCGAGATCAAAGCCGATGTTGACGACGACGAGCTCCATCAAGGCGCGCGTATTCATCAATGCCCCCATCACCGAGGATTCCGCTTGGCTGAAGCCGCACAGTCGGGCTGCAGCGTAGACGGGGAAGACCTTTGCGAGCACGGCAACAGCCAGGATCAACGAGAGCCACGCCCAGTCCGAGGGAGTCGTCAGACCCAGAACGTTGGTGCGCAGGCCGGTATAGGTGAAGAAAATCGGCAGGAAGAACACGAGCACGAAATGCCCGATCTGATGGCGCCAGGCGTCAACGAACTCGCGCTTGCGATAGAACAGGAGGCCCGCCGCAAATCCGCCAAAGATAGAGAAGATGCCCATCATGTAGGTGCAAATGCCCGAGGCAAAGAGCAGGGCGACTGTCGCGGCCATCAGATTCGACGAGACCCGCCCGTTGACGAGTGGAAACATCTGAAAGAGCCAGTTGACGAGGGGCGGGCCGCCGAACCTCAGTGCGACAGCAAAGGTGACGATACTGCCGATCTGCAATGCAGTGTGCTGTGCGGAGAAATCCGCGGATGCATAGGCGGCCGTGCCAGCAAGAAGAATCCAACCAGCGACGTCGTTCAACGCTGCCGCCGAGATGGCGATGACGCCGACCTCTGTACGGCTCAAGCCATATTCGTGCAGAATGCGCCCGAGGATCGGCACGGCCGTGATGGCAAGCGAGACGCCGATGAAGAGGCTGAAGGTGAAAACGTCGACGTCGGGAGCCAGAATCGGCGCCGCGACGCGACCGATCAATATGCCACAGACTAGCGGCGCGGTGACACTGGCGGCGGCGACTGCGATCGCCATCCTTCGGTTGCGTCCGCTTCTCAAGTGCGAGAATTCGAAATCGCTGCCGATCTGGAACATCAGCAGGATGAGGCCAATCTGGCTGATGATGGCTATCGGCGCGGCGGCCGACGACTTGAAGAGGAATTGCGACACACTCGGCGCAAGATAGCCGAGCAGAGAGGGCCCGAGCATCAGTCCCGCGACAATCTCTCCTACGGCACCCGGCTGACCCACACGACGCGAAAGTTCGTTGGCGCAGCGCGCGGCGATTACAATGATCACCAATTGCAGAAGTACCGAACTGAGAACGCTTTCCGTTTGATACATCGGTCACCCCATGATTGTGATCTGTTAAAATGCAGGTATCGGGAGACTGCCAGGTTCGCGGCAACGCATGAACGCGCCGCTCGCTACCTTGCGGCTACCGCGTTGCGCAACTCAATCGCTCGGCGCTTGTCCAAAGTTCGTTCCAGTCGCCGGAGACGCGGATCTTGAACGGCTCATCGCAGTGGTTGAGCCCCGTGAGAACGAGGCGACCTTCCGGAGGCGCCGGACAGGTCCCCTTGCTACAGAATGCGACGGCGGTCGCTCGCGCTTCCCTGGCGTCCTTGCCCGTCACGATGCCGAGATGTCGATGCGATCCGTTCTCCTGATCGCCATACCAGACCAGGTCCGGATACTCCTCGCCGCGATCCGAGCGCATTGCGCAGCGGACGCCCATACCGGCGGCGACCGTGAGCTTGGTGAAGAAGCGGCCGCAGTTTGCGACCGGCCCCAGATGGCTCGTGTAATTCGCAACGCCCGATTTCTCCAGGATCCATTTCTCAGGCCACTCGCTGGTCTCCTGGATGAGATCTTGGCCATTGATCGGCGTCAGCTTGAGGTCATTCGCCGAGAATTTCGCGTTCTCGCCATTTCCGTAGATATCGGAGGCCAAGCTGACGATCGTGGTAGCGCCGGTCGCCGGATCCTTCCTGAGGTACACGTTGCCGAGATGCCGATAGATATATTGGTTCAGGGTGCCTTCGCCGTACCAGTACACGCCTGTGATTTGACCGTCGACAAGCTGGTAGTCGATGAATTTCACGCAGCGCACGCCGCCGCCGGTCGAACCTTGCTGCACCTGGACAGAATAGGTGAGAAAACCAGGGCCACAACGAAAGCCCTCGCTTGGGTCGGATCTTGCCGAACTTAACAACACGAGCAGGATCGAAAGGCCGGTGATGGCCGCCAGCGTCGACATGATTGCGGGCATTCGCAGCATGACTGTTTCCTCTCTATTGCGCGGTCGTCCGCGCTCCACTCAGGGCGCGCGGTGTGACGAGCGTACGACGGCGATCTCCGCGTTGACCTTGACGGGGGCCGACCAGCTTTCATCGGCGCCCACGTTCGGGGGCACGATGGTGAAGTGATCGATCGCATCTTTCTGAAACACCAGGCAGAGGGACGAGCCGCCATAGCTAAAGTAGCCGAGTTCATCTCCCTTATTGACCCGCTGCCCGACGGCGACCTCGATTGTCACCGATGACACCTCGGTGATTCCAACCGGGATCACGCAAACCATCCCGAGTGAACGTTCGTCGCTTTCGATGAAGATGAGGCCTCTCGCGTTGACGCTCGAGTCGTATCCTTGCGGGAGCTTGGTGGGATCGTCCGGGTGAAAGCCGAGCGAGAGCAGCTGGCTGAACATCAGCCCCGGCACGCGCCTCGCTTCCTTCACCACCCCGGCAATCGGGGCCCGCCATCTATGGTAGTTGTTCGCGGCCAGGAACGTCTGCAACACGTCGCCGCCGACGAATCTGTCCACGAAGGGGCTATTGTCCAGCATGTTGACGAGCGAGTAGGGCTGGCCCTTGATCCAGAATAGATCGGAGCGCTGGACCTTCCGCGCCAGCTTATAGACGGTCCCGTCATTGGCAGATACGATCACATCAGGATCGTCGGGCGCAGCAATCGGACGGCACTCCGGCTTCACCTGGCGGTGGAAGAAGTCGTTGAACGACTTGAATCCCCAATGAGGCGCGTGGCGATCCGGGATGATGAACTCATCGAGACCGCAATACTTGCGTGCGGGTGGCGAGAGCCAGCCGAACTCGCCCTCGTTCAACACGTCCTGGGACTTCGGCGAGTCGAGAAGAGCGCGCCACTGGTCGAGAATCCCGCAAAGGGCAGAGTTAAACGCATCATTCCTGAACGCCACGGCTCCGGCGGGTGTATACATCATGTAGAGAAAGAGGGTGTAGAAGGGGAAGAAGTTCTGCTTCTTCGGATCGGGATTGTATCTCGGCGCATGCTTGATGATGTGGTTCAGCGCCTTGAGGAGTTCGCCAATGGTGGTGACCGTCTTGTATCTGGCCGGCACCTGGTTGATCATCTCCGTGACATACATCCGGACAATGCCGTTGCGTTCGATCAGGGTCGCCAGTTCCTGAACGGACGTCTCATATTGCCTGACGTCGTCCGTCTCGTTGCGGGCCTCTTCGACGATCGCGCGTTGCCATTCATCGATGCTGTTGCGATCCTGCGGCAGGTAGCCTGCGAGTACGCCGAAGCTGCGGGAATAATTCTCGTTGAGCTCCTGCACAGCGTTTACGTTCTCGTCGCCCATGATGCCCTCCTGTTTGATCCCTTCCGGCTTACGTACTTACATCCCAACCTCACCCCGTCCGGTGACGAAAGCGTCGTCCGACGCATAAAGACCGTCGATAAAGGCATCGGCGAGGTCATGGTCCGCCGCGCTGAAGACGATATGACCAATCCGATGGTTCAAGATGCGGATGTTGTCGTGGTCGAGCGTCGCATCGTGCGTTTCGGTCCTGGTCAAGCGGAGGCAATAGTCGACGCCGGGCCATGCGCGCGGAAGGCGCGTGATGCGATCGAGCTCGCCTGCATGAAGAAACTGGATGCCGGTCACGGCGCGCACTGGCTTCACTGCCGGAAGCTGGCGGCCCAGCAGGACATCGTAGTAGGCGCCAAAGACATTGTACCCGAATGCGTTCTCGATCAGCATGGGAATGTAGTCGCCGCCGAACCGCGTGTGGATTTCGATGAGCTCGATGTTGCGCCCGCTGATCTTCACCTCTGCATGGATCGGTGTCGTATCGAGGTCGAGCGCGGCTGCAACGGCCGCGACGAAGCCGCCGCAATCGACATCGTCGCGCGGGCGAGCCGGTACTGTGTGTCCGACCTCAGCGAAGTTCGGGAATCCATTCGTGCGCTTCTGTACGACGGCAAAGACATGAAACTTGCCGGCGGCATAGATCCCATCGATGCTGAACTCTTCGCCTTCGAGGAAGCCCTCGATGACGAACTGTCGTCGGCGCTCTTCTTCGGCCGCCGGATCGACAAATCGGGCCTTGAACGCGGCGACCTCGGCGCGACATCGGACTGCGTGGACACCGATGCTGCCCGTCATCGACACGGGCTTGATGACAAATGGCGCCTCGAACCGTTCGGTGACCTTGTCCAATTCGATCAGCGTCGTCACCTGGAAGTCCACTTGCGTCAATTCGCATGCCTTGAGGCGGCTGCGGGTCTCATGTTTGTTCCGGGTTCGCCTGACCGCAGTCACGGACGGTCCATCGATATCTAGGCGCTCGCGGACTTGCGCCGCGAGCTCAAGATTGAACTCGCTAAAGGAAACGACGAATCGAGGATTGAGCCCGCCTATCGCCTCGACGACCCCTTTTGCATCCAGTTGGTCGAGGCCGATCCTGCTTGCGTCGGGGAGCAACTCTCGGCACCCTTCGAGCTGGGACGGCCTATCGACCAGAATGACGTCCATGCCGCGTAAGCGAGCCTGAATGATCGACTGAGCGAGCGTGTAGTCGGTTCGGGGCGTGCCGATGATCACCAAACATGTCATGGGACTACTCCACATCCACTCTCACGCGACGCCGGATGTCCTGTGCGGCGGTCTCGAGCGTCTCGCGGCGACTTCCCACCAGCATGAAGCTTGCGATGTGGTAGTCCGAACCCAACGGCAGCGGAACGAGGCGGTCACCGGGCTGCTTCAGGAGCTTGAACATCGAGAGACCCGGCACGGAGTTCCTGACCGCTCGCTCGCCCGAGATGGATTTGATGCGTCCTTCGATGCCGCAATTCACCGCGCCATACAGGCACGAAACGCCGGCCGGCAGACTTTCGATGTCAGGAAACTCGCCCGTCATCAGAAGCCGCGCCAACGCGGAGACGGGGTGAACTCCGGTGAGATGATTTATCGCCAGCGGTGTGAGGAAGCCGCCCGGCCGGAGCGCCGCCTCGATAATTACCGGTCCTCCCTTCGTCAAGCGTAGCTCCACATGCGCAGCTCCGATGGTTGCGCCGAGTGCCCTGACGGCGCCCACCGCGGCCTGAACACACTCCTCCATCTCGGAGGCGCGGATACGTGGCGGGTAGACGCTCTGGACCTCCTCAAAGGTTGGACCGTGCATCGGATACTTCTCGAATATGCCAAGCAGACGGTGCGCATCGGGCGCGATCAGGAGATCGATGTTCAGCTCGATCCCATCGGCGTATTCCTGAACCAGCACCGGCTGCTGCGCGGCCCGTTGGGCGTAGAGCCCGAAGAGCCGGTTGTCACGGTTCGGGCTGTACAGGCGCTTCAACATGGCCAGGGCCCCGTTCAGCTCCTCGCGCGTTCGAACCAGAGTGACCGACTGGCTGTTCGTAGACCAGGGGCTCTTCACGATGAATGGATACGTAAACTCACTCTCGATGCGGCTACACTCCTCTGTGGTCGCGGAAGCCACCATCGTGCGCGGGTGGGGAACGCCGTGTCGTTCGAAGCACAATGCCGCCTCGTGCTTGTCACGGGCGGCTCGGGCGGCGGCAATGGAGTTGCCCGGCAATCCAAGCGCGGCACTGAGCGCAGCTGTTGCCTCGACTCCACCTTCCCAAACAGTTGGGATCGCGCTGATGCGGCTGGTACGATTGATCTCGTGCGCCGAAGCGACGAGATGCTGCTGACTGGTGAAAACGTGCCGTGTGATGCTCGCCTGTCGATCGGTCGGCTTGCTTGTCCCGTTCGACGCACTCATCACCACCACGTTCGCGCATTCGGATAGGAGCGCGCGTAGCATGGTTTCGTCCGGCGCCGGATGAACAATGAGTGCTGTTCCGACAGTCATCGGCCTCACCAGGTCTTTTTGCTAATCCTCACCCGCAGACTTAGCCAGCTTGCTCGCGGTGTCGTCATCGACAATGCAAGCAGCCGCGAAGGTTGCTCCCTGCTTGCAATTGGTGACGCTTTGCGAGCTTGCTGGTACCTGACGCAGGAGAAGACCAGCGAACTGCCCGCCGAAGGACAGGCAGCCAATGTTGAAATGGTAGGCGATCGAGCCCTGACACGTCGGCATCAAAATCGGGGATGGGGCGGCATAGTCCTGCAGAACGTACGCCGCTTGCGCCTGGGTGGCACGGTCGAGGGCATCGTTCCAGGCCGCTTGCTCACAGTCGGCGCCGACCACAACTCCATCGCCGCCATAACCGATCGAAGGCTTCAGGACGAGCGCGCCTCGGTTCGCCGAAGCAAAGGTGAGGAGATCGGGCGCAAGGCGCCGCGTCTTGAGAAGCAGGCTCGCGTTGGCCAAGTCGGCGTTATCGCCGACCTCCGCCAACATCGCCTTGTTCCCAAATACCGTGAACGCCGGCGGCGAGATGTAGAGGGGGCCGCCTGCACGATGGCAGGCCATCGCCTGTTCGGCGAATTTCCGATAGACCGGAGTCCTGAACTGATCATAGGTGAAGCAGGCGTAGACGACGTCGACGCGACCTCGCGGCGTCTCCGCGCGCGCATCATGGAACCGCACTTCGTCGACGCAGACGATGTCGACTGTCATTCCCTCGCGGCGGAGGTAACTTGCTGCCTCGTGTGGATGAGGGATATCGATTTCGTCATCAGCGACGACCAGCGCGATTCTCAGTCTATTCCCGGCCGACCCGTCGGATCCCGCGAGCCGACGCAGAACGTGCGACCAGATCACTGCCGGTCGCGGCAGCGAAATTCCGCTCGCGGGGGAGCCGCCGATCAGGTCCCTGCAAGTCAAGTCGAAAACATCGCTGTACCGGTCCAAGACACCGATGCCGCCGATCGTGGGCCCGACATTGACCTCGACGAGTCTCGGCCCGGCTTCGCTTACGATGAAATCGGCGCGCGCGAACGAGGTGGCGATCTGGACCGACCGGGGATCGGCCATTGTCTGCAACCAGTTGCGTTCATCCTCGGTATAGCCCAGCCCGCGCATCCACTCAGCCGGATTGCTCTCGGCCTGCCGGTGAAAAATGTCCTTCAGCTGCGAGAGCACGGTCGCGGTGGCGCGCCAGATGTGCCCAGCCAGCGCGTTCGGCACCCCCAGCGGGAGCAGCGCAGGCTGGACCCTTGCATAGCCAGCGTGATGAGAGAGAAACTCGCTCGGAAAGCGCGCAAACGCGGTTCCGAAGTCGGCGCGACGACTGGCGACCGATAGTAACGGGCGGAGTATCTGTAGGGCTGGCGCGAAAACCACGGCTCATGCTCCCCGCGCGCTTGTGGCTCCAGCTCCGCATAGCCGGTCGACGACGAACGACACGTTCTCGAAGATCTCATGGTAGCGGTCCGAGGCGAACAAGCAGTGTCCCGGGCGCCAGTATTGCAGTCTGACACCTTCATAGGCCTCCAACTTTGGCCTACGCTGTCTGTTGAAATCGATCTCGACGATGGTCCCCGGATGAGGAAAATCAAACGACTTTAGCCGATAGTCCTGCCCGATGCGGCCGGTGAAGAAGCCGACACCGCAAAACTGCCTCGCGCTGACGGCGCGAGGCGCGCATCCCCGTAGCATCGCGGCAAAATAGATCTCGAATGCGCGAATGCCAAATGCGTCTTCGAGCAGCCGAACAATGTTGCCACCTCCGAAACGGCTGTGGATCTCAACCAGCTCGGGCCCCCTGTCGGTCAGCTTCAGCTCGGCATGAATGGGCGAGGTCACGATGCTGAGTACTTCCACGATCCGTTGGAGATATTCGGCGACTTTCATCGACCATTCTGTGGTATGGCGGCTCGGCATGATGTGGCCGACCTCGAAGAAATTGGGTTTGCCGGTATTGAACTTGTCGGTGATGGCGAGAAGCGTGAGCTTGCCATTGACCACCATTGCCTCAGCGCTCACTTCTTCCCCGGCGATGACCTGCTCGAGGAGCAGGCGGTCGCGGCTTCGGTCGGCGGCCTCGGCGTGGTCGTATTGGGCCTCAAGGTACTCGAGATCGGCTGTTGTGCTCAGAAGGCAGACGGCCGTACTTCCGGTCAGAGCGCGCGGCTTGGCGATCAGAGGCAATTGCAGAGTCTGGACGAGCGACCGTAGCTCTGCGAGCGACGTCTGCCAGAATTGCACGTGGGTCAGGCCGCTCTCCGAGAGCGCAATGCGCGTAAGGGCTTTGTCAGTGATGCTGCGCTCGGAGCTCGTCGAGGTTCCAACATGCCCGAGCAGCTCGCGCACTTCAGCGGCAAGCTCCAGGGTCATCTCCGTGATCGACACCACGCAATCCGCACGGCCGTCCCCAAGCGCCGCAACAATCTCTGGAGCCGTCAAATTGGCAACCGGAACCATCTCGAGATCGAGCGATGCCTCAATTCGGTCCAGCATGTCCTGCGTATCGACTAGCCGCAAACGCGCGCCGAGGCTCTTGGCATCCCGTACGGCCGGTACGAGTTCATGAACGCTCCATGGCACACCGATCACGGCAATGGTTTGCGTCACACTTGGTCCCTTCCCTGACGCAGGATGCTATCGACTGTCACCGAAAGACGGCCACGCGCCATGCTGGATTGCTACAAGGTGACGCGGTTGGAAAATCGCGAAGCAAGTTGCTGTACCCATTTGTCATTGATCGTCCTCTGTTCACGCTCGAAGAGATCGACGGTGATGTTCGGAATCCAGTCTTTGCCATCTTCAGTGATCGCAATGGTGTGATTTTGCCGGCGTGCCAATCCGCCGTCGATCAATTTCTGCAGGACGGTCATGGTGCGGCCGTCGTCTGGCACCATGCTCTCGTCGATCGAGAAGAACTTCGGGAAGAAGACGAGGCCTCTGTTGCGCTCGTCACGCAGCCGATCCGAGACCTTGAAGACCGGGAGTTTGCCGGCTTCGACTTCGGCCATATAGGCATCGTGCGCCACGTTGTTGGCGTAGCTATAGCCGTTGATATAGCCGCGTGACGACGCTCCAATGCCGAGCGTCTCGGCATCATGCCGCCCAAAGCCGCCGCCCCAGAGCAGACGATAATATTCGGACCCCTTTTGCGACCTCGAAAAAACGTGATCCGTGACGTGGTGGTAGCCTGCCACGGACATGCGCTCGCGCACCTGCCGGTTCATTGAGAATCTGGCTCCTTCAGGTGGCCGCTTGGGAAACAGACCGGTTTCCATATCCTGGAACGCCTTCTGTGGAAGGCCGTAGTAGGACATGTAGTAATAGTCGATGCTGTCGAAGTCATGCCGGGCGAGTTCCGCGATATCATCGTCCAGATCCGCCGGCGTCTGGCCCGGGAGAAAGAACATCATATCGATGTTGATCTCTCCTATGCCGGCCGCTCTCGCCACTTCGGTACAGTCGATTACATCTTCCACAGTTGCGGCGATATTCAACGTCTCTCGCAATTTGCGATCAAAGGTCTGAACGCCGAAGCTCAGTCGCGTGGTGCCCTGCTCCGCAAGATAGGACAGAAGTTCTGGATCGGAGAGGCTGTGGGGCTCCCCCTCGAACGTCCACTCGGCATCTTGGTCAATGTCAAAATGGCTGCGCAGGGCATCGTAGAGGCGGCGCACCAATGCGGTGCTGAGCATCGAGGGCGAGCCTCCGCCGAAATACACCGCTTTGAAGCGCATGTCGTCGACATAGGGAAGCCGAGCAAGCATCTCTATCTCGCGCTCGAGCGCGCGGACATAGCGCTCGAAGATCGTCTCGTCTCGCTTGACGCGGACATGGAAGGGACAAAAGATGCAGCGCTTCTCGCAATATGGGATGTGAAGGTAGATGAGATTGTCGGTTGGCTTGCGCTTTCTTTGTCCCAGTCCGCGTACGAAGTCGGAAAATGGCGACAGCTCGGGGTCGGAGCAGTGCTGCAGCGGATAGAAGTGATGGGTTACCGGAAAGAGCTGATCGTACGTCATCGCTTTTCGATCTCCGCATTTGAAGGTCTTGGGCTTTCCGGCTCACATCGCCGATAGCAGAGTAGGCTCGCGGACGTTTAGCGCGGCGAGAAAACCCTCGAGGCGTTGGCGATTGGCGGTAATGCCGCTGAACCTGTTCAGCAGGCTTTCCTCCAGATGCACCTCCCGCGAATGTCCCCTGTTCCACGCTCGGACCACGGGATGGATATGAACGCTCTTGTCGGGGTCGCCCGGACTCCTCGGGATCTCCATGACATTCGGAAAAGTGTGGATGTCCCCATATTCCAGCGTGGCGAGGAGCAGGGTGGCGTCCGAGGGTGGCGCCGTATCGAACCAGCGCCGTGTCTGATATCCGAGGTCCGACCATGTTCCGTCGCCCGTGCAACGATAACATCGGCCGATGTAGCCGGGCTGGAGATAGCACCCGGCATCCTCCTCGAATTCGATCATCAGGTGATCCAGCAGTCGCTCGCCGGCAATGCAGGCGGGCGCCTCGACCACTCCGAGCTTTGCGGCGACATGGTGCGCCAGCACTACTGAATTGTAGCGGAAGCCATGGATGAAGCCGCTGGAGGAAAATGAACGGTAGTCGGGCCCGTGAGTGAGCGCGCCGGCGAAATAGAGCCCTTCGACGCCACGACATCCGAACTCGTGGTCGATATCGGGAAACTTGCCGTGGAGCCGCGGCGGCGCGAACGTCTCGTCGATCACATCCAGGTTACCGGTGAAGCCCGTTGCGGCGATGATGGCATCGAAGCGCAGGCTCTCTACCTCGTTGTTGGCGTGCTTGTAGGCGACGGTAACGTTGTATGAATCGGACAACCGCTCGATCTGCTTGATCTCGCAGTCGAGAAGCGCGGTGTGGTGCTTGAGTTGATAGTTCTCAATGGCCAGGGCATTGATGCTGCGCAGGTTGCCGACATAGTGCGTCTGAAACGCCAATCGCACCGGATTGCGGCTCGCCAACATGATGACTGAAGCCTCGTTCAGGATATGGTTGGCACATTCGAACCCACTATTGCCCTTGCCGATGATCAGGACCTGCTGGTCGCGATAGCGACTGGCTGGTCCCATCTCGGCATAGGGGATCGCGTGCTCTATCCCGGGAATTGTGGCCGTGATTGGCTTGAGCCCGGTGGCAACAACGACGAGCTGCGATTTGACCGGGCCTTGCTCCGTCTCGATCAGGAACTGACCGTCGCTCTGCCGCTCAACGCTGGTGACCGTCAGATCATATTTGATCGGGAGGGCATAGCGGCTACACAGGTCCTGCAGCATTTTGCAGATGATCTCTCTGCGCGGATAGAAATCCCGGGAGTAATTCCTCGTCAGAATCTCCCGGTCTTCTGTGATCAGGCTGTTCCAGTCGAAGCGCTCGGCAAACCGGCTCTTGGGATCCCGTCCTGAGTACAGTTTGTTGTTACTGATCAGCTGACCATGCACCGGAAATCGCTTAAAGAAACCGCCGGGTGCGCTCTCCTTCTCGATGATGCAGTACTTGATCTTAGCATGGCCACGCCGGCTGATCTCTCTGAGCGTCAAGGCCAATTGTACGCCGCCTGGACCGGCGCCGATGATCACGATGTCGAACCGTTCCATTGCAATTCACCTGTCGATCAAGCGCAGTTCAATTCAACTGAAGCACCCGGCGGGCATTGGCGGATAGGATGCGGTCGAGCGATTGACTCGAAATGCCAGAACGACCGAGTGCGGCGATGTGGCCGGACAGCGAACGCACGCCGGCTGGCCAGTCGCTGCCGAACAGGATCTTGTGGGAGAAACGCTCCAGGTTCGGCTGGTAGGCGAGCAGCTTGTCCGCTGCAATGAACGCCGTATCGAGATAGCAGTTTGCATATTGTAACGCACAGATCTCGGCTTCCTTGCAGTAGGCGGGCTTGCCTTTGCCGGCATGCGCCATGACGACCTTCAGCGACGGGAAGCTTTCGAGAATCGGGCGGAATATTGCGGGATCGCCGTATTCGTCGATGCCATCATCCTGCCCGGTCGTCCCTGTGTGAAACATCAGGATGAGTCCGTCGCTGTCGAGCCGCTCGTAGAACCGCATCAGCTCGTCGGTGATCGGATGGTAGTTGTGATCGGCGGGGTAGAGCTTGTAGCCCCGAATTCCTCTGCTCAGATCAGATTCGTATTTTTCGATAATGTTGGACGTGTAGGTGGGGTTCATGCAGCCAAAGGGAATGAACATGCCCGCTTCTTCAGCCGCTGCATCGCGAAAGTCGCAAACGAACTCCGTTGTGATGTGGTAGTTGGTACCCGGCCCGTCCTCGGCAAGGATCACCGCCTTCTCGACGCCCTCCCGTCGCAGGTATCTGGCGAGCTCTTTGGGGCGCGAAATCAATTCTTCCAGATTGAAGTCTTGCTCGGCCTTCAGCTGAAGCAGCAGGCGCTGGATGTCGGCCCGCAAGCGCCGGAAATCGCCGACATGTACATGAAAATCGATAACATCCGAGCGGGAGTTCATTTTGCGACCTCACAACCTAGAGACGTTATCTATTAAGTCACACTTACTAATACACAACACCATAATGGAGCGCAACGATTAATGTGCCCGGTCTAGTTGTGCGTTCGCTGAAGCTTGAATGCTCACGATTCCGTCATTCCGCATCTGGGCTGATTGGGAGGATCACAGGCAGAATCGCGCATCTCGGCATAGTGAGAGCCAAGCCTCATTTGCAAGTTGTCTACGCAATTTGGCTTTCGCATTGCCCTGCGCGCTCTCACCCGCGAACGGTCGGGTTGTAATGGCGCAGTTTGCGTCCATTGGTTGATTTCGCGCAAAAGTCGTATTAGCATATGGCGCTCTCGTTGATAGAGAGCGTCATTTGACGCCGCTTACTGATGGAGGATCTGATGGATGCAGTGTCGAACCTGAAAGCATTGTTGGACACCCAACGCAAGGCCAATGATGCGAGGCTGAAAGCTCAAAGAGACGCATGGGATAAGGCTTTGGTGCACATATCCAGCGGCGAAGAGGCCGCAGTGCTCCTGAAGGAAATTGCTGCCAACCCATTGGCTTGGTGATGTCGATGGGGAATGGCAATTCCTGCCATTCCCCGCTTTTTGTTGGCTTTCGACAGACTGAACCGAATTTGATAACCGGCTGACGACGATGGAACCTTCTGGCTCGCGAGAGGTCGTCGTTGTCCGCGTAGCTGATGGTGCCGAAGAGCTCGCAGTCCTCCAAGCGCTTAATGTATCGCCGCGTCCGGCTTCAGGTCGGAATGTTGGTCAGGCGGGCGCCAAGGTTGTGCCGGTTGTCAATCATCTCGTCCCCGCCGTGTGCCGCATCGGTTCGGCTCACGATTACGCTCTTCGTGTCATTGACGTCAGCGAGTTCCTGGCAGGAGGGCCTGGCCGGAGTGAACAACGAGGCTGTTCCGATTCGTGCCTTCGCCACGAGCTTGCGATTCTGCCGCTCGCCGGCGTGACTGATCAGGCGATCCTGCTGACCGAGCATCTCTGCGGTGGTGCGGTTCTCTCTGATATCGCGCTATATCAGGGGCTTCCCGGCTCGTTCCGAAAAGTGCTGGTCCTGTTTAGTCCGCAGACTCCAGCTGACGATTTCTGCCGGGCGCTGGCGCTGCTGGCGCAGCACGACGTCTCATTTGGCGTGCTGTCTGCCGATGATTCGGACCGAGGACGATTGTCGCTCCTCAAGTCCCTGTTGTTCGCGACGGTCGAGATTAGAGATGTCGACCAGATCGAAGACCTTGCCTCCCAAGCCATTGTGGACCGCTCCATCACAGGTGCGACAGGCGGGCCGTCGGATCGCGACCGGCGTATCCTTCTATTGAGCGGACACGGAAATTCCGTTGATCTCGGCGGACGGGGAGTGGTTATTTGTCCCCGAACCCGGCCCGACGAAAGCAGGTCGCCGGGCAACATGACGGGTCTCTATCCCTGCTTCGCGGATGGCCTCTGTTTCAGGCAGCCCCTGTTCGGACGCTCGCCAGCGTCCGTCGAGGGACTTAGTGATCCAGCACTGTTTCGTTACCCTGTGGTTCTCCTTCTGGGCTGCGGCACGCTCCCGCTCGACGACCGGCCCTTTCACCGCAGCGGCACGATCTTGTGGCGCATGGCCGAGAGCGGGGCGTTAGCCGCAGTGGCTACGCTTGGGGCTTTCTATCATGATTTGAATGTCGAGGCTGCGCTGCTGTCGTTTCTCCTTGACGGCCACGAGTTCGGCACGGCGGTGCGTCTCTTCAACGCGTGGCATCGCGCATCCTATGGACCGACGTCCCCCGCCAAGGAAGGCTATGGACCGCTCGTTGCCGTCGGCCATCCGGGCCTGCGGCTGAAGTCAAGCCTGATACATGACCTCGGAGCGTTCCGCACAGAAGAGGACTTTCCGGTCAGTATTCCCTCCGACGCGATTCCGTTCTCCCACAAAGGACGGGCCATCCTCAAGTTCAGGAGCACGTCGGTGGAGCGGCTCCCGATGGCGTTGCATGCGCCGCGCCCTTTAAAAGGCGCCGCGATCTCCGTCGTCCTCGGCGCCGACGATGAATCGCTCATCTTCGTCGCTCTTCAAACCGACGGGATGACTGCTCTTGAGGAGCCCGTCGAGCTGTCTGTGTTGCCTCGGCAATCTTTCGAGCGCGACTTGGCTACGCTCCGCGACGCGCTCCCATATTTGGGCTTCTGGCGCCTGCTCCTCACCGCCGCCTCAGGCCCATTAGCCGCTGCTCTCGGCCCGGAGGGTGAGCGGCTGGTTGCGGATATTGGTTCGCTCGAACTGGAATCGATCCTGTTGGGATATTTGTCGGCGCGTCCGTTCGAAAAGGACGGCGCGCTTCCGACCTCATCGACCATAGCTGTGCATATGCTCGTCATGGATCGCTGGCGCAATTGGCAGCGGCTCGTGCTCGATGCCGTCTGTCTCTATGTCCAGCGAACCGGCGGATTCCTATTTCATGCGTGGCAGAAGCTCTATGCCCGCAGCTGCAGCGACGGGGGACACCAGAAGTGTCCGAGCTGCACGCGCGAAACCAGTGCACTTTCATATCACTCCCATACGGATCCGTCGGATCGGCACCAGATTCTCCATTGCACGGTATGCGGCGTGCTCGGTGAGCTGCCGCCCGCAATCGCCGTGCGCGCGTGTGATCCGATCGAGGCGTGCCATGGCACGCTGACCGCACGGTTTGAGATCAAGAGTGAGAGGTCTGCATCGGTGCACGGCTTCCTCACGCTCATTCGAGAGAGCTGGTTTCACTCCCTACACGATACGGTCGAGCCGACCGAATTGATCATCGAGGCGGGTGGAGAGCGGGCGTTCTCCATTTCTCTGCCGATTTCGGGCGGGCTTGCTCCGGGACTCTATCCGCTTGTCCTTGTCGGTGTCCTCAATGGAGGGTTGGTCCAGGTTCGCTATCATGTTTCGATCGTCAACACGATTTGACCCGGCAAGAATGAAATCAGAGCATGTCCGGACCCAAAAGCGGCTGCGTGGGTCGGAGGCCGGCTCTTAGAGCGGTGAGGGGCCATGAACAGCTATTGCAGCGTCGCGTCCGAATATCCCCTGCACGATGCATATCATTCGACTGAATATGGCTTTCCGCAGCGCGACGAGTCCGTCCTGTTCGAGCGCCTCTGTCTGGAGATCATGCAGGCCGGCCTTTCGTGGGGGCTGGTGCTACGGCGTCGGGAGACGATGCGGGGAGCGTTCGCGGCCTACAACGTCGACCGCGTGGCTGCGATGGGAGAGGCCGACGAGGCGCGACTGTTGGCGGATCCCGGCATCATCCGGAACCGGCTGAAGGTGAGGGCCGTCGTCGAGAACGCACGGCGCGTCCAGGCTATGCGCGAGAGCCACGGCGGCTTCGCACGTTGGTTGGATGCCCACCATCCGCGGGAGAAGGAGGAATGGGTGAAGCTTTTCCGCAAGACCTTCAAATTCACTGGAGGAGAGATCGTCGGAGAGTTCCTGATGAGCTTGGGTTATCTTCGCGGCGCACATTCTGAGGATTGTCCGGTCTATGCCCGGATTCTGACCAGTCGCCCTCCTTGGTACGTCTCCAAGCGCGACAAGTAGACCCAATCCCGTTACTCGAAGGCTGAGCGCAAGATGGCCCGCGCCGTCGGTGGAACACCGCCGTGCTTGAGTCGCTCGGTGCGGATCTCGTAGACGCTGCCGTACTTGCCTGGCACGGCCGGCGGAAGGAACGGAAACGGCGCGTAGATATCGAAGCTCATCTCGGAGATGGCCTCGCCGGCCCCGAAGGGATTTGTGGTGCGAAGCGTACGCTCGCGCTCGACACGGCATGCCTCGTGGTCCCTGAACGAGCGCAGCACCAGGAGCTGATTGAGCTCGCCGATCTTGCTGGCCCAGCAGCCGAGTAGCGTGCCGTTGACGTCCGATGCGCCGACGTAGTCGCCGATGCCGGCCACGGCCGTGGCCGCGGTGTCGAGTTTCACCCGGACGGTAGTCGTAGCTGTCCCTTGCGCCGTGACAAGGGCGAACGCGCACACCGACGTCGCGTTGGTCCGCGAATAGACTAAACCGCTCCCCGCGTGTTGAGATAGATCGAGTACAGCGAGGTCTGGCCGCAGATGTAGAGGCGGTTGCGGCGCGGGCCGCCGAAGCAGACGTTGGCGACGATCTCGCCCATCGGGACCGTGCCGAGATGCGTGCCATCAGGCGCATAGCAGAACACGCTGCGTCCGGCCGACGTCCAGATATTGCCGTGGATGTCGACGCGAAAGCCGTCATACAGCCCGTCCGGGCAGGTGGCGAACAGCGAGGCTTCCCCGAGCGCCTGTCCTTTAACCTGGTAAGACCAGATCGTCGGCGGCAATCCGGGTACATGCGTCGCGCCGGTGTCGGCGACGTAGAGCCTGGTTTCGTCAGGCGAGAAGGCGAGCCCGTTGGGCTGCACCCGGTCGGCTACGACGCGCGTGATGGCGCCGGTAGCGCCGTCGATCCGGTAGACGTTGGAGGCGCCGATCTCGGACGGGCTTTGCTGCCCTTCATAGTCGCTGTCGATGCCGTAAGTCGGATCGGAGAACCAGATCGAATTATCCGATTTGACCACGGCGTCATTGGGCGAATTCAGCCGACGGCCCTCGAACGCGTCCGCCAGCACGGTGATCGAGCCGTCATGCTCGGTCCGGGTGACACGCCGCATGAAATGCTCGCAGGTCACCAGCCGGCCCTGGCGATCGGTGGTGTTGCCGTTGGAATTGAAGCTCGGCGAGCGGAACACCGACACCGATCCGTCGGTCTCGTCGAAACGCATCATCCGGTTGTTCGGGATGTCGGACCAGACAAGATAGCGGCCGGCCGGGAAATAGGCGGGGCCTTCGGCCCAGCGGCAGCCGGTGAAGAGTTTTTCGAGATTGACATGGCCGATGACCAGCCGCTCGAAGCGGGGATCGTGAGCGACATAAGGGAGCATGCGTCCTCCGTGCTGGCCGCAGATTCTTGGAGCTGCCTGCGTGCGATCCTTAGTGTGATCGACGCTGCGAGATTTGCAAGCGGGCTTCAGCCGAAGTGCCTGAGACAGAAACGACAATGCCCGGGCTAGACCCGGGCATTGCGCGCCTGCGAAGCCGCCCTTCCGATATTTTTACTGCGACAGTTTCACGAAGTTGGGAAACTTCAGCTTGCCTTCCGCGATCTTCTCCGGCCAGACCACGACCTGCTTCTCGTCCTGCCACTGGAACACGAGGCCGGTCACGAAGCCGGGGCCGGACTTGATGCCGTGGGTGAACTCGTCGTTCTTGCCGTAGAACTGGATCTTGCCGATCGTACCCTCGTAATCCGTCTTCTCGAGCTCCGCGACCATCTTGTCGGGATCAGTCGAGCCGGCGCGCTTGATGGCGTCGGTGATGATGTAGACCTCGTCATAGGCGGTATAGCCCGTGTAAGCCGGCGGTGCGCCGAACTTGGCCTTGAAGGCGGCGGCGAACGGCTTGGTCTTCGAGGTCACGGCGACGTCCGGTGTCGCGACGGCGAGCGACGGGATGCCGTCGGCGGCGCCGTTGGTGTCCTTCCAGAAGGTCGGGCTCAGCGCCTGCGCGCTGATGCCGAACATCGGCACCGGCACCTGCTGGTTCTTCCACTGCACGGTCGGCTGCACGCCGACATGCGAGATGCCGGTGACGATCACGTCGGGCTTCTTGCCTTCGATGTTGTTGAAAATCGGCGTGAAGTCGGTGGTGTCGGGCGAGAAGCGCACGTGCTCGACCACCTTCAGCCCGGCCTTGGGCAGGCAACCCTCGTAGCCGACGTCGAGCGGCTTGGTCCAGGCGGCATCCTCGCTCATGATCGCGACGGTCTTGAACTTGAGCTTGTCGACGAGGAGGTCCTTGGCCGCGTCGCAGACGAGTTGGGCTTGCGCGGCCGAGGTCAGATAGCCGTGGAAGGTGTACTTGTTCTTCTCGTAGTCGTTGTGGATCGCCTTGGTGATCTCGTTCGAGGCGGCGCCGGGCGTGATCAGCGGCATCTTCAGCCGCGCGGCCCAGGGCTCGAGCGCCAGCACGACCTCGGAGATGTAGCTCGCGATCACGGCCGAGACCTTGTCCTCGCTCACGGCGCGCTGGAAGGCGCGCACGGAATCGGCCGAGGAGCTCTTGTTGTCGTAGGTGACGATCTCGACCTTGCGACCGAGGATGCCGCCCTTGGCATTAATCTCGTCCGCGGCGATCTGCGCTCCGCCCGGGGTTGCCGCGCCAGCGATCGATTGCACCTCGGCGATGACGCCGATCTTGATCGGGTCGTTCGACTGTGCGTAGGCCGGCGCGGCGAGGCAGAGCGCCAGCGCGGACACCAGGAAGCTGCCGCTGAGAGCTGAAGGTCGCATGGTCGTTTCCCTTTCTATGCTTTTTGTTGCTGTTGATCGACTTACAGAAAATCGGCGCCCGCTTCAGCGGCGAAGCGGGCGGGATCGCCCTCCCACACGATCCTGGCATGCTCCAGCACATAGACGCGGTCGGCATGCGGCAGCGCAAATGTGACGTTCTGCTCCCCGAGCAGAACCGTGATCGAGGTGGTTTGCCGCAGCTTCTCCAGCGCCTTGGAGAGCAGCTCGAGGATGACGGGCGCAAGGCCCAGCGTCGGCTCGTCCAGGATCAGGATCTGCGGCTGCATCATCAGCGCCCTGCCGATCGCCAGCATCTGCTGCTCGCCGCCGGACAGCGTCTGCGCCAACTGGCCCTGGCGCTCCTTCAGGATCGGGAACAGCTCGAAAAGCCAGGCAAGCTGCGTGGCGCGCGCCTCGTCGGAAAGGTGCTGACCGCCGAGATCGAGGTTTTCCCGCACCGTCATCTCGCCGAACAGCTCGCGCGATTCAGGGCATTGCACGAGGCCGCTGCGGGCGATTTTTGCCGGGCTCGTGCCGCGCAGCTTTTCGCCGCCGCGGATGATCTCGCCAGTGTAGGGCAGGAAGCCGGAGATGGTGTTGAACAGCGTGGTCTTGCCGGCGCCGTTGAGGCCGACGATGGAGACGAACTCGCCCTCGTGGATGTGGATCGAGACGTTTTCCAGCGCCTGCGCCTTGCCGTAGTGCACGCTGACATTCTCGACCTGGAGCAGCGGCACCTTGTCCTTGAAGCTGGTCTCGGGCCGCGCATGGGTCTCAATCGCGCCGCCGAGATAGACCCGCCGCACCGTCTCGTTTCGCATGACCTCATCGGCCTTGCCGGTGACGATCTCCTCGCCGAGATACATGGCGAGCACGCGGTCGACCAGCGCGGCGACGCTCTTGACGTTGTGATCGACCAGCATCACTGCGCGGCCCTCGTCGCGAAAGCTGCGGATCAGGTCGGAAAAGACGTCGACCTCGGCGCGGGTGAGGCCGGCGAAGGGCTCGTCGACCAGCACGACTTTCGGATCGCGCGCGATCGCCTTGGCAAGCTCGAGCCGGCGCAGATCGGCGAAGGGCAGCGTCGGCGGGCGGCGCTTCATGACGCTGCCGAGCCCGACGCGATCTGCGATCCATTTGGCGCGCTCGACCAGCGCCTTGTCCGGAAACAGCATGAACAGGCTGTCCGGCAGCAGCGCTACCATGATGTTCTCCAGCACCGTCTGCCGGTTCAGCGGCCGCGAGTGCTGGAAAACCATGCCAAAACCCTTGCGCGCGATCTTGTGCGCGGGCAGGCCGGCGACATTTTCGCCTTCGAACACGACCTCGCCCGCGGTCGGGCGCTCGATGCCCATCACGCTCTTCATCGCGGTAGATTTGCCCGAGCCATTCGGCCCGATGAGGCCGAATATCTCGCCGCCATTGACGTCGAAGCCGAGGTTCTTCACCGCCGTCAATCCACCGAAGCGTTTGGTCAGGCCACGCACTTCGAGCACGGGCCGGTTTGAAAGCCTCTGATCCATTACGAGCGAGCCTCGCGCGAGAGGGCCGCCCCTAAGAAGCCGCCGGGGAAGAACAGCACGACGAGGAGCGCGACCGCCGAGACGATGAAGGTCGCAAGCTCGCCGGTCGGCCGAAGGAATTCACCTGCCACGATCAGGAAGATTGCGCCCAGCGCTGCGCCGAGCACGGTGCGCCGCCCGCCGAGCACGGCCGAGACGATGACGTTGACGCCGACCGCGACGTCGACGACGGTGCCGACCGAGGCGGTGCCGAAATAGAACACCAGCAGCGCGCCCGACAGTCCGGAGAAGAACGCGCTGACGATGAAGGCGGCAAGCTTGTGCTTGACGATGTTGAAGCCGAGCGCGCCTGCCTGCACCGGATCCTGGCCGCTGGCTTGCAGCACGAGGCCGACGGGCGATTGCGACAGGCCGTAGAGGATCGCGGCCGAGATCGTCATGAAGCCGAGCGCGATCCAGTAATTGGCGCCGGCGTTGATGGTGATGACATCAGGGATTGTGAGGCCGATCTCGCCGCCGGTGAGATCAGCGAATACGACCACGAAGTTCTGAAGCATCAGCACCGCGACCAGCGTGGTCAGGCCGAAATAAGGCCCGCGCACGCGCAGCGCCGGGAGCGCCAGCACCAGACCTGCGATGACCGAAGCGAGCGCGCCCAGCACGATGCAGAGATAGACCGACCAGCCGAATTGCGCATTCAGAATGCCGGCGGTGTAGGCGCCGACGCCGATCAGGAAGGTCGGCCCGAAATTGACTTCGCCGGCGAAGCCGAACAGGAGGTCCCAGGCCATCGCGAACACGCCGAAATAGAATGCGACGGTGAGGAGGCCCAGCACGTAGCCAGAGACATAGAGCGGCAGCGTCGCCGCGATGATGACGAGCGCCAGCGAGACGAAGAACAGCCGCGAGGTGAAGAAACCCGCCATCTCAACGCCTCCCCAGCAGGCCCTGGGGCCGGATATACATGACAAAGACGAGCAGCAGCAGCGCCGGAATGGTGCGATAGGCGGGCGAGACCAGATAGGCCGTCAGCGTCTCCAAATAGCCGACCACGAAGGCCGCGATCAGCGAGCCGGAGACGCTGCCGAGGCCGCCGAGCACCACGATCGAGAACGCGCTCGCGGTCAGCGGTCCGACGCTGTAGGAGCTGACGCCGAGGAACATGCCGAGAAGCACGCCGGCGATGCCGGCCAGGATCCCGTAGATCGCCCACACCACGATGTAGATGTGGGTGAGCTCGAGCCCGAGCAGCGTGACACCGCGCGGGTTCATCGAGGCCGCCAGCACGGCTTTGCCGGTGCGGGTGCGGTTCACCAACAGCCACAGCAGGGCGATGACGAGGCAGCAGACGATCGCCGTAAAAATCTCGTTGCTCGGTGTACGGACGCCGAGAATTTCGACGACGCCCTCGACGATCGGCAGCACGGTCTTGGCGTTGTTGGTGAAGAAATAGGCGATCAGCTCCTGGATCATGATGCCCCAGAGCAGCGTTCCCGTCAGGACGAAGATCTCCTTCTCCTCATTGGGAATGCGCCGGGAGTCCTGGATCGGCTTCACCACCGCGAAATAGGTGGCAAACGCAGTGATGAGCGCGACGGCGACGCCAATCAGGGCGCCGGCATAGGTGCCGACGCCAAGGATGCTGGCCGCGGCCCAGGCCGCCACCGCTGCCGCTACCATAATGGCGCCGTGGGAGAGGTTGAGCACGCCGGAGACGCCGAAGATCAACGTGAAGCCGGTGGCACCAAGAGCGTAGAGAGCACTGATGGCAAAGCCATCGATCAGAATCTGGAAAGCTCGCATTGATGATTGGCCGCGTGGCAGCCAGGCTGCCGCTTTGAGGGAAAGTGCTGCGTGTGCCGCAAGTGGAAGCTCCCGGGAGGTGGTCCCGGGAGCGGCTCCGATCAGTTGCTGAGCTTGATGAAGCTCGGGAACTTGATATCGGCCTTGGCGACCTCCTTGGGCCAGACCGCGATCTGCTTGCCGTCCTGCCATTGCAGCATCAGCCCGGTGATGAGGCCCTTGCCGTATTTGATCGAGTGTGTGAACGGATCGTCCTTGCCGTAGAACTGGACGCGGCCGATCGTGCCTTCCCAGTCGGTCTTCTCCAGCGCATCGACCAGCTTGTCGGCATCTAGCGACCCGGCCCGCTTCACGGCATCCGCAATGTAATAGACCTCGTCATAGGCGGTGTAGCCGGCATAGGACGGATAGTTGCCGAACTTTTTCCTGAAGTTTTCCGCGAACGGCACCGACTTCGGCGTCACCGCGACGCCGGGGCCTGAGACGCCCTGATAGAGCACGCCTTCGGCGGCCTGATTGGTGTCCTTGCCAAACGTTTCGTTGGTCGCCTGCGAGGAGATGCCGAACATCGGGATCGGCACCTGCTGGTTCTTCCACTGCACCGTCGGCTGCACGCCGACATGGGAGATGCCGGTGATGATCACGTCGGGCTTGGCACCCTCGATCTTGTTGAAGATCGGGGTGAAGTCCGTGGTATCGGGAGAGAAGCGGATGTGATCGAGCACCTTCAGCCCGATCTTGGGCAGGCATTCCTCGTAACCGACATCGAGCGGCTTGGTCCAGGCGGCGTCCTCGCTCATGATCACCGCCGACTTCATGTGCAACTTGTCGACGAGGAGGTCCTTGGCGGCATCGCAGACCGACAGCGCTAGCGCCGCCGAGGTCAGGTAACCATGGAAGGTGTACTTGTTCTTCTCATAGTCGGCGTGGACGCTCTTGCTGATCTCGTTGGAGGCGGCGCCCGGCGTCACGAATGGCGTCTTCAGTCGAGCCGCCCAGGGCTCGAGCGCCAGCACCACTTCGCTGATGTAGCTTGCAATGACCGCGTTGACCTTGTCCTCGTTCACCGCGCGCTGGAACGCGCGCACGGAGTCGGCGGAAGAGGAATGGTTGTCGTAGGAGATGATCTCGATTTTGCGGCCCTCGACGCCGCCTTTGGCGTTGATCTCGTCCGCAGCGAGCTGCGCCGCCTGTGGGATCGATGCGCCGGCAATGGCCTGTGCTTCCGCAATGACACCGATCTTGATTGGATCAGCCGCAGAGGCGGGGCCTGAGGCTGCCAGCAATGCGGCCGCCGCGGCCGCACCAAACGCACTTCGCAATGCACCAGAGAGTGCTTTATTCATTTTGTTCTCTCCCTTTGAACCAAGCTTCTTTGAGCTATTGGGGCGCGACTATAACGGCGAGAGAAACCCCGGCAAGTAAAACCGTATTCAGGATTGCACGATGGGGACTAAAGTCTAGCTGCGTAAATATCGGGCAGCGCGGAGCATTATTCCGCGCGCAGGCATGCAGATTTCGTCGATGGGCATGCATCTATCTCGCGGGGCGCACCTGCGTCATCGCCATTGCCGCCGGCAGATCAGGTGGTTTGAGTTCGGCCGCTGCACACTGCCCTCAACCTCTATCGATGACCCAGCGGTTGACGGCCTGGTGAAAGTTGAGGGGACCGGGAACGGTCATGTGCGTCTTGACGTATTTGAAGCCTGCCTTCTGAAGCGTGCGGTTCGGCGCCACATTGAACGCGCTGGGCTCACAGAAGAGCTGCTTCAGATCGAGCGCCTGGAAATAGAGCTCGATCGTCTGTCTGACACACTCTGCGCCGATGCCTTGCTTGCGCCCCGAGGCGTCGACAATGTGAAGGTGCATGTTCGCCTGCTGTCCGATGCGGATCTTGTCGGCGGTCGAGAATCCCAGGAACCGATCGTCGTCGAGCCAGCTCACCAAGAGGCTGCCCCTCTGCTCGGCGGGCAGGTCGAACATCTGCTGGTAAAATCGTTGCCATTGCGTCGGCTGCGGCAGCCGCGTCGGATCGACGCCGAGCATTTCCAGATGCTCCGGGGTCGCTGTGTGGAAATACGCGATGATCTCCGCAGTTTCAGGCAAGGTCATTGCACGGACGGTAAGTGTCATTTGGATGTCCTCGCTCTGGCCGCCAACAACTCGCGAGCGCGTTCGAGATCGGCCAGCGTATCCACGCCGAGCGGCTCGGTCCGGATTACCTTGGCGTCCATTCGCATGCCGTGCTCGAGCGCTCTGAGCTGCTCGAGGCTTTCGCGCTGCTCGAGGATGCCACGCGGCAGGCCGACATATTTCGCTAGGGCCTCGCGGCGATAGGTATACATGCCGACGTGATGATAGTGCTTGCCGGCGCCCGAGGGGATCACGGCCCGGCTGAAATAGACTGCGCGACCGATGGTATCTTCGGGATGGATCGCAAGGGCAATCTTCACGACGCTCGGCGCCTGGAGCTCGATGGGATCCTCTATCTCGGTGGCGAGCGTCGCGATCGAACAATCGGCATGCCGGGACAACGGCTCCATGGTCGCCCGTATCGTCGCCGGATCGATGGTCGGCAGGTCGCCCTGAAGCACGACAACGACATCATATGCCGCGTCCGCGTCGATCAACTGCAACGCCGCGTGCGCGCGATCCGATCCCGTCGGCAGGTTCGGGTCAGTCAGCACCGCACGGCCGCCCAGGCTCGCGATGACATCCACGATGGCTTGATCGCCACAGGCGACAACGACCGGGCCGACATCGGCCTCGAGACCTCTTCGCCAGACGTGGGCGATCATTGGCTGACCGTTGATCTCGGTGAGCGCCTTGCCTGGGAGCCTGGTCGAACCAAGCCGGGTGGGTATGATCACGATCGGACGCATGGAAACCTTTCGCTTCCTGAAACGCAGAATTCAGCACGCAAGTCTGAGGCGCCAGCGGGGGTACGCTGGCGCCTCGCCGCAATTCAGCTCAGTCGCTCAGCCCACCCCTGCACCTTGCGTCGCCGTGTACACGGCGTAGAGCGACTGGCTCGCGGCCATGAACAGGCGGTTGCGCTTGGGGCCGCCGAAGGTGATGTTGCCGCATACTTCGGGCAAGCGAATGCGGCCGAGCAGTTTGCCCTCCGGCGACCACACCGTCACGCCATTATAGCCGACGGCGCGGCCGGCATTGCTGGAGGCCCAGAGATTGCCGTTGACGTCGCAGCGCACTCCGTCGGGTCCGCATTTCACGCCATCGATCATGAAATCGCTGAACCTCTTCTGGTTCGACAGCTTGTTGTCGCTGCCGACATCGAAGACGAAGACATCGCCCTTGCCGCCGGGGCCGGTGTCGCCCGGGCCCTTGCCGGTCGATACGACATAGAGCTTCTTGTAATCCGGCGAGAAGCACAGGCCGTTCGGATCTGGCACCTGGTCTTCGCTGACGACGAGATCGACGCGGCCTGAGGGGTCGATGCGATAGCAGTTGGTCGGCAGTTCGCGCTGCTTCGGCATGAAGTCGGCCGGCTGCCCGATCCTGGGATTGAGCTTGCCGCCTGAATCGGGCTCGCCCTCGTAGAGCTGGCCGCCATAGGGCGGATCGGTGAACCAGTAGCTGCCGTCGGGATGCGCGACGACATCGTTCGGCGAGTTCAGCTTCTTGCCGTTAAAGTTGTCACAGAGGATCGTGGCGGTGCCGTCATTCTCGTAGCGCGTCACCCGCCGCGTCAGATGCTCGCAGGAAAGCTGGCGGCCCTGGAAGTCGAACGAGTTGCCGTTGCTGTAGTTCGACGGCGTGCGGAACACGCTGACATGGCCGTCATCCTCGCTCCAACGCATCTGCCGGTTGTTGGGAATGTCGCTCCACAAGAGATAACGTCCTTGCGCGCTCCACGCCGGGCCTTCGGCCCAGAGCACGCCGGTGTAGAGCCGCTTGATTGCTGTGTTGGGCTGCGCGAGGTCGTTGAAGGAAGGATCGACCGCGATGATATCGGGGTCCCAGAAATAGGTGGTCGGCGCGCCGCGTGGACTGAAATCGCGCGGCGGGGTGGTGATCGTCGTCGGTGGCGCAGCAGGTCCGGTCTGGGCCAGCGCGGTGCCCGTTCCGGCCATCGTCGCCGCGGCACCGAGCGCAAGGCCCTGAACCAGGGTCCGTCGTGAAAGCGCAACATCCTGCTCACGCTGCTGTTGGCGTGTCATTCGTGTCCTCCCGGGTCATGTTGGCTGGCCGGTTGATCCGGCCGAGCCAGCGTAAGGTTAGTCCGGTCTGCGTCTGGTTGCGAGAGGAAGGTTCGCATCCGCTGCGTGATACAATCTGATGCGCCGAGGTCGAAACATGGCCGCATTGCGGCTGCGAATGGGCAAGCGCAATTCGTTCTCTCGCTGCAGTTCGCCGCAGCGAGCTTCGGCCATGTCAAGGCTTGACCTCGCACGCGATGCTTCGCAAAAAAACGTCTGGGGCGAAAGGTCGGAGTTGGTTGTGGGTGTTGTCATACTGATCGTGCTGCTCGGGATTGCATTCGCGGCGGGTTTTTTCGTGCGCGACCTGATGTCCCGCAAACGCCGTGCGGAAGCTCGCCGTTGGAGCGATTATGTGGAACCCGATTGGCTCAACGCGCATCCGGCCGCCAACACCAACGAAGTGATCGCCACCAATCAGATTGCGCGACCGGCCTCCGGCGAGCTTGGTCAACTTGGTCAGATGCTGGACCGTTGGGAAACCAGGGCCCGCGCCCGCCGGGTGGGATAGGCTCGGCTCGACATGGTGCAACAATTCGTTGTGCTGCCCGACGGGCAAACCATCCCGCCGCTGGGTCAACACGCGCCGCGTCAGACAATATTCCACTTCTCAGAAATTCGGATTTGTCGGGCCACATGCGCCGCGAGAAGGCGAGGGCGTGTAATTGCTTTGGGAAAGATGTTGCCGTGCGCGCGCTATCTAACGCCGTCAGCCGGACTGCCGTCCAACCAGGTCAGTCTTCCTGACCATCTTTTTGGCGTTGCAGTTGTCGCCATTTCTCGTCTAGAAACGTCGCACCGAGCCTTCCCGGCAACCAACCGTCAACGGTTTTGACCGAGAATTTGGGGCTCAAAAGGGTCTGGCAATGCTGATTCGCGGCCAAATCGATGGGATTTCGGAGGAGGTGGCTCTGGCCGCCGCCACGATCCCGGCCGCGCTGCTGCCCACCCTCCTTCTTGGCGGCCTTCTTCTTACTTGCCCCTGAGGGCCGGCTGGGCGCGACGCGCCTGGGCGCTCAGGGGTTGGTCGAGATCACCGGACACCTCAAGCGCCCCTAAGACTGACGGCGCGAAAGCTCAAAAGGAAATTTGAAATGGCCCCCGCGAACAAGTCCGATAAGGACCGCGTCATCATTTTCGACACCACGCTGCGCGACGGCGAGCAGTGCCCCGGCGCCACCATGACGTTCGAGGAGAAGCTCGAGGTCGCCGAGCTGCTGGACGATATGGGCGTGGACGTCATCGAGGCCGGCTTCCCGATCACCTCCGAAGGCGACTTCCAGGCGGTGAGCGAGATCGCCCGCCGCTCCAAGAACTCGATCATCGCCGGCCTGTCGCGCGCCCATCCGGCCGATATCGACCGCTGCGCCGAAGCCGTGAAATTCGCCAAGCGCGGGCGTGTCCACACCGTGATCGCGACCTCGCCACTGCACATGCGGGTGAAGCTGAACAAGACGCCGGAGCAGGTGATCGAGACCTCGGTCGCGATGGTGGCGCGTGCCCGCAACCAGATCGACGACGTCGAATGGTCGGCCGAGGACGGCACCCGCAGCGAGATGGACTATCTGTGCCGCATCGTCGAAGCCGTCATCAAGGCCGGTGCGACCACGGTGAACATCCCCGATACCGTCGGCTACACGGTGCCGGAGGAATACACCCAGTTCATGAAGACGCTGATCGAGCGGGTGCCGAACTCCGACAAGGCCGTGTTCTCCGTGCACTGCCATAACGATCTCGGCATGGCCGTTGCGAACTCCCTGGCGGGCGTCGTCGGCGGCGCGCGCCAGGTCGAGTGCACCATCAACGGCATCGGCGAGCGCGCCGGCAACGCCGCGCTCGAGGAGATCGTGATGGCGATCAACGTGCGCAACGACAAATTCCCGTACTGGAACAAGATCGACACCACGCAGCTGACCCGCGCTTCGAAGCTGGTGTCGGCGGCGACCTCGTTTCCCGTCCAGTACAACAAGGCCATCGTCGGCCGCAACGCCTTCGCGCACGAGAGCGGCATCCACCAGGACGGCGTTCTGAAGGACGCCTCCACCTACGAGATCATGCGGCCCGAGATGGTCGGCCTGAAGCAGTCCTCGCTGGTGCTCGGCAAGCATTCCGGCCGCCATGCCTTCGTGCACAAGCTGGAGGAGATGGGCTACAAGCTCGGCCCGAACCAGCTGGAAGATGCGTTCACGCGGATGAAGGCGCTCGCCGACCGCAAGAAGGACATCTACGACGAGGACATCGAGGCGCTGGTCGACGAGGAGATGGCGGCATCGCACGACCGCATCAAGCTGACCTCGCTGACCGTGATCGCCGGCACCCATGGCCCGCAGCGGGCGACCATGAAGCTCGACGTCGACGGCCAGATCAAGATCGAGGAGGCCGAGGGCAACGGTCCAGTGGACGCGGTGTTCAACTGCATCAAGCGCCTCGTCCCGCACGATGCCAAGCTCGAGCTGTACCAGGTTCACGCGGTCACCGAAGGCACCGATGCGCAAGCCGAGGTCTCGGTGCGGCTGTCGCAGGATGGCCGTTCGATGACGGCGCGCGCGGCGGATCCGGATACGCTGGTGGCATCCGCAAAGGCGTATCTCGGTGCGCTCAACAAGATCGTAATGAAGCGCCAGCGCGACACCGTGACGACCGCTGCCGCGAGCTGACGAGCGAAGCTTGTCATTCCGGGATGGTCCGAAGGACCAGACCCGGAATCTCGAGATTCTCCGGTGCGCAACTGCGCACCGTAGTTCGATGCTCGGCATCGCCCCGGAATGACGGTGTTGCGAATAGCTGCCCTGCTAACAGCCAATAGCGGCTCGATTCGCGAGCCGCTATTGATGTTTCCGGCTAGAGGATAGGTGGCCGTGTTAGGCTGCCCAAAAGAACAACAAGGGAGACATCATGCGCATCTTCGCGACTGCCGCGTCCATCGCGGTTCTGGCACTTGGCCTGGCCGTGCCGGCATCGGCCCAATCGCCAATCATCATCAAGTTCAGCCATGTCGTCGCGACCGATACGCCGAAGGGCAAGGCCTCCGAGAAATTCAAGGAGCTCGCGGAGAAGTACACGAACGGCAAGGTCAAGGTCGAGGTCTACCCGAACTCGACGCTCTACAAGGACAAGGAAGAGCTCGAGGCGCTTCAGCTCGGCAGCGTGCAGATGCTGGCGCCTTCCAACTCGAAATTCGGACCGCTCGGCATCCGCGAATTCGAGGTGTTCGATCTGCCCTACATCCTTCCTGATTTGAAGACGCTGCGGAAGGTGACGGAGGGCCCGCTCGGGGCCAAGCTGCTCAAGCTGCTCGAGCCGAAGGGCATCACCGGGCTCGCCTACTGGGACAACGGCTTCAAGCAGATGAGCGCCAACAAGAAGCTGATCGCGCCGGCCGACTACCAGGGTGTCAAATTCCGCATCCAGTCCTCGCGCGTGCTGCAGGCTCAGTTCAAGGCGCTCGGCTCGCTGCCGCAGGTGATGGCGTTCTCTGAGGTCTATCAGGCGCTGCAGACCGGCGTCGTCGACGGCCAGGAGAACACCTGGTCGAACATCTATACCCAGAAGATGCACGAGGTGCAGAAGTACATCACCGAGACCAATCACGGGTACATCGGCTACGTCGTGATCGTGAACAAGAAGTTCTGGGACGATCTGCCGGCGGATATCCGCGACCCGCTGTCGAAGGCGATGAAGGAGGCGACCGACTTCAACAATGCGCAGTCACAGAAGGAGAACGAGGACGCGCTGGCCGAGATCAAGAAGAGCGGCAAGACCGAGATCATCAAGCTGACGCCGGAGCAGGACGAGGCGATGCGCAAGGCAATGGAGCCGGTCTACAAGGACGCCGCAAGCCGCGTCGGCCAGCCGCTGATCGACGAATTCCAGAAGGAAGCCAAGAGTACGACGAACTAGCGCAACGAACTGATCTTTACGGGCGATGAATGAAGGCTTCCGTGCGGGCCGCACGGAAGCCTTTTTGTTGCGAATGATTTCCGATTGCGGCCGGAGGTAAAATCGAGCGTTACACCTTCGTAAGATCGTCCTGTCTGTCCAACTTGTAAGTTGCACGTCAGCCCGCCGGCGCCCATCTTCGGAACACCCTTCCAGAGGAGGTTCTCATGAGGAAGTTCACCATCGCCGCCATCGCCGTGCTCAGCATCGCCGGCTCGGGCGCGGTCTACGCCCAATATCATCATCCGTGGATGGAGCACTTCCACCACATGCGCATGAACCCCGAAGATCGCGCCGCCTTCGTCGACGCGCGAATCGCTGCCGTGCATGCCGGGCTGAAGCTCAATGCCGACCAGGAGAAGCTGTGGCCGCCGGTCGAGGCCGCCGTGCGCGACTTCGCCAAGCTGCGCATCGACCGCGCCAATGCGCGGATGAACGCCGGTCCTGGTGACGCCGACAAGCCTGACGATCCAATCGCCCGCCTGCGCCAACGTGCCGACGACATGGGCGCGAGCTCGGCAGCGCTGAAGAAGATCGCGGACGCCGCCGACCCGCTCTACAAGACCCTCGATGACGGCCAGAAGCGCCGTCTCGCCGTGCTGACCCGCCACCGCGGCCCGTTCGGCGGCGGCGAGGACGGCCCGCGCCACCACTTCATGGAGCGTGGCATGGGCCGCATGATGGAGCACGGCATGGACCATTTCCGCGGCGGCGACCGCGATGACGGCCCGGATCGGGAAGGGCGCCTTTGAGGGCACCGGAAATTCCCGGGGATTAACCTTGGCGAAGCCGCTGGAATCCAGCGGCTTTTCGCATTTCCGGGGGCTGTGGAAGAAGCTTGGAAAACATGCGCCACATCGCTTGCCAGACCCGGATCGCTTTGCTAAACGACCGGCCTCGCAAGGCATTGACCGCCTTTCGGGCGCATAGCTCAGTTGGTAGAGCAGCTGACTCTTAATCAGCGGGTCCCAGGTTCGAGCCCTGGTGCGCCCACCATATCAAGGTCCTGCTAATGCAGGGCTTTTTCATTTCACGCGCTAGACGAGTGGCGTTTCGTGCGACGCTTTCTAAGTTGGACGTCGCACAAGCGCATTGCTGAGCGACTGGCCTGTGTCTTCACGCGGTTCGATACAGCTGACGCATCGCCAGTGTACAGGCCAGTCTTGCGCTGGTCGTGGAATAGGATGTTGTGGCGCGCGAAACGGACGGTCTGTTCCGCCCACCGATGCAGTGTCGCGCAAATCCTTGAAGGACTTGTGCGGTCGGGAGAGCTTGATAATCGTCTCAAGTCCCCCACGTCGAAAACCACACGGCCTTCAGCTCTTCGAGCCGGGGCCCTTCAGCGCATTCCATGCCGCCTGATTGGCCTGATCGAAAGCCCTGCGAGACTCCGCGAGAGCTGCACTCAGCACGGACCATGAGTCGCTGCCGACCTGCTTCAGCTTCTGCAGGCGTGCTTCCGCCTCGGACGCATCGGATTTCATCTGCCTGAAGGCGGCATCGAAGTCGCCGGTGTGCGTGGCGGCAACCTTGCCCGCGGCCTCTCGGAACTTGTCGGCGGCCTCACGCCAAGCCTTTGCCTGTGCGGCGGCGATATTCTTGAAGGTCTCTTGCTGCTGCTCAACTTGCTTGCCGGCACTTTCAAAATAGGTCTTCATCTGCGCTTCGAAGCCGTTCCATTGCTTCTCGAGTTCAGTCCTGCTGCGGGCCCAAGCCGCTTCGCCGGCTTCGGCTTGCGCCTTGAGCTGCACCTGGAATTCGTCGCGGCGCTTCTTCAGATCGGCGATGATCTGCTCGGCCTTGACCTTGGACTCGGCTTTCGCCTCGTCGGCCCTGACCTCGAACGAGGCGAGCGCGGCGTCCATCTCGTCGATGCGCTCCTTGGCCCAATTCAGGTAGAAATGCATGCTGCTCTGCTCTGACATGACCGTCTCCATTGACTGTTCGAGTTGAATGATCCCCGAGATCGGCTTTGCTGGCGTTGACTTGGGTCAACGGCCTCGCCGTCTGGCCGAGGTCCCTCAGGCCGCGAGATAGGGAAAAAGCCTTGCCCTTTCGGTCCCGGTTCTTGGCCGAGTGCGCGATGCTCCGAAACACATCGCCGCATAGAAGTCGCTCGGAGCCATCAGCTCGGTATCGCGCGGCAATACATCCGCATTGTAGGTGACCTCGCAGACGCGCAGGGCATCTCGCAGGCCGTTGTCCTCCGCAAGGTTGAGCTGGAAGCACCTGGTCTGGTGGAAGGTGCTGGATTCCTTGAGGGAAGACATGATCGAATGCTCCTTGAATTGAACGGGCTAGGCCGCCGTCCAGCCCCCATCCATTGAGAGGTTGGCGCCTGTGATCTGGGCGGCGTCGTCGCTGCACAGGAACAGCGCGAGCGAGGCGACCTGCTCGACGGTGACGAACTCCTTGGTGGGCTGCGCGGCGAGCAGGAGATCGCTGATCACCTCGTCTCTGCGCATGCGCCGGGCCGCCATCGTGTTCGGAATTTGCTTCTCGACGAGCGGCGTCCAGACATAGCCGGGGCTGATGCAGTTGCAGGTGATCTTGGAGCGTGCGAGCTCCAGCGCGACCGTCTTGGTGAGGCCGGCGATGCCGTGCTTAGCCGCGACATAGGCCGACTTGAAGGGCGAGGCGACCATCGAATGTGCCGAAGCGGTGGTGATGATGCGGCCCCAGCCGCGCTTCTTCATGCCGGGTACCGCCGCACGGATGGCATGGAAGGCGGCGGACAGGTTGATCGCGATGATCGCATCCCACTTCTCGGCGGGGAAGTCCTCGATCGGCGCAACGTGCTGGATGCCGGCATTGTTGACCAGGATGTCGACGCTGCCGAAGGTCTCTTCGGCATGTGCGATGAGCCAGGCTATCTCGCGCGGCTTGGTCATGTCCGCGGGAGAGTAGATCGCCTTGACCGCGAATTCGCGCTCGATGGCAGCACGCGCCTGCTCGATATCGTCAGGTGCGCCCATGCCATTGATAACGACATTGGCGCCGGCGCCAGCGAAGGCCTTTGCACAGGTGAGACCGATGCCGCTGGTCGAGCCGGTGACGACCGCCGTCTTACCGTTCAGAATTCCCATTTCTTACACTTCCTCGCAACACGCAAAGCCGGATCGGCGCCGCACCGGGGATCGCGACGCGCAGTTGAAGTCAAAAGACCAGAGCCTTCTCGTTGGTGCGGGTCGAGCCGCGCGCCTGATGTTGCAGATAGTCGTGCACCACCGTTCCGAGGCCGAGCGTGAGATCGGCGCGGATGTGGACGGCGGAGATGATCTCCAGGACCGGCAGTTCGGCCACGGGCGCCAGGGCATGTGGCGTCAACGCGAGGGCCGCAGGCCCGGTCCAGGCACCCTTCAGCACGATGTCCTCGAGACGATATTGAACGAGTTCGCAGATCCGTGGGCTGCCGTCGACGTGCGGGATGATCTTGAGCAGGAAGGTCGGCTCGTTGAGAGCGGCCTTGACCTTCGCCAGATCGGCCTCGCGGTGCTTGTAGCCCATCGTTCCCGTCGCGACGCGCAGTGGGCCGTAATCCAGCGTGCCGATCAGCGTATCGGTCTCGGTTCGCAGTGTCGGCTGCGCCAGCTTCTTCGGGAATCCCCACAGCTCACGTCCGCCGGCGATGGGGCCTTCATCGTTCAGGAACATGCAGTGCGTGTAGCCGCCCTCGCGTCCGCGGAAGGAGACCGGAATGACCTGACCGCTTTCCGTGTAGTCGCCAAAGCCGCTGGAGTCTGGCATCCGGATGAACTCGTATTTGACGAGAGCTTCCCGTTCGTTCACCTCCAGCGGCTCCGGAACGATTTCTCGGAGCTTGGCCGGATCGGTACGATAGGTGATGATCAGATATTCGCGATCGACGAATCGATAGGGCCCGGGAGGATAGGCCGGATTGGTGAGGGGCATGGCAAAGGCTCGCCGTTTCACGTCAGTCTCACGCATATGCGTTCTCCGTGTCGTCAGGAACCGCTACTCGCGGCCGTCATGTTCGAGATCGAAGGTGAAGACCCCGTCGGGACTCGTTGGCCGGGCGAGCACCTCGGGATGGCGCAGGGTGCGCAGCGCATCTTGATAGCCGGCGCGCCAATGGTCCTGCATGGAAAGCCGCGAGAACTCGTAGTCCTTCGAGTGTCCCTCGTGATTGCGCGCGCGATAGATCAGATGGACGATGTTGTAGACGTTGCGGGAGACTGCGGTGCTGAGCAGCTTCACGTCCTCATGCTGGGTGAGATCGTCGGGCAACCGGCCGAGCAGATGCGTGAGCGCGCGCCGCAGCCGCTGTACGCGTTTGAACTGGTCGGTGCTGGCGCGCGTCCGGCTCGAAAACTGGATTTCCTTGTGCCGCGTGACGACCTCAGCCATGTTGCGGGGAAGTTGGCCGCGTGCGCTCCAGAGATCAACCTGGAATGCGAGCATGTCCTGCGGAGCGTCGGATTCGATCACCCATTGCAGCGGCGTGTTGGAGACGAGGCCGCCGTCCCAGTAATGCTCGCCCTCGATTTCCACGGCCGGAAAGCCGGGCGGCAGCGCGCCGCTGGCCATGACGTGCTCTGGCCGGATCGTATGGGTCGTGTTGTCGAAGTAGACGAAATTTCCGGTCCGAACGTTGACTGCGCCGGCACTGAAGCGCGTCAGCCCGGCGTTGAGACGATCGAAGTCGACCAAACGCTCCAGCGTGGTCCTGAGCGCGCGCGTGTCATAGATGCTGGTCGCATCGCTGGCTCCGCCGGGCTGCAGCCAGGGCAGGACGGGACGGGCGGAGAAAAAGCCGGTTGCGCCACACGTGGCCGCCAGACCGGCGCTCATCTGATTGATGAGGTTCCGCGTGCTGTCGGTCTTCGCCCAATCGCTGAAAGCGGACCACTCCCACGGCGCCGTCGAGGTGACCTGGGTCCAGAAATCGCGCAAACGGTCGACGCGGGACTCCGGCGGATTGCCGGCGATGATGGCGGCATTGATCGCGCCGATCGAAATGCCGGCGACCCAATCGGGATGAATGCTGGCTTCAGCCAGGGCTTCATAGACGCCGGCTTGATAGGCACCGAGCGCACCCCCGCCCTGCAACAGCAGGGCGATGCAATCGAAGGGCAGGCGCCGTGAGGCGGACGAGATCTGTGATCGAGGCTGGAAGTTCATCGTGAGTGTTTTCTTTCATTTTCGGGCGTAGTTCGCAGGCCTAGCGACGGATCGGGCCTTGCTTTGCGACATTGGGCGGAGCGAGCATGACTTCCTTCAAATCGTCACCCGCGGCGACGACCACGACGAAGTTGAGCCTGCCGTCCTGCCTGACCAGCCCACCGGCAAGCGCGCTGCCGGCCGCGGCTCGCTCTGCGACCTGCACGGCGTCAGACAACTCCTGCTTGATCCATTTGAGTGCGATCATGTTGGCGAGGTCTTCGCGGCCGAGCTGCCGCAGCGAAGACGTCACTTCCTTTCCCGCGATGCCGCCGGAGTTCGCGTCGACGGTGTTCTCCCATACCCGTTCATTCCGGATCGTGCGGACGCGGTAGATGGGGGCGCCGGCAGACTCGAAGCTGATGTCGGCTGTCTTCGAGCCCTCATGCAGACGCTCGGCGATCGCCATGGCGCGGCTGAGCGGGACGCGAACCGTGCGGAACTCCGTGAGTACGCGGCGGATTGTGGCGTCCTCGGCGTCGGCTGGCGCGGTCGTGCTTCTATCGGTATCCGCAGGACTCTGGACGTCCGCGACGGCGCCGCTCGCTGTCAGCATGGCGGTCCAAACGATCAGGGCTAACAGATGTTGCTTGGGCATTGGATCAATCTCGGTCAGGTCGGTCGATGGCCTGCGCGGCCGCGTGGGCGACGACGATCTCCTTGGCGGAGGGCGCGGGCAGTGACTGGTTGGTGTCGATCACCACGAGCTCCGGTCCTTTCATCGCAGAGTGGATGCGGATCGGAGGTACCGCGGGATCCGGCTCGGTAAAGCGGCCAGGCCATGGCGCCGGCAGCATTGAGCCCGCTGCCCAAAGCAGGAAGAGCAGCGCACCGCCGACGGACAGAAAGTAGCCGCGCAGGGGCAGGGAGGCTTCGGTCCCTCGGCCAGCGCGCATGGCCATGATGGTTTGTCGGCTCACGGCACGAGACTCCCGACAACGGCATCGCTACGTCGCATCATCAGATGCTCCACGGCCGTGGATGCTTGCGTGCGAGCTCGGCGTCGAGATAGCCGCGCTCGTCGAGCCAATCGGTCGGACAATAGGTCGCGACGTCAGGATCAATCGTGAATCCGTCACGCCTGAGCGCCGACCGCGTGCCGGTGAGGCCGGTCCACACGGCATCGCCGCTGTCTGGATCCACGTCCATCACATCGAAGACTTCGATGAAGTTCAGCATCGTGGGGCCATCCGGCATCGTCTCACACAGTAAGTGGAAGGTTGTCGGTCTGGTCAGACGCAACGCCTCTGCGCGCAAGCTCGGTCTCGATCATGTCGAACACGTATTCGACCGGCGCGATCCAGACGTTGACCCAGTAGATGATGCAGTCGCGGGCGATCAGCAGGGCCGGCGTCATGCGACCGTCCTCCGCTCCAACTGAACCGGGGCGGGCTCGCGCGTGGCGAGCGAATGGGCCCATGCGATCATTGCGATCGTGATTCCCAGCAGCAGGCTCAATGCCATGAGGCACAGGGCGATGACGACATTCAGTGATGCGACAGCGAGGCCCGGTATCGGGTTTTCGCGCATCAAAGCGAACAGCAGGCTTGACATTCCGCGCCTCCTTAATAAAATACACCGTATAGTTCATATAAATCACGCGCCGGGACCGAAGTCAAGACGAAGGCCTCACAAGCGCGTGTGCGGATCGGGCGGGCAAGTCCGCCAGCAAGCCAGAGTCTCACGCAGAGAAAGGAACTGACATGACGAGATTGATGCCGGCGCTGTTCGCAGCAATCGTGGTGGCGATTGGCAGCGCAGCTGCATCGGCGCAGGAAAACCAGGGCACGGCAGAGCAGAGGGCAGCGTGTACGCCCGACGCCTTTCGTCTGTGCAGCGCCTACATTCCCGATCCGTCGGGAGTCGAAGCCTGTCTGCGACAGCAGAAATCGAGCCTTAGCCAGGCATGCAGGACGGTATTCGAGCAGGCAAGCACCGGATCGGCGAGGAGCCGCTAAGGCGCGACGTCGCGGCGGGCGCCACTTGAGCACTCTCCTGATGCGTCCGCGCCGCGACCGGCCACAGGAAAGATCGATGACCACAATGTATATCCCGGCCCTTGCCGCCTTCGGCGGCTCCGCCTTCGGGGCGATCTCGACCATCATGAGCGGATGGTTCAGCCGGCGCCGAAGGCTTCGAGAGCGTCATCATGCTCGCTCGTTCGAAAAGCGCGAACGGTTGTACAAGAGCTTTATCGAGGAGGCGTCCCGGCTCTATGCCGACGCGCTCGTCAGCGACAGGGCGGAAATCCCGCAGCTCGTCGGGCTCTATACGCTCATCGGCCGCATGCGGATCCTGTCCAGTGACGACGTCGTTCACGCCGCCGAGCGAACCGGTCGCCTGATCATCGAGACTTATCTGTCGCCAAACCGGTCATTGGTCGACCTTCCGGACTTTATCGACGAAATGGATCCTCTGCGCGATTTCAGCGAAGCCTGTCGCAGCGAACTGCTGAACCTTCCGGCGCAGTGATCACATGAAGCGAGAACATGCGCATCACCTCGGCAGGCACGATGTCCGGAACAGGATCATCCAGGCAGCGGTCGAGCTATATTGCGAGATCGGTCACAACAAGACCACCGTTGCGGATGTTGCGCGGCGCCTGTCGATGTCCCCGGCCAACATCTACCGCTTCTTTCCCTCGAAGCGCGCGATCGAGGCAGCCGTCGTCGAGCGCATGCTCGACGAAATGGTCGACGCGGCATCTGAAGCGGCGGGCGGCAGCGGACCGACGCTGCGGCACCTGGCCGCAATCCTCAAGGCGCTGGCCGACTGCAATGAATCCCGGCTGGCGAAGCACGGAGGGCTTCAGGATCTGGTGGCGTTGGCCGTCCGTCAGAGCTGGCCCGTCGTTCTCGTCTACCGTGACAGAATCAGAGCACTGATACGACCGATCATCGGCGCCGGGCAAGCCAGTGGTGAAGTGCAGGGCGGCAGCCCGATGGCGCTGACCTGCTGCCTGTTGGACGCTATGGATGTCCATCTCGATCCCGCAGGGCTAGGCACTGCGACGCTGGGGCCAAGCTTCGACGAGATGTTCAGATTTTGTGCGGGCGCTCTGGCGCGTGCGCCATCCTGGCAGTCGGTCGAGATGGCGTCGCGCCGCCGGCTGACGCGGACGCCTCCCCGCCGACCAAATCAAGAGGACGGGCCTTCATCCTCCTAAGACCAATCCGTCTCGCAGGCTGCCAGGAAAAAACCGACGCGCTCGCGCACGAAGCCGGGAAGCTCCTTCTCCAAGTCCTTCGGCGTCTCGCCGACGAGCGAGCGGAACAGCATCGGCAGTAGAATGAGGTCAAGGAAGATCTGCGCGGTGGCGCGGCTTCGCTTGGGGCTAAACGGGCCCCTCGGGTTGCGCGCGAGCTTCTGCGTGGCATCGTCCAGCAACTGGGACACCGCTGCCTGGGAGCGTTCACGCGCGGTGTCATGAACGTTGCGGCTCAATTCGGGAAATCGCTGCGATTCGGCGATGGTCGCGCGGACCAGGTCCACCGATTCCTCCACGAATCTTTCGACGATTGCGGTACCGAGGTTCATCAATTTGTCTTCAATGGTGCGGCCTTCCGGCGAGAAGCCCTCGAAATCGGTCAGTCCCTCAACCGTGCGGGCCACCACCGCCGCGAACAGCGCTTCCTTGCCGGGGAAATGGGCATAGATCGTCGGCTTGCTTGCAGGGGCGAGCTCGGAAATGTCGTCAATGCTGGCGCTGCGGTAGCCCTTTTCCAAAAACAGCTGCTGGGCCGCATCGAGAATGCGTGCCGGCGCGTCTCCGGCGAGATCCTTGGGCGGTCTGCCTCGCTTCGTCTTCTTCATTCTTAAACCTCCGAAATCACGAGTCTGTGCGTTTCGCTTTCCCGCTTGACACGGCCCGCGAAGAAAGGCAAGAAAAAGAAAATATACGGTATAGTTTATTATATTCCGATCTCGACGCTTTTGCGGGCCAGCCGGGTGGTCCCGAACGATCGGGTCGCAAAGCTGGGGGCGTTCGAGCCCCGATGGTCCGAGCCGAATGAGGAGAATGTCGTGACTGTTTCGAACCCAGACCCGTCCGGCGTGCACCCAGGCGTGCTGCTGCGCGAGCTGCATCACAGGGTCACCAATGGTGTCGCCTTCGCCATCGACTTGGTCTCCGCCGCGGCCATCCGGGTCGAGGCGACGGAAGCCAAACGCGCGCTGAGCGATGTCGTCGAGCTGCTGCATGGCTACGCCGATGTGCATCGCGCGCTGGCCACGCCCGCGGGCGACACGCTGATCCACGCCGCCACCTTCATTCGCAAGCTCGGCGGCGGCATGCGGCGGGCGGTCCTGGATCGGATGGACATTCAATTGGCCTTCGCGACCCAATCCCTTGCGCTTCAGCCGGAGCGCTGCTGGCACCTGGGGCTGGTCGTCCATGAGCTCGTGATGCACGCGGCAAGGCACGCCTGTTTCGACGGGCGGGCCGGGCAGATCAAGGTCAAGCTGACACGCAACGGCGCGCTGGTGAACTGCGTGATCCTGGACAACGGCTCGCGTCCCGCGCGGGACGTTTCCGATCGCGAATTGCGAATTGCCAAGGATATCGCGCGGGGGCTCGGCGGCCGGATCGAGCAGGGTTTTGGCGCCGAGTTCACCTCGATCGTCTTGTCATTCCCGCTGACCCAGCGCGAGCGGGACGCAAACTGGACCATCGCAACGCGCCAGATCAGGGCTCCGCGCCGCGCCAAAGCCGCCGCTCCAAGTGACGCCGCGCTCGCTTCCCGCCAAGCCGCCGATGCGCTCGGCGGGCTGCTGTCGCCTTCCCGCCGCCCGGTCGCGCCATGACAATCCAGGCTCATCCAATTCGTACCGTTCGAGCGCCACATGCGGCGAGGTGCGTCGCAGCGGCCGTGCTTGTCAGCCTTGCTCTGACCGGTTGCAACGATCACTCGGCGCAGACGCCCAACCGCGCCGCATTGGTCCGGACCGCGATCGTGCAGCCGCGCGAGCGGCAGGCCACCATCACATTGACGGGCGAGGTTCAGGCTCGCTTCCGTGCCGATCTATCGTTCCGCGTTAGCGGACGTGTGGTTGCCCGCGCCGTGGACGTCGGTGCTCATGTCAACAAGGGCGACGTCCTCGCCCGGCTCGATCCCGCCGAGCAGGCGGCCGACGTGGATGCTGCGACCGCGGCAGTGGCCTCCGCCGAAGCTCAGCTGCGCGTGGCGAAGGCAACGTTCGAGCGGCAGAAAGCGCTGATCGCAAGCGGCTTCACCACCCGCACCGTTTACGATCAGGCCCAGGAGGGCTTGCGGACGGCGGAGGGCGTGCTGGAAGCGGCCCGGGCGCAGCTCGGCACCGCGCAGGATGCGCTGGGCTATACCGTCCTTCGCGCCGAAGCCGACGGCGTCGTGACCGCGCGAAATCTCGAGGTCGGCCAGGTCGTGCCGGCCGCGCAACCCCTGTTCTCGCTCGCCCAGGACGGGGAGCGAGATGCCGTCTTCGACGTCTATGAATCCGTCTTTCTCGGCCAGACCGACAGCCGCCGCGTCACGCTGGCGCTGGTCTCTGATCCCGGCGTGACAGCGACGGGAGAGGTGAGGGAGATTTCACCAGCGATCGATGCGAAGAGCTCCACGATCCGGGTCAAGGTGTCCATCGATAACCCGCCGGCAGCGATGACGCTTGGCAGCGCCGTTGCAGGGACGGTCAAGGCGAAGCCCCTGGACGAGATCGTCCTGCCCTGGAGCGCGCTGATGGCCGCGGGCAGGAAGCCCGCGGTCTGGACCGTCGATCCGAAAACGCAGACGGCGTTGCTGAAGCCGGTCACGGTCGGCGCTTATGAAGCCGGTCAGGTGCTGATCAAGGCGGGCCTCGAGCCCGGCGAGCGCGTCGTCGTCGACGGCGGCAAGCTGTTGAGTGTCGGCCAGTCGGTCGCTGAGGAGGGAGGCCGGTCATGAAGCGGCAGGTCATGATGATGGCTGGCACGCTCGCGGCGGCCTCGTTGCTAACAGGATGTCAGCAGGAGACGAGCGCACCCGAGCCGGTGCGGCCCGTGCTCTCCATGCTGGCTGAGCCGAGCAGCGGCAACAGCGCGGTTGCCGTCGGCGCCGTCGAGCCACGCTACAAGACCAACCTCGGATTTCGGGTGCTCGGACGCCTGACATCGCGTCCGGTCTATGTCGGCGACGTCGTTCGCGAGGGCCAAATCATCGGCACGATCGATCCCAACGCACTCGATCTCGCCGTTCGAGCGGCCAAAGCCCAGCTGGCGAAAGCCGGGGCACAGCTTGAGACGGCCAGGGCCACGGAAGAGCGGCAACGCACGCTCATCAGCAGTGATGCGACCACCAGGCAGACGCTTGATAATGCCGAGCAGGCCCGCGCCGGCGCCGAAGCCAGCGTCGCGCAGGAGCAGGCGAGCCTGACCAAGGCGATCGAACAGCTCGGCTATGCCCAGATCAAGGCCGATTTCGGTGGCGTCGTCACCGCGGTCGGCGCGGAAGTCGGCCAGGTAGTCTCGCCCGGTCAAACCGTGGTGACGATTGCGCGGCCCGACATTCGCGAGGCGGTCGTCGATATCGGCGAAGACCTTCCCGTGCCGCTCGAAGTCGGTCTTCCGTTCACCATCAGCCTGCAGCTTTTTCCCGCTGTTCAGGTCGTGGGCAGGATCCGCGAAATCGCGCCGCAAGCTGATCCGGTGACGCGGTTGCGACGTGTCCGTATCGCGCTCGACGACCCGCCTGAAAGCTTCCGTCTCGGCGCGACCGTCACGGTCACGCTCGGCAAGGACCAGGGCAAGAACCTGCGCCTGCCCCCATCAGCGGTACTCGCCAAGGACGGCGCCGATTTCGTCTGGGTGGTCGATCAATCCACCAGCACCGTCTCGCTGCAGAAGATCGATGGCGTCGCCGAACCGGCGGGCATCCGCGTCATCGGCGGACTTGCCGCGGGCACTCGAATCGTCACCGCCGGAATTCACAGCCTCAAGCCGGGACAGCACGTCCGCATCGAACAGGATCAAGAGCCATGAAGTCGTTCAACCTTTCGGACTGGGCGCTCGGCCATCGCTCGCTGGTCTGGTATTTCATGATCGCCTTCATGGCGGCAGGCCTGTTTGCCTATCTCCAGCTCGGGCGCCAGGAGGATCCTGACTTCACCATCAAGACCATGGTGATCCAGGCGCAGTGGCCGGGCGCCTCGCCCGAGGAGATGACGCGGCAGGTTACCGACCGGATCGAGAAGAAGCTGGAGGAGCTGGAATCGCTTGACTACACCAAGAGCGTGACGGTCGCGGGCCAGACTACCGTCTTCGTCTACTTGCGGGATTCGACCAAGGCGGCCGATGTGAAACCGACCTGGGTCCGCGTCCGCAACATGATCGCCGACATCAAGAGCGATTTCCCGCAAGGCGTGATCGGGCCCGGCTTCAACGACCGCTTCGGCGACGTCTTCGGCAACGTCTATGCCTTCACCAGCGATGACCTGAGCCAGCGCCAGCTCCGCGACCAGGTCGAGGATGTCAGGGCCAAGGTGCTCACCGTGCCCGATGTCGGCAAGGTCGACATTCTCGGCGCGCAGGACGAGGTGATCTACCTCGAATTCTCCACCCGCAAGATTGCGGCGCTCGGGCTCGACGTCCACGCCATCATGAATTCGCTGCAGGGACAGAACGCCGTGGCACCCTCCGGCGTGTTCCAGGAGGGGCCTGAGCGGATCAGCGTTCGCGTGAACGGCCAATTCACATCAGAAGCGAGCTTGAGGGCGGTCAATCTGCGCATCAACGATCGCTTCTTTCCGCTGACCGACGTTGCGACCATCACGCGCGGCTACGCCGATCCGCCCTCGACTCTGTTTCGATACAACGGTCAGCCCGCCATCGCCCTCGCGATCGGCATGAAATCCGGGGCCAATTTGCTCCAGTTCGGCGGAGCGCTGAAGGCGCAGATGACGAAGATCATCGCCGACCTGCCGATCGGCGTCGGGGTGCACCTCGTCGCCGACCAGCCGGTGGTGGTCGAACATGCCGTTTCGGGCTTCACCGAAGCACTGTTCGAGGCGGTGATCATCGTGCTCGGCATCAGCTTCGTGAGCCTGGGCGTGCGGGCGGGGCTCGTGGTCGCCATCGCCATTCCGCTCGTGCTTGCGATCACCTTCGTCGTGATGGCCTATTGCGGCATTTCGCTGCAGCGCATTTCGCTGGGGGCCCTGATCATCGCGCTTGGCCTGTTGGTGGATGATGCCATGATCGCCGTCGAGATGATGGTGGCACGGCTCGAGATCGGCGATCCCCTGGAGAAGGCGGCGACCCACGTCTATACCTCGACCGCGTTTCCCATGCTGACGGGAACGCTCGTCACGGTGGCTGGCTTCATCCCGATCGGGCTCAACAGCAGCAACGCCGGCGAGTTCACCTTCACTCTGTTCGTGGTAATTGCGGTCTCGTTGATCGTCTCGTGGATCGTCGCCGTCTTGTTTACCCCGCTGCTTGGCGTCACCATTTTGCCGGCGAAGATGAAGGGACATCACGAGCAGAAGGGCCGCGTCGCGCAGATGTTCGCGCGCCTGCTGCTGTTCTGCATGCATCACCGCTGGAGCACCATAGCGGTAACGGCCGGCGCCTTCCTGCTCGCCCTGTTCGGCTTGCAGTTCGTGCAGCAGCAGTTCTTTCCGTCCTCGGACCGTGCCGAACTCGTGATCGACTGGAACTTGCCGCAGAACGCCTCGATCGCCGAGACCAACGCGCAAATAGCGCGCTTCGAGCGCGAGCAGTTGCAGGGCAATGCTTCGGTCGAGCACTGGTCGACCCATGTCGGTACAGGCGCGCCGCGCTTTGTGCTGTCGTTCGACGTGCAGACACCGAACACCTGGTTCGGTCAGCAGGTGATCGTGACTAAGGGCGGCATCGCCGCGCGCGACAAGCTCAAGTCCCAGTTCGAGGACTATTTGAGGAAGACGTTCCCGGGCACCGACACCTATGTCAAGCTGCTCGAGGTCGGCCCGCCCGTAGGACGGCCGGTGCAATACCGCCTGAGTGGTCCCGATATCGCAGAGGTTCGCGATCTCTCACAGAAGCTTGCCGGCGTCATTCGCAGCAATCCTGACCTCGGCAACGTGGTGTTCGACTGGATGGAGCCCGCGCGCGTCGCCAAGGTCGACGTGCTCCAGGACAAGGCGCGCCAGCTCGGCGTCACCTCGGAAGACATCGCCACCACGCTGAATTCGGTGCTGCAGGGCTCGCCGATCACCCAGGTGCGTGACAGCATCTATCTCGTCAATGTCACGGGACGCGCAACCGCACCGGAGCGCGCCTCGATCGATACGCTGCGCGACCTGCAATTGACCGGGCTCGCCGGCCAATCGGTGCCGCTCGGAGCCGTCGCCAATCTGCGCTACGAGCTGGAGCAGCCCACGATCTGGCGCCGCGCGCGGATTCCGACCATTACTCTGAAAGCCGCGGTCGTCAGCAGCGTTCAGCCGAAGACGGTCGTCGACCAGCTCGCGCCGAAGGTGGCGGAGTTCACCAAGCAGCTGCCCGCGGGTTACTCGATCACGATCGGCGGCTCGGTGGAGGAGAGTGCCAAGAGCCAGGGCCCGATTATCGCAGTCGTGCCATTGATGCTGTTCGTCATGGCCACCGTGCTGATGGTGCAGCTGCAGAACTTCTCGCGCCTGTTCCTGGTGTTCGCGGTCGCGCCGCTCGCACTGATCGGCGTCGTCATGGCCATGCTGCCGAGCGGCGCGCCGCTGGGCTTCGTCGCCATTCTCGGCGTGCTCGCCCTCATCGGCATCCTGGTACGAAACTCCGTGATCCTGATCGTGCAGATCGAGGATCTGAAGAAGGAGGGTAGGCCGGCCTGGGATGCCGTGGTGGAAGCAACCGAGCACCGCATGCGCCCGATCCTGCTGACGGCTGCCGCGGCAAGTCTCGCGCTGATTCCAATCGCGCGCGAGATTTTCTGGGGCCCGATGGCCTACGCCATGATGGGCGGCATTATCGTCGGCACGCTGCTGACACTGCTCTTCCTGCCGGCGCTGTATGTGGCCTGGTTCCGGATCCATCCGGATCATGCGGATGAATCACCTTCACACGATCCCAGAGCGGCTGCGAACGACGTGCCGGCCGAAGAGAGGCCCGCTCATGGCGCCCCGGAGCCTGTGCTCGAGCCCCAAATCTAGAATGGAGACGACGATGCTCTCGAAGAAGCTATCAATCCTTGCTGTCGCTGTGGTCGCGGCAAGTTCGCTTGCCCCCTCTATTGCGTTTGCACAGTTTCCGCCGCCACCGATGGCGCCCGCCGCTCCTCCGCCGATGGCGCCAGCAGGGCCCCCACCACTCGCAGCTCTCGGTCCTGCCGCTACTGTCCCTGGTCCCGGCCCTCGCCTGGGTCCAGCAGCCGGGCCGCGTGTTGATCTCGCCGCGCGAGGTGCTGGCGCCGGGCCGGCTGTCGTCGGCGCCGCGCGGGCGACGGCGGTCAAAATTGGTGGTGCCGACTATCGCTACGGCGGCGAGCACGGCTACGGCTATGGAGCGCGCGCCGCGACTTATGTCGGCGCATACGCAGCCGGCGCCTACGCTGGGTACCCCTATGGGGGGACGCGCTCGAGCGACTACTCGAGTAGCGAATGCCGCTACGTTTACAGCCGCCATCGCAGGTATCTTGTCTGCGATTAGCCTGTGAGCACGGCGCATCTGAATAGAGCGGTCTCGCCGATGGCATTGTGAGTCTCAGCATCAACCAGATTGCGGAAGCAAATATGAACTGATGTTTGTCATGCTCCGAAGCTGCATGCTCGTCACCGCCATTGACCTGCCAGCCGACGGTGCTCGGCCGATAGCGATGTCAACCGGCGCCAGCGTCATTCAACCCAAGGCGACCAACTGGCATGCGGCTGGACAACATTCCCAACTTTGCTAACTGTGCAGCATTTGGATGAGAGCAAGAAATGTTGGACCTCTTGAAGAGGGGCACCGAAGAAAGCTTCGGCCTGATCGAGCGTGAACTGCGGTGCGGGCTGTGGAGCTGGAATCTGCGTACCAACGAAATGCACTGGTCGCGCGGGTATTATGATCTTCTGGGCATCGAGCCGGGAAGGGTAACGCCATCCTTTGCGGCCATCCTCCAGGTCACCCATCCCGACGATCGCAGCGCGCAGGCGGAGGCAGAGCGGGTCATCCAAAAGGCCTCGACCATCAGACGGAAATTCCGCGTCATTCGCCCCGGCGGCAACATCGCCTGGATCTACTGTCAGATCATCGTCTTCGTGGACTCGGAGGGGGCGGCAGAGAAGGCAATCGGCGTCTGCACGGATATCACGGCTCGCGAGGATCAGCTCAACCGGCTGCGGACTGCCGACGAGCGGTATCGTGCCCTCATCAAGGCCGCCGGAGCCGTGGTATGGATCGCCAAATCGGACGGTCGAATCCACGAACTCGTAAATTGCGATCATGGCAGCCAGCTCGTTGCGTCCGAATCTGGTTGGCTCCAGCTCGTCCATCCAGACGACCAGGAGAAGATGCTCAGAGTATGTGCGGCGGCAAGCCGGGAGAAACGCGGCTATGACGTGGTGCACCGCTTTCTCCAAGCCGACGGCACTTTCAGGTGGAAGCGTTCCACTGGTCAACCGCTGCTGGATGACGCTGGGAATATCAAGGAGTGGCTCGGCATCAGCGTTGATCTCGACCGCAATACGACGCGTTCAGGCGTGCACCGCGTCACCGGGGCGCAAATTAGGGCTGCGCGCGGCCTGCTGCGATGGTCGGTGTTGGATCTGGCGCAGGCTGCGGGCACCACGCGTGCGACCATCCGTCGCCTCGAGGAGCTGGACGGCGCTCCATCGCACAACGACCCGGCGCTTCCTTTGATCGAAGCGGCCCTTGCAAGAGCGGGTGTCGAATTCCTGTTTCCAGAAGCAGGCAAGCCTGCCGTGCGTCCCCGCTAAATTGGCGCCTGACCTGCACCGATCTTGCAAAATTGGTCGAGTTGTCGATCGCCAACGCGGCATCTCGCAAATCTGGCGTTGGGTTGCGCAGAATCGTGCATCGCCAATCCCGGATAGCCGCATAAGCCGAACCGCACGCGCCAATTTTGCCTAACAGAAGGTTAGCAGGGTCGGTATTATTGTTCTGCACGTTGGGCTCCGGCAAGGCGTGCGGGCATGATGACACAGATCATTCGGTACCTCGGAATCGACACGCGCACTCAGCTCCTTGCGGAGCAGCTGTGGAATTTGGTCGACGCGCCAAGTGGCCAAATCATCGCTGAGTTCTACAGGCGAACGCGGCAGTCGCATCCCGGCGTTCTTCTGGATGAGCACACCATCGGCCGGCTCATGATCAAGCAAAGGGAACACTGGCATTCGCTGTTCAACAGCTGCTCAGGGCGACCTGCCGAACTCCCATCCATTTTTTTTCAGTCAGACTTGAAAGGATTTAACAATGATCAGCCTACCCGCACGCGTTGATTCCGGCGAGCATCGCCAGGCTAGAATGCGTTTCATGGGAATCACATCTCGCAGCGGGGTGTTGTTGCGGGAATTCTGGGTGATCGCCGAACCTGCTGTGCCGCGGATTCTGGAGGGCTTTTACCGGCATGTCACGAGCGAACCTCAGCTTGCCGCACTGATTGGGAGCGATATTCCCAGATTGAAGACGGCCCAGGGCACGCACTGGGCGCGGCTGTTCAACGGTCGGTTCGACGACGAGTACTTGAAAGGGGTTCGTGCCATCGGCATGGTCCACAACAAGATCGGCCTTGAGCCGCGCTGGTACATTGGTGGATACAATTTTGTCCTGAACCAACTCGTCGCTCTAGCTGTTCGCCGCTACCGCTGGAGGCCAAGGCATCTCTGCGAACTCTTGAGCGCCGTGAATTGCGCCGTGATGCTCGACATGGAGATCGCCATCTCCGTCTACCAGGAGGCAATGCTTGCCGAGCGGGAAAAACGCCAGGAGACGATCCGCGCTGCCATTCGAAGCTTCGATGCCCGGATGAAGGCAGCCGTGGGTGCGATCGGCGACTCGGCTGGCAATCTTCAGAACGCTGCGAATACCCTCGCTGCGAGCGCGTCGCAGTCGACCCAGCAGTCCAATGCCGTAGCCGCCGCCTCGGAAGAAGCATCGACGAATGTGCAGGCCGTCGCCGCATCGACCGAGCAGCTCACCTCCTCAATTCAGGAGATCGGTCGCCAGGTATCTGAATCGACCAGGATCGTCCGGACCGCGGTGGAGCAATCGGCCCGCTCCGGCGACACGGTCCAGAGCCTTGCGAGAGCGGCCCAGCGAATTGGCGACGTGGTGGAGCTGATCAGCACCATCGCCGGACAAACCAATTTGCTCGCTCTCAATGCCACCATCGAAGCAGCGCGGGCCGGCGAGGCCGGACGCGGCTTCGCCGTCGTCGCTTCGGAGGTCAAAGCCCTGGCGGAGCAAACGGCAAAGGCCACCGGCGAGATCGGTGAGCAAATCCTCTCGATTCAGGGCGCAACGAAGGAGTCGGTGGGGACGATCCAGGACATCGGCCGCACAATCGGGTCGGTCAGCGAGATCGCGACAGTCATCGCGGCGGCGGTGGAAGAGCAGGGCGTGGCTACGGCGGAGATCGCGCGCAACGTCCAGCAGGCCGCCCAGGGCACGCAGGAAGTATCAAGCAACATCGCCGGCGTGAGCGAGGCGGCCGCTGAAACGCGGCAGACGGCGGGAAGCCTCCTGAGCGCGTCCGAAGAGTTATCGGTCCAGGCTGCGGCTCTTCGCTCGGAGGTGGAGACGTTCTTTGCCGAAATTCGGGCAGCCTAGCGTAATATTCCAGAGTTCGGCGACAAAATGAGTACAGTAACGAACGATTTCGAGATCGCCGGGCGCGTGTCCAAGCGCGAGGTGAACTGGGAGCAGCTGCTTCACACCGCCATCGAAAGCAGCTCTCATGGCCTGTGCGTCTTCGACGGCCGGTCCAGGCTGGTGATAGGCAATGAACAGCACCGCAGCCTCTATTCGCTGGCGTCTTCGGAGGTGTCGCCGGGTCTCTTGGCGGAGGACCTTCTGAAAAGCCGGTATGCCCGTATCATAGGGGCGAAGGTGAATGCCCAATTGGCCGAATACCTGGCGGCCATACGTCGGAGCGAAGCGTTCCGCACCACATATGAATTGCGGGACGGGTCGTTCGTCGAGCTCGACATGCATCCGATGCCCGACGGGGGGTTCGTCGAACGGCATCGGGATGTCACGGAACTTCGCCTCGCAGAGGTCCGGGCTGAAGAAGCGAGGCAGGAGCTGATCGAGAAGCAGTATGCGATCGACCAGGCCGTCATTGTCGCGATCACGGATGTTAGGGGCACGATCACGTACGCCAATGACCGGTTTTGCGACATCAGCGGGTACGCTCGGGAGGAACTGGTTGGAAGCAATCACCGCCTTCTGAAATCGGGGGTGCATTCACCGCAAATTTTTCGTCAGATGTACCGTTGCCTCGCCCGAGGAGGTGTTTGGCGAGGCGAGCTTTGCAACAGAGCAAAAAGCGGAGAGCTTTACTGGGTCGACACCGTGATCACACCCCAGCTTGGACCGGACGGCAAACCGGTCGCCTACATGGCCATCCGGATCGATATTACTGCGCGAAAGAAGGCGGAGGCGCAGCTCTGTCATGCAGCCCGCCACGATGCGCTGACTGGTCTTCTAAACCGTGCAGCGCTCCTGGACGATCTTTCGGAACGACTTTCCCAAACGCAGGCAAGACGGCAAAAGCTGATCATTTATCTTCTCGATCTCGATGGTTTCAAGCATGTGAATGACACGCTCGGTCATGCCGCCGGTGATGCCTTGCTCAAGCAGCTGAGTGAACGTCTGGTCTCAGTCGTTCCGAAGGCGGCCCTGATTACACGCCTGGGCGGCGACGAATTTGCGATCGTGCAGCTCAGCTCGGGGAACGAGCGTAAAGAGATCCAAGCGCTCGCGATCGATCTCCTGCAAGTGATCGCCGTACCTTTCTCGATAGAGTCGCAAGAGGCCTCCGTCGGCGTCAGCATCGGAATATCGATTTCGCCCTTGCATGGTCTTACGGCTCCAGAGCTGCTCTACAGGGCCGATTTGGCTCTCTATTGCGTCAAATCGGAGGGGCGGGGCGGATTTCAAGTCTTTGAAGATAAAATGCGCAGCCGCGCGCAAGCCCGCGACCGGCTCGTCAATGAGCTACGTGCGTCAGTTGCGCGCGGTGAGTTCGAGCTCCACTATCAGCCCATCTGCGAGGCAGGGACCCTGCGGCCGCGTGGCGCGGAAGCGTTGGTGCGATGGCGCCATCCCTCTCGAGGCTTGCTTTATCCAGATGAGTTCATCGCGGTTGCGGAAGAAACCGGGCTGATGGAAGCATTGGGGCGATGGACCCTGGAAAGGGCGTGCACAGACGCCGTGACGTGGCCCGGAGAAATCAAAGTAGCAGTCAATTTGTCTCCGGCTCAGTTCCGAGGAGGGTTTCTTTTCGACTCGATCATCGGTGTGCTGATGAAAACCGGGCTACCGCCGCATCGGCTTGAGCTGGAAGTGACGGAGTCGATGTTGCTGCAAAACAGGGAGGAGAATCTGCTCTTGTTTCGCCAACTGAAGGATATCGGAATAACCTTCGCGCTGGATGACTTCGGCGTCGGCTATGCCTCGCTGGGTTCCGTCGTGTCATTTCCATTCGACAAGCTGAAGATCGATCGTTCGTTTACGAGCGAGCTGCCGAGCAAGCCTGCGAGCAGGGCGGTCGTCGCGTCCATCATGACATTGGCGCGCGGGCTCAAGGTACAGGTGACGGCAGAAGGTGTCGAGACGGTGGAGCAGCTCCAGTACTTGCGCAGCCAGGGAGTGGAGTTCGTTCAGGGTTATCTGTTGGGCAGGCCTGTCCCGTGTTCAGAGCTGGTCCTTACAGGAATGCCGTACGCTGATGGATTGTTGGACGCGAGCTAATGTTGCGACAGAGCCCTGCGAGTGCGCAGCACAAATGGGGCTCACTGCCCCGATCTGTCGCGCGCTGTCGCAAAGCCGCAGCTCAAGCCGAATGTACCCGCCATTGACCCGTAAAGTCAGAATAGGCCCCTCAGATCAGGCATTGTAACGACGAGGATCGTGCGACGAATGCCCATTTCCAGCCCGATAAGCCCGGCGGAGCGACCGGTGAGTCATTGATTGTGCTCCACCCGGGGCCTGAACTCTTAATCAGCGGGTCCCAGGTTCGAGCCCTGGTGCGCCCACCACCATTGAGGAAATAGGCCCGCGGGGCTTTTTTAAATTCTTCGATAGAACAAAGCGCCTCTGGTGCGGCGTTTTCTAACCAGGGTGAACGCGGCCGGATTGCGATTCGGCTTTTCCCTTGTTTACTCTTCACCCATTCGATACAGCGCACGGATCCGATGGGGACAAGTTGATTACGTGCTTGTCGTAGAATAGGATATTGGGGCGGGCAAAACGGACTATCTGTTCTGTCCGTCGCAAGTCAGCCGCGCTTTCGCTGAGAGGGTGGCTTAAACTCCACGACCTCGTGCTTTTCGCACGGATCAGCTGGCTCATTTTTCTTCACGATTAGCTCAAGCTCGAGAGCCTCGAAGGCGAGCTCATCCGCCAAGCGCTTAAACAGTTCGCGCTTTTCTATGTCCGTCGCCTGCTGACTCATCAGCCTAAACTCTCTGGCGTCAGCGCGGACCTTTTCCAAACGTCGTTGGAGGTCCTTCATGTGTGCCGGCTTAGCTTTTAAACTTATCCTCGCCCGAGCAATCAGTTTGCTTGTTCGGATCCACTGGGAGTCAACTGCCGAAACTCGATACTGGCTCTGTGCAGACCGCCAAATTCGCCGCTCATCGTGCTGCGATATTTGGCCGTGCTCCATGTCCCGCCCCCTGTTCAGGGATTGCGGGTGAGGACGGCCGTCCCGACGGATGAGCCATCCCTGTTCCGGCTCTCGCCGCATGATGCATAGACCTAGCATACTTGAAGGGGCATGAATGTTCGAAAGCGCACAGACGCGAGTATTGCGCGGGACTAGGCTGCGAGCAATCCTGGACGCCCGCGAAGCGCTCAGGACCCATGGCATCGAGAGATGCCAAATTTGCCGGCTGCGCTGAAGCGGCTCTGTCCGCGAACGCGGTGTTGCCGGCTGCGTGCCGGGTATGAGGCAGGAGTAAGCCCGGCAGATTTTAGACCAACGATGGTCGTTCTCGTGCGTACTTTCCTTCTCATTGTGGGAATATGGCTACTGGTGAACGTTCTGTTCGTTGTCGTCGTCCTGCCCTCGCGCAGACCGGGACCGACTCAGCGCGCAGGAATTCCATCTCCGGTGACGATCGACACGACCGCCGGTCGCCTGCACGATCATGACCCACCACTCCTGCGGCGCGGGATGACGCCGATCGCAATCAGAGTTCTTTTTGTCCTCCTCCTTCCATTCCTTCGAGCGTGCAATGCGGTTGGGCGACACTTCAGAGGTCACCATGATTAGACGCGGGCCGTCGCGCGCTTGAAATTCTCGTCGATGTCTTCATTGCGCCGCTCCCCAGCGATTCAGCTAGACCATCACGCAGACCGCAAGTGCCCTCCTATCGCCATGCCTCCAAGCATGCTTATGACGCGCGTTTTAACGATGATGTGAAAAGCTCGGAGCCCCAGAGGTGACAGCCGGCGCTAGCATTCCCATCCAATGCCGCAATCGGCGCTCAATTTGTGTGCCGTTTTTGCTCTGAAGCCTGATCGATCAGGAAATCGTCCAAATTTCGGCCGCTTCGAAGCTGCGGCCGCAGCCATCGCGGCTGCCTGCCGCGACCCGACCATGTCTCCGCTGGGTTCTTCGGATTGCGATATTTGGGACGGACGGGCGGATATGGACGGCGGCGCTTATGATTGAGCCGTGTGAGCTCGTTGGCCAGTCCAATCCTGCGGAGCCTTTCCTCCAGATGTGCTTTTTGCGCCAATATTTTCTGCGTGAGTTTGGCGGCGATGTCTTGATGAAGTATCCAGAGCTCGTCAACCGAGAGCGAACTGAAATGCGCGGTGTTCATGACTCCATCCGAATCTTGGGCATAAGGCCCAGGCAGACAAGTCGGAAATCCGGGAGCAGACAAGCCGTCAGTTAGATAATGATCGGTGCAATCCACATTTAAATGCGAGAGGTGGCAGGGAGAAAGGCGCGATAATGGTAATATCGTGGCGGAGTCTTTAATTCGCTGCGAGGGGTTATCGACGTATTGTGACCTCCAGGTATCTTGCGTTGACGGCATCCCTGGGGTGCTGGACCGTTATCAATTAGGTGCCCAAGAATACAATTAATTCATCGCGTTGTCCGCCGCCGAGTTGGTTCAAGCGTTGTGGAGCAACCGGCCTAGCCGGTCGGCGACATGTCTCAGCAACGTCGTCGCCGAGGCTCGCTACTGCGGGGATGAGGCGCCCAATCCTCTTTCAAGGTCGTGGCAGATGCGAGGAACGTGGGCAATCCGTTCATCGAATAGCGCGAGTGAGCCAACGCGGGTCGAGCTTCGGACCCGGCCGGTCTCTAAACAGCTCTTGCTCTGTTGCTCGCTTTGATACGCCGTCTTCTGCCGATTGTTTTTGCTTCTACATGTCGGAGCTTACTTCGAAGCTTCTCCACCTCTCTAAGCTCCTCCAGAAGCGCCTGGTGCCGTTCGCTCAGAACGGCACTCGAACAAATCCGACGCGTACTCGACATCACATGCCTCAGAAAATGACTTGAAGTAAGAAGTCGACGAAAAGAAAGACAAAGAACGTTCGACCGAAGCTCAATGAGCTACAGCCGCAGCCGCCAAATGCTCCCAGTACTCTGCCTCTGCAAGCAGTTTCCAGCTTCTCTCAGGTTGCAGTGCGGCGGCCTGTCGACAAAGCAACGCCATTGCGCGAAAGCGGCGGGCAGCTTCCATTCCAACCTCCCATGTTTTCTTTTTCCCAACATATTTTTCAACTTTGCGATGGAGTCATCATGATTATATACAATAATCAAATATGTCATTTAATGACGGTCGATTTGATCGATTTTGCGAGCCAACCGGGAATTGGTTTCGGTTTCAGCTTCACATGGATTTCGAATGCGGCTTGCCGGGGCCCTGTTGCGCGTTAAAGCGAACGAGAAAGGTGCGCGCGGGACAGCAACAGGAGACGCGAAGCTTCCTGCAGGGCATCGCAACGTCAGAAATCGCAAAGGATCATGTCGGGGCAGAGCAAGGCGCACGGCGGCTACGGCGACCCGCTGACACGCTGATGCAGCGCCATAGCTCATCCAGTTCGCGAACTTCAGAATAATAAAGATTATACCGCCGGTGACCCCGTGATAATCCGGTGAATCTTTATCGACTCTCGGCCGGCTGCCCCGTCCATAATCTGCCGCGGTCTGCCAACACCTTCATATTGCGTTGGTTTTGCTATTTTCTGGATTTCGTTGCCTGTTTTTTGGCGCGTTAATTATACCCAAGCCGTTAATTCATTAAATGTTGACGATAATAAATATTTAATGAATAGTTTGTCGCTGGCGGGGCCGGACATAAATCCGCAGCCGCTGCAAGTTGCCGAGGTGCTGCAAATTCATCTTGAACGAAGGGATTCTTCCTATGTTGCAACATTTCATCGAGACCAAGGAAGCGTTGAAGCGTCTGCGGACGGACCAGAACGGCGTGGTGTCATTCGAGTACATCATCGTCGCGGTTTGCATCGTTGGCGCAGTGGGTGCTGTGTTCGGTGGTGGAGCCGGTGGGCAGATCGGGGCCGCGCTGACGACCGGGATCACCGCTATCACCACCGCTTTCGCTACTGCGATCGCTGGCTGATACGGCCATCGGGCGCCAGAGGGGGGCAATTCCAATGCGCCCCCCTTTGCTCGTACTCCCCCTTAGCTCGCGCGCGTTCCGCTTTTCTGAGGCGTGCATTCATGAGTTGGATTGCTCCCACAGCCTCGATTCTTGAAATCGTATTGTTGCTTCACGTTGCAACGATCGATGTTGCGACGCGCTTGATCCGAAACGAAATGTGTCTGGCGCTGGCGGCTCTAGGGATCGCCAGTCAATTGCCCAACCCAATGCAAGTCGCCGAGTCGCTGATATCGGCCGCGATCCTCTTTCTGCTGATGTTCGTCCTGTACGCGCGCGGAGGAATTGGCGGCGGCGATGTCAAATTGCTGACTGCGCTGGCGATCGGCTTTCCGCCGACCGGCCAGATTCAGCTCGTGACCATAACTGCGCTGGCCGGCGGCGTTCTCGCCCTGGTGCATCTGATGATGCGCCACCTGCCTCATCCCAAACTGGCACCCGCCAAATCGTCACTCCCACGCCGGGTTTACGCGATCGAACGTTGGCGCCATTTGCGACACGCCCCGCTGCCCTACGGAGTTGCAATCGCGTGCGGGGGTATCTGGACGATTTTGAGCAAAGGATTGTGAGATGTCATCCGCGTTGCGTCTGTCGATCATCATGGTGCTTCTGCTCGCAACCACGGCGTTCGGGCTTATCGCCTATAACATGAACCTGCCGAAGGCGCCCGCTCCGGCTCCGGCGCAAGTCACCGAGACGGCACCCGCACCGGCGACGACCGTCGGATACTTTGTCGCGGCGCGGCCCTTGCCGAAGGGGACTTTGGCCCGCGAAGAAGATTTCACCGTGCGATCGGTGCCACCGGAGCGCATTCCCCAGGGCGCGATCCTTGAAACGCCCGAGTCGAAGGCCGGACTTCCCGGTTCTCTGATCCGCAGGTTCGTTGAAGCGGGCAGTCCCGTGACGCTGCAGGACATTCTGCGTCCGCGGGATCGAGGCTTCCTGGCCAGCGTCCTTGCACCGGACAGCCGTGCCATCAGCATCAAGGTTGACGAGGAGGCGGGTGTCTCCGGCCTGATCAGGCCGGGTGATCACGTGGACGTCGTATTGACCCAGGTATTCGAGAAGGTCGACACCGCACGTCGAGCCCTGAGCGAGACCGTTCTGCGCAACGTTCGGGTCATCGCGGTCGACCAGGAGATCGCGCAGGGTGCACGACCAATTGGCGGAATGGCAGGCAAGCAAACGCAAACCGTGTCCCTGGAGCTTGCGCAGGAGCAGGTCAAGAAAGTCACCGTGGCAAAGCAGCTCGGAACGCTGTCTCTGGCCGTGCGTGCTGCAGTCGATCAATGGGACAAGGCCGACACCGGCGCGATGTCGAGCTGTGATGTGTCCCCGGAGCTTGCTCGCCAGTACGCGATCGCACGCCAGAGAACGGCAGTCGTCATTCATTCGGGCGGCGAGGCCAAGCAATACACGGTCAGAAAGCAAGACGAGGACGCTCTCGTCAGTTGCGAGGGGGCCTCGGAAGTTGTGCACCAGACCGCAACGGCCGAAGGTTATGTCAACAGAGTTTCGGAGAAACGTTGATGAACATCGCCATAGCTCCTCCGCCCGAAGAATCGACATCGATCGTCACGCGTAACCGCATCGTCTGTTTCGTAAATGACGAGATCAGCGCCGCGGCTTTGCGCAAGGGCCTCGAAGGCGCCAACCTCTCGATCAGGCGCGGTACGATCCGCAATGCGATACGGATGCTGGAATCCGACACAGACCTGTTCGCGCTGGTAACAGACATCAGCGGCATCGATGATCCCTTCACCGAGCTGGAAAGGCTGGCCGGCGTTTGTCCGCCCGATGTCCGCGTAGCCGTGATCGGCGAGAACAGGGAGATCACTTTCTACCGTGAGCTTCTGGAACTCGGGCTGGCCGAGTATCTGCCGCGGCCGCTCACGCGAGATCTGGTGCTGGACCAGTTGCGCCCCAAGCTGCTCGGCGACGTTGCCACCAACCAAATCGACCGTGGCGGTCACGTGGTTTCGATCTGCGGGGCGCAGGGCGGCGCCGGCGCCACGAGCATCGCGATCAATCTGGCACTACAACTTGCCGAGACCACCAAGGCCAAGGTGGCGCTGCTTGATCTTCATTTGCAAGGCGGCGAGGCCGCCGTGATGTTGGGTGTCCGTCCCGGGCCGGGGCTGCGCATCGCTCTGGAAAATCCGATGCGGGCGGACACCCTCTTTCTCGAGCGAGCGGCAATCGAAGTCAACGAGCGGGTCTGTCTGGTCTCGGCCGACGAGGACCTCGATGCGCAGCTCGAAATCACGGAAGCCGGCATACGACACGTGCTGGGTCTGCTCCGTCAACGGTTCAACTACATCGTCGTCGATGTACCCGTCCCGTTTCCGCCATCGATCTATCCCGTGATTGCGCTTTCCCGTCACGTATTGGTGCTGCTCGAATCCGAGGTGACCGGACTTCGCAATGCCCATGCGCTGCGCACCGCCGTGATCAACATCGCGGGCAAAGACCGGGTCTTTACCTTACTCAACCGGGCCGGTCGTCCCGGGGGGCTTCCGAGGGCGGCGGTTGTCAAGGCGCTGGGTGCAGAGCCCGACATCGTCGTTCCCGATCTCGGCAAGGGCATGACGGAGGCGCTCAATCTGGGAATTCCAGCCCTGAAGCACGTCAGAAAATTGCGGCGTCACCTGGCACCGATTGTACGGGAGATCAGCGGTGTCGGCGCCGAACGGAAGAGCTGGTGGAGGAGGGTGCTCACGGCACATCTGCGATGAAAAAGTTCGGGAGGCGTGACGACGAAGCGCCAGCTTACATACCTTCATCGGCGACAAGCCTGCCTGCATCGGCGCCAGGTTTGCCACCGACCGCGACCAGCTTGGCTGCATCGACGCCAATGGGCGCGTCACTTGCGCCGAACGTGCTCGTAGCTGCGTCAAGGCGCGACGACCCGGTCCATCACCCTCTGATCCCGGCGTCGTTGCGTGAACGGGTCATCGAGCAGATCGAGCCAGCGGTGGCGGCAACCGTTTCGCGGGACGTTCTTCGGCGGCAGATCGAGGAGATCATCCATCAAATCGCCAACCAGGAACGGCTCGAGCTGTCGGGGCGCGAGCAGCTTCAGCTCGCGGACGAGATTGCCGACGACATGACGGGCTACGGACCGCTTCGTCCGCTGCTGCTCGATCAATCGATCAGCGATATCATGGTGAACGGTCCTAGCAACGTCTACGTCGAGCGAAGCGGCAGGCTGGAACGAATTGCGGTGCGATTCCGGGACAATGATCATATCGCCTCCGTTGCTCAGAAGATTGCCGCGCAGGTTGGCCGCCGCGTCGACGAATCCAGCCCGATGGTGGACTGTCGCCTGCTGGATGGCAGCCGCGTCAACATCATTCTCCCGCCGCTGGCGATCCATAGTCCGTGCATCTCAATCCGGAAATTTCCAAGCCTCCGTTTGGATATCGCCGGATTGATCGAAAATGGCTCAATGACCGCGGCCATCGGAAAGCTGCTGGAGATCGCCGCCCGGTCTCGGCTCAATGTTCTGGTCTCCGGCGGTACCGGATCCGGCAAAACGACACTCCTGAACGCGATGAGTCAATTCATCGATCACAGCGAACGCATTGTAACGATCGAGGACGCGGCGGAGTTGCAGCTTCAGCAGCCGCACGTGATCAGCCTGGAGACCCGGCCTCCCAGTCTGGAGGGCACAGGACAGGTGACGCAACGGGATCTGCTGGTGAACGCCCTGCGTATGCGCCCCGACCGGATCGTCGTTGGCGAGGTTCGCAGCGCGGAAGCGTTCGACATGCTCCAGGCGATGAACACCGGCCATGACGGTTCGATCTCCACAGTCCACGCGAATAGTACCCGGGACGCCCTAACCCGCATCGAAAATATGGTGCAGATGGGACAAGTCAATCTGCCGTCGCGGGCCATTCGAGCGCAGATCGTCGCTGCACTCGATCTCATCGTGCAGGTCGAACGCATGCGGGACGGGCAACGTCGTATCGTCCAGATCAGTGAGGTGATCGGCCTCGAAGGGGACGTGATCACCACCAATGACATCGCAGCCTTCGAATACAAGGAGGAGGACGAGCAGGGTCGCCTATCGGGCACCTACAGGTGCAACCTTGCAACTCCGAAATTCAAGAGCCGTCTCGTCTATTACGGACTCGATGGAGCATGGGCCGAGGCAATGAGGCAAATATGATGCCGGAGTCGGTAATCGCGTGTTTTCTGGCGCTCGCGATGTGCGCAGCAGCCCTTGCGTTGTGGCTAGACGCTCGGGAGCGACGCATCAATCGCCGGCTGGCGGTTGCTTTGCCAGCTTCCCATCCAGCCAACCTGCCATCCATTCGCCGGTTGGAGGCCGGGTCTCCGTCGCTGTTGCTCCATCGGTTGGCCAATTACAATCGCGAGATACCTTACACCTGGCATCCAGCCTATGTGTTGCTTGCGGGTGCCATCGCAGCAGCAGCGATCCTCTACACCAATCGCCTGCTGGGATTCTCCATTCTCTACCTGTCCGTCACGGCGGCAATTGCCGCCATAGTCGTGGTGCGCGGCCTCTTTGGATGGCAGCAGCGTCGCTTCGCCAGGCAACTTTTTCGACAGCTGCCTGATGCGATCCAGCTCGTGACCAGCACCGTTCGATCGGGTCTGCCTGTGCACGAAGCGTTTCGCGCCCTCGCGCGCGACATGCCGCAGCCAACGGCCGGGCAGTTTGCCATCGTGTGCAGCGAGGTGAATCTCGGAAGACCTCCCGAGGACGCCGTCCAAGGTGTCTATCGGCGAACGCAGGTGGCGGAATATGCGATGTTCGCGGTGACCCTTGCAGTTCAGTTGAAGTCGGGTGGTAGCCTTGCGGAGACCTTACAGAACCTGGGAGACACCGTGAGGCAACGCGTTGCACTGGCCGCGCGGGCCAAGGCGCTGGCGGGAGAAGTGATCTTTTCTTCGCGGGCGCTGACGATCTCGCCCTTGCTCGGGGGCGGGGCGCTGTACGCAGCCAATCCGCAAACGGTCGATCTGTTGTTCACTGATCCGGTTGGAAACAAGCTGCTGGCTTACGCGGTGGTCTCGGTGCTCATCGGGGCCTTGGTGATAAGTTGGATGGTCAGACGGGAAACGGCACTATGACGCTTGATATTGGTCTGGTGGCCCTCGCATTCGCAGCCGGTGCCGCGAGCTGCGTGTTGATCCTCCGCGAAATGCATATTCGTGCTTTGGACACGCGGGTGTCGAACGCCGTTATGGGCGTTGCCGGACGGTCGGCGCCCTTCCAAGACATGACGGGTTGGTTTTCGTCGCTCGGCATGCGGTACCGCCGCTTCTACGCGGAGGAAAATCTGGATCAGCTACGAGCGATTCTTCAATCAGCCGGTTTCAATCATCGTCGAGCCCTGCCGACCTGGATCGGCATCAAGGCAGTCAGCATGTTCTTGTGCCCGATCATCGCTGGAGGGGGCGCTCAGCTCCTGGGGAAGCCGTTGCTGGACGTGCTGGTCTTCACGCTGATCGGCATGGCGGTCGGAATCGTGGGACCGCGGTTGATCCTGGGGGCATTGAAGCGGCGGTTTGATGCTGCCATTCGGCTGGGCACGCCGGATATGATCGATTTGCTTGTTGTGTGCAGCGAGTCGGGAATGGGCCTGGAGAGCGGGCTGGCACGCGTTGCGCAGGAAATGGACGAGACCAATCCCTCCATAGCTGGGGTCTTGAGGAATCTTCTCGATGATCTCCGGGTACTGCCTAGCCGCAGCGAGGCGTTCGAGAAGCTGGGAGCTACGTCGGATGGGCTGCGCCGGTTCGGAATCATGGTCGCTCAAAGCCTGCAATACGGGACGCCGATCGGTCAGGCGCTGCGGAGTATCGCCGTCGATCTCCGCCGAGAACGTATTACCAAGCTTGAAGAACGAGCACACAAACTGGGCGCCAAGCTGACCATTCCCATGGTCCTGTTCCTGCTTCCAGCCATGTTCGTCATTCTGGGCGGAAGTCCCATTCTGCACCTCGTGCGCTCCTTCGCCAGCTTCGGTAAGTAGCCATGACCACGGTCGCCCTGTCAAAAATCTTCCCTTACGACCGGACCATGCAATTGTTCGGCGGCATGTGGTTCTTGTTGCTGGCGCTTGGCGTTGCGATCAAGGTCGGATCGTCGGTTGGTGATCCCTGGCCGTCGCTTCTGTCGAGTTTCTGTCTCGCTGTCTTCTACGTGCTGCTGGCGCTGTTGATCATCACGCGGCCGCCGGCAAAGGCGCACGCGAATGGCCTTCTCCCAAGGATCGCAGCGTTCGTCGGCACCTACATGCCATGGACCATCGCCTTCTTCGGCGAAACCGACAAAGCGTTGCCGAATCTGGCGTCCACCGCTTGCGTGTTGATCGGCATGGTCATGATGCTGGTCACCATCAGGCATCTCGGCAGGTCGTTCAGTCTGGTGCCGCAGGCGCGTAACGTCGTGCAAACGGGTCCGTACCGCTGGATCAAGCACCCGCTCTATCTTGCCGAAGAGATCGCGCTGTTGGGTGTGGTGCTGAGAAGCCTGACGCCGCTGACAGTGATCCTGCTCGTCCTGCATATCGGCGTCCAGATTTGCCGAATTCATTACGAAGAGGACCTGCTTCGGCGCAACTGCCCTGAATATTCGAGTTACGAGGCTTCGCGCTGGAGGGTGATCCCTTACGTTTGGTGAGTGTTGTTGATCCGGTCCATGACCGGACCGGTGAATATCGGTCGAGGTAACTCATGAGCCGCAATAAGTCGTTCATCGCGGATCAACGTGGCGCCGTCGCGCTTGAGACCATGATCGTTTACATATTCCTGGTTTCGTTCCTGCTTGTGCCGCTCGCCGACGTAGCCGCCGCGGGCTTCCAGTTTACCGCCGCGTGGTCGGCGTTGCGCGGCTACGGCCAATATTTGCAGTACTACAATCCGCTCGGCCCCGACGGTACGGTGACCTGGAGGCCGGGGCTGCAGAACACAGTCGGCGGTTATACGATCGGCAACATCCAGGTCATATGCGGAGATGCGGGCGCTGCCTGCTCGTCGAGCAATCTTGCCTCACCGAAATACTTTACATTTACGACGACTGTCACTTTGGCTCCGATTGGTTCTCTTTGGAGACCGGTGCTTTGTCCCACCTCTTGTACGTACACGCTGCTTTATTCAGAACGTTTCCAGTAGGTGTTGCCATGCGTGATCTGATCCATTCGCGACGAGGCTCAACCGCATTCGCGACAGCCATCGCTCTCGTGCCGCTCATCGGAGTGGTCTCGCTTGGGGCCGAGGCCGGATCCTGGTACGTCACCAAGAAGAACGCGCAGAACGCCGCCGATGCGGCAGCCTATTCGGGCGCCTTGCGGCTTGCATGCACGATTGCCGGCGCGTCGAACTGCGATCCACAAACAGTGGATTATCGCGGCAAGGAATTCGCGGCACAGAATGCATTTTGCAACTCAAATCCAAAGGACAACACGGCCTATCCCGGGAGCCATTGTGTGACGACCCTTCCGAACAAGATCTCGCGGGCGGTGCAGATCGATATCGGCGATTTTGTCGGCGACTACAATGGGGGCACATTCACAACGCCACCTAAAGGCACCGGTAATGCCGTTCGCGCCATCGTCAGCCAGCAACAGCCGACCTACTTGGCGGGAGTGCTGGGTGTTAAATCGGTCAACATTCCCTCCCAAGCCATTGCTCTGGTCCAGAACCCGACAAAACTGTGTGCGTTGGCGCTTGGGCCTGACTCAGGCGCGCTTAAGCTTGGTGGCAACCTCAGCAACAACGGAACTGGCTGCGGGATGATGTCGGACACCACCGTTCAGTTTGCCAGCACGCCAACTTTCACGGGTTCGGGATGGGCGGTTTACGGTCAAACTGGCTGCACCCCAGTCAGTACGTGCGGCAACATCACTGTGACGCACAACTATTTTATGCCGAACGCAACCAATCCGCTTAGCAAGTTGAACAGCGAATCGTTCAACAGCAGGACTGGCAGTTCCAATCCGAAGACAAAGGTAACATGTCCCACCTCGCCAGCGCCGCCCGCCGGCACCAAGACTTGTTATACGACGTCCCCGAATGCTCCTCCTGCCACTGGGGCGTATGGAAGCCTGACGGTGACGACCGGAGACTGGTTGGATTTCGCTCCGGGCACGTACGTCTTTTATAATGCGACAATAAAAATCAATGGCGGAACGGTCACCTGCAACGCCTGCACAAAATGGCCGCCTGCTGGCACAGGTCTGGGCGTGACCCTGGTATTGTTGGGAGATTCGAGCCTTTCCATCAGCGGCGGCACGGTTGCTCTCTCTGCTCCCGTCACCAACACGTTTTCGGCAGATCTGAACGGCGTTTTGATCGACGATCAGGCGCCGACGAAGTCCAGCAATGCCGTCACGATCAACGGCGGTGGTGCGGTCGCATTAGGCGGGGCGGTGTATTTCCCGTTCGTCGACGTGACCTGGAATGGAGGGACTCAAAGTTCAAACACGACGTGTTCAGAGGTGATCGCCAAAACACTCACCATGAGCGGGGGCGGCTTCCTGAGCACGCAAGGGTGTGGTCCCGTCGCTTACACCCAGGTTGTCGGTTTGGTGCTGTGATGAGAAAGCTCGACAATCGCGGTGTCGCGGCGTTCGAATTCGTCCTCGTCTTCACAGCGCTTTTCACATTGATATTCGCAATCTTCGATGTCGGACGCTATGCGATTACCATACAATCCCTGCGGACACTCGCGAGCGCGGGCGCCCGGGCAACGATGATCAGGTGCTACACACCTGATGTGACCAACAACACATCACCCTCCGGTTGTATCGATATCAACACCTACCTGCCTGTCGCACAGAGGAAGAATATTGCGCCTTTCCTGTATTTCGGCGGCCTCACGCCGACAATGACCGCAGGATCCAGCCCCAGCAATCTGACCATTACAGCTTCTCAAACAGCCTTTAAAATGCTGATGCCGATATGGGGCACAAAATTGAATGCGCCGAGCGCCTCCACGAGCATTCCCTTTTAGTACCCCGGGATCAGCCAATGAGCACCCGACCGGCCTCAATGGGCTTGGCCCGACTCACCCTGAATATGGCAGCATACCTTACGTTTACCCGATCGCCTCGCGGCTGCGCCGGTCCGCGTTGGCGCGTCCGTGGACATCACCATGTGGGCGAGCCAGCGACATTCGACGATGGAAGCAGAGGAAATGATGCTTGCTGGCAACATTGCCAAGTTTTCTGTGCCGTTTGAGAGCGTTCAGTCAGCGTCTCTTCTTGCAAGAAGGCTGTTTGAGGGACGATGATCTTGGAAGCATGTAAGTAACGAATTGTAGTGGGACAGCTTGTAAACTCTGCGTCGTGATACGCAGAGGAGAATTGTTGGGGACATCGAGCACGTAGATTTGCGGGGATAGCCGCGGATCACAGTGGGGGACTCGAATGGGTGGTCATCGCGTTTCGGGTAAGAAGGTAGGGCGGCTTCTCGCCTTCGGTGCGATGGGGCTGGCGGTGGCGCTCGCCTCGTATGGGTTCGCGGATCCTGCGGCGGCTGCGGACCGGCGGGGCTCCTCGGGCGGCGTCTTCGTCAGCGAAATGAACGACGTCCAGCGGGTCAAGGTCGTCGTCAACAAGTCGCGCACCTTCAAGGTCGACACACCCTTTGCGACGATCGTGGCGGGCTCGTCTGACATCGTCGATGTGAAGTCGCTGAGCGATCACCTCATCTACGTCCAGGGCAAGCAGACCGGCACCACGAATGTCATCCTTCTCGACTCCTCGATGAAGCAGATCGGCATCCTCGACGTCGAGGTCGTGATCGATACCGGCAATCTCCAGCAGAACATTCGCAGCAGCACTGGCGGGCAGGGGATCCGCGTCTCGGCATCCGAGGGCCAGGTGGTGCTCAGCGGAACGGCCGCCGATGCGGTTACGGCCGAGCGGGCCATGGCGATCGCCACCAGCACGGTCGCGAAAGGGGGCACGGTCGTCAACGCGATGAGCGTCGCGGCCCCGCAGCAGGTGATGCTGGAGGTGCGCTTTCTCGAGGTTTTCAGGCAGGCTGGCCGCGACCTTGGTATGAACCTTTATGCCGCGAACGCCAGCGGATCGAATATTGGTAATACTGGCCTCGGCGGGTCGAATTCGATCAACCCGAATAGCGGCCGAGTGGCGATGCCAAACGTGGGCCCGCCGGCTGGCTCTATCCCATTGCTCGGTACATTGAATACGCTTGTTGGCACTGCGGGCGGTGTGGCTCCTGTCCCGTTCGGAAGCTTGTTGACCAGCATCATCCGAACCAGCAACGGCGGCTCGGTGGACTTGTTGATCTCGGCGCTAGAAACGAAGGGATTGGCTCGCCGGCTGGCGGAGCCTAACTTGACGACGCTTTCCGGTGATGCAGCCCGCTTCCTGGCCGGCGGCGAGTTTCCAGTGCCGATACCGACCCAGACGACGAACGGTTTTCCCACCATCACGATCGATTACAAGAAGTTCGGTGTTGAGCTCTCCTTCGTCCCCACCGTGCTCTCGCGCGGCGTGATCAATCTTCGGGTCGAGCCATCCGTGAGCGAGCTTGATTTCACCAATGCGATTACCATCCAGGGCACGACCGTTCCGGCCCTCACCCGACGCGATGCGCGAACGACGGTGGAGTTGCGCGACGGCCAGAGCTTTGCAGTCGCCGGCCTGCTCCAGACCCGCAATCGCCAGGACGTTTCGCAATTGCCCTGGATCGGCTCGGTGCCCGTGCTTGGGACCTTGTTCAGCAGCAAGTCGTACCAGCAGGAGGAAACGGATCTGGTGATCATCGTGACGCCGCACCTGGTCGCGCCGGCGGCCCCCGGTCAGCAATTGGCGTCGCCGCTCGATTCCCGCCTGCCGGCGAACGATGTCGACTTCTTCCTCAACGGCCAGATGGAAGTTCGCAAACGTTACAATGACTACGTCAATTCCGGTGGCGAGGTGAAGGGTCCCTACGGCCACATCATCGCTCCTGAAGTCCGAGCGCCCGTCGTGGCTCCGGCCGCTGCTGTCGATCAGCCGGTCGTGAAAACCCTCAACTAGAGGAAGCGAGAGATGACCATAAGGTATCTGGCTCTGTTCGCGCCCTTCCTCCTTGGGGGGTGTTATGGTCTCGCCGGTCATGATGAGGTGGACCGCTATTTCCAGCGTTCCGACACCATTACGATGACCGCCGGCGATGCCAAGCAGGTCAACGCCGTCACCCACACGATCCATCCATGGCCGCGATACGTCGGTGATCGCCGGATCGCATACGATGCGCGACGTGTGGGCGCCGCCGTGACGCGCTATGGCAACACGAAACAGCCTGTGGATCAGCTTCCCGACAACGGCGATCCGACGAAACAGATGGGCGTGCGGACTGCTCCAACCCAGAACATCAGCGTGGAAGGATTGGGGGCGGGAACATCGTCGGGAATCTCAGTGCCGGTCGGCGGGCCAGCGCCAGGAAGTAGGTAGTGGTTTTTTGGTAAGTGAGTTGAGCCACGGGTATTTGCGCTTGGTGCAGTGAATGCGCTGAACCGGGCGGGGGACAAGGGTTATGCGACGTGCCATTGTAATGCTAGCCTGCTGCTGGTTGGCGCCAGGCCTTGCGGGATGTGACTACACCACGAGGGAAGCCGCCATCGTGGCTCCCGTCGATCCGCCGGGCGGCGACCCCGTGCAGGAGCCGACCGACGTCAAGTACTACCCCTCGGACGAGCCTGTGCGGCTGGGCCTGGAGCATTACAATCGCGGCAGTTACGGAATCTCACAGCGCTATTTCAAGGATGCCGTCGAGAAATCACCCAAGGACGTCACGGCCTGGATTGGGCTCGCCGCAAGCTACGACAAGCTGCGCCGCTTCGACCTTGCCGACCAGGCTTATGCTCAGGCGATCCGCCTGGGAGGCGAGACTGTGCAGATCCTGAACGATCAGGGATATTCGTACATGCTGCGCGGCAATCTGAGTGCGGCGCGCCGAAAGTTCGAGAAAGCTTATTCGCTCGATCCAGGCAACCCGGTCATTGCCAATAACCTAGAGCTTCTCAACGGCAGCCGGCGGTTCATTGAAAGACCGCCAAACAACCAGCCTTAAGTGGTCGATCGGCTGCTGCGATCACGGCCAACTCTCGTCAATTTGGCCCAATCACAGCATCAGCGTGACGGCTGCCACTGCGGACGATGACAACAACGCCATTGCGAACGGTAAATCGTGCGCCGAGCAGTTTCCGCACCTTCTCCGTGATCGGAGAGGGAAAGGCAACGGTTTCTCCCACGACGGGATCGCCGACCTTTATCGTCTCAGTCGCGGGGCCAGCAACTGGTGCAGGCTTGATATAGTCTCGGACAAGCTGAATCTCTTCACGTGACAGGATGAGCGGAGCCTGGTCGGGTAGGGTCTCCGACGGCGCCTTGGGCGTTCCACTGCTTGCCTTTTCACGCATCTCATTGGCGCTTGCGATCTGATCGAGCCTGGCTACGTGTAGCTTGAGCGCGATGATGTCACGTTGCAGTGTTGCGATCTCCAATTTGTGCGCATTGACCTGCATGAAGACCATGATCGCGCAAACGCAACTCACGACGAAGCCGACGCTCAGCAGTGCGATCGACCACCGCTCGAAGTTTCCCATCGACCCTCCGGTCGTCCGGGGGAGTTGATCGCGCTGGAGATGGCGCCGCCAGATGCGACGTGCTCGATCGCGCCAATTGGTCGAGCCCGTTACGCCGGTCGCCGCCCGGCCCGACCCAAAATGCGCGGGCGACGAGGCGGCTTCCCCTCGGGCCGCATCAACGAATGATTCCGTGTCGACTTGCTCTAGCTCTAGATTCTCGCGATCCGCCGTCGTCAGATGAGCGGCAGGGTGGAAGGGCTCCATCTGCTTATCGAGCCGGCCCATCTCCGCTCTCCATGCAGCCATCTATCAACTTCAGAAGTTCCGCCGACTCGGCCAGAATAGGATACCCGGGGAGCCGATCAATCGGAACGGAAAAGACTCTAAGCCGCGGCGTGAGTCGCTCCAAGCGTAGGGCGAACCGGCGCCCGCTGCAGTTTGAGAAGTCCAGAGGTGCGACCGCTAAGTCATTGAATATCAATAACCCGCAGCTGACTCCTACCGCTTCTGATCAGCAAGCTCATGCTTGTTGTCGTGGCCGCCGATGACGGCCAGGATGCCGGCGATAGATGTTCTAGAAATGAATCGCGTGTCCAAGCGATTTCAGTGCTGCCTCGTGAAACGCTTCGCTTTGGGTCGGATGCGCGTGGATGGTCATCGCGATATCCTCGAGCCGCGCGCCCATCTCCAGCGCTAGGCTGAATGCGGCTGAAAGCTCGGCAATGCCGACGCCTACGCCCTGGATACCAAGCAAAAGATGGTTGTCGGCCCGCGCAACGGTCCGGATGAAGCCGTCCTCGCGCTCCAGCGTCAGTGCGCGGCCGTTGGCCTTGAAAGGGAAGAGATCCGTCTTGACATCGAAACCCCTGCCGCTTGACTCGCTCGGTGACAGGCCGACGGTCACGATCTCTGGATCCGTGAAGCAGATCGCCGGGATCGAAACCCGATCCCAGGCGCGGCGCTGACCGGCGACGATCTCTGCGACCATTTCGCCCTGCGCCATGGCGCGATGGGCCAGCATCGGCTCTCCCGTGACGTCGCCGATCGCGTAGATGCCGCGCATCGACGTGCGGCACCGGTCGTCGATCCTGATGAAAGGCCCACTCCTGTCGAGATCGAGAATCTCGAGGCCAAAGCCAGACGTCACAGGCCTACGGCCGACCGTAACCAGAAATTTGTCGGCATCCAGCGTCGTCTGCTGGCCGTCGGCGGTCTCGATCGCGAGCGCGGTGCCATCCGCGACGAGCGCCTTGGCTTTCGCGCTTGTCAGAACAGAGACTCCTAGCGCGCTCAGGCGCCGGGCGACCGGTGCGCTTAGCTCGCCATCATATTGCGGCAGAATGCGTGGCGCGGCCTCGACGACCGTGACGGCCGCGCCCATTTTCGCGAACGCCGTGCCGAGCTCCAAACCGATATAGCCGCCGCCGACCACGACCAACTTCTTCGGAATCTCGGCGAGCGCAAGCGCCTCGGTCGACGAGATCACTCGGCCTCCGAGTGGCATGTGCAGAAGCGCGACGGGCTCGGAGCCCGTCGCGATCACCACGGTTTCGGCATGGATCATCTGAGGGCCGGATTGCGTTTCGACTTCGATGGACTTGCCATCGCGAAAGCGAGCGTGCCCGGCGATGAGCCTGACGCCTGCTTTCTTCAGGAGGCCGGCCACGCCGCCGTTCAGGCGCCTGATAATGCCGTCTTTCCAGGCTATGGTCTTGGCGAAATCGAGCGATGGCTTTGTACTGGAGATTCCGAGCTCGCTCTTACCCTCGGCTGCAGCGACAATCGTTTCATACTCGTGGGCCGCGTGAATCACGGCTTTCGAAGGAATGCAGCCGACATTGAGACAGGTGCCACCCGGCTTTTCGGCTTCGATGATAACAGTATCTATGCCGAGCTGACCGGCGCGGATCGCGCAGGTATAGCCGCCGGGGCCCGCGCCGATGACAAGGAGCTTGCAGGTGATTTCAGGCATCGTTCAATCAGTCAATGAAGATCATGGCGGGCGTTTCCAGCAATAGCTTGATGCGTTGCACGAATTGAGCTGCATCGAAGCCGTCGATCACGCGATGGTCGAAGCTGGATGACAGGTTCATCATCTGGCGCGGCACAAAGGCCGTGCCGTCCCAGTGCGGCCGGATGGCGATCCGGTTGACGCCGACGATCGCGACCTCCGGATGATTGATGATGGGCGTCGTCGCGAGCCCGCCCAGCGCGCCGAGCGATGTGATGGTGATCGTTGAGCCGGTGAGTTCGTCGCGAGTCGCGTTGCCGTGGCGAGCCGCCTCGGCGAGCCGCGCGACCTCGGTGGCGCAATCCCAGATATCGCGCGCCTCCGCATGCCGGACGACGGGGACCATCAGACCGGTCGGGGTCTGGGTGGCTATCCCGATGTGAACGCCGGCGTGCTGGTGCACGATCCCGGCCTCATCGTCGAAATGGGCATTGAGATGCGGCAGCTCGGCGATTGCGCGTACCATGGCGCGCATCAGGAACGGCAGCAATGTCAGCTTCGGCTTGCCCGGCCGCTTCTGGCCGTTGACCTTCGCGCGCAGATCCTCGAGAGCCGTGACATCAACCTCTTCGACATAGGTGATGTGCGGCATGCGGGAGTTCGCAATCGACATTTTCTCGGCGATCTTGCGGCGCAAGCCGACGATCTTGATATCGGTGACCGCAGTTTGCGCCGGATGCGGCCTCGCTGTCGTCCCGGTGCGGCCCCGCGCGAGATAGCCGTCGAGATCATCGTGAGTGATCCGCCCAGCCGGGCCGGTACCGCGAATCTGCCGCAAGTCGACGCCTGCCTCGCGGGCGCGGAGGCGGACAGCGGGAGCGGCCAAAGGGCGTTCGACTGCGCGGTGAAGGGGCGAGGCGGAGGGCTGCGAGCCCTGCGCGTCCGGCGGCTCGCTCGCCGGCGCCCGCGGCGCGGTTGCGACAGGATCGGACCTCTTGGCCGCAGCAGCCGTCACGTGCGATGCGAGCTTGGCCTGCTCCTTCGCCGGCTCGCCCTTGCCGTCGACCTCCAGCCGAACGAAGTCCGAACCGATGGCCAGAAGATCGCCCACATTGCCGGCGAGCCAGGTGACGCGTCCGTCCGTCGGCGCGGGAATTTCCACCGTCGCCTTGTCGGTCATGACGGCGCCGAGCACGGCGTCCTCCCGGACGACGTCACCGACTTTCACATGCCATTCCACGAGCTCGGCTTCGGCGATGCCTTCGCCGACGTCCGGCAGCCTGACCACGCGCTCGGCCATCTCAAGCCTCCAGCGTTTCGATTAGCGCGCGACCGATCCGCGCCGGTCCTGGGAAGTAGTCCCATTCCTGCGCATGCGGGTAGGGCGTATCCCAGCCGGCAACGCGAACGATCGGTGCCTCCAGATGATAGAAGCATCGCGTCTGGACCAGCGCGCAGAGCTCGGCCCCGAAGCCGGATGTGAGCGTTGCCTCGTGCACGATCACGCAGCGTCCGGTCTTCCTGACCGAGGCTTCGATGGTATCGAGATCGAGCGGCAGCAAGGTACGCAGATCGATGATCTCCGCGTCGATACCGGTTTCCGCCGCGGCCGTCTCGGCGACGTGAACCATCGTGCCGTAGGCAAGGATGGTGACGGCCGTGCCCTGCCTGCGGATGGCAGCGCGGCCGAGCGGAATTGCAAAATGTCCGTCGTCGACCTCACCAAGATCATGCTTCGACCACGGCGTCACCGGCCGGTCATGATGGCCATCGAACGGGCCGTTATAGAGCCGCTTCGGCTCCAGGAAGATCACGGGATCGGGGTCCTCGATGGCAGAAATCAAGAGGCCCTTGGCGTCGCGCGGGTTCGACGGCACGACGGTCTTGATACCGCAGACATGGGTGAACAGCGCTTCCGGGCTCTGGCTATGAGTCTGCCCGCCAAAGATGCCGCCGCCGGTGGGCATGCGAACGACGAGCGGGCAGGTGAATTGACCGTTGGAGCGGTAGCGCAGCCGCGCGGCTTCCGAGACGATCTGGTCGTAGGCCGGATACATGTAATCGGCAAACTGGATCTCGACACAGGGTTTCAAGCCATAGGCTGCCATGCCAACGGCGATACCGACGATACCGAGCTCGCTGATCGGCGTATCGAAGCAGCGGCTCGTTCCATATTTCGCTTGCAGGCCCTGCGTTGCCCGGAATACGCCGCCAAAATAGCCGACGTCCTCGCCGAACACGACGACGTCACCGTCGCGCGACATCATCACGTCCATGGCCTCGCGGATCGCCTCGATCATGGTTTTGCGCGGCATCGCTCAGACTCCGGCTTCCTGGCGCTGCCGGCGTAGATGCGGCGGCATCTCCGAGAACACGCCTTCGAACATGTCGTGCGCCGAGGCATGCTGAGGGGAATGCAGCGTGCCGTGGCTCTCGGCCTCCTTCTGCGCCGCGATCACGGTGTCCATGATCTCGGCCTCCGCCTGCTTCTGCCGCTCTTCTGACCAGGCGCCGCGTACGATCAAATGGTTCTTCAGCCTGATCACGGGGTCTCCCAGCGGCCATGCCTCCGATTCCGTCTTCGGCCGATAGCCCGCGGGATCGTCCGAGGTGGAATGGGCGCCGACGCGATAGGTCACGTGCTCGATCAGGGTCGGGCCGAGATTGCGGCGGGCGCGCTCGCAGGCCCATTTTGCGACTGCGTGGACCGCGAGGTAATCGTTGCCGTCAACGCGTAGCGCCGGAATGCCGAAGCCGAGGCCGCGCGCGGCGAACGTGCCGGAGCCGCCGCGCGCGATGCCCTGGAACGTCGAGATGGCCCATTGATTGTTGACGATGTTGAGCACGACCGGCGCGCGGTAGGTCGAGGCGAACACCAGCGCGGCATGAAAGTCGGATTCGGCGGTTGCGCCGTCGCCGATCCAGCCGACTGCGATCTTGGTATCGTTCTTGATCGCAGATGCCATCGCCCAGCCGACCGCCTGGATGTACTGAGTGGCAAGATTGCCGGAGATCGAGAAGAAGCCATGCTCCCGGGAGGAATACATCACGGGCAGTTGGCGTCCCTTCAGGGGATCGTGCGTGTTGGAGTAGATCTGGCAGGCCATCTCGACCAGCGAATAACCGCCGGCGATCAAGAGGCCCGCCTGGCGGTAGGTGGGAAAGTTCATGTCGCCCGGGAGAAGTGCCTTGCGAAAGGCGCAGCTCACGGCCTCTTCGCCCATATGCTGCATATAGAACGATGTCTTGCCCTGGCGCTGCGCCATCTGCATCCGCGCGTCGAACGCGCGCAGCGTCATCATGTGACGCAGGCCCTCGAGCAATTCGTCGTCGCTAAGCTGGCCGGCCCAGGGACCGACGGCCTCGCCGTCGCGATTGAGCACGCGGATGACTGAAAAGGCGAGGTCGCGTATCGCCTCGGCGTCCACGTCGACGCTGGGACGATCCACCTGACCCGCGCGCGGGATGCGGATGTTCGAGAAATCGGGCGTGCCGCCCGGGCGCACTGCCGGTTCCGGCACGTGCAGCTTCAGTGGCGCAGGCTCCGTGGATTGAGCTGCCTCGCGCTGCGGGATCACGGTGTCATGTGTGAGGTCGGAGTCGGGCATTGGCATTCACCTCTCACCTCGATCGCATCGATGCAGAACAACGCGCCAACCCGGCGAACGAGCCGGTCGACGATGTCGCGGTCATCAATGTCTATGGAAGCCGAGATGCGGCATTCGCTCGCTTCTGCCCGTGCGCTGACGGCAGTAAGCCGCAGCCCTGCAACGCGCGCCTGGTCGAGCAGGCGACCGAGTGCGGCGTGCATATCGCTGGTCTGGAGTTCGAGAAGAAACACCGCATATGTCTCGTTTTACTGGCATAACGTACTGGAAAAGGTCAGGATTGTTGTTCCTTTAATCTGGGTGCAGCTTGGATTGGCAGTATGGATATTCTACATTCAGACTATAAGCCCAGAATGGAGTTCTCGGTATGGCGCCAGTCGAACGTGCCGCAGGGCCGGTCAAATCTCCCCGGAAGGATGCGCTTCGGCTCGACGAGATCGATCGCAAGATCCTGCGCGCGTTGCAGCAGGATGCGCGCCTGACGACGGCGCAACTCGCCGAGAGAGTCGGGCTCTCCACCACGCCATGCTGGAACAGGCTGAAGCGTTTGGAGACGCAGGGCTATATCGATGGCTACGTCGCGCTGCTCAATCAGGATAAGCTCGGCCTGCCTGAAACAGTCATCATAGAGCTGACGCTCGATCGCCACGACGAGGAGATGCTCGAACGTTTCGGCCAATTGCTCACGAGCTTGCCGGAGGTGATCGAAGCCTATCTCACCACCGGCGACTACGACTACGTCGTGAAGGTCGCGGTCGAGAGCACCGCCGGTTACGAACGTTTCCTGCGCGAAAAGCTCTATCGCATCCCAGGCATCCGCCACAGCCGCTCATCGTTTGCGCTGCGCTGCCTGAAGAAGCTGACCTCAGTGCAGGTCTAGCGAGGAGTGGCGCTTCATCGCAACGGCTCCGCCCTGCCGCATCGGCAGGAATCCGTTGCAATCACGCCTCTCCGAGCAGATGGAACGGGAACGGGCTGCGGTGCAGTCGATAGCGCAGTGCATCGCATTTTTTCAGAATACAAACCCTGCGTTTCAGTCAGCATCCACCTCATCGGCCCAATCAAGGCGCAAGCCGGGCCAGCGTGCCGGCTTGTGCGGCAGCGACCGCATCGGCGGCATCCTCGGGCAGCAGCAGGCGATCATCGACCATCCGCGCTGTCGCGGCCTTGACCGCTGCGACGTAAGACTCCGGCGTGGGATAGAGCTCCTCAATCGACGGACGCGGATCGCCATTCGCGAGACGCTCTGTGCGAGAGCCGGCGAAGGGAAGGGTGCCGCCCATCTGGGTGCAGAGCGTCTGCGCGCCATCGGCGCCGGCGATCGGGTTCCAGCCCGTATAGGTCGCGCGCGGCGCGGCGAGCAGCGGCAGGCGGATGCCCGCAAGCGCATTGCCGTCAGCGCCTGCGCGCGGCAGGTAGAGCGGATACTCGCCATGCACCTTCGGCAACGGCGCGGCCTGCTCGATCGCTTCCGCATGCGCATATTGCGCGCGATAGAACAGCCCCGGGATCGGCACCGGATAGACGTCGCCGGCTGCAACCAGCGTATTCTGCGCCAGCGTGGGATAGCGGCTCGCCGGCGGCGCGACGCCGTCGGTGATCCAGGCGCGCAGATCCGTGAGCAGCGCCCGGTAGGCCGGGCCGCCATACACTGGATTGAGCGACAACGTGCAAGCAGGCTTGCGGGTGACGACCGCGCTCGCGACATTGCCGTGCGGCATGCCGGCTATCATGTAGAGCCGCACCTCGGGCGGTGGCTCCAGATTGCGCCCGCGCGTGTCGGTGACGAGCAGGCTCGCTTCTGAGCCCCAGAACTCGAACTCTGAATCCACCTGCATGATGCGCGGACAGGTATTGGTCAGGCTGCAGCGCAGCAGCAGACCGTCGCGCCGGCCGGTGAAGGCATCCTCGGTGACGGCATAGGTGAAGGGAAAACGCAGCACCGGATAAAGCCGATCGAACTCCGGCCCCGGATTGCGGCCGGGCTCGGCGAAGCGGTCATTGGTGAAGCTGCGCCGCGCGCCGGGGATGATCGGCATCATCGCTTCGAACACCAGCCGCCCGGCTTCGTCCTCATTCATGCCATGGTAAAGCACGTCACGGAGCACCCGGCCCGATTGCGAGATCCCAAGCCCGATTGCGCGCGAGACGCTGCTCTGCCCGTCGACCGCGAGCGGATTCGCCGAACTGCCTTCGCGGCGCAGGAATGAGACGACATCGCGAATGGCGGCAAGGCCCATGCCGATCACCTTTGGATCGCGCGCCGTATAGGTCATCTCGTAGAGCGCATCCGGAATCATGCCGGGCGGCCGTGTAATCTCGATGCTGGTGTCGTCGACGAAGCTGAATTTGAGCTCGGGTGGATTTTGCCTGGGATCGTCGGCGCGGGGGCGCACCGTCAGATGGGCGCTTGCCCGGTCGGCGACCGGATAACTCAGCGTCGCGCGATGCGGGCTGGTGTTGTCGCCGAAGCTCCATTCTTCTCGTATGGTTTCAGTGAGTCCGGCGATGACCGGCACACGGATGCCCAACAGGCCGGGGCCCGTAGGTGCATCCGCCTGCCACCCGGCCCAAACCAGTGTATATCCCTGCGCAAGCAGGAAACCGCGGCCGGCGTCATCAGCCTCCTCGAGGTGCACGCTGCCCTTGATCGAGCTGTCGTCGAACCAAGCCGAAATGAGTCGGCGCCCGCGGTTCGGGATCTCGAACAGGAGAATGCCGTTCGGATGGGCGGGGCGGACGATTATGACGTCGCTGGTGGCCTCGACCTTGCCCTCCGCATTGCGCGGCGCACGCTCGAGATCGGCGATCACAGCATTGCGGGGATTGGCCGGATCGAGCGCAATGGTTGCACTCGCCGCGATCTTCTCGACCTGACCGGCGGCACCGAAGCTGCGGCCCTGCAGGGCGGATGTGGTGCGCTCGAGGACGTTGAAGCGGGTCACTTCGGACTTGGCAGACGTGGCAAGCGCGAGGACTATCAGTCCGCTCAATAGCGCGCGGTGGCGTACCATGTCGTGCCTCCTCCCAGAATCCTGACTCCGCGAGTAGAGCGCGGCGCGCTCGAGGTGGCAAGCCGCGCAAGCGTAGCCGCCGGATCGTGATGCTCGAGACGGTCGCCAACCCGAGAATTGTCGGCCTGGCAAACGTTCGGCTGCATATCTCTCCCGAGCCGGCGAGGCACAGGCGCTGGCGTGCCGGGATGATGTAGGAAAGGCTTGCCGCCCCTCTTCGGCAAACTCGTGCTTGCTGTCGTGGCCGCCGATGAGGGCGAGGATGCCCGCGATCAGGGGCAGCACTGCGAGCACCAGGAGGCCAGTCGAGGTCTGGCCCGTGGCTTCCTTGACCCACCCGATCAGATAGCGCCAGGCGCGCTGCTCTTCGCGAAAGCTGGGCGTTTGCGAGGGCGTTGACGAAGCGCGTGTTCAGATATCAGGCAGTGCAACGATTATGACGGCAAATCGCGTGGCCTTCGTTTCCTTGGCCGAGCGGAACGATGCAGACCCCGCACGTCCTGCTGTTGAAAGAGCTCCCCGCATAGGCCACGCAACCACTGGTTCGCGGGGTCGTGATGGAAGCGGGCGTGCCAATATTGCTTCACGGTAAAATCGGCGATCGCCAGTGGGCAATCGAGCACGCGCAGTCCGTAATAGTGAGCCAGCGTTTCGCCGATGTGCCTTGGAAGCGTTGCGATCAGGTCAGTCGTCCCGACGATTGCGGGTAGCCCCAAAAAGCCCGGGAGCTCAAGCGCAACGTCGAGAAGCATCTGCTGCTCCCGAAGCGCGTCCGCGAGCAATTGATGTCCGGTGCCGGAGCGAATGAGGACGTGCGCCTCACGCCTGAAATCCTTTGCGGTGATGCGGTCACGGATCCGGGCATGTCTTGCGTTCGCAAGGCAGACCCAGTCCTGCGGAAAGAGCGACTGTTGGAAGTGTCCAGCGTCGAGGTCCGAGATGTAGCCGAGCGCCAGATCGGCCTCGCCAGACTGCAGCATTCGTGGGGTATCGCCGCCGATCTGCGCGGCCTCGATACGGATGCCCGGCGCAACACGACGAACGTGGGCGAGCATGGCCGGAAGCAGTGTGATGTGGCTCGCATCCGTCATGCAGATGACGAAGCGCCGCTTTGCAGTCGCTGGATCGAACTCGGAACGAAGCTCCGCCAGACGTCGCAGCATCTCCAGCGCTTGTCTGGCCGTGCCGATGAGCGCCTCGGCGCGCGGAGTCGGCAGCATTCCCTCAGCCGAGCGAATGAAGAGCGGATCGTCCAGTTCCTTCCGCAGGCGCGCCAGCCAGATCGAAATGGTCGGCTGGCTTTGACCGAGCTTTTCGGCTGCCTTGGTGACGCTGCCCGTGGAGAACAATGCGTCAAACAGCCGGAGCAGGCGAGGCTCCAGCAGATTCGTCTCGGAGGGGTCCCGGAGCTTCATTGCAATCCGCAATAATGGGTATAAGGATCATAGCATATCCAAATACAGGGCGGCCTGCTAGCACGCTTCAACGCCAAAAAGGCGAGGAGAAGCGTTCGGATGAGGATCTGCTTTATCGGAGCGGGAGCCTTGGGCTCGACCATCGGGGGGACGCTGGCGCGTGGCGGAGCCGAAGTTTGGCTGATCGATCCGTTCCAGGCCCATGTCGACGCGATCAATGCCGGTGGTCTCCGGATGCTGGAGGGAGACGCCGAGACCGTCGTGAAGGTCTCCGCCTGCACCTCGGCGATCCAGGTCGGCGCAGTGGCGGACCTCGTCATCGTCCTCGTCAAGTCCTATCACACGCGGGATGCAATCCGTGCGGCAGCGCCGATCATCGGGCCGCAGACGGTTGTCATGTCGCTTCAAAACGGTCTTGGTCACGAGGACATCCTTTCCGAGGAAGTCGGTCGTGACCGGGTCATGGCGGGCAAGACCTACGTGGGTGGCGTGCTGCTCGGCCCTGGTCACGTTCGCTCCGGGGTCGTAGGCAAGGAAACCATCATCGGCGAACTCGATGGACGCTTGACGGAACGCGCACAGCGGATTTCCGAGGCTTTTAATGGTGCCGGCATTCTCACGCTGCTGAGCGACAACATCCTTGGCACGATGTGGGACAAGCTGTTCATCAACGTCGCCGGAGGAGGAATCACCGCCATTACCGGATTGACCTATGGCGGTCTCTATTCGCTGCCGATCCTGGAAGATTGCGCGCTGGCCGCGATCTCGGAGGGCATCGCCGTCGCGCAGGCTGCCGGCGTGAAGATCTCCATCGCCGATCCGCGCCTCGCCTGGACGATGGCGTCCGCTGGACTACCGCCCCAGTTCAAGACATCGATGTTGCAGAGCTTGCAATCCGGCAATCTGACCGAGGTCGATTACATTCACGGCTCGGTCGTGCGTTGGGGCGCCAAGCTCAACGTGCCGACCCCCGTCAATTCAACACTCGTCGCGTTGGTCAAGGGGCTCGAATACGCCCGCAGCGACTATCCGGGAAAGGCCTGAGACGATGTCGCTGCCCCGCGCTTACGTCGAACACGTCGCGATCCGTGTGCCGGATGTCGACCATCACGTCGGCTTCTTTCGTGAGGTGCTTGGTCTTTCCATTCGCGACGAGCAGCCCGCCGATGGCGCACGGCCGCGTCAGGTTTGGGTGCTCGGAAGCGTGCAACTGATCGAGGATCCGCATTTTGTCGGACCGGAGGGCCGTCTCGCCCATCTCGGCATCATGGTCGACGATTACGAAGGTGTACTCGCCCGTGCCGCCGCCTGGGGTGCCAAGGCGTTGCCTGCGGGGCCGAACTGGCTCGAGCTGCCGGGCGGGCTCAACATCGAAATCCTGCAAGCCAGCGCAGGTGCCGTAGAAGCGGCCCTGGCGATCAATCCCCGTGCCTAGAGTTTGAGGAAGACGCGACATGACCGATGAACGATACTGGGACGATGCCAAGGTCGGCGACGAATGCGTTACCCCTTCGGTGACCGTCACCGAGGCGATGGTGAACGCCTATGCCGAACTGACAGGTGATTTCACGCCTGTTCATGTCGACGAGGAATACGCCAAAACTACACCCTTCGGCACGCGGGTCGCGCACGGGCTGTTTGGCTTGTCCCTCGCCGACGGTCTGAAGACGCGCGCCGACTACCGCTTCCTTCCGGGGATGTCGCTGGGCTGGACCTGGGATTTCAAGCTGCCGATCAAGCTCGGTGACACCGTGCACGTAAAGTTCCGCGTCGGCTCGATGCGCGCAACAAAGCGCGATGGGTGGGGCATCGTGGTGCTTCCCTCGGAGCTGATCAATCAGCACGGCGAAGTCGTGCAGCTCGGTGAGCATCGGCTGATGATCCCGATGCGCCCTAAGGCCGCCGCAGGAGAGCAGGCATGACCGAGCAAGATCCGCCGCTCCAGAATTTGCCGCTCAAGGGCATTCGCGTCATCGACTACAGCCATTTTCTGGCCGGCCCGTTCATGGGCCGCTGCCTCGCCGCGATGGGCGCGGAGGTCATCAAGGTGGAGCGTCCGAAGCAAGGCGACGCGGGCCGCGCCCACGGCTATTTCAAGGACGGACAATCCGGCTACTTCCTGCAGCAGAACATGGGCAAGCAGGGACTGTGCATCGACCTGCGCGACAAGCGCGGTCTCGACATGATGATGAAGCTGGTCGACACGGCCGATGTCTTCATCGAGAACTACCGCCCGGGTGCACTCGAACGCCTCGGGCTCGGTTACAAGGCGCTCTCGGCGCGGAACCCCGGACTGATCTACTGCTCGGTCTCCGCCTATGGCCACACCGGTCCCTACGCCGACCGTCCGGGCTTCGGCCTGATCGCGGAGGCGATGTCGGGCGCCCTGGCGCAATTGGGTACCCCCGGCGAAGCGCCGCCGCTGTTGCGGATGCCGCTCGCGGATATGTATACCGGCATTCACGGTGTGGCTGCGATCAACGCAGCGTTGGTCGGCCGCGCATCGTCCGGGCGGGGCCAGCATATCGATCTGGCGCTGTACGACTGCATGGTCTCGATGCACGACTATGCGGTTCAGCGCTACTTCCTCTCCGGCGGTACCGATCTGCCGAAGCAGACCGGCAGCGGCCAGCCGGACTCGACTGTCTACGGCGTCTTTCCGGCCAGGGACGGCAATCTTGTCATCGCTGCGCAAGTCGACGACGCGTGGCGGCGGTTGGCGAATCTGATCGGGGGAGCCACGTTGGCATCCGACGAGCGATTCACCACGCCGGCCGCGCGGAACGCCCATTATGCCGAAGCGATGGAGCTCGTGCGCAACTGGACGCTGTCGCAACCGTCCCGGGATGCCTGTCTCGCGGCCCTCGACGAAGCAGGTGTGCCGTCCGCTCCCGTGCAGACCATCGAGGAGGTCGTGAAGGATCCGCAGATCCATGCGCGCGGCATGCTGGTCGAGCAGGAACATCCTGTGCTAGGTAAGGTGACGTTGCCGAACCTGCCGTTCCGCTTCTCCGGGTGTGACACCACGGTGCGTACCCCGGCGCCACTGCTCGGCCAGGACAATCGGCGCATTGCGGCCTCGCTCGGACTGTCGAGCGAAGCCGTCGAGGCGATGGTGCGCGATGGCGTGTTGTACAACGAAGCCGCCGTGCGGGAGTGAGCCATGAGCGATCGTTATGCGGTGATTGGCAATCCGATCGGCTTCAGCAAATCACCCCTCATCCACGGCACTTTCGCCAAGATGACGGGACAGGACCTTGTGTATGAGGCGATCGAGGGCCCCCTCAATGGCTTCAAGGAACGGGTTGAACAATTCCGGACCGGGGGCGCCAAGGGGCTGAATATCACCGCCCCGTTCAAGCTCGATGCCTTCGCCTATGCAAACGTGCTTTCAGAGAGTGCCAAACGAGCAGGCGCCGCAAACTGCCTGAAGTTCGAGGGCGATCGGATCATTGCCGAGAATTTCGACGGGATTGGCCTCGTGCGCGACATCACGGTCAATCTTGGCGTCAAAATGGCCGGCCGCCGCGTCCTGATGCTCGGCGCTGGAGGAGCGGCGCGTGGCGCGCTGCTGCCGTTCCTGCGCCAGGAGCCGTCCGAGCTGGTTCTGGTCAACCGAACGCTGTCGAAGGCGGTGGCATTGGCCGAAGAGTTTGCCGGCTGTGGTCCCCTGATCGTCAGCGGCTATGCCGAGTTGGCCGATCTTGCCGAGGGCTACGACGTCGTGGTCAACGCGACATCCGCCAGCTTGCGCGGTGAGATGCCGCCGCTTCCGGGGAATGTCTTTCGGGGCGCGGAGCTCGCGTACGAACTCGCTTACGGCAAGGGGCTCACTCCCTTTCTGCGAGCGGCCCGCACCGAAGGCGTAGCCAAGCTCGCCGACGGCGTCGGCATGCTGGTCGAGCAGGCGGCGGAAGCTTTTGCCTGGTGGCGTGGCGTTCGACCAAGCACGGCTCAGGTCATCGCCGAGCTGACTGTCCCATTGAGCTGACGGCGATGCCGAGCATGCATCCGAAGTCCAGCTTTCTCGTCGGGCTGATCGGCAGTGGAATCGCTGCCTCCCGCACTCCGCCGATGCACGAAGCGGCCGCGGACGCCGCCGGCATCCGCTATCTCTACAAAAAGATCGATCTGACAGAGTTGAAGCTCGGTGTGGAGGCGCTGCCGGAGTTGCTTACGGCTGCAAAGCGGATGGGCTTTGACGGGTTAAACGTGACCCATCCCTGCAAGCAGGCGATCCTTCCACTGCTGGACGAGCTCTCGCCTGACGCTCAGGCGCTCGGTGCGGTGAACACCGTGGTGATCAGGAATGGCCGAATGACCGGCCACAACACGGACTGGTTCGGCTTCGCCGAGAACTTTCGCCGCAACATGGCCGGGGCGCCGCTCGGCCGCGTCGTCCAACTCGGCGCCGGCGGTGCCGGCGTGGCGGTCGCTTTCGCATTGATGAAACTGGGCGTGGAGGAACTGACCATCATCGATGTCGATCCGGCCAAGGCGCAGAATGTGGTGGACGGCTTGTCCCCCCGCTTTGCGGAAGGGCGATTGAAGGTCGGGCATGATGTCGCTGCGGCTGTGGCTGCCGCGGACGGAATTGTCAACGCGACGCCCATCGGCATGGACAAGTATCCGGGCACGCCGCTGCCGACGGGCCTGCTGCGTGCCGATCTGTGGGTTGCCGAGATCGTCTACTTCCCGCTGGAAACCGCACTGCTGCGCACGGCGCGTGCCCTCGGCTGCCGCACGGTCGACGGCGGCGGCATGGCGATCTTCCAGGGCACGGAGGCATTCCGCCTGTTCACGGGCATCTCACCCGATCCGGACGTCTTCTTCGCGACTTTCGCGACCCTGGGAGGGTAACACCCAGCCGATGGGCGAGCGGCACGCACAACGCCCGAGAGGAAACGCAAGATGGGCTATACGCTCGATTTCTCCGTGGTTTGGCATGCGATGCCCACCCTACTGTGGGGGTGTGTGGGTACGTTGGCCCTGGCGCTCGCCGGAATGACGCTTGCAATGATGATCGGTGTCGCCGGCGTCGCGGCACGCGATGCGAAGGCGGCCTGGTTGCGTGCCTTCGTGATCGGCTTCGTCGAGATCGTGCGCAATACTCCTTTCCTGGTTCAGATCTTTTTTCTGTTCTTCGCCCTGCCACTCATTGGATTGAAGCTCAATCCGACAGCCACCGCCATCATCGCCCTCGGCGTCAATGGCGGCGCCTACGCCATCGAGATCATCCGCGGCGGGGTGCAATCCATTCACAAGGGACAAGTCGAGGCGGGCTACGCGCTTGGACTGCACAAAGGACAGGTATTCCGTTTCATCGTGCTCAAGCCCGCTCTTCGTGCGATCTACCCTTCGCTCACAGGGCAGTTCATCATGCTGACGCTGACATCGTCGATATGCTCGGCGGTGTCCGCTTACGAACTGACATCGGTTGCGCAGCGCATCGAAAGCGACACATTCCGCAGCTTCGAGGTCTATTTCTCCGTCACTTTCCTCTATCTCGGGATCTCCTGGCTACTGATGCTGGGCTTTGCGGCCATCTCTCACCGCTTCTTCTCATATCCGACACGCTGAGGAGGAGATTATGACACCGCATTTTGGTCTTCCGGAGTTCGGCTTCCTGCTGCGTGGTCTGCAATGGACCGTGCTGCTGACGCTGGTCGCATTCGCAGGCGGCTGCACGGCGGGACTCGCTATCGCATTGCTGCGCACCTGTGGTCACAAGGGTGTGGAATGGATCACCCGCATCTACATCGGGGTATTCCAGGGCACGCCGCTGCTGCTGCAGCTTTTCGTCGTGTATTACGGATTGGCGCTCACCGGGCTGAAGCTCGACGCCTTCGTCGCTGTGGCGATCGGCTTTACCGTGAACGCCTCCGCCTTCCTCGGCGAGATCTGGCGCGGTGCAATCCAGGCGGTCCCTCGCGGTCAGACCGAGGCGGCGATGGCGCTCGGGCTGCATTATTCCTCCCGCATGCGCGACATCGTGCTGCCGCAGGCCATCCGCATCTCACTGCCGGCGACCATCGGCTATCTCGTGCAGCTCATCAAGGGCACCTCGCTCGCCGCTATCGTCGGCTTCATCGAGCTCGCCCGCGCCGGTCAGATCGTTTCGAACCAGACCTTCCAGCCGTTGCTCGTCTTCGGCGTGGTCGGCGCAATGTATTTCATCCTATGCTGGCCACTCTCATGGTGGGGCAGCCGGATGGAGGCCAGGCTGGCCCTGGCCAGTCAAAGGTAGGAATGGCGTCCCTACCCAATCAAACACAGCCATCACCAGGAGGAGATACTCATGTTGTTTTTATTCAATCGTCGCCAGCTCGGGGGCGCGCTGCTGGCGTTGGCGGCAATCGCCGCCGCAGGCAAATCGCAGGCGGGCACTCTGGAAGACGTCAAGAAGAAGGGCGTCGTAGTCATCGGCATTCAGGGCGACAATCCTCCCTGGGGCTATGTCGACAGCTCGGGAAAGCAGGATGGCATCGATGCCGACATGGGGCGCGCCTTCGCTGACTATCTCGGTGTGAAGGCCGAGTTCGTCCCGCTCGCGGTCGCCAATCGTATTCCGGCACTGACGACGGGCCGCGTGGACATTCTGTTCGCGACGATGGCCATGCTGCCCGAACGTGCAAAGGCCGTGCAGTATTCCAAGCCCTATGTTGCCAACGAGATCACGCTCGTCGCTGCCCAGGCGACCCCGATCAACAGCAATGCTGACATGGGCAAGTACGTTATCGGCGTTCCGAGATCCTCGACGCAGGACACTCAGGTCACCAACAGTGCGCCAGCGGGCACCGAAATCCGCAGGTTTGACGATGACGCGGCCACGATCCAGGCATTGCTCTCCGGCCAGGTGCAGGCCGTCGGCGCAAACAGCTTCTACCCGCAGCGTCTGAACGCCGCGAAGCCGGAACTCGGGTTCGAGCCCAAGCTTCACTTCACCGCTCTGTACAACGGGGCTTGTACCCGTTTGGGAGACAAGGAGTGGAACGAGACGGCCAACAAATTCATCGACCAGATCAAGTCCAATGGCAAATTAGCCGGCTTCTACGCCAAGTGGATGAAGGCGCCCGTGCCGATCTTCCCGGACTCGGTCCCCGGCGTTCCCTTCACAGTCCAGTAGCCACCGCAAGCGGCCGACGCGCGATCCGCGTTGGCCGCTGCCCGACAGCGGAGACCAGCATGCAGGACCAGATCCTGATCGAAATGAAAGGCGTGCAGAAGTGGTACGGCGGGTACCAAGCTCTGCGCAACGTCGATCTCACCGTGCGCAAGGGCGAAAAGATCGTGGTGTGCGGGCCGTCCGGTTCAGGCAAGTCGACGCTGATCCGCTGCATCAACCGCCTCGAGGCGATCCAGCAGGGAAGCATCGTGGTGAACGGCCATCGGCTGGACGACAGCATCAAGGCTATCGATGTCGTACGCCAGGACGTCGGTATGGTGTTTCAGAGCTTCAACCTTTTTCCGCATATGACGGTGTTACAGAACTGCACGCTCGCGCCCATTCGCGCGCGCCGCGTCAGCAAGACCGAGGCGGAAGCGATCGCGCGAAAATACCTCGAGCGCGTGCGCATCGGTGACCAGGCCGAGAAGTATCCGGCCCAGCTTTCGGGCGGCCAGCAACAGCGCGTCGCGATCGCGCGCGCGCTCTGCATGCAGCCCAAGGTGATGCTGTTTGACGAACCGACTTCGGCTCTCGATCCCGAGATGGTCAAGGAGGTGCTCGACACCATGATTGGCCTCGCCAACGACGGCATGACCATGATCTGCGTCACCCACGAGATGGGTTTTGCCCGCCAGGTTGCCGATCGTGTGATATTCATGGCCGAAGGCCAGATCATCGAAGAAGGTGCGCCCGACGCTTTCTTCCGCAATCCAAAGCACGCCCGCACCAGGCAGTTTCTTGGCGAAATCCTCGCCCATCACTGAACGGAGTTCTTCCATGAGTCGTCTTGTCTACGTCCTCAACGGGCCAAATCTCAATTTGCTCGGCAAGCGTCAGCCCCACATCTATGGCCACGAGACGCTCGCTGATGTGGAGCGGGATTGCCGGGCGCTGGCGGGGGAGCTCGGCCTTGAGGTTCGCTTTCATCAATCCAACAGAGAATATGAAATCATCGACTGGATCCACGAGGCGCGCGAGACGGCGGCCGGCATCGTAATGAATCCCGCGGCCTTCACCCATACGTCGGTCGCCATCCTTGATGCTCTAAACACGTTCGAGGGCACGGTGATCGAGGTGCACATTTCCAACGTGCACAAGCGCGAGGAATTCCGTCACCATTCGTTTGTCTCCAAACGAGCGGATGGGGTCATCGCAGGCTTCGGCACGCAGGGCTATCTGCTCGGCCTGCGGCGTGTCGCCAAGCTGATCGATGAGACGAAGGGGTAGCATCGCATGGGTGAAGCCGTCCGCCTGTCGGTGGCGGGAGCGGGTCTCATCGGCAAGCGACACATCGAGCATATTCTCGCACGGCCGGAGGCGGTATTGTCGTCGATCGTAGATCCGACGCCGGCGGCACGAGAGTTGGCGGTTTCGCTGAAGGTGGATTGGTTTCCGTCCCTTCACGACATGCTCTCCGAAAATCGGCCGGACGGGGTGGTTGTCGCCACCCCCAATCAGATGCACGTGACCAACGGCATGGATTGTATCGCAGCTCGCATCCCGGCGCTTATCGAGAAGCCGTTAGCGGATGACGTCGTCGCTGCAGAAGCCCTGGTCGAAGCCTCCGAGCGAGCCGGCGTGCCGCTGCTCACCGGCCATCATCGTCGCCACAACCCGATGATCCAGCGCGCCAAGGCGGAGATCGACAGCGGTCGGCTCGGCCAGATCGTGTCGGTGCATGGCATGTTCTGGCTGATCAAGCCGGACGATTATTTCGACGTGGCCTGGCGCCGCGAGAAGGGGGCGGGGCCGGTCTTCCTGAATCTCATCCACGATGTCGACCTGCTGCGCTACCTGTGTGGGGATATCGTGGCGGTACAGGCTGCCCAATCCAATCGACTGCGCGGCAACGCGGTTGAAGAGACAGCGGTGATGATCCTGCACTTCGCCTCCGGCGCGCTGGGAACGGTCAATGTCTCCGACATCATTCAGTCGCCCTGGAGCTGGGAATTCACCACCGGAGAGAATTCCGCCTACAGCCACACGCTCGAGACCTGTTACCAGATCGGCGGCACGAGGGCATCGCTGGCTATTCCGCAACTCGATCTGTGGCACCACCCAAGCAAGGCCAGCTGGTGGGCGCCGATCGAGCGCGAGCGGCTGAGCTACGAGAAAGAAGACCCGCTTGGTCTGCAAATCGCCAATTTCTGTGCGGTTATCCGCGGTACGGCCGCGCCTGTGGTGAGCGGGCGCGAAGGGCTGAAAACCCTCAGAGTGATCGATGCGGTCAAGCGCGCAGCGGAAACCGGAGATTTGGTGTCGGTTTGATACCGGGACATCGGGGTATCGAAGTGCGGTGCAGGAAACCACGACATTTCGCGGGTGACCAAGGCACCAGGCGCGCGCGGGGGCGTCCCTGCCGGAGGTTCAGCGATAAACCCCCGCGGGATGGCTGAAAATCTCGAAATCGCTGCCGCGCGCGATGCCGATGAGCGTCAGCCCGCTGGCCTCGGCTGTTCGTATCGCAAGCGCAGTCGGCGCGGAGACTGCGACGACGATGCCGGCGCCGATCGCGGCGGTCTTCTGCACCATCTCGACTGAGATCCGGCTGGTGAGGATGACGGCGCCGGAGCGGCCGGACACGCCCTGCGAGGCCAGCGCGCCGGCGAGCTTGTCCAGCGCATTGTGGCGTCCGACATCCTCGCGCAGGATCATGTCATGGTGGCCGGGCCGGAAAAGGCCGGCGGCATGGGTGGCACGCGTTGCGTGATTGAGGATTTGCGCTGTGCCGAGCTGCTCGATCGAGGCGCGGATCTGATCCGGCGTAAGGCTGATCTGCCGTTGAATGATGCGATTTATCCGGTTGGCTTCGGCCAGACTCTCGATACCGCACAACCCGCAGCCGGTCGGGCCAACGAGCCTTCGGCGCCGATCCTTCAGCAGGCGTCCGGCCCGCGGCCGCAGCCAGGTTCGCACCTCGATGCCGCCGGCAGCGGTGACGACCGACAAGTCGTCGATCTCGCCGGCGTCGTCGATGATGCCTTCGGTCAGGCTGAAGCCGAGCGCGAGGTCGGCGAGATTTGACGGCGTGGCCATCAGAACGGCAAGGGTCGTTCCGTCAAAGACGAGTGCCACGGGACACTCCTCGGCAATGACGCGCTCGTCCTGTGTTCCGTGCGACGTCAGCCGGGGCATCTTGATCGAAGCTGTCGGCGCCGAGGCGCGATCGCGTCTGGGTGAGCGGGAGCCGTGCATGATGTTCATCCTCGACGAAGTATCGACGCGCCAGCGCGCCCAATGTTCCGAAGGGGGAGGAACCAGCGACGCTCGCTTCCGTTTTCCGCACGGGGCCAGCAAGCGAAGGGCCGGCCATGCGGCAAAAGGCAAAAGTCAAAACCTATGATGCACCGGCCGGTGGCTGGGGCTCGCTCAATGCGCTCATGCACATCCTCACGCAGGAAGAGGTTGCGATTCTCGGCAGCGAGATTCTGCTGAAGCAGAACAAGCCAGATGGCTACATGTGCGTGAGCTGTTCCTGGGCAAAGCCGGCCGATCCGCGCCCCTTTGAGTTCTGCGAGAATGGTGCCAAGGCGACCGCTTGGGAAATAACCGGCAAGACGGTCACGCCGACTTTTTTCGCGCAGCACACACTCGCCGATCTCCGCACCTGGTCCGACCATGACCTGGAAGAGCAGGGCCGCCTGACCCATCCGATGCGTTACGATCCCGTCAGCGACAAATACGTGGCGGTCGATTGGAGCGAGGCGTTCCGCGAGATCGGCAGCGAGCTGAACAGGCTCGATCCCCGCTCGGTCGTCATGTACACGTCCGGCCGCGCATCGCTCGAGGCGAGTTACATGTACCAGCTGTTCGGCCGCATGTACGGCACCAACAACTTCCCTGACAGCTCCAACATGTGCCACGAGACCACCTCTGTGGCGCTGCCGCAAGTGATCGGCTCGCCTGTCGGCACGGTATTGCTGAAGGATTTCGAGCAGACCGACTGCATCTTCTTCTTTGGCCACAATACGACGACAAACGCCCCGCGCATGCTGCACCCGCTGCAGGAGGCGGCCCAGCGCGGCGTGCCGATCGTAACCTTCAACCCGCTCCGGGAACGGGGGCTGGAGCGCTTCGTCAATCCGCAAGATCCCGTTCAAATGATTGCGGGAGGCACGCGCATCAGTTCGCAATACCATCAGGTTCGCCTTGGCGGCGACGCCGCGGCCATCCTCGGGATTTGCAAATGGGTGATCGAGGCAGACGATCGGGCATCGAAATATGCCGAGCCACGCGTGGTCGACGTCGACTTCATCGCGCAGCATACCGCGGGTTTTGAAGAATTTGCTGCGTTCTGCCGTGATCAGGACTGGAACGAAATCGAGCGGGCGTCGGGTCTCAAGCGGTCAGCCATGCTCGAGGCGGCGAACGCCTACATGGCAGCCAATGCGGTGATCGCCAACTACGGGATGGGCGTCACCCAGCACAAGCATGGCGTCGAGACCACCAAGATGATCGTCAACCTCCTGCTGCTCCGCGGCAACATCGGTAAGCCCGGCGCCGGCATCTCGCCGATCCGCGGCCATTCCAATGTGCAGGGCCAGCGCACCGTCGGTATCTCCGAGAAGACGAAGCTCGTGCCGCTCGATAAGATCGCCGAGCTCTATGGATTCGTGCCGCCACGGTGGGATGGCTTGACAACCGTTGATACCTGCGACGGCATCTTGAAGGGAGATGTCCGCGGCTTCGTCAGCCTCGGCGGCAATTTTGTCCGTGCCATCCCGGAGCGGTCGCTGATGGAGCCGGCCTGGTCAGGCCTTCGCCTTTCGGTGCAGATTGCGACCAAGCTGAATCGCAGCCATATCGTGCCGGGAGAGGTCACGTATCTGCTGCCGTGCCTCGGCCGCATCGAGATCGACGAGCAGGCAAGTGGTGCGCAAGCCGTCTCGATGGAGGATTCCACCGCATGCATCCACGGCTCGCGCGGACAGCGCAAACCGGTGGCCCAGCATGCGCTGTCGGAGCCGGCGATCATCGCCGGCCTCGCCAAGGCGACGCTGAAGCCAAATCCCAGGATCGATTGGGATGCCTGGATCGCGGACTATTCGCGCGTGCGCGACGCCATCGAGCGCACCTATCCCGACCAGTTCAAGGATTTCAACAAGCGCATGCTCGAGCCAGGTGGCTTCCCGCGACCGCTCGCTGCGCGCGAGCGCAAATGGAAGACGCCGAACGGCAAAGCGAACTTCACCGTTCCCAAGTCCGCCTTCGCGCCACCGCAGGAGCGCGACGGCATCTACGAGCTGATGACCATACGCGCCGATGGGCAGTTCAACACGACGATCTACACCGAGGACGATCGTTTCCGCGGCATCCAGGGCAGCCGCTACGTTGTCCTGATGAATCCCGCCGACATGGAGGCGGATGGTATCAAGTCAGGCGATACCGTCACGCTGGTGACGGAAGCCGGCGATGGCGTCGAGCGCAGCCTGAGCGAGCTCCAGGTGGTGCCCTATGATATCCCGCGGAGGACAATCGCGGGGTACTACCCCGAGTGCAATTGCTTGATTCCGCTGTGGCACCACGCAGAGGGCAGTAAGGTTCCCGCGGCAAAATCAATCCCGGTGCGGCTCTTCAAGGACATCGTCCCCGAGCTCATCGAAGGCGGCGAGATTCCGATCTCAGCGAAGTGACAATCTGCGCCCTTGTCATGAAATCCATCTCAGGACCGATCTCCAGGTTGGCTTTTCGGAGGTTTCGATCGAGCGCTGGATCGGCGAAACGTCTTCCCTTCTACAAAGGCAGCAGTGGAACGCCTCGGCATTATGAGGGTTCCTATGCCGGATGCGCGGAGACGCGCAGAATGTCGCCGACCGTGATGGTGGAGAACGATGAGGGACGGCAAGTCAGATGTCGCCAAAATCCGGGATGCAGTCCATCTATGCATCGACATGCAGAACATCTTCGCTCCCGGCGGCCTTTGGGCAACGCCCTGGATGGAGCGCGTCTTGCCGACAATCGTCGGAATCGTTTCATGTCATCAACCGCGGACGATCTTCACGCGCTTCATCACGCCGAAATCTCCGGAAGACCGGCCGGGCCAGTGGCAAAGCTATTTTCGGCGTTGGCACCAGGCGACCCGCGACCAGCTTCCGCCATCCGCGCTCGAGCTCGTGCCAGCGCTGGCGCGTTATGTGCCGCCATTGCGTATCGTCGACAAGCCGGCCTACTCGGCGTTCAGCAATCCCGCCCTCGCAAGTCTTCTGGTTGAGCTCGGCATCGGAACGGTGGTGGTATCAGGCGCCGAGACGGACGTTTGTGTCCTCTCGACGGTGCTGAGTGCTGTCGATCTCGGCTTCAGAGTCGTCATCGTGGAGGACGCGTTGTGCAGCTCGTCGGATGTCGGGCACGATGCGCTCATGACGATGTACCGGACGCGCTTCCACGGCCAGGTCGACCTGGTGACCTCAGAGGAATTGGGCGAGTTTTGGCGCGAGTAGCTATACGACCGGCTGCTTGTCCTTGCGCAGCCTCTCGATGACCTCGCGATCGATGTTGAGGTGGGCCGCGACGAGCTCGGGTCGTGTCAGCGTGGCTGTTGCTTCGCCAATGGACATACGCTGGGCCGTGCGGGTTCCTCTCTTTGAGGCACGCTGGAACCGCACGGCCGATTTTGGGTTGGTGGGATCGCACCCGCTCATCGAGGACCCGGCATGACGGAACCCGACATTCGCAAGGGGATGCCGCCCGTCAAGCTGTCGCGAGACGAGTTCGAGCGGCGCTATAGACGCGAGTTCGTCGATCCCGCCTTCGCGCCGCTTCAGCGCGAGCTCGATGCAATCATCGGCGCCGCCTGGGACGCTTACAGCAATTCACGCAAGGCGCCGCTAACGCGGAAGGCGGGCGCAGGCTTTGCTGATCCGGAGTACGAGTTGGCAGTCGACTGGCTGGAGACCCGCGCGGCGGTGTTGGACGCCCAGCGCCGCCATGACGACGCCAGCGTGCCGGCGCGAATCCTCATCATCAACGGCTCCGCTCGCAGTGAGCACACCTGTCCCGGCGAAATGTCGAAGACTTGGCGCATGGTCAAGCTGGCCGAGCCGGTTTTTCTCGAGATGGGATTTGCCGTCGACATTCTCGATCTCTCTCGCCTGGCTTCGGAATTCGGAAAGAATATCCATCCCTGCAAATCCTGCGTCTCGACGGCCATGCCGCTCTGCCACTGGCCGTGCAGTTGTTACCCGAACTATTCGCTTGGCCAGACCAGCGACTGGATGAACGAGATCTATCCGCTCTGGGTGGCGGCTCACGGCATTCTGATCGTAACGCCGGTGAACTGGTATCACGTTCCCGGCGGACTCAAGGCGATGATGGATCGCCTGGTCTGCGCCGATGGCGGCAACCCGGATCCGACGTCGACCCATGGCAAGAAAGCTGCCGAAGCGAAGGCGATCGAGCTGAAGGGCTGGCCGTATCCGCGCCATCTCGCCGGTCGGCATTTCGGCCTGATTGTCCACGGCGACAGCGTCGGCACGGAAGGCGTGCGTCGTGCTCTGTCCGATTGGCTGACCGACATGCATCTGGTCTCGTCGGGCCGCTTCGGCGAGATGGATGGCTATGTCGGCTACATGGAAAAATACGCCACGTCGCATCGGGATCTGGATGAAGACCGCGCGTTTCAACAGGAGGTTTTGAATGCGGCGCGCGCGCTCGGAAATGCCGTCCGACTCGCACGGGAACGGCGCGACGACCCGGCGGCCGGGCTTGAAGATCCCAACCCCAAATGACGCGGCGGGCCTGGGAACGAAGGGCGCCGGCTGGCTTTGACTGGTTGGAAAAGGGGCTACGAGAGCTGGAGAGACCATGGCCCAAACCAAAGAGATGACTCGCTGTATCGAGCTGTGCCTAAACTGCTACCGGGCTTGCCTTGGCATGGCGATGAACCATTGCCTCGAAGTCGGCGGCAAGCACGTCGAGCCCAAGCATTTCCGTCTCATGATGGCCTGCGCCGAGATGTGCCGTACCTCGGCGCATTTCATGCTGATCAACACGCCCCACCACAAGCACACGTGTCGGGAATGCGCCGAGATCTGCGCGGAGTGCGCGCAGGATTGCGAGCGGATTGGCGACATGGACGAATGTGTCGCCATGTGCCGCGCCTGCGCCGAGTCCTGCCGCACCATGGCAGCGTGAGACCCGGTCCCATGCTGGAAGAGAAACTCAAGGAAGCCATCATCGGCGAACTCAAGCGTCAGGCCGCCAACCGGCCGCGAGCGCTGAAAGTAGAAGCGCTCCAGGTCGATGGCGGCGCCGAGGAGCTGGTCGTCAATGGCAAGATCGATCTCGCCGAACTCGCCATGGTCATCGCCGGCTCGGTCGCGGGCGGGCCATAGCTCTAGAGCAGCGCCTTCAGCTTCAGCGCGTCGGCCGGCGCGGCACTCTTCTGGTCATTGTCGAAGTAGACATAGACGTCGCAGCCTTGCCGTTTCCAGGATTTGATCCGTCCCGCCCATTGCGCGAGCGCAGGCTTTGTATAATGGCCATGATAGCGCCCACTTGGACCGTGGCCGCGCACATAGACGAAGTCCGCCGTGCGCTTCCACGGCGCGGGCGCATCGTGATGATCGGATAGGCAGAGCGAGATGTTCTCGTCGGCCAGCATCCGCAGGATGCGAGGTTGATACCAGCTCGGGTGCCGAAACTCGAAACTGTAGCGGCGTTTTCGTGACAGCAGCTTGAAGAACGAGCCGAGCCTGTCGGCATTCGCCTCGAATTGCGGAGGTAGCTGGAACAGGATCGGCCCTGCCTTGCCCCGCAGGCGCGAAATGCGGTCCTCCAAAAGCTCGAGGCTGTTCTGAGACCGATCGGTCAGGCGCTTCCAATGCGTGATGAACTTGGAGGCCTTCCAGGCGAAGACGAAATCGCCGCCGGTCTGTTCTTGCCACGCCTCGACCGCCTCCGGCGTTGGTGTGCGGTAGAATACACCGTTCAGCTCCGTGGTATCGAACTGGCTGGCATAGTACCGCAACTGCTGCTTCAGCGGCAGACCTTCGGGGAAGAACGGTCCGCGCCAGGAGTCGTAGTGCCAGCCGGAGGTACCAATCAGAACGCGCGCCATTCGAGGCCAATCATAGGTTGAAGCTTTCCCTGGCGGTGCCCGGCCTCATATGGGAGACCGGGCCTGCTTGGTTAGCGTCGCCGCTTCGCTGCGCGGGGCCGGGTCGCCCGCCGGTTATAGGGCGACCGATTGATCGGCTTCAGCGAGATGCCCTCACGATGCGCCTTGCTGCGGATCGCTGCGATCGGGCGCTGAAGCTTGATGCTCATGACGCCCGTGGGCGTGTTGCCCTTCGCAAGCTGCCGCAACATCCTGACGTCCGCCGTCGACCACGGTTGACGCGAACGGCGCTTGTATGAGGGATTTGCTTTGCGCGGTCCCTTCTTGCCGATCGGCGAGCCGGGACGTTTCCATGCTGTTCGTGCCATGTTGATCCTCCTTGGTCTTCAAGGCACGAATCAGCATGTTGGTTCCATTGCGGATGGTCACATAGCGGAGCTACAGAGAATCCTCCGGCAGGCATCGACGAAAACCTGCGCGCCGGTGACGATGTCGACGTCGGCGGTGTTCTCGGTCCAGTGATGGCTGATGCCGCCGATCGAGGGCACGAACAGCATGCCCGCGGGCATGATCGTCGCGAGCATCTGCGCGTCGTGGCCGGCGCCGCTGGGCATGCGGATAGATCGTCCGCCGGCCAGTACTTTGCTCGCGCCTTCGATGGCGTCCTGAATGCCGGCATTCATCATGGCCGGCGCGCCGGTGCGGATCTTCTCCACCTTGACGGTGCACGGTCCCTTCGCGCTCGCTTCGACTGCCATCGTTCGCAGCAATTCCTCCAGCCGCGCGATCACGGCCGGATCGTCGTCGCGGATCTGGAACAGCATTTCTGCGCCACCGGGAATGATGCTCGGCGCGCCCGGGTCAAGCGTGATGCGGCCGGTGGTCCAGACCGTGCGCGGCCCGCAGGCCGCCGGGAAGCGCTCGTCGATCGCCACGCAGAACTTTGCCAGCGCGAGACCCGCATCCTTGCGCACGGCCATGCGCGTGGTGCCGGCATGGTTCTGCTCGCCGGTGAAGGTGATGCGGTACTGCCAGATGCCGACGATGGAGGTCACGACGCCGATCGCGAGCTTGCCGCTTTCGAGCGTATCGCCCTGCTCGATATGGGCCTCGAGATATCCGACGTGCCGTCCCGGCTCGGCCGTGATGCGCGCACGTCCCGCGAGCCCCATGTCGGTCAGCGCGTCGCGCATGGCGCGGCCACTGGTGCGGTCGCGCGCGGCATCGATCTCCGCCTCCGTCACTTGTCCGACATAGGACCGTGAGCCGAGGAAGTTGCCGAAATGACCTTCCTCGTCGCACCACGCAGCGACCTCGACAGCGCCTTTCATGGAGGAATCGGTGTTGAGCACGCGGGCCGCTTCGATGGCATAGACGACGCCAAGCGGGCCATCGAGCCAGCCGGCATAGTTCTGGCTTTCCAGGTGCGATCCGGCCAGCAGTTTCGGCCCGAGCTTGGTGCTGGTGCCGACGATGTTGCCGATGCCGTCGATCGCGCCGGTGAGCCCGGCCTCGGGTAGCTTCCGCACCAGCCAGTCCAGCGATTGCTTGTGCGGCTCCGAGAAGGTCGGCTTGTGCACGCCGGTCTTGTAGCTGCCGAGCGCACGAAGCGCGTTGAGATCGGCGAGGACGCGCTCGCCATTGGCACGGGGATGAATATCAGGCATGTTCGGCAACCTTCAGCGCCTCGGTGCGGATCTCCTCGACCAGCCGTTCCTTGAGCTGCACGAACTCGGGCGTGGTCTTGATCTTGTAGGAGCGCGGATGCGGCAGGTCCACGGCGATCTCGGCCTTGATGCGGCCGGGACGGGCGCTCATGACGATGACGCGGCTGCCGAGGAAGATCGCTTCCTCGATGTCATGGGTGACGAACAGCACGGTCTTCTGGTCGCGCTCCCAGATCCCGAGCAGCATTTCCTGCATCAGGGCGCGGGTCTGATTGTCCAGCGCGCCGAACGGCTCATCTAACAGCAGGATCTTGGGATCGTTGGCGAGCGCGCGCGCAATCGCGGTGCGCTGCTGCATGCCGCCGGAGAGTTGCTTCGGCCAGTGGTTCTCGAAGCCTGATAGTCCGACCTGACGGATGAAGCCGTCGGCGACCTTGTTGCGCTCCGCCTCGGCTACGCCGCGTTCGCGCAGGCCAAAGGCGATGTTCTCGCGCACGGTGAGCCAGGGAAACAGCGTGTAGGACTGGAACACCATGCCGCGATCGGCGCCGGGGCCGGTGACCTCGCGTCCGTCGAGCGTGACGCGTCCGCTGGTGGGGCGGTCCAGTCCGGCAACGATGCGCAGCAACGTGGACTTGCCGCAGCCGGACGGGCCCAGGATGGTGACGAAGTCGTTGTTGCCGATGACAAGGTCGGTCGGTTCCAACGCCCGGGTCGGCGCGTTGCCGTGACGTGCCGGAAAAATGCGCGAGACCTGCTCGATCCTGAGGATCGTCATGCCAGCCTCCACGGAAACAGCCAGGCATTGAACGCCTTGAACATGAAGTCCGACAGCAGGCCGATCAGCCCGATGACAATGATGCCGAAGATGATTTGGCCGGTGTTGAGCAGCGCCTGGCTGTCGGTGATCATGTGGCCGATGCCGGAGGATGAGCCGATCAGCTCGGCGACGATGACGTAGGTCCAGGCCCAGCCAAGCACCAGTCGCAGGATCTCGGCGATCTCTGGTGCGGAGGAGGGCAGCAGCACGCGGCGGATGATGCCGCGGTCGCTGGCGCCGAGCGTGTAGGCGGCTTCCACCAGATCGCGCCGTGTGGCGCCGACGGTCACGGCGACCATCAAGATGACCTGGAACACCGAGCCGATGAAGATCACCAGCAGCTTCTGCAGTTCGCCGATACCGGCCCACAGGATCAGCAGCGGGATGAAGGCGGAGGCGGGCAGGTATCGCGCGAAGGAAACGAACGGTTCGAGGAAAGCTTCGATCGGCTTGTAGGCGCCCATCAGCACGCCGAGCGGCACCGCGATGATCGCTGCCAGCGCAAAGCCGCCGACGACGCGCCAGACCGTCATGCCGATGTCGAACAGGAAGCCCTGCTTGACCAGGAGATCATAACCCTCCTGCACCATGGTCAGCGGGTTGGCGAGAAATGTCTTTGACACATGGCCGCCAAAGGTCGCCCAGGACCAGAGGGCGACGAACAGCACGAAGAACGCGAGGCCATAGGCCACGCGCTGCTTCGATGTCACGGAATCCAGGGGACGCATCGTCAGATCTATCCGAATGGCCGATCATGCGCTGATCCCGCTGCGCGGCGGGACCAGCAGCGTGTCGGAGCTTACTTGATGAAGCTGGCGTCGAAGAGGTCCTCGACTTTCGGCGCTGATTTGATGATGCCGATTTCGAGCAGGAGATCGGCCGCATCCTTGTTGAAGGCAAGGAAGTCGCCCGCGAAGAACTTCTGGTTCGCGGCCTTGTCCTGCCAGCGCAGGTACTTTGCCGAGTTGCCGAACTGCTCGCCGGTCTGCTTCACGTCCGCGCCCATGATCTCATAGGCCTTGGCCTGATCCTTGGCGATCATGTCGAGCGCTTCGAAATAGCTGTTGGCGAGGGCCTGCGCCGCTTTCGGGTTCTCGCTTAGGAATTTCGGCGTGCAGCCGAACGTGTCCATCACGATCGGATAGTCTAGCGTGGTCGCGATGATCTTGCCCTTGTCTGGCGCGGCGCGCACGGTCGACAGATACGGCTCATAGGTCATCGCGGCATCGTTCTGGCCGGAGACGAAGGCTTGCGCGGCCGCAGCCGGCTCGAGGTTGACGACGGTGACATCCTTCACCGTGAGGCCGTTTTTCTTCAGCATCCAGGCCAGCGCGAAATAGGGCGAGGTGCCGGGCGCGGAGGCCGCAACGGTCTTGCCCTTCAGCTCCTTGATCGAATTGATGTCGTTGCGCACGGCCATGCCGTCGGCGCCATAGCTCTTGTCGAGCTGGAAGATCTGCTTGGTCGCGACACCGTTGGCGTTCCAGGAGATCCAGGTCTCGACCGTGGTCGCCGCGCACTGCACGTCGCCAGAGGCGATGGCGAGATGGCGGTCCTTCTGGGGAATCTTCTTGATAGTGACATCGAGGCCGTTCTTCTTGAAGATGCCGGCTTCTTTTGCCAGCGTCAGCGGCGCGAAGCCGGTCCATCCGGAGATGCCGATGCCGACCTTGACATCGTCGGCGAGCGCGGGGCTGGCGGCCGTGAGCGCAATAATGGTCGCAAATACTGTCGAACTACGCATGATTATCGTCCTCTTGCCCAGAAGGTTTGACGTCCTGTTGATCTCTGTCGGCCCCTATGGGCCGTTGCGGGAACCGTTGCACGATTTGTGCCGACATCGTTCTCTCAGCCTCCCTTGAATCGCGCGACAAGGCGGTGAGAGTCACCCGGATAAAGCAGGCGCACCGCGGTGATCGTGCGTGCGCTGCGCCAGGTATAGCGATCGATCACGAGGCAGGGCGCGCCGACGGCGATGTCGAGTGCTTCCGCGGTCCGGTCATCTGCAACGATGGCGCTGATCGTGTGCTCGGCTTCAGTCCATGGGACATGATGAAGCAGCCAAGAGCCGGGCGGCTCGCGCGAGAAATCCGCGGTCGCAGCGGATGGCACCGAGGACAAATCGATCAATCTGTCCTCCACCGCAAAGGGCACGTTGTCGGCGCTGTGACGGCAGGCGATCGCAATCACCTTGCCGGCCTTCTTGATGCCGAGACGCGCGCGATCGGCAGTGGTCGCCGCGCGCAACTTACGCCCGATCAGCTCGTAACCATAGCTGCGGCCGAGCGCGGTAATCTCGGCGCGGATATCGGCGATCTTGAGCACGGCCGACTGATGCTGTGGCCGGCGCACGAACGAGCCGGCGCGTCGCCGTCGCTCGATCAGGTCCGCCTGCGCGAGCTCCGACAAAGCCTTGTTCACCGTCATGCGCGAACAGCCGTAGCGCGCCACGAGCTCGTGCTCGAAGGGAATGCGGTGGCCCGGCGGCCATTCGCCGGTCAGAATGCGCTTCTCGATATCGGCGCGGATGCGCTTGTAGAGCGTCGGCTTGTCGGCGCTGTCTGTGGCAAGGCTCATGCTACGAGCCTTCGAATCGCGGCATTGAAGCCTTCACGCGCGGAGTGGCGCAGTTTGTGCTGCCCGCCCTCAACGACCTTGTTACCGCCGGCCCAGACGCAATCGATTGCGCCGCCGCCAGCCGCAAAGATCCAGCCGTCGATGAGGGCATCGCCGCGGCGTCCTGCCAGAGATGGATGTGCGGCATCGAGCGTGACGATGTCGGCGCGCGCGCCGGGCGAGAGGCCGGCTGTGGGCTGTGCCAGGGCCCGCGCGCCGCCCGCAAGGGCATCGTCGAACAGCGTGCGACCGGTCGAACGGCCGGCGCCGCCGGAGAGCACGTTGCGCGCGCGATGCTTCAGTCGTTGGCCATATTCGAGCTGGCGCAATTCGTCGGCGACACCGACCAGCACGTTGGAATCCGTGCCGACGCCAAACAGACCGCCGGCGTCGCGAAATTCCCGCCCCGGAAAGATGCCGTCGCCGAGACTTGCTTCGGTGATAGGGCAGAGCCCCGCGACCGCGCCGGTCTTTGCAAATGCCGTCACTTCCGTATCCGCCATATGGGTCGCGTGAATGAGGCACCAGCGCTGATCGAGTGGTGCGTGCTCCAGCAGCCAATGCACGGGCCGCTGCCCCGACCAGGCCAGGCAATCCTCGACTTCTTTCACCTGCTCGGCGGCGTGGATGTGCACCGGTCCGCCTTCCGCAAGGGGAATGATCGCCGCGAGCTCGTGCGGCGCCACCGCGCGCAGGCTGTGCGGCGCGATGCCGATATTGGCGCCCGACAAGCGCGCGATCGTTTTGCGCGACGCCGCCATCAGCGAGGCGAACTGATCGACCGAGCAGATGAAGCGGCGCTGGCCACCATGCGGTGCGGCGCCGCCGAAGGAGCCGTGCGCATAAAAACTCGGCAGCAGCGTCAGACCGATGCTTGAGGTTTCCGCAGCCTGCGCAATGCGCGCGGCCATCTCGGCGGGGTTGGCAAAAGGCGAGCCGTCCCGATCGTGATGCAGATAATGGAATTCGCCGACGCGGGTAAAACCCTGCTCCAGCATCTCGACATAAAGCAGCGTCGCGACGGCGGCGACGTCGTCCGGGGTCATCGATAGTGCGAAACGATACATCGTCTCGCGCCAGGTCCAGAACGTATCGGCGGAATCGCCGCGCAGTTCGGCAAGTCCCGCCATGCCGCGCTGAAAGGCGTGGCTGTGCAGACTGGCCAATCCCGGAAGCGCGATCTCGTGACGCTCGTCTCCGGCGGCTGGCGCCACATCGGCCGTCACCTCCGCGATCGCGCCGGCGGTGATCACCACCTGCACGTCATTGGCCCAGCCCGAGGGCAGGAGCGCGGAGGCGAAATGCAGTCGGGACATGGATGACACGCCGGCTGGACAGAACCGCCTTACGATTATATGTCTAGACATATAAGTCAAGCATCCGACGGGTATCCGCATGGCAGAGCGCTTCGACCGGATCTGGCATAATGCCCGCCTCGCCACGATGCGGGCCGACCGTCCCGATCTCGGTGAGATCGAGCATGGCGTGATCGCCGCGCGCGGCGGCCGCATCGTCTACGCGGGCTCGGCCGCGGATTTTCCTGTTGATGCCGGCGCCATCGAGCGGATCGATTGCGAAGGGCGCTGGATCACACCCGGGCTCGTCGACTGCCACACCCATCTCGTCTATGGTGGCAACCGTGCCTACGAATTCGAGCTGCGCCTGAAGGGCGCGAGCTACGAGGAGATCGCGCGCGCCGGCGGCGGCATCGTTTCGACGGTGGCGGCGACGCGCAAGGCGAGTGAAGCCGAACTGATAGCGAGTGCATTGCCGCGGCTCGATGCGTTGATCGGCGAGGGCGCCACCACGGTCGAGATCAAGTCTGGCTACGGCCTCAACGCCGAGACCGAGATGCGGCAACTCTCTGCCGCACGCAGCCTCGGCCGCCAGCGACCGGTTGCCATCCGCACCTCGTTCCTCGGCGCGCACGCGCTGCCGGTGGAGGCCGAGGGTGACAAGGATCGTTACATCGATCTCGTCTGCCAGGAGATGCTCCCCGCCGTCGCGAAGGCGGGCCTTGCCGATGCCGTCGATGCCTTCATGGAGGGCATCGCGTTCTCGGCTGAGCAAACGGCGCGCGTGTTCGAGACGGCGAGGGCGCTTGGTCTGCCGGTCAAGCTGCATGCCGATCAGCTCTCGAATCTCGGCGGCGCTGCACTCGCCGCAAGATTCTCCGCGCTCTCGGCCGATCATCTCGAGCACGCCGACGAAGCCGGCGCCGCGGCGATGGCCAAGGCCGGCACGGTGGCCGTGCTGCTTCCGGGGGCCTTCTACTTCATCCGTGAGACGCAAAAGCCGCCGGTCGAGGTGTTCCGCAAGCACGGCGTCCCCATGGCCCTTGCGACCGATTGTAATCCCGGCAGCTCGCCACTGAGCTCGTTGCTACTCACCATGAACATGGGCGCGACGCTGTTCCGGATGAATGTCGCCGAATGTCTTGCCGGCATCACCCGTGAAGGCGCGCGGGCACTCGGCGTGCTCGACGAAGCCGGCACCCTTGAAGCCGGCAAGTGGTGCGACCTCGCAATCTGGGAGGTCGAGCGGCCGGCCGAGCTGGTCTACCGCATCGGCTTCAATCCGCTGCACTGCCGTGTCTGGAGAGGCCAGTGACGGAGCAGGGCGCAACGATCGTCGTCAAGCCTGGGGCGGTGCGCCTCGACGAACTCGCGCGCGTGCTTGGAGGCGCGTCCGTCGTGCTTGATGATGCATTCTGGCCGCCTGTCGAGGCGGCCGCGGAGATCGTGGCGAAGGCGGCGCAGGCCGCGGATCCCGTTTATGGCATCAACACCGGCTTTGGGAAGCTCGCCTCGAGACGCATACCGCCCGATCAGACCGCGCTGCTCCAGCGCAATCTCATCGTCTCACATTGCTGCGGGGTCGGACCAGTGACGCCGGAGCCGATCGTCCGGCTGATGATGGCGCTGAAGATCATCTCGCTCGGGCGCGGCGCTTCCGGGGTGCGCCGCGAGGTGATCGAGCAGTTGCAGGCGATGCTGGCGCGAAATGTCTGTCCGCTGGTGCCGCAGCAAGGGTCCGTCGGCGCCTCCGGCGATCTCGCGCCGCTCGCGCACATGACAGCGGTGATGATCGGCGAAGGGCAGGCGATCCTCGATGGGAAAACCGTGTCCGGTGCCGAGGCGCTGGCGGCAGCCGGCCTTGCGCCGCTGACGCTCGGACCCAAGGAAGGTCTCGCGCTGATCAACGGGACGCAATTCTCGACCGCCTATGCCATATCAGGCGTGCTGCGTGCATTCCGCTTGGCTCGCGCCGCGCTCGTCACCGGCGCGCTGTCGGTCGATGCGGCGATGGCTTCGACCGTGCCGTTCCGTCCCGAGATCCAGGCGCTGCGCGGCCATGCCGGTCAGATCGCGGCGGCGGCGACGCTGACCGCGCTGCTCGAGGGCAGCGACATCCGCCTGTCGCATCTCGAAGGCGATGAACGCGTGCAGGATCCCTATTGCCTGCGCTGCCAGCCGCAGGTCGCGGGCGCGGCGCTCGACCTGATCACGCAGGCCGCACGCGCGCTGATGGTCGAGGCCAATGCCGTGACCGACAATCCGTTGGTGCTGATCGAGACCGGCGAAATCGTCTCCGGCGGCAATTTCCACGCCGAGCCGGTCGCGTTTGCCGCCGACACGATCGCGCTGGCGCTGTCGGAGATCGGCGCAATCAGCGAGCGGAGGATCGCGACATTGGTCGATCCCGCGCTCAATTTCGGCCTGCCGCCGTTCCTCACCCCCGACCCCGGCATCAATTCAGGCTTCATGATCGCCGAGGTGACGGCGGCCGCGCTCTATGCCGAGAACAAGCAGCGCGCGGCTGCCTGCTCGATCGATTCGACACCCACCAGCGCCAACCAGGAAGACCATGTCTCGATGGCCGCGCACGCCGCGCGTCGTCTGTCCGATATGGCCGACAATCTCGCCGCGATCCTTGGGATCGAGCTTCTGGTTGCCGCTCAAGGTATCACGTTGCGCGCGCCGCATGCGACGAGTGCGCCGCTTGTTGCCGTCATCGCGAAGCTTCGCGAGCACGTGCCCGCGCTCGGCGCGGACCGCTACATGGCCGGCGATCTCGCGAGCGCCGCTGCGCTGATCGAAGGCGATGCGTTGCCGGCCGTGGCGATCGCGGCGCTTTCATCCGATCCATTTCCAAAACTCGACTGAACTAGACTTGACTGAGGGGTGTTCCGCATGAACCGCCGACTGGACAATGACCGCACCATCCGCGCGCCCCGTGGCAGCGACATCAGCGCCAAGAGCTGGCTGACGGAAGCGCCGCTCCGAATGCTCATGAACAATCTCGACCCTGACGTCGCGGAGCGCCCGAGCGAACTCGTCGTCTATGGCGGTATCGGCCGCGCCGCACGTGACTGGGAGAGTTTTGACCGGATCACAAATGCGTTGCGTAAGCTCGAAGCCGATCAAACCCTGTTGGTCCAGTCGGGCAAGCCGGTCGGCATCTTCCGTACTCACGCAGATGCGCCGCGCGTCTTGATCGCCAATTCCAACATCGTGCCGCATTGGGCGACACTCGACCATTTCAACGAGCTCGATCGTCAGGGGCTGATGATGTACGGCCAGATGACGGCGGGCTCCTGGATCTACATCGGCAGCCAGGGCATCGTGCAGGGCACCTACGAGACCTTTGTCGAGGTCGGGCGCCGCCACTATGGCGGTAACCTCGCCGGTAAATGGATCCTCACTGCCGGTCTCGGCGGTATGGGCGGTGCGCAGCCGCTGGCGGCGACCATGGCGGGCGCCTCGATGCTCGCGGTCGAATGTCAGCCAAGCCGCATCGAGATGCGTTTGCGCACCGGCTATCTCGATCGCCAGGCCGCGACGCTCGACGAAGCGCTCGCGATGATGGCGGACGCCGCGAAAACCAAGAAGGCGATTTCGGTCGGCCTGCTCGGCAATGCCGCGGAAATCTTTCCGGAGCTGGTCCGCCGCGGCGTCAAGCCCGACATCGTCACGGACCAGACCAGCGCGCATGATCCGATCAACGGCTATTTGCCGAAAGGCTGGACCCTGACCGATTGGGAAGCCAAGCGCGCATCCGATCCGAAGACGGTGGAGCGCGCCTCGAAGATGTCGATGGTCGAGCACGTCCAGGCCATGCTGGATTTCCATGCGCAGGGCATTCCGACGCTCGACTACGGCAACAACATCCGCCAGATGGCACAAGACATGGGCCTGAAGAATGCCTTCGATTTCCCCGGCTTCGTGCCCGCCTATATCCGCCCGTTGTTCTGCCGCGGCGTGGGGCCGTTCCGCTGGGCCGCGCTGTCCGGCGATCCCGAGGACATCTACAAGACCGACGCCAAGGTCAAGGAGCTGATGCCTGGCGACAAGCATCTGCACAATTGGCTCGACATGGCCAAAGAGCGCATCAAGTTCCAGGGCCTGCCGGCGCGGATTTGCTGGGTTGGCCTGGGCGATCGCGATCGTCTTGGGCTCGCCTTCAACGAGATGGTCGCGCGCGGCGAATTGAAGGCGCCGATCGTGATCGGCCGCGATCATCTCGACAGCGGCTCGGTGGCGAGCCCGAACCGCGAGACCGAGGCGATGATGGACGGATCGGATGCGGTGTCGGACTGGCCGCTGCTCAACGCGCTGCTCAATTGCGCCAGCGGCGCGACCTGGGTATCACTGCATCATGGCGGCGGCGTCGGCATCGGCTATTCCCAGCATGCCGGCATGGTGATCGTCGCCGACGGTACGCCGGAAGCGGCAAAGCGCATCGCGCGCGTGCTCTGGAACGATCCCGCCAGCGGCGTCATGCGCCATGCCGACGCGGGCTACGACCTCGCGATCGACTGCGCCCGTGCCATGGGGCTCGATCTGCCGAGCCTCTCGACCTAGCGCTGCCTCAGGCCACGACCTTGGCTGCGCCTTGGTCCAGGCGCTCGCGTTCCTTGGTCAGATAATCCTCGATCGCCGCCCCGGGCATGGGTTTGGCGAAGTAATAGCCCTGCACGAAGTCGCATCCGAGGCGGCGCAGGCTGTCGAGCTGGGCGCGAGTCTCGACGCCCTCGACCACGCAGGCGATCTCCATGTCGTCGCACAGGCCCGTGAGCGACTTGATGATCTTGTGGCTGACCGGGTTTTCGTTGATGTCGGCGACGAAGCTGCGGTCGACCTTGATCTTGTTCAGCGGTAGGCGGTGCACGTGGCTCAGCGACGAATAGCCGGTGCCAAAATCATCCAATGAAATGCCGCAGCCCATCGCCTTCAGCGCGGCGATCGACTGCTGCGCGCGCACGAAGTCGAACGTGACGGCGGTCTCGGTTATCTCGAAGTCGAGCCGGCGCGGCGGCACGCCGCTCTTGTCGATGATGGCGATCAGCGGCAGGATGCCGTCGGGCGAGCAAATGTCGTGCGCCGAGAGGTTGAACGACAGGCGGGTATGATCCGGCCAGGTCCTGGCGGCCGCGAGCGCGCGCACCAGCAGCGCCTGCGTCAGGGTACGGATCAGGCCGATCCGCTCGGCGGCGGGAATGAAGTCAGCCGGCGAGACCCAGCCGAGGCGGGGGCTCTGCCAGCGCGCCAGCGCCTCGAAACCCGCGGTGTGCTCGCTCATGGCATCGACGATCGGCTGGAACACCAGCTCCATCTCGGCGTCGAAATCGGCGGTGCGCAGCATATTCTCGATCACGCCGCGGCTGCGGATCTCCGCCTCGAGCTCGCTGGAGAAGATCACCGCCCGTCCGCGCAGATGACGCTTGGCGTGGTAGAGTGAGTAGTCCGCGCATTCATAGAGCGTTTCCGCCGTCGTCGCCGAGCGCGGATACAGCGCAAAGCCGATCGAGCAAGAGAGGCCGGTATGGGCGGTGTCGAGCTGGTAGGGCAGCCTGACCTGCTCGCCGATACGCTCGCCGAGACGCAGCAGGTCGGCATCCTCGGGATCGCCGCACACCACGAGGCCGAATTCGTCGCCGCCCAGGCGCGCGAATTCCACGCGTTGCGGCCCAAATCCTTCGCAGACGTCGCGGATGCGGCGCCCGGCCTCGATCAGGACGCGGTCGCCGATCGAGTGTCCATAATTGTCGTTGATGGGCTTGAAGCCGTCGAGGTCGATGATCCCGACCGCGACGCGCACGTGTCTGCGCTCGGCGTCAGTGAAGGCGCTCGACAGCTCGGCGAAGAAGCGGCGGCGGTTCGGCAACTCGGTCAGGGCATCGAGATTGGCGAGACGAAAATTCTCGTCCGACAGGGCCTGTGTCGCCGCCTGCTGCGCCAGCAACGATTTGCGGCTGGCAACGAGGTCGGCGAAGTCGCGATAGTAGATGAACAGCACCGTCACCATCGCGCCGGAGACCAGCAGATTGTTGATCGCGATCCCCTTCAGTGTCGGCTCGCCCGTGGCCCAGAAGAACAGCACATAGGGCACGTCGACGACGAGCGTCACGATCAGTGCCGCCGAACGTAGATGCATCAGGGAGAAGATGCAGCCGATCACGGTCACGGCCATGTAGAACGCGACCTGGCTCTTGGCGAAAGGATCGCCGTAAGGATAGAGCGCGAACGACCAGGCGGTGAAGCCGGCGCCGATCGGCAGCGTCATCCAGTTGGTGGCGCGTAGATTGCGCAGGATGTCGGCGTCGCTGCGCACCAGATGACGCTGGCGCAGCCACCAGAACGTGCGAAGCGCCGCGAGCAGCGTCAGCACGCTCGGGACGATCATCGTCAGCCAATCCGGTGCCACGTTGAAGTAGGTGTAGGCGACCGCGATCGTGTTGCTGATCAGGATGCAGTAAAGCAGCGGGATCTGCTTGGAGAAGGCGTCGAATTGCGCGCGCGTCAGATCCGGGTCCTCCGGTACGCGAAACAGCAGTATCGCGGCGGCGAGGTGAGCTCTCAAATCGACGGCAGGCATTGCAATACGTGCCCCAAATCCCTTCAAAATCGAAGGCGATGTTGCACGGTGCGGGTAAAGACGGCGTTAGATTGGTTCCATGCGGGAACACCAGCTATGGTTGCGTGCCGGTCCCGAATTGCCGGCCCGCGTGCATTGGTGAGGGGATGTTAAGGATGTGAGGTGGAAGCAAGCCTTGTCTCCCGCGACAGATCGTCCCGAAATGATCGCGGCTAGGTTCTGCTAACCATAGGCCCGAGTGCCGCGCATTGCCACATCTGGCACGGCACTCGGTTAGCCTCTCCCACTGGGAAGAGGCGAAGTCGCCTTCTACTTCGCGGCCTGTAGCGCGGCGGTCTGCTTGGCGAGCGCCTTGTCGAAATCGTCCGCCAGACCGGTCGCGTAGGTCGCAAGCTCGCGCGGCTTGATGAACGGATTGGGCGTCTCGCTCTTGATCTGCTGTGCGCGCTTGTCCTGCATGCCGTAGACCTCGGGATGCGGTCCGAGCAGCACGTCGATCCTCATCGCTTTGACCTTGGCGAAGGTCGCGCGATAATCGTCGACGATGCCGGGATAGGTCGGCTGTCCCACCAACCGGTACAGCGCTACGGTGCCGCTGCAGAAGAACAGCACCTCACGCTTGCGCCGTGCTCGACCGTTGTGTCCCCGAAGGGTCAAGCGAGGGCGGCCTGTCGTTCCCGCACCGCTTCGCGAGGCCGGTCGGCGCCACGCGGCTCGGCGAGCCTCGTAAAGCTGCGCTGGCTCGCATGCACGGGCGCCTCGACGATGACGCCCTCGCAGACGATCTGGCCGCCGAGCATCTTGAATTCCAGCGTGTCGTAGCGCGGCATCGTCTCTCCGGGCTCGGGCGGCAGCAGCTCGATGCGGCCCTGGATGTTCAAGGTCGCGTCGCCAGTGCCGTGAAGCCTCGGATTCCACATCCTGATCCCGGTCTCGGACCAGCGTTGCCGGATCAGCGTGGCACGGTCGGCGGGCTCCACGATCTTTGCCCGGACCTTCGGCGCGCTCGGACTCTTCGGAGCGGGAGCCGGCTCGACCTGCGCGGCGCCAGCAGGCGCGAGCGCGGACCCAACTTCTGCGGCTATCGGCGCGATGGGCGTAAGATCGTTGGCGACATCAGGCTCGATGTCCGCTGCGACGCTGGGAGCGGGCTCGCTGTCGACGCTGGCCTCGGTGGAGGCGGGCACGGTGATCCCGGCGTCGACCACGATGACCGAGGCCTCGTCGACGGCGACCGGTTCGATCGCCACGGAAGCGGCGGACACCGGTTCGTCCTCGACGACGAGCTCGCCGACCGGGCCCGACATTGTCTCCATCTCGGCAGCAGCGACCAGGACCTGCTCCGCCGGGACAGGCTCGACATCCTCAGGCGTTTCCGGGGATGCATCGCTGCCGATGATCGACTCAGCCGTTTCGATCGCTTCGACTTCGAAAGAAGAGACCGGGGCCTCTTCCACCATTTCGGGTTCGCCATCCGCCAGGAGTTCTACGGCGAGATCGCTGCTGGCGACCGGCTCGGGAGCGTCGATTGCCTCGACTTCGACAAGCGAAGCGGGTGCGTCGTTGACGACCTCTGGTTCAGCCTCGGTCAGACGTTCCGCAGGCGGATCGCTCCTGACGACTTCAAGCGGATCAACCGGCTCGCCCGCGACCTCAATCGAAGGGACTGAAGCCTGTTCGACGACGATGGGCGCGACCTCTGCCGACGTCTCCAGAGATGAATCGTCGATGGCGGCGATGATCACGGCCGCGGACGGGGGCTGTTCGATGACAGAGACGGTGGCGTGATCCTCGCGGTCAGGTGCTGCCGCTTCGATGACGGTCTCGCCGGGCATCGGCACGGTGCTGAGGCTGTCCAGGGCCGGAGCAGCTTCTGCGATGATCGCCGGCTGCTCATCCGCAGCGCTCGGCGCCGCGTCGATGCTGCCGCCAGGCGGCGGGGGTCGAAGCCGCTTGAACGCCCATTTCACCGCGGGAATGCGGCTCAGCAACGATATCAGTCTCGAAAGCACTGGGACTTGTCCAAGAGGTACTCAGGGCCGTAGGCAAACGCTGATTCGCCAGCAATTGGAAAAACTGCCCGGCCGTCACACCCCTGTCAATTGAGGGGAGACCAATTGCAGAACATCTGCACAGCGCTTGCGTGCTGTAGCATTCATTCGAAGTGCATCGATGCGAGCGCGTCTTCGTCACGGATGTGCTAAGAGGTCTCGCTTGACAAGCGAACGTTACGGGCAACCTACAGGCGACAAACGGCGCATCTACAGCAGGGCTGCAGCTCCTGCCGCGTTCATCTCCCTGCTAGCTTACGGCCTATCGTCCCCCAGAACTCGAGCTGGCACCCGCGCCGCCACCGGCCTGGTTGCCCGTGTTGTTCGTGTCGCTGCCACCTGCGGACGGCGACTGAGCGCCCTTGCCGTCACTGATCTCGTTCTGCATGTTCGATGCCCGACCCGTCGTCATTCCCTTGGTTGCGGGGCCTCGCGACGAGGGTCCGACATCGCCCTGCCCGGATGCGCCGGGCGCCGGTTGTGTCTGCGCAAAGGCGTCACCGGTCGCCAGTGCCATGACGCAGGCGGATGCCAGAATGATTGTCTTCATGGGGACTCTCCTTCACGTTGCATTGCTCCAGCAACCCGGCTGTAGCGGCGACGTTCCAGCTGATGGGGGCGCAACTGCATCAACTCTCTGCCGCCAAACGTCTGGGTTCCCGCCTGCATTGTCAGCGGATATTGAGGGTCGCCGTTGCTTGTTCGAGGACGACGCATGAGAAAGCTTGCCGCTATCGCAACAATCCTGTTCTGGTCGACATGCGCTTACGCGCAGGATCGCACCATCACCGTGGCGTCGACGACCTCGACGGAACAATCGGGCTTGTTCGGCTATCTGCTGCCGCTGTTCACGAAAGAGAAGGGCATCGACGTGAAGGTCGTTGCCGTCGGCACCGGCCAGGCCCTCGATATCGGTCGGCGTGGCGATGCCGATGTGGTGTTCGTCCATGACAGGGTGGCGGAAGACAAGTTCATGTCGGAAGGGCAGGGCGTGAAGCGTTTCGACGTGATGTACAACGACTTTGTCATTGTCGGACCGAACAGCGATCCAGCTCACATTGCCGGCGGCAAGGACGTCGCCGATGCCCTGCGCAAGATCGCGGCGGCCAAGGCGCCGTTCGTCTCGCGCGGCGACAAGTCCGGCACGCATGCCGCCGAACTGAGATTGTGGAAAGAGGCAGGCGTCGACATCGCGACGGCTAAGGGCAGCTGGTATCGCGAGATCGGCCAGGGCATGGGGCCGGCGCTGAACATGGCGTCGTCCTCCAGCGCTTATCTGCTGTCGGACCGCGGCACCTGGCTGTCGTTCAAGAACCGGGGTGAGCTTGCGATCCTGACCGAGGGCGACAAGCGGCTGTTCAACCAATACGGCGTCATGCTGGTCAATCCGGATAAACACCCCAACGTGAAGGCCAAGGACGGGCAGGCCTTCATCGACTGGCTGATCTCGCCAAAGGGCCAAGATGCCATCGCCGGCTACAAGGTTGGCGGCGAGCAGCTATTTTTCCCCAACGCGTCCCACTAGCAGGAAGGCAACGGTCGAAACGGCGACGCTGAGCGCGAGCAGAATCAGGCCGAGCCCGAGCGCCAGCGGCAGGTCGCCCTTGCTGGTCTCCAGCGCGATCGCAGTCGTCATCGTGCGCGTGAAGCCTCTGATGTTGCCGCCGACGATGATGATGGCGCCGACTTCGGCGATGGCGCGCCCGAACGCGGCGAGGAAGGCGGTCAGCAGCGAGGTCCGGCCGAGCGCGAACAACAGGCCGATGCTGCGCAAGATCGAGAGGCCGTCGATCCGCGCGAGGTCGCCATATTCCGCCCATAGCAGGCTCGCCGGCCGGTGCACCAGCGCCACCACGATCGGCGTGGCCAGGAGCGTCTGTGCGATCACCATGGCGGTGGGGGTGAACAGCAATCCCGCCGTCCCGAGCGGGCCGGATCGGGACAACATGAGATAAAGCGCAAGCCCGACCACGACCGGCGGCAGGCCGAGCAGCGCATTGGTCAGCACGATGATGACCTGCCGCCCTCGAAAGCGGGTGATAGCAAGCAGGGCGCCGAACGGCGCGCCGATCAGCAGCGCAATGATACTGGCCGTCAGGCTGACGCGCACCGACAGCGCGACGATGCCGAGCAGCTCAGGATCGGCTTCGCCAATCAGCGCGAACGCGGCAGCGACGGAGCGTGCGAAATCGTTCATCCGGTCTGAGGCCTCACGTTCAAGCCGAATGACATGGATTGGTCGATGTCGTGGCGCGATGTCGCTTCACACTGATTCCTGCTGTCCCCGCCGGGAGTCAGAGAATACAGGGGACCAGCGGTTTGGACACTCTCTTCATTCGTGGGCGGAAGCGTGCTTCACGCTTGCTCCGCCCCACAGCCAACTCGCAAGCGGTATGGCGACGCCTGCCCCGATGAGCTGCGCGGCGATGAAGGCTGGCACGCCGTGCGGGGCGATGCCCGCAAAGCTATCGGATAAGGACCGGGCGATAGTGACTGCGGGATTGGCGAACGATGTCGAGGCCGTGAACCAATAAGCGGATGTGATATAGAGGCCGACCGCATAGGGAACGGCGGCTGAGGTTCGTGACGCCACGCCCAAAATCGTCAGCAACAGGCCGAGGGTTGCGACTGCCTCGGCGAGCCACTGTCCTATCCCGCTCCGTTCCGTCAGCGAGGTCTGGAGGACGGAAAGCCCGAACATCAGATGCGCGATCCACACGCCGACGATTGCGCCGGCGACTTGTGCCGCGATGTAGATCGTCGCATCAATCCAGGCCGTATCACCGCGCAGCGCCAAGGCCAGCGTCACCGCCGGATTGAAGTGAGCGCCCGACACGGGAGCAAACATCAGGATCAGCACGATGAGAATCGCGCCCGTGGCGATCGTGTTGCAGAGCAGTGCCAGCGCGACGTTCCCGCCCGCGAGCTTTTGGGCCATGATCCCCGAACCGACCACCGCGGCCAGCAGGAACGCTGTTCCGAGCCATTCGGCGACGGCGCGCTGTGCGAGGCCCGGCATCAGGCGCCGCGGTCCAGTTGAACGCGCTCACCGTCTTCCTTGACGAACTCGCCCCGCTGCGGTGGCAAGAGATCCAGCACTTGCTCGGAAGGACGGCAGAGCTTGACGCCCTTTGGCGTGACCACGATCGGACGGTTGATCAGGATCGGATGCGCCATCATGGCGTCAAGGAGCTGATCGTCGGTCAGATCAGGGGCGCCGAGACCGAGCTCGGCATAGGGTGTACCCTTTTCGCGAAGCAGGTCGCGCACGGAAAGGCCCATGCGGGCGACGAGCTGCTGCAAAAGCGCTCGCGACGGCGGCGTCTTCAGATACTCGATCACATGCGGCTCGATTCCCGCGTGCCGGATCATCGCAAGCGTGTTGCGCGAAGTACCGCAGGCAGGATTGTGGTAGATGATGGCGTCCATTGGCAGATCCCGGATCAGCAGCAGGCCGATGACGATGGCTTCGCAATGGGCTGCGGCGCGCAGCAGGCCGATTGCTTGTCCGGCTGTTTCTTTTGTCTGGTCCCATGGGCAACTCGCGCGCCGTTCTCACCGGTGCCGTCGCCATAGTCGGTGCTTTCGCCCGTGGTGCGAAAGGTTTCCCAGGCGATTCCCGCGGGATCGTCGATCCAGGATTTCTCGGACTTCGCATAACAGCAGGTCGTCTGGCCTTGTTCGACGATATTGCCGCCGGCTTGGCGCAGCCGCGCATAAACCTCCTGGAGCTCGTCGCCGGTCTCAACCTGGATGCCGAGGTGATCGAGCCCGGGCTCGCGTCCGCGCGTCGAGATCGCAAAATTCACGCGAGGGTCATCGAGCATCCATTTGGCGTAATCGGACTTCACGACCGAGGGCTGGGATGCAAACAAGGCCGAGTAGAATCCGATCGAGCGGGAGAGGTCGTCGACGGACACGTGAACGTGCAGGCGCTTCATGGTCTGTCCTTTCAGGCCGGGACTTTGTTGCGCTTCCGCGCGGGCTTGCAGGCTGCGGCCGGAACACAGAAGGCGCCGTCGCAGCAGTTTTCGGTTAGGAATTCGATGAGATCGTTCATCGTCTCGAACCGGGCCGCATAGATCATCGAACGCCCCTCGCGCCGGACCGTGGCAAGACCCGCCATCCGCAGGCGATCGAAGTGGAACGTCAGCGTGTTGGGGGCGAGATCCAGCGCCTCCGCAATCGCGCCGGCCGCCATGCCGTCGGGACCGGCCTGCACCAGCAAGCGGAAGACGTCTAGGCGATTGTCCTGGGCAAGTGCGGCGAGCGCCGTGACGGCGTTTGTCTTTTCCATATTTCGACGATTATTGAAATAATGGCGCCACGTCAACTGAAATCTCGGCTGTCCTGCCCAGGGGAACACTGCGAGACAGTGACATCCATCGAGTCAGGCTCCGTTCGCGAAAGTATTTCGATTTACTGAAATTCGGAAATATCGTACATGTCGTTGCATCTCGCCCCGCACGAGGGACGGATCGCGACAAGGCGACGGAGGCGAGAGGGAATTCGGCTCCGGGGAGGGCACGGCATAAGCCGTCAAACCACTCGCGCAGGGAAGGTCGGGATGTCCTGGCTGCCCTGTACGCCGCTGTGCAGTTCTCCATTGCGCTACAAGCGCACAGCGGACGGCGGGTGCCAGCCGGCTACCCCGGCCTTCCCCGCGCCCTCGGCAATCGAGGGGGGCGAACGAGCCGTAAAACTCGGGCCGAAATGGTCGCGAGAGCGCGAAATCATGCCCTGTGCGAGCAGAAAGGCGACTTTATTCTCGCGACGGATGCGTTATGGAAGAGCCTGGATGCGGTGCAGCACGTAACGCGCAGCAGATCGAAATTCAGGTCAAACCGGGCACGCCGCTAGAGGCCGGGCTCGCTCAACGAGAAGGACGTCATTCCATGATCAATACCGTTGGTATCATCGGAGCAGGGACCATGGGCAACGGCATCGCCCAGATCTGCGCCGCGGCCGGGCTGTCGGTCGTGATGGTCGACATTTCCGATGCGGCGGTGAACCGCGGCATTTCGACCGTCGGCGGCAGCCTCGAGCGCCTGGTCAAGAAGGAGAAGATCTCGGCAGCCGATCGCGAGGCGACGCTCAAGCGCATCACGGGGACCACCGACCGCGCAAAACTGTCGGACTGCGATCTCGTCATCGAGGCCGCGACCGAGAACGAGGAGCTGAAGGTCAAGATCCTCAAGGACCTCTGCGCCACGCTTTCGCCGCGCACGCTGGTTGCGACCAACACCTCGTCGATCTCCATCACCAAGCTGGCCGCCGCAACCGATCGCCCGGATCGCTTCATCGGCATGCACTTCTTCAACCCGGTTCCGGTGATGGCGCTGCTGGAACTCATCCGCGGCCTGCAGACATCGGACGACACTCACGCCAAGGCACTCGATTTCGCTCAGCGCGTCGGCAAGGTGGCGATCACCGCCAAGAATAGCCCGGGCTTCGCCGTCAACCGCATCCTGTGCCCGATGATCAACGAGGCGATCTTCGCGCTCCAGGAGGGGATTGCAACGGCCGAGGAAATCGATGCCGGCATGAAGCTCGGCTGCAACCATCCGATCGGGCCGCTCGCGCTGGCCGATCTCGTCGGGCTCGATACGATGCTTTCGGTGATGGAGGTCTTTTATAAGGGCTTCAACGACCCTAAATATCGACCAGCCCCCCTGCTCAAGGAAATGGTCGATGCCGGCCATCTCGGCCGCAAAACCGGGCAGGGCTTTTACACCTACGGCGGCTGATCTTGTAATTTGCGCTGCGACAAAGATGTCGTGCGCGGCTGGATCTAGCTTCTTTCCTTCTCCCCTTGTGGGAGAAGGTGGCGCGAAGCGCCGGATGAGGGGTCTCCCTCCGCGCATTCAACGAGAGGTGGGCCCGCTGAGACAACCCCTCACCCGTCTCGCCGCTCTGCGGCGAGCCACCCTCTCCCACAAGGGCCCACAAGGGGAGAGGGAAAGCAGAAAACGGAACACAAGGACATGTCGGATCGACTGAAGGCCGAGCGCGAAGCTGCGGCCGAACGACGGAACCTGCTGACCCAGGATGCCATCGAACGCACCGGGATCACTGAGGAGATGATCGGGGAACTCGTCACCCGCTTCTATGGACGCGTGCGTGAAGACGCGCTGCTCGGGCCGGTGTTCGCGATCGTCCGGAATTGGGACGAGCATCTCGCCAAGCTCAAGGATTTCTGGTCGTCGGTCGTGCTGATGAGCGGCCGCTATCACGGCTCGCCGATGCGGGTGCATCTTCCGCTCAGCCTGGCCGGCGATCATTTCGACCGCTGGCTCGATTTGTTCGAGCAGACGGCGCGCGAAGTCTGCCCGCCACCGGCGGCCAGCCTCTTCATCGACAAGGCCCGTCGCATCGCCGACAGCTTTGAAATGGCATCGGCAACGATCGCCGGCCGCATCGCGGCGCCGCGCAACCTATTGAGGTCCTGAACACGGCGGATCTGCCTGCAAAACGTGCAGTTGAATCGTCGCGAGTTTGCGTCGTGCTGCTGACAGCGGCGCCGCACCAATTCCTGCATCATCGGTCTGATCTGCAAAATCGTCATGCCGATCGCGCGACATGACGTTGCAATGGCAAAAATGCGTTTGAACGCGTGCAATCGCATTCGCTCAAAGCGAGCAAAGCCATATTGATGCACTGCGGCGCCAATTCTTCGCCTTCATTTCGGCAGAGTTCCAGCGCCTGCTATTGTGCATGTCGTCTGCATCATTCAGTACCTCCTCCTCATCATCATCCGACAACACTGCGGAACCCGAAGTCGATGTGAGTGCGGAGCAAACGCGTCGAGCGCTGTTGCTCGGTGCGCTCGCCACCACCGCTTGTCTCGGCTGTTCTGCACCAGCAAGGGCCGACGACGATCAGCCGGGTGCCGACGAACGACCGCAGAAAGGCGATCTGCTCGTCCGCTCAGAGGGTGATGACGAAGGTCAGCTCATCAAGCCGGATGACCTCAAGCCGGGCGGCCCTCCGGTTCGCGCCTGGCCGAAGGATCCAAAAACCTCCGTCGTTCGCAGCGGCTCACGCCTGAACGAGATTCTTGTCGTGAAGCTTGATCCGAACGAACTCGAAGAAACTACGCGTGCACGCGCAGCCGACGGCATCGTTGCCTATTCTGCGGTCTGCGCTCATGCCGCCTGTCCGGTTACGGAATGGGTGAAGGCGGATCAGGGAGGCGACATGACCGTCTTCAAGTGTCCCTGCCACAACTCCGAATACGATCCACGCCAGGGCGGACAGGTGGTGTTCGGACCCGCGCCGCGACGCCTCGCGGCACTGCCGCTGTCACTAAGCGGAGGTTCGCTCACCGTTGCCGGTCCTTTCATCGGAAAGGTAGGTGGCTCGCAGCCCGGATGATACGCCGCGGGTCGCGCCCGCGCACCACAAGAGGTCGCGCCGGCCACCGAGCGGGCGACGAGACCGACAAGAATTCAAATCAAAAGACTTCAAAGGGGAAACGTCCATGAGCACAAAGCGATGGTATTTGTCCGGCTTCGTCGCCTTCACCTGCATTGTCTCGACAGCGGCGAGCGCCGGCCCGATCGAGAACTACAGCCCCGTCACCCAGCAGCGCCTGGAGAATCCAGAACCCGGCAACTGGATGCTCTATCGGCGCACCTATGACGGCCAGGGCTTCAGCCCGCTCGACCAGATCAACACCTCCAACGTGAAGGATCTCACGCCGGTCTGGACCTTCGCCACCGGCGTTGTCGAAGGCCACGAGGCGCCGCCGATCGTCAATAATGGCGTGATGTTCGTGGCGACCCCCATGGGGCAGGTGATCGCGCTGAACGCAAAGACCGGCGACGAGTACTGGCGCTACAAGCGGCAGCTCCCCGATGATCTGTTTCAATTGCACCCGACCAGCCGCGGTGTCGGCCTGTGGGAGGACAAGATCTATCTCGCCACCACCGACGACCACGTTGTCGCCCTCGACGCCAAGACCGGCAAGGTGGTGTGGGACACCAAGGTGCAGGACTACAGGAAGGGTCAGTACATGACCCTGATGCCGCTGATCGTCGATGGCAAGGTGATCGTCGGCGGCTCCGGCGGCGAGTTCGGCGTGCGTGGCTATGTCGCCGCCTTCGATGCCAAGGACGGTAAGGAGTTGTGGCGCACCTTCACGATTCCCGGCGAAGGCGAGCCCGGGCATGACACCTGGCAGGGCGACGACTGGAAGAACGGCGGCGGCTCGGCCTGGATGACCGGGACCTACGACAAGGACACCAAGACGATCTATTGGGGCGTCGGCAATGCTGCGCCGTGGCCCGGCGAGATGCATCCTGGCGACAATCTCTATACCTCGTCGGTGATCGCGCTCGATCCGGGCAACGGCAAGATCAAGACCTATCATCAGTACCACCAGAACGATTCCTGGGATTGGGACGAGGTCGACGCGCCGATGCTGATCGATCTCCAGCGTGACGGCCGCAGCATCAAGAGCCTGGTTCATCCGGGGCGCGACGCGATCTTCTGGGTGCTCGAACGTACGCCGACCAAGATCAACTATATCGCCGGCTGGCCGTTCGTCTCTACCGACGTCTGGAAGGGCGTCGACGAGAACGGCAAGCCGATCCTCGATCCCGCGCACAAGCCGGTGGTTGGCAAGCGCGTGGAGTTCTGCCCCTCATTGTGGGGCGGCAAGGACTGGCCTTCGGCGGCCTACAGCCAGAAGACCGGCCTCGTCTACGTGCCCGCCAACGAGAATTTCTGCGGCGGCTTCACCGGCGAGAAGGTCCCGCTCAAGCCCGGCGAACTCTGGCTCGGTACCAAGCCGGAGGATATCGGCCTGAAGACCAAGCCGGGCGCCGATCATTTCGGCGAGATCCAGGCCTGGGATCCCGCGACCGGCAAGAAGGTGTGGCAGCACAACTTCCCGAAGTCGCAGATGTTCGGTTCGGTCACGGCCACCGCGGGCGACCTCGTCTTTGGCGGGGGCACCAACGACCGCAACTTCCGCGCCTTCAATGCCAAGACCGGTGAGCTGCTCTGGGAGCAGAAGACCAATTCCGGCATCATGGGCATGCCGATCTCCTATGAGATCGACGGCACGCAATACATCGCGATCCAGTCGGGCTGGGGCGTGGACGCGCAGCGTATCCAGGACGCGCTCGCGACCAACAACATCGGCATCGAGTCCAACGTGCCACAAGGTGGCGTGATCTGGGTGTTCGCGCTGAAGAAATAAGCTCCGCAGGCGGATCGAGAGAAGCGGAGCGACAGGGGGCAAATGCGGCGGACGGCAACGTCCGCCGCATCTTGCGTGCGGTCGTATTACTTGCCCTCGCGCTCAACCTTATCCTTTGCTTTCTGATTCATCTCCCGAACCTTCGGATCAGGGCTGCTCTGCCCGGTGGTCTGGGTTGTCGAGGCGGGCGGGGCGTTGGCGTTGGGAAGCGAGCTCTGGTCCGGTGCGGTGGGGCGCGTCGCGGTGGTCGGCGGCGTCGTGTTGCTGCTCTGGGCGAACGCATCGGCGGTGGTCAAAAGAAAGGCGCTCGACAGCAAGACTGCGAGCGCCCTTGAGATGTTTGTCATCGATCTGCTCCTGTCAGATCGATGGAAACGGCGCGAGCCGCCTTCCGTTCCGTCAAGCCTCCAATTGCTTGCCGATCGGCAAGCTCCGGATGCGTTTGCCGGTCGCCGCGAAGATCGCGTTCATCAGCGCCGGTGCGAACGGCGGTACACCGGGCTCGCCAACGCCACTAGGCGGTGTATCGGCTCCCGGTGGCATGATGTGGACGTTGGTCACAAGCGGAGCCTCGTCGATTCTGACGACCTGGAAGTCGTCGAAATTATTTTGCTCCACCTTGCCGTCCTTGAAGGTAACCTGGCCGTATTTGGCGAGGCTGAGCCCCATAATGGCGGCGCCTTCGATCTGCGATGCGATGCGTTCGGGGTTTACATAGGTGCCGCAGTCGATCGCGGTGTCGACCCGTGGCACCGTCAGCTTGCCCTTCTCGTCGACGGCCACCTCGACGATTGTCGCGATGTAGCTGACGAAGCTGCGGTGCACGGCGATTCCGAGGCCATGGCCCTTCGGGACCTGACGGCCCCATTCGCCCTTCTCGGCGACCAGCTCGACCACCTTGCGCAACCGCGCAGTGTCGATCGGGTAGCTGTCATAGGGCTCGCCATAGTTCCACATGTCCTTCACGGCCGGCTTGACGATGCGGGGTGTGCCGATCAGTGCGAGTAGCGTCTCCTTCTGGTCGCGTCCGGTCGCATTCGCGATCTCGCCGACCATCGACTGCACCGCGAAAGCGCGCGGGATGTTCGAGACTGAACGGAACCAGCCGATGCGGGTGTGCGCGGCAGCTTCCGGATTCTCGCAACTGATGTTGGCGATTTCGAAGGGCATGTCGACGAGGCCCATGCCGAGTTCGAAAGGCGCCTGATGGACCGTGCCGGCGGCAAAAGTCGAGGCGATGCTGGGCGCCACGCTGCGGTGGCGCCAGGCGATCACCTTGCCGTCCTTGTCCAGCCCCGCCTCGATGCGCTCGGCCGAGACCGTGTGCAGGAAGCCGTTATGGATATCGTCCTCGCGCGTCCATTGCACCTTGACGGGCGCGCCAAGCTCCTTCGAGAGCAGAGCGGCTTCGAGCGCATAGTCGCACTTCGACTTGCGGCCAAAACCGCCGCCGAGCAGCGTCACGTTCACGGTGACGTTGCCCTCGGGAATGCCGAGCGTTTTGGCGACGTCCTCGCGCGTCCCGCCGGGACTCTGCACTGGCGCCCAGATCTCCGCCTTGTCGCCCTTGACGTCGGCGACCGCGACCGGCGGCTCCATGCTGACATGGGCAAGATGAGGAATGTAGTACTCGCCGACGATAACCTTGTCGGCACTCTTCAAGGCGGCGTCCGCATCGCCCTCCTTGCGCACGACGAGACCCGGCTTGCGCGAGGCCTCCTCGAGATCCTTGCGATAGGCGACCGAGTCGTATTTGCCGTTGGCGCCGTCGTCCCAGACCAGCTTGAGCGCGTCGCGGCCCTTGATCGCGGCACCGGTGTTGCGTGCGATCACCGCGACGCCGCCAAGCGGCTGGAATTTCGACGGCCACGGCCAGCCACGCACCTGCATCACCTTCTCGACGCCCGGTACTTTCAGCGCCGCGTCCGGATCGAACGAAGTCAGCTTGCCGCCAGTCACCGGCGGGCGCGCGATCACGGCATGTTTCATGCCGGGCAGTCGCACGTCGCCGCCGTATTGCGCCTTGCCGGTGGTGATGTCGTGGAGATCGACGATGCTGATCTGCCCCTTGCCGAGATAGCGGAAGTCCTTGGGGTCCTTCAGCTTGAGGCCTTCGATCGCAGGCACCGATTCCTTGGCGGCATCGGCCGCGAGTTCGCCGAAGCCGAGCTTGCGTCCGCTGGCGCTGTGGACCACCTCGTGATTGACTGCCTTCACTTCGGTCGCAGGCACGCCCCAGCGCTTGGCCGCGGCCTGCTCCAGCATGGTTCGAGCCGCGGCGCCGATCTGACGCATCGGAAGCAGATAATGCCGCGTGCTGCGCGAGCCGTCGGTGTCCTGGTTGCCGAACTTGACCTCGTCGCCGTGAGCTTGCTGCACCCTAACCTTGGACCAGTCCGCCTCCATCTCCTCTGCCACGATCAGCGGCAGGCTGGTGCGCACGCCGGTGCCCATCTCGGAGCGATGGGCAACGATGGTGACGGTGCCCTCGGGCGCGACCGCGACGAACACGCGCGGATCGACCACGACACCATGCGGCATCTTGCCGGCGCCAGTCTCGTAAGCAAAGGCCTGGCGCGACATCACGGGGGCGGCGAGCACGAAGCCACCGGTGATGCCGAGCCCCTTGAGGATACTGCGGCGCGAGACTTTCTCGACCTTCAGATGCTTTTCGAAGCCGCGAAGCTTCCGGGGATTGTCGATGAAATTCATGTCACACTCCCGTCGATGCGAGATGGACCGCATTCTCGATGCGCTGGTAACAGCCGCAGCGGCAGATGTTGCCGGCCATCGCCTCTCGGATCTGGTCATGCGATGGCTTGGGATTGTCCATCAGGAGCGCTGCGGCCTGCATGATCTGGCCGGCCTGACAGAAGCCGCATTGGGGCACATTGACCTGGCGCCAGGCCTTTTGGACGGGATCATCGCCCTCCGGATGCAGTCCCTCGATCGTGGTGACCTCTCGTCCGGCGACGTCGTTGATCGAGGTGATGCAGGACCGCACCGCCTCCTTGTCGATGATGACGGTGCATGCCCCGCACAGCGCCTTGCCGCAGCCGAACTTGGTGCCGGTCAGCCCGGCCTCGTCACGCAGGAACCAGAGTAGCGGAAGATCCGGGTCGCCGTCCCAGCTCTGTTCCTGGCCGTTGATCTTCACCTTGATCATGGTCGTCCCTCGCTCTTCATAAGCTTGCTGATTTCAACATTGCCGAACTGGATCGGCGCAATGTCCGTTGTCCGTTGCCTCATGTGACCGCATTTCGGCCTCTCGTCCTGCGCGGGCAGGTCCCGGCAGGAAGCTGAAATGCGAATCGCAATGTCTGGATGTTCTCGATACCTCCCGTTTTCTTCTTGATTGATTGAATTCGCGCGGCATCGTGACGACGCGACCGTAGCAGAGATCGCGTCGGACCGGCGTTCACAGCCGGGTGTTCTCGACGTGAACAGATTGCATCCAGGATTTGTCAAAAGCAGGGCGCGGCAATTCATCGCGCGCTGGGCGATCAGGAAATCGAAGGCGCGATGAAAAAAGCTTCGTCCGCCAGAGGGACTGCGCGGACGAAGCAGTAGTCCTCAGTCGAGGGAGGGAGAATCGCAGGGCACGCTGACTTCAAGCAGGAAGAGGGCGGCACTGCGCAGTCATTCAGAGACCAGGACTGAGGGAGCGGAACGCGCTCGCATACGCAAAAGTGCACAGGCAGCGAACTCGCCGCAGTCGTTCGACAACTGCATCCGTCCGCTCGCGGATCTCTGGCGAGCGGACAGGCGATGGCAGCTGCTTGCTCAGGCGGCCTTGGCTTTCGCCACGTGGGTCGCGATCGCATCCATCAGCGCTGGCGACAGGCAGTCATAGGGCTCAAGGCCGAGCTCCTTCAGTCGCGACCGGATGCCGGCCATCTGTTCCGGCTTCACGCCAGATTCGATCACCGAGGAGACGAAGGCGGCGAATTGCGGCGCCTGCGAGCCCTGTTCCTGGAATAGCTCCGGATGGATGAAGTCGAGACCGTAGAACGGGTGGTTCTTGTTCTCGATGCGGCCGTACATGTGGGTGCCACAGGCCTTGCAGGCGTGCCGCTGGATCACCGCGGAAGGATCGACGATCTGGAGCTTGTCGCCGTTCTCGAGCACGGTGACGTTCTGGCGCGGGACCACGGCAACGACGGAGAACGTTGCGCCCTGCGGCTTCCAGCACTTGGTGCAGCCGCAGGCGTGGTTGTGCGCCACGTCGCCTTTGATGCCGACCTTGACCTGATGGTCCTTGCATTTGCAGACGAGGGTGCCGCCGGCAAAATGCCCGCTGCCCTGTTTGACGCCGTTGTCGATCGAGGGATGGAGTGCAACAGTCATGGGTCGATCCTCCTTGGGTGTGACGCTTGAGCTAGAACACGACGACTGAACGTATAGATTTGCCCTCATGCATCAGGTCGAAGCCCTTGTTGATGTCTTCGAGCTTGAGCGTGTGGGTGATCATCGGGTCGATCTGGATCTTTCCGTTCATGTACCAGTCGACGATCTTCGGCACGTCGGTGCGGCCACGGGCGCCGCCGAAGGCAGTGCCGCGCCAGTTACGGCCGGTGACGAGCTGGAACGGACGGGTGGCGATCTCCTTGCCGGCTTCGGCGACGCCGATGATGATCGAGGTGCCCCAGCCGCGATGGCAGGCTTCCAGCGCCTGGCGCATCACCGTGGTGTTGCCGGTGCAGTCGAAGGTGTAGTCGGCGCCACCGTCGGTCAGGCCGACGAGATGCGGAACGATGTCCCCGGTGATCTTCTTGGGGTTGACGAAATCGGTCATGCCGAACCGCCGGCCCCAGTCCTCCTTGGAATCGTTGATGTCGACGCCGATGATCTTGTCGGCGCCGGCCATCTTGGCACCCTGGATCACATTCAGTCCGATACCGCCGAGGCCGAACACGACGACATTGGAGCCGGGCGTGACCTTCGCGGTGTTGACGACGGCACCGACGCCGGTGGTGACGCCGCAGCCGATATAGCAGCTCTTGTCGAACGGCGCGTCCTCGCGGATCTTCGCCACCGCGATCTCCGGCAGTACCGTGAAGTTGGAGAAGGTCGAGCAGCCCATGTAGTGGTAGATCGGCTTGCCCTTGTAGGAGAAGCGGCTGGTGCCGTCAGGCATCACGCCCTTGCCCTGCGTCGCCCTGATCGCGGTGCAGAGGTTGGTCTTCTGGCTCAGGCAGCTTTTGCACTGCCGGCACTCCGGCGTGTAGAGGGGAATGACGTGATCGCCCGGTTTCACAGACGTCACGCCTGCCCCGATCTCGCGGATGATCCCGGCGCCCTCATGGCCGAGGATCGACGGGAAGATTCCTTCGCTATCGAAACCGTCGAGCGTGTAGGCGTCGGTGTGGCAGATGCCTGTTGCCTTGATTTCGACCAGGACTTCACCGGCCTTCGGCCCCTCCAGATCGACCTCGACGATTTCGAGCGGCTTCTTGGCTTCGAAAGCGACGGCGGCACGTGTCTTCATCGGTAACTCCTCAAATTCTCGCAGGATGCCAAGATTTAAGTCTCGGCGGGGCTGCAAACGTTCACTTCTGGCCCATGCACGAGTCTTCGTTCTTGGTGTAGGCGTCGTTCTTGTCCTCATGCTTGCTTGGACGTGCACGGCCCCAGGCCTCGTTGGAGCGGGCGCGCAGGTAGACGTAGAGATCGTCCATGTAGCAGGCGACGTTCGGATTATCGCCGAATGCCGGCATCACGTTCTCCTGCGCGGTCGAGACGTTCTTGCGGCCGGAGGCGACGACGCCGAGGAAATCGGCATAACTCATGGTCTTGAGCGAGTCCTTCAACGCCGGCGCATAGGTCGAGCCCATTCCATCGGGTCCATGGCAGACGTGGCAATCCGAGTGATAACGGCGGTATCCGGAATAGGTGTACCAGTCCACCGATCCGTCGGTGATCTTGTAGGTCGGATTACCCTCCTTATCGAGCCATTCGCCAGTTTCGTTCTGCTTGACGGCAGTCGGGTCGCCCGAGCCGTCCGCGACAGCAATTCCTCCGGACGCAACGAAGATCATCGCAGCAATGACAGAGCAGAGTTTACGCAAAGAGGTGTTCCTCGAAGGCATCGGGTGGAGACGAGCCGGCGCGTGGAGTTGATCCACGCGCCGGAGCGAGACTGCACAGAGGCTAGTTGGGCAGCGAGAACACGGTCAGCGTACCGCCGAGCGCCGTGTAGTTGCTGAGGGCCGCGTAGCCGCCGACCGCGCCGAGACCAGCGGTCGGATCAGTCAGACCTGCTGCCAAACCGATGCCGGCCCAGCCGCCCACGCCGGAGAGCACGGCAACATACTGCTTGCCGTTGTTCTCGTAGGTGGTGACGTTGCCGATGATGCCGGAAGGAGTCTTGAACTTGTAGAGCTCCTTGCCGGTCTTGGCATCGACTGCCTTCAGGTAGCCTTCGAGCGTGCCGTAGAACACCACCCCGCCGGCGGTTGCCAGTGCACCCGACCACACCGAGAACTGCTCCTTGTTCGACCAGACGATCTTGCCCGTCTTGCCATCCCAGGCGATGAAGTTACCCATGTTGGTATCGCCCTGCGGCGGATACATCGAGAGCGTCGCACCCACATAGGGCTGGCCCGCGGTGTAGCTCACCTTGAACGGTTCGTAGTCCATGCAGACATGGTTGGTCGGAACGTAGAACAATTGCGTGTCCGGCGAGTAGGCTGCCGGCTGCTCGTCCTTGGTGCCGAGCGCGGCCGGGCAGATGCCCTTCACGTTGTGATCTTCGCCGGCCTTGTCGGTCGAAGCTGCGTCGAGCACCTTCGGGCGGCCATAGGTGGCGGAGTTCTTGTCCATGTCGACGCCGGAGGTCCAGTTCACCTTCGGATCGTACTTTTCGGCGACCAGCAGTTCGCCGGTGGTGCGATCGAGCGTATAGCCGAGGCCGTTGCGATCGAAATGCGTCAGCAGCTTGCGGGCTTGGCCGTTGATCGACTGGTCGGAGAGGATCATCTCGTTGACGCCGTCATAGTCCCATTCGTCATGGGGCGTCATCTGATAGACCCATTTGGCGACGCCGGTGTCCGGGTTACGTGCCCAGATCGTCATCGACCATTTGTTGTCGCCGGGACGCTGCTTCGGATTCCAGGTCGAGGGATTGCCCGATCCATAGTAGATCAGGTTCAACTCGGGATCGTAGGAGATCCAGCCCCAGGTGGCACCGCCGCCGATCTTCCACTGATCGCCTTGCCAGGTCTTGAGGCTCGAATCCTTTCCGATCGGCTTGCCGAGCGCGGTGGTCTTGTCGTCGACCAAGATCTGGTCGTCCGGGCCTTCCGAATAGCCGCGCCAGGCCAGCTTGCCGGTCTTGATGTCGTAAGCGCTCATGTGAGCCTGGACACCGAATTCGCCGCCGGAGATGCCGATCAGCACCTTGTCCTTGATGACCATCGGCGCCGAGGTGCCGGTCTCGCCCTTGCTGGGATCGCCGTTCTTGGCGGTCCACGCAACCTCGCCGGTCTTGGCGTCGAGCGCGACGAGAGTCGTGTCGGCCTGATGCAGGAAGATCTTGCCGTCGCCATAGGCGAGGCCGCGGTTAACCGTATCGCAGCACATCACCGGGATGACGTTCGGGTCCTGCTTCGGTTCGTACTTCCAGATGATCTTGTTCTCGTTGGAAAGGTCAATGGCGTAGACCTTGTTCGGGAACGGCGTGTGGACGTACATCGTGTTGCCGATAATCAGCGGGCCACCCTCATGGCCACGCAGCACGCCGGTCGAGAAGGTCCAGGCGACCTGGAGCTTGCCGACATTTTGTGCGTTGATCTGGTTCAGCTTGGAATAGCGATGATTGGAGTAGTCACCGGTCGGCATCACCCAGTCTTTCGGGTTCTGCGACATCTTGTTCAGCTCGTCATTGGCGGACGCGGTCCCGACGGCCAGCGCCGCCGCGGAGCCAAGGAAAGTCGCCAGTAGCACCTTGCGCATAGTCATTTCCTCCGTTGGTCTCGTTTATTGTTTCCGTAACATTGCTTAATCACCGGGCTTTTCGTCCGGCGTCTGCTCGTGCAGGGGCGGTCGCGGTTGGGACCAGAAACGATGCTGTGCTGTTTCCTCCTCCTGATGAGAGGTACGGGTTCGCGTGCAGGAGCTGCCCGATTTTTTTGTGCCTGCCGCAATTCCTAACGACTTCGTCAATGGGAAACTTGCCCAAGAGAGAAGCTGATTTGCTCGATAGCGCACGGACGCGAAGTTTTTGATTTTGCAGTAGCGAATTCAGCGGCTTCGACGCTGCGCGCCGCGGCGTTCGACGCTCAGGTTCCCCTTGACGGCGGTGCAACTAAGGCGGAGGATTAACTTTCAAGGGTGGCAACGGAGTGATGGCGCTCGTTCTCAAAGACCGCCCAAATTTGAGGTAAACGCCACGCAGTCACGACTGAGGGCTCCAGCAAGCGCAGGTCGCGATTCGCGTCGAATCCGGGGACACCACCAGTGGCTGGATTAATGTCCGACACAATTCATACGCTCTCGACGACCGGACTGACGCCGAAGCGCCAGATCCAGAGCTGGATCGACGGGCTCACGAGTCTGTGTGGTCACTTCGATGTCGATCCGCTGGAGGCATCCTCGCTTGAAGGGCGCATCGACTACACCTCGGTCTCGCGTCTGAAGCTTTGCCAGATCGAGGTGAGCCAGCACCGCATCGCGCATACGCTGGCGCGTGCCAAGGCCAACGAACACCCGTACATCAAGATCCACTTCCAGACCTACGGCGTGTCCTATTTCGAACAGGAAGGCCGCCACATCGAGCTGAACCCCGGTGACATCCTTGCCTACGACGTCTCCTGCCCGCATTTGATTGTCAGTCCCGCTTTCACGCGCCACGATGTGGTGATCGTACCGAAGGCGCTGCTGCGCGATCGCGGCTTCCCGTCACAGCGTATGCCCGCATGCAAGTTGACGGCGAAGACGGGGACGGGACGCATCGCTCATGACTTCGTCCATGCCACGTTCGACGAGGCAGCGAAGCTGTCGGCCAACAGTGCGGTCGGCGTTGCCGATTCACTGATCGACTTGTTGTTGCTGCCGCTGCGCGAGGCCGACACGATGTTCGATCGGGTCGGGCCCGAGGCGATGTACGTTCGTGCCCAATTCTTCATCCGAGAGCATCTGCGCGATCCCGATTTGTGCATCGACCAGATCTCGGCGGAACTTGGCTGCTCCAAGCGCTATCTGCACATGTTGTTCTCCGAGCGCGGCACGACGGTGAGCGACTACATCTGGCAGGCGCGCCTTCAGAACTGCCGCCAGGAGCTCGAGGCCCACGCCGGCAAGACAATCACCGATGTGGCATTCTCCTGGGGCTTCTCGAGCTCATCGCATTTCAGCCGCGTATTCCGGAAATATTTCGGCGTGGTGCCGTCCTCCATCCACAAGGCGCAGCAGAGCGCCGTGGCGGCGGACGAAAACTAGGCGCGTGCCGACCGCGGGCTTGTCTCGGAGCTGGCAGAGCGACCCTCGCAACCAAGGCTCACCGCTGAATGATCTTGGTCCATACGTCGCCAAGGATCGCGGGCTCGTGCGGCGGCAGATAGGTCAGGCCCGCTTGCTTGCTGAATTCGGCGATCTTGCCCTCCGCGGCAAGATCCGTCAGCGCCTTGCTGACGGCGTCGATCAAAGCGGCCTCGCTGGCGAGTCCGACGTAGCCGCGATTGGCGCCAATTGGATAATAATAGCCGGAGGCCGCGATTGCCGTATCTGGATGCGCGGCACGATAGGCGTCGAAACGGGCGAGATCGATCAAGGTGGCGTCGTAGTCGCCGCGATCGAGTGCACCCAAGAGGTCGTCGCGGCCGGGGACCAGATGGGTGACGTTGTCGATCAGCCGTCCCTTATCGAAGCTCATCAGGATCGCGTCACCCAATGAGCCGCTCTCGATTGCGAGGCGAAGCCCGGCGAGATCGCCGATGTTGCCGATCTTGCGGTCGCGCGCTTTCGGCCCGAGCACGACCGTCATCGGCGCATAGATGTAAGGCCTGGTCGGCACGAGCTCGCCGAGCGCAACGCGGCGGCGCCGGTCCTCGCGCGTGGCGCCGTTGAAATCCGGCAGGCGCGCGGTCTTCATGCCGGGCTTGACGAGCGAGTCCGTCGTCAGCGCGTAGCCGCCGATCAGCGCGCAGCGCCCGTCTGAGAGCAATGCATTGGCCTCGAGCTGCGGGCTCGAATCCTCATCCAGCTTGCTCTCGAACCACTGGATTTTGAGCGGCCGTCCCATGCGGTCGGCGATCGCCTGCGCCAGCAGCACGTCGAAGCCCGAATCCGGCTTGCCGCGGTGATGCGCCGAGAGCGGCGGCCGATCCTCGTCGAGGCAGATGCTGAGGGGATCTGCCGCCCACGCCGCCGCCGGAGCAGCCAGCATTGCAACGAGACCGAGCGCTGGCAGTCGGCGCCTCATGGCTTCCTCCGGCTCGAGATGAAGGCCCAGAGATTTCCGATCTCGTCGTCGCTCAAGATGTCGCCCCAAGGGGGCATCCTGTTGTTCTTGCCGTTCTTCACGGTGGTGATGAAGCGCGTCTTGTCGTCGGGAAAGGTGCGCAGGTCCGGTGTGATGGTGCCGGAATTCATCATGTTGGGGCCGTGGCAGTGCGAGCATCTTTCGGCATAGGTCGACTTGCCGTGGTCGATCTGCGCCTGCACCGGATTGCCGTTCGAATCATCCGCAGCACGAACGGTCGCCGCAAGCGCGACCGTCAGCACCGCGACGGTGGCGAGGATCGCCACCGTGTTGTGTGATATGTCCCTCAACGTCTCTTGCCGTTACTGCTTGACCGCAAAGACCCACAGGGAGCCACCGGGCGGCACCTTGGCCAGCCGCTCGTCGCCGGAGAACAGCGAGTAGACGCCGCCATAGCCGGAGGTGACCGCGACATACTGTACGCCGTCCTGCTGCCAGGTCACCGGCTGTCCCTCGATGCCGGAGCCGGTCTGGAATTGCCACAGCTTCTTGCCGCTGTCGGCATCAAAGGCCTCGAACTCGCCGGTCAACGCGCCCGAGAATACGACACCGCCCGCGGTCGAGAGTACGCCGGAGAAGCGCGGGATGTCGCTCGGTGCCTCCCACTTCGCCTTGCCGGTCATCGGATCGATGGCCTTGAGATGACCGCGCGGCCCGTCACCCCACTCCCAGGGATCGGTGAGGTCCATGCCGAGATACCATTCGCCCTGCTTGAAGGTGGCCGGCTCGGTCTTGTACCTGCCGCCGAAGGCGAGCGTGTTGGCGTAGGCCAATCCGGTCTGGGGATTGAACGACATCGGCTCCCAGTTCTTGCCGCCGAGGACCGATGGATAGACGACGACCTTCTTGCCCTCGCGCGCGTCGTTGCTGACGTCGGTCTCGATCGGACGGCCCGTCTTCATGTCGATGCTGGTCGCCCAATTGACCTTCACGTAGGGATTGGCCGCGAGCAGCTTTCCGTTGGTGCGGTCGAGCACGTAGAAGAAGCCGTTGCGATTGGCGTCCATCAACACCTTGGTCGGCTTGCCCTCGACATTCATGTCGGCGAGGACCATTTCGGCCACTGCATCATAGTCGAACGGATTGTTCGGCGAGAATTGGTAGTGCCACTTGATCTTGCCGGTCTTGGGATCCATCGCCAGCACCGAGCAGGTGTAGAGATTGTCACCGGGGCGCACCGCCGAGTTGAACGGACCCGGATTGCCGATGCCCCAATAGACCGTGTTCAGCTCGGGATCGTAGGACCCCGTGATCCACGTCGAGCCGCCGCCGAGCTTCCAGGTGTCGCCTTTCCAGGTGTCGCCCCCGGGCTCGTCCGGCGAGGGGATCGAATGCGTGCGCCAGAGATGCTTACCAGTTGCCGGGTCCCAGCCGTCGATGAAGCCGCGGGTGCCGAACTCGGCGCCGGAGATGCCGGTGATGAGTACGCCGTCGGCGACCAGCGGCGCCACCGTCATCGAATAGCCTTCCTTGATGTCGGCGGCCTTTTGCCGCCACAGCTCCTTGCCGTCCTTGGCGTCGAGTGCGATCACGTTGGCATCGAGGGTGGTGCGGAAGAGCTTGCCTTCATAGAGCGCGGCGCCGCGGTTGATGATGCCGCAGCAGACGATACGCGGCGTCTCGGCCGGATATTCGATCTTGGATTTCCAGATCTGCTTGCCGGTCTTGGCGTCGACCGCCATGGTCGCGTTGTGAGAGGTCACGTAGATCACGCCCTGGTACACCAGCGGCTGTGATTCCTCGCTGCGATCGTCGTTGAAGGAGTAGTTCCAGACCGGGACGAGGTTCTTGACGGTGTCCTTATTGATCTGGTTCAGGGTCGAGAAGCGCTGGAGATTGTAGCCCATCCCGTAGTTGAGAACGTTCGACGTATCGGTTGCGCCCTTGACCAGCTGATCGGTCGTCTGTGCGCTCGCAACCGAGCATGCGGATATGACGAGGCTCGCGGCCATCGCAAAACGTTTCATCCGTTCCTCCCAATATGCGCGCCTTTTGACGCTGCGATCGCAACACTCCGTCGGAAAACAAAACGCGTCAATACGAAAGTCGAAAGCGGCCTGCCGATATGTTGGACGTCGGATGCCAGTCACCTCAGGGAAACCTGATGGTCGACTCCTCACTTGTGTGCAGACGCTGAAATAATTCCGCGGCACGAAGTTGTCTCGGCGTGGCGTCGCAATCGGCGGGCGTGAGTTGTGCGGCCTGCAGGTTGCAATTTCGGGCTTGAACCGGGGCAGGCTTGTGGACTTATGTAGCTTTCGAGCCCCGATGAATCAGGGCTTTTGGTCAGGGAGGTCTCAAATGATATCGCGTCGCTCAGTTGCGCTTGCGCTCACGATTGCATTGCTGGCGGGGCCGGCTTGGTCGGCATCCGGCAGCGCCGTCAAGATGTTCGACACCGACAATGACGGCACACTCGACCTCGCCGAGGTGAAGAAGGCCGCAGCCGCGCTGTTCGCAAAGCTCGATCCCGACCATGACGGGACGCTTGACGCCCGCGAATTGCGTGGACGTTTAACCGCGAAGGAACTCGCGGCCGCGGATCCCGATCATGATCGGACCCTGACGCTCGACGAGTACCTCGGCGTGGTGGAGCAGCGCTTCAACGCAGCCGATCCCGACAAGGATGGAACGCTGGACGCGAAGGAGCTGAGATCGCGCGCTGGCCGCGCATTGCTGCGGCTGTTGCAATAAGCGGGGCGGAATTCTGCCCCGACTTCGGAACATCGGCCGATTCGACCTGTTCTTCTCAACATCCCCGCCCGGGGCTGAGATCCCGCGGCGGTAAGGATTGAGGAGACGATCAGATGAACACGAAACGATCCATTCTTCTTGCGTGCACAGCCTTGACGCTGAGCGCCGGCATGGCGATGGCGGGCCCCTGCAACACGGGTAGCACCGCCAGCGACAAGGACGCTGGTTCTGGTCCTGTCACGGTGGGCTCGGCGCAGTCCCAGCCATCCGACATGGCGAGCAATAACCAGCATCCGCCGACCAGCACGATGAATCGCGCGAGCGGCGAAACACCGACGTCGTCCGAAGACGCGCAGCGTCAGATGCAAAGTCAGCCGACGGCGGCTCAGAGCGCTCAAGGCGCCAAGCCGAATGCGACGACGGCCGACAAGGGCTGCTGACGCTGAAGCGTAGCCGTATCGAGAGGTGCGCCGCCTCGCGCAAGGCGCTGCTCAGTCGTCGCGTTTGACCAAGAGGGAACTGGCTTTGTCCGAGAGCGAAATGCGGCCGCGAAGAATCGGCACAGAGTCGCTCGGTGTTCGAATCCAGGCTTGAACTGCATGGAGCACAGCCCTACGTTTTGCCCCGCGCGATGTCGCGCTCGAATACTTGGCTCAAAATACTTGGGAGACCCGAATGGCCTGGAAAGCTCCGAAGATCGTGGAAGTGCCGGTCGGCATGGAAATCAACATGTACGCCTGCGCTGCGCGCAAGTAAGACTGACGACCTGTCACGGCCTCGATGGCGGATACCATCGAGGCCGCGACGGTGATTCGGCGTTCGGCGCGTTCGCTCTCCGGCATCCGGCGTCGAGAGCGATCGAGCAATGGGCTCGAAGTCTCAACTCCCCAGACCGGAAGGCGAATTTCCCTTCATTCAGCACGGACCTTGAAACGCGCGTAACGAAGCGCAAGGGTCGGCAACACCAGCAGACTAAGTGCCATCGAGGTCATAAGACCCCCAAGGATGACGATCGCCATCGGGCCCTCGATTTCACGGCCGGGCTCTCCTGCGCCGATGGCGAGCGGCAGCAATCCCAAGCCAGTCACGAGAGATGTCATCAGGATCGGGACCAGACGATCCGCCGCGCCTTCCATCGCAGTTTCCGCTCCCCATGCACGGCCATCGATGAGGACGAGATGCTCGTAATGCGAAATCATGAGGATCGAATTCCGCAGCGTGATTCCGAGCAGCGTGACGAAGCCGACCATCGATCCCAGCGAAAGCAGGCCACCCGTCAACGCGAGTGCGAGCACACCACCGACCAATGCGAACGGCAGGTTGATCAGCACCAGCAACAGATTGCGCCAATGGCCTGTGACCATCGAGAGCAGAACGACGATGCCTATCCCGGCCAGCAGGGAATTGACGATGAGATCGCGTCGCGACCGGGCTTGAGCTTCGGCCGCTCCGGCAAATTCGATGCGAGCGCCGGGTGGGAGTTTGACTTCGCGGGCAAGCTTGCGTTTGGCGGCGGCCACGAAGGATTCGAGATCGCGTCCGCTGACATTCGCCGTTACGGTTTGAACGCGCTGCGCATTCTGGTGCTGGATCTGATAACGACCCGACGTTTCATAGATGTCGGCGATCTGTTTCAGCAGAATGTAGGCGCCGCTCGGCGTGCGCACCGGCAGGTCGCCGATCTGGGTAAGCCGTGCGCGGGCCGGCCCATCGAGGATCACGATGATGTTGAAGACGGCGTTGCCTTCATACCCCTGGCCGACGATGTCGCCTTGATAGGCGGTGCGCACCAGTTCGAGCACTTCGACGGCATCGAGTCCCCAGCGCTGCAGATCGGCCGGCCGAAGTGTCACGTTGACCTGCGGCATTCCGGGCGGTGAGCGTCGCTGGACGTCGGCGGCGCCGCCGACTTCGTCGAGCTCTCGCGCGACGTCGCGTGCAGTGCGATCCAGCGAGTCGAGATCGGACCCGTATATATTGATGACCACGGCCGCGCTGAAGCCGGAGACGGTCTCCTCCACACGTTCGGTGAGGTAGGTCTTGCTGGAGAAGGAAACTCCAGGGAAGTCGGCGAGGGCGTCCCTGATGCGCGCTTCCGCTTCGGATTGGGCCTGTCCCGAGAGCCCTGGCGCCAAATCAACCTCGAACTCGCTGGAATGCGGACCGACCGTGTCGATCCCGGCCTCGGCCCGACCTGCATGCTGCGCCACCCTGCGGACGCCCGGGATCTGCCGAAGCGCATCCGTCATCAGTTTGCCGATGCGAAGAGATTCGTCGAGCGAGGTGCCGGGGATTGCCGAGACGTGCAGAATCAAATGGCCTTCCCTGAGGTCGGGGAGGAAGGTGCCGCCAAAGAAAGGCAGCATTGCTATGCCGGCGATCGTGACGGCTGCGGCTGCCGTCATCACCAGCTTCGGGAAGCGGCCGATGCGACGCAGCAAGGCCTGGTAGTAGCGACGGGACCAACGCACCGCCGGCGGTTCATGCAAGCGTTCTCTCCCGCTCCTCCCGACGAGGAGCAGCATCGAGAGCGCCGGCGTCACCGTGAGAGCAACCGCGAGCGATGCGATCACGGCGAAGATGTAGGCGATGCCTAGCGGGCCGAACAGGCGACCGGCAATGCCGGAAAGCGTCAGGATCGGAAAGAACACCAGCAGCACCGCAAACGTCGCGTAGGCAACCGCAGTGCGCACCTCGAGGAAAGCGTCGAGCACGACACGAGCTTCGGGTCTCGGCGCCGTTGCCCGGCGATTTTCGCGCAACCGGCGTACGACGTTTTCGACGCCGATCACGGCGTCATCGACGACTTCGCCGATCGCGATTGCGAGGCCGCCCAGCGTCATCGTGTTGAGAGTTTCTCCCATCCATTGCAATGCGAGCACGGCCGCTATCAACGACAGGGGAATCGCGATGCAGCTGATGATCGAAGTGCGCCAGTCGAATAGAAACAGGAAGAGAACGACGACCACGAGGGCTCCGCCGATCAACAGGGCGTTGAGGACGTTCTCGGTCGCCGCATCGATGAAGTTGGCCGGACGAAATATGTCCGCATGAAGCTTGACGCCATCGGCTTCGAGGATGGGTCGCAGCTCTTGCAGTGCGGCTTCCGCGCGTGTGGTGACATCTCGTGTATTCGCGCCATATTGCTGGCTCACCATGAGCATGATGCCGGGCACACCGTCGATGAGGGCGGCTCCGATCGGCTGCTCGGGAGCGGTCACGACGGTTGCGACGTCGCCGAGAACCACGCTTGCGCCGCCTTCGTGCAGAAGCACGGTGTGGGCCAGCTGGTCTGGCGTCAGCGACTGTCCCTGGGTTTGCAGCGTGATGCGCTGATTGGCGGTATCGATGAAACCAGCGCCACGCACGCCGGTGGCTTTGCGCGCGGCGGCCAGCACGTCATTCAGGCCGACCCGGAAGCGGATCAGATCGTCGGGGCGGACCTGCACTTGCAGGGATCTGACGTCTTTGCCGTAGGTCGAGACCTGTGCCACGCCCTGCACAGCCAGAAGTCGTCTTGCCACGGTCCAGTCCGCAATGGTGCGCAAATCCATCAGCGAACGCTGGTCGGACGTCAGGCCGATGACCAGCACCGTGCCGGCCAGCGGCGTCAGTGGCGTCATCGACGGCGGCTGAACGCCCTGCGGCAGGCGCGCGGCCACGACCGCGAGGCGTTCGGTCACCAATTGGCGCGCCCGATAGATATCGCTGCGCGGCTGGAAGATGACGGTCACGACCGAGAGGCCCTGAATCGACGACGAGCGCAGACTCTCGACTCCGGCCAGGCCGTTGATCGACGTTTCGATCGGTTGCGTGACCAGGATCTCGACATGCTCGGGGCTGAGGCCCGGAGCTTCGGTCTGGATCGTGACCTGCGGTGGCGCGAATTCGGGGAAAACGCCGTACTTGGCTTCACCAAGCGCGAACAGGCCGTAGCCCAGCAGTGCGAACGAAAGCGCGAGCACGATGCCGCGGAAGCGGATGGCAAATTCGACGAGAGCGGCTTGCGGCCCTGACTTGCCGGAGCCGGCGCCATCAATCGTCATCGCCGCCCCGAAGCTCGCTTTTGGCCTCCTCGGACAACAGGACCTGCGCGCCCCGCATGACGATTTCGGACCCCGATGGGATGTCCCGGACGACGTAATCGTCATCGGAAACCGGCTGGTCCGTACTGATCGGATGCCGTCGGAAGCTGTCGGGGCTTACACGCAAGTAGACCCACGCCCGACCTTGCCACCGCACGATGGCAGTGTCTTCGATGAACACGCCCTCATAGGTGTTGCCCGACGGCACATAGACCGTGGTGTTCATGCCGGGCAGCAGGCCGCTATCGCCCGGCACGGAGAAGAAATAGCTCAATCCCTGAATGCGAGGGTCGGTGCGCGTTGCCGGAGAGATGTACTGCAGATCGATATTCGCATTCCGCGTCGGCGCCTGCGCCAGCGCCGTTCCCGGAGTGCCGGTGACGGTGGTGCCGGGCGGCAGCGTCACCTGAACCAGAAACTGATCACGTTCGATCAGTCTGACAACGGCCGGCGAACGCTCGACGATTCCGCGGCCGATGACCGGCCCCCATTCCTGCTGTGCTGTTGCTGCCAAGGTCCTGAGCTGTGATTCCGCCGCGGCCAGCGCCGCCTTGTCGACCCGCAATGTTCCTTCTGCGGTCTCGGCTTCCTTCTTTGGGAGGGCGGCGGAGTCGACGAGATTCTTGGTCCGGTCGTATGCGCTCTTCGCGACTTCGAGCTTGGCCTGCGCTGTCTGGAATTGGGCTTGCGCGTTGGCGTAGCTGTTGGCCAGCTCCGTGATGCGGGAGATATCGAGCACGGCGCCATAGGCGCGGAATTGCTCGGGATGTGGAGCTGCTTCGAGAGCTGCGGTTTCGAGCCCGACCTGAGCCTGCTGGCTCGGCGTCAACTTGACCACAGGTTGGTCGCTGTTTGCGGTGCGGGAAGGCTCGATGTGACCCGAATTGGATTTATCGAGCTGCGTCTGCGCGGCAGCTCGCGGGACACAATCCGTGACGGCAGAGGTGCTGGCGACGAGCACCAGCACATAGGTTGCGTTCGCGACGCCGCGCCGGAAGGTTTCCTTGAGAGCCATCAGCCTGTTAGCAGTTGTCGGGAACAAGCTTATTGACGAAATCAGCAGGCGGCAAGGCGCCGATTGCCTCTCCGCCACGCCTGCGATGGTCGGTGCCCTTGGCTGCAGCCCGATCATTCCCGCCGGCTCACGCCTGTTTGAAACTTCCGGCGGCCTGAGGCGTAGCTGTCTATGGTAATTTCCTGGCGATCCCTGAAGGACTCTCGGCATGAACCCGATCGACCTGGTGGTGACTGTCTGTGCGGTGCTCTCGCCTGCGACCTGTGAGGAGCAGCATCTGGTGTTCAACTTTGGCGGTTCGCCGGCGCAATGCTCCATGGCCGCGCCGCCTTACATCGCGCAGTGGGTCGGTGAGCATCCGAAATGGCAGGCGGTGCGCTGGCGCTGCGAGTATCCGCGCCCGAACGACAAGGCCTGACGCGTTACTTGGTGCAGTCCTTCAGGTCCTTGTCGGCGATCGAGAACACTGCATCCGCCTTGATCTCGATGTCGCGAACGATGCATTGCCGTGAATTGGGATAGCTGACCTTGGCGTCGTAGCGGCCGGGCTCAACGCCGGTGATGCGCAGCCGCTCGTCGTGATCCACCTCCTTGTCCTTGTCGTTCAGGCACTGGTTCGGACCCCAATCCGTCTTGCCAGACGGTGCGAGCTGGAAGCCGGAAATCGTCTCGCTCGTCAGATTCCAGAGCCGGATGCCTTTGCCCTTGGTCTGCGCGGCGGCTTCACCGGCACACACCAGCACCGCGATCAAAACGAGACACCAACGCATCACCCCATTCTCCCCAAAGTGGCGCCACTATCGTCTGATCAGGCGCTCAAGGTTCTTTGCCTTGTCGAAATTCTTGGCTCGGTCAAGGCCGATCGGCGCAATCAGTTTGGCGGAAGTGAGATCGGCGCCATCGAAATCGGCGTCGATGATGGTCGTGCCGGTCAGGTCGGCGCCACCGAGCTGAGCGTTCTTCAGCGATGCGCCGGTCAGGTCAGCACCCTTGAGGGAAGCAAATTCGAGATCGACCCGGGACAGGTCCGCGTTGCGGGCGTTCAACTGCGCCAGATTGGCAGATCTTAGCACGGCGCGCATCAATCCCATCGACTGGTTGCGCATGTCGGCACCGAGATGCGCATCCGCGATCGACGCGCCGACCAGACTCGCGCCGCTGAGGTCGGCCGCGATGCGCGCCCCGGTTAGATCGGCGCCGTCGAGGCGAGCGCGCGCCATCTGCGACGCGAACAGATTGGCTCCCTTCAGGCTCGCCCTTGTAAGATCCGCATCCAACAGCCACGCTTGATCGAGGATCGCCCCGTCAAGACGGGCGCCAGCGAGTTTCGTCTTGTTGAGCCGTGCCGTGCGGAGAATTGCCTTGGTCAGGTCGAGACCGCTGAGATCGAGCCCCGATAGCCGCTTGCCGGTCAAATCGGCGGGCGCGCCGGCGCTTGCATTGGTCAGAATGGCCTCGACCTCCTGCCGAGTCATCTCGGCGGAGACCATGGCGGGTGACGTCAGATCGAGATCGCGCACCATGTCCTGCGCGCGCGCTGTTGGCGCGAGCAGAGCGAGGCCAAGCCCCATCAGGGCAATCGTTCGCTTCATCAGCAGACTCCGCTGCGATCCAATCTAGCACGCGCCTCGCTCGATTGCCTATAAGACATCCCGCCCGGCGCGGTCGTCGCATTGTTCCGCTTGGATACGCAGCGCAAGCCCGGCCCTGATCGCCGCAATCTCGGCTTCGCCGCGCGCGTCGCGCGGAACGGCAATCGGCACCTCCTGCACGATGCGGGCGGGGCGCGGCGACAGGAAGAACAGGCGGTCGCCGAGACGGATGGCATCGTCCAGGCTGTGGGTGACGAGCAGCGTCATCACGGGACGACTCGCCACCAGCGTCGCGATCTCGTCGCGCAGGCGGCCGGCAAGTGCATCGTCGAGCGAGGCCAGGGGCTCGTCCAGCACGAGCAGGTCCGGCTCGACCGCAAAAGCGCGGGCGAGCGCGACGCGGCGGGCGAGGCCCAGCGACAACTCACCGGGAAAATGGCTGCGATGCGCTTCCAGCTCCAGGATTTTGAACAGCTCCGACAGCTTCGCTTCGGTGACGTCGGGCGCCGCCAAGCGCACATTCTGCTCGACCGAGCGCCACGGCAATAGCCGCGGCTCCTGGAACACCATGCCGATCCGCGCCCCCGGTGGGCGCGCGACATGGCCGTCGAAGTCGCGATCAAGCCCGAGGATGATGCGCAGCATCGTGCTCTTGCCGCAGCCGGAGGGGCCGATCAGCACGCCGACCTCGCCGGACTGCAGAGCGAATTTGACCGGCGCCAGCACCTCGTGCGTGCCGCCCGCTGCGCTGCTGTAGGTCTTCCCTGTGATCTCGACCTCAAGCCGCACGGGGCCGCCACCGCGTTGCGCGGGCCTCGAACGGCTGCACCAGCGCCGTCTCGATCACGAGCACGACCGCGGCGAATGTCAGGGAATAGGCGAGCAGGCGCGGCGTGTCGAACAGCTGGAAGGCGACGCCAATCTCGAAGCCGACGCCATTCGGACGTCCCAGCAGCTCGGCAACCAGCACGATCTTCCACACCAGCGACAGGCCGGAGCGGGCGGAGGCCGCGATATAGGGCGCAAGCTGCGGCAGCACGACATGGCGGAACGCACGCCAGCGCGGCATCGCGAACACGCTCGCCATCTCGTCGAGCGAGCGGTCGAGCGCGCGCGTGCCCTCGCGCAAGGTGACGACGGCCGTCGGCAACTTGTTGATGGCGATCGCCGCGATGGCGGCGGCTTCGGTAAGTCCGGCCCAGATATAGGCGAGCACGATCACCACCAGCGCCGGCAGGTTGAGGAGCAGGATCAGCCAGGGATCGCCGAGCCGGTCGGCAAGCTTCACCCGTCCCATCAAATAACCGATCGCGCTGCCGAGCGACATCGCCAGCACGAAAGCGAGCGCGACGCGCGCCAGGGTTGCGCCGAGATGCAGGAACAGTGCGCCGCTCGCGGCTTCAGCGATGGTGACGTTGAGCACCGCGGGCGGGGAGGGCAGCTTCGCGCCGCCGACGAACAGCGCGGCAATCCACCAGATCGCGAGAAACAGGGCGAAGGAGAGAAGGCGCAGCACCTCAGTCTCCGGAGACGGCGTGATAGAAGGTGCCTGGATCGAGCTCGGCCGCCGGACCGACCAGGTCGCGACCGCCAATCTCGGCGAGCACGCGGTAGAGCACGCGTGCATCCGCCTCTTCGTCGCTGATGCTCCGGCGCGGAATACCATCGCGATAACGGTCGCGATAGGTCTTCAGCATCGCCGGATCGGTCGCGCCGGTGAGCGCGGCGATCTTCTCCCAGGCCGCATCCGAAGTGACCAGCAGTTGTTTGGCCTTGCGCGTCATGGCGATGAAGCGCGCCACCGCGTCGCGATGGCTCGCGGCCCAGCTCTCGTCGAAGACATACCCGACCGCTGACACCGCGCCCTTGGCGCCGAGCTTGGGCAAAATCTCCTCGATGCCCACGAGGCGCCTAAAACCCTTGGCCTCGAGCTGGGCACAGAAATTCCAGAAGTTGAGGCTTGCATCCATCTCGCCGTCGAGCGCCTTGGCCGCGATCAGAGGCGGGGCGCCATAGACGATGGTCGCATCCGACTTGAGGTCGATGCCATCCTGTTTCATCCGCGCTTGCAGCAGCAGCCAGCTCTTGTCGATCGGGCCGCCGCCGACGGCAAGCTTGCGGCCCTTCAGATCAGCGAGCGTCTTGATCGGCGAGGCTGCCGGCACCATCACGGCGCCGAGCGCGCTGGAATAGGGATAGAATGTCAGCCTGGCGCCGAGCGCGCGCTCGCGCGACACCCACAGCCAGTCCGACAGCATGATGTCGGCATTGCCGGCGCGGAGCGCGATCTTGCCGGCCTCGGGGCTCGCAAGCTCGGTGACCTCGAGCGACAGATTGGCCTCCTTGTCGAGCCCGGCCTCGCGGATGGTCGCCAACTCCCAGGAGAACGTTCCGGTCTTCTGCACGGTCAGGCGGATGGTGTCCGCAGCATGGGCCGGCGTACCCAGCGCCAGCGCCGTCACGATCGCCAATATCCGTGCCAAAACTCTCATCACTTGTGAGCCATTTCCTCTGACAGAGTGCTTTTCAGGACAATACGCATAGCATAGCTTCCATCGCAACCAGCGGGAGGACGCTCATGGGTATTGCGGGACAGGTACGACCGATTGTCGCCGCCGTGGTCGTGCTCGCGGCGGCGGTGACAGCGGCGCGGGCCGAGGAGGCCAATGACTATCCGACATCAGCGCGCGCGGAATATGTCTATGGCTGCATGAAAGCCAATGGCGAGACGCGGCAGGCGATCGAACAATGCTCCTGCTCGATCGATGTGGTCGCCTCGATCGTGCCCTATGAAAGATATGTCACTGCCGAGACCGCGCTCAGCATGGCCCAGGTCCGCGGCAATCTCGGCACCCAGTTCAGGACCTCGGAGCAGGCCAATGCAGCCGTGAATGATCTCAGGCGGGCGCAGGCTGAGGCCGAGGTGAGGTGTTTCTAATCAAGCGGTGCCAACCGTTTTCGTCATGCCCGGGCTTGTCCCGGGCATCCACGTTCTTGGAGACAGGCGAGAAGTTCGTGGATGGCCGGGACAAGCCCGGCCATGACGGTGGAGAGATCTATGTCCCCGACTTCTCCACGTCCCACTCATGGCGGAACACGTGCCCCGCCGTGTCCGTGGCTTCCGCGCGGAAGCGCTTGGCGCCATTGGAAACGTAGGTGAAGCGCAGATTCGGGTCTTCCGAGATCGAGATGCCGCCTTCCATCGACAGCACAGGGCTGTCGTCCTGCGTCAGCTTCAGCTGGTTGATGAAGAAGGCGGGAATATAGAGCTGCGTGACCTGATCCATCTGCAGGCCGGAATTGTTGGGATGACCGATCATGATCTGCGCTTCGCGGATGCGGCTTGCCGGCGCGTCCTCACGCGCGAATTGCCGGTAGCGCATCTGGCCAAGGTGGTTCTTGGCTTCCTCAGCGTTCTTCCCCGCCGGTGCCGAGCAGCCGCCTGATGCCTTCACGTAGGTCTTGGAGACGTAGAGCTGGCCGTCGCTGAGCTCGGCGACCGCATGGACATCGGTGTAATTGTTGACGCGCACGCGCGTGGAAATCTCGGTAACGTTGGCATCCGCACCAAGCTCGAATTTCGCCGCCATCGGCGCCGGATTCCGATCGATCACCAGCGTGATCGATCGGATGCGGCGGCTATCTGCCGGCGACAGCTTGCTGCGCAGTGTGACCGGCACGATGGCGGCATCCTCGGCGCGATAGGGCATCTCGATGGCGATGACGCCGTTGCCGTCGTTCATTGGACGGTTGTTGAAGATGTCCTGCATCAGACCCGGCCAGGGATCGTAGGCCTCTTCGGCGCCGGCCGGCAGCGCGAAGGCAATGCCGAGCAATGCGGCGATCAGGGGCAGGCGGCGTGTGGATCCCGTCATGGTCAACGTCCTGTGCGGGCGACGCAGTTATCTAACCAAGGTAGCGCGCCCGCTACTCCCATTCAATTTCAGAGAATGCTGCGGTTGCGTTGCGGGCGTTGTAGTCGTCGAACAGTTCCCAATGCGACCGTTCCGTTTCCGCCGCCTTCTCGGCTGCGGCTCGGATCGGCTCGCCCTTCTTGTTCGAGGCACGGACATCCGACAGCAGCGTCGAGAGATAACGCCGCTCATCAGCCAAAGCGGCAGGCCAGTCGCTCACAGGGCCGTGACCGGGGACGACGCGGACCGCCGGAACGGTCTCTAACTCCTCAAGCAAGGCAAGCCAGCCGCGAATGCTGCCGTCCATGACTGGAATATGGCGCAGAAAGACCAGATCGCCGGCGAACAATGTCTTCGTGGTCGCGTCGAATACCGTCAGGTCGCTGTCGCTGTGCGCGGCCGGCCAGGCCCGCAACACCAGCTGGCGCGATCCGAGATCGAGCATCATTGTGTTCTTCACGAGCACGGTGGGAGCAACGATCTTCACGGGATCGATCAATTCGGCGCCCATGATGCGCCGGAAATTATCGAGATAGTAGGGGCCCCGCGTCGCCAGGGCCTGCGGTAGTCTGCTGTGGCCAACGAAGCTGGTTCCGTCTGCGACGAAGGCCGCATTGCCGAAGACATGGTCGGGATGCCCATGGGTGTTGATGACGTAACGGATCGGTTTGCTGGTGCGGGCGCGCACCGCTGCCAGCAGTTCCTCGCCTTCCCGAAGGCTGCCCCCGGTATCGATCACGGCCACCGCATCGGCGCCGACGATGAAGCCGACATTGGCAATGTCGCCCTCGTTCTGCCGCGTCATCAGGGCGATAGTCCCGGAGTGCACGAAGATTCCCGGTGCGACTTCGCTCACAGGCAATTCGATCGCCGCGGCGCGTGCTAGCGTCGCTGCTGCCAGCAGGGCAAGGGCTGCGATCTTTGACGCGAGATGAGACACTTTTTCGCCTCAGTTCAGGGTTCACTGCATTGCACTGCAATACGAAAAGCCAACGCAAAGCTTGGCGAGACATGATGCGTCCATGCGGTGCATGGATAGCATTCGAATGAAGCGAGGAGGAAGCGCGATGGAGGCCGGACGACATCGTCGCTGGTTGTTTTCACTTTGTGTGGTGGCGGCGTCCTGTGCGATCGGCGACCTCGCCCGCGCGCAGACGACGGATGGTGGTGATCTCTCGTTCGAGCTGGTCGATCCGAAGGTGCTGCGGGTCTGCGCAGATCCGCGCAACATGCCGTTCTCCAACGAGAAGGGCGAGGGGATCGAGAATAAGATCGCCGAACTGTTTGCGGACAAGCTCCAGAAGAAGCTCGACTACGTCTTCTTCCCGCAGGCCACCGGCTTCGTGCGCATGACGCTAGGCGCGCATCGCTGCGACGTCATCATGGGCTTCCCGCAGGGCGACGACATCGTGCAGGGCACCAATCCCTATTACCGCACGACCTATGCGCTAGTCGCCAAGGCCGGCAGCGGGCTCGAGGATGTCGACACGCTCGAAGATCCCAGGCTGAAGGGCAAGCATGTCGGCATCATCGCCGGAACGCCGCCGGCAACCAACATGGCGATGGCCGGGTTGATGAGCGATGCCAAGCCCTATCCACTGATGATCGATACGCGCTACGACAATTCGGCGCAGGCAATGATCGACGATCTCACCGCGGGCAAGATCGACGCTGGGGTGCTGTGGGGGCCGATGGCGGGGTACTACGCCAAGAAGGCCGGCTCGCTGCACGTCACGCCGCTGGTGAAGGAAACCACCGGTCCCAAACTGGTCTATCGCATCGGCATGGGTGTGCGCGCCGCCGACCAGAACTGGAAGCGGCAGCTCAACAAGCTGATCCAGGAGAACCAGGGCGAGATCAACAAGATCCTGCTCGATTTCGGCGTGCCGCTGCTGGACGAAAACGACCGGCCGCTCGGTGCGGAGACGGCCAAGACATCGCCATGAGACGGCATCTTGCCGCTGCGCTCGTCGTCGCCGCTCTGACGGTGCCCGCTTTGGCGCAGCAGCAGGAACCATTCGAGCCGGAAGGCTATCGTACCGACAATTACCGCGGGCCCGTCCCGGCGACGCTGGAAGGCGCGCGGGTGCTGACGACGGCGGATGCCGAGACGATCTGGCGCGCGAACAGCGGTGCCTTCATCGACGTACTGCCGCGTGCGCCGAAGCCGAAGAACCTGCCGGCCGGAACGGTCTGGCGCGATATGCCGCGGAGAAATATTCCTGGCAGCATCTGGCTGCCGGATACTGGCTACGGCGCGTTGCCGCCCGCCATGGACGATTATCTCCAGCGCGGCCTCGCGCGCGCCTCGCACGGCGACAAGGCCGCGCTGCTCGTGATCTATTGCCTTGCCGATTGCTGGATGTCCTGGAACGCGGCCAAGCGCGCATTGGCTTACGGCTATTCCAACGTCGCCTGGTATCCTGATGGGACCGACGGCTGGGAGCGCGCGAAACTGCCCACCGAGGACGCGCAGCCGGAGCCGCGGCCCGAGCAGTGAATGTAGAATCGTCATGGCCGGGACAAGCCCGGCCATGACGCCTCGTCGAAAGCGCAAGCCCTACTGCTTCTGCAACTTCGTCAGCGTGCTCGAGCCGTCAGTATCGGTCGCAGAGTAGGTCACCCTGTCGCCGGCGTGAACGGCATCCAGCATCGCGGCATCCTTGGCCTTGTACTGCTGGAGCGCGCCGGCTGCTCCACCGGTGCCGCTGCCCACCGTGCCTTTTTGGATCTGCTGGATCGAGATGGTGTTGTTGAGCCTGTTAATGCTGGTGACCATTCCGGTCATATCGTCAGCATAGGCGCTGGATGCGAGCATGGTGATGGCTGCAGCGCCCGCAAGGATGAATTTTGTTGTTCCCATCGAGGCCTCCCGGCGTTGGAGATTCTCATCGACAAGCCATCCTAGATCGATTTGGTTCCGGCAGACAGCGCGGCAACATTAAGGATCGCGTTGATATCGAAGGGAACTTTCGTGGAAGCCGTCAGTGAGGCTGACGCTATTCCATTTCCTGCTGGATGACGCGGCCGAGCGCGAACAGGCGCTGGTCGATCGTGGTCGGAACCTCGCAGACGAAGCGCACCACCTTGCGGCGGTCCTCGAAGATGCGGGTCTCCCAGATCAGCTGGTTGCTCATCGCGTCGACCTTGGCGTCGTCGCGCGGCGCTGCGTCCTGGAGCGTCTGGAGCTGGATCGTGTCCTCGCGGATCTTGTCGGCGGCCTCGCGTTGCTTTCGGCTGACGCGTTCAAGCCCGCTCATGACTTGGGCGCGCTGGGCGTTGAGGGTATCGAACAGCCCGGCAAACAGCAGTTTTGCGTTGGCGGTCTTGTCGGCTGAGGCTGCCAGGAATTGCTTCACCGACTTCTCGGCCTCGTCCAGCGGCGTCTTGCGCGCCGCGAGCTTCGAGACCAGTGCGCTGACCTTGCTGTCATCCTTCCATTTGGTCTCGGCATCGTCGAGCGGGGGACCTGCCCAGACGGCGGCGAGCGAGATTTCCGGCACTTTGGCCTGCGCGCAGGGCCAATTGGGATAGCGCGGATCGGCTGCGCGTGCGGCCGAGCCTGCGACCACGAACGCAAACGCCGCGATGGCAAGTGTCCGAACCATCATCCTTCGCCTCCCGCAGGCTCGCGCCTTGCCAACCCGCGCGACGGATCATAGGCATAGATCGCGGCGATCATGAAGACGATTGTGCAAACTCCGACCACCGCCAGCGAGATCCAGTTGATCTGTCCATACAGCGCGAAGCGTATCAGCTCGACGGCATGAGTGAACGGATTGGCCTGGCAGACATAGTAAAGATAGGGACTGCCCTCCTGCACGCGCCAGAGCGGGTAGAGGGCCGAGGAGGCAAAGAACATCGGGAAGATCACGAAGTTCATCACGCCGGCAAAATTCTCCAGCTGCTTGATGCCGGAGGAGATCAGCATTCCGAGTGAGCCCAGCATCAACCCGGAAAGTATCAGTGCCGGCAGTACGGTGAGGTAACCGATCGGGGGCGGGGTGATGTCCCAGAACCAGGCGATGATGAGGAACGCATAGACCTGGAGCAGCGACACGGCGGTGCCTGCGAGCAGCTTGCAGAACAGCAGGAAGCCGCGCGGCAGCGGGCTCACCAGCAGCGTGCGCATATTGCCCATCTCGCGGTCGTAAACCATCGAGAGCGAGGATTGCATGCCGTTGAAAAGCTGGATCATCGCCATCAGCCCGGGCGCGATGAAGACCTCGTAGAGAATGTAGGTCTCGTATGGCGGAATGATCGAGATGCCGAGCACCTGGCGGAAACCGGCGGCGAAGATGAACAGCCACACCAACGGCCGCACCAGCGCCGAGACAAAGCGCTCGCGCTGATGCAGAAAGCGCAGGCCCTCGCGCCAGACGATGCCGGTGAGGCAGGTCATGTACTCGGAGGCCGAGAAGCCGCGTGGCACGTCGCGCGTGGTGATGCTGCTCATGCGCCGCCTCCCGGCATCGCTTGCGCGCCTGTCAGGCGCATGAAGGCGGTGTTGACGTCCTGTGCGCCGGCCTCGCTGATGACACGGCTCATCGGGCCCTGCGCCAGCACCTTGCCCTGGTGCAGCACCACGAGGTCGTCACCGGACATGATCTCGTCGAACAGATGTGTCGCCCAGAGCACGCCGATGCCTTGCTCGGTGACGAGCTGGCGGACATGGCTGATGATTTCGGCGCGCGCTTTGACGTCGAGGCCGACGGTCGGCTCGTCCAATAAGAGCAGCCGCGGCCGATGCAGCAGCGCGCGGGCGATCTCCAGTCGTCGCATCTGGCCGCCGGAGAGGTCGCGCACCTTGCTGCCGGCACGCTCGGTGAGGCCGATGCGCGCCAGCAGCTCGGTGCTGCGGGCGGCCGCCTCGCGGCGGCTGATACCGTGGAGAGCTGCGTGATAGAGCAGGTTCTGCGTCAGGGACAGATCGAGATCGAGCGTGCGCGGCTGGAACACGACGCCGAGCAACCGCAGCGCCTCCCCGGGCGCGCGGCTGATGTCGTGGCCGAAAATGCCGATGCGGCCGGACTGAATGCCGAACAGGCGCGTGATCAGCGAGAACAGCGTGCTCTTGCCGGCGCCGTTGAGGCCGAGCAGCGCGGTGAAGCTTGCGGGCTGCACGTTGAAGCACACGTTCACCAGCGCGCGCCGCGGGCCGTAGGAATGGCTGACGGCGTCGATGGACAGCGCCGGCACCGCGGCCGCTTCTAGCCTCGGCATCTGCTGCGGTTCGGCGATGGGGGCGGGGTTGGTCATGGTGCGATCGTGATGCCCCAGGGCAGTTCGCCCACCTGAATGGTCTTGATGACCTTCTGCGCGGCGACGTCGATGACGGAAACATCGTTGGAGACGCCGTTGGTGGTGAGCAGATATTTTTCATCCGGCGTGAACGCCATGTGCCAGACGCGCTGGCCGACCAGGAGATATTTCGTCACCTTGCGCGTGGCGGTATCGACCACGGCGATGCGGTTGGCGGGACCGAGTGCGACGAAGGCAGTCTTGTCGTCCTTGGTCATGCCGATGCCAACCGGCTGGATCGCCTCTTTGCGCAGGCCCGGAATCTCGAAATTGACTTTGCCGATCACCGCATGCTTGTTGGGATCGATCACCGACACCGTGCCGCCGATCTCCGACGACACCCATAATTCGGATGCGTCATGCTTGAACTCGGCAAAGCGCGGCCGCGCGTCGACGAGCACGTTGGCGACGATCTTGCGCGAAGCAGTGTCGATGAAGTGCGCCATGTTGGTCGTTTCCGACGTGTTGATCAGCGTCTTGCCGTCGGGGCTGATGGTCATGCCTTCGGGCTCGACGCCGACCTGGATGTCGCCGAGACGCGCGCGTTTCTCCAGATCGATCACGGTCACCGTGTTGTCGTTCTCGTTGGCGACATAGAGCGTCCTGCCGGCGGCGTCCTGGGTGAACAATTCGGGGTCGGGACCGGAGGGCAGGGTGTCCACGACGGCTTGCGTCTTGGCGTCGATCATCTGGATGGTGTCGTCATCGCCGATGGCGACCATGACGAACTTGCCGTCGCGGGTGAATTCGATCCCTCGCGGGCGCTGGCCGACCTTGATGGTCTTGGCCACGGTCCAGCTGTCCGTATCGATCACCGAGACCGTATTGCTCTTCTCGTTCGAGACATAGGCGATGAAGGCATGCGCGGGCCTGGCGGTGAGAGCTACGAGCACCGTTGCCAACAACATGCGCGACATCTGTCCGCGGGCGGTCCTTACCTCTCCCGCTGGCGGGGGAGGGAGCGCAGCGTCGTTGTAGCGGGGGATCGAACTCATCTCACATCGCTCATTTCAGCTTGCATTTGCTCTCCGGGCGATCGTAGCCGAGCGTGTCGAGCTCGGAGACCTGGTGCAGAAATCCTTCCTGCGGCGACACCGACACCACCATGCGGCCGTCGACGAGCAGGATCGGCTGACGCAACTGCAGATTCCAGTCGCGCAGCGTCAGCCTGGTGCCTTTGAAGGCGGCGACAGAGAAATCCGGACCCTTGATGAAATCCGTGACCTTCTTGACATCGCCGGAATTGGTGCGCGAGGTGGCTTCGCCGATCATGCGGACGGCGGTCCAGGCCTGCATGTCGAGCGCGGTCATGCGGCGCGAGTTCAGCTTCATGAAGCGGTTCTGCATCTGCGTCGCACCCCACTGGTCCTGCGCCGCGTCCCAACTGCGCGGCTCGAGACCGGCGGATCCAGCTACGGGGCGGGCATCCCAGGTGCGGTAGGGCAGATAATCTGCAAACACTTCGCTCTCGTCGGCGGCGACCAGCACATCGTAGGCGGGGGCCTGTTGCGTGAACACCGGGATCTGGCGCTGGATCAGCGTCAAGCCGGAATCGGTGCGGCGCGCACCGCCGGTGTCCTCGAATGTGCGCTCCTGCACGATCTTGGCGCCGAACCGCGTCGCGGCGCGGCGGAGCGCATCGGCGTAGAGCTTGTCCTGGTCGTGCGAGCCGACCACCAGCAGCCAGCGCGACCACTTCTTCCACACCAGATACTGGCCGAGCGCATCCGCCAGCATCGACCGCGTCGGCGCGGAGTGGATCACATTGGCGCGGCAATCGGCCTCGCGCAGCCGCTCATCGATGGCGCCGGCATTGAACAGCAACGTGCCGCGATCGCGCAGGGCATCGGAGACCTTCAGCAGCGCGTCGGCGGGTAGATCGGTGATGATGAAGTCGTTCTTCTCGGCGAGTGCGGTCGCGGTCGGGACCGGGTCCTCGTCCTCCTTGATGCGGTGCTCCTCCAGCGTGAAATGCTGGTTCAGGAATTTTCCTGTTGTGTTGTTGTCCTCGATCGCAAGCTTGGCGCCGGCGACGCCGTCATTCTGGGCCGGCTGCTCGACCAGCGACAGCGTCGATCTGGTGCCGGCGACGCCGAGATAGCCGACGCCGATTTCAATGGAGTCAGCCGCCAGCGCCTGCGTCGTCGCAAGCGCGAGGCCAATCAGGCCGACCAACCACCGGATCATGCTTCCTCCAAAAATCCTCCCCGGCTTGACCGCCGGTGGAGAATTGTTTCTGCTGGAAACATGACCGATTTGGCAAGGCTTGCAACCCCGCATTTCGTCCGCACGCGCGCAAGCGCCGGAATCACGATCGTGCGAGCGCTACTGTGTTTCGCCGGATTGCTGTCGACGGGATCGGCCGCGTTCGCCGATCCGCCGAAACTTGCCGTGTTCGATTTCGAGCTGATCGATACCAGTCTGCCCGGCGAGTTTTACGGTTCGAAGCCGGAAGAGGTGCGGCTTGCGCATATCAGCGAGCAGCTCCGCAAGGAACTGGCCGATTCAGGCAAGTTCCAGGTGCTCGATATCTCGCCGGTGAGGGATGCCGCTCAACACAGCAATTTGCAGGCCTGCGGCGGCTGTGATCTCAAGCTTGCCGGACAATTAGGAGCGGATCTCGAGATCACCGGCCTGGTGCAGAAGGTCTCGAACCTGATCATCAATCTGAACGTCTATCTGCGCGACGTGAAGACCGGCAACATCATCACCGCGGCAAGCGCCGACATGCGCGGCAATACGGACGAATCCTGGTCGCGCACGATGAGTTATCTGATCCGCAATCGCCTGCTCGCGCCGAATTTCGGCAGGCCGTAGTAGGGTATTCTCTCGGCGCGCGCCGCGGCACCCTCTCCCACAAGGGGAGAAGGAAGAAAGCATCGAGCGGCTTCTAGGCCTTCAACCGCTCCGCATGCCAATGCAGGTGATCGCTCATGAAGGTCGAGATGAAATAATAGCTGTGATCGTAGCCCGGCTGCCGCCGCAGCGTCAGCGCGATGTTGGCCTTGCTGCATGCGGCCTGGAGCAATTCGGGCTTGAGCTGCTCCTTCAGGAAATTATCGGCCTCGCCGACATCGATCAGGAAGCCTGAATATTTCGCGCCGTCCTCGATCAGCGCCACCGTATCATGGCTGCGCCAAGTCTCCTTGTTCGACCCGAGATAGCCGGTCAGCGCCTTGATCCCCCATGGCACCTGTGACGGCGCTACGATCGGGGCGAAGGCGCTTGCCGCGCGATAGCGGTGCGGGTTGCGCAATGCCACCGTCAACGCGCCATGGCCGCCCATCGAATGGCCCATGATCGATTGGCGCTTGGCATCGACCGGAAAATGTCCCGCCACAAGTTTGGGCAGTTCATCGGTGACATAGCTCCACATGCGGTAATTGCGCGCGAACGGCTCCTGTGTGGCGTCGACATAGAAGCCGGCGCCGAGACCGAAATCATAGGCATTGTTGGCGTCACCAGGTACGTCGGGCCCACGCGGGCTCGTGTCGGGGGCGACGAAGATCAGGCCGAGCTCGGCGCAGGCTCTGCGGAATTCGCCCTTCTCGGTGACGTTGGCATGCGTGCAGGTGAGTCCGGAGAGGTACCAGACCACGGGCAGTTTGGCGCCGTCGGCATGCGGGGGAACATAGACCGAGAACACCATGTCGGTTCCGGTCGCTTGGCTGGCATGGCGATACACGCCCTGCACGCCGCCATAGGATGTATTGGTGGAGACAGTCTGGATCGTCATGCCTGATAGCTCCGTGGCATCTCACCACATCAAAGATGCAATGCTTGTGTGACCGAAATTTGTGGCGCGCTTTTTAGGCCACGCCGTTGTCGATCGCCAGCCGCACCAGCTCGACCGAAGTCTTCACGCCGAGCTTCTGTCGCATGATCGAGGAGGTGTTGGCGACAGTCTTGTAGGACGATTGCACCAGCCAGGCGATCTCCGACAGGCTCTTTCCCGCGCTGAGCAGCCGCAAGATCTCCATCTCGCGTGCGTTCAGCTTCGATAGCGGGCTCTGCGCCAATGTGGGACCAGCGAAAGCGATGCTGCGCGCGATCGCGCTCGGCAGATAAGTGCCGCCGCCACCGACGGTGCGGATCGCCTCGACGAGGTCGTCGGGGTCGCCGGTCTTCGAAACATAGCCCCTGGCGCCACATTCGATCGCCCGCGCGGCGAAGGCTGGGTCATCATTCATGCTGAACATGATGATGCGGGCCTCCGGCGTGCGCTCGAGGATGCGACGCGCCAGCTCGAAGCCGGAAACGGTCGGCAGGTTGATGTCGATGACACAGAGGTCGGGGCGCTCGACGATGAAGACGCTCTCGCCATCCTCGGCATCGGCGGCTTCCAGAATCTCGATTTCGCCTTCGTCGGCCAGCACGGCACGGCAGCCGGAGGCGACAATGGGATGATCGTCGACGATCAGAATGCGCATAGGCGTTTCCCCGTGACAGCACGCCCCCGCGTTCGAACTTGCCTGTATTCGCGCCGCATGATGCCGAACGAGGAGCCGCGCTCGTCTCACGTCGGGTCATGCAACCCGGCCGGGATTGCTGTACGGTTCCGATTAGATATCGGGCGCTTTGCCTCTGTCAACGCTATCGGACGGGGGCACGCGGTCGTCGGGTAAGGCAGACGAAAGCAATGTGGCAATATCTATCCTTGCGCGGGCGCATCAACCTTCTGCTGGCGCTGCTGCTTGCGCTGGGGCTCGCCGTCAACATCGCCCGCCAGGTTGCGGAGGCCGCTCCCCGCGTGCAGGCCGAGGACCAGAGCGTGATCCGGCTGGCACGCGAGTTCATCGAGATGATCGTTGCCGATCTCAACGAGGCACCGGATCCCGATGCCAGGCTGAACCAGATCGCGCGTGACCTCGATCGCCTCCGCCATGTCAGCATTGCGCTCCGCGACGCCGGCGGGAACCCGCTGACGCCGCCGCGGCCCGAGACCGATGACGACACGCCCGGGCCGCCGGCCTGGTTCGTCAACCTCGTTCATCCCGAGCAGACCGCCGTCAGCGTGTCGGTCTCTGTCCATGGCAAACCAGGCTCGCTGGTGATCACCTCGCATCCCAACGACGAGATCGCCGAGATATGGGACGCGATTCTCACGCAGCTCGAAGTGGGGTCAGTGATTGCCTTGGTGCTGTTCCTGGTCATGATGAACGTCGTCGGCCGGGCGCTCGCGCCGCTTGAATCATTGGCGCAAACCATGGCCGAGATCGAGGACGGCGACTACGACGCCCGCGTCACGCCCGGCGGCGCGCCCGAGCTCGCCGCGATCTGCACGAAACTCAATCATCTCGCGGCAACGCTCGGCGAGGCGGTCGAAGACAAGCGGCGGCTTGCCGAGCGCGCGGTGTCGCTCCAGGACGTCGAGCGCAAGGAGATCGCGCGCGAGCTGCATGACGAATTCGGGCCCTATCTGTTCTCGCTTCGCGCGCATGCCAGCGCGCTGGCGAAGCTCGCCGACGGGCGCGCGTCGAGCGCCGATGCCGTGCGAAAACACGGCAGTGCACTGCTGGAGCAGATCAATGCGCTGCAGCAGTTTACCCGTCGCGTGCTGGAGCGCTTGCGGCCGGTCGGCCTTGCCGAGCTTGGCCTTGGCAAGGCGCTGGAATCGCTGTCGCGGCTGTGGCGGGAATCGCATCCCGATGTGACGATTGAAACATCGATCTCGCCGGCGCTCGGCGTCATGGGAGAGACCGCCGACCTCACCATCTACCGCGTCGTGCAGGAGGCGCTCACCAATGCATTCCGCCACGCCGGTGCCACCGCGATCGTCGTGGTGATCGAGCCGGCGGAGCAGCCCGGTCGCGACGGTCGTTCTTGTGCTCGGGTGCGGGTCAGCGACAACGGTCACGGCATGGAGCCGGGCCAGAAACTCGGCTTCGGTCTCGTCGGCATGCGCGAGCGCATCCTGGCGCTGGGCGGCACGCTCAACGTGGTGTCGGGCGAGCGCGGCGTCACCGTCGAGGCGCTGGTTCCGACCGCGGCGGCCTGATTATACCGATGAGGAAAGTCTCCGATCGGGAAGAATTCCCGATTTGGTCGGGAAAATAGGTGCGGATATTGCCCGACCTTTTGTGGCTAGTGCATCCGTGAGGGCCGGCTACACTTCTGCACGCAATCGGTGAGGTTCAAAACAGCCGCCGCGGGGGGAATGGGAACGGCAGGGGATGGGCGCGCGAAAGCTTTTGATTGTCTCGATGTCGACCGGGCTGGTGCTTTGGACCGACGCGGGCTTGGCCGCGCAGGACGAAGACACCAATGTCCAGAATCTGCCCGCGATCGAGGTGGTGGCGCCGCAGCCGGCTGCGCGGCGCAGCGCGCCGCGAACGGCGGCGCGTATCGTGAATTCCGGCAAACCCAAAAGCCGCATCTACGTCTATCCGACGGCGCCCGGTAATGCGAAGGGCCTCGACGTCGACAAGATTCCCTCGAGCATCAACGCGATCGACGCCGGCCAGATCAAGCGGACCGGCTCGCTGAACGTGACGGATGCGCTGCGTGACAATGTCGCCGGCGTGAACATCACCGAGGTGAGCGGTAATCCGTTCCAGCCGAATGTCGAGTTTCGCGGCTTTGTCGCCTCGCCCATAACAGGGACGCCGCAAGGGCTTGCCGTCTATCAGAATGGCGTGCGCGTCAACGAGGCGTTTACCGACAGCGTCAATTGGGATCTGATCCCGACCGCCGCGATCCGCTCGGTCACGGTGGTGACCAACAATCCGGCCTTCGGCCTCAATGCACTCGGCGGCGCCGTCAATCTGCAAATGAAGGACGGCTTTACCTACCAGGGCGCAGAGATCGACACGATGGGCGGTTCGTTCGGCCGGATCCAGAGCTCGGCGCAGTGGGGCAAGCAGGTCGACACCAACTACGCCGTCTATGCCGCGCTCGAAGGCCTGCACGACAACGGCTTCCGCACCGCCTCGCAAGCGGACGTGCGCCGCTTCTACGGCGATGTCGGCTACAGGGGCGGGGACAGCGAATTCCACGTCAATATGGGGCTCGCCAACAACAATTTCGGCGCCTCCGCCACCGTTCCCGCCGAGTTGCTGCAGCAATATTGGGGTGCGATCTACACCAACCCGCAGACCACCAACAACCGCGTCGGCTACGTCAATCTCACCGGCAAGGTCGAGGCCACGCCAACCTGGACGTTCGAAGGCACCGCCCATGCGCGCGTGTTCGAGCAGCGTGTGGTCGACGGCAACCCCACCAGCGTGCAGGAATGCGCCGCGGTCGGTTTGCTCTGCTTTGGCGACAATACGACGCCGGCGAACGGTCTTAATGGGGCGCAGCTCACCAATCCCTTCCCGTTGGGAACGCTGCTCGGCGAGCTCGACCGAACGACTACGCGATCGACCACGTCGGGCATCTCCGGCCAGGCGACCAACACGGACAGGCTGCTCGATCATGAGAACCGTTTCGTGCTCGGGGCCAGCTTCGATGCCAGCGTCACCCGATTCAACGCCGCGGCCGAGCTTGGGACCATCGGCTCGGACTTCGCCGTCACCGGCAGCGGAATTCTTCTGGGCAAATCCGGCACGCCGACGACCGGGGAAATGGGTCCGGTGTCGCTGCGATCAGTCAATCAATATACCGGCCTCTATGCGCTCGACACCTTTAACGTGACCGATGCCTTCGCCATCACCGGGGGTGGTCGATTCAATCACGCCCGTGTCACGCTGGAGGACCAGCTCGGCATCGATCTCAACGGCGATCACACCTACGACCGCTTCAACCCTGTTGTCGGCGGCACCTACAAGATCACGCCGGAGCTCACCGCCTATGGCGGCTATTCCGAGGCCAACCGCGTGCCGACGCCGCTCGAGCTCGGTTGTGCCGATCCGAACAACCCGTGCCTGATCGCCTCCTTCCTGGTCTCCGATCCGCCGCTGAAGCAGGTGGTGTCAAAGACGGTCGAAGCTGGCCTGCGCGGCATCAGGGAATTGAACATCGGTACGCTCGGCTGGAAGATCGGAGGCTTCCGCGCCACTAATCATGACGACATCATGGGTCTGCCCGTGGCGGGACGTCAGGGATTTGGCTTCTTCCAGAACGTCGGCGCGACGCGCCGGCAGGGCCTCGAGGCCGAGGTCAACCTCAAATCGGAAACGCTTCAGTTCCACGCCAGCTACGCCTTCGTGGATGCGCGTTTTCTCGACGCTCTCGAGCTGTCGTCCAATAGCCCGACCGCCGTGCTCAACGGCGGCATCATCCAGGTCGTGCCCGGCAGCCAGATCCCGGCCGTGCCGCGCCACCGCATCAAGGCCGGTATCGAATATGCCGTGACCGACGCCTGGAAGGTCGGTGGCGAGGCGCTGTGGGTTTCCAGCCAGTATCTCGCCGGCGACGAAGCCAATCTCGAGGCCAAGCTGCCGTCCTACGCCGTGTTCAACCTGCACACGTCGTATCAGGTCAGCAAGAACGTTCAACTCTATGGCAAGGTCGACAACATCTTCGACAACCGCTACGCGACCTACGGCACCTTCTTCGATACGACGGCTGTCCCTAACTTCGCCAACGGCGGCAGCAATTTCACCGACCCGCGCTCGCTGAGCCCGGCAAGGCCGCGAGCGTTCTATGCGGGAATGCGCGTGACGTTCTGAGTGCGCCGGGGCACCTCGAGGCTGCCGATGAAGAGATGGCGCAACCTACTTTTCCAGCGCGTCCTGCCGAAATCGCTCCAGCAGGCCCTCCGTCTTCATTTCACTCAGGACGGCGGCGAGGCGGGGGGCGAGCTCGGCATGCGTCTTGTGCAGATAGGGATAGAGCATGAGCCGGTCTCCAATCGTCAGGAGCGGACGAACGGAAGCGGTTCCTTTGAACTCCGGCGAATGCAGCGCATTTTGAATGACGATATCCATCTCGCAATAATAGTCGATGCGACCGTTCAACAGCATTCTCAGTCCCGCCTGCTCCGTCGAAACGGTGGAGAGACGATCTGCGGAAGTCACAGGTGACAACGCGCGCTGACACAGCTCGACGCCCCTTCGGTGGATTCCGATCCAGTCCGTCGCAGTCAAGTCTTGAAGGCGCGCCAACGTCATCGTGGGATTGCTGACCCAGAGCGCGAATCTCACCTCGCTGACCGGCTCCTCAACCCGGACTTGCTCGGGATGCGTGTCTGCGTAGGAGAAGAGTCGCAAGGTCTGGCCATCCACGGCGCCGGCATCGACCATTGCAGACACCCGCTGTGCCGGCATCAGCTCTACCTCGACTGGAATTCCGAGCCGCCTGAAGGCTTCCTGGTAGACGAGCCGCTGCCATCTGCCTTCGTACGTCGTGTCAGGCTGGTCCGTCACCATCACGAAGGGCCTCAGCGGCTCCGAAGCGGCGGGGCAGGGCGGGATGGAGTGGAATGCGAGCAGGGCCGCGAGCACGAGGTATCGGCAAGCTAAAGTGTGATGATGACGCATCCCAATGTGACCTCGTTCTGGACGATGTTTTCCCATGCCGAGACCCGCATCATCCTGCTGCGAGCACTTCGCGGATCTTTTTCGAGAGGTCGGATTTCCGGTAGGGCTTTCTGAGCAAGGCGATGCCCGGATCGAGATGCCCTTCCCGCACGTCTCGTCGGTGTAACCCGAAGTGTAGAGCACCTTCATGCCGGGCCGGCGTTCGCGCACGATCTCGGCCAGTTCGCGCCCGTTCATTCCGCCCGGCATGATCACGTCCGTGAATAGCAGATCGAACTGGGCGCCCTGTTCGACCAAGGCCAGCGCCGTTTCGGCCTCACTCGCCACGAGAGTTTTGTATCCGAGGTTGCCGAGTTGGGCGATCACATATCCCCGCACCAGCGGATCGTCCTCGACGACGAGAATGGTCTCCCGCCCGCCGAGCGGCGCGACGGGCGGTGCCGAGACGGTATGTTCCGAGGCCAGTCCCTGCGAGCGTGGCAGATAGAGCCTCACGACCGTGCCGCGGCCTTCTTCGCTTTCGATCTTCACCGTCCCGCCGGTCTGCTTGGCGAAGCCGTAGACCATCGAGAGCCCGAGGCCGGTACCGCGGCCAATCCCCTTGGTCGTGAAGAAAGGTTCGAACACGCGGCCGATGATGTCGGCGGGAATCCCGACACCCGTGTCGCGGATCGCAATCGTGGCGAATTCGCCTGGCCCGACCTCCTCGTCGGACGCCGCCGCTTCATCGATCACCACATTGGCGGTCTCGAGCTTGAGCTTGCCGCCGTCGGGCATGGCATCTCTTGCGTTGACCGCAAGATTGACGATCACCGCCGAGAGCTGCGACGGATCGGCGAGGGTAGGCCAGGCGTCCGCTGCCAGCACCGGTTCGATCTCGATGTGCTCGCCCAGCATCGGCTTGAGCAGCTTGCAGGTGTCGAGCACCAGCGCATTGATGTCGACCTGACGCGGCTGTAATGGCTGCCGCCTCGCGAAGGTCAGTAGCTGCGAGGTGATTTCGGCGCCGCGCGCGGCCGCCTGATCGATCAGCTGGGCGATCGCGGCAAGCTGGGGCCGGTCGGCAACGCCGTCCTCGAGAATCTCGATTGTCCCGGTGATGACCGTGAGCACGTTGTTGAAATCGTGGGCCACTCCGCCCGTGAGCTGTCCGATTGCATCCATTTTCTGGGATTGGCGCAATCTCTCCTGAGTCTCGTGCTGCTCCGTCAGATCGGTGCCCGTACCGCGGTAGCCCAGGAAACGTCCGTCGGGAGCGAAGATCGGACGGCCGCTGACGCTGACATGGCGTACCCGGCCGGACAGATCGCGGCGGCTGTACTCGAAATTGCGGAACGGCTCGTGCCGCTCCAGCGTCATCGCATGCTCCCGCCATTTTCGCGGCTCGGTTTCGCTGTCGCTCGCCATCTCGATGCGGCTCTTGCCGACCAGCGAGGCCCGGTCCATCTGGAAGGCATCCAACCGTTCCGAGATATAGGTGAAATGGTGGTCGGGGCCGGTTTCCCAGAACCAGTCCGATGCAGTCTCGGCGTAATCGCGAAAGCGCTGCTCGCTCAACAGCACGTCCTGTTCGGCCTTCTGACGGACCACGAGATCGTGTTGCAGCTGGGCATTGCCCTGCCGCACGTCGCGGTAGGCGCGCTGCAGATTGCCCGACAGCGTGTTGATGGCGTCCGCGACCTTATCGAGTTCGTCGGCCGCAGAGACCGCCCGACGGTTCAGGCGCAGCGGCGGCGGCGGCCGCACAAGATCGTAGCTTTCCACGAATCCAGCAATGGCGATGAGATGACGCGTCACGAAGAGATGGAAGATGTACAGGATGAAGAGGGAGACGATGAAGGTCTTGGCTGCCTGGCTCGCGAGAATGACGAGCGCCCTGTTCAGCAGGTTGCGGTAGACGTTGCTGAGCGTCGCCTCGACATAGAGAATCCCGAGCTGGATCTTCGTACCGCGGACCGTGTAATCGATCGGGTATTGGCGGGCGATGCTCCCGTGCGTGCTGCGGCTGCCGAGGGAGAGGCGAATGGGATCCGGCCGATCGATCACCTCGCTGATCTCGGCGAGGCGAATCTCGGGAAGACGCAGAATTCCGGCAAGTTGAAGCTGAAGCTGGTTCTGATCGAGGGCCCAAAGGCTCTCGCCCAGGCTCGCGAGGTTGCTTCGTCCGATCTCGTCGAGGCGCGTCTCGATCAGGCCGACCTCGTGGTCGTAGTCGAGATAGAGCTGAAGCGCGGTCAGCGTCAGAGTCACGATCGAGCTGAACAGCAGCACGGCGGCGAGCACGCGGAACCCGATCCCACCGCGCAGATTGCCGATGATCGTCGTGAGATGAAATCCGAGCGGAGACGCGAATGGCGCTGCGTTCCCGCTCAAATGCTTGGTCGCAGCGGTCGGAGCAATGGCGCTCCGGCCGCTGGGATCGTCGTCGCCTTTGCCCAAATACCATTTCCCTCTTGAAACATGAGCGGAAACGGCAGCGCGCCGTTCCCGGAACAATCAGGCGTGACGACAACATGAGACTGCGGTACTTCGAACCAGACCCACCGCATCAGGAGCGCAGCGCGGCTAGCACGGGAGCTCACGGGGCGCGCCCGCTACGCGGCGGCGCGGCGCCCAAGGCGAAATTTAAAGGGCTTCCCAGTGGCCAATCGCCGTTGAATGGGCTGCTCGATTCTTCCACCTGCCCGAGCAAAGTCAAGGTTGGGAACCGTCTAGGTGTGAGCCTTGCCGGCCGTAAAACCACGGGGCTCGGCTATCCCTCCTAGCCAATCGGGATTCCGATACCTCTCGGCAGATCGCAGACCTCGGTGAGCCCGGGCATTCAGGGGGCAGGTCGTTGCTCGCGCCGTCCTGATCTCCCAGCGCGCCGGCACAGTCTGCTTTACGGATCTGAAACCATAGAAAATGATCAAAAAATTTTAACGAAACTGTCCGGCGGTTTCCGCGTCGATGTGCCGGAGGATCCGTCTGATGACAGAGGACCGGCTGAAAGAGCGGCAATTCCAGATCGCGCGCTACAAGCATCTGGAACGGGAAGTCACTGATCCACTTGCGGTGAGCCTGCTGCACATCATCATCGAGGACCTCGAAGCCGGCTTGCGACGAGACGCTCCGGATTGGCACGGGGCGCGCGATTAACGCTTTCTTAGTGCTCCTCGTGCGGATGATCGGTCGGGAATACCAGGCGAGGTTGCTCCCATGCTGAAGGACGGTACCTACGCGGCGTGGTACAAGACGCCGTTCGACCAGGGCACCGGCATCGTCCATGTCGCTGACGGCCAGATCTGGGGCCGCGACAGCCTGATGACGTATCACGGCTCCTGCAAGATCGATGGCGATCGCTTCACGGCGACCGTGTCGACGAAGCGTCATACGGAGGGACGCGCCACGGTCTTCGGCGTCTATGATGAACTCACGCTGGACATCGAGGGAACGTGTCCCGGCAAGATCGCGACCTACACGGCGACGTCGGGGCAGGCACGGGGAGTCGTCCTTCAGGGAACGCTCATTCTGACCGAACAGTCGGCGGCGGCACCCGAAGGAACCGGGCAGCTTCCGGCGTTCAATCCCGGCAGGCTTCCAAAGCTGCCGAGACGCCCGCGCTGAGCGCCGGCGGCGTCGTAGCCGGCTGCATCCACTGCTTCGACATGTCGCGCCCGGGAACGGCGCAATTCTGCATCCTCAAATTTCGGTGCCGGCGCTTCTCAAACCGCTTGCGTCCCGTCATTGTGCCGCCGCATCAATCATCCCGGGGCAGCATCAATGTCGGACAAGGTCTCGCGTCGCCAGTTCGCGAAAATCGCGGGGGTGTCGGCAGCAGCAATGACGAGCCCGCTTCAGGTTGCCGATGCCAGGCCGGCGGCGGAGCCGCGCAACGGGGGTAGTTTCCCGACCGGCTTCGTCTGGGGCACGGCGACCTCGTCCTATCAGGTCGAGGGCGCGGTCAACGAGGACGGGCGAGGGGCTTCAATCTGGGACAAGTTCGTCCGCATCCCCGGCAAGATCGAAGACAGCACCACTGGCGACCGCGCCGTCGAGCACTATCATCGCTACAAGGCCGATATCGCACTCATCAAGGAGCTCGGCTGCAAGGCCTATCGCTTCTCGGTGGCGTGGCCGCGGGTTTTTCCGGACGGCGACGGCAAGCCCAATCCGAAGGGACTCGACTTCTACAATCGCCTGGTCGACGAGCTGCTGAAGAACGGTATCGAGCCGTGGCTGACGCTTTATCATTGGGACCTGCCGCAATCGCTTCAGGATCGCTTTGGAGGCTGGCGCTCGACCGAGACCTGCAAGATTTTTGGCGACTATGCGGCCTATATCGCCGAGCACCTGACCGACCGCGTCAAGAACGTATTCACGCTGAACGAGAGCGGCCGCTTCGTCTATTTCGGTTACGGCATCGGCATCGATGCGCCGGGCCTCACATTGCCGCAAGCCGACGTGAACCAAATCAGGCACAACACCGCGCTCGCGCATGGGCTCGCGGTGCAGGCAGTGCGCGCCCATGGCGGCCCCGGCACGCGTGTTGGCCCAGCCGAGAACGTTGATGCCTGCATTCCCGCGATCGACACGCCCGAAAATGTCCGCGCCGCCGAGATCGCGCTACGGGAGCTGAATGCCGGCTATCTCAACGTCATCATGACCGGCCGCTACACCGACGCATTCCTGAAATATGCCGGTGCTGCCGCGCCGAAATGCACCGACGCGGAACTGAAGATCATCTCCTCGCCGGTCGACTTCCTCGGCCTCAATATCTATGCGCCGCAGCACTATATCGTCGCGACCGACCAGGGCGCGGGCTTCATGCCGTTGCCGATCCCGAAATCGTTCCCGCACATGAATTCGGACTGGTTGCGCGTCGGCCCCGAGACGATCTACTGGGTGCCGAAGCTCGCCGCCAAGATATGGAAGACGAATGCGATCTATATCAGCGAGAACGGCGCCTCGGGCGAAGACCAGGTGATGCAAGACGGCAAGGTCTACGACACCGATCGCATCATGTACTTGCGCAACTATCTCGCCCAGCTCCAACGTGCCACCGCCGAGGGCGTGCCGGTGCGCGGCTATTTCCTCTGGAGCCTGATGGACAATTTTGAGTGGGTGTTCGGGCTCAACAAGCGCTTCGGACTCTATCACGTCAATTTTGAAACCCAGGTGCGGACACCGAAACTCAGTGCGAGTTTTTATCGCAACGTGATCGCGACGAACGCGCCGGGGGTGTGACAGGTCGCTTATACAGCGCCATCATAGGTCGTCATGCCCGGGCTTGTCCCGCCTGCGCGGCCGAAACCGCTTCGGCGAGGCGAAGGCCCGGGCATCCACGTTCTTCGGGCCTCGAAGCAAGCCATGGATGGCCGGGACAAGCCCGGCCATGACGATGCGTCAACTTTGGTGCAAGAAGCGGTGGATGCCGCACATTGACTCCACTCTCCCCCTGATTCAAAACCGCCGTCGACAGTCATAACAAGAGGAAACACCCATGACCGACGCGCTGATCATCGATGCCTGCCGCACCCCGCGCGGCATCGGCAAGGCCGGCAAGGGAGCCCTCTCCGGCATTCATCCGCAGCAGTTAGGTGCCGTCGTGCTGCGCGCGCTGGCCGACCGCACGGGCATCAACACGGCAGATGTCGATGATATCGTCTGGGGCTGTAGCGCGCAGGTTGCGACGCAGAGTGGTGATCTCGGCCGTATGTCGGCGCTCGATGCCGGCTATGATGTGCGCGCCAGCGCCGTGACGCTGGATCGCTTCTGCGGCTCCGGCATCACCAGCGTCAACATGGCCGCAAGCTCGATCATGGCGGGCGCGGAAGACCTCGTCATCGCGGGCGGCTGCGAGATGATGTCGATGGAAGGGCGACGCGGCGGCGGTCCGATGATGATGGATTCCGGCAATTTGCGGCTTCGCGCGCGGCATCCGCAGTCGCATCAGGGCGTCTGCGCCGATGCCATCGCGACGCTCGAAGGCATCACGCGGCAGGACGTCGACGCGCTCGGGCTGGAGAGTCAGAAGCGCGCCGCGCAGGCGATTGCCGGCGGGCACTTCAAGAAGAGCCTCGTGCCGGTTCATCGCGAGGACGGCAGCCTCGCGCTCGACCATGAAGAATATCCGCGGCCGCAGACCACGATGGAGGGGCTCGCCGCGCTGAAGCCCGCGTTTCCCGCGGTCGCCGACTATGCGCTGGACGACAAGGGCACGACCTATCGCGGCCTGATTCTGCAGAAATATCCTGATCTCGACATCAATTTCATGCACCACGCGGGCAATTCGTCCGGCGTCGTCGACGGCGCTGCCGCGATCTTGCTGGCGTCACCGTCCTACGCCAAGGCGCATGGCCTCAAGGCCCGCGCCCGCGTGGTCGCGATGGCGAACATGGGGGACTCGCCGACGCTGATGCTGAACGCGCCGGTGCCGGCCACACGCAAGGTTCTGGCGAAGGCGGGGCTCTCCATCGACGACATCGACCTGTTCGAGATCAACGAGGCCTTTGCGGTCGTCGCGGAAAAATATATCCGCGATCTCAAGCTCGACCGCGCCAAGGTGAACGTCAATGGCGGCTCGATCGCGCTCGGCCACCCCATCGGCGCGACCGGCTCGATCCTGATCGGCACCGTGCTCGACGAACTCGAACGGCGCGACCTCAGGCGCGGTCTCGTCACCATGTGCGCCGCCGGCGGCATGGCGCCGGCGGTCATCATCGAGCGCATCTAGAGCGTTTCATTTTTTGATGGAAGCGTATCCGGCATTAACGAAGTAGTTGCTGCATTCGCCGGGCAGAAGGCTTCTGACGAGGTGGCCAATGTGGTCGCAGGCCTCGTCGATCGTGCGTTTCTGTGCGACGCGCATCCAGTGCTTGATCTTGGCGAAGACTTGCTCGATCGGGTTGAGGTCGGGTGAGTACGGCGGCAGGTACCACAGCCTTGCGCCGGCTTTCCGGATCATCTGCCTGACGGTCGGCGACTTGTGGCTACCGAGATTATCCATGACAACGATGTCGCCCGGTTTGAGCGCTTTGACGAGTTGCTGTTCGACATAGGCGCGGAAGCTTTCGCCGTTGATCGGTCCGTCGAATACGCAAGGCGCAGTGAGCTGGTCAGAGCGTAGGGCGCCGAGGAAGGTCAGGGTTCGCCAGTGACCGTGCGGCGCAAAGCCGCGCAACCGCTCGCCCTTGGATCCCCAGCCGCGCAGCGGGGCCATGTTGGTCTTGATCCAGGTCTCGTCGATGAACACCAGGCGGCTTGGATCGAGGCGATCCTGCAAGCTGCGCCAGCGCTGCCGCCGTCGCGCGACGTCGGCGCGGCCTTGCTCAAGGGCGAACAGTGTTTTTTTTGAAGCTGAGACCTTCGCGTCGCAGGAAGGTCCAGACCGCGTGGTGTGAGACTTTCACGCCTCGCGCGGCAAGTTCGTCCTTCAGCCCGTGCAGCGTGAGATGTGGCGTCTGCCTGATCCGCTCCACGATGAACGCTCGATGCGGCTCCAGAACCGGCTTACGGTGACCGCCCATCTTGCCCGGCGCCACCGACCCCGTCGCGCGATAGCGCTGCCGCCACTTCACGACGGACGACACAGCAACATCGAACCGGGCCGCCACAGCATGGCAACTCTCGCCGGATTCCACCGCTTTCACGGCTCGTTCACGAAAATCATTCGAAAGAGGTCGGACCATCCGATGCTGGCCTCCGATCCAGCCAGCATCTTGAATCACAAACCGCCGCCCGACGGAATCCCTCCCGATTCAATCAATCGATGAACCGCTCTAG
>NZ_FOVU01000026.1 GCF_900115265.1 Bradyrhizobium sp. Ghvi | reverse complement strand
CCGGTGATGGTCACCGTCACGGTGCCGGTGGCGGTGCCGTCCTGGCTCAGCACCGTGAACTGGTCTTGGACCTGCTGTCCGGCAGTGAGCTCATTGTGAGCGCCGTTGCCGGTGTAGCTCCAGGCCCCGTTGGTGTCGATGGTGAAGTCGCCATAGGTGCCGTGGACGTTGGTCTGAGCGACGACATGGGCTTCGCCGCTGTCGGGATCCACAATCGTCAGCTGCCCCGAGGTGTTGAGTGCGGTGGCGGTGTCGCCCTCGGTGACGGACTTCGAGTCGGACGAGACTGTCGCGATGTCATTGGTGCCGGTGATGGTCACCGTCACGGTGCCGGTAGCGGTGCCGTCCTGGCTGGTGACCGTGAACTGGTCCTGCACCTGCTGGCCGGCAGTGAGTTCGTTGTGCGCGCCGTTGCCGGTGTAGCTCCAGGCGCCGTTGGCGTCGATCGTGAAGTCGCCGTAGGTGCCGTGGACGTTTGATTGCGCCACGACATGGGCTTCACCGCTGTCAGGGTCAGTGATGGTCAATTGGCCCGAGGTGTTGAGTGCAGCTGCGGTGTCGCCTTCTGTGACGGACTTCGAGTCCGAGCTCACGGTCGCGGCGTCGTTCGTTCCGGTGATCGTCACCGTCACGGTGCCAGTCGCGGTGCCATCCTGGCTGGTCACCGTGAACTGGTCCTGGACCTGCTGGCCGGCGGTGAGCTCATTGTGGGCGCCGTTGCCGGTGTAGCTCCAGGCCCCGTTGGCGTCGATCGTGAAGTCGCCGTAAGTGCCGTGGACGTTGCTCTGCGCGACGACATGGGCCTGACCGGTATCCGGATCGGTGATGGTGAGCTGGCCGAATGTGTTCAGCGCGGCGGCAGCATTGCCTTCGGTGACGGCCTTCGAGTCCGATGAGACCGTCGCCGCATCGTTGGTCCCGGTGATGGTGACCGTAACGGTCTGAGTAGCCGTCGAGCCGTGGCCGTCGTTGACCGTCACCACGAAGCTCTCGGTGACGGTCTGGCCCGCAGCGAGGTATTGGGCAGCCGCGTTGTTCAAGGCATAGTGCCACTGCACCGATCCGTTCGCGGCATTGGCCGCCTCATTGACCGGATCGAGGGAGAACGTGCCAAGCGAGGTCGTATTCGTAGGCGACGCTGCAAACGCTGCCGTGTGCGTATCGCTGAGATCCACATCGGTGAAGCTGATGGTGCCTGCGGCATTCAGGGAGTCCGACGGGTCCGGTGTCGACGGCGCGTCTTCCACCACTGAGCCGCTCTGCGGGCTCGACGTCATATAGACCGAGTCGTTTGCGCCATTGAATTGAAGCGTCACCGTCGCCCAGCTCAGCGTGCCGTTGCCCAGCTGGATCGCGTAGGTGAAGGTGTCGGTCAGCGTTTGTCCGACCGCCAGCGCCTGAAGCTGAGCGTTGATGTCGCCCTTGTCGTAATGGACGGCGCCGTCCGATTCGATCCAGATGCGCGCACCGAGCGCGCTGCGGTCACCGGTTCCGGCCATGCCGGCCGCGTCACTGCTGTACGCCACATCCTTGACCAGCAGATCCGCAGGTGCATAGGTCTTGGTCGACGCCGCGGCACTCGTGCCATCATCCAGGGAGAACAGCGTCTTCGCTGCGCCGCCCAGATCATTTGCCAGCACATTCAAGATGAGGATGTTGCTGGCGTCTTCCGTAAACGAGAAAATGTCGGCGTTGGCTTGCGGCGTATTTCCAAACGAAACCGTGCTGCCGCCGCCCGTGGTCTGGGTCGCCATAGCTAAGTCCTCCGGATGATGCGCCGTCCGCGTTCACGGATCTGGGCAAATTGCACAATTGCGCGGTGATGCCCGGCCGATGCCTTGCCTACACCGTCGAAGAAAAGCGCTGTGCCGCCGAGCACGACTGTCGTCATGTTGCGGGCCAGTCGCGGCTGACAGCAGCTCTCGGGCGGACCGTGCGAGACTGCCGGCGGATCGGTTGCGAACCGCACACGAGCTCGACCGAAGGATCGCATGCTGAAGAAGAACTCGAAATCGCCTGAAGATCGGCTTCAACCTGAGCCCGGCTGAATATGGTCTCGGGCTCCCACACAAAACGCGCGCGCCTCATTCGCAACCCTCGTCTGCCACTGCAGGGCAGAAGGCCTCGCCGCAAGGTCAATTCACGCAAAGTGGGAGCGCTCGCTCGGACGCTGGTATCAGCAATCCGGCCAATCGCTGCCAGGTTAGGCGAAAAGATCTAGAGCGGTATCCCCCTGCCCATTCGTGGGCGGCCCTTGCTGCCCACGTTTGGCAATTATTGATTTGCAATTTTCACGGCTTCAGAAACGACAACCGTGAGATCAGAGCGTTCACGGCCATTCATTCCTGAATTAAATGTAAACCTAGTTTAAATTAAAATAACAGTCCATTTATTTATTCTCGCGTGAGATTTAATTATTAATGCATTAAAATCAACAACGAAGAGGCCGCTGCCGGCCTCCGGGCCAGGCGACACCGGAATTCTACGGTTTCTCTCCGATGTACAGTTCGCGGGATGGTCTTTGCTTGGTCGATGGGCCAGCGGTTCTGCTGGAGCCGAAATTCAGCGCTGTCGGCGCCGACGGCGCATGAAAGCAACAGTGGCGCAATACTTTGCGCCACTGCGTGAATGTTCATTTGCGCGCTCGAGGCGATTCAGGCCAGCTGCGGTGACGTCTTCAGAAGGGGGAAATATGACCGGAATGATTGTGCGTGCTCTCGCGGCTGCTGCCGTCTTGCTGATCTCTCTGAGCTCCGAAGGGTTCGCGGCGCGCAATCACAGCCCGACCGGAGGCGTCTCTTGTACCGATGTCAGATACTATGTTGCCAAGTACTCAGCGCCCGTGGCCGAGATGTATGCCCGAAGTCGCGGCGCCACCGAAGCTCAGATCGAGCGCGCGCGCCGTTGTTTGGCGTCAAACGAATCGGTGGAAGCCGAGCGCCGCCGCTCCTACCCCGAATGAGCCGGATGCGATGCTCGGTGAGATGCCGCACCTAAGGCCCGGCATCGGTCGAACGCGGACAGGCGTTCACTCTTGCGATAGATCGGTGAAATTCGCCCGATAGTCATTTTTTCAGAAGTAACCCCATTTCCCGCGCCATCCGCTTGACCGAGCCGACATGTCGGCGAAGGGCCGCGGCAATTTCCGCCGCGCCGTACCGCCGGCGGCTCATTGCCGAAAGCTTCCTGCGTTCGAGGTCGCTCCATTCCTTCGGCTTCGATTTTCATGTTGTCATCTTGCCGCCGGCCCGAGGCAGGCGAGTTTGCCCGACGGGCGGAAGCGTGGATCGTCCAGGAGCGCCAGTCCGGCGGCAAATGGAGTGGCAGCGATTCGGCTTCAGTCGTTCACGGAGTCATAGGACCTTCTAGATGCGCGCACCGGGCGCGCTGCGGTCACGCGCGCATCTCGTTCGCAACCCTCGTCTGCCCATGCGGGGCAGGGATGTCGTGCAAAATCAGTTCGCGCAAATCACGAGCGTCTGCTTCGATGAACGACACGTCCGCCATGAGCAACGACCTGGCTAACTGCGGCTATCGACACAGAAAGACTAGAGCCATGGTCCCAATTCGTGTCGCACAGCGGTCTTGGCGCTTTCGAGGTTTTCAGCGTCGGGTGTCGGCGAACCAGTTCTCCCCGACCGTTTCGGCGATGGGATCGGCCTGCGCGAGGGCAAGAGAACCATGACAAACAGAACGTTGATCAGGAGCCATATCGCAAGGATGAGAAGGAAAGTACGCACGATAAGCGACCATAGTTTGATTTGAAATCTGCCGAACTTACCTGCTGCCTCATATTGAGGATGCAGCCGGCACCATACCGCGTCGCAAAAAGGAGCGGCCGTAGCGCAGCCCCGATGATGACGGCCTCGACATCCCCCCTACCAGGACGCCGAGGCCGTCAGGCCCTGAGCGCGTTGGCAGCTCGGAGCGATCACAGCCTAGTCCGGCACAAAACTCCAGTCTGTGCGGTTTCGAACATTCATGCACGTTCGACGGCGCCCTGTTCGAACAGGCACGGATGGCCGAGGCTTGCGGCCAGCCGCTGGCGGCGGATCGATCGGCGGCGGCTCTGACGGGATGACCGGGTCGGTGGCGAAACGCCGGTCCAGCTCCCTGAGGCGGCCCGGTCCGAAACTGCGGCCGGAAACGCTGACTTGGTCCAACCGGCGAGATGGCTATATATCGCACGGTTAATAGCGACTGAGTGGCAATTAAGGAGAACCAATATCGGGTTTCGGTGGTTGACTCATGCGCTATCCGGACAACCGGTTATCGTTCGCGGCGAGCATTGGTCTAGAAGCCCGGGCCGAAACAACATGAAGGACCTCAAGCGACGATTAGAGAAGCTCCGCTCTGACGCCAGAGAATTCGACCTTATGAGTCAGCGCGCAACGGACGTAGATAAGCGCGAGCTGTTTAAGCGCTTGGCGGAAGAACTTGCCATTGAGGCTCTTGAGCTTGAGCAGATCGTGAAACAAAAAGGCCAATCGGATTGCAAAGACCAGCACGAGGTCGTGGAATTGAACCGTCCCGAGCGTAAGCGCGGCTGACACGGAAAAGAGGCCCAGCGGTCGGCTTGTCTTCCTTTATCGGCCCCGCGCACATAACGATGCTTGAGATAGCTCCGTCGACGGTTGCGGCGCCGCCGGCGACCGACTTCGTGCCCTCCATTCATATCCTCCGCGATCGGCTTCGGACGACTCGGCGCGATCACCATGTTTCTCGCGTCTTAGCTGAGAGCGGCCGGCGAAAACGGTTTGAATTGCTGCGGAGCCGCCGTCACTGGCCTTTCGATTAAAGCGACCAACGATTCGCATAAGGCTGCCGCCGTTGGCACGGTGAAAAGCGAAAGCGTCCGCGCATCACGCTGCACGGGCTGCGCGCGGTAGCATCGAGGAGAGCGGTCTAGGAAGTCTAATGCTGTCTTTGTTCCAACTGTTTGAGCAAGGCGTGGAGAAACGCGCTGGCATGGTCGTGATTTGCATTGTCGTCCGCTATGCCACGCGCACATGGACTTAGCACGCTGCCGCCACTTTCCGGTCCGGGTGCCGCAACCCGCTCTGACCAATGATTGAGGAGATCATCGGTCGTGCTTCGGCCGGACGTAAGTAGTTTCAGCAGCCGAGCTGCACGATCGTGCTGCTTGCGAGCTGGGCTCGCGCATGTATAGAGCGCGAACAGGCTTCGAAGATCATCGCGGAATATTGCTCGCATGAACATCCTTCGATGTGAAAACGATGCTCAGCAAATCACAGTGCCAGTATGCGCGTTTTCCAGCCGGCAGATATATATCGAAAGAGCTAGGCTGACTTTCGATTCTGATCCAGGCTAGGCCCGGCGGTCGCAACTTCAACGACCACCGGGCTTCACCGCGCTGATATCACAGGATGTCAGTTTTTCTGGTTTGGCCGCACGTGTCCGTTCGGTTTACGACTCTCATTTTGTCTGACAGCCAAATGTAGCGCGGGCGCAACACTCCATTGCTTCGGCTGGTTTTGCCGAATGATCGCCGCTTGCACTGCGGGGACGAAAAGCAATCGCCGCAGGAACCCCGTTCCCCTGTCATGGTTAATGGCTCGGCAAGGAGGATTGTCCCATGTCCCATGCCACGCGCTTGGCAATTGCCACGATCCTTGCAAGCTCATCTCTGTTGGTCCTGGCGCAAATAGGCGGAGCGAATGCCGGCGCCGCAGGATCGGGCACCGGGACCGCGCCGAGCAGTGCTGGGGCATCGGCGCCTGCCGGAATGGGGACGAGTGCCGGCAACGCGGCAGGTCCGTCAGCGCCCCCAGGAATGGGGACGAAAGACGTGGCGCCGGTGGGAATTGCTGGCTCCAATGCCCAACCGAGTAATCCGAACAATCAGCCCGCTACCCCGGCAAAGTCGCGGGCCGCCGTCCAGGCTGCACGAAATGCCGGGGTTGGTCACGCAGCAAATGGTCTGCCGATCGGCGCCATTGGCACCGGCACGAGCAATGAGGATCAAAAGGTCATTGCGCCAGCGCCCCCCCGGAGAAGATCCCCGCCAGCAGCACAGGCCCAGGGAAACGCCAATGTTGGCCCTGATGGCCTGCCAATCGGAGTGCAGGGGAGAGGCGGCGGTCTTTCGGATCAGGTGAGCCGGCCGCGCCCCGCACGAGCTGGCGACAAGGTGCTGGATGCCAAAGCGCAGGTCGACCGACGCACAATCGTGTCGCCCAGGCGCGTTCCCGGCCTGACAAAGAAAGGTTTATAGTTTGCGAGCGAAGCGGTGAAGTGGTGGTGTCCGCGAAGGATCGCCGCGTCTCACCGTAAGATTGAAGAGGCGGTTCGCAGCGTCCAATTCCGATCGGGGGGAGCGGAATTAAATCATGATGTATTCCCGCATCCTGAGATGGTTCTACGTGCGGGATTTAAAGCTAGAATATCGTTGCGGCCGCACTCTCTCGTGATGCTGCCGTTCCAGCGAACCGCTTGCTTGAACCAGAACCGTTCGCCGTAACTGGCAAGTCGTGCATATCAACCGCTTCTTGGGAAGCTTGGGCTTGACCACCGGATGCTGCGAGGTCCCATTTAAATCTCTAGATCGAGATGAGTCGGGGATTGCCGTGGGTATTTACTTGCTCTCGCTCGCGGCGTGCGTTGTCGGAATTCTTCTCTTCATGGCATTCCATCGATAGGGCCGACAGCGGACGCAACAGTTACCTTGAATCCTCAGCCCAAGCCGAAATTAATAATCTCGGCTGGTTGTTTTTGACTGTGCACGAACGCACGCGTTCAATCCAAAGATTGGAGGCGAGCGTGCTGTTCAATTGGTTGGTCGTTATTCTCATCGGCGTCAGTGTAGCCGTCCTCATCGCGCACGCGATTGACGCGATCCGTTCCTAGGCGGCGCCCGCGATTGCTCGTTGGTCGCGTTCTCGAACCGTTCGGGCAAGCATCTTCTGATATCTCGCGCACCGCGCAAGCCAATTGGTCCCTGTGTTCTGGTGTCCAATAGAAACCAAACTGGTCACGTTCCCTCGCAAATAAACCGACGTCGAAAACTCGCGGTGTCGTGCTCCCATCCGGCACGAGCCTGCTGGTGAGACTGGCTCTTGGGCGGCTTAAATCTGCGCCGGAATGGATTAATTAGGCTCGTGGCCAGCTGAATTAATGGATCGGTCGGGCGGCAATGCGCGTGGGGCGCTCAATTGATCGACTTCCTGCGTTTGCCGGGGCCCCACTTCCGCCGGCGCGTCGCGACACAGCCGGCTGCTACGACAACCTATCCTCTTTTTCGTGCTAGCCCCGATAATGTGAAAACCGCAAGGCTGGGCGGTCATTTTATGGATGTTGCGATCCGGGTCTTTAGGCTGCAGCGACTGCCGCCCGTTAAATCAATGCTTTGCCATGATATTACCGCGGCCATTTCTCCTGCCACCTGTCCAGATGGGGGATGAGTTTTCTCTGTCATTGCCGTCGGCCATATTTGTTCGGCCGCTCTCCCAAAAGCGCTTAAGACCGAATCAAACAAAAACCGTCGCGACCGCTTGCTCGCCGCGGCGGCTGATGATCGACGACGGTTTGGGTTGCGCTTAGCTTGTCGCTCCGGTTGCCTTTACCGGACGTACCAGTAGCCCCACCAGTGTTGCGATACCGGCCGAGCCCCCGCCTTCATGGCCGCGACCTCTTCGATCGGACGAAGCTGCGGGCCATAGATCGCGGGAGGATAGACGTCATCCCAAAACACGAGACCGGTTCGGACGTATGACGTGTGATGGACATGGGCCGCACGGTGCATCGGGGCAAGCTCCAGCTCCGCGGCGGGAGTCGCGGTTGCGGTCAAAGCGACGAGGAGAGCGGAAAGGGCAATTGGTCGGACAAGGGCGCGGAAGCTCATTGGATCAATCCCTATGGAAATGAGACAGGGAATAATGCGACGGGTTCCGAAAGGTTGCAAGGCCGCCCGGTCGCACCAAATGGCGCGAACGACTTTCGGGTCCGCGTGCCGTCGCGCTCAGCCAGGTCGAATCTTCGTGCTCCACCGGAATCGTTCTGCAACCCTGGGAAGGATGGTTGCAGGTGCGCGGTGAAGATCGAGCTCATTGCTGCACGCCAAAGATCCACGTGTGAACAATCTTTCGTCGCCAGGAATCATGATGTCGACACACTACTCACTCTTCATGAGCGGGGCTCTCCAGGATGAACTCATGGTTTCTGTTTCCATCTCCGCGTCGTTGTTCTGCTCCGGTCTGGTTTTGGGATATGCGCTACGCTCCTGGAGTGCACGACGGAAGCTCGCGAGCTTGTTCCCCTCCTTCTCACGCTCGTCGGCGAAGCCTCCTCCGACCTCTGCTTTTGGACATCCCAGACGGGCTTTCTAGGTTTTTGTCGGATCGACCCGACACGCGATTCTCATCCATTCACGGGGACGATGACATGAACTCGCCCAAGAAGGACGCTCCACGCCGCTACATCGTGGACGGCGCCGGCCAGCGTGTTCTTGTCGGCTTGACGATCTCGGAGACAATCGAGTTCGAAAGCCTGGACCGTGGGGAGATGCTTTGTATCCAACAGGACGCACGCGGCGCGCGCTGGCTGGAGCTCTATGTCAAGCACGAGCAGGCCTGGAGCCACTGGATGGCTGAAACTCGTGACCGGCGGAAGCCGCACTTGCTCAACTAAATCATGCGTCGTTCGCATGTTCGCCAGGCGCGCTTTGCCCGACGCTAACGCGCGGACAGGCCGCACTTGCCCATCACACCGCCAGCATTCTGCTTCCCTGGATACTCATCAGCGTGAGATTGCCCGTCGCGTAGGCGCCCGTATCGATGTTGACGCGGTTCGCCAGAAATTCCGCGCTCCGGACCGGCGTGTGACCATGAACGATGTATTTTCCGAACCGCTCGTCGCTTCGCAGGAATTCATCGCGAATCCAGAGCAAATCGTGTTCTGTCTGTTCGGCCAAAGGGACGCCTGGGCGGACGCCAGCGTGCACAAAGAAGAAGTCCCCGCAAGTATAGCTCAACCGCAAATTATCGAGGAATTCCAGGTGCTCGGTCGGCATCACACGGATTAAGTCACGCAGTATCGTTGCCGGCTCGTCTCGCGTCAGATCCGGCGGCGCAAGTCCATAGGACATCAATGTCTGGGCGCCGCCGACGCCAAGCCAGTTCTCGAACAAGGAGGGGTCCTCGAACACCTTTACCAAAAATGCCTCGTGATTTCCTTTGAGGAAGACCGCGTTTCCCCGATGGCTTCGTTCGATCAGGATGTCGAGGGTCGCGCGCGTGTCCGGGCCGCGATCGATGTAGTCGCCCATGAAAACCTCGATCGCATAGAGCGGTCGATTGTGAGCGACGTCGGCGTCGATCACCCGCAACATGGGCTCAAGAAGATGGGCGCAGCCGTGGATATCCGAGATCGCATAGATGCGGACACCGGCGGGCAATTGCGGCTTTTGAACTGGCAGGTGTGGCCTGGCAACGAAAGTCATGGCGCGCTGTTGATCAGATGGTCGAGAGAATGTCCCAACGCCGCACGCACCAGAGAATGACTATCCGACGCAAGCATTGTCACACCGTTCTCAAACGCGATCGCGCCAAAAGAAGGGCACGGCAATTCTTGCCCATCCGTCCATCCGAATGCATCGCTGGCACGCTCTGCATGGCAAAGTTGCATGACTCGACGCAAAAATCAGAATACACCCGGAGATGGTAGTCCGACAAAATTCTCGTATCTGATCTGCTGCGTTCTCTTCGCGCTCGACATTGTGCCTCCTGTCGAGCCGAAATGTGCTGCTCCGACTCTTGCGTATCGAAGGTCGTTGCGGAACCTGATTCAAAATAGGGCAACACGCTCGTCGATATGTCACCACTGTGACGACATTCTAGGCTCGAACGAAACTGCAGACACACGTCTCAAAGAAAGATCCAATTTGCATCGCAAAAGTTTTGAGTGCGGCGCCACAATATCGCTGCGATCACTCAACACTTTCCGCCCGGGGAAGTGACGAGTCTTCAGCATCACAATGAGCGTCTGGCACTCTCTCGATACGTTGAGGTTCGAATGGCTGTTGCAACTTATGGTTCTGAGAAGGTTTACTCGCCCTCATTGTCGCGGGGGTCTGCTCTTCAGCGGCCGTTTCAGATGGTCGCTATCGCTGCCGACTTTTCGCTGATCTTGGTGAGTTACGTCGCCGGCTCCGCCTTCTACAGTTTTGCAACGGCATCCAACGCCGATGGCGCTTCGGTTGGGGCCGGCTTGATCGTCGGGCTGGTGTTCATCGCGCTTGCCTATTTTCAGGATGTCTACGCCACGCATCGACTGCTCAATCTCGTCTGGCAGTTGCGGAAAGCCGTCTTCATCTGGTTGGTGTCGCTGACCGTCCTTGCTGTCGCGGCATTCCTCTTGAAGTCGACGGACAATCTGTCTCGCGGCACCGTGATCGTTTTTGCCGCAATGGGCGGCGTTGGATTAATCAGCCTTCGCTTCGTCTGGCAGATCGCGCTCGGAACCAGTTTTGCCCGGAGCCGACTGGTCGATCGCAAGGTGGTGCTCCTCAGTCTCAAGCCGCTCGATTTCACATCGGGCCGGTTCAAGGATCTGCGACGAAACGGCTTTGATGTCGTTCGTCACTTTGTACTTGGAACCGACGGCAGCGACGGTAGCCAATGGGAGCGGGAGGTGCGGGACGTCATCCGCCAGTGCCGCCTCGCGGATGTCGACGAGTATCTTCTCGCGATCGACTGGAATGAATTGCCGATGCTTCGGAAGCTCAGCCATTGCCTCCGCGCTGTGCCGCAACCGGTGCGCCTTCTACCCGACGACTCCATCGCCGATATTGTTTCGCGCCCCTTCTTGCCGGTCAGCGGGACCGTGGCGGTGGAGATTCAACGGCCACCGCTGAGCATCTTCGAGCGTCTGCAGAAGCGCTGTCTCGACGTCGGTGTGGCGATCTTCGCGCTCGTGGTGTTGACGCCGTTGCTGCTGACTGTCGCCATGCTGATCAAGCTGGACTCGCCGGGAACTGTCATCTTTCGGCAGTCGCGTCGCGGGTTCAACGGCAAACCGTTCGATATCTGGAAGTTCCGAACGATGACCGTTTCCGAGAATGGTCATGCCATCGCCCAGGCGACCAAGGGGGATGCCCGCATCACCAAAATCGGACGCTTTCTCCGCATGACGAGCATCGACGAGTTGCCGCAGCTCTGGAACGTGTTGCGAGGCGACATGTCGCTCGTAGGGCCGCGGCCGCACGCGCTGGCGCACGACAATTACTATGACGAACTCATCAGCAAATATGTCTACCGCCACCATATGAAGCCCGGACTGACCGGTTGGGCTCAGGTGAACGGCCTCCGCGGGGAGACGCCGACGATCGACTTGATGGAAAAGCGCGTGGAATATGACGTCTGGTACGTCAGCAATTGGAGCATCTGGCTCGACCTGAAGATCATGGCGCGCACAGCGTCAGCCGTGATGTTCCAGGAAGCCTATTAGCACGCAGGCGTCAAAGACGAATATTTCGGATAGCCGGGCTCGCGCGCCGGCTATTCGTCGTTTTGGGACGACTTCCTGAAGAGCCGCATGAGGGCGTCGCGCAGCGCAAGCAGCGGCGGCACCAGCACGAAAAACGCCCCCATGGCGACGGACGCCACGACATGACGCAGGGAGAAGGGCTCGTCTTGCTCGAGGTCCCGTCGGCTCGGATCGATGGGAGCTGGCGACAGGGTCGACGCGACCGGCCGTGACTGCGGTCGCGGCTTACGTGGGGGAACCACGATCAACACAAAGAGGATGTTGAGCAGCACCCAAATCGATAAAATAGTGAGGACGATCAGCATACGACCCACCAAAAACGAGCAACGAGTATGAGCGCAACTTAGTCTCACGGAACTCGAAAGGAAAGGTGCCTAGAACTGCAGCAGCCGATCATCACGAGGGAGCAGGAAAGCCCCCAATGGACGAGCCCTCATTGACCCGTCAATCCCTGCTTTGAGCTAGGGCAATGGTGGCGCAATGTGGATTCCGGACGAATACGGAGGTCGGCGCTGACCGGAGTAGGCGGGCGTGCGAGCGCTCAGGCGCGCGGTTCTTGGAGGGGAAAGCGCGGAGGGCAGGTCGCTTTCGCAGCCTCTGTGAGCCAAACCATCGGCTCGCAACGTGGTTGGCCGGCGTTTGCGCGAGCGCACTGGCCCGCGGCCGCGGGCCTGGCGCGTGCCCGATGTTACGGCGCTTGCCGGGGCGGTCGAGGAGCGGGCTTAGGCGTGTTCCACATAATAGCTATTGTGGTGCTTGCCTTTATAGGCCTCGATGCGCTTCAGCATTTTCGGGTTAGCGCGGTTCAAGACTGCGCCGAGCAGCTTCTTCTGAAGCACCTCCGAGCCGGAAATGGACTCCTGGAGCGCGGACCGCGTGGTCTGGCCCCACTCGATCACGTAGACCATGGCATCGATGAGGAAGCTGACAGCCTTGGAATCTGCCACCGGCATCACCGGGGCCAGATCGATCACGATGTACTCGTAGCGCTCCTTCAGCGATTTGAGCAGCTCGGCCATGGCCCTTGATCCAATCACGTCGGCCGAATTGACCATGCGGGAGGCCACCACCGATGGCAGGAAGTCGAGACCCGTCTCCTTGCTCCGCTGCACGTGATAGCTGAGGCTGGCCGGATCGGTCAGTGTCTCGACAAGCCCCGTTTTGGCATTGGGCGCAAGCTCGCGAGTGAGCGAGCGCGTGTGCAGATCGCCGTCGATCAGGAGGGTGGGGTGCCCTGTGAGGGCGATCAACTGGGCGAAATTGGCCGCAACGGTCGTCTTACCTTCCTTTGGCAGGGATGACACGATGCCGATGACCTTGATCTCCCGGGTCAGGCGCGCGACGTCGATCGATACCTTGATATTGCGCAAGGTTTCCGCAAACCGCGAGAACGGATGGTCGACGACGTAGCGGGATAGATCCGGAGCCGTGCTGCCGGTGGACGCAGAGAGCAGTGCGCCTGCCCTTGTCGGCGGGCGAATGTCCGGAAGCACGCCGAGGCACTTCACGCCGAGCTCCTCCTCGACCTCGCCAGGGGTCCGCAACACATCGCTCAGGAATTCGCGGGCAAACGCGATTCCGAAGCCGAGACAGAGGCCGCCGACCAGGCCGCCCACCAGCGCCAGGACCGATTTTGGCGAGCTCTTGCGATCAGGCTTGGTCGCGGTGCTGATCAGGCGTGCCTCGCTGATCGGAAAGCTCTGGTTTTGCGTGGCGTTTTGCAGCTTTTCCAGGAAGTTGTTGTAGAGATTGCGATAGGTGTCGGCCGCGCTCTCGAGATCGCGGAGCTTGACTTCCGCCTGACCGGTATGGCCCGCCTGGGCGACTAGATCCTTCACGTTTTTCTCAAGGGACGCTTCGCGGCTTTTTGCGATTTCATAGTCGCTGCGATAAGCGTCGCCGATCCGATGGATCTCGTCCGCGATATTCTTGCGAAGCTCATCCATCTTGTTTGCGAGATTGATGGTCGCGAGATGGGTCTTGCCGTAGCGCCTGGACCAGTCGGAATATTGGGCCTGAAGGTCGAGATACTGAGCCCGCAGGCGCGTGATGACCGAATTGTTGAGGGCGTCTGTCACCGTCGGCTGGGCGAGATCCTGGTCGGAGACCGCGTCAATTCGGTCGAGGCGCGCCTTGGCCTCGGCTGTTGCCGCCCGCGCCTGAACCAGCTGCGTGTTCAGATCCGACAGCTGCTGCTCGGACATCAGGCCGCGGCTCGTTCCGACAATGTTGTGCTCTGCCTTGAAGCTCTGCACGGCGCGGTCGCTGGCGGTCGCTTGCTCGCTCAGCTCAACGCTGCGCTGCTGAAGCCATTCGGTCGCTCGCTTGGTGGATTGGTATCTGGCTTCGAGAGCGCCTACGATATAGGCATCCGCAATCGCATTGGCGACCTTGACGGCCTTATCAGGCGTTCGTGCCTTGTAACTGAGCGACAGCACATAAGTCGTCAGAACGCGCTCGACCCTCAGGTTTTTCTGGATCTGCTCGACCACGGCATGTTCGATACGCTCCTGCGAGGGCGGTTCACCGGAATCGAACGCCGACATGATCTTGCCTACGATGAGGCCAAGGACGCCCGGATTCGAGCCATTGAACTCGGGGTCTTCCGTCAGCTTGAGCCGACGAACGACCGACAGGATCAGGTCGTCAGAGTTGATGACCTCGACCTGACTATCAACGAAGCCGGTATCGATCAGCGCGCTATTGGTCCCGCTGTCCTTGTCCAGAACCTGGGTTTGGCGCGTATCCATCATGATGCGGGCATTCGCCGTATACATCGGTTGCGCCATCGCCAGATAGGCGATCACCAGAGTCAACGAAGCTCCGACCGAGGCAGCGATGATCGGCCACTGACGGCGAAGGACGTCGGTCACCCGCTCGAAGCTGAGCACCGCCCCGCCAAACTCAATGCCGAATCTGTGTCCAGACGGGAACTGTTCTCTGGGCTGATACATTTGCGAATGCTGCCTTTGATGATCAATGAGGAATCGGAACGGGCTTGAACGGATCAGACAGTTTTGTCTTCCATTCGCCTTCCAACAGGCTGGCGCTCCCCGGCGACGGCGCCGACGCTCTATTTTGCGACTGTATCGGCGCGCCTGAATTATCCTCGCCGACCGCGGAGTAGCCCGCTTGTACGGAGAGATCGCCGATCCGCTTGGCGAAATCCCTGATCTTGCGCGCAGCGTCCGGCTTCGTCGTGATGCAGCGCGCCTCTGCGAGCCGCAGGGCAGAGCCGATCGCCGAACGATCGTTGGAGGAAGACTCCGTAATGAGTGTCTGTACCGACGGCAGCAGCGAAGGATTGGTCGCGATATAGGTCGAGAGCCGATACTTCAGCTTCTCTTTGTCATTGCGCAGCTTCTCGAGCAGGGAGGACGGCGACTTCACGAATGCGTCGAGATCGACCTCGGAAGCCCGGTCCGTGAACTCGACACACTGAGCCTGACAGGGTCCGAGACTCAACGCGATCAGCGTCGATCCCATCAAGATCACTTGCAGCCATCGCTGCGTCACACGAGAACATGTCGATCCGCGGCCCATCCGTGTCCCATCATCTTTGCTGCGAATGAAAGTAAGCGAAACCTGACAGGCAACTGTGTCAAATGTTGTGCGGCGCAAAAGTTGGTTCGCTCAGTCGTGTCGGTTGAGAAGGTCATCTCTCTTTGCTGTTGGTTGTATGACGAAGAGTTGCAATGCCCGCGAGATCGGCAGCTTGCTGCCTCCGAATGTTGCAGTTGAGAGTCCGCGAGGCGGTGTGTCGTCGTAAAGCTGACATAAGCCGCGACCATAAGCAGCGACGCTCGACATTGTTCCATCGAGAACGCGCGCACTCAGAATGAGCTCATCGCGCGAGTGATCGCAACAAGGCCGGATTTCGCGCACACTTTTCTCGCAAATATTCGCGAGCATAGTGCAGTCGCGTCGCGATCATCTCGCGAGTGGGAAAAGTGGCGCGAGCTTGGCGAGCATGTGTCGGAATGAGTCGTGAGCGATGAATTTATCGTCGAACATCATGCGCCAAACGCGAACCGTCGATCGCAATGATTGAAAGCGCGCGCGACCTGATACACACTGCTGCGGTGCAATAGCTACGGAAAGTCGATGTGACGGAGTTGGTTCATCGTGAGAAGGCGCATGTCCTGCCGCTCGACAGCATTCGAGGTATCGCAGCGACTGCCGTGGTGATCCACCATCTCCTGCTGATGCCGACATTCCTTGCGGCATTTCCGCATAATGCGTGGATCGATTGTTCCTTCTTCAGGAGCTCATGGCTGCTGGTTGACTTGTTCTTCGTTCTCAGCGGCATGGTGATGTCGCTCAGCTCCGTCGAGGGCGAGTTCGGCCGCTTCTCGTTGCGCGACTTCATGGTGCGGCGCCTTGCGCGCGTCTATCCGCTGCACATCGCGATGTTGGCCGCGAACTTGTTGTTTCGCCTCCTGCGCATCAGCCTAGTCATGGCTGGAATCGTCGTCGCGGCGCCGGCTGCGTTCGAAGTGAACAACTCCTATTCCTTCCTGCTCAACGTCTTTCTCCTGCACTCCATGGGATTTATCGACTATCTCAGCTGGAATGCGCCGAGCTGGAGCATCAGCGTCGAATTCTATACTTATCTGGCGTTTGGGCTGGTGGTTCTGCTGGCCCAGCGCATACGTTGCCTGACACTATTCTATGCGCTCTCCGGGGTGATCGCGTTCGCAAGCCTGGCGACCATCGTGTTCGTGCTGGACAAGAAGAGTCTCGGGTTGCAGACCGATTTCGGTATCCTGCGCTGTTTCGCCAGCTTTTTCCTTGGCGTCCTGACCGTGAGAATCGTTCGCCGAATGCCCCGCCAGCCGGATCCGGCCATGCAGGGCGTCGTGCAGCTTGGTGCCATGATTGCCAGCATTGTTCTGGTGAGTGTAGTGGAGGCATACCCGGCGGCCAGCTTCCTTGCACCGCTGACATTTTCGATCTTTCTCGGCAGCCTGCTCGCATTTCCAGATGCGCCGCTGGTGCCGCGCATGCTCGTGACTAGGCCGCTGGTGTGGCTCGGGCAGAGATCGTACTCGATCTATATGGTGCACGCGCTCGTCGTGCTGTTCGCCGAGTATTTCGTGCGAGCGCTCGGCGCGCGGCGGATATTGGCACTTGATTCGATTCAATCGGGGCTGCCGGCGACCCTAAATCTCGTCGTCGCACTCGCCGCCGTGTTCGTCGTGTCGCATTACACCTATCGTTACGTCGAAATTCCCGGCGGCAAGTTCCTTCGCAACCTTCTTGGACGCCGCCCCGGTTTGTCGGTGGCGCCTGCGCCATCGGCGCGGCTGACGAACTGAGTTACATATGTCAGCGCTAGCACTTCATCGCCCGCGAATGACGTTGATCAGTCTCAACATCGAGGCGATCGCGCTCGGCACCTATCTGATCCGGGACGCCTTCGGCGGGGTGATCCGCTGGGGCACCAGCATTCTTCACGTAGACCCGCTCTGGTACCTGCCCGACTTCATTGCGCTTCTGTGCCTGGCCCAGTTCGTTATCCATTGCATTCTGCGCAATCGCAGCACCATGGCGACGCTGGTGCTGGTGCAGGTCATGCTTTCCCTCGTGTTGGGCTATTTCATGCTCGGGACCGGCAACGCAGCGGTATCCGCCTTCAAGATGATGCTGCCGGTTTTTGTCGGGTTTTGCTTCTGCGATTCGAGCCTCGGCTCTTACCGAAAGCTGCTCACGGTCATCGCCGCGACCTTCTATCTTTCGGTGATCGGCGTCATCCTGACCAAGTTCTATCCGATGCCGTGGATCGGGTATAAATATGAATCGTTCGGGGCGGTCCGCGAGGCGGGACGGCTGTGGTGGGCCTATGGCGGCGACGATCAGCGCCTGATGGGCTTTGCCGCCGACAACACCATGGCGGCGTTCTTCATTCTCATATCGTTTGCGATCACGTCGATTCGCAAGAGCACGACGTGGTGCCTGCTGTTCGGCGGGATCGCCGTCTACACCATTCGCCTGACCACCAGCAAAACGACCATGATCGTTCTCGTGTTGTATCTGCTGCTGCTGGTACTTGTACGCATGTTGCCCGAGAAGGCGCGCTTCCCGGCGATCCGCAACATTGCATTATGGTCTTTCGCTTCGATCTTCGTCCCGTTCTTCATGATCGTGCTGGCGTCGGGAACTGCCGCCATTCCACACTCGACCATGTTCAGTATTCTCGACCGTATCAATAACAGCTGGCAATTGCCCTTCGTGTACCTGAACCAGCTCATGCCGATCGGTCTGATTACGGGTTGTGGAGCCGGTTGCTTCAACTATCCGCAGAAGCTGTTCTCGCCACTGGCCTCGTTCTGGGTGCCGGTCGATAATTTCTACATCGGCACTTACCTGATGTTCGGAATGCCGTTCGTCGCGTTCATGGTGATGGTGTTTCGGGCAACGTTTGGGGCGACCGACGTCTACAAGCTGACGCTGATCTTCGTTGTCAATTTGTTCACGATCACAGTCCTGAACTACGGCCCCGCGTCCGGTCTGCTGACCATCGCCTTGAGCTTCAGTGAAGTATTCTCCAGGCGGGCGACGAAGGTAAGAGCTTCCGATGTCGCGGTGATCGAAATGCCGCGTCCTGTCCGTTCGCTGGACGATTTCGGAGCACCGGGCACGGTCGTGAGCGGAGGCAGGTGAGTAGACAGGATGCACAAGCGGCTTGCATTTATTGATACGTTACGGGGAATCGCCGTGTTGGCCGTGCTGGTCCAGCATGTGCTCGAGGTCATCGTACAAAAGCACCCGACCGGCGCGTATTACTGGGGTTTCCACGACGCGATCGGCTACTACATGAACTTCGGCCGGTTCGGCGTTGTGCTGTTCTTCTTCGTCAGTGGATTCGTGATTCCGTTCAGCTTTCCGGACAGCGCGACGCCCGTCCGTGATTTCGCGATCAGCCGCTTCTTCAGACTCTACCCGGCCTATTGGACGTCGATCGTGATCGGGCTTGTCACCATGGTGTTGCTCGATGCCACGACTTTCCCATTGTGGCAGATCGCGGCCAATGTGACGATGCTGCAGACCTTTGCGAATATCCCCAATCTTTGGGTGTTCTACTGGACGCTGGCGATCGAGCTGCTGTTTTACGTCAGCTGCACCATTCTGTTTGCCTTGGGGTTGCTGAACCAGCGTTTGACGGCCGTTGCCATCGTCATTGCAGCTGCTCTGATCGGGACGGCTGCGGCCATGCTGGTCGAGAACCGGACGATATCGTCGCTGATGGAGGTCGGTCTCAATCTGTCGGCGATGTTCCTGGGCAAGATCATCCGTGACACGGTCATCGGCGGGAAACTGCAATGGCGCCACGTGACCGTGTGCACGGTGCTCTATGCGATCTTCGCCGCGGCGTTGTCGGACAGGCGATTCGGCGGTGTTTATCAGGAGAACTTCTTCTACAGCTATTCGATCGGATCGGCCTATATCTGCGCGGCGCTGGTCTTCATCGCCTTTGCCGCATTCGGCGAGAGGATGGCCTGGCGCCCGCTCGCGTTCGTCGGCGTGATTAGCTATTCGGTCTACCTGATGTCGCCATTCGCGATTGTTTGGGTGCATCGCGTCCTGTGGTTCGGCGATGGGCCCTTGGCGTGGGCTGCGTTTGCTGCCGTCATCGTAGCGCTGTCGATCCTGTTGAGCTGGATCACCTATTCGTTTGTCGAGAAGCCTTGCATTGCGTTCGGACACCGATTCCGTTCGAAGCGGAGGAAGCCGATCGTTCTCGAGCCCGCTCTCAGTACACAGGGGGCCGCGGAGTGAGCGCGCCGACGCGGCAGTTGAAAATGGCGTATGACGGGTCGTTCGTTCCGTCCGTCCAGGGCCTTCGTGCGGTCGCGGCATTGAGCGTTCTGATGGACCATTTCTACGACATGCCGAAGGGCGGGATGTACGACATCCCCAATCCCGGATTCCTGCCGCCGCTCTGGCCGTGGTTTCAGTCGATGATCAATGTCGGCGGGCACGGTGTGGAGTTGTTCTTCATGATCAGCGGCTTCCTGATTCCGGCAAGCCTTGTCCGGCATGGATCGCTTGGGCGTTTCTTCTTTGATCGCGTCCTCCGCATCGTGCCGGTATTTCTGATTCTGCATGTGGCCCTGTTCGTGATCGGACCGATTGTCGGTTACAAGTTCTTCCGCGGCATCGATATCGGCACCTATCTGGGGATATTCACCGCCAATCTGTTCTTCTTGCAGGACGTCCTGGGTCTGCCTATCGCGCAGCAGAATGCCTGGACGCTGACCTATGAGTGGGCCTTCTACATCTGGTTTGCGTTGACGTTTGTCGCGCTGCGTATCGGCGGCCGGTTGATGGCGGCGCCCTTGGTCTTGCTCGGTCTTGCCTGCCTGTTGCATTGGCCGATCACCGCATTCTTCTGCGTCGGCATGTTCTTCAGCGCAACTGGCTTGCGCTTTCGGCTTCCGGGCTGGGTAGGAGGTGCCGCAGGCCTCGCCTGTGGCACCGCGATGTATGCGGGCCTGGTGTTATTTCATCCGTTCGTTGCGCTTGTTCCCGGATTCCTGCTGTTCGGCATGGTATTGGCTTCGAACTCGGGTATCGGCAACGTCCTTAGCGCACCGGCGCTGCAATATGTCGGCAAGATCAGTTATAGTCTTTACCTTGTCCATCCCTTTGTGCTGTTCCCGTTGCAAATGATCGGACTGAAGCTCGTTGCGACCGGTGTCAACCGCTGGCTGCTTTGGTTCGCCTTCGTCGTCCTGGGAGGGATCATGTCGCTGGTCGCGAGCGCGATCAGCTACGAGTTGATCGAGGTCAGGCTCAGGCGCCTGCTGGACGGGGCGTTGCGCAACCAGTTGTTTGGCCCGGTTGGCAAGATGGAGCATTCGGTATCGTCATGAGGCGACCCGACGATAAGTCGCGAAGAGACGCTCGGCGATGTGGTCCCAGTTCAGCGATCCCGCGGCGGTCTGGTGGGCACCATCGGTCAGGCTGGCCGCCAACGATCGGGATGTGAGCACCCGTTCCAGCGCATTAGCCAGCGCCGTAGCGTCGGAAGGCGGCACCAGCAGGCCGTTAACTCCGTCGGTAACGACGTCGGGAATGCCGCCGGTTGCGCTCGCAACGACAGGGCGGCAATTGCCGAAGGCGGATGCAAGCACGCCGCTCTGGCTGGCGTCCTTGTAGGGCAATGCGACCACTTCGGCCGATTGGAAGAGAGCGCTGGTGTCCGCTGGCGAGATGTAGGCGTCGATCGCATTGATCGACGGCATGTTCTCCATTCGCTTGCCAAATCGTGCCATCTCGGGACCGCGACCGGCGACGATGGCTTGATGATGCACGCCGCGCTTCGACAGCAGATCGATGGCGTCGAGGAAGACATCGAGACCCTTGTAGGCCCACATGCGTCCGAAAAACAGGATCCGGCCGTCGGTTGCCTTGACCGGGGTGTTGTGAGCTGGTGGAACCATCAGCACGCCGTGCATGGAAGAGGTGACCTCTCCGCGATAATCTGGCGAGGCACTGGAGAAATCGGCAATGCAGCTTTGTCCGTGCACAGTCACATGGGTGGCAGCGGAGCGCATCCGCTCGCGCAGGCGCTCTTCACTGGTGTTTGTGCCAGAGCCGCCCTCGGAATGTGGAATGGCGTCGTGAACGGTGAGGATACGCGGAAGACTCGTGAGCCTGAGCAGCTCCATCAGTCCCGCCGTGAAATATTCCGGACATTCGTGACAATGCACCACGTCTGGGCGGAACGTGAGAATATCGAGGAATGACCGTGGAAGTCCGATGGCACCGGAACGCCGTAAGCTCAGATCACGAATCCGCGTGTCGAAGGGAGAGGGCGCAGGAATCCAGTCCAGATTCCACTGCTGATTGGCGTCCTTGCGATTGAGCACGAGCCTGACGTCGCAGTGCTTGGCCAATGCAGCCGCGAGCCGATACGAATATTCGGCGAAATGCGGCGCATAGATCGCGACCCTGAAGCGCCTCGCCATATCAGCGTGCCTCTCGCCAGAGATCGATGGGAAAGCTGCTCATCAGCGCAGCGTGGTTGTAGTTCAGAGGGACAGCGCCTCCCATCTCCCGGCCTTGCTCGAGGCTCGAGGCAAATTCGACATCGAACCGTCCAGTGCCTTCATAATAGTCACGGTATTTGAACTCTGATTCGCCATCGCTGAGCCGTACGTAACGCGCGGGAATGCCATAAGCCTCGGCAACGACCAAGCCGTGCAGGGAACTCGCCAGCACCAGATCTGCCTCTAGAATAGCCTCAATGCGCCGATTCCAAGATCCCAGCGGGCTGACCACATTGCCTGATGCATGATCAATCATGCGGATGTCGTGCAGATTGGGTACGAAGATCCAGGGTCGCGTGCGACGACGCTTGAAGCGACCAGGAAACAGCTGCGGAAGCAGCAACGCAGGATCGCCAAAGACGTCAGGGACAGACAGGCCGCGTCGCCGAAGAACTTCCTGCGTGCGAGGACCGCGCACTGCGCGAACGTCGAGCGTTTGAACGCGCCGATTGAGATCGTCCTGGCCTGGACGGCCATTGATGCCGCTACCCCAGATCACGTCGGCGTCACGCGCATAGTGAAGAATCGAGCCGATCGCGAACATTCGCGCTTGCCGGGACGTTTCGTCCGCGAGCGTATGGCCGCTCTGTCGCAGACATTGCTCGACGATCACGAGGGACAAATAGTCGCCAAAATTGATCGTTCCATCATCAGGACGCCAGAAGAACAGTTCCACATGCGGATAAGGCAATTGCTGAACAAAGTCGCAGCCGACCTCGTTGATCAATCTACGCAGATTGCTTCGAATATTCATGCGCCCTCAGCTGGCAGATGTTATGCTGCCGACACTGTCTCTCGAAAGAGGCGACTCTTGGACCATTCGTGCGGCGCGAGTGCAGATCTGCCGTTGACGCGCTCATACCAAATCTGAGCTTATGACAAGTCTGCAACTCAGTCGCGAGCCGTCGATCACGCAGCGCTCGATCGTCTCTGGCGTCATCTGGTCCGCCCTGGATTCCGCGGTGGGACAGGCGTTGACGCTCGCGATCTATGTCATCATGGCGCGTTTGCTGTCGCCGCAGATCCTCGGCCTTGTCGCCACGGGCGCTCTGGCGCTGGATTTCTGCCGTGCCGTGCTCATAGAGAGCATCGCGATCGCGGTTCAGGCTCGTCCACATCCGAAGGATGAGGACTACAACGCATCGTTCTGGCTGATCGCGGCATTTTCGCTGGTTGCGGCCGGGGCGTTGTTCGCGACCAGCAACGCCGTCGAGCGTCTATCCGGCCTGAACGACCTTGCCGTCGTGCTGAAAGGCTTTTCCATTGTCGTTGCCGTGCAGGGACTGTCGCGTACCCACGAGGCCTGGCTGACGCGCAACCAGTTGTTCCGTTCGCTGGCGATGCGCTCCCTGTTCTCCATCACGCTCGGCGGCGCTGTCGGCATCACGCTGGCGGGCAATGGTTACGGTGTGATCGCCCTTGTTGGGCAGCTCGTTACCACCTCGTTGGTGTCCCTGGTCAGTCTGTGGACGCTGACGCCATGGCGCCCCGGCTTCCGTTTCAGTCGAGGAGATGCCAGCGAGCTGATCAGCTACGGCCGCTACGTGGCGCTCACGGGCATTACGAACTTCGCCAATGCGAATTCGGATCTGATCTTTGTCACCTGGTATACGGGTGCAGCGGGCGCCGGCTTCTATAGCCTTGCCAAGCGGCTCGTGAACGCCGTGAGTACCGTGATCGGGAATGCGCTGAATCGTGTGTTCTTTGCAACGGTCGCGGGCCTTCAGCATGATCGCAAGGCGTCTAGCGAGGCCCTTCTCGATTTCGTGTCCTACACATCGCTGCTGACGGCGCCGATATTCGCTGGGATTGCAGCTTTGTCGCCGGATCTGATCCTGACCTTCTTCGGCGAGAAGTGGCTTGCTTCGGCACCCCTGCTGTCGATCATCTCGGTCACCGGCTTTCTGACGACCATCGGCCTCTACAATCACTCGGTCATTCTGGCATTCGGCAAGCCACATTGGCAGACATGGCTGACGCTGATCTATGCGGCGTCGAACATTGCCATCTTCATCGTCGCCGCGCCTTTCGGCCTCGTCGCGATTGCGGTGGGTTATGTGGTACGTGCCCTGCTCCTGTATCCCCTGTCCGCGGGCGCATCGCTGCGCATCCTGTCGATCGGCGTACGACGATATGCCCAAGCGCTCGTGCCGGCGCTCGCAGGTTCGGCTTTCATGGCTGCGACCGTCCTCGGCGCCTCCGCCATGCTGCCGCCGCTGCCGGCTTGGCTGCGCCTGATGGTTTTGATCGTGCTTGGCGCCGCTGTCTATCTCGGGATCGTTCTCGTGATTGCGCGGGAGGCGGTCCTGCGGGTCGTGCGCGAAGTCTTGGATCGCCTTCGACGATCCCGGTGAACTTCAGCCGAAGCGCGCAGGTAAATCTGGCTCAGCCCGCGTTTGCAGCCTGCCTGGTCGGGCTGAGATCCAGCGCCTCGATGCGCTGAGGCTCGATCGACTGCCTGGGATCACGCGGAGCAAGGCGATTGATCAATTTCCGGGCAGGATTTTCAACATAACTATAGGTGACGCCCGCGGCGATCGTGAGAATGAGGCAGCAGGCCAGCGCGAACAGCGGAAAGGCGCCGGGTTGCAGTCCGAGCTGATGCCAGACCGGCTTGAATACGAGGATCAGCAATAATTCGTGCAGCATGTAGATGGCGTAGGACGTGTTGCCGAGCCGTCCGAGCCATGACGCGCCCGGGAGTTGAGTAAAAGCGGTTTCGCCGATCGCGGTGAGCAAGATGGCCAGCGAGAACAGTATGATCGCCAGGTCCGGCTTGGCGAAGACGTTCAACACCAGCACCGAGCCGAAGAACACGAGAACGCCGGCGAGAGCAAGTGGCTTGCTGCGATAGTGGCGGAATTGCTTGAACAGCATGGCGAGTAGAATGCCGTTCATGAAGCTCGGTAATGCGCGCAGCATGCCGTAATCGTAGTTGGCACCATACATCTGCGATCGTTCCTGCCAGATCGGCAGATGACCATGAGCCAGGACGCCATAGAGGCACGCGACGATGATTGCGAGCGTCAATGAAGAGACCCGCCCTGCCAGCAGCATCAGCAGAGGAAATAACAGGTAACAGAACAGTTCCGCGCTGATCGACCAGGATGGCGAATTGAAGCTGAGATGATCGGTAATCCCCCAGGCCTGGATGAGAAGGCCATTGTGGATGAAGTCGGTCACGCCTGCATGCGACGTCGGCCCGGAGATCCCGATCCACGCAAGCCCCGCGAACGCAAGCAGGGTCAGAAGGTGCAACGGGTAGATCCGCGCGATCCGGCGCGTCAGGAAGCGGACGTAGCCGCTGAACCCGCTCGAGCTTGCGGGGTAAGAATAGGCGATCACAAAGCCCGACAAGATGAAGAACATGTCGACGAACAGGCCGTAGGAGCCGTTCCAGATGGGCGAAATACCCGTGTCGATGTTCTTCAGATGAAAAATGAAGACGCCGAGGGCCGCGACGAATCGATAGAAATCAAGAACGACAAAGCGAGTTTGCTCACGAACTTCCATCTCGACATCAGATTCCCTGCGACGTGTGCCATCCTTCTAGAGTCGAATTGTGACGCAAGTTCGCAGGGCGCGGTCTCGATGCGCGCGATCGCACGCCCATAATCATAGCGGCGATGTCGTGGCCGCATGGCGCGACGGTCGCCGTCCGGAAAGTGACGTGCCCGTTTTTTGATCGCGAGCATCTGGACCCGCGACGCGGCGGGTCCAGATGCGTGCGTGCGGTGGACGCTTGTTGATGCGCTCAGACGAACAGGAAGTCGTGGCTCGTCAGGCTGGCGACATTGATGTTCTTCAGGAGGATCGAATCGCCGGCCGACAAAGCGACAAAGGCGTCGTTGCCCGATTGCGTGACCTGGAGATGGCTGTAATCGGCGGCCAGCAATTTCGAGATCTCGATGACGTCGTGGTTGGTGGCATCACCGGCATGGAAGTTGAGGAGTTGATCCTGGCCATGGTCGTAGACCACCGTGGTCGAGCCTGGCGCCGTTGAAAACAGGTCGTTGCCGTTGCCGCCCTTGACCGTCACGCCGGAAGCGACCGCCGTGACGTTGTGGGTGCCGTCCGCCTTGGTGTCGTCGAAATATTGCAGCGCATTGGCGGCGTTGTAGCGCTCGTGCTGCGTCGTTCCCTGCTGGCCGTTGAAGTTGTACAGGAAGACGTCCTTGGTGCCGTCGGCGTTGTTCGCAACTTCCTGCGTCTTGTTGCCGGAGCTGTCGTAATTGTCCGTCAGCTTGCTGCCGTCATTGTTGACGACCTGGGTATAGTCCAGGGTCCCGTCGGCGTGGGTCCGGGTGATCGCAACGACGTTTCCGGCCGTGTCGAGGTGCTGGTGCTGGGTCGTATAGCTCTGACCCGTGACGTTGTAGCTCCAGTTGTCGGACGTGTGGTCGGCATTGGTGATGTAGGCCGCCGTCTTCACGCCGCCGGTATAAACCGTTGTGGAGCTGTAGCCATCCGACTTCTGCACGGCTTCACTCGTGATCGTGCCTTTCGCATCGTACCAGTCCGAAGTCTTGGTGCCGTCGCTCGTCTGCACCAGGCTGAAGGCCAGGCTGTTGTCGGCATGGGAGCGCACGATGCCGGTGAGGAATCCTGTCGGATCGTAGCTGTCGTGCTCGGTGGCGTAGTTCTGGCCAACCACGTTGTAGAGAAAGGCGTCCTTCGATCCGTCGGCGTGATAGTCGGTCTCGGTCATCTTCACGCCAGCCGCATTGTATGTGCTGGTGACGCTGCTGCCGTCAGAATTGACGATCTGGCTGTAGTCGAGCGTACCGTCCGCATGGGTGCGGTCCATCTCCGTCAGCTTGCCCGATGCATCGAGATGCTGGTGCTGGGTGGTATAGCTCTGGCCGGTGATGTTGTAGCTGTAGTTGTCGTGGCTCTGATCGGCATTGGTGATGTAGGCGGCCGTCTTCACGCCGCCGGTGTAGACCGTCGTCGAGTCATAGCCGTTGGCCTTCTGGATGATCTCGCTGGTGAGAATGCCGCTGGTGTCGTACCAGTCGGTTGTCTTCGTGCCGTCGCTGCTTTGCACCAGCTTGAAGGCGTAGCTGCCGTCGGCATGGCGACGCACCAACGTGGTGAGCAAGCCGGCGGCATCATAAATGTCGTGCTCGGTCGTGTAGGCCTGTCCGGTGATCCCGTAGAGCCAGACATCCTGGCTGCCGTCGGCGTGAGCGTCGATTTCCTTCGTCTTCACGCCCGAGGCATTGTAGGTCGTGACCACACTGCTGCCGTCGGAATTGATGACCTTGGTATAATCCAGTGTTCCATCGGCGTGCTTGCGTGTGATGGCAGTGACCTTGCCAGTGGGATCCACATGCTGGATCAGGGTTGAATAGCTCTGGCCGGTGATCCCGTAGCTGTAATTGTCCTGGCTCCCGTCCGCGTTCTTCACGTAGGCCTGGGTCTTCACGCCATTGCTGTAAAAGGTCGTCGAATAGAACCCGTCAGCCTTCTGTACGACCTCGGAGGTGAGATTTCCGGCCGTGTCGTACCAGTCGCTTGTCTTCGTGCCGTCGCTGCTTTGCACCAGCTTGAAGGCGTAGCTGCCATCGGCGTGGCGGCGCACCAGGGTGGAGAGGAAGCCGGTCGTATCGTAGATGTCGTGTTCGGTTGTGTAGTTCTGGCCGGCGATGTTGTAGGTCCAGACGTCCTTGCTGTGGTCGGCGTGATAATCGGTCTCGACCAGTTTGACGCCCGTCGCGCTGTAGGTGGTAATCGCGCTGCTGCCGTCGCTGTTATAAACCTGCGTGGAATCGAGCGAGCCATCAGCATGGGTACGGGTTACCGAGGTGACCTTGCCCGTCGTGTCCAAATGCTGCACCTGGCTGGTGTAGCTCTGGCCCTTGATATTGTAGGTGTAGTTGTCCTGGGTGTGGTCGGCATTCAGGACATAGGCGGCCGTTTTCACCCCGTTCGTGTAGATGGTGGTCGAGTAGTAGCCGGTCGTCTTCTGAACCACCTCGGTGAGCAGGGCGCCCGCGGTGCTGTAGGTATCGGTGGTCCGGGTGCCGTCGGTCGCAAGGTGAATGAAAGTGGTCTTCGCCCCCCCGGTATAGCCGATCGCATCCTTTGAGCCGTCGGCATAGTTGACCGTGGTCGAGATCGGCTGCCCGCTGGCATTGAGGCCGGTATTCGAGGTCGAGATCAGGGTGCCATTGCTGTTGTAAGTCAGGGTGCTGGTCCAGGTCGAAGCAGAGTTCGTCACCGAGAACGAATATCCACCCTGGATCTTGGACAGCGCGCTGCCGTAGTGGGAGATGATGTAATTCATGGTCGCTGTCGAAGCGACAGGCAGTACATGCGAATCCGTCAGCGTGATCGTCTTGAGCGTTGTAGAGGCGCTGAAATCGGAAAGTTGGGGCACGATCTCAGCCGCTGTCCCAGTCACGTCGGCCGGAATGGACGGCGGTGTCGAGGTCGTCGTAGGTGCATCGATCTCGATGATGAGGGGATGATCGCTCAACGGGATCGTAATCGAGGACACGTCGGTATAGCTGGCGATCGCCGTGGTCCCGGTCATCGTATCGTACACCTTGACGGAGTGGTGCACGCCGCCGAGGTTCACGGTCACGGTTTGCGTCGGGTTGGAGATTTCAGTGTCCGTCGCGTCGTTCCAGAGCTTGGGTTCGGCCCAGACGACCAGCTCATAGGCGCCGTTGCTCTTGCCGAGCACCATGCTGCTGCCGGACGTCGGCATGTTGCTCAGTGTGTAGTTCAATGGACTAGTCGGCTGATGACCGCCCGCGCCGTCGTCGGCCAGGATGGTCGTCAGATTGTGTATCGCGGTCGCTGCCAGCTTCGGCGTACCGTCCGAATGAAACAGGCCGAACTTGTTTTCCGGGTTGGTGTCGCTCGTGGACGAGTTCCGGTCGAACAGCTCGTAGAGATAGGTCGAACTCACGCCGTCCTTGTATGCGTCAACCAGCGTATTCAGGATCGATTTCGCCTGCACGGTCTCGTCGACGCCGAGATATTGGGTATTGGCCTGCGTCGTGTAGCCGGTTTCGGTGATGACCACCGGCTTGCCGGGGGCAGCCGTCTCCACAGCGCTCAGCGTCGCCGCGATAGAGCTCGCCGCGGTCGAGCCGGTGCTGACATAAGCGTGGGCGTTGGCATAGTCGACAGATGCCGACATGTTGCCCAGCTGACTGTATCCTTGCGGGTCGTTGTATGCGAGCGACAGGTTGTAGACCGGAATGCTCGAAAGTGCACCATCTGCCTTCACCGCGAGGTAGAGCGCGCTCTGAAATTGGGCGGCCGCGCTGAGGCTCGAGCTGCCATTGTATGTGAAGGGCTGGTTGTTCGCTTCGTTCAGACCTTCGATGGCGCTGATGCTGCCCGCATGGCTCGTCAGGAACTTGTCGAGCGCGGTCACGTAAGCCTGAAGTCCGGCTGACCCCTGGCCGGGCAGGGCGGACGAGACGATGAAGTCGAACTTGTAGCCGGCAGCTGCCAGGCCGTCGACGACGGGTTGTGCCGCCGGATTGGTCGCCATCGCGTCGCGAAGATGGGTGACGCCCAGATATTTCAGGTCGTCGGTCATCATTGCGAGATTGTTGTAGTCGGTCCATCCGAAGCCGGCATGCGTGTTGACGCCGATGGAGTTGATGAAGCCGCTGGCGGAGAGGATGGTTTGATCTGCCGACATTGCACACTCGAATCAGAGAGGGCGAACGGAATTGCTCGCGGGTTGAGCGCAACTCTCATTTTCGAGTATGAATTTCAGATAAAGATCGAACGCAAAAGTCGCGCAACTCAAGTTCCTTGTGCAGGAACAGATGCCGTGCTGATGAACTGATATCGACGCGATGTCGACGTACGATGGCACGACGACGGCGCTTTCAAGACTTCTACAGAATAGGCTGCTGAATATCTGCGCAGGCCGATGCGCGATCTGTCACATGCACATCGATATTGGAGAGACGAATGAGTGTCATCGAGGCAGCTCGCTCTCGTGGTGTCCGCAAATCTACGGAGACGACTTCCGGTGCGGTGAAGTTGACGACACCCGGGATGAGCGGAGTTGCTCAATTCAGCAGCGCCGTATTCCATCTCATGTTGGCGGATGTCGATGTGCCGGTTTTCGAGGCGAGTAAAGCAAATCAAGTAAACGCGCTGGTTGAGTTTGCGCACCTGACATAACGAGAAGCCGCGCAGTTCCGATCCGGGAACTCGGGCTAGTTGCGGCGTGCCAGCATGAGAAAGTCTCCGCGCCACGCTATGACGGCCGTTGCGACTGCGGCGATCAAGATCTTGCCGGGGAGCCAGAGCGGCTCGATCGGCATCGACGCCAATGATCCAATCACGATTGCCGCGATCAGGGCTTGAACGATTACAACGAGCTGCGGAACCGCGCGATATCGGACTGTTGGGCCGAGCGCGAGCACGATCACGATCGCAGTTGCGGCCGCTGCGCAGATGACGGCGCCACGCGGCGACAGCCCGACCAGCATCGCGAGCGCGGACGAAACAGAGACAATCGTCAGTTGTCCGGCCGCCACGACGACCAGCCGGCTTGCAAGCTTCTCCAGATGGGGAACGACTGCGACCGTGGCCTGGAGATGGATATGCAGGAAATAGAACAGCGCGACCGCGGGAGCCGTGGCAAGGAAGCCGTCAACGCTGTCCTGCGGAAGAAGAATATGAGCGGCGTCGGGAATGAAGCCGATCAGGCCGCCCAGCAAGACGATGGTCGTGCAGATCATGAATTCGAACATCCGCCGTGCGGATTCGACCGACCCCTTGCTGCCGCCGCCCTCGAATTCGTGCACGACCTCGGGATAGCTGATGGTATGAATCGCGGCGTTCAGAACCCAGAATGGTCGTTGCAGCAGATCGAGGGCGACGGAGAACCCGGCGCCCGCTCCTGTCGCACCGAGCCGGCTGATGATGATGAAGCGTAACAGCACCGGTACCGACAAATGGATGACGGACGCGCCGGCTGCCAGCATGCCGTAGCGGCAGAACTCGGACCAGTCGCTGAGCATGGCGGAGACCGGCGTCCGCTCGAGCCTGGTTCGATGTGCGATCAGACCGGCTGCGAGGCCCGTGATGTGGCCCGCGGCGATGCCGAGCAGCGCCGCCTCGGCGGTTCCTGAGAGGATCGCACCCGTCACGGCGCCGCCGAGAAGCGCGGTTGCGCGAAAGGCGAGCAGGAGGGACGCAAGGCCGAGCCGGTCTGACAGCCGGATCGTCAGGAAATAGAGATCGGTCACGCCCTGAAGCACTGCGACGATCAGACCGAGAGCGACGACTTGAGACGCAAGCGGGCTTGCCAACGATGCACAGGCGCCGATCAGGACCAGCGCACCGGCGCTAAGAAGGGCTGCCGTGAACAGTGACCATCTCAGCCGCGCACCGTCGCGCTCGCCGGCCGCCGCGAGGAAGCGCAGACCGGCGAGTTGGAGCCACTCGAATGTCAGCACGCCGAGCAGCTGGCTCGAGGCGAGCGCAAGGGAAAAATGGGTGTAATCGGTCGCCTGGAGCAAGTGACTGATCGCGAAGATCAGGATGATCGCGGTTGCACTCTGGTAGATGTAGCCGGCAAGGGCAAACAGGCGAATCATCTTTGAGGCCGACTTGTCTTAGCTGGATCTTGGTCGGGGAACGGTGTGCGGGAAGCGTCTGGCCTGTCACTGTATCGCCGCGGCCCGCGCGTACTGGCGACGCGGCTGCGTCTCGCGCAATTGCTTGTATACGTTCCGGTAAGCCGCGATCACGTCGGAGAACATCCATTTGTTGTTGTCGCTTGCCAGGCGCTTGCTGATTTCGACGATCTTGTGCGGGTCCGCCGCGATAGACAGCATGCTGTCGGCAAGCGAGGTGGGATCGGCATCGGTGAGCCATCCGGTCACGCCGTCCTCGATCGCTTCCGGCATTCCGCCAAAACGCGTTCCCAGCAGCGGCCGGCCGGCGGCCTTTGCATCGGCGACGACGAGCGGGCCGGGATCGTGCCAGATCGACGGCGCGATCACGACGTCGACAGCCCTGTAGAAGTCGTCGGGAGAGACAAATCCCATGAATTCGACCCGGGCGTCCGGGGCGATCGCCCGAAGGCGCCGCTGCTCGCTGTCGCTGACCCGGCCGGCGATCAGGGTCTTGAAGCGTTCACGCGGCAGGGTGGCCAATGCCCTCATCAGGTTCTCGATTCCCTTTTCCTCGGTCAGGCGCCCGATGAAGCCGAACGTGACCTCGCTGGTGCAGAGAGGTCGAAAATGGGGCGCGCTCGGCGGCGCCGTCGAAGCGTTGTGGATGACGGTACGGATTGGTGTATCCGCAAACATGCCGAGATCGGTGTGGATCGACAGCACACGTTGGCTGACGCCGACAACGGCGCTGAGCCAATGCGTCGCGCGCCGGCGGTGATAGGATAGCAACGAGCAACTGGTGCAGGTGTGTTCGCAGGATTTTCCCTTGTTGAACCGGGAGCAGCGCGGGCAGGTGAGATAATAGTCGTGGATCGTATGAAGGACCGGTACGCCGAGCTGGGCCCCGACCCGCCAGATCGCGGTGGTCAGTCCCGATAGATTGTTGGAGTGGATGACGTCGGGCTTGAACGCGTGGATTCGTTCCGCAATCATCGGCGCAAGGATCTGCCAGTCCTCGATCCCATGCCAAATGCTGCGCAGCGCGACGTTCTTCGGCTCGTTGAACGGCAAGTAAACGTTCCGCACCGGCGCCGTGTGGATATCGATTCCATTGTGCCTTTCGGGTCGCCGATCCTGCGAAATAGCTGCGCGCACCACTTCCACCTTGTCGCCGCACTCGACCAGACCTTCGGCGAAGCGGCGGGCGAATATCTCGGCGCCGCCGACGACCTTCGGCGTCTGGGGCGTTGGATAAAGCGACGACGTCAGAAGAACCTTCATTGTGCTAATCTCATCGTTCAAAACAGAGAAAAATCGTCTGAGTTCATGCGGCTTTGGTCAGAGTGCTCCAGTCATTGCTTACCTCTCGGGTCGGACGTCGAATTCGACCGCGCTGGACGTTTTCGCGCTGATCAGGAGCGGTGTGCTCGACACCGGCATCCAAACTCCGGAAGCAGGTTGGGTCGCGACGTCGCAGGGGCTGCCATAGGTTGCGTCAGCCGCGCTGGTGCGCAGCCGTACCGCGTAGCGCCGGCTCGGATCGCCGGACCAGATCGCGATCCGCTGGCCAGCGGGCGTCGATGCGACGATCGAAACGACGCCCCCAGGCAATTTCTTTTCCTGCGCGCTGGTGCTCGATCGAATAAACGCCCATGCGTCGCGAACTGCGCAGGCAGAAGGCTTTGGCGAGTTGTCAAAATGGTAGAGCCCGAAATTATGCTCGAGATCGGATGGGTTCGCTCCGCTGTCCTTGAGCTCGTAAAGCCAGATCCCCTTGAGCCAGGACGAGGCGGTCGAGGCCCAGAGAATGAGCTGAGCCATGTTGTCGGCTTGCGCCTGTTCATTGACCCCGCATTTGTTGGTCGCCGTGGGCCAGCCGGCCTCGGTCACATAGATCGGAAACGTCGGGTTGCCGCTGGCGTCACTGACAAGGCGGTGAAACGCGTTCAGGCGTTCGACGACCTCCGCCGAGGTGCGCTTGGCCGGACCCATGCAGAAATTGTAGAGATGGATCGAAGCGCCATCGGCATATTGAAGAATGCCCGATTGCAGCATCCGTTGGGTCCAGGTCCAGCCGGGATCGTCCCCGATTGCACCGACCACAAGGGGAGAGCCGGGCGCGGCCTGCTTGACAGCTGGCTGCACCACCTTGGCCAGGGCCAGGTAGTTCTCGACAGAAAACGCAGCGTCCTTCTTTGCCGCCAGATTCCATTCGTTCCAGAGCTCGAAGATGGGACGCTGCGCGGCAACCGACCGCGCCGCGGCCGCAGCGTAGGTCGTAAACCGTCGCCGCGCCTCGTCAGTCGAAGGCGGCGTCGAATTCGGAACGAGATGATGGCCGAATGCGAGAATCAGGAAAGGGCGCGCAACACCGGATTTGATCTGGGCGTCCAGCCTTCCAAGCTGGGAAGTGAAGCCCATCCGACCTCCGACTTGCTCGAAATCGGACCAGGGAAAATCGTCGCGGAACGCGTTGACGCCCAATTCCTTGATCTGGCCGATGTTGGTCGAGGGCACATAGCCGCGCGAACTGACTGGGCCGCCCAATCCCTGATGCGTGCCGACGCCAAGGAGGAACCTGCTATCCAGCGGCTGCGCGACTTGCGCGAGCGCGCAGGATGTCGACAGACTGATTGCGACGAGCCACGCGACGGCCTGCCGAGTGGAACTGCTCAAGGTGCTGTGCATCGCCGCATCAGGGATTCGGCCCATCCCCATTTAGATGTTGCTGGAAAGATCGGACTGGAGCTGCACCTGCTTTTCGGGCCGAAGCTCGTTGCGCTCCAGCACGTCCATATAGACTTGCCGGAGTTGTCGATGCGTCTTCTCCACGTCATAAAACTGCTTGAAACGGTCGTAGCCACGATTTCCCAGCACCTTGAGGTCGAGATCGAGCATGCGCCGAAAGCCTTCCACGAGCTGACCGGCGGAGACCGGTTCGCAAAGCGCGCCTGTAGCGCCATCCACCACGATTTCCGGCAGCGCCCCGATGCGAAATGCCAGGATTGGCTTGGCTGCCCGCATGGCTTCCAGCGCGACCAGGCCGAAGGCCTCCCAGCGTGAGGGGATCACGACGAGATCGGCGGCCTCCAGGTGGGTTTCGATCTCGCCTCGATCGAGCCAGCCGAGCAGGGTGACGTTCGAAGGGACGGCAGGTCCTTGATACTTGTTGACGACGGAGGCGCCGACGATGCGGACGTCAAGCACGTCCTCGAGCAGTCTTGCCGCTTCGATCAGCAGGTCGTAGCCCTTCTGCCGATCCAGGCGTCCAATGAACAATACCTTGGTCTTCTTGGTCGGCCAGGGCGCAGCGACCGGCTGCGGGCGCGTCTTCGAAATGCCATTGTGCACCAGTGTGAGGCGGTCGGCCGAAATCCCGGCGCGGATGGCTTCGTTGAACTCGTCTGCGGAAATGCAAATGATTCGATCCGTCGTTCTTGCCAGCAGGTTCTCGGCCGCCTTCGTGATCTGGTGGCTCACACGACCCGCCTTGCGGGAAAATGCCCAGCCATGCGGACAATAAATCACGCTCGGCGCCTGAGGCCTTGCTGCGAGCGCCGGACGGAGAACGAGACCCGCAAATGACGAGTGCAGATGCACGACATTGGGTTTGAAGGCATCGATCGCCTGCAAGCTCGCGCGCAACATCTGGAAGAGACCAGAAACGCTGCGACCGGATCGCCCGAATGTCGTCATCTGCGCGTCATCGACCGCGAGATCGCCACGATGGTCCGAAGGCACCACATAGTGGACGTTGCCGGCACCAAAGCTTGCCTCTTGCTGCGGGTGCAGCTCATTCAGATAGCTCGCAATTCCGCCTCGGATCGTCTCGGCGATGTGCAGTACCTTGACCGGCCGTTGAAGCGAGCCTGGCATTCGCGAAGTCCCTCTGTGAGCGTCAGCGAGGCCTGAATGTTCCTCCCGATACGGAGCAATATTTTGACGACGGTGTGGTGTTGTTGCGCCGCACGTATCGCATTTGCCGTCGTCACCAAAAAAGAATTCGATTTTGAACGGAACGAATTCGTCACGAGCATTTCATGGAGATTCGCGCGTCAGTTGATGCGCTGCTGTGCCAGAAATTGTAGCAATGCATCCGCGGATCTCTGCCACGAGTAAATTGCGAGGCGATTCTGCTGCTTGCTGCGTTCGTCATCCGAAATGGCGCCCGCGGCCAATCTCTCCTGCAAACGCACACACAATTCGCCCGCATCAGTGGCGTTGAAATAGGCAGCGGCATCGCCGCAGGTCTCCATGACGGCATCGGCGGTCGATGCGATGACCGGACAGCCGAACAACATTGCCTCGAGTGGCGGCACGCCGAACCCTTCATAGAGAGAGGGGAACACAAACGCCAAGGCGCGCTCGTAAAGCGCTGCGATCTCGTTGTCAGTCAGACGGCCGGCCAGGATGTGGCTCGAGCTCGCTTCGTCGAGATTGTCCTGAAAGACGCTGCTGTTGTTGCCGCCGACGATGACGAGCGGAATGTCCGGCCGATTCAGCAGGCTCATGGCACGAACCGCAACGGAGAGATTCTTGTTCTTCGTTCGCGAACCGATGAAGAGAAAATAGCTCTTTGGCCTGAGGTCCAGCCGATCGAGGATGGTGTAATCCGGCTCAGTGGACGCAAAATGCTCGGCACTGTTTGGAAAGACAGGAATTGCCGAAGCGCTGAGATTGAGGGCTGCTGCAAGCTCGTCGCGCGAGAATTTCGAGACCGTCGCGATGGTTGCGCTGCGCGCGAGCAGGCGATCGATCAGCCGATGTGCGGTCCGGTAGCGCCAGCCAAAGAAGTCCGGACGACGGAAGACCTGCGCGTCATGGATGACCACGATCTGCTCGCGATGCAGTACTGGGCCCGAATTGGCCAGGCTGATCAAGCACCCGCCCCGCGTGGCGCGCGCAAGATCGATCTGATCCCAGGCGTGTCCGCCCAAACGTCCGATTGTTCGAACCGCTATTTTTTTGAGCGAGGGCAATTCGCGCGCATCGGGAGGGACGAGCAATTGCCACTCGGCGTCATGAAGCCTCGCCGGGAACCGGCCGGAAGCCAACGCATGGTCGATCGCTTTGACGATTTCGGCGGCATAGCGTTGAACGCCAGTCAGCGCTTGCGACAGAAAACGGCCGTTGATGAAGAAAGTGCGGCTTTTGGCGTTTGCGAGAGGACGCTTTGAAGTCTGTATGGTCATAATGCTCGGGCGTTGCATGGATTAGGCCAGCCGATGCCCCGTTCAGAGCAATTGTTAGTCACCGAAATATGACCGCGCGAAATGCGTCGTAAAATATGATCCCGACATCAATCGCGACGAAATCGTGGTTCGCGTCCAACCGTTGTCTCGTCGATGGGAACCGCGCCCTAGTCGGGTGGCAGGCCTGCCGCGCCGAAGAGTCCGCCTTCCGGGAGCTCGAGAACGGCCCCCGTCTTCAGCAGCTCGCCCTGCAGACGCGCAATTGGAATGTCCTGCACCGGAACGCCGCTCTGCACGGCGAGCGCGGCTGCGACGCCTGCGGCCTCTCCGAGGATCATGAATTGCGGCTCCATGCGCAGCGAGGAATAGGCAACGTGAGAAGCAGACAAGCAGACCGGCACCAGCAAATTGTGCATCTCATCCTTGCGAGGGGTCATGACCCGATACGGCATTTGATAGGGTTGAACAGCGACCTGCATGTCTCCCTCGTTTCGCACGGATCCGTCCGGCATCGCGATGCGCTCTACATTGTGGGAGTCGCTGTTGTACGAGCCCATGCCGATCGAATCCGGCTTGGTGCGCTTCGTCTGCAAATCCGCCTGCGTTACGACATAGTCGCCGACCATGCGTCGTCCCTCGCGGACGTACAATTCCCTCGGCCAGTGGCCGGTGTCAGCGAACTCATCCCTGGGCAGGCCCCAAGCGTTGAGCTCTCCCTTCAACGTGGCGGGCACGGCCGGGTCATGGGTCAGGAAGTAGAGAAGTCCTTGTGTGTAGCGAAGATGCTCGTCCCGAATCCGCTGCCTGTCCTGGTAGCCCGCATCGGGATAAGCGGCACTGTGGCCGATATAGTCGCTTGAAAACGGTCCGTTGTTGTTGAAGTCGGCCTTGCGGTTTGGGAGTCTTACCGGGTGAAAGACATCCTTGAGCGAAGCTTCGCGTCCCGTGTGCGAGTGAAAATCTTGCAGGTATCGCGCGAGCAGTGCGAATTGTGATGGATCATAGCCGTCGGGTTTGGGAAACGGCAGACGGTTTGCCGGATCGTCAGTGAGGATGAGGCGAAAATTATACGCCTGGACGTTCCGATCTCCGCTTCCTGCCGCCTCCAGCCGACCGGTCGAGATCTCGGGATAGAGCTGGTGACCGTCGCGATAGGCGGATATCGGCCAGTTGAACTGATGTTGCGATGTAATCGTGCGTACGCCGGCAAGCGTCTCGCCGTAGCTCTGTGCGCTTTCCCGCCCAACGGTGTATGTCACGCCGGATTGCGCCAGGAGATCCCCCTCGTAGCTGCAATCGGCAAAGACCTTGGCACGCCATTCGCGTCCGTCTTCGCTCGTCACGGAAACGATATTGCGATCCGCGACGGTCACGCCGTGGTGTTCGCGCAATCGAGCACCAAAAACGATTTTCACTCCGGCTTCGCGGAGCATGGCACCGAACGTGTCTTCCGATATGTGCGGCTCGGATAGCCAATCAGATGCGCGGTAGAGGCGAGATCGGCCGTAGTGTTCGGCAACACGGCGATAGAACAGCTTCGCGTAGCCGCCGATCACCTCGGCATCGCCGAGATCGGTGGCGGAAAGCCCTCCGGTAACCATGCCTCCAAGATGATGGCCCGGCTCGAGAAGGATGACATGCAAACCCTGACGTGAAGCTGAATAGGCGGTCATGACACCGGCAGCTGTGCCCCCATAGACGACCACATCGGTGCTCGATGGCGATTGAGCGCGGCTGGCACCGCTGGCGAGTAGCACCAGGAGGCAGAGAACTACGCTGGCTGCGTTACGACCGATCGTCATTCGAAGTGATTTCTCCGCGTGTTGGATATGACCTTTCGCGAGCTTTCAATTCCAAGCTCGGCCGTAGCAATTAAGTGTGGTCTATCGGCGTCTGAACAGCGTCAAGAGAAAGACCTCACGCATTGCGGTCGAGCGTTGTGAGGGCCTGACCGTCACACGCGCCGGCGTTCTGGATTGGAAGCGGATCGCCAGGGCCGGATGCTGCGAGTTGATCGATCTCCCTTCAGAGCTGGCTCGCCCCGGCGCAACGAAGAGATGACCATAAGAAGGCACAAATGATGCATTTTTCGTCCGAGCGGCTATGATGCCAAGCCTTGCCTCCGAAGTCCTGGTCTGGCATTGCATCGCGGAACGAAGGAGGCAGCAGTTGCGGCCAGTGATAGTGACCGGTGCGGCCGGCTTTATCGGAATGCATGTGTGCGATCGGCTCCTTGCGCGAGGTGAGCAAGTTGTTGGCATCGATGCGCTCACGCCCTATTACGATCCGGCGCTCAAGCGTGCACGGATGGCAAAGCTCGCGCGACATCCGAATTTCAAATTCTGCCAGATTGATGTGGCGGACTTCGCCGCCGTGACACGCGTTTTCGATGAGGCCGCGGCCGACCGGGTCGTCCACCTCGCGGCGCAGCCGGGCGTGCGCGCATCGATCGACGATCCCATGACCAGCATCCGAACCAATTGTGACGGCTTCGTCACCGTGCTTGAGGCCGGTCGGCGCCATGGCCTGGCGCATCTCGTCTATGCGTCGTCGAGCTCGGTCTATGGCGCCAATCGCACCTTGCCCTACTCGACCGAGCAATCGGTCAATCATCCGGTCAGCCTTTATGCCGCGAGCAAGAAGGCCAACGAGCTGATGGCACACACTTTCGCCCATGTTCACAAGCTGCCGGTGACGGGTCTTCGCTTTTTCACCGTCTACGGCCCGTGGGGCCGGCCGGACATGGCAGCCTGGCTGTTCACGCGCGCGATCCTCGCGAACGAGCCGATCAAGATTTTCAACAACGGCGATATGTGGCGCGATTTCACCTATATCGACGACATCGTCGAAGGCGTGATCCGCACGCTCGATCGGCCCGCGACGCCGAATCCAGCGTGGAACGCGGAAGCACCTGAGAATTCGTCGAGCAGTGCGCCGTATCGCCTTTACAACATCGGTAACAACAGGTCAGTGCAACTGCTCGAGTTTGTCGACACACTCGAGAAGATCATAGGCAAGCCTGCGATTCGCCAATTGCTGCCAATCCAGGCCGGCGATGTCCTGGAGACGCGGGCCGACATTTCCGAGCTCCAGCGCGACGTCGGCTTCTCGCCGTCGACATCGCTCGTCGATGGCCTGAGCCGCTTCGTCGAATGGTACCGACAATATCACCGTAACAATCCCCCCGCGTGAGTGGCTTGCAATGTCTCAAAAGATTATCCCCCTGATCATGTGCGGCGGCGCCGGCACGCGGCTGTGGCCGGCTTCGCGCGAGGTGCGGCCGAAGCAGTTCCTGCCGCTGTTCGGTGCGCGCTCGACCTTTCAGGATACGCTGCTGCGCGTCTCGGACGCTGCGCTGTTCGATCGCCCCATCGTCATCACCAACGCGGCCTACCGCTTCATGGTGCTGGAGCAGCTCGCCGAGATCGGCATCGAGGCCGACGTGATCCTCGAGCCGATGCGACGCGATTCCGGCCCCGCGATCGCCGCCGGCGCTGCGTTCGCGCAAAACCGCACCAGTGAAGCGATCGTGCTCGCGCTCGCCGCCGACCACGTGGTGCAGGACAAT
>NZ_FOVU01000016.1 GCF_900115265.1 Bradyrhizobium sp. Ghvi | reverse complement strand
TTGCCATGCTCAGCCGCCCCATCTGCGCCCCCGCTCGTCCCCGATTCAGGGGAGCAATTTACGTGAGGCAACGGCTCAGCATCCGGTAACAATTAAGGCGAGGCAATGCGACTTCCTACCCAGATTGCCGCGCTACACGACACGGATAGCCGTGGAGGGAAAGGCAAAATGAGAGCCGTCGACCTGACGGGAGGCATAGAACTTGGTGCGGATTTGCTTAAGATGAGGCGTTCGGTTGCGATCTGTTTGCTTGTGGGGCGCTGTCATCGCACTCCTTCGGCGCATGTTGTAGGCAGTGTTTGGCTTGGAAAGAGATCTTGTGGAGCGATCACGGTCCATCGGCGCCTACCTAGCGGAACGCTTGCCCCACTTGGCGACGGTCTACCCCGAAATATTAAAGTCCAGCGCAGCTGCAGCCTTTGTCAGGCCACCTACGATGACACTCCGCACCATGGCCTCTCGCCCCTTCGGCGTCAAAGGCGCATCCTTATGGGTGCCCATCGATCCTCCGGGAGTGGGCTAGTCTAAAGCTTTGACAACTTTGCTCCCCCGTTTAGGGCCGGCTGGACAACCTACCGAAAGCTCACAGTAATGGTTTCACAGACATCCTACTCGAACCGGCTGACACCCAGGCGGCTCCTCTAAAAGCGCGCGTATGCGCGCAGCGATCAGCCGTGCTTCCCTGGGCCGCAGGTTGGGCTTGATGCAATCGAGTATTGCTAGCATCGCCCGAACTTCGTCGATGTTCAATGTCGCGACCATGCGATCTGATAGTCCCAGCGACTTATTGGCGGCACGGACCTGATTGGTTGCAACCATGGCAAGCGCTTGCGACCGCAGGGACGCGATATGCCGCTCGAATGTATGCATTTGTTGGCCTGTAGCTCCCTGTGGGCATGGTGTCGCAAGCGCTGGTGGCCAACCCCGTCACAAAGACTAGGGCTGGCCACCTTTGCTCCCAAGAGGCTCAAATTTCTCAAGGGCTACCAAGTAATATCTTCGAGAAGTAACATAGGGCACCTACCAAAATCGGTCGGTCCCGACCTCATCGGCGACTCTTTAAGCTGGGTCTTTGCCTCGAAGAAACTGGAGACACCAGCATGTCCAGACACCTGCGCGTTGCATAAGCAAGAATGATAAGCCAAACGCACATGAGAAACGCAAGAATGTTGGCGGAGTAAATCCAGGCGGAGCGCGATAGAAGCAGTCGTTGGATAGATAAGCCGAGACCTCGAAAGCCGCGACGCGGAGTACTGAGTTGAAGAATCCGGGAGGTTGTCGGCGCTGTCGTCGCCACACAGGGGCGAAGACAGTTGCATCATGACAACAGCGGACGGAATTCAGCCAGGCAATCTCCTTTCCCTTCCTGAGTGTTGCTGATGATTACCGGAATCAGTGCGGGCGCTCGACGTCGTTTGGTTTTGCTGGAGCAGATGCTGTCCCGTAAGCGCTTAGCCGGAGCCCTTGGTTCGGGATCGGGATAGCTGTGCGAAGAAGGCTCCGGGTTGGACGGAGGTTTGAGATGGGATTGGACAGCAAAAAGGACGTCCATTTAGACGGCCCGTCGGCGGGGTCGGTGAGCCGGTTGGAAGTTCTTGAAGGACCGTCGGGGCGCCGCGTGCGTTCGGAAGCGGAGAGAGCTCGGATCGTCGCCGAGAGTCTGTTGCCCGGTGCCCAGGTGGCCGAGGTGGCGCGCAAGCACGGAGCGACGCGCTGGCAGATCTACGATTGGCGACGGCGGCTTCGGCAACGAGGCGTGTTGCCGCCGTGCGAGGCGTCGCATCCGACATTCGCGCCGCTGGTCGTGGAAGGTGCGTTGGAGGAGCGTCACGTTCCGGCGATCAAGCTTGAGATTGCGATCGGTGATGTCGTTCTGCGGACGGATACGGCCATAGATGGCGAGCAGCTGTGCCGGGTGATCCGCGCGGTGCGAGCGTCACGATGATCGCGGCCGGTGCTGATCTGAAGATTTACGTTGCAACGCGGCCGATCGACTTCCGCTGTGGCCACGATGGGCTTGCGGCGAAGGTGCAGGAGATGCTTCGTCTCGATCCGTTCAGCGGGGCAGCCTTCATGTTCCGATCGAAACGAGCGGACCGGATCAAGATTTTGGTGTGGGACCGAACGGGCCTGGTGTTGGTTCACAAGCGCCTCGAAGGTTGCAAGTTCGTTTGGCCGACGATCGCGGACGGCGTGATGCGGATGTCGCCGGCGATGTTCGCGGCCTTGTTCGAGGGGCTGGATTGGAGGTTGGTCCGCCCGGAAGAAGCACGGCGCCCGCAGGTCGCTGGATAACTGCGGCAGAATGACTCGGCAGCTATTTTGAGCGTGGCACGCGCGGCGGCGATGTGCTCGAAATAGCACATGAGCATCGCGGCGCTGCGCGACGAAAACGAACGCCTCAAGGCGCCTTTGGCGCAAACGCAGGCGGCCTTGAGCGAGCATCAGGGGGCGCTGGCGGCGTCGGAGGAAGCCCGACGCCGGCTGGAGGTCATTCTCGGCGAATTGCGACGCGAGAAGTTCGGCGCGAAGTCCGAGAAGCTGCGGCCAGATCAGTATCACTTACCGCTGGAAGACGTGGAGATCGCGCAAGGCATCCTGGACGCGGCGCAGGAGAGAGCCGAGGCTGTGATCAACGGCCGATCGCGGAACGTGCCGGATCAAGGTCCTCATCGCAATCGCAGCTGCTTGCTGCCCATTTGCCGCAAGTGGAACGGATCATCGAGCCTGCGAGCACGCTCTGTCCGTGCGGTTGCGGCGCTATGGCGAAGATCGGCGAGGACGTCAGCAAACGCCTCGACGTGATCCCGGCGCAATGGCGGGTGTTGGTCACGCGCCGCCCGAAATACATCTGTCGCCGCTGCGCGGGCCCCGTCGTGCAGGCGCACGCACCGGAGCACGTCGTGCCCGGCGGGCTGCCGACCGAAGCGGCCATCGCGCACGTGATCGTCTCCAAATTTGGCGACCATACGCCATTTTACCGGCAGGCCGAGATCTATGCGCGCCAGGGTATCCGGCTTGATCGGGCGACGCTGGGCAACTGGTCCGGCCGCGCCTGCTTCCATCTTCAGCCCATCACGGACCACATGCGCCGCCACCTGGCCATGGCGGATCGGCTGTTCATGGATGAGACCAAGGCGCCGGTACTCGATCCCGGGCGCGGCCAAACGAAGAAGGGCTACTTCTGGGCGATTGCCTCAGACGACCGCGGCCACAGCGGCCCAAGTCCGCCGATCGTGCTGTTCCGATATGCCCCCGGCCGCAGCGGTGCCTTTGCGGAGCAGTTCCTGGATGCCTTTTGCGGACGCTTCCTGCAATGCGATGCTTATGACGGTTATGACCGGCTGACCGAAGTCGTTCGACCGCAAGGGCCGTGGACGCTCGTGCATTGCTGGAGCCATTTGCGCCGGCGCTTCGTCAAATTGGTGCGCAACAGAAAGTCTCCGATCGCCGAGGCGGCTGTTCGGCACATCGCGCAGCTTTACGCTATCGAAGCCATGGTGCGCGGCTCGTCGCCGGACAGCCGGTTGGCCGTGCGCAAGGAGCACTCGCTGCCCCTCATCGCGGCTTTAAAACCGTGGTTTGAGAAGCAGCTTTCCATGATCTCCAGCGGCTCAACGCTCGCCGAGGACATCCGCTATGCGCTCAATCACTGGCAGGGGCTGACCCGCTTCCTCGAAGACGGGCGTCTCGAACTCGACACCAACCCGGTCGAGAACGCCATCCGGCCGGTCTGCCTAACCAGAAAAAATGCGCTCTTCGCGGGCCATGAAATCGGGGCAGAAAACTGGGCTATGCTGGCGTCGATAGTCGCTACCTGCAAGCTCAACAGCGTCAACCCGGCTGCCTACATCGCTGAAACACTCGAGGCGATCATCGACGGTCATCCCCAGAGCAAGATCGATGATCTCATGCCGTGGCGATTCCGCAAAACGTCAAGCCAGCCTCAATCGGGTCACGGCTAAGCGCTTACGCTGTCCCTCCTCGCCCGCACTGCCAGTCGAACGGGCGGCACACGTTGCTGCACTCGACGATCGACCTCTATGCGCTGCAGCCGACCGTCCAGCATCTGACGCGGTCATCCCTGCATCGCCTCCAGCGCCACGGCATCAGCCGATTGCCGGACGCCGAAGGTGGCAAGCCCTCGAAGAAGTTCAAGGCTTATCCAATCGGCTATTTCCACATCGATATGGCCGAGCTCCAGGCCGCTAAAGGCATGCTCTACCTTGCGTCGCAATCGATCGCACCAGTTCGCCTTTGTGCAGCTGGTCAGAAAGACGGGAAGGACCTCAGCCTCGAGCTTTCTCGAAGCTCTGATCGCGGCCGTCCCCTAGAAGATCCACAGGGTGTTCACCGACAATGGGATCCAGTTCACCTTCCCGCGCGCTATGCGGACGGATATGTTCGATTTGCGATCCCAGGAAAACGGGAACGAACATCGGCTGACCAAGATCAAGCAACCTTGGACCAATGGCCAGCTCGAGCGCATGAACCGCACGATCAAGGAAGCGACCGTCGAACGCAACCATTACGATCGACAACGATCAGCTCGAAGCTCACCTTGCCGACTTTGTCACTGCTTACAATTGCGTCCGGCGCTGAAGACCCTGAAGGGCCTCCCACGCTACGAATAAATCTGCAAAAGCCGGACTTCCCAGCCAAAGCGATTCAAATTCAACCCGCTCCAGCAAATGCCGGGACTAACACCTAGACTTCTGGCCAGGCCCGGAGTTTCCACTCAGGCATTCGCTAGATGGAGAGAGCCTGCGCTTCCAGCGGTATCAACTCCGCGCAAGCAAAGCCATTGGCTCCTCTCTTTTTCTTCGACTGAGCATCCGATTGCACGACGAGCTCATAGCGACCGTTGCAGTTAGTTTTCTTCCGAGGAGGATGCTCAAAATGATCAGTGCCCCCCACCTCTTGTCGACTGGCCCCAGCGCAGGTGCGTGCACCTCGTTGAGCTGCGCGATGGCCTAAAAGTTCGATCGTGCGGGAAGCCAATCGCAACTTTTCCTTGCAGACGACTTCAGACAAGGCGATCTTACGTCTCGCGCGAGTACTTGCCCGTGTGGCCGCGAGGGAAGATCATGAAAGACAGCTCATCGATCGAAGCGATAAGGAAAAGAGCGACGATCTATGCTCGATTCTCAACCGATCTACAGAGCGAGAGATCGATTGAGGATCAGCTTTCACTTTGTCAGAGCTATGCCGAGCGCGAATGCTTAACTGTTGTCAGTACCCACGAAGATCGGGCTCGTTCAGGTGGGTCTGTCATGGGCCGCGAAGGCCTTCTGCGGATGTTGGACCAAGCGCGGGAGAGATCCTTTGACGTGGTGATCGTCGAAGCGCTCGATCGCCTCTCTCGCGACATGGAAGATCTCGCTGGCATTCATAAGCGGCTGTCATTTCTCGGGATCGAGATCCGGGCGGTCCACGAGGGCGTCGTTAACACGGTGCTGGTCGGCCTTCGCGGCTTGGTCGGACAACTCTATCGAGAGGACAACGCTCACAAGGTGCGTCGTGGCCAAGCGGGGCGCGTCAAGCAAGGTTTGGCCGGAGGCGGCCTGACATACGGTTATGCCGCGGTCGCCGGAAAAAGCGGCGAACGGGTCATAATTGAGGCGGAGGCGCAAGTGATCCGACGCATCTTTCAGGAATACGTAAGCGGTCGAACGCCTCGCGAAATCGCGCACGATCTCAACAAAGAGAGGGTATCACCTCCGCGAGGGCGCGCATGGAATGCTTCAACCATCAACGGTAACCTTGAGAGGGGTGCGGGAATTCTGCAGAACGAGCTCTATGTTGGGCGCCTCGTCTGGAACAAGGTTAGGATGGTGAAAGATCCGGACTCGGGAAAGCGCCTGTCACGACCGAATCCCAAGAGCGACTGGCAGGTAGCCGAAGTGTCGCATCTTGCAATTGTCAGTCCAGAGCTGTTCACAGCTGCCCAGCAACGCAAAGCCGAGCGCAGTCAAGGTCATCCCAGCCACCAACGTCGGCCTCGTCGGATGTTGTCTGGCCTGCTCCGTTGCGGTTCCTGCGGTTCGGGCATGGCAACGAATGGGCGCGACAAATCGGGGCGCGTGCGTATTCGCTGCTCGGCAGCGACAGAAAGCGGCACATGTGCTGATGGCAAAACTTTCTATTTAGACACAGTCGAGAGTGCGGTTCTCAGTGGGTTAAAGGACGAATTGCGCGCGCCGAAGGTTATTTCGGAATACGTACGCACGTATCTCGAGGAGCGGAAGCGCCTCGCGGCTTCATCAAATGCAAAACGGCAGCGCCTTGAGCAGCAGCTTGGGAAGTTAAACCGAGAAATCGAACGACTGGTGGATGCGATCGCGAAAGGACATGGCGATCCATCCGTTCTCGGGCCGCGATCGACTGCCTTAGATGCCGAACGAAAGCGGATATCTGAGGAGTTGCAGAGTGAACCGCTCGCCCCGACGGAAGTCGCGCTGCAGCCGGCAATCCTCAAACGATACGAGGAGCAACTCGGTCGGCTTGGAGAAGCGCTAGCACAAGGTGCCGGTGCAGGCGACGGAGAAGCCGCCGAAGCCATCAGAGACCTGGTAGAGAGGGTCACTGTGTTCCGCGATCCAGCGCGAGCTGGTGGTGTAGCCGTGGAGATAGCAGGCCGGCTAAATGCCCTGCTCGGGGAAAAGGTCTATCCCAACCAAGTCAAAGGATTGTGGGGAAAGGTGGTAGCGGGGGAGGGACTCGAACCCCCGACCCCAGGATTATGATTCCCGTGCTCTAACCAGCTGAGCTACCCCGCCACGAGTCGCTCGCGGTGGCCGAAACGGCCGATCTCGCGAACGCGCGGCATATAAAGAAGGGGGCGGCGGGAAGTCAAGCTAAGTGGTCGCCTTCCGCCTGCGCCAAGGCTTCGGTGCGACAAGTCGCCGAAAATATTGATTTTTCGTCGCTCCGGCCGTCTGGCCTGGCTTCTCCCGGCCATGACGGAGATTGGGGATACGGAACAGGTTATTTCGGCTTGACCGTGGGGTCGCCGCCGGGGCTGCCGGGAGGTGGGATGACGGGCATCTTGCCGTCCGTGCTCGGCGCCGGGGCATGCATTTCGGGGTCGACGCCGGCGGGCGGGCAGAGCACGCCGTCGGACTTTGCCAATTTGTCGCCGAGCGGTTCCCGCGATTGCCCTGTCGTGGTGCCGTCGGGCGCAGTGGCGCGGTTCGGGCGGTCCTGCGGTGCGCAATCGGCGGCGGCGTGTTGCGGGGATGGCGGCGCGGTCGCTTGCGGCGGCGTCGCCGGGGCGGGCGGGGCCTGCGCGATCGCGGGCGCAGAGGCTGCGATCACAAGGCCAGCCAGAATGATGTTTGATGTCGTGCGCATGGAAGGGAAACGCGCTGGACGGGCGCCCTGTTCCCTCGGCTGAACATTACGATTTGTGGTAGCGGATCAGCGAAAAGTGCCCCATTGGCGGCATTGGGCGGCGCTCGGCGAGTGTAACCCCGCCGTGTTTGGCGGCCCAGTTGACGAGGCGGTCCCACGGAAATTCGGGGCGCCAGCCGAGACGACGGGCGATGGGCGCGAACGCCAGCTCGAACAACTTTCGCGGGCCGCTTTCGGCCCCGATGTGGTTGACCAGGATCAGCTCGCCGCCGGGCCGCAGCACGCGCACGAACTCATCGAGCGTGCCTTCGGGATCGGGCACGGCGGTGATGACATATTGCGCGACGACGGCGTCGAACGCGTTGTCGGGAAAAGCGAGGTTCTTCGCGTCCATCACCGAGAGTACTTCGACATTGGAGAGGCGAAGGGCCCGCACGCGCGCCTGCGCCTTGCGCAACATCGGCTCGGAAATATCGACGCCGCAGATTTTTGTGGTGCGCGAATAGTCCGACAGCGACAGACCGGTGCCGACGCCGACGTCGAGGATGCGGCCGCCGATGCGATCAGCCTCCGCGATGGTTGATTGCCGTCCGGCATCGAACACCTTGCCGAACACGAGATCATAGACCGGCGCCCAGCGGCCATAGGCCTTCTCGACCCCGGCCCGCGAGATATCTGCTGCCATGCCCCTGCCCTTACGCGACACGAGAATTGATAAGTGATGAGATCGAAGCCAGCCCCGAAATTGGTCTAGCGCCTCTCCTGCTTGCGGGAGAGGTCGACACGCTCGCAAGAGCGTAGCGGGTGAGGGCTTTTTCCGCTCGCCACATATCGCGTGTGGAGAGAGCCCCCTCCCCAACCCTCCCCCGCAAGCGGGAGAGGGGGCGCACCGTCATTGCGGTGACGATCGGGCTCGATTTCATCGTGTTCAGCCGCGCACGGCTTCCGCGAGCGGGCGCGATGTGGCCGCGCCGACCTTCGCGGCAGCGCTCTGGATGAAGCCGCCGCCGAGCACGCGGGCCTGCCCTGAGGGCGCGTCATAGAATACGCAGGCCTGGCCGGGCGAAACGCCCTCTTCGCCGGCGACCAGCTCGACCTCGTAGTGACCATCAGCGCCGCGCAGCCAGGCCGGCTGGGGGCTGCGGGTCGAGCGCACGCGCACGAACAGCTCGAGGCCGTCGCCGATGGCGCGATCGATATCGCCGCCGCCGATCCAGTTGACGTCGCGCAGGGCGATGCGGTGCATCTTCAGCGCATCGCGCGGGCCGACGACGACGCGGCGGTTGGCGGCATCGAGGCGCACCACGAACAGCGGCGCGTGAGCTGCAATGCCGAGGCCGCGGCGCTGGCCGACGGTGAAATTGGCGATGCCGTGATGCTGGCCGAGCACGCGACCTTCGAGATCGACGATGTCGCCGGGATCCATCGCGTTCGGCCGCAGGCGGGTGATGATATCGGTGTAGCGCCCCGTCGGCACGAAGCAGATGTCCTGGCTGTCGTGCTTGTCGGCGACGGAGAGACCGAAGCGGCGCGCGAGCTCGCGCGTCTCGGGCTTGGTCATGTCCCCGAGCGGGAAGCGCAGGAAGTCGAGCTGTTCCTGCGTGGTCGCGAACAGGAAGTAGCTCTGGTCGCGGTCGGCATCGGCGGCGCACACCAGCGCGCGCGAGCCGTCGGCGCGGCGGCGCGAGGCGACGTAGTGGCCGGTGGCGAGCGCCTGCGCGCCAAGTTCACGCGCGGTCTTCAGGAGGTCGCGGAATTTGACGCTGCGGTTGCACTCGATGCACGGCACCGGCGTTTCGCCGAGCGCATAAGAATCGGCGAAGTTGTCGATGACGGACTCGCGAAAGCGGTCCTCATAGTCGAGCACGTAATGGGGAATACCGAGCTTGGCCGCGACGTCGCGCGCGTCGTGGATGTCCTGGCCGGCGCAGCAAGCGCCCTTGCGGTGGGTCGCCGCGCCATGATCGTAAAGCTGGAGCGTGATGCCGACAACATCGTAGCCCTCGGCCTTGAGCAGCGCAGCCGTCGTCGAGGAATCGACGCCGCCGGACATGGCAACGACGACCCTGGTATCCTCAGGACGGCCTTCGAGATCCAGACTGTTGAGCATGGGCCTAAGCTGACGTGACGGCGGCGTTTTCCCGCGATTCCTGATGCCCCAGACCGGGCCACTAGGGCGCTCCGGGAACTTGAGTTCCCGAAGGGCACTGGCTTGCCCGGTCGAAAGCGGCTGAGAGCACCCTTTAATATAGGTGGCATTCCACTGAAGCAATCACGCCCGTCCCCGGCTTTCAGGCAATTCTTGCCGGGCGGCAGAAATGATGGGGCCGCAAGGCGGCTGGCAGGAGTGGCCTCGATTCATCAATCTATTGATTTTGCTAAGTAAAATAGCTTTTAGAAGGACTGGCCCGCTCTTTGCTGACTTCCTGGTCCGAAGATGTTTTCAAGGGGTCGCCTGTGGTCGGTGTCACGTCAGACGTAGCGACAAGTGCGCAAGTCTCGAGCGCGCAGCAAAAGCCTGCCCGTTCCCAGACCCCCAAGGACACCGCGCCGAGCGACTCCTTTGGGGCGCTGGTCGACAGCAACACCCAAGCCATCAGCAACAGCGCGCCGTCCCCGAGCCAGGATCCGGCGCCACGACGGAGCGATTCGTCGTCATCCTCCTCGTCGGACAAGAGCATGCGCGACAGCTCCACGACCGACCGGTCCTCGCAGAGCAAGCCGACCGACAGCACGGATTCCTCGACATCGGCTACCAGCAACACCCCGGCCGATCCGACCAGGCCCCCCGGCAAAGCCAAGGATAAGGACAAGGCTGACGCCTCCGCTACCAAATCTGGCGACAAGTCCGACGGCACGAAGAGAGACAAGACGGACGGCACCGACGGCCTCGCCGCCGCGGTGGATACCTCCGCCGCTGCGCAGGCTGCCGCATCGTCGGCGGCTGCGCCTGATCCGACCGCGGTCCCGGTCGCCGCGCCCGCTGTGTCCACCGACCCGAATGCGGCAGCCAATCAGGCCGCGGACACCGCTTCCTCGCCGCTGACGATCGCAGCCGCCGGCATCGCCGCTAGCGCCTCGACCGCCGCACAGATCGCCGGCGCCAAGACGGATGCGACCGGCAAGACCGCCAAGAGCGGCGACGCCAAGACCACCGACGCTAAGGCCGCGCCCGCTAGGGCGACCGTTGCGGGCACCGATGCCACCGCAACCGATGTCACGGCGAAAGCCGCGCAGGTCACCGCATCCGACCAGGGCACGCCGAAGGTCTCGTTCAAGGCGGCCGCGACCGCGCAAGGCCAGACCGATGTCTCCAATATCGGCCAGGACGCCGGCAAGACGGCCCGGGCCGCGACCTCCGCACAAAACGCCGAGATCGCGGCGACCACGAGCACCGCCCCGCATCCGCAAGCCGCGAAGCCGCAGGTCGATAGCGCCGCCACCGATGCGAAGGCTGATACAGCCAATCGCACCGCTGACGCCGTGCCGGTCGCGGCGACGACGCACGCTCATGCCGATACGCAAGTCGTCGCAGCTACCGCGACCGACACCAGCACGCAAGCCGCCAACGCCGTGCAGGCGCCGCTGACCACCACGACCTCGGTGGCCACCGCTTCCACCGCGACGCTGACCGCGACCGCGGCGAATTCGGCGGCGGTGCCGATCAGCGGCATTCCGGTCGAGATCGCGGCAGCCGCCCGCGCCGGAAAGACCCGCTTCGATATCAGCCTCGATCCGGTCGATCTCGGCCGCATCGACGTGCGCATCAATGTCGATCGCAACGGCCAGGTCACCTCGCATGTCACCGTCGAGAAGCCGGAGACGCTGCAGATGCTGCGCCAGGATGCACCGCAATTGCAGCGCGCGCTCGACGATGCCGGCCTCAAGACCGGCAGCAACGGGCTCTCCTTCAGCCTGCGCGACCAGAATTCGTCGGGACAGAACACCGGCCAGAACAACGACAATCCCGGCAATGCCCGGCGGCTGATCATCAGCGAGGACGATTCTGCGACCGCCCCGCCCGTCAGCCGCAGCTACGGCCGTATGCTCGGATCGAGCAGCGGCGTCGATATCAGAGTGTGAGGAGTATTCGCCATGACCACCACGAATGCCGCCACCGCGCCATCAGTCGTATCAGGCACGACCGATGTGCCAAAATCCTCCTCGAATTCGAGCCTGAGCTCGACCACTGGCGCAACGCTCGCCGGCAACTTCCAGACCTTTTTGACGCTGCTGACCACGCAGCTGCAAAACCAGAACCCGCTCGATCCGCTCGACACCAACCAGTTTACCCAGCAGCTGGTGCAGTTCGCCGGAGTCGAGCAGCAGCTCAAGACCAACGACTCCCTCTCGCAGCTCGTCACCCTGCAGCAGACCACGCAGGCGACGCAGGCGCTGGGCTTCGTCGGCAAGACCGCCGTGGTCGACGGCACCACCGCAACGATGAAGAGCTCGTCAGCCACCTGGCATCTCAATGTGCCGACCGATGCGACCGTCGATATTTCCATCGCCAATTCCAGCGGCCAGACTGTATTCACCGGCAAATACACCGCCGGCGCCGCCAGCGACGTTCCCTTCACCTGGAACGGCCAGGGTAATGACGGCACGCAATGGCCCGACGGCAAGTACACGATCACCGCGACCGGCAAGGATGTCGCGGGCAACAATGTCGGCATCGCAGCCCAGGTGCAGGGCGTGGTCTCGTCGGTCGACCTGACCCAGTCGCCGCCGCTGCTCAGCATCGACGGCAACAGCTACACGCTGAGCCAGGTGAAGACCATCGTCGCGACCAGCAGCAATTGAGGAAGGTCACACTGCTTCCCACCCATGGTGTCATCCCGGCCTAGTGCGCAATTGCGCACGGGGGCCGGGATCCATAACCACAGGGAGCGGTTGTAGCGCGAAACTGGAACTCCGGGTCTTCGTCAAACTCCTGCCTGGGGTTATGGATCCCGGGCTCGCGCTCCGCGCGCGCCGGGATGACAGTCGAGACCCTGGCACCAGCGCGCCCGCCCGCTCATCCGTTAGTAGAGTATTTACGAAGACCCCGCTCGGCCGGCTGAAATTACCTTTTCAGCCCGCCGGGCCAGCGTCGTTGCAGCCAGTTTCAACGAGAATTGTATTGAAGCCTTAGGCTTAGCGGATTTTTAAGCCGGCACGCGTAGGGTTACGGCGTGAGTTCAGTGGTTGAGAGTTTGTGAGTACGCCATGACAGAACCCCATCGCCCGAGGGTAAAATACGTCATCGGGCCGGACGGCAGTCCGCTGACGATTGCAGATCTGCCCGCACCCGGCACCAAACGCTGGGTCATCCGCCGCAAGGCCGAAGTCGTCGCCGCAGTGCGTGGTGGACTTCTCTCGCTCGAGGAGGCCTGCAGCCGTTATACCCTGACGGTCGACGAATTCCTCTCCTGGCAGTTTTCCATCGACCAGCATGGTCTGGCGGGTCTTCGCACCACCCGCATCCAGCAATATCGCCAGTAAGCGACCCGGAAATCTGCTGCTTTTGACGAAAATCGGCCTCGCCCTGCGAGGCCGATTTTTTTCATGTTCGCTACTTTTGTCAGAGCTCTTAACGTTCGTTAACCATATCGAAACCATCACCTAGGCAATAATTGCCCACTCGTCCGCTCTTGGAATGCGGGTCGAATCTGTCGGGGCGGTTGCTTGCAAGGTCTTGCGGACTTTTTAAAAGGTATCGGCGCCGCCCGCTTCGGGGCGATGATCGCGGTCACCGCCGCGCTCATCGGCTTCTTTGCCTTTGTCATCATGCGAGTCACCACGCCGCAGATGACGACGCTGTTCACCGACCTCAGCATGGAGGATTCCTCCAGCATTATCAAAGACCTGGAGCGCCAGGGCATTCAGTATGAGCTACGCAATGATGGCAGCATCATCATGGTGCCCAAGGACAAGGTCACTCGCCTGCGCATGAAGCTCGCCGAGGGCGGCCTGCCCAAGGGCGGCGGCGTCGGCTATGAAGTCTTCGACAAGTCGGACGCCCTCGGCACCACGTCTTTCGTCCAGAACATCAATCATCTGCGTGCGCTGGAAGGCGAACTCGCCCGTACCATCCGCGCCATCGACCGGATCCAGGCCGCCCGCGTCCACCTCGTCCTGCCCGAGCGTCCGCTGTTCGCGCGCGAGGCGCCGGAGCCGTCCGCCTCGATCGTGGTGCGGGTCCGCGGCTCGCTCGAAGCTCAGCAGATCCGCGCCATCCGCCACCTCGTCGCTTCCGCCGTCAACGGCCTGAAACCGCAGCGGGTGTCGATCGTGGACGAGGCCGGCCAGCTGCTCGCCGACGGCGCCGCCACCGATCCGGAGCAGGCCGCAGGCGACGACCGGCGCATCGCCTTCGAAAAGCGGCTGCGCAAGGAGGTCGAGGACATCGTCTCCTCCGTGGTCGGTTCGGGCCGCGCCCGCGTCCAGCTCTCCGCCGATTTCGACTTCAACAAGATCACCCAGACCTCGGACAAGTTCGATCCCGAGGGCCGCGTGCTGCGCTCGACCCAGACCCGCGAAGAGAGCAGCCTCACCGCCGACACCAATGGCCAGGTCACCGTCAACAACGAACTCCCCGGCAACCAGCAGAACAGCGGCGTGCCGGCGAAGGACCAGACCAAGAAGTCCGAGGAGACCAACAATTACGAGATCTCCCGCACCACCAAGACCGAGGTGACCGAGGCTGGCAGGGTCAACCGCATCTCGGTCGCGGTGCTGGTCGACGGCATCTACACCAAGAACGACAAGGGCGAGCTCGCCTATCAGGACCGCACCAAGGAGCAGCTCGACCGCATCGCCACCCTGGTGCGCTCTGCGATCGGCTTCGACCAGAAGCGCGGCGACCAGGTCGAGGTCGTCAATCTGCGCTTTGCTGACGCGCCCTCCACCGCCCCGATCGCAGAGCCCTCCGGCTTCCTCGGCATGCTGCAGTTCACCAAGGACGACATCATGTATTTCGTCGAGCTCGGCGTGATGATGCTGCTCGGCCTCGTCGTGATGTTCATGGTGATCCGCCCGCTGGTGAAGCGCATCCTCGCCTCCGACGAAGTCGCCGCCGCCATATCAGGCGTGCTCTCCGGCCCCGCCGCCTCCGAAGAGGCCGCGCCTGCCGCCGGCCAGGCGCTGATCCCGGGCGGCGCCGCCAGCGCGATCGACGTCGCCACCATCCAGGGCCAGGTCCATGCCCAGTCCGTTCATCGCGTCGGCGAGCTCGCCGAGCGCAACCCCAACGAAACCGTCGCCATCATCCGTCAATGGCTGACGGAGCCCACCAAGTGAACCTTAGCCAAGTGAATCAAGCAGTGATCTGACATGGCCGCCTCCTTGCAAAACGCCAACTCGAACGACATCACCAGCGTGATCTCCACGCTCGGTCAGCGCGCCGGCAACCGGACCAAGGACGGCAAGGGCCCCGAGCAATTGACCGGCCCCCGCCGCGCTGCGATCCTGATGCTGGCGCTCGGCGAGCAATATGGCGGCAAGATCTGGAGCCTGCTCGACGACGACGAGGTTCGTCAGCTTTCGCTGGAAATGTCGACGCTCGGCACCGTCGAAGTCGACACGGTCGAGGACATGCTGCTCGAATTCGTCTCGCGCATGTCGGCCTCGGGCGCGCTGATGGGCAATTTCGACGCGACCGAGCGCCTGCTCCAGCAATATCTGCCGCCGGAGCGCGTCAACGGCATCATGGACGAGATCCGCGGCCCCGCCGGCCGCAACATGTGGGAGAAGCTCTCCAACGTGCAGGAAGAGGTCCTCGCCAACTACCTCAAGAACGAATATCCGCAGACCATCGCCGTGGTGCTGTCGAAGCTGAAGCCGGAGCATGCCGCGCGCGTGCTCGGCATCTTCCCCGAAGACCTCGCGCTGGACGTCGTCAACCGCATGCTGAAGATGGAAGCGGTGCAGAAGGAGGTGATCGAGAGCGTGGAGAAGACGCTGCGCACCGAATTCATGTCGAACCTGTCGCAGACCCGCCGCCGCGACGCTCACGAGGTGATGGCGGAAATCTTCAACAATTTCGACCGCCAGACCGAAACCCGCTTCATCACCTCGCTCGAAGAGGACAACCGGGAATCGGCCGAGCGCATCAAGGCGCTGATGTTCACCTTCGACGACCTCGTGAAGCTCGATTCCGGCTCGGCCCAGACGCTGATGCGCAACGTCGACAAGGACAAGCTCGGCGTGGCGCTGAAGAGCGCCAACGAGGACGTTCGCAACTTCTTCTTCGGCAGCATGTCCTCGCGCGCGGCCAAGATGCTGCAGGACGACATGGCGGCGATGGGACCTGTGCGGCTGCGCGACGTCGACGAGGCCCAGGCGCTGCTGGTCAATCTCGCCAAGGACCTCGCCGCGAAGGGCGAGATCATGCTGACCAAGAACCGCGCTGACGACGAGCTGGTGTATTGATGGGCGCCCCCGCCAAATTCCTGTTCGATACCGACTTTGCCGCGCCCGACCGGACGCGCGAGAAGGCCGCAACCGCGGCCGAAATCGCGCAGAAGGTCGCGGAAGCCGAAGCGCGCGCCTACCAGGACGGCTTTGCCGCAGGCCAGCGCGAGGCCAAGGCCGAGAGCGACCGCCGCGTCGCGCTTGCGATGGAAGAGATCAGTATCGGTATCCGGGGCGTCGCGTCGGGCATCGGCAACATCGAAACGAAGATGGAGACCGAGGCGGTCGAGGTCGCGATCGCGGTGGCGCGCAAGCTCTGCGCCGACCTGATCGACGCCGAGCCGCTCGGCGAGATCATGGCGCTGGTCAAGGATTGCTTCTCGCACCTGGTCGCGACGCCGCATCTCGTGGTTCGCATCAACGACGCCCTCTATGACAGCGCACGCGAGAAGATCGAGCGGCTCGCCAAGCAGAGCGGCTTTGAAGGACGGCTGGTGATCCTGGCCGAACCTGAAATTGCCACCGGCGACTGCCGGATCGAATGGGCCGATGGCGGCGTTGTGCTGGAGCGCAGCGCCATCGCAGCCAAGATCGACGACATGGTCGGACGCTATATCGCGTCCCGCAAGGGGAACTAAGCCATGAGCGACACCGACGGACAGGTCCCGCTGCCCGATCTCAACGGCCCGTTGCCGCCCACCGGCGCCGACGTCGGCTACAACGAGGACGAATATGCGGCGCGTGTCGCGGCCGACCTCGAGGCCGTCTTCGACGTGCCGGTGCAGGTCTCGGCGGTGCTCGGCCGCTCCAAGATGGATGTCGGCGAGCTCCTCAAGCTCGGGCCCGGCACCGTGCTCGAGCTCGACCGCCGCGTCGGCGAGGCCATCGATATCTACGTCAACAACAAGCTCGTCGCCCGCGGCGAGGTGGTCCTAGTCGAGGACAAGCTCGGTGTGACCATGACGGAAATCATCAGGACGGAACGCGGTTAACGCAACGCAGGGAATGAAGCGCGGCAGCGCGACCAGACGGACAGGAGACTGACATGCGGCTTCTCATCGTTGGCACATTGAAGGGCCAGCTCACCACCGCCACCAAGATTGCGATGGACAATGGCGCCACCGTGACGCATGCCGAGGATCACGAGCAGGCGATGCGCGTGCTGCGCAGCGGCAAGGGCGCCGACCTCCTGCTGGTCGACGTCGCCCTCGACATCCGCGACCTCGTGATGCGACTGGAGGCCGAACACATCCACGCCCCGATCGTCGCCTGCGGCATCACCAACGACGCCCGCGCCGCGGTCGCCGCCATCCACGCCGGCGCCAAGGAATACATCCCGCTGCCGCCGGAGCCGGAGCTGATCGCAGCGGTGCTCGCCGCTGTCGCCAACGATTCACGCGAGCTGGTCTATCGCGACGACGCCATGGCGCGCGTCATCAAGCTGGCCCAGCAGATCGCTGGCTCCGACGCCTCGGTGATGATCACCGGCGAATCCGGCACGGGCAAGGAGGTACTGGCCCGCTACGTCCACACCCGTTCGGCCCGCGCCAAGCGTCCCTTCATCTCGATCAACTGTGCCGCGATCCCCGAGCATCTCCTGGAGTCCGAGCTATTCGGCCACGAGAAGGGCGCCTTCACCGGCGCGGTCGCCCGCCGCATCGGCAAGTTCGAGGAGGCGACCGGCGGCACGCTGCTGCTGGACGAAATTTCCGAGATGGACGTCCGCCTGCAATCGAAGTTGCTCCGCGCTATCCAGGAGCGCGTGATCGATCGCGTCGGCGGCACCAAGCCGGTCCCGGTCGACATCCGCATCATCGCGACCTCCAACCGCAACCTGGCGGATGCCGTGCGCGAAGGCACCTTCCGCGAAGACCTGCTGTTCCGCCTCAACGTCGTGAATCTGAAGATCCCGCCGCTGCGCGAGCGCCCCGCCGACATCCTCGAGCTCGCCCAGCACTTCGTGAAGAAATACGCCGAAGCCAACGGCGTACCGCTGCGCCCGATCTCGGCGGAAGCCAAACGCGTGCTCTCCGCCAACCGCTGGCAGGGCAATGTCCGCGAGCTCGAAAACACCATGCACCGCGCTGTGTTGATGGCGCAGGGCGACGAGATCGGCGCCGATGCGATCATTACGCCGGACGGCGACCGCCTTGACCTCGCCAAGACCGCGCCGGCCGTGGCGCATGCGACCATGGCCGCCGAGCAGGTGACGCGTGCGCTCGTGGGACGCACCGTGGCGGACGTCGAGCGCGACCTGATCCTGGAGACGCTGAAACACTGCCTGGGCAATCGCACCCACGCCGCCAACATCTTGGGAATCTCGATCCGCACGCTGCGCAACAAGCTGAACGAATACGCCGACGGCGGCATCCCCATCACTCCGGCGGGAACGCCGGGCGAACATTCGCGGATGCCGATGATCGGGGCGTAGGGATCCAGTAAAGGTGGAGGATGAGAATGCCCGGGCACAGTCCGGGCATTTTGTTTTTGCCAAATGGTAGCCCGCATGGGGCGAACACATGGCCGCACCGCATCTCGCGACTAGGTCACCGCCACGCCAGGCCCTATAACCCCGCGTGACACCCACGCGAGGAAGCACATGTCTGAAGCTCAAATCACGGATTGGCTGGCGTCGCAGAAGCAGGCGATGATCGATCTGCTCCGCGACGTCGTGAACATCGATTCCGGGTCCTATGACAAGGAAGGCGTCGATGCGGTCGGTGCGCGGTTCGAGCGGCATTTTTCCGAGCATGGCATCCCGTTCCGGCGCGAGGCCAACGCCACGTTCGGCGACGCGATCCATGCCGAGGTGACGAAACCCGGCAGCAACGAAAAGCCGGTGTTGTTGATGGGGCATCGCGACACCGTGTTCGGCAAAGATGAAGCCAAGCGTCGCCCCTTTACGATCCGGGATGGTCGCGCCTACGGTCCCGGCGTCGCCGACATGAAGTCCGGCCTCGTCATGAACGTGTTCGTGGCGACCGCCTTCCATAAATTCGGCGGCAACCCGCATCCGATCAAGGTCCTGATCACGTCGGACGAGGAGATCGGCTCGCCATCGTCGCGCCCCGTGATCGAACGCGAAGGGCGCTCCGCGCGTGCCGTGTTCAATTCCGAGCCGGGCCGCCCCACGGGCAACGTCGTCACCGGGCGCAAGGGCGGCATCTTCATGCATATGGCCATCACCGGCAAGGCGGCACATTCCGGCGCGAACTTTGCTGCGGGCGTCAGCGCGATCGGCGAGCTCGCGCACAAGATCGTTCATATCCACGCGCTGACCGATCTCGACAAGGGCATCACGCTCAATGTCGGCCTCGTCTCGGGCGGACAGTCCGTCAACACGACCGCGCCTTACGCCGAGGGTCAGATCGACATGCGCTATGTCGATCCGGCCGACCGCGCGAGGGTGATGGCCGCGATCGAGAAGATCGTCGCGACATCTTTCGTTCCAGGCACCAGTGCAACGCTGACGATCAAGGGCGAGTTCGTGCCGGTCGTGCAGAGCGAGGCCTCTAAGGCGCTGTTCGAAGGCTATCAGGCCGCCGCAAGGCAGGTTGGCCTCACGACGCTCCAGGGCGAGTTCTCCGGCGGCTGCGCCGATTCCGGCTTCACCGCCGCAGTGGGCACGCCGACCATTTGCGGCCTCGGGCCGGTCGGTGGGCTCGCGCACACGCCGGAGGAATATCTGGAGCTCGACAGTATCGTGCCGCGCGCGCAGGCCCTGGCGCTGGCGATCCTAAAGGGATAGTCAGCCTCGCACTCCGTCATGCCCGGGCTCGACCGGGCATCCACGTCTCTCGTCAATCGCAGTTGCGCGTGGATGGCCGGGTCAAGCCCGGCCATGACGAGGAGAGAGCCTTACGAATAGCTCGGCGCGTCTGGCTTGCGGAAGATGTGGATGGGATCGCCGGGCACGAATTGCTGGCCGCGGAACATCGCATAGGCATAGAGCACGAGATAGGCGATCGCCAGCGCGCCGACGGCATAGAAGGCCCAGGTCCCGACGCGTTTCATCGTTCGCTCCATTGCCGTCGCGGCGCAACGGCTCAGGGCGCTTCTAGAGCGATGACGCGGAAAAGGCCAGCCTGCGCACGCTTGCGGCGATCAAACGCCGCGGCGGCTGCGGGCGGGAACGCTGATCTCGGCGAGCCTTGCGGCGTCTTCGTCCTGGTCCACCGCCACATACTGGCCGTGCCAATAGGCAAGCGCCGCTGACCGCGCCGAGTTCTTGATGTTCCTGACGCGGCCGATGACGATGCCATGCGAGTGCCGCTCGATGATGTCCTCGACCTCGCAATCGACCGCGGACAGGGCGCCGACCAGCAGCGGCACGCCGGATACGGCCGTGACCCACTGGCTGCCCGCGAAACGATCAGCCCCCTTCAAGCCACCCCTGCCGGCAAAACGTTCGGCGACATCGAGCTGATCGGCGGCGAGGATATTCACGCCGAACGCACCGTGGCGGCGGATCAGCGGGAAGGACGAGGCATCGCGGTTGACGCTGACCAGCAGCGTCGGCGGATCGACCGCCAATGAGGTCACGGACGTCACCGTCATGCCGGTGATGTCCTTGCCCCGTCCGGCGGTGATGACGCTGACGCCGCCGGTGAGGTGGCGCATGGCGCCGCGAAAATCGGCGGACGAGACGGCGGTTTCGGTCATGAGCTCGCGAGGGACTAGATTCATGGCATTCTCCCCGAACTGGGGTTTCCGTCTATTTAGGTACGATCATCCGCCGACAAAAGATGGCTCAGGATCGAGCCTTCAAGGCCGGCAAGCTCGACCGAGCCCCGCTCGCGCGGTCTGCTGGCGTTAACCATGACGTCATGGGCAATCCGCCCCTCCTCGATCACCAGCACCCGATCGGCCAAGGCGACTGCTTCGGAGACGTCGTGGGTTACCAGGATGGCGGTAAAGCCCTGGTCGCGCCAGACCCGCTCCAGAAGCCGCTGCATCGAGATCCGGGTCAATGCATCCAGCGCACCGAGCGGCTCGTCAAAGGCGAGCACACGCGGCCGCGAGACCAGCGCGCGGGCGAGCGCGACGCGCTGCTTCTGGCCGCCCGACAGCACCGACGGCCACTGGTCGCGCTTGTCGGCGAGGCCCACTTCGGCAAGCGCTTTTTCCGCGCGCAATTGCGCATCACTGGTGGCACGGTCGCGGCCGAGACCGACCTCGACATTGGCCAGCACCCGCGCCCAAGGCAAGAGCCGGGGCTCCTGAAACATCACGCGGATGTCTTCCGCCTGGACTTCGTCGCCAAAGCTGATGCTGCCGGCGTCAATCTTTTCGAGGCCGGCGATGAGGCGCAGCAGCGTGCTCTTGCCGCAGCCACTCTTGCCGACGATCGCGACAAACTGGCCGACCGGGATGTGCAAATCGATGCCGCGCAGCACCTCATTGTCGCCGAAGGACTTGCGCAAGCCGCGGATGCTGAGCGGCAGGCCGCTGGTGTGAACCGGCCGCTCCTCGCGTGCCGCGCGGGCATGGGGTACGAAATTGGCGCGGCTGGCGAGTTCGCTCTCGGAAAAGGCCGCACGAAGCGCTGTCTGCATTGTCACTCTCAACGTTTCTGGAAGGCGGGGTGCCAGGCGAGCGTCGCCCGCTCCAGCACGCGGGAGGCGCTGTCGGCGAGCTTGCCGAGCAGCGCGTAGATCAGGATCGAAAGCACGACGACGTCGATCAGCATGAACTCGCGCGCCTGCATCGCCATGTAGCCGAGCCCTGAGGACGCGGCGATGGTTTCGGCGACGATCAGGGTCAACCACATGATGCCGAGCGCGAAGCGGATGCCGACGAAGATCGAGGGCAGCGCGCCCGGGAAGATGACGCGGCGGAACAGTTCGCCATCGCTCATGCCGTAGATGCGGCCCATCTCGATCAGCTGCGGATCGACGGTGCGAATGCCGTGCAGCGTGTTGAGGTAGATCGGGAAGAATACGCCGAGCGCCACCAGGAACAGCTTTGCACTCTCGTCGATGCCGAACCAGAGGATGACGAGCGGGATCAGCGCCAGATGCGGCACGTTGCGCACCATTTGCAGCATCGTGTCGGTGAGCCTGGCCGAGAGCTGCGACAAGCCATTGGCGAGCCCGAAAGCGAAACCGATGCTGCCGCCAATCAAAAAGCCGATCGAGGCGCGCCAGAACGAGACCCAGATGTTGCGGATCAGTTCGCCGGAGAGCAGCAGCTTCCAGCCGGCGAGCACGACGTCGCTCGGCGCCGGCAGCACGCGGGTCGGCACGAAGCCGGTCACGGTCGCGACCTGCCAGATCGCGATAATGGCAAGCGGCAGGATCCACTGGATCAGGCCATCCATCCGCGTCAGGCGGAAGTTGCGGGGAAGAGAGACACTGTCGATCAGGCTCATGATTGCGAAACCCTGTGCTGCGGACGGTAGTCGCTGCCGACCGACTCGCCGAACGGGCCGCCGTTGAAGTGCAGCCTGGTCACGTTGCTCGGCTGCTCCAGCGACAGCAGCGGGAAGACCAGCTCGGCGAACCGATAGGCTTCCTCCAGATGCGGATAGCCCGACATGATGAACGTATCGATCCCGATGTCCTGATACTCCTTGATACGCGCGGCGACCGTCTGGGGATCGCCGACCAGCGCCGTGCCGGCGCCGCCACGCACGAGGCCGACACCGGCCCAGAGGTTCGGAGCGATCTCGAGCTTGTCGCGCTTGCCGCCGTGCAGCTGCGCCATGCGCTGCTGGCCGACCGAGTCCATGCGGGCAAAGTTCTTCTGCGCGGCCGCGATGGTCTCGTCGCTGACATGCTTGATCAGCTCGCCCGCCGCACGCCAGGCCTCTTCGTTGGACTCGCGAACGATCACATGCAGCCGGATACCGAAGGAGAGTTTGCGGCCCCGAGCGGCCGCGATGTCCCTCACCTTCGCCACCTTCTCGGCGACCAGCGCCGGCGGCTCGCCCCAGGTGAGATATTTGTCGACGGTGTCGACCGCGACGTCGATGCCCGCGTCCGACGAGCCGCCGAAATAGAGCGGCGGCCGCGGCGACTGCACGGGGTGAAACAGCAGCTTGCCATCCTCGATGCGGATGTGCTTGCCATCGACATTGACGGTCTTGCCCGCGAGCAGGTCGCTATAGACGCCCAAGAACTCGCGGGTGACTTCGTAACGCTCGTCATGGCCGAGGAAGATGCCGTCGCCCTTGTTCTCGACGGGATCTCCGCCGGTGACGACGTTGACGAGCAGCCGGCCGTTGGTGACGCGATCGAGCGTCGCGGTCATGCGTGCGGCGACGGTCGGCGATTGCAGGCCCGGGCGCACGGCGACGAGATAGCGCAACCGCTCGGTGAATGGCGCCACGCTCGAGGCGGCGATCCAGGAATCCTCGCAGGACCGCCCGGTCGGCAGCAGCACGCCGTAATAGCCGAGTTGGTCGGCGGCCTGCGCGATCTGGCGCAGATAGTTGAAATTGACCTCGCGGCCGCCGATGCCGGTGCCGAGATAACGGCCATCGCCGTGGGTCGGAAGGAACCAGAGAATGTTGGCGTTTGCTTGCTTGCTCATGACTTTGCTCATGACCCTGACTTCCGAGCCACCTCGGAGATATTGATGGATTTGGGGATCAGGCCCAGCGCGAAGAACGTATCGGCCACCTGCTGCTGGTCGGCGACGACGGAATCCGTGATCGGCTTGATGCCATAGGCCTGTCGCTTCAGCGCGACCTCCACCACGGGCACCGACAAGCCGATCGCCGGAGCGAGCTGCTCGGCCACGGCATAGATGTCGCCCTTGGCCCAATCGTCGATCGTGCTGAGTTCGGCGAGCACGATGTCGACGATCTCGGGGTTATCGCCGAGGAATTTCCTCGAGGAGAAATAGAACTGGTAGTTGGCAACGACGCCGCTGCCGTCGGCGAGCGTGCGCGCGCCGGTGGCGGCTTCCGCCGCCGCCTGGAACGGATCCCAGATCACCCAGGCATCGACCGCACCACGCTCGAAGGCGGCGCGCGCATCGGCCGGCGCGAGGAAGACCGGCTCGACTTCCGAGTATTTCAGTCCCGCCTTCTCCAGCGCCTTGACCAGGAGATAGTGGACGTTGGAGCCCTTGTTGAAGGCGACCCTCTTGCCCTTGAGATCGGCGACCGATTTGAGCGGGCTCTCCTTGGGCACCAGGATGGCTTCGCCTTTCGGCGCCGGCGGTTCATAGGCGACGTACTGGATCGGGGCGCCGGCGGCCTGCGCGAAGATCGGCGGGGCTTCGCCGGTGTTGCCGAAATCGACCGCGCCGACGTTGAGCGCTTCGAGCAGCGGCGGACCGGAGGGGAATTCGGTCCACACCACCTTGTAACCGGCCGCAGCCAGCTTCGGCTCCAGCGTGCCCTTGCTCTTGAGCAGCACCAGCTTGCCGTATTTCTGGTAGCCGATGCGGACGATCTTGTCCTGACCGTAGGACGTGCCGACCGCCGCGGCGACGATGCCGATCGACAGCACGATGGCCGCGATCAGGCGCTGACTGATACGCCTCATGTTCAAGCCTCCTGAATTGGGGAGATGGATCGGCACGGTCAGGCTGCCGGGTTGCGCCAGACGATGTCGCGGATGACGATCGGCTTCGGAATCAGGCCGAGCTTATAGAAGCGGTCGGCGACGCCCTGCTGCGTCGTCACGATGTCGTCGGTCAGGGGGCCGATCACGAAATTCGCGCGATCGGCCGCGACCGTCTGGATGTCCAGTGGAACACCCGTGATCGCCGCCAGCGACCTTGCGACCTCGTCGCGGTGCTGTTCGGCCCATTGGCCTGTGGCGGTGGTCACGCCGACGATCTGTTGCAGGATCGCGCTGTGGTTCTGCGCGAACTCGCGGTTGGCGATGTAGAACGAATTGGTCTTGGTCACCTCGCGCGCGTTGATCAGGATGCGGCCGTTCTGCTTGGTCTCGCCGATCGCAAAGTATGGATCCCAGATCGCCCAGGCCTCGATGCTGCCATTGGCGAAGGCGGGACCTGCGTCCGGCGGCGTCAGATAGACCGGGGTGATGTCGGCGTAGGTGAGCCCCGCCTTCTCCAGCGTCTGCACCACGAGATTGTGGGCGCTGGAGCCCTTGGTGAAGCCGATGCGCTTGCCCTTCAGGTCAGCGATGGAACGGATCGGCGAATCCTTGGGCACCAGGATGCCCTGGCCGTTGGTGATGGGCTGGCCGGCGGCATAGACGATGGCGGCACCGGCGGCCTGCGCGAACACCGGCGGCGAATCGCCGACCGCACCGTAATCGACGCTGCCGACATTCATCGCCTCCATCATCGGCGGCCCCGATGAGAATTCGACCCATTTCACCTCGATGCCCTGGGATGCGAAATGTTTTTCCAGCGTCGCCCGCTGGCGCGTGATGACCAGCACGCCGGTCTTCTGGTAGCCGATACGAATTTCCTTCAGCACGCCCTGCGCACGGACGCGCGGCGGGAACACCGACGCGGCTGCTGTGCCAGCGGATAGTTTCAGAAAGTCACGACGTTGCATTACAGGCTCCCGGCCGCGTGCGGCCGTCATCGTTGATGTTTGCAGGATGATGGTGCGGAGCAGGAGACGTGTCGAGACGATCAGGAAAATAGCGATACGAGCACTGCGCGCGTGGCGAGATTCATGATTAATCTTTCAAGCGCGCGCGATGATACAGGGGGATTTTTTCCGCACGGGAAAGCGAGAGCTCGCACCAGAGGAACGAAAACGCGAAAACAACCCCATGCACAGTAGCCGGAGCAGGCAAACCACAACCTACGAATTATCCGAAATTCTCTTTGACCCGTCGGGCAAAACAGGAGCATGATGGCATCATGACGGCGCTGGGATGGAGCGCGGAGCTGCGTCCGCCGGACTCGCTGTCATTCCCGCGAAGGCGGGAAATCCGGTACGCCGCGGCTCATCGACTCAACCACACCTGTCCCGGAGTGCTGGATCGCCCGGTCCTGGTGCGCAATTGCGCACTGGCCGGGCGATGACACCGCAATTGCGGCAAGGGCGCGCTCTTCAAGCTAGTGCACCCACCTCACCGGCAGGTTCTGCAGCCCGCGGAATGCCCAGCCGCCGAACCGCACCGGCTCATCGTCGGCGATCTCGATGCGGCCGGCGCGTGCGAACAAGGTCGGCAGCGCGACGTCGGCGATCATCGCGCGCGAGGCGAAGGCGCCGGCGCAGAAATGCGGGCCGGCGCCGAAGGCGACGCTCTTCGAGGTATCGCGCCGCACGTCGAATTCGTCGGCGCGCTCGAAATGCTTCTCGTCCCGGTTGGCAGAACCGAACATCAGGAACACGCGCTCATCGAGCTCGAAGGAGACGTCGCGAATGGTCCACGGCTTGGCGATGCGCCGCGGCGACATGCCGATCGGCGAGATCCAGCGGGCATATTCCTCGAACGCCTGCAGCCAGGTCACCTCGCCCCTGCGCACGAGATCGAGCTGCTCGGGATGGGTCAGCAACGCCCACACGGTGCCGGCGATCGCCTTGCGCGGCTCGTTCTGACCGCCCGAGATCGCCAGCTTGACGTTGGCGCGCACGCTCTCCATCGGCATGCCGGAGGCGAGCAGCACGCCGAGAATGCTCTGATCCGGGCGCTTGCGCATCACCGGCAGGATGTCGTCGATGGCGGCATCGATGCTCGACGTCGCGGCATGACAGCGCGCCTCGATCGCGGGATCGCCGCCGTAATTGGCGATGCCCTCGATCATGCCCTGCGACCACGCATCCATGTCCGCAAAGCCGATGTTCGTGAGGCCGGTGATCGACTTCAGGCACTCGCCGGAGAACGGCAGCGCGAAGTCGCGCATGAGGTCGATCCGCCCGGGCTCGATCGCATCGAGAATGCGGTCGGCATGGGCCTGGAACAGCGCCGTCCAGTGCGCCTTCACCGTCTTCGGCGACACGGTCGGAAACATGGCCCGCCGCTCGATTTGATGCGCCTCGCCGTCCTTGCGCATCATGTTGTGGCCCATCAGCCGGTTCATCAGGCCGGCGGGCTGGTGCGAGGAGAACACGTCAATCTGCTTCTCGGAGATCGAGATGTCGTCCCGGCTGGTCAGCAGCGTCGAGCCGAGCTGCGGCACGAAGGCGATCGGCGCCTCCTTGCGCATCTTGGCAAGCATCGGATAGGGGTCGGCCCAGAACGCGGCCGGGTCGATGTCGATGCGCGGCGCGGTGCTCAAGGCGGTCTCCCCGGGTTTCTCGTCGCTTTCAGGCAAGACTAACGAACTCGGCCGCTGGTGTCTGTCCCTAGCGATGGGGACGGGCAGCTTGGGGTGTCCGAGCCGAGATCGATGCGGCGGCAGACATTGGGGCGAGGGTTCGACAAGCGAGACTAGCCGTTCAGGTCCCTCTCACCGGGGATTGGGCGGCAATGTCTTGTGAATGTGGGTGGCCGCGATCGCCGCGTGGCCGGTGCCGACCGCGATCTGGTGAAGATCGGAAACGACATCGCCCGCCGCGTAGATGCCCGGCACCGTCGTCTGCTGATGCGCGTCCACCTCGAGGCATCCCACATCATTGCACTCGGCGCCAAGGCGGCTTGCAAGGCTCGAGCCGGCCTTGCAGCCGAGCGCCGGATAGAACACATCAAACGTCGTTTCCCCCTCATTGCACACGGCAACGATGCTCCGCTCTTCGATGCGCAATCGATCGGGAGCGCGGATCAGCCTGATGCCGGATGCGCGGAGATCCTCCTCGTCGAGGACCTCGTCGTCCGAGAGAACGAGAGCGACATCGCGCGAGTAGCTGCGCAGGAATTTTGCCTTGTTCACCGCGCCAGTGCCTGCGCCATAGACGCCGATGCGCTTGTCGGCCGCCTCGAACCCGTCGCAAACGGGGCAGTAGCGGATCAGGCCGCGATGCACGGCCTCATCGTGCCCGTCGATCTCGGGTTCGATATCGACGATGCCGGTGGCCAGAAGAACGCTTCGCGTCAATGCCGTGCCGCCCTCGAAGCTGGCCTCGAACAAATCGCCGCTTCGAGCAAGACTGTCCACGCGGGCGCTGATGAGCGAGATGTTGTAGGAGGATGCCTGCGTGCTCAGCAAGACAAGGAGCTCATGGCCGGAAATGCCGGACGGGAAGCCGGGGTAATTGCGGCTCCTCGGGATCCATTCTGCCCGGCTGCGGCCGGCATCGAAGACCGCGACCGACCGCCTATAGCGCGCCAGATAAAGCGCGGCGGTGAGCCCGGCCGGCCCGCCTCCGATGACGAGGCAGTCGAGAACATCGGGTTCATCAGAAGAAGGCATCATAGGCGCTTTCGGTCAGGCCACCGCGCGCCGAGCAGCCGGAGCGCGCACCTTGCTATCAAACGCTCAGCACTAATCTCGTTCCCAGCGCTAGATGAGACTGAAGGTGTTCCCCGGTTTCGCCGTTTAGTGCCCTCCCAGAGACGGCAGACTCGGAGCGCCACGACCGCGCATACTGATAGGTCCGAGCGTTCGCTTTTGGGCCATGAGGGGACACGCTCGGGGGAAGGCTGGGGTAGCTGATCGCGCCCCGAAGCGCACCTGATCGAGCTAAGAGCAGTTTGCAGCTCGCGATCAGGTTGCTAGCATCACGCCATGCTATCGCCGTTGATTTTGGTCAAGATACCGTTCATGTGCCTTCGGAAGATGATTATTTTGCTGCGAACGCTTGCGCGGTTCTTGGGAAACGAAATCTCCGAGTGCCGCTCGGGGAGATCATCGTACCTCAGCACGTTCACACGAGTCGAATTGACGCGAGGAGTATACTTCCTTGTGTCAGTTCCGGAGGCGGAAGTGGAACTGGTGTCAGTAGGCAGCGGGGGCTCCGAAGTCATACAGTCATTTGCGCTCTCGATCGATGACGCGAAGAAGATCTTTCAATCAATCGAGCGCGCGTATCATCATCGAGATTTGGCGGAAATTGAGCTCGGCGAGTTATGGTGGAAGACGGACTGTCGCGTTCGATCGAATCCAGAGCAAGTGTCGATCTCGTTCAAACGAGGCTGGGAGCGGACGCGGACGAATGTCAGACGGCATGACCTCGCGACGGCAATAGCCAACTTTAACGGTCTGTTCGGGATCAATTAGACACGGTTGCCGGTAGGTCAGCCCCTGGTCCATCTGGAAGTTGGGGCGCGTCTGACGGAGGTCCGCTCCTCGCGCCAGAACGGACCAGATTTGCTCAATCTGAGTTCTTCGCATTTTGACCCATAGCCTTGCGGATCGCTGATCGTAGGCGCCGTAAATTCTGGCCACTGCAACGCGAGGCGCACCACCGGATCATGCGACCAGTTTGGATTTCGATTGGCGACGCCGCTGTAACCCGGCTTGTAAATCATCTCAATCAAGTCGCGAGGAATCTCGTAGCTGTGCGACGCAAGCGTCTGAGTCACGAAATCGGGACCCTCGTCTGCCTGTGGAGGCGTCGTCATTCCTCCAAGTATGAAGGATATGAAACCGGCGCTAAGGCTGCTTCCCCTCATAAGCTGCACCATGCGGAGCTTTCTCGCTCTTCGCTGCTTGCAAGTATTCGCAACTCCCAACGATTGTTGGGGCACTGCAAGCTCCCCCATCGACCTTCGCCAGCTTAGTTCGCGATAACTACTAGATGATCTGTGGCCATACCGACGAAAATCGGACTTGATCATCTGTCCGCCAGCGGGGGCAGACCGGACCTGATCGAGCAGCGGCAAAGCCCGCGAATGATCCGTTGCAACCGCGAGTTGTGATGCTATAAGCAGCTAAGGAATCGCTCTGCGAGAGGATGCCATGTCAGAAATCAAATATATCAATCCAGCCGGATTGGAGACTCCGCCGGGATACTCTCACATCGTCGATGTCAGAGCTAGTCGGCTGATATTCCTCTCGGGTCAAGCAGCTCTTGACGCTCACGGAGAGCTGGTCGGGGGTAGTGATCTCGAAGCTCAGGCCGACCAAGCATTTCATAATGTCTCCCAGGCTCTTGCATCCGTCGGATGCACGGCGGCGAACCTAGTCAAGCTAACTGTGTTCGTACGAGACATGAACACATTGGCCGCATACCGGCGCGCTAGAGATCGGTTCCTGAAGAGCGTCGAACCGGCGGCTGCCCCCGCCATCACGCTAGTAGAAGTCTCACGCCTTTTTGCGGATGGTCTCTTGATCGAAATCGAAGGTGTTGCTGCCGCCTGATGCCGTATGACTGTTCGTCCGCCTGTAGCTCGTTGCGGACTCTAACTGAGCGCGCCGACACGTCCGCCTCCGAGAGTTGAGCCGCCCGGGGCATACTGGCTTGCTGAGGGCAGCTTTCGACCATTGCGGAAGTGGCGGGCGCGACGCATAGTTCTCCAACCATGCTGCCGGACCTCATCGAAATAATTCCGCCGCGCCGCCGGACCGATGCAACCGTCGTCCTGCCGGGCTCCAAGAGCCTCACCAACCGTGCCTTGATTTTGGCAGCTCTTGCGAACAATGAGGTCGTCCTGCGCGGTGCCCTCTGGAGCGAGGACACGCAGGCGATGGTGAACTGTCTCAAGCGATTGGGATTCCGTATCGAAGTCGCGGATGATCCAGCCGAGCCGGCCAACTGCACCCTCAAGGTTCACGGATGCGGCGGAAAAATCCCCAATGCCGGCACGCCGGCGCAGCCGCTTGAGCTTTTCGTCGAGAATGCCGGCACGGCTGCGCGCTTCTTGCCGCCACTCTTGTGTCTCGGCCAAGGCACCTGGCGCGTGAGCGGTGTCCCGCGCATGCACGAGCGGCCGCAGGCCGCCCTCATCCATGCCTTGCGCGAGCTCGGCTATGACATCGACAGCGCAAACGACCGCCTCCCCGCCGTCATTCACGGCAGCGGCCCCCGTCCCGGCGCAACATGCAGCGTGAGTGTCGAAGAAAGCTCGCAGTTTGCGTCGGCATTGCTTCTGTCTGAACGGATCGGGGGCTGGAAAGTGCGCGTCACCGGCGGCAACGAGGATGAATTACCGTATGTCGAGATGACACGGCGCCTGGTGAACGACTTTCCCTGGGACGGAGGCGTGTATGACGTCGAGCCAGATGCGTCCGCTGCCAGCTATTTCTGGGGGGCTCATTGGCTTCTGCGTGACAGTGGGAGCCGTATCACCGTAAGGCCCGCCCCCACCAGCGGCATGCAGGCCGACCAGAAATTTCGTCATCTCGTGCTTGAACAGGCCTGGCAGCCCGTCTTGTCGCGCAGCACAGACCTTGCCGATAGCATCATGACTGCCATCGTGCTCGCGCCCTTTGCGCCATCCGCGACGCGGTTCGTCGACCTGGGTCGGTTGCGGGTCCAGGAATGCGAACGGGTCGAAGCCCTGCGGACCGAGCTCATCAAATGCGGCGCGCGCGTGGAGGAGATTGGCGACGCGCTCACGATTGATCCCAGCCCCCTGTGCGGGGCAGAGATCGAAACCTACGGTGATCATCGGATCGCAATGTGCTTTGGCATGTTGGGGTTGCGGGTGCCTGGAATCCGCCTGCGAAACCCCGCGTGCGTGCGCAAGACCTTTCCCAACTTTTTTGCCAAGCTCGCCGAGCTCGGCGCCGGGATACAGCATGCTTCGTCGGGCACGCGCCTGTTCGGCGACGACCTGCTAGGTTAAATGGCGCCGGGGAATGCTCTCATGCATCCGCCGCAATGTCTGCTTTCAAAGGTGAAAACAGACTCGTGCCGCGATGATGAGTACATACCATCAGTTCGGCCTCGATGCCCCCGCAAGCAGGCGCAGCACGATCGCAAACAATTCGTTCTGCGAGGAAATGCCGAGCCGCTCATAGGCACGCTTGCGGTAGGTCAGGGTCGAATGCAGGCTGATACCGAGGTCTTGCGAGATCGCCTCGGAGCTGAAGCCGAGCAGGATGCGGCGGCAGACCTCCTGCTCGCGCGGCGTCAGCGCGGAGAGCGGCGCGCACATCGCAAACAGCGCGGCGAGCGACTGGTCCGGCGTCGGCGTCGCGGCCTGCTGGAAATGACGCGCGACGCTGGCAGCAATCGCCGGCGCGATGGCCTGAAGCCGAGTACGCGCGGCGTCGCCGAAGCGTCCCTGCGCCGTGATGCGGTAGAAATTGACGTAGAAGCAGGTGCCTCCCGTCCAGATCGCGGTCGCGCATTTGTCGACGATATCGAAGTCGTTGAAGAAGATTTTCCGGTAGCGCGCGCCGTACATGCGCGGCGCGAAGCTCGGCAGCATGATCGGCGCGTCGGCCTCGGCCTCGAACAGCGCATCGCGATTGGGATCGGCTTCGTGGAACTGGCCGGCATAGGCGGCACCGAGATCGCCGCCGATCGGGATATTGCCGACATCGAGCAGGCAGCTCGCAGCACCGGCGCGCGTGAGCGCAAACACCATGCAATGGCCGACGCCGGCCCGCCGGCGCAGCGCGTCGATCAGGACATCAGGGAAATCGGGCCGGCCGATGGCGAGGACCGCCGGCGCGACATCGCCGGCCGCCGATTTTGCGCGCACCACCCGAGACCGCATCGCTTCCTCCGCAAGCCGTTGTTTTACGGGAGCATAGCAGCGAGGTGATCTCTGCGGAAGGCATGGGATATTCAGCCCACCGGCCCCAGTGTCCAGTCGTCCCCTGAGAGCGGGCTGACTCGCACGTCCCTGATGACTCCGCGCTCCAGGCTTGGATCGAAATGGCGCATCGTCCGCTCGTTCAAATCGATGACGCGGCCGGGCCTGAGCGGTCCCACGTCATTGATCTTGACGATGACCTTCTTGCCGACCGCCTCGACGAGCGCATATTTCGGCTTCACACCAAATTGGACGCCACCGAATTTCCGGCGCAAAGTCGTCTTGATGGCCGCCGTCCAGGCCGAGGGATCATAACGTTCGCCGGAGGCTGTGCGCGGACCGCCCTCCTCCTTGCCGGGCCTGAACGGATTGTACATGGATGCCGCGCCAACCACCGCATTCCCGGAGGCGGTATCGGCGACGGTGTTTGCGTGACCCCCACGCGTTTCACACTTGGCAATGGTAACAGACACGGCAAGCGCGACCAGGGCGCCGCAAATCGCGGCGCTCGAGCGGAACAGCATCATAACTCCTGTGATTTTTTCGTCGTCCGGTTCCCGACACCGCAAACAACGCAAGCGAACGCGGACGCGTTCGTGAAGCCTGCACCGGAGTTTTGCGGGTTCGTGCCAACCCCTTGGCGATGGAACCGTGGTGCGAACCTTCAGTGGTTCCCACGCAGTGTTTTAAGTTGTCGCCGTCTAAAACAGAGAATGCGTCAGCAGCATGACTTAACGAGCAATCTTATTCTGCCGCGGCCTTCGGTGCAGCGACATTGATCGCGAGCTTGCCGTAGCGATCCGTAAAAGCCAGGGTGTCGATCTCTTCGAGCTGAATCTCGCCGCTCATCACACCTTGCTTCCACGCCGCCTGCACCGGGTCGTTCTGGAACTCCGGCATCACCTCGCGTCCGAACAGCTCCAGCGATTGGCAGATGTGCTCGTGGCTGTTCTTGCCGGCCTGGTTGAGCAGGATGACCTGGTCGATATGCGACGACTGGAAGCGCTTCAGCTTCCTGCGGATGGTCTCGGGCGAGCCGATCAGGCCGCCACGCAATGCCGCCTCCTGCGCCTCCGGATTGTCTCGCTTCCACTTAATATACTCGTCCCACATGTTGACGGTGTAGGGCGCGGGCCGCTGGCGATTCTGCGAGGCGCCGTAGAAGCGCAGTGCGAACTGGAAGAAGGTGGCGCCGTCGGCGCGCGCACGCGCCTCCTCGTCGGTCTTCGCGCACATGAAGAACGACACCAGCGCCATGTTCGGGTTGATCTCGTAGTCGGCCAGCTTGGTGAGCCGCTTGGTCATCGCATTGTAGTAAGCATGAACCCAGGCATGTGCAGCATCGGCGCTGACGAACTGGAAGCCGAGCGCACCGAAGCCGTGACGGCCGGCGCGCTCGATGGTCGGCAATTGCGAGCAGGCCATCCACAGCGGTGGATGCGGCTTCTGCACCGGCTTCGGCACGACGTTGCGCAAGGGGATATCGAAATATTTGCCGTGATGCTCGCTTCCTGCGTCCCTGAACATCGGAAAGATCGCGGCGACCGCCTCTTCGAACACCTCCTTCTTGGTCTCCATGTCGCGGCCGAACGGCGTCAGCTCGGTGATCGAGGCGCTCTCGCCCATGCCGAATTCGCAGCGGCCGTTGGAGAGGAGGTCGAGCACCGCGACACGTTCGGCAACGCGCGCCGGATGGTTCGTCGTGAGCTGGAGAATGCCGTGGCCGAGGCGGATGTTCCTGGTACGCTGGCTGGCGGCGGCGAGGAACGATTCCGGCGACGGCGAGTGCGAATATTCTTCGAGGAAGTGATGCTCGACCACCCAGGCATGGTCGTAGCCGAGCTGATCGGCGAGCTCCATCTGCGAGAGCGCGTTCTGGTAAAGAGCGAGCTCGTCGCCGGCCACCCAGGGCCGCGGCAGTTGCAGCTCATAGAAGATGCCGAACTTCATGACGCCTCTCCCAAGTTTTCTGCCCGCATGTTTTTTGTTGCGGGCATCTTAATGGGTGGGGCGACGCTGTCTACGCAGTCGCAATTCCGCTGCGCGGGAGAACGCGCTTTTCGGCGCGGCGGCCATTCAGCACCGCGCCGATGAAGGTAAAGCGAACCAGGAGATGATAGCTCGCCAGCATCGGCGGAACCGCGACGATGAGAATGATCGCGAACTTGACGAGCCCAGGCCAGTCTAGCTGTGACAACGCGACCTGCAACGCCATCACGATCGGCAAGTGGATGATATAGAGCCAATAGGACGCGTCGGCGAGATAACGCCAGGTCGGGCTGAAGCCGGACATGAAGCGGAGCGCGAGACCGAGCGCGGCGAATGTCGTGATCCAGATCGCGGCCGCATAGAGAACGGCGGAGACGAGCCTGAGCGTCGCGAAGCTATAGGGCAATTTCGGCGCGCCCGGCGCAGACAACATCACACCCGCGAGCACGAAGCAGATCAGGATCAGAACGATTGCGAGCACGAGATGCGGGAGCCAGCGCCGCTCGATCAGCCGCAGCAGATCGGCCTGCCGATGCAGCAGCCAGCCGACGCCGAAGGCGAGGCCAAAACAGATCCAGGCCTGCGCATTGGTGATGAGCGATTGATCCGGCGTCCTCACCTCCATCGAATAGCCCCATCTCGGATCGAGCCAGAGCGCGACGAAGATCGGGATCGCCAGAACCAGCGGCGCCAACGGATTGCGGATGGTCCGCGCGAAGAGGCGGTCGATGAGCGTTCGCAACGAGCCGGATACATCAAGCCAGGCGATCGCCCCGCGCAGCAGCAACATGGTGACATAGAGCTCCAGCAGAACGTAGAGAAACCAGAGATGGGTCAGGCGGAAATTCGGCAGTGCCGGCATCCAGCCGGGCGCCCCGTGCGGCGGCCCACCATTCGGAAAGTTCGCCGCCCAGGTGACTACAAGCACGATGGGCACATACACGAGCGGCCAGCCGATCAAGAGCGGCAAGGCGATCCGCTGCAACCGGTCCTTGACGAAAGCCCAGGCTGCCTCTGCGATGAAAGCTCATGCGGGCGAAGAAGCCCGCCATCACGAAGAAGGTCGTCATCCGGAAGACATGGATGGTGAAGGTCAGCAGGCCCAGCAGCAGGCTTGGGTGAGTGTCCTGGATCGGCCAGATCCGGGGCGTGATCGGCACGAACGACATGGCCGCGTGCAGGACAATGCCGAGCAGCAGGGCAATGCCCCTGACAGCATCGAGCGCGTGAAGCCGTTCGGGTGCGGAATTGACAGCGCTCGAAGGGGACATGGACAGGCTCTCATTGGCTGGACAGGGCGTTTCTGCCGCACAGTCTGCCCAATCGGGCCAGTTTCTCTCGCCCGATCCAAAAATCGGCTAGCCGATTTCTCGACGTGGCTCGCTGATGCCGACCTTATCCTGCAGGCTCAGCGCCTCGCGCCGGAATTCGGTCGGGGTGACGCCGGTCTCCGCCTTGAAGGCGCGGTTGAAAGGTCCGATCGACTGGAAGCCGGCATCCATGGCGATGGTCAGCACCGGGACTTCTCTTTGTGTCACATCTGATAGCGCCAGCCTCGCATCCTCGATGCGGTAGCGGTTCAGGAACGCATTGAAGTTGCGATAGCCGAGCCCCTCATTGATGGCCTGGCGGAGCCGGTGCTCGGGAACGTCGAGCCGGGCCGCGAGCGCCCCGATCGCAAGGCCTTCCCGCCGGTAGGTTCGCTCCACGGTCATGAGGTGGTCGAGGCGCCGCAGCAGGATGGGATCGACGACGACCCGGGGATCCACGACGACCCGGGGATTGACGGGGACGCGGCCTGTGGGCGCGCGATCGGCCTCGCGCCTGCCGCTGGGCGCAATGGCCGCCGTGGCCTCCGGCACGGCAGGCTGCATCGCAGCCAGTCCAGCCATGATCGCCACCACGAACAGGACGAATGCGGTCGGAAGACTGCCGGGCGCGCCGGGGACCAGAACCGGAATTGCAGCGAAGCCGGCGCCAGCGACTGTAACGATGAGCCCGACATTGATCGCCAGCATCGCCAGCCGTAGCCGGCGGCGCCGCGCGACCAGATCGGCGCGCCATGTCCTGATCGTCTGGACCGCCGCTGCGAGAGCCAGTGCCAGATTGAAAAGCGCAAGGCCTCGACCGCCGGCCCCGGCCAAAGCGGGCCAATAGAACCAACCCAGCGTGAGCACAAAGGTGAAAGCCACGATGCCGAGCCACAGGGCACCGTGCCATCGCCTGAGCACGAAATCATCGTCGAACGCCGCGCGCGCCCACAGCCAGAACACGGTGGGTTGCGCGGTCATGATCGGCAACACCCACCACCATGCCGATTTGGGAAAGTATGGCGCGGTGGTGATGGCATAGAACACGCCGCCGGCAGACAGAGCCATGCCCAGCAAAGCCTGCTGGCTGGTCGCGCGACGCTGCAGCGTCACGAGAATGATCAACAGGAACACGCCGCTCGTTGCGCCGCGCAGCCCGAGATCGATGGCCGTGAGCCCCATCACGCGATTCAGTCTCCATTCGAGAGCTCAACTCTCGCATTGCCTTCGCGCGTGCACAATCCAAAATTGCGCTTGCGCCTGCGACATCAGCAACTTGAGCGGTTGATCCAGATCAACGCGTCAGCCGGCCTGCTGCACCTAAGATACAGCAAGGCAACGGCCCGGATGCCGTCCCGATTCCCCATACCATTTCAGAGAGACCGAATATGTCGGCCCCTGACGACGCGCCTTCCCGCGTGCGCCGTAAGCGCATGGAAATTTTTGCGTTCCTGTTCCTGACCGCGATCGTGATGCCCGTTCTCGCGGTCGGAACGGTCGGCTCCTACGGCTTAGGCGTCTGGATCTACCAGATGTTTGCCGGCCCTCCCGGTCCGCCGCCCTCCCCGCATTGATCCCGACAAGCGAAAAGACAGGCATCATGGCACACGCCACACTGAACCGCCGCGCACTGATCACCGGCCGCGTGCTCACCACCGACCGCGTCATTCCGCCCCCGGGCGCCGAGATCGCCAGCATCCTGGTGCAGGCCCGGCCCGAGCGCCTCGACGCGCTGGAAGCCGAGATTGCCGCGCTGCCCGGCTGCGAGATCCATGGCCGCGACATCAGAGGAAAACTTGTCGTCGTGACCGAAGCGCCCGACGCCGGCAGCCTCGGCACCATGCTCAACACCATCCAGTCACTGCGCGACGTCTATTCCGCAGCGCTGGTTTTTCACGCCATCGAAACCGCCTGACGGCCGGGAGAGCCATCATGACATCGCCAAAGCTCGACCGCCGCCAGATGCTCAAGCTCGAGGCTGCCGCGATCGCGGCCGCCGCTGCCGGCATGCCGGCCCCCTCGCTCGCCGCCAATCTCGTGACCGAGCGCGACTCCTCCGAACTGAAATGGGACAAGGCCGCCTGCCGCTTCTGCGGCACCGGCTGCTCGGTGATGGTCGCGACCAAGGACAACCGCGTCGTCGCCACCCACGGCGACATCAAGGCCGAGGTCAATCGCGGCCTCAACTGCGTCAAGGGCTACTTCCTCTCCAAGATCATGTACGGCCACGATCGCCTGACGCAGCCGATGCTGCGCAAGACAGGCGGCAAGTACGACAAGAACGGCGACTTCACGCCTGTCACCTGGACCGAAGCCTTCGACATCATGGAGCTGAAGTGGAAGGAGGCGATGAAGAACCGCGGGCCGAACGGCGTCGCCATGTTCGGCTCCGGCCAGTGGACGGTCTGGGAAGGCTATGCGGCCTCGAAGCTGTTCAAGGCCGGCTTCCGCACCAACAACATCGACCCCAATGCGCGCCACTGCATGGCCTCCGCCGTCGCCGGCATGATGCGAACCTTCGGCATCGACGAGCCACCCGGCTGCTATGACGACATCGAGGCGACCGACGCCTTCGTGCTGTGGGGCTCCAACATGGCGGAGATGCATCCCATCCTGTGGACGCGCGTGGCCGACCGCCGGCTGTCCGCGCCGCATGTCCGCGTCGCCGTGCTCTCGACCTTCGAGCACCGCTCGTTCGACCTCGCCGACATCGGCATGGTGTTCAAGCCGCAGACCGACCTCTACATCCTCAACGCGATCGCCAACCACATCATCGGGACCGGGCGCGTCAACAAGGAGTTCGTGGCCGCCCATACCATCTTCCGGCGCGGCCAGACCGACATCGGTTACGGCCTGCGGCCCGAGCATCCGCTGCAGAAGAAGGCGACGGGCGCTGCCAAGGCCAACGACTCCACCGATATGACCTACGACGAATACGTCAAGTTCGTCTCGGACTACACGCTGGAAAAGGCGGCGGAGATGTCCGGCGTGCCGCTGAACCGGCTCGAGGCGCTGGCCGAGCTCTATGCCGATCCCAAAACAAAAGTGGTTTCGTTCTGGACCATGGGCTTCAACCAGCACACCCGCGGCGTCTGGTGCAACAATCTCGTCTACAACATCCATCTTCTCACGGGAAAGATCTCCGCGCCCGGCAACAGCCCGTTCTCGCTGACGGGGCAGCCTTCAGCCTGCGGCACCGCGCGCGAGGTCGGCACCTTCTCGCACCGCTTGCCCGCCGACATGGTGGTCACCAACAAGGAGCACCGCGCCAAAGCCGAACACATCTGGCAGCTGCCCGAGGGCACCATTCCCGACAAGCCCGGGGCGCACGCCGTGCTGCAAAGCCGGATGCTGAAGGACGGCTTGATCAACGCCTATTGGGTGCAGGTCAACAACAACATCCAGGCCGGCCCCAACGCCAACGAGGAGACTTATCCGGGCTTCCGCAACCCCGACAATTTCATCGTGGTTTCGGATGCCTATCCTTCCGTCACCGCGCTCGCCGCCGACCTGATCCTGCCCACCGCGATGTGGGTGGAGAAGGAAGGCGCCTACGGCAATGCCGAGCGGCGCACCCAGTTCTGGCACCAGCTCGTCGCTGCGCCCGGAGAATCGAAATCGGACCTCTGGCAGCTGATGGAATTCTCCAAGCGCTTCAAGATCGAGGAGGTCTGGCCCGAGGAGCTGATCGCCAAGAAGCCGGAGGTGCGCGGCAAGACGCTGTTCGACGTGCTCTACAAGAACGGCCAGGTCGACAAGTTTCCCGTCTCCGACATCGAGGCGGGCTATCTCAACGACGAGTCCAAGGCGTTCGGCTTCTACGTCCACAAGGGTCTGTTCGAGGAATACGCCTCGTTCGGCCGCGGCCATGGCCACGACCTTGCACCGTTCGACACCTATCATCGCGAACGCGGGCTGCGCTGGCCGGTGGTCAACGGCCAGGAGACGAAGTGGCGCTTCCGCGAGGGCAGCGACCCCTACGTCAAGCAGGGGACCGACGTGCAGTTCTACGGCTACCCTGATGGCAAGGCGCGCATCTTCGCGCTGCCTTACGAGCCGCCGGCGGAATCGCCGGACAACGAATATCCGTTCTGGCTCTCGACCGGCCGCGTGCTGGAGCACTGGCATTCCGGCACCATGACCCGCCGCGTGCCCGAGCTCTACAAGGCGTTCCCGGAGGCTGTCTGCTTCATGCATCCCGACGACGCGCAGGACATGAAACTGCGCCGCGGCGACGAAGTGAGAGTGGTGTCCCGCCGCGGCTTCATCCGCGCCCGGGTCGAGACGCGCGGCCGCGACCGGCCGCCGCGCGGCCTCGTGTTCGTGCCGTGGTTCGACGAATCCAAGCTGATCAACAAGGTGACGCTGGACGCCACCGATCCGATCTCGCTGCAAACCGACTTCAAGAAATGCGCCGTGCGCATCGAGCGAGTGAACATGTCATGATGAAACGATCCGCAATCGTGCTGCTGGCGTTCGCGATCGCAGCCGGCGCGAGCTCACTGACCGCACAGACGGTCTCTTCCAGCCTGCGCGGCGCGACCCCGCTCAATGACGAGGGGCCGGCGCCGCCGATGCTGCCGAACCGCAACACGTCGGAGCGGGAGTCGCGCAATTATCCCGAGCAGCCGCCTGTCATCCCGCACAACATCGACGGCTATCAGGTCGACCTCAACGGCAACAAGTGCCTGTCCTGCCACGCGCGGGCGCGCACGGCGGAATCGCAGGCGCCGATGGTGTCGATCACCCACTTCATGGACCGCGACGGCCAGTTCCTGGCCTCGATCTCGCCGCGACGCTTCTTCTGCACCGAGTGCCACGTGCCGCAGAGCACCGCAAATCCGCCGGTGAGCAACGATTTCACCGACATCGACACGCTGCTGTCGCGCGCAAGCCCCGGTGGCCGGCGATGACGACGACCGCTGACGAACCAAAGGCGGAGCTGACGGGAAAGCGCGGCTTCGTCGCGCGAAGCTGGGACTTCCTGGGCGAGCTTTGGCAGGTATTGATCCGGCCGAGCACGGTCTTCGCGCTCGGCACGCTGGTGCTCGCAGGCTTTGCCGCCGGCGTGATCTTCTGGGGCGGCTTCAATACCGCGCTGGAGCTGACCAACACCGAGAAATTCTGCACCGGCTGCCACGAGATGAAGGACAACGTCTACGCCGAGCTGAAGTCCACCATCCACTTCTCCAACAGGTCGGGGGTGCGGGCGACCTGCCCGGACTGCCACGTGCCGCACAACTGGACCGACAAGATCGCGCGCAAGATGCAGGCCTCCAAGGAAGTCTGGGGCAAGATCTTCGGCACGATCGACACGCGGGAGAAATTCCTGGATCACCGGCTCGAGCTCGCCGCCCATGAATGGGCGCGCTTCAAGGCCAACGATTCCCTGGAATGCCGCAACTGCCACAGCGCCGATTCCATGGACATCACCAAGCAGTCGCCGCGTGCTTCGGTGGCGCACCAGCGCTTCCTGTTTTCAGGCGAAAAGACCTGCATCGATTGCCACAAGGGCATCGCCCATCACCTGCCCGACATGCGCGGCGTTCCGGGTTGGCAGTAGGGGCGAACGCGACCGGATTCGCCCCGCTTGAACCAGCGGGGCGAATGGTTAGTTTTGAGGAATGACGAATCGCCTCGATTCCGTCCCTCCTCAAGACAGACATGGCCACGTTCACCCCGCATCAGGATGCCGCTCTCAAGGCCGTTGGCGACTGGCTCAAGGCCAAGCCCGGCAGGGGCGGCACGCCGCCGATTTTCCGCCTGTTCGGCTTTGCCGGCACCGGTAAGACCACGCTGGCGCGGCACATCGCCGAGGGCGTCGACGGCGAGGTGAAATTCGCCGCCTTCACCGGCAAGGCGGCGCTCGTCATGCGCAACAAGGGCTGCGACGAGGCCTCGACAATCCACTCGCTGATCTACCGCGCTCGCGAATCCGGCGAGGAGCAGCCGAGCTTTGAACTGTGGGACGATGCCCCGGCGTCGAAGGCGAAGCTGATCGTGATCGACGAATGCTCGATGGTCGATGCAGAATTGGGCCGCGACCTGATGTCGTTCGACTGCCCGCTGCTGGTGCTCGGTGACCCCGCGCAGCTGCCGCCGATCCAGGGCGGCGGTTTCTTCACCAACACCGAACCGGACGCGATGCTCACCGAGGTGCACCGCCAGGCCCAGGACGATCCGATCGTGCGGATGTCGATGGACGTCCGCGAGGGCCGCGAGCTCGACATCGGCCGCTACGGCGAGAGCGAGGTGGTGTCGCGCAAGGAGCTCGATCCCGATCGCGTCATGGGCGCCGACCAGGTGCTGGTCGGCCGCAACAACACCCGCCGCGCGTACAATATGCGGGTGCGGCAGCGCCAGAACATCGAGGACGCATTTCCGGTCGCCGGCGACAAGCTGGTATGTCTGCGCAACAACCGCAAGAAGGGCCTGTTCAACGGCGGCCTGTGGCGCGTGAAGTCACGCAACACCTCGCGCTCGAAATCGCGCATCCTCTCGATGCGGCTCTCGCCGGACGAGGATTTCGGCCACAAGGTGACGAAGGTCTCGGTGCGCGCCGATTGCTTCGAGGGCGGCGTCGAGCAGATCGCCTGGGAGCAGCGCAAGCCCTATGACGAGTTCGACTACGGCTACGTGCTGACAGTGCACAAGTCGCAAGGCTCGCAATGGGACGACGTCGTGCTGTTCGACGAGAGCTTTGCGTTTCAGGACAGCCGCGCAAGGTGGCTGTACACGGGCATCACGCGGGCGGCGAAAAGGTTGAGTATCGTTGTGTGAGGCTGCTTACCTCGTCATTCCGGGGCGGCCCGAACCCGGAATGACGAGATTCCGGGTTCGATGCTTCGCATCGCCCCGGAATGACGAATTGAGTGGCTCCGCAACCCAATTCGCCACTTCCCCACCCCGCCAAGCCGGGCCGCGGGTAGCGGCTTTTTTTCACGGAGACGTGTCGCTCTCCCTGTAACAATCGCCCGGCCCGTCCGTATCTGAACTGTCTGAAAATGCCGGGCAGGCTGTTCGCCCGCCCTCAATCGCCCTAGACTGTCAGGCCTTCCGAAAGAGGATCCGCCATGCGCCGCTCCATCCTGTCCCTGCTCGCCGCCACCGCTGCCTTATCGCTGGGCTTTGCCGCACCGGCACTTGCCGCGGAAGACGCGGTCGTGATCCCAGCCCCTGCCGTTGACGCGGCATCCGCGAGCGGCATCCAGACCGCAGTGCTCGCCGGCGGATGTTTCTGGGGCGTGCAGGGCGTGTTCCAGCACACGGCCGGCGTCGTCAACGCCGTCTCCGGCTATGCCGGCGGCACCAAGGCGACCGCCGACTATCAGACCGTATCGACCGGCCGCACTGGCCACGCCGAGTCGGTCGAGATCAAGTTCGACCCCAAGAAGATCTCCTACGGCAAGATCCTCCAGATCTACTTCTCGGTGGCGCACGACCCGACCCAGCTCAACCGCCAGGGACCGGACACCGGCACGCAATATCGCTCGGCGATCTTCACCACCTCCGACGAGCAGAAGAAGATCGCGGAGGCCTATATCGCCCAGCTCGACGCCGCCAAGGTGTTCAGCAAGCCGATCGTGACCAAGGTAGGGGCACTGGAAGCGTTCTATCCGGCCGAGGCCTACCACCAGGACTATCTGACCCTGCACCCGAACCAGCCTTACATCGCCTACAACGACATCCCGAAGGTCGAGAACCTGAAAAAGCTGTTCACGGATAACTACATTGAGAAGCCGACGCTGGTGAGTGCCAGCAAGGCCACCAACTGACCGCAAGATCACTGGAAACAACGGGAGACCCATGCCCGACGCCAAGACGAAAACCACCGACAAGGTCATCAAGAGCGAAGAGCAGTGGCGCCGCGAACTGACGCCGATGCAGTACGCGGTGCTGCGCGAGAAGGCGACCGAACGCCCCTTCTCCGGCGAATATGAGCACGACCATCGTGCCGGCACCTATGTCTGCGCCGGCTGCGGCAATGTACTGTTCGAGTCCGATGCCAAGTTCGATTCCGGCTGCGGCTGGCCGAGCTTCACTGCGCCCGCCGTCGAAAGCCATATCGACGAGGAGCGGGATACGACGCACGGCATGATCCGCACCGAGGTGCTCTGCTCCAAGTGCAGCGGTCATCTCGGCCACGTCTTCCCCGACGGACCGGGACCGACCGGCCTGCGCTACTGCATCAATTCGGCTGCGCTGAAGCTGGAGCCGAAATAAGGTTGCGCCCGCCGGGTTCCGCCATGGAACCCGGCGGCTCAATGTGCTTTTCTTGTCTGGCGGTGCAGCCGTTGCGTGCAATCCGGCGGCCGCCGGGGAGGATGCCATGTCACTCGGGACCATCCTGATCATTCTGGTGATCATCTATCTGCTGGGCGGCATGTCCGGCCGGTTCGGCGGCTATGGCTATGGCATGGGCCATTCCGGCATGGGAATCGGCGGCGTCGTTCTCGTGGTGCTGATCGTCCTGCTGCTCCTTGGCAAATTGTAAACCATATAAGTCATTGAAGTTATTTTATTTATTTCCTCAGCGGGGCTGCCATGCAGGGATTCATCATCTCGCATCGCGGGGGTCGCATTTCTGTCAGATCGGCTTATATTAGGGGACGAAAATGACATGTGGCGGGCCCGCTCGATTGCGGCCCCTGCCCTCCCCAAACCCCACGCGCTTAAAGCCCCAGAGAAGATCACGAGGTCTTTGACCATGCGTCCACTGCGTCCGTTCAACTTCAACACTTCCGCCGAGCTCTTCCCCGCTGCCATCCGCAAGAAGAAGCGTGCGGGCTTCACCTATCGCCGGTTCGGCACCGCGGCCGAGGCTGTGCAGTTCGCGATGGAGCAGTTGCCGACGGATTCGCTGAACGGCGCCTATCTCCAGGTCGAGGAAGCCCGCTTCGACCAGAACGGCATCCGCTCCCTCTATGAGAGCGAAGCCTTCCCGCTGCCCCGCCGCCCCAAGCCGGCGCCGGCCACCGACGCCGACGCGGCGTAAGTTTTCGCAAAGTCCATGTGCGCAGGAAGCGCGATGGCCGAAAGGCTGTCGCGCTTTTTGCGTTTTGGTTCTGCCTCTTCCGCTGTGGAGGCAAAGCGGCGACGCTCGTGCCCCGGACGCAGCGCAGCGCTCCTTCGGCGATGCGCTGTAGAGCCGGGGGCCCACGATCTACGGGCCCTAAGGTACCCTGGGTCCCCGCTTACGCGCTGCACCTTGTCCGGGACACGAAAGAGGGAAGCCAGAGGAGACAAAGAGGAGATTACATCCGCGGCTGCTTGTCGAGCCAGCGGCGCAACAGGCGCACGTTGCGCATGTTGGCGCGGAACATGACGTCGAAGGCATCGCCGGCGAACGGCACCATGCCGACTACTCCGTCGACTGCGACATTGCCGAGCATCCGCGCGGTGATGTACCAGGGCGCGCCGAGCGCGCGGGCCTCGCGCACCAGCCACACCGAGATCGCGGTGGTGATGATGTCGCCGATCACAGGGATCAGGCCGATCAGCCCGTCGATGCCGTAGCGGATATTGGTGCCCGGCAGGATGAAGGCGACGTCGAGCAGTCTGGCGATCGCCTCGAAGCGCGCGATGCGCTGCTCGCGCGTCAGATTGCCGAACGGATTTCCTTGCCCGAACTCGAAGCGAAACTCGCGAAAGCCCTGCTCCAACGTCTCGGGGCGGATCTCATGACCTTCCTGGTCGATGATCGGTCCCGTGGAAAAATCAGAGCGCGAATGCGGCCCGGAACGGAACTTGCGTGGTGCGAGAATATCGTCGTCTGGCATGGTCATGGCCATTGGGGAACGCACGAGCGCAGCAGAAGGTTGCTGCGCCGCGTCTGACGGTCGCGCTCAGCTCGCAGCCGCTGCCGGCTGCGGCTCCTCGACATAGTGATGCACGAGCCAGGATGAAATCACCGTCGGAATGAAGCCGACCATGCCAAACAGGATGAACTGCACCGCGCCCGAATCCGACCCGCGCGAACCGTAGGTGAACGCGGCGAGGATGAAGGCAAACAGACCCACCAGCAGCATCCGTAAGCCCGGCCGGATCCGCCGGACATGGGCCAGGATGTCGTCGACAGCACCGATCATCAGCGAGGGCAGGAAGCCGAACAGATAGCTGTATTGCAGGCTCTTGAAGAACACGACGAACAGCTTGCCGACCTCATTGAGGCTGGTCTGGGACCAGTAGCCGGACTGGTAGGTGGTGGTCAGCAGCAGCAGGAAGCCGCCCACGAAGGGACCAACGAGCGCGAACACCAGATAGCGTTTCATCACGGACTCCTCATAGCCGCGAGCTTTTATAGCAGCGCGGCGGGAACCTTGGATAGCGGTTACGGCCTTCAAGGGAACAAGTGGCAAAGCGACGAGTTCTGACAGCACCTGAAATTGACCTGGCAGATTGGAGCGGCCGATGTCTCGTAAAGTGTTCTTGCTGGCGACGATCACCCTCCTGTCCCTTGGCGGCCTGTCCAGCGCACCCGCCTTCGCACAAGGTCATATGGGCACGCCACAGGAGCAGAACGCCTGCTCGCGCGACGCCTCTCGGCTGTGCCGCAAGGATCTCGGCAACGATGGTGCGGTGCAGAGCTGTCTGCAAGCCCACCGCGCCAAGCTGTCGCGATCCTGCAGCAAGGTATTTCAGAGCCACGGCATGTGAGGATCCGGCGATCCCGGCGAATGGAGGACGAAGCGATGTTGCGGGATGAACAGCTTTCGATCCTCAAGGACATCAGCCAGTCCGTCGCCTTCGCCGACGATCGTCACGGCAAGATCGGCGAACTGATCGCGGACGGCTACGTGATGAAGGACGGCGATCTGTTCGAGCTCACGGCGAAGGGCATCACCGCTGTCGAGGAACACGCCGCTGCGCTTGCGGCTGATGACATGGAACAGGCCGACGCATCCTGCGATCGACCGATCTGAGCGCTTGCCCAAAGCGTTTTGCGTGACGCTCGCGCAACAGCTGCGAATTCCTTCGCGTCTCCCATTGAAGCTTCGCGACTTTGGCGCATACTCGAATCGGGCGGCGCAGCACTTTTCGATTCGAACATCAGGAAATCGAGCGACCACACACGGGATTGAGCTCCCGGCGTGAAGGCTGTGACATGCGGCAGATCAAGCCACGTGCGGCGCCCCAAAACCAAGTGGTTCAATCCACGGAACTCGGGGACGCATTGTTCATGACACGCTACCACACCATCGCTTCACTACTGGCCTTCACCGCCACCGCCTTCACGCTCCAGACATCACCCGGTCTCGCCTTTTCGCCCGAAGCCCAGCAGATGTGCTCGGGCGATGCGATGCGGCTGTGCTCCAATGAAATCCCCGACATCCCGCGCATCACCGCCTGCATGGTCCGCAACCGGTCGCAGGTCAGCCCCGGCTGCCGCGCCGTAATGGACCGCGAGCACGCCGCCGCAGCAGCGGCCCGCAAGCGGGAAGCGGCGGCGCAGTAGATCAGCCCTTCAGGATGTCATTCCGGGGGGGTGCGCAGCACCGAACCCGGAATCCATTTCTCTACGTCACGTGCTGCGCAATGGATTCCGGGTTCGCGCTTCGCGCGCCCCGGAATGACACAAGCGGGCTAATCGCCCCACTGCGCGAAGGCGTCGTTGAAGGCGCGCTCGCCGGGAGCGCCCTTCTCAATGGCGATGATGGCGCGGCGCTGATTGGCGTAGACCAGCGGCACGTCGAACCACGAGCGCTCCTTCAGGAGCTGGACGTTGCGGCTGCGGTCGGCATCGACGTTGGAGAGGCCGACCAGGAAGAAGCCGTCGGTGACCTTGACCGCGAGGCCGGCGAGCGGCGTGCCGCGCGCCTGCTCGTTCGACTTCATCAGGATGCCCGGCACGTTGGAGACACTGCCACCCGGAAAGTCCGGCGGCAGAACGAAGGTCAGCTCGGCCGTATGGCTCGCCGGCAGCGACGAGTCGGTGTTACGGCGGAACGACATCGTCATCTTGAACTTGCGATCGGGGATCTCGATGTCGGCGCGCACCGCGACGTCGGCCTTCTGGTTGCCCGACGCCTTGATCGGCTCGAGCCGCCACACCACCGAGCCGACATATTGCTTGCCCTTCGGATCGGACGGATCCTCGTCATAGAGCACGACCTTCTGCGCTACCGGCGCGACCGGCTGGTCGCTCGCCGAGGGCTGGCCGACGCGATCCGGAATCTTCGGCTTGGTCTGCGGCTGCGACGTATCCTTCGGCGCCTCCACCACCTGGGTGGGCGAGGGTTTGAGCAGATTGGTCGCAGTCTTGACCAGCGGCTCGCGCGCGACGATTCCGACGCCAACCAGGATCAGGATGATGCCAAGGGCGATCGCGCTCTTGAACGGGAACATCGAGCCTCTACCGGCGCGCTTCTTGACGTCACGGTCGGGCGCAATGCGCGGACGCGGCGACGGCGGCTGCGGCGTGTAACGCTCGGCCTCCTCGATCGACTCGTCATAGGAATAGGGCGCCTCACCTTCGGCGGCGCGGTTCTCCAGGCTCGGCTCGAGCCGGTCGAATTCCGGCGAGGGCGAGGGCACGTTGGCGTAGGTGCGGCGCGCGGCACGATTGGCCTGCGCGGCAGCGCCGCCGAGATCGTTGGCGTCGGCGGTGATGTCGCGGAAGCCGCGGACGCCCGGCGCCGGCGGCATCGGCGGCGGCAATCCGCCCTCCGGCGGACGGCGTGGAGCGGAGCGATCGCGCGCCGCCGGCGGCTCCGGCGGGCGCGGCACATCGAAACGCGGGGCGCGCGGCGGACGCGGGGCATCGCCCTGGTCGTCACCGCCGAGCGGCGGGCGATCGTTGCGCGGCGGCGGTGCGGCGGGACGAGCCCGCGGCGCGGCCGGCTGAGCGGATGCGTTGCCCTCGGCCGCCCGGGTGCTTGCCCTTCGGAACGCATCGCCGCTGCCACCAGCCTTGGCGCCGCCACCGGGGCGCGACGCCTCGCGGGCACGCTGGGCGGCCTCCGATTCGACCTTGCGGACGGCCTCTTCCAACGACAGCCGTTCGCGGGTGATTTCGGATTCGGAGAGCGGCGGCTGCACGCTGCGCAGCTGCGCGATCAAGGCCGTGCGCGCCCGTTCATAGAGCGCGCGCCGGCTTTCGCCGGGAGCGTTGGGGTCCAGGGCGGCAATAGCGCGGGCGATCAGCGGATAGTAATCAGCCATTTCTACTCAACTATACCCGCGTCCTAGTAAGAGATCGTTAAGCCTCAAACGGATTTTGCACCAGGATAGTATCCTCGCGTTCGGGGCTGGTGGAAAGCAGCGCGACCGGGCACCCCACCAATTCCTCGATCCGACGAACATATTTGATGGCCTGGGCCGGCAGGTCGGCCCAGGATCGCGCGTTGGCGGTCGGCTCCTTCCAGCCCTCGATGGTCTCGTAAATGGCCTCGACCCTGGCCTGGGCGCCCTCGCCGGCCGGGAAATGGTCGATCTCCTTGCCGTCGAGCTTGTAAGCAGTGCAGACCTCGATCGTGTCGAAGCCGTCGAGGATGTCGAGCTTGGTCAGCGCCAACCCGTTGATGCCGCAGGTCCGGACCGCCTGGCGGACCAGCACGGCGTCGAACCAGCCGCAGCGGCGCGGACGGCCGGTGTTGGTGCCGAATTCGCGGCCGCGCTCGCCGATCTTGCGGCCGGTCGCGTTGTCCTGCTCGGTCGGGAACGGGCCCTGGCCGACCCGGGTCGTATAGGCCTTGCAGAGACCCAGCACGTAACCGACCGCGCCCGGACCGAGGCCGGCGCCGGTCGCGGCCTGCGCCGCCACCGTGTTGGACGAGGTGACGTAAGGATAGGTGCCGTGATCGACGTCGAGCAGCGCGCCCTGCGCGCCCTCGAACAGCATGCGCTTGCCGGCGCGCCGCTCGATGTCGAGCAGGCGCCACACGGTCTCGGCGTAAGGCAAGAGCTGCGGCGCCAGCGCGCTCAGCTCCTTCAGGATCTCCTTGCCGTCGAATTCCGGCAGATTGAGACCGCGACGCAGCGCGTTGTGGTGGGCCAGGAGGCGATCGATCTTGTGCGGGAGCGTGCTGAGGTCGGCGAGGTCCATCAGGCGGATGGCACGGCGGCCGACCTTGTCCTCATAGGCCGGCCCGATGCCGCGGCGCGTGGTCCCGATCGCGGTCGCCGCATTGGAGGACTCGCGCAAGGCGTCGAGCTCACGATGCAGCGGCAGGATCAGGGTGACGTTCTCGGCGACCCGCAAGTTTTCCGGCGACACCGCGACGCCCTGCGCGCGCAGCTTGGCGACCTCGTCGAGGAAGGCGGCGGGATCGAACACCACGCCGTTGCCGATCACCGACAGCTTGCCTTCGCGCAGCACGCCGGAGGGCAGCAGCGCCAGCTTGTAGGTCTTGCCGTTGATGACCAGCGTATGGCCGGCGTTATGGCCGCCCTGGAAGCGGACGACGATGTCCGCCTGCTCCGACAACCAGTCGACGATCTTGCCCTTTCCTTCGTCGCCCCACTGGGCGCCGACGACGACAACATTGGCCATTCGCGGGGATTCCCTTCGAAGATTTTAGATGCGCCCAGCCAATCCACAGCCCAAGGCCGCTCGCACGCGAGGCAGCCAACCGGATAAAGGATGCAGCCCCTCTAGGCAAGCAAGAACGGGGCTTTTTTCGGGCCCATTACGCGATCCAAGCCTTTGATATCCCCTAAAAATCCGTCCTGCCGGGCCGGCGTCTACGACGTTAGGCGCGGATGCGGCCGTCGATCACTTCGATGATGCGGTCGCAGCGCTGCGCCAGGTCCATATTATGGGTCACGAGCAGGAAGCTCGTTCCGCTGACGCGATTGACCTGCCGCATCAGCTCGAACACGGCATCGGCCGATCGGGTGTCGAGATTGCCGGTCGGCTCGTCCGCCAGCACGAGGTCCGGACCCATCGCCAGCGCGCGCGCCACGGCCACCCGTTGCTGCTGGCCGCCCGACATGTTGTTGGCGAGGTTGCCGGCGAATCTCTCCAGCCCCACCTGCGCCAGCAAGCGATCGGCCCGCGCCTCGATCTCCGCGCTCGCAAAGCCGCGATCGACCAGCATCGGCATCATGACGTTCTCCCGCGCCGTGAAGGCCGAGATCAGGAGGTGATACTGGAACACGAAGCCGATGGTATGGCCGCGCAGGCGGGTGATTTCGGCGTCACCAAGCGAGGCGGTGTCGTGGCCCTTGATCGAGAGCCGGCCCGATGTCGGCTGATCGAGCAGGCCCACGATATTGAGCAGCGTGCTCTTGCCGGAGCCCGATGGGCCGATCAAAGCGAGAAACTCGCCATGGTCGAGCTCGAGATCGATGTCATGCAGCACTTCAGTCTCGGTCGGCAGGCCGACATTATAGGCCTTGCACACACGTTCGAGCTTCAGGATCTCATTAGCCACGGATCGCCACCACCGGGTCGAGTTTGGCCGCACGGATCGCCGGCGCCATCGCGGCCAGGATGCCGGTGCCGGTCGCAAGCAATGCCGTGTAGATGAACAGGGATCGCTCCAGGATCAGCGGAAACAATTCGGTGCCGTCGGCCTGGCGGGCCACCGAGTGCCAATAGACCAACGCAAATGCGCCCATGGCGGCGCCGACCAGCGAACCGACGAAGCCGAGCAGGCCGCCCTGAACCAGGAAGACGCGCAGGATCTTAGCTCGCGAGGTTCCCATCGCGCGCAGGATGCCGATGTCCTTGGAGCGCTGGATCACCGAGACGATGAGCACCGCCGCGATGCCGAACGCCACGGAGAGTCCGACGAACAGGCGGATCAGTGTGTTGGTATTCTGCTGCGCCTGCACCGCGGTGAAGAACTGCGCATTGGTCTTGATCCAGCTGTCGGCTTCGACCACGTTGGCGGCCTGGATGCGCTGGGCGATCTCCTCGGCCGCATAGATGTCGGCGACGGTGATGTCGATCGTGGTGACGCCGCCGATCATGCCGAGCAGCGACTGCGCGGTCCGGAGCGCGGCATAGCAGACGCGCTGGTTGACGCCCTTGTTGCCGAGATCGACGATGCCCGAGATCGTGAGCACGCGCGTGGCGCCGGTCGCGGCGCGAACGTTGAGCTTGTCGCCGACGGTCGCACCGAGATCCTTCGCCAGCTCGGTGCCGATGATGATGTCCTCGCTGGTCAGGCGAGGCTCGCCGGCGACGATATAGTCCGGCACCTTCACGATCTTGAAGTAGGAGTCCGGCTCGACACCCGACAGGTTCACCGAGCGGCTGGCATCGCCGCGCACCGCGAGCACCGAGCCCAGGATCGTCGGGGATACCGTGACCACTTCCGGCATCGCCTGCATCTGCGCCCTGATCTTCGGCCACTGATCGATCGAGATCACCCGCTGGCTCGGGCGCTGGACAATTGCATCTTCGATCTCGCCTGCACTGTTGCGCAGCAGGCGCGCGATCTGGTCCGGCGAGAGCAGCTGGATCTGCGGCTGCGAGGTCAAGACTCGCTTGATGAAATTCGCCTGAAGCCCGGCGAGCATCGCCGACATGAAGACGATGACGCCGACCCCGATCGAGATGCCGCCGATGATGAAGATGGTCTGCAGCCGGCCTTCGCGCAGGAAACGCACGGCCATGACCCATTCGATCGGCAGCCAGCGGTTCATTGCAGCACAGGCCGCACGCGCTGCCCGGTCAGGACGCCGGAACTCTGCGGGATCGCAACGTCGCGGGCGGCAAGGCCGTTGGTGATCTCGACCTGGCTGTTGCCGTGCAGCCCGATCTTCACCGGTCGCTGACTGGCGCGTCCATCCTTGATACCGAGCACCCAGGGATTTCCCGACAGGACGTCGTGCACCGAGCGCAGCGGCAGGATCAGCGCATCGTCGCGTGCGGCGACCTCGACATCGACCGAGACGGTCATGTCCTGGCGCAGATAGTCCGGCGGATCGGCGACGGTCAGCTTGACCTCGACGGAGGCGCGCGAAATATCGATACCGGGATTGATATAGGTGATCGTCGCGGGGAAACGCCGGTCCGGATAGGCATCGGCAGACGCAAGCGCCTTCTGCCCGAGCGAGATCTTGCCAAGATTGCGTTCGTCGATCTGCAAGACGAGCTGCACGTCGCCGGCCGGCGCCAGCACCAGCAAGGTCTTGCCGGGCTGCACCACCGTGCCGCGCTCGACACTGCGCGAGATCAGGACACCGTCGCGAGGAGCCATGATCGTCGCATAGCCGAGCCGCGACTCCGCGGTGTCGAGATTGGCGCGCGCCTGGTTGGCCTGGGTCTGCGCCATCACATAGTCGCTGCCGCCGGGACTGGCCGTATAGACCTGGAATTGCACCGAGCGCATCGCCGCGCGCGCGACGTCGAGAGTCTTCTGGGCATCATCGAGCGCGGCCCGTGTCGCATAGCCGTTGCGTTCGAGCTGGGCGGTGCGGTCATAAGTCTGCTGGGCATTGAGCAGCGTCGCCTGCGCCTGCGTCAGCGCCTCCCTGGCCGAAGGCAAGGTCAGCTCCTCGAGCTGCTTGATGCGGGCCTCTGCCTGCGCCACCGCGCCCTGCGCCTGCACCATGGTCGCCCTCAGCTCGCGGGACTCCAGGGAGATCAGAGGCTGGCCCTTGGCGACCTTTTGCCCTTCCTGGACCAGCACGTCCTCGACCGTGCCCGTGATCTGGCTGCCGATCTCCACGCGATATGGCGTTTCGACATGGCCGCTTGCCACGACCGTCTCGACGAGGCGGCCGAGCTTGACCTGGTCCACCACAATCGCGGGCCCGAGCAGCACCCGCGCCCCCTGCCAGGCGCCGAGCCCGAGCAGCGCCGTCACCGCGAGAATGAACCATTTGTGACTGAGAAATCCCGACCACAGCCTGGTGACGGAAAACCATCGCCTGTGCTGTGTCAGGACGATAGCTTGTTCGGCCATGACATCGTCCCGCAACGCGCGCAGCGCCGGCCGCTGAATCCGGATCCCAGCCCCCGAGAACACGGCGCAACCCGACTGATTGGCCGCGACGCTAACGTGCGGTCGAAAATCGAGATTGTCCTAGGTCAAGAGGTTACGCCGAATTTAGATGCATCTGCCGACATGAGACGCCCTGACACCGGGAGCTGTGTTTGCTGGAAAATCCAAACCGTCCTGACACCCATTTCTGGCGTCTGACCCCTCCCGATCTCTGCAGCCGCCTCGGCTGCGGGCTGACGGGCCTGACCGCGGCCGAGGCGGCCGAACGGCTCGACCGGTTCGGGCCGAACAGCGATGCGCCGCCGCGCATCGAAGGCGCGGCGCGCGCGATCCTGCGCCGGCTGCTCGAGCCGCTGTCGCTGATCCTGCTGGTCGCCGGCATCATCTCGATGCTGACCGGCGACGACATCGGCGGGCTCATCATCGTGCTGATTCTCGCGCTCTCGATCGGGCTCGACACCGTCCAGGAAGGCCACGCGGTCCGCGCCGCCGAGATCCTGCGCCGCTCCGTCGCGCTCAAGGCCGAGGTCAGGCGCGATGGCGGCTTTCGCGAGGTGGAGGTGGATCAGGTCGTGCCCGGCGACATCCTGCGCGTCCGCGCCGGCGACATCATTCCCGCCGACGCGCTGATCCTGGAAGCTACGGCCTTCACCGCGGGCGAAGCCGCGCTTACCGGCGAACCCTATCCCGTGCAGAAGCAGGCCGGCGCCGCCAGCGGGCCCGACGACACATCGAATGCGCTGTTCCGCGGCGCCGTGGCGCAGACCGGCGAAGCGATCGCACTCGTGGTCCGGACCGGTCGCGACACGGTGTTCGGAGCGGCGGCCTCCGCGCTTGCCGAAACGCAGGCGCCCTCGCCCTTCGAGCGCGACTTGCGCGAATTCGGCCTCGTGATCGCGCGCGCCACGCTGGCGCTGGTGCTGGTCGTGCTCACCATCCGCGTCGTGTTCGGCCGACCCGTGCTCGATTCCCTGCTGTTTGCCGTCGCGCTCGCGGTCGGGCTGACGCCCGAACTGCTGCCGATGATCACCACGGTGACGCTGTCGCGCGGGGCGCTGCGCATGGCCGGGCGCAAGGTGATCGTGAAGCGGCTTGCCGCGATCCACGATCTCGGCGCCATGACCGTGCTCTGCACGGACAAAACGGGCACGCTGACCTCGGCCGAGATCACGCTTGCAAGAAGCCTCGATGCCGCCGGCAAGGACGACGCTCGCGCCGCGCAGCTCGGAGCCATCGCGGCATCGCTCGGCGGCGACCGCGGCGCGCTCGATGCCGCGCTCGTCGCCGGCCGGCCGGACGCCCCCCAAGGCTGGTCGCTGGCCGGACGACAGGCGTTCGACTTCTCGCGCCGCTTGGGATCGGTGCTCGCAACCGGTCCCGAAGGCGCGCTCCTGATCGTCAAAGGCGCGCCGGAGGCCGTGCTCGCATTGTGTGCGATCGACGAGCAGGCGCGCGACGCAGCGACGGCTCGCGTGCATGAGCTCGCGACCGCGGGCCTGCGCGCCGTGGCCGTTGCTTCCCGGCCTTGGAACGGCGCGCTCCGCGACGTCGAAACGGACGACGAAACCGACCTCGTCTTCGACGGTTTTTGCGCCTTCGCCGATCCACCGAAGCCCACGGCGGCAGCCGCAATCGCCCGCCTCGCGGCGAGCGGCATCAGCCTCAAGATCCTGTCGGGTGATGATCCCGTGGTGGTGAAGCGGCTTGCCGGTCTGGTCGGCCTCAACGCCGAACGCGTGCTGTCGGGTGCCGAGATTGCCGAGCTGAGCGACGAGGCGCTCATCGTGCAGGTGCGTTCCACCGATGCGTTCGGCCGGCTCGCGCCAGACCAGAAGTCGCGCATCGTCAAGGCGCTGCAGGCGGGCAAGGAGGTGGTCGGCTTCCTGGGCGACGGCATCAACGACGCGCCGGCCCTGAAGGTCGCCGATGTCGGCCTGTCGGTCGACGGCGCAACCGGCGTGGCGCAGGCCGCCGCAGACATGATCCTGCTCGCGTCGGATCTCGAGGTCGTCGCCGACGGCGTCGAGGAAGGACGGCGGACCTTCGCCAACATACTCAAATATGTCCGCATGGGCGCGAGCTCGAATTTCGGCAATATGCTGTCGATGGCGGCCGCCTCGATCGCCCTGCCGTTCCTGCCGATGCTGCCGACGCAGATCCTGCTCAACAACCTGCTCTACGATCTCTCCGAACTCGGCATTCCCTTCGACCGCGTCGCGGCCCAAGCGACCGCGCAGCCGCAGGTGTGGAGCATGTCGCGACTGGTGCGCTTCGCCGCGATCATGGGACCGCTGTCGTCGCTGTTCGACTTCCTGACCTTCGGCGCGCTGCTGTACCTGTTCAAGGCTTCGCCGGACGAATTCCGCACCGCCTGGTTCGTCGAATCCATGGCGACGCAGATCCTGGTCATCTTCGTCATCCGCACCAACGGGCGGCCATGGCGCAACTGGCCGGATCCCGCGCTCGCGGCCTCCTCGCTGGTCGCACTGCTCGTCGCGATGGTCCTGCCATTCACGCCGCTCGGAGCCTGGTTCGGCTTCGTCGCACCGCCACCGATCATGACGGCAGGCATTGCTGTTCTCGTCGTCGTCTATCTCGCCTGCGCCGAGCTCTTGAAGCCGTTCGCGATGCGCGCGGGGCGGAGTGGTTGAAGTTCCCCGGCTCGCCCAACGCATGGAGGCGATGCGCCCCGCCCCATTGATATCAGGCCGATTTCCGTGTCTTTGGATCCTGCCGGGCCATGGGACGGCCCGAACATCCGCCGGGCCGAAGGCTCGGCGCATGACGCGGGGCCACAACAATCACAATGTCCGCCACCGGCCAGACCACGAACGCCGAAACATCCGGCCAGCACTGGATTGCCAACCAGCCATATCTCCTGCTCAGCATCACCGCGCTGTGCTGGGCCGGCAATGCAATCGTCGGGCGGCTCGCCGCCGGCCACATCCCGCCGGTGACGCTCTCGTTCCTGCGCTGGTTCTTCGCCTTCCTGCTGGTGCTGCCGTTCGCCTGGAAACATCTCGCGGAGGACTGGCCTGCGATCCGTGACAAGCTCGGTCTGATGATCGTGCTGTCGATCACCGGCATCGGCGCCTTCAATACCCTGCAATATTGGGCGCTGGAGCACACCCAGGCGCTGAACACCCTGCTGCTGCAGTCGGCCGCGCCCCTGATCGTGGCGCTGTGGTCGCTGGTCATCCTCGGCATCCGCCTCACCGCCGCGCAGGCCTTTGGCGTAGCTCTGTCGATGTGCGGCGTGCTGATCATCCTGCTGCACGGCGATATCACCACGCTGTCGAACATCGCCTTCAACAAGGGCGACCTGATCTTCATCGTCGCGCTGATCATCTTCGCGCTCTATTCGGTGCTAACCTTGAAGCGGCCGCCGATCCACGGCCTGTCGTTCCTCGCCTTCACCTTCGGCGCCGGCGCGGCCTGCCTCATTCCGCTGGAGATATGGGAGATATCGGCCCGCCCCGTCATGAAGCTGGACGGGCCGAACCTGCTCACTTTGTTCTACGTCTCGGTGTTCCCCTCGACGCTCGCCTATCTCTGCTTCAACCGCGGCGTCCGGCTGATCGGCGCCAACCGCGCCGCGCCGTTCTTCCACGTCACGCCGATGTTCGGCTCGATCATGGCGATGGTGTTCCTCGGCGAGCTGCCGCAAGTCTTCCACTTCATCGGCTTCGCGCTGGTGCTGTCGGGCGTGATCGTGGCGTCAAGGAAGCAGACGAGCTAGGTCGTCCTGAATTTGCTGTACGCCTCGCTCGTCGCGATGATGACATGCTCGGCACAGCCGTTGAGGCGATGCGGATCTGCCTCTCGCTCGTAAGCCTCCGACGTCATCATGTCGAGGAACGCCGCGGCCGAGGGATAGTAGACCAGCGCGACGAAATCCCAGTTGTTGCCGCCATGCGGGCCGAGTGCGATGGCCTTGGCCTCGCCGGTCCACAGCAGGGTGCCGCCGCGCGCCTTGATCATGGGCACGGTGATCGCGCTGTAGCGCAAATAGGCGTCCCAGCCGGAGCCGTCACCGTCACGCGAGCGCGCGTGGAAACGCATCAGATTCAGCATCACCACCGGCGCATGCCGATCGAGCGCCTCGAGCCCCTGAATGTTCAACATATTGACCGCCAATGGCACCTCCTCTGGTCGCACCTGCATTGTAGCATTGCGGCGGCGTGACTTGTGTCGCGGCGGCAATCCAGCGCAAGGTCGCAACCGACGCCCATGACGATCGCTTCGCCCGCGCCACCGGCCACGAATCCCGCCAGTTGGCTCAACAACCAGCCTTATCTGCTGCTCAGCCTCAGTTCGCTCTTCTGGGCCGGCAACATCGTGCTCGCGCGCCATGTCGGCGCACACGTGCCGCCGCTGACGATCACCACCATCCGCTGGTTCGGCGTGTTCCTGATCCTGCTGCCGTTTTCCTGGCCGCATCTGAAGCGTGACTGGCCGGCGTTGCGCAAGAGCCTGCCCTTGATGCTGTTTCTGTCGCTGGTCGGCTTTGCCTTCAACAACGCGATCTCGTACTGGGCGATGCAGTATACGGAGGCGCTGAACGCGCTCCTGATCCAGTCGGCAGGTCCCCTGTTCGTGGCGCTATGGTCGCTGGTGCTGTTCGGCGTGCGGCTGACCGCCGCGCAGCTTGCCGGGATCGCGATCTCGCTGGTCGGCGTGCTCATCATCATCCTGCGCGGCGATCTCGCGGCGCTGGCCAGCATCTCGTTCAACAGGGGCGACATCATGTTCGCCTCCTCGCTGGTGGCATTCGGCCTCTACTCCGCCTTCATCCCGCGCCGGCCGAAGGTCCACCAGCTGTCGTTCCTGTCCTTCACGACCTGCTGCGGCGCCACGATGCTGCTGCCGACGGCGGTCTGGGAGACCTTGCACGGCAATGTCATTCAATTCGACGCCGTGACGCTGATGACGCTCGGCTACATCCTGGTCTTCCCCTCGACGCTGGCCTATCTCTTCTTCAACCGCGGCGTCGCGTTGATCGGGCCGAACCGTGCGGCGCCGTTCTTCCATCTGGTGCCGGTGTTCGGCTCGGCGATGGCGATCCTGCTGCTTGGTGAACAACTGCAGCCGTTCCATTTGATCGGCTACGCGCTGGTGCTCGCCGGCGTCGTCATCGCCTCGCGCCAGGGCTCGGCGGTGAAGTAATTCCGCGTTGCGGACGAAGGTGAGTCTCGTGTCCCGGGCGCAGCGCAGCACGCAGTGATGCGCTGCGTCCGGGGCACGAGAGCGAGCGACAACTCGCGCCTTTCGATTCTCATATGAACCGGCTAGGTTCCCCGCCAACGAAAAAAAAGGGAACGTCCAACCATGCTGTCATCACTTGTGCGCGCGCTGCGCACCGTCGGCGCCGCTGTGCTGTGTCTTGCCGCCGCATCCACCGCGCAGGCCGATTCCTGGCCGAGCCGCAACATTACGCTGGTGCTTCCCTTTGCGGCCGGGAGCGGCACCGACACCACGACGCGGTTGATCTCGCAGCACCTGTCGCAGGCGCTGGGCGTCGGTATCGTGATCGAGAACAAGGCCGGCGCAAATGGAATGATCGCGGCGACCTACGTCGCGAAGGCCGCCCCGGACGGCTACACGCTGCTGGTGACGACCAATACGACCCATTCGGCCAATCCCTATCTGCTCAAGAGCCTCACTTACGATCCGGTGAAGGATTTCACCCCGATCGCGCGGACCGGCGATTTGCCCTTCATGCTGGTCGTCAATCCGGACGTGCCCGCCAAGACCGTCGCCGAGCTCGTCGCCTACGGCAAGGCCAATCCGGGCAAGCTGAGCTATGCCTCGGGCTCGTCTTCGGCGATCGTGTCGGGCGCGACCTTCGCGCACAATGCCGGGCTCGACCTGTTGCACGTGCCCTACAAGAGCTCGCCGCCCGCTCTCAACGACGTCATGGGCGGGCGGGTCTCGATGATGTTCGTCGACATCCTGACCGGCCTGCCTCATGTCCAGGGCAACGCATTGCGGGCGCTCGCCGTCACGACCAAGGACCGCTCGCCGCTGGTGCCCAGTCTTCCTTCGATGCAGGAGGCGGGCGTGCCTGACTTCGATATCTCGTCATGGCAGGGCTATTTCGGCCCCGCCGGCCTGCCGAAGGAGATCGTGACCCGGCTCAACGCCGAGATCCGCAAGATCGTCGAGAAGCCGGAGATCAAGACCCAGCTCGCAACACTCGGCATGGACGCGTTTTCCGGCACGCCCGAGGAGCTCGGCACGTTCGTGAATGAGCAGCTGGTGCTGTGGGAGAGGCTGATCAGGGACGCGGGGATCGAGAAGCAGTAGGAGCGCGTGAGCCGGGACACAAAAGCTGTAAGGTGGGTTAGCCGAAGGCGTAACCCACCTCTTTAATCTCCGCGGCGACAGAAGTGGTGGGTTACGCTGCGCTAACCCACCCTACGAATTCAGTGCAAGAATTTAGGCCGCGCGCACCTTGGCGAGGAAGCCGTCCACCGCGCTGCGCAGCGCGCCGGACTGGTGGTCCAGCTCGCGGGCATTGGTCAGCACGTCGCCGGCGGCGGTGCCGGTCGCTTCCGCGGCCGAGGCGACGCTGCCGATATGGGCATTGATCTCGCTCGAGCCGGTCGCGACCGACTGGATGTTGCGGGCGATCTCGCGCGTCGCTTCGCCCTGCTGCTCGATCGAGGCGGAAATGCCGGCGGTGATCTCGCTCATCTCGGCGATGGTCTGGGTGATGCCGCCGATCGCAGCGACCGCGTCGCTGGTCGAGGTCTGCATCGCTGCGACTTGCGCGGAGATTTCCTCGGTCGCCTTGGCGGTCTGGTTGGCCAGCGCCTTGACCTCGGAGGCGACGACGGCGAAGCCGCGGCCGGATTCACCGGCACGCGCCGCCTCGATGGTGGCGTTGAGCGCAAGCAGATTGGTCTGCGCCGCGATCGAATGAATCAGCTTGACCACCTCGCCGATCTTCTCGGCGCCGGTCGAGAGCTCCTGCACCGTGGCGTTGGTACGCTCGGCGTCGCTGACGGCGCGGCTCGCCACTTCCGTCGAGCGCGTCACCTGGCGGGAGATTTCCGCAACCGAGCTCGAAAGCTCTTCCGCGGCGGCTGCAACCGTGCCGACATTGCCGGACGCCTTCTGCGAGGCAGCACCAACAGTTGCCGCGCGCGACGAGGCGTCGCTGGCGGTGGCCGTCATCGACTGCGCCGTGGTTTGCATGCCGGCGGCGGCCGTGGAGACCGAGCGGACGATGCCGTTGACGCTGCGTTCGAAATCGTTGGCAATATCTTCCATCGCGCGGCGACGTTCCGCTGCGGCGCGCTCCTTCGCCGCAGCTTCGGTCTGCTCGAGGTCGCGGATGCGGACCGCGTTGTCCTTGAAGATCTGTACGGTCGCCGCCATCGCACCGACCTCGTCGCCACGGCCGACGCCGGGGATGTCGCCGTCGAGCTTGCCGTCAGCGAGATCCTTCATACGGCCACCAAGCAGCCCCAGCGGCCGGCTGATGCTGCGACCGAGCATCCAGGCGACACTGCCGGCAATGATGACGATGCCGAGCATCGCAAAGCCGAGCAGCCAATAGACCGGAACCATCTTGGTGTCGATGTCCTCGAGATAGCCGCCGGTGCCGAGATACATGTCGAAGCCAGGAACGGCCACGGCATAGCCGATCTTGCGGATCGGCGTTTCCTGGCCGGGCTTCATATATTCGTAGAACAACAGCATCTCGCCGTTGGCCTTTACACCATCCATCCATTCCTTGGAGAGGTTGCGGCCGTTAGTGAGAGTGTTCATGCGGTTCTGGCCGACCTGCTTCGGGTCCGGCGCAAGCTGGGTGATGCCGTCATACGAGGTGCCGAACAGATATCCCGCCCCCTTGTCGTATGTCATGGCGTTGCCGAGCAGGCGAAACTCGGCCATCGCCGCGTCCTTGGTCATCTCGCCGGCATCGACCTTCTTCTTCAAGGCGAGCGCCATGTTGCGGGCCAGCTCGACGATCGCCTTGGTCTGATCGATGCGCGCGTTCACCATCTCGCGCTTCATCACGTAACCGGCCAGGACTCCGGAGATGCACAGGCCGAACAAGGTGACGCCGACAAGGATGCCAAGCTTGGGGGCGATCTTCAGATTGCTCAACTTCACGAGATGGCTCCGGAGAAAAAGGGATGCGGGCACGCGACTGAATCGATCGAAGTTGAATCAACTTTAGTCGGATATCCCTTAGCAAGTTCCTTACACAGCCTCGTAGAAGCCCGTACGCTGCCGGGAAAAACGGTAAATAATCGCCGTTGCGGCAACCGGGAATTGTACGCGGTCGCGTCGATTTCGCGTAAAAGACGCAAAGGCCCGTCCAGAAGGCCGGGCCCGCAACAAGAACCGACAAACCAAATCGGGAGCAGGAAATGCCGAAATACAAGGTGGTGACGCCGAAGGGCGCAAGCTTCACGGTCGCCGGCAGCGACTATTCCTACGAGCGCGAGGCGCTCGATCCGATCGATGCCGAGATCGTCGAGGCGCCGGCCAACGAGGCCGAGTTCATCGCCGCCGCGAAGCACGCCGATGCGATCTACGCCAAAGGCATCCCGATCACCAAGACCATCATCGACGCGCTTGAGAACTGCAAGGTCATCACGCTCGGCTCGGTCGGCGTCGACAGCGTCGACGTCAAGGCTGCGACCGCGCGCGGCATTCCCGTGACCAACATCCCCGACACCTTCATCGAGGAAGTCGCCGACCACGCCATGATGCTGCTGCTGTCGGGCTTCCGCCGCCTGGTCGAGCAGGACAGGATGGTGCGCACCGGGCGCTGGGCCGAGGGCCGGCCGGCGCTGCTCAAGATCCCGCGGCTGATGGGCCAGACGCTCGGATTCATTTCGTTCGGCCGCGTCGCGCGCGCGGTTGCGAAGCGTGCAGCACCGTTTGGCCTGCGCATGATGGCCTATGATCCCTTCATCCAGGAAACACTGATGTGGGACCACGGCGTAATCCCGGCGACGCTGAACGAGGTGCTGTCGCAATCCGACTTCGTCTCGATGCACGCGCCCGCGCGGCCCGAAGTGCATCACATGCTGACCGAGAAGCATTTTCGGCAGATGAAGAAGGGTTCGATCTTCATCAACACGGGACGCGGCGCCACTGTGGACGAGGAAGGCCTGATCAAGGCGCTCCAGGAGGGCTGGATCGCGCATGCCGCGCTCGACGTGCTGGAGAAGGAGCCGCCTTCGCACAACAACCCGATTCTGAGCATGGAGAACGTGACCCTGACCGCCCACGTCGCCTCGGCCTCGGCACGGTTCGACGAGGCGCGCAAGCGCCGGGTGGGCTACGAATTGTCACTGGTGCTTCAGGGCATGTGGCCGGTAAGCTGCGTCAACCCGTCGGTGCTGCAAGACACCGCGCTCCGCCGCTGGCAGCCGGTCGGCATGGACCGCGGTCCGAACAGCTAAGGCGGTCCCGCGCGGCAACCGCGCAGGGAAACCGAACGGCCCTTCACCGGCGATCAACGCCGGGAAGGGAGACAACATAGGGAGGAACTAATGAGGAACGACATCACACGTCGTGATGCCTTGGCGCTGGGTCTGTCAGCTGCAACGGTCGCTGCCACGGGTGTTGCAGCGCACGCTCAATCCGCGATCAAGGCCGCGGACGTGCCCGCACCGAAACTGCCGATCGAGAAGGGCGCAAGCTTGCGCATGCTGCGGCCGGTGCGCTTCGTCCAGGCCGACGAGGACGTGTTCCGCGCCAATGCAGCCAAATTCACCAAGGAGACCGGCGTCGAGGTCAAGGTCGATTTCGTCGGCTGGGAGGACATCAGCCAGCAGACCGCGGTCACCGCCAATTCCGGCGCAGGCCCCGACATCATCATCGGCTTCTCGGACGCACCGCACATTTATATCGACAAGCTGATCGAACTGACTGACGTCGCCGACTATGTCGGCAAGCGCTATGGCGGCTGGCTGCCGCTGGCACAGCGCTACGGCAAGAAGAACAAGAGCGACACCTGGATCGGCCTGCCGTTCGGCGCCTCAGGCGGGCCGCTGGTCTACCGCAAATCGATCCTGCAGTCGGTCGGCTTCGACAAGGTGCCCGAGGACCACGCCGGCATTCTCGACCTCTGCCAGAAGCTGCAAAAGGCCGGCAAGCCCGCGGGCTTCGCGCTCGGCAACGCCAAAGGCGACGGCAACGGATTTGCCAACTGGGCGCTGTGGTCACACAACGCAGCCCTGCTGGACGAAGAGGGCAATGTCACCATCAACAGCAAGGAGACGATCGCCGCGCTAAACTGGGTCAAGCAGCTCTACCCGACCTTCATCGCCGGCACGACGTCCTGGAATGACGTCAGCAACAACCGCGCCTATGCCGCACAGGAGATTTCGCTGACCGCCAACGGCGTCTCGCTCTATTTCGCGCTGAAGAACGATCCGGCGACCAAGGCGATCGCCGACGACACCGAGCATCAATTCCTTCCAAAGGGCGTGGCGAAGATCTCGCCGATGGCGGGCCTGACGCTGAACGCCATGGTGTTCAAGCACAGCCAGTACCCCAATGCCGCAAAGGCCTTCCTGCAATACATGCTGGAGAAGGACCAGTACGAGCCGTGGTTGAATGCCAATTCCGGCTATTGGGCGCAGCCGCTCGCCGCCTATGCGGAGGCCGCCGTGTGGAAAGGTGATTCCAAGGTCGCCATCTTCAAGGACACCATGAACAGCAGCTATTACGACGGCTACAAAGGTCCGATCTCGACGGCGACCGGTGCCGTCAGCGCCGACTACGTGCTGATCCAGATGTTCGCTTCCGTTGCGACCGGCGCGGCCACGCCGGAGGCCGCGGCCGCAGAAGCCGAGCAGCGTTGCAAGCGGTATTTCAGGCGGCAGAGGTGACGGCCGGACACAAACGGCCGTCATTCCGGGATGGTGCGCGAGCACCAGACCCGGAATCTCGGGATTCTCAGGTGCGCGAGAGCGCACCGTAGTTCGATGCTGCGCATCGAACCGGAATGACGATGTGGTAACAGCCGAGAACAGGACAACGACCAAATGTCCGTGACGACGCTTCCCGCTCCCGCCCTGATCCACCGCCAACCCAACTGGCTCGTTCGCCTGTTCGACTACAAGCCGTTCCTGATCGCGATGTGCCTTGCACCCGCGATCGGGCTGCTGACGGTGTTCCTGACCTACCCGCTCGGCCTCGGAATCTGGCTCGCCTTCACCGACACCACGATCGGCCAGAAGGGCATTTTCGTCGGCCTGGATAACTTCCAGTATCTGCTCAGCGATCCACTATGGTGGGGCGCGGTGTCCTACAGCGTGATCTACACGGGCATCGCGACCTTCGGGAAGTTCGCGCTCGGCTTCTGGCTGGCGCTGCTGCTGAACAACCATTTTCCGTTCAAGAGCCTCTTGCGCGCAATCATCCTGTTGCCCTGGATCGTGCCGACGGTGCTGTCGGCGCTGGCGTTCTGGTGGATCTACGATCCGCAATTCTCGATCATCTCCTATCTGCTGGTCGACGTGCTGCACTGGAAGTCGAGCAATATCGACTTCCTCGGCTCGCCCTGGCCGGCGCGGTTCTCGCTGATCGCCGCCAACATCTGGCGCGGCATTCCCTTCGTCGCGATCTCGCTGCTGGCGGGCCTGCAGACCATCTCGCCCTCGCTCTACGAGGCCGCGATGCTGGACGGCGCCAGCGCCTGGCAGCGCTTCCGCTACATTACCTTCCCGATGATGATGCCGATCCTCGCCATCGTCATGACCTTCTCGATCATCTTCACCTTCACCGACTTCCAGCTGGTCTACGCCATCACCCGCGGCGGGCCGGGCAACTCGACCCATCTGCTGGCGACGCTGGCGTTCCAGCGCGGCATCGCCGGTGGCGAGCTAGGCGAAGGCGCCGCGATCGCGGTATCCATGATCCCGTTCCTGGTGTTCGCGACGCTGTTCTCCTATTTCGGCCTGGCGCGCCGCAAATGGCAGCAGGGAGAGGCCAATGACTGACAGCGTCGCGCAAGCCTCCACCATCGCCAACGCCAAAGCCGCGCCAGAAGCCATGGCGTGGGATTCCGGGTTGCGGCGGCTGATGATGATCTATCTGCCGCTCGGCTGCTTCGTGCTGATCCTGCTGTTTCCGTTCTACTGGATGGCGATCACCTCGTTCAAGCCGAACGCAGAGCTGATGAATTACCGGGAGCACAACCCGTTCTGGATCTCTTCGCCGACGCTGGCGCACGTCAAGCACCTGTTGTTCGACACCGCCTATCCGCGCTGGCTGTGGACGACGATGATGGTCGCGATCGGGGCGACCACGCTGTCGCTGATCGCGAGCACGCTGGCCGCTTACGCGATCGAGCGCCTGCGGTTCCGCGGCAGTCCTTATGTCGGCCTCGGCATTTATCTGGCCTATCTCGTGCCGCCGTCGATCCTGTTCATTCCGCTCGCGACCGTCGTGGTGCAGTTCGGCCTGTTCGATAGTCCGCTGGCGCTGATCCTGGTCTATCCGACCTTCCTGGTGCCGTTCTGCACCTGGCTATTGATCGGCTATTTCAAGTCGATCCCCTACGAGCTCGAGGAATGCGCGCTGGTCGACGGCGCGACGCGGCTGCAGATCCTGCGCCGGATCACGCTGCCGCTGGCGGTGCCCGGCCTGATCTCGGCCGGCATCTTCTCCTTCACGCTGTCCTGGAACGAGTTCATCTACGCGCTCGCCTTCATCCAGAGCGGCGCCAACAAGACCGTGCCGGTCGCGATCCTGACCGAGCTCGTCACCGGCGACGTCTACCAGTGGGGCGCCCTGATGGCGGGCTCGCTGCTCGGCTCGCTGCCGGTTGCGGTCTTCTACTCGCTGTTCGTGGACTATTACGTCTCTTCTCTCACCGGCGCGGTCAAGGAGTAGCTTTCTCGTTCTCCCGGCGAATGGCCGTCAGAACAGTCAGACTGGCTCAAAACATTAACCAGGAAGACGGTCCTCTCCCTCCCCGCTTGCGGGGGAGGGTTGGGGAGAGGGTCTCTCGACAACGAAGACTCCCCAAGAGGAAAGAGCCCTCACCCCTGCCCGCTCCCGCAAGCGGGAGAGGGAGCGCACGTCCTTTGCGGCGCGATCGCCGCTAGCCCGAGGGCACGATCACCATGGTCTTGTCTTTGGGCCAGCGGACACGCCAGGCGAAGTTGATGTCCTTGACCTCACCAGGCTTGGCGTCGAACGACCATTCCAGCACGCCGCGCTTGTCGCGGATATCCTTTGCCGTGGGCGGCGTGGTCGCGGGCAGCATCTCGACCACGATGTCCTCGACCTCACTCACCGGCAGCTGATCCTCGATCGTGACGTGGATGGGGAAGTCGTGGCCGTTGCGTACGGTGGTCTTGAAGGCTCGCTCGTCGGTTTTAGAGGTCGTGACCAGAAGACCGGCCGAGCCCTCGTTGCGCTTGATCACCGCGCGTTCGATCTTGACCTTGTCGTCGGCGCCGAAGCCGAGCCGCACGATATCGTCCTTGACTGATGCCGACAGCTTGCCACGGCCGACGAAGATGCCATCACGATAGATCGCGACCTTGCCTGGCAACAACGTCGTGTCGTCGGTCTGCCTGAAGCTGGCTTCGAGGAAAGCGGTGGGGTCCTGCACCGGCGCGGCACGGACCGCGAGATCGGCGGGCACGCTCGTCGAGGCAATGCGCAGGCTCTTGGCGCCTTCGGCGGCGCCGAGACTGACGCGGCCGGGAATCCTGAACGTGGCCTGGAAGTCGCCGATCTCGGCAATTGCCTGCTGTTCATCGGCGCGTTCGCGCGGCTCGACTGCTTCCGCGACCTTGGCCGCGAAGGCCGGAGCCTGCATCTGACGCGATACGGGAGCAGGCCTTGCCAGATCCGAGGCCGCACCGAGGGCCATTGGCTTAGGCACTTGCGGATATTGCGCCACCAGCGAACCCAGCTCCGGCGCGCTGCCGCCACGGGCGATGCGCACGGTAGAAACGCCGAGCGTGACGTTCGACCAGTCCTCGCCGGTCGACTGCGTCACCTCGGCGCGGCGGACCAACTCGAGCTGCGGCTTGCGGTCCTTGCCGCCGGTATCGAGCCGGGCGTCATAGAGCGGGAGCCAGCGCGCGTTGCGGACGGCGTAAGTCACGCGCAGCGTGGCCTTGGTCGCGGCTGCGGAGGCGACATCGATGCGCACCTCGAGCTTGCTCGGCGGCTTGGCGGATCGGTCGGATTCGAGCTGCGCGATCTGGCGATCGACCTCGCGCTGTTTTCGCGCGGCGTCACGTATCGCGGTGTCGGCGGCCGCGACTTCCTCGGCCACGGCGGTAAAGGCCGCGCGCCACTCGGTGATCGGGCGCGCCTCGCCTTTCTCGCCGAGGCCGGCGGGGGAAGCTTCGGCAAAGCGCTCCGCGAATTTGCGCCGGGCGGTGGCCGCATCGATCTCGCCTTGCAGATCGGCGCGCTGGTCCTTGAGCGCTTCGATGCGCTTGTCGAGCTCGGTCAGATTGACAGGTGCCATCGCGCGCGGCGGGCGCGCATCGATGGTGCCGATGGTGAGTTTTGCGCCCGCCTCACCCTCGACCCGGAGGGAGGACGGATCGAGCGAGAGCGGAAAATCCTTCACAACAAGAGTGCTGTCCCCGGAGGCCAGATCAATCGCGATCACACGGGTGACGGTCGCACCGTCAGGGTAGACCGTGACGGCATCGATGGCCGATGTGGCGTCCACGTCAGTGGCCCATGAGGGCGAGGCGAGCGTCGCGGTCACCAGCACAAGGCTCGTCGTCACCAGACATATTGCGATCGTGCGCATCAAATTTCTCCCTGCCGATATCGCCGCGCCGCCAGCCGGACGCGCGAACACATGCCACGCCATCGTGATGAGACGCGGCGGGGAAGGAACCGGTTCGATTGGGGTTTCCGTTGGGCGCCGCTGCGGCAGCACCATGGCCGCGGAACGCCTCGCTGGCCGCGGCGGGAATCAACGTCGGGCGGTCAGAGCTGGCTGGGCGAACCCTGGCCGTAGATGCGGCGGAGCAGGTCGGTCACGTTCTTGGCGCCGGCTTTCTTCAAGATGCTGGCGCGATAACCCTCGACCGTGCGTGCGCTCAGATGCATGCGCCGGGCGATCCCCTTGTTGGTGAGGCCAGCCGCGAGAAGTGCGAGCACATCGCCTTCGCGCGCGGTCAGGGGGTCGCAACCCGGCAACCAGCGCTGACGCCTCGAAGCGGGCTGGGCGGATTCGTCGATCGCGGCATTGATCCTGCCGACGATATCGTGGGTCCGAAACGGCTTCTCGATGAAATCGGCAGCTCCGCTCTTGATGGCATCGACTGCCATGGCGATGCTGCCGTTCGCCGAGGTCACCAGCACCGGCACCATGCAGTTTTCCTCGCGCAGACGCCTGAGCACATCGAGGGCCGAGCGATCCGGCGGCATCTCCAGCAGCACACAGGCCGGCATCCGCGCCTTCGCTTGCGACAGCAGCGATGCGCCGTCGGCAAAGCAGATCACGTCATAGGCGCTCTGCTGAAGCGCCGTCGAAAGTTGTTCGCGCGAGGTGGCGTCGGTGTCGATGACGAATACCTCGCCCTTGGAAAGCATGTTCCCCGGCATAATCCCGATCCAGCAATGTCTTGGTCAAATGATGCGAGACGGCTGGGGGCCTCATCGCGCCCCGCTGTCACGAGCATGGCATTCGCGCCAGTGCATCGCTTTCCTCTTATGTACGGTCCGCCGTGTTCCCGGATTTGACGGATCGGGACAGAAACTTTACATTTCGGGACATCTGCGGGAATGACCGGCAGGATCTGGTCGCATGGCCGACCTCATTCGCAGCGCAAGCTTGAGCTATTACCCGGAGGTGGCCCGGTCGGTCGGGCTCGACCCCAAACAGCTGATGCGCAAGGCCAGGCTGCCCCTGTCCGTGCTCGACAAGCCCGATACTCCCATCGCCGTCGCAAGCCTGCGCCGCTTGCTCGAGATATCGGCGGAGGCCTCGGGCGCCGAAGATTTCGGCTTACGGCTGGCCGAGCGCGGGGGCCTGACCAATTTCGGCTCGGTCGGCCTCATCGTGCGCGAACAGGCGACCGTGGGCGAGGCCATCGAAGCTTTCTCCCGCTTCATCCATGTCCATCACGACGGCATGAAGCTCGACATCATCAGGGACAAGCAAACCGTGACCGTCAGGTTGCATCTGCGGGGACGGCGACCGACCGCGCCGCGTCAGTCGATCGATACCGCGCTGGGCAGCATTCACCGCATCATCCAGTCCCTGTTCGGCAGCGATTGGCGGCCGCAGGAAGTTCACCTGCACTACCCGCCGCCGCGCGACCGCCAAAGTTACCGCGACTTCTTCGGCTGCCGCGTGATCTTCAACGCGGATGACGATGCAATCCTGCTCTCGGCGCACGACATGGAGCGGCGGATTCCGAGCGCGCATCCCCTGATCGCGAACTATCTGCGCAAGCGGATCGAGGCGATCGAGAACCGGCCGGCAAGCTGGGAAGAGAAGGTCGAGGACGTCGTGCGCAGCCTGCTCGCCGGCGGCGACTGCACGGTCGAGCGGGCCGCCGAGCATCTCGCCTGCACCCGCCGCACTGTCCACCGGCACCTGGCCGCATCGGGCACCAGCTTCTCGGCCATCCTTGACGCGCAGCGCGCCGATCTCGTGATCCAGCTGATCGAGGACCCCGGCCGGCCGCTGGCCGATGTCGCCGCACAGCTCGGCTTCTCCGCGCAGAGCGCCATGGCCCGCTGGTTCCGCGGCCGCTTCGGCTGCACCATCACCGACTGGCGCAAGGGCACACGCCCGCTGGCGCAGCCCGATTTCAGCGTGCCGGAGCCGGCACGCCCATGATGGCAATCGCGCGCCGGGGATTGCCGGCGAGTAGTGGTCCGAACGCGGCGGCAAAGCCGAGGAACGCCACGATCCAGCCGCAGGCGGCAATGTGCAAGAGCAGATCGCCATGGACGGGCAGCAACACCGCCGACACCCGCGCCAGCGCCGCAATGATGATCGCGGCATAGATGCCTTGCGTCACGGGCGAAGCCGTCAGCGCCTGCCCGGTGTGGCCGAGGCTCGCGCGCGTCATCACCGCAAGCGTCATGATCCCGGCCGCTCCCGCCATCCAGGCATGAATGCCCGCGCTCGGCGGCAGCACGCCGAAACCGGCCAAGGCGTTCAAGAGGAAACCAAGCGGCACGAAGGCGTAACCGACGTGAAGGATCACGAGCAGCCGCTCGCGCCAGGTGCGATCACCGGCCCAACGCGCGAGCCGCACCAGGTGCAATGCGCCGACGAAGCCCATGACCACACCGGTGATCATGGTCAGCGGTGCCGCGATCCACGCGATCAGCCCGAGCGCACTCAGCCCGATCACCGCACCGTCAAACCGCGCGAACGGCACCGGCCGGCGGCCCGGATTGAACTTGACCAGCCAGTTGCGGGTGAAGCTCGGGATGATCCGGCCCCCGATCAGCGAGATCAGCAGTATGACCACGCCGATGCCGACGCGAATGCTGACATCGGCCGCACCCTCGCAATGCGCCTCGAGATGGAAGGCGATATTGCCTGATAGCAGCACCAGCACGAGCACCACCACCGGCAAATTGCGCCAGTTGCGGCCCGCGATGATCTCCCGCGTTGCGGCCGCGACGACCAGCGTCAGGAAAGCGGCGTCGATGAGAAGCGCGAATGCCCAGCCGATCTCGGCCGACAGCGCCACCGCGGCACGCCCGGCGAGCCAGACCACCAGCAGCGCTCCCAGCGACTTGCCCTGGATCGGCAGCCGCCCGGTCCAGTTCGGGATCGCCGTGAACAGGAATCCGGTGATAACTGCGGGCAGGAACCCATAGAGCATTTCGTGGACGTGCCAGTCCCGTGGCGCGAAGGCTGACGTCACCGACAACTCGCCATAGAACATCGGCAGCCAGACCAGGATCGATAGCCCGGCCTGGATCGCTGCGGCCAGGAAGAAGGGCCGGAAACTGTTCGCAAACAACGGCCAGCCCGCAAACTTGCGGGATCGGGCACCAGCCATGGCGCAACTCCTGTGAGTTCAGACGGTTGTCTGGAAAAATACTGCCGCACGGCCAGCCTGGTTTGCGCTATCGCAAACTGTCCGACGATTGCAGGTGCCATCACACTCCCAAGCGCGGAGGAGGCAGAATGGCCAAGGTCGACACATCGCTGGTTGCGCATTTGCCGCTGTTCGCCGGCGTCAAGCCGGAGGAACTCGATGAGATCCTGCGCGAGGCCCGCTCGGCGCGCTATCCCAAGAACACCGCCATTTTCGAGCAAGGCGCGGACGCGCAGTCCTTCTTCCTGCTGCTGCACGGCCATGTCCGCGCGGCCAAGACCACGCCGACCGGCGAGCAGATCGTGGTGCGCTATGTCGCGCCCGGAGAGACCTTCGGGCTCGCGATGGCGATTGGCTCCGCCCATTATCCCGCCACCGCGATGGCGGTCGACGACAGCGTTGTGCTGATCTGGCCGACCTCGGCCTGGCCGCGGCTGATCGAGCGGTTTCCCGCGCTTGCCGCCAACACGATGCAGACCGTCGGCAAGCGGCTGCAGGAAAGCCATACCCGCATCCTGGAAATGTCGACCCAGCAGGTCGAGCAGCGCGTCGCGCATGCATTGCTGCGGCTCGCCAACCAATCCGGCAAGAAGCTCGACCGCGGTATCGAGATCGACTTCCCGATCAGCCGGCAGGACATTGCACAGATGACCGGCACCACGCTGCACACCGTGAGCCGCATCCTCAGCGGCTGGGAAAGCCAAGGACTTGTCGAGAGCGGCCGGCAACGCATCATCCTGCGCGAGCCGCACCGGATCGTCGTGCTGGCAGAGCGAAACCCGGATAGCGGGGCGGCCTGAAGATACGGGTGAGGGCACTCTCGCTTGCGGCGAAAGCTCGCCCTCACCCTGGAATCCCCGTGCCCTCCGCGCAGACTCCGATCCGCCCTCACGCCGGCACGCAATCGCCCAGCGCGGCCAGGAATTTGTCTCGGTCGATACCGTGCTCGCGGCAGGCGTCATCCACGGTGTGGAAGGTCGCGATCGGACAGCCAACACAGGCCATCTTGAAGGCGAGGAACACGCGGATCGTGTGCGGCGCCATACGCATGATGTCATCGACCAAATCGTCAGATCGGAAAGGCATGGACAACTCCGTTCCGAAATCACGATAGCGGAGGTGGCCATAGCTTCTTTGTGGAAGCGCAAGCTGGTGGTTGCTTCTCTGCCGTCATTCCGGAGCGCGCGAAGCGCGAGCCAGGAATGACAGCGAGCGTTTACACCGCCCGGCTATGCAGTTGCTTGCCCGGGTCAAGATGCGCATCGAACGCGGCAGCGACGCTGCGGACCAGGAAGCGCGAGTCGTTCGCAACCGCGAGACGGTTACCATCCAACTTCACCACACCGTCAGAGATCAGTGACTTCAGCCGCGGTGCAGACTGCAACATCGCCTCCGGCTCTGCGCCATGTCGCGCGCAGATGTCAGCGAGATTGGCGCCGAACTCGCACATGATCCGCTCGATGATGTCGGCGCGCAACCGGTCGTCTTCAGTGAGCCTGTAGCCCTTCGCCGTGGCGAGGCGGCCCTCCGCGATGCCGTGCTGATAAGCACCGATTTGCACCTCGTTCTGGACGTAGCCCTGCGGCAGATGCCCGATCGCGCTGGCACCGAAGCCGAGCAACACCTCACTTTGGTCGGTGGTATAGCCCTGAAAATTTCGCCGCAGCGTCCCCTGCTCGAAGGCCACCGCCATGGCATCATCGGGGCGGGCGAAATGGTCGAGGCCGATCTGGACATAGCCGGCCTCCTTCAAGGCATTGGCGATGGCGCAGGCCTGATCGTGGCGCGCAAGACCGTCAGGCAGACGGCTCTCATTGATCATGCGTTGGTGCTTCTTGAAATCAGGCACATGCGCGTAGCCGAACACCGAGAAACGGGCCGGTGCGAGCGCGAGCGAACGCCGCACCGTATCCAGGCAGGATGCGATGGTCTGGTGCGGCAGGCCATAGATCAGGTCGAAATTCAGTCCCTTGATTCCGGCCCCTCGGAGCATTTCGACGACGGAGGCGGTTTGCTCGTAGCTCTGCACACGGTTGATCGCGCGCTGCACGACCGGATCGAAACTCTGCACGCCGAGGCTGGCGCGGTTGACGCCGGAAAGCTGCATGGCCTCCACCATCTCCGCGGTCAATGTGCGCGGGTCGATCTCGACTGCGATCTCGGCCGAGGGCAGCACGAAGAAAGCGTGACGCATCGCCGCCATCAACTCGGCAAAGGCGTCCGGCGCCATGATCGTCGGCGTGCCGCCGCCGAAATGGATGTGCTCGACCTTGATGCGGCGGCCAATGGTGTCGGCAACCTCAGTGATCTCGCTCAGCAGCGTCCGCTGATAGGCTGCAATCAGTCCGTCACGACGAACGATCTGGGTATGACAACCGCAATACCAGCACATCTCCCGGCAAAACGGCACATGAAGGTAGAGTGACGCGCTGGCGCTCGAGGGAAGCTCGGCCAGCCAGCGTGCATAGCTATCGGCACCGATCGCGGGCGAAAAATGCGGCGCGGTCGGATAACTCGTGTAGCGCGGCAATCTTTCTTCGCCGTAGCTCGCAGCGAGATCAGTCCTCATCTCTTGCCCATTCGTAAATTCTTGTCGCTTGCCGGTGAATGCAAGCTCCGGATGGCATTAGATTACCCGCTTTCGCGGGGATCACCTTGCGCTCGCTCAAAGTCCGAGCGCCGGATTGAGACCATGATAACGATCATTGCCCATTGGGAGACAGGCCATGGCGTCGTTCGCGCTCGATCTCGTTCTCTGGATTGCCGGTATTCGCGGCCATATCCCGCGCTTCGACGATTTTCGTCCCGTCCCCGTCACGCCGGCCGCCGGCGGAGGCCATATCCTGCGCGTGCTGGCCATCGTGATCGCCGCGCTCGCCGTGCTCTCGCTCGCAGTCTGGGGCACAGTCTGGATCGCGATCGAGCTTCTCTGATCGGCGCATCAGACATTCGCGATAGAATGCCATTGAACATGCGAGCGAGTTGCCGCTGGCGCGACTGATAGCGCGAGTGTGTCGCGTGATTTGCCGTCGCGCTCTTCATACCGCCGGCAACCTCTTAAGGAGTTTACCGGAGGCGAATCCGGCGAAAGCTTGTCGCAGCGCAAACACACCTGCCATAACAGGCGCACACTGCATCCGTCATCAAAACCCTTTCACATGAAGGATGCTTTACGATGTTCACCCGCAGAGCCGCATTGATCAGCGCCGCCGCGACCGCCCTCATGCTGGCAGCCCCTGCCATCGCGGCCAACGATCTCAACCTGCCGCGCCAGAAGATCGATCTGGTCGCACCGCCCTTCGTGCATGCGCACGAGCAGGCGACCAAGCAGGGTCCCAAGATCCTCGAGTTCACGCTCACGATCCAGGAGAAGAAGGTCGTGATCGACGAGAAGGGCACCACGTTCCAGGCCATGACCTTCAATGGCTCGATGCCGGGCCCGCTGATGGTCGCGCATGAGGGTGACTACGTCGAGGTGACGCTGGTCAATCCCGAGACCAACACGATGGCGCACAACATCGACTTCCATGCCGCGACCGGTGCACTCGGCGGCGGCGCGCTCACCCTGATCAATCCCGGCGAGCAGGTCGTGCTGCGCTGGAAGGCGACACGGACCGGTGTGTTCGTCTACCACTGCGCGCCCGGCGGCCCGATGATCCCCTGGCATGTCGTCTCCGGCATGAACGGCGCGGTGATGGTGCTGCCGCGTGATGGCCTCAACGATGGCAAGGGCCACGCGCTGAAATACGACAAGATCTACTATATCGGCGAGCAGGACATGTATGTGCCGCGCGACGAGAAGGGCAACTTCAAGTCCTACGACTCACCGGGTGAAGCCTTCACCGACACCGAAGAGGTGATGAAGAAGTTGATCCCCACTCACGTCGTGTTCAACGGCAAGGTCGGCGCACTCACCGGCAAGAACGCGCTGACCGCCAACGTCGGCGAGAACGTGCTGATCGTGCATTCGCAGGCCAATCGCGACAGCCGTCCGCATCTGATCGGCGGCCACGGCGACTATGTCTGGGAAACGGGCAAGTTCTCCAATCCGCCTGAGACCGGGCTCGAGACCTGGTTCATCCGCGGCGGCTCGGCGGGAGCGGCGATGTACAAGTTCCTGCAACCCGGCATCTACGCCTACGTCACGCATAATCTGATCGAGGCGGCCGATCTCGGTGCCACCGCGCACTTCAAGGTCGAAGGCAAGTGGAACGACGATCTGATGACCCAGGTGAAAGCGCCTGCGGAAATCCCTCCTGCTACGACCAACTAGACGCGACGAGGGGCCGGCGAACAACCGGCCCCTTCTTCCTTCGGGGGTGACCATGCTGATCGCACTCAAGCTTAAACTGGCGCTCGCCTGCGCGGCCGGATTCGCCGGACCGCTCGCCGTTGCGCCGCTGGTTTCCGAGATGACGGCCCACGGCTCGCAAAGCGAGCCCGTGATCGTCGAGATCGCCGCCGGCAGTTTCGCGTATCGCGAGGCCGGGGATTTCACCCGCGGCGGGCAGCAGGCCGAAGCGCCGTTGCGCGCATTGCAATTCGACAGGCCGCTTCACATCATGCGCGAGCAGGTCTCTTCCGCCGACTACCAGCTTTGCGTGGCGGATGGCGCCTGCCGTGCGCTGGACAAGGACGTCGTGATCGCGCCCGACCGCCCCGTGGTGCAGGTGAACTGGCACGATGCGGAAGCCTATGCGGTCTGGCTGTCGCGCAAGACGAGTCAACATTATCGCCTGCCGAGCGATGAGGAATGGGCCTTCGCCGCGGGCAGCAAATTCGCCGATGACGGGTTGGCAGTCGATCCTGACGATCCGGCCAAACGCCTGATCTCCCGCTATGAACGGGAATCGGATCGCGATCTCGCGGACACCGCGGCCTACCCGTTCGGCAAGTTCGGCATCAACGAGCACGGCGTGCTCGACCTCGCCGGCAACGTCTGGGAATGGACGTCGACCTGCTTCGTGCGCAGTGCGCTCGACCAGCACGGCAGCATCGGGCGCCACAATGCCAATTGCGGCGTGCGCATCGCCGAAGGTGCTCACCGCGCCTATGTCACCGACTTCATCCGTGACGCCCGGGCCGGCGGCTGCGCCACCGGCGTGCCGCCAGCCAATCTCGGCTTCCGCCTGGTGCGGGAGGAGAGGACCTGGATGGCGAGCGTGTCGGCGCGGTGGAGCAAGGTCTGGACGGCGTGGTCTTAGCGGCATTCCGTTAGGGTGCGCGTACCACACATTCGGTGTCATCGCCCGACTTGATCGGGCGATCCAGTGCTCCGAGACGGCGGCGATAGACTGGAGAAGCCGCGACGTACTGGATGCCCCGGTCAAGGCCGGGGCATGACAACGTCATGTGGGGAGCGCTCAGCGTCAAACCCATAAGGCGTTCCGCAAACAAAAATGGCCGGGACGAAGCCCGGCCATTCACATCATTCGCGACTGCCGTCTTACGTATTCTTCAGCGCGACGCGGAATTCGGCCTCGGTCTTGGCCTTGACCTCATCGAGCGTGACGCCGTCGGCAAGCTCGATCAGGGCCATGCCGCCGCTGCCGTGCTTGTCGATGGTGAAGACGGCAAGATCGGTGACCACCATGTCGACGACGCGCTCACCGGTCAGCGGCAGATTGCACTTCTTCAGGAGCTTGGCGCCATCCTTGGCGGAGTGCTCCATCACCACGATGACGCGCTTGACGCCGGCGACGAGATCCATCGCGCCGCCCATGCCCTTGACCATCTTGCCCGGAATCATCCAGTTGGCGAGATCGCCGTTCTGGGCCACCTGCATGGCGCCCAGGATCGACAGGTCCATGTGGCCGCCGCGGATCATGCCGAAGGAATCCGCGCTGGAAAAATAGCTGGTCGACGGCAACTCGCTCACGGTCTGCTTGCCGGCGTTGATCAAGTCCGGATCGACCTCGTCCTCGTACGGGAACGGGCCCATGCCGAGCATCCCGTTCTCGCTCTGCAGGGAGACGTCCATCCCGTCGGGAATGTAGTTCGAGACCAGCGTCGGGATGCCGATGCCGAGATTGACGTAGTAGCCGTCGCGCAGCTCCTTGGCGGCACGCGCCGCCATCTGTTCGCGGGTCCAGGCCATCAGACTTCTTCTCCCGTTGCAGCCGCAGTGGGACGCGGCCGGGTGTTGCGGAACTCGATACGCTTCTTGGCCGTGCCGACCTCGACGATGCGCTTCACGAAGATACCGGGGGTGTGGATGTGATCGGGATTGAGCTGGCCCGCCGGAACCAGATGCTCGACCTCGGCGACCGTGATCTTGGCCGCGGTTGCCATCATCGGGTTAAAGTTGCGCGCGGTCTTGCGGTAGATGAGGTTTCCGGCGGTATCGCCCATCCAGGCGTGCACGATGGCGAGATCGGCGAACAGGCCCCGCTCCATCAGGTACTTCTCGCCGTCGAACTCCTTCACTTCCTTGCCTTCGGCGATCAGCGTGCCGACGCCGGTCTTGGTGTAGAAGGCCGGAATGCCGGCGCCGCCGGCGCGGATGCGCTCGGCCAGCGTGCCCTGCGGATTGAATTCGAGCTCCAGCTCGCCGGCGAGGAATTGCTGGGCGAACAGCTTGTTCTCGCCGACATAGGACGAGATCATCTTCTTGATCTGCCGGGTTTCCAGCAGGCGGCTGAGGCCGATACCGTCAACGCCGGCATTGTTGGAAACCACCGTCAGGCCCTTGACGCCGGACTCGCGGATCGCGTCGGACAGCTCCTCGGCGATGCCGCAGAGGCCGAAGCCGCCCGACATGATCATCATGTTGTCTTTCAGAATGCCATCGAGGGCCGACTTAGCGTCGGGATAGACCTTATTCATGCAGGAAACCTTCGGCTTGCAGGCGTCGCGCCCTATTGGCGGCGATTATTAGGCGAAATCGTCCGAAGCCGTCAATGATACGGGGTTCTCCGCATCGCAGGGCGGTGCTAGAAGCTGCCCACGCCGTGGGCAGACCCGTCCGCGGCCTTGAAAGCGACAAGAAAACCCATCAAGTTGCGGGGGTTGGGCGTGGGGGCGCGCAGGTTTCCCGCCCCGCCCTTTCTGGCTCCAGCGACCAACCCGATCAGGACATGCCATTGACCATGGCCCAAGGAATGAAGCGCCTCGGGACGCCGATCGCGGCGCTGCTCGGCGTTGCGCTGATCGCCCTGATCGCGACCTCCTGGCTCATCAACCGCGACGCGCTGCGCACGGCGGTGGAAGCACAAATCCGCGACGTCACCGGGCTCGAACTCAGCGTCGCAGGCAGCATCGACATTTCCGTACTGCCGGCAAGCTATATCTCCTTCCACGACGTGGGTCTCAAGGGCGGCGGCACCGCCGATCCTGCACTCCATGTCGACGTGCTCACCGCCAATCTGCGCCTGTTGCCGCTTTTGCTGCAACGGTTCGAGATCGCCGACCTGACGCTGCTGCGGCCGCACATCCATGTCAGCCTGAAGCCGGATGGCGAGAGCAACTGGACACCTTTCATCCAAACCATTGCGCGCACGATGAAGCCCGGCGCCGAAAACCAGGTCTCGTTCTCCGAAATCAGGATCCAGGACGGCGTGCTCAATTACGAAGACGCGGCAACGCACGCCACCGAGAAGCTCGAGGATATCGACCTGTCGCTGGCCTGGCCCTCGATCTCGCGCTCCTTCGCCGCGACGGGGCAGTTCGATTGGCGCGGCGAGCGCGTCGACGGCTCGATCAGTTTTGCCGACTTCGTCGCCGCCCTGTCCGGCGACCGTTCCGGCCTGAAAGCGAGGATCGCGAGCGCGCCGCTCAAGCTCGCCTTTGACGGCAGCGTCGCCAACCGCACCAGCCCCATGATGGAAGGCACCCTCACCATCGACAGCCCGTCCTTGCGTAACGCGCTGCGATGGGCCGGGCAGCCGCAGCCGGGCAGCGGCGGCTTCGGCCGCTTCGCGCTGAAGGCGCGCGCCAACGTCGTCGGCGCCTCGGTCGCGCTCACCAATGTCAATGTCGAGCTCGACGGCAACGCCGCCGAGGGCGTGATGACCTACGCCAATAACGGCCGGCAGACATTGCAGGCGACGCTCGCCGCCGACGCGCTCGACTTCACGCCCTATATCTCGACCTTCCGCCTGCTCGCGAGCGGCGCGCGCGACTGGAACAGGCAGCTGTTCGATCTCAATGGATTGTCGAGCACCGACCTCGACATGCGTCTGTCGGCAGCCAAGCTGACGGTCGGCCCGACCAGGCTCGGCCGCACGGCGATCGGCGCCAATCTGCGCAATGGCACGCTGGCGCTCTCGGTCGGCGAGGCGCAGGTCTATGGCGGCATCGCCAAGGGCTCGTTCGGCATCTCGCGCGCTGACAACGTCGCCGACATCAAGGCGCAGTTCCAGTTCACCGACGTCGACCTCCAGGCCTGTGCCACCGAGCTATTCGGTCTCACCAAGCTGTCCGGCCACGGCAACATCAACGTATCCCTGCTCGCCTCCGGCTCGAGCCCGTTCGGCCTGGTGCAGTCGCTCGACGGTACCGCCACGGTGACCGGCCATGACGGCGCGATCTCGGGCTTCAATGCCGAGCAGCTCTTGAAGCGACTCGAGCGCCGGCCGCTGTCCGGCGGCGGCAATTTCCGCAACGGCTCGACGCCCTATGACAACCTCACCATTGCGGTGAAGTTCGCCGACGGTATCGCCACGGCCGAGGACATCCGCATCGAGGGGCCTTCGGCGAAGATCACGCTGACCGGCACCGCGTCGGTGCCGACGCGCGAATACGATATGAAGGGGGTGGCAAGCCTCAACACGACCTCCGGCTTTCAATTGCCTTTCATGGTGCAGGGTCCCTGGGACGATCCGCTGATCTTCCCCGACCCCGAGGCCCTGATCCGCCAGTCCCCCGCAGCGTCTCCTTTCCTCGACCTCCTGAAGCAGCGTATTATCGGCGGAAAGCGGCAAGCGCCCGAGGGATCGCCGACGGCGGAGAACGCCAAAGAGGGCGCCAAGTCCAACTAGCACGCTGCGATCGGAGTGTTTCCAACGCGGGCGTCAGGCCGCCGATCGCGTGGTTGCGATCCAGCTCTGATCCTCACCCAACGTCGTCTCACCGATGCTCGTCCCGGCCGCGGTTTCGAGTGCGCCGCTCTGCCCGAGTTCACGGGCCAGCACCTCGCGGTCACAGGCGTTCTCCCACAGCGAAACGGTGATCGCCGCGACGCAGTTGCTGATCATGCTGGTCAGGGCCCGCGCTTCCGACATGAAACGGTCGATGCCGACCAGCAGCGCCACGCCGGTGACGGGTAGATCCGGCATCACCGAGAGCGTTGCGACCAGGGCGACGAAGCCGCTGCCGGTGACGCCGGCCGCCCCTTTGGACGTCAGCAGCATCAGCCCGAGCATCGACGCGATCTGGCCCCACGACAGGTGAATGTCGCAGGCCTGTGCGATGAAGATGGACGCCAGGGTCAGGTAGATGGCACTGCCGTCCAGATTGAAGGAATAGCCCATCGGCAGCACGAGCCCCGACACGCCTTTGCGGCATCCGAGCTGCTCCAGTTTGCGCAGCGCGCCAGGCAGCGCCGGCTCCGACGAGGACGTGCCGAGCACGATCAGCAATTCTTCCCTGAAGTAGCGGATCGTCTTCCACAGGCTGAAACCGTTCAGCCGCGCCAGGGTCCCGAGCACGATGACCACGAAGACGGAGCATGCGATGTAGAAAGTCAGGATCAGCAGTCCGAGCGAGCCAATCGAACGGACGCCGTAGCGGCCGACCGTGAACGCCATGGCGCCGAAGGCCCCAAGCGGCGCGAGCTTCATGATGAAGCCGAACGACACGAACAGAACGTGCGAGAACGAGGCGACCGCCTTGGTCACCGCAACGCCTTCGTCGCCGGCACGGCTGAGGCCAAAGGCGATCAGGATGGAGACCAGCAGGACCGGCAGCACCTCGCCATCGGCAAAAGCGCCAAAGAACGAATGCGGGATGATGTGCAGCATGAAATCCGCAAATCCGCTCGCAGCTGCCTGCTTGGTGAATTTCGCGGCGACCGACGGATCCAGCGTGGCGACTGAAACATGCATGCCCGCGCCCGGCTGGATCAACGAGACAGCCATCAGCCCGGCCAGCAGCGCGAGCACGGTCAGCAGATAGAACAGCGCCATGGATTTCACGAGCGTGCGACCGACCTCGCGGGAATCGCTGATGCTGTTGATGCCGCTCACGATGGTGCAGAACACGATCGGTGCGATCATCATCTTGACCAGCTTGACGAAGCCGTCGCCGAAGGGCTTCAGCGCTGCGCCGAATTCAGGCCAGACATGGCCCGTGAGGACGCCCAGCACGAGGCCGATCAGGACCTGGACGTAGAGAATCCGGTAGAACGGCTTTCGCGCCTCGGAGGCCTCGTGTGCAACCCGCGCTTCCTTGTGCATTCTCGCTTCTCCCATGGCACTGATTTTTCTTGATGGCTGCGAAAGCGGCGGGCCTCAGGCGGCCAGGACCGCTTGAGGCGCGTGCGACCGGCGGGCGAAGACTTGGCCCTCGAATATTCGCCGTGCTGTCCGCTGCACCCGGGCGACCGGCCCGGGCTCCAGCCAAACCAGGAGCTGGCCGGAGGGATGGGCGAGCGTGATCGGGACCGGCGGCTCCAGCGCTCCAACCATCTCCGCGGCGATCGTTCCGGGCGTGAGGCACGCAGTCGCAATCGCGACGGCGCCGGTCACCGCCAGCGCGCTATGGCAGTCGTGCGGCATGAAGTATCTGACGTTCAACGTCGCCCCGCTTGCGGGTGCAATCAGAACCGGCTTCGGAATCACCATGTTCGCGGCATCTCGAAAGCCCATCAGGCGCCCAGCCTCGACGCGCAGGGTTTCGAGGCGCGCGCGAAAGCTGCCGTCAGTGAAGTCCGAGGGCGCCTCACGGCCGGTCCATCCCAGATCCGCCGCGCGGACCAGCATGACCGGCATCGCCGCGTCGATGCAGCTCACATCGATCCCCTCGATGCGGTCGACCGGCCGTCCCGTCGGCAGCAGGCGACCGGTGCGTGCGCCGGCCGCATTGGGAAAAGACAGTTCGATCGGCGCGGCCGTTCCGGGGACACCGTCGATCCGCGCCTCGCCCTCGTAAGTCACCCGCCCGAAGGGGGTGTCGACGGTCGCATCGATCAGCTTGCCGGTATTGACGTTGTGAATGCGCACATGGGTGCGATCTGCTGTCGCGGCGACCAGGCCGGCTTCGATTGCGAACGGCGCCACAGCCGCCAGCATGTTTCCGCAGTTCGGCGACGTGTCGACGATACCTTCACGGACACGGACCTGGGCAAACAGGTAGTCGACATCGGCGCCCGGCACTGATGCCGGCCCAACGATCGCGACCTTGTTGATGACGGCATTGCCGCCGCCGATCCCGTCGATCCCGAGATCGTGCCCACCTCCCATCACCGACAACAGCAGCGCATCGCGCAAGCCGGGATCGGCCGGGAGATCGCGGGACAGGAAAAACGGCCCGCGCGAAGTACCTCCGCGCATGACCACACAGGGAATGGCAATCTGATCGTTCATGGCGCTGTTCCGTTCGGCAACCTCTTCGCCCCGGCCCAGAACATCCTCCCTCTCAACTCTTTTGTGAAATGCAAATATCTGATGTATTATTTCGTATATCGGTATAATGGAGTCCCGCCATGAACGCAGAACTGCTCGACCTCAAGGCGTTCATCACCGTCGCCGAGACGGGAAGCTTCGTCCGGACCGCCAAGGTGCTGAACTTGTCTCAACCAGCGCTCAGTCGCCGCATTCAGAAGCTGGAGGAAAGCCTCGGCGCACCATTGCTCGAGCGATCGACGCGCCACGTCAATCTCACCATGACCGGCCGCGACTTCCTGCCGAAGGTGCGGCGCCTCATCGACGAGTTCGAGACCTCGGTGCTCGCCATCCAGGATATCGGCGCGCGAAGTTCAGGCCTGGTCTCGGTGGCCGCGGTGCCGACCGCTGTGTTCTACTTCCTGCCGCGTGCGATCGGCCGGTTTGCCGAAGCGTATCCGCGCATTCGCATCCGGATTCTGGACATCGGGGCCAACGAGGGGCTGGAAGCGGTCGCGCGCGGAGAAGTCGACTTCGGCATCAATTTCATCGGGGCTTCGCATGCCGAGATCGAATTCGAGAAACTGGCTGAGGATCCTTTCGTGCTGGCCTGCCGCCATGATCATCCGTTGGTATCGCGCAAGCAGGTCAGCTGGCCGGATATCGTACCGCACCGGGTCATCACCGTCGGTCGCAACAGCGGCAATCGCGCCTTGATCGACAATGCGCTGGCGCGACACGGCCTCCAGCTCAACTGGTCCTACGAGGTCGCTCACCTCTCCGGCTCGCTTGGCCTCGTCGAAGCGGGCCTCGGCATCGCCGTGCTCCCGAAGCTGGCGACGCCCGCCGCCGGCCATCCGATCATTCACACCATTCGCTTGACCGAGCCGGAAGTGTCGCGGACGATCGGCATCGTGCGCAGGCGCGGGGCGACACTATCCCCTCATGCCAGCCAATTCCTCAAGATGCTGCTCGAGGCATGGCGCTCTCCTCCCCGGACCGGCGGGCAAGGCAAGCCGCGGTCACACCGCCTGAAATAAGCGCTCGCTGGCAGCGAGCAGGTGCGTGGAGCTGCGCTTGGTCGGGCCCAGCGACACCACACAGCGCGAATTGATTGCCACGAATTGATGCGGCGATTGGATCGATGCGCGCGCGTTAAGCATCTCCCCGGAGCTCTGTCCCCACGACATTGGTCTGACAAGATGGCGCTAGATCGGACTTCCGCCATGCGCTAGTGTTTTATCCGACCGGTTAAAACACCGGCCGTTTGAGGGAGAAAAACGTGAAATCCAAGGTTATTGGCGCAGTTTCATTGGCGGTCGCTGCGGTTGGGCTGTTTGCAGCCGCCGCACCCGCCCTTGCGCAGCAGAAGACGATCACGGTGTGGTGGGGCAAGGGCTTCTATCGCTCCGAAGACGACGCGCTGCTCGAGACGATCAAGAAGTTCGAGGCCAAGACCGGCATCAAGGTCGAATTGTCGCAGTACGCGATCCAGGACATGATTCCGAAGACGGTCGCCGCGCTCGACGCCGGTACGGTGCCCGATGTCGCCTATTCCGATACGTACGACGTCCAGGTGCAGGGTAAATGGGCCTATGAGGGCAAGCTCGAGGACCTCACCGACGTCATGGAGCCGATCAAGGACCGGTTCGTGCAGAACACGCTGGACGCCTCGATCCTCTATAACGACGTCACCAAGAAGAAGGCCTATTACGGCTTTCCGCTGAAGCAGCAGAGCATGCACGTCCAGATCTGGAACGACATGCTGGAGAAGGCCGGCTTCAAGCAGAGCGACATTCCGAACGACTGGAATGGCTATTGGTCGTTCTGGTGCGACAAGGTGCAGCCGGCGATCCGCAAGGCGACCGGCCAGCGCATCTATGCTGTCGGCCAGCCGATGGGCGTGGAATCCACCGACTCGTTCCAGTCGTTCTACACTTTCATGGATGCCTATCACGTCAAGCTGGTCGACGATGACGGCAAGCTGCTCGTCGACGATCCCAAGGTCCGCGATGGCCTGATCAAGGCGATGAAGGACTACACCGACACCTACATCAAGGGCTGCACACCGCCGTCCTCGACGACCTGGAAGGATCCGGACAACAACGTCGCCTTCCACAACAAGACCATCGTGATGACCCACAACTTCACGATCTCGATCGCGGCGAAGTGGTACGAGGACTCGCAGAACCAGGCGCTCACCCAGGAGCAGCGTGACGCCGGCAAGAAGGCCTATGAGCAGGACATCATCACGGCGTCCTTCCCCAAGGCTCCGGATGGTTCGACGATCAAGTATCGTTCCGACGTCAAGACCGGGCTGATCTTCACGTCGGCCAAGAACAAGGCCGAAGCCAAGCAGTTCATCAGCTTCCTGCTTCAGGAAGAGAACGTCCGTCCCTATATCGAGGGCGCGCTCGGCCGCTGGTTCCCGGTGACCAAGGAAAGCCAGGCAAGCCCGTTCTGGCAGGCTGACAAGCACCGCAAGGCGGTCTATGCCCAGTTCACCGGCGGCACCGCGCCGTTCGACTTCACCAAGAACTGGAAGTTCACGATCCTGAACAACGAGAACGCGTGGGCCAAGGCGATGAACCGGGTGGTCAGCGAGAAGGTTCCGGTCGACAAGGCCGTCGACGAACTGATCGCCCGCATCAAGCAGGTCGCGGGTTAAGTCATCCCCCCCTCCCCGCCTCGCGTGGAGAGGTGTAAGAACAACACCGGCCGCGTTTCGCGGCCGGCTTCTCTTTGAAGAGTCCGAAAAGAATGGCCATTACGCTCTCTGGCGATCAGGCAATCCCCGGCCCGCCCCTGTCGTCGCGGCTGACCCCGGCGCAGATTTGGGGCATCGTGCTGCTCGCACCCTATCTGCTCGTCTTCCTTGCCTTCGTCGTCTACCCCGTCTGCTACGGGCTGTGGCTGGCGCGGGAGCCGTCGAACTATGTCGCGCTTTATAACGACCCCATTTTCGCGCGCGCCGCGGTCAACACGCTGATCTTCCTGGTCATCGGCATCAACATCAAGATGCTGATCGCGCTGTTCCTGTCCGGCTTTTTCGCCCAGCAGCGCACCTGGATCAAATGGCTGTCGGTCATCTTCATCCTGCCCTGGGCCGTGCCGTCGATCCCGACCATCCTGTCGGTGCGGTTCATGCTCAACCCCGAATGGGGCATGGTGAACCATTTCATCTTTACCTTCACCGGTGACGACGGTCCGAACTGGCTGAACGACCCGACAGTCGCGCTGACCATGGCGATCGCCGTGCACATCTGGAAGTCGCTGCCGTTCTGGACGATGATCCTGATCACCGGCCGCCTTGCGATCTCGCACGATCTGTTCGAGGCCGCCGAGGTCGATGGCGCCAGCTGGTGGCAGAAATTCCGCTTCATTACCTGGCCGTCGATGCAGACGCTCTATGTGACCTGCACGCTGCTTTCGATGATCTGGACGTTGGGGGACTTCAACAGCGTCTATCTTCTTACCGGCGGTGGTCCGGCCGACCTCACGCATGTGCTGTCGACGCTCGGCATCCGCTATCTCCGGCTCGACCAGCTTTCGCTGGCGATGGCTTCCATCGTCTGCGCGATGCCGTTTGTCCTGCCGCTCGTGTACTTCATGATGAAACGGTTGTCGCGATGAAGCTTCCCGGCGTGAGCGAATTTTCCTGGCGTGACGTCGCGACGGAAGCGCGGCTGCTCCTGATCGGCATTCCCGTCTTCCTGTGGACGATGATTCCGATCTACCACATGTTCCTGTTCGCGATCTCCCCGAAGGAGGACGCGTTTTCGGGCAAGCTGTGGCCGGATCATCCGACGCTGCACAATTTCGAAATCGTGTTCAAGCAGCAGCACTATTTCCTGCGCGACTTCTATGTCCAGTTCTGGAATTCGACGCTGATCGCAGCTGCCGTCGGCGTGCTCACGCTGTTCGTCGCCACGGCCGCGGCCTTCTCGATCTCGCGGCTGAAGGTACCGGGCGGGCGCATGGTGCTGAACCTTGCGCTGTTCACCTATTTCATTCCCGCGGCGTTCCTCGCCGTGCCGATGTACCGCACCATGGGCAATTACGGCCTGCTCAACAATCACTGGTCGCTGATCCTGGCCATGGTGACGATCGCCTCGCCTTACGCGATCTGGGTGCTCAAGCAGGCCTCGGACAAGCTGCCGGTCGAGTTGGATGAAGCCGCGGTGATGGACGGCGCCACCACGCTGCAGATCTTCCGCCTGGTCTATCTGCCGCTGATGATGCCCTCGCTGGTCGCGATCGGCACTTATGCGGTGCTGCTCGCCTGGAACGAATATCTCTACGCGTTCCTGCTGCTCTCGAACGACCAGGAGATCACCCTTCCTGTCGCGCTCGGCAACTTCCTCGCCGCCGACGATTCGCCCTGGGAGCTGTTGATGACCACCGGCTTCATCTACGCGCTGCCGCCGGCCGCGGTCTACTACGCTTTCCGCCGCTACATGGTGGGCGGGCTCACGGCGGGCGCGGTGAAGTCCTAAACATCGGCCGCGCGCTTCCTGCGATAAGCAATCAGCAGCGCGATCATCGAGCCAAAGAAATAGCCGGCGGTCGCGCCCGAGATGGCGCGGCCGACGATGATGGCCATCGCGCGATCGCCGGCGTCGATCGCCGAGATCACGCTCACCGTATACTGTAGAAAAAACACGACGAGATTGCGGATCAGCCCGAACGCGCTGCCCGGACGGATGATCTCTCCCGTCTTGTGATCGACATCGAACGGACGCGGTGTCAGCACGCCGAGCGGCAGCAGCACGAGCGCCGCGACGATCCAAGCGATCAGCGGCCATTGGCTGTCCTGATGTCCGAAACCTATCCTCGAAACGCCCCAGGCGATGAAGACGACAGGGACAATCAATGCACGCCAGATCGGCGCCTTGCGCGGCTGCATCGACTTGATGCCTTGCCAGACCAGATAGGCCAGCAGGATCCAGACCCAGGGCGGGGTATGGATCAGGACTTGATAGACGAATATCATGACCCATTCCTCATCTAGAGAGGCGCTGCGCTCTCGCCCTGCGAGCTCGACAGTTTTGAAGCAAGCGAGGCGATGACGATGACCACCGCGATCAGGGCGATCACCAGCGTGCAGATCGCGTTGATCTCAGGCTTCACGCCAAGCCGCACCTCTGAATAGATCCGGATCGGCAGGGTTGCCGAGCCGGGGCCGGTGGTGAAGCTCGCGATCACGAGATCGTCGAGGGAGAGCGTGAAGGCGAGCATCCATCCGGCGACGATTGCTGGCGCGATCAGCGGCAACGTCACGAGAACGAAAGCGCGGACAGGGGCGCAGCCGAGGTCCATCGCCGCCTCCTCAAGCGAGCGGTCGAGCGAGCCGAGGCGCGACTGAACGACCACGGCGACGAAACACATCGTCAGCGTGGTGTGGGCGATCGTCACCGTCCAGAAACCGCGCTCGGCGTTCAGCGCAACGAACAGCAAGAGCAGCGACAGGCCGGTGATCACCTCGGGCATCACCAGGGGTGCATAGAGCATGCCGGAGAACAACGTGCGGCCGCGAAAGCGCTCGGCTCGCGACAGCGCCACCGCGGCCAGCGTGCCGAGCACCGTGGCGAGCGTCGCGGATGAGACCGCGACCCGCAGGCTCATCCAGGACGCCTCGATCATGGCGCGATCGGCAAAGAACTCGTGATACCAGCGCAGCGACCAGCCGCCCCACACCGTCACCAGCCGCGAGGCGTTAAAGGAATAGATCACAAGAATGAGGATCGGCAGATAGAGGAAGGCGAGCCCTAATGCCAGCGAAGCGACGTTGAAGCGAGAGAGGCGGGAGAATTTGCGCATCTCAACGCTCCTCCAGCTGCCGCCGCTGCAGCCGCTCGTAGAGCAGAAGCGGCAACAGCAACACCACGAGCAGCACGATCGCCGCGGCAGAAGCCACCGGCCAATCCTTGTTGGTGAAGAATTCAAGCCACAGGGTCTGGCCGATCATAAGCGCATTGGAGCCGGCGAGAAGGTCCGGGATCACGAACTCGCCGACGATTGGGATGAAGCAGAGCAGCACGCCGGCGCCGACGCCGGGCAGCGACAGCGGAAACGTCACCAGCCAGAACACCTGCCACGGCGGCGCGCCGAGATCGCTGGCGGCCTCCTCCAGCGTCGGCTCCATCTTGGCGAGCGTGGCATAGAGCGGCAGAATCATGAACGGCAGATAGGAATAGACGATGCCGATATACATCGCCGTGTCGGTGGAGAGCCAAACCACGGGCTGGCTGACCAGATGCAGCCTCAGCAGGATCTGATTGAGCACGCCGTCATGCTGGAGGATGTTGATCCAGGCATAGATGCGGATCAGGAACGAGGTCCAGAACGGCACGATAACCAGCACCATCGCCACCGCCTGCCAACGCTTCGGCAGCCGCGCCATGCCATAGGCGATGGGATAGCCGATCAGCAGCAGCAACGCGGTCGCCGTCGCGGCGACCGTCAGGCTGCGCAAATAAGCCAACACATAGAGATCGTCGGAGGCGAGCAGCCGGAAATTGTCGATCGAGAGCGCGGCAAAAGCTGCCTGGATTGCCGCCCACCCTGCCGTCAGGTCGAACACCGGCTCGTAAGGCGGCTGCGCGATCACCGTCTGCGACAGGCTGATCTTCAGCACGAAGCCGAACGGCACCAGGAAGAACAGCACCATCCAGACATAGGGCGCGATCGCGGCAAAGCGCGCCGGCCGCGCAAAAATCCGGCGCGCGCTCATGACGGAAGCACCACGCAATCGTCGGGCGTGAACCAGGCGACGACATGCTGGTTCAGGCTATAGGCATCGACATCGAGGCGCGCGCTGTTGGCGACGGACGCCTCCACGATTCCGCCGGCATCGAGCTTGACCTTGTACGTGGTGGTGCCGCCGAGATAGCAGATGTCGGCGATCACGCCGTCCAGGGCGTTGATCGCGGTTTCACGACCAGCCTCGCTCGCGGGACCGCGACGCGACAGCTTGATCTTTTCGGGGCGGATCGCGACCGAGAATTTGACATCACCGAGCGGTTGGCGCGGCTCGGCCACCACCAGCGTGCCCGCATCACGCGTGCCAACGACCAGGCGATGACCATCGCGCAATTTGGACTCGGCGTCGAACAGATTGATGTCGCCGACGAACTCCGCGATCCAGCGCGAGCGCGGTGCCTCGTAGAGCTCGCGCGGGGACGCGACCTGGGCGAGCTTGCCTGACTTCATCACGCCGATCCGGCTGGCCATCGTCATCGCCTCTTCCTGGTCGTGGGTGACGACGATGAAGGTCATGCCGAGCCGGCGCTGGAGCTCCATCAACTCGACTTGCGTATTTTCGCGCAGCTTCTTGTCGAGCGCTGCGAGCGGCTCGTCGAGCAGCAACAATTGCGGCCGGCGCGCCAATGCGCGGGCCAGCGCGACGCGCTGTCGCTGGCCGCCGGAGAGCTGGTCGGGTTTGCGCTTCTCCAGCCCCTCGAGCTTCACCAGCGCAACCATCTCCGCGACACGGGGGACGATGTCGGCGCGCGACATGCCGGCGCGCTTGAGGCCAAAGGCGATGTTGTCGCGCACCGACAGATGCGGAAACAACGCGTAGTTCTGGAACATCATGTTGATGGGGCGCTCGTGCGGCAGCGCCTGCGCGATATCCTTGCCGCCGAGCAGGATGCGCCCTTCGTCCGGGGCCTCAAAGCCCGCGAGCATACGCAGCAGCGTGGTCTTGCCGCAGCCGCTCGGTCCAAGCAGCGCAAAGAATTCGCCGGCCTTGATGTCGAGCGACACGCCGTCCACTGCACGAAATGTTCCAAACGTCTTGGCAACGCCCTCGATGCGCAGCAGCGGCTCGCTTGCGCCCGGATACGCATCTCCAGCCGCATTGGCTGCGGCGCCTGTTCTCGGTGACTCGTCAGTCATGGTCCCTGCCAACCCCAAGTGCCGCCGCACGCTAGCGGCGGATCCGGCTTTCCTCAACCGGTTCGCAGTGGATTTGCCATGAACACAGCCAGCGCATCGCGGTCCGCCACGGGCATGGTCAGGCCGAGCTTAGAGCGGCGCCAGAGGATGTCCTCGGGGAAGCGCGCCCATTCGCGGGCCATGAGATAACGCACCTCGGCACCCGTCAATTCAGGACCGAAGGCCTGGCCGAGCTCTTCGCGTGTCTTCGCCTCGCCCAGCACATCGGGCAGCCGCGTGCCGTAGGCCGCAACGAGCCGCCGGGCCTGCGGCTCCGAGAGAAACTGCCAGCGGTGGCAGGCGAGATCGACTTCGGTCTCGAATCGGTCCCAGGGGAAATCGCCGCCAGGCAATGTTGCGCCTGAGGTCCAGGGCCGCGACATGGGATAGAACGGCGTCAGCCGCGTCACCGCCCGCTCTGCGCGCAGCCGCGACGTCGTGACATCGCCGCCAAAGATCGTGAGCAGCGGCGCTTTGCGCCGGCGCGCGTGGAACAGCATCGTAAGGTCTCGTCGTCCTGCGGCTGCGAGCGTCAAATTGACGCCGGAGACCGTGCGAACCACGTCGGTCGGGGTGACGCGCTCGCGGAAGTAACGGCTCACGGCCTCGCAGAGGTAGCTGACATCGGCGCTTGGCATGGCAACAATCGCGGGATCTCCCGTGAAGCCGTGCGTGACCGTGCCGATCAGTGTGAAGTCGGGTTGGAACGGGCTGGCAAAAATCAGTCGCCCGTCAGTGTTCTGGAACACATAGACGTTGTCGGATTCGAACAACTTCGGCACGACGATCTGGCTCATCTGCACGGCCGCCATCGCCGGCACCGGCTGTCGCAGCACCGTTTCGGCGACCAACGACGTCCAGCCCCCGGTGGCATTGGCCAGCGCACGCGCGGTGATCACGCGGCGATGGCCGCGATCGATCAGCGCGAGCCGCCAGATGTCGGTCCTGTCGGCGCGCACGCAGCGCGCCCCGGTGCGGATCGCGGCACCACGTTCGGCGGCATCCAGCGCCGTGAGCACGACGAGGCGCGAATCGTCGACGATACAATCAGCATATTCAAATGCGATGCCGAACGGACGCTTCAGCGCGTTGCCGACCGGATGATGCGTGATGTCGAGGGTCGTCGCTGCAGGCAGGCCGCCGCGGTTCGCGAGCGCGTCGTAAACATACAATCCGGCCCGCAACAGCCATGGCGGACGCTCGTCGGCATGCGCCGGGATCACAAAACTCATCGGCCGCACCAGATGCGGCGCGATCCGCAGCCAGGTTCGGCGTTCGGCAAGAGCCCGGCGCACCCGCCGGAAGCCGCGACGCTCCAGCACCGACAGATCGCCATGGATCAGCCGCGGCGTCGCTGATGAGGCTGCTCCACCGAGATCGCCCTGCTCGATCAGGATGACCCGCAGGCCGCGACCGGCCGCATCACGCGCGAGGCTGACGCCATTGAGGCCGCCGCCGATGATCGCGAGGTCGTAATCCGCCATGAAACCGTCGAAAGGGAGCGAGCCAAGTCAGCTCCTCACTAGCCGGTCTTGAGCGCAAGCTCCATGGCCTCGACGCGGCCGACGAAGCCGGCATATTGCCCGATCGGCAAGGGCTTGCCGAGCAGATAGCCCTGCACACCGTCGCAGCCTTCGCGAGCCAGGAAGGCGAGCTGATCGATCGTCTCGACGCCCTCGGCGATGATCGACATTTCGAGGCCGTGGCCGAGATCGATGACGGCGCGGACGATCGCGGCCGATTGCGGGTTGCGGCCGAGATTGATGATGAAGGCGCGGTCGATCTTGATCTTGTCGAATGGGAACGCCTGCAGATAGCTCAGTGAGGAATAACCGCTGCCGAAATCGTCCATCGAGATCCGCACCCCGAGAGCCTTCAGCCGGCGCAGCAGCGCCAGGCCGCGATCGAAATCCTCGATCAGCACGCCTTCGGTGATTTCCAGCTCGAGCCGGCCGGGCGCCAGTCCCGTCTCGATCAGGATCGAATGGACAAGCCTGACCACGTCGCCATGCATGAACTGCGCCGGCGACAGGTTGACCGCGACCTGGAGCGGCTTCGGCCACGACGCCGCCTCGCGGCAGGCCTCGCGCAGGATCCACTCGCCCATCTCGACGATCAGCCCGCTTTCCTCGGCGATGGGAATGAAGTCGGCGGGCGAGACCTGGCCGCGCACCGGGTGCTGCCAGCGCGCCAGCGCCTCGAAGCCGATGATCTCGCTCTCGGCGACGCTGTTGCGCGCGATGCCCTGCGGCTGGAAGGCCAGCGACAGCTCGCCGTTCTTGATCGCCATCGAGAGGTCCTGATGCAGCACGCGGCGGTCGCGGATCTGCTGGTCCATCTCGGGCTGATAGAGGCTGATCGTGCTGCGCGATTTCTGCTTGGCGCGGAACAGGGCCGCGCCGGCATTGGCGAGCAGCGCGGCACCATCAGGGCCATTGTGCGGGAAGATCGACATGCCGGTGGTGATGCCGGCACGAACCGCGCGGCCGTCGATGTGGAACTCCGGCGCCAGCACCTCGCCGAGTTGGTGCGCCAGCGCAAGGCCCGCATCGGGCTGCTTGCCGTCGATGATCAGGCCGAATTCGTCGCCGGACAGGCGCGCCACCAGGCCGCCACGAGCAGCGTCCTGGAGCCGCTGCGCCACCTCCACCAGCAGCTTGTCGCCAAGCGCGTGGCCGAACACGTCGTTGACTTCCTTGAGGCCGTCGAGATCGACGCAAAGGACCGCGAATTCCTCGTCGGTGCCCTCGCAGGCCTCGATCATCTGGTTGAGGGCCTGGAGGAAGGCGGCGCGGTTGGGCAGGTCGGTGAGGCCGTCGTGATAGGCCATGTGCGCCATGCGCGACTCGGTCTGCCGACGGTTGGTGACGTCCTCGTGGGTCTTGATCAGATATTGCGGCTCGCCGGCATCGTTGAGCACCGTGGCACGTCGGGTCAGGAACAGGCGCAGGCCGTCCTTGGTGGAGATCGGATGCTCCTCGGTGATCATCCCGCGCTTCTTGATCGCGGCCTCGTCGCGCGCGATGATCAGCTTGGCTTCCTTGGCATTGAAGATATCCGAGGCGGTCAGGCCGGTGGCTTCCTCGCGCCTGCGGTTGAGGATCGTCTCGGCACTGCGGTTGGCGAGCAGATAGCGGCCATCCTTGACCTGCTCCACGATCAGCGCCACCGGAATGTTGTCGACCACGAGCTCGAGGAACTTCTTGGTGCTCTCGAGCTCCTTGGACAACGATTGCCGATCGGTGATGTCCTCGAACACCACCAGCAGGAATTCCGGCTTGTTGCTCTCGTTGCGCACCACGATGCGGATCGAGGCAACCATGCGCCGCTCACCGGCACGATCGACCTCGAACTCGTTGCGGTACTGGCCATCGGCCGAAGCGAGCGCCGCCCGGTCGGCCGCCTCGATGCTCGCCGCCGAGCCGGGCTCGAACAGCTCCCGCGCATTTCTGCCGACGGCGAAGTCCCGCGACAATCCCCAGAACCGCTCATAGGCGCTGTTCGCGAAGATATAGCAGCCGTCCTCGATGTTCTTGGCGGCGACGCAGGCGGGCACGTGGTCCAGCACCGATTCCAGGAATTGCTTGGTCGCGGCAAGCTGCCGCGACAGCTTGCGCTGCTCGCTGACGTCAAGATGGGTCGCCACCGAGCCGCCGTTGGGCAGAATGAAATACTTGACCAGAATGGCGCGACCGTCGGGTAATTCGGTGATCAGGCCGTTGGGACTTGACGCTTTCTCGTAGAAGTCGTCGTCAGAGACGCCAAGGACTCCGCGCTTTCGCCTGAGCTCGAGGATGTCGTAGCCGGTCATGCCGGCCCAGAGGTCCGAGCGCGTCAAGCCGTAGATCTCGAGATAGCGGTCGTTGCAGAAGATGATGCGTCGCTGCGCATCCGTCATCACCACGCCCTGATTGAGGTTGTTCATGGCCGAGGAGATGAAGGCGTTGCGGCGCAGCTGCGCACGCCTGTTCCGACGCAGCGCGGAATGGATCCACAGCGCGATAGCGACCGCGAACGCGCAGACGACGATGCCCCCGATCAGGGCTTCCCAGATCAGATTGGGGTCGAGATCGCCGAGACGACTCGGCGCCGCGAGGCTGTCCGCATAGGCACGCGAAGGCGCGACCGCGCTGGTCAGGCACACGACGGCCTGCACAGCAATCGGAAGCATGCTGCCTTCCTGCCAGTTCTTCTCAGCCATCAGCCACCCGCAATTTCAACTGCGGATTGTCTGGCTTCACGGGTTTGGATCGGGTAAACGCCTGTACGCCCAACAGAAAAATGTGACGTGAATTACGGCAATTGCCCTGACATGATAAATGCTTCCTTAACGGAAACCGGCCGCATGGCAGGCCTGCAAGGCAAACCGGCGCCATCGGCCTCTTCAACGGGACGCCAGCACAACCATGGATAGGGTCGATTGCGTCGTCGTCGGAGCCGGCGTGGTCGGGCTCGCGGTGGCAAGGCGGCTGGCACAGGCCGGCCGCGAGGTGATCGTCCTCGAGGAAGCCGATGCTATCGGCACCGTGACCTCCTCGCGCAACAGCGAGGTGATCCATGCCGGAATCTATTACCGTGCCGGAAGCTGGATGGCCCGCATGTGCGTCAGCGGCAAGCACGCGCTGTACCGCTATTGCGGCGAGCGCGGCATCCCGCACAAGAACTGCGGCAAGCTGATCGTCGCGACGAATCCGAAGGAAACCGAGAAGCTGCAATCGATCAAGGCGCATGCCGAGGCCAATGGCGTGCTCGACATGCAGTTGCTCCCGGGCGAGGCCGCGCGCGCGCTGGAGCCGGCGCTGGCCTGCGACGCCGCCCTGCTGTCGCCGTCGACCGGCATCATCGACAGCCATGCCTACATGCTCTCGCTGCGCGGCGAGGCCGAGGAAGCGGGTGCGGCCTTTGCGTTTCACACGCCGCTGATCCGCGCCAAGGCTGACGGCGGAATGATCGAGATCGAAGCCGGCGGCGAAGCGCCGATGACGCTGCAATGTGGCCTGCTCGTCAATGCCGCCGGACTTTCGGCAACGACCGTGGCACGTCACATCGATGGCATGCCGATCGACCGGATTCCGCCGGCCTATCTCGCCAAGGGCAATTATTTCAGCTGCAACGCGCGCGCGCCGTTCTCCCACCTGATTTATCCGGTGCCCGAGCCCGGCGGGCTGGGGGTGCATTTGACGCTGGATATGGCGGGACAGGCGCGCTTCGGCCCCGACGTCGAATGGATCGAGACGATCGACTATGAAGTCGACCCTTCACGCGCCGAGCGCTTCTATCCCGCGATCCGCAAATACTGGCCGACACTGCCCGACGGCGCACTGATGCCGAGCTATTCGGGCATCCGTCCGAAGATCGTGCCGCCGGCGGTGGCGACGCAGGATTTTCTGATGCAGGGTCCGCGCGACCATGGCGTTGCAGGCCTGGTCAATCTGTTCGGCATCGAATCGCCGGGCCTGACGTCGTCGCTCGCGATTGCGGACCACGTCGCCGAGCTCGCAGACATCTAACCGCCGACACGACCATCGTCGCGCGGTGCGCACCTCACAAGCAGGGATCAGCTCGAAGGCTCTCGTCCCTGCCTGAAAGGAATGATCAAACTTGACGCTATTACGGGGGTTACTAGTGAAGCGTGTCGCCGGACTGCTTCAGACGCTCGATCTGGTCCTTGACCAGCAACTTACGGCGCTTCAACTCAACAATTTGCAGGTCGTCTGTTGAAAGGTGCACGAGAGCTTCGTGCAATTCGTTTTCGAGAGTTTTGTGCTTCCGTTCCAATTCAACCAGATGTGCCTGAATTGTCATTCGAAACCTCCTCGGTAGGGGTGAACCTTGGATTCGATCCGGACGCCGAAGTGTACATCACCGATTCGTTCTGTCGATGGGTATCCGTCGTCGCACCGTCATTTTTGAAAATTCATATGTAATGAAGCGTGAGTAAGGAACCACGCGGCGAAAAATCCATGATATCAATGCGCTTGCACGACGCGCTTCTCGAATCGTCGAAATATCTTGCGGGAGAGCGGTGCGTGAAGCCGCAGATCGCTTGCGATCACGGCGCTCAAGGACGATAATTTCCACAGGGCATCCACAGCCTTGATCTCAAGCCCATCGGTTTTCGGCCACCGCAGACATGACCCATGAAGACGAGCGTGAGCTCGAAGCCGAGCTCACCCGGTTGCAGCAGGAACACCGAGATCTCGATGCGGCGATCGATGCACTGCATCAATCGCCCGCCCCCGACCTGTTGCGGCTACAGCGGCTGAAGAAACGCAAGCTGTTGTTGCGCGACCGTATCGCCTTCATCGAAGACCAGATCACGCCTGACATCATCGCCTGATCCGCAGCAGCGGCTCTTATTTGGCTTCGCCGGCGAATTGCCGCGCGTGAATCCGCTTGACTCAAAAAGAACAAAAGAGGAACATAAATACTGCCCCCCGGCCCCCAGGAAACGCCCAACGACAACCCGCAAGGACGCTGCCGATGTCAGTCCCAGCCCTTCTCGACAATAGCCATTATGAACAGGCCTGCGATCAGGCGATCGCGATGTGCGACGGCAATCTGCGCAGCACCATCAAGGCGCTGATCATGGCCAACGAATATCTGGAAGCCGCGCTGGAAGAATTGCAAGCGGCGATTTCGGCCGGCTGCATCCCCGAGACCTCGCGCAGCAAGATGCGAGGCAAGAGCAGCGCCGCCTAGTTCTGATCACTGGAGCAACGCCATGTCTGACGTGACCTATTACGTTGCAATGCCCTTCCTGATCGATGCCGACGGATCGCCGGTCGCGGGCACCGCCGAGGAATGCCAGAGCTCGACGGCGGCGCTGCGGCGCGCCGAGGCCCTGTCGCACGGTGCCGGTCACATCGGCGCGGTCGCATTCAGCCGCAGCGGCGATCCCATGACCGGCGAATTCGGCGATGCCACGCTGCTGCGCAAATTCGGCAACGTGCCGGAAGATCTCGCCACGCTGTAGAGGATTATTGTTTGAGCATGATCTCCGCGCAAACGCGTTCCGCTGATGTCGCGAGGGAAAACCGCTACACACTTTGCGCTAACGCGGCCCTTCCGGGTCCGGATCATGCTCAGCTGCTCACGAGGCTGATCCGCGGCTCGTGCCGCCGATGGGCCTTGCGCACATACATGGCTGCATCGGCCTCCTCGAGCGCACGGGCGGCATCAGAGTGCGCACCGAGCAGCACGACACCGGTGGAGGCACCCGCAGTCACGTACTCGCCGCGAAAGGTGAATGACAATTCGTCGATCGCCTGCTCGAAGATGGCGGCCTTCGCCTTGGCATCGGTCTCACTGAGATTCCACAACAGCAGGGCAAACTCATCGCCACCGAGACGACCGACCACGTCGGAGGCGCGGATCTGCCGCGTCAGTGTCGTGGCGATCGCCTTCAGCACCTCGTCTCCCGCAGCATGACCGAAGGAATCGTTGATCGGCTTCAGCCGGTCGACGTCGAGCACGATCAGCGCGCCGCTGGCGCGGTAGCGCTTCATGTAGGCGATGGCGCGCTGGAGCTCACGCTCGAAGCCGCGCCGGTTGGGGATGTCGAGCAGGAAATCGGTGTCGGCCGCAGCCTCGAGCTCGGCAACGCGACGCAGCGCCTGGGCCAGTTTGGTCCGCAGGCCACGGATGGTCGCCTTGCTGGTGTCCTTGCTTGTTGTCCTGCCAGCGTCGACACCGGACACGAGGCGCGGCGCCGCAGCCCGCCTGGGTGCAGTTTTGGTTCGGCCCCCGCTGGTGTTCCGGCCCTTTTTGGCCTTCGCAGCGGTCGCCCTTTTTGGTTTCTTCATGGGCATCCTGCTCAATGAAGGCTTGCGGGGATTCACCAAGACAGGATAGTGCATTCCCTTCTCCTTGCCACCGCCTTGCGAGCCGCCGGCCGGAACCGTAAATCTGGCCTATCTTTCTGTTTTCCGAGCACAATTGACGTCATGACCGCGCCGATCGCCATCATCATGGGAAGCCAGTCGGACTGGGAGACGATGCGGCATGCTGCCGATACGCTCGCAGCGCTCGGCGTCGCCTCCGACTCCCGCATCGTTTCGGCACACCGCACTCCCGACCGGCTGTTCAGTTTCGCCAAGGGCGCCAAGGCTGAAGGCTTCAAGGTCATCATTGCCGGCGCCGGCGGCGCCGCGCATCTGCCCGGCATGGCCGCGGCGCTGACGGAACTGCCAGTGTTCGGCGTGCCGGTCGAGTCGAGGACACTCAAGGGCATCGATTCGCTCTATTCGATCGTCCAGATGCCCGCCGGCATTCCGGTCGGCACGCTCGCGATCGGCAAGGCCGGCGCCATCAACGCGGCGCTGCTCGCGGCATCCGTGCTGGCGCTGTCCGATCCTGCCCTGTCGGACCGCCTCGCCGCCTGGCGCAAGGCGCAGACCGAGGCGGTTGCCGAGCGCCCGGAGGACAAGGCGTGACTGACGCAAAGCAGGTGAAGCTGAAGCCCGGCGACACCATCGGAATCCTCGGCGGCGGACAACTCGGCCGAATGCTGGCGATGGCTGCGGCACGGCTCGGCCTGCGCTGCCAGGTGTTCTCGCCCGATCCGGATTCGCCGGCGTTCGATGTGGTGCTGAACGCGACCTGCGCCGAATATGCCGATGTCGAGGCGCTCGAGCTGTTCGCCCATGACGTCGACGTCATCACCTATGAATTCGAGAACGTGCCGGCCGCGGCCGCCATGGTGCTGGACGCGCGCCGCCCCGTGCTGCCCAACCGCAAGATCCTCGAGACCACCCAGGACCGGCTCGCCGAGAAGGATTTCGTGACACGGCTCGGCATCGGCACGGCCGCTTACGCCGATGTCACCTCGGTCGCATCGTTGCGCGAGGCGATCCTCAGAATCGGCCTTCCCGCGGTACTGAAGACCCGCCGCTTCGGCTATGACGGCAAGGGCCAGGCCATCATCCGCGAGGGCGACGACATCGCGAAGGTCTGGACCAGCCTCGCCACCAAAGCGGCGATCCTGGAAGCCTTCGTGCCATTCGAGCGCGAGATCTCCGTGATCGCCGCACGCTCGGCATCGGGCCAGGTCGAATGTTTCGACGTGACCGAGAACGAGCATCGCGACCATATTCTGAAGATCTCCCGCGCGCCTGCGCCGATCCCGGATGCGCTCGCCGAAGAGGCGCGCAGCATCGCCGGCAAGATCGCGACCGCGCTCGACTATGTCGGTGTGCTCGCCGTGGAGATGTTCGTGCTCGCCAATGGCGGCGGATCGAAGGTGCTGGTCAACGAGATTGCCCCGCGCGTGCACAATTCCGGACACTGGACGCTCGACGGCGCGTCCGTCTCCCAGTTCGAGCAGCACATCCGCGCCATCGCCGGCTGGCCGCTCGGCAAGCCGGTGCGTCACGGCGAGGTCGTCACCATGACCAATCTGATCGGCGACGAGATCAACGATTACGAAAAGTGGCTGAGCGTGCCGGGCGCGACCGTCCACATCTACGGCAAGGGCGCGCCGCGCCCTGGCCGGAAGATGGGCCACGTCACCGAAGTCCGCCCCTCCAAGAGCAAGTAAGGGGACCGCAGCACAAGCTGCGATCCCATTCTCGAACTAGAGCGGTTCATCGATTGATTGAATCGGGAGGGATTCCGTCGGGCGGCGGTTTGTGATTCAAGATGCTGGCTGGATCGGAGGCCAGCATCGGATGGTCCGACCTCTTTCGAATGATTTTCGTGAACGAGCCGTGAAAGCGGTGGAATCCGGCGAGAGTTGCCATGCTGTGGCGGCCCGGTTCGATGTTGCTGTGTCGTCCGTCGTGAAGTGGCGGCAGCGCTATCGCGCGACGGGGTCGGTGGCGCCGGGCAAGATGGGCGGTCACCGTAAGCCGGTTCTGGAGCCGCATCGAGCGTTCATCGTGGAGCGGATCAGGCAGACGCCACATCTCACGCTGCACGGGCTGAAGGACGAACTTGCCGCGCGAGGCGTGAAAGTCTCACACCACGCGGTCTGGACCTTCCTGCGACGCGAAGGTCTCAGCTTCAAAAAAAACACTGTTCGCCCTTGAGCAAGGCCGCGCCGACGTCGCGCGACGGCGGCAGCGCTGGCGCAGCTTGCAGGATCGCCTCGATCCAAGCCGCCTGGTGTTCATCGACGAGACCTGGATCAAGACCAACATGGCCCCGCTGCGCGGCTGGGGATCCAAGGGCGAGCGGTTGCGCGGCTTTGCGCCGCACGGTCACTGGCGAACCCTGACCTTCCTCGGCGCCCTACGCTCTGACCAGCTCACTGCGCCTTGCGTATTCGACGGACCGATCAACGGCGAAAGCTTCCGCGCCTATGTCGAACAGCAACTCGTCAAAGCGCTCAAACCGGGCGACATCGTTGTCATGGATAATCTCGGTAGCCACAAGTCGCCGACCGTCAGGCAGATGATCCGGAAAGCCGGCGCAAGGCTGTGGTACCTGCCGCCGTACTCACCCGACCTCAACCCGATCGAGCAAGTCTTCGCCAAGATCAAGCACTGGATGCGCGTCGCACAGAAACGCACGATCGACGAGGCCTGCGACCACATTGGCCACCTCGTCAGAAGCCTTCTGCCCGGCGAATGCAGCAACTACTTCGTTAATGCCGGATACGCTTCCATCAAAAAATGAAACGCTCTAG
>NZ_FOVU01000015.1 GCF_900115265.1 Bradyrhizobium sp. Ghvi | reverse complement strand
GGAAGGCAAGGGCGGCATCTACAATTTCGTTACCAAGCGTGGCGACTGCCGCGGCAACAATTCCAAGATCTCCTGGACCCAGGTCGAAACGGGTTCGGCGATCACCTGGAAATACCCGAGCTGCATCCTGCGCGGCGACAATTCACGCGGCGAGTTCTACTCGATCGCGATCTCGAACGGCTTCCAGCAGGTCGATTCGGGCACCAAGATGATCCATCTCGGCAAGAACACGTCGAGCCGGATCATCTCCAAGGGCATCGCCGCCGGCAAGTCGCAGAACACCTATCGCGGCCTCGTCACCGCCCACCGCAAGGCGCTAGGGGCGCGCAACTTCACCGCCTGCGACTCGCTGCTGATCGGCGACAAATGCGGCGCGCACACCGTGCCGTACATCGAGGCCAAGAACTCCTCGGCGACGTTCGAGCACGAGGCGACCACCTCGAAGATCTCCGAGGACGTGCTGTTCTACTGCATCCAGCGCGGCCTCAGCCAGGAAGAAGCGGTCGGCCTCGTCGTCAACGGCTTCGTCAAGCAAGTTCTGCAAAAACTGCCGATGGAGTTCGCAGTGGAGGCGCAGAAGCTAATCTCGATCTCTCTCGACGGATCTGTCGGATAAACACCCCTCTGCGAGCCTCCTCGAATGCGGCTCGCCAGATAACGCATTTCAGGAATCAGATCATAATGGCGCTACTCGAAATCCGAGAGTTGCATGTTGGTGTCGAAAACCGCGAAATCATTCGCGGCCTGCATCTTAACGTCAATGCGGGTGAGGTGCACGCGATCATGGGGCCGAACGGCTCCGGCAAGTCGACGCTTTCGCACGTCATCGCCGGCAAGCCGGGCTATGAGATCACCGGCGGACAAGTCCTGTTCAGGGGCGAGAACCTCTTGAGGATGGAGCCAACTGAACGCGCCGCCAAGGGCGTGTTCCTGGCGTTCCAGTATCCGGTCGACATCCCCGGCGTGACCACGATGAACTTCTTGCGGGCGGCGGTGAACGCCCAGCGCAAGGCGCGCGAGCAACAGGAATTCTCCACCCCCGAGTTTCTGAAAAGAGTCCGCGAGGTGGCCGGTTCGCTCAACATTCCCCAGCACATGATCAAGCGCGGCCTCAATGTCGGCTTCTCCGGCGGCGAGAAGAAGCGCAACGAAATTTTGCAGATGGCATTGTTCGAGCCGAGTCTGTGCATCCTTGACGAGATCGATTCCGGCCTCGACATCGACGCGCTGCGTATCGTCTCAAGCGGCATCAACGCTTTGCGATCGCCGGAACGAGCGATGATCATGATCACCCACTATCGGCGGCTTCTCGACCATATCGTGCCGGACATTGTGCACGTGATGTCCAAGGGGCGGGTCGTGAAGAGCGGGGGCAAGGAACTCGCGCTGGAGCTCGAGGCTTGTGGCTACGCCCAATTTGAAGACGCGGCCTGAGGACTCTAGGGATTCCGCGATGAAACAGGTTTCGGCCAAAGCCGACACCGAACGCGCAACGGGCGACGTTTTCGCTGCGGCGCGTGGACGGCTGCCTGGTGCAGGCCCTATCCCCCAAATCCGGGCGAGGGCATTCGACGTTTACAAGCGTGCCGGCCTCCCACATGGAGGCATGGAGGATTGGAAATACACTGATCTGCGCGCCCTGATCGGCGAGGTGCTGCCACTCGCTCCGCAACCGGATGCGGAGGCGCTGGTGCGCGCAAAGGCGTCGGCCAAGCAAGTGGCTGCCGATCAGGCGATCAAACTGGTTTTGGTGGATGGCATATTCGCGCCGGAGTTATCCGATCTCGGCAGGCTGGAAAATGAAGTCGTTGTGCGGTCGCTGCGAGAGGTTCTGGAGAATTCGGTCAGTGGAGCCATGGCCGGTCTGATGCTGTCCACGACGAGCGATTCGGCGATCTCGCTCAATGCCGCAATGGCGACGGATGGTCTGGTGATTACGGTCGCCGAGGGCAATGCGGTGAAGCGACCAATTCAAATCGTTCACGTCGCAACCGGACTGTCGGTGTCCACCTATACACGCTCGTATCTACAGCTTGGTAACGGAGCGCATGCAGCCGTCGTGGAAAGTTTCGTTCCGGCTGAAGGCGCGAGCGGCTATCAAACGAACGATGCGACAATCGCCCTGGTTGGTGACGAGGCAAGCCTTTCGCATATCCGGGTGGCAGCCGCTGCCTCTGACGCCGTGAATATCTCGTCGGCCATTATCGCAGCCGGCACCAGGGCTAAGCTCGACCTCTTCAGCATGACCTGCAGCGGCTCCATCAGCCGCTATCAGGGATTCATCACGCTGGCCGGCGAAGGAACCAAGCTCTCGGCGAATGGGGTTAATCTCGTCAGGCACAAGCTCCACGCGGACACAACGATCGTGGTCGACCACGCCGTGCCACATTGCACCAGTCGGGAGAAGTTCCGCGCGGTCATCGACGATTGCGGCCGATCGGTGTTTCAGGGCCGAATTGTCGTTCGTCCCGGCGCTCGGAAGACCGACGCCGCCCTGACGACACGAGCGTTGCTCCTGTCCGACCAGGCCGAGGCCGACAGTAAGCCGGAACTTGAAATCTTGGCTGACGACGTGACCTGCGGCCACGGAGCGACATCGGGTGCACTGGATGACACCCTCTTGTTCTATCTGCGCGCTCGGGGGCTATCCGAAAAGGATGCGCAGACATTGCTGATCAAAGCGTTCATTGGTGAGCCAATTGAGGAGATCACGTCCGAGAATCTGCGCGATTTTGTGACAGCACAAGCTGAACACTGGCTGCAGGCGGGGCGATGAGCGCACATCCCGCCGTGAGCAATGGCAGTTACGAGGTCGACCGTCTACGTACGGACTTCCCTGCGCTCGCCATGACGGTGTACGGCAAGCCGCTTGTTTACCTCGACAACGCTGCATCCGCGCAAAAGCCCAACGCCGTGCTTGACCGTATGATGCAGGTGTACTCAAGCGAATACGCCAACGTTCATCGCGGCTTGCACTACCTCGCTAACGCGGCGACCGAGGCGTATGAACGCGCCCGTACCAAGGTGGCGCGGTTTGTGAACGCGCGTTTAAACGAAGAGATCATCTTCACTCGGAGCGCAACGGAGGCAATCAATCTGGTCGCCCAGACTTTTGGCCGCGAACGCATTACCCCGGGTGACGAAATCGTTCTCTCGATTATGGAACACCACTCCAATATTGTGCCATGGCACCTTCTCAGGGAACGACTCGGTGCAGTAATCAAATGGGCGCCGGTGGACGATGACGGAAACTTCTTGCTCGGTCATTTTGAGCAACTGCTGACCCCGCGCACCAAGATGGTTGCAATCGCACAGATGTCGAACGTGCTCGGCACGGTATTGCCCGTGAAAGACGTGGTGAGGATCGCGCATGCTCGTGGTATCCCGGTGCTGGTCGACGGCTCGCAAGGATGCGTCCATCTGAGCGCCGATGTCTGCGACATTGATTGCGATTTCTACGTCATGACGGGCCATAAACTCTATGGTCCGACCGGGATCGGTGTGCTTTACGGCAAGGCGGAGCATCTGGCATCGATGCCGCCTTTTAATGGGGGCGGAGAGATGATCCGCGAGGTCTCGCGTTCCGGCGTTATTTATGGCGAGCCGCCACACCGGTTCGAAGCCGGCACCCCGCCGATCGTCGAAGCGATCGGTTTAGGGGCGGCTATCGATTACGTCAATTCAATAGGCAAGGTGCAGATCCGCCGCTACGAGAGAGTACTGCTCGCTTACGCGCAGGAGAGGCTGGCGGAGATCAATTTCGTGCGCATGATCGGGACCCCGGCCGACAAAGGGCCGATCATTTCCTTTGATATGAAGGGTGCGCATGCGCATGATATTGCTACCGTCATCGACCGCGCCGGTGTAGCGGTGCGGGCGGGGACCCATTGTGCGATGCCGCTGCTCAAGCGCTTTGGCGTGCTGGCAACGTGCCGTGCGTCCCTCGGACTTTACAATACACGTCAAGAGATTGATGTGCTAGTGCGTGCGCTTATCAAGGCGCGGCAGCTGTTCTCGTGATTCAGCGAGCCTACGATGTCCAGGTGGCAAAGCAGCTTGCGTTGAGGTCTGGAGGATGAGGTCATGCACCTCATCGCATCGCTGCAGGTAAGCACCTCGCAGCGAGAACAGATAGCATTGGCAGGCGTGTATCGGCCAGCCACCCTTGCGGCCGCTCTTCCTGTGTGGCGCCTTCGGCGAGCGCGATCGCAGAGTACTGCGATCGCGGATACGCTCGAGAATTGGGCGGGCAATTTCGCGCATAGCCAGCCCTTGTTTCATTTCGAACAGGGCCAAACCAAGAGTTCTCTGCCCAAAGCGTAATGTCGGGTTCGCAACAACACGCCCTGTGACCGCAGGAGGCGCGCTAAGCGTTTTTGATTGCTATGTTTTTTGGTGCTCACGAGGGCTGGCATGCTGGTTGCAAAAGTCTTGCTCAAGAAGCCGCCCTCGCAACAGGTAACTTTCGAAGGACATCAGATGAGTCTCGCCACGACCCAGAGCATCGCAGAAATCAGGGCTCGCAACAAAGAGCTGATCGAGGAGGTGCTGAAGGTCTATCCGGAGAAAACCGCGAAACGGCGTGCCAAGCACCTCAACGTTCACCAAGCCGGCAAGTCAGATTGCGGGGTGAAGTCCAATATCAAATCCATACCTGGCGTGATGACGATCAGAGGCTGCGCCTATGCAGGGTCAAAGGGGGTGGTCTGGGGACCAATCAAGGACATGGTCCATATCAGCCATGGCCCGGTCGGCTGCGGTCAGTATTCGTGGGGCTCGCGACGCAATTATTACGTTGGCACGACGGGCATCGATAGCTTCGTGACCCTGCAGTTCACCTCCGACTTCCAGGAAAAGGATATCGTATTCGGTGGCGACAAGAAGCTGGTCAAAATTCTTGACGAAATCCAAGAGCTGTTTCCGCTCAACAACGGCATCACGATCCAATCGGAATGTCCGATCGGATTGATCGGTGACGACATCGAGGCCGTGTCGAGAGCGAAGTCGAAGGAATATGGCGGCAAGACCATCGTGCCGGTCCGCTGTGAGGGCTTTCGCGGCGTGTCGCAGTCACTAGGCCATCACATTGCCAACGACGCGGTACGCGACTGGATTTTCGACCAGCTCGAGCCCGATGCCAAACCAAAGTTTGAGCCGACGCCGTACGATGTTGCGATCATCGGAGACTACAATATCGGCGGCGACGCGTGGTCATCACGAATTCTGCTGGAGGAGATGGGTCTGCGGGTGATCGCGCAGTGGTCCGGCGACGGTTCACTGGCTGAGCTCGAGGCAACGCCGAAGGCAAAGCTCAACATTCTGCATTGCTATCGTTCCATGAACTACATCTCACGCCACATGGAAGAGAAGTTCGGTATCCCCTGGTGCGAGTACAACTTCTTCGGACCTTCAAAGATTGCAGAGTCGCTGCGTAAGATTGCGGGCTATTTCGACGACAAAATCAAGGAAGGCGCCGAGCGGGTGATTGAAAAGTACCAGCCGCTGGTGAACGCTGTGATCGCAAAATATCGCCCGCGCCTGGAGGGCAAGACCGTGATGCTGTACGTCGGCGGCCTCCGTCCGCGTCATGTGATTGGCGCATATGAGGACCTCGGGATGGAGGTCATTGGCACAGGATACGAGTTCGGTCACAACGACGACTATCAGCGCACAGCTCAGCACTACGTAAAGGACAGCACGCTCATCTACGATGACGTCAATGGCTATGAGTTCGAGCGCTTTGTCGAAAAGCTCCAGCCGGACCTCGTCGGTTCGGGCATCAAAGAAAAATACGTTTTTCAAAAGATGGGTGTTCCGTTTCGGCAGATGCACTCTTGGGACTATTCGGGCCCATATCACGGCTACGACGGCTTTGCGATCTTTGCGCGCGACATGGACATGGCGATCAACTCGCCGGTTTGGAAGAAAACGAAGGCCCCCTGGAAGGAAGCTTCGAGCGCCAAACTTCTGGCTGCAGAATAAACCAACTCATCTCGCTCTGTGCGCAAGCCGGGGCGACACCAATCTCGTAGTGAAGGATTTCAACAATGGCGCAGAGTGCCGAACACGTGCTCGATCATCTCGAGCTGTTCCGCGGTCCAGAATACCAGCAGATGCTGGCCAAGAAGAAGATGTTCGAGAATCCTCGCGATCCCGCCGAGGTCGAGCGCATCAAAGAATGGACGAAAACGACCGAATATCGCGAAAAGAACTTTGCGCGGGAGGCGCTGGCGGTAAATCCGGCCAAGGCATGCCAGCCGCTTGGCGCCGTATTCGCCTCTGTTGGCTTTGAGGGCACGCTGCCCTTCGTCCACGGCTCGCAAGGTTGCGTGGCTTATTACCGCAGCCATCTATCGCGGCACTTCAAGGAGCCTTCTTCCTGCGTCTCTTCGTCGATGACGGAGGACGCTGCCGTATTCGGCGGCCTGAACAACATGATCGACGGGCTCGCCAACAGCTATAACATGTACAAACCCAAGATGATTGCGGTCTCTACGACCTGCATGGCCGAGGTGATCGGCGATGACCTCAACGCCTTCATCAAGACGTCGAAAGAAAAAGGCTCAGTTCCAGCGGACTTCGACGTGCCATTCGCCCATACGCCGGCGTTCGTCGGCAGCCACGTCACCGGTTATGACAATGCGCTCAAGGGCATTCTGGAGCACTTTTGGGACGGCAAGGCCGGAACAGCGCCGAAGCTGGAGCGCAAGCAAAACGAGGCGATCAATATCATTGGTGGGTTCGATGGCTATACCGTCGGAAACCTTCGCGAGATCAAGCGCATCTTGGCGCTGATGGGCATCCAGCACACGATCCTTTCGGATAATTCTGAAGTCTTCGATACTCCGACCGACGGCGAATTCCGGATGTATGATGGCGGCACGACGCTGGAAGATGCGGCCAACGCGATTCACGCCAAGGCGACAATCTCCATGCAGCAGTGGTGCACCGAAAAAACGCTGCCATTCGTGGCTGAGCACGGCCAGGATGTCGAATCCTTCAACTACCCGGTGGGCCTATCCGCAACGGATGACTTTATCGTGGCGCTGTCACGCATCAGCGGCAAGGAGATTCCCGAGCAACTTGCGCGAGAACGTGGCCGCCTGGTCGACGCTATCGCTGACTCCAGCGCGCATATCCATGGCAAGAAGTTCGCTATCTATGGCGATCCGGATCTTTGCTACGGATTGGCCGCGTTTCTGCTCGAACTCGGTGCCGAGCCGACCCATGTGCTGTCCACCAACGGCAACAAGGCCTGGCACGAAAAAATGCAGGTGCTGCTTGCAAGCTCGCCATTTGGGCGGGGCTGCCAAGCCTATCCGGGCCGCGACCTCTGGCACATGCGTTCACTCCTGTTCACCGAGCCAGTCGATTTTCTGATTGGCAACACCTATGGCAAGTATCTGGAGCGCGATACTGGAACGCCACTGATCCGCATCGGCTTTCCGATTTTTGATCGGCATCACCATCACCGCTCCCCTCTATGGGGATATCAGGGAGGGCTGAATGCTCTGGTGAAGATCTTGGACAAGATCTTCGATGAGATCGACAAGAAGACGAACGTTCTTGGCAAAACCGACTACAGCTTCGACATCATTCGCTGACGAGCGACCGTGCCGTGCCATCGGCCAAGCACTCGACGATGGCACAAGCACATGACGGTCGACCATGCAACTAGTTTGCGCTGAGAGGAAAAAGGGATGAGTTCACTAGCGGCCACGGTCCGGAGTATTTTCGACGAGCCGGGCTGCGCCAAGAACGGTAGCAAATCGGAGGCTGAACGCAAGAACGGATGCACCAAGCAACTGCAGCCGGGTAGCGCTGCCGGCGGCTGTGCTTTCGATGGCGCCAAGATTGCGCTGCAGCCGTTCACCGATGTCGCTCACTTGGTGCATGGTCCAATCGCGTGCGAAGGTAATTCCTGGGACAATCGCGGCGCGGCGTCGTCCGGCTCGAATCTTTGGCGCACCGCATTCACAACCGATTTGAGCGAAACCGATATTGTATTCGGAGGGGAAAAGCGGCTCTGCAAAGCGATTAAGGAGATCATCGATAAATGCGACCCGCCCGCCATCTTCGTCTATCAAACCTGCATTCCGGCGATGATCGGTGACGACATCAACGCAGTCTGTAAGGCAGCATCTCGAAGGTTCGCAAAGCCGGTGATCCCAATCAATTCCCCGGGCTTCGTCGGCTCGAAGAACCTCGGTAACAAGCTCGCCGGCGAGGCGTTGCTCGACTATGTGATCGGGACGCGAGAGCCTGACTACACCACCCCGTACGATATCAACCTGATCGGAGAATACAATATTTCGGGAGAGCTCTGGCAAGTAAAGCCATTGCTAGATGAGCTTGGAGTACGGATTCTCTCCTGCATCTCCGGCGATGGCAAATATCGGGAAGTCGCTTCATCTCATCGCGCGCGGGCGGCGATGTTGGTCTGCTCAAAGTCCATGATTAACGTCGCACGCAAGATGGAGCAACGCTACGGCATACCGTTCTTCGAGGGGGCGTTCTACGGTATTCAAGATTCGAGCAAATCGCTGCGTCAGCTTGCCCGCTTATTGGTTGAACGCGGCGCGCCGACGGATCTGCTTGGACGCACTGAAGCGGTGATCGCGCGCGAGGAAGCGCGAGCCTGGGCTGCGATAGAGCCGTACAAGCCTCGGTTCGAAGGCAAGAAGGCCTTGTTGATTACCGGCGGCGTCAAGTCATGGTCTGTCGTTGCGGCACTCCAGCAAGCCGGGCTCGAGTTAGTGGGAACCAGCGTCAAGAAATCAACCAGGAAAGACAAGGAGCGCATCAAGGAGCTCATGGGGCAGGATGCCCACATGATTGAGGATATGACGCCGCGCGAAATGTACAAGATGTTGAAGGACGCAAAAGCGGACATCATGCTATCGGGCGGCAAGTCGCAGTTCGTCGCGCTCAAAGCGGCGATGCCCTGGCTCGACATCAATCAGGAGCGTTGCCAAGCCTATATGGGCTATGTCGGAATGGTCAAGCTGGTGGAGGAGATCGACAAATCGCTCTCCAGTCCCATGTGGGAGCAGCTACGTCGACCCGCACCATGGGAGGCATTGGCCAAGGCGAGCGAGCAGATGCAATCGCCGGTGGCCACGATCGCCTGCGATCTGGCGTTCGCCGAAACCGCGCGCCGCGCGAGGAAGATCTGCATGTGTAACACGGTCGATCTGGGCACGATTGAGGATGCAATCTACGCTCACGGCCTGAGGAGCGTCGCAGAGGTCAGGGAGCATACCAATGCTGTCGGTGGCTGCTGCCAAAGACGCATCGAAGGGATCTTGGCGCGCGAGCCATCTCCCGTGCGACAGGCCGCAGAATAGGGGGCGTCATGGCCATGGTCACGGCGCCGACGAAAGCTTGCGCTGTCAACCCGCTGAAGATGAGTCAGCCGATCGGCGGCGCGTTCGCCTTCATGGGGTTGCGTGGGGCGATGCCGCTTCTGCATGGCTCCCAGGGATGCACGTCCTTCGGGCTCACGCTCTTTGTCCGGCATTTCAAAGAGGCAGTACCACTGCAGACCACCGCGATGAGCGAGGTCGCGACCGTACTCGGCGGTTATGAGAATCTCGAGCAGGCGATACTGAACATCTACAGCCGTGCCAAGCCAAAGATCATCGGAATCTGCTCGACCGGGGTCACCGAGACCAATGGCGATGATGTGGATGCCTACCTGAAGCTAATCCGGAGCAAGCATCCGCACCTCGCACAGTTGCCATTGGTGTATGGCTCGACCCCTGATTTCAAGGGCGCGTTCCAGGACGGCTGGGAGAAGGCTGTGGCGCGCATTGTGGAGGTGCTGGTGGAAGGGCCCAGCGCCAATGGGCTGCGGGATCCATCGAAAGTGAATGTTCTGCCGGGATGTCACCTCACGCCCGGCGATCTTGATGAACTCCGCGTCATAGTGGAGGATTTCGGCTTGTGCCCGTCGTTCCTGCCTGACCTGGCGGGATCGCTCGATGGGCATATCCCGGATGAGTTTACGCCAACGACCATCGGCGGCATAAGCGTCGGCGAAATTGCGAGCATGGGCCGCGCCGGATGGACGATTGCGATCGGGGCGCAGATGCAGCGTGCGGCAGAGGTCATGCAGGTCAAAACCGGCGTGCCTTTTCGTGTCTTCGAGCGGCTGTGCGGTCTATGTCCGAACGACGAATTCATGACGTTTTTAAGCGAGATCAGCGGCCGCCCCATACCCTTGAAATATCGGCGCCAGCGCAGTCAACTCGCCGATGCAATGCTGGACGCGCACTTCCACATTGGCGGTCGCAAAATTGCTATCGGCGCTGAGCCAGACCTTCTGTTCGATCTGTCCGGCATGCTGCATGACATGGGCGCGCAGGTGACCGCGGCCGTGACGACCACTCAGTCCGAGGTGCTCCAGCGGATCAAGACCAAGGAGGTACTCATTGGCGATCTCGAGGATCTGGAAAGGCTTGCCAAGACAAACCATTGCGACCTGCTGATCACGCATTCGCATGGCAGGCAAGCGGCGTCTCGCCTGAAATTGCCGTTCTATCGTACGGGTTTTCCGGTGTTCGATCGACTTGGTGCGGGACACCAACTGTCCGTGGGCTATCGTGGTACCCGCAATCTGATCTTCGAGATCGCCAACCTCGTGATCGCGCACCGCGAGGAGAACCATCAGCCTACCCCCGATACATGGCGGACTACGACCGGAGCGCCACGGTGGTCGGGCTATCGCAGCTCCACCAGCGCGGCTGAGAGGTCGATTGCATGAAGGTCGCGTTTGCTACTCAGGACCTGAGACGAGTCGATGCCCATTTTGGTTGGGCAAAGAATATCGCAATCTACGACGTCGCGCCTGGCGGGCACGTGTTTCTCAAAGCGATCGAGTTTGAGGGCGACCTTAAGGAAGATGGCAGCGATGATAAGTTGGCGCCGAAGATCGAGGCGATCAAGGATTGCGCGATTCTTTACGTCGCCGCCATTGGCGGTGCCGGGGCTGCGCGAGTGGTGGCCAACAAGATCCATCCTATCAAGGTGAACCAGCCAGAGAGCATTCTGGTTTTGCTCGAAAAACTTGAGCGCGTACTGAAGGGCACGCCACCTCCCTGGCTCCGCAAGGCTATGGCAAAGGATCAACGGCGAACGTTCGAGTTCGACGAATGAGGTGATATGATCGCAAAAATAAAGCAGCAAGGCTGTGCGCTCGACACGCCATTCCTAAAGGAGTTGATCAGGATTTGGCGCCTTCAAGATACCAATGGAGCCTTGAGGGCGAAGAGCGATCTAGATCTGCTCGAACTCTATATTTTGGACGGACAGAAGGGGCGCGCATTGGCGCTTATCGGTGATCCTGATCCCGATATGCTGCGGGGACTTGAGCTGTTCTTCCATGCGGTCGCGCTCTCGATCGAGAAGGCGACCGGCGTGCTGATCCAGCCGATTCTGAATCTGCGATATGAAGGCGTGGGCCGCGTGGTGCTGATCTCAGGGCGGCTGATCGTCGTAAACAAGCAGCTGCGGGATGGGGATCGCTTCGGCTTCGCTAATTTGGGAAAGCTCGCGGAGGCGGGCGACAAATATGTCAGCGACGGAATCAACCTGATTCGGAAATTTCCGGACGTGGCGAACCATTGGGGATACTCATGAAAGATCGTGAAGCACTGAAAGCCGAACTAAGGAAAGTGTCCGCCAAAGCGATACAGGCCAAGATGGATCTGCACGACCTTTCGGAAGAATTGCCCATCAACTGGACCTCGATCATGGTGGTGGCACAGAAGGCGTATGATGCTTATGCCGAACTTGAGCGCAAGAGCCTCCACTTGAAGGCGCTGGAAGATACTTGAAGGGGCAATGCATGTCGTTTCAAACACGAGACGGACGCGACTGGACGCCACAATACCTGACCTCGATCGATGCCAAGAAGTGCATTGGCTGTGGCCGCTGTTTCAAAGTGTGCGGCCGAGATGTCATGGCGCTGAAAGGAATCAGCGAGGATGGCGAATTTGTCAACTTCGATGACGACGACGATGAGATCGAAAAGAAGATTATGGTTCTGAATGATCAAGGTGCCTGCATTGGCTGCGGTGCATGCGCCAGGGTTTGCCCGGCCAACTGCCAGACTCACACTTCAGCCGTACCGGAAGCGGCGTGAGCGAATACACTGGTCCTGTCGCGGCCGGCGGGATATGGGTGAGGAAAAGGTGGCCTTTTGATCAGGTGAGCTCAAGGTGAGGACGGCACGTCAGAACGGTGTCGATTAGAAATCGAATAGCTAAAACCCCAAGTATTGCCATAAGAGCAGGAGGCCCGATTCGGGTTGAAGAAGACGGTTTTCGACAACGGTTTGGGCGCGGATGTGTCACCCTAAGATCTACCACCGATGTGATATCGTTGCGTCGTAGGTGTTGGCGTAACTTCCAGCAACGTTGCCCCGCGCGCTCAGCCTTGTCCGACACAAATTCTGAGTACACTTCTGGGTTCACCGATCCAAATAAGCCAGCGAAATTTTACAGCTATCCAGTTGGGTGACAAAATTGTCGGACTTTTAGGCGATGTGCATGATGTCATGACCCAAGTATCTCCTTACTTCTTCCAAGAAGCTTGTCGAGAATGCTGGCGATATCTTGCTAGAATATCAGCTACGACAGGATGGCGACTATCCGCTGATCTTGTCGCGGCCGGCCTCAGTAGGCATGGAGCCCCGCCTAGCGGAGATGGGCTTCGTTAACGTGGGCGAGAACGACTGGGCGCTTGATCCTAACCAACATCCGGAGGTGTGGACGAAGAATGAGAACAACGAGTGGCAGCGTGTGGACAAGCCTACGAAGTATCTTGCGAAAGCTTCGGGCAGCGACGGCGGCCATCAGAGAAGCTACGATTCAGATTCATCGGACGACTTTGCTTCAGTTTACCTGGAGCGCGTTCTGAGGAGAATGCAGCCGGGGTGAATTACCTGGAATAGCGGCGCCGGCCCTGAATTGACGGACATTCGACCGTTCTACGTTGGGCGCAGCGGTCTTAAGGGCCGCACGCTGGCGGCGCCCTTGTCGCCCTGAGATCACCGTCCAACGTTTCTGCGAAGACACTTACGCTGCGGTGAGATACGCGACGATGAGATGAGGCCGTAACCGGCCACGGCCGTGGCCATCAACGAGCAGCAACGATCAGGCTGCATATGTAGCTATCGGAAAATGGGGCAGAATGCCTGAACCCGAAGGCTGCAGCTGTGCAGGCTTCATGGAAAGGGCAGAAAAGCCTCAATTGTCGAACGAATTTGGCTGAACATGCCTGGATAAGTAGGTGAGCTGCAATGGGCTAGCGCCGTGGATTACGACAGACGCGATCCGATCCGGCATTTGTACGGTCCTTGCACAACGGCAATGAAAAACGGTCCTGCGATAAACGAGGGATGAATGCAGCCACATGCAATCTATGCGATTTGCGGCTTTAACGAGATTCCGAGCCGCCGGGCCATGGGATTCCACCTTATGGTCGTCGATGATCACGGCAATCGCCGGCCGTGGTCCATCATCGTGGTGCGCTGGGGCAAAAAGGTGCTTGGCTACGCCAATAAATGCCCGCACAACGGTGTCAATTTGGACTGGGAGCGGAACGAATTCCTCGATCCATATGGTATCCGGCTGATGTGCGGCAAGCATGGTTCGACCTTCGAGCTCGGCACCGGGCGGTGCGTCGAAGGTCCATGTCAGGGTAGAGCGCTCACACCGATTGCGTTGGCGGTTCTGGATGATGATATCTGCGTCGTTGGCGTACGTCTTGTCGAAGACGATGCATCGCTCAACACCTGAAGACCGCGCTCAGACCGGCCGGTTCTCGTTGCGGTTTTTCACTGGCTCCATCTTCGTTAGCCCGTCGTCGTACGAGATCTCCTCATAGGACAGGTTGAGACCCTTTGCGGCATCGAGGAGGTAATCAAGCTTGCCGCCCGGATCGAGCTTCTTGATCTCGTCCTTGTTGAGCCCGACCAGGTCCATCATCTCCTTCCAGACCGTAGATTCATCGCACGGCAGGACGTGGAAGCTAATGTCACCGAACTTCACTCGGTACTTCGCCAGTAAATCAACGTTGTTGCAGAACATGAAGTATCTGCCGGTTGGGCTTAAGGCGCCGTCGAGGACGGTCGCGACGTCAGCAAGATAGGCAAAGGAATGCAGGTAGCCGGCCAGCACCGGAATAGTGCGTTCACCGTCCTGCGCGATCGCCAACACCTGCTCAATCGAATAGTCCGGCGGTCGTTTCTCGTCCGCGACCTGAGCCTGGAATTTTAGTGCCACGTCGCCTCGAAAGCCGAACCGGCCTGGCTTGGTAGTCCCGCCTTTGAGTACGGCATTGAGCAGACGGCCCTCCTTCTCAAGTCTGCCGAGTGCGGTGTTCTCGATTGCAGTCATTAAATTCTTCCTCGATCTAAGCTCTTCACCGGCGCCTTGGCCGGTGCCAGATGCAATGCAAATTGCTTGCCGTCGCATGAGTAGGGGCTTTCGCCGTAGCTTAGAAAGAGAAACGCGTCAGTGGCTGCTATCGCCCCAAGAAGCCTTGTCGGGAACCCGACACCGGTTTCGACGCCAACAGGCACGATCGAAAAAGCGAGCATCATCAAGCGTCTGCGCGCTGGCACGTGACTTGCCCTTAGCAGCTGGGTCTAAGCTGATGAGGGAAAGCCGTGATCAACCTGACGGATAGCGCAGTGAACGCAATCAAGAGCGCGATTTCATCGTCGTCGCACCCCACCGGCGGTCTGCGCGTCATGATCGAAGCAGGCGGCTGCAATGGATTCAAATACAAGATGGGTTTTGTCGAAGAACCGAAGCCTGACGACGCGGTGATCGAATGCGACGGGCTGAAGGTGTTCGTCGATAACAACAGCCGTGAGCATCTGATCGGTACGACCATCGATTTCGTGATGGCATTGGAGAGCTCTGGCTTTACGTTTCACAACCCGAACGCCACCGCGAACTGCTCATGCGGAAAGTCGTTTAGCTGATGAAAACAAATCGTTCAGCTGATGAGGAGGACATCCAAGCATGCCGGCCAAACCGAAACAACTGATGCAATCGTCGCCCACTGCGACAGACAGAGAGCGTCGCATTCGCGGCGCTCTCGAAGAAATCCGACCCAATCTGCAACCCGATGGTGGCGACTGTCACCTGATCGGGATCGATGGCAGTAGGATCATGGCCATGCGGTCCGCTGCTTGCACATTGTGTAAGCTTTCGAGCGTGACGCTGAAAGGCATTCGGGCGCGGCTTGTCAATAAACTGGTTCGCGTGATCCCCGTTGCGGCTGCAGGCGAGGCAGTCGATTGAGCGAAACTCGAGTGCCGATTTACCTCGATAACAATGCAACGACCCGGACCGATCCATCCGTCGTGCAAGCCATGTTGCCGTTCTTCACTGAGCAATTCGGCAATGCCTCGTCCACGCATGCCTTTGGCAGCGAAGTCGCAGCCGCTGTGAGGCAGGCCCGGCGTAGCTTGCGTATCCTGCTAGGGAACGCATACGATCAAGAAATCGTTTTCACCTCGGGAGGGACCGAGGCCAATAATGCCGCGATCCTCTCTGCGCTTGCGACGCAGGAAGATCGCGACGAGATCGTAACCACCTCGGTAGAGCACTCCGCCGTTCTTGCGCGAACGGAGCAATTGGCGGCAAGAGGAGTCAAGACGCACATCGTACCCGTGGATTCCCGCGGCCGGCTCGACATCGAGGCGTTTCGCTGCGCACTCGGGCCGCGTACAGCGATTGCCTCCGTTATGTGGGCCAACAACGAGACCGGAACGATCTTTCCTGTGGAGTTTCTAGCCGAGTTGACTCGGGAGGCGGGCGCGCTGTTCCACACTGATGCGGTCCAGGCCATTGGTAAGGTCTGCGTGAACCTGAAGGACAGTGCGATCGACATGCTGTCGCTATCCGGGCACAAACTGCACGGTCCCAAGGGGATTGGCGCGCTATATTTGCGCAAAGGGACAAAATTCCGGCCGCTGATCTGCGGCGGATCACAGGAACGAGGGCGCCGAGGCGGGACTGAGAATATTCCCGGCATTGTCGGCCTGGGAAAAGCCGCCGAGCTTGCAGCGGAGCGGCTTGAACCTGAGCGCGATCGCATTGGCGCTTTGCGCGACCGTCTTGAGCAGGGAATCCTGAAGGATGGCGAGTGCGTTGTGCTCGGCGACACCGGCAATCGGTTGGCGAACACGGCCAATATTGCCTTCGATCATCTCGAAGGCGAAGCCATCGCTCACCATCTCGATCGGGCGGGCATCGCTGTGTCGCTCGGATCAGCCTGCAACTCCGGCTCCATGCAGCCATCGCATGTTCTGCGTGCCATGCAGGTGCCGCAGTGGCGGACGCATGGCGCCGTGCGCTTTTCTCTGTCGCGTGAAACCTCCTTTGCGGAGGTCGATGAGGTGGTGTGCGCAGTGTCAGACATCGTGGCTCGCATGCGCGCCATGTCCCGCGTCGCAGTCAGGGAGTAGATCTCGTGAAAATCATGATCCGCCGGTCTCCGGAGGGCCTGTCGATCTATGTGCCAAAAAAGGATCTCGAAGAGCCAATCGTAGAATCCGAGTACGAGACGCTATGGGGCGGCTGGATCAAAGTGGCGAATGGCTGGGTGCTCGATTTGCCTGAGATGGCGAGCGACACCCCGTTACCGATCACAATTAACGCTAAAAAACGGGGCGAGAACGGGGACGCTACGTGAAGGCGCCTTCGCAGCCGGAGTTTGTCGAAAGGGCCGATGCAAAGGCGACGCTCGTGGACGCCGCTGCCGGCCTGAGGACGTTGAGCATTGTTTCCAATCTCGGTCCTGGCCACGCCGAACTGTGCAGATCCAATGGGCCGACCGCACCAGAGGCGTTTCGCCAGGCAGGTTTGCGCTGGCGCGGCGGGCTGGAGCCAATGCGTACGCGTCGGCAGTAAACGTCAAGTCGCCGTGACGGCATTGTCAGTCGAGCCGACGCGGTTGCGCCCTGGCGCTCCTGTCGCTGCCGGTCATAGTAGACGCTTGGTATGATGCCGCCATGCACGCCGCGCTGGGTAAGCGCGATGCGTGGGGCGAAGTACAGGGGTATCACCCCCCTCGGCATTGGCGAGAATCGCTGGCGTCGCTTTTGCGATTCGGTTGGCCAAGAGTCCCAGTGCTGTGGCTGGCAGCTGGGCGACGGCGCTGCACAGTCTGACACCGCTTGCGATTGGGCTCCTTTGCGCGCTCGACACGCTGCTCACCAGTAGTTTCTTTGGGAAGCCCGGATTCCAGCTCGTATCGGCATATTGTGAGAGCCGCAACGCGAGAGAACCCGTTCAGATGGAGTTCTGGCGAGCTTAACGCGAGAATGAATGCGCAGGCCATGAAGCTCTGCGTGAGAATAATGACGTATCTGTCGCATCGCCAACAAGCGCATCATTGCTGATCTTCCATGCGCCAGCGACGATCGTTTCCGCTAACTCGTTGGCGCTCGGCTGCAATTTCATCGTCTCCGCCATGGCATGCAAGTTGCTACCTCAGCTCCTTAAGGCTCGCTCACGGATAGTCCTGGGTGGCCGAATGATGCTTGCAGGGAAAAGCGAAAATGAACGCGGTCGTCGAACGCGGAAAATATGTGAAAGCTGCAGTGGATAGCGGCAGGATGATGCAGTCCGCCGGCTGCCGCGCTTCGGCCAAGACCGGGCAGGCGAGCTGCGGCTCCCAGGCAGGTCAACGCGATCTGCCGTCCGAAATCTGGGAAAAGGTCAAGAACCATCCCTGCTACAGTGAAGGAGCGCATCATCATTACGCCCGGATGCATGTCGCGGTCGCGCCTGCCTGCAACATCCAGTGCAATTACTGCAACCGAAAATACGACTGCGCCAATGAATCGCGTCCGGGCGTGGTGAGCGAGAAGCTCACTCCTGAGCAGGCGGTAAGAAAAGTGCTCGCGGTCGCGACCACCATTCCGCAGATGACCGTGCTTGGCATCGCTGGTCCCGGCGATCCCCTCGCCAATCCAGCAAAGACGTTCAAGACGTTCGAGCTGGTCGCCAAGGCCGCCCCCGACATCAAACTGTGCCTGTCAACCAATGGACTGGCTCTGCCAGATCATGTTGATACCATCGCCAGGTCCAAAATTGACCACGTCACCATCACGATCAACATGGTCGATCCCGAAATCGGCGCCAAGATCTATCCGTGGATCTTCTTCAACCACAAGCGATACACCGGCGTCGACGCGGCAAAGATACTGACCGATCGCCAGCTGCAGGGCCTCGAGATGCTTAGCGAACGGGGTATCCTATGCAAGGTCAACTCGGTGATGATCCCAAACATCAACGACGACCACCTCGTCGAGGTCAACAAGGCGGTCAAGTCGCGCGGTGCCTTCCTTCACAATATCATGCCGCTGATCTCCGCGCCTGAGCACGGCACAGTATTTGGCCTCAACGGTCAGCGCGGACCGACGGCGCAGGAGTTGAAGGTGCTGCATGATGCCTGCGAAGGAGAGATAAAAATGATGCGGCATTGCCGCCAGTGCCGCGCCGATGCGGTCGGTCTACTCGGGGAGGATCGCAGTGCAGAGTTCACCACCGATCAGGTGATGAGAATGGACGTCCAATATGACATGGAGATGCGCAAGGCATATCAGGGCAGGATAGAGGATGAGCGTGCCGCTAAAGTCGCGGCCGCCCAAAAGGAACTTGCGGAATGTGCCGGAGAGATGAGCGCGATCACTCTTCTAGTGGCCGTCGCAACCAAGGGCGCAGGGTTGATCAACCAGCACTTTGGGCATGCAAAGGAATTCCAGATTTACGAACTTTCTGCATCCGGCGCCAAATTCGTCGGCCACCGCCGCGTGGACGTTTACTGCCAAGGCAGTTATGGCGAGGAGGACAGGCTGACCGCCATCGTGCGTGGCATCCATGACTGCCACGCGGTCTTCGTATCTAAGATCGGTGGCTGCCCGAAAAGCAATCTGATCAAGGCGGGGATCGAGCCGGTCGATCAATACGCCCATGAGTTCATTGAGAAGTCGGCGATCGCCTGGTTCAAAATCTATCTGGATAAGGTGAAACGCGGGGAGATCCAGCACGTGCGGCGAGGAGACGCCGCGCTCCCGCAACGATCTCTGATCTCTGCAGCGTAAGGGGGAATATGTGCCATTCAAGATCATCGCCTCTCAGTGTACGGGCTGCTCAGCCTGCGAACCCTTATGCCCGAACGTTGCTATCTCGGAAAAAGGCGGGAGCTTTGTCATTGAAGCGGCGAAATGCACTGAATGTGTTGGCCATTTCGACGAGCCGCAATGTGTCGCCGCCTGTCCGGTCGACAACACCTGCGTGGTCGACACATCCTTTCCTCGATACCAGGCGCCAGCCTAAAGCGTGAGCCCCATGAACGGAATGCGAAACGCTGGTGCTGAAAACGCCGCAAGCTTCATGCTGGGCGCTGGCGTCGGCGCAGACACCGACGTTCGGTCCTCTGTCGCGGACGACGACCGCGCTGGATTGCCGTGCGATCGTGCTGTTGCTGGTCGGCAGCACGGTCCTGGCGGGGATTTCATTCCGCGCGGTCCAAAGGTGCTTCGCGATGCCGCGCGAGGATGGAGTAATCCAGGATGTCGCCTGGGCGAGGCAGCCCCCGCATCCCTGAGGGAGCCATGCATGAGGCGCGGCACATGAACAGCATCGTTCGCGACAGCGACGTCGTCGAGCTCAGCGGGCCGCCTGTTTTCGCCTTTGGACAAAAGGTGCGAGCCAATCGCACCATCCGCAATGATGGCACCTATCGCGGCAAGGAGATTGGCGACGTTTTAGTCAAGAAGGGAGAGGTGGGTTACGTCGTCGTGATCGGCACATTCCTGCAGCAATTCTACATCTACGGCGTCGAGTTTCTAGAAAGCGGTTACCGCGTTGGCATGAAGCGCAAGGAACTAGAGTCGGTGGACGCCTGCGAGGAGATCGACGATCTACCATTGCCGGAGGAGTCATGACGCAGCTCGGCTTTCCGAAATATCGGCGGGGACAGCGGGTCAAGACCGCAGTCGACCTCATCAACGACGACTCGTTTCCAGATAGGGAGCCCGAGGGAGTCTTGCTCGCCGCCGGATCAATCGGTGAGATCATCAACGTCGCAATCCATACCGAAGCGAACGTGCCGATCTACATTGTCGATTTTGGTGAGCAGCTGCTCATCGGCTGTCTCGAAGAAGAAATCGCAGTGCTTTGAATGGAGGCTTTCGCCATGAATGCTGCGCTGATGAGAAATGCAAAGGCCCGGCTGGTGCCTCACCCCAACGAGCTCGATCGCAAACGGATCGAGCGCGGCTTGAGCTCGCGCAAACGCTATCTCTACGTCTCACCCTACGTTACGCCGGTGAGAGGCGGCTACCTCGTCGAGAGCCCCTGTTGCTCGCGCAACATCGGCAAGAATGGCGCGCTCATCGATGTCGCGCTGATTCTTTATGATGCCGTGAGCGGGATCTGGAAGCTGTTTCGCAAGAATCATGCGCGAGGAATCTGGGAATTTTACAGCCTTTATCACCGGTTGACTTCCGCAATCGATGACTTGAACGCGGATCCGGAGCGTCTGTTCTGGCAATGACGAACCGCCTTTGACGAGTCATAGAGGAGCCACGATGGCGCTTACCACGGAGGAATTGATCGAAATCGAGCGGCTGCTTGCAGCCGATGGCGGCGAGACGGGTCCGTTTGTCGAGCTGCGGCGCCGCTTTCCGCAGCTTGCTTGGGTGCGCTGTGATGCCTCGGATGTGGCGGATCCGCCGTTTCGGCAGTTTCCGCGTTTCGACCTTCATCTGGTCGATGGATCGGATCACTGCGTGCAGATTACAGCCGATCCGACGCGGGCGACCGGCATTGTGTTGGCCAAAAAGGAATGTGGGCGGTGAGCACTGAGCTAGCAGAGTATAGGTTTGATAGCGCGCACACTGTGGAGGAGAATACATCATTCATTCCACCGTCCGATCCCGATATCACTTCCGCCGAGCTCTCTGCCATGGAAACGCTGCTGTGTTCGCAGCAATTCTCCAGCGGGCGGATCGTTGGGGCGTTTGAGCACGCTTTCGCCGCCTATCTTGGCCGCAAATATGCGTTGCGGTCTCGAGTGGTACCATCGGGCCCCTCCTTGCAGTTGAGGGCGCTCGGCACTGGCTCGAGGGCACGCGGTTATCGCCTCGCTCTACTCCTTTCGTGCCTTGCGCCTAGCGCAGCTCAAGCGTCTCGATGAAATCCTAAAGCGGCGTCCTCAACTCGAACAGCTTTATAATACGCGTATGCAATCCTTTGAGGGCATCAAGCCGCCTTATGTTGGCCCCGATGTGACCGAGGTGAACTGGCTGGTTTATCTCGTTTATCTGGGGACCCGCTTCACACGATCAGGGCGCGACGCCATCATCGATGATCTGCGCGGCGCACGGATTGAATCCACCGCCTATAGCCAACCGCTGCACTTGCAACGCCACTACTTTGACGTCGCCTATCGGCGTGGCGATCTCCTGGTTGCGGAAAAAAACAGCAGACCGTGCTCTGGCGCTTCCGTTTTCACACCCATCTCACGAACAAGCAGATCCAGTGTACCGTCGAGACCATGGAAGATGCGTCGATCAACGTGGGAGCGGGTGCAGCGAGTCGCTGAGATGCTCGTCATCCACGACACGGAACAACGAGGAGTGAATTGCGATGAGCGTGGTGTTTCTCCTCGCCAGAGATGAGCAAACGGACCGAGGATACGTCGCTGTAGCGGTGTTGTCGGACACATCCTGATTCACATGGCGGGAGCGTGCCGAATGCCGCTGCAGGCATGCACTCGTCTTAGGACCGCAAGCGAAATGGTCCAATGAACGCGAAGAACACCTGCTCGATAGTAGAGATGGCGCCGCGTCGGCTTGAGGCTCGTGCGCCAAGGTGCCCGAAACCAAGCGCATCACGGATTCTGGGTGTCCGCTCAAGATCTTTAGAGTTAGCAAAACAGAGGATCGCTATGAACTCGCAAGAAGTCATCATCCACGTCCGCTTCGCTCCCAATGGGAGGGTGATCCAAATCAGCGAGCGTCCGGCGAAGCTCACGCCGAACCAGTGGTTTGATGTCCTCAACGCCCATGCCGGCTCGGCTTTTCGGCCGCTCGCTCGTGGCCGTGGGATTTTTCAGCTGAGCCGGACTGCGATTGAAGCCTTCAAGCAGGAAACTGCGAGGCCGGGATGAGCGAACCAATCATCGGCAACCTGATGAGCGATCACATCGACGTTTTTGTCGTCTGTCCGGCTGATGCCATCCAGCGGAGTGGGGCCATGGGCTTTAGCCTGTCACGGATCGATGATGGGGGCGAGAGCCGGCCGTTTCCAATTATTGTGGTGCGCACCTTCGGCGACGACTATTTTGGCTATATCAATCGTTGTCCGCATGAGAGCGTCTGGCTAAACATCGGCTCCGGTGCGTTTTTTTCGGCGGATTGCTCTTTTCTCAGATGCGGCCGGCACGGTGCAAGATTTGAGATCGACACTGGGATGTGCATCGACGGCCCCTGCGATGGACAATGCCTTGAGCCGGTCGCGCTCGCCGTGATCGAAGGTGACGTCTGCCTGTGCGGCGTCAAGCTGCTGGAGGACGATCGGTTTACCAACCCCTTCGAGGAGAGCGACGAAACCATGGATATCACGATCCATCCGGACTAATTGGCCTGGAGCTTTGTTGTGTTTAAGCTGCCTGAGGCGCTTTGCTGTCGGATGAGGCCATCGTACTCGTGAGCGTTGGCAGATGCGGGTCACGGCTTTCGACTTGTGCGACAAAATGGGCACCTCGTCGGACTGCGAGCTTGCACTCCGCGACCTCCCCAGCACCAACAAGCTGCTCTTGCGCTGGCTCGTCAAATCGAGCCGGCTGGCGGGACATGCTTCCTACCGCCGGCGATATGTTTGAGCGGGAAATGCCCCCGGCGGCTGGAAGTTCGCCGAGGGCATCGTCCGGGCTTGGAGAATGGCAGGGCCCAGACTGACAGGATCGTTTGGGGAGGGGGAATGACGATCCTGTGTCAGAACGCCGGCCGGTGCAGCCGGCGTTACTGCCTGAGCAACTGCCATGCCAAACCCCGGTTCGCGCGACGCTCTGAGCAATGGCGCCACCAACGTCAGTTAGGGCCGTTAAGAGCAAATGCATTCATGGGCACGTGCGCGTTGTTCCGCAACTGCTGCTGCAAGCGCGTCTTGACGCGTGTCCTGCGAAGCGTGGTCCCAATCTGGGGACCGCTGTGTTGCCGTTTGAGGTTGCAGCCGAAGGGGGATTGCGACCGGCTTGGTCTGCAGCGTCAAAGGTGGCTCGGCGATCATCCCTGCCTCGTTGGGATCTGGCGACAGGCGCTACCTGTTGAGCAAACGATAGATGGGCAGCGGCGGAACGCGGCGTCCAGCCTCAGGGCGCGAAAAGAATGCTGTGGGCTCGCGTTGAAGCGGGAAGTCAAACGCTATGCGAGGTTTGTCGTGTCCGAAACAAAAGCGAACGGCATTGTCGCAACCTTCGCATTAATTGTGGATGGCACAAAGCACGGGATCGTTGCAGAAACGAACGTTACGCATCTGGTGCACAATTTGCTTTGGAGAAGTTGAATGGTGACAGTGATGCGTGAGCAGAAAGATCGCGATGAGGGCAGAAGAGGTTGGTCTTTAGCGAGGACAATCACGATGGCGCCCACTCATTTCGCCTGCTTTCGCAGGCGCGAGCTGGAATGTTAGCATCGATTGGTCGATGCGGCGTCAAGAATGTGGGGGCGATGGGCTCGCACCTGGGACCTTTTCAGATGAAGTCCTTTGATTCAGGATTGGCAAGCGCATGAACTCAGAAACCGAATTCGAGCTTCCTCAACTTTATAGGCATCATGTCTTTGCCTGCAACACGCAGCGTCCGCCAACTCATCCGCACGGCAGCTGTGGCGCCTCCGGCGCGCAAGCCCTATGGGATCGGATGGCCAATGCGATTGAAGCGCAAGGCCTCAGCGATATTGGCTTCACGATGGCAGGCTGCCTTGGCTTTTGTAACTCTGGCCCCTTGATGGTCGTCTATCCCGATGGAGTGTGGTACCGCGCGACCACGCCTGAGGATGTTGACGAAATCGTAAACTCCCACCTCAAGCAGGGCAAACGTGTCGACCGCCTTGTGATCGTGCTAAAGCGAAGATAGAGGCTTCGATCAGCGGCCACCTTGCCGGGGACAAGTATCGACGGCTTGTCAGGCGATGAGCTGGCCGCTCGGAACTCAGGTCGTCTGAGGGTTGAGCGTAGCCATCACGCTTCCGAGGTGAGAACAGCAAAGTCTTTGAAGTTGCCGCCGCGTGCCGCCGTTCTTCTCCGCCCCAACCGGCAAATGGCGCCTTTGCAACGCGCGACCAGTAAGAATATGAACATATGCTGGGCCGATCTGTTCGGTACGGTCACTCCATACCGCACGATCCGTAGCTCACAGCGTGAGCCGTCCTGCGAATGGCTTCCCGCGTCTCGCGAGATAACGCGTCCCTGACGCGTCATCTCGCTCTGCTTGCACTGCGGTAAGGTAAGCGGACGCGCTCGATGAGCTCGTCGCGTCCGGGTTGATCAAACGGACGCCCCTATCCGATCCTGTTCTAGCGTTAGAACTTGTAAGCGACGCCGCCGCTGACGAGCCATGGGTCGATGTTGGCGCGCCCGGTGACGGCAATCGCATTGTTTACGGTCGCGGAGTACTCTGGCCGCAGCCATAGCTTCTTCACGTCAAAGTTGAGGCCCCAGTGACGATTAAGCATGTAATCGAAGCCGAATTGGACCGCCGCGCCGAATTGGTTGCTGATGCGCAAATCTGTCACGGCAAGACCGGCGAGCGACGTATTGGCTGCCGATTGGTTGAAGAATGCGGTGTAGTTGATGCCCGCGCCGATATAGGGCTTGAGCGCGCCGAAATCGGTGAAGTGATATTGCAGAGTCAGTGTTGGCGGCAACAGCCAGGCTTTGCCGATATCGAGGCCAGTGAGCGAGCCATTGCCGCTGATGTGGTGGCTGGTCACGCCGAGAATGAGTTCGGCGGCAACGTTTTTTGTGAAGAAATAGGTGATGTCGAGCTCAGGTATGGCTTGATCGCTGATTGATAGCCCAGAAGTTGGTGAGGACAGCGAGGGCGCGCCGGGGACGCTGACCGAGCTGCCCGCGGTATCTGGCAAAACGCCAAGCACGCGCAGGCGGATCATCCATGGGTTACAAGGTTCAATCGGAGGCGCTTTATAGTAGATCGGCGCCCGACCCAGATCCGCAGCCTGTACCGGGATGCTGGCCAACGAGGTCGCTGGCGCGAGCAGCGATGCCATCGTCAGAACTGTCCTTCTTCTCATCGAATTCTCCATTCCAAAGTCCGCGCGAAGAGCCGCGCGAGATCTCTGTCACACATGGCGGGTGGCGAAGGATTTGACGCCGATCAAAATTGGAGCGGCCATAGCGCAATTACTTCTAAGTTGCTTAAGGATCACGGCCGCGAAGCGTGATGGTCTGTTCTTATCGTTATTCAATTCAAGAGAGTCAGATCTCTTCAAGAAGCCACGTCTCCCATCGCTGCTCTGATCCAACCCACGCCGTTCATGTGCATAAAGACGCACAACTGCGCCTCTCCCACACTGCAAAGGTGAGAAGAGCGGCATTCGAACGTAGTATACGCGACACCCGTGTTACGGAGCAGCCACTCGCGCAGGCCGTCTCAGCGAAGGCCCCGTCGCCTATTGCCCGTGAAGGAAGCCGGAAGGTGGAACGTCATCTTTGCCTCGTTTCATGGGCTGGGGGTACGCTCTGCTGTTGTCTGACGTCTGCGGACAATGCGTGCGGTTTGCTTCGTGCAAGCATCCGTCGATGTCATCTTGCGACGTGCGGCCAAGGGACAGCATGGGTTCATGATGGAGTCCAGCACATCGTGCTCCGTCTACATCGATCAGCGCTCGTCGTATCAGGAGCGGATCGCCCACCATCAAGGCGAGTGCGCTCGCTGGCTCGATAGTATCGGGATTGACTTTGCCTGACTTGATACGGGGCGCAGCCCGGCTGAACCAGGAGTCAACGGGCATGTTGCCGAAGAAGCCGCGCAAATCCTCCGCATTTCATAGCTGCTTCAAGATGTCTCGAGCGATCGCGTCTGGCCAGCGGATTTCAGCGCTTGAATCTGACGCGGGTTAGTGGCGCAACCGGTTTTCTGATAAAAGATGATTGTCGCCAGGAGATAGCTATGTAGGCGAGCTGAGCTGAACGATCGGCATGAAGCTTCTGCGTTCGGCGTCATCCGAGCTGATTGGCGATCATCTCCAATGTCAGCAAGCGCCGTACCGGTATGCAACACTTGCCGCCGATGCGCCAGCTTTCCAACCCGGCCGGCATATTCAGCGTCCTCAAATCGGAGCAAGTTCCATTCCACGCCTGAAGGCATCGGAACAGGTCGCGACAAATCGGCTTTTCGCGTTGATGGTTGTGGTCGTTGTTAGTTTTCTAACAGCCGCGCAGAACCTGTTAGAGCCAAAACAGCCAAGGCCTTACTCACCGGGTAGGTGGTTTTCAGAAACGTAATCAGGAGCTTAAGGAGCGCAGTCAAGCGTTGGCACGGCTGTTGCTACTAAGCGGCAGCAACACTGAGTGAGGGCTGAGTGCACGCCGACGCGTAAAACGAGCGTGCGCTCCTTCCCTTGAACCTGTGTGCCCCCGTTTCTGAGAGAGAAACAAGCTCGCGCGCAAGAAGCACGCAACTTTTGGCAAATCGGTTGATGGAGAGCAACATGTCTTCACTGAGGCAAATCGCGTTCTACGGGAAGGGCGGCATCGGCAAGTCGACTACCTCGCAGAACACGCTGGCGGCGCTGGCCGAGATGGGTCAGAAAATCCTGATTGTAGGGTGCGATCCGAAAGCGGACTCGACGCGCCTGATTCTGCACGCCAAGGCGCAAGACACGATTTTGAGCCTGGCAGCGAGCGCAGGCAGCGTGGAGGACCTCGAGCTCGAGGACGTCATGAAGGTCGGCTACAAGGACATTCGCTGCGTGGAGTCCGGTGGTCCCGAGCCGGGTGTCGGCTGCGCCGGCCGCGGCGTCATTACTTCGATCAATTTCCTGGAGGAGAACGGCGCCTACGAAAACATTGACTATGTCTCATACGACGTGCTCGGCGACGTCGTTTGCGGTGGCTTTGCGATGCCGATCCGCGAGAACAAGGCGCAGGAAATCTATATCGTGATGTCCGGTGAAATGATGGCGATGTATGCCGCGAACAACATTTCCAAGGGCATCCTGAAATACGCAAACTCTGGCGGCGTGCGGCTGGGCGGTCTGATCTGCAATGAGCGGCAGACCGACAAGGAGCTGGAGCTGGCTGAAGCGTTGGCCAAGAAGCTAGGCACTCAGCTGATCTACTTCGTGCCGCGCGACAACGTGGTGCAGCATGCCGAGTTACGCCGCATGACGGTGCTGGAATATGCACCGGATTCCAAGCAGGCCGATCACTATCGCAATCTTGCAACCAAGGTTCACAACAATGGCGGCAAAGGCATCATCCCGACCCCGATTTCCATGGACGAGCTCGAGGACATGCTGATGGAGCATGGCATTATGAAGCCCGTGGACGAATCCATCGTCGGCAAGACCGCCGCCGAACTCGCGGCCTCGTAAAGGTCGCGAGTCGCGGCCTTGTGAAGGCGCGCGACGGATGCCGGTCTCCCCCGTCGATCCCCGGAGGCCGGCATTCTGACGTTCGACCCCTGATCAAAACCAGGATGCGGCAGCGCAAGCCTTAGCATTGTGGAACTCGCAAAATTATGTTCGAAGCGCACTTCCTTCCGTCGATGGCTGCTTGTGCCGTTGATGCCAACAGCCAGATGCACAGGGGAATTGCAACCTACCGCCGGCTCACCGGTGTGCCTCCTGCAGATGCCGATATTGTCATTGACAGCAATTTCGATTGCCATGTCCTGGCGTCTATCTTGGCGGCTGCCACAATGGATGGTGGCTCACTTCCCGAAAAGGTCGGCCTGTCCGGCCCTGAACTGGCGGCCTTGCTGGAGCAGCACTTTCCCCCGCTTGAGATCAAGGTCGCGGAGCAGCTCTCGGCTTTCAAGTGCGAAGAGGACGACGAGATCGCAATGCTGCGCGATCTCTTGCTCAAGCAACGCTCGACCGAAGGGGATATCGGCCGGTGGCTGGCTGCGATGATTGCGCGACGCGCCATTGAGCCGGACCATTTGTGGGAAGCTCTCGGTTTGCGCAATCGCGCCGAACTCTCCAGGCTGCTGAGCCGCCATTTCGCGCCCCTCGCCGCGCGCAATGTCAACAATATGCGCTGGAAGCGCTTCTTCTACCGCATGCTTTGCGAGGATGAAGGCCTCGTGATGTGCACAACACCCGTGTGTACGCAATGTGTCGACTTCAACCTCTGCTTCGGCGAAGAAAGCGGTGAGAGCCGCATGGCCGAGCGCCGGCGCGATTTTCTGTTGCAGACGGCTGGGCCGGTCGTTGCCGGCGGCTGGCCATCTGAACTGCCACAAGGGTCCGCGATCGCCCCGTCATCCGAGAAGGCCTTGCCGGGTTTGGTAAGCCGCGCGGGAGGTTGAGGGCGCGGCTGAGGCCGTTTCGATGCGAGCGAGTGACCATGTGTCCAAGGTGGCGGCAGGGTCCAAGTGCTCCGCGACAATTCTCGGTAACCAGGCGCGCGGCAATTTCCCTTAGCGTTCGAACTCGGCGTGGCAGCAGGCAAGGCGTCCGCTTCATGAAGCCTGTCGCATTTGCATCCATTTGCTGAAGAGGGGGCGAGGACCGAAGCGTTAGCTTCGTCCGTGGGTTGCCTGGGTCGACGGGCTGGCACGCTGGTTGCTGAAGCTTAGGTAGGTCAAACAATGAGGAGCTATAGCGTGATTGCCGCCAGCACCGCCGCCAAATCGTCTTGGTCCGACCAGGTGCGCGCCAAGCCCACCGTGCTCAACGACACGACATTACGCGACGGCGAGCAGGCACCTGGCGTTGCGTTCACCACAGAGGAAAAGCTGGCGATCGCGCAGGCGCTGGCGCGGGCCGGAGTCACGGAGATCGAGGCGGGAACGCCGGCGATGGGCAACGAGGAAATTGCCGCCATTCGGGCCATTGTCGAAGCAGATCTTCCGCTGACCACCATAGGCTGGTGCCGGATGCGGGAATCGGATGTCGACGCGGCGATCGAAGCAAAGGTGTCCATGATCAATATCTCGACCCCGACCTCCGATGTCCAGATCGCGGCCAAGCTAGGTGGTCATCCCGATCTGGCGCTGGAACGGGTCAAGCGAGTGGTAGGCTATGCCTGTGCGCGCGGACTTGACGTCGCCGTGGGTGGTGAGGACTCCTCCCGCGCCGACATCGATTTTCTCGTCAGACTGATGGAAACGGCAAAAGCCGCGGGCGCGCGTCGCTTTCGTATTGCAGATACGCTCAGTGTGCTCGATCCCGACGCAACCTACGCGCTGGTCAGGGATTTGCGTGCGACCACCGATCTCGAACTCGAATTTCACGGTCACGATGATCTCGGACTCGCAACCGCCAACACCCTGTCCGCTATCAAGGCTGGCGTGAGCCACGCCTCAGTGACCGTCATCGGGCTGGGCGAGCGGGCCGGAAATGCCCCGCTCGAGGAAATCGCGGTCGCACTCAAGCAGCTCTACGGGCGCGAGACCGGCATCATACTCCCGGAGCTCGAGAACGTCGCCGCGGTGGTAGCAGCCGCGGCCGCACGTGCGATTCCTATGAACAAGGCCATCGTCGGAGAGCATGTATTTACGCATGAATCCGGCATTCATGTCGATGGCCTTTTGAAGGATCAACGCACCTATCAATCGCTTGATCCCGTTTCGCTTGGCCGGTGCCACCGGTTTGTGATCGGCAAGCATTCCGGACTTCGGGCGATCACCGCGTTACTCGATGAACTGCAGCTCGTCGCCAGCGCCGATCAAGCCAGACAGATTCTGTCGCAAGTCCGCAAATATGCCACCGAGCACAAGCGCCCGGTCGAGCACGAAACCGTAGCGGCGATCTGGCGCGACGTGTGCGGATGTCTGGCAACCCACCCCGCGTGAAAAGCCGTGTCCAACAGCATTTGCGTCGACCATGCGCAAACCGACGCGCCGAAAGGACGGTGTCCTATAGCGCTGGTGGGCGCGAACTTGCGTCCAGCTTTCGCAATGTCAGATCCCCTCGCGCGATCTCACCTCCAGATCTTACTTGCCGTTCCACCATACATGCTGTGATCTCCTACCCAATGGCGAGCTGTCCCACCGATTGCCAATCGGCGTCGTTTCGCGCGGCTGAATTCCGGCCACGCGACCGTCCTGACGAGCGTCAACCTCGATCGTGGTTGGGCGTTCATCCCGGATCTTCAAAGGAACTGACGCCGTCACCGGCGGACCTGCCGATCTGGAGCAGCGAAGTTGAGAGGGCACCGCTTTCGGGAGTCAGGCTTTGCCGATGCGGACAGCAGTGCGAGGCAGGACGGCAGCAGTCAACAGAAGCTGCCCCATCTCGTTAAACGTCCAGAGCTAATCCGAAGGAGGATTTTCGATGATCAACTCACCCCCGGCAGCCGGTATCCTGGATCGGCTCAGCAAGGCCTCGTCGGCAGAGGATTTTTTTTCGCTGCTTGGCGTCGATTACGACGCTAAAATCGTGAATGTCGCGCGCCTTCACATCTTAAAGCGTATGGGACAATATCTTGCAAAAGAGCAATTTGTCGGTGCCGCAGAGCCGGAAATCAGAGCTCGGTGCAAGGCGATGCTGGAGCAGGCCTATGCCGATTTCGTGGCATCGTCACCGATCGACCAACGAGTGTTCAAGGTTTTGAAGGATGCCGTCGCAGACCCTAAGAAGGCGGCGGCCTTTGTCCCGTTGAGTGAGCTGAAGTGAGCTAGCGTTCCACTGCAAGCAAGGTGTGCCCGACGGGGCGACGTGGCAACCCGATGTGCGGCCTTCGTCCTTGTCCGGGTCAACTCTCTGCAGCCATCCCGCCGAGCGGCGGCTGTCGTATTCCCGACCCATGTCTGAACTGGTCGTGTCTACGGTATCAGCGTATTTCAAGTGTCTGCCAAACCATCACTTTCGACTGACTTTCAATGGTTTTTGCAACTGGTACGACACTTGCTGTTGTCCTGCCGATCCGATCATCGATGCCGACAGATCGTAGTCGTCCGAGATGAGGTTGAAGGAAGACCCATGATGCTGCTTTTCGTGCCTGCCGAGCCCTGCGTCATCATTCGTGGCCTACGATCTCGCCGGGTCCGTTCGAAACGGTCTTTGATGCGATCGAGGCTCCGTATGGACCGTGAGATGGTGGTCAATGGATAAGTCGCCCGTTCGCGCTACACCTGGAGAGGGTATGCACAGCGAAGTCCGCATCAAATCGGCTCCCGGTTCCGCTCAGATTTGTTTCTATCTCATGGCGGATAGCAACGTGCGTCAGGAAGAGGGCCAACGTCGGCCTATACGGGCTATCCGCGCCGGAGGCTCGGCATGAATTGCGTGACAGGTGCGTTGCCTGAATCGCCCTCGTCGTCACAGTCAATGTGGAGCCGCTGGGCCAAAAGTGAGGCGCAGGTATTGCGCAGCGAACGGACTTGCCGAATCAGGCATGGAAACGAACGGTCAGAATCACCGCGGCACCCTGGCCGCCGAGGTGCCGTTCGTCGAACGCGGCGCGCAAGTGTTCAGAGTGCGCAAGTGTTCAGAGTGGAAGACCTCGCCAAATCCGGCCGGACCAGTACGTCTATCGCGATGACGCGTCTTGTTGTGAGGCCTCCTACCAAGCATTCGGGGCCGAGCAGCCGGCTCCTTGCCGACCAAAAGTGATCTTCAGCTGACGAAGCCAAAAAGCAACCTGTGCGCGGGCGCGCCTATCTTTCAGGGGAATCTAGAGTATGAGCAATGTCACTAGAACGGCTATGCCGGCGGCGTCCGGCCGCGCAGCAGCCAAAAAAGAACTGCCGGAGCACTTCAAGGCGTACAAGCACGTCTGGGTCTTCGTCGAGCTGGAGCGCAGCCAGGTTCATCCGGTTTCCTGGGAGCTCATGGGTGCCGGGCGCAGGCTTGCCGATAGGCTAAAGGTGAATCTTGCCGCCGTCGTTATCGGCCCGGAGGGGCAGCACACACGTAACGCCGCGCTTGACGCATTTTGTTATGGCGCCGATCTGGCCTATCTCGTGAGCGACAATGTTTTGTCGGATTACCGCAACGAATCCTACACCAAAGCGCTAACCGAACTCGTCAACACCTACAAGCCCGAGATCCTACTGTTGGGGGCGACGACGCTCGGTCGCGATCTCGCAGGTTCCGTGGCGACGACCCTGTCGACGGGGCTCACTGCCGACTGCACCGCGCTGGACGTCGACGCCGATGGTTCGCTTGCGGCGACGCGTCCGACCTTTGGCGGCTCGCTGCTCTGCACGATCTATACCTTGAATTATCGTCCGCAAATGGCAACCGTCCGCCCGCGGGTCATGCCGATGCCTGAGCGCGTCGTACGCGATGCCGCTCGTATCATCGTCCATCCGCTCGGCCTTCTTGAAGATGACATTGTTACAAAAGTATTATCGTTCCTACCCGACCGTGATGCAGAAACCTCCAATCTGGCCTATGCCGATGTCGTGGTCGCCGGTGGCCTGGGACTTGGATCGCCTGAGAACTTTCGGTTGGTGCGCGAGCTCGCAACTCTGCTTGGCGCTGAATATGGCTGCTCGCGCCCTCTGGTACAAAAAGGATGGGTTACGTCTGACCGGCAAATCGGCCAGACGGGCAAAACCATCCGGCCCAAGCTCTATATTGCCGCGGGCATTTCCGGCGCGATCCAGCACCGGGTTGGCGTGGAGGGTGCGGATCTGATCGTCGCCGTCAACACTGACAAGAACGCTCCGATCTTCGACTTCGCCCATCTCGCGATCGTCAGTGACGCCATCCAATTGCTACCGGCGCTGACGGCCGCATTTCGCGCCCGGCTTTTGCCGAGTTCGCGCGCCCGGATCGCGGTCTAGAGGAGATGATGATGATTGACGAGAGATTCGATGCGATCGTGGTCGGAGCGGGTATGGCCGGCAACGCGGCGGCATTGACCATGGCCAAAGGCGGCATGAAAGTGCTGCAGCTCGAGCGGGGCGAATATCCAGGATCGAAGAATGTGCAGGGCGCCATCCTCTATGCCGATATGATGGAAAAGCTGGTGCCGGAGTTTCGAGAGGAGGCGCCGCTCGAGCGTCATCTGATTGAGCAGCGGTTCTGGATGATGGACGATCGCTCCCATGTCGGAATGCATTACCGTTCAGACGACTTCAACGAGGAACGGCCGAACCGGTACACGATTATACGCGCCCAGTTTGACAAATGGTTCTCTTCCAAGGTGCGGGAGGCTGGCGCGACCGTGCTGTGCGAGACGACCGTCACTGAGCTCGTCCGGGACGAGCGCGAAAGGATCGTCGGTGTTCGTACAGATCGCCGCGACGGCGAAATACATGCCGATGTCGTCGTGCTGGCCGAGGGGGTCAATGGGCTGCTCGGGACGCGCGCGGGCCTGCGCGCGCGGCCGACACCCGATAACGTTGCGCTCGCGGTGAAGGAGATGCACTTCTTGCCTCGCGAGACTATCGAGGCGCGCTTCAATCTCAAGGGCGATGAAGGCGTCGTGATCGAGGCGGCCGGTACTATTTCCCGCGGCATGACCGGTATGGGTTTCATCTATGCCAACAAAGAGTGCATTTCGCTCGGCATCGGTTGTCTCGTCGCCGACTTCCAGCGCACGGGCCAGACGCCCTACGGCCTGCTCGATCAATTCAAGAGCCATCCCTCGGTGGCGCCCCTCATAGCAGGGTCCGAAGTCAAGGAGTATTCAGCCCATCTCATTCCTGAAGGCGGGTACAAGTCGATCCCGCAGCTTTATGGGGAAGGCTGGGTCGTGGTGGGCGATGCGGCCCAACTCAACAATGCCATTCATCGTGAGGGCTCCAATCTTGCGATGACTTCCGGCCGCATCGCCGCCGAAGCGATAGGTCTGGTAAAATCGCGCGGCGAGCCGATGAGTGCAACAAACCTGTCGATCTACAAGAAGATGCTGGACGATTCCTTCGTCATCAAAGATCTAAAGAAGTACAAGGATTTGCCGCCCCTGATGCATACCTACTCACAAAACTTCTTTCTCACCTATCCACAGCTCATCTCCAAGGCGATGCAAAACTTTGTGCGCGTCGATGGTACGCCCAAGGCTGAGAAGGAGAAGGCGACCCTGAAATCGTTTGTCAAGGCGCGGTCATGGACAGGTCTGTTTGGCGATGCTTGTCGTTTTGCCCGGGCGTGGCGCTGACCGCGACATGATGAACCTCAACAATGGAAGGTCAATGCATGAATGCCGAACCCCGAGTGCGCGTCGAAGACAAGCTGTATTACAACCGCTATCTTGTCGACGTCGGTCACCCTCACGTCAAGGTGCGTGCGCACACCACCCCATCGCCGCAGCTACTTGCACTCTTGAAAGCCTGCCCCGCGCGATGCTACGAACTTAACGACGAGGGCCAGGTCGAGATAACAGTTGACGGCTGCATTGAGTGCGGTACCTGCCGCGTGATCGCCGAGCCTACGGGCGACATTCAATGGAGCCATCCGCGCGGCGGATATGGAGTCCTGTTCAAGTTTGGATGATGTTGGAACGAAGACCGTGGTGCGACCGGCGTTACGGGATGGGGTCTCACCGCATCTGTGGCGCATTCCGCGTCACTTGCACGGCGCCTGGAATTCGAGCAAGACACTCTTTCGTGCGGACGCCGCGCAAGACAGGACATTGCAAATGTCCCGCTGGTTCGGGAGTCGCGAAGGACTGGTTGTGGCGTCACTGAACGGCGCCACAACGCCGGTCGATCGGATGGCAGAGGAAAGGATCAGCCCCTCGCCTGAGAGGGGTTGGGTCCAGCAGCCTCGATTGCCATCGCCACTGACTGCATGATCGCGGCAAAGCGCACGGCAGTCTGGATCGTTTCGGAATTGACCCCCGCGGCTCTCAGTGTTTTCTCATGGGCATCGATGCACGCACCGCAGCCGTTTATGGCGGAGACGGCAAGCGACCACAGCTCGAAATCTGACTTGTCCACGCCGGGATTGCCGATCACGTTCATTCGCAGCCGTGGCGGCATCGTCTTGTATTCCGGGTTGGAAACGAGGTGAACAAAGCGGTAGTAGACGTTGTTCATTGCCATCAGGGAGGCTGCGGCTTTCGCTGCGGCAATCGCTACCGATGTCATGACAGCGGACGCAGCCGATTCCATCGCGGCAATCAAGGCTGCATTGCGGGTGGCAATCGCGCTCGCCAGCAGCAGCCCGTATTTTCGCTGTGGCGAGAGCGTCTCATCGGCCACCAAGGAGGTCAGGTTAAGCCTGACATCCTTCGCGAAATCGGGAATCCTGTCGCTTAGTTGTTCGATCGAAGACATGCTGCCTCAAGCAACCTTCAAGGTTTCGCCGCCGATTTCGCGGTTGCAGGGACAGAGCTCGTCGGTTTGCAGCGCGTCCAGAACCCGGAGCGTGTCCTTAGGACTGCGCCCGACACTTAGATTCGTCGCATAAACGTGCTGGATCGTATTTTGGGGGTCGACAATAAAGGTGTAACGATAGGCAACCCCTTCGGGTGAACGTACGCCAAGACCATCGACAAGCGTTCCCTTTGTGTCGGCAAACTGCCAGATTGGCAGTTTATGCAGGTCAACATGGGAACGCCGCCAAGCGAGCTTGCAGAACTCGTTGTCGGTCGAACCACCCAGCACAACCGCATCGCGGTCGGCGAATTCCTTGGAAAGCCGGGCAAACTCAGCGATCTCTGTCGGGCACACGAAGGTAAAATCCTTGGGATAGAAGAAGATGATCTTCCATTTTCCTGGAAAGCTCGCGTCGGTCAGCGTCTCGAATGCGCTCTGTCCTCCTTCTTCCTGCACTTGAAAACCTGGCTTCACGCCTGTGATTTCGAACGGCGGCAACTGACTTCCAACTCCGAGCATGCTGTCCTCACAAACTTGCTTTCTGTAGATGGTGGCTTCACTGTTGAAGCAAGCTATATGCCATCCGTTCTCAGGAGTAGATTCCAGCGGCTTTGATAAAGGCATGCCCGCGCGCTTGGAGCGTCGATCAGCGAGAAATCTGTAGCCAAGCTCCCTTCCCACAGTCTTGTACGCGGGCGCTGGCCAGGCGGTTGGCGGGGACACGGCAACCAGACCTGAATCTTAGCAATCTCCTAGTCGACGGGCGAACCGACTGAGGGGATGATATCGGCTTGAACTGGTTAGCGCGTGCAGCTGGTTGAACTGCGACGTCTCGCCGTCGAAGGTTCGAAGGCACGTTCGCGAGGAATCACCTGGCACGGAGCGTGGGAGCGGACGCCGGTGCTAAGGCTGTTTTCGGGGGCGAAAGAGCCTGATGCGCGATTTCGGAGACGACGTGCTCGACAGTCTTACTGTCGTCACCAAGCGGTCCGGGTCTCCAAATAAAAGCAGCTGGTGCTGACGCTGCGCGCCGCGCGCGTTGAGATCTCGCGCCATTACTGCTCCCAGAATTGACGATCACAAGCGGTAGCGTGCCACCGCCCGGGGTGAAGCTTCGCCAGTCGGCAAGGAATTTCTGCAACGACTGTCAGTACTGATAGGCCCAACGAATTCGGCGCGCAGGGCCCGGCCGTCGGCTTCTTGTTTGGCGAATTTATTTATCACGAGAAGATCGATCTTGTTGCGAAGTGCCTGGGAAAGGACAGCTGCGGCCTCGGCAAGCCCATTTGTATCGAGATTATAGGACAGAGCTCCGGCTGCCGAGTGGCTGGGAAATCGAGATCTCTTGTCCTGTCGCAACGTCAATTGCGAGCATGACGTGCGTGCCATTTGCGCGCCTCGCGTCTTGCTGCACGATGCCGCCGACGCGGACGGCTTTCTGCGCATATCCTGAGCGAAATCGGCGAGTAGCCGATCCACATCGTCTTTCGGACGGTAGCGAATAGCCCCGACACTATTCGGATCTATCGCGTCCAAATTATCGATCGCGGACGGGTTCCTTTTGATGTGTTTCTCGTATCCGGGCACAGCTGTCGAACGCTCTCATGCGGACCGTGGCAGGCATTGCAAGTACCGATCGGCAGCCGCGAACGGAACGGCGCGCGCGACCTCGGCAAACACGTCCGCTCCATTGCTGAGCCGCAGCGCATCAAAGGAGCGGCGCGTGATGCGCGCCAAAAGCGGCACGCCAGAACGGCCAGTTTCAAGAGCCAGAACCAAGGTGACCTCCGCCTCGCCGAACGGCAGAGAGCCTTTGATGCGTGCCGGGAATACATTGAGGATAGAGCTTGTACGTGGTGGCGCGCACGCAATGCTGACGTCGCTGGCTGCGATGCGCAGCCGCAGCTGCGCGCCCGGTCTAAGCGGCACTCCAGGGATTGCAAGGCGCGCTCGGTTGAGGCGAAGCATGATCAGCCCATAGCGTCCGTCATAGCCGCCGACCAAGGTATCAAGACAGACTGCCGCTTCGCCGCGCCTGGCAAGCACCGGATCGCTCTGAACGACATTGAGCGGCCCGGCCGAAGTCACCACGCCATCTTTCATCATGACAAGATGATCGGCCAAACGCTCGATATCAGCGATATCGTCGCTTATGTAGATCATCGGCAACGGGAGCGTTTCCCGCATGCGCTCGAGAAATGGCAGGATCTCGCGTTTGGCGGAGCGGTCGAGCACAATGAGTGGATCGTCCAGCAAAAGTAGCCGAGGCTGGCCTAACAGTGCGCTGCCAAGGGCAAGTCGCTGCCGCTCGGCCGCGGAAAGATGTGATGGCGAACGCTCGAGCAGTGGCGCCAAGGCGAGCAATTCGACTACACCATCAAAATCGATCAGTGTCGGTGTCGATTGTGACGCCCTATAGAGTAGGGTGCGCCGTACAGACCAATGAGCAAGGGGAATTGGTGGTCGGAATACATATGCGACGGGACGCCGATGAGGTGGTCGAAACGTCGTCTCATCCTGCCAAATCTCTCCATCGACTGCACAAAAACCGATCGGCAGACGCTGTACACCAGCGATGCAGCGCGCGAGTGTGGTCTTGCCGCACCCGGGCGGACCAAAAATTGCTGTGACGCCTTTGGCTGGCAGGCTGAATTGCGCATCTAGCGGAATGTTTTCGAGAGAGCCGTTGAAGGCCACCTCGATATAGCCCGTTCTTGCTTCTCTCATGAACCTGCGCCTGTGCGGTATCTTCTTGTCCAAGTCACGAGCACAATCGCTGCAATAGAGATGATGGCCATGCCTCCGATAATCCGGCCTGTGCCGCTCGTGCACGGCTTCTCTGCTCGCATGATGGCATAAGGTGTGACGGCGGACTGCAGATCTGTGTTAAGATCAGAGGCTTCTTGAGGATCTCCGCGCCACGAGGATCGTGACAATCGGATGCTGCCCTGTGCGCTTGCCAATGAGAGGCAAAGCGCCTGTCGAGCAGCGCGAGGTTCTCAGCCTGCTTGGCCGCCCCGACGGCTTCTGCTGAATGTGCAAGTTGCGCGGCTCGAGAGATTTGGTGGTCAAGATGTCGGGAGCTGAATAATCGCTCAGAGCCGGAGATCCGCATCAAGGATCCCACAGCTTTGGTAGTCGATTTGAGGTTTGCGCTGGGAGCCATGATCATGGCCTCTGCATTCTCGGGTGCGAGCAGCATCAAGGCCAGGTCGATCAGGATGAATCGGATAAACTTCATTGGAACTCCGGCTCCGGCGCTACAGCTTCCTTGGCGGAGACTGGCTGATCCCTACCCAGCAATCGGCGTGCCGTTTCGAGGAATACCTGCGTGTCTTAGCGGCGAGAGAGGCTTTTATCGGCCTCTACTCGGGTCTTAAATCGCCGCATCTTATTGTAGGGCTTTGGACGCTCGCGTCACCTACCGCACATGCCGAGCTACGAGATGGAAGCTGAGGATGTTCCATCGCCTCTTGGATTGGAGATGGTGCTTTGGCGAACATGCGGCCGTAGAACTCGTCAATGATGCACAAATTCATGCCATCCGATTTGGCGAACCTTCCGACGTGCGCGCAGGAGAAGGTCGGCTGCCGGGCGCTTGGAAAAAAGGGCTCATGTAAGCTTGACATGCTGCGCCCTCCAGCTAGGGAAAGCGTCTTCGTCGCAGCACCGGTTGCGGGCGCATTTCAGGGCGACCGGGCTTTTCTTTGCAACGCGAGGTGGCCCAGGATTGACCTGCCCAGGATAGATAATTTGACAGGCTCCTAAGGAATTCTTGCGTCAGCGACGAACGGGTTGGGACTCGAGGCGCACAATTTGGGCCTGCTGATGCTCCAGCTTGGACCGCGACATCGCCTGATTTCGCTGCGGCAGCGCTATATCCCTCGCTAATCACAACGTGCTTGTCGCTATCGTGAAGGCCTATTTGTCTAAGGAGGGCTTTGGGGTTGCAGTGGTGCGCGTGGGCAGTATCGGGTAATCGATCTTTGGCAGCTGCCCCGTGAGCGAATTCAGACGCTCAAAGTGCTTGAATCGACCGTGGCGTCAGGTTGTAGCGTTGCGAAGCAGAACGCCGTATTGGGAGCCAGCATCGCCACTCAAGCGCTAAACGACCGATCTCTGTTGTATCTCGGTCTTCGCAATCAGCGTGCTGCGCGTGACGGAACGGTGATCGGGAGCCCGTAAGCATTGCGTCGGCGCCCGCAACAGCGAGACAGTGGCAGCCGAGGCGGCCCAAATCCGATAAACAGATTATGCTCGCGGCGCAGAGAACAATAGTGAAGGTTATGCGGCTTAAGAGAGGTTTGGTGAATCAAGAGCGACGAATCGACTGGACTCGCAATGCGCATCACTGTGCAGCCGCCCTCGCCGCGATCGTAATCGCAGCGACGTGGTGCACAGGATACGCTCGCGCGCGAGATCGACGGGCCGAGGAAGTCTTGTTGTCGTGCAGACCAGACGTGATCCGCTTCTGTGACCGCTTTACAGGGCGTAGCGATGCCGACGTAGCCATGTTTTGTCTTAGAGATAATTTCAAAAACTTGCGCGGCGCATGCCGCCGCATGGTGCCAACCGCGGCGGAGAGAAACGATGGAGCGAGACGGCATCTCAACAGGCTTCCGGTCGTCCTTCATCGCGAGTGAGGCGTCCGAGCGGCAGTTGCAGAAATCGAGCGCAGTGAGGTAGTCAGCCGGAGTTTGGCCAGCTTGGTGGCCGAAAGTCGATCGGGCTGGACCATCATCCTGGCGAGCCGCTATTCATCCATCAGGGCCATTGAGCTCCGTGAATCGATCGGCCTCGATCAGCGATCGGTAGTGCGCCCACGCGTCTTACAAGGTTGTAATGTGCTCTGAACTTCGATTTCGTCTGCAGCAGCTGCGATTTATCCTGCGCTGCAGCCATTCGCCCACTTTGAGGCCGTCGTGAGATTGCCATCGCCTCGCTGTAACTGGTCGGAAGGACAATCTGCGTAAACTGTGGTGGTTACGGCCGGACATCTGCAGTAATCCGTGCTGCCCATCAATCTATGGCGTTGTGGCCCGCAACCAAGTATTTTCCGGCAGATGACTAAATCGGCTATCGTTGGCAAAGATCGCCGGCGTGTTAGCATTGGAGGTTTGCTCCATCGCGGTCTTCCAGCTGGAGATTAGCTTGGTCTCGACTGCGGGGCTCAAGGGAGAGATAGAGCTAGGAAACCTTGTTTGTTAGCCGCCAGTCGACTTCCCGAAGGAACCGCTGGATGCCATTGCGGCGTTCTCGATGCGCGCTTCAGGCGAGTCGCTTCGCCCGATCGTGATGCTCTTGGCCGAATACACTTTAGGGCTCAAGGTCAAAGGAAACGCCGTCGACAAGAGCCGTTCAAAGGCAGAAAGCTGTTCAAGCAGACGCTTCTCAACGGCCTTGCGCTCAGGTAGGTCCTTTTTAAGAGATCGACGGTGGCGCCAGATTTCGTTCCGCAGCCATCTGATCTCACTTAATGTATCATCAATTGATGTCATCACAGATGTAGTTCACTTTGTCCCTGGAGTGTCAAGCACGGCGATCGTCACCCGCGGTACTACCCGGCATTCGCAATGGCTTATCCGATAAATAGTTTATGGGCGCGGTGAACCACATCAACAAGGCCATGGGCACGATTGTTTGAGGAAGGTGAGCCGGCCTGACTGCGATCCCTGGGACGCGACACCCAATCAAAGAAACGCACGCGCCCGGGTTGGGATCTTTTCAATCCGAGGCAAATGTCGGCTAGACGCAGTGTCGAGCCAAATGAGCATTCTACGGACATCGATTGCTATCGGCATCCACTGTACACAGTCGGCCTCAGAAAACCGATTTAATGGCTTGAATCTGACGCTGCGACAGGGTCTAGGCTTGCCGATGCGTATAAGATAAAGGCCCGCTTGGCAGGCGTTTATGGCGCATCGCAAAATTGAGATCGATGGGGCGGCCTGCTGATTGCCAGCTTTTGGGCGATGGCCAGGAAAGCCATTTGCATCGTCGGCACGGGGCACCGGACCAGCCATTGTCAAGTACGCTGACTAGTTGAAGTCTCAAGATGGCAAGGATGATGGAGTGATAGGCAGCAGAACATGGCTAACCTCAGCCGTAATCTGTTTTTAGCGGTCCAGCGAAAGCGCGCTCAGTGAACAGCCGCACTCGCAAGCAAATCCAACGGAATAGACGGTTCTTATCCGGCAAGAGGCGATGACCGGCAGCACTGATCGCCGCACAGAGCGCTGCGGTGGGGGCTTATGTCCCTTTCCAGGCAGCCTCACGAGGGCACTAGGCGAAATCGATCGCGCCAGCGAATCGTTGAATTCTCAGCAGTGGTGTTCACGCGCGACGAGCAATTGCGCAACGCCGACCATTCGGTGTTCCTGCAAAAGGCGGCGGCTGAATGTCGATCTAGATTTCTGCCGAGTTTTCAGAAAAGCATCCGCGCAGGAAGATCGTGGGGCTACGCCACGACTTGCAACGCGTTGAGCCGAAAGGCCGGAGCTCAGGCCGGCCGAGACGTTTGCGAGAGAATAGTTTCTCGTGTATCGCACTTGACGACGTTCTGCTTGGGAAGGTGGGAATTAGGGGCGCTTTCCATATTTGCAGCATCATTCGGTCGGCACTCCAAAAGAGCGGAATGCCGCCGTGGAGCTATAACAATCGTGCAACTCTCGCTATCTAAAGCCGTGCGCCCTGTGCTGAGGAGAAGCGGTCCGAGCAGTGAGGTAACCGACCAAATAGGTCTCTCGATCGCAGCGTTCAACGGGCATGAAGCTGCAGTGTCGAAGTCACTATCCTTCGAAGCGACACTGTGGCGATGATGGCCAAAGATTACAGAACTGAACAAAAAATCAGAAGGACTAGGTCTTGAGCGAGGCGGAGAATGACGTCGTCGAGCACATGCTCTCGTCATTGACGACCAGCTTGTTGCAGAATCGTATTGCGCCCTCTCACGAGCAGGTGATGCTTCATTTGGGGTTAGCCTGCGAAAGAGCGGGACTGATCGCGACGGAGGAGATAGCAATACGGATCTTGACGCGTGTTTCACGCGAGATCAACGAGGCACAGTCGATGCTCGAGTTCATTGGTCGCGGCGCGGATCGACTACATTGAGCTCGACATACAAAAGCTCTGTGTCGCACCAGTGCAGATGCATCTGTTCGATCATTCGGTCGAACGAAGGGGCAAGTGCCGCCTCATCAGCGCTTGCCCGTCGAGATGTGTAACGGTGAGCCGAGGCGGGGGCCGTCTTCGTGGCTGATGCCAGAATGGCTGGGAACTCGTCATCGGGAAATTTAGCGAGCCCGTGTTGTTAACCTCGGGTGCGCGCTGCGTCTCGTAGCCAAGGCCGAGCGGCGTTAGGCGCGATGGGCTGCAAACTATTTATATCAGCTATTTTGCGTAAGCGTTTGAACGCAGCGGGAAGTGGCGCCTCGCCGCAAGCGACAGCAAAGTTGCCGGCCTAAGCGTCCCGCTGCCGGCGTGCCGGCACCCGGCCCCAGTCGGCCCAGCTCGAAGTGATTTGTCTGCGGAGCGCTGAGCTAAACTTGAGAAATTGATGAGGCCGTCCGGTTTCCTCGCTCCGCGCTCCGTCAGCTTATCGACAGCTGGTTCTCCTATAGCATGAACGTCGCTCTTGCTGGTAGGCCCGGCTCAACGGGCGTAGATCTGACAGGGGAATATCAACCGATCCACGAGCGAGACTTCGCCTGGGTTCGCTGCACCCTCTGAAGTTACTCGATAGCACTCGCAGCAGCGATTCGTGCCAGCGGTGCGTGAGACCTCATTGCAGTTAGCCCGTGGAGCGTCATTCATGGCGGGGTTGCCGGTTCTAGATGCGCCGCCCCGGCGCGTTCGCTTCATCTTGCTACAGAAGAGACAACATCCATGAATGCAGAACAGCTTGGCACTGGTACTCCTTCCGCAACTTCCGCTTCGGAAAGCTCCGAACCGGGCTCTGCGGCTGCATCGCAGTGGGGAGAGGCCGTGACGGACGTGCAGGCGTGCGCTGCCGAGGCGGCTGCCTCGCAGGAGGAGGTGCTGGCGGACTGGGCTGCCGAAGACGGGCAGGGGCAAGATGAGGACCGGCAACAGGCGGTCAGTCGAACGAGGGCTTGGCGTGGCACGGGTGATCTCAATGAGCCGCTAGATCTGTCGTCTCTGTCGCTGACCGCCTTGTCGGCGTCCATTCTGGCCTGGTTGCGCCGCCTGAATGTGGACAACAATCAGCTGACCAGCCTGCCCGAACCCCTTCCAGCAACGCTTCAGGAGTTGGACGCTAGCGGTAACCGCCTGACCCACCTGCCCGACCTTCCAGCCGGGCTCCAGCGTCTGAACGTCGACTACAATCAGCTGACGAACCTGCCCGAGCCCCTTCCGGCTGAGCTCGAATGGCTCAGCGCCAGCCACAACCGGCTAACCAGCCTACCTGAGACGGTCCCGCCCGAGCTGCTGTGGCTCGGCGCCAGCAACAACCAGCTGACCAGCGTGCCGGAGACCCTGCTGACGCAGCTAAGCCGTGACTCGAGCGTTGATCTGGAGAATAATCCACTCGCCGATTGGGTGCAGGCCGGCCTGGCAACAGCGATGCATGCCGGACACTATTCCGGTCCGCAGGTTTTCTTCTCGACGGCGGATGGCGCGGTGGAAGTTCAGCCGCGATCCCTCCAAGAGGTTGCCGCGGACTGGCTCGAGGGCGAGCCCACGGCAATGGCGACTTGGCAGCACTTCGCCCATGAAGCGGGGGCCGCGGACTATGCACGCTTCCTCGACAGGCTCCGGGGCACCGTGAACTATGGCAACGAGACGTTCCGCCAGGCCGTCGCCGAAGATTTGGGGCAGGCAGCGGTCAGGCCGCGTTTGCGCAAGCAATATTTCGAGTTGGCTTCGGGAGCGAGCGAGAGCTGCGAAGATCGCATTACTTTGACCTGGAACGGGATGCAGACCGCACGTCTGAACGCTGATGTCGAGGACGGCGTCTATGACGGGCGGCTGGGCGAACTGCTCCAACACGGCCGCGTCATGTTTCGCTTGGAAGCGCTGGACGGAATCGCGCGCGAGAGGGTCAACTCGCTTCGTCGCGCCGATCCCGACGCGAACGTCGATGAAATCGAGGTCTACCTTGCCTACCAGACCCAGCTGCGCGACCCACTCGAGCTAAGGCACATTGCTCCCGACATGCGCTTCATGAACGTCTCTCACGTGACCAAGAACGATGTGGCCAGCGCCGAGGCATCGGTGCGGAGTCAGGAAGCGGCGGAATTTCCGGACTATCTGGCAACGCGCTGGCAACCATGGGAAAGCGTGGTGAGGCGCATCGCGCCCGAAGATTATGCTGCCATGCAGGAGCGGCTCGTCGACGCAATGGGCGAAGAGTTTCAAACCCGTCTGCATCTCCGACTGGCCGAGGAAGGTTTGACAGGCGATGCCGATGCCGAGCGGGTGCTCGGGGCCCAGATCCGAAACGAGATCGCCCGCGAGATCAAAAGCGCGGTCATGCACCAGGTGCTCGGGAAACTCGGCCTTGATCTATGAGCCTCCTGGGATAAGGACCGTCGATCCGCCTAGCCGCCAAGGTGAAGACAGCGCCAAGGTGAAGACAGTCCTCGATCCTTTCGAGGACGCGCGTGTCTACATGAGCCATTCGGCGAATGAGCTACCGTCAATTGCCGGTCGCGTGGTCCGTGCGGACGATCACGGTAAAAATGCGCAATCCACCTGAAGATTCGTATACCGCAATTCATGCGTTCGCGTCCCTTTGAGAACGTCCTCGAAAACTACTTATAGGCCGGGACGAATAGATCGCGAGCAGATCGGAATCTCAAGTAGCCCTTGTGCAACGTAGGCTGTCGATATCCGTCCCCCGAGATCGATAGGATTTTCGCAGCATGACGCTCGAATCCAGATCGCGAAACATGCTGTAATTCCGTCGGATCCATTGATGTAGCTCGGTGGACCAGTCCTTCTCGTTGCGCAGATATCCGGTGAAGGAAAAGCTAAGTCGGTCTATATACCTCTTGAGGAACAGCGGAAGCGCGGGAATCCGAAGCACTCGCTCGTCATCCATCGCTTCAGGTAATCCGCCGCGCAGCACGAATTCATTGTGGACGGTGACCAGCGACGCCGGCGGAATTCGCCGCCGCAGCATTTCGTAACCGCGAAAGGAGATGCGGTCAGCGCCCGCAACGAAGAGGATGATAGGGGCGACATAGCAGCGCGCCGTCTCCTTCATGAAGCCGATCTCCTCGCACATCTTGAAGAATTCGTCGAAGGCGTGAAAGCCGAGATCGATTACCTTGGGTACCCGATCGTGGATCACAAGAGGGTCCATCAGCTGCATCTTGCCGTAAGTGTCGATCACATCCGCGGTCTCCGTGATGTTGGGGAGGTAGTCGAGCAATGATGGCTCTTTCAAATTGACATCAAACGACAGCACTGTACCGTTTTTCAGCAGCAAGAACTCGCTCATGGCCCGAGCGATGAGAGTTTTACCGACCTGCGGGCTAGGAGAGCAGATGATGTAGATGGGGGTCGCTAACATAGCCAGCAGATCAATTTCGTTTCGTACGTGGGCCCGACCTGAGCTCGGCGAATATGCGACTACTTTTCGCCTGCCCGGGTGGCGGACTTGGCGCCGGCCAATTCCGTCAAGTTAATGCGATCAAATTCGCTCCAGACATTTGCCAGCCAGTGCCGGACATAGCCGCGCAACACGAAGGAGTTGTTCGCGGGTTCATCGTTTCGCCCCTTGTTTGCTACGAAGTCTATGAATGGGACGGACGCGACTTCCACCTGCTCATAGGCCATCTCGTTAAGCTTCGGTATGACCAACTCAGTCGCATGTTTGATGCGGTGAAAATAGGAATTATATGTCGCTTGATCCCATTGGAAGAATTGAGTGTCATTGATGAAGTTCTTGACTAGGTAGTATTTTGCGCCGCTCATGAAGGTCGCGGTTTCCGCGATCTCGTCTAGCGAAGCGATGGATGATCCCAGGATATGGAACACGGCAAACGTGATCTGGCCAGACCGCGCCGAGTCCAGAAATCCGATGTCGCGCAAGGAAGCCAGCGCAGAGGACAGTAAGCCTGCGCGAGCATCGATGACAGTGACGGACAGCCCTGAGTTTAGGGTATCGAAGATCTTCATCTGGTCCGCCGTCGTCGTCATGTCGACGATCTCGGTGATCTCGGGATAAAAGCGCTTCAGCGTTCCTCTCGGCGACTCCGTGTCGAATGCGCGTGTTTGCACATTGTTGACGCTGAAGTAGTCCAGTAGCGTTCGTGATACGGTCGTCTTGCCGACTCCTCCCTTGTCCGCACCGACCACAATTACAACTGGCTTAACCATGGAAATCTCCTGAGACACTCGCTATTGCCGCGCGCAAAGTGCGCAACCGGCGCGTCTCTGCTTTGGGTGCGAACATGGCAGAAAGAAGGGGCGATTAATCTTCGATGCGAGAGCTCTGCAACCGATGAATGTTTTCAACATCAAGCGAGTGACGTCCTTTGATCCCGACGACGACGCAGGCCGAGAATTGGGAGTAAACCACTTGTACTAGTGATCTACGTGAGGTTCGTGGGCGGCTGGAATGCGCGACGCCAACCGTCTGCCTGTGGTGATCGGCGATTGCCTATCGCGGCTCTATCTAGATTGGCATGAAGCGAGCGAACCTTACGTAGCGTCAGATTGCGAGCTTGGTGGAAGCGCAATCGAGGCGGTGCTGCGGTTCGACTATGCCTTGGCAGAAGATCTGCTGGATCAGATCGTCGTCTTTTCGGCAGGCAGCGAACTGGCTGGTCAATTGCTGAGAGATGGCCCTGAACGACCGAACTCTCACTCTCCTGAGGAATTTCGAGATATGCGAGCGCTGATGCTGGCGCAAATAGCAAGGATGCATCTGTTCGCGCCGCGACGAGACTATCGTGTTATGGAGAACAAGATCGAAGGGTAAGCGGGGCGCGCCGGCCGGCGGCGGTGGCGAGGCGATATCGCGGACGCTCCGTCTTCGGTGTCAAGCGATCGGGACGATCTTTGTCTTCGCAGATTTCACCGATGAGACGACGTGGTGCCGGTCGAGAAGAATCTGCAGGGAATGAACGATGGCTTGGCGCGTGAGCGCTCTCGTTGGGCGCTTCCTTGGGGGCGGGCAGACAGTATACATTACCGCTTTAAAGCGCCCACTCTAACCACTCTTTCGATTTTGTTGGGCAAGCCCGCCTGAAATGGGATCCGAGGTGCGCGTCCAGTTCTCGCGTCTTCTGGTCGGTCGCGCTTTAGATAATTGATCGGTGTATACTCGGCCCCGGCGCAAAGCTACATCATGCTCATCTTCATATCCTTCATGGGACACCGAAGCTTGTTAGGCATCCCCTAGAGCTGCGCTCTAGGGGGCATGGATCCCGCTGGCGCACGGTACGAACCGCCAGCCGACCAGGGTAACGCAACTCGAGCACAACTGAATGCGACTAAGGCGGATACTTAATGCAACAATCGAGGGAGGTGTGGAAAACAGGAAGTGTCGACCTCATTTCTGCCGCCGAAGGCCGCCGAAAGTAGCGATCCCCTGCCGCAGCGAAGAGCTCCGATCTGGAGATCGCTGGTCAGGCCGGAAATGAAAAGAATTAAGAACAAGCCAATTGGTAAGCGGTTATTTCCACGTCTGTGTCATTCCCCCAATGGCACGACCACAGTGGAAGCTCTGCCTCAGCGTATCCTTCGCTGAGGCCGTTTCCTTGGTGATAGCTCTATTTTGCATTTAGGTACCTGAAGACTTCAAGCCGGACTACCGCCTTGATTGGCAAAGCGATTGAGCAAAAGCGGCAATCGAGCGGCCGCGTGATAACTGCCCGATGATCGAATATCTCCGCGAGCTAAAGGCGGGTGGCTAGAGGCACTCTGCGCGCAAAAGGGAGACCGCTTGCTAAGCGCCTGGGCTGCTAGAAAGTCAATTCGGTGGCGCCGTCGGCGCGGCGCCTAGCTGCTCGGCGCCCGGCGGGAGTTTGGTCCCCGATGGCATGGTGGTCGGCTGCGCTGCGTCCTTTGGGGAGCGGCCGACGACAATTGTGAGCAGACCCTCACCCCACAGCCGCTGCGCTGCTCTCTTGGCGTCCTCTAACGTCACCCCATCGACCAGGGCGTTATGCTTTTCGAAATAGTCGATGGGCAACTTGTCGAGCTGATGCTGCAGCAGCGTTCGCGCAAGCTTTGATGATGTGTCGAGAGCCAGCACTTGCGAGCCCTTCAGGTAGGACTTTGCATCATCGAGTTCCTGCTGAGTCGGTCCTTTCTCGGCGATTTGGCGGACCTGCTTCTCGATTTCTTCGACCGTTTCGCCGGCACGATCGGCGCAGGTGCCGCTATTGCCAAGAAACATGGCTGAATGATCCATCCAGACCAGGTTCTCACGGACGAAATAGGCCAGTCCGCGCTTCTCGCGGACTTCTCGGAACAGTCGCGACGTCAGGCCGGCGCCGCCGAGTATGTGGTTGACGACATAGGCGGCCATGAAATCGGGCTCACTGCGACGGACGGCTGGACCGCCAAAAGTCACAACTGTCTGTGGCACGTCGAGCGGAATAAAGACCCGCTGCGGCGGCTTTGCTGCGACGACTTCGCGAACCGGTGTCGCTTCCGCTTTCGTGGGCAGGCCGCCAAAGGACTTGTCGAGCAGCTTGCAGAGGACCCCAGGATCGACGTCGCCGACCACCGCGATCTTGAGCGTGTCTTTTGCGATCACGCGTCGGACATAGCCCTTGAGATCCGCGACCTGGATCTTCGGCACGCCTTCCAGCGAGCCTCCGGCTGGGCGAGCATAAGGATGATCGCCAAAGGCGACTTCGAGGAACTTGCGATCGGCCAGGGACGAAGGATCGGTCGAGTCGTGCCGAAGGCGCGCAAGCACAGTGGCACGGATCCGTTCGACATCGGCCGCGTCGAAACGAGGCGAGGTTAGCGCCATCCGTAAAAGTTCAAAGGCCTCGTCCGCGTCGTACTCGAGCGTGCGCAAGGCACCTCGGAAGTGATCATGGGTCGAGCGAAAGCCCAGCTCAATGGCACGACGGTCGAGCCGATCATGAAAGCTCTTGAAGTCGAGGTCGCCGGAACCTTCCTTGAGCAGGTCAGCGACCATGTGGCCTACGCCAGGTTTTTGAGGGGGGTCCTGAGTCGCGCCGCCGGTGAAGGCAAATTCCATCGCGATCAACGGGACAGTGGAATCCTGCACGAACCAGGCTTCGATACCGCAAGACGAAACCAGGCGCTCGATCCTGGCCCCCGCAAGCGTCCTGGTGGCAGCAAGCGAATTTGGCGAAGCGAGCATCGCGATTGAGAGCGAGGCTTCCCCGGGGAGGATCCCACGTCGTGTGCAAGGATGGACCACTAGAGCTTCTCCCCGTGTTTTGGCGCAGACTCTTTGATGAGATAGCCGGTCACCGATCGTTTCTTGTCGAGCCATTTCCGCACGGCCTCGCGCACCTGCTGTGCACCGACCGCGCGGATGCCGTCCGGCCAGCCTCGAATATCGTCGATGCATAGTCCCGTTGCCAGGCCGCGGCCATACCGGCGCGCGAGCATTTCCTGATTGTCCCGGCCGTAGGTTACCTGCGCGATCAGGCGCGTTTTGACCCGCTCTAGATCTTCGGCGCTCGCGGGACTACGTGCAAGATCGGCGATTACCTCGTTGATGGAGCGCTCGATCTGGCTGAGTTTGACGCCAGGTTTTGGTATGGCAGAGATCGCGAATAGCGAGGGATCGAGCGCGGCAGAGTGGTAGCTCGCTCTGGCTGTGACCGCGAGCTGCTTTTCGACCACCAGCGAGCGATAGAGATATGAGTTGACGCTGCCGCCCATCAACTGCTCTAGCACGTCAAGCACTTGGCTCTCGCCGGCGGCTGCGGTGCGAGCCGACGGTACGAGATAATAGCGGTGCAGCGCTGGCTGCTCGACGCGGGAATCGGCCAACGTCACTGTGCGCGCTGCCGCCGGCGTCGGCTCCTGCGGCCGCAGGCGTTCCAGGGGAATCGATGGTTGCGTGGGGATGCCGCCGAACGTCTCCTTCACCATCGAGCGGATTTCCTCAGGGGCGACGTCGCCAGCCACAATCAGGATCGCGTTGTTCGGTGCATAGAAGCGCTTGTAGAAGGTAAGCGCGTCCTCTTGGGTAAGCCTTTCGATTTCCTGGCGCCATCCGATAATGGGGCGACCGTAGGGGTGGTTGAGGTAAAGCGCCGCCATCATCTGCTCAGCGAGCCGTTCACCTGGACGGTTGGCGACGCGCATATTGAACTCCTCCAGCACGACGTCGCGCTCGGATAGCACGTTCTCATCTTTGAGAACGAGACCGGTCATGCGGTCGGCTTCAAATTCCATCATCTTGCCGAGGTGCTCGCGCGGCACGCGCTGGAAGTAGCTGGTGTAGTCGAATCCGGTGAAGGCGTTTTGATTGCCGCCGGCGCGCAGCACGGCCTTGGAGAATTCATTCGCCCGATGTTTGGAAGTGCCCTTGAACATCAGGTGTTCGAGGAAATGCGCAAGCCCCGATTTGCCAGGCGGCTCGTCTGCGGAACCGACCTTATACCAGATCATCTGAGTCACAACGGGTGTGCGATGATCCGGGATCACGACCACCTGCAGGCCATTCTGAAGCGTGAAACTAGCTGGTCGATCTGATCTGACCGTGTCGGCAACGACGCTCCCCTCTCCAGGAAGATGTAAGTCAGTGCTATCATCCATTCTGTGCTCGACCGCCAGCACGGTGGTCGTCGTCGAGTCGGAGGCATTGGCGGCGGTGCCTCCCGCCTTGGCGGTGACCGAAATCCGGTTCTTCATGGCATCGCCTTTCGTTCCATAGTGATCCACGTTTATGGCGGACAAATCCGACAAAGCGGGCAGCCGCACGTCGTTTGGCAAAACAGCAGAGCAAAGGCCGGACCAATTGCGGGATGGCGTACTCACGGTCGCGCGCACGCCAACTGGACACAAAACAGAACTGGCGCGGCCAAAGGTGAACCGTCGACATGTCGTGAACGCGACATTGCGCACAACGCGTCAGGGCAACTTGGCGTACTGACAGAATGGACTGAAAAGGTGGGGTTCAGCGGCGATATGACGCCGGTGCAACTCTCGGCAGGTTCGCTGTTACAGATGTTGCTCTAAACGATGAGTGGCTTGGCAATATTTCTCATGGTCGCGAGGCGGGAGTCGGCGAGCAGCTCCTTGGAGTACACTGCGCCGAAGTAGTCGAGGACGAAGGTGCCTGAATAACGTAGATTATCGGCCGCACGGATTAGGTTATCGAGAATTGTGGCGGCTTGGTCGATGCGGTCGCGATAGCGTGCGCGGATAACGTTGACGGCATTCATCGAGTGGACCGCCTCGTCGGCAATAACCTGCCGCAGCCAATGATGGAACGTATTGTTCCCAAGGGCGTCATAAAATGGCTTTTCTGCTGCATAGGCGCGGCAAGTGCACATCTCATCAAACGCGATTATAACCATTAGAGAGAATTCGTCCTTCAGGTGTTCAACGATCGGACCAAAATCATGCGTTCGGGCCTCCAATCTCGCCCGAAGATCCTTTTCCGATCCGTCAGCGACAAGTTCAATGATTCGGATGAATCCGTCGGTGTGGCGCTCTTCATCAATCGCCCAAGCGTTGAAGAATGCCGCGGCTTCATCGGAAGCAATAAGATTTCGCGCCACTAATTCTTGTTTCAGATAACGGGCGTCATATTCCGTGTACAGATCAGGCCATAATTTGTCCCAACGTGCCCGGACAGCCGACGGCTCGGCGGCAAACATCGCCGGCGTAAGAGCGTCGAATAATTCTTTTGGACTCCAGTTCCGTCGAAACGGCGTGATCATCCGAGTGCCCCTAATCGCCTACAGGTGCGAGCGCTGCGGCGCAACATTGTGTCATCTGTTGTCGTACGCTTCACACAGCACATGCTACAAACTTACAAAGGATGCCGTCGTCTCCTTGTTTTGGTAGGCTGACGGAACACTTTGAGATATCAAACACTGGCGGCTCGGAAATGAGCGAGTACGGCGGGGTCGCCATCCAAGATCGACTGGAGGAAGAATTCGATGGCGCCGGAATCTTGAGCAGAGACTATGTCCTGGAAACGTTTGACTATCAGTTCAGAACGAGCATTGTTCGTGGGTCGGTCGCGGATACACTTGGCGTGTGGTTGGGTTACTGATCTGGTTATACATGCCGGTTTCATTGTACGAACTGTCGCTTCGCCGGGAATTTAACTCTTGAGCCTCCACGGCGGCTGATAATCAGCTAGCTGTCGGTAAACTGACAGAGAAGCACCGAGCAACTGCGATCCGCTCTTGTTCGTTGGCTACATCTAACTGTGCGGTGCGTGCCGACCATCCGCTCGCAGTACCGGGCCCGGATTGCCGTTCTGCGTCGTCTCTTCAAGGGCGAGCGACAGCTTGAGATTGTTGCTCAACATCGGATTTGCTGGGTCAATTGCCAGAGCCTGGCGGTATAGCGTTTGCGCCTCGTGATGGCGGCCTTCGTGATCGAGCACAACACCTTTGGCGTTCAGTGCGCGCAGGTCGCCGGGTGCTGCAAGCAAGATATTGTCGAGCACCTCAAGTGCCTCATCGGACCTTTCACGCATCAGCAGGCCCCGCGCAAGAGTTATCGCTGCATCGACATTATCCGGTCGTTGCTTCAGCGCATCGCGCAAAGCCCTCTCGTCAGCATCCTGACCGAGGGCGTGAGAGATGCGCTCGCGCATAGCGGGATCGACCTCCTTGGCCTCAACCAGCTCTGCCGTAGACGCCGGCTGCTCTGAAAGACCCGACTTGTGCGAGTTAGCGCAACCCGCGAGCAGCACGATGACAAGCATGGGGAGAAAGGCCGAGCACGAATCGCGACGAAAGTTACGCCAGCGCCGCGGAAAATTAATCTTACATGAATTCATAAGCGACCTCACGACCACACACCTGTGCTCGTCAGCCAGCCACAGGGAGAAGGTCACGATGGCCGCCTGTCGGAATCTTGTCCTTGCCAGGCGCAAGTTTGACCGAGCCAATCGGCTGGACGGTGAAATCCGAGGCGAGATCCTGATACGAGAGAACAGGTAGGTCTATTCCATTGCGGGTGAGAAAGCCGCGGACGAAGCGCCGGATATCCATCGAGCCCAGGATAACTGGCTGGTTCTGACTGCGCGCGATGCTCGAATGGATCTGGCGAAACTGTGAAAGTAGCATCTCGCTCTGCCGATCCTCCAAAACGAGGTAGGGACCGACAGCGGTCTCGCGCACCGCGCCTCGCACGATATCCTCGGTCTCACGCTCGATGATAAAGGCCGCCACAACACGATGGGCGTTGGCATAGCGGTGACAGATCTGCCGCTTCAGAACCGAGCGCACATATTCGGTGAGCAGTACGGCATTTTGCTCCCGTTCGCTCCATTCTGCAAGCGCCTCCAGAACCAAACGGGTGTTCCGGATCGGGATGCCCTCGTCCAGCAAGCGACGTAGGACATCCGCGATGCGAGGGATCGGTGTCGTGCGCAGCACCTCCTTCACCAGATCGGCATATTCCTGCTCCATCCGGCTAAGCAACTGACGTGTTTCCTGAATGCCCACCAGACGCTGTGCATAGCGTGTCAACGTCGACTGGACGCCCAAGGCGATGATTTCGCTCGGACGGTGGTGCCCTATTCCGGCAGCTTTGAGAGCAGGCGCATGGCCTTGTTCGATCCAGATCCGATTCGTGTCTGGGTCCTGCCAAAAGGGGATCCCGCTCAATTCAATGTTCGCCACGTCGTCGTTAAGTAAGAGCTGTGTCGGGTCAATGGCGCCGCCTTCCACCGGCACTCCTTCGACATCCACCCGGAATTGCGATTGGGCCAGGTGCTGTGCGCTTTGGGCGGGAATGCGTGGAATTGTGATGCCAAGATCAGCTGAAACCAGTGCCGAAACCCCTGCGACGCACTGCTCGAGTTCCCCTACGTCGATTGCCTGCATCAGGCTCGGCGCCAGCAACAGCGTAATCGGAAGTGCCTCCGCGGGCACGGTTCGTTTCTGACTTTGTGCGGAAGCGGGAGCCGAACCGCTGGGACCGGCGCTGGTCTTGGGAGCGGTCTTGGCCTCTTGCGCGCCAACCTTGAGAAAGCTGCCGGCTGAGAACAGCGCGGCCAGTATGACAAAGGGGAGCAAAGGGAAGCCAGGAACGAATCCCATCGCAAGCAAGACACAGGAGGCCAAGCGTAGCGCTTGTGTGCTGGCCGTAAGTTGGTTGACGATATCGGCGCCGAGATTGAGTCTCGAAGGACCGTTGACACGAGTGACAATGGTTGCGGCTGTAATTGACAGCAGCAGGGCCGGAATTTGCGAAATGAGCGCATCACCGATCGTCAGGATGGTGTATTGATGCATCGCCTCCTCAAGGGACATGCCCTTGGAGAGCGATCCGATCGTGATGCCACCCAGCATGTTGATGCAGATGACTATGAGTCCGGCTATGGCATCGCCCTTCACGAATTTCATGGCGCCGTCCATCGCGCCGTGCAGTTGGCTTTCTCGCTCCAGCACGCCGCGCCGGCTGCGGGCTTCGTGCTGATCGATATGGCCGTTGCGCAGCTCCGCGTCGATAGCCATCTGCTTGCCCGGTAGTGCATCGAGCGTGAAGCGCGCCGATACCTCCGCCACCCGCTCGGCGCCCTTGGCGAGAACCATGAACTGCACCATGGTCACGATCAGGAATATGACAATGCCGACGGCGATGTTGCCGGATATGACGAAATCGCCGAACGTATGGATGATGCTGCCGGCATCGCCCTCGGCTAGGATCAGTCGCGTCGTTGCAACGGTAAGAGCGAGACGAAAGACGGTGGAGATCAGGATGACGCCCGGCAGGGACGAAAAGTCGAGCGGCGTGTTGAGATACAGGGCTACCATCAACAGCAATATGGCAAACCCTAGATTGAAGCCGATCAGCATGTCGATCACGACGATCGGGATCGGCATGATCATCATTCCGATCGCCAGAAGAAGCATCAACGCGACCATCAAATCCGGGTGAGCCGGCGCGCGCGTGATGAGATTTCGTAGCAGGTTGGCCATGAGAAGCCTTATTGTTGTTTGATCGCAGCTGTGCTGCCCCGCAACAAAACATAGCGTTTGAAGACGGCTTGCGCTTCGGTCATGCGGCCAGCGTGACGCAGGGCGTGGCTGCGCATCAGCATCAAGGGCAGACACGAAGACGGCTCGTCATCCAGTTTGTCAAGCCTGTCCAATACCGACAGTGCTTCGTCACCGCGACGCTCCGAGATGAGAGCGTAGGCTAGGATGCGAAGCAGGCCGATGTCTTGAGACTGTTCGTGAGCGACCAGCCGCAACAGAGCCAGGCTCTTGGCGCTCTGTCCGCACGCAAGGTAGACATAAGAAAGCACGCAGAGCAAATCTCGCTCCGGCCCGGAGATCAGGTCGACAGCGCCGGCTTCGGAAACGATTGGCGGCTGTGTAGATGTGAAGTGTTGCACTTTGTCTGGCCCGACCATCGCTAGCCTTTGATCAAGCCGTTGTGACTCTGCCGGAGCAGGATTAAACGTTGCAGTTCCAGTTGCAGAAGGGCGGTCCCTTCACGTGGCACCAAATCCTCCGGCGCGGCTGATAGCGTATCAGCCAAACGCTCCAGAAGAAGGCCGTGTTGCTCAGGACGCAGAACATGCGCATGACGTAAGCGCGGCGTCACGAAGGAGAGCAGACTGTGCGCGAGATTGGGCTCATTAAGCCACGCGAGTTCTGAGCCTGGCTCGATCTGACGTGGCGCGGCGCGCGCCGCGTCGAAATTGATGCGCGAAACTGCAGCGATCGAACTGAGCTCGAGCGCGCTCTCGATCGTGGCGTCCACCAACCGATCCAGCACGTCATTATGACGAGAAATCGAGGTGTGGCTCTTGTCATCATTGCCACGCGTCCGGTCAAGCCCGATGGACTTGGCTCGAGAATTGGCCGGCGTAATGGCAGATGCATGATGATCAACGTGTGGCCCCTGAAAAGAGGTGCCGGGCTCGACGAGATTCGGGGGCAGCCTAGTCATGGCACTTTGCTTCCTTACCTGCGGCCTAAAACGCTAATAGGATAGAGTGGCAAGCCGGCCATCCCGGCTCAGCAGAACACGCCCTTCCTCAATGCCGTAGACGGTCCATCCATTGCTCAGGAGCGCGCCGACGAAATACTTTTGACCAGCAATGACAATATAGGGGTCGCTCCCGCGCCAAACTGCTTCAACCCCGATTGCGGGAGGCGTCTTCTCATCCTTGATAGCCACCGTATTGACGAGCGTATAAGCGCCATTGCTATCGTGATCAAACCGCTGCTGGACGTCTCGCCATGTGGCGAGCGAGGCGGGCGTAACGGTGCCGTCGGCGGTGACAACGCCCGCCCCAGAGCCGACCTTGATGCCGACAAGGCCCGCTCTGTCAATCTCCTCTTGCAGCCGCTCGGCAGCTGCATCGGTGGCCAGAGAATCAGGAGTGCTGAGCGCCAGCTTGGGTGCAGCAGGGGATGGACTTGACGCCACAGTGGTGTCGGTCTGAGCAAAAGTGGATGAGAATGCGCCAGCCGCGGCAGAACTGATCAGGACCAAAGCGAGAAAGGCGAGCGATATGCGCCGGCGGTCGATGGAGCCAGCTTGTTTGTAGTCCTCGATCGTCCAGCGAATGGACATTGCCCCCGCATGCAAAACGACAGGAAGAGGGACAACAATGGACTCGTTCGGTAAAACAGTCTCGTGCCCCTCGATCCTAACGTCCCTCGCAAGGGCCTCGATCTGGATTGAATTGGAATGGGGGGTGACACGAAGATGGTGCGGTTCGAGGCCTTGTTCAACGAAGATTAAGTCGGCATCGAGGCTGCTGCCAATCAGACACGATCCGACCCCCAATTTACTTGTCAGCCCTGAGTAACAGCCCGACAACACTTCGAAATGCGGGCAATTCGGTTCGTCCACGGTCGGTTTCCTGAACAACGAACGGAACCGTACGGCAAAACCGTACGGCCCGTTGCGACTTCACAGATTAAGCAGCCTGGAAAGTGGGGCGACGACGCCGCCCCACCTCATCCCTTACTGCACCCGCTCATCGGCCGCTTTCTTGACGGTCGAGAGCTCGGTCGAGACGACGCGAATTTCCACGTCCCTCTCAGCGGCCTTTGTGCTGGTCGCAGTGAGAGCGGCGATTTGCCGTTGGAATGCCGCCTCTCCAGCAGCTTCAGCGGCCGTGGAGGTTACTGCAGCAGTAGCGGTGCCGGCTGCCCCACCTGCAGTCGAGGTATGAGACGCACCAACATTGTTAGCCATACTATTCTCCTGTGTGTTCAAGTTCGCCGCAAGTTGCGGCTCCTATTTCCTAACGTCGCAACATGCGACGTCAGGAATCCTCCTCTGTCTCGGCCATAACATCGTCGAAATCGCTCATTGAACTATTCGCAACCTGGAGAGCAATGGCTCCCAGAGCGACGTTGAATGCTTGCTGCATAGCGGCTTCATGCGAGTTACCGCCCGGAGTGGATGCGCCGCCATTTACGGGGACGTTTGCATCAGGCGATCGGCCATGATCGTCACGCTCGCCAGGCTTGTGAGATTCCTTTTTGCCGCCAGCAGCATGGATGTCAGCATCAACGTGTCCAGCGGCGCTAGAGCTCGTAAGGCGCATCGGGTTCTCCTACGTCAATTAGATCTGCCAAGGGAGACAGTTTCCAACCTCCATTATGGAAGTATTAGCTTTCGGCAACCTGACGAGTCGTAGAAACCGCAACAAGCCGATGGTGGATCGTCATGAAACGTCTTCACCAGCAGACCCTATTTGAAAGGTTGCCGGCGGAAAGCTGGAGCTCAGATGGTTGAGATATACAATTGCTTGTTGGGCTTGGTGGGGTGAGTACGTTGCTCGTCGCTTCGAAAGCTTCCAAAAGGCAAAATATCAAAGCCACCATTAATAGAACCGTCTTCGAGCCGAGGTGATGCAATCTCGGGCTCACGTTCCTTGTGATAACTCCGAGCTCTTTCGACAATTTGCTTGCGGTGAGGGAAGCGGCACGGAGCTTGACCTGGTCGGGAGCGAGGCGGGAAGCCAGAGTCACGGTCGATTCAGCGGCACAGAAAGGCCCATCGGTCCTCACGGGCCCATAGCAGATCCGTCGATCGCGCCCCACTGTTACGGAGACCGAGCAGGAGCCGCCACTTGATACAGAGCACTTCGGCCGCTCGGGACCAATGAGCTCTCGATCCGTGCGCAATCGGCAGGCCGGGGCTATGGCCGGTTTGTCGCGTAGTGTCACGGTCCTGACAGGCGGCGTATGCAGTCGATCTAACTTCACAGGGGGGCGGGTGATCGAGTGCGGCCAACATAGTGTGCGCAGTGAAGAGCTGAACGAGAGTCCGCGGATGAGTGGCGGTCTCAAGTATGCTGGTAGAGCTTGCGCGACCTACTGCTCGGCAGAGAAGTCCAAGCGCGCGGAGGCCGCGCAAGCTCCGTTTCCAGTGCGATCCTGAGAAGATGCGCTTCTCCGCCTAGGCGAAAGCGCCTGCAGCTTGCAAGCGATCGGACTCGATGCGAGCCTTCAGGTTGTTCAGATAATCCTCCGCATAGGACTGGGCCACCGACACGGGCAGGTTGATGCCGGCCGTCGCGGCTTCTTGAATTGCCTGCTTCACCAAGCCTTCTCGCATTGCTAATTTGACCTCAGGTCCGGCGATGCAGCCCACCGCCTGTGCCGCAAGGCTCAGCCCGGCTTCTTCCAGCGCTTGCTTTATGTTGCCGCCGCTGATCGCAGTATGAAGGAGATTCGCAGCTTGCGCCTCCGCTTCGAGCACCATTGACGCCAGGTCAGTCAACTCACCCAAGCCTGGAATGAAGCCAAGTACACCAACTGCTGTTGCGGCCCAGTCGAGTACCTTAGAGCCAACCTTGAGCACGTCATTAAGCGCGTGCATGAAGGCGCCACCGTTCTTTTTGGGTGACTTTATGTCGGGCTGGTCTGCCACGCCCATCGTCATGTCCGCGACAGCGTCCTGCTCGGCAGGCGTTCGGGCGCTATGCGTCTTCACCTGCTGAACGGTGCGGTTCGCGCCTGACATGTTGTTGAAGAACTGACTGAAGTCGCTGTTGCTGATGTTGCCAGAATCAACGGTATGCCCCCCGCCGAAGTCGAAGAACTTGTGGTGGGTTTTGTAGCCCGTAATCGCGTTGTTCATCAGCCCGAACAGCACAGGATCGGCGAGCAGCTGGGAGGCCGCCTTTCGCAACTCGGGCGCGAGGCTCTTGTCATCGACCATACTCACCAGCTTTTCCCGGGTCAGGTCGTCCTTCCCGAAGAAAGCCTTTTGGTTCTTGCTGATCGTATTGAGGGTATCGAGCTCGGCTTGCGTGAGATTGATCGATGATGAAGCAACCTGCAGGAAGTCCTCTTTGTGGACCTTGTCTATGGAGCCACCATACAACTGCTTCCATTCATCCGGGTGGTCGAGGAAGTATTGAGCGGCCGCGAGCACTTGCGGCGGGCATTTTCCGGTTTTCGCTTCGCCGTCGACGATCCGCTTGAAATCCGCAAGGCTCAGGTTCTTAGGCAGGTTGTCGGAATACCGATAGAGCTCGCGCAATGCATCGGTCTCGGTCATAACCGATAGCTCGCCATTCCCGGTGCCGTCGGAAGGGATGTAGTTTTGCGTATAGCTCTTTGCCCGCTGCTCCTGAAACGCAGCAACCTGAGGGTGGTGATCGGAGAAGCCGGAGAGATCAGCTGCTTTGATTTTCCCGCCGCAGCGGCCGTCACCTTGCGAGCCGATCGCATAGAAGAGCTCTGGGTCCTGTTGCAGAGCCTCAATCGCCGCCTTTAGATCGGGCGGTGTGGAGGGATCGTTGGCCAAATCTCCAAGAGATTTCCAATCCAGCGGGCATTTGTCTTTGTGTCGATTCAGCACCGACACAATCTGCAGCTCGGGATCAGTCAGCGTGCCGCTGTTCCACGTGATCCTGGAGCTTTGTACGGGTGCCTCTGCAATGGTCGGGGCGCTCGCAGCGGAGGACGACTCCGGGGAGGATGGCTGTGGGGCCTGTTGACATGCGTCCAGTGCGGCCTTGATCTCCGGCGGGATGATGTTCCGCACCTCTTGCGTGAGTTCCTCCGTCAGCTGCTTGGCTGAGTCCGCAGCGCCCGGATCCTGCGGTGCGGAACGGTCATCGGTCTTGTCTTTCAACGAGAAACTAGCCAGCATCGCCTCGAAGTTTGAAAGATCCCGCGCCGATGAGGACCCGGGGGTCAGCCCGGATAAAGACGAGCTGGCGGTTAGCGATAGGTTGTTGACTGACATCATACGTCCTCTGATTTGACATTGCACCACAAGCCGGTCATGTGGCGCAGACTGAGAAACGCGACGAACAACGAGCAAGAAATGTCGATCGGATTCGATGGCTCCTACGACTTGCTTCCGATTTCTCCGTGCGCCCCAGCGTTCAGTTCCGCTACAATCTATAGGCACATCGCCCCTAGACATTCACGCCGTATAGTAGGTTCGATTAGCTTTCCAAAAGCTGACGGCGCCCAGAGGCTTCACAACCGCACGCGAAATGACAGTGTGAAAGGCGGTGATGGGGTCTCGAGATCGAAATCGGCTTGCATGTTATGCCCGATCGCTCACCTCCGCGCCAACCACGATCCTGGAGTGCCTCACACAGCGGAATGGCGAGTAGAGGGGGTATTCGTCTCAGACCCTTCGCTGGGCTCTGCCCTTTGACTGTCGGATCGAACGAAGGCTCGCGAAGCGGCTAAGCATGATAACATGAAGAATGCCAAGCGCAGCTGAGCTTCGATCTGCTCCGGGCAAGATGATCCGTACAATACCGTCGGACTCTCTCGATTATCTAGTCACTCTGATACGATCATTCTGTAATGGGTCATCGGGCAGGCGCCGTCGGCGTGAGATCGCGGCCTCTTAGCATTTCGATCTGAGCAGGCGCAGCAGTTTGAGCAGTGAAGACACACTCGTACCTGGCGCGAACGACCGTGCGCCATGGCGAACAATTTCCGGCGGAGCAACCCGTGCGCTCAACGTGGGCTCCGCTTGAGACGGTCCAGCGTAAGCTGACCCGGCCCGCACGAGGCAAGGATCTCGAACTTGCCAACAAGATCGTTGCCGAAATCGGGGCCTCCGCGCGGTGTTGAGTAATCGGCTGTTGGGATTTGGAGCGCTTGCTGATGGCTCGACACGCGATGATCTGCCTCCGAATCCTGCCAAATTAGCTTCTGACTGTATTCGGGTATTTCGCCATCCCATTAGTTCACGCTCAAACTCCCTTGAACGGGCCGGCGACGAGGACGAAATGGGGCGCTGGGCGGTTGTCCGCCGGGCTTAGCACGTTAAAGTCCATCCTGTTCCTCCTTTTGAGCAACGGAGTGGCTTCATTCTTTATGCGACGAAGCTCATTTGCATGACGGATTTCGTAGAGTTGTTCAAAAGCTCGCATGAGGCGCTACAGTGGCAAAGCACGGCCGCCGATGCTGCTGGCCAGGAGGTGGTTCGCATCCGGCTCCGGCCTGGACGTTTATTGCGCAGTCCTGCGGCATCCCATCTACACATCCGCGCTCCGACAATCGCAGCAGTAGCTTTCGAAAAACTGACATAGGGCATAAACAGACGGATTGGATCTCTTCCTGAACCATCTGTTGTCATCTCTTAGTTGCATCGGGTGTGTGGACCACGCCTTCTTGATGTGATGTCTCCGGCGAAGGAGCGTCATTGGAGCGGCCTTGGCGAACGACCACGCTGGAGGATCCCCGAAATAGCATCAAAACCGACTCGTGCGGTGGCTTTTCGTTACCGCTCGGGTTTCGCTGTGCCTGCGCCTCCGCCACAAGTCCTTTGAGTGTTTGCTCCACAAGCGCGACAAAGCGGGGTGGACCTGAGGCGAAGACGAGGCCATCTCCCGGTACGGCTCTCACGATGTAACGCTCGTCGGAGATGTTGAGCGCATCGAGTGCCGCCTTCAACGCATCAAAGCTGATTGGACTCAAGACCAAAAGGCGGCTTTGCGCCTCATGCGCGTCCGATACGTAGAGCACCAGCCCATCGTAGTACCATTGAAGATTGTAGAGATTGATCAACCGTTCGAGGAACTCTCGCGGTGGGAGATCGGGCATTCGCCCGCGAATCCGCCCCTTTACCCCGGCGCTGACATTGACTCTGATATTTAGGTTGTTGCCGAGTTCCTGCAGTGCGGCCGCGAGGTCCTGATCCAGAACTGTGTAACTATAAGGCGTCGACGGCAGTGCCAGGGGAGCGCCGAGCGCCTCGACGACGCCTAAGCAAATGAAAACACCAGCAAAGAGAACTTTCTTCAATTTGTGCCGCCTTATGGATGAGTTGAGCATTCCTGCTATTTACACTTGCGAACAAGCACCGGAATTCGTGCCAAAATTTGGAAGCCGGTGCTTCGTCTCAAATTGAAAGCTGACCGTGATCATTAGGTGACAGATGCTCGTCAGTTTTTGGTCAGCTTGCTTCTCTACGGTGCCCCGATCCGTGTGAACGGATGGCTCATCTCACTACGTGACAGCAATGATTTCCTCCATGTTGTTTGGCATTACGTCGGCCTCCGCCAACTCCGTCGAGTGTGCCTCCAGCGGCTGTTCGGCGGCACGCGCCCAGTTCGATGAGAGTCTTGCGCAGGCGGCCTCGAACCAAGGTGCGGCCTCTTCTGTGACCGAGTACGCGCCAGCTCCATCGCTGCCGGAAGTGCAGCGCGCAGTCACCCAGGCGAGCCCGCTCGGCGATCGCATCCTTCAGAGCATTTCTGCTCTCCACCAGGGCAAATCATTTCCGCCAGGTTCAGTTTCGCCGACGCTCGTCGGGGAGGCTGATTTAACCGAGAGTCTCCAGCGCGGCCCGGCGGCCCAGCCAGTCTTGCGTGTACAGCAAGTCGAGGTACATCCAGTGGGCAAGCCGGAAGGTGCGGATCATTTCGACTCGGCGCTGGCGAATCTGCGGAATGTTTACAATGACGTCATCCAAGTCTCGCTTCTCTCCAAGGGGACAGGTGCCGTCAGTTCATCCCTGAACAAGCTTCTATCGGCCGGCTGAGCGGGCCGGTTGGCTGTCTTGAAGAAAGATCAGATCGATAACGGCTGGCCTGCAAGCAAGCGGCTTTATGCTCTTGTCCTGTTGCCGGCTTTGCTAACCCTGGCCGGTTGCAAAGCTGATCTGTATACCAAAGTTCAGGAGCGTGAAGCTAACGAGATGCTTGGGTTGCTCCTGAGCAAGGGCGTCGATGCCATCCGTGTCGTCGGTAAGGATGGGACCAGCACAATTCAGGTGGAAGAAAAGCAGCTCGCCTATTCAATCCAGCTGCTGAACGATCAGGGCTTGCCGCGCCAACCCTTCAAGAGCCTTGGTGAGGTGTTCAAGGGGGCGGGCCTCGTTGCCTCTCCGGTTGAGGAGCGAGCCCGCTACGTCTATGCTCTCAGTGAAGAATTGTCGCGCACGATCAGCGACATCGACGGGGTTATCTCCGCCCGTGTTCATGTCGTTCTGCCGAAGAATGATCTTTTGCGACAGGATGCAACTCCGTCCTCAGCATCGGTGTTCATTCGACACGCCTCGAACGCGAAGCTCCCAGCCTTGCTGCCGCAGATCAAGATGCTCGTCGCCAACAGCATCGAAGGTCTATCCTACGACAAGGTGGCGGTCGTATTCGTGCCGGTTGAGCGGGCTCAGCATGAGCTCTTCGCTGTGCCAGCGGCAGCTCCCGCCGAACAAGCCAAGTTCATCTCAACCCACATTGCGATCGCTGTAGGAGGTGCGCTCGCCACCTTGGGCATTCTATCTTACGTGCTGCTGAGCACACGTGGACGACAGCTTCGTCAATCCTGGCGCAAAATGATAAATCTCGGCAGAGACGCCGGCAAACCAGTGGTCCAGTCGGCCGGCAAGAAGCTCCCCTCCGTTTCGAAATAGCGGCAGCATGTCGGCATCAATGGCATTCACTGACCAAAATCGTTCAATCAACTCGGATTCCGATCGTCTGCGCGAGCTTGCCGCCTTGATCCATCCCAGCCGGTTTGCCGGTCGTCTTGATGGGCTCCTATCGGCCGCCACAGTGCTGCAGTTGCAGAAGTCTCCGAGACTTCAGCAAAGACTCGTCGAATTGCTGCTAGGTAGTGAGCTGGTTTCGAACGGCGGCCCCTGGGGTAGGGACCTCCTGCTCGGGCAAGATCCGCGCCGGGCGGCGCTGCTCGCCGGCAGCATCTGGCATGCCCGTTCGGTGCTGAAGCTCGTGTCAAGGCATGATGTAGCGATTCTGATCGAAAATGTTGGCGCCGAGGCACATGCTTTCGCAATCCGGCACTTATCCAGCGCCGTCGCGACTACATCGATTGGCGATCCGGAGAAGCTGGCGAGCCAGATTGAACACGACGGATGTGCCTGCCTCGGCGCTTGGCTCAGCGACGCATCAGAGCTTGACCGTGTGCGCGTTCTTTTTCGCTTACCTGTGGGGACCGCCGCCGAATCCCCAGCAGCCGAACACCACAACTCAGCGGGTCAGTTGCTGTCTTTAGTGGTGGCCCACTTGGCCACGGAGGAGCCAGCGGCATGACGGACAATGAAACAGTCTTGCCAGATCGTCCGCAAATACGGCCGCTTGATCGGCTCATACCAGCCGCGGAACTTGGCATCTGGTCCGATGCGGTGCAGACGCGCGCGTTAGCTGAGCGATACCTGCGGCAGGTACGCAGCTTTGCAAGGAAAGCCTATCAGCAGGAGCGGGAGCGCGGCTACTGCGAGGGTCTTAGGTCAGGCTCGGACGAAATGGCACAGCTGATTGCCCGAGCTGCTTCCGATGTGGCCCGGCGAAAAGCCGTTCTGCAACAGGAGCTGCCACAGCTCGTCTTTGAGATATTGACCGATTTACTGGGCTCCTTTGATCCAGGTGAGATGTTGGTAAGGACCGTCCGTCACGCCGTCGAGCAAAGATATGGCAGCGCAGAAGTATGCCTTCACGTGTCTCCCGTGAACGCTGATGCACTAAGACATGAATTTCTGGCGTTCGACGGAACGGACGGTCGGCCGAAAGTCAGAATTGATCCGGACCCGGCCGTGCAGCCGGATCAGTGCGTTCTGTGGAGCGAGTTCGGCAGTGTCGATTTAGGACTTGCCGCGCAGCTCCGAACATTGCGTCTCGCCCTTAATCCATCTTCTCAGGAAAGCCCTCCGTGACGACGCAGCGATCAGGCCATGATCAAGCAGGCGGAGAAGGAGATGTACGGGCGGCGATAGCATCTCTAAGATTCGCAGCAAAGGAGGTCGATACGCGGGCCCTGCGGGGACGGATCACGCGTGCGGTCGGCACCTTGCTCCATGCGGTGTTACCAGGAGCCCGTGTTGGAGAACTTTGCCTGTTGCAAGACGCTTCCGGATGGTCACTTGAGGCTGAAGTGATAGGTTTGCTGCCGGACGGGGTGTTGCTGACGCCCATTGGCGATCTGGTGGGCTTGTCCCACCGCGCGGAAGTGATCGCGACCGGACGCATGCAGGAAGTGTCAGTCGGGCCAAACCTGCTCGGCCGCGTAATCGATAGTTTCGGCCGTCCACTCGATGGCAAGGGGCCGATAAAGACGGTCCACACCTGTCCGCTCCGCGGCAAGGCGCCAAACCCGATGAGGCGGCGTGGCATCGAGCAGCCGTTTCCACTCGGCGTTCGCGTGCTGGATGGACTTCTGACGTGTGGCGAAGGTCAACGGATCGGAATCTATGGAGATGCCGGTTGCGGCAAGTCGACCTTGATGTCGCAAATTGTAAAAGGCGCGGCGGCAGATGTCACCGTGGTTGCCCTCATAGGAGAGCGTGGACGCGAGGTGCGTGAATTCATCGAACGTCATATTGGGGAGGCTCTCGCTCGCACGATCGTTGTCGTTGAGACATCCGATCGATCGGCAATGGAGCGGGCGCAATGCGCCCATATGGCGACCGCACTCGCCGAGTATTTTCGTGATCAAGGGCTGCAGGTTGTTCTAATGATGGATTCGCTGACGCGCTTTAGCCGTGCGATGCGCGAAATCGGCCTTGCCGCAGGAGAGCCTCCTACCCGGCGCGGCTTTCCTCCTTCCGTCTTTGCTCTGCTTCCTGGTCTGTTGGAGCGAGCCGGTATGGGCGAGCGGGGTTCGATCACGGCATTCTATACCGTGCTTGTCGAAGGTGACGGTACGGGCGATCCGATTGCCGAAGAGTCGCGCGGCATTCTCGATGGTCATATCATTCTTTCGCGCTCGCTGGCCTCGCGAGGGCACTTTCCCGCTATCGACGTGCTGTCGAGCCGAAGTCGTGTCATGGACGCGGTCGCCTCTGGTCCACATCGCAAGGCGGCATCCGTCTTCCGCGATCTGCTCTCGCGCTACAATGAGGCTGAGTTCCTGATCAAGGTCGGTGAATACAAGCCGGGCGGCGATCCACTGACTGATCGGGCAATCGATTCAATCGAAGAACTGCGCGCATTCTTGCGCCAGGGACAGGACGAGCCGTCAAGTTTTGAGGAGACCATTTCATGGATGTCGCGTCTGACGGCCTGAATCTCGTGCAAGCGTCGAAATTGCGACTGGTGAAAGACATGAGAGAGCGAAGCGCGCTTCGTGAATTGTCGAACATGGAAGCCAGGCGCCAAATTGCCGTCGAAGCGTTGCAGCGAGCGTCTGAGAATCTTACAGGCGCGGAGAATCATCGTGCCAAGGTCGAAGCTGAACTTTATCAGGAGTTGGCGTCGCTCGAGACAATGTCCGTGACCGAGCTCGATCGTCGCTGTCAATTGGTTCTTGAGCGCCTGGCCGCAGAGATCGAACCGGCACGCCAGGCGCGTGAGCAGGCGCGCATCGCGCTTGAGCACGCTCAGCTGGCAGTGAATGAGGCGCGGACCATATGGGCCAAGCGTTCGGCGGCGAGCCAGAAATGGCAGGGGATTGAGGGCGATGTCCGGCGCACTACAGCTGTCCGTTCGGAGTTCGCAGCCGAAATCGATGCCGACGATGAGGTTTTGCTCCGATATCAGGCTGGTTCGCGCAGTCAGGCGGTCGGTGGCTCGAACTGATGGCTGGTTCTCCTATGAAGTCGCGAGCTGCGCCCGCGGAAACTGTCGGTAAATGCCGTGGGTGAATCCGCACCATTTCAGCCAGCGGCAAAGCTGTCGCATGAAGTGGTCTCGTGGCTCAACGAGATCGCCGCGCCGCGCATGGTTCTAAATAGCCGCATTGGCGATAAGCCGTTATCGATGCGTATGAGCCGGCTTGTTTGGCAGGCCGAGCCATATGCCATATCGATGCTCGATTGCGTATTTTGCGCCGGAGGTGAGACCGTTGTGTCGTCCGTGCCCCGCCTTCTCATCGAGGCACTGATCTCAACGGTCCAGCATGGCCTTGCTTTACCTTCCGACCCAACCCGATCGCTTCTTCTCGAACTTGCACTGGAACCTTGGCTCGCCCAATTAGAGATCGCGCTCGCGCGGAATTTGCAGCTGATCGGCGTCGTGGACGCAACGTCCAAAGGCCCCTATTTAGAACTCGACGTTACTTTCGGACCGCTTGCGGCCAAGGCCCACCTGTTCTTGTTCGCGCCCCTTGACGGTCTGGTTCCGTCTGCGTTTCGTGCCTTAGGCGAGTTGGTCGGCCAATTACCGGTAGATCTAGGCAAGATTTCTTCGGAATTGCCAGTTGTAATTGCGAGAGAGATCGGCTCGCTGCGCGCGCCCATCAAGCTTCTTCGCCAAGCACAGCGCGGCGACGCGCTGCTACCCGACGTCATTCCTTTTGCCCACGGCCAGCTCATCCTCACTGCGGACAAGTTGTGGGCGCCCGCGCAGGTCGCGGGCGACAGACTTATCCTTCGCGGCCCATTCCGCCTGCAGTCACATCCTCTAAGGTATGCAAATATGACGATACGTCCAGAAGCTGAGCAAGCGCTCCCGCCCTCGGAAGCCGACATTGATTGTGTTGAGATCCCGCTTGTGTTCGAATGCGGCCGTTGCTCCATCCCGCTGGGTACGTTGAGAAGCATCAACGAGGGGCACGTGTTCGAGTTTGGGCGTCCGGTGGACGGTCCGGTCGATATTGTTGCCAATGGTCAATTGATCGGCCGCGGCGACATCGTACGTGTCGGTGAAGCGTTGGGGGTCCGGTTACGTAGCAAGTTGGCGATCAATGGCTGACATTCAACCGAGCCTCCTTGCCCTTGTTGCGGCGACCGTCGGTCTTGGCCTGCTGGCGTTCGCAGTCGTCACAACAACGGCGTTCATCAAGGTGTCCGTCGTTCTCTTCCTGATCCGCAACGCGCTCGGAACTCAGTCCATACCACCAAACATCGTTCTGTATGGTGCTGCATTGATTCTTACCGTGTTCATAGGCGCCCCAGTATTCGAGCAAACCTACAATCGCGTGACCGATACGCAACTTCGTTACCAAACCGCCGATGACTGGTTGACTGCCGCCAAGCAGGGCAGCGAGCCGCTGCGTGCCCATCTCAAAAAGTTCACCAGTGAGGAGCAGCGCAAGTTCTTCCTGTCGTCGACGGAACATATCTGGTCGGAGGAGATGCGCGCCAACGCAACAGCCGATGATTTTGCGATCCTCGTGCCGTCCTTTTTGATCTCGGAGCTTAAGCGTGGGTTTGAAATCGGTTTCCTTCTCTACCTTCCGTTCATCACGATCGACCTGATCGTGACGACAATTCTGATGGCCATGGGAATGTCAATGGTATCGCCAACAATGATATCCGTTCCTTTCAAGCTCTTTCTGTTCGTCACAATCGACGGCTGGTCGCGGCTCATGCACGGATTGGTCTTAAGCTACGCATCGCCGGGGGGGTGAGATGGACGAGGCCAGCATCCTCACCCACCTGAGCCGATCACTAGTCCTGTTCATGATCTGGGTTCTACCGCCGCTACTGGCAGCCCTCGTGGCCGGATTGGGTATTGGCATCGTCCAGGCAGCAACCCAGCTCCAGGATCAGACGTTGCCGCTGACCGTGAAGCTCCTCGTCGTCGTCGCCGTGCTCGTTCTGTTTGCTCCGGTCCTGAGCGCGCCGCTGATCGAGCAAGCCCAGCAGATCTTCACTGAGTTCCCCGCGCTAACAGCGAGGTATTAGTGCGCGCGGAACGCAAGTATCTAAGTGTCAGCTACAGCGTCGCGCTTGTCGGTCTTCATTGTGAGCCATAAAAAAGTGAGTTCGTCAGCTTATTGAAAGCTCGCTTCACTATCATGAGACGGATAGACCTCCGACCTGTCCTGATCGGCTCTATGAGCCTGTCGTATTCGGACGTAAATAGACCCAATTTGGAACTTCTATCCGTTCGATACGCGTTGCTTACGTGATGGAATTACCTGCTGAGACCCCGTTCTCGATGCACAGCCTGACGAGTTGTCGACGCAAGTGAACGGGCGAGCCGCTTTGACTGCAAGCGGTCCCGCGATTCTGGCGTCCTGGTGAATGAGCTTGCGAATGAAGGGGCCGCTCGAGACCGATCTCCATAGCCTGCGAAAAATGATGGAAGCTTTTAGGTCCTCAGATCACGAGAGCGCGCTGCGGCCAGTGAGAGTCGAAGAAGCTTGGCTTGTAGGCCGCAGCGCGCGATTGTGGCCGGTGCTCTCATAGAATGGTTATACCTCTGCGCCGGATGACTCTAGCCATATGGAATTCAAGCCCAAGTCCTCTACCTTGTGGATGCGTGTCGCTCTGCAACCGCTCGGAGACGAGGGTCGCTGATCTGCATGGTTCTTGAGGTCTCACATCATGTTGAGGCGAGTGCAACCGTTGCAACGACGAGCTGAGTTCAAATGGATGCCTTGTCACCTACCGAGATGCAAACTCTGGTTCAGGCTGCTGTCGAGTTCGTCGTTGCCGCGGGACTTGGCGCGGCCCGGACTCTGGGCATTATGCTGGTTCTTCCGGTATTCACGCGACCGCACATTAGCGGGATTATCCGCGCAAGCGCGGCGATTGTGATTGGATTGCCTTGCTTGATGCAGGTCAGGAACGGCTTGCAGACACTAGATCCGGGCACCCGTATGATTGCGGTCTCGCTCCTCGGTTTAAAGGAGATATTTATCGGCCTGCTGTTTGGTTTTCTGCTTAGTATACCACTTTGGAGCATTCAGGCCGTTGGTGACATCATTGATACCCAGCGCGGCATCTCCAGCCAGGTGGACGATCCTGCGACACGCAGCCAAACCTCCGCGATGGGGCTCTTTCTCGGGACTGCTGCGGTTACGATCTTCGTTGTATCAGGAGGTCTGCAGACGATGGTCAGATGCCTATATGGAAGTTATCCGATCTGGCCCGTGTATCGGCTGCTACCTCCGCTGACCCAGCAAGGGGCAATGGAGTTTATCGGGCTTCTCGACCATATCATGCATACGACCCTCGTGGTCGCCGGGCCCGTGCTGGCTCTGCTGCTTCTGATTGACGTATCCCTCATGCTGCTCGGGCGCTTTGCGCCGCAAATCAAGCTGAACGATCTCTCTCCGACCATCAAGAATGCCGCCTTTGGCATTATCATGGTCAGCTACGCCGTCTTCCTGGTCGACTATATGGGAGCAGAGATCATTCAGTTCAACGGCGTGCTGGAGTGGCTCGAGAAGTTCTTGAAATGAACGACACAAGCGAAGAGAAAAACCTTCCACCTAGTCACAAGAAGCTGAGGGATGCGCGTAAGAAAGGGCAGAGTCCCCGTAGCGCCGACTTTGTGACCGCGGCAAGCCTTTGCGCTGGTTTCGGCTGCCTGTGCTTCAGGGCCGGCCGGATCGAAAACGGATGGCGCGAAGCCGTGAGGCTCATCGACAAGCTACAGGAACAGCCCTTCAACAGTGCGGTCCGGCAAGCACTGGTCGGATTGATGGACCTTTCTATAACAGCCGCGGCTCCCATCCTAGGTGCGGCGGTGGTTGGGGCGATTCTGGCCGGGGTCTTGGCGGGAGGCGGGCTGACGATTTCGGGTGAGCCGCTTAAACCCAGCTTTGAGAAGTTGGATCCCGTCAAAGGGCTGAAGCGCATTGTGTCACAGCGGTCGGTAGTCGAGCTTGGCAAGTCTATCGTCAAGGTGTTGGTTCTTGGCGCTACGTTCGTTTTCACTGTGCTCGCAAGTTGGAGAGCACTGGTATATTTGCCCGTTTGCGATTTAGGCTGCTTTGGTTTTGTCTTTAAAGAGCTCAAAGTGCTGATCGCGATAGCTGCCGGCGCTCTTCTGATCGGCGGCTTGGCCGATCTGCTCATTCAGCGTTGGTTGTTCTTGCGCGACATGCGCATGACGCAGAGCGAAGCCAAGCGCGAGTCCAAGGAACAGGATGGTAATCCGCAGATCAGGGGTGAACACCGCAGGCTCCGAAGGGAGTCGGCAAACGAGTCTCCGCTCGGCATCAACCGGGCTACATTGATCCTGACGGGGCGAGCGACATTGATTGGGCTGCGCTACGTTCGGGGCGAGACTGGCGTCCCGGTCCTGGTGTGCCGCGGTGAGGGCGAAAAGGCTTCACAATTGCTGGCGGAGGCGCGTACCCAACGTCTGAGAATTGTCGAGGATGATGTGTTGGCCCGTCAGCTGATCCGAAAAGGTGCGATGGGCAAGGCCGTTCCGATGGAGTGTTTCGAGAGGGTTGCCAAGGCAGTTTTTGCCGCCGGCCTTGTTTAGCGTCGCGCAAAACAGCGATGCGCTCAAATCTCTGGTGAGCGACGCAACTGTCCAAGAACCTGGTCTGCAAGCTGCACGATCCCAAGAAAAGGACCGACCAAAGATTGGATTCCAGGAGGCTCGTCGGCCGAGTCCAAGACTGATATGACCAAGAATGCCAACAGGCGTCATGCTGCTCTCGGATCTTACGAGCCGCTTTATTGGGCTTCTGGCGCACCCCTGTTATGCGTTTCATCCTCCAAATTGCTCCTGTTGCCCGCCGACGTGGCCCCTCGTGCAGTAATGGGAAGCACGGCACGGTCACCACTGGTCGGCATGACAGCGCCATTTCCTAACAAGTCGCCAGGTTCATTGACCATGACCGCAAGGTTATTCCGGACTGAGCAGCCAAGGGTTGGATTGAACGAATTGTCGTTCACTGTAGGACCGACGATAGAGAGCGAGGGGCAGACCGGAGGATGGGCTTCGAAAATGATCGCTTCGATCCTCACCCCGGAACGCGCCGGCAAATCCACACGAGAAGCAGACAGACGGATGTTGTAGGTGGGAACGCCCATGGCGCGAATCTCGTGGGCGACCTGTGCAATGAGTCTGGGTGGTCCGATGACACCCACATGGAGGGCATCCCGCCGGCCGCGACTAGCCGCTGCAATAAAGCTTCGGAGCCGATGCCGTTCGGGGCCACGAAGGGTCGGCAGCAACAGTACGCTACTCTTCTGCTCCACCTGGATCTCTTGGTCAGCCGGCGCGGCCTGGATCGAGACAGTATTTGCGCAGCCACCCAATGTTGCTGCAACGAGGATGGGGAAGCACAGATATTGCAAAGTCATTTGGCGATCCTCATTCGATAATAAAGCCCGCGCTGCCGGTCAATCCTGGTGCGCTGACGTGAGGCGCATCGCGGTCTCGCGGGGGCCGGGTCACGGTGTTCATCAAAATCCGCCCCGCGTCTGAGGGCGGTGAGATGCGCTCGCTCGGAGCACTCATCCGGGTCGGATTCGATGCGGGCCGCACGATGTAGGGTGTGACAATAATGACCAGCTCGGTTTCACGTTTTTGAAAGGATGAGGAGCGAAAAAGCGCGCCCAGGATCGGCACATCGCCGAGCCAGGGAAACTCGCCTATATCAGTGTTGAAGTTGCGCCTGATGAGGCCGCCGATTGCAAAGCTCTGACCGCTGGCGAGCTCGACCACGGTGCTCGCTCGCCGTGTCGAGAGGGCAGGGACCGCCATGCCATTGATTTTGACTTCGCCCTCGCTCGACAGTTCGCTGACTTCGGGCTTCACACGGACATTGATCTGATTATTGTTGAGAACCGTCGGAACGAACTCTAGGCTCACGCCGAACTGGCGAAATTGGACCGAAACCTGCCGGTTGTCCTGCATGACCGGAATGGGGAATTCGCCGCCGGCGAGGAAGCTTGCGGCTTCGCCGGACATCGCCGTCAGATTCGGCTCAGCCAGGATTGAGGCGAGGTGCTCGCTCGCGAGAGCGTCCAGAACAGCGCTCAGATTGGTATTGCCGGCGTTAAACCCAATCCCGATCGTGCCGCCGCCGGCCGCGCCGGAGCCACCCCCTTTGCCGGTGACAAGGAAAGCGCCGTTTGGGCTCGAGGCGGTGAAGTTGATGTTGAGATCCTTGACGGCGCTGCGGGAGACCTCTGCCACTCGCACGCTGAGATTCACCTGCAATGATCCGGCGACCTGGATCTTGTTGACAACCAGCGCGCCGGCCCCAAGAAACTGCTCAGTGACTTTCCTGGCGGTCTCGACGACATCGGCATTAGGCGCCGTACCGCTAAGGATCGCGCCGCGGGGGGTATAGCTGACCTGAATCGGATAGTCGCCGACCTCGGCCTTCAGCGCGGCCCGCAGATCCTCAATAGGTTGGGTGACGACAACACGCAGCTCGGCGAGGGCCTCTCCGTTGTCGTTCAGGGCGAACAGGCTCGTCCGTCCGGACTTTTTGCCAAACACAAAAATCGTGGTGTTCGACGGCGCCTGATAATCCGCAATCGCCGGGTCGGCAACAAAAATGCTCGCAGCCGGTCCGGCCAGATGAACTGTCTTGCCCTGCGAGGAGGTAAGGGCGAGCGTGCCGCTGGTGCTGCCAGGCGCGGCATGTGGAGCTTCTCCTTTGCTATCCCGCTTTGTCTGAGCCGTGACATTAAGCGGAAATAGCAGAGCGACTGCGCACAGGACGTAGCAGAGGCGGAAAATAGCGGCATGGTGCGAGCCGCTGGCGACCGTCAACGGCTCAGCAGTGCCGGCGTCATTGTTAACGACGTTCAAGGGAGTGTTGCTTTCAAGTTCGATCGGCTAGGCAGCCGATGCTGCGCCAATGAGTTCAAGGGTGTAGCCGACACCGCGCGCGGTCTTGATCCTGAGCGTTGCACCCGCCTGACTCAAATGCGTGCGTAAGCGATAAATCCCGACTTCCAGTGCATTGGTCGAGACCTCGTCGTCAAATGCATACAAGCTATCTTCGAGCGATGCGCGCGGCACGGTACGGCCCGCGCGGTTGAGCAGGTGTTCAAGAATGCACACTTCGCGGCGGGCAATTCTCAGTGTTCGACCACCGACCGAGACCTGTCTGGCGATCGGATCGAAATGCAGATTACCGAACGTCACCACAGGCGCCGTCATTTGCGTTGAACGCCGCAAAATGGCTCGCATGCGAGCAATGAGTTCGTCGGTGGACACGGGCTTGGGCAGGAAATCATCCGCGCCCGCATTGAAAATCGCAATCCGCCGGCCGAGATCATTGAGACTGCTCATCATCATGGCCGGCATTGACCGCCCCTCGCGCCGCAACTGCCTCAGCCAGTCCAATCCGTCTCCATCGGGCAAAGCCGATTCGAGCAGGACCATGTGGTAGTTCGCGCAATCGATCGCGGCCGCCGCCTCATCCAGCGTGCGTGTCACGTCGACGGCGAAGCCGCAATCTAGGAGCGCTTCCTTCACGTCGCGGGCAAAGTCCGCATGATGATCAACCAAAAGAATTCGCATTCATCGCCTCTCGTCCATCCACGCCAAGACCTGAGCGCGTCACGATTGACCATAAGGCTCGATGGAACTGAAAGGCGGCTGCATTGGCGTGAATTTGAAAAGCCCGAAACGAAAGGGCGGAACATCCTGGCAGGCGATCCATATCTGGGGGGCGATCGTCACCGGGTGGACGGCGGATCGGCGCGGATAGCTTACACCGTGGGCGCCGCTCAACATGCCCTTCATACAAGCAAGAGATCTGACTTTGCTTAAAAGGCTGAAGGCCACGGCAGCCCGCCGACGCCCCTGTGTGCCGATCACAGCCGTTCTTGCATGCACTGAGCTGACGCCTGCTTTGCGAATAGCGCCAAGTCGCGCAATCGAAGACAAGGCGCGGGAGACGATCCGATTTGTGACCGAACAGATGAGCGAAACCGACATAAACTTCCTCAATTCGTCTTGGTCAGCGGTCGGTCTTGCTGGGCTGTTGAGCCCTACGTGTCGTGAAGTCACGACAATGCAAGTCTTTCCGCATTCGAAGACACTTCACGCGACGCATCTGACCAGTGGCTTCACAGGCCTGAGATGAACGACAGAAAAGATCAATGCCCCTCCGGCTTGAGGACCGCCCTCCTTCTTTCTAGCGAATTGTTCGCACGCCAGGTGTCAACTGTCCTGAAGTTCAGGCGCGCCCGAGGTCCCCTCGTACGCCGCAGCCAAGCGAAACACGCGACCGATGGCAGAACCGGGCTGCACGGTGTTGCCATCGCGCAAAGATCCAGGTGGCTACACCAGCACCATTTCTCTCACGGGGGGCACGGCGCCAGAATGATCGCTTGTGGACTTTGAAGTTGGCGTGCGCTCGGCAAGCGCGGGATGGCGACCGCCAGCGTTCCGCTCGCGCGCCCCATCTTGAGTCTCCTGCGAGGGCATCGGCGCTGCGTCCTCCGATCTGCACATGGGCGATGTCGCACGCGATCCCCGAAGAGGAGCAGTCTAGCAGCGTGAGGGGGCCGAGCGGTGGAGTATTGTGCTTTTGAGACGTTCGCAATTCTTGCTACCTGTCAGGAAGAGTTCACGCGAGCGGGTTCTGTGTCGCGGACTGTCGGAAATCCTACAATCTGACGCTAGGTGAGATTCAAGTGCCTTTGACTGCTGGCTGGAGCAGTGCTCTCGAAACTCGCAAGCATTCTGAAGCGGGTGGCGACACAGTCCGGACCAGACTATCGCCCTGCCGTAATGCGCGTACCTCTCGCCAATGTCATGACCATTTTGTCGATCCAATTAAGGCATAGCTTGACCAACACCGATGACACTGTGTGAAGGCAGTCGCCTTTGCTGGGCCTTAAGGCGTGACGTCACGGTCGTTCAATCGACCCCATACGTCCCGATTTAGCAAGGAGAGGGTGGCGATCTGCGTGACGCTTCTATGTGACGCGCGGGACCCAACTTTTGGGATGCGGACGCCCAAGCGCGCAAGCCGATTTGACCGGCTAGGGACTGAAAGAAGAATCGATTGCCACACCACATTCTTGAATGCTGCCTCCATGGATCACGATCGACTATGGGGCCTTTAGGCAAGATCGGCAAAATCGATTGTTTTGATGGAACGCATCCAAGTAGCGAATAGGCCATTGGCTTTGCTTGCCGCTCAACACTCCATTACCTGATCCGTTGATGCGATCGCACCCTATCTCTTTTGATTGATCGCGCGGATCGATGGCAGGTCGAGCTGCCGAAGGGTTCGATGCTCCACCTTAGTGGCTCACGTCATCCGAACTTCCTGCCAAATGTGTTGACGGCGATCGGATCAATGCAGGCGAGGCCGCAGCGCTTTAACGAGAGCGGTGGAAGAACGAATAATAGGTCCGAGTGTGTCCTCCAGAGCGTCGGGTACCTCTTGTGGATGTAGGCGCGCCTCGTCCCTTGCGCAGGTCCAGGGATGGGGTTGATCGGAGCATTATTCGCAAAGCCATTTATCGTAAGGCCGGGCCGCTGGGAGGAGTGTTCCTTATTTGGTTGTCTTGGAGAATATCAAGGGAGGAGCGAGAACGACGCGGCCGCCGGTTGTCTAATCATTACTCTTCAGTGTCCCTCTTGTAGGGATTTGCTTCGCTGGCGGTTCGGAAGGCCTCCAAATTGCCACCCAGGAACAGGCGCTCGGTCTCACGGGTTGGCGTTCTGCCCAGCGAGCACATCAAATCCACATCCGCATCGATGTTGTCCTCATCCTCCACATTCATTCCAAGGCCAATACTACTCAGTACGTCGTCGGGCGTCAGCCGCGGGTTTCGGTAGGGCGTAGGTGTGCAGCCTGTTCGCATTGTTGGCGATAGCTCTCGGCCAGTGGTCACGAGAAATGGTGAGTTTTGAGGGGGCTTCGACCAACGACACGAATGCAGAAGCTGCTGTCTTGCATATGCCATCCAGCCTGCCGCGCCCGATCCATGGGATATCGTTCCAGAGGATCTCCAATGGAAGAATGATCCCGCGCCGTGTTACGGACATGTGATATTGCACACGTGCTGGCTTCCGTGCGCGGTTTGCAATCGCTGTCCTGGTTCTGAAAACGATGCAGCTGGATATGTGACGATGCCGCTACATTCTCAAAAATGCGGTCCCGATCGACACTCTCGTCCCACAGCGCGGTTGCTGGGGCCCATCGTGCTGATTGCTGTGCGGCAGGGCTATCTCGTTCTTGAGCGCTCCAAGCGTTGCGCCCGTTAGCGTTGCGGCAAGTTGGTCGCGCGCGCTGACAAATGATGCGGCCGGATAGTGATTGGTCTGCGGCACCGCCTCACTCGACGCACTGGATGATTCGATAGCAGGATCAGATGTTTGGTGAACCGAATGCAGGCCTTGTAGCTGGTCTTCAAAGTCTTCGTGATCGATCGACGGCCGCACCGGTGAGCTGGCTTGTACGCTCAGTTCGTCTGATTGCCGATCTGCCTGGTGCGGCTGCGGCAGCGCATCGTGACTGTCAATCGAGGCATCTGCGGCATTCCATCGATCGATGTTCATCCGTTCCCCCCCCCGCAAAGTAGTTGCTGGTGACCATTTCTTTGCAAAGGCAGCTTTCGGGAAGCTGACGGGAGCGAAAATGCTGCTGTTGTTTTAGATGAGAATCGGCGGATGTGCTGAGGCGCGAACGCGCAGCCGGACTCAAAGGCGCAAGTTGGCGCTCCCTTCCGCCATCTAACAGTGTATTTCAGGGGGTAAGCTCAGCTGCCTTGACTGCACGGACTGTTACCGCGGCGCGAGGTTTGTGCCAGCCTAAGTCCGGACCTGTCGTTCAGGCGGCAGATACCGGCGCCGTTTGCGGTTTCTGGATCGATGAATCATTTCGCGCGACGACGCTCGCGACGGGACGACTTGAGCAAACCTGACCTACGATGTTGTGAGGTCGGAATAGCCGTCACGACCACTTGCGTCTGATTGCAACCGATTGTCTTGTTCGAAGTGCGACCACGCTTGATGCCTGTGATCCGCCAAGCGGGTTTGCGACAGCCGCATCTTGTGACGTTTCGCGTTCACGACCTGTCGTTCCTATGAAGGGAGAAGAGCATATGAAGTTAAGTGGCAGAGCCTTGTTGATCCTGTTGTCCGTGCTTTCTGCGACAACCGTGCGCACGGTAGCCAGGGCCGATGAGACCTCGCCGAAATACGCCGAGGTGCTCAATGCCCTGCAGACCGGCAGGAGCGTGAAACTCATACTGGATCTGAACCGCTGTACGACCGCCGAGGGTGGCAAACCGGGGCCCGCGACGCAAGCCGGTCTGGTCATCAATGCCTTCAGGGTGACTGCCCAGAACGGCATCAGCTTCGCTAACGCGCACCAAACGGTGGACAGCTCCGGACATGCCGTGACCGAATACATTCGCCACAGCCTCAGCCGCGAAGGCAAGCTCACGGTTCGGGCTTCCAAGCTTGTCGTGGGAACGAGTGAACTCGTGAACCAAGGCGAATTCATCTGCGAACTACCTGATGGCGCAAAGTTCATCTGGTAAGCCAACAAGTACGGCATAGGCGGCTGGGGATGGGCGGGGTAGCTTATTGCAAGTGGACGGCTCCACCAGCCGTGGCGCGTAGCCTCAATCGTGACACGACGGTCAGATAGTCTCGGGCCGTCTTCCGTCGCGGAACGAGCTGTAAGAACTTGCGTCGGTTCGCCTCGATGTGCTGACGAGGAGCCGTCGATCCTCATTGGATGCTAGTAGCGATCGGCAAGATCGCTCGGAGCCGCTATGCTCATATCGTGCGGCGCGATTCTCGCCCAAGCTGCATGTGAGCACGCGCACCGCGTCGTCGCCTGAAGCGGGGGCTGGCGACCTGCTGAAAAGATGTGATCAGCGCGCAGTTGCTGTTGAGATCACGCTCGAGAGGCCATCCTGGCGTTGTACTCGGAGCCTAGCCGCCGCTCCGCTGGTTCAGGAGAACGAACACCGGCATGCCGTGTTTCGCTTGCGGAGCTTAATCACGGCGTGTCCAAGGTTAGCCAAATTGTGGCCGATGGAACAGAAGAACGCGGCCTCCGGGTAGGCGTTCGGCCGTGTACAGCTGGCCGTGGATCAGGAAGCCGGTCATCGGGACATGCTCGCTCGGCAGGAGATTAAGGTTTTGAAGCATATCGATCACGATAGGTGATGCCTCTTGGGGGCCGTGCCTCCAGTCGTCGCCGAACAGCTCTCCGAGTTCAGGCAGATTTGGGAGTTGCTGATGACGCGCTGCCATTGGCGCAGACGGCAGCGCAGGGGTCTGCACCTGCCCCATATGAGCACTCTCGCGCAATCCGGCGGGCGGATCAAATCCTGGTACAAGAGTGCCGGGGATAGCTGAAGCATCCGCTGGCCTCGTAGGTGGGGCGTCACCTGGCAAAGCGAGGCGAGGGTGATAAATGAGCTGGACGTCGTTAGGTCCTTCCGGTCCCAACACGGCCGTGTAGCGTTCACCGCCAATCTCGTAGTTCATGATCCGCTGTTCCGCATCAGGCAAGAAGTCCCACTTACCCAGCGTCGAAAGCAGCATGCCAGGAGCCGGCTGGGTGCGATGGGAAAACTCCCTGGGAACTGCGAACGACACGTCAAATGTGTCGCCCACGGGGGGAGAGCGAAGGTGGATAAGCTGAATGTCATTCGGCCCTTCCGGGCCTAACACCGCTGTATAGCGTTCGCCGCGAATGTCGTAGCTCTTCACCCGCTGTGCTGCATCCGGCAACAGACCCCAGCGGCCCAGTTTAGAACGCATCATGTCCGGCGCGGGCTGGGTCCCGTGGGAGAAGTCCTCGGGAACTGTCAAAGAAGCATCGAAGCTATCCGTGGTAGTGGAAGCTGCCTGCTCAAGCACGGCCTGGGCCGCACCAGCGTCGCCCGTCATCCGCCGAGAGTTTTCAGGTGGCGCGGGATTCTGCAACGGGGAGGGATGCCAAATTGTGGCATCGAAAAGCTCTTCCCGACCGGCACTTGGAATGGGCGGCGGGACGGCTGACCACGCGGACGACCAGGACTCCTGGGCATCAAAACGGTCAGCAGGCACGCAATAGTCCAGTCCTGCAGCATTCAAAGAGCCCTCTTGCACTACACTTTGTACAGGTAAGCGAAGGGCTGAACTCATTGGCTGCCCCAGCACCGGTGCATCAAAGATCATCGCCGGCCGCGGAGCTTCCCGTTCAGCCGCATCGAAGAGCTCCTCCTGAGTGATACTTTGCATCGGCGAGTGCGCGCTTGAACTCGCGGTCGTAAAAAGCGCCGGCGCACCAAAGGCTCTGACAGGCGGCAGGCCCTCGCGATCCGCGGCATCAAAAAGCTCTTCTTGAGCGAAACTTCGGACGGGCGAGGCAGCGGATGAACGCATTTCCTGCCAAAGAGCTGGAGTTTCGAAGTTGTGAGCTGGAAGGTTGCCCTCCGCCGCGTCGAAAAGCACATCCTGGGCCACACTTTGTGTCGGAGAAAGAGCGGTTAACACCTGCCCTTGCCACTGCGGAGCATCGAAACCCTCAGCCGGCAATGCCCAATCCCGATCCGCAGCGGCGCACAATGACTGCTCATCGAAACCGCGTGGTAGCGAACCGACGGCCGGCTGAATGATCGCAGAGCGCGTGTTGTCTCCTTCTTCACCAGAATTGGTGTGTCTGATAATCTTACGATATTCACGTAGCCTATTCAGGGCGAAGATGACTTTCTTGTCTTTCGGAAACAAAGTGATGGCATGGCCGAGCAGTGCATCATCACTCAGCTTGGCAATGGACAACGGCCGGAGTGCTGCCGCGAGCTTCCGAAGAGAGCTCGAATAATTTGCGATGCTTTTCGCCTCTATTCGTCGGCCAAACCCTGCGGCGGCCGCCTGCCTGATCAGGCGGTCATCTTCCTTGGAAGGGCGGTAATGTGTTGGGGTCGGCTGAGGGTCCGCATTGGGCTCGCGGTATCGCTCGACCATTTGCAATGCTGGGGCGATGATTTTGTCGTTCGGCAGCAGCTTCTTGGCGTAACCCAGCAACGTGTCGTTATCGAGGTCAGCCATTGATTTGCCCGACTGCTTCAGCGCGTCGGCCAATTTGCGAAGCCGACGATCATACATACTGACGCTGGTAGGACCCGGGAGCCCGCGCTCGAGGGCGACGCCAGACGCTGCGCGGATGAGGCGGTCGTCTTCCGTGGTGACATCATAAAGCTCGCTATGAGGATATATCGGGCCAACCTGTCGCGCCTCTCCCAGATGCTGCTCAAACTCCGCTTGCCGCTGTTGCGGCTGTTGCACGGTGGAGTCAGCGAAATTGTTATCGGCTGGATTGATATTGGTGAGTCGGTCCATGATCCCGTCCGTTGACATCGCTCTCCAGTTCCATCGCTACGAACATTAGCTTTCCAAAACCTGACATGACACCGAACTAGGGCGGGGCTAGTCCCTTCTTCGAGCGTGCTGCATCCTTCGATCGACGAATTTGTCCTAAAGGGCATAAGATCATCGGACAATGCATCCTGCGGCCGTGGTTATCTCCAATAGCCGGCCGCCCAGGATTGTCTGCGCGTAAATCTTGCAAGGCCATTGAGTATGCCGTCATTCTGTCTGCTCCTTTCAAATGCTGGAGCAGGTAATTGCTAGAGAGCGAGCGCGGCATTCGGTGTGCCGTAGATTGCCTTGCTGCTTGGGGGATAGCAAATCCAGCATCGGCTATTTGCCAAAATGCGTTAGACGAAGCTCCTATCTCATTGCCAACAATGCGCCGAGTTCGACAATCCGCTACCGAAGGGGGGCTGCTCTGTCGGCTCGCTTTCTACAGGTTGATCGCCGCTTGGCGCCGTGGCCGCCACAAACATTCTCGTTACGTCTCGACACACGCCGGATGCCGGGCTGGATGGCTCTTGCCAATTTGCTCTGTTGAAGAGGCGGGTTCGGCTTGCGCCCAAGCATTCGATCCCGGGACCGCATCAGCAATCCGTTTCAGGCGGCTGGGGGGACGATCGCTGACATTGGGGTGCCCGCAGCTACATGCGTCGTGCCCAACGGTGCTCGTTTTGCAGGCGCAGACCAATCCACTGACTGTATTGCGAGGCAGGCACGCTTTCGCGTTTCATCGGTGTATCACTGGCGCCTCGGCGCCCGGCTAATATCACTACCGCTTCCGTTCCCGACTATGAAGTCTCGTCACCACCTCCTCGAAGTTGCACTTCTTAACGTGCACGCAGAGATCCGGATAACTGCTCCGCTCCGCGACCTACATAGTCGCCGGACAAATGATGGCCGAGCCCTTTCCAATCAGCCAGGCCTTGTCTTGCAACGAGCATCGCGTATTTTGAGTGTTTCATCGCATTATTAGATAGTTTCCGAGCGCAAGCTTGCTGGCTGCGCTTATTTGCCAAAGTCAGCAACTAAGCTGCTGATCAACATTGTCGCGCCGAATGTCTGATGTGTTCTCGAATGCATCAATTTATGTCACTCGGGTTCGGGGCCATCCTGCAAATTGAAGCCGGTGCGATCGTCGGCGTCGGTGTCATCCGTGAGCCTGATCGGCGGCCAGCCTCTTGAAAGAAGAGGATAGAGACATCGCGAGAGAAGAGGATGCCAAGTGAGGAGAGTAGATTGGAATACTCAACTATTGCGTTTGGCTGCTTTCAACCTCTACACATCCTTAAGTGACCCGCGCTCGCATCGGCGGCGGAGTCCAGGCGTTTGTGATCGCGAAGAGGCGTCCAAAACGCCTTCCAGAGAAAGTGGCGGGCATCTTGATGAGCTGTGCAGGGCAAATATGAAGGCACCCGTTTTGAAACAGCTCAGCGTTGGAATCGAGTTGAACGCGCCCTTGCGCCAGTGGGCATGCGTCATGGTCGAAGGCCTCCTGCGCCTCGAGCGCTGCGAGAAGGTGCCAAGAGGTAGCCAGAATGTCTTTGGTGATATCCCTCTCACACCAACGAGTGCCTTGTTGTTAGTTTCCTCAATATGGCTGTTCACGGGCATTCAGGGCGGACTTTCGAGAAGGGGCAGGATGGTCGCCGAGACCGCTGGCGATGGTCGGATTGCCAAGACGTATCGAGCGGCTAAGACGCCGCTGCATTCGGAGGTGTGATGTCTTCGGTCAACCCTATGCTCCATATCGGCTTAAATCTTCATGGTGCTGGCGGTCACTCTGCCGCGTGGCGCTGGCCGGGCACAAATCCAAGCGCGTTTTTTGATATCGAGCACTACGTCAGGGCTGCGAAGCTTGCGGAGCACGGTCTGCTGGATGCCGTATTCCTCGCCGATACCCCCGCGATAAATTCCGACATTACGCACCAGCCGCCGCTCAATGGGCTCGAACCTACGCTGGTTCTCACTGTGATTGCCCGCGAAACGGAGCGGATTGGGTTGATCGCCACCGCATCGACAACCTACAATGAGCCATACAATCTTGCCCGGCGTTTCCAATCGCTAGATGTCATCAGCGGTGGCCGCGTCGCGTGGAACGCGGTCACGACGTCGAGCCCGGCGACGGTGGCGAACTTTGGCGGTCAAGAGGTCGCACGAGCGGATCGCTACCGACGCGCCGAGGACTTTGTTGAAACCGTCCGTGCTCTCTGGCTGAGCTGGAGTGGCGAGATGATCATCGCCGACCAGGCGGGGGGAGTTTACGCAGATCAGAGTCAATTCCGGCTGCTCGACCCTGATACGAATAGTTTTGGCATCCGAGGCCCACTTACCCATCCCGCTTCGCCTCAAGGTCGTCCAGTCATCGTTCAAGCGGGCGGTTCGGATCCCGGATTACGGCTTGGTGCCCGCAGTGCAGATGTCGTGTTTGCGGCAGCCGGAGACTTGACAGCGGCGCTGCAGGAGGCCGAGCGCCTGCGTGCTCTCTCTCATCAATTCGGCCGCCCTGCGGCGCCGCTCATCCTCCCAGGTCTAGTCACCTGCATCGGCGGAACCGAAGAAGAGGCGGCTCGTCGCAAAGAGCAACTTGACGAGTTGCTCGATCTGGAGCGCGCCACCGCCGCTCTTGCACGAAGCATGGGCGTGGCGGTCGAGAAGCTCAACCTCGAAAGGCCCATCCCGGAAGAGGTTTTGCCCGATGCAGATAACGTTCCGTTTTCTGTGGGTCACCATCGCACGATTGAAACTCTGGCGCGTCAAGGCCGGACGGTTCGCGAGATCATCAGCAGCGTTCAAGCTTTTGGCCACCGCTTGGTCGTGGGCGCGCCCGAGCAGATCGCCCGGTCGATTGAGGCTTGGTTCCGCGCTGGCGCGGTCGATGGTTTCAACATCATTCCGGACGTACTGGCCGACGGCACTGCGGCCTTCGTCGACCATGTCGTGCCCCTCCTCCAGAAGCGCGGTCTGTTTCGCACAGAGTATCGGGGAGAGACATTGCGCGAGCATTTGGGAATTCCCCTTCACGTCGAACCGGCAAGAACGGCGAGTAGGTCAGCCGTCTGACGCTGACTTTTCCCGTCCGCATTCATTGCCCTGGAGCTTGGACATGTCTTTATCGAATACGCAATCATCGAGGCGTTTCACTCGCCAGTCGAACCATCGCGGAAGAAAAGTGGCGGCTGGCCTGTTCGTGCTCCAAAGCCTGTCACAGTTCGCGCCGAGTGGCCATGCACAGGAGGCGCCGGCCGGCAACGTCAAGCCAGGAGGCGTTATCCGTTACGGGCATTTTCAAGAGCCGCCGTGCCTGTTCGGAGGGTGGGTGCAGCAATGGTATCTGCAACGCCAGTACAGCGACAATCTGGTTGCCCGCAGCGAGGATGGCAAGTTTGTGCCATGGTTGGCCGAGTCATGGACAATCTCGGACGACAAAAAGGTATACACATTCGAGATAAAGCCGAATGTGAAGTTCACGGATGGGACTCCTCTCGATGCGCAGGCCGTCGCTGACAATATCACCGGATGGCTCAGCAACGACCCCGATCTTCGTAATCCGACTGCCGCTCCTTATCTTAGCGATAGCTTCGAATCGGCAAGGGCAATCGCTCCTCTGAGGTTACAGGTAATCTTGAAAGTGCCATTCCAACCCTTGCTAAACGTGCTCGCCCAATCCTCACAAGGCATTCTCTCGCCATCCGCGCTCAAACGTGGACTTGCGGTGAATTGCGAGAACCCTGTCGGCTCAGGCCCATTCATTGTCGACAAGTGGCGTCATGGGCGGGAAGTCACCTTCCGCCGCAATCCTGACTACAATTCGGCGCCGGCCACCGCGAAACATCAAGGACCGGCTTACGTTGACGGGATCAGCTGGAAGTTTCTGCCAGATCAGACTGTCCGATACGGCTCGCTGATCACGGGGGAGACCGATGCCATATACGATATCCCGGCCATCGCATGGAAGGACGCCAACTCCCGTTTTGCAGTATTGCGGCACCTGACCGGCGGCACCCCTCTGCGCCTGGCGTTGTATACGGCCCGGCCCCCATTTGACGACGTGCTCGTCCGCAAGGCCTTGGCCTATTCTACTGACCGAAAGGCCGCGGTCGACACATCCTTCCTTGGCTCTTTACCATTTGAAGGCAACGGTGCGCTAAGTCAGAGCTCGCCGGAATACCTGCATGAGCTCGGGCGCTCCTATGCGTACGATATTCGGAAAGCCAATCAGCTCCTTGATCAGGCGGGTTGGACTGAGCGTAATTCTAACGGCGTTCGTATCAAGAACGGCAACCCGCTCATCGTGCGCATTTCCTATTCGAACGCTTTTCTGAAGCCAGATGGCGAGCAAGCCTTGCAAGTTATCCAGCAGCAGGCAAGGGCGGCCGGTTTTGACGTACGTCTTCAGCCCACCAATCCGGCTGATTTCTTCGCCGGAAAAAACCTGGGGCCCGATGATTATGAGGTCGTTCTCCTCTATTGGGTTGCCCCCGGCGCTGAAATATTCCGGATCTCGTGGAAGCCCGATCAGAATGGCGAGTCCAATCGCTTCAATCCCTCACGGTACCAGGACCTGATGCTTTGGGACGTCATTCAAAAAGCGGAGCAGGATTTCAATGGGGCTGACCGTACCGCCCTTTATCAGCAGGCGGAACGGAAGATCGTGGATGACGCTCCTGTGATTGGGCTCACGGTGCTGGACGTAACTTTGGCGATCAAGCCGAACCTGAAAGACGTTTGGCTGGACCGCGGGTCAGTTGGCGAACCTGTCTTCTACGACGCTCATTTTGACGACAAGAAATGACGCCGTGAAGACTCATCCCATTGTTTGGTTCGCGCGCCGGATACTGTCCGGAGTGGCCGTGGTGTGGGCTGCCGCAACGTTTGCGTTCGTAACTCAGTGTGTGTTGCCTGGGGATCGCGCCCAGATCATCATCAATGTGACGAGTGGCAACGTCGGGCCGGCGTCTTCAGCAGAAATTGCGGCGATCAATGCGAAATACGGCTTTGATCAACCGCTCGCGGTTCAGTACGGCAAGTACATATTGCGAATCCTGCATGGGGATCTTGGCGAATCGTACCAGCAGCATCGGCCTGTCGCAGGGATCATCGCAGAACAGATTGGCCCCACGATTATTCTGGCGATCGCCGCGCTACTGATCGCATGGATCATCGCAATCCTGACAACCTTGTTTATCGCCGGCAGGGACAACATTTGGTCGAAGCTGCTCAATGACACGCAAGTCGTTTTGGCAACCGTGCCACCTTACTGGCTAGCCACAATTCTGCTGGTTGTATTTGCGGTAAAGCTGCGCATTTTTCCGGTCATCGGTGGAAATTCGCCGATCGGGCTCGTTCTGCCGACACTTGCGTTGGCTCTTGAACTGTCGGGGTTTTTCGGACAAGTCGTTCAGAACGAGTTCACGCGCGTGCTCGAGCAGCCGTTCGTTACGTCCGCGCGCGCCCGAGGTATGAGTGATTTCGGCGTCAGGCTTCGCCATGTCCTCCGCCACGCCGCATTGCCCGGCATTACTTTATCAGGTTGGGCGCTCGGCAAACTTCTTTCGGGCGCGATTTTGATCGAGGTGGTTTTCGCCCGTCAAGGCCTAGGTGGAGTCCTTGTCGCTGCAACGTCCTCGCGAGATGTTCCGATTGTCTCGGGAGCTGTTTTGATCTCTGCAGGCCTATTCGTGGTGGTCAGTGTGATTGTCGATCTGGCTTACCGGGTGGTCGATCCGAGGATCAACTTGACATGAGCATGTCTGCCGAAGTCACCGTGTCTCGGCCGCTCAAAGAAGTCCTGGCAATCGTCCGCCATGTTCCCTTCCGAGTTGCCGTCTGTCTCATCATCATTGGCCTCTTTGCCCTCGCGGCTAAGGCGCCAAAGGTGCTGCAGACGCACGATCCGCTTGCTATTGATTTGAGATCGTCATTGCAGTCTCCGTCGATCGCCCATTGGTTCGGAACTGATCAATTGGGCCGGGATCTTTACTCTCGAGTAGTCGAGGGGGCAGGCCAATCCCTGGCCATCGGACTTGGCGCGACGGGGCTGAGCATGTCCATTGCGATCGTTTTCGGCGCCGCCGCCGCACTTTCTGGTGGTGTATTCGACAGCATCCTCAGTCGGATTGTCGACGTGCTCTTCGCAATTCCAACGCTCTTGCTCGCCCTCGTGTTTGTGAGCGTTTTTGGGCCATCGGTATTGACTGAAGTCATAGCTGTCGGGATCGGCACAGCGCCAGGCTATGCGCGCATGATCAGAGGCCAGATGCTTTCCATCAAGGGGGCAGGGTATGTGGAGGCCGCCAAGGTGCTGGGCCATCCATTTCCCCGTATCGTCTGGAGGCATATTCTTCCCAACGCCATGAACCCGCTGACAGCAATGATGACGATCGGCGTGGGTCAGGCGATTATCTGGGCATCCGGTCTTGCCTTTCTGGGTCTTGGCGTCGCTCCCCCGGCCCCTGAATGGGGCGCGCTGCTCAATGCCGGGCGCAATTATGTGATCTACGCCTGGTGGCTGGAGATCATACCCGGTCTGGCAGTGACGACGTTTGCCGTCAGCCTCACCATTGTCGGGCGCCATCTACAGGACCGTCTGGAAGGAAAAGGGTGAATGTTGCAGCTTCGTCCCAAGCCTGTCTCGCAGCAGGCAGACCTCCTCACCGTCGATTCGCTGCGTGTTTCCTTCGGGCGCGCTATCGACGAGAAAGCGGTTGTGCGCAGTATGTCCTTCTCCCTCCGACCGGGACGGTGTCTTGCGATCGTCGGTGAATCCGGCTCGGGCAAGAGCGTGACCGCGCGGGCTCTCATAGGCCTCGCTGGTCGCAACGCCAATGTTCATGCACGCCAGCTAAGCTTGGACGGGACGGACCTGATAGGTCTTAGCGATCGTGCCTGGCGGCGCATCCGCGGCAACGAGATTGGCTTTGTATTACAGGATGCACTCGTCTCGCTTGACCCGCTTCGCCGGATCGGCAAAGAGATTGGCGAAGGCTTGCTCCTCCACCGCGCGGTATCATCACGCGAGGAGCTCACGCAGCGCGTCATTGCTCTCCTTAAGCTCGTCGGTGTCCCTGAACCCGAAACCAAGGCCGAGCAGCTGCCGCATCAATTATCCGGCGGCCAGCGTCAACGGGCTCTCATCGCTTCGGCACTTGCACTCGATCCGCGCATCATAATCGCCGACGAACCGACGACCGCGCTCGACGTCACGGCGCAAGCTCATGTGCTGTCACTCCTTGAGGAGACCAAAACGAGGGGCAAGGGTCTGATCCTGATCAGTCATGATCTGGCCGTGGTCTCCCGCGTGGCGGATGAGATCCTCGTCATGCGAGGAGGCGAGGTCGTCGAACGCGGCAACGCCGTCCAAATATTCAAAGATCCGGGGCACCCCTATACTAAGCAGCTGCTGGACGCCGTGCCATCAGGCCGGCCGCGCGGCTCACGCCTCTCACCATCGACCGTCATGCGTTCTCCTGCTCGGCGGCAAACGCAGCCAGCCGTGCAACCGCTGGCGAAATCTCGTTCCATCCTGCTCGAAGCGGCAAGTCTGGTGAAGCGCTTCGAGGGCCCGGATGGCACTTTACGGGCGGCTGTGAACGGCGTCTCCTTCGAACTGAGATCCGGCGAAACTTTGGGAATCGTGGGTGAGTCCGGATCAGGAAAGTCAACGATGGCGCGCATGGTCCTGGCGCTCGAGCAGCCTGACGAGGGAGCCGTTCAGTTTGCAGGCCAGCCTTGGACGACGCTCGCCGAACGCGAACGGCGGGCCCGGCGGCGGTCGATATCGATCATTTACCAGGATCCTCTTAGCTCGTTTGATCCACGTTGGACGGTCGAACGCATCATATCCGACAGCCTTTCGAGCGGCGTTGAGACACCGCGCAAGCGGCAGGAGCGCGTTATCGAGCTGCTCGACATGGTCGGACTACCCGAGGCCTTATTGGGCCGGCGGCCGCTCGAGCTCTCGGGCGGTCAGCGCCAGCGCGTTGCGATCGCTCGTGCGATCGGACCAAATCCTGCCGTCATCGTCTGCGATGAACCGGTTTCGGCGCTTGACGTCTCGATCCAGGCCCAGGTCTTGGACCTGCTCGGCTATCTGAAGGACCACCTCGGCGTAAGTTATCTCTTTATCTCGCATGATCTCAGTGTCGTTCGCCACATCAGCGATCGCGTCATCGTTATGCGCCGGGGGAGAGTCGTCGATAGTGGCGCCACTGAAGAGATATTTCGCAATCCGCAGTCTGAATATACCAAGAGCCTTATCACCGCCATGCCGCGTCTGGTGCGTGACCACCAGATAGGTCATTCAGCTACGATCCCCGAAGAAGGCATCGCATGAATGCCTTCGAATTCGATCCTTTATCTGGAAATCATCTATCTCCGGTGGCGGGGGCATTGGCCTTTGCGCACCACAGTCGGCCACGACTGCGCGCTCGCTCATCGCTCAACCAGGACAGTCTGTGGTACGACTTCCCACCGGATAGACCGGCCGCGCGCGGAGCAGGGCTAGCCGAGTTCGAACAGTCGCTAACCATGAGGTCGGCGATCCGCAAATGTCGGATTGCAAGTCATCGATTGCGTGCCCGCAAGGACGGGCGGCCCTTGTGCTTCTGCAAACGAGCTTGCAATCTTCGCTTTCACGAGAGCCTGGCATTCATGGTGCGGTCCCTGACAACGACAGCGGGTTTGTCAGGTTCAAACCATTCGGCGTCAATATCGATTTCATGACGCCTGTTCAGCCCTTAATTGCGACTGATGCGGCTGGCACGGTCATTGCTATCGGAAGGTAACGCCGAGTAGGGGCTCGACTTCAGCCCGCGAACGATCACTCTTCCGCCTGGACGCCAAGGGCCCATTCTGAATGAGAAGCAAGACCCTGAAATTTTCGTAACCGGTTTGAAGGAGCGCGATTTGGATTTGCTTATAAGCGCCTACCAGACAAGCCGCAATGACTGGATATATCGGCACTGCCAAACGAACGTTGCGTTGTCAGCGTTGGCGGGCTCGGTGAACAATCTCAGCGAGCGACGGTGCGGGGCATGACTGGAATTCGGCCGACGTGCTCGAACGCGCAGGCTGCGGAGGTCACCGACACAACATGCACCTCGTCGTCTCGCCATTTCGCCGACGAGTTCGCCATAGGCCACATAGCGTACCGCCAAGGCGGAGCAAAAAGGGGTCAATAACAGGCCCCTGTAATCTGGGCAACACGGAATCGTCATGTCGCAAACGATCGGCGCTGATAGCGAGTGCACCGCGAATGGAGAGCACTGGTCAGATCCGAAACCCAATTCTTCATCAGATGGCGACTTTGTTCGGTACTGGAGCCGAGCTGCTGATCGGGTGCGCGCGGTGGCCGCTGTCGGGAGGCGGACCGAAGAGGCGATCAGAAGGACCGGGATTGGCTTGCAGCTAACCTCCGAGAATTTTAACGGTCATGACCTGTCAGATTTCTCGTTAAGGCGCTGTACCCTCAATCGTGCGCAGCTCTACGGTGCAAAGTTGGATCGGGCAGACCTTTCTGGGGCGAACCTTATCTGTCCGGGGCTAGAGAGGGCAAGCTTCCGAGGGGCCAAGCTCGATTTTGCGTATATGCATGCGCTTGCAGCGCAGGTTTGCAACTTCGATGATGCCAGCCTACGCAATGTAATTGATGCTACAGGCAGCCTGTTTCACGGTTGCAGCATGAAAAGGACCCGCTTTGATAACGCCATGCTCAGCGGGCTTCTCGCGTACCAATGCGACGCGAGTGATGCTGTATTCGATGGCGCGGAGCTACAGGGTTCGACCATCAATGAATGTTTCCTTCCTTCCGCATCCTTCCGCTTTGCCAAGCTGAGCCAACTCACGATCACGAAAGCACATCTGGCGTCCTGCTCGTTCTTCCAGTCAAAGGGGAATTGTTTGTCGATTGTGCGTCCCACGTCGGTCGATGGTCTTGTCCTGGAAGGCGCTCATCTTCCCTATCTGAGACTCTCCAACGTAAGCGGCCGCATTGCCGCGAGAGGCATGAGCGCACCATTTGCTGATATTCACCTGTCAAGTCGTCCAAATGCGGAGCTTGAACAGGCAGACCTGACCGAGGCGCGGCTTTTGTCCGTAAGCTTGTCCAACGCAAATCTGCTCGGTGCCGTGCTCAACGGTGCATCCATGCATTCCTGCCAGCTCGACGGAGTGGATCTGTCCCTGGCATCAGGCGAATGCATTTCGATAACAGAAAGCACAATGCGAGCCGCCAATTTATCGGGTTTTCGTGGCCGCTGTGCCTTTCTGCGCGACTGTGATCTCGAACGCGCAGACCTATCCAATGCTTATCTCTACAGGTCGATGATCACCGGTGATCCCCCGCAATCAATGGCACTGGATGAGGCAAATCTCGAAGGATCGAATCTTGTTCAGGCCTATCTTGCCGCAGGAATGACGAGAACCAATCTGGAGGCAACGCGGGCCGCCTACGCTCGCATGAACCAATCGTCCCTGCGCGAGGCGAACCTGAGTGGGATGTCGCCGTTCCAGGCCAGCTTCGTAAAGGTGGACTTTTCAGGCGCTAAGATAACCACATTCGAGCCTCCGTTCTTTGCAGACCGATGTCCGGGCCTGCAGGCCGCTTTGAAGGGGGATCAGCCACGCGAGCCATCAAGCTATCTAACTGAATTCTCATCGTTGATCAGACGAGGTCGAGAAGGGTCCACGTGACGGCTTCGGAGACTGCAAAATAGAGGAATGCAGTGTCGGAGAGCTTAGGACAGGTCTGGGCGGTCGTCCGAGCTGTGAGCGAGTGCTAAAGCGCTATGGGCTCGTTGGCATTCACGGCCGGGACGAGAGGCAGGGCAGACCTTCAGCGCGATCCGACCGATCAGATCGCCTGTTTAGGCGCTCAAAGAGACTGGAGTAGGAAAATGCATCTGGCATGTCTTTCCGCAGGTAAAGCGTTCATCCGGGAGGTGGCGAGAACAGGGCAGACTATCGGGACGGTACATACTCTCGGCGCCCTGCATCTTGGGCATGCAGAACTGATCAGAAGGGCGGCATCGGAGAATGACGTCGCGATCGTCACAGTCTACCCGAACAAGATCCAGCTTAGACCAGGTGGGAGCTACGATTTCAATTTGGACGAGGATATTGGACTTGCATTGCGTTCGGGAGCAACTGCCGTGATCTCCTCCAACGACACTGAAATGTTCCCGCCTGGCTATCGTACCTTTGTATCGCAAGGCGACTGTCAGTTGCGCTTAGGAGGGCGCGATGCGTATTTGAAGGAAGCCGTTACCGGGGCAGTCCGCTGGATCTGCTATGCAAAGCCAACTCGCAGCTACTTCGGCCTGAAAGATATCGGTCAGGCGATCCTGGTGAAGCGCGCCGTCGCAGACCTCCTTCTGGATTGCGAGATAAGGTTTGTGCCGACCGTGAGATACAAGAACGGAGTGCCCATTTCGTCGCGTTTGAGGCGATTTAACCGTTCCGAGCTTGATGAGCTGTCGTGCCTTTTTACTGCACTCAACCATTCGAGGAAGGAGATCGCGCAAGGGGTATCTAGGGTGAAAGATCTGGTCGCGTCGGCCACATCTCAGATCGAGTTCCGACACTTTAAACTTGATTGTGTTCGAATCGTCGGCACAGACAACTTCGAAGACCTGGAGCAAGTCAAGCTCCCTTTCATAATTTTTGCAGCGGCAACGGCTCATGGTCTCAGGGTCTTCGATAGCATCTACGTTCCAGATCAGGAAACTCTCGTGAAGGGTCCTTCGGATATCTGGATCGATCTGCCCGAACAGTCCTAGCCAGACGACTATTCATCCATGACCTTGAGAAAGCTATCGGCTCCGGCGGTACCTCAAGGTGCAGGCTACCTATGAAGGCGCATTCGGCTTGATGTTGCCTCACTCTAACCAGCGCTGAGAACTCTCACTGATCCATTGAGTAGATCGACTTGGAAAGTCAATGCGATCCTGACTGTCCGACGTGGTAGGGCGAGGCTAGCTGCACTGTGAGGTAGCCTGGTCGAGCGGCCCGTCGCAGCCAAGCGCTGCGGCAGCTTGAAGCGATGAATCGCGCCACACCTTAAACTCTCGAGAGCAGACTCTGCAGAGATGATCATGACATGGCGGTCGGAAGATTATAGGGCGGAGGATTCGTGTGTTATCCCGCTCAGCAAGCTGGATGTAAGCGAGGGCAAGCGCTTTCAAGACGACAGCATTTGGGCTTGCTTTGAGCGGTTGCGAAAGGAAGATCCGGTTCACTACTGTCAAGACAGCGCGCACGGTCCATATTGGTCCGTAACGAAATACCGGGATATCGTAGCAGTAGACACAAACCACAAAGCGTTCTCGTCAGAAGAGGGTGTCACGATTGTCGACGTGCCTGGCGAGCACTGGACCCCGAGTTTCATCAAGATGGGTCCTCCCAAGCACGCCGAGCAGCGCAATACCGTGAGCCCGATCGTCGGACCGGAAAGCTTGACGAAGCTCGAAGGCCTAATCCGGTCTCGGGTCAGGGCAATTCTCGCGGGCTTGCCGCGCAATGAGGCCTTCAACTGGGTGGACATGGTGTCCATAGAGTTGACGACGCAAATGCTCGCCACGCTGTTCGACTTTCCATTTGAGGATCGGCGACTGCTGACCTATTGGTCGGACGTAGCTGTTACAGCTCCGAAAGCGGGTCATGCGATCGACAGCTGGGACAAGCGAAGCACCATCTTATCCGAGTGCCTGGACTATTTCACGCAGCTTTGGAACGAGCGCATCAAAGCCGAACCGCGCCTCGACTTAATCTCCTTGATGGCGCATTCGCCTGCCACGCGCCAGATGGAGCCGAGTGAGTTTCTTGGAAATCTGATTCTGTTGATTGTTGGGGGCAATGACACCACGCGCAACTCAATTACCGGCGGCCTACTGTTCATGAATCAGTACCCCTCCGAGCTGCGAAAGCTAATTGAGAATCCCGAGCTGGTCTCGGGCGCGGTGTCCGAGATTATTCGGTACCAGACGCCAATTGCACATATGCGCCGTACCGCCGCGATCGACAGCATCGTAGGCGGAAAACAGATCAGGAAAGGCGACAAGGTCGTCATGTGGTACATCTCCGGTAACAGGGACGAAGAGATCATTGAGAACGCCAACCAATTCGTGATCGATCGCAAAAATGTGAGGCAGCATCTCTCGTTCGGATTCGGCATCCATCGCTGTCTTGGTCGACATCTTGCGCAACTGCAATTGAGAGTCCTCTGGGAAGAGATTTTGTCTGCGGAATTGTGGTTCGAGGTTGTCGGCGAACCCGAGCGGATTGCGTCCAACTTCGTGCACGGCTATTCCGCTCTTCCCGTGCGGATTACAGCCTAGCTCCTGATTGCTCTACTCACACAGGGGCGGCGGAGCGGGCTGTCCTGAATTATTTTTGGCTTGTGCAAGCAAGCAGATTGGGTGATTCACGCGAACCCGTGCTGCATGTCGGACGCTATTACCGACTGGCAGACGCTTTAAGGACTGCGAGAAGCGACAGGTGAGTCGCGCGCGCTCTTCGACTCGCAAGCGCCTGGCATCCCGAAAAATTGAACCTCAACTGCTACTCCGATGCAGGTCTCTGGGCTGCCTTGAATAGCCGAAATCATGGAGGCCGATGACCTTGATATTAAAAATTGTAGCTATGGCAGCCATTCTTCTTGGAGAAGCGCTTTCGATATGCGCCGAGTTGATTGCCTCACGGCAATTCGGAAAGACCGGTGGCGATCTGACGATGCTTTGGCCGATGTTTCTCCTGGTATGCTTGGGTGGCATCCTGCTCGTTTTCGGATACGCGCTGGGCTACATGCATCTGAAGAATATCTGGATCATTGTCGCGATATCGGTGGGAGCTATCCTGGTCGTGGAGCCAATACTCACGGTTCTGCTCTTCAGAGACGTGCCGACGGCCGGTTCGCTGATTGGGTTGGTTCTCGGTGCGTTTGGTGTGCTCGCTGCGATATTTCTATAAGGGTGAGCTTTGCGGGTGTGTGGATGGGCGCCGGGTTCGGCGAAATGTAGCTTCAAAGGCAGTTGCGCAACGTCGATTCTACGTTCGGAGGGGAAAAATATCGTTGCCGATCACCGTCTCGTCATGATCGGTGTATGGCCGCTAGCTTGGCAGGCTCTCCAGTCGAAGTGCCTTTGTCGGTAGCGGGACGCATGCAAGGGCCTATGGTTCCACTGATCGCGCGCCATTTCTGAGTGACCAGAATCCCCGTTCAGGGGAGCGTTCTCCTGTTTGCTCTCTTTAGACTCGGGATGACTTGGCCCAAAGTTCGCGCGGACAGAACCACCGGTAAACGGCATGGGACTTTTAGATGCCAAGGTACTTCGGCCGCGATCACGTTTCAGCTGATTATACGCAACTGACCGAGTGACCGGCATCTCTCTCTTCACCAACACAGGAGCTGCGATAGAACCCAAGCCGATATCGGCCTTCTTGCGTATCCAAGAACGCTCTTGGTCAGCTACTCGTCAGCCAGGCGGTCTATCCAGACAGGCTGCGCATTATCGACTTTATCGGAGATAAAATATGACGGGCATTGGCCGAGCTGGCACATCGCAGGTTGGCGCTGCAGGAGCCGACAGTACCGAGCAATGGAGCCGTTCGAGCCCGGAACCTGGCCTCTTCCTCGCGGAACGCAGTCAATCTTTCGATGCCGTCATTGAGCGGATGCGCTCCGGATCTCAAGATACAGCTGCTGCGCTCGCGAACCCGCCACCAACTTCTGGCGTGGCGGCGCCAACGCGTGACGAGATCAAGGCAGCAAAGCGAAAGTTAAGCAACCTGTTTGAGGAGCTTGAAAGGTCTCGTCGAGAGGCCAAGCACGCCCAGAACTTGCCAGAGGCGCAAGAGCTGATCGATCAAGTGGTCAAAGCAGGCGCAACAATTCTGGAGTACTACGCGAGTCTGCCCCTCGATCTGGCCCGTCGCATTCTGCCTGACGATCGGGCTCGCCGGCTGCGGGATGACACGCTGGACGCCGGCGACGAATGTAACGCCGTGGCCACCAGGATTATCTATCCCATGGAGGCGGATAGAAGGAAAGCGTCACGCGTGCTCGATAACATCAAACACAGCGCCACGCCCGCTCAACGGAGCCAGATGTTTGCAAGCGTGGCGAACCACTATGTGGCTTGCATGAAGTGGTGGGGAAAGAAGGCATTGCGCTTGGAGTGGATGCAGTCGGTCTGCGCGGCGACTGCCGACCTCCCAAGCAGCACGCCTGAGATGCGCAAGGCCGAAGAGGCCGGACTACGACATCAGACCGGCTGGGCGCTCAACACGAAGTGCATGTTTCTGCAATCGCGGGTCGCTCTCGCACAGCTCTTGATTGACGAGCGAGCGAGCACGCTCGACGCAGATGTGCGCAACGCCCTCATGGACGAAAATGGGCGCGTGCGTCTGCTCGGGACCTTCATCGGCGATGTTTTTCCGGCGTTCAATTCGACCAGCGAGGCCGTTCTGAAAAGCGACGGGGCGCCGCTGGACGCTGAGCACCGCGCCGTTCTGGAAGGAGTCATGGAGCGGCTTTCGGAATTTGGATCAGGGGTGAGCTCCATGGTTGCAACGGTGAGGGAAGCCGGAACGGGAGCTGACCTTCCGTTACAGTTGCTGGACGAGATCGTGGAAGGTGCCTGGCTTACGGCGAACGAGGTCATGCGCCTGCTGGCGGTGCAGCCGAAGACGCCAGTCACGATTGAACCGCCGCCTTGGGCTGCGCTACCGGAAAATAACGCCGTGGTGGGCGAAGGCAGTCCGGCCCGTAGGAAGGGCAAAGGAAGGCGCGCAGCCGCCGCAGGCGAGGGGAGTTCGACGGCCCGCCCACCAGAGCCGCAACTCGCCAAGCCCGATGCCGCGCCGGCACCGGCAGGCAAGGTTATCGTGCTCTCCGATCTCGGTACCAAGAAACTCGCGTCCGCGGAGGAGGCACGCGCGATGGCGTCAGCCTCCGCGACCGCGCACCTCCAGATGTGGCAGGCTCCGCCGTCCAGAGAGGCATTGGCGGGGTTGCTTGAGCGACTGGATGAACTGCTGCAGTTTAGTGTGCCGGCTCAGCAAAGCGCCGTCTCGCAAGCGCGCCAGATGAGGCCAGAAGACGCCGACCACGTCTTAAATCTCGTCAATGATCGCTTGCAGACGCAGGTCGCCGAGATCAAGGCCTGTGTAACCGCGCTGGAGGAGCCTCGCCGACGTGGCCTGATCCCGGCTTTGCAAGTGCCAGAAGTCCACAAAAAAATAGTCCGCCTCAAGAGGATGTGGACCGAGGCGCAGGGACAGGTCAACCTTTTGGAGGCGCCAAAGGCAGAAATCATGATGGATTGCATGAAGACCTATGCGTTTCCATCACAAAGGTACCTTGAGCGGTTGCGAGCGGCAGGGGAACTGGAGTCAGTGGATCGACCGCGCGCGTTGAAAGGAGAGCCAGGGAAGCTGTTCGAGATCAAGCTGCAGCCCAAGGCGCTGGGCAGTGGTGCGACGGCAAGCCCGATGTGGGTGCACATCCATACCAAGTGGCCGGTACATACCTGGCAATTGGCAACGCTCGGCGATCGTGAATTCGCCGCGTGCCACGTGAAGTCCGACGAACAGCGCGGATACAATCGGCAGTGGCAGAACGCTCGAGCCGCCGAGGGCCACGAGAACGTTGTGATCCACCGCGGCAAGCTGACGACTGCGTTCTGCAGATCCTTGTTGAGCACCGCGGCGGGCCAGTCGTGGCAGCCTCTTCCCGATCCGGCGCACGTTTCAGCGCAGATGGCGCGACTGGGGATCTAGTGAGCTGCTGTCCTGCACTGAGCCATTCGGTGGCAGCGTCCATGCTTTGGGATCGGCTCGGCAAAGTGCCTCAGCAACACCCAGCCCTTTTCAGGCTCCACCTCGCAAAAGGATGGAGCCTGGAAGAGAACACGCCTCCGGGAGGCTTGCCAGGCGTCGATCCCGGAGGATTGTCGTCATCCCACAGGCAAGCTGAATTCCGCGGTGTGGCGAGTGGGGGCTCGGGCGAGAAGCGAGGCCCCTAAGTGCATGCAGACGGAAAAACATGTCCGCGACGATCCACTCGGACATAACAATGCTTTCGTCTGTATGCCCGCGGAAAACTGGCGCGCAAGCCCTCAGCGGAGCTTCGGCGGATCGCGGAGGGGTCGGTGCCACGGGAGGTGAGCATTACGGTCGCTTTGACGAATCGGAACGGGTGATGCACAACAACGCGGCCTGTTTGCTACTCTTGCATAAGGCTACGACGGCCCCAGCATCAGCCTCCTTGGCCCCCAAAAGATGCTGGGGCTCGTCGTCATTCCTCGAGCGTCTCAAGCCGAGTGGCGTTGGAGCTGCCTCGCTTCAACTGCAATGGCCCCGAGGGGCTCAGGCGGTTCAGTCAGCTGGTTGCTTGCAGCGTCGAGCTCCTCCAGTGATCAGGTCGAGACTCTTCTCTGGATCAAGATGCTCTTCTGCCAGAACCCTGAGCTGTCGATAAGCTGACTAGTCTCATCGGTTACCGGCCTTTGCAGCTGTGCTGGCGCGGAGAGGAGTCTGGCCATAATGCCGTCATCGACACTGTCGCGTCTTCAATCTTCGGCCGGGTTGTCTGACGGGATCGGCAAAAGGCTGCGCCCCGAAACCATATGCGACCATGGCAAATTCTGGCGAATGCAGTCCCGTTACGGCGCCAGCATGTCGCCGGGGCCGGCTCCGCCAAAGCCTCGGCTTGTGGCATGCGGGCCGCCGAACACTGGTGCAGCGATCTTCGCACTCCTCAGACACGGTGATGAGCAGTGCGTCCAAGAGTGAAGCAAGCATGTTCGGGACTAGAAGGCCGGCTAAGGTCTCGCTCGCACGCTGCAAGTCAGATTCAACAAATGCTGTACTGGAGTGCTCCGAGACATGCATCGGTCACTCCGAGACGTCCAGCGTTCAATGCGAAGCAGTTGCAGGTTCCGAGCGGCCTAACATTGAGCCATACGGTGAGGTCAAAACTTATCTATTCCGTAGATAGATCTAATCAACAAAATCAATTTTACCGCATCAGGCGTCGTCATATAGACCTCCTCGAGTACGGTTGGGGCTAACCGATGGAAGCGATTCTCGAATGAAAATGTCTGTATTAGTGACAGCGAGTGCCTATGCGCTTGCAACGGCGACGGTGCCTCCTTTTGCTACAACAGTTGCCGCGCAACCGATCGCTGTCAGCGTGCAGGTCGCCGATACCGCGTATCCTGAGTGCGCGGACGACCCGTTGGATGGTATCTGCGACCTGTTTTTTTGTTTGGCCGATCCCTCGTGCGCACGGCACTGAGAACGGAGAACAAGCCAAGCAGATAATGAGGATTGAGCCTCGTGCGGCCGCTTGCTCCGACAGCGGCCGCGTCCTCATGCCGTCGGTAAAAGGCAGATGGTGCAGGCGGCGTCACCTGTTCTCGTAAGATGATCAAAGTGATCGCTCACGCTCAGCCAATCGCTGATTACGGCCATCGCGCAATTGCCGGATCGGCGAAGGTGGGGTAAACAGGGACGTCGCAGACGCTGTGTTTCGACGCGAGCCCCTGCTTGATCTGAAACTGGTCAAGTTCTCAAGATAATTGCATTCATGCTACGCCATACCGTCTTTGTTCGACGTTTTGCATTTCGAGCTCACGGAAAACATCTTAACTTGTTCGGCTATGCCCAGGGCAGCGATCCTAGCATTACCTTCGTCGATGGTTGGGCGTGAGTGGCGCCGTCTCGGGCATCATGAGCATGGCAAGAAGCCCGGCCGTGCCAGCGAAAAGCATGTACCAGGCAGGCACGAGTGCGCTCCCCGTAAGGTGGATCAGCCAGGTGACAATCGCTTGAGCTGTGCCTCCGAAAACCGCGATCGCCAACGCATAGGTCGTCGCGAAGGCGCGACCACGAATGTTCCTGGGCAACGCTTCGGCCATGCTCACGTAGAAGGCGCTGTACGGAATGGTTCCGATCAGGGTGAGGGCGCCAAGACCTCCTATAAGTGCGAAGGCGCTGCGGCTCTCTGCAATCCATAAGAATACCGGATAGGTCATAAGCAACGCGATGACTTGCGGCCATATCATGATACGACGGCGGCCTGCGCAGTCGGCGAGCACGCCGCCAAGCAGCGCTGCAGCAATTCCGGCCGTATTGCTGATGAGCGTGGTACCAAAGGCGACCGGCGCCGAAACGTGGAGAGTGTTGATCGCGTAGGTGGTCATATATCCGGTCACATAAGTACTGATCGTGCAGCTGGCCAAGATGACAAATCCCAAGCTCATGATGCGGCGATCGGAATCCGATTGCCTCCCAGGCTGGGTGACCAGAACGTTCGCTTCAGACCGGTGCAACGTTTCGGGCAGGACGCTCCGCAACCAAAATCCAAACGGTAACGTAGCTGCGCCCAGCAATAGCGCGATCCGCCATCCGTACGCATTGAGAGCTTCGGTTGTCATCGTGAGCGAGAGTATTTCTCCAGCCAACGCTCCGGCCGTCGCAGCTATCTGTTGGCTCGCCGGCTGAAAGGAGACTGCAAGACCGCGGGCGTCAGCGGGGGCCGCTTCCATCAAGTAGGCGGTCGTCGGCCCCACTTCACCTCCGAGCGCAAAGCCTTGCAGCAAGCGTGCGAAGACGACCAGTGACGGAGCGGCAACTCCTATTGTCTCGTAAGATGGCGTCATAGCCAACAACAGGACGGCGACGCTCATCATGGTAAAGCTGGCGGTCATCGCGGGCCGGCGGCCGGCCCGATCCGAATACGAGCCGAGTACGATGGCCCCGATCGGTCTAGTCAGAAAACCTGTGCCGAAGGTTGCGAGTGACAGCATCAGGCTAGCGAACGAGTCGGTTGCCGGGAAAAACGCTTGGCCGATCTGTATCGCGAAGAAGCTGTAGGTCCCGAAATCGTAGAATTCGAGAATGTTGCCGATCGTTGCGCCCAACAAGGCGTGGCTCGTCAAGCGTTGGTGTGCGGGATCGAGAACGGGCTCCAGCCTCTCTCGAGTAGATTGCCTTGACATGCTCGACCTAATCTGAAGCGCGATCCCTGATCCAAAATTTTCGCCAGGCAGGTCGCACTGTTGCATTGCACGGCCCGAACTCGGCCATTGCGCCAGGCAACATGGAGGCGAAGCACGTCAGGACGAAGCTCAGCGTAACGTCTGCAATAAAAATGCCGGTCCCGTTGCCACCATTTAGCCCTTGATCTGAGCGCTCGCCTGCCGGCAAAGACAAATATGCGAACCTGCTGCATTAGCACGCAGGATCGGAGGACTGGCGGACGACGCCGAATGCCCATTATACACGGCCAGCGTTGCACCTTTAGCCTTGCGCGGGATGATCGCCTCGGCTGCTTTGCGTCTGATCGATCCCCGTGCTGCGGCGGGCCAGCGAGGCGGAGACTTGCCAGCGCGCTCAGACGGGCCATGCCGCCAAACCTGCGCTCGACGTCGGTTGGGGTTCGCGCAAATTGGGCAGCGAAACCGGTGACAGTTGAGCGCACTCGGAAGCGGCGTAGTCTTTGCCGGTGCGAACCGACACAGTCTGGGCGGGCGCGGAGGTATTCTTAAGGAGATGGCAGCAAAGGTCGCGTAGCCGCAACCGACCCGTCGCAAGTGGCGCAGTCGCTTGTTTTGTAGCAGTGGGACTGCACAAGCGCATTTATTGGATGGGAGTCCTGTCAATTGGCTCCACCAGATCTGGGCGTTTTGCAAGCAGTACCTCCACCGTAGGCTCACGGTAGATCGCATGCACATGGGCGTGTGCAGCCAGCTTCGAAACCCGGAAAAAGGGCGCATGACGAACATCAATCTTGACTTCCAATCTGTTACGGATGCGCGCGTACAGAGCACCGTCGCCGATCAAAACACGAAATGGAGAGCGCTGGCCCGGAGACGTCGAGGTTCCCAGATGAGACGAGGAATGAAGCCGAAGGCGCGGATGGTCATAGCAATAAGGCGGGCGCTCGCCATGTACGATCTCGACCGGTGCTGCGCAATCTGGTGGCTCTATAGTCTCCATTTCGGATTCACGGGCGACGTGAGGTTGGGGCTCGCCGCGATCACGGTCACCCAGGAGAGATCCCGCTGCGGAATTTAGAGATCGTGGCGTCGAGCGCGTGCCGGCTCGGCCGCCGAACCTGCCGCAGGTTACGCGTTTGGCTGGCGGACAAAAGCGTTGCCGAACGCCAATCGCTTCAAGTCTCCCCCAGCCAACAGGCCGCAAATCACATCGAGTACCGGCGGCCTGCGCGGGGCGCGGATGGTGCTGGCCAACGCGATCAGCAGGCCGCGAAGATCGGACTTGTGCTCGCACTTCACACCTAAAGTCGAAACTGTCGACGGATGATGCTGCCCACAGCCGATTTGTGAGTGGCCGACCGGTGGCGCAGGCGATCGTCGAGGATTTACGTACTGCTACGATGCGCAAGGCGGCGGCTGCGCAACATGCCGCTCTTGCTAAGAACCGATTGTCAGGTTTGAGGCGGACGTCCAAAAGGCGACACTTACATGGGTTGGAAGCGACTGGAGAAACGTCAATTTTCAAGCGGCACGCTGCTTGCAGCATCGAAAGCCAGCGGACCCAGTTCCCGCATACCCGCTCTTTGAAGCCGAGTATGCATCTTCCGAATGCTTCCACTCACTTTGCAAGACGCCCAAGTCCGGCTGGCTAACTTCAGGACACTCCCATGAAAAATTCGTTCTTTCTCGCAGCGTCGCTATCCATGAGCTGTTTGATGGCCGCGGGATTGTCCCAAGCGCTAGCGCCTGCGAGCTGGGCTGAGGATCCTTTTCTTTGGCTTGAGGAAATCGAAGGGCCGCGCGCATTGGCTTGGGCTCACACCGAGAACGACAAGACACTCAGTGCGCTCCAATCCGATCCACGTTACCAGCGCTTCTACGGGGAAGCGCTCCACGTTCTTCAGGCCAAGGACCGGATTCCGTACGTCTCATTGGGACGGCGCGGCCTCGACAATTTCTGGCAGGACGAGAACCAGGTGCGCGGCGTCTTGCGGCGTACGACGCTTGAAAGCTATCGAACCGAAAGCCCTCGATGGGAGACCATCCTCGACGTGGACGCTCTCGCTAACGCGGACAAGAAGAACTGGGTTCTTAAAGGGGTGAGCTGCCTTCCGCCCGAAGAGCGCCTATGCTTGGTGAAGCTGTCCGAGGGCGGAAAGGACGCTGTGTTCGTCCGGGAATTCGACTCAGTTGCCAAAACCTTCGTGACGAACGGCTTCGAACTTCCTGAGGGAAAACAGCAGGTCACTTGGGTCAACAGCGACACGGTCTTAATTGCACGAGATTGGGGCGAAGGGACCATGTCGCAAGCCGGTTACCCTTTCGTTGTGAAGGAGCTCAAGCGCGCTCAGTCGCTCGCGGAAGCGCGCGAGGTCTTCCGTGGCGAGCCGACCGATGTCGGGGCCAGTCCATTCGTGCTGCGCGACAGTGAAGGCAGGATCCATGCGACCGGTGCCGTACGCGGCATCAGTTCGTTCGAGCATGAGTATGTGCTCTTTGGGCCCGAGCCGATTAAGCTCAATCTGCCAAAGAAGGCAGCCATCAGCGGCATCGCCAGCGGTCGCCTGCTGGTGACGCTCAACGAAGACTGGATGCCGCCGTCCGGACAAACCCTCTTCTCAGCCGGCTCGATAGTCTCGTATGACCTGGCCGAATGGAAGCAGGATCCGCTGCGCGCCAGACCCACGCTCGTTTTCAAGCCCGGGCCTCGACAAGCGCTCGGCGGATTCACCGCCACAAAAAACTTGTTGATCCTAACGATTCTCGACAATGTTCAGAGTAGGGCGTTCGTCTACAAGTACCATCAGGGCTCCTGGCAGGCCACGCCGATCCCGCTTCCAGAGAATGCGAGTGTCGATCTGGCTGCGGCATCGCACGAAACGGACGAGGCGATGTTCGCCGTCTCCAGCTTTCTTAGCCCGACGATGCTCTGGTACTTCGACGCTGCAACCGAACGCCTTGAGACATTGAAGGCGACACCTCCTAGGTTCGACGCCTCGAGACTTGTCGTGGAACAGTTCGAGGCAATCTCGCGCGATGGCACTCGCATTCCTTACTTTCTGCTACGGCCCAAAAGCGCAAGGTTTGACGGATCAACTCCAACGCTTCTCTATGGCTATGGTGGGTTTCAGACTCCGCTCATCCCCTCTTACGTGGGCCTCACGGGACGACTCTGGCTCGAGCAGGGCAACGCGTATGTTGTCGCGAACCTGCGTGGCGGGGGTGAGTTCGGGCCACAATGGCACCAGGCTGCCCAAGGAGCAACGAAGCAGCGCACATGGGATGATTTTATCGCCGTCGCGGAGGACTTGATCCGGCGCAAAATCACTTCTCCCCGCCGGCTGGGCGTAATCGGCGGCAGCCAAGGAGGCCTGCTGGTAGGGACCGCAATCACCCAACGACCCGAGCTCTTCAATGCGGCCATCATACAGGTTCCGCTGTTCGACATGGTTCGGTTCACCAAGCTGGGCGCCGGAGCCTCCTGGATTGGCGAGTATGGCGATCCCACCATTCCCGAACAGCGCAAGTGGCTCGAGGCCTACTCGCCCTATCAGAAGTTGGTGCCAGGCAAGACCTACCCGACCCCCTTCATTCTAACCTCCACCAAGGACGATCGCGTGCATCCAGCGCATGGCCGCAAGGCAGCGGCGAAGCTCGCTGCATTAGGCCAACCGTACCTCTACTATGAGAATACCGACGGGGGGCATAGCGCCGCCGCCAACCTCATTGAACAGGCACGCCGGATCTCTTTGGAATATACTTATGCTTCCCGGCGGCTTGTCGATGAGTGATGTCGAGGACGACGATCTACTTCAATGATGACGCTCGGCAGAGGTTATCGGCAGCGGTGTCGCAAGCTCGCCCTTGCCCGTTCTCCGCAGACTATGGTATCTCAATGGGGATGAATCCGAGCGATCAGCTACGTTCTCGGTCTCGCCTATCAGTCCGGGTAGGTCACTCAAGGCCGATTTACCCACGAGGCATTCCGTGTGAACAGCCCTCAGGGGCAAAGCCGGTGCGTTAGCCTCTTGATTCCGAGGCTAACCTCAGTGCGGATACGGATAGGGAGCGCGTTTCTCATCAAGTCCCCTCCGTTGCAGGCGCCAAGTCGCATCGCCGCCGCTTTCCATCTATCGCGGACCGGCGTTATGTCGCTCCTCGTGCGATGATGTATTCTCTGTCGCATCACAGACCTTACAATTTAAGTCCGCAATCATCATCGGGGCTCGCTTTTCGTCAATCCGCAGTATTCCAGATTGAAGGCTTGCTTGGAATTCCACACATGCACTCCGACAATCGACCGATACACGGAGTACGACGAACATAGCAGTACAATATGCACGGCAGAGGGACGGGCAGGCGCAAAGCACCGAATTGGCGTCACAGCGAAAGCGGCGCTCTAACGGTGGAGTATCGACGATGGTATGTCCGCAACCGGCAATGTCTCCCTGATCAGCAGCCTGAACCCTCCGGGTGACCCTCAAGTCGTGACGATGACAGAGTGAGAGCATGTCTGAGTGGTTGCAGGAATTTCCGTGCAGATTGAGCGGGTATTGATAGCCCACGCGGACCATTGACCGACCGCGCAAGGGCCGGTCAGCTTCCAGTAAGCTATCACAGATACAGAGCTTTTTGGGGCTAACGGGATGTGACAGGGACAGCGCTATTGCTGCAGGCCGATCAGCGCCGAGTCACCTTTCCGCTAGTCTCAACGGCAGTGCGGATGTGGTAGGGACTAATTGGCCTGGTTTCAGCCCCCGGGTCCGTTAGCACCGAGCCGCGCCCGCACTGTTTTACAATCTCGCTCCGACCAATCCCGGCGGCTATCTCGACAAGCTTCGCAGTACTCTGGCGAAGGTCGGTACACCACATGAAAAGGTGAGCGCCACGTACTTTCATTTCTGCCGCGAGGCGCGCAGTGGCGTTGGAGACTACATGCCGCCACCAGAGCCGCCTGAATCGTGAGTTGGTGTCGCGCGGCGATCAGGATGGAAGGCAGCGTCAATCAAGGTGAGAGAGTTTCGCTGGGCTCGTGACGGAGGGAGGGCGTAGCCCGACCGGAGTTACGAGCCCAGCGTCGGCGCGATCCCGAGGAGGACCGCGCCGACTGGTGATCGCGGCCGGCGGGGTTATGCAAGTGGTTCTTCCGCCAAGAGGAATCACTCGCTTGCCCGGCCGACACATCACAGATCACCAGATGAGGCTCTACATGAAGTACCGTCAGACCGATAGCCCGCCAGTGGCGGCGGCCAAGGCGTCATTCAGTGCGTCGACCGCCTATCGG
>NZ_FOVU01000020.1 GCF_900115265.1 Bradyrhizobium sp. Ghvi | reverse complement strand
GATGCCTTCTTCCACAGCCGCGCGGGTCGCGTGCATCGCGTCATCAACGCGATCCTTGCGCTCCTTCACCTCGACCTCGGTCGCGCCGCCGACGCGGATCACCGCGACGCCGCCGGCGAGCTTGGCGAGACGCTCCTGGAGCTTCTCACGGTCGTAGTCCGAGGTGGTTTCCTCGATCTGCGCCTTGATCTGGGCCACGCGCGCCTCGATGTCGGCCTTCTTGCCGGCGCCGTTGACGATCGTGGTGTTCTCCTTGTCGATCATCACCTTCTTGGCGCGACCGAGCATGTTGAGCGTGACGTTCTCGAGCTTGATGCCGAGATCTTCCGAGATCGCCTGGCCGCCGGTCAGGATCGCGATGTCCTGCAGCATGGCCTTGCGGCGATCGCCGAAGCCCGGAGCCTTGACGGCCGCGACCTTCAGGCCGCCGCGCAGACGGTTCACGACCAGGGTCGCGAGCGCTTCGCCTTCGACGTCCTCGGCGACGATGACCAGCGGCTTGCCGGTCTGCACCACGGCCTCGAGCAGCGGCAGCAGCTCGTTCAGCGAGGAGAGCTTCTTCTCGTTGATGAGGATGTAGGCGTCGTCCATCTCGACGCGCATCTTGTCGGCGTTGGTGACGAAGTAGGGCGAGATGTAGCCACGGTCGAACTGCATGCCCTCGACGACGTCGAGTTCGGTCTCGAGCGACTTGGCTTCCTCGACGGTGATGACACCCTCGTTGCCGACCTTCTTCATGGCGTCGGCGAGGAACTTGCCGATCTCGTGGTCGCCGTTGGCCGAGATGGTGCCGACCTGGGCGATCTCGTCGTTCGAGGTGACCTTCTTGGAGTTCTTCTGCAGGTCCGCAACCACGGCCTCGACCGCGAGGTCGATACCGCGCTTCAGGTCCATCGGATTCATACCGGCCGCAACCGACTTGGCGCCTTCGCGGACAATCGCGGCGGCCAGGACGGTCGCGGTGGTGGTGCCGTCGCCTGCAGCGTCCGCCGCCTTCGAAGCTACTTCGCGTACCATCTGGGCGCCCATGTTCTCGAACTTGTCGTCGAGTTCGATGTCCTTGGCTACGGCAACGCCGTCCTTGGTAATGCGGGGAGCGCCGAACGACTTGTCGAGAACGACGTTGCGGCCCTTGGGACCGAGCGTGACCTGCACGGCATTGGCGAGGATGTCGACGCCGCGCAGCATGCGGTCCCGCGCGTCTACTCCGAACTTGACTTCCTTGGCTGTCATAAACAATTCCCTCAGTTCTTGTTCTCCCATCTTCGGCGCGCCCGAGCGGGCGCTCGTCAGGGGGAAGCTGTGCGAGCGCTGGATTAGGCGGCTTTCCTCTTGGAAAACACATCGGTGAGAACGCCCATGATGTCACTCTCCTTCATGATCAAGAGCTCCTGGCCGTCGATCTTGACTTCGGTGCCCGACCATTTGCCGAACAGCACGCGGTCGCCGACCTCGACGTCGATCGGGATCAGCTTGCCGGCTTCGTCGCGGCCGCCCGGGCCAACAGCGACGATCTCGCCCTGCGAGGGCTTTTCCCTGGCTGTGTCGGGAATGATAATGCCACCAGCGGTCTTCTCATCGGCGTCGACGCGCTTGACCACGACGCGGTCGTGAAGCGGACGGAAATTCATGCAAAGCTCCTGAGCGTTTGAACGAGTTAAAGATAGTCACATTGTGACAAGCCAAATGATAGCAAGGGTCAGGCCAAAAATGAGCTGAACAATCCATGCCTGCAGCTTTTGCTTGGCTGTGTCGGGAATGATAACGCCGCAAGCGGTCTTCTCATGGGCGTCGATACGCTTGCCAACGCGGTCGTGAAGCGGACGGAATTTCATGCAGAACTCCTGAATTCAAGCTTGAGATAGTCACATTGTGACAAGCCAAATTTAGCAAGAGTCAGGCCAAAATGAGCTAAACCATCGAGGCGCGCAGTTCTGCTGAATCGTAGCTTGGCCTGGCGTGTCTTTGTCTGAAAGCAAACGCCCGAGGTACGCAGCGCGCCAAGCTGTTGTAAAAATGACATTGCGCTTCGTCGAAGCACGCGGATTGAGCCCAGGGTTCCTCAATATTGCAAGGGGGTCGTTGCACCGATCGAAGCGCCGCGCTTTTCAACTGCGACGGCCGGGTGCAGCACCTGACTGCTTCGTCTGACGGCAGCATCTAGCAGCTGACGCTGGCGAACCGTGCGGTGCACAAACACGCCTTGATGAGCAGCGCTCAAGCGCAGTCGCAACAATATGCCAACATCTGGAAAGCCGCAAATTGCGTCAGCGAAATCTGAGGTGCTGACCGTTGACGGCAGGACACATTTGGCCCAGCTGTGATGGAGCTGATTGCCTATTGCTGCGGACGAGAGATCACTTTTGCCCGTGCACGCTCCACTGAGAATAACGGATACACGACATTCGAGCGAAGCCGATCGTTCGGCCATCCCGAAAAATGAACCGCGGGCAACGATCTGGCTCACACAGGCGCCTCTGCCAACGCTAAGTTGGAACTTGTATTGCGGGGCAGTCGCTGCACCTGTCTATCCGAGAGGTTTCCGTTTTGACATTGATGGCATCCAAATAGCCGCCATGGATCAGGGCGACCGAGCAGCATATGAACCATATACGTTGATATACGTTGTGCCGGCGCCTCTGGCGTGTGATTGCGGCGTCGAAGGTTCGAAACTCACGCGATCCCCGGGCCAAATGGAAAAAGCACCTGTGTCCTCAGAAGTACACCTGCACATCGTCTCACTTCTTCAGAAGCCGAATCCCGTCATCCTGGATATCGGCTGCAATGACGGGACCGATACGCAGCAATTTCTCAATTTCTGCCCGCATGCTCAGCTCTACTGTTTTGAGCCGGATCCCAGAGCGATCGCGCGCTTCAAGAAGAAGCTGGGCTCATCCCTCAACAAGGTGAAGCTGTTTGAAATCGCCATCAGTGATCGAAACGGGATGATCGACTTCCATCCAAGCAATGCAGATGGTGATGCGAAGGAATGGGACCTCTCCGGCTCAATACGCCGCCCGAAGAATCATCTTACGGAGTATGATTGGGTTCGGTTCGATCGCCCCGTCCCTGTTGAAACGCGGCGGCTAGACGATTGGTGCAGCGAAGCGGAGCTGAACACGGTCGATTTCATCTGGATGGATGTCCAGGGAGCCGAAGCCGATGTTATCGCCGGCGGCATGCAGACCTTAAGCAACACGCGCTTCCTCTACACGGAATATAGCGACCGCGAGCTCTACGAAGGGCAGTTGTCGCTGCAAGCCATTCTTGACCTGTTGCCATCATTCGAAGTGGCGGCCCACTATCCACGCACTGTGGAGGGTGATGTACTGCTCAAAAATACCCGCTTCTAGTGGCTCCCCTTATCGAGCGCCTCATTCATCGCTGCAAGACCTGACCAGCGCGGTCTGTGCCACCCAAAAAAGCTGCACAACTAGTGATGATTAGGTGAGGGGATATTGGTAGCCGAACGGGCACTCCGGTTTCCAACCGCCATTCCAGACCAATGCATCACGTCGGCGTTGGCCTCGCGCCGGATCGGATCAAGATTGTCATCGCAACCGGAGTTACTTGCCTGCTAATTTGCCTCATGTGAAGCTGATCACCGAACTGCGAGCATGCTCTGCCGGTGCGGCTGCGGCACGATGACGAAGACAGGCGAGGACGTCAGTAGACGCCTCAACATAATCCCGCGCAATGCCCGGAAGTTTCTCCCGGCCGCGCTGATCACCCGCAATTCCAGATCGGTCCGATCGGCGTCCGCGTCCAACACGGCCCGAAACTGCCGCCGTTGTGGCGGCCGCCGCCGAAGCCGGGGGACCGAAATTGTGCCACTCGCCATCCCAGCCGTAGTACTGAGGAACCGGGTATACCGGCGCCGGTCGACGCGCGAGAGCCGGCCCATTGCGTCCTTCTGCTTGTAGAGGGGGCTGCTCTTGCTCAGCGGCTGGCGAATAGACGGGCAGGAAGCCGTAACCTTGCCAGACAGGCTTAGGCCGCTTTTGAATTGGCGCAGCGTTCGCGACGACCGGCAGCATCGACAGGATCATAGTAGCAGTTAAGCACATAAAGCGAGGCATGGATCGACAATAGCGGTCGGTTCGCATCAATCTTCGTGGGGTTCGAGCTTCTTCCGTAGTGCCGTGACGACACGATGAACGGTCTGCAGGTCCTTGACCGAAAGCCCTTCCGAAAGGCCGGTGACCCACGGTGCCTGCAAAGCCATGGCGGCATTGAAAGCGCGCCGTCCTTTGTCAGTCAGGACAACAAGTTGCGCCCTCCGATGATGCGGATTGGCCTCGAAGGTGAGAAGGCCTTCCGCATGTAGGTCATTGACGATCCGCTGCACGTTTTGGCGATTGGCGCCGAGGTCGCGGGCGAGCCACGCGACTGGCTGCGGGCGTTCTGCGTGCACAATGGCGCCGAGGATCTGCCAGCGCGCGCTCGTGAGGCCGAGCTGAGCCACTAGACGGTCGCCTGCGGTCAAGAGCTGGCTGTTCAGTCGGAACAGATCGAGCATGAGGTTGGTCAGGGCATCGCCGGCTGGCGTTCGTTGGGATTTCAGCATCTGTCACCATAAACGTCGTTGACACCATAATGTCAAATCAGTAGTCTAGGTATCGTACCACAATGACATCATGCAACCAACTCATTGGAGGACTTCATGACAACGTTCCGTCCCCTGGATCCCGCCTTTCCAATCGAACGCCAAATCGGTATCGATGCCAGCCCCGTCGTCCTGGTGAATGTCTTCACGCTCGAAAAGGCCGACGATCAAAGCTTTCTCCAAACCTGGCAGAACGATGCTGCCTTCATGAAGCGGCAGCCCGGCTTCATCTCCACCCAGCTTCACCGCGCGATCGGCGACAGCCCGACCTATTTGAACTACGCCGTCTGGGAATCGACCGCGCACTTCCGGGCTGCGTTCACGCATCCCGAGTTCAGAGCCAAGATCGCGGCATATCCCTCGTCCGCCGTTGCTTCTCCGCACCTATTCCAGAAGGTCGCGGTCCCCGGCATCTGCGTCGCGTAGCTCATCCGCAACCGATTCAGAAGAAGACCGGCAATGGGACTGAAGAGCACCCCTGAACGCCACGGGGCCATGATCGTAACGATGCATTGGCTGACCGCACTGCTGATGATCGTTCTCATTGCCACAGGATTCCGCGCAGCCAACACGGTCGATCCAGCAGCGAAGGCGGCGATTCTACGAGTTCACGTCCCGATCGCAATCGCGGTTCTTGCGCTGATGCTTCTTCGAGTTGGCTGGTGGTGGGGCGTCGATCGCAAGCCCCATCCGGTCGCTGGATCACCACGGTGGCAGGAACGCACAGCTCGCGCGATACATCTTCTCTTGTACGCGGTCATCTTCGGAATGATTGCGAGCGGTATCGGGATGATGGCGCTTAGCGGCGCAGCGCCAATGGTCTTTGGCGGAGACGGCGCCCTGCTGCCCGACTTCTGGAAGTATCCGCCCCGAGTGCCGCACGGCTTCGGAGCACGGCTTCTGCTTGCCTTGGTCGCGCTTCATGCCGGGGCCGCTCTCTATCACCAGTTCGTTCGCCGTGATCATCTTCTCCGGCGTATGTGGTTCAGCAGATGATCGATGAGGCAAAGGGCACCAAGCTGGTGCTGTTGGGCACTGCCGTGGGCCCAGTGCCCGGCCGCACGCGCGTAATGCTGAGCAACGGAGCAGCGTATGTGCTTGATTGCGGCATGGAGGTTACCAATCAGTTTGCCCGCAGCGGGATTCCCGTTTAACGCGCTGAAAACTGCGCGGCTCGATGCCGTGGCGAAGATGGCGGAGGGCGCCCGACGTGCTGGTTCACGAAACGATGTACGTGCCGGCCATGGAGGCGTTCGTCAGAGCACAGGTCACCGCGGACCTGCCGGTGAAGTTCGACTCGTTCATGGCGCACATGAAGGCGAGCCACACAGCATCCGAAGATGTCGGGCGCATCGCACAGGAAGCTGGCGTAAAGACACTCGAGCTGTCGCACCTCACTCCGGCCATTGACAGCATCGACGATGAGACCTGGCGTGCCCCAATGGCGAAGCACTTCAACGGCGAGATCATCGTCGGCAAAGCTCTAACGGTTGTGAGGCGGGCATAGGCGGCTTGTCGCCTTTGGGGCAAACTCGACCAAACTCAATGTGAGCATAACAAGTCTGCTGCCAGGCGGATAGCGTCCAGATCCCTAGGGCGGAAGCTCACATTGAGCCCGCGCTTCGAACAAACTCCCAAAGTGGCGCCCGAACCATGCGCTACGAACTCACCGACAAAGAGTAAGTCCTTACCTGTATCGTGCTCGCAATCGAGTTGAGCAGTTCTTAAACAGGATCAAGCAATGTCGGCGGGTAGCGACGCGCTACGACAAACTTGCCGCCAATTACCTCGCGTTTGTCCAACTCGCGTCAATCAGGCTATCGCTCGGCACTGAGTCCACGTCCTAGCTGATCACACCCTGCCTTACCAGAAAGCATGCATATCCCTGGCGGTCTCCCAGCTGCACGACGCCAAAGGTCGAAGCCGTAGCAGTACGGGAGAATCCCGACGCGAGAGCTTGCCGCGCTGATGGCGCGGCGGACCTAGCGCTGATCTCGGCCAGGATGTGCGCTGCGTCCGGGCACGTGTTCTCTATTCTCGACAGGCATCATCACGCGCACGGATCCACGAAATCGTCGAGCGGATACAGAGCGTTAGGATGATGCGTACGGTTCTGTCCATGACTCATGCCGGCAGCTGGATCAGGCGCTCCCGAGCAGAGTTGCGGCTGCGATGCAGGTAGCCCGCTGCATCGATGCCACGAGGTCGCCACCGAGGGCAGCACGATCGAGTGCTGCGAGGAAACCTATAAGAGGGCAATGGGGCAGTGTTAGCGGGCCGGCATACCCGCTCGGCCCTTTTCCGAGTGCCCTGGCGAGGAGCCGCGGAGCCGGTGGCGAGACATCGCGGCCCGACTGAGTAGGCGCTAGATTTCCTCGCGCGCATTCGTCTGCGCGTCCTAGATCCGGATTTGAAGCATGGGAAAACGCTTCTTTAGTTCTGCTCCACCTGCCTTGGCGCCGTCTCCAGTTGCGAATTCGGCTCTGGGGCGGCCATCCACTTCAAGCGCGTAAGAAGCGACAGGCAATTCCCGGGGGGCTGCAACCATTTCATTTCTCATTGTGTAGTGAGATCGTTGAGAATGATTTATAGCTTCAGTCGGCTAAACCGCACCACAGCGACCTGTCCGAGTGCCGCGATGGGAAACCATCTTTGGCTTGCCGCCTCGCACCGAATGGCAGCAGGAGTGCTCGCGATCGTCCGAACACGCGGGCGGCTTACCCCTCGCCCCGTGCGTATACGACGAAGCCACCGAGGTGCCGCTCCGAATTTGCCTGGCGCAAACGCGCGCACTCATGCGGGGTTTGCTCGGTAACTCTCCGGATGTGATCGCGGTGAAGCGTATTAGGAGAGAGCGGCAGCCGGCTGGATCATGACAAACGGGTTCCTCTACGAACGCAGTGGCGGCACCACGAACGATTATGGTGCAACGCACACGTACGAAAAGCCACAATGAGGTTGGCATCAACGACCATCCCGCCCGGCTCTCCGAAAGAGGGCTCCGGGTCTTGCGCGGTTTGCGGAAACGATGCCGGTTCAGTTACGCAGCGAGCGTTGAGCTGAACTCTGTGGCGCCTTTGTCCAGATCTCAGAGGAAGCGAGACCGGATTTCTTTCGAACACAATCTTTTCCTGACAAGAATTCACCGCGAAATGTCATCGTCCTCGCTGAAACGGCCGACAGCCTTCTGTCTGCCGATGCATGTTGGCACAAAGGATAGCCAGGTTGCTCCTCCACGCCGGACTTTCCACTCGACCCAAGATTCACAGGCCTCTTTTGTTCTTCAAGCGCGTGAGAAACAGCGCTCCGAGGTTCGGCTTTCTCCCGCATACCAGGTTCGCGGTCGCACTATGGGGCTTTCTCCTCAGTTCGAGAGGGTGCAGCGCGCGCCCAGAGAGAGACCGGCGAGGCCCGAATGATACCCCGACATGCGCAGGAAGAAAGCGCGTGAAGCTCACGCAACGTCAGGTCGTAGCTTGGAAACCACGGCCACGCTTTCGTAGAGTAAACGTCGAAAGATGTCGGTCTAATAGCGGACATAATGCGTTTAAGCAGCAAATGTGGCGGCGCGCCGGATCGTCCGTGAAGAGGATCAAGAGCGAAAGGTTATTGTCGGGATGAAACACCGCGTAATGTTGGTCGCATTGTTTGCTGTCATGACATCTCCGGTGTGCGCGGCGAAGCTCAGCGGCCCTCTGCGCATCCTGGACGGCAATACGATTGAGATCGAGCAGACCAAGATTCGGCTCTTAGGCATCGAAGCTCCTGAGACCGATCAGATTTGCCTCGACGCCAACGGCCGGAAATGGACTTGCGGCGTAGCTGCTCGCGACGAGCTTATCAAGCATTCGAACGGACGAACGTGGGATTGTCATACCACAGGCGTCGATGAGTATGCGAGGTCACGCGGCAGTTGCTTCATCGAAGGCGAGGACGTGAACGCCTGGATGGTACGCTCGGGCTGGGCACTCTCGTCGGGTCCGTACGTCATCTATGAGGTTGTGGCGAGCAAAACCTGTGCGGGGCTGTGGTCGGGGGCGTTCATCGCGCCGTGGGACTGGCGTCGCCGCAATAGGGCGACGATCATCATCGGCGCGAGCTCGGTTTCCGTCGATGCTCAGGAACTCCTGCTCGGATCCACCCTGCTATCGGACCCGCCCTCGTCCGAGTGTGTGATAAAAGGCACCGTCGGCCGCAATGGCGAGCGCATTTATCACCTCCCCGGCCAACTCAGTTACGAACAAATCGACATGAGCAAGCCCGGCGAACGCTGGCTCTGCAGCGAAGCGGAAGCCGAGGCCACCGGACTGTGGGTGTGTTGGTTAGAGGCGGACGTCAGAGGGACGGAGTTCAACAAATGTGACGGCGGCGTTTAGGCGCTGCCATTGCACGATCAAGTCGCTTTCCTAGATGCTGCAAGAGTGCCGCCGTTGCGTACAACGGTACGTGCGCTATTGGTAATGTCAGGAGATCGGACCGGGCTGAACCTCCACCGGCAAGCCGAGCCCAACTGGTCCGCGGTCGAGCTCCAATGCAGTCGTTCTCCTCCGTGTCCGGTTGGTGACCTCTTGTGCCTGGAACCAGACAGGGGAGGCGCGATCATCCTGCTCGCGTGCGCACGCCGAACGTGATCACGTTTCGATTAAAGGCACGGCCGGCAGACCATGTTTGGTGGCACGTCGATGCTGGGGAGACTGAAAAGAGCCGCAGGCTTGGGGCGCCTCGCGGTCGCCAAGTCAGGAATTCGCAACGTGGCTCGATCCGGCCAGGCCCAATTGTGACAAATCGTCCGTTGGAGACGACATGAGAAAACAAGCGATGCCGTCAACCGTCGGAGACATAATGCAGCAGAGGCGGATCGATCTCGCCGCCGCATATCGGCTGCTTTGCCGCTTCAGCCTCAAAGATAGCATTGACAGCCATGTCTCCGTGAGCCTTGCCGGCCCTCAAGATCTTTCAGCCAGTATGTTGGGGCGCTAACCGCCCGCAATCGCGTCATAGTACAATATCAGCTGCGACAGTTTCGACGATCCCTCCCGTCTCATTATCAAGCCGGCCGGCTTCGCCATGCGCGCAATCCAAATCAATGAAGCGCGGCGTGGGTCGGCTCAACACACCGGGGACAGCTTATGAACGCTCCACCAGAGAAGATCACTGCAGATACCGACGCTACGGCTGCGACCTGGGATAATCTGTCGCCGCTACTGGTCGATATCCGCGCGCGTCGAAACGAGTTCGCCCGCGCGCAGAAGATTCCCGACGAGATTATCGAGGGCTTCAAGCGCGTTGGCGTTTATCGAGCTTTGGTCGCCAGGCGATTCGGCGGCGACGAGCGGACGCCAGCCGATTTCTGTCGCCTGATCGAGCGCATTTCCGAGGCCGACGGCTCCGCCGGTTGGGTCGCCAGCTTCGGCGACGGGGCTCGCTACCTCGCTGCCCTTCCGGACGACACGCTTCGCAAGGTATACGCGAATGGACCTGACGTGGTGTTGGCAGGTGCGCTTTTCCCGCTCCAGCCCGCTAGACGAAGTACCGACGGATTCGTCGTGAACGGCGTGTGGCCATTCGCCAGCGGCTCACCGGGCGCGGATCTGATAGGCGTCGGCATCACTGTGGAAGACGATCCGACCGGTGGCCTTGCTCGAGTAGCCGTGATGCCGGCTGAAAAGGTGACAATCCGTCCCAATTGGGACGTCATCGGCCTGCAAGGCACCGGCAGCCACGACGTCGTTGTCAATGACGTCATTGTGCCGGAGGAATGGACCTTGATCCGCGGCGGTCCGCCGACACTCGACGGTCCGGTCTATCGTTATCCGTCCGTGGCTTTCGCTGCACAGGCGCATGCGATTGTCGGCATCGGTATTGCGCGCTCCGCGCTAGACCAGGTAATCGCTTTCGCCGGAAGCCGCGCCTCAATCACTGGAGCACCCCTGATGGCAGAGCGTGGCTATGTCCAACTGGAAATGGCCAAAGCCGAAGCCTTGCTGCGTTCCGCGCGTTCCTTCTTCTATGAGGCCACCGAGGGGCTGTGGAAGGAAGCGCTCAAAGGTGCGGTAAACCCGAGCACGGCGATGCTAATGCGACTCGCCGCGACGAACGCCGCGCGGCAGAGCGCTGAGGTCTGTAGGATTGCGAGCGGCCTTGCTGGAAGTGCGTCGCTTTATACCACCAGCAATCTGGCGCGCGCCATGTGCGACAGCTTCGTGGTCGCCCAGCACGCAGCTTTAAACGAGGGGACGCTTCAAAGCGCCGGCCGACTCCTGCTCGGAAGTGAAGCACAGCCGGGATTTCCGTGAACTGGGTCTCTACGTTCTGCACTCCCCTCAGCAACGGATTGCCGGACCTGCGGTATGACTGTCTCCAGCACAAGACCTCGCCGCCTGCTGGCCTTGTTTAGAGGACAGGAGAAGAGACCTCGCAGTTCGGCGTCTCGCAAGAACACCACCTCATGTCCTTGGCGAATCTCGTCCTCGTCGCACACATAACGAGCGCTCTCATAGCTCTCCACGCCCCTGCCTGCCCCATTGACTATCGTCATGTGATCTCCGGTACAGTTCACGAGGTTATCGCTCTCCGCTTCTGCTGCGATGCTATCCCGTGCGGGCCCAAATCTTCGCCGAGCGCTTCGCCGCAGGTGAATTGCCTTGACCAGCGAAAAACGGCTCCATCGTGATCTTCTGGACCAGCCGGTGCCTTTCAAGAACAGAAGGCGACACGCACGCCGACAGCTGGCAGATCCCTCAGCTGCCTGTAGGAGGTCGGCGGGTCGGCTCAAAGACGTTGACTCGCACGTGGCGTCAGATTGTAGCATTTCGAAATAGCTGACGGAGATGCCGGGCAACTCGGACCGGCCGCTGTCTGCTGCCCTCGGTGAGGCGATGATACCAATGCGGTCGATGGTGTGCACAGCAGACGGCGGAGCAGGTGGGGCTCGCGCGAAGAATCCGATTACTCGCATGCGAACAACAACGGATTCCGTCCGAGCCTCCGGGAATTCTGGGTTTCTGCGCTCTGGGGCCGGCACGCTGACGCCGTTCGAACGTCCGCGGATCGTCTCTGTTCGACGCTTCTCATTTAATCTGCATGACTTTCACGATCTCAGGACAAGGGAGAATAAAACCTTCAATGTTTATGCGAGTCAGTCGTGAGCCGTATGCCATCAATGTCGTCTCATAAAGAAGAAGCAACGCCAGATTTCTTCGATCATTGATCATTACGCAATTGGAATTTGCGGTGAACGTTTCTCCGCAAATAACCGCCGGCAGTCCTCCCTCTGTCGGCGTCTGACTTGGCCCGGCCATCGAAAAGAGGCCGGGCTTTTTTTGCGACAAGCGACTGACAGCTCGGAGTGTTCTGGCCCGCCCTGTCTCATGATCTGCGAAGGTAGGAAGACAGGGCAAACGTATAGTTTGTCACATGCTGAAGCCGATCGATCCGATGCTGGCGCCCGAGCTGCCCTGGCTGCTCGCCTCCATGGGCTACGGGGGCGGCATGCTCACCCAGTCAGCCGCGCGATGCGCGGCGAGCACGCCGGATCGGCTTGGGCCCGCGGCGTCGCGAAGTCCGGTCCTTGAAGCGTAGTATGTGAGCTGGTTCCCTCGCAGCCTCTCTTACTCTTCCCGTTTCTTTGACTCCATGCGAGCGAACCAGGCGTCGGCAGGAAAGGCCGCGATACGCTTGGCAAAGGGGGATTGCGGCTCCCAATCTTGCCCCTCGCTCTTCTCGAAAGTGATCACCCCGTTGTGCGTAAAAAGAAGAGGCCCTGGGATATTACAGTTCACCAAAAGCAAAACGCGCCACAGATCACCTTTCTCGGTCGGCTTGTCCTTCTGCTTCGGCACGTAGTCCACTCCAACAGGCTCAACAATGGTACAGCGGCCCTGCCGCAGAAGATCGCCAAGCCGGCCCTGCGTTGTCGTCACGAAGTTGAAGTTGCTCGGATCATGCAGAAAGCGAACATTTGCGTCCCTTTCATCCTCCTTGACTTCAGTAGCGATCAATGAGAGCGCCAGGGCTTGCCAACCCAATTCCATCGGCTTTGCATAGGTCGACGCAAGTTGAAACGTGCCGTCGAGCGCGATTTTCCAGGCGATGACGTTCTGTTCGTCCAGTGTATCATCCGGGTGCCTGGTCCATAAAATGAAAACATAGTCGCTTTGGTCAAGTTCAGCGACGCCCCACATTCGAGGGACAAAAAGTGCCACCCTCGAAACGTTGGACATAAGTTGTTCTATCGTCTCACCGTCTTGCGCTCGCCACGTTGACTTGAATCTTTTGATATGGGGGCTCTCGATGGCCCGAATACTGTTGCTCGTCGCAGCCAGCGCGGCCATACAGATCAGGGATCGGCCGAGACAGAACAATAACGCGCGTCTTCCAGACACTTTCCTCATAACTGCCGGCCTATTTGGTTTGATCCACACGTCATTCCAAAACGGGCAACCTTGAACCTGCTATTCGCGAGCGCAAGAAGTTAGCGACGACGCGACCGATGGTGTCCCGTGCGAGCGGGCGCTCCCCTCTATGTCACGCGCCGCTAACTTCGCTGCCGGCGACAGCCTCAAGTTGCTGTGCTGGGTATGCCCAGCAGGAGGACTGGGCATGCCGACGACCTGCATTCCTCGTGCCAGGTAATAGACCGCAATTCGCACCGCTTTTTCTCCTCTTTGTCGGCTTCCCGACTTGCGAACGTCTCGATGTTTACCTCCGTGCGGGCCGGCGGCGGCTGCGATGGTCATTACACTGACTGGAGAGCCTTCCTCCATCGACTCAACGATAATGATGCACGGTCATTCGCGCAGCGGATGTCTCAGCACCAGCTTGAGACATAATCTGAGAGGTTGACGGAAGACTTGCCTTGCCGATAATCGAAGTCGTCGAGGTTCTCCGGTTCGCACTTGATCCGGAGCTAAGAGGGAAGCCGGTGAAGATGCCGGCGCTGCCCCCGCAACTGTGAGCGGCGAGCCGCTGTCCAACGATGCCACTGAGGCCCGCGCGGCTTCGGGAAGGCCGGACAGCAGCGATGACCCGCGAGCCAGGAGACCTGCCCCGACAATATAATCGTCCACGGGCGGGGTGTCCCGGTGGTGCGCCAAGCAGCCGTCGTACCGTACGACGTCCCCTGCCTGCGTCCGCCATGGCCTTTGCCTCCAACATGGGGTTAACGCTATGTCTCTTCTTTCCCTTCCGGTTGCCACGCTCGGAACGCCACGCATCGGTCCACGGCGTGAGCTCAAACTCGCTCTAGAAAGCTACTGGGCTGGAAAAATGAGCGAGCAGCAGTTGCTCGAAGATGCAGCCGGCCTGCGTGCCGCCAACTGGGCTCGTCAGAAGTCTATCGGTATCACCGTCATTCCATCGAACGATTTTTCGCTGTATGATCAGGTGCTCGACACGAGTGTCATGGTTGGCGCAATCCCGGATATCTACGCAGCGCAAGCCGAAACCGTCTCGCTCAAGACGTACTTCGCGATGGCGCGCGGTTCACAATCCAACGACCCCGATGTGAGTTGTGGTCATGGACCGCGCGGATCCGGCGCACCGGCGCAGGAGATGACCAAGTGGTTCGATACCAATTACCATTACATGGTCCCGGAGTTTCACAGCGGACAGACTTTCAGATTATGCTCTCGCAAGCCGATCGAGGAGTATGAGGAAGCCAAGGCCCTTGGCTTCCGGACCCGACCTGTCCTGATCGGGCCGGTTACATTCCTAAAGCTCGGCAAGAGTCCCGATCCTGCGTTCCAGCCACTCTCACTCCTGGATGAACTGTTACCGGTCTATATCGAGGTTCTGCAGGAATTGGCCCAACGTGGGGCTAATTGGGTTCAGTTCGACGAGCCCTGCTTGGTTCTTGATCTGGATGAGGGGACGCGTAGATCTTTGCGGCACGCCTATGACCGGCTCGCCAAGGAGGGGCCGGCCATCAAGATTATGGTTGCCAGCTATTTCGGCGACCTCGGCGACAATCTGCACACCGCCTTGAGCCTGCCAGTTGCCGGACTGCACCTCGATCTGGTTCGAGCGCCACAATTACTGGACCAGATCATCGAGGGCGGGCGAAGTGATCTCGTCATGTCGCTCGGTGTCGTCGACGGCCGGAATGTATGGCGGTCGAATTTGTCGTCGCTGCGCCAGTGGCTCGAACCCGCGATTGCGAAGCTTGGCAAGGATCGTGTACAGATTGCCCCATCCTGCTCGCTGCTTCATGTGCCGGTCGATGTTGAGCTCGAGATCGGGCTCGCTCCGGACGTCAAGAGCTGGCTTGCTTTTGCGGTTCAGAAGATGCGGGAGCTCGCGATCCTAGCGCCGGCGCTCGCAGGCGACCAGAATGCTGCGCTAGCTCTTGCCGAGTCGGAATGTACCGCGACTGACCGCCGGACTTCGCCGAAAATCCGTGATGCCAATGTCGCTGTCCGGATGAAAGCGATCGATCAGAGCATGCGTCGCCGTGCGAGCCCATTTGCCCGTCGTGCCGAGATCCAAAGCAATCGTTTCGGACTACCGCCTTTTCCTACCACGACGATTGGATCGTTTCCGCAGACCACAGACGTCCGGAATGCTCGCGCGGCGCGTGCGCGAGGCGCGATGAGCGACGAGCAGTACGACAGGTTCCTGAAGGAGGAGACTGCGCGCGCCGTACGTTGGCAGGAGGACATTGGCCTTGACGTCCTCGTGCACGGCGAGTTCGAGCGCAATGACATGGTGCAGTACTTCGGAGAGCAGCTCGCCGGCTTCGCATTTACCAGGAACGGATGGGTGCAGTCCTATGGCTCGCGTTGCGTCCGGCCACCCATCCTCTTTGGCGATGTAGTGCGGTCGAAGCCCATCACCGTAGACTGGTGGCGCTACGCGCAATTACTAACGAAGAAACCGATGAAGGCGATTTTGACCGGACCGGTGACGATCTTGAACTGGTCCTTTGTTAGGGATGATATTCCCAGAAGGGAAGTCTGCCGCCAGATTGCGCTCGCCATCCGAGACGAAGTCCGTGATCTCGAGAACGCTGGTGCGACCATAATCCAGATCGACGAGGCTGCACTGCGCGAAGGATTGCCGTTGCGTCGATCGGAGTGGACGGCTTATCTCGATTGGGCGGTGGATTGCTTCCGCATCTGCTCATCGGGCGTCGCCGATCAAACGCAAATTCATACACATATGTGCTACTCGGATTTCAACGACATCATAGCTGCGATCGCCGCAATGGACGCGGATGTCATCTCGATCGAGACGTCGCGCTCGAAAATGGAACTGCTTGACGCGTTCAGGAACTACGAATATCCAAATCAGATCGGGCCGGGCGTGTACGACATACACTCTCCACGCGTTCCGGAGACGGGCGAAATGAAGGAGCTGATGGCGTTGGCTCGGACACGGCTGCAGGATTCGCAGCTTTGGGTCAATCCGGACTGCGGCTTGAAGACGCGTAAATGGGAGGAGGTTCGGCCGGCGCTAGCGAACATGGTGGCTGCCGCCCGCGAACTGCGTGCTGCATTCGATCAGCGAGGCCGTTGATCAGGCTTGGATCTCTTCTCAACAAAGCTGATCCCCTCGCGGGCGTTTGCGCTCTCAATAATCGAGACAATTGAGGGAGTCTGGGAAAGACAAAAAATGCCCGGCACCGCTTAGCGGGCCGGGCGAAAGTCTGGGAGGAGCGACGCTGACGCATCGCACGCACGGCGAAGGGAGGACCGCCGCCGGTTCGATCACGGCGAAAGACATTGGCCGAAAATCTAAGCCCAGTTAAAGCACAAGGTCAGCGTAGCTCAATTATGCCGTGGTTTGCGACCCTATAGCCTGAGGTTTAGAAATCTACACCAAGATTTGTCACCCGTGAGCACGTCGGCAAGGCTCGCGACAGCAACGAGGGGCAATCATGCGGGCCAGTCACCGCAAGGAGGGCTAACCGCAAATTCGGTGCGCTCCTTGCCTGGAACTGCTGATGCTCGATCAGCGCTAGGTTACGAAGAAAAGCGACTCCATGGATCTCGCAATCGTAACCAATGCACGAATTGGGTGCTATTGATTTGAACCTGCTTAAAGCAGCCCTTGGTCCACCGGTTCCACCCCATACTCCGGTTTCGGCTTGGGCCGTCTACGAACGGACCAGCCAGAAGATGTCCCGAGCTTGAAGGTGGCTCGTTGTCGGGATCAATACGGCCCGTCTCAGCGCCGTGTCAGGGGCTGCCGGCGGGCGCGGTCGAAAGCACGACCGAGCTCCGTTCGGCCTCAGCTTCTTGCTCCAATTGCAGAATATGCGCTCTTAGCGCATCGGAAGTCGCTGCCGCTGTCTCGCCGAACAGCGGATCTCCATCATTAGTAAGGACCGAAGCGATTTCGGTCCAATCCTGAGCCGAGAGAGCCTTCAGGGCGGCGGGAAAGAAGTCTTGTTCTTCCCACATCATGTGGTGCCGCTCGCGTACTATAAAGTCGCTTATGATATTTCCGACGTCTTGCCGAAAGAGCTCACGGTCCGCGAGGATGGCGTCAATAGCTTGCGCGAAGTGGTGCAAACGCTCGACGACTTCTTGGTGTTCAACCGCGAGATCGCCGACGCTGGAAGCGGCATCCGGATCGCGAGCCTTGAGCTTCGAAAAAATCAAGTCTTCCTGCGGATGATGGTACAACTCGGGGTAAACCTCGAAATAGCTGATAATTGCGCGAATGACCTCATAGTCGGGGCGGATTCCTCTCTCAAAAATCTCCAATTCGCGTTGAAGAGCAACCAGAAGGACATCAATGTTGCGATGCTCTCGAAGCAAAAGATCGATGATCATTGCGGTGCTCCTGGAGGCGCAATGTAGCCTGAAAGCGTTTTTGCTGTTGCAAGATCGCCCAGTTATCTCGCGAACGTTAAGTGGACGCAGAATGGCTGCTCCTGGCGAACTGGAAAATTTGGATGTTTTCCCTAGGTAGAAGCCCCTAGGTATTTACACGTAAGTCCCCTGAGGACGGCGTATTGAATGGCGGCGGCGCGGTCCCTTGGTGGCGCAACAATGATCAGAATTCTGCATGCTGGCTTGGTCGGCCCCCGTTCGTGGAAACAGCCGTGAGCGCACCGCCGCACCCGTGAAGAGCTACAGGCAGACGTTGTGGTCCACCACCACTTTCGGCTCGCCGCAGGCGTCTTGTTCGGGCACCTTGACGCTAATCCTCATCGAGATCGGCCGGCCGCGGAGGTGAGTAGGCGGAATTGAGGCATCGTGATCGATGTAAGCCGGCTGGCGTCGTCGACGCGCTTCAGGATCATCCGATCCGTGCGCATTTGGCCGCCCACCCGGATCAGTACTTCGCTCGTGTGGCATATTGACCTGGCGCCAGGGCCTGCCTTGCCGCTCTCCACCGTCAAGATGCGTATTCGTGCAGAAATTGAGCCGTTAACGCTCGCTCGCTCGGGAAGCTCCGGTGGAGGATGGACCAATATATTTCCGAACTATGCGGTTCTTTCGAGGGCCCGACCTGCTGTCCATCGGCGCACAACTTTGCACCGACGCAAATGATCTGCTTCATATGCCGCGGTGATTCCGAGAAACCAGCAGCGCGTATCGGATCGGCAGCTATCCCATGATCCGCTCGGTGCGGTGCGAACGAAAGCCCTCCGTTCGTCATCTGGACTTCGCAGCTTGAATGCTTGGATAAGCCATTCGCGCGAATTGCGCTGCTGCTAGAGTCCAGCGGTAATGGCGATGCGCATCAACTCGGACATGCTGCGGACATTTGTCTTGGCCATGAGGTTTGCACGGTAAACCTCAACTGTCCGGGGACTGATACCGAGATCATGGGCGATCACCTTGTTAATCTTGCCGGCTAATAGTCCCTGCAGGACGTCACGCTCGCGCGACGAGAGGCTAGCGAGGCGGGCTTCCGCCTGCAGTTTCGCTGCGTCATCGGCTGGCTTTGCTGGCCGCGCATCCAAAGCACTATTGATCGCGCGCAATAGCACCTCCTCGTCGAACGGCTTCTCGATGAAGTCGACCGCACCCGCTTTCATCGCTTCGACTGCGAGCGATACGTCGCCATGACCAGTTATCAAGATCAAAGGGCAGTCGACGTTATCGGACTTCACCTTTCTGACCAGTTCAAGACCGCTCATACCCGGCATACAGATATCTGACACGATGCAGTCAACCGGACCGCGCGCGACGTCGTTGAGAAACGCGGTCGCCGTCTCATAGGTTGCAACGTAGAAACCGTTCACATCAAGAAGAAACGCGAGAGAGTCTCGCATAGCGGCGTCATCGTCGATCACAAGAATGCGTCGCCCAATCATGTCTCTTTACTACGCTCCCCAAATCGCGCGGTGAACGGAAACGTCGCGCCGCTGCCCAGATTGACTTCCGCGACGATGCGGCCACCATGTGACTCGATCATCGTCCGGCAGATTGATTGCCCCACACCCATGTCATGCTGCCGTGAAAAAGGGGCAGGCTGTCAGCGATATCGGCGCTGACGCGAGGCTATTTATCGGCAATGGTAGACGTGTCGACCTTGGCAATTTCGCGGCGCGGCATTGCGTCTCACGTACAGGGCGATCCGCCGGATCTGAATCTTGTCCACGATGATTGGATCGCGGTCCGGGCAGATCATCACCTATACGCGCTGCTGCTTCAGGTCGACTAGGGCAAGAGCGACAGCCACAGGTTCTTCAACGAGCGTGAGCGGAATCTTTACTGTGTGCTCGCCGGTGGCAACCAATTCCCGCAGGCGCCTGATGATACCGTTGGCGCGCAGAGCCTGTTCGGCGGTGTGTTCGAGTGCACACCAATGCGGTTGGCGTGCGGCTGTCGGGCGCCAGAGCCTTTATGTCCCGCATGTACTGTATAATTGCGTGGAGCGGCCGGTTGACCTCGTCTGCAAAAGACGATGCCATCTGCGACACGTGCACGAGTTCAGATTGAAACTCTTGGAACCGCCGTTCCTGCGCCGGCCGTTCGGTCAGGTTTGGGATGAAGCCGGTGAAGAACCGTTCGGTGCGCACTTTGGCTTGTGCGACGGAGGGAGAGCCGTCGCTCGGTTCGCCGACCACGATACGGCCGATGCCGATGATGTGCTCCTCGCCGTTGGGCAGATAACGTGAGATATAGCGCTCGTGCTCGGAGAGCTAGAGCTGTGGCATCATGCTCGTTACATTCATTCCGACTACATCGTCCGGAGGCCAACCAACTAAACGGACAGGCGGGGCGCAGACGAGCAAATGGTGCCCTTCTTGCCAATCACGATCATGGCTTCCGGCACGCTACTCCAGGGCCAACCGCAGATGGGCTAACCTATAGGGCGCCTGCTCTGTTTGCCGCAGAAGCCGATTGCCAATACAGCCAGGGAGAGAACCAACTCGTGCAAATTCCTGGATTTCGATCATGTAGGCGGATCAATGATGAGGCCTCTGACAACAACAGGCCAGGCTGAAATGAGGCAAAGCAGGGAGTGAAGTTCCCCGGCACGTAGCCGCGGCGAAAGTGCAAGAACGACAAGAGGAGGTAGAGTGGACGTGCGGTCCTGAACGTGAATTTCGCGCCAGGCATAGAACGAGAGCTAGCGCGGCGGCCGCCTCGTCAGCGCCAGAGGCGTACAGACCTGGCCGGACATGTTTCGTGGCGGCCCACATTGTTTCCCAGGGAGGTCACCGGAGGCAGAGCCCGCGTCAACAGCCTCCAGGGTGGGCCGCGCTATCTGGGCCAGGTGCGCCAGTGCGTCGGTTGCACGGCTACGTGTTCTCCCGTCTTTGCCTTGATCCATCCGCCAAAGATCCGCCGGCAAGGAAAGACCACCCGGTGAATGGTGTTTCCCTCGATCACCGCAATCTCCAGATCTCGGTCAAACGGCGGCGTTCTTTCGAGCCGCTCCCAGATTAGATCGCCATGACATCTTGGACGGGCTTCATCGCTGCCGGCTGACAAATTCAGGCAACCTCCTTAATACTACGGACGAGACACGGGCCGCGCGAACAGGCTCGCCGAATATTGGCCAGGCGCGGCGTGGTCTCGATCGTGTTGGCCGCAGCGAGGGGTTCTATCAACCGCGCCGCCTTTCAACCTATCGCGCCGGCTCATCATTGGCCCGTCAGTCGAAACATGCCCCTCCGAAACAGATCCCGGGTTCGGTCGAAGCGATCTCGAGCAGCTCAAGAACCTCGGCGCTTGGTGAGACCTTGGACTGAAGCCCACTTTTATCAGTACTCAGTCGCCGCAGTATTGATGCAGGTCAAAAAGAGATTATGCGCGTCCGGACGGCCGAGTTTGAGCGGCCGCTGTGAGTCGGACGAGTCCGGCACTGCCAGGCGAGATGTCCCAACTTGCGTGATCCGCCAGGACCGCGAGTTCGTCCGCAACATAACAGCGTGCAGTCGGATTGGTTCGAGGCGCACCGCTCGTGAATGAGCCACGACAGCATTTGTCCTCAATGATCCGATAGCCGGCAAGTAGATGGTGCATTGCACGCTTTCCGCGCATGTTGGTAGATTTGCTGGCGCTACTCCTAGTCCAGGCTTGCCGCGGAAGTCCTGAACCTTAAACTTATCGGAACGCTGGCAGCGGCAGGCCTGATCATGGCGCTGCCACGGCGGCAGGGTGGACAGTCAGGCGCGAGAAACGGGCGTTGGCCTCATTGGTTCACGATCGCGTGCGCCTAGGTCTTGCTATTGCTTGCTCCGGCCGGCGGTGCGCGTCAGAAAGTCTGCCCGAGCGGCGCAATGAGCCGGCATTTGCAGCAATGCCTCATGAGACCATCAGGTGTCCGGCGTATCGTTGCCGCGTCGCCAGCCTCCATGTTGACCGCGGGAGGATCGATAGGTTGAATGCCGGCATATCCGTCGTGAGTCTCAATCGTCTTTTTTGACAATCCTCACTCACAGCGGCCCAACGTTGTCGGTCGAGGGCATGTGCAGACCAAAAGCCGTTGTCCTTCGGCTCAAAACAGAGTGGGATCCGCCAAGCTGGTCAAAAAGAGGTCGCGTGGCCTGCGGGACAAGAGGAGCGCTCGGGCCGCGTGCTGGAGAAGCAGACAACCTCATGGGCATGCTGCTTGAGGCAGATCAAATACTCTTGTGGCGCGAATGGCAGAATGGTCGATCAGCAAACCCGCAAGAAGATGGTGCTATGCCTTCATTTAACGTTCGGTTCATTAAGACCGTTTGTGACGATACCGGCGAGGAACATCGTGCCTGTCAAGCAGCGTTCAAGGTCGATGCCGCCTCTCCGAGTGCTGCTGCACAGCAGGCGGAGATTGATTTCTGCAAGGAAAAAAATGTCCGCGATTGGACAGTATTCGCCGATGTGATAGAGCTTCGGACCGCGCCTGCATTGCCGGCGGCACCATGACATGGGTGAAGCAGTTTTTATGTCTGTGTTTGCTGGTTCAACGGTCGGCCGAACTAGTTGACCCGATCAAATTCGTCTCGGTGATCATAGCGCAAGTTGGACCGAGGAGCGTACCAGCTTTATGACTGGCGTATCTCAACGTTCCAGGTATGAACGCGATATCTGTGTTCCACGATAGCGGGCAGTAAGTTGGGACGTGAAAGCGTTCATGTCCGGCGTCGCGTCGCGCCCGTGACGGTCCTCACCTACATCGGAACGAGAGCTCCCGAGTATGACTTGCATGCAATCAAGGCGAAACTCAGAACAAAAGAAGGTTGCCACGAGAGACAATGCTCAATCGAAGCCGTCCAAGTCCTAAAAGTTCGTCGCATCGCAGATTTGGACTCTGTCTCGTTCACCTGTACAAAAGACAATTCGGTTCACCGGCTCGTCATCAAAGCGCCAACCACGCACGCCCCGCCGTTGCTTGCAAGGCTTATGGCTCTGCTGAGAACGAGGCGCCGACAAGAAGATCTATCAGCGAAAATAGGCCGTGCGGAGCTTCTGTGTTCTTCGCGACGTGGGGCGCGTGAAGGAGAAGGGGCATTGCGCCATGCACGCTCAAGTGCAGGGGATCCGCAGAAAACTCGGCAGAATCTTTAAACGCGACTGTTGCTCCGATGTCACCAAATGTATGAACCGGCGATCTAGGCTCGTGTCAAAGAGGGACGACATGTTCGATATCTATTTGAACGGAAGACGCGACCTTTTGGTCGTCCCGAAAGGCCTTGCGATCCCAGCCGGAATGGACGGTAATTGGAAACGAAAGAAGCGGGCGGTGCGTTCAGTGAGCGATGTCATTCGCCAAGATGTGCAACAGCGCGGTTACCACCGACGTAGTTTGATCTTGGACCGCTCGAAGGCGCCATTTGAGACCTCGTCAGGCGCGTAGCCAACAGGGCTATCTCCGCTGACCATTCTTCCCATGCCGTCGGGAACCTTATTAAGCGTCGACGGCAGGTGGGTCTCCTAGTTCATTAGGCTTGCGGACCAAGGTTTCTTTTGAAAGGCGGCGCACGGTGCTGCGGCTTACCTCAGGATAAGTATTATAGAGCTTTTCCTTGAGTCGATGGCGTGCGCGCGTGAGTTTCCAGCTGTCCATACTGAAGATACTTGCCGGCCAGCCGCGCGGGCGGGCGAGCATCGAGGCCGTTAAACAGCATTTGTCTATCTATTACAGGAGCGGCCCAGAGTGGCCGGCCCGTATGAAGCGCATTGCGAGCCGCGCGCCCCAACTCAATATTTTCGGCCAAAGGCTGATCGAGCGAGAGGCTGGCTGCTGGATTATCACCGACCTCGGCAGGAAGGCTCTTGAGACGCTCGAACAGCTAGATCGGGGTGCTATGCAGGGCCTCTTTGAGCGGGAGATCGCGCAAGAGCCCGACGATGAGTAGTCGCTGGTCCTCGCAGCTGCGAACGATTGCGCGCAGAAAGCGGTCCCCGGCAAGCGATTGAGCCCGCGCAAGGGCCATTGGGGTGGGCCAACTCCGATTAGATCGTGCAAGTTCAGTTTGAGGATAATACTTGCGCGCAACCAAAGGATATGGGTTCATCCAATCTCAGGATGGAGGAGCTGACGTCTTCGTGTACATCAGCATGCTCGATTAGGCCGGCTACAACAAAGTCGAGGATGGCGCCCAGGTCGGTTATGAGATGAAGTCCGCTCGTTCAGGAAAAATGAGTGCCTTTTTCACCAAACGTCTCATCGCGAGATTGGGCATGAGTGATCTTGAGATTGTGGAGGCCATCAATTGCGCGGGCTGCATGGGGAAGCTCGAGCGCAATCTGCAGGGCATTGCGAATCGAACGTCGGTGCTCGGGAATCTCCACCAATAACTGGCTCGCTCGGCTCTAGGACCGCCAATGCGCCGCGGTCTCTCTACAGATTGGATACTTTACACCGAAAGCGAATTGGAGAAGAGCGCGATCAAAGCTGATGCGTCGCCAGCGATGTTCACGTGCGACCATCGTAAGAGACCGCCACGATGTCGCACAGGGGCTCGATTGTAATTGCTCTCAGCACAATACAAACACGCTCCGCGCTCGCAGCTGTTCGGGTTCATCGCGATTGACTTTGCTGATTCCAGAATATGTTGCTCTACGTCCTTAGTCGAATCTAAAGGCGTGGCGGGTGTATTCAATTATAACGAAGCCTCTCAAGACCCCATTTGTACGAACTGCAATTCCACAGCTCCACTGTCGAGACGCCTTTCCCAAAGTATAAACGAGCTTATACCCTTTCGCGAGTTCCGATACGTGCCGTTTTTTTAAGGTCGTCCCTCCGAAAAAACTATGCTACAAGCCGCTCCTCTCAGAAGGAGCATTTATCGTGAAGCAAGCAACCAAGAAACGCGTTAAGCGGCGCGAGTGGACGAAGGCAGATATCAAAGAGCTCAAAGTTCATTCGAAGGCCCGGACCCCGGTCATAAAGATAGCGAAAATGACCAAGCGCAGCGTCGGTGCGCTACGCCAGAAGGCCTTAAATCTCGGAATCGGACTCGGACATCAGCGGTAATTTTGAGCAACGCTGGCTAATGGCGCAGTAGGGCGGCTCGCGGGCCGACCTCTGTCGCCATAGAGATTTTGTCGCATATTAGCTTTGCCAATCCGCGCTGAGGAGTTTTTCACGCACGTGCTGGATGGCTTTCAATGTCGCGGAATGCGCTCCATCGTCTCCCGTCTTAATGAAGTGTCTTGGAAGGGCGTCTCGACGCCCGCTTGCGATGTATGTCGCGTGTGAAGACGTAGCTTAGCCATAGCCCAGTCTCGAAAGATAAAACCCCGAACACTTGGTTGGGGGCCGCATGCGACGGAGCCACAATGCCCGGCCCTAGGCGCGTTAGCGTTCGAAGCTGAGCAGTCTCGGCCAAAATCCCCTAGCCGCCGGATCGAGCGTCAGTTCGGGCAGCAGCTTCTTCAGCTTCGGCGGGGCAGCCTCGGCCGTGATGGGTCGAACACATCGGCTGATTGTTAAAGTTTGGGCGTAAGTGGGCCTCGCCGAACCTGTTGGTTAGCTCGAGCACCGAGGCGATATGGCGCGCTCAGCAGCAACTGAAAAAGCGCTCTGTTAGCTTGATAGATGGCGGCGGAGCGGTTACGTCCTGAACCCGTCATCACCTGCGCGCCCTCAGCGTTGTGCACGGACCACAACCACCTTCGACCGCGGTGCTTCAACACATACTCGAAGGAAGGGAGACCGGACATGGTTAATAGCGAGCTCCATTTCCGTCGGTCGTGCGTTTGGTCTTCTGAATGCCAGAGCGGGCCCTCTCCAGTCGATGCCTCACAGTAGCAGGCTTGGTAATGAACTCGCTTGATCGGTCAACGCCGCTTTCATCAAAAGCGAGCTCATCCTGCACTGCTGCTCGTGGCGCCAAAGTCGCGAGATGTTTGCGCGTCTTGGCCGTCAGCGACATCTGCCCGATCCGGGCGTCGCGTGCGGAGGACTTATGCCGGCGAAGGCCGTTCAGCTCTACCAGGTTTGAGTGGATTGTCAGGACGGAAAGTTCGACCTGCATCAATAGTGACACCAGATGGACTTGTCCGAGCGGGACGCCGCCATCAGGATCGTCCTCCGTGGCCCAGTCATGCCCAGCACGTTTAATTTCTCTTCGAGACAATCGATCTGATCTCGCACATGAACGGCAGCACAATCTCGTCTCCGTCGGTAGAGAATGCGACCAAGCGCCTTGCTGATCAGGTAAATCCGGCGGTATCTTAGGTCAGGTTGCATGTTTTACAAGCCTCCTCTGGCGCCGACTAGGCTAGGGGTAACGCTGCAAGATCAACTAACTCAAATACTTGGTGCCGTTCGAACGCAGAAGCGAAAAACAGGCTGGCCGATTGCTATGGCTCAGCCTTGACCGACCGACGGCAGCATCCACGCGAAACTTACGTAGGCGCCACTGGATGGATACGCGCAGACACGACGCTGCTTTCTGTCAAATGAGATGACCGCGATATGGTCTGCTTCTTTGCCGCACTCGGCGAGCTGTCCGCTTTTTCGCCGAACTTGGTGTATGCCGAACATCAGCGAGGTAGATGACGCCTTCACGTCTTGAATGCGCCAGCTACAGGCAGCTTGTGACTTCACGTAACAGCCTGCCATGAGCTGCGGGTGGTCTTCGGCAAACGTCCGTATAGTTCTATCCAACCTTCCCATATTCGCGACCAATCTTCGTGCGATTGAGATGGCGCTTGACTTCCTCTCAACTGTCGAACAATCGAGGAGGCGATTGCAGGTATCCTTCTGTGATGCCGCCCGATTGACAGGATCGAAGGGCATTCACATCAATGAGTGGTAGACAAAATTGCCGTTTTGGCGCTTTGCACGTAAGCGGCTGCCCTCATGTGCTGCCGCTGCTGGTTTTGCTCAATCGAGCGGGCGCCGACAGGATTCGCTTTTCAAGCATGAGGTTCTAGGATGAGCGGACGTTTTGGCCCTTCGCCTGCGGTGTGCTTTCTGCTGGGTCTTCCACGATCCGGGACGACACTCTTGGCGCACTTGCTCCAGCACCATCCAGACATTCTGGCTCCACCTGAACCCTGGTTGATGCTGGGCCTTGAAGCATTTGGCAGGGTGGATCAGCGCCACCCGGCGGGCAGCTCCCTGATTGAGGCCGCGACCTCCGAATTCCTGGCGCGGATAGATCGCACGATCGTCAGCCGCGCTTTTGCCGATGCAGCATACGATCAGTATCTGGCAGAAGCGGGCAAGCGCATCATCATTGACAAGACTCCACGGTATTGGTCGGCGCTTGAGTTTCTTGAATGTGTGTATCCAGAATCGCCTCACATCCTTCTGATGCGTAATCCCTATGCCATTGCCGCTTCGCTGAAATCGACGTGGGGCATCCCACTTCGGGCAGAAAGCTCGCATTCGGTCAGCATATCCAGTCTCACTGATCTCATGCTCCGTCTGCCCGACGGCATCATATCTTCACTTGCCGATTTGGTTCTGGGTCTTCCCAAGCTCGCGGCCCACCGCGCTCGCCCGCAGACACAGTTCGTGCAATACGAACTGCTCGTGGCGCATCCGGACGAGGAAATTCGGCGTCTGTTGACGGGGCTCGGCTGTGATCCGGCGGCCGTTGCATCGGCGGGGATGGGACAAGCAGATTACCTTCGATCCAGCAGCTTCGGAGATCGAAAAATCCTGGAACGAAACGCGGTCGACCAAAGCTCTGTCAACGCATGGCAATCTCAATTGAGCGTTGAAGAGATGCAAACCGTGACTGATCTGGTGGGCACCGAGCTCTTGCTAGAACTTGGATATGAGCAGGAACTGCTGCATGCACGGCAAGCCGGCGTCCTCGATGGGGGGCGGGAGGTTACCGAACTTTATCGTGAGATATTCCGAACCTGGTGGGATTTGCGGAGTAACAAGACCGGAGCAACATCTGGTCCATCTCACACTGGAGAGCCGCTTCAGAAAATCCGCTCCGCGTGCGACGTCTCCAACTTGCGACAGGCGAACGGACCATTGGTCGCCAAAGTTGAGGAGAATTTGCGCCTGGCCCCTTCGGCGGTGGCGAAGTTGCAACAGGAGCTACTGTCGTCAGAAGCTGATCGAGCTGCGGGGCTGGATGCCATTCGTAACCGGGACGCGGCTATCGAAATGTTACGAAGCGAGGTCGCGCGGCTCGAGCAGATCCTCAATATCCCCTAGGGTAATCTGAATGCCTGCGATCAAGACACGCTGGCTGATTTAGCCAAGATCCTTCGCCCGCACGAGCAGGTCTCCCGACCAGATGTGACGGAGCGGCGGAATGCGATGCCGCGTCTGCAAGTCTGCTGTCCAGGGGCTTGGCCTCGTTGGACGAGCCGTGCTTGGCCGGCCGCTTCCGCCGATATTTCCCACTCTGGGCCTAGCCATAGAGCGGCGAAGAACAGAGATACTGCATCAAAAAGAAGATACATGCTGCCGAAACATTTGCGCCGTCTCGAAGCTGAAACGATTGAAATCATGCGTGATGTGGTCGCCGAGTTCAAAAGGCCGGTCATGCTTTACTCGATCGGAAAAGACTCGAGCGTGATGCTGCACATTGCGATCAAGGCGTTCTATCCGGCAAAATTGCCTTTCCCCCTGCTTCACGTGGATACGACCTGGAAGTTCCGCGAGATGATCAGCTTCCGCGACGCCACAGCCAGGCGGCTAGGCCTCGACTTGATCGTCCATGTCAACGAGGAGGGCATCGCGCGCGGGATCAACCCAATCGATTCCGGCTCCGCGCTCCACACCCAGGTGATGAAGACCGACGCGCTGAAGCAGGCGCTCGACATCCACGGATTTGATGCCGCCTTTGGCGGAGCCAGGCGCGACGAGGAAAAGAGTCGCGCAAAAGAACGAATACTGTCCTTCCGATCGGCTGGGCACGTGTGGGACCCCCGTAACCAGCGGCCGGAGCTCTGGACCCTGTTCAACACACGGATCCGCCAGGGCGAAACCATGCGCGTGTTTGCGCTGTCAAACTGGACCGAGCTCGATGTGTGGGAATACATCATGCTCGAGAAGATACCGGTCGTCCCGCTCTACTTCGCAAAACAAAGACCGATAGTGCGTCGAAATGGCGCGACGATCATGATCGATGACCAGCGATTGCCGCTCAACTGCGGCGAGACGCCGGAAATGCGGATGATCCGCTTTCGCACGCTTGGATGTTATCCTTTGAGCGGGGCTATTGAATCCGATGCGACCACCATAGAAGACGTCGTCGCAGAAATGCAGACTGCGACTGTGTCGGAGCGCCAGGGACGCCTAATTGATGGCGATGAAGCCGCTTCAATGGAGAAAAAGAAGCGGGAAGGCTACTTTTGATGCTTACAAAGCCGACAACGGAACTGGTCCCGCCCAGGACAAAGGATCAGCTGCGATTCATCACATGTGGCTCGGTGGACGACGGCAAATCGACGCTGATTGGGCGATTGCTGCACGACAGCAAGATGATCTACCACGATCAGATCGCGGTGCTGGAACGCGATAGCATCAAGCACGGTACCACCGGGAACGAGATCGATTTCGCGCTGCTCGTGGACGGGCTGGAGGCCGAACGGGAGCAGGGCATCACGATCGACGTTGCCTACCGCTTCTTCACGACGCCGCGGCGCTCCTTCATGGTGGCCGACACTCCCGGTCACGAGCAGTATACCCGCAATATGGCTACGGGCGCCTCGCATGCTCAGCTCGCCATCATCCTAATCGATGCTCGCAGAGGCGTGATGGTTCAGACCCGCCGCCACTCCCTTATCTGTTCGCTGCTCGGTATTCGTGATGTCGTTCTGGCAGTGAACAAGATCGATCTTGTCGCATATAGCAAGGAGTGCTTCGAACGCATCGCCCGTGATTATCTGGCCTTTGCCACGGGTCTCGGCTTCACCTCGATCGTTCCGATCCCGATCTCGGCGCGCTACGGCGACAATGTCGTGGACCGCTCCGGTCATACCAACTGGTATCGTGGTCCCTGTCTGCTCGAGCACTTGGAGAGCATCGATATCCAGTCCGGCACCGGAAGCCAGGTTTTCCGCTTTCCGGTCCAATGGGTGAGCCGGCCCAACCCGGACTTTCGGGGCTATGCCGGGTCGGTGGCTTCCGGGAGGATCTCGGCAGGAGACGAGATCGTTGTCGCCGCATCGGGACGGACCACGCGCGTCAAGCGGATCGTGACCCACGATGGCGACCTCGTCCGCGCCGAAGCCGGCGATGCGGTTACCATTACGCTGGAAGACGAAATCGATATCGGGCGTGGCGACATCTTGTCGCGACCGGACGATCGACCAAAGGTCGCCGACCAGTTCTCCGCCTATGTGATCTGGATGGACGAGGAGCCGCGCGCTCCCGGACGCAATTACGTCCTGCGGATTGGATCGCAGACGATTGCCGGCAGCGTTACCTCAATTAGGCATCGGATCGACGTCAACACTTGTGAGCATGTGGCCGCCGGGATGCTTTCCCTCAACGAGATCGCCTTCTGTGATGTTGCGACCGCAATGCCCGCAGTATTCGATCCTTACGACGTCAACCGAAAGACCGGATCATTTATCTTCATCGATCGTTACACGAATCGTACGGTCGGGGCCGGCATGATTGCCTTTCCACTAAGGCGGGCCACCAATATTGCTAGGCAAGCGCTATCCGTGAACAGGAGTGAGCGCGCAGCGCTCAAGGATCAGAAGCCTTGCGTCATCTGGTTCACTGGCCTGTCTGGCGCGGGAAAGTCGACGATTGCCAACCTCGTCGATCAAAAACTGTTTGCGATGTCCCGGCATACGATGCTGCTGGATGGCGACAACCTCCGGCACGGACTAAACGCGGACCTCGGCTTCTCGGAGGCGGACCGCGTGGAGAACATCCGGCGTGTCGGTGAAGTTGCCAAGTTGATGGCGGACAGCGGCTTGATCGTGATCTGCTCGTTGATCTCGCCCTCTAGAGCCGAACGGGACAGGGTGCGCAGCCTGGTTGGCAAGGACGATTTCATAGAAGTCTTTGTCGATACGCCGATCGAGGAATGTGCGCGGCGAGACCCCAAAGGCCTGTATTCAAAGGTAAAATCTGGCAAGATAAAGAGCTTCACCGGGGTCGAGTCGTGCTACGAAGCACCAACAACACCGGAGGTTCATCTCAGGACTATGGAGCAGACCTTAGAGCAGTCAGCGGAAGCGGTAGTGGATGTCTTGATGGCGCGCTCAATCCTTCACGGTTAGAGTCCCTCGCATCCCGCGATCGATTGGCACAATATCTGCTGGCCCGGCCAAGGCGATTCGGCTCAGGCGGACCTGCGACGAACTTTTGGCTCTAAAGGAACAAAATGGTCGCACCCACTCGTCCACTGCCCGCTTCCGGTTACGTGCTCGAAGTGGATGGCCAATTCAAAACCGAGTACGCGAGAAGAGATGGAGCACTGGCAGGAGCGGGAGCTCAAGAAGCGCAGTTCCATGCTCCAGATCAGAATCTACGACGCGATGCCGAAGGCCAGAGCGGAAGCCCGGCTTCCAAAGGTTGAGTTTCTCGCTTAGCGCTCCTTGCTGCGCGTGCGACCAGCATAACGCCGACCTCCTGTTAGAGCCGAGCCAGGCAGCGTCCCGGCCGGCGTCGATCTCTCGCGCAGTATGAAGGCCTGACCTCGGTTTTCCAGGCCTCGCCGGATCCGGCAAGCGGGCGCTTGCGCCCCAATATACTGAGCAATCCGAGCTTGTGGTCGGCCGCGACTCGCTCCTGTCGCGGCCAGGCCTGCTTTCGGGGAAGCTTCCTTCTTTTGGCCAGCCGCTCGTCGGCGGACATCGCCAGCCTACGCCCCGAGCAACGCAGTCGCGAACCCCGGCCACGATGCGCTGCGGACCTGCCCCGCGCTTCGGATTCTGCTCCGTTCGGCATGCCCTCGTCCACCGCCATGAAGGCGGGGATGGGCGCTGCCGAAGCGTGCTCATCCATGGCAAGCGATAAGGACAATCTCTTGATGATGAGCTCTGGTCAACCGTCAACGTGTTCGACCGAACGGTAGACCGGGTCGAACGCGAGCTCGCCATTAACGAGCAGGCGCTGCAGAGAAGCGCGCCAGCAGAACGGTTCGGAGGTGCGGTCCGTCGAACCAGAGCGCCTCAGTCAGAGGTACTTGCACTCATTAAGTGCCGAGAGGCGGATGCAACTCCGGCTCACGTTGAGCGTATGCTTTGGATCAGCCTTAACCGCGGCACGCTCACCACCGTGATGATTGATCCGAGAGACGTTCTCGCTGCGAAGCGGATTGCAGAAGAGATGCTGCCAGCCTAGCGATCGCTTTCAGAGCGAGGCACGTGCCACTCATCAGGAGTCGGCTCGACGTTAGCTTAGCAAAGCAGGACGACATCTCCTGCTTCATAGCGATTCAGGGAAAGGTGTCGAACTGACCGTTGCTAAACGGCCAGGGACCTGAGGCCGCTCAATTGCCCGCAAGCCAGATTCGACAGTAGCCTGCCAAGGCGGCTCGATCCAAGCGCAAGACATGATGCCGAGAGTCATGTCCCAGTCACGGTTGCTCGCCTTGTTTACGCTGGGATACAGCTCTCGATCTGGTCCATCGGGTCGTCGATCTGACGAAAATATCAGGTGCTTCGTGAGGGCCAAGTGTTTGGCGCGAGATAGACGTGAGTACCGCGCGAATTGCAGATCAACTCGATACGGATACTGCCAAGAAGCAGCTCATTCCTGAATCGCTCCGGACGAGGCGTACTCTTCCCGGCCTCCAGCATCCAGGAGGATCTCCCCGGGAAGCTCGCGGGGCCATGACCCGAAGGTCTCGCGATCGCAGGCCGAATGCCGAGGATCCTGATGTCGAACTTTCAAGGTATTCTGGCTCGCTGTGAATCTCCGCACTCTGCTGCCTACGTCGGCTTGCCGTCGCCAGATGGGAGTACGTCAGGAAAAATTCACGCAAGAAAATCCCCGAGAGGGTTGAAACGCCCCTAACGTCAAGTTGTACGATCTGGAAATGGACAACGACGGTCATCTGCGGCCGAAACCCTCCAACGAGCGATCCGAGTGCGAATGCATCTAGTCTCAAGCTCACGCATCAAACTCCCGCTGGCAACGACGATCATCAAGTGTGCGATGCCCTGATCTGAATCTGGGCGCGAATTCCGGCTGCATCCCGTCCTAACGTCAAGTTTGCCTGAAAGGCGCAGGTTCACCGCGGAAGTCGGTCGATCAAGCTGCCGCCTTCCAACGCAAGAAGGCGGCCGGCCTCAAGCCGCGCCAGGGGGAGCCGGATGAGATCGTGAGGTGGCGCCACTTGCGCCGGAGCGCACGTTCCCGGCGCGAGTTCCTAGGAGGTGTGAATGGCATCTATGAAGAGTTCTGTGAGAGATCGTTCTGCATCTGCGATGAGAGATGAAGCTGGCCATACAGCAGGCGTTTCGGACGCCGACCGGAAATGCGCCTGCGATCCATGGCGCGCGGCCTGAAGTTGTTGAATCGAGGAAATCGACCCTCACACAGGGGCTTCCTGGTGGGCTGGGCGTGCTCCCGATCCATTGACGACTACACTTGAGGAGGAATGGTTTGACAAGACAGCGCTCTTTGCTGACGCCTGGTCCATTATCGTTATCACTGGCGGTCAGGAGCCAGATGCAGCTTGATCTCGCATCGCGAGATTGCGAGTTCAAGGAAGTGACCGCCAGCATGAGGCGGCTGATGCTCAGCTTGCTGGGAAATGCTGAGGACTATTCGGTAGTTCCTATTCAGGGAGGCGGCTCCTTCGCAATGGAAGCCGCTCTCTCTTCATTTGTGTCCCAAGCCGACAGGCCGCTCGTTTGCATAAACGGCATCTATGGCGAGCGCATTTTGCGAATCTTGCGGCTGTGGGGCGTCGAAGCACTGAAGCTTGTCAAGCGAGCGACCGATCCTTTGAATGCTCAAGAAATCGGGGAGTATCTGAGCCGAAATCCTGGCGTTACGCACCTGTGTTTCGTGCATTGCGAGACGACAACCGGAATCGTCAATCCGCTGGACGCAATCGTGGAGGAGGCGAGGCGACGTGGCGTAAAGACCGTGGTCGATGCGATGAGTTCTTTTGGCGCCCTTAATATCGACCTGCGCCAGAGTAGAGCTGACGTCCTGGTCACCTCGAGCAACAAGTGCATAGAAGGGCCGCCGGGAGTAGCGTTTGTCATCGCGTCTCGCGAGCTTCTGGAGAATCCGGTTCAAGAACGGCGGTCGTTTGTGCTCGACGTGAGAGATCAATGGCTCTCGCTCGTGCGCACCGGTGAGTGGCGATCGACCCCTCCCACCCACATCGTTCAGGCAACGGCCAAGGCCTTGGAGATTCTGCACGAGGAGGGCATCGATGCCAGGCGCAGCAGGTATGAGAAGATCAGGGACGAGCTCGTCAAAGAACTCGAAGGAGTAGTGTCGCCGCTGCTGTCCACGGAGTTGCAGTCGCCGGTCTGCGTCGCGTTCAGTGCGCCGTCTGGAATCGTGGACCAGGCAGGATTCGAAGGGCTGTACCGCCACTTGGCGGCCCACAACCTCTACGTCTATGCGAAGCTGCATCTTCCGACGCGGAGTTTCCGCATCGGTTGCATGGGAGAAATTCAATCCAGCTGGATCGTGCAGTTGGGCTGCGCCTTTCGTACATATTTCCGGACCGGCCAGGTTCGGTCAGCGGCGCCAATGTCGATCCAAGAGGCATGCGGGGCTCGCGTAAAGATGCCGGCTCGAGCGGCTGGCGACCAGCAGTTGCCGTTTTCCGCCGAAACTGCGGTTCTGCATGCGGGCTATCGACGCGATGCAGTGACGAAAGCCGTCGCAGTGCCGATTTACCAGAACACGGCTTATGAACTTGATGGCGATCTAAACCACATTGCTGACGTCTACAACGTCAAGGCCGATGGGTTCACCTACACGAGGATCATCAATCCGACGACCCGCGCGCTGGAAAGGCGCTACGCCGCCGTCGATATGGGAAGCGACTCGCTCGCCGTCGCGTCCGGTCAAGCGGCGACGTTCCTGGCTATCGTCAACCTGTCAAGTGGCGAGGTGGGGGACAATGTCGTCGCCTCTCCGTACCTGTATGGCAACACCTGGAATCTGCTCCACAACACACTAAAGCGTCTTGGGATCAGCGTGAGGACAGCAGATCCTCGAAGGCCCGAGACGTTCGAGCGTGCCATTGATGATCGCACGATATGCCTGTTCGGAGAGGTGATTTCGAATCCCTGTCTGATTCCGCTCCCCGTCAAACAGCTGGCCGAGATCGGCCGAAAGTACGGCGTGCCTTTGGTCGTGGACAATACGACAACGCCACTGGTATGCCGGCCGTCTGATCTAGGCGCTGCGATTACAACGTACTCCGCAACGAAATATATATGTGGCCATGGCACGACGCTTGGCGGATTGATCGTTGACAACGGCGAGTTTAGCTACCGGGGAGTCTCTCGCTTTCCCTTGTTCAACCGTCCCGACGATGCGCATGGCGGAATTGTCTGGCATAGCGCGGTCCGCGATGTCGACGATCTTGGAAAGAGCGAGTTTCTCCTCAAGGCTCGCATGACTTGGTTACGCGATACCGGTGCGGCCATCGCCCCGTTTGCGAGCTTTCAACTTATTCAGGGGCTTGAAACGCTGCCGCTTCGCATGAAGCAGCACTGCGCGAATGCAAGGATCGTGGCCGACGTCCTCAAGGAGCATCCTAAGGTGCGCCGGGTCTTCTACCCAGGGCTCTTCGAAGGCGCGGATCGGGAAGTGGTCGAACAGACACTCAATGCTGCGTACGGACACGGAGCGATGGTCATGTTCGAAGTGGAGGACGAACAAGCCGGGCGCAAGTTCATCCAGAACGTCGACTTGATGTATCACGTTTCAAATGTAGGCGATGCCCGCACGCTCGTGACCCATCCTGTCTCGACGACCCACACCACCGTCCCGCGGGAAAAGCGCGAAGCCGCCGGCATATTTGGCGGCTCGATCCGGCTTTGCGTCGGCATCGAAGATGTCGACGACATCGTGCGCGATCTGAACAAGGCGCTTTCCGCAATCTGACAACTTAAGGCGATCAGGAAGAGGTTCTCATGAATCAGGCAGACGCTTGGAAACTGAGGTCATCACGCTATGAGGCCGTTCAATTCAGCCGAGAGATCAACAGGCAGCTCTCCGAGCTGAGGCCGGACAACATAACGGGAGTCGCTTACATCGCCAAAGATTACGCTGTCATCACAGCGTGCACGCTCGCGACTGTATCGATCTCATGGTGGCTATACCCGCTGGCCGTCGTTCTAATTGGGGCCTATCAGCGCGGGTTGACAACCATTGCTCATGATGCGGCTCACCGCACGCTCGCGAAGAACACGACCTGGAACTACGTCCTCGGCATTCTGTTCGCTTCCTATCCCTTGTTCCAGCGCCACTGGGCCTACCGGATCTCGCACGTCTATTTGCATCATCCCTATCTCGGGGATCCGGACAAAGATCCCGACCTGAAGTTCTTCCTGGCCAGCGGCGTTTACGACGTGCAACCTCCGGAACGGTACGCTTTCAACATGATCTGGAAGCCGATCTTCGGCGGTGCGACAGTGGCGTATCTGAAGTATCTTTGGACCAATCGGTTTTCGATCACAGAAACCGAGGATCAGAGCCGCTCAGGCATACTTGTCGACAAGTTGGGCTTCTATCTCTTCTGGATCAGCATCTTGGGCGGGTCATATGCTGTTGGACTGCTCCACATCGTCGTCCTGTTTTGGATCGTGCCCTATCTCACCACGTTTCAGGTCCTCGGCTGGTTTGTTGAGCTCGCCGAGCACTCACCCATGTGCGAAACCGAGACGCAGAACGTTTATCTCACCAGGAATCGGAAAGGAAATTTCCTGGAGCGAGCCATCCTCGGACAGAATCTGGATGAGTATCACCTTGAGCACCACCTTTCGCCGGGTATCCCGTTTTGGCTGTTGCGCAAAGCTCAGAAAATCCGAATGCAGGATCCGAACTACGCCAAGGTTGCCGCGACGTGGGGCGGGCTCTTTGTCAAGGGACCTCAAGGTCAACCTAGCGTCATAACTCAGTTGAAAGAGCGAAATCGACGCTTGTATGAGCAGTCCGTTGCCGACGTTCGCACGCGAGGGCAGGTGGCGTGACGTTGCTTGCGCCAGAGAGCGGCCGAGCCGTGGTCGGCATCACTTCGAACCGTCTTTTGGTCGACGATGTGCATCGCGACTGGTTGCGGCGCAAGTACGTGCAGGCACTCCATCGTCATGCGGGAGTGGCTTGCGTCATATTGCCGACGGTTGACGCGGAAGATGCGAGGGAGGAGGTCGGCCCGGCAATCATGCGCCGGCTCGACGGCCTGGTGTTGACAGGTGATGAATCGAACATCGACCCCGCCGTCGTTAGAGCGCCTGCGTCATTGACGGAGGCTGATCGGCAGGACGTTGAGGCCGGGATCCTTGACCGTCCGCGGGACAGGCTCTCTGCAGTAACTATACAGAGCGCCATCGGGCTCGGAATGCCTATTCTGGGCATCTGCCGTGGGCTTCAGGAGCTCAACGTCTATTTCGGCGGCACACTCCGCTCATCGCTTGCGGAGTGGAGCCCGGAAAGTGGCGCGATGCATGCCGAGAAGCCAGATCGTCCAAGAGACCGTCAGTACGACGCCGCGCACAGCGTCACGATATGTTCCGATGGCGCGCTCTTTCCAATCGTGCGGGCGATCGAAGCGCAAGTCAACTCGCTGCACAATCAAGGCATCGATGCGCTTGCCCCGGGGCTGAGGCCGGAGGCGTGGGCTCCCGACGGTTTGGTCGAGGCGGCTTCGGTCGTTGACGCCCCGACGTTGCAAATCGGTGTGCAATGGCACCCCGAATGGCACGTCTCAACCGATCTCCTCAGCAAGCAACTGTTCAAGGCATTTGGAGAGGCGTGTGTTGAGTACTGCCGAACTAAGAAGAACTAGAGGCGGATTGTGACATTTCAAACCAAACGTGGTCCGTACAGGCCGGGAAGAGAGTCCCTCGAAGCCGATGCTCGCGCCTCGCCCTGCGAAGGCAGTACGCCTCCTCGCGGGAACAGGAAGGGTGAGCGCTTGACGAATCGCTTCGCTCTAGGAGTTTTCTTTGTGGCGCTTTATGTCGTCGTAAGCGCGGCAGGCGAGGTTTATGCGGCATCGTATTTTCAGCAAGCGGATGTGTTCGTCGCGCTCCTGCTGTCCTTCGCTGTCGTTTGTCTGATGTTCAATCTCATGCCTCGCCACGAGGGAGGCGAGGCGACGGCGGCGAAATGGTCGCTCCTGGTCTTCGTCGCGCTCAACATCGTCACAGCGATCAGCTGGATCGGCCTATTTATCGGACTGAAATACGCTGAGCCTGCAATCGTCGTGGCCTTCATGGTGGCGCTGGGGCCAACCGCAACAGTGTGGTTAAACGCACTGATTAGGCGCCAGGGTGCCCCTCCAGCATCCGATATTGTCGTGAGCGTTACAATCGCAACGATCGGGAGTTACATGATTTGGATCTCGGTCAGCGGCAACGCGGGCCTGGAGTGGGGGGCTGGATCGTCCTTTGGCATCGTCTTGGCGATCGTGGCCGGCCTATCACTGGCCCTTACAAATATACTCGTCAAACTGCTGTTCGACCGTGGATTTTCTGGCCGCCAAGTGCTGGCGCATCGCTTCTACGGAACGCTTCTCTTGCTGCTGGGCCTCGTCGACCATTCATCTATCGTGCGTGAGATCTCGCAGCATTGGTTTGCGATCGCAGCAATTGGGCTGTCGACGATCATTATTCCTTTGCTCTTGATCCAGCAGGGCATTCGCCGCGTGGAGCCCTTCACCGTCAACATGGTCCTGTCCACCGCCCCTATCATCACCTTCCTGTTCCAGTACTTCGATTCTCGCATCGTGCCTTCGCCACATACGTTCATTGGAAATGTTCTCATTACGGCTGTCGCTGTCGGCAAGATCTACTTGCAGTATCGGAGATCCGCATGAAAGAACGGAATTGTGTAATCGTAGACGCATACTCTACCGGCCGATACCTTCCGGAAGAATTCAAGCGCTATGGAATTGGAACGGTGCATGTGATGTCGGCTGCACAGATTCCGCCCATATTCCAGTCGCATTTCAATGCGGACCTGTATGATGAAGTCATTCGCCCGAGCGAGCGCATGGGCTTTGACGAAACCGTTGAATATCATCTTCAGGCTCTCCACGGGAGGGAGTTGGAGTTCGTAATCGCGGGCTGCGAGACCGGAGTTGAGCTCGCCGATTCTTTGTCGGAGCGGCTTGGCTTGGCATCAAATGGGACTGCGCTATCCGCTGCTCGGCGTGACAAAGCGCGATTGTCCTGCGCGCTGACCTGCGCAGGTGTGCGATCGATCAGGCAGGTCGTATCCAACAGTGCTGTAGAGGTCGCGAACTGGAAGAGTGAAGCGAAGTTCGATCAGATCGTGATCAAGCCTCTGAACAGTACAGGTACCGAAGATGTATTTTTTTGCTCGACAGAAGCTGATATTCAGCGAGCTCTAAGCACAATTGTCGGGAAGACGAACCGTGTCGGAGCGTTGAACCGTTTTGCCCTTGGGCAAGAAAAAATAAACGGCCAGCAATACACCGTAAATGCCGTCTCGATTGACGGGGAAGCCTTCGTTACGGAGGCCTGGACCTATGACACGGTTCCTATTGAGGGGGCATCATCGGTCTGTTCACTTGAGAGATTGTTGGACGGCAGCGAACCAATCGTTCAGGAGCTGTCCGACTATTTGGTGCGTGCGTTGCAAGCACTCCAGATCGTCGATGGACCGGCTCATGCTGAGATCATCGTCGATGATCGGGGACCGGTTCTGGTGGACTTCGGAGCGAGGCTTCAAGGAACCATGTCGGCAAAAGCACGAACGATGGCGTTGGGGCACAACCATATGAGCCTGACGGCCTGGCGCTACGCAGATCCCAAGGGCTTTGGTGAATATATGAGGCTCAGAGGGCCGTATAAGCGGCAGGCTCACGCACTTTGCGTCTCGCTGATCTCAGATATAGGCGGTGTCGTTGTCGGTTACCCAGGACTCGAAACAATCCGCAAGCTCCCGAGCTTCGCGGATGCCATTGCCTTCGTTCCGATTGGGCAAGAGCTGGTTCCCACGATCGACTTGGCGTCGACACCAGGCATCGTCTATCTCGCGAATAGCGATTTGACTCAGCTTGAGGATGACTATCGCAAGTTGCGGGCAATGCGGATGGACCAGGTGTTCGATTTAGTGACGCAGGATCGCGCTAATGCCAAGTGATGCCAGGTTGACCGGAGCGAATCCAGCCCGCGCGGCGATAGTCGGCGTAAGCGATTTCGATGGCGTTCTGCGGGGCAAACACGTATTAGGTGAAGATCTCTCGGACGGAGATAAAGTTATCAAGTTCTCTGAAGCGGTGCTGGCGTGGGATTGTTCGGACCAAGTCATTCCGCCCAGTTTCACGCAAAAGCCGGTATCAGCGTTCGGAGATGCTGACCTGCGTATTCTGTCAGGCACCGGCCGTTCGGTGTCTCTTCTCGACGATCGATATCTTTACCTCGCGGAGTTCACGGGCGCACATGAGAACATCTGCCCCCGCGGTATTCTGCGTAAGGTGCTGAGAAGGGTTGCTGACCACGGATACGGCTGCATTGCCGGGTTCGAGTTTGAATTTATGCTGTTCAAGGAGAACGCAGACACGATTGAAGAAAAGCCGTTCGGGGAATGGGTTCCTTTAACGCGCGGCCCGTTCGGCTACTCGATTGCCCGCTCTGTCGCGCAACATGAACTGTTCGATGAGATCTTGGCGCTTTGTGAGAAGGCTAGAATACCTCTCAGCGGACTGCACTTTGAAACAGGACCTGGCGTGGTCGAAGCGTCGCTTCGTCATTGTGATGCGCTGGAAGCAGCCGATCGAGCAACGATATTCAAGTCGATGATAAAAGCCTGGGCGCAAACGCGAGGCATGATGGCTACATTCATGGCCAAGGTTTCCGAGACATGGCCCGGCCAGTCCGGCCATATTCACATCTCCATGTCCTCGGATAGTCAGAATGCGTTTTACGACAGTGATGCGTTCGGCAACATCTCGAAGCTTATGGGTCAATTCATCGCCGGACAACTAGAATACATGGATGAGTTCTGTGTGCTCGCTGCGCCTAACTTCAACAGCTACAAGAGATTGGTACCTGGCTGCTGGGCACCGATCTGTCCAAGCTGGGGAGTTGACAACCGCTCCTGCGCGGTTCGCGCCATTCCGGGAGAGCCATCTGCCCATCGCTTGGAGTATAGGCTGCCTGGCGCAGACGTGAACCCATATCTCGCGCTGGCCGGTGCGATTGGTTCCGGAATATTGGGGGTCGAGGCAGGGCCGGCGCTACCGTGTTCGATCGCCGGTGATGCAAGCGTGGAGATGTGTCGCCAGTCCGCGCGACTGCCTCAAAGCCTATCAGAGGCAACTTCTCGGTTTGCACAGTCTGCAGCCGCCACTGATGTCTTTGGAGGAAGGTTTGTTGAAGCGTTTTCTTGCTCGCGACGTTGGGAGTGGGAAGCCGTTCAACATCGGGTAACCGACTTTGAACGTCGGAGATACTTCGAGATCATTTAGCTTGAGCGCTTCGACAGTTCTGAACCGCATTCCTCTGGCCGCCGTCCGCGAGGCTATTGCGGCTCTCTGAGCCGCGGATCTTGGACGTCATGCAGAGCAAACGTGCGTCACTCGTTAAGTGAGGACCTTGGAACGCTGAGGAGGTCTGCTGTTACCTGCTCTGTGGCAGCAACCGCGATTGCTCCGCTGCGATGCTAGGTAATCCTAGCAACGAACAAAGCCATTTCCATTCGTATCAATGAAGGCGTGTTCGACGTGCTTCAGGAGGGTAAGGCAGGTGCATTTTGCTCAGAGGAGGAGCCGACGAGCCCGTGATGCGCGAGGCTGTAGCCGAGCCGCGGAGCCATGCAGGACGCGAGGCGCAGCATCCATGACGGCCGTGCGACCAGACGGTGGCTTAGCCGCCGCCGGCCACGACGAGGCTGGCGTAGGTCGATGCTGACTGGTACTCGGTGCGCGCGGCGCCTTGAGTTCCCGCCAGAAGAGGTCCCGATCACGTTGGCTCCATTAAGTTCACGAGAGAGCCAGATAAGCTGCGCCGTGCAGCAATATACGAAAAGGAATTGCCCTCAAGCCGCACGACGTGGTCGCGCAGAACCTTCCCAGGTTTATTGTGCGGGATGCCGGTGTACAGCGCCGAACACTGAACTTGTGAAAGCGTGGTTTTGAGAACTGTGGGAGGGTTTTGCTACGGCCGACCAAAGTTTGGCAGTTGATCTATGAACTGCCGAATGCATCTTCCAGAATAGCCCGAAGACGCGCGGCTCCTTTTAGCAGCTGGCGATCCAGCTCCGCTTTGATGGCCACAGCATAATCGTTGCTGATCTCTACAGGGTGGCCCGAATCGTTGTGTTCCAGCGTTCCTGCGGGCAGGAGCTGATAGGCCCTTATACCAAAGGCGTGCGTATCGGTGGCCCAAGCGACAACTCGTGCTTCATCATAGGGCGGGGCTTCCACTGTCGGCAGCGGATCGGCATCCAGCGCATCAGCATAACTCCCCCATGAATATGCCTGGAGATCGACCAGAGAGTCATCCCACATGCTGTGGAAGGTCGACGCGCGCGTATATGGCGTGCCGTCGGACCGCTTCGCGTGCAAAATGACATGAAGTTTGTTGCCGCCTTGATCGCCGTTGCGTTCGCTTGCGTGCAACGGCTGCTCCAGATCCCCAGCCAGATGAACAACGAGCTTCAGCGCGCGCAACCTGTCGTCTTTCGAGCGCGAATTGTCTTTGAGGATCGCAATCGCCGCCGGAAGACCTTGAACGATGCAGGTTCCCTGATTGTTTTCATTCTTGCAATCAAGAGTGACGTCATATGCCGGCCGTTCGATGTCGATGTCGACGAAATGCCAGCGATAGGTGTCCTTTCCTTCGGGCGTGAATTTATAGTCGTCCGCCCAGTTTGAGATTGCGGCCAGCGAAGTGTCACCGATTAGTTCCTTGAGCTTTTCCTGTGCGGCCGGACTTAAGTGCCGCTGCGACAGTTCCGCGACGACAGAATGACCTAGCTGTCCCCAGGCAAGGGCGGAAGATGTGCTGCCTACAACGGCGGCGGTGCAGATCGCGAGTATGAGTCTGAGCCGTGTCACTAGTTGCTTTCCGATATTGATGAAATGCTTCAAGTCATTGGCGGAAAGGGTCAGGTGCTTGGGTTATGGCACCTCGACCGCGGGCATGGACGCCGTCGGGCGAGGCACGAAGACATTCTGGTGCTGGTCACGTGCCGCCAACATGATCGTTAGAGCCGCGAGGAGGATCAGGAGAAGGCGCATGCAACAAGGATTACTCGAAACGATATATCGCCTTTATGAAACGGCTCACATTCCGCGCCTTTGGGGGAGGGGCAGCTCTGACGGGGCATCTGGCTCCACACAACGTATTGGCCTGCAAAAAGCTCACAAACGTTGATATTCGTTCGTTCTCGCCGGTAGCCGTCAAACGGCGGGTCGATCGCGCTCAAAAAATGCATTTTTTCTCCAGGACCGCAGGAATAGGGCGGCCATTTCGAGTAGTAATTTAGTGATTGGCTATTCACCGCGAAGGCAGCCGCCCCCTCGCTCCGCTTCCGGGCGCCGTGAAGGACGATCCATGCGCAATTATGACATTGTGTCCGGCAGCCTGTTGGCGCTGACAGCCGCTGGCCTTGCGCTGCTTTGCTCTAGCCTGCTTGCATTTGCTTTCATTTAGATCCCACGGTCAACGGTTGGCGCGCCAGGATCTCTGCGAGAGGTAGGGAGGCCGGGCGGTTGCAGATGATCTGCTTAGGCTTTCGTAGGAATCCGCTTCCTCCAGGTGCTCCATTTTCACACGTAGTGCCGGCCTTTCTCAACGGCCGACCTGATGTCCTGCTTGGGCTCCGTGCCCTTGCCGACTAAGAACGTGAGTCCCCCTCCATCGAAGATACAGTTAGTCTTATGATTGCGCTCGCATCACGCGCTTTTTGTGTGGATTGCGCAGTATTCTTGCGCCAGCTCAACGCAGGCGCGATAACTATCGATTATCGAACAATCAGGCACAGGAGCGCCGGAAGGCTCACCTAGCATTCCCCGACGCGCACAGCTGTCGGGGGAGGGCGGCCCTTGCAGGTATGAATGTGCTTCACGGGTAAACTCCGCTACGAACTTGTTTACCTCACCACCTGCAGCGCAATGCGTAGCTCGTAAACACCCCGATCCGATCAAGTGGGGACAACATTGCTGAAAACGATGCAGGTGGTGTTGCGGCGCGCGGCTGCCCTTGACCATCTTCTGCTGTCGCGGCAACGAGAACAACCAAAGCAGATCGAGATGATGAGAGCGGGGCTATGACGGGTCAATCCCAAGCATCGGAGTTGCCGCCGGTCTTGCAGAGACCGTCGAAAGGCTTTCGCTGGATCTTTGCTCTTCTAGCCGCATTGCTCGCTTTTTGCGCCGGAGGAGCCTATTTTTGGACCAATATCGAAACGTTTGTGCAGGCGCCGCCGGCGCATGAAGTCGAGTCTCCCCCACTCGGCCTGTCGCCTGAGGAAAGGGCCGTCCTTTTAGGGATCCAATCGGGGCAGCAGAAGACAGCCGATGAACTCGCCGAGCTCAATCGCAACGTCGATGCACAACAAGCCGATCTAAGGCGGATCTCGGATCAGTTCGCAGACCTGACCCGAAGAATCGAGGAGCTGCAGAATGCGCCGCCTGCTTCTCCTGCTGCTTCTCCACCACCCATGCGCACCACCAAGCCGGCCAAGAGAGACGTACGCCCGCCCAAACCGCAAGGTCCGGTTTCTCTGGGAGGCGCGCCGCTGACTGCGGAGCCGAGCACGAAACAGCGCTGATTGCCACAAAATGCCTCCCACGTGACGGTGCGCCTTCGAACGATGTAAGGACGCGGAAGCGAACGGTCCACCATCTTGATCGGCAGGTCGAGCCTCTCACTCCTCCGCTTGCCTTCGGAAATCCTCTGCGAGTCGCAAGAAGTTCATAAGCAGGACGTGCCCCTGTGAGGTAAGGATCGACTCCGGATGGAACTGGACGCCATAGGTGGGATGACAGGGGTGGGTAAGGGCCATGATCTCGCCTTCCTCCGAGCACGCTGTCACTACGAGGTTCTGCGCCCATGACTGATCAAGCTCGACGATAAGAGAATGGTAGCGCCCGACGCCAAGCGGGGTTGGCAGCCCCTTGAATAACCCTCGGCCGTCATGCGCAACGTATGAGCGCCGGCCGTGCATGGGCCGATGCGCACGCGCCACCCGTCCTCCGAAAACGCTCGCAATACACTGATGTCCAAGGCAGATGCCGAGAATTGGCACGCGTCCTGACAGTTCGCGGACCGCTGCTGTCGATATTCCTGCCTCAGTTGGGGTGCAGGGACCGGGCGATATGACCAGCGCGCGCGGCTTGAGACCAACGAGCTCGCTGATGCTGATAGCGTCGTTTCGGATCACTTCCGTTGCTTCACTCAGCTTGTGGAAATAGCGGGCAATGTTGAACACGAACGAATCGTAATTATCGATGATGACAATCAAAATGCACCTTCTAGTCAGAAGCGAATGCATCAAAGATTCGCTCTGCCTTGGCGAGCGTTTCCTCGTATTCGGCCTCCGGCTCCGATAGGGCCGTTATACCGCCGCCCGCATGAAACACAGCCACGTCGCCCTCGATCGTGACAGTGCGGATCGCAATATTTGTATCCATGTGCCCGTTGAAGCCGATGAAGCCGATCGCCCCGCAATACACCTCTCGCGCTATGCGCTCGATTTCCGTGATGATTTCCATCGACCGCAGCTTTGGCGCTCCCGTGATGGAGCCGCCGGGAAAGCAAGCACGGAGCAGGGTAACGGCGTCTTCGTTTCCGGTCAGTTCCCCCGTCACGATCGACACGAGATGGTGCACCGAGGCGTAGGACTCGAGATTGCACAGGCCCGGAACCTCGACCGAATGCGCAGTGCACACGCGTGACAGATCGTTTCGCAATAGGTCGACAATCATCGTGTTCTCGGCACGATCTTTTTCGGAAGCGAGGAGAGCTGCCGCACGGCGGTGATCTTCCTTCGAATCAGGCGAACGCGCGATCGTGCCCTTGATCGGTCGTGTCTCGACATGTCGCCCCTGAAGCTTCAGGAATCGTTCCGGCGAACTTGATGCGATGGTCAGCCTTCCCCATTGCAGCAGGGCCGCAAAAGGCGCCGGATTCAATAATCGCAGCTGGCAGTAGAAGGCGAGCGGATCAAACGAGGTCGACAGGCGGGCACTGAAACGCTGCGCAATATTCGTTTGGAATACGTCACCAGCCAGAATCAAGTCGATTACGCGTTGGACCGCCGCAATGTAGCCCTCGCGGCTGAAGTTCGAGCGCCATGCGCCCGCTTTGCCGGCATGACCATTCTCTGGCGCCTTTGGACCAGCAACCAGTGCTGCAAACTCGTCGGCTCGACGGCGCGCGCGTTCGCTCCGTCGCACGCGATCCTGCTCCGGCCATCCGGTCGAGACGATCCAGCATTTGTTATCCCGGTGGTCGAAGCTGATGACCACGTCATAGAAATGCAGGGTGGATTGGGGCAAACTCAGACCGGCAATTGCCGGCGCAGATAATCGCTCCAATGTCCTGTTCATCTCGTAGGCAAGGTAGCCCGCCGCTCCCCCCTGGAACGGCGGGAGATCGGGATGATGCTCTTGCGGGTACTTCGCGAGTAGCGTGCGAAGGACCTTCCATGGATCGGCCTTAAGAGTCAGTCCGTTCCAACCGCCTTGGCCGTTCGCGACCCTGTAGGTGCCGAACGGGTCGCACGTCAGATATGAGTAGCGCCCAAGCAGCTCGTGCCTTGCTGCACTGTCGAAAAACGTAAGATGCGACCGATGCGCGAGACGCCGCATCGCTGTGACAGGTTCAATCCACTGCAATTCGCGAACGTACATCGGGTTATCGGTCACCGGCGGCTGACCTCGCGAAAGTGCCGTTGCATCTGTTGCGCCGCCCGATGAGAACGACGCTTGTCGCGGCAGCACCTGGCTCATTCTGCCGGGAGGCGAAAAGTATCTGTTGATACATTGTAGTCGGCCGCGAACCGAAGCTCGCGGAGCGGTCGGACCCGTTTAATCGACTCCTGATAGAGATCGTGCGCTTTGTACGCTGCAAGCTCCGCCTCGCTGTCGAACTCACCATAGACCACGATGTCGATTTCCTTGCCGAGCTGATCGGTCTTGCGGTTGCGGGCAACCTCAAGGCGGCGCGCATGTGGTATCGTGGCGAGAAGCGAAAGACCTTCGATGATCTGATCGATATGCGCCTCGTCCTTGGCGCTAAAGAAGACGATGTGACGAATCATGGCTGTCCGTGGAGATGTCGTTAGCGGGTGGCATAACTATGTGGGAATAGAGCCCGTTGCAATGAACCTGGCGCTTGTCGCATGAGCCTCGCTTGCGATCGTCGGTGATCCGCAATGAAGCTTGCCAGATTTGTTTCAAGACGCCTGAAGGGCAAGGCGCTCAATGGTTTGAATGTGCCGCGTGAGCAGGTTACAGGCTTGATCGAGGTTGCGCGTTCGCAAGGCATGCAGAATCAGGCGATGATCTTGATTGGAGCGCGGTCGCCAGCCCACCGATCGCGCCATCGCGAACACCAGCCGAGAATTGGCAAGCTGCAGTCCATCGAGGCTCGCGAGCAGACGCGGCATTCCGCATGGCGCCACCAAGGCTTGGTGAAAGGCGCGATTGGCCATCTCAAACTCCTCGACCGTCTTTGCATTGTCTCCTTCGATCAAGGCGAGCTCGATCCGAGCCAAATGGGCTGTTGTGAGCCGTGGCCCCGAATGGCGCAATGCCACCACTTCCAGCGCGGCGCGCATTTCGGCAATCTCCTTCACTGACCGGGTATCGAGCGGGGCAACCCGAACACCGCGACGCGGCACAGCGACAACAAGATGTTGTGCCTGCAGCTGCCGAAAGGCCTCGCGCACCGGGACGTGGCTGGAATTGAATTCTCGTGCAACGTGATCCTGGCGAAGTGGCGCGCCTGGCTCTAGGACGCCGCTGATAATGCGCTCAGCGATTGAGTCCGCGATGCGTGCGACCGTCGTCATGTTCTCAGCAGCGATCATAGATTATCTACCGCAATTACCGGTGCATTTGCGAGGCAGCTCGATTAGCATCTCTTGGAGAGTGATGACTATAGATAATTCACGCGATTATCTACAATTGGACGGGGTGGGATTATGAATGTTGCTGCGGAAGTCAAACGCAAGGAAACAGGCGACGGGGCGGTTCGTAATCATTGGAACGTCGAAGAGGCTAAGGCGCTCTACGATCTTCCTTTTGCCGATCTGATGCTTCAGGCGCAGCTCGCTCATCGCAATAACTTCGATCCAAACCACCTCGAAACTGCGAGCCTGCTCAGCATCAAGACCGGCGGGTGTCCGGAAGACTGCGGCTACTGCTCGCAAAGCGCGCATTACGAGACCGGCCTGAAAGCCACCCGTCTGATGGATTGCACCGATGTGGTTGCTGCCGCGCGGCGAGCGAAGGATGCGGGCGCGACGCGCTTCTGCATGGCCGCGGCCTGGCGCACGCCAAAAGATCGCGATCTCGAGTCCGTCTGCGACATGGTCAACGCGGTCAAGGGACTTGGCATGGAAACGTGCGTCACGCTCGGCATGCTGACACCGAACCAAGCCGTGCGGCTCGCCGAGGCCGGCCTTGACTTCTACAATCACAACGTCGACACATCACCCGAGTTTTACAGCAAGATCATCACGACCCGCAGCCTGCAGGATCGCATCGATACGCTGGCGCATGCGCGCGATGCGGGCATCAAGCTCTGCTGCGGCGGGATTATCGGAATGGGCGAGCACGTCGAGGACCGCCTAGGTATGCTCGTGCTGCTCGCCAATCTCCCCAGCCATGCCGAAAGCGTGCCGATCAACCTCTGGAACAAGATCGAGGGCGTGCCGGTGGAAGACACCGCCGAGCCTCCCGATTCGATCGCGATGGTCCGGCTGGTGGCGACCGCGCGGATCATGATGTCGAGGAGTGTGGTTCGCTTGTCCGCCGGGCGACATTACATGAGCGATGAATTGCAGGCGCTTTGCTTCTTAGCCGGCGCAAATTCAATTTTCATCGGCGACGTGCTCTTGACTACCAAAAACCCAAAAGTTGATCGCGATGCGGATCTGCTGGCCCGGCTCGGCATCACGTCCGGGCTCGCCGGAGGGAAGCAGTGTGTTGCTCCTACGTCCGGCCAAGGTGAGAAATGCAAATAACTTTGATGAAGGGCACAATCCATCGCGCCTCCGTGACCGAAGCTGACCTGCACTATGAAGGCTCGATCTCGATAGATCGTACGCTCCTGGAGGCCGCGGGAATGGTGATCAACGAGCGCGTCGAAATCTACAATGTCGAAACAGGAACGCGCTTTGCCACCTACGTGGTCGAGGCGCCGCCGAGTTCTGGCACGATAAGCCTGAACGGTGCCGCCGCGCGACTGGCAATGCCCGGAGACAAGATCATTATCGTTGCATATGCCTCGTTCGACGAGGCCGAAGCAAAGATGTTCACGCCACGCGTTGTGCGGGTGGACCGAGACAATCGCATCCTGGCAAGTTGAACCTCAAGGGCCATCCTTCCTTCTTACACGGCAAACGGATCTTTTCCGTGAATTGATGCGATCGGCGGGAGTGATGAATGCGAGCAATCCAAGCAGCTAGACTTAGTCCGTACGTCGCAGCGTTGAACGCCTTGAACGAAGATAAACGGCTGCGCTGTCTCAAGCCGCGCGTTGGGATCGATTTCGCATCAAACGACTATCTGGCGCTCGGGAGCGCCCCGCGCATCAAAAGGGCGATGGTCGCCGCGCTCGAGGCGGGCACTCCGGTTGGAGCCGGCGGGTCGCGGCTTCTGCGCGGCAATTGCGAGGAGCATGAACGGCTCGAAACGGAAGCGGCTCAGTTCTTTGGCGCGGAAGCCGCGCTTTTCTTCGGAGGCGGCTACATCGCAAATTTTGCCCTCCTGACAACGCTGCCGCAGCGCGGCGATCTGATCGTTCTGGACTCGCTCGTGCACGCCAGTATTCACGAGGGGGCGCGAGCGGGCCGCGCAGATTGCCGAATTCACGCGCACAATGATCCCCAGTCCGTCGAAGACGCAATTCGCGACTGGCGAACCAAAGGTGGAGCGGGCCGCGTCTGGATTGTGGCCGAAAGTCTCTACAGTATGGATGGCGACTTCGCTCCAGTCGAAGAGCTGGTGGCAATCGCCGAGCGTCATGACGCATTTCTGATCGTGGATGAGGCTCATGCAACAGGTGCTTACGGGCATCAGGGACGAGGGCTCACGGCCCCTTATGGCAGGCGCGACAATCTCATCGTCGTTCATACCTGCGGCAAAGCGCTCGGTGCGGCGGGTGCACTTGTTACGACCTCCGGCATCCTGCGCGATTTCATGGTCAACCGCTGCCGTCCGTTTATTTTTGCCACCGCCCCATCCCCATTGATAGCCGTTGCCGTTCGAGAGGCACTAATCATTCTGCAGAACGAGCCGGAGCGGCAGCAGCGGCTGGCCAAACTCGTTGCGTTCGCGCATCGACAGATCACCTGCCTTGGTTTGCACACGCCCTCGACCTCTCAGATCGTGCCGTACATCGTGGGTGACAATGCTCGTGCAATGCGACTTGCGTCTGCTCTGCAGGCGCGCGGCTTCGATATCCGCGGAATTAGGCCGCCAACCGTTCCTGCAGGCACCGCCCGTTTGCGAATTTCGTTGACACTCAATGTTGGGGAAGCGGACGTGAGGGCAATGCTCGATGCACTGGTTGACGTGACGAGGGGCTCGTTTTGATGAATAAGCGGATCGTCGTGACTGGTACGGACACCGGGGTCGGCAAAACGGTATTTTCCGCAGGGCTCGCCGGCCTTCTCGGCGCGAATTACTGGAAACCGGTCCAGGCTGGACTCGAACCAGAGACCGACTCCGAGTGCGTCCGTCGCCTCGGCGGCCTCTCGTCCGATCGGATTTTGCCTGAGCTCTATCGACTTCGGACGCCTGCGTCGCCCCATTACTCCGCGGAGGTCGACGGCGTTCGCATAGACACAGAGATGCTTCGATTGCCGGATACCGGCGAGCGGCAGCTCGTGATCGAGGGCGCCGGCGGACTCATGGTGCCGCTGACAGCGCGCACGCTGTACATTGACATCTTCGAGCGTTGGCAGCTTCCCGTCGTGCTCTGCGCAAGGACGGGACTGGGCACAATCAATCACTCCCTGCTCTCCATAGAGGCTCTGCGGAAGCGTCAGATTCGAATGCTTGGAATTGCGTTCATTGGCGAAAGAAATGCCGAAACTGAAAGCGCCATTTGCGAGATCGGGAGGGTGCGTTGGCTGGGACGGCTCCCGTGGCTTGTTCCCCTCACGGAGGATAGCCTGCAGGCGGCTTTCAAAGGCTCCTTTGTTAGCAGTGACTTCCTGAATCTATGAAAATAGCCAAGAGGTCGCCGATCTGGCACCCGTTCACGCAGCATGCTCTACAGCGGGATATGACGAAGGTGCTGCGGGGAGAGGGGGCTTATCTCTATACCGAAGATGGCCGACGCCTTATCGATGCAATCTCCTCCTGGTGGGTCGTGACCCATGGCCATTGCCATCCATCCATCGTGAACGCGATCCGAGAGCAGGCAGGCAAGCTCAACCAGGTCATCTTCGCCGGATACACTCACGACCCGGCTGAGCAAGTCGCGACGGAACTATTGAAGGTCACCTCACCGGCGCTCGAGCATGTGTTCTTCTCCGATAGCGGGTCAACCAGCGTCGAAGTCGCACTGAAAATGGCGCTTGGCTACTGGTACAATACCGGAAGGCAGCGAACCCAAATTGTAGTGATGCAGCACTCGTACCATGGCGACACGATCGGCGCGATGTCGGTAGGTAGCCGAGGCGTCTTCAATGCGGCCTACGGAGCACTGATGTTCGAGGTGACCTCGATTCCGTTCCCGGCAAGAGATCGCGAGCAAATAGCGCTCGATGCGCTTGAAAGCGCATGTCGAAACGAACATCCTGCAGCGTTTATCGTGGAGCCCCTCATATTAGGTGCCGGTGGAATGCTGATGTATTCTACCTCGGTGCTAAGGGAGATGAAGCGGATCTGCGAAGCCTTCGACGTTCTGTTCATTGCCGACGAGGTCATGACGGGCTGGGGCCGGACGGGTAGCTTGTTTGCGTGTGAGCAGGCCGGTGTCACGCCCGATATTGCCTGCTATTCGAAAGGCCTCACGGCTGGGGCGCTGCCGCTCGCCGTCACACTCTGTCGTGCCGATATTTTCGATGCGCATTATTCTGAAGATCGCAGGCGCACGTTTTTTCATTCGAGCTCATATACAGCCAATCCAGTGGCCTGCGCGGCCGCGAAGGCCAATCTGGACCTATGGCAGGATCAGGAATATCGCGGCCGGGTGGCATCCTTGGCCAGGATGCAAGAACAGGCACTCGGGCCATTTTGCGCCGATTCACGGTTCGCAAACGCCCGACGCACAGGAACAGTCACAGCGCTTGAACTCAACACGAGCGATGCCGGCTATCTGGCGGACATCGGGCCGAAGCTTTTGGCTTTCTTCCAAGCGCGGAATCTGTTGTTACGCCCACTCGGTAACACGATCTACGTGATGCCGCCTTACTGCGTTACGGCGGCCGACCTTGAGGAAATCTATGCTGCTATCCGTGACGCCGCTGACTTGCTGATGTGAGAGGCATAAGAGTTGCAACGGGTCTGCAGTGACCGGGTCTGGCAAGGCGAAAGTGTCCGTATTGCTGCCGTTTGATAATCCAAGGAGGATGCAGAACGCACAGTTCGCAGGCTGATCGTGCTTTAAGCACCTGCTTTAATCGCTTCTGAGGCAACTGCCGCAGCAATCCTGCGGACGAGCTATGAGAGGCGCAGTATTTGGCCGAAATGTCGAGCAAATTGCGGTAATCACGATAGAGAATTCTATTATCCTGAGCAAATTCTCGACGAAGCATTCTGCAAAAATCAGTGCTCCGCGAGGCAGGCGCAATCAGAGTCAGGCTCTTGATGGTCGCAAGACTATTGAGACGGACCGCCGGGCGGCCCCACCTTTGGTGCCATCGTGGTGCTGCGGTGAGAGGGCAGTGGGCTTCCCAAGTGAATGTCTGATAGGAGGCGGGAATGCAGATTGGCTTCCGCAATTCACTCGACCATTCAGCCACGTGCTGCGCGATATGCGGGGGGAAGTTTGGGCTAATCCGCCATTACTGCTGGCGAACGGCCCTTTGCTCCAAGAAATGCGTCAACCGCTTCAAGGCGCGGCGGGAGGCCGATCAGAAATGGCTTCGATGGTTGCGAGCGGCTTAGGACGAAACCGAGCTGTGCGGGTACCGCCCTGGTCAGACTTGTTGCGAATTCGATTCGCCCCTCTCGAGCGCGTGGACAGCAATTGACAGAAACATCGGCGAAAATAATCGACTTCAGGGCTTTCAAGGCCCGCAGGCTGGCTCGGTCTGAGCGCCTTCGCGACGACATCTACTCGACCGCCACTCTCGCTGCGCTTACAGCGGCCTGTCACGTTTGGGCGTTGCTGGCCTGCCATCCATTTGCTTTGCTCGGTGCGCCAGCGCCGAAGCCGGAGCCTCACGAGCACCCCTAGGGTGCAGGCACGAAGATGTGACCTAAAGCCGAAGTCCCCCGCTGCGTGCATCTGCAGCGCGGCCCGGCTCGAGCCATCGCCATTTGGAGAGGCTGTAATCAGCCCAGAAACTGCTGACGGTGACCCGTCGCGAGCGCCACTCCTCGATGGCGGCCGCCCTCATGGTCGCTGAAACTGTACGGGGAGACGAGCCATCGGGTGGTGAAGTCGGGATGGGGAAGGTCTTGCCTCATGGTTGCGCGACCATTGGATTGTTTTGGCGTTGTTTGGGGTCTTCATTCTCCATACCATTGACAGGTTTCTGCTGCGTTCTCTAGGAAGCGGCGACGGTGTGCGGGAGCGGAATTCAATATGAGCCACAGTTCAGGGCAGCCTCTAGAGCGTGTCACGATTCCGGCACTGCAGCAGTGGAAGGATGAAGGACGCCGTGTCGTGATGACCACCGCCTACGATGCGGTTGCGGCGCGCATCGCGGATCCCATTGTCGATATCATCCTGGTCGGAGATAGCGTTGGTAACGTCTGCCTGGGATTCGACAACACGCTGCCCGTCAGCGTGGCCATGATGAATCATCACCTGGAGGCTGTTGCGCGCACGAGGCCTCATGCCCTGCTTGTCGCCGACATGCCCTTTCTGAGCTTTCATGTCGGTTCTGAGGACACGATTCGCAATGCAGGAGGTTTTCTGCAGCGTGGCGCCGATGCAGTAAAACTCGAGGGGGGTGCCAAACGCGTCGAGATGGTACGCGCCCTGGTCGATTGCGAAATTCCTGTGATGGGACATCTCGGTCTGACCCCGCAGAGCATCAACGTCATGGGTGGATTCAAGGTGCAGGGAAGGACAACCGATACCGCCTTGCGGCTGCTCGATGACGCGCACCGTCTGCAGGAAGCCGGCTGTTTCGCTCTGGTCCTGGAGGGGATTCCTGCCGAGCTCGCCGCGCGAGCGACAGAATTTCTCACGATACCCACCATCGGGATCGGAGCAGGACCCGATTGCTCGGGCCAAGTACTCGTGTTCCATGATGTCTTGGGGCTAATCGAAGGCCATCGCCCCAAATTCGTTCGTGCCTATACAAATGGATTCCAGCTGCTGCAGGACGCGATGTCGCGCTGGGCTGCCGATATCCGCAAAGGTGCATTCCCGGGCTCAGAGGAGTGCTATCGGCTTCCTGATCAGCTTCGCCATGCCATCGCCAACTGGGCGCCCTCCAATTCAACTTGAATCAAGGTAAGCAATGCAAGTGATTACGAAGGTCGCTGAGCTGCGTCGGGCCCTTGCAGACGTCCGCAAAGCCGATAAGCGCATCGGGTTCGTTCCGACGATGGGATACCTGCACGAGGGCCACCTGTCCCTCATCTCGGCTAGCCGTGGACACTGCGACGTCACTGTCGTAAGCATCTTCGTCAACCCCACTCAGTTCGGCCCAAGTGAGGATCTCAGCAGGTACCCTCGCGACTTCGCGCGCGATGAAGCCTTGTGCCGTAGTGCGGGGGTCTCCATCGTCTTCGCGCCAAGTGCAGAGGAGATCTACCCGGCTCAGTTTGAGACCTTTATCGAGCCGGGCGAACTCGCAAAACCGCTCTGCGGAGGTTTCAGGCCCGGACATTTTCGTGGTGTAGCGACTGTGGTCTGCAAGCTATTCAGCATGGTGCAGCCGGACGCCGCGTACTTTGGACAGAAGGATTTTCAGCAATGCGCTGTGATACGCCGCATGACGGTTGATCTGGATATTCCGATCGAGATTGTCACCGTGCCAACCGTGCGGGAGCCAGACGGGCTGGCAATGAGCAGTCGCAACCGTTATCTCAGCCCGGAAGAACGTGGTCGGAGCCTTGCGATCAGCCGTGGCTTGTTCGCCGCAGCGAAAAAGTTTGCCTCAGGGGAGCGGGAGGCGTCCATGCTGATTGCGCTTGCAAGAAAGCATTTGGAAAAAGTCGATCGACTCCAGTACCTTGAGCTTGTCGACGCTGAGACCCTCAGAAGTGCCGAGAGCCCTCTGCGCTCTCCGGCGGTGATCTGTGTCGCAGCGTACGTGGGCTCGACTCGGTTGATCGACAACGTAGTCCTGACCATCTCTCGAACACGCTGAACAACTGCCCCCACTCTCGAGGTCTTGATATGGGTTGATTGGCACTGCCGCTGACAAGTGGAGCGAGACAGGGTCGCTCCACGTACCGAGAGTAGCCAAATGCGAGTTCGCTTTCCGAATTTATGGCTTCGGCGGCTCGCTCAGACGCTCCGGGACTTTCAGACCGCTTTGCGCGCTTTCCACGACATGGCGCAAAGCAATTTCAGATAGTCGTACAACGAGCTGTTTGAGGTGCGCAATCTCCTGCTTGCAGCGCTCAAGCTCGTGCTGTTCGGCCCTGATCATAGAAGTTGTGCGACGTTGGCTGCTGCCGAGTTGATTCATGTAGCTCCCTTTCCGATTCACAGAAGAAAATCTGAACAGACCAGTCGCTTGTCTTCCCTGAACGAGGCGCCTCGGCGTCGGCTCGGAGCGTTTCACATGCAGCCCGCGGTGGGCAGGTTTGCTAGCTCACTCCCTGCAAAGGGCCCCCTAGCTCGTACGTGCGACGACACTTTCGGCTACGCCATCTCGCTCATGCCTCATGCTCAGTTGCCGTAATGGCTCTCAATGTGGCCGCGGCATATGCGGGCGGAGACTGTAACAAAATGGCAATATCGATTAATGCGACGAAACGCGCTCCCGCGCTCAAATCCTGCATTACCGAAGCGCCCCGGATGAATTTTCACACGACGTTTTCGCGTGTTCGTGCTGGGGTGCTTCAGCTACACCAGGCTTATATGTCCAAAACGCAAGTCGCTACTGAGATCACCCGCCTGCAAGCGGACATTCCCAAAGAAGGCTCCCTCAAAAGTCGTGTGCTGCCAATACGTGCTTATGGACCAATAGCCGCGCACCCATGATCATGAAATTACTTCACGACCAAGTTGCATAAAGCCGAAGATCGCCAAGAGCGGCTGGGGGCGGGCCTGGGTCACCGAGGATTGGCGCCGGATCTCGGGGCGATTTCATCGCTAGAAAAGGGCCGGCGCTGGTTTTCAACGCAAAGATATGCTTCACCGCAACAATTGACCGCGATCTCAATCTAAAGTGCAGGATACGAGGCGCTCGGGCTTGGTTGGACGCAGCAGGCTCGATAGGCGGCAAATCCTCTTGGCCGCAATTGAACCTGATGAGGTCGGCAACGAACTAGCACCGTCCGAACATTGGCCTGCCGGAGCAGGCCACCAATCCGGCGGCGCAATAGATGGCCGAGCATGCCCTTACGTAACCGCAGAGCATGATCGCAGGGCGTCACCATGGGCTCTGAGCTCTGCCAAGCTTGTCTGTTAAGCCGAGCGGCGTGAACGACAAAACAAGGCAGGTCGACCAAGCAAGCTGCTGCAATTGATCAGCTGTCGCAGAGATGCTGGGCATTGCACCCCCGTGAAAATCGGCTTACCCGCAGTCGCGAAGCTTCATACGATGTGATGTACTTGCGTTGTCGCCCAGCAAATGCCCATTATCTTTCTCGATGGGATGAGGGAGATCTCCCAATGCTGGACGGTGCCACGACCGCGCTCCTGCGCACGATCCTGGATGACGTTTGCGAGAACGTCTCACCGTATGACGCCGGCGTCCGCGCCTACGTTGCCTCCAAAATCCTGGAGGCCGCCACCAGAGGTGAGACGCGCCCCGATCTGCTTAAACAGATCGGTCAGGAAGCTCTTTCGAAAGCACCAACGATGTGGCGATAGATCTAGGACATGGCTTGTCATCGAGGTGAATTTCCAATTCACAGTGCTGAAGGGCCTGGCCTGGTATCCAGGTTCGCGCGCCGCCGCGTGGCGTGCGGCGTAGCGATCTGACCAGCTCGCAGAGGTGTATCGTGGTCGATGGCGGGCCAGCGTCACCCATGATGCGCGTTATTCGATGGAGCATTGTCATAGCGCATACTTTCGCGCGCAGACTGTCGCGCGGCGATCAGGATGGAAGGCAGCGTCAATCAAGGTGAGAGAGTTTCGCTGGGCTCGTGACGGAGGGAGGGCGTAGCCCGACCGGAGTTACGAGCCCAGCGTCGGCGCGATCCCGAGGAGGACCGCGCCGACTGGTGATCGCGGCCGGCGGGGTTATGCAAGTGGTTCTTCCGCCAAGAGGAATCACTCGCTTGCCCGGCCGACACATCACAGATCACCAGATGAGGCTCTACATGAAGTACCGTCAGACCGATAGCCCGCCAGTGGCGGCGGCCAAGGCGTCATTCAGTGCGTCGACCGCCTATCGGATCGAGAGAGATCCCCGATTTCCATCGCAAAGGAAGG
>NZ_FOVU01000009.1:141487-239396 GCF_900115265.1 Bradyrhizobium sp. Ghvi | reverse complement strand
GCACCGAACAGCGGCAGGAACTGCTTCGGCCGCACCTCGCGCGAAGCCGGCCACAGCCGCGTGCCGGCGCCGCCGCACATGATCAGGGGGATAATGCGTTTGTCCATCGTCATTCCTTGTAGTGGTCCGATACCAGGTGACAAAGTTGTGGCCCCCGAGCGATCGGCTTGGATACTACGCGGGCCGCGGCGTCAAGATAGGTGAAGCCGCGGCGCCATTTGCCATGGTTAAGGCGCCGGACACAGGCCGCGTCCGTGACCAAAATCGTCAGATCCTTCATCCTGTTCCCAGGCGATGCCCAAGGCCCGCCCGCGGGCCACTCCAACCGGTACCGAAGGGCTCGCACAGCCATCAGCCCCCTCACAACCTCTTCCGATGAGCCTTTTGATAACCGCTATTGCAAGATCGGCGCCAAAACCATACCAAAGCGGCCGAATTCGACGCCTCGCGTCGGGTTGCCTCCAATCTTCGCAAACCCTGCGGACGAGATGCGCCGAATCCTGCTGTCGACGGCCAAAATCCTGATCTCTGCTGCGCTACTCTATCTGGCGCTGCGCAAGGTCGACCTCACCGAGCTGTTGTCGCGCTTCACCGCGACCAGCCTGGTCTGGATCGGCATGGCGATCGCGGTCACGTTTCTGCAGATCTTCGTCGGCGTGCTGCGCTGGCGCGAGATCAGCGCCGAATGCGGTGCGCCGCTCGAGCTCGGCCGCGCCATGCGTTACAACGTGATCGGCTCCTTTTTCAACCAGACCCTGCCGTCCGCGATCGGCGGCGACGCGGTCCGGCTCTGGCTGGTGGCGCGCGCCGGTGCCGGATGGCGCGCGGCGACCTATTCGATCTTCGTCGACCGCGCCATCGGCCTCGTCGCGCTTGCGATCCTCATCGTCGCGAGCCTGCCCTGGAGCTATCAGCTGATTACCGATCCAAGCGGCCGCTCGGCGCTGCTGCTGGTCGACTTCGCAGCACTCGCCGGCGGCATCGGCTTTTTGATCTTCGGCGCGCTGAAATGGTCGTGGCTGAAGACATGGTGGGCCACCCACCACATCCACGCCTGCGCCGTGATCGCCAACCGCGTCATCTTCAGCCGCACCCGCGGACCCGCCATCGCGGTCCTGTCGCTGCTGGTTCACGTGCTTGCCGTCGTCATCGCCTGGTGCGTGGTGCAGTCGATCGCAGCCCCCGTCACGTTCGTCCAGGTCTTCCTGCTGGTGCCGCCGGTGATGCTGATCACCTTGATGCCGATTTCGATTGCCGGCTGGGGCGTGCGCGAGGCGAGCATGGGACTGGCCTTCGGCTTTGCCGGGCTCGCTGCCAACGAAGGCGTCAACGTCTCGCTGCTGTTCGGCGCGGTCTTCTTCATCGTCGGCGCGTTCGGCGGACTGGTCTGGATCCTCAGCGCGGAAAAGGCCGCGCAGGGCTCGGCGCAACTCGGGGTGCCGGAGTGACCGCGGCTGCGATCGTGCCCTCGCTGCTTGCCCTTGTGATCGCCGCGCTGATGTCGGCGCTCATCACCTGGACCAGCCGCCCCCTGCTCCAGCGCTACGCACTGGCGCGGCCGAATGCCCGCTCCTCGCACCGTATGCCGACCCCACAAGGCGCGGGCATCGCGGTGATATCGGCGACGCTCGTCGTGGGATTGGCATGGGCAGTCTGGGCCAACGTTGCGATTCCGCCGGCGCTGGTCGTCGCGACAGTCGTGATCGCGCTGGTCGGGTTCGCCGACGATATCGTCTCGCTGCCGGTGCTGGTGCGGCTCGTGCTACAAGCCGCCTGTGTTGGCGCTGTCGTATTCACCGCGCCCGACGATGCGCGCATCGTGCCGGCACTCCCGCTCGCGCTCGAGCGCGGCCTAATTGTGTTCGCCGGCATCTGGTTCGTGAACCTCGTCAACTTCATGGACGGACTCGACCTGATGACGGTGGCCGAAGTGGTGCCGGTCACCGCCGCGCTGGCGCTGTTCGGTCTGCTCGGAGAATTGTCCTGGCCGGCTGTGTTGATCGCAACGGCCCTGTGCGGCGCGATGTTCGGCTTTGCGCCGTTCAACAAGCCGGTCGCGAAAGTCTTCTTGGGCGATGTCGGCAGCCTGCCGATCGGCCTACTGCTCGGCTGGTGCCTGCTCGAGCTTGCCTGGCGCGGAGAGCCAGCCGCGGCGCTGCTGCTGCCGGCCTATTATCTCGCAGATTCCACCATCACGTTGTTCCGCCGCATCGCAAGGCGCGAACAGTTCTGGTCGGCGCACCGCTCGCATTTCTATCAGCGCGCCACCGACAACGGGTTTACGGTTCCGCGCGTCATCCGTGACGTGTTTGCCCTCAATCTCGTGCTGGCGGCCCTTGCCATCCTCACCGTCTGTTCCGGCTCGATGACGCTCAAGCTGCTCGCGCTTGTCGCAGGCGCGATCGCGGTCGCCTTCGTGCTGCAGCGATTCTCCCGCCCTCAGGCGTCCTGAGCTGCCAACGCCAGCCGCAGCCCCTCGTCGAGCGACACCTCCGGCTGCCAGCCCGTTGCGATCGCCTTGGAGATGTCGAGCTCGAGCGAGCCGATCAGACTGTCATGCGTTTCCTGCCGGCCAAGCAGGCCGAGCAGCGAGCCCAGCAACCTCGGCGATACGCCGAACATCCGCGGGCTCTTGCCGGACGCCTTCGCCAGGCGCTCGATGAATTCGGGCGTCGAGACCTGCTCCCTGTCGGCCACCAGGAAGACCTCGAAATTGCTCGCGGGGTCCGGATGGGCAAGCCGGTGCAGGATGAAGGACGAGAGGTTTTGCACGGCGACAAAGGCGCGATGGTTGCGGATTGCGGCAAAGGGCAGCGGCAATCCCAAATTCACCGCGCGCGTCAGCAGCGCAAAATTGCCCTTGGCGCCCGCGCCATAGACCAGCGGCGGCCGGACCACGGAGATCTTCATGTCGCTGTGGCGCGCGAGCGTCCGCAGGCCCGCCTCCGCCGCCGCCTTGGACATGCCGTAGAGGCCGCGCGGCGTGAGGACGTCATCCTCGCTGAACGGGGCGCGGCCATCATTGCTGCGCCCATGCACGAGAACCGTGCTGACGAAGTTGAATTGACGCACGCCGGCGGCCGCCGCGGAGCGCGCCAGATGCAGCGTGCCGGTGATATTGACGTTGCGGTAGAGCTGGACCGCGTGCTCCTCATGCTTGTGATGCACGCGCGCGGCAAGATGGACGACGGCCTCGACCCCGTCGAGCGCAGCCGTCCAATCGGTATTGGGACCGAGCGACTTGATAACGATCTCGTCGTCGCGGCCCTCGGGGCTGCGAACCGCGCGACGAACCGACCAGCCTTTGCGCACCAGAGCAGGCACGACGTGGCAGCCGACGAAGCCGCTCGCACCCGTGACCAGCACGACCCGCTTGCTCCCGCTCATCGCTCCTCCCTCAGGTTCGGGTTGCGCAACAACTCATCGATCAGGGCGGCATAGGCGTTCATCGCAATGCCGCGGTCGAACCTCGATGCCGTCTTCACCGCACGCTCGGCAAAAGCACCATCGCCGCACCTCGATGCCGCACGGATCGTCGAGGCGAGCTGATCGGCGCGGCCCGGCGTCACCACCCAGCCGAGACCGTTCTCCACCACCGTCAAGGCGGCCTCGGCCTCGGGCTCGGAGACCAGCACGACCGGACGGCCGACCGCCAGCAGATTGTAGAACCGGCTCGGCACCGACACCCCGGCGACGTCCTTGCGATACGGGATGATCCAGAGGTCGGCCGCGGCGAGGAACGCCTCGAGCTCGGCATCCTCGACCCGCGCCGCGAAGGAAACATTCGGGAGATTCGCATCCGCCTGCAACTGCTTCAGCCGCTCGAAGCCGATGCCCCAGCCGGAGAGCAGGAAGCGAATGTCCGGCTCGTCCTTGAGCAGGCGCGCCGCCTCGAACACGATCTCGGGATCATGGGTGAAACCGAGATTGCCCGACAGCCCGACGATGAAGCGCCCTGTAAGCCGCTTGCGGAACGGATTGTCCAAGGCGACCGGCCGCACTGCCGGCACCAGCGTGGCCCAGTTCGGAATGAAGCGGATCTTGTTCCGCGTCATGCCGGAATAGCTGAGCAACGGCCGCTCGGCGTCACGGCCGATGGTGATCACGGCATTGAGCGCGCTGAACATCAGGCTGTTGGCGGCGCGCATCGCGCCCGCCATGATCGAGCGCGGCTTCAACAGGCCCGCCATCACCAGCACGTCCGGAAACAGGTCGTGCATCACCAGCGCCGAGCGCGCGCCCTTGAGCCAGGCCGCGGCCGCGACCGCGTAAGGCAGCATGAACGGTGCCGTGACGGTGAGCACGACGTCATCGCGCCGCAAGCGCCGCAACAGCGCGAGAAAGATGCGCAGCACGAACAGCAGCTCGGAGAGACCGCGCCGGACCAGCGCCGCCTTTCCCGCCATCCGGTTCTTGACGGCGATTACGCGCGGCTTGCCCACACCCGTCTGCGAGGCCGGCAGCGCACCTGGCGAGCCCGACAGCACCACGACCTCGTGCTCGGAGGCGAGGCGGCAGGCGATCTCGGCCATGATCGCCGCGGTCGTGCTCGGATCGGGCGGATAATGCTGGCTCGCGACGACGATCTTGCGGGCGATCTCATGTGGCGGCTGCATGGTCAGGCCGCGGTCGACCCGAATTCGGGGACCGCATCCTTCAGGATGGTCCTGATGGTCGCCCGATCGTCGCGCGCGATCGCCTGGTCGAGCGCGGCGATCCATTTGCGCAGGGTCTGCATCGGCGGCTCGTTCGGCTGCGCGGCCATGATGCCGGCAACGCCGATTTCGCGAGTCGGCTCTTCGGAGGCGAACAAGATCTCATGCAGGCGCTCGCCCGGCCGCATCCCCGTGAACACGATCTCGATGTCGTAGCCGGGCTGCAGGCCGGAGAGACGGATCATGCGCTCGGCGAGATCGACGATCTTCACCGGCTGGCCCATGTTGAGCACGTAGACCGAGACGTCGGGACGCTGCGTTCCGAGCGCGTGCGTCGCCGCGGTGATCACGAGGTCGCAGGCCTCGCGGATGGTCATGAAGTAGCGGACCATGTCGGGATGGGTCACCGTGACAGGGCCGCCTGCTTCGATCTGCGCCTTGAACTTCGGAACCACCGAGCCGTTCGAGGCCAGCACATTGCCGAACCGGACCGAGATCAGCCGCATCGGCGGCTTGGCCCCGCTGCTGCCCGTCGCGAGATCATGGTCGAGCGCCTGGCAGTACATCTCGGCGAAACGTTTGGTCAGGCCCAGCATCGACACCGGCTCGATCGCCTTGTCGGTCGAGATCATCACCATGGCTTCGGCGCCGGCGGCGAGCGCGGCGTCGGCCACGTTGATCGAGCCGAAGATATTGGTCTTGACGCCCTCGCTCCAGTCGCGCTCGAGGATCGGCACGTGCTTGAGCGCGGCTGCGTGGAACACGATGTCAGGCTTGAACTCGGCCATCAGCCGCGTCACGCGTTCGCGGTCGCGAATGTCGGCGATCCGCCCCTCGATCGCAGCCCCCGTGCCGTGCGCGGCGAGCGCCTCGGTGACGGCGTAGAGTGCCGGCTCGGAATTCTCCAGGATCAGGAGCCGCGCGGCGCCGAAAGCGACGACACGCTCGCAGATCTCGGATCCGATCGAACCGCCGCCGCCGGTGACGATCACCGCCTTGCCCCGGATGAGGGCCTCCAGCCGCGCATAGTCGATCTTTTCGCTCGGCCGCAGCAGCAGATCCTCGACCGCAACCGCGGTCAATCGCGGCGTGTCGCCGCTCTCGAGCGAGGGCATGCGGTTGACGATGACACCTAACTTGCGCGCCCGCATCAAGATCGATTCCGGGTGAGCCTCCGGCTCGAATGCGGAGGGCGTCATCACGACACGCGTGATCGCCTTGCCCCGCTTGGTGAAGTCGGCGACGACGTCTTCGATGTCGTCGAGGTCGCCCAGCACCGGCAGGTTGCGGATCAGCTGGCCGCGGTCGGAGCTCGACGGCGACAGCACGCCGACTGGCCAGATCCGCTTGATCGCGCCGCTCTCGATGCCGCGCAACAAGACCTCGGCATCCGCGGCACGGCCGATCAGCAGCGTCGGGGCGGCATCCTCGTTGCGGGCATGGCGCCGCACCCGCGTATAGCGGAAGTAGCGATAGGCCATGCGCAAGGCGCTGAGAGCGAATATCTCGAGGAACCAGTAGAGGACGATCGTCACCTTGCCGAGGAAAAAGGCGCCGCGGACGTTGGGGGCGACGAAGATGTAGTCGAGCGCAAGCAGCGCCACCGTCAGCACGCTCGCGACGCGGATGATGTTCATCGCATCCGGCAGCGAGATGAAGCGCCATTTCGTCGTGGTCAGGTTGAAGACGAAGAACACTACCACGCTGAAGGCGAGGAAGTAGGGCAGGATCTGGTACAAGAGCGGCAGGCGATCATAGAAGCCCTCGCCGCCCTCGAATCGCAGATAGAAGGCTGCGAACAGCGCCGCTGTCGTCGCCAGCAAGTCGTGGAGCGCGATCATGAAATTGCGCAAGGTGAGATGCGAAAGACGCGTCATCCGCCGACCGATGAATATCCCAATGGGTACAACCTGACCGCGCTGATAGCCCATATCGACCGGAGTTGCCAGCCGCGCGACCGCTCAGGAACCGACTTCCCCCACCTTCGCCGTCTCCCGTTGCATCCGGATCACCATGCCGCCGGCGACGCCGACGCCGATGACGTACATCCAGCCCTCGTGGAAATCGAACAGATGGGAATTGAACAGCGAGGTGAAAATGTTCTGCACCACGACGAGCAGGCCGATCCACCTGGCAAATCCGTCGCCGCGAAACAGCTGAAAATGAAGGATCCAGATCGCGTAGAGAACCACGATGCCGGCGAGGCCCCACTGGATCGCGACATGTAGCGTCTGGTTATGCGGGTTCGGAAAGACCCTGACGCCCGGAACCCATGAGGGGTCTTGCGCGGCTCTCTCGAACAGCCCTTGCGTGGAGCCCGTGCCGTGGCCCACGAATGGAGCGTCCGCGAAAAACCGAACAGCATGCCGCCAATATTCGAGGCGTTCGCCCATGGATGTCGGCCTGTTCTCTTGCATGTAGAGCCGGTAGTCCCGCGAAAAGGTGTCGGCCGTATTGCGCAGTTGCGGTGAGGCCTGCCAGGCGATTGCGGCGCAGGCGATCAGTGCGGCGGAGATGATCGCGATGCTGCGCCACCTCAAATGAAGCAGCGCGAACACGCCCAGCATGATCGGGACGGTCACCAGCGCGGTGCGCGACACCACCACAAAGGCCATGTTGACCAGGAAGCTCAGCGCCAGTGCGGCCAGCAGCCCGGCAAGCCAGTAGCGCTTCTCGCGTAGCAGCATCATCACGGGATAGGCGAGCGCGACCGCACACAACGTGAATTCCTGGCTCTGGTCGATGTAGTTCTTGACGAAGATGCCGCGTTCGAGGGGGTCGTAGGGTTTCAGCGACAGTTGCGGATAGAACGCCACCAGCCACGACATGATCGACAGCAACGCGCAGGACACCAGGAAGGCGATGAAGATCCAGTGCCCGCGCGTGGAGCGCTCGAAATGGTAGAGCAGCATGGGCAGCACGAGCAGCTTGACGGTCGGACTGAGCGCATAGAGGCGCACGGCCCACGCTGCATCCGACCACAGCGTTCCCACCAGCGCGAGCAGGAACAGTGCGATCGGTGCCGCGCAGATCGGACGCATCAGCGATTGCAGGAAGGCCCTGACGTCGAGAAACGGCACCATGCAGACCAGGAACGCGGCGTTGAAGATCGCCGTGAGCGAAGTCGACCAAGGCAGCGAGACCACGGTGAGGATCGCGAACAGGTCCGCCGTCTCGCTCCACGCCGCAGGGCTGCGGAAACGCCGCCACAGCACGTGGGTGGTCGTTTGTCGCTCCAGCGCCGTCACCTGGTCCGTCACTTGCCCCCTCCCCGCGCGCGATGGACCAGCGCCGTCGTGCTGAAACCTTGCAAAATGTCGACCAGCACGACCACCCCACCGGCAGCTTCGACCACCTCGTGGCCGACCACCTGCTCGCGCGTGTAGTCGCCGCCTTTCACCAGCACGCTCGGCGTGATCTGCGTGATCAGCTCGATCGGCGTGTCCTCCTCGAAGATGACGACGAGATCGACGGCTTCGAGCGCGGCCAGCACTTCGGAGCGCGCGCGCTCGTCCTGGACCGGACGATCCGCGCCCTTCAATCGGCGCACCGAGGCATCGCTGTTGAGTCCGACGATCAGGCGATCGCAGGCGGCGCGCGCCGCGGTCAGCACCTTGACGTGGCCGGGATGCAGGATGTCGAAGCAGCCATTGGTAAAGCCGACGCGCAATCCCTCCCGCCTCCATTCGGCGAGCTGGGCCGCCAGCGCGCCGGGCGCGGTCACGACCTTCTCCTCGGCCGCGAGCGTGGCATGTGGCAGGATCTTGCGTCGCAGCTCGGCCGCGCTCACGCTGGCGGTGCCCTGCTTGCCGACGGCAACGGCGGCCGCTGCACTCGCCATGCGCAGGGCCGTATCCCAATCCGCGCCGGCGGCGAGCGAGACCGCGAGCGCCGCCGCGACGGTGTCACCGGCGCCGGAGACGTCGCGCACCTTTACCGGGAAAGCAGGCACATGAACGGCCTCGCCCTTGCGTGGCACCAGCGTCATGCCGTGCTCGCCCTGTGTGACCAGGATCGCCTCACAATCGGCGAGCCGCATCACGTCCTCGCTGGCCTCGGCGATGCCTTGCGGGGTGTCGGCGCGGCTGCGGGTGGCTTCCGCGAATTCCTTGCGGTTGGGCGTGAGCAGCGTGGCGCCGCGATAGATCGCCCAATTCAGACTCTTGGGATCGACGATCACAGGCTTCCCCGCCTGTCGCGCGGCATCGATGGTGTGGCGGATCACGCGCGCGGTCAGCACGCCTTTGGCGTAATCGGACAGCAGCACGATATCGGCGCGCGGAATCTGCGGCAGAATCGCCTCGATCAGCTTCGTCTCGACCTCATCGGAGGCCGCCGACGCCTGCTCCCAATCCGCGCGCAGCATATGCGTGGAAAAATGCTCGGAGACGAAGCGAACCTTTCGCGTGGTGGGACGTGACGGATCGCGCACCAGCGCGCTCTCGATGCCGGCATAGTCCGCCAGCGCGGCCTTGAGCCGTGCGCCCGCATCGTCCTCGCCGACGAGACCGACGAAGACACAGCACGCGCCAAGCGAGGCAATATTGCGCGCGACATTGCCGGCACCGCCGATATGGATCTCGCTGCGCTGGGCCGCGATGACGGGGGTCGGAGCCTCCGGCGAAATCCGCGACACCTCGCCATAGACGAACTCGTCCAGCATGATGTCGCCGATGCATAGCACCGTGCGGCCGGAGATCGTTTGCGCAAGGGCGTCGAAATCGAGAATGGGCGTCGGCATGATCAAAAGGCCTCAGCGGAAGCGGTCGGGCCGGTCGAGGTAATCCCCGACATAGGCCTTCACCGCGTCCTCGAGCGCCGTGAAGCCGCCGTTGTAGCCAGCGCGGTGAAGACGATCGACCTTGCTCTGGGTGAAATATTGGTAGGCGCCGCGGATCTGCTCGGGCATGTCGACATATTCGATGTTGGGCCTGGTGCCGAGTGCGGCGTAGGCGGCGAGCATCAGGTCCTTGAAGCTGCGCGCCGTCCCGGTGCCGACATTGAACAGTCCCGACACCGCGGGCGTCGCCAGCAGCCACATGACGACGCGCACGACGTCCTCGACATAGATGAAGTCGCGGCGCTGATCGCCGTCGGCGATGCCCTCGCGGTGCGACTTGAACAGCTGCACCACGCGGCCGGCCTTGACGTCATCGAAGCGGCGCGCCAGCACGCTCATCATCGTGCCCTTGTGGTACTCGTTGGGCCCGAACACGTTGAAGAATTTCAGGCCCACGTGTTGCGGCGGCAGCGGATCGCCGCTCGCGAGGCGCCCGGCGACGGCGAGATCGAACATGTGCTTGCTCCAGCCATAGAGATTCATCGGCCGAAGCTTCTTCAATGCGGGAACCGCGGCGTCGTCGTCAAAACCCGTCTCGCCGTCGCCGTAAGTCGCCGCGGAGGAGGCGTAAATGAACGGCACCGCGCCCGCCGTGCACCAGTCGAGCAGTCGCATCGACATGCGAAAATTGCTCTCGAACACGAGGTCACCGTCGGTCGCTGTGGTCGCGGAAATCGCCCCGAGATGGATCACGGCGTCCAGCTTGCGGCCCTTCAGCCAATCGAGCAGCTCGGCGGGCGGGACGATATCCACGAGCTGGCGCTTGGCGAGATTCCGCCACTTGCCGTCGCTGCCGAGGAGATCACAGACCACGACGTCGCTGCGACCGGCATCGTTCAACGCGGCCACGACGTTCGACCCGATAAAACCGGCTCCGCCGGTCACCAGCAACATTCCGAAATTCCCTGCCTGATATTTTGCGGCCCGGTCCTGCCGTAGCGCATGATCCGCCAAAGTGTAAGCGGTTTTGGGATGGGCGCTCCATCCGCTTTACCTGCAGGCCCGGAGCGGCTAACCGAACAGCCAACATCAGCACGTCTTCGGCCCTATTAACGAATGAATATTGATTCGCAATTTAGTGGAGATGCAGACCGGAGCGATACCCGCCCGATCCTGATCATTCCCTACATGTGGATCGGCGATTTCGTCCGGAATCACACCGTTGTCCGGGTCCTGAAGGAACGCTGGCCGAATCGGCCGGTCGATCTCCTGACCACGTCTCTCTGCGCTCCCCTGGTCGATTATATGCCCGGCGTGCGGAAGGGCATCGTCTGGGACCTGCCCCGCGGCCGTCTCGCCGTAGGCAGCCAGCTCGCCCTGGCGAAGCTGCTGCGCGAACGGAACTACGGTACGGCCCTGGTGCTGCCCCGGACCTGGAAGGCGGCCATCGCGCCGGCGCTGGCTGGTATCCCTGAAAGGGTCGGCTTCGTCGGCGAGTTCCGGTTTGGCCTACTGAACCACTGGCGCTGGGGCGAAAGGAAGCTGCCCCGCTTCATTGACAAAAACGCTGCCCTCGCCCAGCCCGACGGCGCGCCACTGCCGCCGGAATGGCCGGTGCCGCAATTGCGGGTGCCGACTGAGGAGGTCGCCCGCTGGCGCCAGGCCAATGGGCTCAGCGCCCGCCCCGCCGTCGCGCTCGCCCCTGGTTCGGTCGGCGTTTCCAAGCGTTGGACGTACTATCCCGAAGCCGCCCGCCTGCTGGTCGAGCGCGGCCTGGAGGTCTGGGTGGTCGGCGGCCCCGCCGAAAAGGGCCTGGCCCAGGAGATCGTCGCTGCCGGCGGCCCTGATGTCCGCGATCTCACCGGCAACGACTTACGCAACGGCGTGCTGGCCATGGCCGCCGCTGGCGTCGCCATCTCCAACGACTCGGGCCTGATGCACATCGCAGCGGCGCTCGGCACACCCACCATGGGCATCTTCGGCCCGACCAGCCCCTATCTCTGGGCGCCCCTCAACGGCCTCGCCGCGACCGTCGTCCAGAACAAGAGCGTGCTCGCCTGCCAGCCCTGCCAGAGCACGATCTGCAGGATGAATGACCACCGCTGCATGCGGGATATTGCGGCACGGGACGTCGTCGAGATCGCAAGGGACGTGCTGACCAGGACACAGGCAAATGTCTGACACCCACCCTGCCAAGCCCGCCGCCTTCCTCGATCGCGACGGTGTCATCAACCATGACGATGCCTATATCGGCACGCGAGACCGCATCCGCTGGATGCCCAACGTCGCCAAGGCCGTTCGCCGTCTCAACGAGGCAGGTTACTGGGTGTTCGTCTTCACCAACCAGTCCGGCGTCGCGCGTGGCCTCTTCACCGAGGACGACGTGAACAATCTGCACGGCTGGATGCGCAACGAGCTCGCGCGCGACGGCGCGCGGATCGACGACATCCGCTTCTGTCCGCATCATCCGCAAGGAACCGTCGCCGGCTATATCGGGGAGCATGATTGGCGCAAGCCCGCGCCGGGCATGTTGCGCGACCTCGTCCAGCACTGGCCCGTGCAGCTCGACGGCAGCTTCGTGATCGGAGATCAGTCCCGCGACATCGAGGCCGGCAAGGCGCTCGGACTGCCGGGCTTCCTCTTCCCGGGCGGCGATCTCGACGCGTTCGTGACGGAGGTGCTGGCGCAGATCAGGCGCGCGTAGCGGGCTCGCGATCGGCAAGTTTCCTTCGATCTAACATATGTTGCTTACACCGTCGGGAAGACCAGGCATCCTTTCTTTCAGAGGGAAACAGCCAATGGATGAGAACTTCATCAGGGGACGCGCTCAAGACATCCGCGATCTCGCGGCGAAGGCGGACCCGTTCACCAGGAAGCGCCTGCTAGATCTTGCCGCCACCTATGAGCGCAGGCTCGACCCACCTCATTCTGCAGGAACCGTAGGCGCGCGTTTTCAGCCGCAGGCGAATCGCTAAGACGTGCCGACAGAGAAGGAGCGCGAGACCCAGCGGGTCGTCTTCGAGCGGCCGCTGCCGGCGCAGATGATGGCGATCGACGGCACCTGGCGCCGGCCCTGTTTCGTCAAGGAAGTCTCCGAAAGCTCAGCCACGCTTCGGGTCGAGAGTTCGATCGAAGGGCTCACACTGACCGAGTTCTTCCTCCTTCTTTCCTCGACCGGACTTGCCTAACGAATTTCGTAAAATCCGCATCGCCGTCATGCCGGCTTTGCAAGCCTTTGATTTGTCTGGCCCGGCCTACTGTGCATGGGGTTGTTTTCGAGATTCTGGCCGGCGGCGCCGAAACGTCGGCCATTCAGAGCAGCGGCCGATAGACCTTGCCGATCCGCGCTGCTTCAGCATCGAGGCTGAACTTCGCCAGCACTCGCGCTCGTCCCCGCTCACCCATCGCGGTCGCCGCAGCCACGTCGCGCATCAGCGGCTCGAGTGCTGTAGCCAAGGCATCGGCATCGCCCGCCGGGATCAGCACGCCGCTCACACCATCCTCGACCACGAGCTCGGCAGCTCCGGCGCGGGCAGCGACCAGCGCGCTGCCGGCGGCCATCGCTTCAATCAGCGTCAGGCCAAAGCCTTCATTGCGCGAGGTGAAGGCGTAGATCGTCAGCCGCTGATACCAGCGCTGCACCTGTTCGATCGGCAGCTCGCCGGTGATGACGATGCGCGATTGCAGGCCAGCTGCCTCGATGCGTTTCTTGAGCTCATTCGCGAAAGGCGTCTGCTCGGCCGTGACCTGCCCGACGATCACGGCGGTGAAGTCAGGATAGCGCGGCAGCACCAGGCACATCGCATCGACGAACACATCGGTGCCCTTCTGCGCCCGCACGCGGCCGAAGCAGCCGATGGCGTAACGGCCCGGCAAGCCGCTTTCCGCGAACGCCGCGGCGCGATCGACCGGCGGCGCATAGACGTCGGTGTCGACGCCGTGCGGGATCACCGTCGCCTTCACCTTCAGGAACGAGGCCGAGATGTCGGACGTTGCGATGATCGCATCCATCTGCCGGATCAGCCAGCGGGTGATCCAGCTGTGATGCCGCTGCGCCGCCGAGGTGAACACCAGCTTGAGCGGCCAGCCGAGGGCGCGCAGCAAGACGCCTGCGATCATCTCGTTGTTGCGGCGCGCATGCCAGATCAAGGGCCGGTTGCGGCGCCATAGCTTCAGGACATCGGCGATACCCAGCCGCACAATCCCCTCCGGTGCGTCCGAGCCGAACCAGCCGGCGCGGTACAGCTTTGCCAGCCGCGGCGCCACCATCCGGTTGGTCGCGGTGACCCCGGAATAGCGCCTGTGCAGATTTGGCACGATCACTTGCAGATCGCCCGCGGAATTTGCCACGTCATGCTCCGTTTGGTGCGTCCCCTATACGCAACATTAAGCATAGTGACCAGTTCAGGGCTGCCGATACCCCCTCTTCACTACGCAGACGCTAGCATCCGCGTTGATCGAAGACGGGTGAGATCATGACTGTGCTAGTCACCGGCGGCGCCGGCTATATCGGAAGTCACACGGTCCTGGCGCTGGCAGAAGCCGGCGAGGACGTCGTCGTGATCGACGATCTCTCCACCGGTTTCTCCGCCTATCTGCCCGAGGGCGTGCCGCTGTTCATCGGCGATGCCGGCGACGAGAAGTTGCTCGAGGGCGTGATCGCCCAGCACAATATCGAGAGCATCATCCATTTCGCCGGCTCCGTCGTGGTGCCGGATTCGATGCGCGATCCGCTCGGCTATTATCGCAACAATTTCACGACTGCACGCAACCTGCTGAACGTCGCGGTCAAGCGCGGCATCAGCCGCTTCATCTTCTCCTCGACCGCCGCCGTCTACGGCAATCCGGACCAGGTGCCGGTGCCCGAGCACGCGCCGACGCGGCCGCTGTCGCCCTACGGGTCGTCGAAGCTGATGACCGAGATCATGCTGCAGGACGTCGCCACCGCCTACGGCATGCAGTACGTGACGCTGCGCTATTTCAACGTCGCCGGCGCGGATCCGCAGGCGCGCATCGGGCTTGCCACCGTCGGTGCCACCCATCTGCTCAAGATCGCGGTGGAAGCCGCGACCGGCCAGCGCGCCAAGATCGACGTGTTCGGCACCGACTATCCGACCCCGGACGGAAGCTGCATTCGTGACTTCATCCATGTCACGGACCTCTCGCAGGCCCATCGCTCGGCGCTGGCTTATCTGCGCAATGGCGGCGCCTCGACCACACTGAATTGCGGCTATGGCCGCGGCTATTCGGTGCTTGAAACCATCGACGCGGTACGTCGGGTGTCGGGCCGCAGCTTCGCTGTGCAATATGCCGCGCGCCGGCCCGGCGACATCATGACCATGGTCGCGGACACCAGCCGCATCCGCGGACTGCTCGGCTGGAGGCCGCAATACGAGGACCTCGAGACCATCGCGGCGCATGCGCTGGCTTGGGAGGACAAGCTGTTCCGCGAGCGTCACGGCGAGCTCCGCCACGCCGTCTCGGCCTAAAATCGCTTCCGGCGCAAGCCCTTAATTGGGCTTGAAAAGCGGAGCTTTAGCGGGCACAGAGGCCCATCGATCCCTGACGCGCGGGCAGGCTTGTCCCTGCGCCGTCAATGGACACCGGATGGCCCAGTTTCCGAAGAAAATCACCGACGATCCCTATGCGGCCGCGATCCTGATTCGCCGCCTGGTCATGGAACAGGGGGTCGTCTACTGGCGGCGCTACCTCGTTGCCTTTGCGCTGATGGCGGCTGCCGCGGGCGCCACCGCGGGCGCGACCTACGTGCTCGGCCAGGTCATCAACCAGGCCTATGTCGACAAGAACATCCCGGGCATCGCGATGTTCTCAGGCGTCACGGTGGTGCTGCTCTTCATCAAGGGCGTGGCGACCTACGGCCACATGGTGATCCTGACCAAGATCAGTAATGCCATCCTCGCCACCAACCAGCGCCAGCTGTTCGCCAAGCTGATGCGCGAAAGCGTCGGCTTCTTCTCGGAGCGGCATTCGTCCGAATTCCTGGCGCGGCTCACGGCCGGCGCCAAATCGATCACCGACGTGCTCAACATGCTGGTCAACGCCATCGGGCGTGACCTCTTGATGCTGCTCGCCATGGTCGGTGTGATGGTGTGGCAAGACCCGTTGATGTCGTTCATCGGCCTCGTCGCGGTGCCGCCAGCGATGCTGGTGCTGCGCAAACTGGTCAAGCGCATCAAGGGGCTCGCCTACAACCAGTTCACCGGCACCGCGGACATCATGGAGACGATGCAGGAATCGCTGCAAGGCATCCGCACGGTCAAGGCGTTCACGCTCGAAGACACCATGCAGAGCCGCATCGACGAGAACATCGCCATCGTCGAGCGCAATGCCAACAAAATGGCCCGCGTCGCCAACCGCTCCAATCCGCTGATGGAAATGCTCGGCGGCTTCGCGGTCGCCGGCTGCCTGATGTACGGCGGTTACGCGGTGGTCGCGCTCAACGCCACGCCAGGCGCGTTCTTCTCGTTCATGACCGCGTTCCTGATGGCGACCGAGCCGGCCAAGCGGCTGGCGCGGCTCAACATCGATCTCAACAGCCAGCTGGTCGGCGCGCGCATGCTGCTCGAGGTCGTCGACAGCCCGGCGAGCGAGCAATCCGACGATGACAAGCCGGCGCTGAAACTTTCCGACGCGCGGATCGAGCTGCGTGACGTCAGCTTCGCCTACCGCGCCAACGAGACCGTGCTCAACTGCATGAGCTTCGTTGCCGAGCCCGGCAAGGTCACCGCGCTGGTCGGCCCCTCCGGCGGCGGTAAGTCCACCGTGCTGGCGCTGCTGCTGCGCTTCTACGAGGTGACGCAAGGCGATATCGTGATCGACGGCCAGTCGATCGGCGCGGTCTCCCGCAAGTCGCTGCGCGCGCAAACCGCCTATGTCGGCCAGGACGTTTATCTGTTCCGCGACACCATCCGCAACAACATCGCCTTCGGAAAGCCGGGCGCCAGCGAGAGCGAGATCATCGAGGCCGCAAAGGCGGCCTGCGCGCATGATTTCATCATGGGCTTCCCGCTCGGCTACGACACGCCGGTCGGCGAGCACGGCACGCAACTCTCGGGCGGTCAGCGCCAGCGCATCGCCGTAGCGCGCGCGCTGATCAAGAACGCACCGATCATCCTCTTGGACGAAGCCACCGCGGCGCTCGATTCGGAGTCCGAGCGGCAGGTGCAGGAGGCGATCGAGCATCTCTGCCAGAATCGCACCACGATCGTGATCGCGCATCGTCTGCACACCATCATGCATGCGGATGCGATCCTCGTCGTCGAGGGCGGCGAGATCGTCGAGCGGGGCCGGCACGAGGAATTGCTCCGTCGCGGCGGCCGCTACGCCTCCTTCTTCCGCCTGCAGCATCACGACGCCGGCGCTCTGGCGCCGATCAGCGCAACCGCATAGAGTTCCCTCACCCACCAAGAGCAGCGAGATCGCTCCATGAACGCCGCCTCCTACGTCATCCCGCTTCCGCCCCAGGCTTCGCTTCCCGTTGTCGGCGAGAGCGGCCGCTATCCCGTGCGCCGCATCTGGTGCGTCGGCCGCAACTATCTCGAGCACATCCGCGAGATGGGCAACGACGAGCGCGCTCCGCCGTTCTTCTTCGCCAAGCATGCCGACATGCTGGTGCCCGATGGCGCCACCATTCCCTATCCGCCGCTGACCAAGGATCTGCATCACGAGGTCGAACTGATCGTCGCGATGAAGAGCGGCGGGCTCAACATTCCCGCCGACAAGGCGCTCGACCACGTCTACGGCTATGCCGTCGGCATCGACCTCACCCGCCGCGATCTCCAGATCGCCTCGCGCAAGAAGGAGCGCCCGTGGGAGATCGGCAAGTCGTTCGACGGTTCCGCCCCCTGCTCCGCGATTCAGCCGGCCTCGAAGATCGGTCATCCCGCCAAGGGCAAGATCTGGCTGACGGTCAACGGCAAGGAAGCGCAGAAGGGTGACCTCACCGAGCTGATCTGGAACGTGCCGGAAATCATCTGGCAGCTCTCGCAGCAAGTGAAGCTTGCCGCCGGCGACATCATCATGACCGGCACGCCGGCCGGCGTGTCGCAGCTTCAGGTGGGCGACAAGCTCGAATGCGGCGTCGACGGGGTCGGCACATTGAAGGTGTCGATCGGCCAGCCGGAGTAAGGCTGAGCTCCAGTCACAGAAAGCAAAAGGCCCCGGGTACGCGTCCGGGGCTTTTTTGCACCCTCACACTCGCCGCTCGTGCGCGCCCACCGCGTTGATGTCCTTGCCGGTGTAGTCGGTCATCATCGCGGTGGCGACCAGCGTCATGACTGCGCAAATCGCGATGTAGACCGCAATGGCGGTCGCAGAATGGAATGTGCCGAACAGCCAAGTAGCGATCAGCGGCGCCGGACCGCCGGCAATCACCGATGCGAGCTGATATCCGAGCGAGGAGCCGCTATAGCGCAAGCGGCCGGTAAAGCTCTCGGCGATCAAGGCGGCTTGCGGCCCATACTGCATGTCGTGCGGGATCAGGGACAGGATGATGGCCACGAAGATGATGGCCAGCGATCCCGTATTGAGCATCGCGAAATAGATGAAGCCGAAAATGCCCGTCGCCGCAGCGCCGAGCATGTACATGTTCTTGCGGCCGATCCGGTCTGAGATGTGGCCGCACAGCGGGATCGAGACAAACGACAGCACCGAGGCCGACAGCACCGCAGTGAGCAGGAAGTCGCGCGAAACGTGCAAGGTACCGATGCCATAAGAGAAGACGAAGGCGGTAAAGATGTAGAACGGTGCCTGCTCCGACATGCGCGCGAAGGCGGACAGCAGGATCTCCTTCGGATAGTCCCGGATCACGGTCAGCATCGGCGTGCGGTCGACTTGACGCTCGGCCACAAGCTTCGAGAACACCGGCGTTTCAAGAATGCCGAGCCGGATATAAAGGCCGACTGCGACCAGGATGATGCTGAGCGCGAACGGAATGCGCCAGCCCCACGCCAGGAACTGGTCGCCCGCCATCTGGCTGAACGCCAGCACGGCGAGATTGGCGAGGAACAGGCCGCAAGGCACGCCGAATTGCGGCCACGACGCGATCAATCCTCGGGATTGGTCATTGCGGGCCCATTCCATCGACATCAGCACCGAGCCGCCCCACTCGCCGCCGACGCCGACGCCCTGAACGAATCGCAGCACGGTCAGGATCACGGCGCCCCAGATGCCAATGCTGGCATAGGTCGGCACCACGGCAACCGCGGCGGTCGCCAGTCCCATCAAAAGCAGCGTTGCGATCAAGGTGGATTTGCGTCCGATGCGGTCGCCATAGTGACCAAAGATCGCCGCGCCGATCGGGCGCGCGACGAAGCCGACCGCGTAGATCGCAAATGCTTCCAGCGTGCCAACCCAGGGATCGGAGTTCGGAAAGAACAGCTTTGCGAACACCAGGCCCGTGACGGTGCTATAAAGAAAGAAGTCATACCATTCGATCGCGGTCCCGATCGTGGAGGCGATCACGGCGCGACGAAGCTGTCGCTGATGCTCGGATACAGTGAGTTGGGTGGAGTCGAGGCCAAGTGTTGCCATGGGAATGCTCCCTCGGACAGGCCCCCGCTCGCGGGTTTTCATCGGTTGTTCGTTGCGGAACAAACGAGGTTGGGTTCCAAGAGTTCCAGCCGGACCCGAACAAGGGGTAAAACTTTAGTCGGTCGCCAAAACCGCCTGTGACTGCATTCCTACCACGCCTTGACCGGCCGGTTGGCGTGAGACGCCTGCGGCACACCGCGATTGAGTGACATGTGCGAATGCACGCACAGCCAGCCATCGGCACTCCTGGCAAACACCATGGTCGCACGGCCCGGCCGTGAGAACGCGCTGCCATCGGGATGATAGCCCGTGCTCGTCCATGGCGCGATCACGGTCGCCATCGTGCCGTCGGACGAGGCCAGGATCGAAGCCTGCTCAAGGACAAAGCGGAAGTCGGTCGTCTTCGGCCAGACGTTGTTCCATTGCGTCGAGACCCATTGGTCGAGGCCGGGTATGACGTCGTTGTGCGTGCCGAAGGCGAGCACGTCGGGATGAAAGAGCGGCCTCGCCGAGGCGTAATCGACCTCGCGCACGTAGCCGGCGAAGGTCTCGAGCCACTGACGGAGGGATTGATCCGTCTCGCTGTCAGCGGCCGGCAACGAGGTCATTCCCCTACTCCAGATACGTTCCAACTACGCCGATCACTTCAGCGCTGAAAACACGATCAATCCGAGAACCAGCGCCGTCAGCGAGTATTTCAGCGTGTAGTAGACGTTGCGGTTCCACTCCTTGATCTTGCGGCTGCCGAGATGGATCTCGTAGAGCTTGCCGAACACCTTGTTGAGCACGCCTACATTCTCACCCTCGACGTTCTGAGTTGCGGATGCCTTGACAATGTGATGGCTGACCCAGCGGTTGATCGCGGTCATGAAGCCGAACTTCATCGGGCGCTCGACGTCGCAGAACAGGATGATCCGATTGACGTCGGTCGCATTCTCCGCGCTGTGAATGAACGTCTCGTCGAACATGAAAGCTTCGCCGTCACGCCAGACGCATTCGACCCCGTCAACGAGGATGCGGCACTTGTTCGAGTTCGGCGTAACCAGGCCGAGGTGATAGCGCAGCGAGCCGGCGAAGGGATCGCGGTGCGCGCCGAGCTTGCCGCCGGGCGGCAGCATTGCGAACATCGCGCCATGCACGCTCGGGATTGATTTGAGTAGCTCTACCGTCTTCGGGCACAACGTGTTCGCCGAGGGCAGGAAGTCGTCGTACCATTTCAGGTAAAAGCGCTTCCAGCCGCTCTTGAAGAACGAATAGAACCCCCAATCGTTGTTTTTGGCCGCCGCGCGGATAAAGCCTTCATCGAACAGGCGGACGGCCTCGTCGCGGATCGTCTCCCAGTTCTCGCTGAGCGGCTTCAACTCCGGAAACTGCTCGACCGAGATCACGGGCTTGTTCGGCACGGCCGAGCCCGCATACATCAGCACGTTGTAAGGTGCGAGATAGGTCGAGTGGTCTCCGAGCTGGCGCGCGAAGCGCAACCGCTGCTTGCCCCGGAAATGAACATAGATGGTCGATGCCGCAAGCACATACAGAATGACGAGTTGCGGCGCAAAAAGCTGTTTCAGCATTTCCCCAATCCCAAGTGATCCAGCCGGGATGTCGTGTAACCCGACCTTACCCCAGCAGCAAGCTATTCACCGGTGGGTTGCAATCACGCTGGAGGGAGCCAACCGGCCGGGAACCCGGGGGAAACCGGCAAAAAGGGCCAATTACGCCCGCGATAGGGCCTGGAGACCCTTGAAGGTCAGACGCTTGGGATCGGTGACACCCGCGAGATAGAGCTGGCGGATAAAGGCAACCACAGCCGTGCGGTCGCAATCGGTCAGCGCGACGACGGCGTCGACCGCGATCTTCTGGGCTTCCATTGGGCTCACCTCGGCCTTGCGAGTAACCCGGCCGGGACAGGCTAGGACTCATCCGTTAATCCGGCGTTAACCGTTCGGAGTGTGATCAGGAATATCGCATCACGCCGTCATCGATCCGGCCGAAGCGCAAGGAGACGATGTCGAGGGCATAATTCTGATAGAGCCGCCAAGGCCGCTTCGAGCCCTGCTTCGGCAGTTTTGCGACCGAGCGCTGCACATAACCCGAGGTGAAATCAAGCGAGGGCTGTGCGGTGATGTCAGCGTCGTCATTGTGCGGCATGCACTGGCGGAAATTGTGCCGGTCCATGTAGTTGATGAGCCGACAGACATACTCGCAGGTCAGGTCGCATTTCAGCGTCCATGACGCGTTGGTGTAACCGAAGGCCGAGGCCATGTTGGGCACGTCGGCGTACATCATGCCCTTGTAGGTCAATGTGTTGGCGAAATCGACGGCACAGCCGTCGACGCTGACCTCGAGACCGCCGACGACCTGGAGCACAAGGCCCGTCGCCGTCACGATGATGTCGGCCGCAAGCTCGCTGCCGTCCTTCAAACGGATGCCATCGTGGGTAAACGTGTCGATCTCGTTGGTGACGACGGCGGCGCGCTTTTCGCGGATCGCCCTGAACAAATCGCCGTCGGGCACGAGGCAGAGCCGCTGGTCCCAGGGATTGTAGCGCGGCGTGAAATGAGTGGCGATGTCGTAATCCGGCCCGAGCGCCATACGCACGCCGCCCAGGATGAGATTCTTCACCTTATCGGGCCGTCGCCGGCTCAACTGGAAGAAGAACATCCCCCACATCACATTGCGCCAGCGGATCAAATGATAGGCGAGCCGCGCCGGCAGGTTGCGGCGCAGTTTGTTGGCAACGGGGTCCTGCGCCGGACGCGACACCACATACGTCGGCGAGCGTTGCAACATGGTGACCTGCGCCGCTTTCCTGGCGAGCTCCGGCACCAACGTCACTGCGGTCGCACCCGAACCGATCACGACCACGCGCTTGCCCGCATAGTCGATATCCTCGGTCCATTTCTGCGGATGCACGATCTGGCCAGCGAAATCCGCGACGCCCTTGAATTCCGGTGTGTAGCCCGCCTCGTATTTGTAGTACCCCGAGCACATGAACAGGAAATTGCAGGTGAGGTGCACGAGTTCCGTCATGCCCTCCCCGGTCGTGCGCTCGACCTCGACGGTCCAGCGCGCCTCAGGCGTCGACCACGCTGCGCGCTTGACGCGATGGCGGAAGCGGATGTGCTTGTCGATTCCGTTCTCTGCCGCGGTCTCGCGCACATAGTTCAGGATCTGCGGCCCGTCCGCGATCGCTTTCGGATCGGTCCACGGTTTGAAGGAATAACCGAGCGTGAACACTCGCTGTCGGAGCGGATGCCCGGATAACGAAACAGGTCCCAGGTGCCGCCGATACAGTCGCGCCCCTCCAGAATGATGTAGCTCTTGTCCCGGCACTTGGTCTGGAGATGATAACCCGCGCCGACGCCTGATAGCCCGGCGCCGACGATGAGCACGTCGAAATGTTCCGGTTGCATGATTTCCTCCGCCGCCGAGGATTGTCCGCCCGCCACCGCTGGCCGTCAATTGGCAATCAGGCGTGCAGCAACCGCAAAGCGAGGTGAATTCCATGCGTCGAAACAACAAAGCCCCGGATCGCTCCGGGGCTTTGCGTCAATGTCGGCCGAACCGGCGGCTCAGTAGCGGTAGTGGTCCGACTTATACGGGCCTTCCTGCTTCACGCCGATATAGTCGGCCTGGTCCTTGCGCAGCTCGGTGAGCTTGACGCCGATCTTAGCGAGGTGCAGGCGCGCAACCTTCTCGTCGAGCGTCTTCGGCAGCACGTAGACCTTCTTCTCGTACTTGCCGTCCTTGTTGTTGGCGAAGAGCTCGATCTGCGCCAGCGTCTGGTTGGTGAAGGACGCCGACATCACGAAAGACGGATGGCCCATCGCGTTGCCGAGGTTCACGAGGCGACCTTCCGACAGCATGATGATGCGGTGCTTGTCGGGGAATTCGATCTCATCCACCTGCGGTTTGATGTTGGTCCACTTCAGATTGCGCAGAGCCGCAATCTGGATCTCGTTGTCGAAGTGGCCGATGTTGCAGACGATGGCGCGATCCTTCATCGCGCGCATGTGCTCGATGGTGATGATGTCCTTGTTGCCGGTCGCCGTGACGAAGATATCGGCGCGGGGCGCGGCGTCTTCCATGGTCACGACCTCGTAGCCTTCCATCGCCGCCTGGAGCGCGCAGATCGGATCGACTTCCGACACCATCACGCGGCAGCCGGCCTGACGCAGCGAGGCGGCCGAGCCCTTGCCGACGTCGCCGAAGCCCGCGACCATCGCGACCTTGCCCGAGAGCATGACGTCGGTGCCGCGGCGGATACCGTCGACCAGCGATTCACGGCAACCATAGAGGTTGTCGAACTTCGACTTGGTGACGCTGTCGTTGACGTTGATCGCGGGCCACAGCAGCGTACCGGCCTTCTGCATGTCATAGAGACGATGCACGCCCGTGGTGGTCTCTTCGGAAACGCCCTTGATGCTCTTGGCGATTCCGGCGAAATACCCCTTCGGCTTCTCCTTGAGCTGCTTCTTCAGCAGCGCAAAGAAAACTTCCTCTTCCTCGGAGCCGGGCTTGTCGAGGAACGCAGCGTCGCCGTTCTCTGCGCGCAGACCGAGATGGACGTACATGGTGGCGTCACCACCATCGTCGAGGATCATGTTCGGGTGACCGCCGCCGTGCCAGTCGAACAGCTTTGCGGTGTAATCCCAGTATTCGGTCAGCGTCTCGCCCTTGACGGCGAAGACGGGAATGCCGGCTGCCGCGATCGCAGCGGCAGCATGGTCCTGCGTCGAATAGATGTTGCAGGAGACCCAGCGAATGTCGGCGCCGAGCGCGGCGAGCGTCTCGATCAGCACGCCGGTTTGGATCGTCATGTGCAGCGAGCCGGCGATACGCGCGCCCTTCAGCGGCTGTTTCGGGCCGTACTCCTCGCGGGTGGCCATCAGGCCGGGCATCTCGGTCTCGGCAAGCGAGAGCTCCTTGCGGCCGAAATCGGCGAGCGAAATGTCCTTGACGATGTAATCGGTGAAGCCGGGCTTCGCGTTCATAGGGGGGTCCTGTTTGTTTGGCTCGTCATTCCGGGGCGCTCGTGAAACGAGCGAACCCGGAAATCCGGCGGTTCGAAATTCCAGGTTCGCCGCTGTCGCGGCGCCCCGGAATGACGCAAGAAAACTAGAGCGCGCGCTTGAGCGGCTCGACGAGGTCGGTCTTCTCCCAGGAGAAGCCGCCCTCGTTGTCGGGCGTGCGGCCGAAATGGCCGTAGGCCGAGGTACGCGCGTAGATCGGACGGTTGAGGTCGAGATGGCTGCGGATGCCGCGGGGCGTCAGATCCATCGCCTGCGCCGCCGCCTTCTCGAGCTGGTCCTCCGACACCTTACCGGTGCCGTGGGTGTCGATGTAGATCGACAGCGGCCGCGCCACGCCGATGGCGTAAGCGAGCTGCAAGGTGCAGCGATCGGCAAGACCGGCAGCCACGATGTTCTTGGCGACGTAGCGCGCAGCGTAAGCTGCCGAGCGGTCGACCTTGGTCGGATCCTTGCCGGAGAACGCGCCACCGCCGTGCGGGGCCGCGCCACCGTAGGTATCGACGATGATCTTGCGGCCGGTCAGCCCAGTGTCACCATCAGGACCGCCGATGAAGAACTTCCCGGTGGGGTTGATGTGCCAGATCGTCTTCGGCGTGATCCAGTCCTTCGGCAGCGCCTCGCGCACATAGGGCTCGACGATGTCGCGGATCTGCTTGGACGAGATGTCCTCGATCAAATGCTGGTGCGACACCACGATCTCGCGCACACCAACCGGCTTGCCGTTCTCGTACTGCACGGTGACCTGGCTCTTGGAGTCCGGGCCCAGCACCTTCTCCTTGCCGGAGTGACGGGCTTCCGAGATGAGACGAAGGATCTTGTGAGCGTAGAAGATCGGCGCCGGCATCAGGTCCGGCGTCTCGTTGGTGGCGTAGCCGAACATGATCCCCTGGTCGCCCGCGCCCTCTTCCTTGACTTCGCCCGGCTGCAGCGCATCGACGCCCTGCGCGATGTCGGCCGACTGCGGGTGCAAGAGGATCTCGATGTCGGCCTTCTGCCAGTGGAAACCCTCCTGCTCGTAGCCAATGTCCTTGATGGCTTCGCGCACGACGCTTTCGATCTGCTCGTTGGTCACCGATTTCGGACCGCGGGTCTCGCCGGCGATCACCACCTTGTTGGTGGTCGCGAGCGTTTCGCAGGCGGCGCGGATCTGCCACGGGTCGATGCCGGCTTTCGGCCCTTCGCGGTAGAACAGGTCGACGATTTCGTCGGAGATCCGGTCGCAGACCTTGTCCGGATGGCCTTCGGACACGGACTCGCTGGTGAAGAGATAGGACGCGCGCATCAAGAAACCCCTTGTTCCACCGCTGCCGGCGGACGTTTGCGATGTTTACTGTTGGATTATGTCAATCACGCCGGCGCGAGATGACGTAGGATTCGTCGAGAAACCAAAGCCCGTTGTACTTTCGCAGCACATCCCTGGCGGCATCCAGAGTGCGGCCGTTTTGAGTCATATCTGTCAACCGGTCGTCCTCAATCTGAGCGACATACACCGCCGCATTCCACGCTGCAAAGGCCGTCGAGGTGCCGATCGTACCTGTCACCTCGTTGGGCAGCGCTTCCATATCATACCTGAAGATCGAACGGTTATCCGCGTAAGCATTAAAATTTAGGTCGCGGCCCAACGATCCGAGCTCGTACTTAACGGCGCGCAATAGCTCATGACGGCTCACCGAGAAAGGATTTTCTCCGGGCCAGATGGCCTGGATCATTTCCATGCCGGGATCGTGACCATGGGAGTGGATACCGATCAGGCGGCCGCCCGGCCGCAAGGCCCGTGCCAGGGGTGCAATGATCCGCTTGGCCCGGAAGTTGACGGAGGACAGGGCCCGGTATGGTTGGGATGCAATGACGAGGTCGAAATTCGCCTCGGTCTGACCCGGCCGCGGAATGGTCGAATCAAGCAGGAATCGGTGGTCCTCGCGATAAAGCACGAGAACGACCGGCCGCTCATACAGCGGCATGGCCGTGCGTGGGCTGATCGCGGCACGCCAGTTCTGCTCCAGAAACGGCCGCAGCTCGGCAATCTGCTGCTCGAACTCGCCCGACGAGGCGCCCCGCAGCGGGACCTCGTGCCACACCGTGGCGGCGGCGGCAGCCGGCGACGCCGGCGTCAGCCAGGGTGCCTCCGAGTAGAACATGTTGGTGAAGACGAAAACCGATGCCGGATGCTCGAAAATGCGATCGGGCACCTTCTCCAGCGACAGGCGTAGATCTTCGAGGCTGAGCTCCTTGCCCGCGACGTAGAACGGCATGTGGGGATAGCGCTGGTGCGTGGCGCGGAGCACCCGCGCCAGCACCGTACCGTCGCCGACCCCGGCGTCGAAAATGCGCAAAGCCGGCGGGCGTGGATGGATGGTGGCAAGCTCCAGCGCAACCCGGTCGGCGATCACCCGCTTCTCGCTGCAGGTGTGGACGAACAGCAGATATTTCTGCCGGTTCTCGAAGAAGCGGAAATTACCTCGTGGATCGCGCTTTTCCGGGGGCACCTGAAGCCCACGCGGAGGTGGCAGGCCGCCGGTCGTCGAGGCGGCGATATAGGCCTGGATCCGCTCCAGCGTGTCGATAGTGATCCGTTTGCCCTCGCGCAGGCGGTGCACGAGCTTCCCATCGTTCACCGCACGCCGGCCGAACGTCGATTCCGCCATGTCCGCCTTGCGGCAGAACTCCGTGATTTGGCTCAGGATTTCGTCGTTCTTCATGGGTGGGATGTTGGTGGGCAGAAAAATTGGGACTTCCCTTCTAGCAAATTCTGCCCACTGGGGGAATACGGCGCGCTCGCGGACATCAATCAGGCGATCCGGCTCGATCCGACACTGCCGCAGCCGCTGATCAACCGCACTGCGATCTGGCGCGCGAAGAACCATCTCGACCGCGCCATTGCCGACGGCAGCGAGGCGATCCGGCTCGCCAAGGACAAGCCGCCGGTCAACATCATGACGCCGCCGAACAGCGTGCTGATCTCCGCCTATACGCATCGCGCGCTGGCCTATGAGGCCAAGGGCGACTATGCACGCGCAAAGGACGACTACAACGCCACGCTGGCGATCGTGGCGTCCGACGCGGGCAGCAAGGCCAATCAGGCCACCGCAAAGGTGCGGTTGTCATTGGTGAGCGATGCAGCCGCGCCGATCCCGCGTGATGCGCCCTCGCAGATGACTCCCGTGCCGCAGCAGACGGGTGCTGCATCGCAGCCCTCGCCTGCACCCGCCATTCGCGGCACCCGCATGGCGCTGGTGATTGGCAACGGCGCCTACGCGCATGTGAAGGCACTCCCCAATCCGCCCAACGACGCACGCGCCGTGGCAAAAAGCCTGCGCGACATTGGCTTCATTGTGTCGGAGGGCGTCGATCTCGACCGCGCCGCGATGCAGAAGATGACGCGCGATTTTCTGCGCGAGGCGGCACGGGCACAGCTGGCATTGGTCTATTACGCCGGCCACGGCGTGCAGATCGACGGGCGCAACTATCTCATTCCTGTCGACGTCGAGCTCAAGGCAGGCGGCAGCATGACGGAAGCGATGATCGAAATGGATACGATCATGGCCGGTCTCGACGATCAGGTCCGCACCAACATTCTGATCTTCGATGCCTGCCGCAACAATCCAATGGCGCAGCAGGTCGCAAGCGCCGGCAGCAGCCGCGGCATCGAGGGCACATCTGGCCTCGCTGCGCCGTCAAGCCTCGGATCCGGTGCAACGCTGGGAGCCGGCACGCTGATCGCATTCGCGACCGCGCCGGGCCAGGTCGCGCTCGACGGCGAAGGCGCCAACTCGCCATTCTCCGCCGCGCTGTCCCGCCACCTCGGCACGCCTGGGCTGGAGGTGCAACAGATGCTGACACGCGTGCGGGCGGAGGTGGTCTCGGCCACGAAGAACAAGCAGGTGCCGTGGTCGAACTCATCGCTACTGGGCGAAGTTTATCTGGCGGAGAAGTAAGGGTGGCGATTGTGCCACCACGTCAGGATCGAGAGGCCATCCGCCGCACACTTGTTGTCATCGCCCAGCTTTGACCGGGCCCGAACGCTTCCCTAGCAATTGGTAGCAATCAGGAACTTTCACAAAAGGCATCGGTTCTCACCGTGAACAAGAGTCTTTTGTCCATGCGCAATATCCGCTGGATTGCCATTATTCCGTTCCTCGCGCTGATTATCGGCCCGTTCTTCGTCAATCGGGTGGATCCACTGATCCTCGGCCTGCCGTTCCTGCTGGCCTGGATCGTGGTGTGGATCCTGATCACGTCACTCATCATGGCCGTGATCTACGCGGCCGATCCCGCCAACCGGGGGAATGAGTCGTGAACGGCGCGCTGCCCTTCATTGCCGCCGCCGCGCTGCTGGCGCTTGCGCTGGGCTTTCTCGCCCGTCGCGGCAAGGACATGAGCCTGGAACAGTGGACCGTGGGCGGGCGCGGCTTCGGCGCGATCTTCGTGTTCCTGCTGCTCGCCGGAGAAATCTACACGACCTTCACCTTCCTCGGGGGCAGCGGCTACGCCTACGGCAAGGGTGCCCCAGCTTATTACATTCTCTCCTATGGCACGCTGGCCTACGTGCTGTCCTATTTCATGCTGCCGCCGATCTGGCGCTATGCCAAGGAGCACCGGCTCTACTCCCAATCGGACTTCTTCGTGCGCAAATACGATAGTCCGACACTGGGTGTCATCGTCGCGATCGTCGATATCGTGGCGTTGATCCCCTACCTCGTCCTTCAGTTCAAGGGGCTCGGTATTATCGTCGAGGTCGCCGGCTATGGGGCGATCTCCTCCACCGTCGCGATCTGGACCGGCGCAATTGTCGTGGCCGCCTATGTGATGGTCTCAGGCGTACACGGCTCGGCCTGGACCGCGGTCGCCAAGGATCTCTTGATCCTCATCGTCGTCATCTTCCTGGGGATGTACTTACCCCATCACTATTACGGCGGGCTCGCGTCGATGTTCTCGGCGATCGAACAGGCGAAGCCAGGATTCACCGTGCTGCCGCCGCACGGCGAAAGCCTGTGGTGGTTTTCCTCGACCGTGCTGCTCACGGCGCTCGGATTTTACATGTGGCCGCATAGCTTCGGCTCGATCTATACGGCCAGAAGCGCCAGGGTCATACGCAAGAACGCGATCGTGCTGCCGCTCTATCAGCTTATCCTGCTGTTCGTGTTTTTCGTCGGCTTCGCAGCGATCCTTCAGGTTCCCGGGCTCAGTGGCCCGAACATCGACTTGGCTCTGTTCAAGCTCTCCGTGAAGACATTCGACCCCTGGTTTGTCGGTGTGATCGGCGCGACCGGTGTGCTCACTGCGCTGGTGCCTGGATCGATGATCCTGATGACTGCAGCGACCTTGATCGCCAACAATCTTTACCGCGCCCTTGATCCGTCGGCTGACGATCGAAGAGTGTCTCTGATGGCACGGCTCCTGGTGCCGGTGGTGGCGCTGGTTGCCGTGTTCTTCACGTTGAAGGGCGGGGAGACCATCGTGGCGTTGCTGCTGATGGGCTACAGCCTGGTCACTCAGCTCTTTCCATCCTTGGTGCTCAGCCTCGCACAACGCAACATCGCGACACGCGAAGGCGCCGTGGCGGGCATTGTCGCCGGCGTAGCCACGGTTGCCGTCGTCAGCCTGACTGGCGCGAACTTTCACAAGCTGCCATGGCTGCCGCCGGAGATTCAGGATCTCAACATCGGCATTGTCGCGCTGATCTTGAATTTCATCGTGCTGATCGTGGTGAGCGCCGTGACCCGGCAGGCGGCGGAGCCTGCGCGGGTTGCCGCAGAATAGCACGACGCGGTGATCTACCCTTCGGTTCTCATCACGCCGCCGGGATGCCCGCCTTCGCGGAGCATCCCGGCCACATGGCAACTTAATTGCCCCACACTTCCTTCGCGATCTCCACGGCGAGGCTGAGCTTGGCCCATTGCTCTTCCTCGGAGAGGACGTTGCCCTCTTCCGTCGAAGCAAAGCCGCATTGCGGCGATAGCGCGAGCTGCTCCAGCGGCGCGAACTTGGAGGCTTCCTCGATACGGCGCTTGATGTCGTCCTTCTTCTCGAGCTCGCCGAATTTCGAGGTAATGACGCCGACCACGACGACCTTATTGCCCTTGGGCAAGAAGCGGAGCGGCTCGAAGCCGCCGGCGCGATCGCTGTCGTACTCCAGGAAGTAGCCGTCGTAATTGGTGCCGGCGAGCATGGTCTCGGCCACGGGCTCATAGCCGCCCGAGGAAATCCAGGTCGAGCGGAAGTTGCCGCGGCAGACATGCGTCGTCACCACCATGTCGGCGGGCTTCTCGGCCAGCGCGTAATTGATGATGCGGGCGTAGATCTGCTGGAGACCATCCGGATTGTCGCCGCGCTCACGCGCCTTCTGCAATTCGTCCTGCGAGCAGAGATAGGCCCAGACGGTATCGTCGAACTGGAGATAACGGCAGCCGGCATCGTAGAACGCCTTCACCGCCTTGCGATAGGTCTTGCCGAGGTCCTCGTAGAAGGCGTCGAGATCGGGGTAGACGTCCTTGGAGATCGACTTGCGGCCGCCGCGGAAGTGCAGCACCGCCGGCGAAGGGATCGTCATCTTGGCGGTGACGTGCGCCTGGTCGGCATACTTCTTCAAGAAGCGGAAGTGGTCCAGCATCGGGTGGTTGTCTGGGAAGTCGAGCTTGTCGATCACCCGCACTGCGTCATGGCGGGTCTGCACGCCCGCGAACTGGATGCCGGTATCGGGATGAAACAGCTCGCAGCCGGTGAGCTTGGCCAGGAAGTCGAAGTGCCACCAGGATCGGCGGAATTCGCCATCGGTCGCCAGTTTCAGGCCGATCGAAGCCTGCTTGTGCACGACCTTCTCGATCTCCATGTCCTCGATCTTGCGCAGATCGTCGGCCGAGATCTCGCCCTTCTCGAGCTTTGCGCGGGCTTCCTTGATCTTGGCGGGGCGCAGGAGGCTGCCGACTTCGTCGGCGCGGAAGGGGGCTCTGGTTCGCTGCATTCTTAACTCCCGTGTAGTTTCTATAGCGTTGTCGAGCGAGGTGGGTACCGGCTCGCGTGGAAGAAAACGCGTCAGACGAGTTAGTGGGCCGCCGCCCCTGCGACTCCGAGATGACGCTCCAGGACCGATGGGTCGGCCTTCAGCGCTGCGCTCGGGGCATCATGGACGATCGTTCCGCGCTCCAATATCACAACGCGGTCGGCGAGCCCCAGAATCTTTTGGGCATTCTGCTCGACGATGATCGAGCAGATGCCGCCGGCCCGGGTGATGGTACCGATCGCCTTCAGCAGCTCCTCGACGATGATGGGGGCGAGGCCCTCGGTCGGCTCGTCCAGCAGCAGGACCTTCGGGTTGAGGGTCAGCGCGCGACCGATCGCGAGCATCTGCTGCTCGCCGCCGGAGAGCTGATTGCCGAAGTTGCTCCGCCGCTCCTTGAGCCGCGGGAACATCTCATAGACCATCTCGACCGTCCAGGGACCGGGTTGCGCCACCGCGGTCATGTTCTCCTCGACCGTCAGCGAGCGGAAGATGTTGCGCTCCTGCGGCACCCAGCCGATTCCAGCGCGCGCCCGCTGGTCGGGTCGCATGGTCGTGACGTCGGTGCCGGCAAGCCCGACAGTCCCGGAGAAGCGGCGGGTGACGCCGACGATCGAGTTGATCAAGGTGGTCTTGCCGGTGCCGTTGCGCCCGAGCAGCGCGAGCACCTGCCCCTCGGCAAGGTGCAGGGACATGTTGGGAAGCACCACGGCCTCGCCATAGCCGGCGCGAAGAGACTCGATTGCGAGCAGGTCAGACATTGACCGCCTCCTCACCGAGATAGACTGCCTTCACTTGCGGATCGCGCGCAACCTGGTCGGGCGGCCCTTCGGTCAGCAGCGCGCCGGAGACCAGCACCGAGATGCGGTCGGCAAAGGAGAACACGAGGTCCATGTCGTGCTCGATCAGCAACACGGTGACGTCGCGCGGCAGCGCGCCGACCACCGCGAGAATGTCGTGGCGCTCGCTCTCGGGCACGCCAGCAGCGGGCTCGTCGAGCAAAAGGACGCGCGGTTTGGCGGCGATCGCAACTGCGATCTCGAGCAGACGCTGCTTGCCGTAAGGCAGCGTCACGGTCTGGTCGTTCATGATATCGAGCAGGTGGAAGCGCGTCAGGAGATCGGCGATCTCGTCATTGACGTCGCTCCGCGTGCCCATTCGCCGCCACCAGTCGCCGCCATGGCCGAGCCGCTCGGAGACGGCAAGACCGACGGTTTCGAGCGGCGTCAGGTCCGGATAGAGCTGGTTGATCTGGAAGGTCCGCGACAGCCCCCGCAGCACGCGCTTGTGCACGGGCAGATCGGTGATGTCCTGGCCTTCGAGCAGGATGCGTCCGGAGTTCGGCTTCAGCACGCCGGTCAGCTGGTTGATGACGGTGGTCTTGCCCGCGCCGTTCGGTCCGATCAGCGCATGGCGGGCGCCCTGCTCGATCTTGAGGGAGAGATCGCGGGTGACGCGCAGGCCGCCGAACTGCTTTTCGAGGTTCTGGGTTTCGAGCGCGATGGTCATGCGTCGCTCTCCGGCACGGCGACGACGGCCTTGCGGCCCCCAACCTGCCTGATGATCAGGTTCGGCACATACAACACCCACCGATGCAGGCGCTGGCGGCCGACCAGCACGATCACGACCAGCACAAGGCCGATCCAGAATTGCCAATATTGCGGGGTGATGGTGGAGAAGACTTCCTGGAGCATGCGGAAAATCACGGCGCCGATCAGCCCGCCATAGAGATAGCCGGTGCCGCCGATGACGAGCACCAGCATCAGATCTGCCGAGCGGTCGAAGGCGAACACATCGAGTGAGGCGATCGCGGTGGTCTGGGTAAACAGCGCGCCCGCAATGCCGCCGTAGAACGCGGCGAGCGTGTAGATCGCGATCAGCCGGCGATTGACGGGGATGCCAATCGCAGCCGCCCGCAGCGGATTGTTCTTGATCGCCCGCAGCGACAGGCCGAACGGCGAATGCACGATGCGGCGGGCGAGCAGGAACAGCACGAACAGCACGGCCAGCGAATAGAAGAAACCAGCCTTGCCGAACATGTCGAACGGGATCGCGCCGAGAATCGGCTGCATCTCGATGCCTTGCAGGCCGTCGGTTCCTCCGCTGATGTTCGAGAAGCGCTCGGCGAGCGCCTCCAGCAGCAGCGCGATGCCGAGTGTGACCATCAACCGGGTCAGGTCGACGCCCCGAATAACGAGGAAACTGGTGGCAAAGCCGAGCACCATCGCTGCAAGGCCCGCGGCGATCAGCGCCAGCACCGGCTCGTTGATGATGCCGTGCAGAGCTAGCAGGCCCGCGGCATAGGCACCGACACCGAAGAAGGCGGCATGGCCGAGCGAGACGATGCCGGCATAACCGAGGATGAGATCGAGCGACATCGCAAACAGCGCCAGCCGCAGGATGTCGGTCATGATCAGATAGCGCGTGGGAAACAGAAAGCCGCAAGCAAGCACGACGAGCCAGAAGGCGGCCTCGGCATAGCGCCAGCGCGCCTGCCGCTGAGCGTGAAACCCTACGTCGGACGAAGCGCTCATCGGCAAACTCAACGCGCGGCCGTGCGGCCGAACAGGCCGTTCGGGCGCCAGATCAGGATCACGATCATCATGGTGTAGATCACGAAGGGGCCCATCTTCGGCACGTAATATTTGCCGGCAACGTCGCCGATGCCGAGCAGGAGCGAGGCCAGAAACGGGCCGGTGATCGAGGACGAGCCGCCGACGGTGACGACGATCAGGAAGTAGATCATGAACTTCAGCGGGAAATACGGATCGAGGCCGAGGATCTCGGCGCTTAGTGCACCGCCGAGGCCGGCGAGACCGCAGCCAAAGGCAAAGGTGAAGGCGAATACCTGCGGCACGTTGATGCCGAGGCCGCTCGCGGCACGGGGATCATCGACCGCAGCGCGCAGGCGGCTGCCGAAGCGAGTCTTGGCCAGCACCATCTGCAGGCCGATGGTGAGCAGGCCGCAGATCACGATGATCATCAACCGGTAGCGGCCAATGCCGACGCCGAGCAGGTCGAACTGCCCCTGCAGCGCGGCGGGCAGGTTGATGAACACGCGCGACGAGCCCTGAATGTAGTCCACGGCCGCGACCGACATGAAGGCCAAGCCGATCGTGAACAGCACCTGGTCGAGATGGCTGCGCGCATAGAGATGCCGGTAGAGCGTGCGCTCGAGCACGATACCGATCACCGCGGAGGAGACGAAGGCGAGCGGCAGGGCCGCGAAGAACGGCCAGCCGTGCTGATTCACCAGCAGCATGCAGACATAGCCACCAGCCATGGCGAAGGCGCCGTGGGCGAGATTGACGAAGTTCATCAGGCCGAGCGTGACCGCAAGCCCGCAAGCCAGCACGAACAGCAGCATGCCGTAAGCCACGCCATCGAACAGGTTGGTGAGGATTGAGGTCATCGTCCCGGTCTAGATTGGGTGTCATGGCCGGGCTTGTCCCGGCCATCCACGTTCTTGTCTGGCCTTGCGTGGATGCCCGGGACAAGCCCGGGCATGACGCTGGAGCGGCCGGCGAGATCCAGGATACGCGCTAAGCGCGTTCCGGGATGACGCGCTTTCGCGCGTCACTTCTTGGTCTTGCCGAGATCCTTGACGGCTTCAAAGGTCTGGAACTCGACGTTGTAGAGCTCGCCGTCGACCTTCTCCACCTTGCGGATATAGACGTTCTGGATGATGTCGCGCGTCTCCGGATCGATCGAGATCGGACCGCGCGGGCTCTCCCACTTCTGCCCCTTCATGGCTTCGACCAGCTTGGTGCCGTCGGTATCGCCATTGGTCTTCTTGAGCGCCTCGTAGATCAGGTGGATGCCGTCATAGCCGCTCACCGCCATGAAGCCCGGACGATTGCCGAAGGCCTTCTTGTAGGCGGCGACGAAGTCCTTGTTCATCTGCGAGGGATGCGCCGCCGAATAGATGTGCGCGGTCACGGTCCCAAGCACGGCGTCGCCCATGTTGTTGAGGAGGTCGTCGTCGGTGACGTCGCCCGGTCCGATCACTTTGATGCCGGCCTTGTCGAGGCCGCGCTCGGCATACTGCTTCATGAAGTTGCCGCCCTGGCCCGCCGGCACGAACACGAAGATCGCGTCGGGCTTGGCATCTTTCATGCGCTGCAGGAACGGCGCGAAGTCTGGGTTGGCAAGCGGCGTCTTGACCTCTTCGACCACCTGGCCGCCACCGGCGGTGAAGTGCTCCTTGAAGAAGTTGAGCGCGTCGTTGCCCGGCGCGTAATCCGAGGTCAGCGTCGCCACTTTCTTGATGCCGTTCTTCACGGCCCAGTCGCCGATGATGGTCGAGGACTGCGCAAGCGTGAAGCTGGTGCGCACGATGTAAGGCGAGCGCTCGGTGATGATGGAGGTGCCGGCTGCCATGACGACTTCCGGAATCTTCGCCTGCGTTGCCAGCGGCGCGGCCGCGAGCGCTGCCGGTGTCACGCCGAAGCCGCCGATGAAATTGACCTTCTCGTTGACGATCAGTTCCTGCGCCGCGGTCTTGGTCTTGTCCGGGATCGCCGCGTCGTCCTTGACGATGATCTCGATCTTCTTGCCGGCGACGGTGTCGCCATTCTGCTGCATGTAGAGCTTGATCGCGTTCTCGATCTGCTTGCCGGTCGAGGCCTGGCCGCCGGTCATCGGAAGGATCAGACCGACCTTGACGGTGTCCTCCGCGTTTGCCGGGGCGAGGCCCGCAACGCTTACGACGACAGCCGCGGCTGCGGTGCGTGAAAAGATTCTGCGATCGAACATCAGATGTCCCTCCCCATCATTCCTGACAAATTGTGCGCCGGACCGAGTCCCCGGTCCTTGCCGCGCTCTGAACCTACGGACAAGCCATGCCGCGCGGCCACATGGCGTCCTCTGCAACCCCGTTGTCAATCGGACGTTGGGCGACCATTCGGTGCAAGCCGCGCGATCGACCCACCGCGAAGGCGAGATTTGTACGATTGTACAAATAAAAAGTCCGTGTCAACAAGGAAAGCCGTTCGCCGGACGGGACGGCCTGTCGCCAGTTCATGCAGCACCCTAGGAGCGTCCGACGGCGGCGTGGCTGGAGAAAACCGCCTCTCCTTTGCAGAATTCGAACATGCGCCGGAGGCGACGTTGAATTGATCCGCCCGGCATCTTCATCTGCATACGCGATGTATACTTTATTGGCTGAAGGAAGCCAACTCACGGCAGATTAGCTTATTATATTACCTTTTATGTATACACACGAAACCGCCGTCGAATAGGCCAATTTTACCGATTGAGGACTAGAGTGACGCCGCTGCGTCCATCGGGCGCCCCACCATTCGCGCTCCGGTCCAGTTCGACCCAGAAGATATGCTCATGCGATTCCGTTCGCCTATGATCGCTGCCGTCGTTGCCTTGCTGGCTTGCAGCCTTGCTGGCTGTGGCACCGTCAACGAGAAGCTTGCGGCTGGCATGGGCGACTACGTTCCGCAATGGGCCGGCGGCCTGCCGGCGGACGCGCCGCCCCGGCCGGGCACGCCGCAATACGACGCCTACATGAAAGAGCGCGAGCGCAAGCGGCTGATGCCGGCGGCCGATCGGGAGAAAGAAGAGCAGGCGCAGAAGGGCGCCACGGGCTCCGCGTCGGGCAACGCGGTGCATTGAAGCGGGCGAATTGGCGAATAGGGAGTGGCGAATGAGGCCCCCTCTTCTATTCGCTACTCGCCACTCACTATTCGCTAATCCACAAACACCACAGTCTTGCGGCCGTTGAGGATGACGCGGTCGTCGAGGTGATAGCGGATCGCACGCGCCAACACGCGTCGCTCGATATCGCGGCCCTTGCGGACGAGGTCCTCCGGCGTATCGCGATGGCTGATGCGTTCGACGTCCTGGTCGATGATCGGGCCTTCGTCGAGATCGCGCGTGACGTAATGGGCGGTGGCGCCGATCAGCTTCACGCCGCGCTCATGGGCCTGGTGATAAGGCTTTGCGCCCTTGAAACCCGGCAGGAACGAGTGATGGATGTTGATGCAGCGCCCCGACAGTTTTGCCGACAGGTCATCCGACAGGATCTGCATGTAGCGGGCGAGCACAACGAGATCGGTGCCGGTCTTGGCGACGAGTTCGAGGATCTGCGCCTCCTGCTCCTTCTTGGTCTCCTTGGTGACAGGCAGATAGTGGAACGGGATCCCGCCGAAATCGAGCCCGGCATAGACCTCGCGCGGATGGTTGGAGACGATCGCGGCCAGCGTCATCGGCAATTCGCCGGTCCGCCACCGGTAGAGGATGTCGACCAAGCAGTGGTCGGACTTCGACACCAGCAGCATCACCTTGCGATGCGCAGCGCGGTCGCGCATCTGCCAGTCCATGCCGAAGCGATCGGCGATCGCGGCGAAGCCGGTCTGGAGCGCAGACAGTTCCACAGCGAGATCGGCCGCAGTGAACACCACGCGCATGAAGAATTTCTTGGTCTCGACATCGTCGAACTGCTGGGCGTCGAGAATGTTCTGTCCGGAGTTCGCCAGGAAGGTCGACACCGCCGAAACGATGCCGGGACGATCAGGACAGGACAGGGTCAGAACGTATTGATGATCGGGCATGACTCTTGACGAAGGTTTGTGCAGCGGTGCGCGGGACGAGGGGCGATTTGCGACCTCGTCTAGCACCGACGCGACCCTTGCGCCAATCCCGGCGACGGAGTCAGGATGAACGGACGATTGCGATTTTGACTGGGAGTACGCCCATGGCCGATCGCTTGAACGGCACCCGCATCCTGATCCTGGAGACCCGCGAGGAGGCGCAGTTTTCGAAGCTCCTGGCCGAGCAAGGCGCCGAAGTCGTGCAATGCCCGATGTTCACCATCCAGGATGCTCCGGACCCGGCTCCGGTCGAAGCCTGGATCCGCCGCGCCATTGACAAGCCGTTCGACGACCTCGTGCTGATGACCGGCGAAGGCCTGCGGCGGATCATGAAGCTCGCGCGCGCACGCGGGCTCGATCAAGCCTTGGTTGCGGCCCTGGCCAAATCGCGAAAGTTCGCCCGCGGGCCGAAGCCGGGCAAGGCGCTGCGCGAAATCTCGCTCGAGGCGCAGCACTCCACGGAGAAACCGACCACCGAGGGCGTGATCGAGATGCTGGGTAAGCTCGATTTGAAGGGACATCGTCTCGGAATTCAGCTCTATCCGGACAAGGACCACAGCGCGCTGACCGGCGCACTCGCCGCGCAAGGTGCAGAGGTCGATACGGTGCTGCCTTACGCCTACGACTCGAAGGCTGCGGATACCAACATCGTCGCCGCCATCAACGACATGGCGGAAGGAAGAATCGATTCCGTCGCGCTGACCAATCTCGGCCAGGTTCGCCGGTTGTTCGAGGCGGCCAAGGCGCACGGCAGCGAGGCGAAGCTGCGCGCGGGATTCGAGCGGACCCTGATCGCATCTGTCGGACCGGCAGTTTCCGGCGAGCTCGCCGCGCATGGCTTGCGCACCGACGTCTCACCGGTGGAAGACCACTATTTCATGCGCCCGCTAATCTCGGCGATGGCGGCAGCGCTCTCGAAGAAGCTGCCCGTCAAAGAGACGTAGGTGTCCCTACCCGCGCATGAAGCAACATCCCACCGGAGATGTAGGGATCGAAATACTGCACCTCGAACGCGCAGGTCCGTGCCTTCTGCGGCCAAGGGCAGCGCCAATCGCGACGACGCCTAGCCCGCCACCTGCGAGGCGGCGGACATCAGTTCCTGCGGGCTCGGCGCTGCGAACATGCGCTGACCGCCATCCGGAACCTCGGTAAAGCTCCAGCGCACGACCCCTTCCCGATCGAGCAGGAACTGGCCGAAGAGCTGACCCGTGCCGCTCGCCGCCATGCGTTGATCAGCTTCGGTCATCTCGTAACCGTCTTTATTGTTAAGATATTCCGCGGCTGCCGGCCGATTCATCGGGCCGGGTAGTTCGCCGGGCATATTCACTTGCATGCTCATGACCACGTCCATGCCGACCCTGCGTGGCCACTCAGTCTCGTTCTCTGTGAACTCGATATTGGGCAGGCCGAAGGCGCGGTGCGAGACCCGATCGGGATCAGACGCCGCGAGCAGATTAGGCAGTGGATGATAGCGGAAATAGAGCCGCGCCCGGTCAATCGGCGTGTTGACGACCGTGAGACTTTCGATGCCCTTCCCGCGCAGCGCGCCGTCAAGCTGCGCCTGCGCCGCAATATGGCGCCGACAGAACGGGCAGTGCAGGCCACGAAACAAGCCCACCAAAATCGGACTATGCCCGCGATAATCCTCGAGTGCGATCTTTCCTTCGCGTGTGATGGCGTCCAGGACGATGTTTGGTGCGCGATCGCCCGGCTGAAGTGTTCCATCCACATTGCGTTCTGACATGGTTGAACTCCCTCACATTGGCTAGTCAAGAAACGGCAGTACGATCAGCCCTGCAGGATCGAGCCCGTGCCGGGCGCAAACATCATGGGCCAGCGCAAAATACCGCTCGGCCTCGGGCATGTCGCCTCGATCAAGGTTCAACGTCGCAAGACCATCATAGCACGGAAACAGCTGCTGCGGCTCCCCGGTCTCGCTCACTACCTCGATGGCCTCGTTGTAGCACTGAGCGGCCATATCGGGACGGAAGTGGCACTGATGGATCTGCCCGAGGACGATCAAAGGAACCGGGAGATGCTCGCGCTGATCGAGCGCGCGGTCGATCTCGATCGCCTTTTCGGCAGCCGGCACGCCCTCCTCGGTGCATCTGTCCGTGAAGGTGCAACAGGCAACGGCAAAATTGGCGAGAAGGCGCGCCTGGAAGCCGAGATCCCCAATTCGCCGCGCGACATCGAGTCCACGCCGGCAGGCCTCGACGGCTTTCGCCGGATCGACAATCGTATAGAGCACGCCAAGGTTGGTGTAACCGCGACACACCACGTTGAGGAGGTCGGCAGTCTCGGCTGCCGCGACACTTTGCTCCACCTCGCGCACCGCCTCCGGATGTCGTCCAAGCCGCGCCAGCGCAACCCCCTTGGTGTTGAGAGCCTCGGCAATGGCGCGCGCCGCGTCGCGTCCGGCCTGCTCGTCTGCGGCCGCCGGCGCAGATCGGGCGTAGACAAGCGCCTCGTCTGCCCATCTCGCAGCGGCCATGTGGTCGCCCATACGAAAGGCGAGCCGCCCCCGCTCCTGCAAGAGGTGCGCCCACTCGATGGGCGCTTCGGCCCCGCCAAGCCGTTCAGCTGCGTCGGCGTAATGCGCCTCGGCCTTGATCCGCTTGCCGGCGTCCCACAACAACCGGCCGAGCTTGCGAAGAATGCGCGCTTCACCGATACGATCCCCTGCGACGCGGTACCCCTCGAGCGCGCTATGGTAGTGCTCTTCGGCCGTGTTGCGACGCCCGGCCGCGCCACAGAGATCCGCGATCCGCTCATACAGAACCAGCCGCTCGGGGTCACATTCGTCACCGGTTAGCAGTACTGCGAGGGCCTGTTGGTAGAGACGGATGGCATCGTCATTGGCATAGGTTGCGCGCGCGCGATCGCCGGCGGCACGCAGATAACGAGCACCTATCGGCTTGCGCCCGCTGAGGCTGAAGTGATGTCCGAGCAGGATGAGGTCTTCGAGGCGCTCGGGATCGTTGCCGTAGAGCTGCTCCAGCGCGGCACCAATGCGCCCATGAAGCTCGATCCGACGCTGCAACAGCAAGTTTTGATAGATCACATCCTGAAGCATGGTCTGGACGAAACGATAGCATCGCAGCGAAATCGAATTGGCGCCCGCGACTTCCTCAACAATCTCGGCGTCGCACAGCAGCTCCACGCCCAGTTCGACCTTCGCCTGCCCGGTTGCGACAGCACCGAGTAGAGCAACATCGAAGCGCGGGCCGATCACCGCCGCCTCCTGCGCCAGCCGACGCACCTCATGCGGCAGCCGGTCCAAGCGCGCCAGCAGCAGAGCTTGAATGCTCGCCGGGATATCGACGGCGGCTTCATCCGACTTGATCCGCCACTGCGGGCCGTCACGCTCCAGGGCGCCAGCTTCAATGAGTCCGCGGATGATCTCTTCGAGGAAAAGCGGATTGCCGCTCGCGCGCTCCAGGATGCGACTGAACAGATTTCCGGGCTGCTCCCGCCAGCCGTGACTGAAAAAAGCCGCGAGCAGCTTTTGTCCATCGGTGTCACCGAGCGGCGGCAATCGAATGGTGGTGTGACTGATCCGGCTCGAACCGAACTGATCCAGTTCCAGCATCGGCCGATGCGTAAACAACAGCATCAACCGTCTGCGCTCCAGCCGGTCCATCAGGAACCGCAGTGCTTCGAGAGACACGGCATCGGCCCAGTGCAGATCCTCGACAATGATCAGAAGCGGCGACAGGGCCAGGCGCCGTTCGAAGACAGTCCGGATCGCAAAGAATATCTGCCGTTGGAGCTGTTCGGGTTCGATGTGCTGCAGTACGGCGTCCGCAGCGCCGAGACCGAGAACATGGACATAGAGCGGCATCAAGCGTTCCGCCTCCTCGGCCGCAAGGCCAAGCTCTGACAGCGCTTCAGTCAGCCTGGCCTTGGTTTCTGCGGCGCTGGCCTTCTGCGCGATGCCATAGGCGCTGCGCAGCACTGCGGCGAGCGTGCCGTAGGATTGTTCGCCGAGCGGCGAGCAGACGGCCTGCCGGATCGCCACTCCCTCGAAACGCTCTTCGTCGCGGATACGAGCGACGAATTCGTTCACCAGACGCGATTTGCCGATGCCCGCTTCGCCGACCAGCCGCACCAGTTGCGCTGCCCCGCCGCATGCGAGATCGAGGCTTCCGATCACGCGCGCAAGCTCGTCGTCGCGGCCGATCAGGGGCGCACTGAGACCTAGCGTGTCGAGGCCTCGTGCCGCGCGCGGCACGTCGAGCAGACCCTTCAGGCGATGGATCAGGACGCTGCCCATCTTGCCTTTGAGCGAGACCTCGCCAAGCGATTCATACGCGAATGCGTGCCGGGTCAGGCGATAGGTCAACGGCCCAACCAGCACCTGATCCGGCGGCGCCATCGACTGCAGTCGCTGAGCGGTGTTCACGGTATCGCCTGTCACGGAGTAGGATTTGGCAACGCCCACACCCAATCCACCCGCAACCACATGCCCGGTGTTGATACCGATATGGAGCAGCAGGGGTGAGCCGGCAAACGCCTTCACCCGTTCGCTGAGCTGCGCCGTTCGCTCGATCATGTCGATGGCAGCGCGGACCGCCCGCTCCGGATCGTCCTCATGCGCAGCCGGCGCACCGAACAGCGCCAGAAGCGCATCGCCGATGAACTTGTCCACGAAGCCGCCAAAGCCTTGCACCGACGCCGTCAGTTCAGCGAACAGTTCGTTCTGAAGCCTCTGCATGACCTCCGGGTCGAGGCGCTCGCTCATACTCGTGAAGCCGCTGAGATCGGCAAACAGCACAGTGATGGTGCGCCGGTTTGGTTCGCTGTCGATCTTGTCCTGCTGTGATCGAAATGCCTGTTGAGTGTCTGCTGTCGGCGCCAGCGGCGGTGAAGACGCCCTGATCGGCAGTGTCGGGCGCGCCTGTGCTCCGGGTGGAGGGACCCCACGGACACAGGTGCCGCATTTCGGGCAATACGCGAAATCCGGTGCGCATGGAAACCCACAGCCGGGGCACGCCTCCGGCTGCTTCGTGCCGCATTTCGGGCAGAAGGCAAAGCCGCTCTGAACCTCAGAACCGCAACCTGCGCACGTCATGCCCAAGACCTTTCAGACCCTTGATCGAGCAAGACCGGATCAGAATGGGCTTGACGCGCCGGAAGAGCAAGCGGCATCCGGAGTACCCTCCCCGACGGGCTGAGCGTCGCAGCAATGCTGCGGGTGCACCAGAGAATCGTAGACGGCCGCGGCGCGCCACCCGCACGCAAGCCGCCGCATGTCGGCATGCGACAGCGTCGATTGACACGAGCGCCATCACCGCTACGCTGCCGAACTGAAGAACAAGGAAGAACAAGGGCAGGGAATCGCCATGAAACCCGTCATCGCGTTTTGAGCACAACCGCACGGCGTTCGGCGCTCGCACCATTCCGCATCCGCAACTATCGTTTCCAGTGGCCGTCCGATCTGCTCACCTCCTGGGCATTCGAGATCGAGACGCTGGTGCTCGGCTGGTACATCCTGGTCGAAACAGGCTCGGTGCTGTTGCTGACCGTCCTCGCGTCGCTGCAATATCTGGGAACGCTGATTGCTCCGGTGCTCGGGATGGTCGGGGATCGCATCGGTCACCGCGACCTCCTGGTCATGCTGCGCCTCACCTATACGGCGCTCGCCTCGACCATCATGGTGCTCGCGCTGACCGGTCATCTGGCGCCGCTCAAGGTGATGGTCATCGTGACGGTCATGGGCCTGATCCGCTCCTCGGATCTCGGCCTGCGCAGCGCGCTGCTTGCCGACATCATGCCGGCCGAGCTGCTGGTCGGGGCGATCAGCCTGTCACGCACGACCCAGGACAGTGCACGCATCGCCGGGGCGCTGACGGGCGCCGGGCTGTTCGCGACCTTCGGCATCGGCAAAGTCTATGCAGTAATCGCCTGCCTTTATTTCGTGGCCGCGGTTCTGATGCTGTGCCTGACCCGACCGGCGAAGTCAGCCGAGCATCGCGCGGTGGAGAGCCATTCGGGCTCGCGGCTGCTGCGCGACCTCAAGGAAGGCCTCGTGTATTCCTGGAACGGGCCGGCCATGCTGGCCGCGCTTTGCGTCGCATTCCTAACCAATCTCACGGCGTTCCCGCTGACGAATGGATTGCTGCCTTACGTCGCCCGCGACATCTTTCATACCGACCAGACCGGCCTCGGTTATCTCTCGGCAAGCTTCGCCTTGGGCTCGCTGATCGGCTCCGTCACGCTCACTCTTGTCAGCGGCCTGCGCATTGCCCGACTCCTGATCGGCGCCACCCTGGCCTGGTACACGCTGCTGCTGGTGTTCGTCGAGATCAGGACCATGCCGGTCGCAATGGCCTGCCTCGTGCTCGCCGGTATGGCCCAGAGCATGTCGATGATCTCAGCCGCCGTGATCCTGATGCGGACGGCCAGCGCGCATCTGCGCGGCCGCGTGATGGGGGTGCGCATGATGGTGATCTACGGCCTGCCGATCGGATTGCTCGTGGCCGGCAGCCTGATCGACATCATCGGCTATTCTGCGACGGGCTCGCTCTATGCCGCCGCGGGTTTCATCGCGATGCTAGCCATCGCGATCCGCTGGCGCGCCGACCTCTGGCCGGTACATGCACCCGCCAACGCGCGCTAATCTCCATACCCGCGCAGCCGCTCCACATTGAGGATCGTGACGCCGCCATACTCCAATCGCAGCAACCCCTCCTTCTCGAGCCGGTTCAGCGCGCGATTGGCGTTCTGGCGCGACATGCCCGACAGCGCCCCGATCTCCTCCTGGGTGATCTCCAGATGCGCGGTCGATTCCGGATAAAGGATCGGATTGAACAGCGAGGCAATGCTTCGGGCAAGCCGGGCGGTCGCATCGAGCGTGCGATTGACTTCCAGCATGCCGATGAACTGGCCGAGCCGCTCGTTGAGCTGGCGCACCAGGAAGCGATTGAAGCCGACGCTGTTCTCGAACAGCCACATGAAGGCCGCGCGCTCCATCAACGCCACCCGGCTGTCGCGTAGCGCGACCACATCATAGCGACGCAGTTCGTTCTTGAGCACGCTGCCCTCGCCGAACCAGGCGCCCGCGGTGAGCCCGGCAAGGCTCGTCTCTTTGCCGTCGCGCGAGACCCCGCCCATGCGAGCCAATCCGCTCACCATGCCGGCCCAGTAATCGAACTTATCGCCCCGCATGAATACGGTCTCGCCGGTGTCGTAAGACCGTTCCGTGATCCCGGCGCGGGCGACCTCGATCTCCGCTGGCGTGAGCTCGCGTGCCCAGGCGGCGACACGCTTCAGTTGATCCTCTGAAATCATGGTCGAGAGGCCAGCCGCACCGTTTGGTCACTCCATTCTTCTGTTGCATTGCAACACAACCGTTCCGACCCACCATCCTACGAAAGGTGGAGGCCGCAGCCGCCCAAAAAACTTTGTCGCAGAATTGTCAGGCCGGAGACATTTCAGAATAGCGCTTTCCCCTATTGAGGACCACCTCGGGCGATGCGGCTTTTGATCCCAAACGGGACGAAAGCGGTGGGCCTCCGGTCAGGATCATGTGCTGCATGGCCTCACCGGCACGACCGTATTAGGATCGGCCGAGAGGAACGGATGAAGAGCGCCGCTGAATGCGCCATCACCGGGAGGGATTTGTTTGGTGGCTACCAGTCTCGAAGTGCGCGGCGTGTCCCTGCGATTCGGCGGCGTTCGCGCGTTGACCGATGTCAGCTTCGCCATCAACGAGGGCGAGCTGTTCTCGATCATCGGCCCCAACGGCGCCGGCAAGACCTCGATCGTGAACTGTATTTCCGGCCGCTATAAGCCGACCGAAGGCCAACTGTTGTACCAGGGCCGCGACATCACGGGGCTGACGCCGAATGCGCGCGCCTCGCTCGGCATCGGCCGCACTTTCCAGAATCTGGCCCTGTTTCACCATATGAGCGTGCTCGACAACATCATGGTCGGCCGCCATCACCTCCTGAAGAACAATTTCCTCACGGGCTCGCTGTACTGGCTCACCGGGGCGCGCAAGGAGGAACTCGAGCATCGCCGCAAGGTGGAAGAGATCATCGACTTTCTCGATCTCCAGTCGGTGCGGAAAGCCACCGCCGGCACCCTCTCCTACGGCCTGCGCAAGCGCGTCGAGCTCGCCCGCGCCATGGCGCTTGAGCCGCGCCTCATCCTCCTCGACGAGCCGATGGCCGGCATGAATTTCGAGGAGAAAGAGGACATGGCCCGTTACATCGTCGACCTCAACGAGGAGTTCGGCATGACGGTGGTGATGATCGAGCACGACATGGGGGTGGTGATGGACATCTCTCATCGCGTCATGGTGCTGGATTTCGGCCGCAAGATCGCCGAGGGCGATCCGACCACCGTGCTCGCCGACCCCCATGTCAAGCGGGCCTATCTCGGCGAGGAGGACGAGGTGCTCGTCGATCCCGATGATGCGCCGCCGGCGCAGGAGAGCGCGGCATGATGAATTACGCCGCTCGCGTCGCGCAGGCCGACACCTATCCGAAGATGCTCCGGCTCAACGCCAGGGAGCACGGCAACGAGATCGCGCTGCGCGAGAAGGATCTCGGCCTCTGGCGCCCGTTCACCTGGAACGACTATCAGACCCGCGTCCGCGACTTCGCGCTCGGGCTGATCGAGCTCGGCCTTGGCCGCGGCGACGTCATCGGCATCATCGGCGATAACCGGCCGGACTGGGTTGCGGCGGAAGTCGCGACCCATGCGATCGGCGGATTGAGCCTCGGGCTCTATCGCGACGTGCTCGACGAAGAGGCTTCCTATCTCCTCAACTACGGCGAGGCCCGGCTCGTCTTTGCCGAGGACGAGGAGCAGGTCGACAAGCTCCTCACGCTGGCCGACCGCGTGCCTGATCTCAAGCACATCATCTATTCCGATCCGCGAGGGATGCGGAAATATGACGATCCCAGGCTGATGTCCGCGGAGAAGTTCGCCGAGCTCGGCCGTATCAGGGCCACCCGCGAGCCAGAGCTTTACGATCGCCTCGTGGACGCCACGAAGGGCGAGGACGTCGCCATCCTCTGCACCACGTCGGGCACGACCTCGCATCCGAAGCTCGCTATGCTCGCCGCCGGCCGCGTGCTCGGTCATTGCGCGACCTATCTTGCCTTCGATCCCAAAGGGCCGGACGACGAATACGTCTCGGTGCTGCCGCTGCCGTGGATCATGGAGCAGGTCTATGTGCTCGGCAAAGGTCTGCTCTGCCGGATGAAGATCAACTTCGTCGAAGAGCCGGATACGATGATGAACGATCTGCGCGAGATCGCGCCGACATTCGTTCTCTTTGCTCCACGGGTCTGGGAATCGATCGCCGCCGATGTCCGCGCCAAGGTGATGGACGCGACACCCTTCAAGCAGCGTCTGTTCGACATCGGCATGAAGGCGGGTCTCGCCGCGCTGGAGCGGGGCAAGCGCTCGGGCTTTGCCGATGCGATCTTGTTCCGCGCCCTGCGCGACCGGCTCGGCTTCACGCGACTGCGCTCGGCGGCGACCGGCGGCGCGGCACTCGGGCCCGATACCTTCAAATTCTTCCAGGCGATGGGCGTGCCGCTACGCACGCTCTACGGCCAGACGGAACTGCTAGGCGCCTATACGCTGCATCCCGAGGGTAAGGTCGACCCGGACACCACAGGCGTGCCGATGGCCGACAACGTCGAGATCCGCATCGACAACCCTGACGTCCACGGCGTCGGCGAGATCGTAGTGCGGCACCCCAACATGTTTCTCGGCTATTACAAGAACCCAGAAGCAAGCGTCGCCGACATCAGGGACGGCTGGATGCTGTCGGGCGATGCCGGCTATTTCAACGCGAACCGCCAACTCGTCGTCATCGACCGCATCAAGGATCTCGCCGAGACCTCCCGCGGCGAACGCTTCTCGCCGCAATTCATCGAGAACAAGTTGAAGTTCTCGCCCTATATCGCCGAAGCCGTGGTGCTTGGGGCCGGCCGCGACGCGCTCGCCGCGATGATCTGCATCCGTTACTCCATCATATCGAAATGGGCCGAGAAGAACCGCCTTTCCTTCACGACTTACAGCGATCTCTCCTCGCGCCCCGAGGTCTACGCGCTGCTCCAGAAGGAGGTCGAGACCGTCAACGCCACGCTGCCGCCGGCGCAGCGCATCTCGCGCTTCCTGCTGCTCTACAAGGAGCTGGACGCCGACGACGGAGAGCTCACCCGCACAAGAAAAGTTCGCCGCGGCGTCATCAACGAAAAATACGCCGGCATCATCGACGCGATCTACCGCGGCGATTCCGATATCCCCGTCGATACTGTGATCCGCTTCCAGGACGGCACCACGCAGCGCGTGCGCACAACACTGCGCGTGGTGGATCTCGGCGGACACGGCCTTATGGCGGAGGCCGCGGAGTGAATTCGTTTCCAGCTCAGCACGACGCTGCCCTTCGCCTCGCCCCCGCCTGCGGCCGCGCTATCTCATATGCACTCCGTCATTGCGAGCGCAGCGAAGCAATCCAGACCGTCTCCGCGGAAAGATGCTGGATTGCTTCGCTGCGCTCGCAATGACGACGTGGCTGCATCAGGAGACCACACATGAACACCGCCTTCCTCATCCAGCTCCTGGTCAACGGCCTCGTGGTCGGCACGCTCTATGGCGTGGTCGCGATGTCGTTCGTGCTGATCTACAAGGCGACGCAGGTCGTCAACTTCGCGCAAGGTGAACTGCTGCTGGTCGGCGCCTGGGTGTGTTGGGCGCTGCTCGCCAAATACCAGGTGCCGTTCTGGATCGGCATGCCGATGACTCTGGTGTTCATGTTCGTGTTCGGCATCGCGATCCAGGTCCTGATCCTCAGGCCAATGATCGGCGAGCCCATCATCTCCGTCATCATGGTGACGATCGGCCTTTCCACCGTATTGCAGGCGACGCTGAAGTGGATGTTCGGCGTCAATCCGCAGCCGTTCCCGCGCGTGTTCGAGAGCCAGTCCGTCGGTCTGTTCGGGCTCCAGATCCAGACCGTCTACGTCATGAGCCTTGTGGTCTCGATCGCGATGATGATCGGCATGGCCTGGTTCTTCCGCGCATCCAAGTATGGGCTTGCGATGCGCGCCACAGCGTTCAACCAGCAAGTCGCGCAATCGCTCGGTATTTCCGTGAAAAGCGTGTTTGCAATGGCCTGGGCAATCTCGGCGACGGTTTCGGCGGTCGCAGGCGTGGTGGTCGCCGTAGTGAACGGCGTGTCATCGGGACTTGCAGCCTACGGCATAAAAGTGTTTCCGGCGGCGATCCTCGGCGGGCTCGATTCCGTCGGCGGCGCCGTGCTCGGCGGCGTCATCATCGGCCTGCTCGAGAACGTCGCGCAATATGTCGACAGCGAATACCTGCACTGGGGCAATCTCTACGAGATAGCGCCGTTCTACGTCCTCATCATCGTGCTGATGATCAAGCCCTATGGCCTGTTCGGCACCCACGACATCGAGCGGATCTGATCCATGGCCGGCCCTGCCCTCATTCCCGCTGGCGACTTCCGCACCTCCTACGCGGCAGACACCACGATCTTCCCGACCACCACCAGCCGCAACTTCGCGATTGCTGGCGTTGCGCTGCTGTGCCTGGCGCCGCAGATCTTCAGCGGCTACTGGCTCAGCATCCTGATCCAGATCGGCATCTTCTCGATCGCGGCGTTGGGACTCAACATCCTGGTCGGCTTCACCGGCCAGATCTCGATCGGACATGCCGCCTTCTTCCTGCTGGGCGCCTTCTCCTCGGCCTACATCTCCAGCAATGCGCCGATCCCGGTGTTCTTCGCAATTCCGCTCGCAGGAATCGTCACCGCACTGGTCGGACTGATATTCGGCATTCCGGCGGCGCGGCTGAAGGGGCTTTATCTCGTCATCGCGACGCTGGCCGCCCAATATATCCTGCTCGACTTCTTCTCCCGCGCCGAATGGTTCTCAGGCGGCTCGGTCCCGGCGAGCGCCGAGCCGTTCTCGATCTTCGGCTACGCGTTGCGCGGCGACCGGCAATATTTCTACGTCGTGCTGGCTTATGTGCTGGCGAGCTACATCCTCGTTACGAACCTGATGCGCACACGCGACGGCCGCGCGCTTGTGGCGATCCGCGACCATTACCTGTCCGCGGAGATCATGGGCATCAACCTCACCAAATACCGGACGCTGTCGTTCGGGCTCGCCGCCTTCTTCGCCGGCATCGCCGGCGCGCTCTATGCGCACTACCAGCTCGTCGTCTCGCAGGAAGGCTTCGGCATCGAGCGCTCGATCCTGTTCCTCGCCATGATCATCATCGGCGGCACCGGTTCGATCATGGGCACGCTGATGGGCACGGCCTTCGTGGTGCTGCTGCCGGAGTCGATGGAATTGCTCAGCCTGTACCTGAAGGGCGGCGCAATCGACAGGGCGCTGTCGCTCAACAACAACATCACCTTCCTGCGCGAGATCGCGATCGGGGTGATCATCATCGTCTTCCTGATGTTCGAACCCGACGGGCTCGCGCATCGCTGGCGGCAGATCAAGGCATACTGGAAACTCTACCCGTTCTCGCACTGAGCGCGGCAATCTCACTTAAACAATAAACCGGAGGAACCAACCCATGAAGATGAAGGCCCTTTTGAGCACCGCATCGCTTGCAATCGCCGTCGCCGCGTTCGCGGCGAGCGCGCAGGCGCAGATCGCGATCGGCCATCTCGCCGATTATTCCGGCGGCACTTCCGATGTCGGCACGCCTTACGGCCAGGCCGTCGCCGACACCTTCGCATGGGTCAACAAGAACGGCGGCGTCGGCGGCAAGCAGCTCAATGTCGACACCAACGATTACGGCTATCAGGTGCCGAAGGCGATCGCACTCTACAAGAAATGGTCTGCTCCCGACAGCAAGGTCGCGGCGATCATGGGCTGGGGCACCGCAGATACCGAAGCGCTGACCGGCTTCCTCGCGCAGGACAAGATTCCCGATATGTCCGGCTCCTACGCCGCAGCCCTGACCGATCCCGAAGGGACGAGCGGCAAGGCCAAGCCCGCGCCTTACAATTTCTTCTACGGCCCGAGCTATTCGGATTCGCTGCGCGCAATGCTGATGTGGGCGGCCGAGGATTGGAAGGCCAAGGGCAAGCCTGGCAAGCCCAAGTTCGTCCATATGGGGGCCAACCATCCCTATCCGAACGCACCGAAGGCCGCCGGTGAAGCCATGGCGCAGGAGCTCGGTTTCGAGGTACTGCCGCCGCTGGTGTTCGCGCTCGCGCCGGGCGACTACAGCGCGCAGTGCCTGAGCCTGAAATCCTCGGGCGCCAACTACGCCTATCTCGGCAACACCGCCGCCTCCAACATTTCGGTGATGAAGGCCTGCAAGACCGCCGGCGTCGATATCCAGTTCCTCGGCAATGTCTGGGGCATGGACGAGAACGCCGCCAAGACGGCCGGCGACGCCGCCAACGGTGTGATCTTCCCCCTGCGCACGGCAGTGAGCTGGGGCGGCGATGCGCCGGGCATGAAGACGGTGATGGAGATCTCGAAGATGTCCGATCCCAGCGGCAAGGTCTATCGCCCCGTGCATTATGTCGCGGCGGTCTGCTCGGCCCTCTACATGAAGGAGGCGATCGACTGGGCTGCCAAGAACGGCGGTGCCACCGGCGAGAACGTCGCGAAGGGCTTCTACCAGAAGAAGGATTGGGTGCCGGCCGGGATGGACGGCGTCTGCAATCCCTCGACCTGGACCGACAAGGACCATCGCGGCACGCTGAAGGTCGACCTCTATCGCACCAATATCTCGGGCCCGACCGACGGCGACCTCAACGACCTCATGGCCAAGGGCACGATCAAGCTCGAGAAGGTCAAGACCGTCGAGCTGCCGCGCAAGCCGGAGCTGCTGGGCTGGTGAGCCATGCTCTAACCACGCTCACAACTGTCATCCTCCGCGAAGGCGGGGGATCCAGTACGCCGCGGCTTCTCGATGAATCTCCGGCGTCTCTGGAATACTGGGTCACCCGCCCGCGCGGGTGACGACAGCGGAGAACGAAGACTCATGTCCCAAACCATCGAAGCATCCCGCCCCACCCCCACCGCCGTCCCCGCGCCGCCCCTGCTCGCCGTGCGGAACATCGAGGTCGTCTATGACGACGTCATCCTGGTGCTGCGCGGACTCAGCCTCGACGTGCCCAAGGGCGCGATCGTGGCGCTGTTGGGTGCCAACGGCGCGGGCAAGTCGACAACCCTGAAGGCGATCTCGGGATTGCTCAAGACCGAGGATGGCGAGGTCACGCGCGGCGAGATCCTGTTCGAGGGCGAACGGATCGCTGGCATCGATCCGGACAAGATCGTCCGCCGCGGCATCTTCCAGGTCATGGAAGGCCGGCGCATCGTCGCCGACATGACATCGCTGGAGAACCTCAAGCTCGGCGCCTTCACCCGCCGGGATCGCGAGGTCGATGCCGATCTCGACATGGTGTTCAACTATTTCCCGCGCCTTAAGGAGCGCACCGGCCTTGCCGGCTATCTCTCCGGCGGCGAGCAGCAGATGCTCGCAATCGGCCGCGCGCTGATGGCGCGCCCGAAGATGATCTTGATGGACGAACCGTCGATGGGCCTGTCGCCGCTGCTGGTGAAAGAGGTGTTCTCGATCATCCAGAAGATCAACCGCGACCTCGGCGTCACCATCCTCCTGGTCGAGCAGAACGCGCGCGCCGCGCTTTCGGTGGCGAGCCACGGCTACATCATGGAGCAAGGCAAGGTCGTGCTCGACGGCACCGCCGACGAGCTGCGCGACAACGAGGACGTCAAGGAATTCTACCTCGGCGGCGCCGGCGACCAGCGCAAGAGCTTCAAGAACCTCAAGAGTTTCAAGCGGCGCAAAAGGTGGCTCTAACCTTCCAGCACCTGCTCCGCTTCCGCGACCGCGCAGAGAACATGATAGAACGACGACGCAGGAATGGTGTCGATCAGCGATTTGCCGTCGCTGTCGAACTGGTCGTACCAGCCACCCCGCACGGGATGGCTGAGGTAATGCCGTTCGAGCCGCACCAGCGCCGCGCGCGCTTCCTCCGCCGCGCCCGCCTCACCGGACTCGGCCTGTGCGATCCAGGCCTTCGCGATCTCTGTCTGCGGCCACAGCCGGCGCGTGCTGCGACGGATGTGACCGGTATCGTCGCCCTCGTCGACCAGGCAGCCGGTCGCGGTGTCGCGATAGCGCAGCGCGGTCGCCAGCAGCTCCGCGCGCCGCTGTCCGGTCGGACAGCCCGTGATTCGCTCAAACCCCTTCAGCAGCCAGACCCATTCCGCCTGGTGGCCGGGCTCGACGCTGACCGGCTCGATCTTCGACCAGTCCTCCTCAAAATACTCCGTCAGGATGCACTTCCGCTTGTCATAGAGATTGGCGAGGAACAGCGCGAAGAACTCGCCGGCGCGGTTCTGGAACGACAGATCGTGAGTCGCATCGAAACACGCGATCATCGCCTCGAACAGATGCATCTGCGGGTTCTGCCGGCGCGGCAACGACACCGGCAGGCTTTCGTGCACGCCGCCATGCGGCGAGCGCAGATGGCCGTCGAGGAAAGCAAGCAGCGCATCGATCTCGGCGCGGATCTGCGCGTCCTGATCGAGCGCATAGACGGTCGCCAGGGCGAACAGGATGAAGGCGTGGTCGTAGGCATCGCGCCGCGAATCCAGCGCCGTACCCTCGGGCGTCAGCCGGTGCACATAGCCGGGCTTGCCATCGGGCGCCTTCGCCTTCGCCAGAAGGTGTTCCAGCCCCTTCAGCGCGATGGCTCGGCCTTGCGGGTACCAGCCCATCTGCGCCGCCTTGGCGTAGCAATAGATCTGGCGGGCCTGCACGAACACGCGCCGCGGTGCGGCCGTATCCGCCGTACCGTCGCGGTGCAGCCTGTCGATGAAACCGCCGGCGGCGTGATCCCAGCCGACCGTCGACCACAACGGCAGCGCGTCCTCGACCATGCGGCGCTTCAGGCGCGCGACCACATCGCCCGCCCCTTCAGCCTCATTGATCCGCTCGTCCGTCACTCCGCGCTCTCCAAGCCGCCGCAATGGCCGTCTGATACCCATGCGGGCGGCGGCGCGCAACGGATGCCAACCCGGAAAGACCCGCCATGACCGCCCATTACGACACCCTCGAGACGCGTGAGCCGGCGGCGCGCGAGGCCGAGCTGTTCGCCCGCCTGCCAGGCGTGCTCCGCAGCGCCATGGTCGCCCCAGCTTATGCCGAGCGACTGAAGGGCATCGACCCCGCCTCAGTGACCTCCAGGGCGGCGCTGGCGGGCCTGCCGGTGCTGCGCAAATCGGAGCTGCCGGCCCTGCACAAGGCCTCCCAGCCCTTCGGCGGCTTCGTGGCGGCATCCCCCGGCTCGTTCGCCCGCCTCTTTACCTCGCCGGGGCCGATCTTCGAGCCGGAGGGACGCCAGGATGATCCCTGGCGCGGCGCGCGTGCGCTGTTCGCGGCCGGTTTCCGCCCCGACGACATCGTGCTCAATACGTTCAGCTACCACCTCACCCCGGGCGGCTTCATTTTCGACGCCTCGGCGCGCGCGCTCGGCTGCGCCGTGATCCCGGCCGGCCCCGGCAATATCGAGCAGCAATTCGAGCTGATCGAGGCCTACCGCCCGATCGGCTACAGCGGCACACCGGACTTCCTGAAGATATTGCTCGATGCCGCGGCGACCGCAGGCCGGGATGTGTCCTCGATCAAGCGCGCGATGGTCTCGGGCGCCGCTTTCCCACCTTCGCTCCAGGCCGAGATCAAGGCGCGCGGCATCGAGGCCTACCAGGCCTTCGGTACTGCCGATCTCGGCCTGATCGCGTTCGAGACCGAGGCGCGTGAGGGCATGGTCGTGAACGAGGATCTGATCATGGAGATCGTCCGGCCCGGCACCGGCGATCCCGTGGCACCGGGCGATGTCGGCGAGATCGTGGTGACCTCGCTCGATCCTCACCATCCCTGGATCCGGCTGGCGCTCGGCGACCTCACGGCAGCGTTGCCCGGCATGAGCGCGTGCGGGCGCACCAACATGCGCATCAAGGGCTGGATGGGCCGCGCCGACCAGACCACCAAGGTCAAGGGCATGTTCGTCCGCCCCGAGCAGATCGCGGAGATCGGCAAGCGCCATCCCGCGCTCGGGCGGCTGCGCCTCGTTGTTACGCGCCAGGGCGAGGCTGATGCGATGACGCTGAGGGCCGAGACGAGCGCATCAGGCGACACACTGCGCGAGGAGATCGCGGCCAGCTTGCGCGCCGTGACAAAGCTCGGCGGAGCCGTCGAGTTGGTCGGCCCCGGCATATTGCCGAACGATGGCAAGGTGATCGCGGACGAGCGATAGGCTGCTTGATTGTTCCAGCTACCCTGCCGATCACGTGAATAGTCATTGATCGACGTCAATGACGAACGGCGCCTGCCATTCTAGCGAGTGGTTCATCGGAAAGGCGGCGCCATGACATCGCACCCATATTCGTACGATCATTTGCCAGTCATCGATTATCCGAATCACCCCGCCTATGGCACGGCTTTCCCGAAGCCAACTCTCGGCGAACGCGCCGCGGCACTCGCAAAATTCGCATCGGGCTTTGCCATGATCACGGCCCGTCTGATGGCCGACTACGAGCATCTGCCGCGCCCCAAGGATAAATCGCACAAGGTCGCCGAGCTGATCCGGCGCTCGCCGACCTATCTGCGGCTGGTGGCGACACAGAAGCTTCGGCGGCTGACGCGCAGAGCCGCGGAGCCGAGGACGACGGCCGGTGCCAACGTGCTGAAGACGCTGAACCGGGACGGCATAGCCGGTTTTCACCTCTCGCCAGAACAGCTCGGCCGTATCAGAGACCTGCTCGCTCCGCACTACCGGCGGCTTGAAGCAAGACTTGCCCAAAAGACGCCAGACCAACGCCATTTCGACGAGACGCGGCTGTGGCTCGACAAGGACGTCTTTCCCGAGATCTACGCCTATTTCAACCAACTGGGGTCCGAGCTTGGCGTCATCGACGCGGCGAGCGCCTATCTCGACCGCCCGGTGGCGATCGCCCATGTGGTGCCTCAGATCAACGACCCGAGTGATGCCTTCTGGGCCAATCATTTTCGCGACGTCGGTGTCGTGGACTCGCCCTGCGACTATTGTCACGTCGATGCGACCTACAACCTCCTCAAGTTCATCATCTATGTGAGCGAGGTCGGCTCCGACAACGGCCCGTTCACCTATGTCCGCGGAACACATCGCGCGAGCCGCAACTTCTGGGACGGGCTCATCCGCCGCGCCAACGACTATGCCAGCCTGTCGTCGACCAAGCCGCAGAACCGCCGGCTCTTCAACGCGCTACCAAAATTCCTGCAGCGCAAAGCCGCCTTCGGTGTCGATCTGCCCGCTGGCAGCGAATATGCCGACGCCATCCTCGACAACGAATGGCGCGTGACCAGCGACCAGGGCGACGCGGTCCTGTTCGACCCATTCGGAATCCACCGCGGCGGCATGGTAAGGAGCGGCCGCAGGCTGGTCGTCACCATGATGCTGACGGAACCGACGTAGGTGCGACGCCGCCGATATCGAGACAAGCCGCCGGCGGGACGGTGAACACATTTGTTCCGGCACCCCATGATCACGAAATCGCAGCCGGCGCCATATCAAAACGTTCTATCCCCCGACCACCCCGAGACCATCGTCGAGTGCTATCGATGCGACAGCGACCGGCGAACGCCGGGGCGAGGCATGATCACCGGCCTCATGAAGCGCTTTCCTGAAGGCGATGTGCGCTGCAGGCATCCGTGGCGCGTTACTTCGGGAAGGCAATCTCGCGGCCTTCGTGCGCGAGGCGCTTGAGCTCGCCTGAAACCTGCAGAGCGGTAGGAACCGGCAGATTCGTGGGCAAATCAAGCTCGCGCACCCCTAGAATTCCATATCAACGAACGCTAACCCATTGAATGCATAATCACATTTACATGAAAATCCGGCCGCACTGGAAAACAAGACACGCTCGGAAAAGTAGGATACGCAACCCCGTCAATCCTAAGCCGGTGGCCCGGAACAACTATGAATGCTCAAGACTCCAAACAGCGCGTCGCTCTCATCACCGGTGTGACCGGGCAGGACGGGGCTTATCTCGCCGAGCATTTGCTGTCGCTCGGCTATGTCGTGCACGGCATCAAGCGCCGCTCGTCCTCGTTCAACACCGCGCGCGTCGATCACCTCTACCAGGACCCGCATGCCGGCAACGTACCGTTCCTGATGCATTACGGCGACATGACGGATTCGACCAACCTGATCCGCCTGGTGCAGCAGATCCGCCCGACCGAGATCTACAATCTCGCCGCGCAGAGCCACGTCGCCGTCAGCTTCGAGAGCCCGGAATACACCGCCAACGCCGATGCCGTCGGGGTGCTGCGCCTTTTGGAAGCGATCCGCATCCTCGGCATGGAGAAGGAGACGCGGTTCTACCAGGCCTCGACCTCCGAGCTCTACGGTCTCGTGCAGGAGATTCCGCAGAAGGAGACCACGCCGTTCTATCCCCGCTCGCCTTATGGCGTCGCCAAGCTCTATGGCTACTGGATCACGGTGAACTACCGCGAAGCCTACGGCATGTTTGCTTCGAACGGCATCCTGTTCAACCATGAGAGCCCGATCCGCGGCGAGACCTTCGTCACCCGCAAGATCACCCGCGGCGTCGCCCGGATCGAGGTTGGGCTCGAGCAGACGCTCTATCTCGGCAATCTCGAGGCCAAGCGCGACTGGGGCCATGCCAAGGACTACGTCGAGGGCATGCACATGATCCTGCAGGCCGACAAGCCCGATGATTTCGTGCTCGCCACCGGCGAGACGCGGTCGGTGCGTGAGATGGTCGAGCTGGCCTTTGCCCAGGTCGGCCGCCGCATCGAATGGCGCGGCAAAGGTGTGGACGAGACCGGCGTCGATGCCATCAGCGGCAAGACGGTGGTGAAGATCGATCCGACTTATTTCCGCCCGACCGAGGTCGATCTGCTCGTCGGCGATGCCAGCAAGGCGCAAAAGGTGCTCGGCTGGAAACCGAAGCGGAGCTTTGCGCAGCTCGTCGAAGAGATGATGGCGGGCGATCTTGCCGAGGCCAAACGGGACATTGCAAATGGCAAGCGTACCGTTTGAGCTGAAGGGCAAGAGCGTCTATGTCGCCGGTCATCGTGGCATGGTCGGCAGCGCGCTTCTGCGCCGGCTGGCACGGGAGGATGTGAAGCTCGTCACCGTTGACCGGCGCGAGGTCGATCTCTGCAACCAGGCCGCCGTGTTCGACTGGTTCGCGCGGGTGCGGCCGCAGGTGATCTTCCTCGCCGCCGCCAAGGTCGGCGGCATCGTCGCCAACAACACGCTGCGCGCCGAGTTCATCTACGACAACATCGCGATCGCCGCCAACGTGATCCACGCCGCGCATGTGAACCGGGCCGAGAAGCTGATGTTCCTCGGCTCGTCCTGCATCTATCCGAAGCTGGCGCCGCAGCCGCTGCGCGAAGATTCCGTGCTCACAGGCCCGCTGGAGCCGACCAACGAACCCTATGCGATCGCCAAGATCGCCGGCATCAAGATGGCGGAGGCCTATCGCAGTCAGTATGGCAGCGACTTCATCAGCGTGATGCCGACCAACCTCTATGGTCCCGGCGACAATTATCACCCTGAATTGAGCCACGTCGTCGCGGCCCTGATCCGGCGCTTTCACGAGGCGAAGCTGTCGGGCGCCAAGACGGTCGCGGTCTGGGGCACCGGCACGCCGCGGCGCGAGTTCCTCTATGTCGACGACATGGCCGATGCCTGCGTCCACCTGATGAAGACCTATTCCGGCAGCGAGCTGATCAACATCGGCACCGGGGAGGATGTCGCCATTGCCGAGTTCGCGCGCGTGGTCGCCGGGATCGTCGGCTATCGCGGCGAGATCTCCTTCGACACCTCGCGTCCCGACGGCACGCCGCGCAAGCTGCTCGATATCAACAGGCTCGACGAGCTCGGCTGGCGCGCGACGACCTCGCTTCACGATGGCTTGAAGCGCGCCTATGAAGCCTATTTGGCGGAAAGTCAGGCCAACGGCCTTCAGCCGAACGCCTGATCGAGGACCGCGTTTGCACATGGCCACTTCCGCAAAGCTGATCATCGCGGCTCAGTTCTACCCGCCCGACACGACCACGACGGCAGTTTATGTCGGCAAGATCGCCGAGAGCCTCGCAAGAGATCGGCAGGTCGTTGTGATCTCAGCGACACAAGGCTCGCGCGCAGACGGCAAAGCCGGCAAGCCCGAGGTCGTCGAAATCAAGTGCTGGAATCCGCGCAAGTCCGCGATCGTCCAGCGCGCTCTCGCGATCTGCTTGCTTGCTGCCCAAATGTTCTTCTCGGTCCTGCGGCGGGCAAGGTCGGGCGACATCGTCTTCTGCGTCACGACGCCGTTCACCCTGCCCTACACCGTGCTTATCGCCGCCAGATTGCGTGGAGCAAAGTCCATGCTCCTGATATATGATCTCTATCCGGAAGCGCTCGAGGCCGCCGGTATGGTTCGCTCCACTTCGCTGGCGGTGCGCCTCATTCGCTTTGCCAACACGCTTCTGTTCCGGCGCCTTGATGCGATCGTCGTGATCGGGCGCGACGTGCCGCCTCTGATCGAACAATATCCCGGTGTCGTTGCGGACCAACTTCACTACATTCCGAACTGGGCGCTTATTCCGATTGGCTATCGCAAGATTGATCCGGCCAGCCGATTCCGCGCGCCGGACTCTTCCAGGTTTATCGTTGGTCTATCCGGCAATCTCGGTTTCACACACGATCCCGTCACGGTGTTCGAAGCGGCCCGCCTGTTGCGAGACCGGAAGGACATTCATTTCATGCTCTCGGGATGGGGCGTGGGCTGGGCCACGCTCAACGAGCTTTATGCCAAGGATCGTCTCGAGAATGTCACGATCATGAAACCTGTCGCCGAAGACGAACTCGTGGAATTCCTGTCGGCTGCCGATCTCTGGGTTATTCCCTATCGCCGGCATGTCGCCGGTGTCTCGATCCCCAGCCGCCTCTATAACATCTTGGCGATCGGGCGTCCGATCGTGGTCGCCTCGGAGGCCAATTCCGAAGGCGCGCTCGTGCTTGGCGAAGAGGCAATCGGATGGGTCGTTTCTCCCGAAAACCCCGCCGAGCTCGTGCGAGCCATTCGGGAAGCGGCCGACGATCGACAGACCACCATGGACAAAGGAATTCGTGCAGCCGACATCGCCGAGAAATATCGCGAGGACGTCGCTCTTGCTCGCTATCGCCAGGTGATGAACGAGGTCAGCCAGGCAGTGCACCGCAATTAGCCACAAGCGGCGCGTTCCAGGCTTTTCAAATTCTCTTACGACGATGAGAAGTTTCTGTTAGCAACCGAGTAGCGGTTGCTTAAGCAGTCCTGCTTGCGGGCTGCCGGTGCCGCGTTCCAACGCGAGGCGCCGGCTGTAAAAACGTTCTACTGCGGCGTGACAGCCCCGACGAGGTTCCGTCGGCCACTCAATTGCCTGCAACGGGACTATTTTTTGAGTGACGGCATCGTACCACCGTTAGTGAAGCTCAAGCCGGTGATATTACCCGTCACTGCCGAATTGTTTAGAATGACCTGCGTAGACGGAGAATACCGACCCGAATCCACCTGGATCGAGAACGCTGATCTCCCCTCCAGCAGCCGTCTTCGAGATCGCACCTGAGAACGACGACACCACAGACAGCAAGCGGCGACCGGGTCCACGCCCCCCTCTCTCTGCATCCATAACCGGTCGAGCCAGCTAGCAGTCGGGCGCCCATTCGGGCATGCAGAACCTGCTCACGGCGCCTTGCCTGAGTCGAGGGCTTGCGGTATCCACCGAAGGCTTTCCGCCCAGGAGAATCCAATGTCGAGCACCGGCCAAACGCTTTACCGACGCGCGCGCAAGGTCATGCCCGGCGGAACGCAGCTGCTCTCAAAACGGCCGGAAATGTTCCTGCCGGAACAGTGGCCGACTTACTTCAAATCGGCCAAGGGCGCCGAAGTCGTCGATCTCGACGGCAAGACTTACCTTGATATGAGCTATTGCGGCATCGGCGCCACCATCCTGGGCTTTGCCGACCCCGACGTCGATGCCGCAGTAAAGAGCGCGATCGACATGGGCTCTATGTCGACCCTGAATTGCGCCGAGGATATCGATCTGGCAGAGCTGCTGGTCGAGCTGCATCCTTGGGCGGACATGGTGCGTTTCGGCCGCGCCGGTGGCGAGGCTATGGCGATTGCGGTTCGCATCGCGCGCGCCGCGACCGGCCGCGACATGGTGGCGTTTTGCGGCTATCACGGCTGGCACGACTGGTATCTCAGCGCCAATCTCGGCGAGACCACCGCGCTCGACGGTCATCTGCTGCCGGGCCTCGATACCAAGGGTGTGCCGCGTGGTCTCGCCGGCCTGATGCACCCTTTCCACTTCAATAAGCTCGATGAGATCGAGGCCATCGTCGCCGCCCATGGCGAACGGCTCGCCGCCATCGTGATGGAGCCGGTGCGCTCCAGTGAGCCTGAACCGGCCTTCATCAAGGGTATCCGCGCGCTCGCCGACCGCTGCGGCGCCGCGTTGATCTTCGACGAAGTGACGTCAGGCCTCCGCATCAATTCCGGCGGTGCTCATCTGGCCTATGGCGTCGATCCCGACATGGCGGTATTCGCCAAGGCTATCGCCAACGGTTTTCCGATGGCCGCGATCGTCGGCCGCGCCTCCGTGATGGACGCGGCGCAGGAAACTTTCGTCAGCTCGACGGCCTGGACCGAGCGCGTCGGACCGGTCGCAGCACTTGCCACCTTGCGCAAGCATCGCGAGCAGAACGTCGCGCGGCACCTGATGCGGATCGGCACACGCATCCAGAAGGGCTGGACCGAAGCGTCACAGGCTGCGGGCCTGCCCCTGCACGTTTCCGGCATCTCGCCGCTCGGCCATTTCGCCTTCGACCTGCCGGACGCGCAGGAGGTGCGCACGCTGTTCACGCAGATGATGCTGGACCGCGGCATCCTCGCGACGGGCTCGTTCTACGCGATGTGGTCGCATACGGACGCCCACGTCGACCGCTACCTGGATGCGGTGGCCGACGTGTTCCGGGAGCTCCGCACCGCAGTCGATCAGAAGGCCGTCAAGCAGTTGTTGCGCGGGCCCGTGGCTCACTCCGGGTTCAAGCGGTTGACCTGATCAGGTCGTCATCCCGAATATATCGCGCACTACGTTGCGCGACGTCGGCGAGCGCGCCGCCTTCGGATACACGCCGTGCAAGATGCTGTCGGCGGCAAGCGTGCCGCCGTCGATCAGGATCGCGCCGGTCGACACGAAGGAATTGTCCCCTACCGCAGTCTTGCCGATCACGCGGCTGCCGCCATACATCACGATGCCACGCCCGAACGACGGATAGTCGTTGTCGAGGTTCGCGCCCACCGTGCAGTTGTGATAGCAAATGAAGTAATCCGAATAGCCGGCGCGCCCAAGCACGGTGCCGACAGGATGTTGGACCGCGAACACATCGGGCAGCTCGACCTCATAGAACGCATCGAGCGCGTGCAGCGCCTTGTTGAGTGCATAGGCCTTGTCGGCGATGGGATGGCCGGGCCGCTCGCGAAACGCCGAATTGGCGAGATAGTAAAGGAAGATCGCATACTGGTCGGAATGCCAATGCGAGAACCGCGCCTCACCATCTGCAAAGAAGCCCTTCAGCCTTACGCGCGAGAAGCAATGATCGACCCGGCCGAGCGCAAGGTCGACGAATTTCGGTAGGTCGCCGAGATCGACGCCGTCGGGAAACAGGTTTTCGAATTGCCTGCGCACGTAGACGGCGAGTTCGTTGCGGGCGAGCGAAAGCTGCACGGCATCAATTCCTACTCGAGAAGCTGGCGCGCACGTCGAGACCACGCGAGAACAGATGACTACGAAGCTTGATCGGGCTGTGGTCGGTGAACAGGAACATCGAGGAGATCGCCACCGCAGAGGCACCGGCCTCCAACGCGTCGATCGCGTGCTGGAGCGAGCCGCAACCACCAGAGACGATCAATGGTACGCTCAAGACGCTTGCCGCCCTGTGAATCAGTTCGAGATCGTAGCCGCTCATGGTACCGTCGCGGTCGATCGAGCCAAGCAGCACCTCCCCGCAGTGCAGGTCCTCGCAGCGCTGCGCCCATTCGATCGGGTCGAGCGCGACATGCTCGCGGCCTCCGTCGATGAATACGCTAGCATGGTTGGGGCTGATCCTCTTGTAGTCGATCGACACCGTCATGCACTGGTCGCCGAAGGTGCGCGCCGCCTCGCGCAGAAACTCGGGGCGCCGCACGGCCTCCGAATTCACCGATACCTTGTCGGCACCGGCGCGGAGCAGCATGTTGACGTCGTCGAGCGTCTTGACCCCGCCGCCGACCGTGAACGGCATGAAAATCTCTTCCGACATTCGCTCGATGATGTCGACGACGCGGCCACGCGAGGCCTCGCTCGGCACGATGTCGAGCACAATCAGTTCGTCGACGCCATAGTCGTTGTAGACTTTTGCGGTCGTCACCGGGTTGCCGGCGGCGCGCTCGTTCTCGAAGAAGCGGACGTATTTGACGAGCCTGCCGTCGCGCAGCAGGAATTTCGGTATCAGGCGCTTCTTCAGCATCGCGAGAACTTTAGGGATTCCAGCGCAGGAAATTGCTCATCAGCTCGATCCCGGTGTCCTGGCTCTTCTCGGGATGGAACTGCGTGGCGGCGATATTGTCGCGCGAGATGATCGCGGTCACCGGTTGGCCGTACTGGGCGAAGCCAACCACGTCGCCGTGATCCCTGCAGCGCATGGCGAAGGAATGTACGAAATAAAACGCCAGATTGCTCTCGCGGATATTGGCGAGGATCGGATGGTTGCGCTCCTTCGCCACCATGTTCCATCCCATATGCGGGATCTTCAAGGCAGGATCGTTCGGCATCAGCCGCAGAACGTCGGCGTCGAACCAGCCGAGCCCGCGATGTACAACGCCGTCATCGGCGTGCTCCTCGGAGGTCTTGGCGAGCAGCTGCATCCCGAGGCACACCGCAAGGAACGGCTTGCCCTTCTCGCGGACCTGGCGCTCGAGGATTTCATCGATGCCGCGGGCGCGGATGTTGATCATGGCGTCGCCGAACGCGCCGACTCCGGGCAGGATGACGTGGGAAGCATCCGCAATCGCGTCGGCATCATGGGTCACGACCGGATCGAAGCCACAATATTCGACGGCGTTCTTCACCGAGCGCACGTTGTTGATGCCGTAATCGACGATCGCTACGCCCGACATTCACCTACCTTCGGATCAAGTGGGCCAGGCAACACCTTTGAAGTATAACCAGCAAGGCGATAGACGATCAACCCCATCCATTCCCGGGCGGCTCCCTCGGCCAGCACGAGCCAGGCGCCTACGCCGCGACGCAGATCAAACGGCCTGAAGTCGGCCGCGAGGCTATAGTCAACCGGATAGGGAATGACGTCGATCCCCATCGCGCGAAAAGCGCCGATCGCCCGTGGCATGTGGACGGCGGAGGTGATCAGAAGCCAGCGCTCCGATTTCGGGAGCGGATACCTCTCTGCAATATAGACGGCACTTTCGCGCGTGTTGCGGGCACAGTCTTCGATCTGGACACGCTTCACATCGAGCCCCAACAGCACGAGGACATGTCGGGCGATCGAAGCTTCCTGCGTGTCCTTCGTCCCAAAGGAGTTCGCAACCCCACCGGAAAACAGCAATTGTGCAGCCGGGTACCTCCGGGCGATGTCCACTGCTGTCAGCAATCTGGCGGCCGATCCCACCACGAGTTGCCCTCTGGTCAAACGCTCGCCGCCGCCAAGCACCACGATCCCATCGACCCGACCGTTGATTTCGGTCACTTGGGGAAAGCGGTTTTCGAGCATCCATACCGCAATGCTGGTGAGCGGCCCGAAGCCGAAGCCGACGAGACCCAAGAGCCCGACAGTGGCGACCGCTTTGCCGGTCTCCAGAACCCCGGAATGGATTAGGACAAGCCCGGCGACACTGCATATCACCAAGAATGCCGCCGGCTCCAGCAGAAGCCGAGATATCTTGGACAGAGTGGAGAACATCTAAGCCCTCGCGCGACCTTCACAGCACGACTGGATTGATGAACTTCGACAAGTCTCTCTTGTCGAGAATTGCCCTAACGGTCTCGGGCGACGGCCGCATCCTCAAATAACGGCTCGCCACTTCATCCGTGAATTCCACGTTCTTGGTGTAACGCAGTTCCTGCGAGCGATCCTGAGGAACCGCGGGGGCATCGTACAGAGAACCGTTCTTAATGTGCTGGGCGACCGCATTCTGCGCGACGTCGACCGAGATCATGCCGAGCAGGAACGGGTCGACCGTTTGTGGCTTGGGAAGGGCGTGAAACAGGATTGGACCGCTATCCAGTCCTTTCGTGATCATATGAATGGTTCCGCAGACGTAGTCGGCGTGACCGTCTTCAATCGCCCAAAAATTGCAGGAATTGCCGCGGTAGTAGGGCGATGCGCCCATGTGAATGTTGATTGCCCGCTTCTCGATCAGGAACTCGGCGAGCGGGCCCTTTAGGAAGCTCGCACCGAACACCACGTAGTAGTCGGACTGCAGCGCCGGTGCGAGCGCCTTCATGTCGACATCGTTGATGTCACCGAGAAAGAGAGCGAGAGACGTAACATTGTCTGGAGGAAACGCCACATCTCCGAACGTTTGCTTTTCCGCCGCACGCACATGGAAGAAATACTCCTCCATCACCGGAGAGGCGACATAGTAGTCCTTCTTCTTGCCGGGAAAGAGCGTCGTGCATTCCTGGATTGCAAATACATGATCGGCGACGTTCGCCAACTTCTCGATGAGCCGAAAATGCCGCGGCTGATTGCTGGTAAATACCGTCACCCTCACTGCACCACCTCCCGTATCAAAACGCTATGATCCCGACGCGGCAATTCCAGCGAGGAATAGGCGGCCTGGTCTGCATCGGCGCGAAAGCCGACCTCGATCCCAAGGCGATCGAGCAGCCGCAGTGTCGACCCGTCGTAGGAATTGCAGGGGTGTGACATCGTCGTGGGCTTCTCGCCGAGAATCGTCTCTAGGGCAGCGAAGTTCCGCTCGTATTCCCACGCCTGCCGGTCTTCCGCGAAGCGAGCAAGGTCGGTGGGATGCGTATGCGAATGCAGGCCGACAACATGCCCCCTGCGGTGCAACTTCGCTATCTCGTCATCGCTCATCAAAACAGCACGCGCGATCTCGTCCGGATCAAGGCCATGGTTTGCGAGCATCCGGTCCATCACGGCAAAATAGCGCTCCTCACCCAACAGCGCATCGCGGCTCTGGCGAAACTTGCAGTCATTGAGGCTATAGAACGAGGGATACATTGGAAAGCGCAAGCGATCGAAGCGCGCTAGCCACGTCGTGACCTCATCACCGTAGAGCTGGGCGGCAAGCCCGAAAAACTCCTTGTAGAAGTCTTCGATGTCAGCGAAGCGAACCGTCCGAAAATACCTGTATACTTCGAGACGAGGCAGCCGCCGGTCCGTCGAATAGCAGGTGTAGACGAACCAGAATCCGGTTAGGCCGTAGTGCTCGAGCACCGGGACCGCCACGTCGAGTTGGCACTTCAGATTGTCGTCAAAGGTAAGACAGGTCTGTTGCGGCTGCAGCGTGCCGCCTCGGAATGCCGACAGCCACTCTCGCGCCGGGAGGATGTTTCCCGGCCCGACATGCTCGATCAAAGTGGCGAGTTCGTCAGCGCTGATCGCCCCCTGCCCGCGAGGGTGATGCTCACCGCAAAAATGATGAAACATCAAAGCGGGAGCCGCAGCTCTCGTGTTCTGCATCAAGCGCGCTTTCCTCGCACCACCGTTCGATTATCCCAGCTTGATTCCCGGATGGTTTGGCCACGGCACGTCTGTCCTGTCCCACTTATCCATATCAGGCATCACCCGGCCGCTCTTCACCTCGTTGGGCGAGAATTGCCACGGATCGACTTGGTGACGCATAGCCACGTCAAGGAACTGCTCCTCCGTCAAATCGAGATAATTGAGGAACAGGTCGAGGCTCGGCGGACGCTTGCCATCAAATTCGTTGACGAGCGCAAGCCCTTCGTCACGGCTGATGCGACCGTTTCGGATATCGATGTTGACCAGGTGATTGGTCCGTCCCATGCCGCGCTTGATGTATTTCAGGTAGTCGCGCACGCCCTGGAAGAAGCACTCGATCTTCTCGTAATCATACTCCGGCGGGATGCCCTCGACCTCCTGGCCCTTCCAGCCGAGCTCGCGCTTGATGATCTCGACGTGCTTCTTGGTATCCCACTTGATGTAGTTGCCGAGACAGACTGACCGGCACTTGATCCGCATCAGGTCTTTCCTGGCAGGATAAGCGAACGGATAAAGATCGCGTCGCGCAACACGGCCGCCGAGGAATTCGTACATGTCATCGGCGGTGATGCCGAGATTCATGACGCGGTTGAAGCGCTTCTCGTCGACCTCTTCCATCTCGTCGTAGGAATAGAACGATTGGTATTCCGCCAGACTTTCGCCCCAGATCAGCAGCGGCGTCTCGTAACGGATCGCGATCTGCATGGTGTGGGCGTAGATTCCGGTGTGGCAGTGCCAGCAGAAGTCGCCGCGGCGCTTCAGCGATTCTAGCATCAGCTCACGTACAACATGCCAGTTCGGCGTGAAGTTCAGCACGTCGACGCCAAGCTGCTTGAAGACGCTGGTGTTATTCTCTTCGACCAGCGGACGGTAGAACCAATGGTCGAAGCGCACCACCAAGGGCTTCAGACCGAGCTTTTTGACGACGTACCAGAGCTGGAAAACGCTGTCCTTGCCTCCCGAATAGGGCACGATGCAGTCGTACAGCCCCTTGTCGCGATATTGCGCGACCAGTTCCATCATCTGGTCGTGGCGCTCTTCCCAATTGATCTGGGTGTCCCGGACCTCGATCTGGGCGCAGACGCTGCACGAACCGGCTTCGTCGAACGACGTGGCCTCTGCCGTTTCCGGCAATAAGCATTTGCTACAGCTCAACATTTCGGAGATTCTCGCAATTGAATGATTTGCTGCTGGCTTACCACGCCGTCCACCCCCCGTCGACCGCAATGCACTGGCCCGTCACATAGGCTGCCAGATCGCTCGCAAGGTAGGCCACAGCGCCCTTCATATCGTCCTCGCGTGCCATGCGGGCAAGTGGCGTCCGGGCCACATAGCGGCTCAAAAACGGCTCCGGCGTGGCCCTGAAGACGCCCCCTGGCGCGACCGCATTGACGCGGACCTTTGGCGCCATCGTCGTCGCCAGCCAGCGTGTCATCTGGATCAGCCCCCCCTTGCTCGCGGCATAGGCGGCCGGGTTCCCGAGCGGCGTTCCTTCGTAGAGCCGCCAATCGGGCCCGGCGAGGCCGTAGATCGAGGAAATATTGATCACACTACCATGGCCGGACCTTGCAAGGTCCCCGGCCGCGGCCTGGATCAGCACGAAGGGCGCGGTGAGGTTGACCTCGATCGCCCGCCGCCAGGTCGCATCCGACTGCTGCTCGAACGGCACCGCCCAGCCTTCCAGCCCGCTGGTGCCGACGAAGGCGGCGCAATTGACGATGATGTCGATGCCACCAAATGTCTCGCGCACCCGCTGCGGCAGATCCTTCACGGCGTCGCTCCGCTCGAAATCGCAGTCGAAAATCGCAGCCTTGACCGAATGATCGGCGGTGAGCTTCGCCGCCGCCTCAGTGCCCGCGGAAGCCGCGATATCGACCAGGGCGATGGCGGCACCGAGTTCGGCAAGACCCGAGGCAATCGCGCGGCCGATATGGCCAGCGCCGCCGGTGACAACGGCGACGCGGCCGTTGAGCGACATCATCTCGCGGAGGGAGCGTTCAGTGTTCATCCGAATATCCTCTGGAACTCGTCGGAGGCACGCTGCAGATCGTCGAGACGGCCGACGTCGATCCAGTACTCCCGCAGCGGGAACACAACGGACGGCTTGTCTTTCGCGATGGTCCGCTCGATGAGCGTCGGCATGTCGACGGCCTCGTTGGCGTCGAGATGATCGAGCACGCCGGGATCGAGCAGATAGACGCCGGCATTGACGAAGAATTTCTGCGTCGGCTTCTCGCGAATGCGGACCAGGCGATGGTCGTCGAAATCGATCACGCCGAACGGCACGGTCACCGAATGCTCGCGCACACAAACCGTGGAGAAAGCCTGGTGCTCGCGATGATATTTCAGCATCTGCTCAAAATTCACCGTCGTCAGCAGATCACCGTTCATGACGAAGAATGGCTGGGTCGGCCGCTCCGGCAGCAGCGACAGGGCCCCCGCAGTACCGAGCCGTTCGTTCTCCTGGAGATAGTTGATCTCCACGCCCCAAGCCGACCCATCGCCGAAATAATCGCGGATCATGTCGGCCTTGTAATTGACCGAGATGAAGAATTTGCCGAAGCCTGCCTTTACGAAGCCGCCGAGCACGGTCTCCAGGATCGGCTTGTCGCCGACGCGAATGAGCGGCTTCGGGATCTCGTCGGTAAGCGGCTTCAGCCGCGAACCGAGACCGCCGGCCATCAGCACGACCCAATGATCGGATTGCTGCGCGAGCGCGAGATCATCGATCAGCTTGACCTCGACCACCCGCCCCTCGGGATCGACAAGCGGGAGCTGATGGATCGAATGCTTGCGCATAAGATTGAGCGCGGCCGGATTCGAAATCCCGACCGACGCCGTGATCGGCGTGCGGTTCATCACGAGCCTAACTGAGGCGTCGAGGCCGACGCCGCCAAGCAGCGCGCGCCGCACGTCGCCGTCGGTGACGGTGCCGACGATCCTGCCTTCGCGCTCGACGATGGCGAGCTGCAGATTACCCTGATCGATCCGCCGCAGCGTTTCGATCAGCGGCGTATCTTCATTGACGACGAAAGCACCCTTCATGACAAACCAATCCTATTCGTTGCCGGCGAACCCGCCGGCCGCGACATCCTTTTTAACCACCGCGCCCGCGGCAACGACGGCTCCGGCGCCCACCTTGACGCCGACCAACACAACGGCCGCAGCGCCGATATGGACGCTCTCGCCGATCGATACCCCCCCGCACAGCACCGCCCCCGGGGCGACATGCGCGTGATCGCCGACAATGCAATCGTGCTCGACCACCGCGCGCGTATTTACCAGGACGTTTCGCCCGATCCGCGCCGCCGGCTGGATCACGGCGCCCGCCATCACCTGCGCCCCGTCGCCGAGTTGTGCATCGGATGCAACGACGGCGGAGGCATGTGCGATCACAGGAAACTTGTAACCCTGGGCGGCAAACCGATCGAACAGGGCGCGCCGGCCCGACAACCCTGAATCGCTACGCGAGGCACGATTGCCGAGACCATTGGCCAGCTCGACCGTGTCGGCGGCCATCTTCAACACGTCGTCGTCCGATCCCGTGATCTTGACACCACCAATCGCCTCGCCAATCCGTGCGACGTTGCGGTCGGCGACGGCTGCGGGATGGATGCCACAGCTCAGCAACGCTTCGATGACGACACGGGCGTGACCGCCGGCGCAAAGCACGATGAAACTCATGGCTCAAGCGCTTCGTTGGCCGCATAGTCGCGCGCGGCGGCCTTGCCGAGATAGCTCCAATATTCGATCGGCGGAATGCCGCCGCCCGGGCGCTTGACGCCGAGATTGTCTTCCGTGAAGCGCTCTCCGGCGCGCACAGGACGAAGCACAACGAGACTGCGGCGGGCTACTACGCGGTTTGGAATCTCCTCCGGCGCAGGCACCTTGCGGCCATCACCCAGCGCGGCTTCGACGTCGCGGATCGCGGCGATCATCGCCGCCATTTCATCCGGCTCGATCGAGGCGCGGTGGTCAGGCCCCGGCAGATTGCGATCGAGCGTCAAGTGCTTTTCGATCACGGTGCCACCGAGCGCCACCGCTGCCGAAGCGATGTGGATACCACGGCTGTGGTCGGAGAAGCCGACAGGCAGGCCAAACGCATCGCGCAGCGTCGCCATCGCGCGCAGATTGATCGATTGCGGATCGGCCGGATATTCGGTGGTACAATGCAGCAACGTGACTTTTGCGCGCAGCTCCGTCCAGGTCGCGCGGTCGAGCAACAAATTCGCGAAATCAGCGGGCGTCGGCCGCGCCGTCGCCTCACGGAGATAACCGAAGGCAATGACGCCAAGCGCCAGCTCCACTTCGGCGAGTGTCCCCATCCCGGTCGACAGGATGATCGGCAGGCCAAACCGCGCCAGATGCAGCAAGAGCGGCGCATTGGTCAGGTCGCCCGAGCCGACCTTCAGCGAGGAGACACCGATGCGGCGGACCAGATGCGTGGCGCTATCGGCATCGAACGGCGTCGACATATAGGTAATGTTGGACGCCGCGCAGGCCGCTGCGATCTGCTCCTCGTCATCAGGGCTGAGCTCGAGCGCACGCAGCATGTCGAGCTGCGACTGTGCCGTTCCCGTGGTCGCTTGCTGGTAGCTTGCCTTCGCCGCCCCGGCGGTCGCGAGCTTGTCGGCTCGGAACGACTGAAACTTGACGGCGTCGGCCCCCGCCCGCGCCGCCGCCTCCACGAGCGCCATCGCGCGCGCGCGATCGCCATTGTGGTTGACGCCAGCCTCAGCAATGATCAAGGTTTTGCGATGCATGGGGTTTTGTCGCCGGGGCGAAGCGAAATCGCCCGCCAATCAGGTGGTTGTCTTAGTCGAGCACGCTGGTAAAAGCAACGCAGGCTAGCGGTTTGCGGCGTTCCCCAGGGCCTCGCAAAGGCCGCAGAGTGACGAATCGCGCTTGTTCGCAATGACCCTGACGCAGGATTGCCAGTTGCCAATGACAAACTCGCCCGAAATATTGTTTCTGCTGGTCGGCCGCGGCGGATCGAAGGGCCTGCCCGGCAAGAATCTTCGCGAAATCGGCGGCCTCAGCCTGACAGGTTACAAGGCGATCGCCGCAAAGCAGTCCCGCTACTGCTCGCGCCTGATCGTCTCCAGCGACAGCGCCGAGATCCGCGCCGAGGCAACGCGGTATGGTGCCGAAATGCTGTTCGAGCGGCCGGCCGAACTCGCGACCGACACCGCCTCCTCCAACGACGTGGTGCTGCACGCCATGGATTGGATCGAGACGCATGAGAAGCGGCGCTACGAGGCCATCATGCTGCTGGAACCCTCCTCGCCCTTCGCGACGCCAAAGCATTTCGACGCGGCCGTCGAACTGTTTGCCGCGCGCAAGGCGAGCCTCGTGGTCGGCATGCGCGAGACCGAGGTCTCCTCAATCTTCGTCGGGACGCTTGGCCCGGACGGCTCGATTGGAAGCATTGTCGAGAAAATGCTGACCACGACGGCGCAGCGACGGCAGGATCAGGCCGTCGAAGTCACCATGAACGGCGCGCTCTATCTTGTCGGCTGGGACGCGATGCGCAAACATCGCAAGATCTATGCCGATCCGTCCGCGAGCTACGGCATCATGATGGACCGCATGCATTCGATCGAAATCGAGAGCGCGGCCGATCTCGCCTACGCGTCCTACGTCGTCGAGCACGGCATGCTCGACGCTTCGCCCTGGCGGCGGCTGTCATGAGCGCACGCCGCCGTATCGCCGTCGTCACGGGTTCGCGCGCCGACTACGGTCTGCTGCGGGGCATCCTGACGCGGCTGAAGGCGGCCGACGACGTTGCGCTGAGCGTGATCGCCTGCGGCATGCATCTGGTGCCGCGCTTCGGCGAGACCTGGCGGGCAATCGAGGCCGACGGCTTTCCGATCGCCGCAAAGATCAACTTCGCACTCGATGACGACCGCGCCGAGACGATCGCGCGCGGCACCGGCCTCGGCGTCACCGGCTTTGCCGAGGTGCTGCCGAAGCTCGCGCCTGACATCCTTGTTGTGCTTGGCGACCGCTACGAGGTGTTAGCCGCAGCCGTTGCAGCGACGCTCTTGAACATCCCGATAGCGCACATCCATGGCGGCGAGATCACCGCGGGCGCCTTCGACGACGCCATCCGCCACGCCATCACCAAGATGGCCTGCCTGCATTTCGTCGCCGCCGAGCCCTATCGCCAGCGCGTGATTCAGATGGGGGAACCGCCAGATCTCGTCTTCAACGTCGGCGCGCCCGGCCTCGATCTAGCGGATACCGCGCCCCCCCCGAACCGCGCCGAGTTGTTCGCAATGCTCGGCATCGCCGGCCCTGAGCGCTTCCTGCTTGTGACCCTGCATCCGACCACGGCGCGGCCGCAGGCTGACGCCGCCAACATCGCAGCGCTCTTCGGCGCGCTCGCCGAGGTCCAGGACCGCAGCTTTATCTTCACCGGCGTGAATGCCGATCCGGGCTATCGCGCCATCGACCACGCAGTCAGGGCGTTTGTCGCGACGCACGGCGATCGCGCCCATCTCTTCACCTCGCTCGGCAGCGAGCGCTATTGGGCGGCATTGCGGCTCGCGGACGCCGTGGTCGGCAACTCCTCCAGCGGCATCCTGGAGGCGCCGGCGGTTGGCGTGCCCACGATAAACATCGGTGATCGCCAGAAGGGGCGACTTCGCGCCGCCTCGGTCATCGATTGCCCGGCCGATTCGACAACCATTCTCGCCAGCCTGACGCGCATCTTCGAGGGCCAGTTCCAGCCCGATCCGGGCATAGTTCCGCCCTATGGCCGTGGGGGTGCGTCTGACGCAATCGCTGGAACCCTTAGAACGATCGACATCAAACGCGCTTTTCCGAAGCATTTCCATGATTTAGCGGCAACACCGGAGTTGCCCGGAATGATCGGATAAGTGCCCGCGATTATTGCCTGTGCGGCGCCTCAGGCTGTATAGATCGAGGCGAGCTTGAAACGAACCACGCTCGTTCCGGGAGAACGCGACATGACGACGATCGATTCACTTTCCGACGTGACGCCGGTGGCCCGCGCCGTCGAGATTGGTGAGCTTCCGATTCCGCCTTATCGCGGCACCACGCTTCCCGCGATTGATTACGATGCGCATCCCGCCTACGGCGGCATGCTGCCGAAGCCGACATTCCGTGAGCGCATCTACGCGCTGAACGTATTCCTGCGCACGTTCGCCTTCGTCACAATCCGCCGCATCGTTGACTACGACAACATGCCGCTGCTGACCAAGGAAGCCGGCTTCAGCGGGCTTAACGCAAGGACGGCACTCCGCTACATCTCGATGTATGCGCGCATCCGTGCGAGCCGCGCGATCGGCGCCCTGACCGGCGCGCGTCGTCCCGCCAAGCCCGCGAACCCGGCGCTGCTCAACAAGATCAAATCCGACGGCATCGTCTGCCTGACACTTGCGCCCGACGAGATCGAGCAGATCCGCAGCGTGACCAATCCGGGCTTCGCCAAGCTCGACGAGCGGCGCGCCAACATTCCGCCGGAGAAGCGCAAGTTCGACGACAACGTCTATTGGTGCACGCGCTCGGCCGATCCGCAGGCATTCGCCACCGTCGAAAATATCTTCAAGCGCTATGGCATCATGGAAGCGGCGAGCGCCTATCTCGGCCGGCCGGCCGGCGTGAAGCACGTCAACGCGCAGATCAACGACCAGGACCTCGCATTCTGGAGGCGCGTATTCCCGGATACGCAACTTGCCGATCCCTGGGGCAGCTACCTGCACATCGATGCTACCTATGGCATGCTGAAATGCGCAATCTACATCCATGACATCGGTCCGGACGGCGGTCCGTTCTGCTACATCCGCGGCAGCCAGAACGCAAAGATCGGCTGGTTCGAGGGCATGGTCCGACGTACCAACGATTTCTCCGGCTTCTCCAGCCGACGGCCCGACGCACGCAAGAAATTCATGGCGCTGCCGGCGTTCCTGCGCAAGAAAGCTGATTTCGGCGGCGACCTGCCCGACAATTCGACGGAGGTGGCGCGGCTGCGCGAGGGCCACTTCGCCGCGACCTCGAACTACGGCAATTGCGTGCTGTTCGACGGCAACGGCATGCACCGCGGCGGTATGGTCAACAAGGGCGAGCGTCGCTGCCTGTTTATCCTCCTGGCGGAAATCTGACGTTACACCTGGACTACGCGTTGCGCAGCTTGCTTGGGCGCTTGAGATATTCGGCGAGTTGTTCGGGGCTGAAGTAGGCTGTCTGACTGCGCAGCGGGCTGTCCTTGCGCACGAAGGCCAGATCGATCTGGGCCAGCGCGCCGTCCAGAGAGCGCATGTGCCCCTCCAGCACGTCATAAACTGCAAAGCCGGCGTCGTCACAGAAGCGAACGATATCCGCGAATTGGGGAATGCCGTGCCGCAGCGGCATCATCGTGGTCTCGAGGATGATGAGATCGATCTCGCTGATGCGCGTGCCGAGGCCCCTCAACACCTCGAGCTCGGCCCCCTGCGTATCAATCTTCAGGAATACCGGATGCTCCAGCGCCTCGGGCAACAGCGAGTCCAGCCTTCTCATCGGAGTCTTCCGCGGCTCGCCGTCCAGGGCCTTGCCCTCAACTTGCGCAAAGATACTCGAGCCCGAGATATCGTCGTGGACGTTAAATGTGATCTCGCCATTATCGCCGCCGGCTGCGACCAGAAAGTATTCGGCATCGAGCCGCTGCTTGAGCTGCTCGAGAATCGGACGGCATTCGGCCACCGGCTCGACCAGAAAATACTTGGCGCGCGGAAACGCGTCGTAGATTGGCGATGTGCCGAAGGCAATGCCGACGTCGATCACTGTCCTCATATCGAAGCCGAGCGACTTCAGATGTTTGAAGAACAGGCGAAAACTCCTGACCGGCGCATTGGTGCGCATGAGGCGCAGCCCGACGGGTTCCAGGACGTTGTTGATGGCCTGAAACGCGGCCGAGACGAATGCCTTCATGAAGCGAGAGCCGGTTGGGCCAAAGCCGAGGTGGAGGATCGCGATCGCAAATGGCCGTTAAGCTCGATGGATGTATCACAGTTTGCAATCGACCGGTCGGTTTGGTAGATCAGCTCGGCAGGCAGGTCAAGCCACCGCCCCGTTGGTAGAGACAGCGACATCAGCATGAAAGTTCTAGTGACCGGAAGCTCCGGCTTCATCGGCCAGGCGCTGGTGCGACGGCTGCGCGCCGAACATTGCGAGGTCGTGGGGCTCGACAAGGTCCCGGCCAAGACCACCGACATCGTGTGCGACATCCTCGATGCCGATGGCCTGATAAAAGCGGTGACTGGCGCCGCACCCGATGCAGCGGTCCATCTCGCCGCCCGCATCGATCTCGACGAGAGGACTAACCTTTCCGGCTACAACGCCAATATCGAGGGTGTAGAAAATCTGGTCGAGGCTATCAGGCGGACGCCATCCGTTCAGCGGGCAATATGGACTTCCTCGCAGCTCGTCTGCCGCGTCGGCTATGTGCCGACCAGCGACACCGACTACAAGGCCGACACGCTGTACGGAAAGAGCAAGGTGCGCACCGAAGAGATCGTCCGCAGCACTGATGGCGCGGGCCGCGAATGGTGCCTGGCGCGCCCGACCACCGTCTGGGGGCCAGGCATGAGCGCGCACTATCAGCGCTTCCTGCATATGATCGAACGCGGTCGCTATTTCCATGTCGGACATGGTCCGCTTTGGAAATCCTACAGTTATATCGAGAACATCGCGTTCCAGTATTGGCGTCTCCTGGACGTCCCCGCCGAGCAAATCCATCGCCGGACGTTCTATCTCGCCGACTACACGCCAATCGATCTGATCGCGTGGAGCGACTCATTTCAGCGCGCGTTCGGTGCGCGTGCGATTCCGCATTTGCCGCGCAGCTGCGCCCATATGCTTGGGCTTTGCGGCGATGCGATCAACAGCATCGGATTGAAGCGGTTTCCATTCAATTCATTTCGCCTCAACAATGTGCTTACACAGTATCAATTTGATCTCAGCCCGACCGCAGCTGTCTGCGGTCCGCTTCCCTGCACCATGGAGGAAGGCGTCGCGGCAACCGTCGCCTGGCTGCGGGAAATCTCCGCGCGCGTTGAGGCCAAGTCGTAGGCCTGCTGACCTCGAGCTTGCCCGCGTCCTATTCCGGCCGCGCCTGCAGCTTGGGCAGATCGAGCATCAGACCGGTCGCCAGCATCGATATTAGCACCAGCGCCGAATTAGCCATGCCTAGAGGGCCCTGAACGGGACTGAGAAGAATGCTGGCGAGCACGAATACAAGTAACAACCTAGGCGTCATGCGGCCGGAATACCTGCTTCCGGCCGCGCTCCAGCCGGCCACCGCTCCCCAGATCGACACGTAAATGACAGCACCGATAAAACCAAAGTCGATGAAGGCCGCAGCCCAGGCACTCGGGAAGAAGCCGTAGATCAGCGCGGCCCGCAGTTCGGCCTCCATGACCGCAACCTGATCGCTCGCGGGGACGAAAACTCGCAGTAGCGGCGACAGCACGCCAACTTCGTACACGCCCCATTGAGGGGTGAATTTGTCGCGAGACTTCCAGACGATATCGATCGTCCGCACGCCGTGGGTCAGATAGAAATAGGTACTGAGGCCGATCATGGCTTCGTGCGCCGACACGCGACCGGATTCGATCACCGAGGCGACGTAGCCGCGCGGTTTGACGTTCCAGGCTTCCAGCATCATCGCCAGAATAGCCCCTGTCGAGCTTGGCCTGGATTCCGGCGGTGGAAGCGCCTGCACCTGGGCAACCCGTTTGTTCAGCTCAGCAGCCGAGATGAGTTCGCCGGCCTCGGAACGCGGAGTTTCTTTCGGTGCGGCCGGCTCCTGCGCCGCCGCGACTGTATCGCGTCGAACTTTCTCCTGCTGCAATTCAGTGATCAGAGGCGACATCTGGATGCAAAAGCTTTGTCTGGTGAACCAGATCGCACTAGAATAGACCGCAAACAACGCAACGGCGATGGCGGTCTTGAGCAGAAGATAATGGCCGCGCGGCAGGAGCGTTCGTCCCTGCGTAAGCCGCACGAGCATCGCCATCGCCACGAGCACGAGAACGAATAGGATCGGCATCCGTCCCGAGTAGAGCAGCGCATAAGCGACAGGGCACACGATGGAGATTTGTGCCAATGCTGCGGCCCATCCCCTAATTTCCTCGCCCCTCAGCAGGAAAAGGACCACGGAAACAAAGCCGAAGGAGAACATCACATAGCCGCCGTAGAGCAGCGGCGTACGCTTGATCGCGACCGTATCGACGAGCCCCGGTGCACAGCGCAGCAACTCGGCATAATTGCCGTTGCTCACGCCGCTAAGAAGCGTCCGATCGATCACAACCAGCGCGATGCCGACGATGCCCAACAGGGAAACGGCTGAGGTGACGCTGTTGAGCGTCTGCGCGGAGATCTGTGACAACGCATTCTGGTTTACGAACCAACGATCGAAGACGAGCTTCCCCCCCTGATAGAACAAGAGAAAGATCATCAGCCCAATCGCAACCAGCGAGAGCACAGCCGCAGAGGGCTGTCCGGGATAGTCGATTGGCCCAAAGGCCACGGCGAGGAGCACCCCGAGCCAGATCGCGGTCATAAGAATGGCAGGGGACGCGAGGACGCCAAGCAAAGCAATGCGCCGCTGTTGCAAATTGCCGCTCAAGAAGCACTCCTCGGGCTAGAAAATCAGACCGCCGCAGGGGCGTGTCGTTACGGATAGAGCATGTCCGGATCGGTGGGAAGACCGATGGCTTCCGTTGCACCTAGTTCCTTGAAACTCTCGCCCACCCGGTGGATGGCGAAGCCGATTAGGGAGATGAACAGCACAGCACTGGCCACTCCTCCGGCAAGTGCGGCGCCGTAGATGCCGAGCACGGGAATCAGCGCGACATTCAATATCGTCGAGACCGCCGCGGACCCGAGATTGCAGACCAGAAGACATTTGTCCGAACGCGCCGCATAAAGGGCGTAGGATGGAACATCCGCCAGCATGCGCAGGAATATCCCCGGGAGCATCGCATAGAACACGCCGACGTTTGCCGCATAGGTCGAGAGCTGAAGCAACGTTAGCACCGGCCCCATGGCAAAGGCAGACAGGATCATCGTTGAGGAGACCAATGCCAGCATCGACCAGAAGAACGACCGCAGGGAAATTCGATAGGCATCCCGGCCCGCCGCATAGCCTGCGATGACCTTCGGCAAAAACTGATGCGACACCGAACTGCCCAGCGACAATAGGCCGATGAGAATTGTAGAATAGAACGTGTAGATGCCGAGCGCCTCGCGTCCAACGAAAGCGTCGATGATGAAGCGATCGACATAAGAGATAATAAGCGCCCCCGCCGCCGTCAGCATGAAGGGACGCGCAACCTTGAGGCCCGTGCGGATGTTCTCGATGTCCGGCCGGTACCTCCTGAGCTCACACCATGGCAGCTCGGAAAGCGAGAACGCAGAAAAGGCGATCGATAACACGCCGCCCAAAGCCCACCAGACCAGCACGGTCTCCAGCATGCGTGTCGACGGCGCGGCGAACATCAGCACGGCGATCACATACACCCAGATTCCACCGCGCAGGAACACGCCGATATAGGCGCGAACCGGCCGCCAGGTGATGATCAGGATGCGCGTCGCCTCCAGCGAAATATGTTCGGTGACGAGGATCAGGATGAACCACGGCGCAAGGCGCGCCGGAAATGAACCCGTGGCAATCGCGCCCGCCACCACAATGCTGACCGCGAGGAGCGCCATCGCGCCAAGCGCCATCTGGTCGGCAATGATGCGCGCGCGTTGCTCGGGGCTCGCCGGCACCAGCTCGCGCAAGGTGTAGGAATAGAACTCCAGGCCGACCATGAGCAAGGCGAAGGCCAGTGCCGCTGTCAGCAGGCCATATTGTCCCATCTCCGCCGGAGACAACATGCGCGCCAGCAGGAGCGACAACAAAAAGCGACTCGCCAGCGTCAGCGCGCGCAGCATCAGCGCCGCGACCGTGCCGGCAACCGCCGGTCGCGTCACGAGGTCGAGCAGACGAGATCGCATCGCGCTGTTTCCATCTCCGCCGGACGGCGACATCGGTTGCAAGTGCTTTCCCTGTGAGATCGTCAAGCGACGGCTCTGCAGGACTTCATGAATTGTGGCAGGTGCGCGTTCAACGAACGCGCCAACGGCTCGACTGAAGTCCGCAATGCCTCGTTATCGGGATCGAACTTGCGCCAACCGAAATAGTCGCCCTCGACGCTGATCGACGCCAGGTGCCGCATGATTGCGCGACGCATCGTAGCGAGATCGTCAGGGGATTGCCATCGCTCAAGCTTCTCGGCGAGACCGTCGATCTCGCTCGTGTCGCGGATGTGCAAGAAGTGCTGCTCGGTTGCGTAGTAAGGCTCTGTCGCGACAGAGCATAGCCCGGCGAGCGCCGCCTGAAAGCCGATCGTACCGGTGAACGTGACGGACACCGCGCAGTTTTCAATCAGCAAATTCGCAGGCACGTCATAAGGCACCAACACCACGGCCGGCATCTTCACCAGCCGTTCGAACAGCTCGCGCTGACGAAAACCGAATTGCAGCGGATGGTCCTTGACGAAGATGCGGTAGCCGGCACGACCGAGCACCTCGCAATAGCGCACTACCACGTCGTCATGTGCGAGCATGCCTTGCGATTCGAGCCAGTAGTCCATAGAAGCCTCGGGGAACAGCTGGAGCCCGAGGAATACCCGTCGCTCGTGCTCCACTTCGGCGAGCCGATTGTCCCAGTCTTGGTCGAGCAACCCGAGCACGGTGACGTCGCGCATGCGCACCTTGTGCTTCAGCCGCTTCAGCGCGTCGAGATAGTGGCAATTGTAGCGATCTCGCTTGAGAAAGCGGCAGAGGTTGAAGAATGCACCGCGCAGGGCGTAATAACCGAAAATCCGCCAGAACTTGACAAGCGAAAAACGTTTGGCGTCACGCACATAGACGGGCGCAAAATCTTGTTGGCAGAGCTGACCGAGCGCCGCGTCGATATCATCCGTGGAGGGCTCCCGAAGTCGGATCGGCTTTCCGCGCCGCATCAACATCACCTGATCCGGGATGATCGAGATCGTCATCTCCAGGAAATCGATACCGCGTCGCCGCGCGACGCGCTCCATCACGTCCATGACATAGCGATCGATGGTGAATGTCATGACCAGCTCGGGGGCAAGCTTGTCGAAACCCAGCTCGATCGCCTGCGTCATGCCGCCGATCATCCTGAGCGCGAGATCGCGATCAATGCTCCTGAGCACGCGACAGCGCAGGATGATGTCGGCGCATCCGTCCTGGCCAAATCGGTCGAGCGCCGCGGCCGCGGCATCGCTGCGGTCTAGGAAGCGATTGAAATCGTCGACCAGGGTGTAGTCGCCCTCCCCGCGCAAATCGCTCATCACCGTGGCGTCGGCAAACGTCATGCGCGAGGCCAGGTACTTCCACCAGGCCGTCGTGCTGTGAATCGCGAAGAAAACGATCCGGGGCATCAGCGATCGTTCGCGCTTTCAGCCAGGAACGGACTGCTCGGCAGGTTGATGCAGCGCCTGTTCATGTCCTCGGCGACGGGAAGCGCTGCGCGCGGACAATCGCGGTACATCGGCAACAGGTGCATTGGCGTCCACAGCGGGCGCGCACGAATGCCGTGGCTGTGCAGGGCCTCGAGCAAGCGGTTGCGCTCGGGGGCGTATTCGCGGTCGAGCACCAGCGTATTGAGCCAATAATTGCTCTCGGAGCCCTTCGGTTCGCGATAGATACGCGCCCAGGGAAAATCACGGAAGGCATCGAGATAGCGCTGGGCGAGGACCCGCTTGGCCGCGACCATTCCCCCTAGCCGCTCCATCTGTGCGCAGCCGAGCGCGGCGTTGATGTTGGGCAGGCGGTAATTGTAGGCGATCTCGTCGTGCTCGAAGGCCCAAGCATGCGCCTTCTTGGCCGTCGAGGTGAAATGTCGGGCGTGGCGGGCATGCGCCTCGTCGTCGGTCACGATCATGCCGCCGCCACCTGTCGTGACGATCTTGTTGCCGTTGAAGCTGAGCACCGCAGAATGGCCGAAGGTGCCGCAGCCCTTGCCGTTCAGGGTCGAGCCGAGCGACTCGGTTGCATCCTCGACGATCACGAGCCCGTAGCGAGCGGCAACCGCGCCGAGCGCGACCATGTCGACAGGATGACCGAAAATGTGCACGGGAACGACAGCGCGAAGCCGGCGGCCGGTATGCCTGTTCACCCAGGTGCCGTTCTGCTGCACCGCGACGGCATCGAGATGGGCTTCGAGCGCACGTGGATCGAGCCCCAGCGTATCCCAGGTCGAATCGACAAAGTGAGGCACGGCGCCGGCATGGCTTACGGCGTTGGCGGTGGCGACGAAGGTGATCGAGGGTAGCAGTACCTCGTCGTCAGGCTCGACGCCCTCCAGCACCAACGCCGCATGTAGCGCCGCAGTGCCGTTGACGATCGCCACCGCGTGGCGCGAGCCGGTCGCCTCCGCCACCATCTCCTCGAAACGGGTGACGTATTTGCCGGCCGACGACACCCAGTTGGTATCGATGCAATCGAGCACCAGCTCGCGCTCGCGATCCCCGAACCGCGGCTCATGCAGCTCGACCGGGCGCTGAGCTGAGCCGAGCGCGGCATCGACGGCGTCGAGCACCGGCTTGACGTCAAGCGCGGCGGGATGGTTCGGGCTCGCTTGCGCGGAGGACATGCTCATGGTGCTCACAACGTGTAGGTATTGACGCGATAGCGGGCCAAATTGTCTTGCTTGGTGAACCAGGCAATCGTCTGTTCAAGACCCTTGCGAAGGCCGTCGATGCCGCCGAAACGCGGCGACCAACCGAGCAGCCTCTGCGCTTTGGCGTTGGAGGCCCAGAGCCGCTCGACCTCGCTGCGCTCGGGGCGCACGCGAACGTCGTCGTGTTCAATCTCGATCTCAATTCCCATCAGCTCGGCGATCAGGCGCGCGGTGTCGCCGATCGAGATCTCGAACGCGCTGCCGACATTGATGACCTCACCGGTACCGGCCTTGGTATCGAGTGCAGCCAGGAAGCCACCGACAGTGTCAGCGACGAAGTTGAAGTCGCGGGTCGGATGGATGCTGCCGAGCTTGATCTTGCGCGCACCTGCCGCGATCTGGGTGATGATGGTCGGGATCACCGCGCGGGCCGATTGCCGCGGACCATAGGTGTTGAAGGGCCGCACCACAGTCACCGGGGTACCGAATGAGCGCTCGAACGACAACGCAAGCTGGTCGGCACCGATCTTGGTCGCGGAGTAAGGCGACTGGCCCTGCAGCGGATGCTCCTCGGTAATCGGAACGAATTGAGCTGTGCCGTAGACCTCGCTGGTCGACGTATGGATCACTTTTTCGACGCCAAGATCGCGCGCTGCCTGCAGCACGTTGAGCGTGCCGCGGATGTTGGCTTCGACATAGGTGTCGGGCGAATGGTACGAATAGGGAATAGCGATCAGCGCAGCGAGATGCAGCACGGCGTCGCATCCCTTCATCGCAGTGCGCACGCCGTTGGGATCGCACACATTGCCGGCGAAGACGTCGAACTCCCTGCGGATGTCGGGGGGCGAGGAATCGAGCCAGCCGTGCGAACCCATGCTATTATAGTGCACGAACGCGCGCACCCCGATATTGCGCCGGACCAGCTCTTCCGCGAGATGCGATCCGATGAATCCTCCTGCACCCGTCAAAAGTACTTTTCGCAAAGTTCCTGTTCCCCTTTGGCCAGGCCACCCGACCTGCCTGCCGACCTAACACGGCCGCTTCTAAACATTCCGGCCGCCGGAGGCCAGTTTTGAATGCGGTGCAGGCCGACAAAGCGCCTCGGGAACCGTTGGCGCGAAATACAACCGTGCGTAACGCACAAGCCTTTGATAAAAATCAATAAATCTCGCGCGCAACGGGCCCGCCGCCAGAGCTATGCAAATTCGCGTACGAGCCGGACCACGCTCTCCTGCTGTGCCGGCGTGATTTCGGCAAACATCGGCAGTGACAGGATGCTGGTCTGGTCCCGGTAGGCATGCGGAAATTGCGCCGCGGTGTGACCGAATCGCGCATAAGCCTGAAGCAGCGGCAGCGCGGTCGGATAGTTGATTGCGGTCTGCACGCCATTGGCGTTGAGGTGCGCCGCCAGCGCATCGCGACGCGGATGCCGGATGGTGTAGAGGTGATAGACGTGATCACGTCCGGGCGCGACCTGCGGGACGCTCACGCCCTCGATCTGATTGAGGCCGGCATCATAGATCGCGGCGGCGCGCTTTCGGGCCTCGGTCCAGGCGGCCAGATGCGGAAGCTTTGCCGAGAGGATTGCAGCCTGCATGCCATCGAGCCGGCTGTTGACACCCTCGATCTCGTGCCGATGCTTCACGAGACCGCCATGGCGCGCCAGCTTGGTCATGTGGTCGGCAAGCGCCGCGTCATTCGTGACCACGGCGCCAGCGTCGCCCATCGCACCAAGATTCTTGCCTGGATAAAACGAATAGGTTGCCGCCGCGCCGAACGTTCCGACCATCTGGCCCTTGTAGCGGGCCAGATGCGCCTGGGCACAATCCTCGATCACCCACAAACCATGCTTGTTCGCGATCGCCATGATCGCGTCCATCTCGGCGGGCTGACCATAAAGGTGCACCGGAATGATGCCGACCGTGCGCGGCGTGATCGCAGCCTCAACCGCCGCGGGATCGATCGTAAACGTCACACCGTCGGTATCGCAAAACTTCACCGTGGCGCCCGCATGGGTGATCATCGCAGAGGTCGAAATCCAGGAATGCGCTGTCGTGATGACCTCGTCGCCCGGCTTCACCTTCAGCGCGGCCAAAGCCAGATACAGCGCATCGGTCCCGTTGGCGCAGGAGACGCAATGCTTGACCGATGCGGCCTTGGCGAAGTCGCGTTCGAACGCATCGACGAATGGGCCGCGGATGAAGGCGTTGTCGCGGATGACGGCCGCGATTGCCGCGTCGATCTCGCTCTTGATGTTCTGATACTGGAGCTGGAGATCAGCGAAGGGAACCGTCATTCGTCACTTCCGCAAGGTCAATAGTTGCGCCGGATTGCCGGCATACGTTCCGGCCGCGGTGATGTCTTTGGTCACCACCGAGCCCGCGCCGATCACGACATCATCCACGATCGTGACTGGCATGATCGTGGCATTCGAGCCGATCGACACCCGACTGCCGATCTTGGTCTCGCGCCACAATTCCTTGCGACCGCGCGCCGGACCGCCGCTCGCAAAGGTGTCATTGATGAACATCACGCCGTGGCCGATGAAGCAGTCCTCGCCGATAGTCACGAGCTCGCAGACAAAACTGTGCGACTGCACCCGCGTACGGGCGCCGACGACGACATCCTTCTGAATCTCGGTGAAGGGACCGATGAAGCATCCATCGCCGATCGTGCAACCGTAGAGATTGCAGGGCTCGACGACCTTGACGCCGGAGCCGAAGCTGACGTCGCGTATCCCGACCTGATGGCGCTCGGGGCCGCTCACGAGACTGAGCCCAAGCGGCTGCGGCGGGGTACGAAATGAAGCGGTACCTCCTCCCCGGTCTCGATCGATTCGTAGAGTGCGGATATCAGCTCCAGGCTCTTGCGCCCCTGCAACCCGTCGACAAGCGCCGCGCCCCGATCGGCGAGGCAGTCAACGACATGCTGATAATAAGCCTGGTGACCAAAGCCATAGACGTTCGGCGGGTTGACCGAATACTTTTCGATCACCTCCTTGTCCGACGGCAGCTCGTTGACGAAGCGCCAGTGGCGGATCTGGTTCATGGCAAAGCCGCCAACCTCCACCGTCCCCTTCTCGCCCAGGACCGAGAGCGAGCCTTCCAGATCGGCAGGGCGCGCTGCGGTCGTAGCCTCGATGATCCCCAGCGCCCCGCTGCGGAACTTCAGCGTCGCAACCGCCGTGTCCTCGGTCTCGATCTTGACCAGCGCGGTGGTGCTGCGCGCATGAACGCTGACGACGTCGCCGAAAAACCACTCCAGCATATCGACATGATGACTGGCTTGATTGGTGAGCACGCCGCCGTCCTGGGCCCAGGTGCCGCGCCAGGCGTCCTGATCGTAGTAGGCCTGGTCCCGGCACCAGCGCACGCGGACCGTGCCGAGCACGAGCTTTCCGAACCGGCCGGCATCGAGCGCCTCACGCGCCTTGACGATCGGCACGTTGAAGCGGTTCTGCTTGACGACGAAGAGCTTTACGCCGGCTTCATCGCAGGCACGGATCATGTCGTCGGCGTCCTGCAGCCGCAGCGCCATCGGCTTTTCGACCACCACATGCTTGCCTGCGCGCGCGCAGGCAATCGCATGCTGCGGATGCATCCCGCTCGGCGTCAGGACCGCGACGGCGTCAATGTCGTCGCGTGCGAGCATCTCATTGAGATCGGCATACGCGGAAACCTTGAACTTCGCGGCGATCGCGTCCGCCCGCGCACGATCGGAATCGCACACCGCGACCAGGCGAGCGCCCTCGATAATACCGCCGCCCAGGAGTTCGGAGTGACGCTTGGCGATGCGCCCGCACCCGAGCAGACCAAACCTAACCACGGGAGTCCCTCAACATCCGAGTCGCTTGCATATACATCCCCGACAATATCAAGATGGTGGGCATTTCTACACCATATGAAATCCCTGTAAATTAGGAGATTGCTGTCGATTCTCGCGCGAAACGAAGAAACTCCGTACCGGCCAAGAGATTGAACACAAGCATCAATTGCGTTAGCGAGTATGGGGAGCCGCAAGCCCGCGATGAAGTACGCCGCCCAATACGAGCCCGGAACTCGACTGCTCGCAGGTCTCGTATATGCCTGTAGCGCAGTCTGCTGCGCATCACTTTTTTACGTCGCTACCCACTATCCCGAATTCCAGATCGCTTTTTATTCCGGATGGCTGCTTTCGGCGGTTCTCACCACCCTGTCGTTTGCCAGCCTCTCCTGGCTGTTTGCCGTTGCACGCTTCAGCCCCGGATATTTGGTCGGCTTCTATCTTTATATCATGATACTGGGCTACCTTTGGCTCAATGCTTTCGCGCCGCTTCAATATGACCATGTCTTGAGCGGAATATCCGCTGCCGTGTCCGCTGTGGCATTCCTGCTGCCAGCCCTGCTCATCCGCTCTCGTCTATCCCAAGTTTACGTCCTATCGATCCGGTCAGTCGATCGGCTCCTCATTACAATCTTTATCACTGCGGTCGCAACGATTGCAGCCGGCGCAAAATACAATTTCAAGCTTGTCGGGCTGGGCGACATCTATCAGTTTCGGGGAGAATTGGATTTCCCGACCGGTCTCAACTACGCGATCGGAATAGTCTCGAGCGCCCTGCTGCCGCTCGCTTATGCCTGCTTCGCCCTGCGCAGCCAATTCTGGCGCGCAGGGGTCGTCATTTTGCTGATGCTGCTTTTTTATCCGATCACTCTCTCCAAAATGTCGTTGTTCGCGCCATTGTGGCTCGTCAGCCTCACAATCGCCTCCAGGATGTTCGGCGGGCGAGTGACGGTTGTCCTGTCGGTTCTGGTCCCCGTGGCCCTTGGCGTGGTGCTCTTATCCCTTCACGACAGAGGGCTGCTAGTCTCGGGCGTGTCCCCGGCCTATTTTGGCCTGGTCAACTTTCGCATGACTGCGATTCCATCTTTGGCGATGGAATACTACAGCCACTTCTTCGCGACACACCAACTCACCCACTTCTGCCAAGTTCGCCTGCTCGGCCCGCTTGTCGGCTGCCCTTACAATGAACCGCTGGCGGCGATCATGTCCAAGTATTACGATGCTGGTGGTCTTTTCAACGCATCCCTGTTCGCGACGGAAGGCATCGCCTCGGTGGGCCCGGTATACGCACCGTTGACGGCCTTCGCATGCGGCCTCGTTTTTGCGATCGTCAATCGCATGTCGACCGGATTACCCGAGCGTTTCATCCTACTTTCGGGCGGGGTTCTCGCCCAGGCCTTCTTGAACATACCGTTCACGACGACGCTCCTTTCTCAAGGCGCCGCTTTCACTTTTCTACTTTGGTATGTCATGCCGCGAGACATGTTCAAACTTGATCACAAGAATGATCCTCTCGAACGATGAACGCCGACACTCCGAAGTTAAACGTCGCTATCGACGTTGCGCCTGATATGGATCGTGCGCCCTCGGATCAGTGACTCGATATGTTCGACCGTTCGTATTGGGGTCGCTATTGTCGCTGGTCGAGAAGAGGAGCATCTTCGTGCCGTGACGCCAGTAAGAATAGCGTCCTCGGCCATCAACCTGCACATCCAAGTTTGTGCTATGCGCCGGCCCTAGCAGCGTCTCATCCTCGTACAGCGCCAAGGTCGATTGCCCGCGATGATTCTCCTCGTCCGCCAAAGCGCCAGGGAGCACGGGGAAACTCATGAAAGCGTTCGAGTTCGCGTACCGAATAAAGGGCCCGGGCAGAATTGCACCATCCGGAAGCGAACGCTTGCTCAGAATTATGGCAGCAGGAACATAAGCCAGTAGCAACGCACAAACCGCAAGCAAGGCGCGCATCAGTTCTCCCTTCGCGCAATCGCCTGCGCTGCAGCATAAGCAGCAATCATCTTGTTCGACGCCTGAGGCGACAGCACCCCGATACGACGGCCAAAGAAGACATCCCACTCGGCATCAGTCAGCACCGGCATGCCCATCTCGGATGCAATGCGCCTGGTAGCCGGTTCAATGCGGGGATCAATCTGCTCGACCATTCCTACGCCATTGCCCAGCTTGACCGAGCAGCTTCCTTTTGGAGGGATTTCATATTAGACGCCCAAGATGCAATTTCAATGGGGCGGCTCTGCAGGCCCCTCGCCAGCCCGAAAACCAACTCTGCACGACGTTGTGCCTCTGACTTGAATAAGATATCTGTACCGCTCAATGGGGCTTCCCGTCTATACTGAAGAACATCAGGTCGCGAGCGTGACCCGCTGGCGTCGCAACGATCGCAGCGTGGCGCTGCTCATCCCGTGCCATCTGGCCCTGGGTAGCATCTCGCTTATCTGCGTCGCGCGAATCTATCCTGCATACCACGTTATCTTCAGCAACGAGATGCTACCGGCGGCCGCCGCCACGGTTGCAGCGTTCGCTATACTAGCCGTCTTGTTCGTCCGCGCTCGGTTCAACTTCGGCTATTTTGCCGGCTACTACCTCTTCGTCATAATTGCCGGCTATCTCTGGCTCAACAACTTCTCCGAGTTCGGCTACAACCACCGCCTCAGCGGCCTCTCGGCGGCCACCTCAGCGGTGGTGTTCCTGGTGGCCGCACTCTCTCGGCCGAACCTGCCGCGATTGCTGACATTGTCTCCGCAGGCTTTCGAACGGCTATTGGGCTGCATCGTGCTGATCGGGATCGCCGCCGCGGCGATCGGAGCATATTACAATTTCAGGCTGGTCTCGCTCGGAGATATCTACACATATCGCGAGACGCTGATCGGACCGACGTTGGTGAACTACCTGGTCGGGACCACGACGACGACACTCTTGCCCTTCGCATTCGCATGCTACGCAGTGCGTGGAAGCCTTTGGCGGGCCTGCCTCATTCTTATCTTGCTGATGCTGTTCTATCCGGTCACGTTAAGCAAGCAGGCCTTCTTTGCCCCTGCGTGGCTCGTCCTCATGGTCGTGATAACGCGGCTCGTGAATTTGCGGCTCACCGTAATCCTGTCCCTCCTGGTGCCGACCGCCGCGGGCGTGATTTTATTGGGCCTTTGCCAATACGGCCTATTGCCGGAACGGTTCGCAATGTCGGCCTTCCAACTGGTGAACTTCCGCATGGTAGCCATCCCCTCGCTTGCGATGGACTACTACAACGAGTTCTTTTTCACTCATGTTGTGACGCACTTCTGCCAGATCAGCTATTTGAAGCCAATCATGCCTTGCGCCTATCAGGAGCCGATAGCAGTTGTCATCTACAATTGGTTCGGCATCGGTGGCTACATGAACGCCTCGCTTTTTGCCACTGAAGGCATTGCGTCGGTTGGCCCGCTGCTTGCTCCGATCTCTGCATTCGTGTGCGGCGTCATCATCGCCCTCGCCAACGGCATGTCCGCCGGCATATCCCAGCGCATCGTTCTGGTATCCGGGGCGCTGTTGCCGCAGACGCTGCTGAACGTGCCGTTCACGACGGTCATGCTGACTCATGGATCCGTGCTGCTGTTTCTGTTGTGGTATGTGATGCCGCGCGATTCAAGTGAACAACCAGACTAGCCAGATGCGCGTCCTCATTCTCAATGCCGACTATCCGCGCTTTCTGACCTGGCTGTATCGCCGCACGCCCGATCTCGCCTGGGCGCCGCACGCAGCGCAGATGGCGGCGCGCAATGCCAGCCTGTTCGGCGTCGCCGACTTCTACTCACGCAACTTCACTGCGGCGGGCCACCCCGCCGCCGACATACACGTCAACAATCCCTGGATGCAGGCGGCATGGGCGCGCGAACACGGGCTCGCCTATGAACAACCGCCTGAACCAGACGCGCAGCTGCAACGGCAAGCGATTCCCGGTGCGCTTCAGCGCGTGATCGCGCCATTCAAGCCGATCCTCAGGCCGCTGGCACGCAAGCTCGGTTTGAGCCCGCGGCTAGATGCGCAGGCGGAAAAGATTCTGCTGGCTCAGATCGAGGATTTCAAGCCGGATCTCGTCCTGAACCAGGACGTCTTTTACATCGACGCGCGCCTGGCGCGGCAAATCAAGGGTATCGGACGGCCGGCCCTCATCGGGCAGGTCGGCATCGTGCCCTCGCGCGGAGAGGATTGGTCGGCCTACGATCTGATGATCTCGCAGCTCTTCCAGGTCGTCCAGTCCTTCCGCAAGGCGGGAGTCAGAGCCGAAGTGCTTCATCTGGCGTTCGAGCCTGAGATACTAAACGCTCTGCCACCGGCACCTGAGCGCAAGATCGACGTTTCGTTCGTCGGCATCGTGTCCGCTGATCATCAGCAGCGGGTGGCGCAACTCGAGGCGGTCGCGCAAACATACGACTTGAAGCTATTTGGAAGCGGCCTGAGCACGCTTCCCGCTTCATCCCCTCTACACCGCTGCTATCAAGGCGAGGCGTGGGGTGTGGGGATGTATCAGGCGCTCCGTTCGTCCCGCATCACGCTCAACTCGCATATCGACATGGCCGGACGTGAGGCTGGCAATGCGCGCCTGTTTGAGGCAACCGGCGCCGGCACGTTTCTCCTGACCGATTTCAAAGACAACCTTCACACCCTGTTTGAAGAAGGCCACGAGGTTGCGGTCTGGCGCTCGGTCGACGACTGCCTCGCAACGATCGATCGCTACCTCAGGAACGAAGACGAGCGGCGCGCGATTGCTGCGGCAGGACAGGCGCGGACGCTTTCGACCCACACGTTCAGGCAGCGGATCGACGATATTCTTCGCTTCATGGGTTGAAACTCAGGAGGGGCCGCGCGGGGCCCGTTCCGCCCTTGACGATGCGGGTCAAAATAGCCAAAGTGCGGCTCAAATCGGCGCTATGTCGCTATAATTTCAGCGTTTTTCTTGAGGCCTCGGATGGAACACGTCGAACGTGTCAGCTTCGGCGAGCAGCTCTACGCGATCATCGTTCGCGCCTCGTTCCGCGAACCGGGCATCACCTTCTTCTCCTCGCCCGAGCTGTCGCAACAGCTCGCCTTCATGAGCCATCCGGAAGGCAAGAGTATTGCGCCCCATCGTCATAACAAGGTGACGCGAGAGGTACATTACACCCAGGAAGTTCTCCTCATCCAGAAGGGCAAGCTGCAGGTCGACTTCTACACCGAGGAAGAGGAGTATTTGGAGAGCCGCATGCTTGGCCCCGGCGATATCATCCTGCTCTGCAGCGGCGCGCACGGCTTCCACGTCATCGAGCCGCTCGAGATGTTCGAGATCAAACAAGGCCCGTATGCTGGCGAGAACGATAAGACCCGCTTTCGCGAGGTGCCCGCATCCGAGATACGGCTCAAGGGCCCTGCGCTGTGACTTCCGCCTTCGTTCCCGTCAATACGCCGCTCCTCGATGGCAACGAGGCCGAGTACCTCGCCGAGTGCATCCGTACCGGATGGATCTCGTCGGAAGGTCCGTTCATCAAGCGCTTCGAGGAATCGATGGCGAGCGCCGCCGGACGACGGCACGGCATTTCGGTAACCAATGGCTCTGTCGCGCTCGACCTCGCCGTTCACGCGCTGGGTCTCGAGCCCGGCGACGAAGTCATCATCCCGACCTTCACCATCATCAGCTGCGCGGCCGCCGTTGTACGCGCGGGTCTCGTTCCGGTCGCGGTGGATTGCGATCCCGCGACCTGGAACATGACGATCGAGGGCGTCGAGGCTGCGGTCACATCGCGCACGCGCGCGATCATGCTGGTTCACATCTACGGCCTGCCTGTCGATCTTACCCCGATCATCGAGCTTGCCCGCAACCGCGGCTTCAAGATCATCGAAGACGCCGCCGAAATGCACGGCCAGACTTATCGAGGTGCGCCCTGCGGCAGCTTTGGTGACGTCTCCACCTTCAGCTTCTATCCCAACAAACACGTCACGACCGGTGAAGGCGGCATGATCCTCACCGACGACGACGCTATTGCCGATCGTCTCGCCAGCCTTCGCAACCTCTGCTTTCAGCCGCAGCAGCGCTTCATCCACGAAGAGCTTGGCTGGAACGCGCGCATGACCAACCTCCAGGCTGCTCTCGGCGTCGCCCAGGTCGAGCGCCTGCCGCGGACCGTCGAGATCAAGCGCCGCATCGGCCGGCTCTACGACAGCCATCTCGAGAACGTCGAGTGCATCCGCCGCCCCGTTCCCCGCACCAACTATGCCGACAACATCTACTGGGTCTACGGAATCGTGCTGAACGACGACGTTCCCTTCGATGCCAAGGAGGCCATGCGGCGCCTTGCGGAGAAAGGCATCGGCACGCGGCCGTTTTTCTGGTGCATGCACGAGCAGCCCGTGCTCCGGCGGATGGGATTCATGCTGAACGAGCGACACCCAATCGCGGAGCGCATCGCTCGCCGCGGTTTCTATCTGCCGAGCGGCCTCGCACTAACCGAGGATGAGATTGCGCGGTCCGCCCAGGCTCTGAAGGAGATTCTGGCGTGAGCGTGTTTGCCGACTACGCGCCGTGGTACGACCTTCTATACCGGGACAAGGATTACACCGGGGAGGTCGACTTTGTCGAAGCCCGGCTGCGCGACCACGGTATCGTCACGGGCAAGCTGCTGGATCTCGGCTGCGGCACGGGCGTGCATGCGATCGAATTCGCGCGCCGCGGCTGGGACGTCGCCGGAGTCGATCTCAGCGCCGACATGATCGCGAGTGCGAACGCACGCGCGGCGCAGGCCGGGCTCGCGATTCCCTTCCGGCAGGGCGACGCCTGCGAGGTCGGCGCAGAAACTGGCTTTGACGCAGTCGTGTCACTGTTTCACGTTGCCAGCTATCAGAACGATCGCGACCGGCTCGAGGCGCTGTTCCAGACCGCGCACGCGGCGTTGAAGGCCGGCGGCGTGTTCTTCTTCGACTATTGGTATGGCGGCGCCGTGCTGGCTCAAGGCGTCGAAACACGCGTCAAGGTCATCGAGCAGCCCCCGCTGCGCCTGACGCGGATCGCGCAATCGGAGCACGACGAGCGGAACGCAACGGTACGCGTGAACTACACCCTGTTCTGCGAAGACACCGAGCGCTCGACGATCCGGCGCGTCGATGAGACCCACCGCATGCGCTACTGGTTTCCGTTCGAGGTCGAGGCCTCGCTCAGGAACAGCGGGTTCGACCCGGAAGGCAGTAATGCCTGGTTGTCTGGAGCCGAGCCGAACACAAAGGACTGGGCCGCCTATTCGATCGCGAGAAAGGCCGCGCAGCCATGAAACGCTATCACGTCGGCATTTTTCTCGAACTTCCGCTCGACGTCGGCGGCGGTTTCCAGCAGTCGCTCACCGACATCATTTGGATGCGCGACTGGGCCAAGACCGCTGGTCTGGAGGTTACAGTATTCACGACACTGCCGGACAACGTTGCGATCCTTGCCGATCTCGGCATCAGCAGCGAGTATCTGAAGCTCGGCTGGCTCGACCGCCTGTTCCTATTCCTCAGGTACCTGGGGCCGTTCGACCTGCTGCAATTCGCCATGCGCGTGTGTGCACCGTTCGAGAAGAAGCTGAGCCGCGCCGGCGTCGATATCGTCTACTTCACCACCACATCGAACTGGAACTTGGTGCTCTATAAGCTGCCGTTCATCATTACGATTTTCGACGGCTGCTTCCGCGACAGTCCAGAGTTCGACGAGGTTCGCGAGTTCGCCCAGTTCGAGCGCCGCGACATCGTGTGGCGCAGTGCCGCCACCAAAGCCGCCGTGATCATCACCAACGCCGATGAGCTGATCGACATGCTGTGCCGGCGCTACGCCATGGAGCGCGATCACGCCGTCTGCATTCCGTTCTCGCCGTCCGTCTACGTGTCGCGACCGGGCACGAGTGAAGAGGCCGCAGATGACGCGATCCTGAGCAAGCACGACCTCGAGCCCGGCTATCTGTTCTATCCGGCGCAATTCTGGTCGCACAAGAACCATGCGACCATCTTGCTTGCGATGCGCCTGCTCAGGGACCAGGGAGAGCGGCACAAGCTGGTGCTGTGCGGCTCAGACCCCGGCGCGCGCACCGCGTTCGAGGCGCTGGTCGCACAATACGAGCTCGGCGATTCCGTGCATATGCTCGGGTTCGTTCCCTCGACGGAACTCGGCGCACTCTATCGCGGCGCCAAGGCGCTTGTCATGGCCACCTATTTCGGCCCGACCAATCTACCGCCCCTCGAGGCTTGGGCGGTCGGCACGCCCGTGATTTATCCCGAAGCCTTCAAGGCGCAGGCGGGCGACGCCGCCGTTCTGTTCGACTACGATGATCCTGCATCGCTCGCCGCGGCCATCGTCAAGGTCGGCGAGGCCGAGGAGCGCACCCGGCTCGCCACCGCCGGCAAGCAGCGGCTCGCCCATTTCGCCGAGCGGATCGACGAGGGGCATCGCCAACTCGCACGGCACCTGGTGCGCCTGCGATACCGTCGCTACCCCCAAATCTACTGACGCTAGTTCGGCACCGCCGCCAGCACTCGCCCACGCACCCGCTCCATCAGAAGCGGACTCGCTGCGATGGCAACGACCACAAGCCAGATCGTGCATTCCGCCAGGAAGCGCAGCAGCCCCGCTCCCGGCACAACGCCCCGGATCGCCAATCCAAGGCCCCATCCGCCGAGCATGATCGCGGTCATGATCGCGATCAGGAGCAGCATGTGGCGGATCGGATGGACTAGCGTCTGGCGCACGATCACGAGCGTCAGGATTCCGAACTGGGTCAGCAGGTCGCTTGCGACGACCGCGATCGCGGCACCGAGCGGACCGAGCCGGGGAATCAGCACGGCCGACAGGATCAGGAAAACGGCCAGCTGCACGCCCTTCGTTCGCACCAAGAGATCGCCTCGATTGCTGTGATTGGCAAAGCTGAGGGCCATCAAGGACGGCGCAACGACGGCCGAGCCCATCAGCAGCGTCATGGTGAGCACGGCATCGTTCGGAATGCTGCCATGCGTCCACAACGCGAAGAAGTCCGACCAGAACGGCAACAGCCCGCCAACGATCAGGCTGGCCATGGCGGTGATGAACAGCGATCCGTAGGCATAGAGACCGCGCAGCCGTACCTTGTCTCCGATCGCAAAATCGTGGCCTAACTCGGCGCCGATCGGCAACGTCATCTGGATACAGATGCCTCGCACGAAGCTCGAGATAACCCGGATCAGGCCCCATTGCGCGACCGCCACGCGATCGGCAACCATCGCGCTGACCAGCAGCATCGGCGCGTTGGCGAGCGCGATCTCCGTCAAGTTGGCAACGGCGAACGGAAGCGCAAGGCGGAATTGTCCGGCATTCCATTGCCAGGACCGTGACGCGACCGCGCGGCCGCGTTTCAGGAACGGCAGTTGGCGCGGCGCGTCGTAGACGATCAGGAACAGCGCGAACAGGATCTGCGTCGCGACATAGGTGGTCGCAACCGCAAGCAGGCTGCCGAGCCATGCGACCGCAATGAACTGTCCGATCTGTCCAACCAGCAGCGCGACATTCTGCGACCACACGGCGCGGCTGTATTTGCCGCGCACGCGATAGAGCCCGGAGACGAGATTGGCCGGCAGAGCGAGCAACGTGCCGACAGTGATGACGATCATCGCGATGTCGAAACTCTCGGTGTTGTGAAACCCGAGCACCGTCGCCGGCGGAAACAGCTCGGTGCCCGCAACGAGCAATACGCCTAGTCCCACGACGATGCCCAGATAGAGCCGCATCATGCGTGCGTAGAAATTCGCCGTGCGTCCCTCGCAATCGACACAGGCTTTGAACGCGAGAAAGCGGTTGATGGCACGAAGCTGCAAGCCGGAATCGGCGACGACGACGAGGCTTCCGGCCGCATAGAGCGCGAGCCAGGCCGCAAGCGTGTCGCTGCTCCAGAAGTGAAGGAACGTCGGGATCAGGAGAAGCTGCTGCGTCAGAGCAAGCAGCATCTGTACAAGGTTCGCGGACCAGCCGTGAACAAGCCGGTACAAGCGCCCTCCCTCGCGTGCGGGGCTGTCTGTCTTGCCTGGCGGATCAACTTGCGTATCGGTCAAAACGCACCCTTCGTGGCAGACGAGCGGGCCAAAAATCGTCTCGATCGCGGTCGGCAGTGGTGAAGCAGCGGGTACACCGGCCTGCACCAATCAACATCTCGCCCTGAACGGGTGACCCCAACGTGGACCAGTGACCCAAGAGTGGCTCTTACGGCGATGAGACCGCCTAAGCAAGAGCCCGAGGTCGTCCCGTTCAGGGGGCCAATCCGACGATTGAGCAGAAAGCGCACATGCAACACGAGTTCAGGGATTTGCGCGTGACCCACTAGGAACCCAACTCACAACGACACGAGATCCCAGCTGCCCGAGAAGCTTTCTATTCTCCACGACCGTGGCGGCGCGTGAACATATGTAAACTATCGGGATGAGGACAAGCGTCATTGTGGCCAGCGAAACCATCCATTTGAAATCATGAAGAAGCGGGTGCAAGAGACTAAAGGCCAGAAGAAGGAGAGGATAGTGGATCACGTACAGCGTGTAGGAAAAATTCGAAAGGCTGGCGAGCTGCCGCGCGAACTTACGGCGTGAAGATGATGCGTAGCGGACGACGACCGACAGGACGATCGTAGCGAGCATCGAGTTCACGACCATAATCTTCTGAGCCGACGACGTATCGAATGGCAGAAGTATATCGATCCAAATATGTCCACCCCCGATCAAGAGTAGAGCGAGCAGTAAGACGGATGCGAGAACGGCGACAATCGGGAAAAAATATTTTGAACGAAGCCAGTTGGCTACATAGGCCATGGCAAGGCTGAAGCCGCTTAACCATATGAGCAAGAACCAGAGAAAGAGAGTATTCCGCCCGTAAATCAGCATGCCAGCCAAAAGCGCAATCGGAACCAGGCGAGAAATGGACAAGCCGTTCAAAAGCCGCGCAATCAAGAAAGTCGAGACGTAGAACCACCACTCATAGCCCAACGTCCACAAAGGTCCATCCATATTAATCGGAGTGGGAGCGAACGGTACTGCTCCATACAGGAGAAGGAGCGTACTGGGGAGCGCGGTCCATTCCACCTTGACGCGTTCCCTCGCCAAGAAAAGCTCATCGCCTAGTCGAAAACTCTCTGATCCATGCAGACCAAGACCTGAGATAATAAAATAGACCAGCAACGTGACGGCAATCGCCAGAAGCAGAGGAGGATAAATTCGTAGGATCCGGGCTTGGGCGAATTCGGCAGATCGGAAAGAACCATCTGGATTGCGATGACGCAGCGTGCTGATGCAGATCATGAAACCGCTAACGACAAAGAATGTATTGACGGCGTAGGTGGCGATCAGACTCGTCAGGATATGACTCGGCGAGCCGACACCAAAATAGGGTAGGACAAATATCTGAAACCCGTGGACATACGCGACGATCAGAGCGCTCAGTCCGCGCAAGCAGTCCATCAGATGTGAGGTTGTAGAGTCGAGGCCGATATTATCTCTCTTGGCCATCCGTTAAATCTCAACTGAGCGGAAAAGGGGAAAAGGGGGAGCATTCACACGACTGATTGTAGTGTATAACAACTTGGCATTGTCACGAATACAATCGGCCATCCCGATCAGCGCTTCCGGTCTCGATCGCGGCCGAGTTCGAAACAGCCAAAGAATATCAATGAGATATCAAGTAACCTAAGTGGGAATCAATCGTCCAATGATGGGGTGCCTCTGACCCGGGTTGCGCTTGAGCAGTCGCGGAGGAGGTGGGCGCCCCTATCACGCCATCCCCGTTCAGATCCTGATGGAAGCTCGGCTCGAGCGCTTCCAGCACCAAGCTTGAACCCGACACGACCACGCCGCCCGTGCCGTTGGAAACAACCGTGCCGTTCGAGTCGGTATTCCAAACGGTGTACTGGTCACTGCCAGTCAAATGCAACGCAACCTCAT
>NZ_FOVU01000009.1:0-140007 GCF_900115265.1 Bradyrhizobium sp. Ghvi | reverse complement strand
GACTCGATCATAACAGGCGGCGCAGTCAGAGCGTCACTCGCAACAGTGCCGTCGGCAAACTGGAAATACTCGACGTTCGTGACGGTATCGGTGCCATCAGGTGAACCTGATCGCAGATCGGCAATCGTGAACGCATGCGTGGTCGAATTGTACGAGATGTTGTAGTTGGCCTGGTTGCCCGAATACACTGCCGTATCCGTGCCGGCGCCGCCATCGATGGTATCGTTGCCGCCGCCCCCGGTGATGGTGTCGTTGCCGCCGCCGCCCTTCAGAACGTTGGCAATCGCGTTGCCGATGATGGTGTCGTTGCCCGAACCACCGGTCGCGTTGTCGATCAGCGAGCGCGTGTCGCCATTGTAGAGATAGGCATTGTAGACGTTTCCGGATGCGTAGTGGCCGTTGCCGAGATAAGCCAGCTGCGTCGTGGAGAACACCGACGAGGCGCCGGGATTGAGATTGATGGTCAGGTTGGTGGTGTAGTTCGACAGGTCGTAGGTATCGACGCCGCCGCCATCCCAGACGGTCTCGTAAATGCGGTTGGCGGAACCGCCGACGCCACCGCCATCCGCAAGTTGCCCGACGCCGTTGATGAACTCCTGCCCCGTGGTCGGGCTCCAAGTGTAGACCGTGTTGCTGCTCTGGGTCGTGAAGTTCGCCCCGTACAGCGTCTGGAGCGCGAGGATATCGTTGGCCATATAGGTCTCAGGATATCCATACTGCTCATTGGTGTAGCCCGACGTCGTCGACGCGCCGACATAGCTGCGATAGCTCATGACGGTGTATTCGCTGTCGTCATGCGCGGTCGGCACCGCGACATTGGCGACGCCGCCGGTCTCCTGGCTGTGCTTGAGGCCGAAGGCATGACCGAGCTCGTGCAGCGCAGTCGTGAAATAGTAATTGCCGAGCTGCGCCTGCGTGTAGTCGTATTGCGTGCCGAACCAGACGTCGCCGCCGGCCGCATAGTTGCCGGGGTAATAGGCGTAAGACGTCGGATTGGCTGCCGGCGACTGCGCGATCATGATATCGGAGGAGCCGGTGCCGTTATAGCTGATGCTGGCGTTGGTGTAGCTCTTGATCAGCGCAATGGCGTAGTTGATGGCCGCCTGCATTTGGGTCGGCGCAGACGAAAAGCCCGACGTGGTCGGTTCACTGTCGCCGCCGGAATAGGGATAGGAATAGGTGGTCGACAGCGCTGGGAAGCTATAGCTGATCGCGCCGGACCATTTGACGCCCGACAGCAGGCCGTCGATATCCGCGTTGTTGGTTGCACTGACAGTGACAGCGGTCGCCACGAAAATCTCCAAGCAGCAGCCCCGATTCGCGGGGAAGACGTGAGATTCTAGCTTGAGAAATATACGTTTGGTTTAAATGGGGCGAAGCGACCCGACCTTTTCCGCAAGCCGGTGTTAAGCATCAAATCCCGTAATCATACGGATCGGGATGCCGATACCGGTTCCGGCTGCCCGTCGTGATTTGCAAGGGACATCATGAAACTCCACCTGACCTGTGTAGGCTTGGTCGGCGCCCTGATGGTGCTTTCAGGGCCGGATCGCCTGCCCCCCGGAGGACTGCCTCTCATGATCGGAAAAGCGAACGCCGAGGACGGCGGCAAGGCGCGGCGCGCGCCCTCGGTTCCCCCGGCCCGCGACCCCTCGGCTGCGGTCGCCGAGGAATACGAGCTCGCCCGCCAGAAGGGGACGGCGGAGGCGTTCGAGCTGTTCATCGCCCGCCATGGCGACGACCCGCTGGCCGAGAAGGCGCGCGCAGAGCTCAAGCGATTGTCGCGCTGACCTCTGCACGGGGCCAGGGCTGCGCGAGGCATCGCATTTTGACAGGCAGTATCGGCGCCGGGCCGGACTTGTCGCCCGATCTTTCGGCACTATGGTAGGCCGCAATCTGTTCCCGGAGCCACCCAAGATGCCCTTTCCGCATGCCTCGGAAGCCCTATCGCGCTTCACCGTGCTCGACCTGACCCGCGTCCGCTCCGGGCCAACCTGCGTGCGCCAGCTCGCGGATTGGGGCGCGACCGTGATCAAGATCGACGCCTTGACCGAGGATTCCGGCGGCGAGCAGCCGGGCGGCCCGCGACGGGGCTCCGACTTCCAGAATTTACACCGCAACAAGCGGGCGATGACGCTGAACCTGAAGGACGAGCGCGGGCTTGCCGTGTTCAAGCGCCTCGCCGCCAAGGCCGACGTCGTGGTCGAGAATTTCCGCCCTGACGTGAAGAAGAAGCTCGGAATCGACTATGAGAGCCTCGCCGAGATCAACCCACGCATCGTCTATGGCAGCATCTCCGGCTTCGGCCAGGACGGCCCCTACCACAAGCGGCCGGGCTTCGATCAGATCGCGCAAGGAATGGGCGGGCTGATGTCGATCACGGGCGCGCCGGGTCAAGGCCCGATGCGGGTCGGCATCCCCGTTGCCGACCTCACTGCCGGCCTGTTCTGCGCCATGGGCATCCTCACCGCGCTGCTCGAGCGCGAAATCTCCGGCAAGGGCCAGTGGGTGCAGACCTCGCTGCTCCAGGCCCAGATCTTCATGCTGGACTTCCAGGCCGCGCGCTGGCTGATGGAGGAGGAAGTCGCCAAGCAGGCCGGCAACAACCACCCGACCAGCATCCCGACCGGCGTGTTCAAGACCTCGGACGGGTATATCAACATTGCCACGACGGGCGGACGGATCTGGGAGCGCTGCGCACAGGCCGTCGGGGCTCCCGAACTCGTCACCAATCCCGACTACGCCACGGCACCGGCGCGCTCGAAGAACCGCGACGCGCTCAACGCCGAGATCGAGAAGCGCACGGTGACGAAGTCGACCGAGACCTGGGTCCGCGAGCTCAACGAGGCCGGCGTGCCCTGCGGGCCGATCTACGCCATCGACCAGATGTTCGAGGACGCGCAGGTCAAGCATCTCGGGATCGCGCAGGACGTGCCCAACGATGAGGGTCGTCACATCCGTCTGGTCGGCCAACCCGTCACGCTGTCGCGCACGCCGAGCAGGATAGTGGCGCGTCCACCGGAGTTCGGCGAACAAACCGACGAGGTTCTCAAGGAATTCGGCTTCGGCGCCGGCGAGATTGCCGCGCTCAGGGCCGCCAAGGTGGTTTGAAGATCAAGACCTTCGCCGACCTCACAAAGCAAAGAGGCCCGGCGCAGATGCCGGGCCTCCAATTGGGCTGTCAAAGACAATCAGTACTTGGCGACGACCGGGCCCGCCGTGAACTGGTAGTTGAACCCGGCACGCAGAATATGATCGCGGAAGCGGACGTCGATATCGTTCCCCGTTCCGCTGAAGTAGGTCTTGGTGCCGAGATCGACATAGAGATATTCGAGCTTCGCTGACCAGTTGGGAGTGAACTTCTTCTCGAGGCCCGCGCCGAGCGTCCAGCCAACCCGGGTGTTGCTTTCCGACACTGTTGCGCCGGTGGCCGATACCGGTCCCCCGATCGGCGTGTTGCTGTTGCCATCGAAGCGCTGCAGCGTCAGAGTCGGCGTGTTGGAGAACTTGACCTCGCCGACTGCCAGACCGCCGGTCGCGTAGAGCAGCAAGCTCGGGTCGACAAGAAAGCCGCCGCCTGATCCCCCGCAATTGAAATAAGAGCTGCAATCTAGATGGAACCATACGGGTTCCGCGCAGGCGCCGCTGTCGCGGCGGCAACATTTGGAAATAATCGGTTGGCATTAGGACTTGGACCAGGACGGATAGGCCACGCCATTGATCTTATTTGACTTAGTCCCGAACTACTCTGCCGCAGTTTTCGTCCGCCCCCTCCCTCCGACGCGCCCGAGCAGTCCGTCGATGACGGGCCAGAACAGCAACAGAATCGCCAGCGTCGTAATCGAGCCGACCAAGCCGTTTGACCAGAACACCTTGAGGTCGCCGCCGGCGCCAATCATCGACAGGCGAAAAGCGTCCTCTGCGCGGTTGCCAAGCACGAGCGCCAGCGTGAACGGTGCCAGCGGAATCCCGATCTTCTTGAAGACGTAACCGACCACACCGAAGCCGAGCATCAGCCAGATGTCGAACATCGCGTTCTGGATGGCATAGGCGCCGATCGCGCAGGACACCACGATCATCGGCGCGACGGCTGCGAACGGCACGCGCAGGATCGAAGCGAAGATCGGCACTGTCGTCAGCACCAGGAGGAGGCCGACGACATTGCCGAGATACATCGATGCGATCAGGCCCCAGACGAAATCCTTGTGCTCGACGAACAGCAGCGGGCCGGGATTGAGGCCCCACACCATCAGCCCGCCGAGCAGGATCGCCGCGGTGCCGGAGCCGGGAATGCCGAGCGCCAGCATCGGCAGCAGCGCCGAGGTTCCGGAGGCATGCGCCGCCGTCTCTGGCGCGAACACGCCTTCGATCCGGCCCTTGCCAAAGCTCTCGGGATCTTTGGCGAAGCGCTTGGCGAGATTGTAACCCATGAAGGACGCCGCGATCGCCCCGCCGGGGGTAATGCCGAGCCAGCAGCCGATGAAGGAGGACCGCAGCAGCGTCACCCAATATTTCGGCAGGTCCTTCCACACGCTCAGCACCACGCGCAGTGAGATGCTCGCGGCATGGCCGCGCAGCGCCAGCCGCTCCTCCATCGTCAGCAGGATCTCGCTGATGCCGAACAGGCCGATCACCGCCACCAGGAAGTTGATGCCGCGCAGAAGCTCGGCAGAGCCGAAGGTCATGCGCAGCTGGCCCGATACCGTGTCCATGCCGATGCCGGCCAGCAGCAGGCCGAGCGACATCGAGATGACCGTCTTGTGCTTGGCTTCGCGCCCGAGGCCAACGAACGAGCAGAAGGTGAGCAGGTACACTGCGAAGAACTCGGGCGGGCCGAATTTCAGCGCAAACGACGAGATCATCGGTGCGAGGAAGGTGATGAGCAACACCGCGACCAGCGAGCCGATGAAGGACGAGGTGAACGCCGCCGTCAGAGCCTCGGCCGCCCGGCCCTGCTGCGCCATCGGATAGCCGTCGAACGTGGTCGCGACCGACCAGGCTTCGCCGGGGATGTTGAACAGGATCGAGGTGATGGCGCCGCCGAACAGCGCGCCCCAGTAGATGCATGACAACATCACGATGGCGGAGGTGGGATCCATCGTGAAAGTGAGCGGCAAGAGAATCGCAACGCCATTGGGCCCGCCGAGCCCAGGCAGCACGCCGACGAAGATGCCGAGCACCAGTCCGACCATCATCAGCACCAGCGTCTTCCACGTCAGCAGGACGGCGAAGCCGTGAAGCAGGAGACCGAATGCTTCCATCGGGGACCCGCCTAGTACCCGAAGGCCGCTTCAAGCGGTCCCTTCGGCATGATGACGTCGAAGGCGATGTCGAAGGTAACGAACATGATCGCCGTGAACACAAGAGCGGTGAGCAACGACTTCCACAGGGCGATCTTGCCGATCGCCCGCATGAAGCCCGCAATCAGGAGGAAGCTCGCGACATAAAGGCCGAGGAACTGCGTCACCAGGCAGAACAGCAGCGTCGGCACGAACACCGCCATCACGCGGCGCGCCTGAGCCCGCGTGACGAAGGTCTCGCTTGTCCCACGACGCGCGAGGAGAGCTGCGATCAAACCGTAGAGACTGGCGCCGCCAAGGACGAGCGAGAGATAGAACGGGAAATAACCGGGCTCCGGCCCGGTTGAATCCCAGGAGGCGCCGGTGCGCCAATTGTCGTAACCGAGGATTGCGGCGAGTGCGAGCAGCAGCAGACAGGCGATGATTTCGACCGTGCCGGTGCTCGTGACGGCCGGGGAGTCGTCCTCAGGCGCGGTCGGATCGTCGACGACGATTTCAAGATCGGTTTGGGACATGCCTATGCCAGGAATGTTGCGGTCAATTCTCCCTCTCCCCAGGTGCGGGAGAGGGACGAAGAGAGCCTACTTGGCGACGAATCCGGCTTCGGTCATCAACGACTTGTTGACAGCGTCGTCTTCCTCGAGAAATTGGACCATGTCCTTGCCGGTGAGGAAGATCGGCTTCAAGGCCTGCTTTTCCATATAGTCCTTGTACTCGGCGGTCTGCGTCACCTTGTGGAACAGCTCGACATAGAACGCCTGCTGCTCCGGCGTGACCTTGCCGGGCAGGAACATCGCCCGCAGCATCAGATACTGGACGTCGACGCCCTCTTCTTTACAGGTTGGGATGTCAGCCCAGGACTGCGTGTCGGTCACCTTGGTGGTGTAGGAGATGCGCTCCTTGTCGAACACGCAGAGCGGACGCACCTGGCCGGCGCGCCAGACTTCGAGGTTCTCGGATGGATTGTTGACGTTGGATTCGGTGTGGTTGCCGACCAGCTGGGTCGCGGCCTCGCCGCCGGACTTGTAGGGCAGATAGGAGAATTTCGCGCCAGTCTTCTGCTCGAGGAAGACGGTCAGCACGTGGTCCTCGCGCTTAGAGCCGGTGCCGCCCATCTTGAACGGCGAGCTTGCGGCCTTCGCAGCCGCGATGAATTCCTTCACCGTCTTCGGGCCGGCGCTGTTGTCCCACAGCACGAATTGGTCGAGCGCGATCACCGAGACCGGGGTTAGCTCGCGCCAGTTGAACGGGATCTTCGCCGACAACGGCAGCATGTAGATCAGCGAATAGGCGATCAGCACCTTGTTCGGATCGCCCTCGCTGGACTTCATGTACATCAGCGCTTCCGCACCCGATGCGCCGCCCTTGAGCGAGACCACCATCGGCTGCTTCATCAGATTGTTCTTCTGGATCGCGGCCTGCATCATCCGCGCCATCTGGTCGGAGGCGCCGCCTGCGCCCGCCGCCACCACGATCTCGACCGGCTTGGTGGGCTCCCAGCCGGCAAAAGCGGGCGCGCTCAACAACAAGGCCGTCGCGGCTCCGACGGCTTTCAATGGAATTCGCACGAGTTTCGCCCCCTGGTTATTATTGGCCTTGTGATGCCGGGAATTCTAGCGGTGCATTGTGCGGACTAAGGGTCGCGAGTTCAAGCCGGCGAATATTCCACCACGTATGACTTTCGGCGGACGGAGCGCGTGCTACCGGCCCTTCCAGTTCGGCGAGCGCTTGTTGAGGAAGGCGTCCATGCCCTCGCGAAAATCTTCGCTCATATAGGCCTTGAGGATCAGGTCCTCGCCCTCCTCGCGCGACAGCGTTCGGCGGATGCGGCGCACCGCCTCCTTGGTCGCCTCCAGCGTCAACGGCGCGTGGCTCGCGACGAGCTTCGCGGTCTCGTCGGCGCGGCGCTGCAGCGTCTCGACATCGGGCACGATCTCGGTGAGCAGGCCAAGCGCGAGCGCTTCCGGCGCCTCGACCAGGCGCGCCCTGAAGATCAGGTCCTTGGTGCGGGCAGGACCGACCAGCGAGACGACGCGGCTGATGTTCGACATCGACAGGCAGTTGCCGAGCGTGCGCGCGATCGGGAAACCCATGCGCGTGGTCTCGGTGCCGATGCGCAGGTCGCAACAGGCGGCGATGCCGGCACCGCCACCGGTGCAGGCCCCCGCGATCGCCGCGATAACGGGCACGCGGCACTGTTCGAGCGTGCCGAGCACGCGGTCGATCCGCGCCTCGTAGTCGAGCGCGTCCTGCGCGGTCTTGAAAGCACGGAATTGAGAGATGTCGGTGCCCGATGCAAACGCCTTGTCGCCGGCGCCGGTCAAAATCAGCGCTTTGATCGAGCGATCGACGTTGATCTCCAGGCAGATCTCCGCCATGCGGTCATACATGGCGAAGGTCATGGCGTTGCGCGCCTGCGGGCGATTGAAGGTGATCCTCGCGATGCCGTCCGTGACGGAGTAGAGCAGGTCTTCGTTGGCAGTCGGTGCGTTCATCGCGCGCTCACTTCTTCTTCCAGTTTGATAGTTCAGGCCACCTGCGTCATCGGTACCGTATCGCGTCCCTTCAGGACGTCCATGGCCGCGAGCACGCCGCCGCTCCGGTGCGGAATCTTTGCAAGATCCAGGCCCATCTCGACGCCGGCGAGCGTGCCCATCAGCATCAGGTCGTTGAAGTGACCGATATGACCGATGCGGAACACCTTGCCTTTGACCTTGTTGAGGCCGGTGCCAAGCGACATGTCGAAGTTTTCGAGCACCACCTTGCGGAAGGCGTCGGCATCGAAACCGTCAGGCACGCGCACGCCGGTCAGCGCCGGCGAATGCGCGGCGGGATCGACGCACTGCGTCTCCAGGCCCCAGACCTTGGCCGCGGCGCGCGTTGCCGCGCTGTGGCGCTTGTGGCGGGACCAGACGTTCTCGAGTCCCTCCTCCTCGAGCATCTTGACCGCTTCGCGCAGCCCATAGAGCAGGTTTGTTGCGGGCGTATAGGGGAAGGTGCCGAGCTTGTTGAAGGAAATGACCTCCTGCCAGTCCCAATAGGAGCGCATGCCGGGATTGGCCTTGGCAACGGCGAGCGCCTTCTCGGAGACGGCGTTGAAGCCGAGGCCCGGCGGCAGCATCAGGCCCTTCTGCGAGCCCGCGACCGAGACGTCGATGCCCCAGGCATCGTGTTCATATTCCATCGAGCCGAGGCCCGAGATGGTATCGACCATCAACAGCGCCGGATGCTTGACGCGATCGAGCAGCTTGCGCACCTCCAGCGGCGGCGTGACGCAACCTGTCGAGGTCTCGTTGTGGACGACGCAGACCGCCTTGATGGCGTGCTGCTTGTCGGCGGCCAGGCGCTTCTCGAGCTCGGCGAGGTCGGCGCCATGGCGCCAATCGCTCGGGATGAAGTCGACGTCGAGCTTGAACTTGTCGGCGATGCCGCGCCACAGCACGGCGAACTGGCCGGTCTCGCACATCAGCACTTTGTCGCCGGGGGCGAACACATTGACCATCGCCGCTTCCCAGGCGCCGGTGCCGGACGATGGGAAGATGATCACGGGCTGCTTGGTGCGGAACACCCGCTGCATCGAGGCCAGGACCGCGAAACCGAGCTCGGCAAACTCCGGACCGCGATGGTCCAGCGTCGGCATGTCCATCGCCCGCAGCACGCGGTCGGGCACATTGGTCGGTCCTGGAATCTGTAGGAAATGCCTTCCAGTATGCACGGTCATGGGCGTCCTTCCCGGTCTTGAAGTCTGTCTTGAAGTCGATTTTGGCTTTGCGTCTGGCCGCCCGATCCACGGGTCCGGTGAGCCGCTCGCATATCACTATTCGCTGGGCTTGTCCCTCGTCCGGGGGAGGCCGTCAATGCACAAGAAGCAGGGCTCGCCTTGCCAAGCGCGGCGACCGTAGGCAAGACGGGCCAGCAAACAGCCGAGAGCGGATCATGGCGGCGGAAGTGACCGGAAAATCACGGAAATCAGCCCCTAGGGACGGCCTGGCGGCGCGTCTGGCCCGCGAAATCACGGGCGACGTCCTGTTCGACGGCTTCAGCCGCGGCCGCTACGCCACCGACGCCTCGTTCTACCAGATCGTGCCGTCAGGCGTGGTGGTCCCCAGAACCATGGACGAGGCCCTGCGGGCGCTGGCGATCGCCCGCGACGAGGGCATCAAGGTCACCCCGCGCGGCGGCGGCACCTCGCAATGCGGCCAGACCGTCAATGATGGGCTCGTGGTCGATCTCTCAAAGCACCTCAACAAGATCCTGTCGCTGGACGTCGCGGGCCGGACCTGCGTGGTCGAGCCCGGCATCGTGCTCGACGACCTCAATCGCCAGCTCAAAAAGCACGGCCTCTGGTTTCCGGTCGACGTCTCCACCGCCTCGCGCGCCACCATCGGCGGCATGGCCGGCAACAATTCCTGCGGCGGCCGCTCGCTTCGCTACGGCACCATGCGGGACAACACGCTCTCGATGGAAGCTTCGCTCGCCGACGGTACGCTGAGCCGCTTCGGCGAGGTCTCGCGCGATCTCTCGGATAGCGATGCCGGCGAGACCGTGCGCGCGCTATTCCGCGACATGCTCGATCTCGGCGCTCGCGAGGCCGACGAGATCGCGGCGCGCTTTCCAAAGGTGCAGCGCCGCGTCGGCGGCTATAACATCGATGCGCTGGTGCCGCGCAATCCGCGCAACAACATGGCGCATCTGCTGGTCGGCTCCGAAGGGACCCTCGCCTTCACCACCAAGGTCGAGCTGAAGCTGTGGCCCGTCATCCGCAACAAGGCGCTTGGCGTCTGCCATTTCGGCAGCTTTTACGAGGCGATGGACGCCGCCCAGCATCTGGTCAAGCTCAAGCCGATCGCGGTCGAACTGGTCGACCGCACCATGATCGCGCTCGGCCGCGACATCGCCATGTTCAAGCCGATCATCTCCGCCGCGATCAAGGGCGATCCGGACGCCGTGCTGGTGGTCGAGTTCGCCGAAGAAGATCAGGCCGATAATCTCATGCGCCTCAAACAGCTCAACGAGCTGATGGGCGATCTCGGCTTCGGCTGGGCCAACGAGAAGCGCAAATGGGGCGGCGTGGTCGAGATATCAGAACCTGCCTTGCAGAGCGGCATCGCCGATTTCCGCGCCGCCGGGCTCAACGTCATGATGTCGATGAAGCAGGAGGGCAAGCCGGTCTCCTTCGTCGAGGATTGCGCCGTGCCGCTGCCGCATCTCGCCGACTACACGGCGCGGCTGAACGAGGTGTTTGCGAAACACGGCACCAGCGGCACGATGTACGCGCACGCCTCGGAAGGCTGCCTGCATGTGCGGCCCGTGCTGAACCTCAAGCTTGAAAAAGACGTCAAGGCGATGCGCGCCATCGCCGAAGAAGCTTTTGCCCTGGTGCGCGAATACAAGGGCTCGCATTCCGGCGAGCATGGCGATGGCCTGGTGCGCTCCGAATTCCACGAGACCATGTTCGGGGAGCGCCTCGTCGCCGACTTCCGCGAGGTGAAGCATCGCTTCGACCCTGAAGGCGTGCTCAATCCGGGCAAGATCGTCGATGCGCCCAGGATGGACGACCGCTCGCTGTTCCGCTTCAAGCCGGACTATCGCGTCGGCGAGCTGAAGACCAAGCTCGACTGGTCGGCCTATCCCGGCGCCGGCGGCGGATTTCAGGGCGCGGTCGAGATGTGCAACAACAACGGCGCCTGCCGCAAGCTCGAGGGCGGCGTGATGTGCCCATCCTACCGCGCCACGCGCAACGAGAAGGACGTCACCCGCGGCCGCGCCAACACGCTGCGACTCGCGATATCGGGTCAGCTCGGCCCCGATGCGCTGTCCTCCGACGAGATGCTGGAAACGCTCAAACTTTGCGTCTCCTGCAAGGCTTGCCGCCACGAGTGCCCTACGGGCGTCGACATGGCCAAGATGAAGATCGAGGTGCTGGCTGCGCGTGCCGCCACTCACGGCCTGACCTTGCGTGATCGCCTGGTCGGCTATCTCCCGCGTTACGCCGGCCTCGCCTCGCGCTTCGCATCGCTGGGGAATTTGCGCAATCACAGCCCGCTGCTGCGAAAGCTGTTCGAGCGCTTTGCCGGCATCAGCGCACGCCGCGCATTGCCGGCCTTCCGTAGCGACGTGTTTGTGCCACCGGCAGAGGTTGTCGGCCCAGCGGACGGCCGCGAGGTCGTCCTGTTCGCCGATACCTTTAATCGCATCTATGAGCGCGAGAATCTCGACGCTACCCTGCGTGTGCTCACGGCCGGCGGCTATCGCGTGCATCTGCCCAAGCCTGCCAGCGGCAGCCGTCCGCTCTGCTGCGGCCGCACTTTCCTCTCCGCCGGACTCGTCGATGAAGCCAGGTCGGAGCTCGATAGACTGGTGGAGGTTTTCGCACCCTTTGCCGCGCGCGGCGTACCCATTGTCGGCCTCGAGCCGAGTTGTCTCCTCACGCTGCGCGACGAGCTCGCTTCGCTGCGCAAGGACGAGGACGCCAAGACCGTGGGTGCCCATGCCCTCACTTTCGAGGAGTTCCTGGTGCGCGAGGCCGAGGCTGGCCGGCTGCAACTGCGGCTCGGCACTGTCGCCGAGAAGGCCTTGGTACACGGCCATTGCCATCAAAAATCCTTCGGCGCCCTCAAGCCGGTCGAGCAGGTGCTGAGGCTCGTGCCCGGCCTTGAGGTCGAAACCATCGAGTCGAGCTGCTGCGGCATGGCTGGCGCCTTCGGCTATGGCGCCGATAGCTATGATGCCTCGATCGAGATGGCCGAACTGTCATTGCTGCCCGCCGTGCGGCGCGCGGACCAAGGCACGCTGGTCGTCGCCGACGGCACCTCCTGCCGCCACCAGATCCATGACGGCGCTCAGCGCGAGGCGCTTCACGTCGTACGCGTGCTGGCGATGAGCCTCGATCGCGCCGAGCCCATTTCTACTTCAACCGCGACAAAGGAACCCAGCCATGGCTGACCTCACGCTCGACACCGCCCGAAAGATCCTCGACGCCGCTTTTGCCAAATCCAACGAGCTGAAGTTGAAGCCATTGGTCGTCACTATCCTCGACGCGCGCGGCGTGCTCAAGATCGCCGCCGCCCAGGACGGCACCAGCCTGATGCGCGCCGAGATCGCGCACGGCAAGGCCTACGGCGCCCTCGCGATGGGCATGGGCTCGCGCGCGCTGTATCAGCGGGCGCAGGAGCAGGCCTATTTCATCGACGCCGTGAACACCATCGCCAAGGGCGCGCTCGTGCCGGTCCCCGGCGGCGTGCTGATCATGGACGGCGCGACCTTGCTTGGCGCGGTGGGTGTTTCCGGCGACACGTCGGACAATGACGAAGCCTGCGCCGTCGCCGGCATCCAAGCGGCCGGACTGAAGGCCAACGCGGGTTGAGCTGCCGTAGGGTGGGTTAGCCTTGCGACTGCGCGAAGCGCAGTTGCGGGGTGTAACCCACCTCTTCTGCCTCCGCGGGCATAGAAGTGGTGGGTTACGCCAAGTGGCTTGCGCTTCGCGCAATCCGCAGGGCTAATCCACCCTACGCACCAGCGCTTGTGTTGCCTGACGGGCAAAACATCCAACCCCTCGGTCAATCGCCCCGCATCAAAATATTCCACTTTACCGAAATTCGGATTTGGCGTATGCATCGCCCATCCTGATCCGGCGAAAGGGGCGGTCGTACGTCGTCACGAACCGCGGATCGGGCTGCGGTGGACGCTGGGCAGCGCCGTCGCGGATGCGAGTGGCGGGGCGGGGCGATGGATTGAGCCGAACCCCGTGAGCCGCTCGCAAGCCGCGTTGTACGAACGGCGCCGCGTCCCGCGAAGCCCCTTGGGGCGAAGCGGGATCTGCCTGCGTACGGCAAAACCGTGTGGTCCTGGCCGTCGTCGCTACGGTCAAGTCTTGCGGATGCGGCATTGGCGTCAACCGGCGCGGTGTCGGCGACTTCCGTAAGACGAGGGAGGCCAGAAGGAATTCGGCTCCCGGGAGAGCACGGCATAAGCCGTCCGACCACTGCGCAGGGAAGGCCGTGTGTTCGGCTTCACCTGTATGCCGCTGTGCAATCTCTTTTGCGCTACATGCGCACAGCGGACCGTGGGTGCCAGTCGGCACCCGGCCTTCCCTGCGCCCTTTCCTTCGAGGGGGTGTAAAGCGGAGAGCAAACCTCGGGCGGAGGACGCCGCGAGAAGGCAATGCTGCGTCTGCTGTTTGAGAAGTGAATTTGGGGTCTCGTGCCCCGGACGCTGCGCAGCACGCAGTGATGCGCCGCAGAGCCGGGGCCCATCTCTCCTCGTGTTACCGGGGCGGCTCCTGGGTCCCGGCTCTGCGCAGCAGCGTTACAGCTGCAGCGCGTCCGGGACACGAGAGCCGGGCATTATCACCTCCCCGTCCAGATCGGCTTGCGCTTTTCTGCGAACGCCTTCAGCCCCTCCTTGGCGTCCTCAGTCATGGCCAACAGGGCAATCTGGCTTTCGGTATAGGCTATACTCTCGTCGAACGACATCGCGGCGATGGCGCGCATGGCGTATTTGCCGCGGCGGATCGCGGTCGGGGATTTGTCGACGATGCGGCCGATCAGCCAATCGATCTTGGCGTCGAGCTCGGCCGACGGCACGACATAGTTGAGCAGGCCCGCATCCTTTGCAGCCTTGGCATCGAACGGCTCGCCGGTGAGCGCCCATTCGTTGACGAGGCGTCGCGGTGCGATCTCCTGCAGCAGGCTCAGCACCTGCATCGGAAACACGCCGACCTTCACCTCCGGCAGCCCGAAGATGACATGATCGGCCGCAACCGCCATGTCGGTCATGCACAGAAGGCCCATGCCGCCGGCCATGCAGACGCCACCGACGCGCGCGATCGCGGGCTTGGTGGCGTTCTGCGACAAGCGCAGCAGATCGGCATAATCGACATTCGGCCGGGAGTGATCCATCGCGAACGCCGCACCGGAATTTTGCAAATCTGCGCCGGCGCAGAACGCCTTGTCGCCCGCGCCGGTCAGCACAATGACGCGTACATCCTTGTCGTCATGTGCATCGCGATAGCCACGCGTGATGCCGGCAATCACCTCGCCGTTCAGCGCATTGCGCTTCTCCGGCCGGTTGATGGTGATCCAGAACGCCTGCCCGCGCTTCTCGGTGATGACGGCTGTGGTGTCGGTCATGACGCGATATCCTTGCTCCCGATTTGCAGCCATTTGCGGCAGCTTCGGCGCGAGGTGCAAGGGCAATCTGCCGAAAGGCGCCGCTTTAGCGCCTCGACACAAAATCGCGGAGCATCAAGGAGCGGTTCAAGCCGCGGCGGCTTTCCTGATCCAGACCTTGTTGTCGTGGAACGCAGCGCCGCCGATCGGGGCGATGGTGTCGGCACCGGTGAGCACATTGATGCCGCGGCCGCCGATATGATTCTTGTTCGGGTGCACGGACTCCGCGATCACCACGCCACGCCGCACGCCCTCGAACAATACGGCGATGAGCGTGGTCTCGCCCCTGATATTGCCGAGCGTCACGACGTCGCCGTCGGTGATGTCGAGCATGGCCGCATCGAGCGGATGGATCATCACGCTCGCTCTGCCCTCGCGTGCCTGCGAGGACGGGGTCTCGTTGAACGTGGTGTTGAGGAAGCTGCGCGATGGGCTGGTCGCGAGCCGGAACGGATGCGCCTGGTCAGTGTGCTCGATCACCGCCCAATGGTCCGGCAGCGAAGGCATCTTGTCGAAATCGCCCATGGTCTGGCCGAACGGCGGATGCGCCCAGTCCGCCCTGAAGTGGAATTTCTTGTCGGGATGCGCGAAGCCATCGAGATAATGCGAGGTGCGGAAGCCCGGCTGAAGATCGCGCCAGAGATCGGCTTCGAGACCGCCGATGTCGCCGTGATCGCTGAGCCTCAAGGTCGTGTCGATCAATTCGCGGGGTGTCATCTCGAAACCCCGGTGCTTGGCACCGAGCCGCGGCGCCAAGGCCTGCAACACCTCATGGTTCGAGCGGCATTCGCCGGGCGGATCGATCAGCTTCGGACCGACCGAGATGTGCTGGTGCCCGCCGCCGTAATAGAGATCGTCATGCTCCATGAACATGGTCGCCGGCAGCACGATGTCGGCCATCAGCGCCGTCTCGGTCATGAACTGCTCGTGCACAGCGACGAAAAGATCCTCGCGCGCGAAGCCCTGGCGAACCAGCGCCTGCTCCGGTGCGACCGTCATCGGGTTGGTGTTCTGGATCAGCATCGCCTTGACCGGGCCCTTGCCAAGCAGGGCCTCGGCATCGCCGGTGAGGATGCGGCCGATCTGCGACTGGTCGAGGGCGCGGACCGTCTTGTCGATGGCGTCGTGGCCTTCGATAACGGATTCGTTGAAGTGCCACAGCGCGTAATTGTTGAAGAAAGCGCCGCCGCCTTCATACTGCCAGGCGCCGGTCACAGCGGGAATGCAGTTCGCGGCATGCATCTGCATCGCGCCGTTACGCGAGCGCGTGAAACCGTAGCCAAGGCGGAAGAAGGTCCGCTTGGTCTCGCCCACCGCCTTGGCGAAGGCCTCGATCTCCGCCACCGGTACGCCGCAAATCGCCGAGGCCCATTCCGGTGTGCGCGGCTTCAGATGCGCCTCGAGTTCATCGGGGCAGTCGGTGTACTTGTCCATGTAAGCGCGGTCGGCATAGCCGTCGCGGAACAGCACATGCATCACGCCACAGGCAAACGCGCCGTCAGTGCCGGGCCGCAACAGGATCTTGATGTCCGCCTGCTTCATGGTCTCGTTATCGTAGATGTCGACCGCAGCGATCTTCGCGCCGCGCTCCTTCCGCGCCCGCGCGGCATGCGTCATCACGTTGACCTGCGTGTTGACGGGGTTCGTACCCCAGATCACGACGAGGTCGGACAGCGCCATCTCGCGCGGATCCACGCCGGCAATCTTGCCGGTGCCGATCGCAAAGCCGATGCGCCCGACATTGGCGCAGATGGTCTGATAGAAGCGCGAATATTTCTTCACATGCGTGAGACGGTTGAGACCGTCGCGCATCACCAGCCCCATCGTGCCGGCGTAGTAATACGGCCAGATCGATTCCGGGCCGAATTCGCGCTCGGCCTCGTTGAAGCGAGCGGCGATCTCGTCCAGCGCCTCGTCCCACGAAACCCGCGCGAACTGACCGGAGCTCTTCGGCCCCATCCGGCGCAGCGGATACATCAGTCGCTCGGGGTGATGGATGCGCTCGGCGTAGCGAGCAACCTTGGCGCAGACCACGCCGGCCGTATAGGTCTGCTTCTTCGAGCCGCGCACGCGGCCGATGCTGCGCCCCTCGACCACCTCGACATCGAGCGCGCAGGCCGACGGGCAATCATGCGGACAGGTGGAGTGGCGGATCTCGATCTTGGCGTGCTGGTTCATGGCCGATTTCGTAACACCAAAATACCTGTGAGCCGAGGGCATTTATCCGGCAATGCCCATGCAAAATGCTCAAACCCGCGCTCCGCCTGTTCCTCCCGCGACCGCGAAATGCCCCGACCGTCACACCGAAACGCCTTGGATATTCCGGCCGAAATCGACCTTGTAGGGCGTCGACAGGCCGCGCGGGCTACCGTTACAGTGCCATCAAACAAAAACGAGTTCAGGGAGGTGGGCGTGACATCCCGACAATTCATGCTGGCGCTGGCTGCCGGCCTGCTCACCGCATTCTTCGCAAGCCCGTCTCCAGCACAGGACTATCCCGCGCACGCGGTCCGCATCGTCGTGCCGTTCGGCGCCGGCGGGCCAGCCGACGTCGGGGCCCGGCTGATCGGCCAAGCCTTCCAGGAGCGCTTTGGCCAACCCTTCGTGGTCGAGAACCGCACCGGCGCGGGCGGCGTCATAGGCACGGTCGAGGCGGCGAAGTCGCCGGCCGACGGCTACACCTTGCTGATGATGTCCAACACCCAGACCGCGAATGAATCGCTGCTGACGCCGGAGCAGCGCAAATACGATTTGATGCGCGATCTCGCGCCGATCGCGCCGGTGAACTATTCCGATCTCGTCATTGTAGTGAACCCGCAAGTCCCGGTGAAGACGCTTGCCGAGTTCATTGCGCTCGCGAAGGCGCAGCCCGGCAAGCTGAACTACGCCTCCTCGGGCCAGGGCACGCCATATCACATGGCCGGCGAGCTGTTCAAAGCCATGGCCGGCATCGATGTCGTCCACGTCCCCTACCGCAACAGCGGTGAAGCGCGCAGCGGCGTGATCGGCGGTCAGGTGCAGATGATGATCGACGCTGTCCCGGCCATGGCGCCGAACATCGGCGAAAACCAGGTCCGCGCGCTTGCGACCACCGGCAAGCAGCGCTCGACCGTGCTGCCGAACGTGCCGACCGCCGGCGAGGCCGGCGTCGCTGGCTATGAGGCGACGATCTGGCTCGGCCTGATGGCCCCGGCGGGTACGCCAAAGCCTGTCATCGACAAGCTCAATTCAGCCGTGAACGCGATGGTGAAGCGGCCCGACATCGTCAAGCTCTGGACCGAGCAGGGTGCCGTGCCCATGTCGATGACTTCCGACGAATTCGACAAGTTCCTGCGCGGCGACATCGCGAAATGGGCCGATGTCGTCAAGAAGTTCAACAAGTCCTGAGGCCGTTCTGCTTATGCCCACCATTCAGTTCCGGCTCAACGGCACGCCGACTGCCGTCGATACCCATCCGGATCAGACCCTGCTCGATGTGTTGCGCGGCCGGCTCGGAATCACCAGTCCGCACCTCGGCTGCGGCGCCGGTGAATGTGGCGCCTGTCACGTGATGGTCGACGGACGCGCAATGGCCTCGTGCGACATGCCGATGTGGTCGGCGGCAGACAGGGACGTCGTCACGCTGGAGGGCCTCGGCAGCGCCGAGCAACCACATCCGCTGCAACGCGCCTTCATCTCCGAACAGGCGATGCAATGCGGCTATTGCGTCTCGGGAATCCTGATCAGCGCGGCGGCACTGCTCAAGCGCAATCCATCGCCGACGGAGAGCGAGGTCAGGGCGGCGCTCGATCGCAATCTGTGCCGCTGCGGGTCGCACAACCGCATGGTCCGTGCCGTGCTGCGAGCGGCAGCGGAGACGGCAACGTCATGAGTGCGCCATCCCCTGCCCCGAAACTGCCGCCCAGCCTGGCAGCCAATCCAAGACTATCGTCGTGGGTGAAGATCACCGGCGAAGGCCGCGTGGCGATCTCGCCCGGCAAGGTCGAAATCGGCCAGGGCATCGTCACGGCGCTGGCGCAGATCGCGGCGGACGAGCTCGAGGTCGAGATCGGCCGCATCGAAATGATCCGCGCCTCCACGGCTGTGAGCCCGAACGAAGGCGTCACCTCCGGCAGCCTCTCGATCCAGCAATCCGGCCGCGCGCTGCGCCAGGTGTGCGCCGAGGTGCGCCAATGCTTCCTTGCCGCAGCATCCGAACGTCTCGGCGTCGATGCAGCGTTGCTCGGTGTCGAGGACGGCACGATCTCGGGACCTGGCAATGTCAGGACCAGCTATTGGGAGCTCGCGAGCGAGGTTTCCCTCGACCAAGAGGCTTCCGTCGGTGCTTCGGCGAAGACGGTCGCCAAACGCGCGGTAGCCGGACATTCGGTGCAACGCATCGACATTCCCGACAAGGTGTTCGCACGGCCGCGCTTCATCCACGACAGTGAGCTGCCAGATCTTGTGCACGGACGCGTGCTGCGGCCGGTCCTGCCCGGCGCGAAGTTGCGCATGCTCGACGAAGCAACCGTCCGCAGCATTTTTGGGCTCATCTCGGTCGTCCGCGATGGCAGCTTTGCGGGCGTGGTCGCCGACAGCGAGACCTCGGCCGAAGCGGCGCTGAAAGCTTTACGCCGGGGCGCGACATGGTCCGCCGGCGAGCCGCTCCCGGATGAAAACAATCTGGCTGGCTTCTTGAGAAGCCAGCCGGTCGAGACGACCATCATCGATACCAGAGCCGCGGCAACGACAAGAGCTACCCGCACGCTCCGCCGGCAATACACCCGCCCCTATATCGCGCACGCATCGATCGCACCCTCCTGTGCGATGGCGCAATGGGATGGCGACCGAGTCCATGTCTGGACGCACAGCCAGGGCGTCTACCTGCTGCGCGCCGACCTCGCCATCGTGCTCAAGCTGCCGGCCGAGAACATCGTCGTCGAGCATATGGAGAGCGCGGGCTGCTATGGGCACAATGCGGCCGACGATGTCGCGCTCGACGCGGTGCTGCTGGCCAAAGCCGCTGGCGGCCGCCCGGTGCGAGTGCAGTGGTCGCGTCACGACGAAATGTGCCACGCGCCGTTTGGTGCGGCGATGGCGATCGAGATCGAGGCCGATCTCGATACCGAGAACGAGATCGTCGGCTGGCGCCATGCGATCTGGAGCAACGGTCACGCCGCACGACCTGGGCGCGCGACACAGCCTGCTCTGCTGGCAGCGAGCGAGCTCGCAAACTCCTATCCGCGCATGATCTCGACGAATCCGCCGGCGGCCAATGGCGGCGGCGGCGACCGCAACTCGGTTCCGCTCTACGACTTCCCGGCCTGGACGATCACGAGCTACCGCCTGCTGGCCATGCCGGTCCGCACCTCGGCACTGCGGACCCTCGGCGCGCAAGGCAATGTGTTCGCCATCGAATCCCTGCTCGACGAAATCGCGACCCTGCGCGGTGAAGACCCGATCGCATTCCGCTTGAGACATCTCCGCGACGAGCGAGCGAAGGACGTCATCCGCGCCGTTGCGCGACGCGCCGGCTGGAAGCCTGCGAGACAACCCGGCATCGGGTACGGCGTCGGCTTTGCTCGCTACAAGAACACAGGCGCGTATTGCGCCGCGATTGCCGAGGTCGAAGGCAGCGATGATATCCGCGTCAGGCGCCTGACGCTTGCGGTGGACGTCGGCGAGGCCATCAATCCAGACGGCGTCGTCAACCAGATCGAAGGCGGCGCGATCCAGGCAACGAGCTGGGTGCTGAAGGAGCGTGTCCGCTTCGACCGCACGCGTATCACATCGACGTCCTGGACGGACTATCCGATCCTGGCCTTCAGCGAGGTGCCGGCAGTAGACATCGAGATTATTCAGCGCCCGGAGATCGAGCCGGTCGGCGCCGGCGAAGCTGCGCACGGCCCAGTGACAGCGGCGATCGCGAACGCGGTCCATGATTGCCTCGGCGTGCGGGTGCGCGACCTGCCGATCACGCGCGACAGAATTATCGCAGCCATGGAGCTTGCATCGTGACAACAGTGAACATCTTGAGCGGCGGCGCGGCGCAAGGGCTGGTGCGCGGCCTCACCGAGGCCTTCAAGGCGCAGACCGGCTTCGGCATTGACGGCGAGTTCGGCGCAGTCGGTGTGATGGCTGACAAGCTGCGCGCGGGCACGCCGGCCGATCTCGTGATCCTGACACAAGCCCTCCTCGCAAAGCTCGCCGCGGAGAAGCTGGTCAGTCCCTCCTCGATTGCGGATGTCGGGCGGGTGGAAACCGCCCTCGCCGTCCGCAGCCGCGATCCCGTGGTAACCGTGAAGACCGAAGCCGATCTGCGCGAAGTGCTGCGGTCTGCGGACGCCATCTACGTCCCTGATACCAAGGCCTCGACCGCGGGTCAGCACGTCGCGAAAGTGCTGGATCAGCTCGGCATCGCCTATGAGGTCGCCTCGCGCCTGAAGGTCTTTCCGAATGGCGCAACGGCGATGCGTGAGCTGGCCGTGTCCACCGCGGCGCGGCCGATCGGATGCACACAGGCGACCGAAATCATCGCGACCGACGGCATCAAGCTTGCCGGCTCGCTGCCGCCGGGATCCGAGCTGGTGACGATGTACACGGCTGGCGTAACCGCAGGGGCCGCGCACCCGGACGAAGCGTCCGCATTGATCGCACTGCTGACCGGCGCAGATCAAAGGGAGCTGCGCCAGCGCATGGGCTTTGCCGGTTAGATGCGAACCTTACTTGTGCAACTGGGTCAGACCGGTCGGCGGACCGTCGACCCCGGTCCAGCCGCCGTCCACGAACAGCGTGCTGCCGCTGACATAGCTTGCGGCATCCGAGGCGAGATAGGCCACCGCCGTGGCGACCTCGTCGGCGCTGCTCCAGCGGTTGAACACGGTGTGACCGGCGTAGAGATTGTAGATGTCGGGCCGCTGCTTGAACGGACTGGTCAGCGCGGTCTCCACGATACTCGGCGCAATTGCGTTGACGCGCACGCCGGCATGACCGACCTCGGAGGCAAAGCCCTTCACCAGGAGGCCGATCGCCGCCTTGGTCGAGCCGTAGACGCCGAGCCCCGGCTCGATCGTCACCGCGCGCACCGAGGAACAGGCGATAATGCTGCCAGCCTTCTGCTCGACCATGATGCGGCCAAACGCCTGGAAGAACCAGACCGTGCCTTTGACGTTGAGGTTCAGGACGCGATCGAGATCCTCCTCGGTGTAGTCGAGGATGGTCTTGCGGATGTTGAGCCCGGGCGTCGTCACGGCGATGTCGAGCCGCGGAAATTTCTGCATCATGCTTTTGGCGAGCGCATTGACCTCCGCAGCGCTCGCAGCGTCGCACGCGGCCGCCTCGGCCCAGCCACCTTTGTCGCGGATGCCGGCAGCGGTCGCCTCGGCCGCCTCGAGCGCGCGATCGGCGCAGACGACGCGAGCACCAAGCGCGGCCAGCGCTTCGGCCGACGATTTGCCGATGCCCGATGCGGCGCCAAGCACCACGGCCGTCTTGCTGGTGAGATCGAAGAGCTTGCGATAGTCGGTCACGGCACATCCTTTTTATGTTGCGGCCGGTCGCCCATGCAAGCCAACCGGCCGGGATACGAGAGGTTCAGGTCCAAATGTCGTACACGTGGCAGCCGAGCCATCAATTCAAAAACGGTATCGATCGATACTCGCTTCAACTTGGACTCCTTGCTCCATGCGCCCTTAGGAAGGCCAACGGGGAAATGGATTCAGGGAGGGGCGCTTGAGCGCGAGACACCGGACACGGCCGCTAGGATGGTCTCGCGCCCGGCTTTTGGTTCGAGAACATACGATTCCTGCAACGGCGCACGAGCCATCCCCCTCCTAATCTCCTAGTTGATCTTCCCGCAGCTCGTCTCATATACTAATATATCAATTTGCAGAGCCCGCATGTCCGCCCGATCAACCAAGAGAACTGAGGCCTCCTCAGGCTCAGCCATGACCGGCCCTCGCCGCGCCAAGCCACCGCAAAGAGCTACGGCTTCGTCGCGCATTTATAGCGAGTTGCGCAGTGAGCTGGTCTCAATGCGACGCCGGCCCGGCGAGGTCATCTCCGAGGCAGAGATCGCGCTAAGCTATGGCGTCAGCCGGACACCGGTGCGCGAGGCGGTCCTCAAATTATCTGATGAGGGCCTGCTCGACGTTTTCCCGCAATCGGGCATTTTCGTTTCCCGCATCCCGCTCGCCGCCCTGCCCGAGGCCATCATCATCCGCAAGGCGCTGGAAGAGACCACGGCGCGACTTGCGGCCGAACGCGCGACCGCGAGCCAGGTTCTACAATTGCGGTCGATCGTGGAACGCCAGCGCGAGGCGGATGAAGCCGGCGACCGTGCCGCGTTTCACCAAGCCGATGAACTGTTCCATGCCACCATCGCCGATGTCGCCAGACACCCGGGCATCTGGACGCTGATCCTGCAGGTGAAGATGCATGTCGACCGCTATCGTCAACTGACGCTGCCGGTCACCGGGCGCATGACGCAGGTGATTGCCGAGCATGAACCGATCCTCGCGGCGATCGAGGCGCACGATCCGCAACGTGCAGGGATTGCGATGGAGCGACACCTCGACCGGTTGCTCCGCGACATCTCGGAGACGCAACACACCAATCCGGAGTTTTTCGCCAGCACCGAATGACCGGATCTCCGATCAATAACGACACACACCGAAAGAACCAATGAGGGAGGACCACCATGCTACGTCGTGATTTCATCAAATTGAGCGCCGGCCTGGGAGCTGCCACGCTTGCTCCGATCTCGTCGGGCCGCGCCCAGACCAAGGCCGTGTTCAAGGCTGCCGACGTGCAGCCGGTCGGCTATCCGACGGTCGCCGCCGTCGAGAGCATGGGCAAGAAGCTCGCCGAGGCGACGCAAGGGCGTCTCTCGATCCAGACTTATCCTTCGGCCCAGCTCGGTGCCGAGAAAGAGACGATCGAGCAGACCCAGATCGGCGCGATCCAGATGCTGCGCGTCAGCGCCGGCGCAGTCGGCCCGATCGTCGACGACATCAATGTCGTCAACATGCCGTTCCTGTTCAAGAACGTGGAACAATCCTGGAAGATGATGGATGGCGAGGTCGGCCAGGAGCTGCTCGAGAAGATCACTGCCAGCCCGAACGCCAACCTGGTCGGTCTGTGCTGGATGGATTCCGGCGCACGCAGCTTCTACAACACCAAGCACCCGATCAAATCGATCGCCGACGTTCATGGCCTGAAGCTTCGCGTGATCGGCAACCCGATCTTCATTGACATGGTCAACGCGCTCGGCGGTAACGGCATCGCCATGGGCTATGACCAGGTGTTCTCCTCGCTCCAGACCGGTGTGATCGACGGCGCCGAGAACAACCCGCCGAGCTACGTATTCAGCAACCACTACACCGCGGCGAAATACTACTCGCTGACGGAGCACCTGATCATTCCCGAAATCCTCTGCTTCTCCAAGCGGTCCTGGACCTCGTTGTCGGCTGACGACCAGGCTCTGATCAAGAAGTTCGCGCGCGAAGCTCAGCTCGAGGAGCGCGAGCTCTGGAAGAAGTACGAAACGACGGCGATGGAGAAGGCCAAGGCCGCCGGCTGCGAGATCGTGGAGATCGCCGACAAGAAGCCATTCCAGGATGCAGTCAAGCCGGTTTGGGACAAGTATGGTCCGAAATACCAGGCCATGATCAAGCGCATCCAGGCGCTCTGAGCGTTCTCGAACAAGAGCCAAAGCGCGACGATCACTCATCGCGCTTGGCTCGGACAAATCCAAACCACTGACAGAGCAGGAAACGCGGATGGCCGCACTGTTTCGCCGAGCGATGGACTATCTCTACCTGTCATGCGTGATCGTCGGCTGCACCGCGCTGGTCGCGATCTCCGCGGTGATTCCGTGGGCGGTGTTCACGCGCTATGTGCTGAACAGTGCGGCTTCCTGGCCGGAGCCGACGGCGGTGTTGCTGACGATCGTGTTGACCTTCATCGGCGCCGCCGCCGGCTATCGGCTCAACCTGCACATGAACGTCGCTTATTTCGCCAAAAAGCTGCCTCCGCCCCTGCAACGGGCCACCGACATCCTGGTGCAGCTGCTGATGGCCCTGATCGCGCTGTTCATGACGATCTGGGGCGAACGCCTGGTCGAAGTCACCTGGTACAACACTATCCCCGACTTCCCCTCGCTGTCAGTGGGCGTCACCTACCTGCCAATTCCGATCGGCGGAGTCTGCCTTCTGCTCTTTGTGATCGAGCGAATTTTCCTCGGCGTGCCGCCCGACCCGATCGGCAAGCATTCCGAAACCGCCCCCTTCGAGTGAGCCGGGAGTCATTGCAATGGACATCTTCATCCTCCTCGGCACGATGATCGTGTGCTTCCTGATCGGCATGCCGATCGCCTACTCGCTGGCGATGGCGGCGATCGCCGGCGCGCTGTCGGTTGGTATCCCCCTGGAAGCCTTGATGCTGAAAATATCGGACGGCGTCAGCAAGGTGGCGATGCTGACGATCCCCTTCTTCGTGCTCGCCGGCGCCATCATGGCCGAAGGCGGCATGGCGCGGCGGCTCGTCGCCTTTGCCGACGTGCTGGTCGGCTTGACCCGGCTGCGCGGCGGACTCTCGATCGTCAACGTTTTGGCGACGACGTTTCTCAGCGGCATCTCCGGCTCGGCGGTGGCCGATACCTCCGCGATCGGCTCGGTGATGATCCCCCAGATGGAGAAGAACGGCTATCCACGCGTGTTCGCCACTAACCTCACCATCTCATCATCGGTGCAGGCGCTCCTCGTCCCGCCGAGCCACAACGCCGTGTTGTATTCGCTCGCGACCGGCGGCACTATCTCGATCAGCGCGCTGTTCATGGCCGGCGTTTTTCCGGGGCTTTTGATCGGATTCTCGCTGATCATCCTGTGCCTGGTGATCGCCTATCGCGAAGGCCATCCGCACGGTCGCACCGTGCCGGCCAAGGATGCGATCAAGATCACGGTCGAGGCAGCCTGGGGCCTGATCACGCTCGTCATCATCCTCGGCGGCATTCTAGGCGGCATCTTCACGGCGATCGAAGCGGGCGCAGTTGCGTGCATCTGGGCGTTCTTCGTCACCATGTTCATCTACCGCGACTATAAGTGGCGCGATCTGCCGGTCCTTCTGCACCGGACCTTGCGAACGGTCGCGATGGTCATGACGCTGATCGCCTGCGCTTCCGCCGTGGGCTATATCATGGCGCTGACGCAGATGCCGGCGAAGATGACGGCATTCTTCCTGTCGATCTCGAGCAACAAATACGTCATCTTGCTGCTGCTCAACGTCTTGTTGCTGCTGCTCGGCACGCTGCTCGACATGGCGCCGTCGATCCTGATCGCCACGCCAATCCTCCTGCCTGTCATGCAGAACTTCGGTGTCGACCCCGTGCATTTCGGCATGATCATGCTGCTGAACCTCGGCATCGGCCTGTGCCATCCGCCAGTCGGTGCGATCCTGTTCGTCGGCTGCGCGGTCGGCAAGGTCTCGCTCGAAGAGGTCATGCGCAAGATCTGGCCGTTTTACGGCGTCATGCTGTTCGTGCTGATGCTCGTCACTTTCCTGCCGGAGATTTCGCTCTGGCTGCCGCGTCACATCCTGCACTAAAGCAGGCCGCGTCAGCTTGAGCGGCACAAGGCTGGACCCACGCGGTCGCCGTCGTTAACGGCCAGATCACTCGCCGTCGAGGCCGCTCTCGGCAAGTTCGCGGAGCGCATCGGTATCGAGCACAACGATGGCGCCATGCTCGAGGCGCACCCAGTTTCGTCCGGCCCAGGCGCGCAGTTGCTTGTTGATGCTCTCGCGGGTCATCCCTACCATCTCGCTGATCTCCTGCTGGGTGATCGCGAGCGTGCCGCTGCCGGAATCAAGCTTGCGCTCTTCGGTGAGACCGAGCAGCGCGCTGGCGAGCCGGCCCGGCAGATTCTGCAGGATCACCTGCTCGACCTGTTGGCTGGTCCAGCGCAACCGTGCGCAGAGCAATTCGATGAATTTCATCGCGAGCGCCGGCTGGCTCTTCACGAATGGCAGGAAGTCGCGGCGGTCAATGATGTAGAGCTCGCAGTTGGTGTTGGCCGTCGCGTCCGCCGACCGCGGCGCACCATCCAACACGGCAATTTCGCCGAAGATTTCGCCAGGACCGATCAGATTGAGAATGGCGTTCCGGCCATCGGGCGACGACGAGGAAATCTTCACTGTGCCGGAGATCACCGCAAACAGATTGTTTCCGGGATCGCCCTTGGCAGCAATCATTGCGCCGCGCTTGACCGTGGTGTGCTTGGCGTAGCGGCACAGTTGATCGAGCGCTTCCGGATCCAGATCTGCAAAGATCGGATGCTTGCGCAGGACGGACAGTTTGTTACCCGACGACTGCCGGGGGTCGCCGGTCTTGTCCTGAGGCACGCCGGGACTCCTAAGACTGCGAGGCACTGGAGTCCTGCGTAGTCAACGTTGCCCAGCTTTTCAACCGGAAAGCACGTGCGCACATTGAAGCAAACACCGTAGGAATGCCGCAATCACGCCACGAAAACGCATCCGCAGGCTGCGCCAAGGCGAATCGCGCTATGCAAAGTTGCGGAATTGGCAACCCTCAGAGGCCAGAGGCACTGAGGCGGCGACCGCGGAAGACGGCCCCGACGGGGCGTCCAGATGCGACTGTTATCTGAGGAAATTCAAGGCTTCGCATCCGAATCGAGCCGGGATCCGCTGGTCTGTCGGTCCGCCCAAGCCAGCGCTGCGGCGAATACGACAAACATGGTCATGACAGCAATGGTCACCAGCAGCGCATCCGTCGGCATCGTGCCCTCCCGAAATTCTCGTGTCGGGCATTATTTTGCGGCCGATCATCGGCGTCATTGATCCTAATCAAAAATCAAGCACCGCTCGGGCAGAGTCAGGCTTCATGCCGCAGCCAAGGCCTCGACTCGCGCGGGATCGCGCAGGCAGATTCCGCCATGAATTATCTCGATCGCTCCGTGCCGTTCCAGCTTGGTGAAAGTGCGGCTGACGGTCTCGATGGTCAGGCCGAGATAGTCGGCGATATCCTGCCGGCTCATTGGAAGGGGGACGGTATTCGAGGATCCCTTGAGCGCAATCAGCCGCTCGCGCCAGCCGAGCAGAAACGTCGCGACCTTTTCATCCGCCGAGCGGCGGCCGAGTAGGACCATGTGGTCACGCGCCTGACTCAACTCGCGAATTGCCAGCTCATTGATCCGCTGGAGCAGATGCGGCCGATCTTCGATGAAGCGGCCAAACGGCACCTTCGCGAACTGGCACGCGGTCACCGCACCAATCGCATCGGCCGAAAAATTGTGGCGGCTGGACATATTCATCCCCAGGAAATCCCCGGGCAGGGCAAAGCCCACGATCTGTCGGCGGCCGTCGGGCAGCAGCTTGTAGAGCCGCATGACGCCTTCGAGCAGATTGAAGAACGAGGTCGTGATGTCCTCCTCGGAGAACACAGTCTCTCCCGTTGCGAAATGAACGCGGCGCCCGAGGTGCTCGAACTCCCTGAGCTCGGCCAGGTCCAGCGACGCACAAACCGCGATGCCGCGGATCGCGCAATCGCTGCAAAAATGACCGTTCGGCTCAATCATCGTCACCGAAGCCCTCATCCCATCCAAGCGCCCCGGATCCGTACTCGTCAGAGTCCGCGGCGTGGAGTGCATTTTACTGCATTGCGCGGAACCCGATTGACCCAAATCAAATTTGGCCTCCATCCCCACCCTATTCTGCATTGCGAGTTCGACGGGACCAATTTCCATGCTGCAAAACGTACTGCGCTACGGCTTGATCGTGCTGTCCTTGATCGCTCCCGCCCTCGCTGCGCCGACGGCCGAACAACGGGGAAAAGCCTATGCGCGGGCCAATTGCGCGCGCTGCCATGCAATCGACCGTCATTCCGAGAGCCCGCTGAAGATTGCTCCGCCGTTCCGAACCCTGCACCAACGTTACCCGATTGATGCACTCGAGGAGGCGCTCGCCGAAGGCATCTATACCGGCCATGCCGACATGCCTGCCTTCGAGCTCGATCCGGACCAGATCCACGACCTGCTGTCCTACCTCAAGACGCTCGAATAGCCCGTGGGCGCTATTAAACCGCCTGCACCGTCCAACCGATCAGTTCCCTGACGACGCGGGCGAAGGCCGCGTCGAACGCCACGATCGCGGCCGTCGGCTCGACCTTGTCGAGCTTTTCATTGGTCTCGATCAGGCGCGATGCGATCACCTTGCCATTCTTGTCGACGATCCGCGCGGACAGTCCGATTTCGACCCGGCTCTCGCCGTCGGTGGCAATGCGAAATCGCCTGATGTCGATCAGGAGCTGATAATCGGCCTGCCCCAGATCGGCCGTCCGTAGCGGAGCATGCGCGATATCGTAATTTTCGAAACTGTCGATCAACCGCGCCTGCACCAGCTTTGGAATGCTGTCAGCCCACAGGAATTCGGCGAAGCCATTGCTGTCGCCGACCGGCGAGAACAGCATCCGCTGCGTCTGGAGCATGGCGACAGCGGTCGGCTCGGGAATCGCCAGTGACGCCGACAGCGTCTTGCCGGCCGATCCGAGATTCTGCGGCGTGCGGAGATCGTAGGTGACCTTCTGCGCAGGCGTGCCGCCGCCGGTCATCTTCTCAAGGCCAGCCAGGATACCGTCAATCTTGCCGGTGTTGCGCGCCAGCCCGTCGGAGAACGTCTTGAGATTGGCAATGGTGTCCCTGAGCGGTCCGGAATTGTCCTCGAGCACGGTATCGACACGCCGCAGGGCATCGCGCGCCGCTTGCGTCATGCTTTGGCCCGCACCAGCTTCTGCCACCAGCGTCAGCGGCTCGCCGGATTTGGCGACGATCATGCCGCCCTCCAGCGTCACCACCGGCACGCCAGTCAGTCCCTGAAACTCGAGCCCGACTTTGGTGTCGGTGCGGACGGGTGTCGTCGAGGCAACCGAAATCGTGGCATTGACGAAGCGCGGATTGTCCGGCGCGAGCCCGAGCTGGGTCACTTCGCCGACCCGGATGCCGTTGAACAGCACCCCTGCGCCGACCAGCAGGCCCGGCACCGGTCCCTGGAACTGGACGTGATAGCTCGTCCGCGGTCCGATGCCGCCGGTGTTATTCAGCCAATAGACGAAGCCGAACACCGCGAGGATCGCAGCCAGCACGAAGGTGCCGATCAGCACATAGGGAGCGCGGGTTTCCATGTTTCATCTCATCTCGTGTTGCAGCATCTGCGAGCGCTTGCCGTGGAAATAGGCGCGCACCCAGGGATGCTCGGATTGCAGCAATTCGCGCATCGGGCCGATCGCGACGATCTTGCCGTCGGCAAGCGCGGCGACACGGTCGCAGACAGTGGTGAGGCTGGCGAGGTCATGGGTGACCATGAACACGGTCAGCCCCAGGGTCTTTTGCAGCGTCCTGATCAGCGCATCGAAATCGCCGGCGGCGATCGGATCCAGGCCGGATGTCGGCTCGTCGAGAAACAGGATCGGAGGATCGAGCGCAAGCGCGCGCGCCAGCGCGACGCGCTTGGTCATGCCACCGGACAGTTCTGAGGGATATTTGTCGCCATCCTCCGGACGTAGCCCGACCATCTCGAGCTTGGCGATCGCGATCTCGTCCATCAGCTCCTGCGACAGCATGAGATTTTCGCGAAGTGGGAATTGCACGTTCTGGCGGACCGTCAACGAAGAGAAGAGTGCGCCCTGCTGAAACAGGATGCCCCATATCGTGGCCGTGCTTCGGTCATGCGTACCACTGATCGGCTGCCCCATGATCTCGATGGTGCCGCTACGGCGCGGGATCAGGCCGATGATGGTGCGCATCAACACCGACTTGCCACCCCCGGATGCCCCTACCAGCCCCAGGATTTCGCCGCGGCGGACGTCGAGTGACAGGTGATCGAGCACGGTTTGGCGGCCGAAGCCGACTACGAGGTCACGAACCCCGATCGCAATCTCTGCATGCGGCTCGGGCATCGTCACATTCCGATCGAGGCGAAGAAGATCGCAAACAGGCCGTCGAGCACGATCACCAGGAAGATCGACTTGACCACCGACGTTGTCGTCTGCCGGCCGAGCGACTCCGCGCTGCCCTTCACCCGCAATCCTTCGCTGCAGGCGACGATTCCGATCACTAGCGCCATGAACGGCGCTTTCAGGATGCCGACCTCGAAGTGAGTGACCGAGATGGCTTCGTGCAGCCGGGCGACGTAGATTGCCGGCCCCATGTCACCGTAGAACTGGGCGACGAGGCCGCCGCCATAGAGCGCGGCAATCGATCCGATGAAGGTGAGGATTGGCAGTGCGATGACGAGCGCGGCCACCCGCGGCAGGATCAGAACGTCGACGGGATCGAGCCCCATGGTCGAGAGCGCATCGATCTCCTCGCGCATCTTCATCGAGCCGAGCTCCGCGGTATAGGCGCTTCCAGAACGTCCAGCGACCATGATGGCAACGATCAACACGCCGAGCTCACGCAGGACGAGAATGCCGACCATGTCGACGGTGTAGGACTCCGCGCCGAACCTGCGAAAATGGAAAAAGCCCTGCTGGGCAATGATGGCGCCAATCAGGAACGTGATCAGCACGACGATGGGGATCGCCTGGAACCCGATGCGGTTGAGCTGATAGACCAGCGACGTCAGCCGCAGTGAGCGGGGCCGGCGCAGAACGCCAAGCAAGGCCATGAACAAGGCGCCCAGCATTTGCAGAAAGATCGTGACATCTTCGCGGGCACCGATCGTGGCCTTGCCGAGATCGTTAAGCCTGAGCAGAATCGGGTTGAGCGCTACTACCTGTGCCGGCGTGTAGCGATTGACCTGCCGCACCTCCTCCAGCAGACCACTGAACTGATCGGCCACGCCGACGATATCGGCCGGCCGGCCGGATGCTGCGGCCTGGCGCGACAGCTTCTCCAAGACCCAGGCGCCGAGAGTATCGAGCGCGCTGATGCCGGACATGTCCAGCGTTACGGCTCTCGATTGAGAGAGCTCCGGTCCGATCGATCGGGACAGCGTTTCGAGCGCCGCTACATTTGCTGCAATCCACGGCCCCTCGGGTCGCAATTCCAGCCTATTGCCAGATGGCGCTGCGAGCAGCAGAGGTTCCGAATTCACACGCATATCCTCACGAGACGACCGGTCCCCGATGATTGATGTTCTAGGCCGGCATGAAGCGGCCCGATTGACGCAAATCAATGGCCATTGGGTCCGCTCGCATAGGCTTCCGCCATGCAATGGGAGACCACCAATGTTCGATACCGGCAGAATGAGCGATGAGCTAAAGGCCCTGAAGGTCGACGTCACACGTCTGCTGAGCACCGCCGGGGAGGACATGTTCGAGACGTCAAGGGACCGTGCCGAAGCGCTCGCCGATCAGATCAAGGCCGCTCTGGCCGAGCTCGGCGAAACCGTCAACGAGGAGCAGGAGCAGTTGCACGATCTCATCACCGAACGCCCGATGGCCTCACTCGCTTCCGCCTTTGCGCTCGGCGTAGTCGTCGGCTTCATGCTGAGGAGACACTAGGTGAATACCGAGAATGTAGTCAAACATCTGCGCGCCCTGTGGCGTACGGACAGGATCATCGCCGATATCAGGCTCCGCCACCTGCTGATCGGGCTCGGCCTGCGAGCCTTCGCGGCGCTGATCGCCGCATTCGGGCTCCTGATGCTGGAGCTGTCCGCCTATTTCGCGCTGGTCCAGATCTGGAGCGCGATCGCTGCAGCGGCCGTTCTCGGGGCCATCAATTTTGTCATCGCGGCGCTCCTCTTCATCATCGCGGGCCGTCCGCCGTCAGGCCGCGACATAGAGCTCGCCAATGAAATCCACGACACATCGATCGAGGCACTTCAAGTCGAAGCTCGCGCTTTCCAGGCCGAATTTACTGGCGCAGTCCATCATCCGCTCGGCACGATCGTTCCTGTGCTGGTGCCGCTGATCGCCATCATCGTCAAGAACATGCGAAAGCCGGCCAGAGCGCCGGCCGCAGCCACCGCGTCCGAAGTCCGCTCGTAGTCGCGAGCGTCAGAGCTTCAGCCGGACGTCGCAAATATCGGGCTCGGTCGGGTCCGGCTTCACGTCGAAGCCGAGCTGGCGGCACATCTCGAGCATCACGACGTTCTCCTTGAGCACGTCGCCCGAGATGGTCTTGAGCCCTTCCGACTTTGCATAATCGATGATCAACTGCATCAGAGCCCAGCCGAGCCCCCTGCCCTTGAGGTCGGATCGCAGCAGGATCGCGTATTCACCACACTCGTAGACCGAATCCGAGTGAATCCGTACCACGCCGACCATCTCGTTCCTCTCGTCGAATGCGATGAACGCCATGGCGCGCGCATAGTCGAGCTGGGTGAGCCGGGCGATGAACTCGTGAGTAAACTCCTTCATCGGCGCAAAGAAGCGCAGGCGGAGATCGTGGGCCGTGACGTGACGCAGGAACTCGTGAATGGTCGGCTCGTCCTCCGGGCGCAGGGGACGCACCGAAATGCGCCAGCCATCTTTGAGGGTAAAATGGCGCTCCCACTGTGACGGATAGGCGCGGACGGCGAAATTGGCGGGGCCCGTGCCTGCGAATTTCCGTTCCGGCAGCCCCACCGCGACGCGCGCATCGACGGCCGTCACACCGGTTTCGTCCGCGAGCAGCGGGTTGATATCGAGTTCGCGGATTTCGGGGATGTCCGTTGCCATTTGCGCCAACTTGACCAGAACCAAGGCGACAGCGTCTTCCTTGACGGCCGGCACGTCACGATAGGCACGTAGCAACCGCGACACGCGGGTACGATCGATCAGATCCCGGGCGAGCTGCAAATCGAGCGGCGGCAGCGCCAGCGCCTTGTCGTTGATGATCTCCACCGCCGTGCCGCCTCGGCCGAACACGACCACCGTGCCGAAAGTGGGATCGTCGGCGAGGCCCAGGATCAGCTCGCGCGCCTTTGCCTTGACGACCATCGCTTGCACGATGACGCCGTCAATGCGGGCCTCAGGCCGCAACTTCTTTGCCCGCGCAAGAATATTGGCAGCGGCCCCGCGCACCGCAGCCGGCGTGATCAGGTTGAGCACGACCCCGCCGACATCGGACTTGTGCACGATATCGCGCGACAGGATCTTGAGCACGACGGTGGCACCTTGTGCGAATATCTCCTCCGCGTAGGCGACCGCTTGCTCGACATCATTAGCCGCATAGGTCGGCACCATCGCAATGTCGTAGCACCCAAGCAGATGCTTGATCTCGACGGGCTCGAGCCATTTCCGGCCGTCGGCGATAGCCGTCGCGACGATTTGCTTCGCAGCCGCAACGTCCGGCACGAAGGTGTCGGGCATCGCCGGCGGAACCTGGCTCAGTTCGTCGACCACCTCGCGATGCCGGACCAAATGCATGAAGCCACGCACCGCGTCGTCCTCGGTTGGGTAATTCGGAATGCCGGCGCCGGACAGCATCGCAATGATCTCCTGATCGGCTCCGACCCAGGCTGCCAGCACCGGCTTGGCCCAGCTGCGGTGCTTCTCGCGATACTTGCCGACGAGCTCGGTCACGGTCGTCGCGATCTGGGCGGCCGAAGCGATCGCGGTCTGCACGTTGAGCACGAGGACTGCGTCATTGCCGGGATCCTCGAGCAGCACTTCCAGGGCAGCCGCATAACGCGAGGCGTCGGCGTCGCCGACGATGTCGACAGGATTTGCGCCGGACCAGGTCGGTGGCAGCACTGCGTCCAGCTTCTGGCGCGTATCCGGTGTCATGGGAGCGGGGATTCCGCCGAGGTCCGCCAGCCGGTCGATCGCCAGGACACCGATGCCGCCACCATTGGTCAGAATTGCCAGGCGCTTTCCCGCCGGCGATCCGATGCGGCCGAGCGTCTCGGCACAATCGAACAGCTCACGTAGATCAGACACCCGAAGGACGCCGGCGCGGCGGAAGGCGGCATCATAGACCGCGTCCGCGCCCGCCAGCGCGCCCGTATGTGTGGCGGCAGCCTTCGCACCCTGCGCCAGCCGGCCGGACTTCACGACGACGACGGGCTTCACCCGCGCAGCCGCGCGCGCCGCCGACATGAACTTGCGCGCGTCCTTGACGGCCTCGATGTAGAGCAGGATGGCACGCGTCTTGTGGTCCATCGCGAAATAGTCGAGCAAGTCCGCGATGTCGACGTCGATCTGGTCGCCGATCGTAACGATGCCCGAGAAGCCGACGCCACGCTGCGCGGCCCAATCCACCATGCCGGCCGCGATCGCGCCCGATTGCGAGATCAGCGCGAGGGTTCCCGCTCCCGGCATGTGCGCGGCGAAACTGGCATTGAGGCTTACACTTGGCATCATGATGCCAAGGCAATTGGGACCGATCAGCCGCATGCCGTATTTGCGCGCGGTTGCGATGGCGGTTTCCTCGAGCGATTCCGGTCCATGACCGAGTCCTGCCGAGACGATCAGAGCGCCGGCCGAGCCGCGACGCCCGGCCTGATCGATGATATCGGGAACCTGACCCGCCGGCGCCGTAATGACAACGAGTTCAGGTACGAAGGGCAATTGAGCCAGGCTGCTCACCGCGGCCATCCCGCCGATTTCGGCATGACGCGCGTTCACCAGGCCGAACTGCCCTTTGAAGGCGGACTTGCGAACGTTTTCCAGGACCGCGCGTCCCACGGACGCTTGGCGGGGGCTCGCCCCGACGAGTGCTACTGACTGTGGCGATAACAGGTTTTTCAGGCGGTAGGTCGACATGGTCACAATCGTCCGATCGGGCAACGGGTCCGGCAGAAACCAACCCGGATAGCAGTTGGAAACGCACCTAGTGCGACATCATCACCCAGCACGGTGGCTGGCCAATGACGGTCTTGGTCACACCGCCCCAGACGATCTCATTCATGCGCGAGTGATGATAGGCGCCCATGACGATGGCGTCGACGGCGTGGGACTGCGCCCAAGCTCCCAACACCTTGCCGATCGAGCTTCCGCTGCTCTTCACAGTTTCGAACGACGCATAAACCCCATGTTCCCTGAGGTGGTGGACGAGACTGAGGCCCGATTGTGCGATCGCCTCGGTCTTGTCCTCCGCCACGGTCACCACACGGACCGTAGCAGCTGCCTGAATAATCGGCAGAGCGTCGCCAACCGCGCGCGCGGCGCGCGCCGAATGGTCCCAGGCGATCACGACATGCTCGAATTCCGCACGCAGCGCCTCCGCATGCTGCTCCGGACAGAGCAGCAGCGGCCGGCCGGATTCAAACAGGAATGATTCAACGATGCTTTCGGTTCGGCTGTCGTGAGCCTTTACCGGGATCAGGCTGAGATCGCTGAAGCGTGCGTGCTCCGCCAGCGTCGATGCGATCTGGTCCGCCGGCACCTTGCCCGATCGGCTTTGAGCACGCGTACCGGTGCGCGAGGCCGCGTTGGTGAATGCATCCAGGAGCTGCTGCATATCCTCGGCCTCGCACACCACGCCGAGTTCGGTGGACTGCGGGTCATCAGGAAGCACCACCTTCGGGCGCACGAAAACGTCGTCCTCCAGCGCAAGCCCGGTGATTCTGGCGCCGAGGTCAGCGGCAACGGCGACACATTTCTCAATTGCGGCGAGCGCTGGCCCACTCGGCTGGCCGACAAGCGGCAAAAAGACGTCCTTGATGGCCATCGGGATTCTCCTCGCCAGCCAAAATAGGCCGCTTTTCGTCAGGTCCCTTGATTCTCGTCAAGGCGGGGAACGCCACCCGGCGCAGCGACGTCAGGCGTTGAGCAAAGTCAAGGACTGGCTGCTCGGTCACTCTATGGGTATTCAGTCGGAGCGGTTCGCCCCGGAGAGACTTATGCGTGCGATGGTGTTACCGGCCCCACGAGCGCGGCTCCGAATGGAGGAGCGGCCCGACCCAGTTCCCGGCGATGGCCAGATCCGGGTGAAGATAAGCGCTTGCGGGGTATGCCGGACCGACCTGCATGTCGTCGACGCCGAGTTACCTGATATTCGCTATCCGATCGTGCCTGGCCATGAGATCATTGGAAGGGTCGACCTCGTTGGTCCTAATGTTGCAACCCACGCGCTTGGCGACCGGATCGGCATTCCCTGGCTTGGCTTCACATGCGGAGAATGCCGATTCTGCCGGCAAGGCATGGAAAATCTGTGCGACGCACCGCTGTTCACCGGCTATACGCGTGACGGCGGCTACGCAACGCACACCATCGCCGACGCCCGCTATGCATTTCCACTCGAGGAAGGCGACGATGACGTGGAGATCGCTCCTTTGCTGTGCGCGGGACTGATTGGATGGCGCTCGCTGGTGCTGGCTGGTCCCGCGGAGAGACTCGGCCTCTACGGTTTTGGTGCGGCCGGCCATATCGTCGCACAAGTCGCAATCTGGCAGCGACGATCTGTCTATGCATTCACGCGGCGCGGCGATCACGCCGCTCAAGACCTCGCGCGACGTCTCGGTGCCGTCTGGGCGGGAGCTTCCGACGAAATGCCTGCCGAGCCGCTCGACGCCGCCATTATCTACGCACCAGCCGGCGAACTCGTTCCGGCTGCGTTGCGCGCCGTCCGAAAAGGCGGTCGCGTGGTGTGCGCCGGCATCCACATGACTGACATCCCGAGCTTTCCCTACGATCTGCTCTGGGAGGAGCGGCAGTTGGTCTCGGTCGCCAATCTGACCCGGCAGGACGGCCTGGATTTTCTCAAGGTGGCACCACAAGCGGGTGTACGCACCGAGACGAAGGCATTTCCGCTGGATCAAGCCAACGAGGTTCTGGGCATGCTGCGGAACGGTCAGATCCTGGGCGCGGCCGTCCTGACCCCCTGAGGTGCTTCGAATGTCTGCTTCGTTGGAAAATCAAACAACGATCCAGGAACGGATCTTTCAGACACTGGCTGGACATCCGGGCGTGACGCGGATCGATACGCACGGCGCCTCGGTTTTTCTCGACGGCGATCGCGCATTGAAGATCAAGCGAGCCGTGCGGTTTCCTTTCCTCGACTATTCCAACCTTGAGAAGCGCAAGGCAGCCTGCGAAGATGAAATCCGGATCAACCGGCCATTGGCGCCGCAGATCTATCACGGTGTTGTCGCGATCACCGAGGAGTTGGACGGATCGGTGAAGGTCAACGGCCGCGGCCGTCCGATCGAATACGCCGTCGACATGTCGCGTTTCGACGAGAGCCAAACGCTGGACCATCTGGCGCAGGCGCGAAAGTTCGATGCGGATCTTGCATCAGCCATTGCCGGCGCAATCGCGGCATCGCACGCGGCGGCGACGCCTGGCGACGGCAAGGCTTGGATTTCCTCGATTCCTGTCCTGATCGACGGCAACAGCGCGGGCTTGCGGAATGGCAATCACCTCCAGGGCGCGGACATCGAACAACTCGCGCAGGCATCGCACGCAGCATTCCTGCGCGCCCGTCCGTTGCTTGACGAACGCGGCCGCCAAGGCTTCGTACGCCGATGCCACGGCGATCTGCACCTCGCGAATATCGTGTTGATTGATCAGCGGCCGGTGTTGTTCGATGCCATCGAATTCGATGCACAGATGGCGACGACTGACGTGCTCTACGATCTCGCCTTCACGCTGATGGATCTGCTGCGGTACGATCAGTCGCTCGCCGCAAACGTTGTCCTGAACCGGTATCTTGCCGCGACGCCGTCCGAAAACCTCGATGCACTAGGCGCACTGCCGCTGTTCATGTCGATTCGCGCCGCGGTCCGCGCCCAGGTGGCCTTGGCACGGCTGAAGGCACCACATTCCGATGATGCCGGCATCCTTGACGCGGCGCGCCGCTATTTTGACCTTGCCCGGACGCTGATCCAGCCTGCCGCTCCTCGACTGATCGCGGTGGGCGGCCTGTCAGGCACCGGCAAGACGGTTTTGGCAGCGGCGCTCGCGCCATCAGTCGCGCCGCAGCCGGGGGCCGTTGTGTTGCGCAGCGACGTCATTCGCAAGCAGATATTTGGGGTGGCCGACACGGACCGGCTGCCACCATCGGCCTACACGCCCGAGTTGGCAGAGCGGGTCTACACCACGTTGGCCGAGCGCGCCCGCCATGTGCTGGTCCAACGCCATTCGGTAATCATTGACGGCGTGTTCGCCCGCGATGTCGAGCGAGACGCCGTCGCCACACTGGCTCAAGATTGCAACGTGCCTCTCACGGGACTCTTCCTGGTCGCGGATTTAGCAACCCGGCAGGCCCGAATCGGTGGTCGCCACGGCGACGCCTCCGATGCCACGCAAGAGGTTGCCGCATTGCAAGAGCGTTATAAGATCGGCCTTGTCGAGTGGGCACGCATCGATGCATCCGGGACACAAGCGCAGACGCTCCAGAGCTGCCAGGACGAGATCGCTGAAAGCAACTAGGGCAATCTGATTGGCGCGGGCTAGGATGGCGCGACCCACCACGAATTCGACGGCGGCCAGCCCTGTCACGCCCGGGGGGAGCCGCAATGCGCGGCCGGGCCGTCTTAGCGCCGGTATGGCCTGCGATACGGCCTTTCGGATCATCGCCCGCCGTCATCTCGCCGCCGTCCTCGCCCAGCACGACGGCACATGCCGTGGCGATCCGGAAGCCTTGCACCAGATCCGGATCGCCTTGACCCATCTGCGGACCGCGATTCGCTTCTTTTCGCCCATGGTCGACGATGCACTACGCCCCAAAGTCTGGGCCGAATTGAAATGGCTGAACAGCCAACTCGGCCTGGTGCGAGACCTCGACGTCGCCATCGAACGCGTGGTCGCCGAGACTGGCGACGAACTGGCCTTGGTCGCCGAGCTCCAACACTGGGAAGAAAAGCGTGCCGAAAGTCATCGCCTGCTGGCCCGCACGCTGCAATCGGCGCGCTATCGCCGTCTGGTCGAGCAGACCTCGAGCTGGATCGAGAGCGGACCCTGGTCAACCAGGCGCAGCAAACAGGCCATCACACTTCGCCGCTGTCCGCTCGCCGACCACGCCATGGCGCAACTGACCGATTGGGAAACGACGCTGCTGAGGAAGGCCCGAAAACTGCGCAGGCTCGATTACGAGAAACGGCACAAGCTGCGGATTCTCAACAAACGACTGACCTATTCGATCGAGTCGCTGGAGGATCTGTTCGCCGAGAAGTCGCTGAAGAAGCAGAAGGCGATCCTGAAGCAATTGCGCAGAGCGCAAAAGTCCCTTGGCCGGCTGAACGATGATGCACGCGGTCAGACGCTGGCCGCGTCGTTGAATGAGGCTGTTCCCACGGCAACCATTCGTTTTCTCGACCCCAAACGAGAAAAGAAGCTGCTGCGAACGGCTTCGACGTCCTATCGCAAACTCGACAAGACCAAGCCCCTCCGCCTCTCCGACCTCAGTCCGGATCCCGAGCCGGAGAATTAAGTGCGGACGTAGTCGCCCGGCGCATCGGGAAGGCCATCAATGTCGCCAAGCCCGATCGGCGGCGGATCGCAAGGCTCGCCGGATTTCGAAATGAGCCAGCGGGTCCATTCCGGCCACCACGATCCCTCGACATGCGGCGCCAGCTTCAGCCATTCATCCGGGCCGACATAGGGTGCGTCAGCAGCCTTGGTCATAACCTGATAGCTGTGCCCGGCCTCGTTGGGCGGCGCGACGACGCCCGCATTGTGGCCGCCACTGGTCAACAGGAAGGTCAGATCGGCATCGACCTGGTAGTGGAGCTTGTGCACTGAGCGCCACGGCGCCACGTGATCGGTGAGCGTGCCGACCACGAACATCGGGATGTGAATGTCGGACAGAGAAATGTTTCTGCCTTCAACACGATAACGTCCCTCGGCCAGATCATTGTTGAGGAATAGCTTTCGCAGGTATTCCGAATGCATCCGATACGGCAGCCGCGTCGCGTCGGCGTTCCAGGCCATCAGGTCGTTCGGCGCAGAGGCCTCGCCCATCAGGTAGTCATGCGACAACCGCGACCAGATCAGATCATTCGAACGCAGCAGCGCGAACGCGCCCGCCATCTGAGCCGTATCGAGGTAGCCTCGCTGCCACATCACGTCTTCGAGAAACGCAACCTGGCTTTCGTTGATGAAGAGTGTCAGCTCGCCTGCCTCGGTGAAGTCAGTTTGCGCGGCCAGTAGATTGACAGTGCCGAGACGATCATCGCCGTCGCGCGCCATTGCGGCGGCAGCGATCGACAGCAAGGTGCCGCCGAGACAATAGCCGAGCGCGTGAATCTTCTGTGCCGGCACGATCCGGGCGATCACATCCAGCGCGGCCACCACGCCCAGCTTGCGATAGTCGTCGAACGCAACATCCCGATCTCTCGCGTCCGGATTGCGCCAGGAGATCGCGAAGACTGTAAAGCCCTGATCGGTGAGATATTTGACCAGCGAGTTCTGCGGCGACAGATCGAGGATATAGTATTTCATGATCCAGGCCGGCACGATCAGGATCGGCTCGGGGCGCACCTGCGTCGTGGTGGGATGATACTGGATCAGCTCGATGAGCTCGTTGCGGTAGATGACCTTGCCGGGCGACACCGCAACCGTCTTGCCGACGACGAACTGCTCGTCTCCGGGTTTCGCGGCCGAAAGCATCCGCATCAAGTCGCCGCACCAGTTCTGTCCGCCGAAGACGAAATTCTCGCCGCCGCTCTGAAACGCCTTCTCCAGCACCTGCGGGTTGGTCATCGCGAAATTCGACGGTGCCAGCATGTCGAGCATCTGACGCACGGAGAATTCGACGATGGCCTCGTTCGCGCGCGAGACGCCGCGCACGCCCGTCGTGGCATCGTGCCACCAGCGCTCTCCGAGCAGAAACGCCTGCGCAAGGATATTGAACGGCGGGGTCTCCCATTGCGGCGCCCTGAAGCGGCGATCCCGTCCCTCCGGCCGGATCACCGACCAGGGCTTTTGCACGGGCGAGGTCGCGTGCGCGGCAGCTTCCAGCAAACGGCCGGTGTCACGAACGGCGCTCTCGGCAATCTCCATTCGACGCTGCGGCGCTCCTGCAAGATGGCAGCTCCAATCGAGCCAGGCGAGCAGCAAGGCTGTCGGCGAGACTCCACCCGTGAACCGAGCGAGCAAAGCGTGGAACGTGCGGTCGAGCAAGTACGGCTCCGGCTCCAGCGTGACGGCCAATTTCTCCGCGCTTGGCTCGATTTTCGTGACTGACCGGGCGACGTCCACAACCGGGTCGATGGAGGCCGCCGGCTGTTCGGGCAGAGGAAGGATTTGCACAACGTTCATGGAATTCCCGTGCGCTGCTGATCGCATGTGGCAGCAGCATATGGCAGCCTCCTTTGGAGACGTTGAGCTGCATCAATTCTGAGGCCGGTCACAATCGCTTAATCGCAAGAACCGGCTTCGTCCGCTTGACCTGCGTCAAACGCCCCCTCGGGGCCTGATTTAGATTGCGCCATCGAAATTCGACAAGCCAGCGGAGCATTCCATGCGCGCCCACCAGATCATGACCCGGTCGGTTATCTCGGTCACGCCCGACACCAGCATCGTCGAGGCCGCAAACATCATGCTGAAGCGTCACGTCAGCGGTCTCACCGTAGTCGACGATCGAGGCAAGCTGGTCGGCGTGGTCTCGGAAGGCGACTTCATCCGCCGCAGCGAGATCGGCACCGGGCGCAAGCGCGGTCGTTGGCTGAGGTTCATCCTCGGCCCCGGCACATCGGCCAGCGACTTCGTCCACGAGCACGGTCGCAAGGTTGCCGAGGTGATGACCACATCGCTTGTCACCATCACGGAGGACACCGCGCTCGCCGAGATCGTCGAGCTCATGGAACGGAACAACGTGAAACGCTTGCCGGTGGTTCGCGGCGACAAGGTGGTTGGCATCGTGTCACGCGCCAACCTGCTGCAAGCCGTTGCGGGCCTCGCGCGCGAGGTGCCCGACCCGACCGCTGACGATGATCACATCCGCAGTCGCATCATCGACGCGATGGAGAAGAACGACTGGTGCCCGTTCGGGCTGAACGTGATCGTGCGCGATGGCATCGTTCATCTCAGCGGCGTCATTACCGAGGAACGCTCGCGGCAGGCTGCGGTCGTGGCAGCGGAGAATGTCGAGGGCGTGAAGAAGGTGCACGACCATCTGTGCTGGGTCGACACCATGTCGGGCGTCTACCTGAATTCGCCCGAGGACGATGAGCTCGCCAAAGCAAGCTGAGCGCCAGAAGCGACTTAGCGAGGGATGACGGCGGTGGCTTCGATCTCGACGCGCGCCGCCTTCTCGACGAGACGGACGACCTGGACCAGCGCCATCGCGGGATAATGCGCACCGAAGATGGCGCGATAGATCTGGCCGAGTTCCTTCAGGTTTGTCAGATATTCGTCCATGTCGACGACGTACCAGGTCAGACGCACCAGGTGCTCGGGCCGCGCACCGCCCTCCGCCAAAATCTCAGCGATATTTAGCAGCGTCTGGCGCACTTGAGCGACAAAGCCGTCCGCAAGGCGCTCTTGCGCATCCCAGCCGATCACGCCGCCCGTGACGACAAGGCGCCCGTCGGAAGCCATGCCATTGGCGTAGCCCTTCGGCATCGGCCAGCCGGAGGGCTGGAGCACCTTCGCTCTCGGGCTGGCGTCATCGGCGGCGACGGTCGGCAGCCTCGCAAGCTGTGGACCTTTCGGCGTTGTCACGGACAATTCTCGATCCTCATCTCATTCAGCCGCGACGCCTGAGGACGTCGCAGCTGCCTGCGCCAATTGGCGCAGGGCAAAGCGCTTCAGTTTACCGGTCTCGGTCTTCGGCAGCTGCGTCACGAACTCGATCGCGCGCGGATATTTGTATGGTGCGATCTCGCGTTTGACATGCTCCTGCAACTCGGCTGCCAGTTTTGCGTCCGGTGTCACGCCGGGCGCTGCAATGACATAGGCCTTCACAATCATCCCGCGCGCCTCGTCGGGTGCGCCGACGACGCCGCACTCGACGACGGACGGATGCGTGAGCAGCGCCGCCTCGACGTCAGTGCCTGCAATGTTGTAGCCGGCGGAAACGATCATGTCGTCGGAGCGAGACTGATACCAGAAATAGCCGTCGCTATCCATCAGATAGGTGTCGCCAGTGATATTCCAGCCATTCTGGACGTATTTGCGCTGACGTTCGTCGGCGAGATAGCGGCATCCGGTCGGTCCGCGCACGGCGAGCTTCCCCATCGTGCCCGGCGGCAAATCATTGCCGTCGTCATCGACGATCTTGGCCTCGTAGCCCGGCACAGGCTTGCCTGTCGCGCCGGGGCGAATTTCCTCCTCGGTCGCGCTGATGAAGATGTGCAGGAGCTCCGTCGAGCCAATGCCGTCCATCAGCTTGATGCCGGTAGCCTTCAGCCAGGCATCGAAGGTCGGCTTGGGCAACGTTTCACCCGCGGAGACGCACTTTCGCAACGATGAAATGTCGCGGCCGGGGAGCTTGCTGATCATCGCACGGTATGCGGTCGGCGCGGTGAAGCAGACTGTGGTCTTGTATTGCTCGATTGCCGTCAGCATGTCATCGGGCGTCGTCTTCTCGAGAACGACGAAGGAGGCGCCGATGTGCATTGGAAACAGCACGCCGCCGAAGCCGAAGGTGAAGGCGAGCGGCGCCGAGCCGACGAAACGGTCCTTCTGCTCGGCCCGCAAGATGTTGCGCGCGTAGGCGTCGCACACAGCCAGCATGTCCCGATGGAAATGCATGGTACCCTTGGGATCGCCGGTTGTGCCGGACGTGAATGCGATCAGGCAGATATCGTCGGAGGCCGTATCGACTGCCCTAAACTCGGGGCCCGCATCCGCAATCAGTGCTTCGAGCGAGTCGGGAGCGCCATTGCCCCAATAGACCACGCGCTTGAGTCCGGGCGCAGCCTCCTTCGCCTTCTCCATCTCGTCGGAGAGTTTTCCATCGCAGAGCGCAAGCGTAATCTCCGCCTTCTGGATTGGATAGGACAGTTCCTTTGCGCGCAGCAAGGGCATCGTCGCCACGCAAATGCCGCCGGCCTTGATCACCGCAAGATAAGTCGCGACCATCATTGGGCTGTTGGCTGAGCGCAGGAGCACGCGTCCCCCGGTTACAAGGCCGAGCTTGTCGACCAACACATTGGCTATACGGTTCACCAACGCCTGCAGTTCGCGATAAGTGTAGCTGACAGTCGGACTGATGACGCAGGGCGCCTCGCCATCCCCCTGCTCGACCCAGCGGTCGAGAAAATAGCTGACGCAGTTCAGTCGCGACGGATATTGCAGCTCCGGCCGCGTGAAGATGAATTCCGGCCAGAGCTCGGGCGGCGGCAGATGCTGCCGCGCGAACGTGTCGACATGGGCGGTCGCAGCGTTTGCGTCATGCGAGCCCGAGACTTGAACCTTGGCGGCGTTGGCCATCGCACGCTCCTTTGCGCATGGAAAGCACCCGGCAGCACTCACTGAAAAACATTTTAGGCTTAAAACAATTCCGCGCAATAGCGGATTTTGGGCGTGCCCATGCATTTCGTGCGGCAAAGTGGGATTGGCGACCTCGGCGCGCGCCTAGGGCCGGCGACGCGCGGCCGATTTCTGCGCCGAGGCCTTGGTCCTGGCCAGGAGCCGCATCAGCTCGCGCACCTCTTTTGGCGTCAGATCGGCGAAGAGATCGGCGATCCAGGTCTCATGTTCCGCAGCCATTCGGCGGAATTCGGCGCGACCGAGCTTTGTGAGGCGGATGACCTGGACGCGGCGGTCGGTCTCCGAGGTGCGGCGGTCAAGATGGCCGGATTCCACGAGGCGCTCAACGAGCCCGGTGACGTTGCCGTTGGACACCATCATGCGCTTGGAGACGTCCGACAGCGTCATGCCGTCCGGCGCCTTGTCGAGCTGCGCCATCAAGTCGAAACGGGGCAGCGTGACGTCAAAGCGCTGCCGCAGGCGGCCGCGAACCTCCCCCTCGATCAGGGTGGTGCAGGTCAGCAGGCGCAACCACAGCCGCAGCTCATCGGCATGGTCCTCCGGCGTTTCGACAGCCTTGGTCTCGGAATCGAGCATCTCGATGCAGTCATTCACGGCCGGCAGTGGCGCCGGCACGGATTCCCCAACGTTTTGAGCTTCAAATAAATCCAGGCCGGCCGCAAGCCCAAAGCTGCAACAATCGACTGCACGCGTATTTCTTTAGGCTTAAAACAATTGGCGCGCGGCTTGCATGCACCGCTGCCCGCAAGATGGTGATGCCCTAAGCTTGCTTGCCGCGGCAGCCATCATCGGCATAAGCTCGGTTCGAAGTACGGGGCTTGTAGCGCAGGCCCGATCTACGGGGGACAGATCATGAAGACGCAAATGACCTTGGCTGCAGCCGCCTTGCTGCTCGGCACCGTGACGAGCCCTGCCCTAGCCGAGGAAAAGATCAAGCTCGGAGTGATCGTAACGCTATCGGGACCTGCCGCCGCGCTTGGCCAGCAGGTCCGCGATGGCTTTTCGCTCGCGGTCAAAGATCTCGGCAGCAAGATGGGCGGTCGTGATATCGAAGTGGTCGTTGTCGATGATGAGTTGAAGCCCGACGCTGCCGTGACCAAGGTCAAGGGCCTGCTCGAGCGCGACAAGGTCGACTTCGTCGTCGGACCGATCTTCTCCAACGTCCTGCAGGCAATCCACCGGCCGGTCACGGAATCCAAGACATTCCTGATCAGTCCCAATGCCGGCCCGTCGACCTTCGCGGGCAAGGATTGCAACCCATTCTTCTATGTGACGTCGTATCAGAACGATCAGGTGCACGAAATCCTCGGCAAAGTCGCGCAGGATCGCGGCTACAAGCGGATGTACCTGATGGTGCCGAACTATCAGGCTGGCAAGGATTCGGTCGCCGGCTTCAAGCTCGACTACAAGGGCGAGATCGTCGAAGAGTCCTACATGCCCCTGAACACGCTGGATTTCCAGCCGGAGCTTTCCAAGATCGCCTCGCAGAAGCCCGACGCACTGTTCACGTTCATGCCGGGCGGCCTCGGCGTCAATCTCGTCAAACAGTACAAGCAGGCAGGCCTCGCCGACAGTATTCCAGTGCTGTCGGCCTTCACGGTGGATGAATCGACCCTGCCCGCCCAACAGGACGCGGCCGTCGGCATGTTCGGCGGCGCGAACTGGGCGCCCAATCTCGACAATCCCCAGAACAAGAAATTCGTTGCGGCCTATGAGGCCGCCTATAATAGCGTACCCGGGACTTACGCCATGCAGGGTTATGACGCCGCAATGCTGATCGACAGCGCCGTCAAGAATGTAAAGGGCGATCTCTCCAACAAGGACGCCGTCGCGGCTGCGCTGAAGAAGGCAAACTTCACGTCCCTGCGCGGATCGTTCAAATTCAACACCAACGGCTATCCGATCCAGGACTTCTATCTGACCAAAGTCGCCAAGCGTCCGGACGGCAAGTTCCAGACCGAGATCGTCCAGAAGGTTTTTGAGAATTACGGCGACCGCTATGCCAAGGATTGCAAGGCGAACTAAGATCGCGGGTCGCGTTAATGGAGAACTGCAATGAAGAGCGAAATCACGGGCATCACGCGGGCCAATGAGGGGATCCAAGGCATCTCCTGGAACATCCTCGGCCAGACCTATGTGCCTAAGAGTTGCGCCGAGAACAGCTTCTCCTGGCACGCCACGCTGCCGCCAGGTACGTTCGTGCCGCCGCACATCCACCCCGATCAGGATGAGTATCTCTACATGCTGGAGGGCAAGCTTGACTTCGTGCTCGGCAATTCGGAGGCGCAGGCGACCCCCGGCGATCTGATCCGGCTCGGCATGGGCGTGCCACACGGCATCTTCAACAAGTCGGACCAGACCGCAAAGGTGCTGTTCTGGGTCTCGCCGACCAAAAAGCTGTTCGACCTGTTCTGGGGCCTTCACAACATGAAGGAGCAGAAGCCGGAGGACGTGGTGGCCATGGCTGCCGAGTTCAACATCCACTTCCTGCCGCCGCCGCCCGGTGCCGGCTAGCGACCATTTAAGCGCGTACTGCTGCGAGCCCTGGGACTGCGGCGAATCCCGCCTTCGTCGCGTAGCCACGCACGATGGCCTCGCGCTGCGAATAGCTCAGCACGTTATCGACATTGTCAAAACCATCGGGCGCGAGCTGCTCGACGGCGTCGATGACGCCCTCCGGGCCGCCGCGCCTGTTGGAGCGGACGATATCCGCTGTCATCGGCAGTCGCTTCTTTTCGTATTCCATTAGCGCCTGTCGCGGATGCTCGGCGCGCACCAGCGCGTCGGCGAGGCAGCGCGCATCCAGGATCGCCTGCGAGGCTCCATTGGAACCCACCGGATACATGGGATGTGCGGCATCCCCGAGCAGCGTGACGCGACCCGACGACCAATAGGGCAAGGGATCGCGATCGCAGGTCGGATATTCGTAGAATTCGGGCGTGGCCGAGATCAGGCTCCTCACGTCGATGTAAGGCACGGAGAAGCGCGCGACATGCGGCATCAGCTCCTCGCGCCGACCCGGGCGCGACCAGTCTTCTTTCCGTGGGGGCGGCGCGTTGCCCTCGCCCACTTTCACCAGCACCGCCCAATTGGTGAGACGGCTGGCTGAGCTCGAACCCTCCGCGATCGGATAGATCACCACCTTGGCATTGAGGCCACCGGCGACGATCATCGACTTGCCCGTAAGAAACAGCGGCCAGTCACGCGCGCCGCGCCACAGCATCAGGCCGTTCCAGCACGGCGGCCCCTCGTTCGGAAACAGCGTTTCGCGGACACGTGAATGGATTCCGTCGGCGCCGATCAGCAGGTCGCCGCGCGCGGTGTGGATGTGGGCGCCGGTGCGGTCGAAGAAATAGGCGGTGACACCACCCTCGTCCTGCGTGAAGGCGCCGAGGCGGCAACCGGTGTGGATGGTATCCGCCCCAAGCCGCTCCTCGACGGCGCGATGGATGACCCCCTGAAGACGGCCGCGGTGAATCGAGAATTGCGGCACGTCGTGGCCGGCGTCGATGCCGCGGGCTTCGCGCCAGACCTCTTGGCCGTGGCGGTTGAGATAGTAGAGCTGGTCGGTGCGGATCGCGACCTCGTCGAGCCTCTGCAGCAGGCCGAGACTGGCAAGCTCGCGCATGGCGTGCGGAAGCGTGTTGATGCCGACGCCGAGCTCGCGGATCGTATCGGACTGCTCGAAAATCTCGCATCCGAGGCCACGGGCTCGCAGCATCAAAGCCGTGGTGAGACCACCGATACCACCGCCGACGATAATCGCCTTCATCGCCCTCAACTCCACTCGATACACGCCAGGCAATGGGGTTAGGGTCGCACGGGCGGTCACTCCGCCGCAAGCGGCTTTGTCGCCTCCGCCTTGAGCTCGGCCCGGGTCTTGGGCTTAGCCTTAATGCGTAGCTCCTCGAGATCCTGCCGGTCGCGGACGCTATTGCGGAAAATCTGCTCCTTTCCGGGCAGATATTGCGGCGGGCAGAACGCCTCGTCTGCGCCGTACCAGGCCGCCGCCTTCATGGTGAAGAAAGGGTCGACCAGATGTGGCCGCCCGAGCGCAACCAGGTCGGCCCGGCCGGCCGCCAGAATGGTGTTGGCCTGATCCGCTGTTGTGATGTTGCCGACACACATGGTCGCCACTCGCGCCTCATTGCGGACCTGATCAGCAAAGGGCGTCTGGAACATGCGCCCGTAGACCGGCTGCGCATCGCGTACCGTCTGGCCGGTCGACACGTCGACCAGATCGACGCCGGCCTCGGCGAAGGCCCGCGCAATGGCAACTGCGTCGTCACCAGTAATGCCGCCATCCGCCCAGTCAGTCGCGGAAATGCGCACCGACATCGGCTTGTGCTTGGGCCACACGGCCCGCAGCGCCTCGAAAATCTCGAGCGGGAAGCGCAGCCGGCTTTCGAGAGAGCCGCCATATTCGTCGGTACGCGTGTTCGTCAGTGGCGAGATGAAGCTCGCGAGCAAATAGCCGTGGGCGCAATGCAGCTCGAGCATGTCAAAGCCACAGCGCTCGCCGCGCTCGGCCGCCGCGACGAAAGAGTTTCTCACCGCGTTCATGCCGGCGCGATCAAGCTCGCGCGGCACCCGGCTGTCAGGGAAATAGGGCAGCGGCGATGCCGAGACCACGTCCCAGCCGCCTTCGTCCAGCGGGCGGTCGATGCCGTCCCACATCAGCTTGGTCGCGCCCTTGCGGCCGGCGTGCCCGAGTTGCAGGCAGATCTTCGCAGCGGAGTTAGCATGGACGAAATCGACGATGCGGCGCCATGCCGTCTCCTGCTCGTCGTTCCACAAGCCGGCGCATCCGGGTGTAATTCGCGCGTCGCGACTGACGCAGGTCATCTCTGTGAAGATCAGGCCGGCGCCACCTATCGCACGCGAGCCGTAATGCACCAGATGGAAGTCGGTCGGCACGCCTTCCTTTGCCGAGTACATGCACATCGGCGACATCACGGCGCGGTTGGCAATTTCCATCGCACGCAGGCGGAACGGCTGGAACAGCGGCACCATCGGCTTGTCTGTGCTGACGTCGAAGCCGTTGGCTTGAAGTTGCTTGGCAAACGACTTTTCGACCTCGGCCACGAAATCGGGCGCACGGAGCTTCAGATTGTCGTAGGTGATCGCCTTCGACCGCGTCATCACGCCAAAGGCGAATTGCACGGGATCGAAATCCCAGAAACGGTCGACGTGCTCGAACCAGACCAGCGAGACGTCGGCAGCGTGCTGGGTCTTCTCGACCTCCTCGCGGCGGCCGTGCTCGTAGATATCCAGCGCGGCTTCGATGCTGGGAGCCTTCGCCATTGCCTCGGCCAGCGCGATCGCATCCTCCATCGCGAGCTTGGTCCCGGAACCGATCGAGAAATGCGCGCTCGCCTTGGCGTCGCCGAGCAGCACCATGTTGTCCTTGACCCACCGCTTGCTGCGGATCATCGGAAAGTTGCGCCACATCGAGCGATTGGTGAGCAGCTTGTGTCCATCAAGGAACCAGCCGAAGATCTCGGCCATCCGTGCGGCGGACTGGGTCTCGTTCAGCCCCGTCAATCCTGCGCGTTCGAACGTGTCTGGATCGGTCTCAAAGATCCAGGTCGAATGGCCGGCTTCATATTGGTAGGCGTGAGCGATGAAGGGTCCCCACTCCGTCTCCTGGAAGACGAAAGTGAAAGCATCGAGCGGCCTGGTCGAGCCCATCCATGCGAACTTGTTGGCGCGGAGGTCGACTTCCGGCTGGAAGTGCTCGGCATATTTGTCGCGGAAACGGCTGTTGACGCCATCGGCGAGCAGGATGAGATCGGCATCGGCAAAGCGCGACTCCTCCTCAATGTCCACTTCGAAATGCAGGCCGACACCCAGCTCGCGTGCACGCTCCTGCAGGATCAGGAGCAATTTTTGCCGCGAGCAACCGCAAAAGCCATTGCCGCCGACTCGGTGCACCGTGCCGCGAAAATGGACCGCGATATCGTCCCAGTACGCGAATTCCTGGGTGATGCGATGGTAGCTCGGAAGATCGTGCTTCTCGAAATTGTCGAGCGTAGCGTCCGAGAACACCACACCAAAGCCAAACGTGTCATCCGCGCGGTTGCGCTCATACACGGTGATGTCGGCGCTCGGGCGCTGCTTCTTCAGCAGGATCGCTGCGTAAAGACCTGCAGGTCCACCGCCGATGATCGCGACTTTCATTGGAGCCTCGTCAATTCACCCGGCCATGAAAACTATTTTAAGCCTAAAATAATTTCTGGCAAGCCCCCCTTTTGCCGCGGCGGCGGCCACAAGCCGCCCTTCAATCGCCCCTGAAGTCCGGCTTGACCTTGTTGGCGAAAGCCTCGAAGGCGCGCTCGAAATCGGCTGTCGTCATGCACAAGGCCTGAGCAACCGCCTCCGCTTCGATTGCCTCCTCGACCGACATCGCCCATTCCATCGCCAGCATCCGCTTGGTCATGGTGTTGGCGAAATTCGGCCCTTCCGCCACCTGTTTAGCGAGCAGTTGCGCTTGAGGCAGCACCTGCTCCGGCGTCACGATGCGGCTGAAGAATCCCCACCGCTCGCCCTCCTCGGCTGTCATGAACCGACCCGTGTACAGGAGCTCGGATGCGCGGGACTGGCCGATGATCCGCGGCAGGATTGCGCAGGCGCCCATGTCGCAGCCGGCAAGCCCTACCTTGTTGAACAGGAACGCCACCTTGGCTCCGCTCGCGGCGAGCCGCATGTCGGACGCCATGGCGATGATCGCGCCGGCGCCGGCGCAGATGCCCTCGACCGCCGCCATGATCGGCTGCGGACAGGCCCGCATCGCTTTGACGAGGTCGCCGGTCATACGTGTGAACGCCGTCAGCCCCTTGGTATCCATCTTCACCAGCGGGCCGATGATCTCGAACACATCGCCGCCGGATGAAAAATTGCCGCCGGCACCGGTGACCACGATCGACTTGACTGCATCGTCGAAGGCGCAAGCGCGGAAGAAATCCGTCAGCTCGCGATAGCTCTCGAACGTCAGCGGATTCTTCCGTTCCGGACGATTGAGCGTTATGGTCGCAATGCCATCGACCACGGCCAGCAGGAAGTGTTGCGGCGAATAATCCGCGAGCGGCACGGTGACTGGATTGGCTGGTCTGCTCATACGATCTCCTTAGCTTCCTTGGTCCGCGCCTGCGCAACGCGCTAGATTTCGCCACCGGCGACTGCAATCGCCTGACCAGTGATCGCTCCAGCGTCCTCGCTGCACAGCCAGAGGACCGCATTCGCTACCTCTCGTGGCGTGATCAGGCGGCCTTGCGGATTGTGCTTGGCGAGCTCGGCGATCGCCTGCTCGCGGGTTCGTCCGGTCTTCTTCATGATGTTGTCGATGCTGCCGGCAACCAGATCAGTGTCGGTGAAGCCGGGGCACACCGCATTCACGGTGACGTTACTGCCGGCCATCTCGAGAGCCAGCGAACGCACGAGACCGATCACGGCGTGCTTCGCCGCCGCGTACGCGCTTACATAGGCATAGCCTTTGAGCCCGGCCGTCGATGCAATGGCGACGACGCGCCCATACGGGCGATCCTTCATCCCGGGCAGCACAGCGCGGGCGGCATGGACAACACCCATGAAATTGACGTCCATCATGCGCGCAAAAAGAGCACTGTCCGATTTCGCAAATGGGGCGGACTCGGCGGTGCCGGCGTTGGCGATCAGGATATCGACCGGCTTTCGTGCGTGGGCTTCGGCGACCGCTGCGTTCAGCGCAGTTTCGTCCGAAACATCGGCAACAGCTGCATAGTGCGCGCCGCCCGCGTTGACAGCCTCTTTGAGAGGAGCAGCGCTGCGGCCGAGCACTGTCACAGTGGCACCAGCCCCGACAAGGGACGTCGCAATCGCGCGGCCGATGCCGCGGCCTCCCCCGGTCACCAGCGCGTGCGCCGAATGCGGCAACCCGGACATGCGCCTGCTCCCTGGTTCTGCTGATCGTTCCCTCGATATATTTTAACCTTCAAGTTTTTGCAACGAAAGCGCCGTTCGACGCTGCGAATGCCGTATGCGGGAGACCGGCCCGAAAATTGCTTTAAGTATAAAATTATGCCTTTTCATCCCCTGCAGGCCTGTTAGCATCGCCTGGCCAAGCAAAAGGATGTCGCGTGTCGCAGCCTGCGCCAATGACAACAAAAGACGGGCGTTTCGCCTATGAAGCCGCGGGCAAGCCGGGCGCAGCACCCTTGATTTTCCTGCATGGGATTGGCGGCGCAGCACGGGCCTGGCGGCTGCAGCTCGCTACATTTGGCGACCGTTTCCACGCGATTGCGTGGGACATGCCCGGCTATGGCCGCTCGGCGCCGCTCGCACGTGTGAGCATCGCTGCCTTGGCAGATGCACTCCAGCAATTCATCGAACAGATCGGCGCGGCAAAGCCCATTCTGGTCGGCCATTCCATTGGCGGGATGATCGTCCAGAAATGGTTGACGCAATCGCCGAAACTCGTCCGCGCCGTTGTCCTCGCGCAAACCAGCCCGGCGTTCGGGAAGGCCGATGGCGAGTGGCAGAAATCGTTCATTGAAGCGCGGCTTGGCCCGCTCAATCGCGGCGAGACGATGAAGTCGCTCGCACCTTCCCTGGTGAAGGAGCTCGTCGGCGATGATCCGGATCCCAAGGGAATGGAGCTTGCGCGCGAGTGCATGGCAAGCGTGCCCGAAGCAAGCTATCGCGCCATGATGCTCGCCTTGATCGGCTTCGATCAGCGCAGCACGCTCAAGGACATTTCCGTGCCGACCCTGCTGCTGTCCGGTTCCAAGGACAATAATGCGCCTGCGCCAATGATGGCGAAGATGGCGACCTATATTCCCGCGGCCGAATATGTCGAACTCCCCGGCGTCGGCCATCTTGCCAACCTTGAACGACCAGATGCCTTCGACAAAGCGCTCGGCAGCTTCCTCGATTCCATCGTCGCAAAACACGGATGACTGCGCCATGACCATGCAAGTCAGCAAGACCATCGGCGCAACCGACAAGGTCGTGCTCGATGCGCCGATCTTCGATCCCGTGGCCTTCCGCCTGAGCGAGGAGCAAGCCAACATCATCGCGCGGGCGCGCGAGATCGGTCAGAGCGTCTTCGCCGGCCGCGCCGCGGCTTACGATCGCGAGGCCGTGTTCCCGACCGAGAACTATCGTGACCTTCATCGCGCCGGTCTGCTCGGCATCGCTGTCCCCAAGAAGCACGGCGGGCTGGGCGCGAATTACCAGACCTATGCGCTGGCCGCCGCGGAGATCGGCCGCTATTGCGGCGCAACCGCGCTGACATGGAACATGCATGTCTGCTCGACGCTGTGGTCCGGGCCTCTGGCCGATGACCTCGATATGGACGCGAAGAGTCGCGCCGAGCATGAGCGGCGGCGTGCCATCCATTGCAAGCGCATCGTCGCAGATGGCGCAATCTACTCGCAGCCCTTTTCCGAGGGCGGCGCGGCAGCGGCCGGCGGCGCTGCCTTCGGCACGGAGGCAAAGCCTGTCGACGGCGGCTGGATCGTCAACGGCAAGAAGATCTTTGCATCGCTGTCCGGCCACGCCGACTATTACGGGGTGCTCTGCACCGAGATCGAGGAAGGCGAGAAGGCCTCGCGCCGCAATACGCTTTACCTCGCGATATCAGCGAAGTCGCAAGGCGTTTCCGTCGTCGGCGATTGGGATCCGCTCGGCATGCGCGGAACGGTCTCGCGAACGCTACTGTTCAAGGACGTGTTCGTGCCTGAGGATTCCGCGCTGATGCCGCGCGGGGTTTATTTCCAGGCCGCAATGCGCTGGCCACACATGTTCCTGACCCTGTCGCCAACCTATATGGGCCTCGCACAAGCCGCTTACGACTTCACGGTGCGTTATCTGCGCGGGGAGGTGCCGGGCATGCCACCGGTTAAGCGCCGAATGTACCCGACCAAGCAGATCGCGGTGGCGCAGATGCAGATCAAGCTGGAGCAGATCAAGGCGATCTGGTTCCAGGCCGTCACCGAGGCGCGCGCCAATCCGAGCAAGGAGCAAGTGCTGCGCGCCTATGCTGCGCAATATTCGGTGATGGAAGGCGCCAATGAGCTCGCCGCACTTGCGATCCGCACCTGCGGCGGACAGGCGATGCTCCGCTCCCTGCCGCTCGAGCGCATCTATCGCGACAGCCGCTGCGGCTCGCTGATGCTGCCCTGGACGGCGGAGCTCTGCCTCGACCGGATCGGTCGCGAGGCGCTATACGAGGCCGGCGAAACGGACGATTGACCGTGGATCTCTGCAGTCTGATCGATCGCAACGCGGCATTTGCGCCAGACAAGACGGCCATTGCCTTCGAAGGCGAACGGCTAAGCTACGCGGCGTTTGCGGAGCGCATCGAACGGACCGCCTCAGCCTTGAAGCAGGAACTCGGCGTCGGCCGTGGTGACCGCGTCGCGGTCCTGAGCCTGAACCGGCCGGACTATCTGGTCCTGCTCTATGCCTGCGCGCGGCTCGGCGCGATGCTGGTGCCGCTGAACTGGCGACTGGCGGTCGCCGAGCAGCTGTTCATTCTCAACGACGCCGGCGCCAAGGTGCTCGTGCTCGAGCAGGCCTTTGCTGGAGTTCTTCCTAAACTTGCGTTGGGGACTGCTGTTGTCGGCCTTGATTTCGTACCACCGCTCGGCACGGCCTTCGAAAGCTTGCTGGCACACAAGGAAAGCAGCGGCCGCAACCCGCACACCGATCTGTCCTGTCCGCTGCTCATCGTCTACACGTCAGGCACGACTGGTCGGCCGAAAGGAGCAGTGCTGCGCCAGGAGGCGCTGTTGTGGAACGGCGTCATGAGCCAGCACATGCACAACATGACGTCTGACGATCACGTGCTGACGGTGCTGCCGTTCTTCCACGTCGGCGGTCTCAACATTCAGACAACGGCGGCGCTCCAGCTTGGCGCGACCGTCACGATCCATGCCCGCTTCGCGCCTGATACGGCGCTCGCGACCATCGAGCGAGAACGCCCGACGCTTACGGTGATGGTGCCGGCGATCATCCAGGCCGTCAGCGAGCACCCCGCTTGGGCAACGACTGATCTCTCTTCGCTGAAAGCCGTCGCCACCGGCTCGACCATCGTGCCGCCGCACCTGATCGACCGCTTCGTCGCGCGCGGCGTGCCTGTGCTCCAGGTTTACGGCTCGACGGAAACCTGCCCTATCGCCGTCTATACCCGCCTCGGCGGCGACCTGTCGCGCACGGGATCGACCGGACTCTCCGGCCTCTGCTGCGAAGCGAAGGTGATCGATCAGGCCGGCCATGAAGTGCCCGCGGGCACGCCCGGCGAAATCGCGGTACGTGGCCCGAACGTATTCTTCGAATATTGGGGCAATGCGGATGCGACGCGCGACGCGCTGCACGACGGCTGGTATCGCACCGGCGATATCGGCCTGTGCGATGCCGACGGCTATTTCTGGGTTCGCGATCGCAAGAAGAACATGATCATTTCAGGCGGCGAGAACATCTACCCGGCCGAGGTCGAGCGCGTCCTGCTGGAACATCCAGACGTCAGCGAATGCGCCGTGATCGGAAGGCCGGACCCCCGCTGGGAAGAGGTCCCGGTCGCCTATGTCATCCGGCGATCTGGCTGCCGGCTCGAAGCGGACGAGCTGAGAGCGCACGTTCAGGCCCAGCTCGCCCGCTACAAGGTTCCGCGCGACATCGTTTTCGTCGCCGACTTGCCGCGCACCGCGCTCGGCAAGGTCCAGCACTTCCTGCTGAAGCAGCTTGATGCGCAATCGCGCGCGCAAGGAGAAGTATCTTGAGGATTGCGGTTCTGGGTGGGGGAAACGGTTCCTTCGCGGCCGCCGGCGATTTTGCGCTGTCGGGGCATGAGATCAGGCTTTGGCGCCGCGACGCAGGACAGGTCGATGCACACCGTGCCGCCGGCTCACGCATCGTTGTGAAGGATCACAACGGGCGTCACGACGTGAAGCTAGCATTGGTGACCACCGACATCGCCGAAGCCGTGAGCGGGGTCGAGCTGGTCCTGTGTCCTGCTCCTGCCTTTGCTCAGCCGCATATCGCCCGCCAGCTTGCCCCTCACCTCCGGGACGGCCAAGTCGTGTTTCTGCCGCCCGCCACCTTCGGCTCGATGATCTTCGCGCAAGCTGTACGGAACGCCGGCAACCCTGCCAAAGCAAGCTTCGCTGAAACTGGCACGCTGCCATGGCTGACCCGCAAGCATGGCTCGTTCGAGGTCGCGATCACCATCCGCGCCAAGCGGCTACCGGTCGGCGTTTTCCCGCTCCACCAGGCACCTCACGCCCTGGAGGTGATCGGACGCGCTTTCCCGGATGTGATCGAGCCGTGCGGTGACGCGCTATCCGGTGCGCTGATGAACGCAGGACCCATCATTCATCCACCGCTGATCGTAATGAACGCTGGCCCGATCGAGCACTTTGAGCGATGGGACATTCACAAGGAGGGCACGCAGCCTTCGATCCGGCGGGTGACGGATGCACTGGATGCAGAGCGGATCGCGGTGCGCGAAGCGCTTGGATATGGCGCTCCACACTTTCCGCTCGCTCATCACTACGCCAATGAAGGCGAGATCTGGATGTACGGCCGCGGCTCGCATGATCGCCTGACGGACTCCGGCGACTGGCGGGAGCGGATCGTGCTGACCGAGCACCGCTACATGCGCGAGGATTTGAGGCTGGGACTATCGCTGCTGGTGTCCGTCGCCGGGCTGGCGGGCGTGGGCACGCCGCTCGCCAAGGCGTTCCTCGCCATCGGCAGCGCAATCTGTGGCGAGGATTTTGCGCAAGGCGGCCGCACGTTGGAGACCTTGGGGCTTGGCAAGCTTCACAAGGCTGAATTGCAAACACTGCTTCGCGAAGGATTCTGACTGATGGCCCGACGCGCCAACATTGCCTGCCTCGGGGCTGGTCGCATGGGCCGCGGCATCGCCGTCGCGTTCGCCTATGCGGGGCATACGGTCACGATGATCGACATCAAGGCGCGCGCGGAGGAAGATTTCGCCAGACTGGAGGCGGACGCGCTCGGCGAAGTCAGGAAGACTTTTGTCAGCCTCTCGAAGCTGGGGCTGCTGGCTGAGGCAGACGTCGATCCGCTCATCGCTCGGGTTTCGGTGGTGCCGGCGAACCAAAGCGGCGCCGCGCTGTCCGGAGCCGGAATTGTGTTCGAGGGCGTTCCTGAGATCGTCGAGCTCAAGCGCGAGGTGCTCGCGGCGGCTTCGAGACAGGTCGGCCCCAACACGGTCATTGCATCGACGACGTCAACCATCCTGGTCGACGATCTCTCCGGCGCAATCCTGAATCCTTGCCGCTTCCTCAATGTGCACTGGCTCAACCCGGCCTATCTGATTCCGCTCGTGGAAGTGTCACCTGGCAAAGCCACGGACCCAACCGTCGTCGATGAAGTGAAGGCCCTGCTTGAAGGCATCGGCAAGGTGCCGGTGGTCTGTGCGGCGACGCCCGGCTTCATTGTCCCGCGAATCCAGGCCCTCGCCATGAATGAGGCCGCGCGCATGGTCGAGGAAGGCGTCGCCAGCGCGGAAGAGATAGACAAAGCGATCCGCTACGGGTTCGGCTTCCGCTATGCCGTGCTCGGACTGCTCGAGTTCATCGATTGGGGCGGAGGGGACATTCTGTACTACGCCAGCCGCTACCTCGAGCGCGCACTCGGCAGCGACCGCTACCGGGCGCCAGACGTCATCTCTCGCAACATGCACGAAGGCCGGATCGGCTTGCGCACCGGCGCAGGCTTCCTCGATTACTCGGGCATGGACGTCGACGCCTATCGCGCGAAACGGCTCCAGGCCATGGTCGACCTGCTTCGGCACTTCGACCTTGCCCGCCCGCCGGTTACCGACCGCGGCTAGCCGAAGATATCCTGGAGGACACCTTCGCGGACCACCGCGACGCCATCGAGCTCGATGGTCGTTCCCATCATCGGCAGGTCGAAATGCCCCGCGGTGTAGCGGCCGGCGAATTCATTGGCGCCGGTCGAAAACAGGAAGTTGCCGGAGACCGCACGAATCTCAGTCCCGTTGGTGTCGCGCTGGTCATACATCGACAGCGCCTCATAGCGAGCACCCGGATTCATGCCGAAGCCGACATGCGACACGGCATAAGCCTCGCGGTCCCCCCAGGCGGCGAGATAAGCGCGCATCATCGCCGCGTCCGTGCCCTCGCCTTCCAGCTCGACGATGTAATCGTCTTTCAAGGTCATCTTCACGGGCGACGCCAGGTAGCGCTTGAACGTGAGATTAATATCGCCGGGCGCCATCACCAGCGTGCCATTGATCGTCCCACTCTTTGGGAAGCTGACGACGATACCCCCCGGCCAATGTGCCAGCGTACCCGGCTTGTCGGTCCAGCCCCACACACCGACCGTCGAAGCGCCGACCATGTCCACATCGAGCGCCGTGCCGGCCTTCGAAGTGACCCGCATTCGTTTGGTCCCGCGCAGCATCTTCGCCGCGGCGCGCACGCGCTTCTCGAGCATCGGATCCGGCACCATCCGCTCCAGCGCCTCGGGATGCTCGTTGGAGATCACCAGGATACGCGCACCGGCCTTCAGGATCTCGGGCGTCTCCGCCGCATGCATCAGGCCCTCGATGGTGCAATCGACCACAAACCCCGCCTGCTGAAGCGCGCTGATCACGGGACCGAGCTTCTGGATCGCCTCGCTGGCCCCTGTCGAGCGAACGGGAACGATGTTCCGGTTGCGCGGCGTCGGCATCACGACGTGAAACGGCCGCGCGCCCATGCGCAGCAGCGCGAGCTCCGCCAGATGTACGTTGAGCGCGCGCGACTGGGTTTCCGAAAGTATCGCCGCAGTATCGCCGGCGTTGACGGCGCAACGCTCAAAGATTTCGCAAAACGCGTCAATCCATTTTGCCTCGATGCGATCAGCCAGCATGGTTCACTCCCGGTCTTCTGGTTTCTTGTTCGTCAGCTCATGCCTCTGGAAAGCCCCGCAGGAGGTACGATCGCACGGCTCCCAACAAGGCATTCAGGATCAATCCGAGCAGCGAGATCGTAATCAGCGGCACGAACATGTCGACCGCCTGGAACGTCCGAGCCGCCGTCACGAGCGCATGGCCGAGGCCGTCCGTCGACGTGATCATCTCGGCCAGAAACACCACGATGCAGGAAATGACAAGGCCGATGCGACATCCGGTCAGGATCGACGGCATCGCTGCAGGCAACACGACCTTGAACAGGATGTCATACCGCGGCGTTCCCGCCGCCATCGCCGACCAGATCAGCTTCTGCTCCACGGTCGAAGCCCCGTAATAGGTAGAGAGCAGGATGGGAAAGAGCGCATCCGCGCTCACCAGAGTGATCTTCGACCCGTGGCCGAAACCAAGCAACAGCAGCAGTGCCGGATAGAGGGCGACCTTCGGCAATGGCGCCAAAACCCGCACGATCGGCCGAACCACGGCGTTGATGGCAGGACTGGCGGCGGCCGCAATACCGACACTGACGCCAAGCACGACCGCAATCGCGAAGCCCGCAAACAGCCGGATCAGCGTCGCCGCGATTTCCTGCTGGAACGTCCAGGTCACGAGTTGCTGGAGCAGCCGGCCGAAGACGACCCCCGGCGGCGGCAGCAGGACTACAGGCGCGAAGCCGAGCGAGACGAGGCCTTGCCACAGCGCGATCACCAGTGTGATTGGCGTCAGCCCGAAGATGAGGTTTGCTGAGAGAGAACGCGGCATCATGAGAAACTGAGCGGCATGTCGAACTGCGGTTCAGACCAGCGCACGAGCCTTGCACGAATGCGCTCGAACGCCGCATCGAGGCAAATGCCCATCGCACCGACGATGATGATCATTGCGTAGACCGTGTCGTACTGGCCCATATCAAGCGCGTTGAACAGGATGTTCCCCGCTCCCGACTGGCGCGCAATCATCTCGCTTGTGATCATCGTGATCAGTGCCAGCACCAGCCCGGTGCGGCATCCGGTCAGGATTTCCGGAAGCGCGGCAGGCAACACAATCCGGACCAGGCGCTGCAAAGGCGAGAGTCCCATCGCCGCGCCCGACCATAGCATCTTCTCCTCGACGGCCTTGGCACCCTCAAAGCTGTGATAGATTACGGGAAGGCTGACGCCGAGGAAGATCACCAGCGTCTTAGTAATGTCCCCGACACCGAGCCACAGCATGATGATCGGCATCAATGCCGCCTTCGGCACCGGGTAGACTACCATGAGCAGCGGGTTGAAGAAGGCCGCGACAGCCCGGCTGCGGCCCATCGACAGGCCGAGCGGAATCGAAACCAGTACCGCGATGCCGAACCCGATCGTCATGCGACGGAGTGACGCCAGGATATTGATCAGGGATTCCTTGTCGCCGAGGATGTCCGGTATCGTCCGGATCGCTTCAAGCGCAGTTGGGAAACTATCGCTCTCCAACGCGAGCGAGGCGATCTGCCACACCGCCAACAAACCCACGCAAGCCAGCACGGGTGCAGCACGTCTGGTCATGACATCTGCCGAGATCAAGATGCCGACCCCACTTCGTCGCTTTCATCGAACATGCGCTCGATCTCGACGACGTACTTCTGGTACCGCGGATCCAGTAACAGTTCGTTGCGGCGCCGCGGTCGCGGCAGATCGATATCGATGACTTCCCGGATGCGACCGGGGGATTTCGACATCATCACGACCTTATCGGACAGGAAGACGGCTTCATCAACTGAGTGGGTGACGAACAGCACCGTCTTGCGGTCACGCTCCCAGATATTCAAGAGATCGTTCTGGAGACGCGTCCGGGTATGAGCATCGAGCGCACCGAACGGCTCGTCCATCAGCAGGACTTCGGGATGATAGGCGAGCGTCCGGGCCAGCGCGACGCGCTGCTTCATGCCGCCCGACAGTTCCTTCGGGTAGAAATTCTCGTAGCCTTTGAGGCCGACCATCTGGATCAGCATGCGGCTCTGCGCTTCTGCTTCCGTTGCTCGCACGCCTTGCTGGCGCGGGCCATACATCACGTTGCCGAGCACGGTCTTCCATGGGAACAGCGCGAATTCCTGGAACACCGGACCGCGATCCGGACCGGGACCCGTGATCGGCTGTCCCTTCATCCTCGCCGTGCCCCTGGTTGGGCTGACAAATCCTCCGACGATGTAAAGCAGCGTCGACTTGCCACAGCCGGAGGGGCCGAGAATGGAGACGAATGCGCCCTCGTCAATCGTCAGGGAGATATCCGAGAGGGCCACGTGGTCTTTGCGCGTCGAGGTCTGGAAGACCTGCGAGACGCGATCGATCCCGATGATCGTAGAAGCCGGCCTTTGTGATGTCACCGGTCTCACCCATTCACTCGATCTCGAAGGCACTACCTTCATCCCGTCTCTCGCGTCACCTACGGCCGAATGTCACGCAACGGCTCAGCTGAACGTCCTCACTCAGAGCACGATCTTAGCAAGAAACCTGCCAAACACTCCGCCATCTTGTTACGCGCGCGGTCCCTCAATCAAACCACGGCCACTCCGCGGGCCCTTCATGCGTGACGGCTCCGCCGGGTGCTTGACCGACCAGACGCGCATATTTCGCCAAAGCTCCGGCGCGATGACGCGGCGAACGCTGCTTCCAATCGCGGCGGCGTGCAGCGATCTCTGGTTCGTCGACCAGCAGGTCCATGCGACGGCCGGCAGCATCAATCCGGATCCTGTCGCCATTGCGGACGAGCGCCAAGGGACCGCCGACGAATGCTTCCGGCGATACGTAGCCGATACACATGCCGCGCGTGGCGCCTGAGAATCGACCATCAGTGACGAGAGCCACCTTCTCACCCATGCCCTGTCCATAGATCAGCGCGGTGACGCCGAGCATCTCACGCATGCCGGGACCACCCACCGGCCCTTCATTGCGGATCACCAAGACTTCGCCGGCCTTGTAACTGCGGTCGCGAACAGCTGCGACGCAGGCCTCCTCGTCCTCGAACACCCGGGCCACGCCCTCGAAAAGTTGGCTCTTCAGACCAGCAACCTTGATGACCGCGCCGTCGGGACAGAGATTGCCCTTCAACACCGCAACACCACCGTCAGGCATGATCGGCGCGCGGGCAGCGTAAACAACCTCACCATCGGGCGCGTTGGCCGCGCCGTATTCTTCCGCAAGCGTACGACCTGTGATGGTGAGGCAGCTGCCATCGATATGCCCACTCTGGATCAGTTCACGGATCACGACGGCCGCGCCGCCAACGTCGTAGACGTCTTTTGCCGTGTACTTCCCCCCGGGACGCAAGTTGCCGATCAACGGGGTCCGGGCGAAGACCTCGCCGACATCGTCGATCGTGAATGCGATGCCGGCCTCGTTCGCAAGCGCCGGCAGATGCAGTGCGGCATTGGTCGAGCCGCCCGTCGCAGCAACGATCGCCGCACCGTTTTCCAGTGATCGTCGTGTCACGATATCGCGCGGCAGCGGCCCCCCACTCGCCAGCATCTCCATGACCAGCCGTCCGGCGCGACGCGAGATCTGCGCGCGCTCGGCATAGACGCCGGGCACCATCGACACGTTGGGGATGGTCAGGCCCATCGCCTCCGAAACCATTCCCATGGTGTTCGCGGTGAACTGGCCGGCGCAGGCGCCGATGGTCGGCAGGCAGGCGCGCTCGATCCGCTCGAGTGTCGCGGCGTCGATCTCTCCGGTCATGAAGCTGCCGACAGCCTCGTAGGAGTCGAGCACCGTCAGCGTTCGCCCGTCCACGCGACCCGGAAGCGAGCTGCCACCATAGATGAAGATCGATGGCACGTTGCAACGAACCATGCCCATCATCACGCCGGGCAGCGTCTTGTCGCATCCGCCATATCCAATCAGCGCATCATAGGCGAGGCCGTGAACGACGGCTTCGATGGAGTCGGCGATCAACTCACGCGAGAACAGGGAGAACTTCATCCCCTCGTGATTCATGCTGATGCCGTCCGAGACCGAGATGGTCGAAAATTCGCGCGGCGTGCCACCGGCCTCCTCGATTCCGATCTTGGCCGCGGCCACCTGGAAATCATGCGTCATGTTGCAGGGCGTCTGTTCGCCCTTCATGCTGACAATGCCCACCATCGGCTTGGCGATGGCCGCATCATCAAGCCCCATGGCGCGCATGAAGGCGCGGTGCGGAGCCCGGTCGAGCCCGTCCGTCGTTATTCGTGATCGCAACTTCTTCATGAGCGCATCATCTTCATGCCATGTCCCGCACCTGACGGGACATGGCGCTCCGTGGATCTACGAACCGCCCGATCGCCTATTGCAGGGGCGCGACGATCGTCGGATGCTTGAACTGCGCGACATCCAGCTTCGGCAGCATCCCCGTATCCGCATAAATGTCGAGCATCTTCTGGATCGCCGGGAAATTCGGCGCAGCACCGGGATCGCGGCCGAAATCATTATCCTTGAGCAGGTAGGTGTCGAGCACTGGAATGGGTGCTTTCAGAACTTCATTGACCACCTTCAGCGTCTCTTCACGGTTCGCCAGCGCCTTCTTCATGCCCGATGTGATGTCGCGGACATAGGCCTTGACCACCTCAGGATTCTTGTCGACGAAATCTGCGCGACAGGCCTCCAGGATGTGCACTATGTTCGGCATCGCCTGCGACAGCGAGAACAATTTGCGAGTACCGCCCTTGGCTTCCGCCCGGGCCGCAAAAGGCTGGTTCATATTGACAGCATCGACCCGGCCCTGGCGCAACGCATCCTCGGAGACGGCAAAGCCGACCTCGACCAGCTTGATGTCTTTGGCGGGATCGACACCGTTCTGCTTCAGCAGCAGGTTGAACGGGCCTTGCGTGCCGCCGCCGATCACGGAAATGCCGACTGTCTTGCCCTTGAGATCGGCAATCGCCTTGATTGGGGAGTCATCCATGACCGCCCAGTAGACCGAGAAGCCACCGGGCTTCTCGAAGACGTGCTGCGCCACGATGTAGGCCTTGAGATTGCCGCCGACCACGCCGTTGGCAAGCGACAGCGGCGCCTGCGTCGCGCAATCCAGAGCGCCGGCCGCCAGTGCCTGCGTCATCGGCGCAGTGCCCTGAAATTGGGTCCATTCGATTTTGTAGGTCTTACCGATATCGGGAAATTCGGCCGGCCTGCGCATCATCCAGTATTTGGATTCCTCGGCCGGGATGGTCCAGCCCACGCGGATAGTCTGCTGCGCCAGTGAGGGGCTTGCGCCAGCGATCATGGCCGCCACGGCCCCTCCTACCAGTATCCACCGCGAAACTGCCCGCATCGCCCGCTCCGTTGCTCCGGCGCCGACCGACGCCACCAACCCGACCGGCTCAAATGTTTCATGGTTCAAACAGTCAGGCAAGCCATGCGTGCCGGCTGGTTTCGCTGCGGGATGCGTTCTGTATGGTGCGAAGCGGTCGCGCGGCGCTGCGCCGCGACAGAAGGAGGCAACCCATGGCTGATGCGAGCAAGACAAACCCGCAAGGCGGCGAGAGGCTCGGATATCTCGGCCTGGGGCTGATGGGAACGCCGATGACCCGTCGGCTGCTCAAGGCCGGTTATCACGTCAACGTCTGGAACCGTTCGGAAAACAAGGTCGCTCCGCTCGTCGAGGCCGGCGCCAAGCGCGCTCACACGCCTCGCGACCTCTTGGCAAACTGCGACATCGCCTTCATGTGCCTAACCGATGCCGCCGCCATCGAACAGGTGGTCTTCGGGCCGGAGGGTCTTGCAGCCGCTCCCGGCGCAGGCAAGCTCGTAGTCGATTTCTCGTCGATCCACCCAGACGCCGCGCGCGAGCTTGCGGCACGATTGAAAGCGGCGAACGGGATGGGCTGGATCGATGCGCCGGTGTCCGGCGGCACCAAGGGCGCCGAAGAAGGCACGTTGGCCATCATGGCCGGTGGAGAAGCAGCTGATATCGAGAGGGTGCGGCCTTATGCGCTGACCATGGCGCACAGGTTCACCCATATGGGTCCGACCGGTGCGGGACAGACGACAAAACTCTGCAACCAGGTGATCGTTGGGTGCGCAATGGCCGTGCTTGCGGAGGCGACGCGCCTTGCCTCGAATGCGGGAATCGACGCAAGCCGACTACCGGAGGCACTCGCTGGCGGTTTTGCAGATTCGATCCCGCTCCAGCTCTTTGTCCCGCGCATGGTCCACGGTATCCATTCGCCGCCGCTCGGCCACATCGCGACGATGCTGAAGGACCTCGACACGGTCGCTGACGTCGCCCAGGCGACATCGACGCCGGTGCCGATGGCGACGCTTGCGGGCCAGATCTTCAGGCTGGCCAAGGCTGCACGCGGTGCAGAGGCGGACGCTTTGGAGATCTACAAGCTCTCCGGCACCGACCGCTGAATTGACGGCTCGAGTTGCGCCTACGGCGACTTCTTGCGCTCGTCGTCGGCCAGAAACCGGCCATATGTCCCCCGCGCAAACAGCAGCGGCTCTTTGGGGCTATAGGCATAGGCCTCGACCGCACCGAGAAAGATCACATGATCGCCACCATAATAGCGATTGACGGATCGGCACTGAAAATTCGCTACGCTGTCGGCGAGCACCGGCGCATTGCCGAGGCCAGGCGTCCAAGTCACGCCAGTGAATTTGTCGTCAGATGACTTTGCGAATCTGTTTGCAAGCGCCTGCTGTGAGGCGCCTAGCACGTGCACGGTGAAATGGCTGGTGTTCTGAAACACAGCCAGGCTCGATGAATAGACCCCGAGGCTCCAGAGGACCAGGGGTGGATTCAAGGAGACCGACGCAAAAGAATTGCAGGTGATTCCGTACGGCTTTCCATCAGCGGCGGTAGCTGTGATGATTGTTACACCGGTGCCATAGGTGCCGAGTGCGTTACGAAAATCACGCGGATCAATCCGCGAGCTGTCGCTCGCGAACTCATTGGCTGGATCAGGAGCGGCAGGCTGCTTTGGCAGATCATTCATCAGCCGGCCTCACAGCGTGAGATTCTCGGACGGTAGGCCGAGCGCCACGCGTCCATAGTTGGTTCCGGCCGCATCGAAATTGAATGCAAGGTGCGAATTGATCGCGTGCGCATCGCGGAACTGCCGCTGCAGCACGCCCGTCGTGAACAGGCCGCGCGCTCCGCTTGCGGCAAATAGCATCGAGACGGCATCCGTGCACAGATTGACCGAGAATGCTCCGTCGCGCCGATATCTGGTTTTGGTCGCCATGTCGGGCGTGTGGCCGCGCCGGGCGTCCTCCATCGCCTCGATGCAGGCCGAGCGCATGATCAGGCGCCCAGCATCGATCTTGGCAGAGGCCTCCGCGATCTTGATTTGCGTGCTTTGGAAATCACTCAGCTTGGCGCGGTTGTACGTCGATATGCGATGACGCGCCACCTCCGCATAATCGTCCAGGCACGCCTGCGCATTGCCCAGGGCGACGCCGGAGAGAACATAAGGAAACAGGGAGAACACGGGCAGAGCATACAACGGATTGGGGTTGACCTTGCTGCCGGGCGTCGCGCCGCCTGCAAGATCCCCTACCGCGACAGTCATATGCTCGGGGACGAAGGCATCCCTGACTTCGACATCCGATGAGCCCGTGCCGCGCAGTCCGGCGACATTCCAGGTGTCGAGGATTTTGTAGTCGGCCTTCGGCAGCAGGAAGATGCGGTACTCGATACCGTCGGCTTCGTCATCGGACGAAACGACGCTTGCGAGCATGTTCCACGCGCAGGAGCCGACGCCCGACGAAAATGGCCAGCTTCCGTGCAGCCGGTATCCACCCTCCACCTTGCTTGCGCGGCCGGCCGGGAAAATGAACGATGAGGCGATCAGCACGTCCGGATCTCGACCCCAGACCAGGTCCTGTGCACTCGGCTCGAACATGCCGAGCATCCAGTGATGGCTTGCTAGATTGGCAAGATTCCACGCCACCGACGCGTCGGCACGTCCCAGCAGCTCCGCGCAATCGACCAGGGCGACGTAATCGAGTTCCGAGCCGCCCACGCGTTTCGGCTGGAGCATCCGGAACAGACCGGCTTCATGCAGGTCCCGCTCAGTCTCATGGGGCAGCTGCCGCAGCTCTTCAGTGCGAGCCGCACGCTCCCGGAATTGCGGTACGAGAGACCGGGCTTTGGCGATCATCGCCGCATAGGCTCGATCGCCAGAGACCGGTGCTACCGACTGCCCCTTACTCAGCTCTTGATCAGGCGCCATTGTCCCTCGCTCTCATATATTTATGCGGCGGGAACCTTACCAAATCAAGCTGGAGCGGCGTTCAGTCCGACCTTGGGGCCTTGCGCGGCCCAAATGCGCCTTTTTCGGCCAACGCTGCAATCCGCTTGTCGTCGTAACCAAGCGTCTCGCTCATGACACGTTCAGTATGCTCTCCCAATAACGGCGCGGCCACGGGATCAACGGTCGCGGTCAGGCTCATGGTGATCGGCGGCTCGATGTTCGGCACCCACCGCGCCGTGCGATGCGGGATCCGGCTCAGCCGCCCGCGTTCCCGTGCTTCTGGCGCATTGAACCCCTCCTCGACGGTTCGGAGGTAACCGACGGGGATATTGGCCAGCTTCATCTTCGTCATCCAGTTCTCGAGAGTGTCGCTCGCGAACACCTCCGCGATGGCCGCACGCAGGAGCTCCTTGTTCTCGGACCGCGCTTTCCGCGTCGCAAATTTCGGATCAATGATGAGATCCGGGCGATTCAGCACTTCGACCGCCAGCCGTCGATACAACCGGTCATTGGCGCAAGCCATGTAAAGCGGACCATCCGAGGCCTCGTAGACACCCACAGTAGGAGAGCCGCTCGGCGAGTTACCGAATCGCCCGGGGTTCTCGCCGTTGATGAGATAGGCCATGCCGTAGAAGCCGGTCATCCCCATGGCAACGTCGAACAGCGCGACCTCGACATGTTGTCCGCGGCCGAGCCGATCCCGCGCCAGGAGCGCCAACAGGATGGCATTGCAGGCCGACATCCCCGTCGCCATGTCGACGATTGGCGGGCCGGTACGAACCGCCGGGCCATCGGCGAAGCCGTTGAGCGACATGAAGCCGCTCTCAGCCTGCGTGATCGGATCAAAGCCAGGGCGCGAGGCGAACGGTCCGGTGCGCCCGTATGCGGAGATCGAGCAATAAACCAGCCGCGGATTGAGCGGCGCCACGGCCTCGTAATCGAGGCCGAACTTCTTCATGACCCCGCTGGAAAAGTTCTCGACGACAACGTCCGCCTTGCGGATCAGATCCAACGCGATCTCGCGCGCCTCCACAACCGAGAGATCGAGCGCGATACCGGTTTTGTTGCGGTTCAGGCTGAGATAGGCCGCACTTTCGCCGCCAATCTCGGCGTGCTCGTAGGCGCGGGTGTCGTCGCCGCCATCCGGATTCTCGATCTTGATGACGCGCGCGCCGAAATCGGCGAGCGTCTGGGTGCAGGCGGGCCCCGCGACAACGCGTGTGAAATCAATCACCAGCAGACCGTCAAGTGCGGTCGGCCCTCCCGCCGTCCGCGACGGCCGCTCCGGCAATTGAGGCTTCGTGGACATCCCTGGTGCTCCCTTACATCGGCTTGTGCTCGCCGAATTATCTGCAAGCAAACTTAAAGCCTTACGGAGCCGACTTCGCAAGTGCTTCAGCAAGAGCGCTCCACTACGCAAAAAGGACCCGGCAGCGGTCAAGCTGCCGGGTCCACAAAGATTTCAGACGAACATGGTCGCACCTGGAGGGCGCGAAAAAGCACCTTCCGCATCGCGGAAAAATTCCGGTCAGCGAAGTGACCTTCGCCAATAGAGCGTGTGCGACCAGGCCCAAGGGATCTCGGGTTCGTAGAGTCGATAGCCGGCCTTGATAAAATTATTCGCGGAGACGAGGTTATCCGTTGTATCAGAAACGATACCATTCCATCCCATGCGCCGCCCTCGCGCTTCGATCGCGCGCATCAACCTGAGCTGAAGTCCCCTGCCCCAATGCCGCTGCACGACCTGCAACCCGCGAAAAATGATCAGCCCGTCGCCGGGCGTCTCGATCTTGTCGCTGAACAGCTTGAAACCGTGACCGAGCCCGAGGCTCGCGATCTTGCCCTCGATCAGCCGCTTGGACGATTGCGCCAGCGTCCGCTGCGCCTCGCGGATGCACACCGCGAGCGTGCCGCGCTCGGCCTGGCAGGTCTCGACCAGGAGCTCGCCGAAGAAATGCGATTTGCCCGAGCCGCGCCCGCCGTAAACCCCCTTGTAGCGCGCAGGTTTCAGCAGCGGCTCGAAGATCTTGGCCGTGGGAATTTTCAAGGTGGACATAGCGAGCGCCTGTTCTCCAGCGATGGCGCTAGGACACCTCGGCGCCGGATTTGTGGGGATGCACGATGATGCGTTCGATCCGGTGGATCAATTCCAGCACGCCGTCTTCGCCGTTCTCGATCGGTTGCGCCGCCTTGCCGTAGCCGCGCTCGAGGATCGCGTTGGCGGCCGAGGCGCGAGCGGCCGGCGTCGCATCGCCATCGCGCATGATACCGACGAGCACCTTGATGGCCGTCCCGGCATGGCTGCGCGCGAGCGAGCGGATCTCGGTCAACGTTCGCGCTTTCGATCGTCGCTTTGCGACAGGCCGGGACTCGTCCGCGAACTTGGGCTCGTATTCAAGTCCGTCACTCATGCGAACGCCTCCCACACGACAACAGCGACCAGGCCCGCCAGCGCGAACGATATCAGATAGACCGTCATCGTTTCTCAAAGAGAAATACGCGAAAACAACAGTGCGGCAGATCGCGACACCAGGCGCGATCGTTTCGGCGCGAACCTTATCCCCGTCTTGCGGAGGCCGCGGCGGCGCAAGCAAAATCTCGCGCCGCGGGCCGGCACGTTCGCGCGTGCACGGCCAATAAACTGGTTCGGACGGCGGCGCGCTGATCGGCGCTCCATGAAGGCCTTTCAACGAGGGCGAGGCCGCGATGCGCCGGACGCCGTCCGATTCCTGAGACCGAAACGAAAAAGCCCGCAGCGGATGTCCCGCGCGGGCCTCACAAACTCGTCTCGATGATGCCATTATGCCGGTGTTTTGCCCGACGTGTCAAACGATCAATCGTGCAGTTTCAAATTCAGAACTCAGGTAACTCAAAGGTCGGCACTGCTCTCAGCTCCGCCAGCACGATCTGGATGCACGATGATGCGCTCGATCCGGTGGGTCAACTCCAGTACGCCGTCTTCGCCATTCTCGATCGGCTGCGTCACCTTGCCCCAGCCACGATCGAGGATCGCGTTGGCAGCCGAGACCCGGGCGGCCGGCGTCGCATCGCTGCTGCGCATGATGCCGACGAGAACTCTGATGGCTGTCTTGGTATGGCTGCGCGCGAGCGAGCGGATCTCGGTCAACGTGCGCGCTTTCGACGGCCGCTTCGCGACAGGCCGGTAAACATCCGCAATCTTGGGCTCGTATTCAAGTCCATCACTCATGCAGACGCCTCCCACACGACAACAGCGACCAGGCCCGCCAGGGCGAGCGATATCAGATAGACCGTCATGTTTTCTCCACCAAAGACAACAGTGCGGCAGATCGCGACACGAGGCGCGATCGTTTCGGCGCGAACCTTATCCCCATCTTGCGGGGACCGCGGCGGCACAAGCAAAGGCTCGCGCCGCGGACCGGCACGTTCGCGCGTGCACGGCCAATAGAGTGTTCGGACGGCGGCGCGCCGTTCGGCGCTCGATGAACGCGTTTCAACGAGGGCGAGGCCGCGATGCGCCGGACGCCGTCCGATTCCGAAATCGAAACGAAAAGGCCCGCAGCGGATGTCCCGCGCGGGCCTCACAAACTTGTTTCGATGCTGCCATCATGCCGGTGTTTTGCCCGACGTGTCAAACGAGATTCAATCGTAATTACAGGACTCCGAATGTCACCTTTGGTCCTGGTCGAGCAGCGGCTGTATCCAGCGAGAGAACCATTCTTCTGCATCATTTCGCTGATTGCTCGCGGCGCCCAATCCCCAGATCGGCGGTGGAATGGCATAGCCCGGCTCATCAGCGAATGCGCTGAGCGGGCTGCTTACCAGCTGGGGGTGCCTTCCTTGCTCTCGCCAATTGCCAAATCGGGCGTCGAACTCAGGAGGAGGCAGATATGGCACCGGCGCGCTACCCGACTCGAACACGCTGCCAGCGTTCGTGGCATTCACGCGAGTGAGGCGGCGGACGTCTACGGGCGCGGCGACTCCGTCAGCCGTAACCGTCGGCGCCTCTGGTTTGTTCAATGGCTGGGACTGCGGGGCGGCGGCCGCAGATCCCGGCCAGGTGCCGAAGCGATCGTCGAAAGTGCTGGAGCGCGCCGGCTCCTGATCAAGAGCGTTGTCAGTCCGCGGCTGTGCGCCGGATTGAGTTCCGAGGAGCGGAGAGCCGTTGCTGGTATAGTTCGATGCGACGCCAGTGCTGAACGGATCGTACGGAGGCGCACCAGTGGCAAAGACCCCTCCGCTGGAATGATTGCTTGGTGTCGCATTGGCAGTTGAGCCCGCCATAGCACCTGCAGAGCCCAGAGCACCCAACGTCCATACCCACGCCGGCAATGAGGGTAGCAGCGCGGGCGCAGCCAACGCGGCGGCGGATATTCCCAGACCTAGAAGTACACGCGGATCGTCTGGCACATTGTACGGACTGGGTCCCAACATGGGCGATCCATCGGACATGAACATCTGCTGACCGGTTTCCGGATTGAATTGGAGAACCTGAGGTATCGATGGTGCAGCAGTGCTTGGAGGCTGTTGTCCGAACCGTTGCCAATCCGAAGTGGCTGCAGGAAAGCCGCGCAGCCCATAAGTCAGAGCCGGATTGCTCGGTGTAAACCCTTCCGGCTGTTTCACGTCGTCGGGTGACACGGGAATGAAGCCGGGCAGCTGGGTGTTTACGAAAGATGGCACCAGGCCTGGAAGCGCCGGAACGGGACCAATAGCGGTAAACTGTCGGGAGAAAGGAGAGTCTTTGAGAAATTGATTGAGTATCTCGATACGCTCTTTAAGGCCGAGCGTGCTGTTCGGAGAGAGAATGGGCCAGTGGAGAGCACCATTCCATTGTCCAGACGCACTCAGCTGGTTGATCGTATCCAGCATCTCCCGAATCTGATCTTCATTGTCCTCGGAATACTTTCTCCAGTTTTCGAACCAATTTTTGTTGGCATCGTTCGCCTGTTCGGGCGTCATGCCGTTTGGAGTAGTGGGAAACAAATGGCCATTTGCCTGCGCGTATTTGGCAGCGGCGAGAAGCCTATTCAGATCGGACACCACCTTGTCGACCTGCCGCTCACGGCCTGCGATGCCGGCCCGGAATTCGTCAGAGTCCTTGATTGCGTTAAGGTACTCCTTGAACCCAGCGTAATACGACCCAAGATGTCCCCCCGCGTGCGGGCTCGACTTGAGATCAACGGCGAGGCCCTGCGTGGCAGGCAACGCCATGAGATTTCTGATCCCGTTGATGTCGAATCGGTGGGCCAGAAACTCAATCACGATGTGACCTGCAAGACTTCGAGGCAGCACATGATGGATCGGAAACATGCAACCGTTACTTTCTGGCGCACGCCGGTATCCGAGCTGATCGTGAGCTCAGCCGGCAGTTTGATCAAAAATGATTTGTGAGCGGCCAGCGATGGAGCTGGCTCTAGATTTGCGCGCCGCGTGTCGACGCGGCCGCACGAGCCGATATCGCTGCTCGGCTAGTAATCTTTGACGGCGGCGGCTTAGCGCGACGCCACAATGGCAGAATCCGTGCGGCCGCACCCCAATCGGGCGCCGCCTCTTTATCGCGACGTTCTGAGAAAGGTCCGTCTTCTCTCTCTAGAGAGAGGGTCGTTTACCTGCAGATCAACAAATAAAACAAAGCTGGATTTGAGCGCGGCATAGCGCATCAAAGTGCGATCAAAGGTCGGAGGCATCTCGGAAGCCTATTCCCCTTATTCCGGCGGCCTTGCAGGCATCCTTCATGACTTGATCACAGATAATCTGTCCCCAAAATCGCGGCCTGAAGATATGGGTCGAACCTACGGCCTCTTCCTTGAAGACAAGGCTGGACGTTCGCATAATGTCATATCGTCTATTCTCGGTCCCATCACCGAGGATTTCGCCACACGACCTTTCCTCATCGATGGCATCGAGGATGCGAGTGACATCGCAAAGCCAGTACTGCGGCGCAGGCTTCTGCCCTGGAGACCGCGTTTCACATTTCAGGAACGCCACGCTTTCTCGATCAACGGCTTCGAGAACGCCTTTCATCTGATCGGAGACCAGCCAGAAATCGTGAAAAAGCTCCCAATCGACGGGGGCGCGACCGAGAGACCGGTCGATGAGCAGCCGCAGCGGCTCAGAGAGTGCCGGGAAGCTTCGTCTGTACCGCGGCGACAGCAGAATGCGCCGCCCGTTCAGAAGGGGGATATTTTCCATTTGCCAACCCGGTGTAGTCTGAAACCTAAAATCGGGACCTACGTCATAGAATTTTTTCGGCTTTGGCTTGCGCAAACGCTTGTCGATAGATGATGCCGTCATGACTTGTTTGCTCTCTGAGGGCGTCCCGCTTCCCAGCTTTCTCGTGCATGATCGCTGAGCAATACTAATTAGTCTGTTACGACGAGCCGTCCGTACAAAGAAACACCGGCATGCCATTGAATTGATCAGAATTCTTGTAGCGCACAGCGATGCGCTCGTTCGCATCGCCGCCAAAGGTATCGGCGTCTTTGAGCACGCGTCCGTGCTCGATGAGGTAGACGACAAGGCCTGCCACCTTCTCGATCAACGCATCGAGCGGCAGGCTTGAGGTCTCGAATTGAATCTCGCGATCGACAAAAGCGGTCAGCCCCATCGTCACCGCACCGATGCCTTTTTGCGAGCGGAAAGGCAGGACATCGACCCAGAGCGGGAAAGGATAGTCGGGGAACGGCGCATAGGATTGCCTGGACAGCTGCAGCCAAAGATCAGCCGGTCGCGCGACCTTGCCATCCCAGACCACGCCGCAGCATTCCGGAACAGTCGCTATCAACGCGCCGATAACAGCTGTCAGCAGACGAGCCTTGGGCAATAGTGGCTGGTCTTGTCCGATCACCGAGACGATCAAATGACCGCGGTGTCGCGCTGCGACGGTGTTCGCCTCGGGCCAGGCCATCGTCGCGCGCGACCACAACCCTTGATCCCGTGGAATGGGCGTCGGCATTGACATCACCACAACGAGTTGATCGCCGCAGCGGAGCACCGATCCACCCGCGGAACCCTCGCGGATAGAAGCCGCACCGGCCTCCATCTCCGTCGCCAGCTCGGGGTGCCGGGTGCGAAGCGCCTCGGCAAGCGCGGCCATGTTCGGCGTTGCTGGTCTCTCCAGCAAGACAAGCCCAAGAAACGATTCACTCATTGCTGCCTCGCGACGAACCAAGCATAACCATGTCCATTTCCGCTCGCCCTGAGGTTGTTTTCGAACATAACAAGAACAAAGTCAAGATGAGGACTCTAACCCCGAAAACAGAAAACCCGCGCCGGATTTACTCCGCGCGGGCTGAACTAATTTTTCGATGATGCCATTCTGCCAGTGTTTTGCCCGACGGGTCAAGCTTCATTTTGGCTAAACCGAATTCTCCGCAACGTCGGTCGCCGAACAATTATTTCGCCGCACCATGCAGCCGCGTCGCCCACCCCACCCGCACCAGCGTCTCATCCGGATCCGACAGCGCGAATTCGTACATCCCCCACGGCTTGTCCTCGGGCGTTTGCCCGAATTCGCGCGCGGCGGCGTCGACGTCCTCGAGGTAGAGATAGAGGGCGAACGGATTTTTGCCCGGAATCAGCCAGCCCTCGACCGCGTCGGTCAGATGCAGAGAGCCGCCCTTGCCGTTCGACAGCATGCGATAGGTGTCCGCCTCTCCCGGCGCCGGCCGTTCGCTGTCCGGGCGCGCAAAGCCGAGCCTGTTGTAGAACCGCTCGGACGCATCGAGATCGTTACATGGCAGGATCGCGACCAGGGCACCGGACGGGCTCATCTCGTTCACTCCGATTGGAAGCAGCGGGCGACAATGCCTCTTCTTGGGGTCCGAGACTTTGTCAGCTTTAAGGTCGGGAGCGCGAGACGATCGACGGGTGCCGACCAGGCCCTGTCAGCCGGCGCCGCCGATCAGCCTGTCGAAGCCGACGAGAGCGCCGAAGACGATGCCGGTGACGGCGATGAAAGCGGCTGCGTACCAGATCCTGTTCATGCGGACACAACCCATAGGCCCGCGGATGGTTCTGCAGGAGGCGCAAGCATTGTCATGGATCTGCAGGCGCCATCGCGTTGGTGACATCTACATGAAGATGACATCTGGATGAAAAGCCCGCGGCAGGTGTTTCCCGCGCGGGCTGAACGAAAATTTCGATGATGCCATCATGCCCCTGTTTTGCCCGACGTGTCAAAGCAATGAATTCGCGGGCGTATGAAGGCAGCATCGAAGCCGGTTCTGGCGCAGAAGCAGACGTTGTCCGGTCGAGCCCGGCTTGCCCGCCATGTACCGCAAGCGGATAAGCGATCTGAAAGGGCCATCAATGAGGCTGTCTTACTTTGCCAATTCACTTAGCAGGCGCTCAACATCCAGCTCATGTAGTTCTTGCGTGCGTCTCATAGTAGCGAGCACGCCCATGGCGGCGGTAGTGTCATGGCCGTTCCGGTCCAGCTCCGCGACCAGGGCTTCTTGTCGCGCGAGATGGTGCTTACCCAACGCGGCATGTCGTCGGGCTTGGTTCAAGTGCTCTCGAAGGGTAGCGCGGTCCATGCCACACCATACACCTCAATTGTCCCAGATGCGTTCGCCGCAAGGGCATTGGTAGAGGCGGACGGTGTTGCCGGTCCGGGTGTCTAGTAGGATTGAGTCAGGCGGGACAACGCTGCGCAGGTCGGGCAGCGTGGCCCATGATCTTGCAGCTGTTGCTGAGGCAGCTCGGCTTCCGTTGCTTCCATAACTCGATCCTCGACATGATCGAGTTCCCAAATCCCAAAGTTGACCTTGGGTTCCTTAGTTCATCTTGCACCGTAGCTGCCGGATGATCTCCCGGAGGTCGGCCGCATATTCCTCGACAATGCGTCGCGCCTCCTCCAGCCGGGACGGCTTGGGTGCCTTTGCTTCCATCTGTTTCTCGGTCTCGGTCACGACACCATGGGCTTCCACGAACCGACAGCCGCTTGCGCTAGACCATGGGAGGAATGATCTATTCTGCGGCGTCCTCATGCCGGTTAATGGACCTGCGGTCCAAGTGTTCCTAAGTGGCCCCTACTGCTTCCTCAGGTACTCAATCTCAACTGTGAACCGCACTCGCATGACAGGCCCGGCATCGTCCCGGACTTCAATGGCAGCTTCTCCGGGCTTAATAGGGCGTTGCAAGCTTTCTCGAGCGGCATCGGCCATAGCTTGCGTGGCCTCCCGCTCTACGCCTTCCATGTCCCCGAATTCTAAACCCTCCTCGTCAACTACAAGGCCGTCTTGATCCACCAGATCGAAGTAATAGCGCGCCATTTGGTCGGCCCAAGCTTTAGACCGTCAATTAGCCCATGTTACGTTCGTTCCTAAGCTAATTGGGACACTGCCGAAATTCGAAACAGGTCGGCTGCGGGTCAAGACCTGCACTCAAGCTCCCGACCGTGAAACGTCTGCTGACGGCTCATGAGCTGCCATGACTTTGGACAGACAAAAGCCCGCGGCGGATGTTTCCCGCGCGGGCTGAACGAAATTTCGACGATGTCATGATGCCCCTGTTTTGCCCGACGTGTCAAAGCAATGAATTCGCCGGCGTATGAAGGCAGCATCAAGACCGGTTCTGGCACAAGCCGACATTCACTGGCTTTCACTCCTTTCAGGATACCGAACTCAGCATGGTCCTCGGTGCGCCTGGTGCGACCGATCAGCCGGCCATCGCGGAGGACGAGCAATCGCCCTCGGCAGTCTCGCCGCCGATCAGGGTGGGGCGCAAGATGAGAGCGTGCTCTGGCACTTGTGGTTTCTCAGGGCTCTCGCACGCGTACTTCCTCAGTAGAGAAAGCTCCTCTTACCCGAGGGCATCGCTCCGACGACCACTTCGATCGTGGCGGATACCGTCAGGATCGACGCATCTTTCGTCCTTGCGTGGACCGAAATTTTTTCGATCAGTCCGGAAGGGCTATGGTCCCGAATACCTTTGGCTAGATATCTCATCGCAGCATCGCGGGCGGCTACGAGACCCGGAAGCTCCTCTCCCTGACCGTCGACAAAAGTATGCGCGAGATCTTGATAGTCGAAATAGAACCGCATGGCAGTCAGCTCAGTGCAGCGCGTTCGTCTCGTTGCACGCGGGGCAAAACTCGGGCCGATCGTCTTCTTCCGGGGAGGACATTGCGGCTCCTACGATTTTTTTTGAAATATTCATTAGTCGGTTAGAGTTAAGCAGCTCAATCAAGAAATGTAACTATATCCCATGTCGTATCGGAGACCCGCCGCCGCCGGCATTGAAATTTTGACGAGGTCCGGTTTGAGTCTTGAGCTGCCATCATGACTTTGGACAAACAAATGCCCGCGGCGGGTGTTTCCCGCGCGGGCTGAACGAAAATTTCGATGACGCCATCGTGCCCCTGTTTTGCCCGACGTGTCAAACGAACGATCCGATCGCCTCGGGCGTTGGTCGATCAGGAGGATTGGCCATGACTTCAAAGACGACTGCCCCCAAGACGTCGCGCGACCTGCCAGGGCGAAAGCCCCGCATCGACAAGGCGCGCGAGACGCAAGAGGCTGTGATCGCAGATGCGGGCGAGACTGAAGACAACAGCCGCGATCTCGTGCACGGCGAGGGTGGAACGATTGACGTTCCGGCCAAGCGCGGCGATCTCTCGAAGGACGACTAGGCACCACTGACGGCGCGCATCGCGGATTTTGGCCCGACACCTCGAAGAGGCCGCCCAAGAAGGACAAAGCCCCTCCTCCCAGCTCAATATGTGGTGCGCAACGCCCTTGCTTCAAGCGCCCGCCCTCGGTGTACACCCCCGCGCCTCACATCACCTGATAGGGGTCACCACATGCCTGTCCTGCTTCCGAACTCGCGCGCGCGCGCCCGCAACCTCCCGACGCGGCCTGCGCACGTCGACCATGCCGTCATCATCGCCGGCGGCGGGCCGACCGGGTTGATGCTGGCGGCGGAGCTGGCGCTCGGACACTGCGATGTCGCGGTTCTCGAGCGCCGCGCCAGCCAGGATCTCACGGGCACGCGGGCCGGCGGCCTGCACGCGCGCAGCATCGAGGTCCTCGATCAGCGCGGCGTCGCGGATCGCTTCCTGCGCGAAGGCAAGGTCACCCAGCTCGCGGGCTTCGCCTGGACGCGGCTCGACATCGGCGATCTGCCGACCCGTCACCCCTACGGGCTGGCGCTGCGGCAGAGCCACATCGAACGCATCCTGAGCGACTGGGTCGCCGAGCTCGGCGTCCCCGTCTATCGCGGCCACGAGGTAAGCGATATCGCGCAGGACGAGACCGGCGTCGACGTGACGCTCGCCGGCGGCAAGAAGATGCGCGCGGAGTACCTGGTCGGCTGCGACGGCGGCCGCAGCCGGGTGCGCAAGGCGGCCGGCATCGACTTCGCCGGCACCGATCCGACGCTCAGCAATCTCATGGCCGAGGTCGAGATGCGGCAGACGCCCGCATGGGGCCTGCGTCACGATGCGCTCGGCTTTCACGGCCTCAGCAAGACCGAGAGCGGGCGCGTGCTGGTGGTGATGACGGAAGCCACGCTCGATCGCAGCGGCGAGCCGGATTTGAGCGATCTCAGCGAAGCGCTCATCGCGGTGTACGGCACCGATTTCGGTGTCCACGGTGCGGCCTGGATCTCCCGCTTCACCGATGCGGCGCGGCAGGCCGTCGCCTATCGCAAGGGGCGCGTGCTGCTCGCCGGCGATGCCGCGCATATCCATCACTCCGTCGGCGGCCAGGGCCTCAACACCGGCCTGCAGGATGCCGTCAATCTCGGCTGGAAGCTGGCGCTGGTGGCAAGGGGCGTTGCGCCCGACAGCCTGCTCGACAGCTATCACGCCGAACGGCATGGCGTGGCCGCGCGCGTCTTGCGCAACACGCGTGCGCAGATCGCCCTGCTTCGCCGCGATGACCACGGCCGCAAGGCCGCGCGCGAAGTGATGTCCGAGCTGCTTTCGATGGAGGAGCCGCGGAGGCGCTATGGCGCGATGATGAGCGGGCTCGACATCCACTATGATCTCGGCGACGGGCACCCCCTGCTCGGCCGCCGCGTGCCCGATCTTGCATTGACGGTTGCGGGCCGCCCCTTGCTGCTGTTCACGCTGCTGCATCAGGCGCGCGGCGTGCTGCTCGATCTCGGCGGGCTCGAGACGTTCGACATCTCGCCCTTCGCCGATCGGGTCACGCGCATCGATGCCGTTTACGATGGCGCATGGGAGCTTCCGTCCGTCGGCGGGGTCCCGGCGCCGAGAGCCGTGCTGGTGCGGCCCGACGGCCACGTGGCCTGGGTGGGTGATGAGCGCGCGAGCGGAGTTGGGGAGGCGCTGACGACCTGGTTCGGCGCGGCGTGAAGGGATCGTCACGACAACGGCCCCGGCGCAGACGGGGGGCACGCGCGCCGGGGCCGTCATTCCAGGCCAGTCAATCGGCGGCAGACCGGCCGTCTGACAAATTCGGCTTCGGGACGGGAGTTCCTAACCCGGCGACGGTCGCCGTCAGCACTCCTCGTCACCCTCGCTGGGAAACGGCTCGTACGTCCTGCGGCCGAGAAACGTGTCCGGCACTGCCGCCTTCAAGAGCTCGAGCGCCTTTGCGATCTGCTCGCGCATGTGCGCGTTCTGTTGGGCGATTGCGGATGCTTCATTGTGGACGCGACGGATCGGCGTGCGATCGTCCGGCATGGACATGCTCCCTGACTTTGCAGGCGGGAGCACGCTCGGTCTCTCAGCCACCGACGCCTACGGACAGAGCCTTGGCCGGTGATGGAAGATAAACTAGCTGAAGGCACCTTTGTTCAATAGTGAACTTTAGACAAGCCCCGGTGCGCAAAGTGAGTAAGCGGCTCAGGAAGCGCAACCATCTCATTGAAAAGACCGCGGAAATTTCTGCGCCGACATATCAAATGATGAAGACTCTCTTCGAGACGAGTAGTACACTTAACCGTCACCGCAAGGCCCGCGGCATTCATCGGTGATGAGAACGCCAGTTGCGCTCCCGCCCTCCTCGAACAAAGGGAGCAGGTCCATGTTGAAGCGGCGTCGTTTCAAGCAGACCAAGACACTTCACCAACGGCTCGAGGAGGAAGCCGCGCAATTGCGTGAGCAGGCGCGCGCGCTCGCGCCGGGACGCCGCCGCGAGATACTGCTGCGCCGCGCCCGGCAGGACGAGCTGGCGATGCAGATCGACGCCTGGCTGCATTCGCCCGGCCTGAGGGCGCCGACATGACGCAGCAATATCGCGCCTATCTGGTCGGAGAAAACGGCGTCTTCCGCTCCGCCGAAGCGTTCGAGGCGCCGTCCGATACGTCCGCCCTCGCTCATGCGCAGCAGTTCGTGCGCCGCGGCGACGTCGAGGTCTGGCAGCTCGGCCGGAAGATCGGCTTGTTGAAGAGCGCACGGCCGCCCGAAGCCTGACGGCCCCGCGAGAGCGAGTGCGCGACTACGCTGCTCGCGACACCACCGCCCCTCGCTCGACCTGAGCTTCCAGCAAGGCGACCGAGGTCCGCAGATTGTCGCGGCGCCCACGCAAGGTCAACGCCAGCATGGGATAGGTGGGGCTGCCGGGATCGGCATTGCCGGCCTTGCGCTCTTCCTCGGCAATGTCGCTCTCCAGCATCTGGATCCGCCAGTTAAGGTCGGAGATCAAAGCGTGGAGCTGCAAGGACGCGGTCGCTTCGAAACGGGACGGTGACGGCATGTGATCGCCTCAATCTGAAACGGCCCGATGGGCCTGGTGGGGATTGAGACGTGATTTAGCAAGACAGATGCCAGCTGTTTGAAAAACTGAAAAACGAGCCTGAGCGCCTCACTCCTGGGCCAGCTTCCGCTCGATGTAGGCGTCCACTGTCTCGGCGAATGAGCGCTGCACGCCGACTGAGGCGACATGCAGCTCGAGCGCGTCCTGCTGGAGCACGCGCAAGCCGCGGCTGCGCGCGCTGACCGGCGCCATCGCCAGATAGTCGTCGATGGCGCCCATCGCCAGCGGGATACCTTTCGGATCCCCTCTCGCGATCAGCAAGCGCAGAAAGCTCAGGCAATCGGCCAAACCCGCCATGGTTGGTCTCTCAGCCTTGCTGCGATCTCGGCTTCGGCTTCCGGACGGCTTGGGTATGCGTCCCGAACAGTGCCAGCAGCAACGCGACTTCTTCCTTCGAACCGATCTGGATCATGATTGTCTCCTTTTCGCTCCGTTGGTCGGTTCCAACGGCGTGCGAGTTCAGGACGATCTGGTTTCAGGACTGTTTCAAAGCTGTTTCGTCATGGCGGCTCGCAAGCAGGCGATCGAGCAGATCGGATCAAACTTTAATCGAACGCACCCCATCGGATTCGGCGGAATGAAATCTCTCCGCCCCATGCTGGTACATGTCCGTCTTCACGCGAGAGAGCCAATGTATTACGTCGCCGCCGCACTGCTCGGGCTTTCGGGACTGTTCTATTCGGCGGGCCATCACGAGCTTGGCTCGTTCGGCTCCGACGTGTGCAGTTATGGCGGCGCCTTCTGCGACAGCCCGGCGATCGTCTTCACCGGCGCCGCGCTCGCGGCGGCCTGGGGCATGTTCGTCAGCGTCAAATAGGACGCACAAGACGCGGCGAGCGCGACCGGCACCGAGATGGCATCGCCAGCTCACATCGCCAGCTGTTTGCGAACAGCCGCCGCCGAATTGCCGACCTTGTCGACAGCCTGTTGCAGCTCCTCCCTGGAAACACCGAGCTCGTGGGTCCAGTATTTGACCTCCCAGGCCTCGTTCATGTTGATCTTGCTGCGGTCCGGTTGTTCGCGCTTCGTCAGATGGTCCATCGTGGCGTCCTCCTCACGGCTTGAGAACGCCAGCATCGCGCGAGCCGTTCCGAAGCGCCTCCGCCACTGGCCTCGCCTTGGGAACTTTCCGGCCATGTTCAGGCTTAAGCCTTCAATTCACAATTTCCCGAAGGCCAGCCCTGTCGAACCGATCCAAACCTGAAGCCTCCAAGCGCGACGGCGTCGCTGCGCCCACCGAGCCGGCATCGACGCTGTTGCGGCGGCTCGGGCCGGGCCTGATCACGGGCGCGGCCGACGACGATCCCTCGGGCATCGCGACCTATTCCCAGGCCGGGGCGCAGTTCGGCTACGGGCTGCTCTGGACGGTGTTCCTGACCACGCCGTTCATGATTGCGATTCAGCTCGTCAGTGCACAGATCGGCCGGGTCACCGGCAAAGGGCTGGCCGCCAATGTGATGGAGCTCGCGCCCCGATGGCTGGTGCTGGGGCTGGTGACGCTGCTCGTTGTCGCGAACACTTTCAACATCGCCGCCGACATCGCCGCGATGGCGGAGGCACTCTCACTGGTCATCGGCGGGCTCAACCACGAGCATGCACTGATCTTCGCGGCCGGCTCGACCCTGCTCCAGGTCTTCCTACCCTATCGCCGCTACTCACCGGTGCTGAAATTCCTGACATTGACGCTGTTTGCCTATGTCGCGACCGCCTTCACCGTGAAGATTCCGTGGAGCACTGCGCTGCTCGCGGCGGTGTGGCCGAAGGCTGACATCAGCGCCGACTATTTCATGATGGTGGTCGCGGTGCTCGGTACCACGATCAGCCCTTATCTCTTCTTCTGGCAGGCCTCCCAGGAAGTCGAGGAAATGAACCTCGGCAGGCGCGACAAGCCGCTGCGCGACGAGAGCAAGCGCGGCGCCGATCCCGAACTCACGCGCATCAGGGTCGATACGACCTCCGGCATGCTGCTGTCGAACGGCATCGCGTTCTTCATCATCCTGACCACGGCCTCAGTGCTGAATGCCAACGGCATCACCAACATCAGTTCGGCGACGCAAGCGGCCGAGGCGCTGCGGCCGCTCGCGGGCGACTTCACCTTCGCGCTGTTCGCCCTCGGCATCATCGGCACGGGCCTTCTGGCAATCCCGGTGCTGGCGGGGTCGGCGGCTTACGGTGTCGCGGAGATCTTTGGCTGGCGCGCGACGCTGGAGGCGAAGCCCGAGAAGGCAGTCGGCTTCTACACTATCATCGCTGCCGCAACCATCATCGGCTTCGGGCTCGGCTTCACCGGGATCGATTCCATCCACATGCTGGTGTGGAGCGCGGTGCTCAACGGTGTCGTGGCCGTTCCGATCATGGTGATGATGATGTTGATCGTCTCGAGCCGCGCCATCATGGGCCGCTTCAGGGCCCGCCAATGGCTGATCGTGCTCGGTTGGCTCGGCACTGCGCTGATGGCGCTGGCCGTGCTCGCTTTGCTCGGCTCGTCGGTATTCGGCTAAACCGGCGACAGCGCCGCCGATATCTGCGAGGCGATGATGAAGGCCGCGAACACGGCGGGCACGCTGATGAACCGCAAGAACTGATCTACTGAAGGCATCGTCGTCTCCCCAAAGACAAAGCGCCCTCGCCCGCCGCGCTACTCCACCCCTTGCGCGACGTGCTGATCGGCCGTCAGAATCTGATCGGAAATGGCAGCCCCGCTCATCGTGAGCAGCGCCAGAATCCAAACGATTGCCATGAATTTCATGCGCGGAGGATCGGTTCCGATTGTGGCCAAAAACGTCTGGGCCTGGCGCGATTTCGGGACGATCCCAAGAAACATCATGATCCCCGGACTTCTGCGGAGCCTTCGGCGGCACAGCCAAAAATCGATGCCTGCCCAAACGTTTGCGGGCTTCACGCTACGCAGTCGTTAGCCTAACAATTGTGGCTGGGCCCAGGCTTGCGATCGGGAAACAAATCAATAAGCGCCGTGGGCCGACAGGGGAGCGACATGGCAAAATCATCAAAAGCAACAAGTCTGGAGATGTTCGCCTGCGACGCCGGCTGGAGGAACTACCACTTCGTCAAGCTGACGACCGAAGACGGCATCGTCGGCTGGAGCGAGTTTGACGAGGGTTTTGGCTCTCCCGGCGTCGGAGCTGCGATCCAGCGGCTCTCGGGGCGCGTGATCGGCCAGAACGTCTTCCAGCACGAGCGCATCCATGCCGAATTGTTCGCAGCCACCCGCCCGGCGGCAGGTGGTGTGGTTGCCCAGGCGCTCGGGGCGATCGAGAATGCATTGCTCGATGCCAAGGCGAAGTGCCTCGGCGTCCCCTGCTACGAGCTTCTCGGCGGCAAGATCCGCGACCGTGTCAGGGTTTATTGGTCTCATTGTGCGACATGGCGGATCAATCACCCCGCCTGGTACAAGCCGGCGATCGAAAACCTCGACGGCGTCAAGGCGATGGGTCAGGAGGTGCGCGAGAAGAAGTTTACTGCCCTCAAGACCAACATCTTCTCCTACGACGATGGCAAGCCGACCGGCTGGCGGCCCGGCTTCGGCTCGCCCTTTGCGCCCGAGATCAATGTCGACCGCAAGATCCTGCGTGACCTGCGCATGCATCTGGAAGCGATCCGCGATGGCGCAGGCCCTGATGTCGATATCCTGCTCGACTGCAACTTCAACGCCAAGACCGAAGGCTATTTGAAGATCCTGCGCGAGATCGCCGATCTCGACATGTTCTGGGTCGAGATCGACAGCTTCAATCCGCAGGCGCTCGGCTATGTCCGCAGGCAGAGCCCGCATCCGATCTCATCGTGCGAGACGCTGTTGGGCCTGCGCGAATTCCTGCCCTATTTCCACGAGCAGGCAATGGACGTGGCGATCATCGACACGCCCTGGAACGGCCTGTGGCAATCGATGAAGATCGCCTCGGCAGCCGAAGCCTTCGAGGTCAACGTCGCACCGCATAATTTCTATGGCCATCTCTGCTCGATGATGAACGCGCATTTCTGCGCGGCGGTGCCGAACCTGCGCATCATGGAGATCGACATCGACCGTCTCGCCTGGGACCGCGAGCTGTTCACCCATGAACCGGAGATCGTGAACGGCCATCTGCTCATTCCAGACCGTCCCGGCTGGGGTACCGAGCCGAACGAGGAGGCCCTTCGCTCCCACCCGGCAAAAACGAGCGGCGGGCTCTTGAATTACGGCCGCAAGAGCTGACGGAGCCTATGGCGTCACAGGATTGATGGCGGGAGACGTCTTCGGCCGCGCTGGCTCGATTGGCGACTTCGGCTCAGTCGGGAGCACGACGGCGCCAGCCGCACGTGCTGCTTCACCCGTGGTTGCGTACATCGCAACGTGCGCCGGCTGGGTCTTGGCGCGACTCCAGGGGCCGTGGTCGACGATCAGCATCGCTGCAATCGTCACGCCTGCCACAATCAGCGCAATCACGCCGGGATGCCGGAGCGCCGTAGACATGGAATTTGCGAAACGTCCATCAATCATCGAAGAGACCGCTTTTTCCTATCAGCGGGTTAATTCCGTTCGGCCCCTCCGGTTCCCCTCAACTGCAGCCAGGTTCCGCACCGAAACGAGAAGTCGCCGTCATCTTCACGTCCGGCCGCGCATCGCCCGCGAACCCGTCACGATCTTGCATTTTGATGGCTGCAAGCGAGTTCGCATCGAGCGCGCCGGCGTGTGGCTTGGAATGCACAAACGGCCGGCGTCACTCCCCCGGTGCGATCGCATTGCTGGGTGTCGGCCGATCGGTGATCTGCTGGCCGAATAAGCTGCCGATCAGTTCGACCGCAGTGCGCGCGGTTCGACCGCGCTCATCCAGGAACGGATTGAGCTCGACGATGTCGACCGATCCCACCACGCCGGAATCGTGCAGCAACTCCATGATCAGATGGGCCTCACGATAGGTCGCGCCACCCGGAACGGTAGTGCCGACGCCAGGCGCGACGCAAGGATCGAGAAAATCGACATCGAAGCTGACATGCAGCACGCCATTGTTCGCCTTGACGCGCTCGATGACGCGCCGGATCAGGACTGCGACGCCGAACTCGTCGATCTGGCGCATGTCGACGACCCTGATCCGACGTGCACGCATCAGCTCCTTCTCGAGCTTGTCGATTGATCGCGCGCCGAACAGGTCGAGCCTGTCAGGCTCGATCGACGCACGCGCATCGTCGCCCAGAAGTCCATCGAGGCCTGCCTCGCCGCACAGAAACGCCGCCGACATGCCGTGCATATTGGCCGTGATGGTCGTCTCCGGCGTGTTGTAGTCGGCATGGGCATCGAGCCAGAGCACGAACAACTCGCGGCCCCGCTCCTGCCAATGCCGCGCCATCGCATTGACCGATCCCATCGACAGCGTGTGGTCGCCGCCGAGGAAAATCGGCAGAGCACCGGTTTGCGCGATCTCATAGCCGCGACGGCTCAGCACGCGCGTCCAGCGCTGGATTTCGCGGTAATGATTGGCCTTCTCCGGCGGCCTGTCGGCGAGATCGCTGACTTCGGCCACCGACAGGTCGCCGTAATCCACGACTTCGAAATCCAGGCTTTCGAGCAGCGTTGCAAGCCCGGCGGTCCGCAGCGCCGCGGGCCCCATCAAGGTACCGCGCTGCGAAGCACCCATGTCGATGGGGGCGCCCAGCAGCGCGATGCGCCGGCCTCGATCCGCGATGGTTCGATCGGTCACGGCAATCTCCTGAATCAGCAAAGGCTGCACCACCGTAACAGAGATTCGCACCCGTCGTTTCACGGGGGGCTGGAACGAAATCCGGCGCGCCGCATTTCCACTGCAAGGTCGGCACCCGCCGTTCAAGACGGCGCCTGTCGCGGATAGCCAAAGGCCTTCGGGCCCGCTGTTCAACATGAGCGCACGCGCGGATAGCCAAAGGTGCCGGCCTCAGTTGCTTCGCTAATCCGGAGATCGCGCTTGAGCACGGACATACCGCAGCCCAACTCGCAGCCTGGCGTGACCGAACGCGCCATCGACGCAGCGACCGACGTCTCCCACACCATCGGTGAGGTCGCAGGTGGCCTGCGAGCCGCCGTCGATCGTCTCACCTACGCGATCGACGAAGCGCGAAAGCCCGGACGGCCGCTCGCGACAGTAGCGGCGATCACACGCGAAGCGCCCCTCGCCAGCCTGTTCGTCGCTTTCCTCTTCGGCGTTGCGATCGCGCGTCGGCGCTAGGACGTTGAACGCTTAGCAAGGCCTGATCTCGTTGCAAGCCCTCCTGTCAACGAAGGTGAGTTGGCCTGCCGACAAGATGTTGGCAGCTAGTTCGTCGTCACACATCGCTCGACCTCAAGGACCCTGATCGAGAAAGGCCGCGCCATCCGCAGCGCGGCCATGTCGCGATCATGCGCGAGGAGCTCACCGGTGGTGATGGTGCCAATGGTGCCGCACGACGGGATAGGACCCACGGTAATAGGCGTAGGCGGGGCGCACGACACGGCGATAGCGATAGCCGTAGGTAACAGGCTGCGTGTAGTAGGTGGTGGCGTAGCCGCTGCCCCAACGGTACGGTGCATCGTATCCGTAATCGTAGTCGTAAGCGTAGGGGCCGCCATAGTAGCCGGCGCCGTAGTAGCCTGGACCGTATCCGTAATAGCCGTAGCCAGGCCCCCAACCATAGGCCGAGGAGGCAAGCCCGCCGATCACGGCGCCCGCAACAAGGCCGCCGGCGATGCCCGGTCCCCAGCTGCGCCACTGAGCTTCGGCGGGAGACGTCGTCGCTATCGAGCTCAGACCAAGTGCGCCGACCATCAGTGTCGACATTGCAATCTTGTTCATCGAGATTCCTTTCACATCCACATTGCTTGCGCCCCGGCGATAACGGGAAAAACAAGCGATGGTTGCTACTCGCCGCGTGTCTCGTCTCTTCGTCTAAAATCGGGAAAAACTGGAAACTTTCCGAAGTGCGTTGAGTTGGCAGCGACTGGATCTGCCTCCGGAGGAGGGAGCATGGTCGACGAAGTCGTCTTGAAGAACGCAGCGGAGACCGCATGGACGGTGTACCGGGCGCAGCACCCCGATGTCGACGCTGACGACAGCCGGCGCTGTCTGCTGGAGCGCCACCTGCACAGGAGAGGGGAAGAGCGCGAGAGCGATACCGAAGAACTCGCCAGCTTCGGGATAGCCTACCTGCACCAGCTTCCTGAAGACGAATGTTGACGAGCATGAAAATGCTCGTCGCGCGCGTAGCCCTCGGAAGCACAAGGCCGAGTTGGACCTTGGCCGCAATTTCCTTTCTCATCTCCGCGGTCATCGTGGTCGGTTTGCGGATTGTGCTCGGGGCCTAACTCGATGCGAATCGCCCAGCTTGCACCGTTGGCCGAGAGCGTTCCTCCCAAGCTTTACGGCGGCACGGAACGGGTGATCGCGTGGTTGGTGGACGAACTGGTTGCGCTGGGTCATGACGTCACCCTGTTCGCAAGCGGCGATTCGAAAACGAAGGGAAAGCTCCACGCAGTGTGGCCACGGGCGCTGCGCCTGGGACGCAGAGGTGTCGATCCGAGCGCCGCCTGCGCGCTGCTGATCGAGGCCATCGCCGAGCATGCGCGCGACTTCGACGTGATCCACTCTCATGTGGACTGGCTGCCCCTGCCCGTGCTGAGCCGGACCGGGGTGCCGTTTCTGACGACGATGCACGGCCGGCTCGACCTTCCAGGTCTTTGCGATGTGGTTGGACGTTTTCCGAACGCCCCATTCGTCTCAATCTCGGACAGCCAGCGCCGGCCGCTGCCGGACGCCAACTGGATTGCGACAATTCCGCACGGGCTGCCCGGGGATCTGTTTCGGCCTTGCTACGAGAGCGGCTCGTACCTGGCTTTTCTCGGACGGCTCACGAGGGAAAAGGGGCCGGAAGATGCGATCCAAATCGCGCGCGCCGCCCGAATGCCGCTGCGCATTGCAGCCAAGATCCCCCGCGCGGAAACGGCCTATTTCAAGAAAAAGCTCGAACCCGAGATCGACAGCGAGAACATCCAGCTGGTCGGCGAGATCGACGAAATCCGCAAGCAGCCGTTCCTCGCCGGTGCCGCCGCCTTGCTGTTTCCGATCGACTGGCCGGAACCGTTCGGACTGGTCATGATCGAAGCGATGGCGTGCGGGACACCGGTGATCGCCTATCGTTCGGGCTCGGTGCCGGAAGTCGTGGAAGACGGCGTCACGGGCTTCATCGTGGACGGCGTGGAGCAGGCGATAGCAGCAGTCAGCGAGGTTGGTCGACTCGATCGAACGAGAGTCCGCGCCCGTTTCGAGGAGCGGTTCGTCGCGAGCCGGATGGCGCGCGCCTACGAAGGCCGATATCGCGAACTGATGCGCGCGCATGCGCCACTGCCCATGGCAGGCGGCGACTGAAGTTCCGCTCGTCCGGGCTGCGGCGGCTCCGGATCACTTCGCCGCAGCAGCAATCCGTGTCTCTCCGAGAATACACGTCCCCGCCGTTGCCGAGTCTTCCCGAATCGGAACCACGCGTCGCGCCGAGGGTTGATCGGCATCCGTATTAGGAGGTTTCAAATGAACAAGCGTCTATTCTTCGCTACCACCGCTGCAGTCGCGATCGCGACTTCGGCGTTCGCGCAATCTTCTCCGAGCACATCGAGCTCCAGTCCCTCGGCTACGCAGCGTCAACAGGACTCCACATCGACCACGACGCCATCGTCTTCGACGTCCGCCCCATCATCCAACTCGTCTTCGGGATCTGCGCAGACCAGTCCTTCGACGAATTCGGCCCAGACACAGTCTCCGTCCTCGACCGGTCAGACCGCCGCAGGCCAGACATCGAGCCCAAACGCCGCCACCAACACGACGCAGGCGCCGGCTTCGGGCACTTCGACCAACCAGGCACAGACCAATCCGCCCGCCAACCAGACGGCCACGCCTTCGAACCAGGCGCGGACCAATCCACCCTCTTCTTCGAACACCCAGACGCAAAGCGCCAACCCGCCTGCGCCGGGCACCAACCAGGCGCAGTCACCGACGGGCAGCGGGTCGACCAATACGGCTCAACAGCCTAACAGCCAGCAGACCACGGCCGATCGTTCGTCGAACACCAATGTGAATGCGTCCGTGAACATCAACGATCAACAGCGGACCCGCATCAGCTCGTCGATTTCGCACCTGAATGTGCAGCCGCTGACCAACGTGAACTTCTCGCTGTCGGTCGGCACAGTCGTGCCGCGCGATGTGAGGCTGCAGCCGTTGCCGGCCGATGTCGCCGAGATCGTGCCGCAATACCGGGGCTACAATTTCGTCCTGGTGAAGGACGAGATCGTGATCGTTGAGCCGTCCAGCGACAAGATCGTGGCCGTCCTGCCGTACTCCGGCCGGTCGACTGCAGCCGCGCCGGCACCTACCGAGAAGCGCAAGACGACGTTCAGCGATCGCGACCGCGAGGTGATCCGCAAACACGCCAAGGCGCGCCCGGTCGAGCGCGAGCGGCGGACCACCGGCAGCACAGTCCGCACCGAGATCCGGACCGGCGAGCGCGTGCCGGATGGTGTGGAGATCGAGGCGTTTCCGGAAGAAGTGTATCGGGATGCTCCGACCCTTCGCGAGTACCGGTACATCAACCGGGACAGCCACACCTACATCGTCGAGCCGCAAGACCGCCGGGTGATCGAAGAGATCGATTGATCCTTTCGAAAGGCGCTACCTGACCGAACGAGAAGGGCCGCACGTTGCGGCCCTTCACATGTGACGAGAGCCTGTGATGCCGGCGGTGCGACCGTGAAGCTGCTCGCCGGGCAGGTTCACGCTGCGCTGACAGCTTGGAGCTCGGCCGCCAGAAATTGCTTTTCGAACGCATCGGCAGGCATCGGGCGGCCGAAGAAATAGCCCTGCCCTTCCTCACATCCCATGCTGACCAGGAAGTCGGCCGTCGCGCGATTTTCGATGCCTTCGGCAACGACGGTCAGGCCAAGCTGCTTGCTGAGGCCGATGGTCGAGCCGACAATCGCGGCATCGTCGGAATCCGCGAGCAGATCGAGCACGAAGGAGCGGTCGATCTTGAGCCCGTCGAGCGGAAACTTCTTCAGATAGCTCAAGCTCGCATAGCCGGTTCCGAAATCGTCGAACAGGATGCGCACCCCGAGCTGCTGGATCCGCTTGAACATGTCGAGCACCCCGGCCTCGTCGTGCAGCAGGATATCTTCGGTGACTTCGATCTCGAGCAGCGAGGGAGTGAGCGCTGTCGCCTTCAACAAATCCGCGACCGAATGCGCCAGATCGCCCGATTGGAGCTGCGACGGCGAGAGGTTGATCGCAACGCGCACGGCGTTGCCCGACAATTCCCAGGCACGTGCCTGGCGGGCGGCGGTCTCCATCACCCAACTCGCGATCCGCTCGGACAGCGCCGAGGTGTTGACCACCGGCATGAACTCTCCCGGCGAGACGTAGCCACGCACCGGGTGACGCCAGCGGATCAGGGCTTCGGCTCCGACCAGACCGCCATCGGTCAGACGAACCTGGGGTTGATAGAACAACTCGAACTCGCCGCGATCCGCTGCAAGCGCCAGTTCGCTCTCCAGCCTCAGCCGGTTTTCCAACTCCTGCCTGATCGCGCTTTCGAAGATCACATGACTGCCACGCCGCGTCAGCTTTGCCTTGCTCAGCGCGAGATGGCCATTGCCGAGGAGATCGTCCGCGTTCTGTCCACCGTCCGGGTAGACGGCAACACCCATGCTGATCCTGACCCGATGCTGGCGCGTACCCGTTGCGAGCGGCGCCTCGAACGCACGCGCAATCCGCTCGGCGAACGCGGCAACCGGCTCGCTGGCGCAATCCAGCGCAATCGCAAACTCGTCGCCGCCGAGCCGGGCAACGATCGCCTTGCTATCGGCTTCGATCCGCAGGCGCTCGGCCACTGCTCGCAGCACGAGGTCGCCGGCCGAGTGTCCCAGCATGTCGTTGATCTGCTGAAAGCCGTCGAGCCCCAACACGAGCAACACGACCTCGGAGGATCGCCGCTCCGCCGCAGCGATCAGACCGGCCAGGCCCGCGTGCAGCGTGTTGCGGTTGGCAAGCCCCGTTAGCGCATCATACTCGGCAAGATATCTGACGCGTTCGGCTTCGCGCTTCCGCACGGAAATATCGCGCAGGATCGCGCCGTATTGGAAACCGTCCGTTCCCTGCCAACCCGAGAAGCTCGCTTCGGCCGGGAAGGTTTCGCCACTCTTGCGCCGCCCCTCGAACTCGACAACAACGGCACCACCGGGAACCAGCAACGCCTGGCGCGCAGCGTCTCGGATGGCGAACGTCTTTGTGCCGGGTTCCGCAGGACTCGCACAAAGCGTCTCGAATGGACGTCCGATCATCTCGGCCGGCATATAGCCGAAGATCGCGCTCGCGCCGGGATTCCAAACCGTGATCCGGTGATGCTCGTCCGTGCAAACCAGACCATCGCCGAGCGACATCGCAATGCGATGAAAGCGGCTTTCGGCGATGCGTCCGAGCAGGCTGCGGAAATCGATCTCGTCCAGCGCGATCGCCGCCAGATAAGCGACGATCGCGATGTGGAACAGCGACGTATCGATCACGAGCGGCCAACGTTGCTGCACAAAAAATGCGGTCAGTTCGATGCCTGCTCCGGCTGCAATCAGGATCGCGACGCGGGCGCCAGGAGCGACACGGCGCCACGAATACATCATCAGCAGGCAGATGAGGCCGAGGCCGGCGATCGTGCTGACGTCGGACGTCCAGTGCAGCATGCGGTTCTGCAGCACCGATTCTGCCGCCAGGGCCTGGAGAACCGGCCCCGCGACGCTACGGCCGTTCGGGACACTGAAACGGTCGCCAAGTTCGAGTGCGGTGGCACCGACGATGACCTTCTTGCCTCTTAGCTTGTCGAGCACCGCGGCGTCCCCCCGCAGCACGTCGACGTAAGAAACGCCGGGAATGGATGTCGCCCGAATGCTGAAGTCGATCAGGAAAGGCGGCCGTCGATTGACATCCTGCCCGGCGAGCACGAGGGCCATGGATGGCATTCGGGCATCACCGAGCCTCTCGCCGACCGGGTAGCGGCGAACGAGCCCATCCGGTTCAATCGCGACATTGACGACGGCAGGCCACGATTGGTTGCTGAAGGGCTTCAGGGGACGATTGATATGCGCCGCGCCACCATTTGCCGTCGGCTGCTTGAAGGACGGCAGGATCGTCGAACCTCCGACCTCCCGAAGCGCGGAGAGAAAGGCCTCGTCGGAAGCAGCATCCGACGGCGTGCTGAAATCGATGTCGAAAGCTATGTCTTGAGCGCCGGCGGCCTCGAGCCTGCGCAGGAGGTCAGCGTGCAGACGACGCGGCCAGGGCCAGACGCCGATCTGATCGATCGAGGACGCGTCGATTGCCACCACGACGACGTCGCCGCTGGCGGAACGCGATTGCCATGCAAAGCGCAGATCCGCGAGCGCGTTGCGAAGCGCGCCGTGCCATCCCGTGGACAGCACGACCGCCAGCGCGATCACGACAAGGATATGTGGCCGATAGCGTTTCACCTTGCTCCCCTGCACCGGCGACCCTCGCCGCCAAAGCGCCCTATGTTCGTGGCATGCGCCTAGTGATGTCCCCTGCCCGGCCCCGGACCGCGCTGGTTGCCGCCGTTGCCAGCGTTTCCGCTGCCGCTATTGCCGTTGCCGGTGGCACCCCCGTTGCCGTTATTAGCGGTGTTGCCTCTGTTGGCACCATTGCCACTGTTACCGTTGTTTCCGCTCGGCGCGTCCTTGGACGAGCCTGCGGCGGCCGCAGCAGTCGACTGACCGAATGACGCCGAAGTCGAGCTGGCCGCGCCCGCGCTGCTGCTCTCGGTGCTTGCCGTGACGGCCGAGCTGTTGGTCGGGGACGTCGTCGCCGACCTGCCATCACTCCACACGGTGTGGGTACTGGCGTTCGCATTACGCACCCGCCCCGGCGCGACCGCCTCGTGGGCAAGCCCATGCGTGACCTTGTTGACGTTGAGCTTGACCTCGCCGAGCGAGCTCGAAATGCGCACCACGCCGGCCTTGGGCGCGTGAGCTTCAACGGCCTGACGCAATGGCGCCGGCGTGCCGGCTGTCTTGGTGCCCTTGTCGATCATTCCAAGCGCATGGATGATGTGGCCGTCCGCCGCATTGCGCGGTGCCGACAGCCCCGACTTCGGCACGGGGACGCGCTCGATCGTCGAGGCGCGCGGCTTGCCCTGCTCGATTGGATTGAGCGTACCTGGGCCATCGAGGCGGAGACCCGGCTTGCCGTGCTCGAAGGCGGTGGCCACCTGCCCCGGCATGACCTGGGCGACCTGGCCGGTCTTGAAATCGGAGACTTCAACCTGGCCGCGGAGCACGCCGACCTTGGTGCTGCCTGCGCCCACTGTGACGCTGAAATGCGTTCCCTTGACGACGGCGGCGAGATAGGGCGTCTCGACCTCGAAATGCTTGACGTTGCGCTTCTCGACCTCGAGCAGGATCGAGCCGGCCTGCTGGATGATGGTGGTCGAGAGTCCCTCCTTCTTCTCGGCCGGCACGCCGACCACCGAGTTGGGCGAGATCAGAATCGTCTCTTCGCCGCGAACGAGCAGGACGCGTCCGTTATGACCGGTGCGAATGGTATCGCCCGGCTTCAGAGCCTCTTCCTGGCTCAACGACACCTGCTGGGCGCCGTTGGTGGCGAGCCAGACCTCGCCCGATGACTTGCTGACCGACCAGACGCCGTCATCCGCAGCCGATGCGCCGGCCGCCGTTCCCAGGATCAGCGCGGCCATCAAGACGCACCGCACTCCAATTCGGACAATCATGACGGCCCCCAGTGTGAATGACAGTGAGCCTGACCCGTATCCGAAATCACTCAAGATTGGCTTAGCAGGAGCCAGGGAGTCCCGAGGGCGCGTTAACCAATCATTGACCATAAAAAACTATGAAAAATCATGCGGCTACCAAATCCTTACCGGCCCCTGCAGGTTTCTCCGTCGAACTACTGGGAAGGGCCCGCGCGTGGCGCGGCCGGGCGGTATCTAGCTGCCGCGCTCGTGCTGCTCGCACCGATGTTTCCGGGAACCTCACAGGCGGTCGCGCAACAGGCCCACCAGCCGGGGTTCGATCCTCGCCAACCGGAGAAACACTTCGAAAACCAAACCGAGCAGGAATCCTTGAGCCGGCCTCCGGTGAAGCTGCCCTCGGTCGGCCAAGCCCCAACCGGCGGAGACACCGAACCACAGTTCGTGCTGCGCGGCATCAACGTCAGCGGCGCCCACGCCATCCCGCCCGATAACATCGCCGCCATTTACCAGCCCTATCTCGGCAAGCAGGTTTCGCAAGCCGACCTTGCCGCGATCGCCGGCGCGATCAGCGATCTCTACCGCGCCCAGGGCTATCATCTGAGCCGCGCGATCGTGCCTCAGCAGGACATTGCTGACGGCCATGTCCGGATCCAGGTGATCGAAGGCACCATCGTCGAGGCCAACCTGAAAGGCGATGAAGCCGAGCAGTTCGGTGTGAAGCCCATGCTGGGGCCGATCCTGGCCGACCGGCCGTCGCGCCTCGCAACAATCGAACGCCAGCTCTTCCTCATCAACGGCCGGCCGGGGGTTCGGATCACCGATACTGCATTGGAGGAGATCGGCGGTGCGACCGGTCGCTTCCGCCTCACCATCCATCTGAAGACGTGGCACGTCTTCACCTCGTTCGGCCTGGACAATCTTGGCTCATCTTCGGTCGGTCCATGGCAGAGCTATGCGACGGGTGCCTTCAACTCCTACCTTGCGCCTGGCGACACGCTGGCCGTCAACCTGTCGACGATCGCCAACGACCCGCGCGAGCTTGGCTTCGGCCGGTTCTCCTATGACACGCCCGTCGGGGTCGATGGCGTGCGCCTTGGTGCATCCGTCCTCTACAGCGCGGTCCGGCCCGGCGATGCTCGTCGGCTCGTCAGCGACATCACCACGACGGAAGCGTTCGAGCTGCGTGCCAGCGTCGTCCCTCTGCAGTCGCAATCTTCTTCGCTCGTGCTGACGGCGGCGACGACCTTCAGCAACGTGTCGGAGCATGATCTTTACGGTCCCTGGTACAACGATCACATCAGGACCGCGAGTCTGACTGTCGATTACCGGCTCCAGGACGGCTTCGGCGGCACCAACTACGCGACGATGATCTATCGCCAGGGCCTCGACATCTTCGGCGCTTCGCATTTCGACGACGATCTGTTGTCGCGTGATGGTGCGTCCTCGAACTTCTCGGTGCTGAACTTCTGGTTCACGCGCTACCAGACCCTCAACGACGCATGGTCGCTCAAGCTGGCTGCAGCGAGCCAGACCGCGTCGCGTCCGCTGTTCACCTCGCAACAATTCTACCTTGGCGGCGCAGCCTTTGGCCGCGGCTATGGTGCGGCGGAGATCAGCGGCGACAATGGTCTTGCCGGCTCGCTCGAGCTGAGGTTCAACCAGAAGCTCAATTTCCGCTACTGGAGCGGCTACCAGCTCTACGCGTTCGGCGACGTCGGCGCCGTCTGGAACGACGGTTACCGGCTGAGCGACGGCCTTTCCCTGACGTCGGCGGGCGCCGGCGTGCGGTTTTTCCTGCCACACGATCTCCAAGCAGATTTCGGCGTCGCCGTTCCCTTGAGCTACCGAGCGCCGGACAATGAACGCCGCAGCCCGCGTTTCCTGTTCACCCTGTCGAGCGCGTTCAGGTTCTGCCCCGAACGGGGCAGAAACGGCTGTCTCTAGCTGGCGCGGCCCTTTTTGGGGCCCTCCTCACAGACTTGCCTAAATTTAATCCCGTAACGTGCTCACGATCGCTCGATCCGGGGGTTTTCAATAGCCATTTTCAGTCAAAAGTGATTGAGACGGAACCATGAAGAGGGTGCTTGCCATTCTGGCCTTTCTCTGCGTCCTTGCGGCGGGCCAGTACATCGTTGTCAGCAAATTCGCGATCCGTCACGAGATGCTGTCCTTGTTCGATGCTGCGCGTCAGCGGCCGATCTCGGTCGAGATCGCCGTGCGGCGCGACTACGAGACCAAGGCCAATCTTGGGCTCTGGAAGCTTCCGGTCGCCATCATCAGCAATGGCAATACTGTCAAGGCCACCGAATATTCCTTCCTCGCCAACGTGCTTGCGGCGCGCGGCTATCTCGTCGCCAGCATCCAGCAGGATCTGCCGAGCGATCCGCCCCTGATGACCCATGTCGGCCAGCAATATGTCGGCCGGCGCGAGGTCTATATGCGGTGTGAGGCCAATATTCTCTACGTGCTGAACACGTTGAAGGCACGGCAGGAGAATGCCGACTACGACCACCTCACACTGGTAGGCCATTCCAACGGCGGCGACGTCTCCATGTACGTCGCCAAGCAGCATCCCGAGCTCGTGTCGAAGGTGATCACGCTCGACAATCTCCGGGTGCCCTTCGTCCTCAACGACCGCATGAAGATCCTGTCGTTCCGCTCCAAGGATCCGCATTTCGTGACCGACCCGGGCGTACTGCCGACACCGGAAGAGGCCAAGGCGCGCGGCATCGACATCATCCATACCGGTGCGCAGCACACCGAGATGAGCGATCGCGGTCCCGATGCGGTCAAGGAGAAGATCCAGGCGACCCTTGATCGCTTTCTGCGCGATAGCGCCAGCAGCGCGCTGGCACCGGCCGATAGGACCACTCCGATGTTCATGAATCCCGGCGACTACTAGCCGGGGCGCTTTGCGGCAGATCAACGCAACTCCAAGCCGGCCACGATAGAAAGGCTGCACAGCATGGGAGAGGCACGTGTCGCACCGCACTCAAAGCCTTGATACGGAGAGTCTTGGCCTGCCTCCGGCGAGAGCGCCCGGATTCATCAGGCATCTCTATCGTTCCGCCCGCAGGCTACTGCGGTCGATCATTGCCCGCATCGACCTCTCGCAATTTCCGGGATCGTGCTGCGGCTAGGTACACGATCCGCGAAATTTAGGCAGGTATTCAGATGCTCGAACGCGTGAGACAAATTTGGCTTCTGCTCGCGACAGTCTCCGGCCTCGGTGTGTCGCCTGTTTTCGCCGCCGACGCCGATCACGGCGGCGACCTAGCCCGGCGCTGGTGCGCGAGCTGCCATGTCGTCGCGAGCGGCCAGACCCAGGCCAGCGCCGATGTGCCCTCCTTCGCGTCGGTAGCGCGCAAGCCTGATTTCAGCCCGGAGAGACTTGCCTTCTTCCTGCTCGACCCGCATCCGAAGATGCCGAACTTTCCCTTGAGCCGGATCGAAGCCGCCGACATTGCCGCCTATATCGGGTCGCTGCGCCAGTAAGCCGGGCCAGGCCCTCAAAATAGAGATCCCTGCCGGGTGAACCGACAGGGATCAGCAGAAAGGATGAGGGACAGCGGATACGCACATCCGGCGGCCCATCATGGACCTGCGCCGGATTCGCAGTGCGCATCACGCCGCCGCGCATGGTCGATTTGCAAGCAGGCAGCCGCGCGCCAAACTAAGGCTTGCCGGTCAGGACTTGCCCTTGCCCGGCTGCATCAAGTTCCCGGTCATCTGGCGCATGTGATCACCGGCGTTGGTGAACTGGCTGCGCAGGAACTCGGACTGGATTCGCATCGCTTCCTGAAGATCGGTTGCGTGAACCAGCTTGCGGGCGTGCTCGAACGCCGCCTTCATGTTCTGCTCGGTGAAGGCGAGCGCCTGCTTGGACACGTCCGCGCTCGCTCCGGGAACGGATGACATCGATTTGGTGGCGGCATCGAAAAACATGCCGAATGCCTTCTCCGCCTGATCGATTGTTTTCTCTGCCAGATCGCGCAGTTCTGCCGGAACTTCGAGCTTCGGTTCGATCATGGTCGCACTCCTCCCCTTTTTCCTGACTGATTATCACATTTGCCGCACTGCCATCCAGCGGCCAAGCTCCGGCCGCGGCGACCAGCCGGCTGGTCTGCCTCAAGCTTGAAAGGTGGACAAAGTGTAATGTCGGCGCTGCCGGGCTCAAGACAAGGGATGTCCGGGGAGGGTTTCGTCGGTGACGAGGTCTTCGACCAGCTTGATGACCTCGAAGCGCTGGCGGGGGGCCAGCTTGAGGAAGGCGCGCAGAAGGCGGAGACTCTCGACCGTATTGTTCGCGGGTGCGCCGAGTTTGAGATGCAGTTCAGCCGCGAAATTGAGGTTTTTCATCTCGCACCTATGACAGGACTCGGCCTTTTCGAGGTCGAACGTCGGAGGCCCGCTCAAGGACCGGAGGTCGTCGCCAAACGCCACGGCGACGATAAACTCCAGGTCGGAACATCCCAGCATCTTGCGTGCTGGGCTACACAACTGAACGGAATCGACAGACCCGAGAAGTTGTAACTATGGCAAGGAACAACCGATCGAGCAAGCCAAACCGTGAGTCGCAGTATGCTCCGCCGGCAGCGCGCCACGGCAATTCCGGATAACAGGAATACGCGCCGCCGTCACCCACCTGCGTCAAGAAGCAGCAGCATCAATGATCACACTGTCCCGATCGCTGTCAATTAGACTAGCGTTTCGCCTTGTTTCCGGTGTGAACGGAGATCGGCAACCATCGACTAGCGCTTCTTCAGCGTATACACGTAATCGTTGAGTCCGATTTTGGCGGTTGCATCATCGACGAAATGAACGTCGATCTCACAGCCAGTTTCCAGCGTCCTGATACTGGCCTCCGTGAAGCCGAGCGAAGCGGCGAGCGCCTTCGGATCGGCCTTCGCGTCGGCATGCTGCATCTCGTCGAATGCACCCTGGAAGATCATCTCGGGATCGGAGGCAGTCATCTTGTATCGCGGCTTCGCGCAGGCAAAGGGACGCGGACCGGAGATTTCCCTGGCTTTCAGAACGACCGTCTTGCCGATCAGCCCTGCGCGCTCCGCATCGTCGGGTTTGCGGTGAGGATCAGCCCAAGGCGCCACCACGGCCGCCGTCAACGTCCAACTTCCGACATAAAACGGATCGGCGGCCATGGCAGGACCGACGAGGCCGGTAGATGCGAACAAGCAGATAGCGCATGTCAATTTCATCGGGTGCGTCCCCTTGATCTTTCGGCTTGGACTCGTCGTTCCGCATCATGGTTCATCAGCACCGATATTTCCCGTGCCGTGAACCGGTGTTCAAGATCCCGCGACCAAGCGGTTGCGAAATGGCCACGCAGATCACGGGCGCCTGGCTGATGGACTGTTCGATTCGGGCGCGCGTCAGCAAAGGACGACGGGATGCTTTCTCGCTGCGATCTCATCAAAGGCGCCGCAGTTGTGCTTCTCACACTCTCGACACAGGGCGCATGGGCGCAGGAGATCAAAATGAACCTTTTCAAGATCGTCACTATCAAGGATGAGATCATCATCGGATTGTCGCCCGACGAACTTCTGGCGCTCGGCGGCAATGACGCGAGCGCGGTCGCGCACGCACTGGCGCAGAAGGGCGATCTCACCGTCTGGCAATACAGCGTGCACCGAGGACAGAGCGGTGAAATGCAACAGGCGCCAACCGCAGAGATCGGCCTGCTGGCCAACGCCTCGCTCCGCGTCGAGCCGTACACCACGCCCTATCAGATCATGCCGCATCCGTGACAAAAGGCGGGAGCTGCCGGCGGCGTCGAGCCGCCGGCACCCCGTTCAGCGGCGCCGCGCCGATGTGTCCGTCGCAAAACCGTAAACCAGCGCCAGCCGATCGAGGCATTCGCGAAATCGCCGCGCGAAATAGTCGTTCCAGCGCTGGGTGCGAACGGCACGGCGCTGCCCGATTTGCTCCATGGTCAGGCCGAGCACCAGCACGTCATGCACCAACGCCGCACCGTCGGTGCCAAGCTCGCGCTCGACCCGGTTCAGCCGCAACACGGCCTGCCGCTGGCTCTCCGTCACGGGTTCGCGGCAGCGCGCGCCGTCGACATATTCACGGGTCGGATCCATGGCCTGAGGACCGCGCTCCGCCTTCTCCCAGTCATTCTGGTAGGCGCGACCACCCCGGTACTGCGCCTCGTCGATCTGGTGGTGCGAATGCAGCCGGCCGAGCGGATCGTTGCGAATCGAGCGCATCGCGACGATCTTCTCGTCCAGATCGAGCGCGAGGGGATTGTCGATCTCGACTTCCACCAATTCTGCATTGAACGGCAGGTCACGCGATCGCCGGTCGTGGAGCGCAGTCAATTTGTAGGATGTGTTGCGTCTGGCACGTGCCACTCGGAGACTCCTTGCGAATTGAGATGAGAACGGACTCGCTGGTCAGGCGGCGAAGACCAGCCTCAGCACCACGGCACCGGCGGTCCGGCCGGACGCGGTGCCGGGACCGCGGATCAGGCGCGCATGCGGCGCGCAATAGCTCGAGCCCGGCTGACGCGGGTGACCGCAGAAGGTGATCTCCTCTCCCTCCTTGTCACCGCCATAGGGATAGCGGCAGTCGCCTCGCTCGAGCTCCAGCAGTGTGATCAGGCGCGGGCTGACGCCTACGCAACGCAATTTGATCGGCTTGGCCGGCTTCAATGCCGATGGCGGCGGCAGGTTCAGGCCGGGTGGCGCGGCACGGGCCGGTGCGAGCGGAGCAGACCCGCCTGGCAAGGACGGCACGATGGACGGACTTATCATTCGTTCGGGCGTGCTGAGCCCGAGCCCGAGCCGCCTGGCGCGGCCAACCACCGCATTGCGCGTGTAAGCCGTTCCAAACCTTGCGTTAATCTGCCTTCCGATCTCCGCATATGACAATCCCTTGAAAAAATAGTCGCAAAGCGCGTCGGAATGCTCCGACGGCCAATGGCCCGGTTCCATGCTGCTGTCCTGTGATGCGCCCCGATTCCACGATCCGGAGCAGGAACGAACATTCCGTTATTCCGAAGACCAAGTCAAGCCGGAATTCTGATATTCATAATTGCATCAATTCCGAATTTCGGATTACAAGAGGCGAGAGCCATGGGCAATCGAGGGAATCACCATGTTGGACGTTGCGATGATCGAACGGGGCCTGGAGAAGACGGGCAAGAGCAAGGGGGGACTGGCTGCGGCGATGGGCGTGCGCCCGGGCGCGGTGTCGGAAATCCTCGGCGGCGAACGCCTGGTGAAGGCCTCGGAAATCATTCCGATCATGGAATATCTTGAGCTGAATCTCGCGCCGATCATGGGCCGCGTCGGCGCCGGGGCGGTGATCGAGCCTGATTACGAGCAGGTTCCGCCGGAGGGGCTCGGCGATGTCGCGCTGCCCTTCCCGATCATGGAAGAAACCGTCGCCTTCGAGATCGTCGGCGATTCGATGCTGCCCAAATATGAAAGCGGCGACGTGATCGTGGTCTACAAGGACCAGCGTCATCCGCTGTCGAGCTTCTACGGCGAGGAGGCCGTGGTCCGGCTCAAGACCGGCGAACGCTATCTGAAGACCATCGAACGGGGCAAATCCCCTTCCGTCGTCAACCTCACCAGCTTCAACGCCAAGCCGATCGTCGGCGTCAAGCTCGACTGGGTCGGAGAGATCTGCCTGTCGATGCCCAAGGGCCAGCTCGAGCGGCTACGCGCCAAGTCGGCCCGCCCGCGCAAGAAGGGGCGGTAAGACGGATTTCTGATTTTTGGAAATCGAGCTTGACTTAATTCCGTTTTTCGGAAATAATCTGCCGCGCACCGACCCTGGGGCGCGGCAGGATATTTTCATGCAGTATTTCGTCGTGATGATCGACTACGGGCGGCGCGGTCGCGAAGCGATCGTCGACCCCGAGATCACCAGGCGCGAGGTCGTCTCTCGCGTCAGCTCCGGCGAATACCAAAACATCTCGTTCATTCACGAAATCGCGGAAGATTCCGTCGAGGACGTGACCGAAGCGATTTTGGCCGAAGCCGCCCTTCCCGAAATCCGGTCTGAAGACATCGATCTCCAGGCGAGCCATCTCGATCACGCCCGCGACCTGCGCAAGCACGAGCGAACGTGACGCAGGCCCGTGCGGCCTGCGTCACCATCCAGTAGGCGATCACACTGTGAGAACGGTTGATCCCGTGGTCTTGCGCGCGGCGAGATCGGCATGCGCCTTGGCGGCGTCCTTCAGCGCATAGGTCTGGTGTACCTCGATCTTGACGGCACCGGATTTGACGACGTCGAACAGTTCGTTCGCCATCGCGACCAGGTTCTCGCGTTTCGCGGCATAAGTGAACAGCGTGGGACGGGTAACGTAGAGAGAGCCCTTCTGCGCGAGCAGGCCGAGATTGAGTGGCTCGACTGCACCGGAGGATGCACCGAACAGCGCGGCGACGCCGAGCGGCGCGAGACAGTCTAGCGACTTCAGGAACGTATCCTTGCCGACGGAATCATAGACCACCGGGACCTTCTTGCCCCCGGTAATCTCATCGACACGTTTCACGAAGTCCTCGCGGGTGTAGATGATGACGTGGTCGCAACCATGCGCCTTGGCGAGCTTTGCCTTCTCGTCAGAGCTGACCGTACCGATCACGGTTGCCCCAAGATGCTTGGCCCATTGGCTCAGGATCAGGCCAACGCCACCGGCCGCCGCATGCAGCAGAATGGTGTCGCCGGCCTTCACGCGATAGGTCTGCCGGATCAGATATTGCGTGGTCAGTCCCTTCAGCATCATCGCGGCCGCGGTCTTGTCGTCGACCCCGTCGGGCAGTTTCAACAGCCGATCGGCGGGGATCAGCCGCGCCTCGGAATACGCACCGAGCGGCGAAGCGCCATAGGCGATGCGGTCGCCCGGTTTCAGATCGGTGACACCCGGCCCGACCTCCTCGACAACGCCCGCTGCCTCGCTGCCCAGTCCACTCGGCAGTTGTGCGGGATATACGCCAGAGCGGTTGTAGATATCGACGAAATTAAGGCCCACAGCAGTATGGCGGACGCGCGCCTCGCCCGGTCCCGGCTTGCCGACAACGACCTCCTCCCAAACGAGGACTTCCGGACCGCCGGTCTTGTGAAAACGAATGGCGCGGGTCATGGGCATTGCTCCCTTATCGTTGCAGTGAAGATCCGAAAAAAGGATCGGCCAGTGAAATAGGCATTTGGTCCACCCGTTACAGGTCGGACACGTAACAAGAATGTCACAGCTGAGACCAAACCTCCGCCGTTCCGCCTCTGTTCGAAAGAGTTGATGACCGCATCTGAAGCGTCAAGCGGTAGCCTCTGCGCGGGGTTAGTGGTCGCCTGCGAAGGAGAGCCGAGATGCCAGCTTATGTCCAGCATCATCAGGATATCGAAATCGCGCCCGTGAATTGCCCTGCTTGCATGGGGTTCCTGCCGATGTATGTGCGCGAGGTCGAGCCGCATTGGAGCCTTGCCAAGATCGACTTCGTCTATGAGTGCGCCGATTGCGGCGCCGAGGTCAGGCAGACAATCCGCAAGCCGGAATTGCTTCGGAACTGATCGCGCGACCGGGCGCTGCCAGGTATTTGCGCTAAGCGGAAAAAACGCCGTTCACGCGAGGCTGGCCCCTCCCAAACGAGGCTTGTTCTTTGCCGGGAACGCAGGCAGAACAAGCCGCAAGCAAGAGCTTTGGGAGCGCCGTTTCGTGGCTGAACAGAAGGCCTCGACCTCGATCGAGGCAGTGGAGAGCGGCCTCGCCGCGCAAGGCTATATCGCGAGCCGGCAGATCGCGACCGCCGTCTATTTGTCGCAACAGATCGAGAAACCGATCCTGGTCGAGGGACCTGCGGGCGTCGGCAAGACCGAGCTGGCCAAGGCGATCGCAGCCTGGCGCGGCAAGAAGATGATCCGCCTGCAATGCTACGAAGGGCTCGACGAAGCCAAGGCGCTCTATGAATGGAAGTACGCCAAGCAGCTTCTCTATACGCAGATCCTCAAGGATAAGCTCGGTGAGGTCCTTGGCGGCGCGCAGACACTGCACGCGGCCCTCGACCAGCTGCATGATTTCGGTGACGTGTTCTTCTCCAAGGAGTTCGTCGAACCGCGTCCGCTGCTGCAGGCGCTGGAGCAGCCAGGCGGCTGTGTGCTGCTGATCGACGAGATCGACAAGTCCGACGCCGAATTCGAGTCGCTGCTGCTGGAAATTCTCTCCGACTTCCAGGTCACGATCCCCGAGCTCGGCACGGTCTCTGCAATCACACCGCCGACGGTGATCCTCACCTCCAACAGCGAGCGCGATCTCGGCGACGCCCTGAAGCGCCGCTGCCTGCATCTGCATATCGGCTTCCCCGAGCAGCGCCTTGAAGAGCGCATCGTCGAGAGCCGCGTGCCCGGCATCTCGCAGACGCTACGGCGGCAGATGGTCGGATTCATCCACGAGATTCGCTCGCTGGACCTGAAGAAGCTACCCTCGGTCAGTGAGACCATCGACTGGGCGCGCGTGCTGGTGCTACTGCAGGCATCCGAACTCGACACGGAAATCGTCAAGGACACTCTCAACGTGCTCCTGAAATATGAGGCCGACATCGAGGCCGCAACGCCTCAGGTCACGACCTTCATTGCCAAGGCAGCACGGTCCAACGTCTTCGGTTGACGCCGATGCGCGAGAACCTTCATCGTTTCTTTCGAGCTGCGCGGGGCGCCGGCGTCCATGTCTCGCCCGCCGAAAGCATCGATGCGATGCGCGCGGTGGCACAGGTCGGCCTCACAGACCGCACCATCTTGCGCGACGCGCTCCTCCTGACGCTCGCCAAGTCGCAGGACGAGAAGCTCGCGCTCGGCGACTGCTTCGATCTGTTCTTCAGCCAGCCCGAGCCGCCGCAGGAACAACCTCAGGCCAGCAAAGATGACGCCTCGCAGGACGCGGATCAGCCTCCCTCTTCTGGCTCGGCCAGCGAAGCGGGCGGAGGCCAGCCGACGGAAGGACTTGGCCCGCTTGCACAGATGCTGCTGTCGCAGGATCGCAACGCAATACAAGCCGCGATTGCCAGCGCCTCCGGTGCAGCTTCACTGTCCGATATCCGCTATTCCACCCAGCGCGGCATCTTCTCCAGCCGCATTCTCGATGCCATGGGTCTCCAGCGCCTGCGCGACGATCTCGACGAACTGACAGCGAACAACCCGGCGCTGGCCGAGCGCCTGCGCGCCGCACTCGACGGCTTGCGCGAAGCGGTGCGCGATACGGTTTCGCAAGGGCTTGCGCTCTATGCCCGCGAGGAGGCCGAAAACCTCCGCAACGAGATTCTACGCAATGCGCCGCTCGCCCGCATCGAACGGCGGCAGGTGGCGGAGATGCGCGCCCTCATCCGGCAGATCGCGCGCCGCCTGCGCGAGCGTTACTCGAAGCCCCGCAAGCGCCAGCGCCGCGGCCATCTTGACGTCCGCCGAACCCTGCGCCGCAACGCCGCCTGGGGCGGGGTGCCTTTCCTCACCGCATGGAAACGCAAGCACCGCGACCGCCCGAAGATCGTGGCGCTGTGCGACGTCTCCGGTTCGGTCGCGCAGGTCTCGGATTTCTTCCTGCTCCTGATTCACTCGCTGCATGAAGTTGTCGACGACGTTCGCTCCTTCGCATTCTCCTCGCATCTTATCGAGGTCAGCGAGATCCTGGAAAAGAAGTCGCCCGAAGAGGCGATGGCCGAGATCATGTCCACGGTCGGATTTGGCTCCTCCGACTATGGCTCTTCGCTGGTCGATTTCGAGAGGGACTTCATGAGCACGCTGACGCCGCAGACCACGGTCATCGTGCTCGGCGATGCCCGCAGCAACAATCTCGACCCGCGCGCCGACATCCTCCGCCGAATCTCCGAACGCTCGAAACGGCTGGTCTGGCTCAATCCCGAAGGACGGCTCGCTTGGGGCTTTGGCGATTCCGAGATGCCGCGCTATGCGACGTTTTGCAGTGTGGTACGGCAATGCGCCACCGCGCAGCAACTCGAGCGCGCGGTCTCCGATATCGTTGCGATTTACCAGTAAGTCTCGGGCCAGCGGCGAACGTCAGCTTCGCACAAGCTCCGCCTGGGCGACATTGCACTCGCGAAAGTGATAGGCAATTTCGTCGAGCGCGCGTTGCTCCCATTCCTGGGCCTGCGCTAGCCAAAAGACCCGGCGTTCAAAATCGCGCGCGGCGCGCTCCCGGCATAGGGATTCCTGACTGCGAATTTCCACCAGCCTGTTCATGCACTCACACTCCTTGTGGTGTGAAGCCATTCCCCGCAAATCAGCGTAGCAGAGCCACGAGCCCGACGTTTCATCCTTTCTGTGCATATTGCGACGCGGAATGAGACAGCAGCGTTTCCCGTGCAGCGCAGTCCTCGCAGCGCAACATCAAATTGAGATCATCAATTAGTGATCAGTGATCCCGGACGATAATCGTATCCGCGCGATCTTAACTATTGTCGCGCAACAGACTGCGGCAATTCGTGAAGAGTGGTTCTAAACAGCCCACCGAATTCCCGACTCATTGTCGTCGCATGGTGTTCATGCGGCGCCGCTAACAGGGGCGCGCGAGCATGACTATCGCTTGAGGCAACATGAACAACGACCTGGACTTCGATCTTTCGCAGGACCAATGGGCAGCGCTGCGTGCGCTTCGTAATCCAGAGTCAGACGGTCGCCTCTCGAAGACTTATCTCCTCGAAGATCTCGTCAAGCTCGGACTCGTCGTGATTCACGAGGGCACGCCCGCAATGACCGCAACCGGCCGCAAGGCGCTGGTGCGCGGCTCTTGCCGGCTCCTCGACCTCGCGGCATGATACCTGGTCTGCGCAGGGCGCAAGGCAACCTTAACTGCACCAAGAGCTGGTGGACCTGACCGCGGGATAGCTCCCAGGGATCAGTCCTTCCATCGGAGAAGCGGCGTTCCGTATGCCCTTCTCCACACCGACAGGAAACGCGGAAACCAGGAATGGGCCACTGCGCCCTGATAAGCCCAGGTGCGATATTTCAGCCCCTGCTCGGAAATCAATTCCTGATAGCCACCATGGACCTCGGTCGCGGTGCGGATGTCCTTCAGGATCGCTTGCGCGCAGGCCCGGTAGGTTTCGCTCCCGGCGAACTCGTCGAAGTCCAGCATGCGATCCGCGAATTCGACATTGAACGTCGGCCACGACGATCGCCCCTGATAGGCCGGTGCCGCAATCCTGTGGATCATCTTGTTTCGCGGATTGTCCGCCGACACCAGGAAGTGGAACGTGCTGGGGATGCGGAAGCGTGGCTCGGCAATGATCAGATCCGCCGTGGCCGCAAACAATGCGCGCTCGCTCGGATCGTTCAGATTCCAGAAGCCGCGGTGCACGCTGACGAAATCCAGCGCGACCTGAGATGAGGGCGCGCCCGCCGGGCCGTCCAGCGAATGCCTGATATAGCCGTCCCTGCCGAACAGGCTGAGCAGGTCCTGCTTGTACTGCGCGAGGTCGCGACCGAGGAGCCGCTTCAGCTCGTGCTCCTCGACGACGCCGAGTTGCACGGCCCACACGAAAGTCGTGTGCACACAGGCATTGGTGACGAAACGCCGTCGTTCGGCGCGGGTGTCGGTTGCCGCGGAGCGTGGCCGGCTGGCATCACAGAGCAAATATCTGGTGCCCCGAGCGTCGAACGGTTCCAGCGCGCTGGCAAGCTTCAGGATTGCGCGCTTCAAATCGCCGCCATATTCGGCCAGCAACAGGCGACCAGCATGCGCACATTGCGACATCGCCAGATGAGACGACGCTCGCTCCTCGGCGGATAGCATCTGCTGGAGACCGGCCAGAATGCCCAGCAGCGTATCCGAGGGCCGCGAGAAATAGTTCACACCGAGATACCGACCACGCCCCGCCGGAACGATGGTCGTCGTGACGACGTCGGCGCGAGCCGCCCCCAGCAGCAGGCGAACGCTTTTCTCCAGAAGGCGCGCCCGTCGCACTGCGTCCTGCGCATCCATGATGGTCTCTGGGTCGAGAACGTCAGGATAGAACCAGGCAAAGTCGCGCGGATAGTAAGCGGACGCGTGCGGCGCACCTGTGACCAGGAACGCCTCGGAAAGCGAAAATGCGCTTTCCATCGCGTACCGATAGAGGTCCTCGATGAGCGCCGAAGAATGTTGCGACTTCCTCAGGAACCGATCACCGAGAAAATTGACCGTCTGAAGCGCGTTGGCGACGAGGGTAGCGGCCACGCCCTGGTAAAACCGATTTCCACGATGTGACGGCAAGGAAATATCGCTGCTCATAGGGGCCGGGGAATTTCGTGCTCCCCGGCAATGGCGGGTCACCGGACGAAACGTGATTGATTCGTGTCTCACCCCAATGACGTCCCCCCGCAGCGACAAGGGCTGCTCAACTCAATTGCATACAATAGGACTATCGCGCCTAATATTTAATCGGAACCGTCTTTGATCAAGATTCGACCACCAGATAAACATTATGTATTTCAGCTGGTTATGTGAAAATGCTCTTCCCCTAACCTCTGGCACAAAGCTTGCGACATCTTGTCCGGGCGTCGTCAGACCGGCGTCGCCGCGAGGTCAAGGCGGTCCATTCCGCCAAGGGGAGCAAGCAATGGATTTAGGCAGGATTTCACGACGTCACTTGTTGCAGGGCGGTGCCGCCCTCACCCTCGGCGCAGCAGTCGGCGCCCGTCCGGCCTTTGCGGCCGAGACGACCATCGGCTTCATCTATGTCGGCTCACGTGATGACTACGGTTACAACCAGGCGCACGCACAAGGCGCGGCGGCGCTGAAGAAAATTCCCGGCCTCAAGGTCGTCGAGGAAGAGAAGGTGCCGGAGACCGACGCGGTCGAGAAGACGATCGAGTCCATGATCAATCTCGACGGCGCGACCCTGCTCTTCCCGACCTCGTTCGGCTACTACAATCCGCACATGGTCAAGATGGCCACAAAGTACCCGAAGATCCACTTCGAGCATTGCGGCGGCCTCTGGACTGACAAGGACCCGAAGAACGCCGGCAGCTATTTTGGCTACATCGACGAAGCGCAATACATCTCGGGCATCGTCGCCGGGTACACCTCCAAGAGCGGCAAGCTCGGCTTCGTTGCGGCCAAGCCGATCCCCCAGGTGCTGCGCAACATCAACGCCTTCGCGCTCGGTGCCAAGCTCGCCAATCCAAAGGCAACGACCCAGGTGATCTTCACCGGTGACTGGTCGATGCCGGTCAAGGAAGCCGAGGCCACCAACAGTCTTATCGACCAAGGTGTGGATGTCCTTACCTGCCATGTCGACGGCCCCAAGACCATGGTCGAGAACGCCGCCCGCCGCGGCGCCTTCGTTTGTGGCTATCACACCAACCAGTCACCGCTCGCGCCGAAGGCGTACCTCACCGGCGCGGAATGGAATTGGGAAGCGCTCTATCCGAAGTTCGTGAAGATGATCGCCGCCGGCGAGAGCATCCCGAACTTCTACCGCGGCGGCCTCAAGGAAGAGATCGTCAAGACCTCTCCTTATGGCGAAGCCGTCTCAGCCGAGGCGCGCAAGCACGCCGACGAGGTCAAGGCAAAATTCTTGTCGGCCGAGGGCTACGCCATCTTCAAGGGCGGATTGGTCGACAACAAGGGCAAGACGGTGATCGCGGCCGGCACCGATCGCGGCCAGAAAGACCCCGAACTCGAGAAGATGGACTACCTCGTCGAAGGCGTGATCGGAGCGACTTCGTGACGACGGAAGCTGCGGATTCCGCCGAAGCGGTCGGGGCAATTGCCCCGGCTGCTGATCCCGGCTTTCTCCAGCGTTATGGCGGAACGATCGAGTACGTCCTGATCCCCGGCGCGGCGCTGGTCGGCGCACTGGGGGTCTTCGGCATCTTCGTCGCAATGTTCGGAAAGAATCCGCTCGATCTTTATTTCTACATGTACTACGGCGCGTTCGGCACCTGGTTCTCTTGGCAGAACACGCTGACGCGTGCTGCGCCCCTCATTCTCACCGCACTCTGCACGGCACTCCCGGCACAGCTCGGCATGGTCATCATCGGCGGAGAAGGCGCGCTGCTGATCGGCGCATTGTCGGCGACCAGCGCGGCGCTCGCGCTTCAGGGCCTGCCGCCGCTGGTGGTCCAGATTGCGATGGTCTGCGCCGGCGTGACTGGCGGCGGCTTGTGGATCATGCTGGCGGGTGCGCTGCGACAGTATCGCGGTGTCAACGAGACGATCTCGAGCCTCTTGCTGGTCTACATCGCACTCGCGGTCCTCAATCATCTGGTGGAAGGTGCGATGCGCGATCCCGCGAGTCTCAACAAGCCGTCCACGCGCGAGATCGGCGCCGCCAACATGATCGGCTCCATCCCCGGCACCGACGTGCATTGGGGGCTCGTCTTCGGCCTGATCGCCGCAATCGCCGCCTACATCCTGATCTATCACACCGTGTTCGGCTTCGCCGCGCGCGTTGCCGGCGGCAACATCCGCGCTGCCAAGATCGTCGGCCTCGGTGTCAGCAAACTCATCTTGACCATTTGCTTCCTCGCCGGCGGCGCCGCGGGCCTTGCCGGTATGGTCGAGGTCGCCGCCGTGCAGGGCCGCACCAACGCCAATCTCGCAGCCGGCTATGGCTTCACCGGCATCCTTGTCGCCTTCCTCGCCCGGCAAAATCCGCTTGCGATCATTCCCGTCGCGATCCTGCTCGGCGGCATCAGCGCCAGCGGCGGCCTGTTGCAGCGCCGCCTGGGCCTCCCCGATGCATCCGTGCTGGTGCTCCAAGGCATCATTTTCGTCTTCGTTCTGGCCAGCGATGCACTCTACGGCCGCATCGGTTTCCTGAAAGGCAAGTCCTGATGGCAGACGGATCGATCGGACTCTGGACCGTTCCGCTCGCCGTGCTCGGCGGCGCCATTCGCGTATCCACGCCCTTCCTGTTCGTGAGCCTGGGGGAATGCATCACCGAGCGTTCGGGCCGCATCAATCTCGGCCTCGAAGGCACGCTGGTGATGGGCGCGATGAGCGCCTATGGCAGCTCCTATCTCACTGGATCGCCCTGGCTTGGTGTGCTCGCCGCGGGCATCACCGGCGCTTTGCTTGGCGCCTTGCACGCCGGCATCTGCTCGCTGCCACGCGTCAACGACGTTGCGGTTGGTATCGCCTTGATGCTGTTCGGCACCGGCCTCGCCTTCTATCTTGGCAAGCCGCTGATCGAGCCGACCGCGGCGCGGCTGCCCGCAATCGACTTCGGCTGGTGGAGCGACATTCCGCAGGTACGCGCGGCGCTGCGGGTCAACGTGCTGTTCCTGATCGGCGTCGCGCTCGCGCCGATCCTCTATTGGGCCTTCCGCACCACGCGTTGGGGCCTTCTCATCCGCACCGCTGGCGAAAGCTCCGACGCTACACGCGCCATGGGCCACTCCGTGCTCCTAATCCGCCTGCGCGCCACAATGGTCGGCGGCTTCCTTGCCGGCATCGGCGGCTCCTTCCTGTCGCTGTTCTATCCCGGAAGCTGGAACGAGGGTCTCTCGTCCGGCCAAGGCATCACGGCAGTCGCGCTGGTGATCTTCGCGCGCTGGGATCCCCTGCTCTGCCTGTGGGCCTCGCTCGCCTTCGGTGGTGCCGCGGCACTGGGACCCGCACTGCAATCGGTCGGCGTTACATCAGGCTATCACCTCTTCAACGCCGCGCCCTACATCCTGACACTGGCGATCATGATCATGACCTGCTCGCCGAAACGCACGCTGACCGGAGCTCCGGCCGAATTGTCGATCACCCGCTAGAGAGCGAAATCATGCCTGAGCGCTACATCAAGTCCGATCCTTACGCCTGGCCCTACAACGGCGATCTGCGCCCGCAAAACACCGCGCTCATCATCATCGACATGCAGACCGATTTTTGCGGCGTCGGCGGCTATGTCGACAAGATGGGCTACGACCTGTCGCTAACGCGGGCGCCGATCGAGCCGATCAAAAGACTGCTCGCGGCGATGCGCAAGCAGGGCTTTCACATCATCCATACGCGCGAAGGCCATCGCCCCGATCTCTCCGATCTTCCCGCCAACAAGCGCTGGCGCTCGCGGCAGATCGGTGCCGGCATCGGCGATCCCGGCCCGTGCGGCCGCATTCTGGTGCGCGGTGAGCCTGGCTGGGACATCATCGAGGAGCTTGCACCCTTGCCGGGCGAGCCTGTTATCGACAAGCCCGGCAAGGGCTCGTTCTGCGCCACCGATCTGGAATTGATCCTGCGCGTGCGCGGCATCGAGAACATCGTGCTCACAGGCATCACCACCGATGTCTGTGTCCACACCACCATGCGCGAGGCCAACGACCGCGGCTTCGAATGCGTGCTGCTGCAGGACTGCTGCGGCGCGACGGACAAGAGCAATCACGAGCACGCGCTGAAGATGATCAAGATGCAGGGCGGCGTGTTCGGCGCGGTTTCAACCTCAGACGCGTTCATCGGAGCGATTTCGTGATTATCGGCGAAACGCCCCCGCCGTCAGGCGTCTTCGGGGTCGACGCCATTGCCATGACCATGCGCTTCGGCGACTTCCTGGCGCTGGACAATGTCGAGCTGAAGGTGCGACCGGGCTCGTTCCATGCGCTGCTTGGCGAGAACGGCGCCGGCAAGTCGACGCTCGTCAAATGCATCATGGGCTATTACCACGCGACCGAGGGCAACATCCTCATCGGGGGCCGGGAACAGGCGATCGCCAATCCGAAGGACGCCCATGCGCTCGGCCTCGGCATGGTCTACCAGCACTTTACGCTGGTGCCGGCCATGACGATTGCAGAAAACCTGGTGCTGGCGCGCGACGACGTGCCGGCCGTGGTGAACTGGCCGAAGGAGATGAAGCAGCTCGAGGCATTCCTGGCACGAATGCCCTTCAAGGTGCCGCTCTCCGCAAAGGTCTCGGACATCTCCGCCGGTGAACGGCAGAAATGCGAGATCCTCAAGCAGCTCTATCTGAAGCGCCGCTTCCTGATTCTGGACGAGCCGACCTCGGTGCTGACACCGGCGGAAGCCGACGAAGTGCTTGGCATGCTCCGCGACATGGTCGTCAGGGGCGAACTCACGATCCTGATGATCACGCACAAATTCCGCGAGGTCATGGCCTTCGCCGACGAGGTCACCATCCTGCGCCGTGGCAAACTCGCCGGTGGTGGCAAGGTCGCCGAGCTGACACCGGACGCCATGGCGCGCACCATGATCGGTGCCGAGGAACTGACGGTCCAGCCGCTGCGTAGCGGGGAAGCCGGCCAGGCCCGACTTGAACTGGCAAAGGTCCGCGCGCTCGACGATGCCGGCACTGTCGCGGTGCATGATATCTCGCTCACCGTGCGCGCCGGCGAGATCGTCGGCATCGCCGGCGTCTCCGGCAATGGCCAGCGCCAGCTGGTCGAGGTCCTGGCCGGCCAGCGCGAGGCCGAAGGCGGCGAAATCCGCGTCGCCGGCGATCCCTATCACGCCAGGCGGGAGGAGATGCGGCGTCACAAGATGTCGCTGCTGCCCGAGGAGCCGCTCAAGAATGCCTGCGTCGGCGGCATGAGCGTCGCCGACAACATCGCGTTCCGCGAGTTCGACCGAGCCCCCTTCGCCAGCGGCGGTTGGTGGCTCAACCGCGGCGCCTTCCGCGACGACGCCACGAAGAAGATCCGCCAGTACAGGATCAAGACCCGCACGCCGGAGACGCCGATCTCGGCGCTGTCGGGCGGCAATGTCCAGCGCGCCGTGCTCGCCCGCGAGCTTGCGGGCGATGTCGAGGTGCTGATCGCGGCCAATCCCTGCTTCGGCCTCGACTTCGCGGCCGTGGCGCAGATCCACGCCGAGATCATGGCCGCGCGCAACCGCGGCGCCGCGGTGCTGCTGGTCAGCGAGGATCTCGACGAATTGCTCGAATTGTCGGACAGGCTGGTGGTGATGTTCCACGGCGAACTCGTGTATGAAGCACGAACCAGCGAGGCCGATCTTACCGTGGTCGGCCGGCACATGGCGGGGCACTGACCAGGGAGCGGAAATGAGCGGCGCAGCTGAGCGCGACGAACAGTTCTTGCGCTTGTCCTTTGCGGTCGCCCGCCGTTCTCTCGGGCATGGCAACCATCCCTTCGGTTGCGTCGTCGTCGATGCCGACGGCAAAGTGCTGATCGAGGCCGAGAATGGCTACATGCCTGATCATGACGGCACCGCGCATGCCGAGCGCCTGGCAGCCACGCGGGCCTGCCGCACGCTCAGCCGGGAAGCGCTCGCGCGGTCGACGCTCTACTCCTCCGCCGAACCCTGCGCAATGTGTTCGGGCGCGATCTACTGGGCCGGCATCGGTCGCGTGGTCTACGGCCTCAGCGAGGCGCGCCTGCGCGGGATCACCGGCAACCATCCGGAGAATCCGACGCTCGACCTGCCCTGCCGAGACGTCTTTGCGAGAGGCCAACGGCCAACCGAGATTGTGGGCCCTTTGCTCGAAGACGAGGCCGGGGCACTGCACGACGGCGTGTGGACGAAAAAATAGGCGCAGCGGTTATCTGTCGCAAACACGAATGGCGGCGCGCATTTCTGCACGACGCCATCCGAATCTTCGAGACGGTCAGCCGATTAGAACTTCACGGTCACACCACCATAGACAGACGACTCGGTGCAGCTGTTGGTGCTCTGGCCAGTCGCGGCGACTGTGCAAACGCCGGGCATGGCGTTGTGATCGAGGCCGAACTTGTTCTGCCAGTAGCGGTAGGCGACCCAGAGATCGACGAAGTGCGAGTACTTGTCACCCCACACAGCCTTCGAGGCATCGAGGGTCAGGCGGATCGGTTCGCTGTTGAACTCGGTCTTCGATGCGGTCGAGAACCGCCCGACGCCTGAGAGTGCAGATAGGCCGTTCGAGTCGCCCTTCGGGCCGTACCAGCCGGCGCGGCCGCTGATCGACCAGAACTGCATGTTCGGCGGCAGGAAGCCGAGATCCATGTAGTAATTGATTTCGACGGCCCAGGTCGGACGATAGCTGACGTTTCCGTCCGAGTTACAGGTCACACCGGCAACGCCTGCACCAAACAGGCCGCACTGCGTGAACGCATTGTGATTCAGGAATTCCCAGTACACCAACGGCGCAACATCGATATAGCCCTTGTAGGGCAGGTCGAAGGCGAACTGCAGACCACCGACCACGTCGCGCTTGGCGGGCGCGAGGAAGTTGTTCTCGGTGTTGGCGTCCATACCGACTTCGAACGAGATGTTGTGCAGCGGGCCGGCGGTGAAGGCCTTGGTGTTGAACAGCTCGTTCCACCCGAAGGTCGAGCGGAACAGGCCGTAGATCTCGGTCGCGCCCGCGCAATCACCGGCGCCGCCAGTGATTGTCACGCCCGGCGCTGTGCAGGGCGACGCAGGGTCGTTATGACCCGACTTGAACATCGAGATCGTGAAGAAGTTGGTGCCGTAGGCCCAGAGATCGAAGTGGGTGAACGAGTAGACCTGCTTGGCGGTGGTGCCGTTGATGCTGCCATCCGGACGCCTGCTCCACATGCCGGGGTCAGTGCCCTTCGGCATCCAGGAGAACGACACGCGATCGTCGATCACGAGGAAGAACGGAAGGTCAGGCGCCTTCTTCGCCGCCTTGACCGGCAGATCCGCAGCCTTCGCCAGACCACCGGTGGCTAGCGTAGCAAGTGACAGCACCGTTGCTGCAACTGCCTTGAAACGAAACGACATCCTGAATACCCCCAAGTTTGGACGCGTAGAAATGAACGTCCCTGGAGGCGACACTTGCGCCGAAGTCCCGAGGTGAGAAGCCTCAACTTTTTTCAAGGCATGCCGCGTGTTTCGGCAGCCGCGGCATGACGCAATATGATTTGAGGGGGTTTGTGCGGCGACATTTCCCGAAGCTCGGCGACGCCCCGGACGCCGTTGCCAAACATTCCCGTTTGATTATGCTGGCCTTTTGAGTTGAGGCAACGACCCGACCACAGCAGTCGAAGACGATCGCCATCGTCACAGCCCAATGCATACGAGCCGCGGCGCGGCTTTGCTCAACTTCGCGTCAAGCCTGCATAGCCGGTTCCGATTTGGCTTGAACCGTTACAAATTTGCAACAATCTCCGACCTCACGACGCGATGGCAATGGTCCTGGGACCGAACAGGAGGGCCGCAAAGCAAACTGGGCTCGTGACACCGGCGCCCTGCCGAAGCGTTGAGCAAGGGATGACGCATTTTCACACCTTACGCGCCGGTTCAAACTAGCCCAGTATTGAGGCACTTCATCCCAAGCAGGCGCATTAGCGAATGTTAGATCCAACGCCCAACGGCCTGCATTCCGGCGAATCCCCGTTGCTCAGGACGGTCGGGCTCACCAAACGCTATGGGGACTTCCTCGCCAACGATTCCATCGATATCGACATCTGGCCGAACGAGATCCACGCACTGCTCGGCGAGAACGGCGCCGGCAAGTCGACGTTGGTGAAGGCGATCTATGGCCTGATCCAGCCCAGCGCCGGTGAGATCCACTGGCAGGGCGAACGAATCGTGCTGTCCGGCCCTGCCGAGGCACGCAGCCGTGGCATCGGCATGGTGTTCCAGCACTTCTCGCTGTTCGATAATCTCACGGTCGCCGAGAATGTCGCGCTCGGCCTCGACGGCAAGGAATCCTTCAAGGACATGTCGGCGCGGCTGGAGCTGGTCTCGAAGACCTATGGCTTGCCGCTCGATCCCAGGCGCGAGGTCTGGCAACTGTCGGTCGGCGAGCGCCAGCGCATCGAGATCGTCCGTGCGCTGATGCAGGACCCGAAATTCCTGATCCTGGACGAGCCGACCGCGGTGCTGACGCCGCAGGAGGCCGACCAGCTTTTCGTGGTGCTGGAGCGACTCAAGGCCGAAGGCCGTGCCATCCTCTATATCAGCCACAAGCTCGAGGAGGTGAAGCGGCTCTGCGATACCGCCACGATCCTGCGCGGCGGCCAGAAGGTCCAGACCTGCAATCCCCGGCTCGAGACCGCCGCCTCGCTCGCGCGCATGATGGTCGGCGGCGAGATCAGGGAAGTGAAGTCGGCCGCCGGCCGGCACACCACGATCCCGCGGCTGGTCGTCAACGATCTCACGCTCGCACCGGACGAGGCGCACGGTGTACGGCTCGAGCACATCTCGTTCGAGCTCAAGGGCGGCGAGATCCTCGGCATCGCCGGCGTCGCCGGCAACGGCCAGGATGAGCTGTTCGCGGCATTGTCGGGCGAGAGGCTGTCGAAGGATCCCGGCACGGTCGTCATCGAAGGCATCGCCGCCGGTCACCTCTCGATCACCAAGCGGCGCAAGCTAGGCGCCGCCTTCGTGCCCGAAGAGCGGCTCGGCCATGGTACCGCGCCGCGCATGAAGCTGTCGGAGAACGCATTGCTGACGGGACACGCCGCCAGCGGCATGGTCAATCACGGCTTCATCGACACGGCGGCCACGCTGAAGACCGTGGACAAGGCGACCGAGACTTTTGACGTGCGCAAGGCCAAACGCGATCCGGAGGCAGCATCCCTCTCGGGCGGCAATCTGCAGAAATTTATCGTCGGCCGCGAGATCCTGCGCAACCCTGCGGTGCTGGTGGTAAGCCAGCCGACCTGGGGCGTCGATGCCGGTGCTGCCGCCGTTATCCGCCAGGCCTTGCTTGACCTTGCCGCCTCCGGCGCCGCCGTGCTGGTGACCAGCCAGGATCTCGACGAACTCGCCGAGATCGCCGACCGCATCGCCGTGATGTTCCACGGCCGACTGTCGGCGCCACTTACCGCCAGCGAGGCCACGCGCGAAAAGCTCGGTCTTCTCATGGGCGGCAGCAGCCTTGAGCCGAAGGAGGCCGCGCATGCAGTTGGTGCTTGAGAAGCGCACGGAGCGCTCCAACACGATCGCGCTGGTCTCGCCGCTGATCGCGATCGGGCTGACGATTGCGACCATGACCATCCTGTTCGCGATCCTCGGCAAGAATCCACTGCTCGCGCTGCATGCCTATTTCATCGCGCCCCTGACCGACGGCTACTCGCTCCAGGAAATCGCGGTGAAGGCGACACCCTTGGTGATGATCGCGATCGGGCTGGCGCTCTGCTATCTCGCCAACGCCTGGAACATCGGCGCCGAAGGGCAATTCCTGTTCGGCGCCGTCGCCGGAAGTTGGATCGCGGTGAAGACGCAAGGCACCGACGCCGGCGCCTGGGTGCTGCCGGCGATGCTTGTGCTCGCAGCCGCTGCTGGCGCGCTCTATGCGCTGATCCCGGCGATCTGCAAGGTGAAGTTCGGCGCCAGTGAAATCCTGATTAGCCTGATGCTGGTTTATGTCGCCGACCTCCTGCTGGATTATCTCGTCCGCGGCCCCTGGCGCGATCCGAACGGCTTCAATTTCCCGACGACGGCCGAATTCGATTCCGTCGCAACGGTGCCGCTGCTGATCGAAGGCGGCCGACTGCATCTCGGCTCGATCATCGCCCTACTCGCCGTCGCGGCCGCAGCAATCCTGCTCGGGCGCACCATCAAGGGGTTCGAGATCCGCGTGGTCGGCGCCGCGCCGCGGGCTGCGCGGTTCGGCGGCTTCAACGCCAACCAACTGATCATCCTGACCTTCGCGGTATCGGGCGCGCTGGCCGGCCTTGCGGGCATCATCGAAGTGGCCGGCCCCGTGGGACATCTCCAGCCCGGCATCTCGCCCGGCTACGGTTTCACCGCGATCATCGTCGCCTTCCTCGGCCGGTTGAATCCGATTGGAATACTAATTGCAGGTCTTTTCCTCGCATTGACCTTTATCGGCGGCGAGCAGGCGCAGATCGCAATGAAGATTCCGCTGGACGTCACCAAGGTCTTTCAGGGCATGCTGCTGTTCTTCGTACTCGCCTGCGATTCTCTCATCCTCTACCGCTTCAAGCTGGTCTTCCCCAACCGTCAGGTGGCCCGTGGAGCTGGTTGAAGCCATCGTCCTCTCGGTGCTCGCCGCTTCGACGCCGCTCCTGATCGCGGCGACGGGGGAACTCGTCACCGAACGGTCCGGCGTCCTCAATCTCGGCGTCGAGGGCATGATGATCGTCGGCGCGGCTTGCGGCTTTGGCGGCGCGTGGCTCACCGGATCAATCTTCATCGGTGCGCTGTTCGGCATCGTCGCGGGAACGCTGATGTCGCTGATCTTCGCGTTGATGGCACTTGGCCTCGCCGTCAACCAGGTTGCGACAGGGCTGGCGTTGACCATTCTCGGCGTCGGCCTGTCCGGTCTGATCGGTGCCGGCTTTGTCGGCGAGCGGCTCACGCCGGCCGCGCAGCTTTACATTCCCGGCCTCACTGACATTCCGCTGATCGGCCGCGTGCTGTTCGGCGAAGATGCTTTCGTCTATTTCTCCATTGCACTCATCATCGGCGTCTGGTGGTTCCTTTACCGCACGCGCGCAGGACTGATCCTGCGTGCCTGCGGCGACAATCACGTCTCCGCGCACGCGCTCGGCTATCCCGTGCTGCGCATCCGCACCTTCGCCGTGATGTTCGGCGGCGCCTGCGCCGGCCTTGCCGGCGCTTATTTGCCGCTCGCCTACACACCGTTCTTCATTCCCGGCATGACCGCCGGTCGCGGCTGGATCGCGCTGGCGCTGGTCGTGTTCGCGTCCTGGCGGCCGGGCCGGCTCGTCGTGGGCGCTTACCTGTTCGGCGCAGTCACGATCCTGCAACTGCATGCGCAAGGCTGGGGCGTCGGCATTCCCTCGCAGTTCATGTCGGCATTGCCCTATCTCGCGACTGTTATCGTGCTGGTTCTGCTGTCCCGCGCGCGCACCGGCGGCTCGACCGCGCCGGCCGCGCTCGGCACTGTCTTCGTGCCTGATCGCTAGAGTTTTGATTTCCGCGGCGTGCGCGATGGGGCGCGCATGTTGCGGGTTGTGGCTTTCCCCTGATGTTTGGAGATTGATGATGAGGAAATCACTTGTTGCGCTCGCTGCCGGCCTTCTGCTTGCCGGGAGCGTCAGTGCAGCCTCCGCCGCCGACAAGCTCAAGGTCGGCTTCATTTACCTCGGCCCGATCGGTGATCTCGGCTGGACCTACCAGCACGAGCTTGCCCGGCAGGCGCTGGTGAAGGAGCTCGGCGACAAGATCGAGACCACGTATCTCGAAAACGTCCCCGAAGGCCCCGACGCCGAGCGCGCCATAGAGCAGCTCGTCCGCGCCGGCAACAAGCTGATCTTCACGACGTCATTCGGCTACATGGATCCGACGCTGAAGGTTGCGAAGAAATATCCGAACGTGCATTTCGAGCACGCCACCGGCTACAAGCGCAACGCGAACATGTCGACCTATTCGTCCAAGTGGTACCAGGGCCGCTACATTCAAGGCCTGATCGCCGCCAAGATGTCCAAGTCCGGCGTGCTCGGCTATATCGGCTCGTTCCCGATTCCGGAGGTCGTCTCCGGCATCAACGCCACGATGATCGCGGCGCAGACCATCAATCCGAACATCAAGGTCAAGATCATCTGGGCCAACACCTGGTTCGACCCGGGCAAGGAAGCCGATGCCGCCAAGGCGCTGATCGACCAGGGCGCCGACGTCATCATGCAGCACACGGATAGCCCGGCGGCGATGCAGATCGCCAGCGAACGCGGCAAGCTCGCCTTCGGCCAGGACTCCGAGATGATCAAGTTCGGGCCCAAGACCCAGCTGACGTCGATCCTCGATACCTGGGCCCCCTACTACATCGAACGCGTCAAGGCCGAGCTCGACGGCACCTGGAAGTCTGAGGACACCTGGGGCGGGCTCGACAGCCACATGTTCGCGATGGCGCCGTACACCAACATGCCCGACGACGTGAAGAAGATCGCCGAGGATGCCCAGGCCGCGATCACCGCAGGCAAGCTGCACCCATTCAAATGCCCTGTCATTGGGCAGGACGGCAAGGAGATCGAGTGCAAAGGCGGCGCCAATCTCGCAGACGGCCAGATCCTCGGCATGAATTTCTATGTCAAGGGCATCGACGACAAGCTGCCGGGCAAGTAGCACGCTTCTTGCATTCCCTAAATCACCTGCTCCTCCCGGAGGAGGTTTGGAGGGGGTGGCCAGAAGCACCCGGCACTTGTGGTCGCCCCCTCCTTCTCATTTGCTATCCCGCCTGCATCACCCGCGCCGCGGCGCTGTGCCGACGGATCAGCTCCGGAACGTCCAGCTCCGGGATCGTGCCGTCGACCACAGCCCAGTTTCCCGCCACCATCACCCGATCGGCCCGATGTGCCCCGCACAACACCAGGGCGGCCAGGGCATCGCCATGCCCGGAGAAGCGCAACTCGTCGAGCTTGAACAGCGCGAGGTCGGCGGCTTTGCCGACCGCGATCTCGCCGAGCTCCGGCCGGCCGACGCAGGCCGCTGAACCCTTGGTGGCCCAGCGCAGCGCATCCTTGTGGCTGACCTTGGATACCCCATAGCGCGCTCGCTGCAGCAGGAACGCGGCCCGCACCTCCTGCATCAGGTTCGAGCCGTCGTTGGAGGCCGAGCCATCGACGCCAATACCGATACCGACGCCGGCCTCCTCCATCTCGCAGACCGGACAGCAGCCGGAGGCCAGCAGCTGGTTGCTGCACGCGCAATGGCTGATGGTCGTTTTGGCCTTGCCGAGCCGCTTCATCTCGTCGGCGTTGAAGAAGATGCCATGAGCGAGCCAGGTCCGCGCATTGAGCCAGCCGCACTGCTCGAGATAATCGAGCGGGCGGCAGCCATACATCTGCTCGCAGAATTTGTTCTCGTCCTCAGTCTCGGCGAGATGGGTGTGCAGGCGCACGTCGAGCTTGTCAGCGAGATCAGCGGTGGCACGCATCAGCGACGTCGTCACCGAGAACGGAGAGCAAGGCGCAAGCGCAATCTGCACCATCGCATCCGCCCCGCGCTGGTGATGCTTTGCCACCACGCGCGCGCTATCGGCGAGGATGGTGTCCTCGTCTTGCACGACGCTGTCAGGCGGCAGGCCACCATCGCGCTGCGACAGGTTCATCGAGCCGCGCGTCAGTAGCACGCGCGCGCCGAGGCGCTTTGCAACCCGCACCTCGATATCAACGGACTCTTCGAGACCCGCCGGGAACACATAGTGATGATCCGTCGTCGTGGTGCAGCCCGAGAGCAGCAGTTCCGACATCGCCACGGTCACGCCAAGTTCGAGCGCTTCAGGAGTCAGCTTCGCCCAGATCGGATAGAGCGCCTGGAGCCAGGGAAACAGCTCGCGGTCCATCGCCGCCGGAAGCGCCCGCGTCAGCGTCTGGTAGAAGTGATGATGGGTGTTGATGAGGCCCGGCAGCACGACGTGCGCGCTCGCATCGAACACCGCAACGTCGGTGGTCACAGGCGTTCCGCCTGCGGCTACGAGTTCGATGATGCGACCATCCTTCACGACGATCCCGCGCCCCGCACCGTCAGCCAGTATGGCGAGAGGATCCTTGATCCAGATCGGCTTTACGTCGCTCATGCGCCTGCTTCTCCCCACATTCGCTGACGGCAGGCTTGCAAGGCAAGGACCAGCCCGAGAGCGTAATTATCGCGACTTGTTGTTGCCACTTGGCGCTGGTCTTGCAAGACTTTACCTCGAGTCAATTCACCCGGTGCAGGCGCTATCGCAGCCATGGACTTGAATACCATCACAGCGGTCTCCCATCCGCAAACGCGCTCCGAACTGCCCGTTTGGACGCCAGGTGATGCTTGGCTCGCGGGCGGCACGTGGCTGTTCTCGGAGCCGCAAGTTCACCTCACGCGACTGATCGATCTTACCGATCTGAAATGGCCGGCCCTGGTTATCACGGACAGCCACCTCAGCATTGCGGCCACCTGCACGATCTCGCAACTCGATGCGCTCGCCTGCCCGCCTGGTTGGCTCGCAGCGCCGCTGGTCAGCCGGTGCTGCCGCGCCTTCCTCGCCTCTTTCAAGATCTGGAAGACGGCGACGGTGGGCGGCAATCTCTGCATGTCCCTGCCGGCGGGCCCGATGATCTCGCTCACCGCCGCGCTCGACGGCGTCTGTACCATCTGGAAAGCCGGCGGCGGTGAGCAGAGGATTCCCGTCGCCGAATTCGTCACGGGCAACCAGCGCAATCGCCTGTCGCCGGGCGACCTGCTGCGGCAGATCGATATACCGCTTCCCGCACTGAAGCGCCGCTCCGCGTTTCGCCAGATCTCGCTCGCGCCGGTCGGCCGCTCCGCGGCACTTTTGATCGGAAGCCTCGACGGCAACGGTGCGCTGAAGCTGACGGTCACCGCCTCCACCATACGCCCGATCCAGATATCGTTTGCAAAGCTGCCGGACGCGGACGCGCTTCGCGCCGCTGTGGTCGAGGAGATTACCGACGATCTCTATCACACCGACATTCATGGCAAGCCGCTCTGGCGCAAGCACATGACGCTGCGGCTCGCCGAAGAGATTCGCGTTGAGCTCCTGGGGGCAGCGCCGCCATGAGCTTTGAAATCAATGGCACGACATTCCCGCAAGCGCCGCGCGCCGGCCAATGCCTGCGCACGTTTTTGCGGGAGCTCGGCCATTTCGGAGTGAAGAAGGGCTGCGACGCCGGCGATTGCGGCGCCTGTACCGTACTGCTCGACGGCGAGCCCGTGCATAGTTGCCTGATCCCCGCGTTTCGTGCGGAAGGACGGCCCATCACCACGATCGAAGGTCTCGGCGGCGAGCATGCGCACCAGATGCAGCAGGCGTTCCTCGACGCCCAAGGCTTCCAGTGCGGCTTCTGCACCGCCGGCATGATCCTGACCTGCGCCTCGCTGAACCAGGCCCAGCGCACCGATCTGGACGCTGCATTGAAAGGCAACATCTGTCGCTGCACCGGCTATCGATCGATCGAGGACGCGATCCACGGCAAGATCAACGTCGAGGAGAGCGTCGAAGCCGGCGGCGCGTTCGGCCGCAGCCTGCCGGCGCCGGCCGGGCCCGACGTCGTCCGCGGCCAAGCGCGCTACACCTTCGACACCAAGGTCGACAACTTTCTGCACATCAAGCTGCTGCGCTCGCCGCATGCGCATGCCCGGCTCGTCGCGATCGACAGATCGGCGGCGATGGCCGTAGCAGGCGTCCACGCGATCCTGACGCATGAGGACGCGCCATCGGTGCTGTTCTCGACAGCGCGGCATGAGAAGGACTGGATGGATCCCGAGGACACCCGTGTCCTCGACGACGTGGTCCGCTTCATCGGCCAGAAGGTCGCCGCGGTGGTCGCCGAGAGCGAAGCCGCCGCCGAGGAGGCCTGCCGGCGACTGAAAATCGAGTACGAGATCTTGCCCGCTCTGATCGACCCGGAGCAGGCGATGATGCCGGGCGCGCCACGGGTACATCCTGATCGCACCACCGCGAACCGAGTCGCCGACGCGCAGCGCAATCTCGTCGCGGAGATCCATGGCGAGTTCGGCGATGTCGCCTCCGCCCTCGCCGCTTCCGCCGTCACTTACGAGGGCACCTTCCACAGCCACCGTGTGCAACATGCGGCGCTGGAGACCCATGGCGGCCTTGCCTGGCTCGACGCGACAGGCGTGCTCAATGTTCGCACGTCGACGCAGGTGCCGTTCCTGACCCGGCGCGCGCTCTCGGGCATCTTTGGACTTCCCATCGACAAGGTCCGTGTGTTCTGTGAGCGGGTCGGCGGCGGTTTCGGCGGCAAGCAGGAGATGTTTGTCGAGGATATCCTGGCGCTGGCCGCGCTGAAAACCGGGCGGCCCGTCAAGCTCGAGCTCACCCGCGAGGAGCAGTTCATCGCCACCTCGACGCGGCATCCGATGCGCGTTCACATCAGGGCTGGTGCCGATGCCGAGGGCAAGCTCACCGCGCTGCAGCTCGACGTTCTCTCCAACACCGGTGCCTATGGCAATCACGGGCCCTCCGTGATGTTCCACGCGGTGTCCGAATCCATCGCCGTCTACAACTGCCCCAACAAGCGCGTCGACGGCTTCGTCGTCTACACCAACACGGTGCCCGCAGGCGCGTTTCGTGGTTACGGCCTGCCGCAGGCCGTCATCGCGGTGGAAGCTGCAATCGACGAGCTGGCGCGACAGCTTGGTATCAGCCCCTACGATATGCGCCGCCGCAACATCATCAGGCAAGGCGATCCCATGCTGTCGCCGCCCGAATCCGAATACCACGACGTGCTCTACGGCTCCTACGGGCTCGACCAGTGCATTGATCTCGTCGAGCACGCGATGCAGGCGGACCAGCCACCTGAATTGTCGCCGGAATGGCTGACCGGCGACGGCATCGCACTGACCATGATCGACACGGTGCCGCCCGCCGGCCACATCGCGGATGCCACGGCCACACTCAATGACGACGGTGGCTTCGAGCTCACCGTTGGCACCGCCGAGTTCGGCAACGGCACCAGCACGGTACACCGGCAGATCGCCGCGACTGTCCTTGCGACCACCGTCGACAGGATCCGCCTGCGCCAGTCCGACACTGCCCATGGCGGCCACGACACCGGCGCCTATGGCAGCACCGGCCTGTTCGTGGCCGGCAAGGCGACGCAGGCCGCGGCCACGCAGCTCGCGACTGAGTTGAAGGCGGCGGCCGCCGGCGCGTGGCTCTGCGATGCCGCGACTTGCACGCTCGAGGACGAGTTCGTCGTCAGCGGCGTGCGGCGAATGTCCTTTGTCGAGCTCGCCAGGCTCGCGCGCGAAGGCGGTCGTCCTCTGGCCGGTCACGGCAATTCCGAGGGCTCGCCCCGCTCGGTCGGCTTCAACGTGCAGGGCTTTCGCGTCGCCGTGAACAAGGGCACCGGCGAGGTCAGGATTCTCCGGAGCGTGCAGGCTGCCGATGCCGGTGTCGTCGCCAATCCCATGCAGTGCCGCGGCCAGGTCGAGGGCGGCGTCGCGCAGGCGCTGGGTGCGGCGCTCTACGAGGAGATGGTGATCGACGCGCAGGGTCGCGTCACCAATCCCAAGTTCCGCGACTATCATTTGCCGTCCTTCGCGGATGTGCCGCGCACCGAAGTGTTCTTCGCCGAGACGTCTGACACCATCGGACCGTTAGGCGCGAAGTCGATGAGCGAGAGCCCGTACAATCCGGTTGCCGCCGCGCTCGGCAACGCGATTGCAGATGCCACCGGCATCCGCTTCACGGCGCCGCCTTTCAAGCCCGACCGGCTGTTTCCGGCACTGCACGACAAGTTTGGCGGCTAGCTCCCGCGATAGGTCGAGTAACTCCAAGGCGTCACCAGCAGCGGCACGTGGTAGTGCCCCTCCGGTTCGCTGATCGCGAAGCGCAGCGGGATCTCGTCGAGGAACGGGGGATCCGCGAGCTGGACGTTACGCTCGACGTAATATTTGGCGATGCCGAACCGTAGCTCGTAGCGCCCGATCGGCAGGGGGCGGCCGCCGATCAGCGGCTGGTCGGTGCGGCCGTCTGCATTGGTGACGGTACGAGCGATGACGCGGCTCTGGCCGAGGGCAGCGAGCTCGACCAGCTCCACCGCGATTCCGGATGCCGGCTTGCCCGCATGATTGTCCAGCACATGGGTCGAGAGCCGGCCGTGCACTTTCAGCTTGTCGTTGGCGACGACCAGCTGATCAAGCCGCAGCGCCGAGATGCGGCCGATCTCCTCGATCGCGCGCCGCGTCTCGGTCTTGGCGATATTGCGCAGGCGCGTCTCGAAGTCGCGCAGGATCGAGTCCCTGGTGTGACGCCGCACGCAGATGATATAGGGAAAGCCGAACTTTTCGCGATAGGCGTTGTTCACGCGCTCGAACGTCGCGTATTCCGCGTCCGAGAGCCGGTCGAGGCCGGCGCTGTTCTGCTCGCCGATCGATTCTTCCGTCAGGCCCGCCGCGCGCTGGGTCTTGTTGGCGAGATCGGGATGCGCGCGGATCAGCGCCAGCTGCACGTCGGGTTCGGCTGCCTGGATCGCCGCCATCAGTGCCGCGTGCAGCTGATTGATGCCCGCGAACGGCCGCTTGCCGGCGAGCTGCTCGGCGATCCACGGTGAATATTCGACGACATTGGCGAGCGCCGCGACGAAATCGGCCTTGCTTGCGGCATTGAGATCGGCGAGCGAGACTTCCGCCATCACGTCTTTACCTGATCTCGAACGCGTCGGCGGCGAGATGCGCGTGCTTGTCGTGCCAATGCTGCGCGATCTGGAGTCGGGTCGGCACCCAGACGCGCTCGTGCTTGCCGATATAGTCGAGGAAGCGGATCAGCCCCGCGGCGCGGCCAGGCCGGCCGGCGAGACGACAGTGCAGTCCCACCGACATCATCTTCGGTGCCGTTTGCCCTTCCGCATAGAGCACGTCGAAGGCATCCTTGAGATAGGTGAAGAACTGCTCGCCTTCGGAAAAGCCCTGCGGGTTGATGAACCGCATGTCGTTGGCGTCAAGCGTATAGGGAATGATGAGCTGCTTGCCGTTCGCGCCCTTGACCCAATAGGGAAGATCGTCGGCATAGGAGTCGCAGAGATAGAGGAAGCCGCCCTCCTCCATCAGCAGCCTGATGGTGTTGATGGAGGAGCGCCCGGTGTACCAGCCGAGCGGCCGCGCGCCGGTGGCCGCGGTATGGACACGGAGCGCCTCGGCAATCTCGGCGCGCTCCTGCGTTTCCGTCATGTCCTTGTGCTCGATCCACTTCAGGCTGTGGCTCGCGATGTCCCAGCCGGACTCCTTCATTGCCGCGACGATTTCCGGATTGCGCTTCAGCGCATTGGCGACCCCGAACACGGTGGTCGGCAACTTCCGCTCATTGAACACCCGCCACAGCCGCCAGAAGCCGGCGCGCGAGCCATATTCGAACATGGATTCGATATTGGCGTGGCGCTGGCCCGGCCAAGGTTGCGCGCCGAGCACATCGGACAGGAATGCTTCCGAGGCGCCGTCGCCGTGCAGGATGTTGTTCTCGGCGCCTTCCTCGAAATTGACGACGAACTGCACTGCGACACGCGCATTGCCGGGCCATTGTGGGTGCGGCGGGTTGCGGCCGTAACCGCGGAGATCACGGGGGTAGTTGATATCGGTCACTCAGACTTCCTCAAAGCGGATCGGCAGCGCGCCCTTCCACAGCACGCTCTTGCCCAGCGTCGCCAGATTCTCAAGACCCGAGGTCAGCGTGATGAAGTGATTGCCGGCGAGCTGGCCCGTCTTGCTGGCAAAGTGGACGCTGCCATAGGCGAGCAGGATCTCGGTCTCGCTGATCCCGCCGGGGTAAAGGATGATCTGGCCAGGCGCGGGATAGCTGGTGTGATTCTCATATCCAACGCCGAAGTCGAGATCGCCAAGCGGCATCCACACGCCTTCACCGCTCCAGCGCACATGGATGATGTGGCTCTCGAACGGCAACGTCCTGCGGAACGCCGCAACAGTCTTGGGCGCCGCCTGCTCCTCGAATCGGGCGTCGAAGCCGAATTCGCCGGCACGGATAGCGAGTTTGCTCATCTCATTTCTCTGGCTCCGGAACCATGGCCCACGGAGACTTGCAAGCAAAGAGCACTCCAGCGCGCTTCGCGCAAGTAGCGCTCGCCCCTTTATCTGCGGTCGTAAGACCAGCCGAACAGGCCGCTCCGCCGGACCTCCGGCTCCGGCTCCGCCGCCGCGGGGGCCTCCTTCAGTTCCGCCTGCGGTGGGGCCGCTGGTGGCGCCGGCAGGCTCTCGCATTTCATGGAATAGACCAACTTGCCGTCCGCGGTGCGCCCGATGGGAGCGCAGGGGTCGAGACGGGCCGCCGAGGCTTTGGGACCAGGCTTCACCTGCGCCGCAGCCGGCGAGGCGATCAAAAGCAGAATCAGCAGATATTTCGACATCATTGTCGTACCTAAACCCCGGTTGCCCATTCAACCTGATGGCGCGGGTCAAGTCCATCGGACCCGGCGAGGCGATTGCCGAATATTTAGCCGGCAATAATGCCCCTCGCGTGTCCCGGACGCGCTGCAGCCTTGGCGACGAGTGTCGCAGACACGCCTTCGCGGCCTCGCGGCGCATTTTGCCCGAGCTATGCTTGATCTCGTGTCCCTCTGATTCAAGAGGGCGCAGGGAAGGCCGGGTGCTGACCTCGCACCCGCGGTCTGCTGCGCGAAGATGTAGCGCAAAAAGACCGCACAGCAGCATACAGGTGGTGCCAATCACTCGGCCTTCCCTGCGCAGTGGTTTGACGGCTTATGCCGTGCTCTCCCGGGAGCCGATTTTCTCTCTGGCCTCCCTCGCCCTCGCGAATTGACGATGCAGTTAACCCGGTCGGGCGCCCTGCACCTCCGCGACAGCTTGACCGTAGCAACGACGGCCAGGACCACACGGTTTTGCCGTACGCGCATTCGCCGGCCACAGGGTCTTGCAGCAGTGTGCACACGCGCTGCAGGAATGTTGGCGCAACGAACTGAACAGCCTCGTTCGTCCCCACGCGGTTACGGGCTCACAGGGACTACCCGCCCTGCCCGCACCTTCTCGTGCCGACGCTGCCGCGTCCACCGCATCCCCGGCTCGCGAACGTGACGATGGACGATCGCCCCTCAAGCTCGAGCCGGGATGGGCGACACATACGCCGTTTCCGAATTTCGGTAAAGCGGAATGTTTTTGTCGGAAGGGATTGACGCATCCGCGGTGTGTTGCCCGTCAGGCAAACATCAGTACGGATTGTAGTAGTAGCCCGGACCGCCGTAATAGCCGTAGCCGGGGCCATAATAGCGCGGGCCGCCATAATAATAGTTGTCGTAATATTCCTGGCGGCGGCTCTCGGCGATCGCGCCGCCAATCAGGCCGGCCGCGAGCCCCATGAAGGCGAGGCCCGCAGCGTTCGGTCCGCGCCGATAGTGCCGATAATGGTGACGACGCGCGGCGCTGAAATCGGTTGCGTCGGAAGAGCCCCGCGCCGCCACGGCGGGCGCTGCCCTGAGTGGCGTCGGAGACGCGGCGGTCGACGGAGACAGGGATGCGACGACCAGGGCGAAACTGGTGAACGCGGCCAGCGTAGCGCGGCGGCCAGCTCTCGAATTCACGGACCTGTCACTCATCTTACCGTCCTCTGCTCTCGCCAAAGAAGAGATAGGGAAACAACGCATAATGCGCAAAGCACTGAAATGGTTGCCTGATCGCGGCAATCTGCCGCGCTTTGAACGATTGTAAGCCGATCCGTCAGATCCAGCTTGATCCATTCAACCTGAGCGGTTAATGAACAACCGCGTCGCCTTTCCGGCCGCCGTAAGCGTTTACGTGAACCAACGCATCAACCGACGCCGTCGGGATCGATGCCACCTTGGGTTCACCGTGACTGACGCGTCTTTTCCTCGAAAGAAACCAGATGATTGCGGTTCGCAAACTGCCGGCGCGCTATGCGCCGATCGTGATGCCATTCGTGCTGTCCGTCCTCATGACCGCCGTGGTGTCGCTCATTTCCACGTTGCGAAGCCTCGGCGCAACGCCGGCCTTCGTTATGACCTGGCCGGGCGCCTGGGGGCTGTCCTGGCTCGTTGCCTTTCCGACGCTGCTGATGGTGCTGCCACTGGTCCGCCGGATCGTGACCTGCCTCGTTGCGGCCCCTCCCCAACCAGCCCGATAAAAGGCGTGGACGGCGGCAATGACGCGCGCCGTCCGGCTTCCATGATCATTCATCGCTCGAGGGAGGGTTCGGCTTACGACAACGCGCCCAGCACGCCGCGCGTGGCCTTGTCGATTTCCTCGACGTAGCGGCGGCGGGCAAAAGTCTCGGTCAGGAAGCCGACCACCTTGCGGCTGTCGGTGGAATCGACCACCGCCAGCATTTCGGCCTCGGCCTCGTCGAACACCGCCATCGCGCTCTTCACGTTCATTTCCGGGATCAGCACGATCTCGGTCAGGCGCGCAAGCTCGATGACCTGGATGTCGTCGGCAATGGTGTCGAGGTCGCTGGAGAATAGATCGGGCAGCAGGACGAGGCCGACATATTCGTCAGCATTGTTGACAATGACGATGCCGGGCCGCGATCCCAGCGCGAATTCCCGCCGCGTGGCGGCGATGGTCGTGGTCGACGGCACCTTGCCGACGTCGGAGCGCATCAGCCGCTCGACGGTGAGGTTGCGCAGCCAGCCGACGTCGTTGGCGCTGCGGATGGTCTCGCCGCGCAGATGCAGGCGCCAGGTCGAGAAGGAATGACCGAACATGAAGCGGACGCAGATCGAGGTGACGATGCAGCCGGCCAGCACCACGGCGGTAACGTCGACATTGCGGGTCATCTCGAGAACGAGGAACGACATGGTCAGAGGACCGCCGACGATGGCGACGCCCAGCGTCGCCATGCCGGTCAACATCGCCACCAGCGGATCGATCGCAAAGCTCGGGCTGATCAAGAGCAGCACCGCCGAGAAGAACTTTCCGATCAGGCTGCCGACGAACAGCGAGGCGAAGAACAGCCCGCCGCGAAAGCCGGAGGCCAGCGAGATCAAGCACGCCGTCACCTTCAGCGCGATGATGATCGCGACCAGGCCGATCGTCATGTCGTGGAAGAGATCGAGCACCATGGCGCCGTGGCCGGCCGCGAGCACCTGCGGCGTGACGAGGGCGAAGCTGCCGACGATGAGGCCGCCGATCACCGGGCGCAGCCACACCGGCAGCCATTTGAACAGCCGCTCGAACATCGAGGACGAGCGCATCACCGCGATACCGACGCCGCTGGTGACGAGAGCCAGCCCGATCAGCGCCAGATATTGCTCGACGCCGACGGCGCTGACCTTGGGGATTTCGAGCGAGTAAGGCGCGCCGCCGAGCCATTGCGCTGTGAGCGCGCCAGCCAGCGAGGCCGCCAGGATCGGCGCGGCACTGCCGACCGCATAGACGCCGACGATCAGCTCGCAGGCATAGAATGCACCGGTGATCGGCGCGCCGAAGGCCGCCGCAATCGCCGCCGCAGCGCCGCAGCCGACGACCAGGCGGAGGTCGTTGCGGCGAAGATTGAAGAATTTTCCGAGCAGCGAGGCGATGCCGGAGCCGATCTGGGTATAGCCGGCCTCGAGACCGACCGAGGCCCCGCAGCCATTCGAGATCAGCGTCTGGCTCGACACCACCACGCTGTCGCGCATCGACAGATTGCCGCCGCGCAGCGCGTTGGCCTCGATCGGGTCGACGGCGCTCGAGATCTTCAGCCGCCGCCGCCACCATTCCATGACGCCAAGCGAGAGGCCGCCCAGCGCGGGCGCGATCATCGCCGCCCACGGACTGATATAGGTGTTGGCCGAGAGACGTACGTCGATGGGAATGCCGTAGATCACGACATGGGCGATCTGCGCGATCTCGGCCATCAGCGTCACGATCGCGCCGGCCAGCGTGCCGATCACGAGCGCGAGCGGGATCAGGTAGAATTCGTTGCTGCGCAACAGCGCGCGCAGCCGCACCATGGTCCGGCTGGTCCCCTTGCCGTCGACGAAATATCTGATCCGCGCGAACACCGTCTGCCAGCCCTACCCTTCAGACATGCCGTAGCCGGCCATGCGCTGACGAACCCGTTCGATCTCGGCGCTGGAGAGCAGTGGCGGTTTGCCGATCTGGAGACAGCCGTGATATTGCCGCGCCAGCGTCTCGACCTCGACGGCCAGCCACATCGCCTTGTCGAGCGTCTTGCCGACCGCGATCATGCCGTGATGGTCAAGCAGGCAGGCGAGCCGCCCCTCCAGCGCGCGCACCGCATGCTCGGACAGTTCCGCCGTCCCGAATGTGGCATAGGGCGCGCAACGGATGTTGTCGCCGCCGGCGGCTGCAATCATGTAGTGCACTGGCGGGATTTCCATGCCCATGATCGCCAGCATGGTGCAATAGGCCGGATGGGCGTGCACAACGGCATTGACGTCGGCGCGCGCCTTCAGGATGTCCAGATGGAAGCGCCACTCGCTCGATGGTTTCTGGTCGGGGGCATGGGAGCCATCCAGCGCCATAAAGACGATCTGGGCCGGCGTCATGGCGTCATAGGGCACGCTGGTGGGCGTGATCAGCAGCCCATTGCCAAAACGCACGCTGATATTGCCTGATGTCCCCTGGTTGATGCCGAGCGCGTTCATCCGACGGCAGGCGTCGATGATGGCCTGTCTCTTTGCGAGCTCGTCCGCTGTCATCGACATCTCGATCTCGTCTCCACCTTCTTCGCGATGGGCGCTCGTCAGAGGGGAAGTACGTCAAAGCAATATGGCAGCGCAAGCGAAAGCGGACCGGTTCGGGCACGACCTTGCCTGCACCCCCATTGCATTGCGAAATCGAGTGTAAAATCAATGAATTAAAAGTTCGTCACAGCCTTAGGACAGGTTGGCACGGACGGCCGCGATCCCGTTGATCACGAACTGCACCGAATAGGCCGCGAGCAGCATGCCGAGCACGCGCGAGAGCACGGCATTGCCGGTTCGCCCCAGCGTCCGCGCGATCAGGTGCGCCGAAACGAAGCAGAGCATGCAAAGCAGGCAGACGGAGAGGACCACCGCGATGATGATGGCGAGCCTGGGCCCGTAGCCGGCATCGCCGGCCAGCAACAGCGTGGTCGCGATCGCCCCGGGACCGGCCATCATGGGGATGGCGAGCGGAAACACGGCGACGTCGGAGGCATGCTCCGCGGTCGCCTTGTCGGCCTCCCGCGCCTCGCGATGCGGACGGTCACCGAAGATCATCTGGTAGGACACGCCGAACAACAGCAGCCCGCCTGCGATCTGGAAGGCGGGGATGCCGATCCCGAGCTGTCGCAATAGCCAGTTTCCGACCAGCGCGATCACGACCAGGATCGAGGCCGCGATGAACGGCGCCCGCAGAACGACGGCCCGTTTGATCTTGTCCGGCATGCCCCCGGTCGCGGCCAGAAACGCCGGCGCCAGGCCGACGGGATCGACCACCAGCAACAGCGTGACAAAGGCGGATAGGGCGAAGTCGAGCATGGGTCAGGCGTCTCAGGCGAGTGTGGCTCTGGCGGCCAGCCATAGCGGCCCGCGCGGCGGTTCGCGAGGAACATTTGCTCGTCCCGGCTCTTGATCGCGTGAGGATTGAGGAAGGGCATGCCTTCCCGTGTCGCCTCATGAGGAGGATTTATGGCCAAGCAAGCAAAGAAACGCGCCCCGAAGAAAAGGACAGCATCGCGCCGCCCGCGTCAGGCGCCCAAGATGCTGAGCGACCTGTTTCTGGAAACGCTGAAGGACATCTATTTCGCGGAGAACAAGATCATCAAGACCTTGCCCAAGATGGCCAAGGCCGCGCATTCGAAGGATCTCGCGGCCGCCTTCAACAAGCATCTGCGCGAGACGCAGGGCCAGGTCAAACGTCTCGATCAGGTCTTCAAGATGCTGGGCAAGCCGGCACGCGGCAAGCCGTGCGAGGCGATCAATGGCATCACCGACGAGGGCGCCGAGATCATGAAGGACTTCAAGAACGCCCCTGCCCTCGACGCCGGCCTGCTCGCCGCGGCGCAAGCCGTCGAGCACTACGAGATTTCCCGTTACGGCACGCTGCGCACCTGGGCCGAGGAGCTCGGCATGCAGGACGCGGCAAGGCTGCTTCAGGAAACCCTCGAAGAGGAAGAGGCGACCGATCACACGCTGACCGAACTTGCTACCTCGGTTATCAACCTCGAAGCGGAAGAGGAGTACCGCGCCGCCGCTTGATTGCGGCGTCCCGCCCAACCGCTGCCTCGACGCCGCGGAACATCTCCGCGGCGTCGCTGCGTCTGAATGCAAGGGGCTACTCGCCTTCGGGGGCCAGGCATGCTGCAAACGCGCGATGCTGGAATTTGCGGGAACCATCCCCATATCCCCGTTTTCCAACCGCAGCGCCTTCCCCGAGTTTAGCCATGCAACCCAAAAATCCCTTCGACTGGATGCTGTCCGAGGCCCTGGACCAGCTGACCCGCGGCGAACGGATGCGCCAGCAGTTCGGTCGCCAGGAAGCCTGCTGGGAGCCGCCGATCGACGTGCTCGAGACCGAGCATGAGCTCCTGATCCTGGTCGCGCTTCCCGGCGTCAATCCGGACAATGTCGAGACGGTGATCCATGACGGCGTGCTTATCATCTCCGGCCAGCGGACATTGCCGCCGGAGCTTCGCAACGCCCGGATCCACCGGCTCGAGCTACCGCAGGGCCGCTTCGAGCGGCGCATCGCGCTGCCTCTTGGCCGCTACGCCATCAGCCGTTTCGTGATGGACGGCTGCGTCGCACTGCGCCTCGCCAAATCCTGAGGTCGATCATGGCCACCGAACAGATGAATACCGCACAGCCCAACACCCAGAACGGCTCCGACGTGAAGATTCCCGAAGACGCATTGATCATCATCCCCGTGCGGGAGATGGTGCTGTTTCCCGGCGCCATCGCGCCGATCGCGATCGCGCGGCCGAAGTCGGTCGCCGCGGCACAGCAGGCGCTGCGCGAGCAGCGGCCGATCGGCATCGTCCTGCAACGTAGCCCCGAGATCGACGAGCCCGGTCCGGACGATCTCTATCGGGTCGCAACCATCACCAACATCGTGCGCTACATCACCGCGCCCGACGGCACCCATCATATCGTCTGCCAGGGCGTGCAGCGCGCGCGGATCCTCGACTTCCTGCCGGGGACGCCATTCCTGGCTGCGCGGATCCAGCAGATCCCCGAGCCCACCACGAATTCGCCCGAGATCGAGGCGCGTGCCCTGAACCTGCAACGCCAGGCCATCGAGGCAATCGAGCTGCTGCCGCAGGCGCCGCCCGAGCTGATCGCGATGTTCCAGAGCACGACCGCGCCCGGCGCGCTGGCGGATCTGGCGACCTCGTTCATGGACATCAAGCCGCAGGACAAGCAGGAGGTGCTGGAAACGATCGACCTCGCTCTGCGCGTCGAGAAGGTGTCGAAGCACCTCGCCGAGCGGCTGGAGGTGCTCCGCATCAGCAATGAAATCGGCCAGAAGACCCGCGCCAGCTTCGACGAGCGGCAGCGCGAGGCGATTCTGCGCGAGCAGATGGCAACCATCCAGCGCCAGCTGGGCGAAGGCGACGGCAAGGCCGCCGAGGTCGCCGAACTGACCGCTGCCATCGCCAAGGCCAACATGCCGCCGGAAGCGGACGCGCATGCCAAGAAGGAGCTGCGCCGCTACGAGCGCATGCCGGAAGCCGCCGGCGAAGCCGGCATGGTCCGCACCTATCTGGACTGGCTGATCGAGCTGCCTTGGGCGCTGCCCGAGGAGAAACCGATCGACATCAAGGAGGCGCGCGCCATCCTCGACGCCGACCATTTCGGCCTGGAGAAGATCAAGAGCCGAATCATCGAATATCTGGCCGTGCGCAAGCTGGCGCCCCAGGGCAAGGCCCCGATCCTGTGCTTCGTCGGCCCGCCCGGCGTCGGCAAGACCTCGCTCGGCCAATCCATCGCACGCGCGATGGGCCGCCCCTTCGTGCGCGTCAGCCTGGGCGGCGTGCATGACGAGGCCGAGATCCGCGGTCACCGCCGCACCTATATCGGCGCGCTGCCCGGTAACATCATCCAGGGCATCAAGAAGGCGGGTGCCCGCAACTGCGTCATGATGCTGGACGAGATCGACAAGATGGGCCGTGGCGTGCAGGGCGATCCCTCTGCCGCCATGCTGGAGGTGCTCGACCCCGAGCAGAACGGGACGTTCCGGGACAATTATCTGGGCGTGCCCTTCGACCTCTCGCGCGTGGTGTTCATCGCGACCGCCAACATGCTGGACCAGATCCCGGGTCCGCTGCTGGACCGCATGGAGCTGATCAGCCTGGCCGGCTACACCGAAGACGAGAAGCTGGAGATCGCACGGCGCTATCTGGTGCGGCGGCAGCTCGAGGCCAACGGCCTCACCGCCGAGCAGGCCGAGATCGAGCCGGAGGCGCTGAAGCTGGTCGTCAAGGGTTATACCCGCGAAGCCGGCGTGCGGAATCTGGAACGCGAGATCGGCAAGCTGTTCCGCCATGCCGCGGTGCAGGTCGCCGAGGGCACGGCTGCCAAGGTCGTGGTGACGACGAAGGACATCACCACCGTGCTGGGCCAGCCGCGCTTCGAGGGCGAGATCGCACAGCGCACCAGCATTCCAGGCGTCGCCACGGGCCTTGCCTGGACGCCGGTCGGCGGCGACATCCTGTTCATCGAGGCCTCGCGGGTGCCCGGCAAGGGCGGAATGATCCTGACCGGCCAGCTCGGCGACGTCATGCGCGAGAGCGTCCAGGCGGCGATGACACTGGTGAAGAGCAGGGCCTCGCAGCTCGGCATCGATCCGCAAGCGTTCGAGAAGAGCGACATCCACGTTCATGTTCCCGCGGGTGCGACCCCGAAGGACGGACCGAGCGCGGGCGTGGCGATGTTCACGGCGCTGACGTCATTGCTCACCAATCGCACGGTGCGCAGCGACACGGCCATGACCGGCGAGATCTCGCTGCGCGGCCTGGTGCTGCCGGTTGGCGGCATCAAGGAGAAGGTGGTGGCAGCGGCCGCCGCCGGACTGAAGCGGGTGATGCTGCCGGCGCGCAACAAGCGGGACTACGACGAGATCCCGAAGAGCGCGCGGGACAACCTCGAATTCATCTGGCTGGAGCGCGTCGACGAGGCCATCGCCGCGGCGCTCGAGCCTGATGAAGCCAAGGTCGAAGCGGCGGAGTGAATACGATGAAGAAACTGCTGGAAGACGCGAGGAAATCGCGGAAGGCGCAGCGGCTGCGCCGGCTGCTCGATCGAGCCATCGATCGGGTGCGCGATGCGCTCGCAGGGCCGGAGCCGCGGCTTGCGCCGATCCCGGTCCGGGTGAAGCGCCGCAAGGGTTGAGCCCTCCGTCTCAGGCCCTCGCGGCTGCCCCAAACAAAAGGCCCCCTCCTAGCTGAGGGAGCCTTTGCGTTATCAGGCCACGGCGTCCTTGGCGGCCTTGACCGGGCGCGCGCGGACGATCTTCCGGGCCGGCTTGGCCTTGAACATCATCTCTTCACCCGTGAACGGGTTGGTGCCCTTGCGCGCCTTGGTCGCGGGCTTCTTGATGACCACGAACTTGGCGAAGCCCGGCACCAGGAACAGGCCGTTCTTCTTGAGCTCCTTGTGGCCGACGTCGGTCAGCGTCTCCATGACGCTCTTGACGTCGCGCTTGGAAAGCTCGGTGGCGGTCGCAATCTTTTCGATCAACTGCGATTTGGACATTTGGGCTGGCATCGTGTCTCCTCTGATTCGTTGCCGGTTGCATATTAGACCAACCGGCGAAGGCCTATAGCCTTCTGCACAGTTTTGTCGCGATTTTACGGGCTTTTTTGGCCCCTGTGGCAAAAAACCCTGCATTTTAGCGGCTTCCCGAGCTGGAAGCGCCTCGGACAGCGGTTTTTGCCTTGTTTCAAAGGCCCGCAAGCAGCCTTGCTAAAGCTGATTCGATAGTTTCGACAAGCGACGACCGGCCTCTTTGCCGGACGAGGAGCGCGATTCACCCTGAAAAACAAGGCTGGATCGTCGCTGTGCGGCGCCGTCTCCCTGTTTTTACGGGGCGCGGCGAGCTAGAGCGGTTCATCGATTGATTGAATCGGGAGGGATTCCGTCGGGCGGCGGTTTGTGATTCAAGATGCTGGCTGGATCGGAGGCCAGCATCGGATGGTCCGACCTCTTTCGAATGATTTTCGTGAACGAGCCGTGAAAGCGGTGGAATCCGGCGAGAGTTGCCATGCTGTGGCGGCCCGGTTCGATGTTGCTGTGTCGTCCGTCGTGAAGTGGCGGCAGCGCTATCGCGCGACGGGGTCGGTGGCGCCGGGCAAGATGGGCGGTCACCGTAAGCCGGTTCTGGAGCCGCATCGAGCGTTCATCGTGGAGCGGATCAGGCAGACGCCACATCTCACGCTGCACGGGCTGAAGGAC
>NZ_FOVU01000014.1 GCF_900115265.1 Bradyrhizobium sp. Ghvi | reverse complement strand
ATGGAACAGGGTCTTCCCGGACCCCGCCATGACCCTGGCCGCTATCGATCGCCTCGTTCACCACGCCACCATCGTCGAGATGAACGTCGAGAGCTATCGCAGACGGACCGCCCTCGAACGAAAACGCGGTCCCGGACGGCCGCCATCGCACGCGACACCCAAAACCGTCGCTGATTGACGCTGCGCGACAATCAGAGTTCAACAAAACTCTTGCGCGCGACAATCATCGCGGCAATCATCATCAGGCCGCGACACGCCTCGCCATCCTGATTGCCGCGCACTTCCTACCCAGATTGCCGCGCTACAGCCTGCCAATCGCCTCGAACTTCGGCATCGATCAAGGCCATAAGTGGTCTAGGGAACATGCGGCCCCGGTCATCGCGAGCAATCGAAGAACGCCATGGGTCAGAACGCTCAGGCGGCGGGCTGAGATGCCTACCTACATCTTGCGCGCTTACTGGAATGGGTGCCTCATGGTGCTGGCACATTTTTTGACCGTTCGATCACGACTCTCCAGATCAAGCCTCACGGACAAGTGCAGCAAGATCGGCTTCGAGGTTCGGCTGATGCTTGAATATAGCCTCTATCAACGCCTGCGCCGGCTGCTCGCCGGCCTCTACCAGCGCCGCCTTCTCGGCCCGCGCAGAGGGAGCGAACACTCGCTTGACGACGGTCGGCGATCCCTTGAGGCCGCATTTGGAAACGTCCTCGATACCGGCATCGTTTGCGCTCCATTTCACGATTTGAGCACGCGCAGCACGCAAGGCATCCGCCATTGCGCCGCGCCGAATCTGGTTCGTCGCCTCCAGCATGGTGATGAGGCAGGGCAGCCTCGTGTGCAGCACTTGGACACCACCTTCGGAGCGTCGTTCGGCTTCAATTGTCTGGGCGGCGAGATCTATGGATCTGACTTTCGCAACGTAGGTTAGCTGCAGTACGCCCAGCCGCTTTGCGATGCCAGGCCCGACCTGCGCCGTATCGCCGTCGATGGTCTGCTTTCCCGTGAAGACGAGGTTTGTCGGGCCATATTCCTTACCAATTTTCCGGATGGCTGTTGCAAGTGCATACGTTGTGGCCAGGGTGTCGGAACCCGCAAAGCAGCGATCGGTGAGTAGGACGGCGCGATCGGCGCCATAAGTCAGCGCCTTTCGCAAAGAATCTTCCGCCGATGGAGGCCCCATTGTTAGCACGGTAATTTCGCCCCCGAACCGATCGCGCAGCTCCAGCGCGGCTTCGAGCGCGAAGAGATCATATGGGTTGATGATGGTCGGCACTCCCTGACGCATGATTGTGTTGGTCACGGGGTGCACGCGGATCTGGGCCGAGTCCGGAACCTGTTTGATGCAGACGACATTGTGCACAGTGTTGCTCCAAAAATTACGACAGCTTCGAAGAACACAGCAAGTGTTGTACCATCGCCCGCCCTTTTGAAATCGGCTTGGCATCACGGAGGCCTAGACCGCTTGATGCGCCCCTCTAGCTCGCTTCCCGAGGACGAATGCTAACATAGTCGGAACTGCGACAGCGCTGCTCCGCACGCCCAGCTGAGTGAGGCCTGGGCAGCTTGCGACAGATTACCGCCGCTACCCTCGGCGGGCGGCGAACTGGTCGACGTTCAATGAGCATTTCCGCTCACCAGTCCGAGCTTGATCGACGGACAGGCAAGATGGCTTGGTAGGAATGAGCAGCCAAACGGTTCGCGATTGCAGGGCGCGCAGATTGCGATCCGACTGCCTACCGGAGATCGTCCTCATAGCTATTTGGCAGTAGCGGTTCCGGCCGATGTCGTCGTTCAGAACCGCTTTATCTCGATTCCATACTTCCTCAGCGCGTACCCAATCTGGCGCGGCGTTAGTCCGAGCAGGCGGGCTGCTTTTGCCTGCACCCAGCCAGACTTTTCCATGGCCGCAATGACCCGTTCGCGATCTGCCATCTTTGCGCCGCTAACGAGAACTGTGCCGGGAGGCCCCAGTGAGGCCAGTTCGCCGCAGGCAGACTGGATCGGCTGGGTCGATTCAACTAGCGGAATGATGGGCTTTGCGGGCACCGGTGGTATGAGTGCGGGTTGGTTTGGCCTCTCGTCCGACGTGCTTTTCCATAGCATCGCGGAAAGGCACTGGCCGTGGCAGCATGCAAAGTCACTTCTCACGATCGATGATCCGGCGCACAGCGTCGCTGTCCGCTCGATGCAGTTTTCGAGTTCTCGGACATTGCCCGGAAATCCACAGTTCATCAGTACATCGATTGCACTCGACTCCAACGTCAGAGTACGTCCGTTCTCGTTATTGAACTTTCTGAGGAACTCCCTGGCAAGCAGGGGAATATCACTGCGTCTTTCGCGCAGCGGCGGCAACAATAGGGGCACTACGCTGATGCGGTAGTAAAGGTCTGCGCGGAACTCGCTCCTTGCGACGGCCTCTTCAAGATTCTTGTTGGTCGCAGCTATCACTCGAACATCGACCTTAATAGTCTGGTTGCTGCCGACGCGCTCGAACTCCTGCTCTTGCAGAACGCGCAGCAACTTCGCCTGAAAGGCAGCTGAGATCTCACCGATCTCGTCAAGAAACAGCGTTCCTTTGTCAGCCAGTTCGAAGCGCCCTTTGCGCGAGCTGACCGCACCGGTAAAGGCGCCTTTCTCATGGCCGAACAATTCGGATTCCAGGACGGTCTCAGGAAGGGCCGCGCAATTCAGCTTAACGAACGGCCGCCTGGCGCGGGACGATGATTCGTGAATGGCCTTGGCTACGAGTTCCTTTCCGGTACCGGACTCGCCACGCAGCAGAACCGTGCTGTTCGATCTGGCTACAATGGCAATCTTCTCGAGCAGCACGCGCAACGCCGGACTGTCGCCAATGATCCCATGGGCGTTTAGTTTCTTGAGCTCCCGGGCGGGTTGCCTGAGCTCTAGTACTTGCTTTTGTAGACGGTCTTTCTCCGCCATCAGTCGTTCGCGATCGCAAGCGAACAAGCGATGTAACTTCACTGCTTGTCCCACAAGGTTGGCGATCATGGCCAGCAGCCGCGCATCGTACTCGAGCCGGAGGCTCGACCTATCGTCCCGGATGCGGTCAACCGTCAGCGTACCCACGACCTTCTGATCAATACGAATCGGAACCCCAATGAACGATACTGGCATATCATCAGAGGCGCCGAGCACTTCCCGGTCGGCAGCGCTGAATACCGGCTCGGCGGCCACGTTCGCGACGACAAGAGGCGTGTCCGTCGCGATGATCTGGTCGATTGCCTTCTGGGGCAGTTGCATCCGGTACCCTTCGTCGCTGCCTTCGCTCCAGCCGGCGCCCACTGTCGTGTCCGGGGTGCCGTCGTCGTCGAGCAGTGAGATAATTCCGTGACGCATCTGCACAAACGATCGCAAAAGACCAACAACGTTGGCCAACGTGACCTCGAGCCGACACGGAGCGGTCAGTATTTTCGATATCTCGAAGATGCCGGTGAGCGCGCTCTCACGCAACGGCTCCTCAGCGAGCTTACCCTCCGGCTCAGGTTGCGAGGCAGGACTTTCGCGCGATGACGGGATATCCAGCATGAGGCGGTCTCCGTTGTCTTGATCATCCTCCCTGGTACCTTGTCCCGGTTGGCGAGCTTCGTCTTGCATGTCACTCTCGATCTAACGCCAAGTGTTGACGAGATGACATAGAACAGTGACACCTTTTCATGGCACGACGGTAAACTTACGGTGTGCTTTCATTTCATCTTTTTGGATTGCGTGCGCGTCGTTAGCGGAGAGCACCAGCACCGCTTCTGCAGTCAAGTCAGCTGTGTCGCCAATGCCGGCCGATTCACAGATGTTGCCCACCATTGATCGGCACCTCGGCCCCCGTGACATAGCTCGCCGCATCCGAGCACAGGAAGAAGATGACCTTGGCCACTTCGTCCGGGGTTCCCACTCTGCGCAGCGGGATACTTGGCACGAGACGCGCTTCTGTGTCGGGCGATAACATGTCCGTCCTGATTTCACCGGGCGCGATCGCATTCACGCGAATGCCATGGCGCGCATACTCGTGGGCCATTTCGCGTGTGAGGCTTGCAAGCGCAGCTTTCGACGTCGCATAGGCACTGCCGGCAAACGGGTGCACCCGGGAGCCCGCAATCGAAGTCACATTCACGATCGATCCTGACGCGGCTCTTAGCTCGTCAAACAAACCCTGCGCCAGCAGGATTGGGGCCACGAGATTGAGATGGAACACCCTCATCCAGGTCTCGGTTGACGTCGTCAACGACGTCATCCGCTCGCCGGCGGGCGTTTTCGGTGAGATACCGGCATTGTTCACTAGCGCGTGCAAAGGTGCACCGGCCAGGCGTTTTTTAACCTCAGTGATCGCGCGCGGCAGCATTCGATGATTGCTGAGGTCAATCTGAACATGATCTTCCTTCCCTGCCTCCCAGGGGCATCGCTCACCGTCGAACGGTTGACGCGCGCAAGAAATGATGCGCCAGCCAGCCTCCGAGAACAGCTTGGCGGTGGCATGCCCAATTCCGCGCGATGCTCCGGTAAGCAACATCACCTTCTGTTCTTCGCCGTGAACACGGGCATTATCGGCCTGAAAAGGGCAACCCAAATTTGTTTCGGGCACCGGGTCTTTGATCCGATCGTCATTTGGCAGATCCAGACCCACGCCCCGTCTCCTCTCCTGCTGCGCTGCGCACGCGTAGCAGGATTTAGGCCACTGCGATGCATGTAAATCGGCTTTTGTTTTGCGTCCGAATGTCGCGCACACCGAATGCTTGGCGGGTTCAAGACACGTTCCGTGTGCTTTGTGACAGGGATGGTGCATCAGCTACGGAATGTTGCGAGCACACTTGCCTTTGTAAAGACAAGGCTACGAGCCGCTTCGCTCAACCGGAGTCGCAGCAGATGGCCAACGCATCTCGTCGAAGCAACGATCAATCAAGATAGCGCCGCGGCCCTAGACGCCTCAGCTCAAAAGCTGACGTTACCACCTTCGTACGTTAGATTCGTTGGCGACTGATGCGACTTAATCGCTGCCTGCCCAGTTGTGTTCAGCATTAGCAAAGCGACCAGCGGACCGAATGTGGACCACCAGCTGGCGTACTGAATGTGTCCTGCAAACCAGTGGAGCTCGGGGGCGTCCGTCCGCACCCGAGAGTGCCGACCGCCAAGACGGAACTCACCGGCGGAACGGAGACGTTTCGATATGTTATTCTGCGATCGACCACCGATTAGCTTCGACTTGCGGGTTCCCCGGGCGAGGACGAGGACGTGTTCCACCTGGTTAGCGCGGCGGCGGCACCTTAAGGTCATTGTTCTCGACGCCGAGCTTCAGCGGAAGACATTCGACCGTCGCCTCGCTCTGTTCTCCGATGGAAGTTCGTGACAGAGCATCACTTTGGGCAGAATCGCAATGCCAATATTGCTGGATGCAAAAAGCGGCAATTAGATCGATCAGGCGGGCTACGACTTTCATGAAGCCACGAGCTCTTGCGATGTTTCTTCAATCAGGATCAATCGGCTCGGATCATTCAGGTCGAATTCTATAACGCGTGGAGCAACGAGACGCGCATAGCGCGTGAAGGCGCTCGTCGGGGGAAAACGGATCACGGTGTTGCAGCGCGCAAGGAGATACATATCGATGAGGGCGGAAAAGCCGCCCTCGGCTCCGAGCGCGGCGTTGTGCAATGGGCCGGCCTGAGGTGCCTGGAATCGTTTTGGGATCGTGAGAACATCGGGAAATATAGTCGAAACCTTCTCGAGGACGGTTGCACTGTCCGTGCACAGGAAAGGCTTCACGGGTTTTGCGTGGGGTAGCTCTCTGGCCTTATCAATAGCATCACAGACCTGTCGCAAGGCGCTCTCCGGGTCAGCCCAGTAAGGAGCATGCCCCATAATATCCTCGCCGTTGCCATGCCGGACATGGATGCCGATTACGCTGTACGGTTCAAAGTGCTCACGGTAGATCGCATCAATCCGAGCCTGAATTTCAGGTCGTGGCTTAATGCTCCGAAAGATTTCTCGTTCGGCCTCCTGATCGCAGCGCCACATCAGGCAGGCGTCACACACAACCGTGTTAGCGTCACTATCTTTCTGACTTTGGAAAAGTCGATCGAGTTCGTCGCGTTCGCGGAAAATCTGCTCATCTGGGCGATAGATGCAATCGATAGATGGCTTGTTCCACCATGTCGGAAAGAAAGGCCCCGGAAATGAACACTGATTGATCTCGTCGCCACAAATCACCCGCACGCCAGCAATGTCGTGAACTCGTTCGAAGAAGACTGGAAAGGCATTGGTAAATGGCTCGTCGAGATAACACGACCCCCGCCAATCAATGGCTAACGTGCGTCCTGTCTGCTTTGCAAAACGCCAGGCTGCCGCCAGTGACCACAGGCAATCGCCGAACCCCGTACGTCGTCGGGAAACTACGAACCTACCATTCCTCGAACCGCTCTGCATTGCCTCTCTCCGGGCTCCTGGTTGGACAAAAGACGTCATTGCGGACATCTCACGTCTCATCTTCTCTGACGTCGTGGCCTGAATTCGCGGCGCCGGCGAGCTGCGTCGATAGAATTTCATAGCGGATCTATCCCGTCATGGGCCGCGTTCTCGCGACACCTTCCCTCTTTGCTTAGGCGGTGTTGCGTAGGCGTGCCCGATTTCAGTTGGATGGCCCACCACCCCTGTGCGTCGCATAGCCCGGCCTCCTCACATGCCGGCATAAGCATGGCCATGCACATGAGCTCCGGCTAGGTTTCGCTCAGCTTATTGCGGCCGCAAGCTGCCTGCGGCGGATGCAGGCGAACGCCGCGCAGCTCCCATACGAGCCGCAATTCCTTCACGAGATCTTCACGCTTGGCCTGGCCTAGCATGGTTGCGTCTAGAAGACTGCCGAGCGACGCCTCGCCCTCGGTTCGCATCAAGATCTCGAAAAGCTCATGTGAGATACGCATAGTACCGCGGCCCGAATGTCCCGTGCGGACCTCGCAGACCGTTTCCCAACAATCTGGCGCCGTTTGGGAGCGAACACAATGAAGGGATGCATACGGCGGCAATGAAACGCTCAGTGCACACCAATCCTGCAGTGATGCTGCCCGCTTCCTGATCAGGAAAGGCCCAACAACAAGTCCGTCCAGGTCAGTCGTTAAGAACGTGGTGATCGCATCTGACACGGACTCTACGATCGGCTCGGCGTTGTTATTAAATGAGGTATTTAGAAGAACCGGGATGCCGGTTCGCCTCTTGAACGCATTAATTACATCCCAATAGGTGGGGTTTGTCTTGCGCGATACGGTCTGCAGCCGAGCGGTCCCGTCAACGTGCGTGATTGCGCCGAGCACGTTACGCTTGGCTTCACGCACACGGACCACGAAGTTCATGAAGGGGAGCTGCCGCGAGCCGTCCGGGAGCTCAAAGAACTCGCCCGCATCCTCCTCCAGTACAGATGGCGCAAACGGGCGATAGCCCTCACGCTTCTTGACCATCGCGTTGATGCGGTCCTTGTTTTCCGCAGGCCGCGGGTCCGCAAGAATGCTACGGTTACCAAGCGCACGTGGGCCGAACTCAGAGCGGCCCTGCACCCAGCCGATTACAGCGCCATTTGCCATCCATTCTGCCGCACTCGATGCTATGTCATCGCTTCGTTGAATTTCGAGGTGGCCTGACCATGCGTTGAGCTCATGCTCTACGGCGTGCTCGGTCCCCAGATTGGGCCCCCAATAAACGTCCGGCAGTCGCTCGCGCGGCGCTGGCCTGCCCAGCTCGTTCGACATCATCAGTGCAGCCCGAGTGCGCAACCGGCGTCGTGCGCCGCGGGTTGAACAAAGATGTCGTCAAATAGCGCGGAATAAAGCAGCTTACCGTTCAGAGTGCAATTATGGGCTACACCCCCAGCCAGGCACAAGCGAGTCATGCCTGTCGCTTCGCGAAAGTGGCGCAGAATGTGAAACACCATCCGCTCCAACGCTTCCTGCAGCGAAGCGCTGACATCTCGATGCTGTTGGGTGAATGGCATTCCCTTTCGCCGAACCTCGATGTTGCGGACCAAGGCCGGACCGATTCGGTCCAAGTGAACGCGATAGCTACCGTTGTCTAACAACTCATAGAACTGGGCGAAGAGCTCGCGATAGGGAGCGGGATCACCATATGGAGCAAGCCCCATCACTTTGTACTCGTCGAACAGACCGTAGCCGAGATATCGGATCGTCTCGAGATAAAGCAGACCCAGGGAGTTTTTTTCCGGGAAGCTTGCAAGTTGCGTAAGCTCGGTGCCAGACCCCACCGCCAATATGCCCGAAAGAAAATCGCCACCGCCGTCGATCGCCAAAACGAGACTTTCGTCGAACCCGGACATGGCAAACGCGCTCACCGCGTGCGCTTCGTGGTGATTCACGAAGGAGAGCCGGGACGAATCGATCTCAGCACCGAACTCCCGTGCCAGCAGCTGCCGCAGCAACAGTTTTGCGTCCAACGGAACGGGCCGAGAAGCCGAAAGACGCTCGATCACAGTATTGCAGTAGGCCTCGGTCGCGTAGAACGCGATCCGGTCAATCTCGCCGAGCTCAACTCCTGCGATGGAAAGGCAATATCGGATCGAATTGCTCGGGAACTTGTTGGAGTGCTTGACGCGGTTGAGGCGCTCCTCTTCGACAGCAGCGATTACGCGGCCATCCCTCACAAGAACCGCAGCGCCATCGTGAAGGAATGTATTCGGCAACTCCAGCGAGCTTTCGAAAACTCTATCAAGCCCGCCACTCAGTCCCAGGCACAACATCTCGTTCTCCATTTGATGATGACCGGAAGGCCAACTGCCGCTCCATGTCTAGGAACCACGCTCCGTCGGCTGCGCGGACCAGATAGCACAGCTGACCTTGCAAGGTCCGTCTCGGCGCCTAGCGACAGGCGCTGAGAACAATAGCGCTGCTAGCGTCCGCACCGATTGACCGAGCGCGGCCATAGATCTGGCTCGATTGCGCTCTTAAGGCCAATGCAGCAGCTACTGTGAGGTCATCTCGAGCTACCGCAGAACGCATCGTGACACTGCACCGAATTGGCTTTCTCTGTTTTCGCTCAACTCAGGTCAACGCAGCAAGCGGCGCCGAAATAGCGCTGTGGACACGAAAAAGGGCAAAACCGCGTAAATGCAAAGCGCACAGATGTGCAAGGCAGGGCTGTCGGCACCACGCTCAAGCATTGCTGGGCGAATAAGATCTACCGAATGCGCGAGTGGCAACAAGCCGGCGAAGTGCTGAACTGAGCTGGGCAGTTGGCTTATCGGGAAGACGGCGCCACAAAGAAACACCATGGGCGTAAGAATAAGCGACTGGTAAAACACGAAGTAATCGTAAGTTGGCGCAAGAGCTATGACGACCATTGCCAGGCTAGCAAAGACAAGGCCGGTAAGGGCGACCGTTGGTATCGCACAGACAATGGACGTCCAGGATGCATAACCCAGCATGGCAGCGACAATCCCGATTGCTGTCCCGGCCAGAACCGACTTGCTGGCCGCCCACACCAACTCACCTAGAACGATATCGCCAAGAGTGAGCTGTGTGAACAGGACAGCTTCCCAGGTGCGCTTGGCATCCATGCGAGCAAAGGCCGCATATAGGGTTTCAAAGGTCGCGGATGTCATGGCGCTGATCGCGACCATACCCGCCGCCAGAAACGCGATGTACGAAGTCCCCTCAATCTGGCCCATGATGAGTCCGAGGCCAAAGCCAAGGCCAAACAGATTGGTTATCGGTTCTGCGAGGTTGCCGAGCAGCGATGGAAGCGCGACTTTCCTCCATGCCAGGAAATTTCGACGCCATACCGCGATCCAGTTGTACGCGTTAGCGGGCATTACCGCCCCATAAGCTTCACCCATCGCTCATTTCTCCAACTCGCGCCCGGTCAACCGCAAAAACACGTCCTCAAGATTGGGCGGACGCTGGAGAACGCGAAGGTCCGATCGCCCGCGCAGCTGCAGGCGTACCTGCTCCGGGTGTGGCGCATAACAAAAAAGCGTTTCTCCACTCACTTCGATGTGCCGCGCATAAGGTCTGATCAGCTCACGAAGCTGATATGGATCACCGCCATAGATTTCGATCACGTCGCAGCCAATATGCTCATGAATCAAGGCCTCCGGCTTGCCTTCGGCGATCTTGCATCCACTCTCAAGCACGCACAGCCGGTCGCATAGGCGTTCGGCCTCTTCCATGAAGTGAGTGGTCAATAGGATCGTCTTGCCACGCGCGAGCAGAACTCGCAGGCGTTCCCAAATCAAGTGACGTGCATGCGGATCCAGACCAGTTGTCGGCTCGTCCATCACGAGAAGATGAGGATCATTGATCAGGGCGCGTGCTAGGGTCAGCCGCCGCTTCATGCCACCGGACAACTCGGAGACGCGTACGTCCGCTTTGCTTTCGAGGCGCGCAAACTCGAGCAGCGATGGCGCGACCGCCTCGATCTTGCGAGCGCTCATGCCAAAATAGCGGCCAAACACAAACAGATTCTCTCGCACGGTGAACTCGAGTTCAAGGTTATCGAACTGCGGCACCACGCCGATGCGCGCACGCGCCACACGAGAGCGGGAAGGCACAGGCTCATTGAGGACGGTAATCTTGCCTGCCTCCGGCGAAATCATGCCGAGGAGCATACGCGCAATCGTGCTCTTGCCAGCTCCATTTGGGCCAAGCAAGCCGAAGCATTCCCCGCGCGCGACCGAGAACGACAGCTTATTGACGATGACCTTGTCGCCGAATGACTTCTTCACCTCGGCAAGGTCGATCGTTACCGTGGACATGTTCATCTTAGGCTGACAGGAGTCGTTCGGCAGACAATGGCTTCGTAACGACCGCTTTGGTCCAGAGCTGACCGTCACACCACACATGCTCAACACGCCCCCATTGGCAGGCCGCCGCGGCATCCGGAAAGAATCCCCGTCCGTGGAGGTTGGCGCTCGTGTTGCAGAGCAGCGGAATGCCCGTGAGTTGCTCAAATTCGACGAGAAGCTCGGCGATCTTGTGCGGAGAGTTGCGGGCGATCGTCTGCAGCCGCGCCGAGCCGTCAAGATGGACCACAGCGGGAACCTTGTCGCGCCATTCCGCCCGGGTCTGGTGATCGAATAGCATGTAAGGATCTGGCGTACCTGGGCTGAAGATTTCTGGCGCCCGATCCTCCAAACAGATCGGCGCAACGGGGCGGAAGTGCTCGCGACGCTTAATGTCGTTGAGATGATCCTTCATTGCCGAAGACGTCGGGGCTGCAAGAATGCTTCTACCGCCCAAAGCCCGCGGCCCAAGCTCGGCGCGCCCGGACAGGAAAATGACTGGCTTGTTGTCGGCGAGAATCGCCGCAAGTTCACGCAGACTGCACGGCGCGGCCTCCCAATCCGGCGGAAGCTCGCTGTCCTGCAGGGCCGGACCACTGTAGACTGACCATTCCAGTGGCCCGAAGCCATTTTGCGCCGCCATCGCGCCGCAAGCAGCACCGATTGCCGAGCCGCTGTCATTCGGAAACGGCGGCACCCAAACATCGTCGAACAATCCCGTCGCACGAAGCGCGCTGTTCCACTTGATATTGAGACCGCAACCTCCGGCGATACATAGATTTCGAGCTCCGGGAAGCGACGAGTGTCGCAGCAGAACCATCGCCATTTCCTTGACAAGAAGGCGTTCCACGAAGACATGAAACGACGCAACCACGTCCTCCGCTCGCTTGCTCGTTAGGCGTAGTGCGCTTGCCTCGAAAAACTCGTGCAAAGCTGCAAGGGACGCTTCCGCATTGTTGATGTCAGCGCGGTAGCGACGAGCCTGCTCCGTGTCGGCGGCGAAGCGCCTTTCATAGAGCTCCTGAAACACTGCCACGATACTTTCGTCGACAGAGCCAAGCGCGATGTAAGCCATCAGCTTGCCGGCGATGCCCAAATCCCAACTGGAGCGGTTCGGCTGCCTGTAAGGTCCGAAGTGAAGGCCCGCCGCCGCGTAGGCATGGCCGATCATCGGAAATAGCGATGCAATGAGCCGTGCCCCCCGAGATTCCACATAATAAAGACGAGGAAATATGCAGCCATCCCATACCAGACAGAACGCGGGTTTTCCCGCGCCGGCAAAGGGACTGGTGCTATATGCTGACGCGACGTGGCCCGTGACGTGCGGGTAGCTCTTATATGGAAAGACCTTGCCTCCGAGGATCAGGCCAAAGCCGTCGACGGAATCAAGAAGGCCCTCTGCATGGCGCTCGACATATGGCGCCCCTTTCAACGCGATCGGCACAGCGCCACTTAGGACCTGGAACTGCGACTCAATCTCTCCATCCCAGCCGTCGATGACGAACTGATCGATATCCCGCGTATCCAGCCCGTGCTCAGCCAACGCGAGCACGACTGCATCGAGATTTTCGACAGATTGATAGCGTGGACTGTTGCCGCGCTTTTCTTGCTCGGTGCAAAAGACAAGCCGCCCGTTTTCGACGACAGCAATTGCCCCGTCATGTGTTAACTTGATGCCGCAGATGCGCATACGATCCCCTGCTCTAGTGACCGACGTTTGGTTGTTCTGACGAGTGACCCGGCTTCCGGAACCGGACGATCAAGCAGTCTTCGTTGACCGAATTGGTGTGGCAGTGCAGACGCTCGACCTGCGATAAGCTCTCGGTGAAGAGAGCGATCACCGTTTCGGCACCAGCAGCATGCCCCCACCGTTGACATGCGGCATCACGCGCGGACCCGAAAATCAGAGCTCCATTTGGCGCGAGCATACGTACCAGGTTGCGGATAGCCGCATGCATCTCGACAATGTCCTTGAGGTAGTAAAGAACCTCGGCCACGACGATCAACTCGAACTGCTCAGTGGTCGCGAACCGCTGAATGTCGCAGGCCACCCATGTGATATGTGACCACTTCGTGGTCCGTCGTCGCGCTCGCTCGATGGCCTGCGGCATGACATCGACCACCGTGAGTCGTTCGCATAGCGGCGCCAGCATCTCAGTGAATGCACCGGCTGCACATCCCACTTCGAGGGCAGAGGCAACATCTCCGTTGCAGCGCGACATCCGGAGCATTTGCGCGTATCGCTCCTGCTCGAAAGAACTACTGTCGAGCCGCCATGGATCATCGACAGCCAACTCTCGCTCTAATAGCTGACGGTTTGCGTCCGGAATCATGAGCCAATCACCTACTTGCAGGCAGTCGAACGATCGTGACCGCAAACGCTCTTCGTCGCTGACAGGCTCGAGTCAGGGCACGAAAGCCCCGCTTTACGAGTTGCTCCAGACATTCCCAACTTGCTTGCAGCAGTTCGTCCAGCGTACGGGTGAACGATGATGGCCGGCTTGTCCCCTTCGGCCGGCACATGGGCGACCTTTCGCGATAGCCAGTCGCTATTGCTCAATGTACAAAGCGCGTAAGCTTTCAAAGGAAGTAAGAGAAAAATATTGATCGGTGTGTGGAGCGAGAAGCCAAGAAACCGCAGTTCGCGAGCGCGAAGCGCGGCCACACCGCACCGGACCATTGTCATTGCTGCAATCGTCAATCCCGTCCACCAGGGCACAGAGCCGGCGATCAGGAGCTGCGCGAGCGCAGCCAGTGATGAAAGCGCGAGAAGCAACGGGCCGAGATTTTGCCCGATAACGTCTAGCGTCAGATAGCCATCGAGCTCTGGTAGCAGGCGTAATGCAAGGAACGTATCCCGGAAGGTACTGCGCGCCCAGCGGAGTTGCTGACGCAGATATGGCCCAAGGCGGTCCGGGACGACTGTTGCTGCGATCGCGTCCGACACGTATTCGGTTCGAAATCCCGCCTTAAGCATGAGAATCGTTAGATGGCGATCCTCGCCGAAATCGCTCGGCTTCCCACGAAAGAATTGCGTTTCGTATTGGTCCAGGAGCAAAGCGAGCGCGGAGCGGCGGTACATGGCACATGGGCCGCAGCAGCACATGACGGCACCGAAGCGTGCCTGCGCCGCGCGCTCCTCGTTGCAGGCCAGCCAGTATTCCATATCGATCAGCCGAGTCAGCCAGGTTTCGCTCCGATTGCTCGCTATCAACTGACCCATGGCCGCACCGACCTGCGGGTCATGCATCTTCAATACCAGCTTCGTGACCACGTCAGCGGCAAGTATCGTATCCGAGTCGACGTTGAGCACCAGGTCCCCGGATGAGCTGCGTATTGCAGCGATCTGCGCCTTGCGTTTTCCAACGTTCTTTGCCAGCAAGATGATGCTGAACCTCGGATCTTTTGCATAGATTTTGTGTACTGGCGCGACAAGATCGCGATTTGCAGATCCGTCATCGACCACATAAACTCGTAGCTTTCCGGTGTAGTTCTGGCTCGCAAGCGACTCTAGACATTCGGCGAGCGTGATCGGATCCTCGTTGAAGCACGGCACGATAACGTCTACACTCGGAAGGACCGCCTCCGATCGTCCCACGTCGTCCTGCAGCGATGACTTAATCGCCGGTTGGGCATAAAGCGCTTGCGCGCTCTTGTAGATCGTCGAGAGCAACGCATAAGACGAAACAGCGACAGCACTGGTTGTAGCGAGCAGGTCCATAGGGTGTCAGTTTTTTTTCAGTGAAGTTGAGGGAGTGGACGGATTACAAACCCGCGCTGTTGGAGTGCCGGGATCAGATGTGACAGCGCCATCGCGGTCTGATCACGCAGCGTGGCATCAGTGCACGGTCGGTGCTCATCAGGAGGATATCCGTCGTGCAGCAACACAATTGCACCCGGACGAACGCTCGCCAGTACAGATTTCACAATTCTATCGACCCCGGGACGGGACCAATCTCTCGGATCGACCGACCAGTGCACAGCTGTGAGGCCAGCACTCGCTGAGACAGCGAGCACCTCTTGTGTCCACATGCCGTAGGGCGCTCGCAAGTGCCTGGGTGAAGCCTGCGGGCACGCCGAGCGGATCGTCTCGCTCGCGCTCAGAACCTCATCGCGCACCTCCGCTGGGCCGCATCTGGATAGATCCGGATGGGTCATCGTGTGGTTCGCAACCTCGTGCCCCTCCGCGATCATTCGTCGAATGAGTTCAGGTTGTTCGGCCGCATACGAGCCGATCACGAAGAACGTCGCGGGAATCTGTTGTTGCGCCAGCACATCGAGCACCTCTGGCGTGCAAAATGGATTTGGCCCATCATCAAAGGTCAAATAGACGGGGTGACTCCCGCTAACGTCAGCGTAGTCGCAACGGATAGCAGGCAGGGGCAAAAGGCCTTTCACAACTCAGGCCCGTTCCGATCGATGATTGTCCCGGCCGGCCACTCGCTTATCGAGCGTCCCGCCGGGAAAACCACCACGATCACGTCTTCGATACGGATCGGTGACAAATTGGAATAGACATCCGGATGCGTGGAGCAGACACGAATGCCAGACATGAGGGTGGCGAGCCCCTGCCTTTCGACCAGTCTGGTCATATGTTTTGCAAGCGCAGGCCGAACCGTACCGAATCCGAATGGAACCCCAAGCTCATGCAGCACCGGATATGTCACACGCATTGCATGGCTGATTCCCAGCCCTTCGAGATCCGGACGCACCGCATACAAGCCCAGTTCGGCAACGAGTAGATCCACTCCACCAATCTTGATGAACCGGCGCAGTAGCCCGAGATGAGCAGCTACCCCGCGAGCGTCGTAACCGATAATGCGGAGCTCAGGCCTCGCTCCGGCCCAACTTCGGTTGCCCTCAAATGGCTGCGCATTGAACGCACCGGTTGGCCCGTAACTCTTGCGGAAGAACTCCGCGAGTTCGGCATGATCGGTGAGCTGCAATTCGCTTTCCCAGCGACGGCTCCACTGCACTTGACCGCGTGCAGAAGGAGCTTCCGCAGTCCGGGATACGGCAATGTTCATGGCGGGTTTCCTTGCGCCAGTGGAATTGAGGGCGGAGATGGTCACGTGAACTCGCTACTCGCCGATTCGCTGGTCAACACTGAAATGCGCTGCCATGCCCCGCCGGAACGCGGCACTCCTCGCCTGCACACCGCCATGCGCGATCGCTCGCGACGAAGCGATTGCATGGTTCGCACTCATCATCCGGCCAATGTCCTGCGCGAGATATGCCGGAAAATGCCGAAGAGGCGATCGGACTAGCCGGAACCTGTCTCCACCACGGAGCTTTTCCGCCTCGCCTAGCATCACTGTCGACGTTCTGACATCTGAGGGCGGGCCATCGATGCGCGTCGCGCTATCGAGCGCGCATCGGAGTGGTATCACATCAAACTGTTTCTTGTGCATCTGCGACGCGCCCTGAATGCGGTGGACAGGCGAGCCATTTGGAGAATCGCCTGAAATACTTGGCATCCGCAATCTGCGCCTGCCGCTATTTCGCGACACTAGAATGGAGGTGAACGCGCTCTCAAGTGTACGCGGGTAAACGTCAAATATGGAAACGGATGGAACACGCATACCAAGGTTTATGGAGATCCGCCCGACCTCTCGATCGCGCGACCTTTCCACCCAGAAGAATCGAGGCGGCTCGCACCGCGTGCCCATAGCCACCCTCGAGACGGATGCGCCGGCTGCTCGCACGTTCAGGAGCTTTTTTCTGGACCCGCGTAAACGAGCAGCAGCCATCGTGATACGCCTGATTACTTTTTCAAACTGATGTTTGCTATCCAACATCCCGCAATTTGGTAAAATCGATTGTTCCGATGGAACACATCCACACGATGGATAGACTCACGATATGCGGTTCAAGGGACTTGATCTAAACCTTCTCGTTGCGCTCGATGCTCTGATGACGGAGCGTAACCTCACAGCGGCGGCGCGCAAAATTCACCTGAGCCAGCCCGCTATGAGCGCTGCCATCGGGCGGCTACGCACCTATTTCCGCGACGAACTATTTACAATGAAGGGTCGCGAGCTCGTCCCGACACCTGGCGCGGAGGCGCTTGCAGGTCCGGTTCGCGAGGCCCTGCTGCACATCCAACTCTCGATCATATCGCGGGACGCGTTCGACCCAACTCAGTCGAGCCGACGCTTCAGGTTCATTCTCTCCGATTTCATGACGATCGTCTTTCTTCGGAAAATTGTGGACCGTATTGCGCTTGAAGCTCCCGCGGTGCGCTTCGAGTTGCTGCCATTTTCCGATGAACCCGATGAGATGCTCCGGCGGGGCGAGGTCGACTTTCTCATTCTGCCGGAACTGTTCATGTCGAGCGCGCATCCTAAGGCGACGCTGTTCGACGAGACGCTCGTATGCGTGGGATGCCGCGCGAACAAGCAGCTATCGCGGCAGCTTACGTTTGAGAAATACATTTCGATGGGGCACGTTACGGCGAAGTTCGGACGAGCGCTCAGACCAAACCTTGAAGAATGGTTTTTGCTTGAGCACGGCGTCAAGAGACGCATTGAGATCGTTGTGCAGGGCTTTAGCCTTATTCCACCCATAGTGTTGGACACAGGCCGTATCGGCACAATGCCACTACGACTTGCGAAACACTTTGAAAAGCGGATGCCACTGCGGATCGTCGAACCGCCGCTGCCCCTGCCCACATTCGCCGAGGCTGTGCAGTGGCCGGCGTTCCACAATACCGATCCGGCGAGCATTTGGATGCGGCGAATATTGCTTGAGGAAGCATCCAACATGGCATCTGGGCAGCCGGAGCCTCCAATTCGCAGGCGCTGCTAGCACCAAAAGCTGCTCTTGGCAGGTTCCAAATACGCTAACATCACGCCGACCTGCTCGCTCGCTCTCGTCACTTCAACGTCTCTGGGGGAGTCTGCTAAAGACGTCGATCGCTTGCGAAGACTTGCTGCGTGCTGAGCGTGGTGACTTCGCACGTGAGGTCTGATGCGCTTGCACTGCAAACAGGCGGCGCTATTGCGGCAGAACACGTCTTCTCCAGTACACTAATGTTTGGCTTGCCCGATAAAATCGCTTGAACCACACACTGCGTCAGGTTGTAGGTTTGCCGCTGTGACTAACGCTGCGCTACGCGGCCGTCGGCTGGAACTTCGGCGAACTCACGACGCCGGCGGGACACTGGGTTGATCTGCCATTAACCAACCGACCGGGTCCTGTAGTGCGGCTCGCTCGAAGCGGCGAGAGCGATCAGCTTCGGAGCTCCTCTCGGTTTTCGGCCGCTGCTGGTCGGCCTACTGGCTTGCTCTCCATTGTTGCGTTCATTTACGAGCGTCTTTTCTCGATCGCACCATGGAAACGATGTCCATTGGGGCGAGGCAATCAGACCTCTCCAGACGCAGCCGTCGACGTCGCTGTATGCGCCGCAACTACGTTCGTTCCGGAAAACAAGACATGCGTTTCAAAGGTCTGGATCTAAACCTTCTCGTGGCGCTGGATGCTTTAATGACTGAGCGTAACCTCAGCGCAGCGGCACGCAAGATTAACCTCAGTCAGCCTGCCATGAGCGCAGCCGTTGCCCGCCTACGCTCCTATTTCGGTGACGAACTGTTTGGAATGAGGGGGCGGAGACTTGTCCCAACCTCACGCGCGGAGGCACTCGCAGCTCCTGTGCGCGAGGCTCTAACACACATTGATCTCTCAATTATCGAGCGGGACGTGTTCGACCCAGCTCGGCTGAACCGACGGTTCAGGATCTGCCTTTCTGATTTTATAACAGTCGTATTTTTCCGAAATGTCGCGGAGCGCGTCGCGCGAGAAGCACCCGCCGTCAGCTTCGAACTAGTGGCGCTCCCCGATGCGCACGATGAGCTTCTCCGCCGCGGCGAAGTCGATTTTGTTATCTTGCCGGAATTGCTCATGTCCAGCGCGCACCCCAGCGCGCCCCTATTCGAGGAGAGACTCGTCTGCGTAGGTTGCGGCACGAACAGTCACCTTTCACGGCGGCTTACATTTGATACGTATATGTCGATGCGGCACGTGGCGGTTAAGCTCGGAGGTGCGCGCAAGACGCCCGTCGAGGACTCCTTTTTACCGGATCTCGGTCTCAGTCGGCGCATCGAGATTTTTGTGGAGAGCTTCAGCATGATCCCGCCGCTGCTGGTAGGCACGAGCCGCATAGGGACGATGCCATTAGGACTCGTAAAGCATTTCCAAAAAACGATGCCCCTTCGCATTGCAGAGCTCCCGCAACCATTCCCCCCCTTTACAGAGGCTGTCCAATGGCCCGTGCTTCACAAGAGCGACCCGGAAAGCCGGTGGATGCGAGAGATATTGTTGCAGGAAGGGACCCGCATTGCTGGAGAAGAGCCTTCCATCATCTGCGCTTCGGAACGAGCAGATGCTGCTGGAAATTTCGCATGATCTCTCGCCGTTTTCGTAACCATTTTCGCAAGGTATGTCGACGAATGTCTCAGAGCAGACAATTTCGCCTCGCCCCGCTCGAATTCTTGGTCGTACTATAAGATTGTCGCAGCGGACGGGAAGCATGACGACGTTGTGTCGGTCTTTCGCACGTTGGCAATAGGCTCGACGTGCCAGCGGCGGCTCAGACTGTTGTTTTAGAGACCGGGACAACCGGCCGCCGGGCGCACCGGCCTCGATACAGCAGAATCGGCGCTGGTGCTGTCCTCGTCAACTCTCTGAATTGGTAGCGGCCCCCGATGAGCGGAGACGCTTGGGCTTCCTCGGCGTCGTACCATCACGCACCGTTACCGTGCTGGTCATCGATCACGCACATGACCGCAATCGATAGCGCTGTCGAAGCAAGCATCGCGCACGCGTGTTGCCCTGTGGCATCACCCTGGAGTACATCGCATCTTCGCAGCTCCGCGCCGCCGGTCTGACTTCTTTTGGCCCTATCGCAGCCAAACGTCTTGACGACTTGCGCTGCCATGACTCAATGACAATCAAGGAGCTGTACGTTGGATCAATGCAACGGCGTGTTCGATCCGGAAGAACTTTCCGTCCTGGGATGCCTTTATGATAGTGCGGTCACCGCGCTACCCCCATCGATGCAAAATGCGGAAAACCGCACAGCAATCGCCAAGCTCATCCTGGAGCGCACAGCGGCTGCCCAGGCTCAACTGGGATGCCTGACAAACTTGTTGATCGCCATTTCCCCTCAGGGTTGATCCCTCGCCATTCTGAGGATAGTCAGCACTCTCGCGCTGGGGTGGAAGACGATCCAGCTAAAGCTTTGAAATAGCTTGAATCACACGTGACGTCAGGTTGTAGGCTTTGAAATTGAACAACATGAGCAAAGCTACACCACGAAGGCGTCGATGGCGCATTGGCGAACTTGCAGAGGCGACCGGAGTAACGGTACGCACGCTGCATCATTATGAACACACCGGGCTGCTTGCAGCGTCAGAGCGTACTGACGGCGGCCACCGGATGTACGACCGCGAAAGCGTGCAACGGGTTCACCAGATCCGTGCGCTACGTGAGCTTGGCTTCTCCCTTGTCGAGATCCGTAAAGCTATGGAGGGCACGACCTCACTCACCGACCTTCTGCGCAAACATCTACAGCGGATAGAACTTCAAGTCGCTCGGGCCACTCTGCTGCGAGATCGCTTGCGCAACATGACCATCGACAGTGATGTCCAGGTAAGTGTGGATGAGCTGCCTGCCACCCTCAATGCCATGTCGCGGGTCGAGATGCGTAATCAGACGTCCGCATGCACCTGCAAGTTAGCTGCAGATCGCGAGGAGCGCTGGCGGCGGATCCGCGACGACCTGCGCGATTGTATGGATCGGGGTGAGAATCCTTGCGGCGAACGGGCAAAGGCTGTCGCAGTTGCAGCACGCTTGCTGATCAGCGAAATCGCTGGCGCCGATTCGCGCGTTTCGATGATCCTGAAGGTCCTTGCAAGACTAAGCGCTCCGCGTAGTTTGGCTGGTTGGGATCCCTGTCTCATGCAATATCTCGATCTCGCCCTTGGCGGGTTAGAGGATCCGCCGTATTGACGTCGTCATGGTCGGCTCCGTACGGCATCGCCGATCGGCCCTAGTAATCTGTAAAGGCGATCGCGCTTGGTTGATCGCCGGCTCTGATGCGGGCCGACAGTTTATGGACCCAACCGAACAGCCGTCATGACCTTGCCGATCGGCATCTCCCTGACGCACTGATCGATGCTCCCTTCAAATGGGGCTTGAACCGCACGTAACGTCAAATTGTAGGCTCTACCGTGGGCGCAATCTGGCCGGACCTACCAAGCTTCACTTGGCAAACAGCCTCGACGTACAGGCACTCTGATCATAGTTGCAGACGGTTCACTTCAGGTGAGCATTGGGAGCACTACAATGTTAAATGCACGTTACGCTTCTGCCGCGAGTACAGCGCTTCTCTTCTGCGCCCTCGCCTCGGTTGCGCGCGGCTCCGAGGTCAATATTGCTGTAGTTGGTCCAATGAGCGGAAGCAGCGCTGCCTTCGGCGCCCAAGTGCGCGATGGTACGGCTGCGGCGGTCGAGGCGCTGAACGCTTCTGGCCTACTCCTCGATACCAAGGTGATATTGAGTGTCGCCGACGACGCCTGCGACCCGAAGCAAGCTGTCGCAGTCGCGAATAAGCTCACAACAGAGCGGGTCCGGTTGGTTGTTGGCCATTTTTGTTCTTCTTCGTCGATCCCAGCGTCCGAGATTTACGCCGAAGCAGGCATCATCCAGGTGTCACCAGGCTCGTCAAATCCTCAGCTGACAGAACGCGGCCTTAAGACTGTCTTTCGGATCTGCGGCCGCGACGACCAACAGGGCATCGCTGCCGCAGAATACCTTCACCGTAACTTCCCTAACCAGAAGATCGCAGTGCTCGACGACAAGAGTACCGCAGGCAAGGGTATCGCCGATGTCGTTGAAGCACAGCTTCGGACATTCGGTGAACAAGTCATTCGCCAAAGCTATGTAGCCGGTGAAAAGGATTACAGGGCGCTGGTCTCAAGGATGAAGAAGGATCGGGTGCGCGTCGCCTATATCGGCGGCTATCATACCGAAATCGGATTGTTTGTACGCCAGGCGTCAGAAGCAAGAGCGGAGCTCATGGTCATGGCGAACGATCCGTTGATGACCTCTGAATTCTGGGCCATCACAGGCAGCGCTGGAAACGGCACGTTGTTTACCTTCATGCCGGACCCCTCCAGGAATTCTAATGCGGCCGGCGTGGTGGCCGGACTGAAAGCGTCCAACCAGTCCGCTGAAGGATACACGCTTTACGCCTATGCAGCCGTGCAAGCATGGGCAGAGGCGGTGAACCGGGCCGGCTCCTTCAATGCTGCGCGCGTCGCCAGCGCACTTCGTTCGCGGCCGATCGATACCGTGATTGGCCCTGTCCGGTTCGATGCAAAGGGAGACAACGGGGCTCCTGGTTTTCTGGTTTACCGCTGGCGAGACGGCCGTGTCGAAGCTGTCGAGCAGAACTGATGGACGTCAAGGCTGTCTTTGCAAACCCAAAGTGATACCAATGATGAGACGCACTCAGGTTGTTGGAGCAGCCATACTCGCAAGCTCTCTTATACTTGCAGCTTTCGGAGCGTTTTGCGCGTTTGTTGCAGCGCTCGCAGAGCTACCCGATGTCGACCTGACGGAGACGCTACGTCCGATGATAGACAAATAGTAGCCGTGCCGAGCTGATCTGGCTCGCAGGCACACGACCTCTGAAGCGGCTAACGATGCTTCTGGTAGAGCACGTGCTCGCTTTGGGGGCGCTTCGGGAAGCGTCTATCAAGGGTGCGGCCGGACCGCACATTGCGCATTCTCCTGGCTCTCTCCCACGGCGCAAGCTCGGATCGACGCCCCCAAAGAGAAAACGGCCTAAGCGGTCGAATGAGGAACGATAACTCTTTGATCGCGACGGCATGAAGCAAGCAGGACTCGCCATCTGACCCATAATCGGAGATTGATCGAGTGAAGAGTGGCCTTCCTTCAAGACTAAGGTGCGGCATTTTCGACCATTTGGATGACGACGGCCAAGATGCCACACGACAATATGAAGATCGTCTCGAGCTGGCGGAGGTCTGCGACTCCCTGGGCTTCTACGCTTATCACCTGGCCGAACACCACTTCACGCCTCATGGCAGAGGGCCCTCGCCCAACCTGTTTCTATCCAGCCTCGCGCAGCGCACCCGACAATTGCGATTCGGTCCGCTCGTGCTGTTGCTCAACCTGTATCATCCATTGCGCGCATTCGAAGAGATCTGCATGCTTGACCAATTGAGCGGCGGCAGGCTCGAGCTCGGGATAGGCCGCGGCTCCCAGCCGATTGAATGGGGTTATTTCGGCATCAGTGCAGACGCCGCTCCAAGCCGTTACACGGAAGCCAGTGAAATCCTGAATATTGCGCTGAAGGGACATCAGCTCTCTTATCAAGGACACCACTTCCAGTTGACCGAGGTGCCATTAACGTTGAGGCCTCATCAACGTCCATATCCGCCTACCTGGATTGCGAGCAATCGGCCTGAGTCGGCGCAGTGGGCGGCTGCAAATGGCGCCAATCTGGCGTGCATAGGCCCGGCCTGTGTTGTCCGGAAAGTTACGGACGCCTACCGCTCACATCGCGCCCACAATACAGCCGCACACGGCCGCGAGCCATTTCTCGGGCTTCTCCGCATGGTCGTGATTGCAAAATCTGACCATGACGCTCGTGTGGCGGCCGAATCTGCGTATCGGCGGTGGCTGGAGAGCTTTAAGTTTCTTTACGAGCTGAATGCCACTCCGACACCGCCCGCCCTTCCGCTGACCTTCGATGCAGCACTTGAGAGCGAATTGTGCGTCGTTGGAACGCCAGCTTCCGTCCGGCGGCTCCTTCTTCACCAGATTGAAGAGGCAGGTGCCAACTACTTGCTTTGCCAGCTTGCATTCGGAAACCTTCCGCTGGAGATTTCCCTCTACACCGCAACTGCAATCAAAGCTGAGATTCTCGAAAGCTTTGGCGGATAGTGTCTGCATTGGGAGATCGTATGCTTGGCAAGTAGACCGACGCAGAGAGGTTATCCGAAGCTGGTCGCGATCTTGGTTGTCGTTTGCCCTGGGCCAAAGGCGATCGTCAGCCCCAACGCCAGCGATCAAGCCGTCGACGTTTCTGACTGCGCTTCCTCTTACTCGGACACATGATACCCCGCGTTCGTAGGGAATCTTCGTTGTGAGCGCGCTTTACGCAATGAGCTTGGTCGGCATGGGGGGAACTGGCGGCGGCACCGTCTATGTCGGCAACGGCAAGATCGTCGGGGTCGGCGCTGGAAACCTTCGCTATAGTGGCACCTATATCGAGCAAGGCGGCCGCATAAAGGGGACTGTCAACCTATATGCGCCAACCGGCGGAACGCTCGTGACCGGCGCTCAAATACCGGCAGACAGCAGATGGAGCCTGACGCTCGATTGGCCTGCCAACTTCTCAGATGGGAAGCCACAGACGCTCATTGTTGAGGGTCGTCCGGTACACATTATGATGGAGAAAATCGGCGATATCTGAACGCCTGGAGGTTCTATTTGGAGGCGGGCTTTGGCTTAGGGAGTGTTTGCGAAGCACGTTTATCAACTCATCCGCAACCAAACGCTCTTCGTCCGCTCGATCTGGGACTTTTCAATGAAGGCCCACTGTTGCTCAGGCTCATCCTGCATCTACGGGAGGCCGGAGCTGGCGGATAGTCGCCGACCGAGACTCCATGGCCTCTCTGCGCCTTATGGGGGTCGAGGCGTTCTTCCGGGCGCTGAGTGACATCTGGCGTCCAATTTAGAGATATTCGCCAACCTAGCTGCTGCGGCCTTTCTGTCTTCTCAATGATGGCCGGTCATCAACGAATCAGCAGGCCCGCCTAAAAGGGCCATAAACTCACCGCACGAAGACGGCGGGGAAAAACTAATTAACCCGCTTCGATGCAGGGGACGAGATTACGCACGTGCGCAATCCACGAGCTGGATGCATTCCATCAACACTTTCGATTTTACCAATTTCAGCCAAATACCCATAAGTCGATCGCCGTTTCCGGAAAGCACATTTCACGAATGTCGTGTGAGCAATGAGCCCATTTTGCTTTCAGCATGGTCGCAAGGCGACTCAAGGTTCTCGTGGCTGCATTGCCAACGACAACCATCAATGTTTCGAATCGACGCTCCGGCGCAAACGCGGTCGGATGGCTAATCGCAACGCCTGGCCTGTAATTTATCACGTTGGCGCGTCAGCTTTTGCAATCATACTAAGGCCCTGCAAGAAGATCGACTCGCACGCATACTGTTTGGCGAAGGTAAATGCGTGTGCTGCATAGAATTCGGAGGGGCGAACTGCCCTCTACGCCGGTGCGGGCTGGACTTTTTGCCCTGACCTCGCGGGCAGCGCCGAGAATCCGACGCTGTCGTGCTTTTCAAACAAAGTGCGGTCAGCTACCTGACGACGGTAGATGCACCCCACAGGTCCTCCAGACAGGACGAGGCACTGATGTCGATCTCTGTCATGAGACCGGCCTTGCGATCTTTCTGCCCACCCGCGTAAGTCGTGTGATCGTGGGTTCTCACTCTGCTCGCGTTCTCGGTCTTCGTCGGCGGGCAGCTTCCACACCCATTTCGAACAGACTGGCGTCACCCTATGGCATCCTAAGCGCCGGCGCTCTTCGAGCATATCCAGCTCCGGTTATGCCTTCTCAGCAATCCTCACATCACCAGCGGAACGACGGACGGACGTGCGCGAACTGCCGGTCTCGTCTCTTAGCGCGCCCACCTTCCAGGAGCCAATCCACACTCTCACCGGGCCAGGCGTCGCCTGTCGACGAATGCAGCGAGAAACCGCAAACGTATGTAGCGGATCTTATTTCCAGGTCGCCTGGCATGGGCTGGGCCGTAATTTTCTGGCAAGATGAGGAGACCGGTCTGGATCGATTGACAACGCGCCTTCAGCAACAGTTTCGACCAGCGCCAAGCGCTTTTTATGGCACTCTGCCTGGCGAGTGCTCCAGTCATGTTTGGATCCCTATGTCAGGAGACGCGCAATCGCGCTGCAGTTCGGGCCACACCTCTTATCCTACTGTCATCAACGGTGTCGCTGCTGGCTGGAGTCACTGCCATTGTCCGATGCGCTGGCCCGGATCGACGTTCGAATCAAATGACGCTTCGCAGCGCTCTCTAATCGATCGCCTTTGCGGTCCTTCGCGGCACATGCCTGCCATCCTCTTCCTTGGGGGAGCGTGCGTGCACACCTTGCCTTCTGCAGCAGCCATTCGTTGTATCGCCACGTCTGCCATCTTTCGAACGGGAAGGCACGACACAACCATTACCCAGCCTGCTTCCTGCATTTCACTACTTTGGAGCAAACACCGTGGAACTTGACCCTTCCAATTCACGCTCAGAGGACCTCGAGGATCGCATCGAGCTCCAACTCGACATCGTGGCCGCCCTCATACGCGAAGAAGGCAATGAGCTCGAAGCGATCCGGCTGCTAAACGCCCTGACAAACCAAATGATTACGGCGGAACTGGAGCTCGGCCAGTTCGGCGAGACGAGAACCGCGGGCGGCGGTGGCGGCCAGCACACGAGGCGACTGTCGCGAGATCGTGGCGTTTACTACCCAGAAGACCTTCAGATTTTGGGACGCCTTTTCGATCAGGCCGTGGCGGCATTACCCGCAGTCCTCCGAACTCCCGCCAACCAATTGAAGCTCGCGAAGCTTATTCTGTCACGTGCAGCGGCGGACTGAGATTTAATTTGGCTTCTTCTGCCGATGGCGCGCGTATCGCGTTGTCGCTGGGCTGACTGCTACAGCCGTTCGCACCAGGGATCGACGACTTGGCGTTTGTTGGCTCACCTTCTCGTAAGCGCGCCGGTTCCGCCGACTTTCCATGTCACAACTGTCCGCCACGATGTTCGAAAGCTGGAGCCGGCATGGAGCGCAGTAGGCCGTGCAAGGCGAGCAAAGGACGACGACCTGTGGACACATGTCAGAAAGCAAACAAGTAACGGCCGGAAAACGCCACACGTTTCCCATAAACGCATCTTGCTACGAACAGCGACCGTGATCCATTGTCATTCATGTTCGGCTTTTAGCCGTGATGGGATGGTCCGATCCTTCGACTGCAGGAAGAACAGCCTCAATTATTCACTGATAGCGACAGAACAAGAGCACTTCCGCAATGAAGCCGCGCGAAGGCGAGCTGGTTTCGACCGCTTCAGAATTATTCGAATGCGCTTGGCAACACGACATTCCGGGTCATCGGAACTTCAATGAAGCTCGATAAATTCATTGAAGCATCGGGAGCAACTCGATGTCCGAGCGTACTGCGGCTGTGATGTCTTACTTGCTGGGACAAGCCACAGACGCCGGGTAATCTTTTGCCTAGGTACTTCCTTGTATCAGGACGGCGTGGAGTGTTGAGATGAATCAGCAGATGCAAGATGCTATCGTGAGCGTCGCATTTGATAAGGCCTGGCGCTTTGTTGAGAAGGACCCGTTGCTGGCGCATAATCGCAAGACGATCCTCCATAGCCGGTTATGCACTTTCCTTGAGTCTTCGATAAAGAGGGGCGAACGCAATACTTTGAATCTGGCAAACGAGGCGATACGCAACTTGCGGGCTGAACTGGCGCGACCGGCCGAGCAATAAGGCGCTTGAACCTCTACTGCCACATGAGCTTGGCTCGCTAAGGCTGCTGGGGACGTTATGCGACGGAAAGACCACTGGGGCAGAGCGTGGTGGAGCAGACCTTCCTCCACTCATGTTCAGCCCCGCTGAAGACGAGCACGTTCGCGGCGACTGTCGGCTATGCAGCTCTTCCGGTGACCTAGACCAGTCATGTGGATCCGGTGCAAGTCGGCGACAAGACGGTCAGCCGGGTCAATATTGCCCAGCGCCAGGAAAACGATACCTTTTTCTCTCCTGAGCTGGCACGAGCTGCGCAACTTTGAGCAAGCGCCTCGTCAAGCAGAGCAGTATCGGCTCTTTGAAATCCGGCGATCGAGGTTGAGCTTGAGGAACATCGTGCCACACCTGTGCTAGCTCCTGAGCCAAAGCGATCCAGGCCTGTGATCGATCATCGCCGCATCGCTCGCGATTGCAAGCGGTGGCACGACCGTCCTGCCGGAAGAATGAGCTTGAGGCCTGAGGCGGATCCTCGATCAGCGATCTTCACTTGCCGAACTCTGCAAATAGCATGCACGGGACATGCTGGCGCGGCCTCAATCTGCCGCTAGTCAGCGACAGTGAGAGCCAAACAGCTCGCGGCATTGCGTCCATCCTAGGCCCATCACGAACGGATCGTGTTTGAAGACGCATCTGCGCGAAGGGACCACTGTCAGGCCCAGCATTTGGGTCGAGGCAGTGCATGGCAAGTTGCGCGATCCACAATCTGACGCAGCGTGCGATTAGATCCATTTCTTTCCAAGGCATGTTGTGCGGCAGATACAGCAATTCGCGGTCATATCGTTAAACGCAGAGCGCCGGGGGCATCGAAAGGAACGAACTCAAATGAAGACTTTTCTGATTCTGACCGCAAGCATCGGCGCACTCAGTGCGGCCGCTCCCGCGTTCGCCGCGGACTTGGCCGGGCAGCCCCTCGCGGTCAAGGCGCCGCCGCCGCCGCTCGCAGCCCCGATTGTCGACTGGGGCGGCTATTATGTCGGTGTCAATGGCGGTTGGGGAACGAGCCACAATTGCTGGGATTTCAATGGCGTCACTCCCGAAGGCTGCCATAATTCGACTGGCGGGACCATTGGCGGCCAGATTGGCTATCGTTGGCACATCTTCAACATGGTTTACGGCATCGAAGGTCAGGGCAACTGGGCCGACTTCAGCGGCTCCAATGTCAGCATCGCCTTTCCGGCGGACACCATTGGCACCAAGACAGATGCATTCGGCCTACTCACTGGCCACATCGGTTACGCGTTCAATGCCGTGCTACTGTACGGCAAGGGTGGTGCTGCGGTGACCAGCAATACCTATCACGTCAACTCGGTGGCTACTGGCGCCGAGCTTGCCAACAGCAATGATGTCCGTTGGGGTGGCGTGCTGGGCGCCGGTGCCGAAGTCAGCCTCACGCCGACCTGGTCAGCTGGCGTCGAGTACAACCACTTGTTCATGCAGCGCAGCAACGTAAGCTTCCCAGCCGCCCTTGGCACGGATCGCGCCCACCAAGACGTCGATCTCATCACGGCACGGCTCAATTACAAGTTCGGCTCTCCCTTTGCCAAATAGAGACCTCAACGCGGTCGCGTGAATCGGAACCCCGGCCCGGTCGGGGTTCTTTCTTGAGCTGCTCCTCTCCCTGCCAACCCCGATCCCAGTTCCGAAGCACCAGGTGCGAGCTCGTCTGAGCGACGGAGCCACCGTCTGGATGGTGTGTGGCCGAGATGCACCCAGCACACGGGGGGAGCAGGTCAGTCGATCCGGCAATTTGTGGTTCTCATGAAGTCTCACAACGTCGCGCAGCTCGAAGTAGCAGGCCTCGCTTTAAGCAGCGTCGTATCTGCGACTTCGACGAAGGCGCCACGCTCAACAGGGAAGAAGCTGGAAGCCAACGATTTGGCAGGGGCCCGCCAGTTGCTAAACTCAAAGAATATTGAGGCGAATAGCAATAGCGACCGCTTGAATTCGGCTGGTCGCACCTAGCTTCCGCATCGCATTCTTGACATGAAAATTGACTGTGTTCTCGCTGATTTCTAGGATCTTTCCGATTTCCCATGACGATTTCCCCTCCTTCACCCACCGCATGCAACTGATCTCTCGCTTTGATAATGGCACTTTTCTCTCGCACCCATCATCATTGCACGGACGAGCGATCTCGCTATAAGCGCTGTGAAAGAGACAGGCTAGCGCGTTGAGATGACCGATGTGGTTCTGAGGATCAGCATCGTCAAACGCGGATGCAAAAGACACCACAGATATCCGCCCCAACGGACCAAACAACGGCACGCTCATGCCGTGCTTAAGGCCCGCCTCTCTCGCCTCGTCGAGCACGCGTCTTTCGTCCGGTTGAAGATGGTAGAGGTCGCCAAGTTGGTCCCACAAGAACGGCCGCAAAAGCGTCGGCGTCCGCCGGACCACTGGATCGATCGTATGGTACTTGCGCTTGAAGTATCGGTCGCACCAGTCTGGCGGCCACTTCACAGCCACAGTAGGAGGTGGATACTCCGCCAGCTGAAGTGGTTCGAAGTTGAGAGCGCCATATGCGACTTCAGTGAAGCCTTCCCTGGTGGCACAGCCTACAAGAAGCTCGAATAGCGCTCTGAGTGAATGAGTCTGGTTCGCGCATTCGGTGAAGCTAAAGAGGTCCATGATCGGCGCTTCAGTACGACGATCGAGCTCCCCGTCGCGGTGTTCGATTGCGCTTGTTTCAGGCGGAGCCAAATTCCAGTCCATGAGCTGAACTCGAGTTTTAGTTATTCGTGCAATCTGAGCATCTGAGCGCTCGCGCCGTACCAGGCGCCATCCGCCGAATTCGTCGCCCTGCCGCCGAATGCGCCGGCAAGATACGATCAAATACTCGAGGGGCCATCATCCTCGCCTGCCAGGCTGAGCGGAAGTGGTCGGCCCAGTTCGCCGATAGACACCGGCCAAATCATAGATCATAGCCCGTTATCCGTGTTGAAGGACCGTGCCAACGATACGAACCCGACGGTGTCACCTTTGATGATGCCGGCGCCGATAGAAGTTCCGCCGGTCCTGGCCTGACCTGGCGACAAGAACCGGACAGCTCCAGCGGCTCGAGGCTTGGCTCGGTTGAGCTTGTATGACGAGAAAACGCAGTCGCTTCCAAACGACGCTTTCGTCTGTCTCGGGGCCGAGCACGACGAGTTCCGGGCTCTGATCTGCGCGATACTGCTAAGCTTGGCGGCGCGCGATTCAACGAGCATCCTCGCCGATCCTGCGCCTTGCGCCGGCGTCGCGGACGCGATCGATGAGCAACACGCAACAGCCGGCGCAGAAGCCATACTCCTCGCACCATTGTGCGACGTCTCATCGAATCCGTCCGGCAGGCCTGGCGCAAACGTACCGAACGTGCAGAAACGGACCACGTCAAAGGCGCAACGAGAGATACTCGTGTCGGCGAGATCTGCTTGATGCGGAGGACACTTTGCATGTGCTTCTCCAGCAGGGAGACGACCCAGCTTGGACTAGCAAGTGTCATACCAAGTGTTGATTCACCAAAATCAAGCGTCGCGGAGAGGGATTGGAACGCGCAGGGTTGGTTGCGAGGTAGGAGCGCCGAAGCATTTATGACATGCGGAGGAAAGGCGACAGCACATTGTGGGGCGCGGCGCGAGATGAGCTACAGCGAGAAATTCTGCTCACCCCGGCCGCCCTCGAAGCCCAAACGCAGCCCTATTCCAGCCCAGTCAAGTCCCAAGGTCCGCAATTGATGGGACGGTTCAAACATGGCACTTGTTGAGGAACTTGACCTGCCTGCACCTTGAGCCAGCGATTCCGGCGAAGCGCTTAGATCTCCCCAAGCAGAAACACATTAGACCGCACCTGATACACCAATCATGATGGGCTCGGTGGAAAAAGGCGAACATCTTCGCCAAGATCGATGAGGTATGGCTTCTCTGCTCTTCGCGATCATCTCAATGCTCTATGCGAGCGTTGGCCAGGCTGGGGGCACTGCGTTCCTCTCGCTAATGGCTTTTTTGGGTATGTCATCGGCAGAGATGCGCCCGACGGCGCTTGGTCTCAACCTTGTCGTCGCGACTTATTCTACATGGTTCTTCAACCGCAACAGGATCGTTGATTGGACAATCCTGCGCCCGCTTCTCTTTTCGTCAATGCCCGCCTCGCTTGCCGGTGGTCTGATTGTGCTCGGGGACCACATATACAAGACGCTGACGGGGCTCGTTCTTCTTCTGGCGAGCGCAGTAATGATCATGCAGCGGGGACGAGCTGCCGATCGTGTTTGCGAAACTCCGCCCGCGGCAAGCGTGAGCTTTGGCGCGGCCCTTGGACTGGTTTCCGGCCTGACAGGCGTGGGCGGTGGAGTGTTCCTCGCACCGACGCTTATCATACTGAATTGGGCATCTCCGAAGCAGACCGTCGCATTATCACCCCCTTTTATTCTCGCCAATTCCACAGTCGGCTTCGTCGGAACTCTTTTCAGCGGCCAATTTCCCTCTCCGGATTTGGCTCTTTACGCTATCTCCGCGCTGGCGGGTGCGGTCGCTGGAACGGTAGTCAGCGTGAACTGCCTGAACCCCGCAGGCATCAGATTTATCCTCGTGGCGGTCCTGCTCGTTGCCGGCATCCAGTTGGTTCTCGCTTGAGGTCTCAACTCCCATCTTTCATGGGATCGGCAGGAGATGCAGCACGGTCAGCTCAAGGTGCAACATGATGGAGGCCGCAGCTTAAGTCTGATCCGCGCGCATCCCGTAACTCTGAAAGCCGTAACCGCAACCACGAAAAGCTGTCGGGTCGAGCGACGATGGGGCGGATCTTCCCGTGGCCCTTACCTAGTCACATCCGTTCGCGCACCCCATTCGGCAGGAGGGTCAATGTCGGCGGGGCGCCAGCTGGATGACGCGAACCTCCCCTCGTAGCTTGCGCGGACCTCGATCTGGCGCGCAGAATCCAGTGTAGACAGTGTATCGTCCGATGCATCTGGCCAAGATTGGCCTTGCCATCAGCACGACGTCCAAAGTCGTTGTGAGTTGGTGAGCTGCATCAGGCAGCGATGAGACGCGGCTGAATCAAGGCGCCCCGACGCACTTCGCCGGGGGGCTGCAAGTGCGCTGGGGTCGCCCCAACATCATCAGTACATCCGTGATGATGCTTGTGGCAATGAGACAACCAGCGTGGCGGAATTGAGGCTTATGCGTTCGATACTAGGATCAAAGCTCGTTCGCCGGCCGCGCCAAAGGACTTGAATCGCACGTCGCGTCACGTTGAGCTATTGCGCTCCTTGTGCTCTCATTGAGCAGCGAACTATGTTCCGTGGCACGCGGGCGGACGGGAGGCACATTGAACTCTGTGACAACCAAATCGGCTTTGTTTCAAAACACCGCTGTGAAGATCCAGCGCGAGCTCGGCTGCTCCTGGTGAGACCAGTCCCTGCTTTCGTCGAAAAACGGCGGAACGTCAGCGAATGCGAATCGACGCGCCCTCGGATGAGCGATTGATCGCTCGCGCCGGCTCGTCGGGCACATCTAGCCCCGTCAGCCGAAATTCATATCTTAAACGTCTCAGATAATCGCCGACGAGCGGCTCTCACCCCTGCTCTGCCCCGAAGCCGCTTTGACAGTAACATCGAAACCGGGACCAGATCTAAAAAGCCACTGGGCGGTTTGACATAACGCAAAGACACAAGAGAGGACATCGGTCAGCTACATGCCGCTTGAGCATGGGAATGTTAACCGTTGCAGACCTCCCTCCTAAACAAATATTGCGATGCTCGCCTGCCTTGGTACACCATCTATCCAACCGTACCGGATTTCTCCGCGGTGGTCGGTGCCAAGACTTGTGAGACATGGCTGATGCGGCTGCCGCCCGGCGAGGCCGTTTCGCTCTATATCCACGTTCCGTTCTGTCACTCTATTTGCTGGTATTGCGGTTTTCCTACAAGCCTCACTCGCGCCGAGAGACCGGTCCGCAATTACTTGGCAGCACTGCGGGACGAGATAGGCTTGGTCGCAGAGCAAGTGCCGCGTGCTCTGCCGGTGAGCGACGTGCATTTCGGCGGCGGGACGCCGACCACCATTGCACCGAGCGATTTTATCGGCTTGATGAAACTCCTGCACCACTGCTTTGCAATCGGCAAATCAGCTACTATCGCCATAGAAATCGATCCGCGCTGGGTCACGACCGAGATGGTCGAAACGCTACAAGCGGTGGGGGTCAGCCGTGCGAGCGTCGGCGTGCAAAGCTTCGACCCCTTGGTTCAAAGGTCAGTCAACCGCGTCCAGAGCGAGGTGCAGACGGCTTCCGTCGTCGAAAGTCTTCGCCAGCATGGGATAGGCCGCATCAATTTCGACCTTCTCTTCGGACTACCGCATCAGACGGTGCGGTCCTGCGTGGACTCCGCGCGGACGGCTGTGGCCATGCGCCCAGACCGGCTCGCGGTTTTCGGCTATGCTCACGTCCCCTCCTACATGAAACGTCAGCGCCAGATCGATGAGACGGCGCTGCCGGATAATGCCGCCCGAGTTGAGCAAGCCGCCGCTATTGCAGATACGCTGGTCGCGGCCGGCTACCGCCAGATCGGGCTCGACCATTTCGCCCTGCCCAATGACGAGCTCGCACTGGCGCAAAAGGCTGGTCGGCTGCGCCGCAACTCCCTGGGTTATTCGGCTGACACCTGCAGAACCGTGATCGGCTTAGGTCCGTCAGCCATCGGCCGACTGCCTGACGGTTACGTCCAGAACGAGATCGCAACCGCTTCCTATCACCAACACATTCAGGCTGGCCGTTTGGCAACCTCAAAAGGCTACTGTCTCACCGCAGAAGATCGCCTCCGCGCCGCAATCATCGAGCGTCTGATGTGCGATTTGCAGGCCGACGTACCAGAAATCTGTGCAGCTCACGGATTCGATCCGATGCCTCTTCTCGATTCGGCCGACCGCCTGCGAATGCTTGCCGAAGACGGGATAGTGGAGATTGAAGAGGGATTCATTCGGGTCAAGCAAGAGCACCGGTTTGTCATACGCGCTGTTGCTTCCGCCTTCGACACTTATCTCGACCGTGCCCCCTATTAACTCAGCCACGCATTGGCGAGGGCTGATAAAAAGGGGAACTGATTATAAGGAAAGGCGCAGCGCGCTCCGCCGTTCAGGGCCACGCCTCGATCACGCGGAAAGGCTCTGCCCCACTTCCCCGAAGCGCTCTCGATGAATGGTGACGGCCTCATGACATGCCGCTGAAGACGCCGGCGCCCCTCATGCTTCGGTTATTTTAGCCCGAGGCAGCTTTGCGAAGCTACGGTCCACGTGCTCGAGCACGGTTGGAGAAACTTGACCACGCAGCATCTTAGACCTCAAGGCTCGGCTGTCTTCGATCCGGCGATCACTGGCGCGCCTCGGACGGGAACAGGTCCCCGTGATTTGGATCGCCCGAGGCGTTTGCTGGCGACGCTCGAAATAGCCCGGGCTGGCGACAAAGGAGCCTCGGAAGCAGCAGAAGGAACCGCTCTTAAGCTCTGCGGCGAATCGATCCGCGAAGTCAGCATGGTGATCTGATCCAGGATCCCCTTGAGATCATCCCGCATGGCATTGATCCGGCTGTTGAGTACCGCGATCTCATCGTCAGTTTTCTGCTGTGCCCAATTTATCTCAAACAGGGATGCCCTGTCCTCCAGTGACAGGCTCATCGTTGAAGCGATGCCCTGGGCTTCGGGCGTCTCGACAAACTCTTCAAGGTTAGCCCAAAGCCAGGCGCCAGCCGCACACGAGCCGACGAGGACAAGCGGGAGCACCAAAACCGGGAGAATCCGTCTTGACGGCCCATGCAAGAGCGGCCGCAAGTCTGAAGCGGCCGCTTGATCAATCAAGTCCATTGTCCCTCGCTCAAGATCTCGAAGCGATAGGCTGCATTGCTTACGCACTCCAGGAGGTTCCTGCATCGATGATTATCATTCATGCCGAGCTTCCCGATCGGCTGCCCTGCTCCTGTAGAACGCTACTTCTTGAGCAACGCAACGCGACAATTTTCGCGCGTTCTCCTGATGCTACGAGCGAGCAATGGTACTCATCTTGCCAGCAATGGCGCAGCATTTCTTAAAACTCAGGAGGACCTTGGAGATCTTGTTACTCTGCTACGGCACCAATGCAAACCGCCCCTCATTCCTGCAGTGTATTCGAAGTGTTCGATGGAGCCGCGCCTTATGCGCCACGTAGGCGCTAGGGCTGATCGGCCGAGCCGCAATGGCATTGGACTAGCAACCATTGCACCTGATCAACTACCAACTCCGGCAGGTTGTTCGAGATGACGAGCACGTGGCAAGCGTGAGCAACGACCCGCCGCGAACGTCGAGAAATCGAATGCAAAACCGGATTTGCCGCGCTGAAGGCAACCAACAACTGCTCGCAGATAGGCGCCAAAGCCGCTCGATGGCTTACTCCTTCGGTCTCCTGCGCCATCACGTTGGATGTTGCGGTGTCGTTGCCGCGCGCAAAAATTCAAAGGCTCTTCGACCTTCAAGCTGGGCGATTGTCTCCTGTTTCGCTGACAGCGATATCAATGAAGCGGTTCGTGAAGGAACGCCTCTTGCACCACGAGCCTTGCTTTCTGGTAGCTGCCGTTCCGTCCAGAAAGCCGCCGTCGTTGCAGATGCGCGGCACCGCCAGTCTCGCCTGACTCACACTCAGCAGGGTGGACATTCCCAACCTTTTGGTGGCCAGGACAGCAAAACCGCGCGCGCTCCTCGTGAGCGGTTGCCGAGCCAGCGCTCTCCGGTGGCTCTCGGGCACCGGCATCATACACAACCAAAGATTCAGGCCAGATCATCATGGCGCTGCGAGCCGAGAGGTTCAGGAAGTCTGAGTGGATCTCTTCGGATAGATCGAGTTGTGGCTCATCCCCGCTCGCACTCGGACGCGAAAACGCGGGTAGCTCACTCTGGGCCAGTCAGACCGCAGTTCAATTTATTCATGGCCGGCGAACATGGATCCGAACTGCGCCATGCGTGATTGCCTTCTTGCGACGAGCTCGCCTCGAACATGCTCGGCTACGCGAGGACTTTCTTTCAATTTCAAATCAAGGGGAAAGAAATCTGGGCTTGTTATCGCACTTTCGCTAGCGGCTTGTATGGTCGGCGATTCCGTACTGGCACAAACCGCGAGCAAACTTGATCCTGGTAAACACCCTGTCGATCAAGCCAGCAAAAAAGGAAAGACTTCCGGTCGCGTCGCAAAGCTCTTGATCGACCTGAACCGTCAGGCAATCTGCCCTCCTGCCCCGGCGCCAGCAGCAGGTCCCGGAGTGCGTTTCAAGAAGCGCGGCAATGCGGATAGGGCTGCTCAGACCAGACCGCAGAAGATGTTCGATCCCTTCGCAAGGTACGACAATCTGCGTGAAAAAGGGTTGTGGCTCAACATACCCGGCCCTGCGGACACGATTGATCAGGACAAGGACGGCGTTAGATCGGCGCTGGCACATGTCGGCATCGGCTACATCGGCTGGACACACAACAGCTTTGCAAACAACCAGCTGCCGAATGCAACCAGAAGCACTATCGCAAACCAGCTCTATATGGGCCAAAATCCGACCTTCGCGTCGGCAAACTTCATGATCGTCACCTACGATCTCAGTCGGTTTGGCATTGCGGACGGACAGATTGTCTTAGGAGCCGAGCAGCAGTACTCGACGTGGGATCGCCCGGGACCAGATCGAGTGGGACTCAACACGCTTGCCTACTACCAGACCTTCTTCGACAGGACGCTAGAACTCAAAGTTGGCTACCTCAGAAACCAAAATGAGTTCACCGGCACATTGTTCGGAGGGACTACAGGATCGAACATGTCCGCCTTGTTCCAGGCCGGGATGAGCACCAATGCTGCGCCGACACCGGCGGTCAACTTGAAGTACAATTTTGACGATCGCTTGTACAATAAGGTCTCGGTCCAGCGCTCAATCAGTCCGGATGGTGCCTATGCCCACATTACCGAGAATCCCACCGGCGCAAACTGGAGCACGGCCAACGCGGGCATCCTTCTCGTTGAAGAAGCCGGCTACAAGAGCAGGGCTGCTCCTGGCGTACCCGACACGTGGCTGCGCGGGGGCGTTGGTTTGAACAGTAGCGGCTACACGAATTTGGCGGATCCCAAGCAACAAAGGGAGAGCGGGAATAATTTTCACTACATCGCTGTGGACAGGCAGCTCTGGCAGAGTGACGCCCTTGGGTCGCCGTCTCGCGGCATCTATGGCGGCTTCTCCGTCATGGGAGCTCCACCTGAGCTCAACAGGATCAGCCGGTATTACGAGCTTCGTCTTTATGCGAAGGGACCTTTTGACAATCGGCCCAGTGATCTGATTGCTCTCGTTGCGACCAACACGGCCTGGAGCAACCTTGCAGTGGATGCTGCTCTGGCTAAAGGCCAGCGTGCGCACCGCGACACTACGGCAGTCACGGGAACATACACCGCGCATCTCGCTCCGGGGATTTATGCGAGCGTCGGACTGTCATACATTCATCACCCGACAAGCATCACACACACGCCCCAAACGGAACACGCGCTCAATTTGTTAGTGTCTACATTGATATTCTTCTGATCATCGCGCCCTTCTGCTCCCACCTTGTCGTGACGCAAGGGACCGGCTTCGCGACCTCCTTGGAAATATCGCCCCGCATCCCGCTGAGCTCGACACTGGACGCGACGGTTCATGCCGCAATAATGGCCGATGTCCTCCGCTGCGGTGGTGGATCTTCGCAGCGGTGAGGTTAGGGTGGACGCGCAAGATTTCGACCCCTTTAATGTACCAGCTTGGTCGGCAAACGACTGATCTAAGAGACCATCAGTCCTCGGTTAATCACCTGGATACTCACTTCCGAAAGACGCCCTCATGAAGACAGGCGTAAGCGCCCTTCGTGCGTATCATGATTCCAGTCATTTGGTTTCGCGCGGACCACCACGCGCGCCAAGCGGCACCCACATCGGCCCTGTCCGACTTCATCCGGAAATACTGGGATGGCGTTCGGGAGCTCCCCGAACGCCAAAAATTGCGTGCCACCTGGGGAACAGAGCTTAGGAGCGTGAACGGTATCCTCGATGCAGACGCCGATACAGTCGCGGCTCCATTCCGCTCAATCAAGGGGCGGACCACTCTGCAGGCGTTTATAGATGGTGTTCTCGAAAGCGCGCGCGGCACCATCTTGGTGCGGTATCCATGTCGACGTACATGCGGCCCAATCATCAGGCGTCCGCGGCTTTACCTCGCAAGACTTAGCTGGGTTGTCCGAGGAGATCACTAAGACCTCGAACAAACGCGATTAAAAAGCTCGCGAGTATCAGCGCGAGACCAAGGATCGTCCACACGAAGTCTGCGACTTTCGGCGATTCGATTTTTTGCCGGATTGCACCTTCAATCGATACTTTTAACCGACCGAGGCGCCCGGCTGCTTCAACTTGTTCAACCTGCGACTTCCGATGACGCAGCCAGAAATCTCTCAGCCACGGCACTGCAATGAATATTGGACTCGCGGCGCCCAGAAAATCTTTGAGTGCGTCCCACCAAGAGTACCCCATCTACTTCAGGTTCTCATCGACAGACCCAGACTACATAGCCATAGGCATGTGAGCCGCGAGTTCTAGATCATCACTGGACGCAGCAACCCCAAGCGTTTTGCCGCATGCAACTGAAATTCGTTCCATCAAATCCCAAGTTGGTCCTTGGATTCCGACTCCCGATTCGATTTCGCTAACACGAGCTTGGCTTACGTCCAGCTTTTCTGCCAATTGAAACTGTGAGAGTCCGGCATGCTTGCGCATGGCTCGAACTAACTCACCAGCACGCATCGCCGCACTCGATAGCTTCTTTTCAGTTGCAAGGCCTGGATCAGCATGTTCGATTTTTTCCACAAGGTCGGCGAGCGGGCGACCGCGCCCCTTGCTGCTGACCTCAGCAACGGCTTGCGGTCTACGTTCGTGGCTTTTTTTGACTTTGAGTTTGACCATTGCAGCCTCCACTCTTCATTCAAACCAAACTGAAGCTCGCGCATTCAGTATTCCGGTCTTCAATGCACTATAGTCGTTGCCATTCCAGGAGGACCCTCCAGCATACATCGGCACCCCATGCTCAGCCGCGAGCATCAGCGTCACAGACACCTCGCCATCATCATCGATTTCGACAGCGAAGATCGCAAACTTGTTCGCTCCGACCGCTTGGAACATCTCAATGCCCCTATACGTATAGAAGGGCGACAAATCTCTGGCGTCCACCAGTCCGCTGTGAATTTTCTGGAGGTACAGCAGGACCTCGCAGGCGAAATCATGCCCAAGCTGCTCCAACTCATCAGCCGCATCTCCCAAGTGGAGATTTTCGAACGAAACAAGCATATAAGGAATTCCTTATATTTGTCAAGCCATCAGCACCCCAATGGGCATGAGATGGAGAAAGGAACCAGAAAACACACCCCCCAACAGGGCGCAACTACACGGCGCTTCAGGTGTGTGATACCCGGTTGGGATGTACCATCAATCTCTGTGATAAGGGCTAGTTTGAGTCGCATGAAGCGGCCCAGGCTACGAGTTCCCGCGCAAACTCGGCAGACTCGTTGAACGGGCCCCTCAAATTGAGGGATCTCTTGACAGACTTATGCGCGACCATCCGGAAAGCGTCACCTGAAGAGACGCGAAACCGAGACCTGAAACTCGATACGAAAAAGCCGCCGCCTGCTACCGGCGACGGCCACAATGCCGCATCGCAGCAATTAGCCCTGCGAGCCGACGATCTTGTTTCCAGACAAGACGAAGGTTTTGGCGTTCACGTCGGTGTCCCGCAATCCCTTCTTCTTGGCCCGCACCAGGGTGGAGTGTTCGGACGGCAAACCGGAGTCGCCGGAATCCGCGGCATACTTCCGAGCAACTTTACTCCATTCCTGAGCCACTCGGTCTGGCTTGGGGGGCGGAGCATTGGAATCAAGCCCTTTTGGGGGTGAATCCAATGGTTCCCAATCTTCGAGCGGGCCACTGAAAAGGTCTGATTTTCCCGCCATGATGTCACCTTTGCGAAACGGGGTTCGTTGCCATCATATATTCGTTCACCAGCCTAGTCCAAGACAGGTAAATTGTCTCAGAATCTTGTTTTCGATCGCAATTTCCTCGATTTTCGTTCGTCCGTGAGGCATGCCTTTTATGTAATCGATTTTGGCTTGAAAGAGCGCTTCTGCGGGCCGCTTTCCCGCGTTAACGTGCTTCCAGAACGCTGAATGCATGGGGGCGCCGAAGAAGTTGAGGTCCCCGTCCATTGGCGAGTAGTGCGCGCCGGTACACCCCACGAAAGCATTGGCCCCCGCCGCGAGGAAAGAGAGCGCGACGGACTGGGCCGGGGTGACCACTTGGATCGGATCGCCGGCCCTATATACCGCTGCCCGCGTGCGTACGGTCAATGCCCCCCAGCAGCATCCGGCGAATACGATGGCTCCGCAGGGGTTAGGAACGTTGTTGACCGTCATCGCCTCAAGCATGTCGCCTTGCGTCTCCCCCCAAAAACGCGAGGTGTCGGTGTCTGAGCCGTGAAGCATGAGGTAGATGAGCTTTGCCGATAGATTACCCGGGATTGCTGTCGAATGTACTTGTTCGGATGTAAGCATCTGTTCGGCGCCCAGAACGCCTGAATAGATTTGGTCAGCAAACGGGCGCACGAAATTCCGCAAGCCGAAGCGATTCGCTGGCGGCGATGCGCCGGGTTTGAACGCTGCCTCTACAACGCGGGCCGTGTGACCGTCCGGGATTCTGGAGACCGGCACGTCAGCCAAATGGTCACCATCCAGGTCTCCGTAGCTCTGGTCACTCCAGACAATGAAATTATCAGGATCGTTGCGAGCGCTTGGTCCGATACTGCCGCGCAAGCTTGGAGGGAGCGTGTCGTATCGCTCGGATGGAACGACGTCATAGCCTCCGACGATAACGACCCCCTTCACAGAGGCATTGCGACCTTCCCGCTGGATCGCAGCGAACGCATCGGATTCCTGTGCCAAGTCCACCATCGGCTGCGCCGGGGCGATCGCACTCAGGATTCCAGCTGCCTCCGCCTTGCCGATGTTCTCACTCAGACGCTCTGAATTTGTTACGAACAGAAGCGGCGGCAGGTTGGGAGGAATCTTTTTTTTTCCAGAGTCGTGTTGTCCCGCACCTGGTGCGGCGCCTAAATCGGCTGGGTCGATCTCAACCGTGATCGTCACCTTTGTCTTAGTGTGCGGGATCCTTGCGATGACTTCCACTTCCTCACCCGCGATCCGGCGCACGGCGGCCTCGCCGCGTTTCGCGGGGGGTTGAGCAGGTTCGGAAAGGACGGGCTTGGCAGGTGCCGGGGGTTGAGGCCCCGCCGGCTCTTCATTTTGCTGCTGCTCCGTTGGGACGACATCCCTTGCATTTGGAGCCGGATCGTCGAGGTCGCCTTCGGAAATGCCGACGTTAAGTTTGGTGCGCACGAAGGAAACAGTTATGATCCCGTTTTTGTCAGTTCTTGCCCAGTGATACTTATCGCTGATGCTTTCGAGCAGCTTCAGCACGCCGGGGTCGGGGTGGCCAGGATCTCCCCTGCCCGTCGAAATTCCGAAGGCTTGGGCCTCTTCAAAAGCTTTCAGGACCTGCTCGTCAAAGCCATTATATGACGCGTGATGCGGCAACTTGACGAACTGGTATGGTCCCCCCTTCTTGATCTCCTCGACCATGGAGGCCATTTCTTCGTCGAGTCCGGGGACCTCAGGCACTGCGAGCTGCATGTCGCCGGTGAGCAGGATCCTCTGCCCGGTCTTGCCGAGACTGAGGACGATGCTCTGATCGTTTAAGGCAGCGCCTGGGCCCACTCTGTCCAAATACTCCTGGATGTCGTCGACGGCAGCGTCGGCTTCCTTCGCGCCGGAGCCGAAGAGCAATTTCTTGTAAATATCCGCAGCCTGCAGGGCGGCGTCGGCATGTCTCAAAGCGTCGCTCGCATGTCGGGCTTTGTTTTTCAACCTCCTGAGCTCGTCTCTGCAAATCTTGAGGTGATCGGCACTCGGCCCGAGAATTTTCAAATTGAAATCCGCGAAGTCTTTCTCGATCTGAGTCACCTTGGCGGATGGGCCGGTGTAGCGTACGATCTTTGTCCGATCGGTCTTCAGTTTCGTGAGCATCGCCGAATAGTTCGCCGAAAGGTTCGCGGCATCTGTGAGGAATTGGTCCAATGCTGGACCGTCCAGTTCGGGTTGGGGCTCCTCAACGATTGCAGCCACGACCTTTGCCGTTTCGGCATCCATCGGGGCATCCTCGCCGTCGGTTGGAAAACCGAGGTTCTCATCGGCCACTAGGGCTTGCTCGAAGGTGACTGTTCCGTCCTGTACTAATTTCGGCAGGCATCCGATGTGGTCTGAATGGCAGTGAGTGACGATCAGCAGGTCGACATTGAACGGAGGCTTACCGAGCACTTTAGAAATCTGATCCGGGATCGACGGAGTATCTCCGCTCGATTTCCAATCTCCCGGATGCGCTCCGTCTATGAGAATGCTTCGATCGCCCTCTACGGCAAGAATGCAGTCTCCATAGATTTTCGAACCCATATCCAGCAGGTACAGCTTCATCAAATGCTCCCCTCGCAACCACTAAGATGTTGAGGCGGCCAGTGCCTCGGCAATCTGCAAATACTTCCAGCTTCAATCTCGATACAATGTTGCTCAAGACAGTTTCGTGACGCGTGTGTCTCCCCCGCTCACTGTCTAGCCTACATCCGCCTAGCAAGCTCATCACGGGAGGGACGATAAGTCAGCACGTTTGCGAGCCGGCGGCCATGGTTGTATCGTAATACAACTGCTACTTACTTCAAGTCATTGTTGCATTTCGTTCGTCAATTCGCGGCAAGTGCCGGCTTATAGCGGCTTTGCAGATCGCCAGCGTTCGTGTTTCGCCACGGGGCCAATTACAACAATTTCAAAGCGCGCCGCTACGTTGGTAGCGATAACGGAGGCGATGCGCTTGCCGGCACTTGGACTGCGTTACAATGGATGGTGACGAAAAACGGCGTCGACACCACTGATCGAGTGTATTTCATCGCAAACGAACGCGTGCACGAGGAAGATCCTCCTGGATACAGCTGGGAACGACGCATCCTCATCCTGATGTACTTATGCCCCCTCTTGTGCGGCCAAACCTCACCTCATCGTCGGCGAAGTGAAGGCCAGCCATCAATTCTGGTAGGCGTCTCACCACCGGTTTTGGCGCTACAATCCGCAGCCCGTGAGCTTGACGACACTCCCGGGATGGCGAGGTGGCAGCTTTCTTAGGCAAGGCAGGCCACCAAAGTTAGCGGCGCGTGGCAGGGACAGCGCTCTTCAGGGCCGACAAAGCGCCGAGTCACGTTGCCGCTAACTCCCTTTTGGTCCGAGTGGAGGTGACCGTACACGGCACAAGCGTTCGCCCGCCGAGCTGAGGCGCTCAGAGCGGATCTTGCGCGCTGACCAGATCGCCTTTCGGGGCCTCACGACGGCCGACGCAACCGCCTGTTGCGATTGCTCCAAGGACGCGGTCGACACATGGGTCAAGAAGGACGCGATGCGAGGCCGCGATACGCGGCACTCAGAGCTTGGATCGCAATGCGATTGATTGGTATCTGGACCGGGCGTCTAATCTGCTTACCAGGGAGACCGCGTCGAACGACCCTGACACAGCGCTGGCAGAGTGGCGGACTGAACTGCGGGCCGGTGATCGTCAGGGACACTCGACGAGGAGCGAGAGAACATTGTCCGGTTGAATGTCGTCTGCCGTCGTCTTGATGTACTTGTGCCCGTTGTGCGTGGCGCACACCACATCAACCCTGCGGCCGTTTTCTTCGACATAAAACTCCCATTCGTTGCTCTCGATATCTTTGATAGCCTGATCGATGGATCGCTTCCAGGGCGTTCCGTCGGGGTTTAGTCCGCCGACATGTGTGATCCTTTCGTGAGGATTGTCTCTGCCCGTCTTGTTGGTGCAACGAATGCGTGCGCGTTTGGCCATCTAGTTTCTCCTACATCTGCAGGCAGCTTAGACGAGGATAGTTGATCAGGGCGGCCACCAAGCCTGGTAGGCGCCCCGGAGCCCTTCTCCGCGATAGAACGTGGCGGCACTCCACACCTTCTTGCCAAGATGGAGCTCGCGAGGAAGGCTCCGAAGTCAAATGGACCGGCCGAACAGGAGCTGCCTCATCAAACCGAGCTGGTTGGCTGCGGCAGCGCCTCCGCAACCGGTGATTTCACGTTTGCGCGCCTGGGTCTCCTCAGCAATTTTTTTCGAGCGGCGGAGCTCTCGTCGCGAAACGGCTTTCGATCGGACGCAGATACGCCCTCGCCGCGCGCGGGAATTTTCGTCGGTCTGAAACACCGAAAGCCTGGTGGGCGGCAGCGTACTTTCCAAGGTGCAAACGCGCCTTGGAAGCGATGGGCGAAGCTCCACGAGCGATGTTTAGGTACCCCCGCAGAGCAATGAGAAATACTTCTGCGGCGGTTTGGGAGCCTCATAGTTCGAGGCCGTGCTCTGCGAGCACACGGTGCATGACCTCGCGTTTGATCTCGCCAGCGATCTCGTTTCGGACTTGGGCTCCGAGCACCCGCTCGGCATCCGGATCGCCTAATAGACCATGCTCCGCCAGTCGCCGATCCAAGCGGGTTTGAAACTCCTCGCCCATGGCTTCGATGAGCCGGTCTTGCATCGGTTCGTATTCGTCAGGAGCGACGCGCCTCAGCACTGTTTCCCAGGGTTGCCAACAGCTCGCCATGTAATGGGTGAACTGGCTTGCTTCCCGCTCCCGGACCAGGTCGAGCGCCTCCGTCGCATCATCCTCGCTTACGTGAGAGACCGCCAGGAAGCGCATGTCAGGTGCGAGATGACCGAGCGCCAGCGGCTCGCGCAGCCGATGTTGATAGGCCAGGTAGACTTCGATGTCGTCTACCGTCGGGTTGCCGCCGTTGGCCAGCGAGTTGACCCTGTCGCGCGCGATCTCGTCCAGCGCCTCCAGGCGGAACGCAACGCGACCGCGCTGGATCAGTTCACCAAGACGGTCGTCGTACGCCCCGTTCTCGACCTCAGCATTAAGGCGCGCGGTCTGCATACCGTTCCAGTGCAGAGTAACACGATCCTCGCAGCTCACGTTGGCCTCGGAAGCCTGTGTGAAAAACTGCTCGCGCAACCTCGGATTGGTCGCCGCCTGCCGCAGATCATCAGCCACGGCCTGCCGAAACTCCTGATTGCCGTAGTTCACGGTGCCTCGTAGCCTCTCCAGGAATTGTGCGTAGTCTTGGGCGCCTGGCTCATCCGCAAAGTGCTGCCACTGGGCCAGTGCCGCCGGATGGTCCCCCAGCCAGTGCGCGGCAGCCTCGTACAGAGGCCGCTGCTCAAGATGCGGTGCCGCGAGGTGAGCGCGGACCTGGTCCGGGAATGGGTTATCGCTGAACTCAAGGTTCTCCAAATGAGGATAGCCAAAACTCCTCGATAAGAGATCCTCCGGCAGGCTGGTCAGCCGGTTACCGCTGAGATTGAGCGATTGAAGCCAGTTCGGGAGGGGCTGCGGAACGTTGGTCAATTGATTGCTGCTGACATCGAGTTCAATGAGACCCCATGGGAGGGACTCGGGGAGGTCGGTCAGCTGATTGCCACTGACCGCAAGCGAGGTGAGCCCGGTCGGGAGAGCGCCCGGCAGGCTGGTTAGCCGGTTGTCGTTTGCGTTCAGGATCTGGAGCCCGGCCGGAAGGTTTGCCGGCAGAGTGGTCAAGCTGTTGTCAGCGACCTCCAGCTCAGAAAGGGTCGCCGGAAGGTCGTCAGGCAAACTGGTCAATCGATTGTGGCTAATGAGAAGATGCTGAAGACTAGGTGGGAACATAGCAGGCAGTCTGCTTAGCTCGTTGTGCCTAGCGCGCAGGTCCAGCAACCTTGGCGGGAGGGCGGCGGGCAGAGCGGTCAGCGAGAGCGAGGACAAGTCCAGCGAGTGCGAGCCTGCGCTATCCGAATTCCTGATTCGTCTGAGCCCTTGTCGCCTATTCTCGGATTCGCCCTGCCCCTCTTCGGCAACCCAATTGTCCAAAATCTGGGCGCGCGCGGCGGCTGGAGTCCGATACCCGGTCAAGGTCTCGACCAAATTCGCAAGCGCAGAATTGAAGCCGCCGAGGTAGCTTTCCTGGTTCGCGTCTTCAGAAGGCGCCGAGGAAGAACCTGCACTCCACTGTGGCTGTCCCGTGTTCATCAATTTCTCCATTGTCAGAACAAGAATACGCCCGCTTCTCAAGCTGGCGAAATAGGTGGTTGCGCAACGCAATGATCATTCGACTGCCCGTGCTCGTGCTCTGTGGCTCCCGCCCAACTTAAGTCGGTACAGCTTCACATGAGCCCCGAGAGCGCGGCAAATGGATCGATACTACTGCGAGCTTGCTGCCTTTCGTTGGACAGATAAGTCCGGTAGGGCAGCCCAACGGGGTAACGTAACGTTGCGCCGTTAGCAGGCCTACCTGTCGATCAGCTGACGAGTGTCGCTGCAGAACCTCAGGGCTGCTCAGTTTGCTCCTGATGAGCGTAGCAATCCAGCTTGCGGGTGAACCGATCAAGCTTCGCAAAGACCAGCCGGCACTGACTGCCTAGGGCATCTGAGAGGCGCGCGGTGAACTTGGCCGTTCGGACCGCCTGCCGGCCTTCGTGTCCAGCTACTAGACCGAAAAGGCTCCGCTGGCTCTGTTGAGATAAAGCACTATCGCGGCTCTGGGGGCTCTGGGGCTCTATACTGAAGCCGCTGTCGCCTTGGTATCCGCACAAACGTGTTGACTGGAAATAACTACCCCGGGGGGAGATCGCGTCACTGTTCCAAAATCGTTGTACCGACAGTCATGCCGGTTTTGATGCCATCGCTGCCACCTTAGGTGATCGTCTTTCAGCTTATCGAAAGCTAAGTGTCTTGCGTTCTAGAGCATGTCACGACGGGCTGACTCTACTCCAGTTTCGTAAGGAGGGTGAGGTGACCCCTTTTGACGCAGGACAGATTCAGCGCGGCGGTGGCATCCCTTCTGCATCTTCCGAACATGAGGGCAGGAAAACGGAGTGGCGGCGCAGTGGAACGCGGTGACAGGCCAAGCAGCAAACTCCGAAAGATTCGGCCCACGCAGCGGACGATTAAGGCGAGCTGCTTGAGAATTTGGCTGCTGAACCGGAGGTAGGCCCGCTCGAGGATCGAAAGAATCGGTGCGCCGAGTGAACGCTATCGGTGAGGCCATTACACTGGATCTTGAATCGCTCTCCTTACAGGCCCGCCTAGATTCCGAGCGCTATCGTCGTGCTCGATGTGCCCTTCAATCGGTTGACCACTCTGCCCGATAGCCTCCCTGCTTCGCTCCGGCGTCTTGACGTTAGGGGTAATCAGCTCACCAGCCTGCCCGCACTTCCGAACGCTCGCGCTCAGCTGCGGCTCCGGACCAAGGTCCGTGCCATTGAACCAGAGAAGATCAAGCTGAAATAAGGCAACTGTCCTGGTCACCGCGATCTGCCAGCATCTCGGAAACGCTAGCCCGTCACGGGTGACAACGATCTCGCCGTCCACCATCGCCTGACCGAGAATCCGAATTTTTCCGGGAATGGCCGAAAACCTTGTATTGAGTTCAGGCGGTTGCGTGTGCCGGCTTTACGATCGTCGTCGTCGATATGAAGCTGGAATCGGCACCGTCCTATTTGATGTGGTGAATCGATTGCGCTCCCGAAAGGTGCCTTTTCAAGGGGCGCCACTGCGATGGTGGTGAAGCCCGGGATTCGAAACCGGACCGGCGAGCCGACCGGGTAGGCTTCGCCAGCAACTCGCAAAAATACGCGTCGCTAGTCTTGGGGCCAATGAACGTCCAGGATCGGGCGGAGTCGAGCGCCCGCAATCGGCAGGCTCTAAGCAGCGAAAATGTGCGGGTGGCCCAAGCCTCGTTAACGTGTGTGAATCCGCGTTTAGCGGGCGTCAGATAGGATAATCTGGATATCAAAATCAGTTGGGGGACTGCTGCTGGCGCTTTTGCGCGGTGAGGCCGCCACAGCTTCGCGGCATACCTAGACTCTCGGGAATGACCGAGGTCGGCCGGCGGGCAGCGGTAAAGCTCACGGCTGAGATCGTTGAAATTGATTGACTGTCTTTGTTCGGGCGAGATCGCCGCCCCGTTTAAGACTGATGAGTGAGGTTAACCACGCGCGTGTTTGTCGGGGCATGAAAGGTCCGATATTTGCAAATGAGCAGAGGACCAGAATGCTGAATAGAAATCCGGGACTTTACCCCCTGAATGCAGGCGAGCATCGTTGAATGGAAATTAGCTAGCTCCTATTGGACTTCTGGGAGTTGCCACCATCGTAATGATCGCCTGGCCTGCAGGGATAGTTTAGGCGAGTTGGAGTTTAATCACGTGGATTTTACAGTAAGCACCAAGAGGCCGGAGGAGGATTTCGCAGGCCTTTCCGACCATTTCATTATTCGAATGTATGAGTTCATTCGTGATCAGGTGGCGGCGGACGCACAAGCGGGCACACGGCTTGTTGGAATTCCGGCGAGGCATCGCGCCGACAGTCTGCTTGCTGAGATCAACCGGAGGGGACTTTATTGTAGGCCTATCGATTGGCCACCCTTGGAGGTGAAAGGCGAGCCGAGCTGATGGCGACCTGAACGCATTCCAGCAGATTCGTTTTGTTTCGATCGAAACCGCCGGAGCCATCAGAGGCACACACAATAACAGATGTCGCCTCACCAACGTTCGGAGCTGCCGCGAACGTTTTGCCGCCCCATTTAGCTTTGACTTCGACCTGACGAAAAGCGGCAACTTCCCGTTCCGCAGGTGCGCCCTTTTCAACCAAAGTGGCGCTTTGCACGAGGCGGATTACCTATTGTCCGGCAGCTGCTGATCTGAGGCTGCTGTTGGGCTCTTGTGCGTCAGTCGCGCCGCCCAAGAGCTCGGCGTGGAAAATACATCCGATCAAAATAAAGGGACATCATGCACTCGAGAAGGGTTCAGGAGCGTCAAAGCTTTGCTAAGCCCCCGCAGGGGTGGCCAGGACTCTCTGCACTTCCAGCTTCAGACGGTTGCTATCCTCAGCCATGGACCTGGCAGCGGCAAGCACCTGCGTTGACGCGGTGCTCGTCTGGTCCGCGCCTCGATTGACTTCGGCGATTTTTGTAGCGACCTGGGTCGCGCCAATTGCCGCCAGCTGCACATTCCGAGCAATCTGCCGGTTTGCAGCGCCTTGCCAGGCACCTCCTACGATCCTGGCTGCCGTGCCAGCGCAAGCATCGACCTACAGCGGATCATTTAAGACTTGCTGGGTAGGCTGGTGAGCAGGGCGCTTCGTCAGCGGCGGGCGGACGCTGTGACTTGCGTTGATCCGTGAACGAGCGGGCCCGAATGCCTTTCAAATCGAGACGATGCGCTTTCTGTGTCGCTACGCAAGACGGACGACATTCCAAGGTTCGAAAGACAATTCAGAAGACGTCGCTCGCCTTCCTCGTTGCGCAGATTACGGCCGAGCAGTGCCTTCGCTTGGCTTTTGATAGTACTCACCTCGTGCCATTCAAGACCTCCATGTGCAGAACCCGACAGCAAATTTCGATTGTGTCGATCTGAAATCTCAAAGAGATGATGGCCTGAATCAACTTCGCGAGTCCTGGCATATCAATTGCTAGGAAGTGCCCGCTACATCATGCCACTAAACGCACAGGCCGAGTCAGGCTCGACTTGCCGTCCAAAGCAACTCTCTAGCATAGAAGCGGCTCTGTTAACTGCCGCTCCGCCAATGGAGCCAGGTCATGTTAATCGACACATCCGAAATCTTCGAATCCATTCGCATCAGTAAGCAGGCAGCGCAGGAGCGCCAGCCCGTAACGCTATGCGAATGGCCTGGCTGCCAGAAGAAGGCGACCCATCCCGCGCCCAAGGGCCGCGCCAATGCGCGCGCCTATTGGCATTTCTGCATCGACCATGTTCGCCAATACAATCAGTCCTACAATTTTTTCTCGGGAATGGACGCGGAAGCGATCGCGCGCTACGAGCAGGACGCGCTGACTGGCCATCGTCCGACCTGGAAGATGGGCGAGAGCATCAGCGCTACCCGCAGCGCGGCCGATTTCGAGGAGGACTGGCACGCCCTCTGCACGCACCTCGAACTGAACGGACGCGCCGGTGCCCGCCACCGCGCGAAGGCTAGGCCTGAGGCGCGCAAGATTTTCAATGCCCAGGGCAAAGCGTTGCAGGTGATGGGCCTGAATGCCAATGCGACGCTCGGCGAGGTCAAGGCGAAGTACAAGGTGTTGGTCAAGCAGCACCATCCCGATGCCAATGGCGGCGACCGCTCCACGGAGGATCGCCTGGTTGAGATCATCAAGGCCTACCAGTATCTGAAGACCGTGGTGCGCTAGAGCTAGCCCCAACATCTCAGCGGGCCTCAACGGCGCCCGGAAGTGGAGGACGGAACCATCCAGAGCTCTTGCTCTGCCTAGGTGGGCAGTTTGACTTCCCTCGCTAACGCTTCTCGAGCGACCCGTGGTGGACAATCGACACGATGACCGTTTCGTCTCGTTCCGCGCAGTCAGGAAGAAGAGCCGGAAAAAGGGATGCGGCAAAATTTTGGGCGCGTGCCGGCTGCATCGGCCCAGCGGTGAGTTCGTAGAAATGCCAAACGGCTCCTTCCACTCCCGACGGCTGAGTCGCCACTACCACCCGTCCTACCTTCGAAGCTCCAACAGGAGTTGCGCACGATCGGTCCTCTCTTGTTCGAGAGGCAACACGAAAGTACAATCCTTTCCGGGGACACTCGTTGGCTGTATGGAAGGGTTTCGGCGCAGAAGCGACCCTTCCAGGCCTATTCGCTCGGTGGCGCCGGATCAACGATCGATCACGAGAGCCCGATACATCGCGGGGTTCGCGGCCGATTCCGACATAGCTAGGGGCTGTAGCGCCCCGCGCCGTCCACCTATTTCAAGGGCTCTGCCGATCGCCGCGAGGCAAGGCAGGTATCGTGAACTTGATAGCGCTCCATACCATGCATCGCGTTCATCAAGCACTCCACTATTGCGCGCAGTTGCGCGTCTCCCTGTTCGTGAGCGCCCCTCTGCAAATATGGTGCCCAGCGCGATGTCGGTGACAGCCCGCGCCGCCGTGATATCCGCACTCATACATCATTCGTCCGACGATCGCCGTGGTCTCGTCACTCTTGCTTTGTCTTCCATCGATATTCCCTTTGGCAGCCAATCTGTGGCGCCTCCGAAGAACACGCTCAGCGACCATCTCGCAGCCTCGTCATCCGTCAGTTGATGGGAGTGAGGCTCGCGCGCCGAGGGATTGGCCCCGACCCCGGAGGATCTATATTCAGCATAATAGCTTGTCCTTAACGTGTTGGTCTTGCCGGGGGTCCATTCGCGCCACCCTTCGGCGATCACGGAGGTATCTATCTTCGCTGCCAGGAAGACCACGGTGGCGTAGGGGCGCCAAGGGCGGCCAAGTGCGATATAGCCCGCAGCAGGGTCGGCAGTTAGCCTGCAATGATCAAAAACATAGCCGCTGTCCTCATCCGGCGCTGCCTTGCTCTGAGCGGTATAGATGACCGCTTGATTTGCAATGCCGTGCAACTCACATTGCCGGAACCAGGCCTTGGCGTTGCCAAATATGAAATCGACATGCCCTTCGATGTAGCAGTTCGAGAAGTATTGTCGTGACATTCTGCCGTTTGGTCCCTTGCCGGCGAACAGCGTGTCCTGGGCACCGAGCAGGCGGACGCGCGTAACGACGTCCCTGTCTCCGGTAACGGACAGCGCTACCGCCTGCGAGGGGGGATTGTCTGGATTGACGGCGTAGTCGTTTTGAATGGTGAGATTCTCGAGCCGCAAGTCGTCGCCAGCAGCATCCAGCGTCGCCGAACGAGCGGTTCCCCCTACATTGATCGCGCCGTCGCCATACACAATGACAGTATCCTCCGGCTTCCTGCCCGTGCCTTCGATGTGAACACCGGATTTGGAGATTTTGACCTTCTCGCGATAGACGCCCGGCGCGATCCGGATATTTCCGCCTTCCGCCGGCAACGCGTCGATAGCTTGCTGCACGGAGCGATAGTCTGCATTTCCGGCACGCGACACCAATAGTGGCTCAGCGCAGGCTGCCGGAATGCAGAAACATCCCGCCAGAAGCGCAGCGGTAGGCAGGAAAATTCGCATGTGATCTCACCTTGAGTCCGCGGCGCGCCGACGCGGTCGATGTGAGATACCGCCGCTGGGTAGCCGCCGTGCACGATCAAACTCATTTCGCTCCCCAGCCCAGAATTTCCCACGTGACTTTTAGCCCGGCCGATGCGGAACTCACCAGCCAGATTCGGCGGCGGGTGTCGTACTTAGCCATGGGCGTCGCGGAATGCTCTGGCACACGCCTCCGATCCGCGCAGCGGTTCTGTGGCTGGTCCCAACAGCGGCGGCGATACGTCAGAGGGACTTGCGGTCACCTTCGCGTGTTCGAGTTGCCAAGTCGCCGAATTGGAAAATCGGACATCCTCGAGTGCAACGTCGAGGGCATGCCGCTCGTCTACACCGCGCATCAGCAGCACACCATTGTCACCACGCACATGGCGCAGAACGATCTGCCGATAGACCGGAATCCTCGTGCCTTGTGCGCGCGGATCATATTTTGCATCGAACGCGACCGGCCACCGGTTGCCCTTCAGGCACACATTCTCGTAAGTCACGCGCTCGACCAGACCGCCTCGACTGACATCGCTCTTGATGCGCAGGCCAGACGTCGTACCGTCCAGCGTCAGATTACGCACCAGTATGTCGCTAACTCCGGAATTCACCTCGCTGCCGATAGACATGCCGTGTCCCCAGCCGAAGTAATTATCAAGGATCGAGATATGGCTGCTTGAGCCATTGTCGCCGGCCTTGATTGCAACGTTGTCGTCTCCCGTGCGGATGAAGCTGTGGGTGATGGTCACATCCTGGCTCGCGCCGGGGTCGATGCCGTCGGTATTGCGTGCATCCGCCGGTGAATCGATCGTGAGGCCCCAGAAAGTGGCACCTTCGACCCGGTTCATCGCGACATGGAAATTGGGGGCATTGCGCAAGGTGATACCAGAGAACGTGATGTCCTGCGCATGATCGATCTGGATCAAGCGCGGGGCGTTCTGGCTGCCGCCCTCAGCTTGCGCGCGGCGAGCCAGCTGCCACCAGGTTTCGGCCCCGCCGCCCATAATTGCGCCGCCCTGACCATCAATGACGCCCTCCCCGTAAATGCCGCCGCCACGGGTTTTGGAAAAGCTGATGAATGGCCGGCAACCATCGCCCTTACCCACGATGCGACCACATTGTCCCCGGCCCTTGTCGTAAGCAGCTGGTTCCGGGATGGCGATCAGCGCCGCACCGCGTCCGATCCATAAGGTCACGCCCGATTTCATCTCGAGTGGACCTGAGTGAAACTCGCCGCGCCCCAGATAAACTGCAGCGCCAGCTGGGCAATGTTCAATGGCGTCCTGTAGGCTGACTGTATCGTTCTTGCCGGAAGGCAGAGGGCGATCGCAGACCGTATTCGGTGCAACAGGCTGGACGATAGTCCGGCGGTCTTGCGCTTTTGCGGCGGGGCAGACAGCGATAGAGGCGAGTACGGACAATAGGACCCAGTTGCGAAAACGCTTTATCATCGACCTGCTCGTGCTTTGTCACGGCGCATCCTTGCCGCATGCCTTGTCTGCCATTGAGCGCTGGCTCGATCGAGCCGCCGCGCACGTCACTGGCCCGCGCAAGATGACATTTATAAGACGCAGCAGAAGCCTGGACCTTGCGATCGCGCAATAGCACCTTGTCTATGCGCGAGAACGACAAAGCCTTGTGCGATAGCCCAAAGTCCAAACAGCTTCTCAACGTTCTCACACGATGAAGTGGTTAACTGGCCCCGGTTTTCGGCATCTACAACGGCACGTGAATTGGTTCCGTCGCACCAACGTTCGATCGAAGACCCGCACTAAAACAAATGACAGGAGCTCCTACGGCCAGTGACACCGAAGCTGCCGTTCAGCCAAGAAGGCGCAGCGAAAAATCTGTAACTACACGTGGTTGGACGAACGTGGAGGAATCGGCTTTCACGGCGGCACGATCGGAATCGAGCGCCCGCGTGATTGACATAGACTATCGATGGACGCTGGCACCAAGCGCCGTCGAAGGCGATCCGCTGCGTTCGATTGAGCCCGGCTACTTAGCCGATTTCCAGGTCCACAAGGCCAGAAGAACTTCATCTGCTCGACATTATAGGCGATCTGATCTTCGACATGGGAACGGTTGATCATCCCGCCTTCAGGATCACCCCGTTAAGTTCGTAATCGGGCAAGCTTTCCAGAACCTGACGAGGCATCGGCCGGCACCGGATCGCATTCGCCCCGGGAACGCTCTTCCTGGCATCTTCGGAATCGGGGCCTAGTCAGCCAGATCTTGTCATCATCATATGCCGGATGAGGCATGATCGGCTAGCGCGGTCAGCGCCAACCGGGCTCGCGTTCAATGCCCCAGGGCCATAGCGGACCATCGTGATCATGGACCCCGCTTCGCGCCCGTTCTTCAGACAGGCGTACCGGTAATCTGAACGCTGGAAGACGGACAAACGCCCGAACTGGCCCTGGGTCAAGGTGGAGAGCTCTTTGAAGACTGCGATCCAGAAGATCTGCATGAGCAGCCCCAAAACGGGGGCGCTTGCAACACGCGGCGATACGGCCCTTTTGTGGTGCTACTGCCCCCCCGCCAACGCGCCGCGATCAACCGAAAACGCTGTCTCGTCAGGCCGGACCCATTTGTGCAGTTCGCCGGCGGGGTTCGCACCATCATGTGTATCGATATCGTCGGCGTTAGCGTCAGCGGTCCCATGATCGAGGCCAAAACGCCACGTCAGCATCCTGCTCAACAGGATCATCGAGGCCTCGGTATTTGCGCAGAATTGTTTCCCGCAGAGTTGCTATGGCATTCACCGATCGACGATGACACCGCCCGGCGCTCAAGCCTCCGTTCCAGATCCGCCAATCCTGCCTTACATTCGGCGACAACCGATTGGGCGCGAAGCAGCTTAACCTTGAGCTCGTCCTGTTGCCTGATTATTTTCTCAGGATCCCAATCATCCTGCATCGGCTCATTGACCATCTACAAATTACCTGTTGGAGGCCACCGCTTAGCTTCACGAATTCAGGCCCGGCACCTCGCAGATACGCGCGCCTGGGACACCGACCAAAGTGATGCAAACCATTGTCCTCACGTATAACACCTTCACCCTGGTTTGCACCGTGTTCTTGAGGAGCGCCATTGGTCGCGAGCCCGTTACAAGACAATCGGATTCTGCCCGGAAAACCGACGTGCCAACCGCGGAGTTCGCGACCGCAGTTGCGCGGCTGGGAAAGCGCATCAGAAGACCTCTGCAATCGATCAGCGGGCAAGTTTCATCTGGAAACTTAGATCGGTTGCCAGACGAGCATTATCGTCACAGATCGTTTCGTCACATCTTCAAGCAACCGGCATGCCAATGCCGCTTGAGCGTTTTTCTGAAGCAACAATGTCGGTTCGCCCGCAGCACGTAGTTGCAGGCGGTGCTGTTGTCGCGCTTGAAACAAACGACGTCTTGAACGAGACAACCAAAGCCGCAATCATGACGGGCCATAGCAACGCTAACGATGGCAGCGGCAATATAGAGAGACGATTTTGCGGACCTCGCCCAGAATGCTCTCACCATCTCTGAGCGGTGCGTTGAGTGTGAGAAGATGTTATTGCTGTCCTGGCGCCGATGATGCGAACGCAACCGGAGCGACAAGATCATGTCAGCGAGGGAAACGATAGCGAACGCGCGCAGTCCCGGGCAGCGTGTCCATGAGGAGGACAGCAAAAAGGCGCCCGCATCGCGGCCTCGTCGGCTGGCGAAATGGGAGTGGCGGTCAACTAGCCGATGACCTCGCCGCAACTGCAACACTCCCCACAGCGCCAGCATGGTCTCCCTGCTATCGGACTTACGCCCCTCGAGCGCCATTCCGATCGTATCCGGGGCCGCGCGACTTCGATCTGGCCGACCAGTTCACCAAGAGCCATACAGCGGGTCGGACGGGGCCTGGCGAGTTCCCTCGCCTCGACGGGCGAAGCGGCTGCGGCGGCGCATATCAAATCCACACCCGAACCCACGCGATGGGGATCACCGTAGGCGTCCATCTGCTAGCGCCGCCACGGCGGCCTTCAGCGTCGCCGCGTCGACTTCTTCGGCGCCTCCGAGAAACCACATTCTCAACCACAGATCTTTAACGTAGGTGCGCATGCCATAGTACGTCGGAGAGGTGTCGGTCACTGTCAGGCCCCTTTATCCTGCTAGAGGAGCCAGCCTTGCGTGCGTCCAGGCATTTCACGTTCTGGATGCGAGTGGGCGACCTCGCATTTAGATCGGTAATGCGTTCGAGCTTTTTCGCCAGGACGTCGACGACGGATACTTTGGGAGGGCGAAGCTCATGTTCGCGCCAATACCGGATTAAGTAATCAGGCTTGGAGGAAAACGTTTGCGGCATCTGATTGGAGGGTTAGCTCGGCGTTACTATAGGTCTCGGTGGTCGGGCGGCCACGATCCCAGATCGCCCGTCTCGCCTTCTCGCGATTGCGGAGACTTTCCACCTTTCCAAATCGGTAGCTGGATGTCGGCTCGACCGTGGCAATTTCGGTCGCTCCGTGGAGCTCGATCTCTCGATCCCCCCAGCAGGAATACGCGCAGCCTGATGTACCCGTCACGAAGGTGTTCGATTGGGACAAATGGCAGGACGGCTTCGATGCCATTGGCGCATCGATCAGCCGCCGTCCCCGCGAGGAGTTTCGCAAGTCAAGCGGGACGTGCTCGAAACTTCAAATACTACCGCCTCCCGGTCGTCCCCCTCGACCGATCCACGTCCAAGGAGGCCGTTTGCGTCGTCTTTGAAAAGGTAAACACGGGCGGAATGCCTCTCGACGGGTTTGAGCTCGTCACCACCATTTATGCGGCGGATAGGCATGAGCTTCGCAAGGACTGGTACGGCGACGGGGATTACCCGGCGCCATTTCCGAGGAGGGAGTGGATGTGGAAGGCGACGAGGAAGACGGCGAGGCCGAGTACAGATTGCCGCCGAATAGTTGGGCAGGGCAAGCAACCTAGCCCTGCTCCGCCGCAAAGCGCCGTTCCTGGTTGGAGATAAATCCAAGGAGCACGGATATTCGCGCGCACAACATGGTCTCTAGCCGGAAAAGCGGGAGCCTTGACCTCTCGGCGAGATACTAGACCTTTCGCTTGTTGCGGTCCCGATCATCCTCGTTCTTCCCGCCAAACAGGAATTCCGCGATTGCATCAGCACCTTCAAGTATGTCGCTGGATAACGAACTTGACGTCCTCGCCAAGATTGCGGCCGAGGAACGCGCGTCGATAATCGATCGCGCTGCCGCCGGCGAGAACGTCAGCCACTTGCGTCCCACGTCCGCGGAGCCCGAAGCCGGTTATCCCTAGCGTCTCCGCGCAGAAAAGCGGCGCGGGGCGTCACATCGACGCCGCTGATCGTCATCGTTGCAATGGTAGGAGGTCCTCAGCAGTTTGCCGGGGAGCAAAATGGTTACGGCATGTCGCAATACGGTCATGGCTCTCACTTTCATAGTAGTCGCCAGCATCAATATCTTGTGGGACATGAACAGCTATGTCGCCTGCGGGCTTGCGCTGGGCGCTTCGGTCGCCGCGGGTTTCTGCTTTGAGCGCGCCTCGGTCAAGTGGTCCCATCGTGAGATGGTCCGTCTCCACGGCGCGGACTGGAGTTCGCCGAAAGACCAACAGCCCCGGACATAATGGCGGGATGCCCTCAAGCGGCGTTGGCGCCCGCAGCGATCTGTTTGACCTTGGCCAACGTCCTTTCGAATTCCGATTGAAGATATCGCTCGTGTGCGAGGTCCGTTGGCTCCGTCAGAAATGCGACCTTCACAAGAAGGCGGTTCAACAGAGACGCAAATTGAAGATTGTCTGAGTATTGCGATCGCAGCGCTGTGAGTTGCCGACGCATCTCGACCAGATCAAGCCTGTCATGGTCCGGCTGCTCTTCCAACTGAAACGGCCCGTGATCAAACGAAGCGTCGCGCCGAATATATTGGCGCGACGACTTCACCTTGGGTGGACCCGGACGGGGCAATGTCCGGTGCCCGAAAGTTAGCAGCTGGAGGTACGGCTGCAATCGAAGCCGAGAGTTAAGCTTGATGTAGCGGGATCGGGTTAAATCTGGAACTGTAGCTATCGCGATAGTCTTGCGGCGGGCTCGTCGGCGGTTTCCGCTCCCCTCCGCCTCCATTGGAAAAGCCTCGACATCCGCCGCTGGGCGATTACCCTCGAAAGTTGTACGGAGGCGATTTCGGTCTGATCCACTAAACGGAGTGCCAGAGATGCCCCGTAAACGCGGTTCTAACTTTCTGACTGGCGGAACAGCATTAGCGCTTCTGACTTTGGGAATAGTCATTTTTGCTTCTGGCGCTGTCGACATCAGATCCAATCGCGTCATCGTTAACGGCGGTGCGTGCGTACTTTTTGGATTGGTTCTTTTGTGGTGGACCTTTGGTGAAGGCCGCGACTGGGGGATTGGCTTCGAAACCGTCACTATGACAGTCGCAGTCGTGACGGCGGTGATCGCAATTTTGGCGCTAAACGTCGCCCCGTGACCGGCGGCGACCGACCGGCACTTCGCATTAGCGACAATTGCAGTGGCAGAAATTTCCGAGATTTCCGATGACGCGACCTGCTGGGCGAGTACGTCCGACATGCGTTTATGGATTTCGAGGGCCCGCACGCGGCTATCGCGGCAACCCATTCCAGATTGGACTGACGAATGGTCGGGACATGAAGAAAGCTGTCCAGCGCGTGATAGGCGTTTCGCAGGCAGCTAATCAGCATTTTGCGATCCTCGCCGAGTGGACCATGTACCCGCTTCTTCCGTCGCAGTTGCCTGCCGCTGCGCACGAAGCGTGTAGCTGTCCGCCGAATTCGGGTCGGATTGCAAGCAGCTCTCTCAGGACTTTGTCAGGTTGCCAGGTTTCCATCGCGCGGCGGCACCTCCGCAAAATATCGTTGAAGAACGCTGTATCCTCGCATCCCAATCCGTTCCTTAGCTCCAATCTTCTTGGACTTGCTTGCCTTCTTTGCCGAAGCTCGGATTTTGCGCTTTTCAATCAGCGATTTATGTCGCGTCCGTAGCGCACTACGTAGTCGCCTCGAAAGGCTCTTGAGCTTGCTTTTTTTCGTATTGATCGGGGTCAACTTTGGATGAGAAATCCTCGGCTTTCGTCGCGACATGCGGCTATCGCAAGGGCGATGGGGCAGCTGCGCCTTCGGGCGCTGGATCCCCTCGCTTCAGGCGCTCTAGGTAGCTGCGTGCGCGCGAAGTCATCGCCTCGACCACCGTGTCGAGGACGGGATCGCCGCCGGCGGGCATCGCTTCGACCTCGGCCTTTGCCGCCATTGCATGGTGCGTCACGGCCTGAGCAATCTCGGAGACGCGCCTGATCGTCTGCGCCGGAGAGAGCTTGCACTCGATGGCGAAGCGCTCCCAATGGTTGCGTCCGAGCTGGTCAGCCTGCTTCTGGCCGCCGATCTTCTGCGCCATGTTGCGGGTGATATTCGGATAGGGCGCAGCACACACGATGTCGTAGCCTGGCGCCATGGCGGCGCCGCGCGACGATAGCATCAGCGAGTAATTTTTGGCGTGGGAATCCGTGTTCCACACCATCGGATTGAAAATGGCAAGATCGACGAAGCGGGCGGTCTCCTGTGCTGTCATGTGGCGCTGGGTCACACCGACCATGTCGGCCAATGATGGTCCTTTTAGCCCATTATCGTTGTTCTGGTACTTGGCAACTGGCGGTCGACCCAGGGCTTGGCAGAAGTCCTCCTGATGCAGCCGCCGCCACCTCTTGCCGTCATGACGGCGATCATAGCGCTCAACCAGCAGGTAGCTGCGTTCGCCTGCCGTTCCCGTCGTCACCTTCGGCGTCGGGATTCCGATCATGCGCGCGAGCGTCAGGCAGAAGGCCTCGTTCTGGACGGCCCCGGGCAAGCGCTCGCCATCGGGTTTGATGATGTGGGTCGATGGCGCGCCGCCGATCGGTATGTACAGGGTGTCGCCATCCACAGCGACAGCGAGCTTCGTCTGCACGCCCGCAAGCGACATCGACACGCCATCTTCGCCGATGAGGAAGGGCTTGTGGGGTAGTTCACTGAGGATGCGCTCGAGCGAGGCCTTGTCGGGGATCTCTCGCCATTTGCCTGCGATCAGCCCGGTGCCAGGTTGTCCGATGGAGAGCGCGCCGGCGGTGTCGCGGCCCATTTCGGCAAGAAGACCGATGACATCGGCCGGCGACTTGCCGAGCACATGACCTACGGTCCCGAGAGTTGCGTTCTCCGGCAGGAGATTTGCCGCCCATGACAGAATTGCCGAGGCATCGTGCGACGCCCGCGACAGCGGCATGGTGAGCGACACAGGGAAGGCGCCGGTCAGCTCGCGCCAGGATTCGGCATAGGTGAAGTCTGACCTGTCGTCGACGGCCGTGATCCAGCCGACCTCTCGCGTCTCAAAGTAGACCGGAAGACGGTCCATCAGGCTCCTCCTCGTCGCTGTCGGGAATGTCTGGTGCATGGGAAGTGTTGGCGCGGCGGGCTTGGACATCCGTCAGAACATCCTCGATGCGCAGCCCCAAGACGTTTGCCACATGCAGGCTGCGCCCGAGCTGACAGGTGCTTTTTCCTGCCTCGAGGTCGACGATGAAGCGCTTTCCTGTCCCGCTCACCATGGCCAGCTCGTCCTGCCGGAGCCCCTGTCGTTTGCGTTCTTCCTGGATGAGGCGACCGAATGCTGCAGCGAACTCGGCGGCTTGGCACGCGACACCGGTTTCGCCAGGAGCCTCGTTTCCACCCGAGGGGGGAGTGCTCTTTGTAGGCGCATTCATAACTCTCTCCTCGTAAAGTTACCGAACGGGAACTCTAGGGGTTGAAACAGCAGATGTCCACAGAAAAGTTACCGAACGGGAACTTTCAGTGAGTTCCAAGGGAGAGATAGCAAAAAGTTACCGATCGGGAACATTTTCATCAACGCGAGGCTCAGCGCCCGAGAAAGTTACCGATCGGGAATTCTGCCGCTTAGCAAACAGAACATCCAATCCCCGCCAATCCCTCGAGCGAAGCACGTCCCAGCGTAGAGGCGGTCCCGGTCGGCGCTACCGGCCTCACAACGATCTCGGCGATCTTGTGCGGCTCACGAACCGGCAGCGGACGGCGAAATAGGCGATGATCTCGGTGCCGCGAAACCGCGTCAAGACATGAGGTGCTAGGTGATCGGGCGTGCCTATGATTGCCAGCCGCACGTCCTGTTCGTGTCGACAGGCGGGATGCTTCGAAGTCAGGCCAGTCCCAGATTAATGGAGAAGCTATGACCTCACGCGCCAAGTGATCCAGTAACGGAATGCCGATGTTGCGATCTGAAATCAAACGGAAGTGGCTTTGCGCAGGCCGCTCGTCCGTGTCTTCAACGAGGAGCACGGCAGCAAACGAAAACCGGATCGGCAGGGTGACACCCTTCTCGTGCCAGCGCACGTTCGAGGCCGCGCGGCAGGTCGGCGGTTAGTGGTCTGAACAACTGCGTTGAGGATAATAGTAGCCCACGCGGCAAGACCAAATGCAGCAATTGGCGAATGCCACGGTCACCTGAAATGATGACCGAGATCATCTTCGCAACCGGCCTGCACCAATTCCGGCGTGGAGCGTCTCCCCGGGCATCGAGAGCCAAAGGCGTAGGCCGTGGGCGCGAACGGGATGCAAATCAGGCGCATTTCCCATGCCTCCGGCTCTGCGCGACTAATTCGGCGCGACCGTGACCTCAATGCCGAACATAGGGTCAAATCCGACCCACGGTCATGAGGCCGGTGAGAACCACAAGACACTCGAACAGGAAGTAACTACCAAATATCAGTTCTGCGTCTTGCACTGTGTCGATGTCTCGCGCCACGGCTTTTCGGGTGAAGCATCCCCCGGTGAGCATTCCGATCGGACGCAGATCGCCTGGTTGGGTGGGCGTCAGGTAGCGCGCGATCAACTGGGTGGCGGTGCGTTCCGCGAACTCTCGATACTTGGCGCCACCAGTGGAGCCGAGTGCGGACGCAAGCCGCAAGGATGCTGCTGCCGCGATAGCAGTGGCCGCGGTGTCCCTGCTGGTCCTCGGAATGGCAGGATCATCAAAGTCCCAGTACGCAACCAAGTCCGCAGGGACGTGGTCGATCCACCAGTCGAGCACGCGCACCGCATAGTCGCGCCACAAGGGCTCTTTGGGGCGAACCATGGCCGCATGAGCGGTATAGAGCATCGCCCAGCCTTGTGCACGTCCCCAGGTGCTCACATCGCTGTATCCTTTATGCGTGTGTGTTCTCAGCACCTTACCGGTTTGCGGGTCGAGTGTGGATGACTGGATCACCGAGTTATCGGCCCGCACATGGATTTCCAATACCCTGCGCATGTGGGAGTTAGCGACATCCTCCAGGTACGAGTCACCCAGCTGGTCCGCGGCCCAATAAAGCAGGCTGGTGGCTTGGAGGGAGTCGATACTGCTTTCGGCTGCACCGACAGCATTCGCCTCCTCGGCATCCTGGCCTAGCGGGATTAAGCCCAACTTCGGGTCAAACATCTGCCCCAGCGACCTGGCTGCCGTGAGCGCAGCGTCGCGTGCCATTTCATCCCCGAAGAGGATGCTTCCGAGCGCCGCACCGTGATAGAAGCCAAATCCCTTAAATGCCGTCCGGAGTTGGGCTCGAGGCAGCATCCGGACGAGCCCAGCATGCGCATCAGATATCGGGAAGCGTTGCGGATCAGCGAGATGGGCAAGCCAGAGTTCGCCGACGAAGGCTCCGCCGGTCCAATCACCATCGGGCGTGAACGTCCAGTTTCCATCCTCGATGCGAGCCCAATGTGGCAGGCCAGCTGCGCAAGCATCCCGCGTTTGCGCAATGCGCATAAGCATGCGCTCGCGCGCATCGAGGAAGTCGTTGCTCGACATGTTTTCTCCCAAGAAAAATGTGAGGCCCCAACGGAGCCCGAAACGTGAAGCGAGAAGCCTTGAATCTAGTCGCCGATGTAGACGTGACCGCGCTTCTTTGCGACATGATAAACGACCACGCTCAGCACCGCGATCACAGATCCATAGACTGGAAACATCCAGGCCATCTGCGCATGCTGCAACCACACGAGCAGATAGGGTGACGTGCCGCCAAACAGTGATACTCCGAGCGCATAACCGACAGCGATACCCGTCGTACGCACCGCGCGCGGCATCAGGGTGGTTGCGATGAAGTTGTAGAGAGCCATGTTGAAGCCGACGATCGCACCTCCGAACACCATCACGAAGAAGAACGTTGAAATGCTCTTCTCGGAATAGACCAACGTGAGGAAGAAGCACGCGACGAGCAGCAGCCGCAGCAGCGTGAACGCGCGAGACGGTCGGACCTTGTCTGCGAAGGCGCCCACGAAGGGCGCTGTAACGATCCAGATCACGCCCATAAGGGTCGTAATCCCGTACACCCAGGTGCTGTTCTCCTTGAACACGCCGTTTGCCAGGTTGGGCAAACCAGCATTCCAGGCGTAGTTTGCGATCTGCACCGCTCCGACGACCAGGATGACGGCGAGCAGCGAAAGCCGTACGCTCCAGAGCGTCTTCCAAACGCCGGCCGTGGTCTCCTGAGTGCGCGACAGTTCGTCGCGATGCATGACGTGTTTGATCAAGGTCTCTGGCAGTTTGCTGCGCAAATAGATGATCAGCAGACCGAGCGCTCCGCCGACCGCAAAGGGCAGCCGCCAAGCCCATTCGTGCATGGTCTCGGGCGCGACCGAGGCACTCACGAGAAAGGCGACCAGGCTGGATGCGAAGACACCGAGCTGGATAAATGTGCCACTGATCAGACCAAGATATCGCCCTTCCTGGCGCGGCGGGGCGAGTTCGATCGCTATGGCGTTGGCGACACCTGCCTCAGCGCCAGTGGCGAGCCCTTGGATGAGCCGGACGAGCAGCAATATCACTGCCGCCCCAACGCCAAGCTCCTTGTAACCTGGCAAGACGGAAATCAGCAGCGAGCACAATGCCATCGCGGTGACGGAGATCATCATTACCCGCTTGTGGCTGATGCGATCGGCAATAGGACCGAGGATCGCTGCGCCTATTGGCCGCGCGAAGAAGCCCGCGCCGTACACCGCAAGTGCCGCGAGCAGGGATGTCGTCGGGTCAGTGGAAGGAAAGAAGAGTGGCGACAGAAAAGCAGCCATCATTCCGTAGACGGTCCAGTCGTACCACTCCAGAGCGACGCCACCGCCCAAGGCTATAGTCATGCTCTTCGTGGCGACTTGTTTTTCATGGGAGGCGGCTGGCGCCATGGTTTGCGGCGTGGCTGGAGCAATGGGTTCAATAATAGTCGTCATTCATTCCCTCCGTTATGTTGTATGAAAACGTTTACATATTCGCGCGGAAGCACCATTTGAGTACTGCCGCATTGCGGACGAGCGCTAAGTCGCCTTCGTTTGTCCCCGTCAACGTCCGGAGAACACCGGCTGCCGCTTTTCGGTGAAGGCGGCCATGCCCTCCTTTTGATCGTCGGTGGTGAATGCGTATTGGATCGCGCGCCGTTCGACTGCCAAGCCGGCCGACAGGGGAGTTTCGTAAGCTGCCTGGATCGATTCCTTGGCTAGCTGGGCAGCGACCGGGGCGCGAGTCGAGATGACCCGCGCTATCGCGAGCGCGCGTCCGAGTACCTCGGATGCCGGCAGCATTTCGGACGCGAGTCCGGCAGCAACGGCCCGCTCCGCGCTGATTGGCTCACCTGTCAACACCATCTGCATGGCCAGGGATTTGCCAACAATCCGCGTCAATCGCTGGGTAGCGCCGTCGCCTGGCATGATCCCGATCGTGATTTCCGGCTGCGCGAGCACGCTGTCTTCCGCCACCAGCATGATGTCGGCGAGCATCGCGAGTTCGAGGCCGCCGCCGAGACACACGCCGCGGACAGCCGCAATGAGCGGCTTGGGGAAGGTGGCGATGATATCCCATGCATCCTGCCGTGTAGGATCGCTCAGCGCCTCGAAGCCGTGCTGCTGCATCTCCTTGATGTCAGCACCAGCGGAGAAGACGCGTTCATCCCCACTGAGAACGACGCATCGCACAGACTCATCGGAACGAGCTGCGCTAAGTGCATTGGCGAGTCGACAGAGCAGTGCGGCACTCAGTGCATTTCTTTGCGCCGGCCGATTGAGCCGCAGCAGGAGTATGGCTGGGTCGCGCCGCTCGGCGATGATGAGGGGGCGGCTGTCGTGGTTCATATCGTTCCTTGAAAAACAAGCCATGTGAACAGTCTTGTTGTCCCCGCAGGCTAGGCGCCGGCGGTCTTTTTCGGAAGGAAGCGTTGCATATTCGCTCGTGCCGTTTCGTGGAGGATGTCCTGAGCAAAGTAGCGGTTCGCCAAATCATCCATGACTTCTGCCCTGGCGGTTATCGAAGTCGAGAAGAACTGCTTGGTGGTCAGCACGGCATGAGGCGGCATTGCTGCTAGGCCTTTGGCGTAACGGAGCGCCGTCTCGCGAGCAGTTTCAGCAGGCGGTGACAGAATGTCAGCCAGCCCCAATCGATGAGCCTCTACCCCGTCGATCGCAGTCGGGCTCCAGCTCAAGGAGCGAGCCGCAAATGGTCCAACGCGTGCAGCTAAGGTGTCTAGCCCGAAGCCCGGCAACCAGCCTAGAGAGACTTCCGGCAAATGCCAGCGCGTTGCGCGAGCTGTTACGACAACGTCGCACGAGGCTGCCAGCATCAAGCCGCCGCCCAAGGCAAACCCATCGACAGCGCTGATGACAGGTTTCCTGATAAGAGCGAGAGAGCGTACAAATGCGCCCAGCCGGCGATTCAGGTCAAAGGTGTCGTTGGTGTCGCCAGCCGAAAAATCCTTAAGGTCTGCACCGGCTGAGAAGCCCGGGCCGTTGCCAGTGAGCAAGATCACGTTGACGTCTTTATCGTTCGCCGCCCTACCCACCGATTCAACCAGATCTTTCAGAATGTCTTCGCCCAGAGCGTTGCGTCGCTCTGGCCTATTCATCGCCAGGATCTCGACCTTGTCCTCGCATTCTCTTGAAACGAACTTCACGTCAGCCGCTCCTTACGCTTGTCCGGCACGATCGTGGAACCGAACCGCCAAGTTCATCGGCTCGTTCTTAAATATCCGCGCGTCCATCAGCTTGAGGTCAGGCGACACGAGCACGTCGAATTCGATGTTCGCCAGCACGTCCTCTTCGACCGACACGCCAGGCGCGACTTCGGTCAGCATCAAGCCGTCCGGCGTAAGCTTGAATACGGCACGCTCTGTGATGAATACGACCTCTTGCTCGCGCTCTTTTGCAAATGTGCCACTGAAGGTGATCTGGTAGACGTCCTTCACCCATTTCTTGACCGTGCCCTCCTCAGCAATGACGAGAGAGCCATCATGCGGTATCGCCCTCAGTCCCGACGCCGTGAGAGTGCCCGAGAAAACGACTTTTCGGGCGCCCTGGCTGATGTTGATGAAGCCGCCAGGTCCTATGATCTTGTCGCCGAATCGACTCACATTGACGTTGCCATGCCGGTCGACTTCCGCAGAAGACAGGAACGCAATATCCAACCCGCCACCGTCATAGAAATCGAACTGATCCGGTTGCGGCGCTATCATGTCGTAGTTCGTGCCGGCGCCGGCATCCTGTCCGGGTGCAGGAATGCCGCCGATAACACCCTGCTCAGCTGTCAGTGTGACTGAGCGATATATTCCTTCTTCGGCGGCGACGACCGCAATTCCGTTCGAGATGCCATAGCCGATGTTGACGGTAGCTCCGGGGGTCAGCTCAAGCGCCGCGCGCCGGGCGATTACCTTTCTCACATCGAACGGGAGCGAGGCGATTTTGCCATCCGGCACGCGCATTTTCCCGGCATAGGCGGGGCTATACTCAGTCGCATAGGTCTGCCGCTGATTGGGATCCACGACGAGATAGTCGACCAAAACCCCGGGTATTCTTACCTCTCGTTGGTTCAAGGTATTGGATGCGGCTACCCGCTTCACCTGGACAATCACTATCCCACCAGAGCGGCGCGCTGCTGCCGCGATCGACATGCTTTCGCCGACATAAGCTTCTTCCTCGAGCGAGATATTACCCTTCTCGTCTGCAATGCTGCCTCTGAGGATCGCGACCTGGATTGGGAAGGTCTTGTAGAGCAGATGCTCTTCTCCTTCGATATCAACAACAGCAACCATATCCTCTTTGCTGCACTCACTCTGCCTGCAGCCGCCGATCCGGGGGTCGGCGAATGTCCGCAGCCCAACTTTCGTAATCACGCCCGGTCGCCCTGCTGCGTTTTCGCGAGCGAGCTGCGCCAAGACGCCCTGCGGCAAGGTGTACGCTTCAATTTCATTGGCCAGCGCACGTCGTCCAAGGGCAGGACAATTATTCAAACCGCTCGCCACTACGCGGCGTACCAGACCCGGAGCCGCCAATTTGTTGAATCCGGTCGTGGCCCAATCACCGATGGCCACGGTACCGACCAGCATCAAGTTCTTAGGAGACCCCCGCCCGGAATGAACGTCGCGGAGCGCGTCGATGATGAGCTCGGGGATCGCAACGCCGGCTGAGCCACCGAAATAGACGCAATCGCCATCGGAAATCAGCGAGACGGCTTCCTCAGCCGTAATAATTGGCACCTCGCCCGTTCGCTTCTTCTTCGCTTGCATACTCTCTCCACTGAACCGCCGGCCACTGTTCCTGATGCGCTGCAGCCGAACGCGCCTTGCACCTGCGTTCCGCAGGCGTTATGAAAAGGTTTACATTACCTTGTTCTATCACGCAAGAGAAAAGATTATCAACGGCCGAAATCGGCGCCAATATGCGCGATTTGTGGGCATTTCGGCGGGATTGATCGACCAAACAGTTCCATGTATCATGATAACGATTTCATCGAAGGCGTCTCGCGCGCGGTTTGCCGGGCGACAGGCAAAATGGAAGTAGGCTCATGGCGTTAGAAAAAATGGCCCGCATTGACCAAGGCCGGCAAACACCGACCGTGGTCGAGATAGCGAAACGCGCGGGATGTTCCATCGCCACCGTTTCGCGTGTGCTGAATCGACCAGAAACCGTCGCAATCGATTTGAGAGAACGCATTCTTCGGCTTGTGGATGAACTCGGCTACGTTCCCAACGGATCAGCACGCGCACTGCGATCCTCGCGCTCCCGACTGATTGGCTTGATCGTTCCGACGTTAGACGCTGCGATCTTTACTCGAATGCTTGAAGGTCTGGAGAGCCGGCTAGCGCCGGCCGGTGCGTCGCTGGTCTACTCCGCAACAGGTTACGACCTGGACCGGGAAATTCGCGTCGTCCGCAATCTCATCGAAAAAGGCGTCGATGGCGTTATTCTCGTGGGCTCCTGCCATCGAAAGGAAACCCTTAAACTCCTGCGTGAACACAAGGTCCGATTTGCTGTCACCTACGCCCTCTCGGACGACGTTTCGATCCCCAGCATGGGTTTTGACAATCGCAGCGGCGGGGCTTTGGCCGCAAACTACCTCGCAGACCTCGGCCACAAGAATCTTGCAGTCATTGCCGGCGTAACGCGCGATAACGATCGCGCATCTGGTCGCCTTGAGGGTTTCCTCGCCACGGCTGAACGTCGTGGAATAGAGCGCTCCAGCATTGTTGTTGTGGAATCACCTTACGAGTTCAGCCGCGGCCGAGCCGCAGCTAAAATCATTCTCAACCAAAATAAAAATGTGACGGCGATATTCTGCGGGAGCGATGTTCTTGCTGTTGGAGCATTGCGTGGTTGTAAGGATGCCGGATTAAGCGTCCCCCAAGACATATCGATGATCGGTTTCGATAATCTCGATATCGCCGAATATCTCACTCCCGGCCTGACCACGGTTGATGTCCCCGCTCGTCTGATGGGCGAAGAGGCCGCCAACTACTTTCTGGCCGATCAGAATTCGCTGGATATACACTCCAGGGTGGAGCTCGAAACGCGGTTGATCGTTCGGGAATCGACAGCGCCCGCGAGAGATCGACGATGACAGTAGCCGCCTCCGCGTGTGGTGCCTGGCTGCTCTCCTTCTTCCTGACCAATGTTCGCGCCCACCTCATGCCGATTCTCAGATCCCGGACCACCAGCAGGAGGACCTCCAACCGAACGAGAGTTCTCACATTCAAGCCGTAGCGCCTTCGCACCCCCTGCACGGACAGCCCCCAGCTGCTTGTCCGCTATGCTTTTCATAGCGTCCCAAAAGAGATCTTGGCTCATGCAAGTTCAAAAGACTCCCCTCTATAGTGGCCTGTTTCCCGTCGCGCCAACGCCATTCACCGAATCTGGAGATATCGACTTTGAGGGGCAACGACGTGTTTTGGATTGCATGATCGATCAGCAGGTCGACGGAATCTGCATCCTGGCCAACTATTCCGAGCAGTTTCTTTTGTCAGACGACGAACGCAGGTTACTGGTTGAGCTCTGCCTCTCTCATGTTGATGGCCGCAAGCCGGTCATGGTGACATGCAGCCATTTCAGCACTCGTATCGCGGTGGAACGGGCACGTTATGCGGCCGAACGAGGCGCAACTCTTCTCATGCTGATGCCGCCTTACCATGGGTCGGGTCTCCAGGCGAATGAAGCTCACATGATCGAGCATTTCGCTCGTGTGGCTGATGCGGCAAGAATCCCGATTATGGTCCAGGATGCGCCGCTCAGTGGCGTACCGCTCTCGGTCCCCTTTCTCGTACGGCTGGCACAAGAGGTCCCGCTCGTCAGCTATTTCAAGATCGAAGTCCCGTTTGCTGCAGCGAAGCTACGCAATCTGATCGAGACGGGGAAGGCCGCCATAGCAGGTCCGTTTGACGGGGAAGAAGCCATTACCATGATGGCAGATCTCGAAGCCGGCGCGACCGGAACGATGTCAAGCGCGCTATGTCCGGATTTGTTGCGCCCGGTTTTCGATCACCACATGGCGGGTCGGAGCACGGAAGCGGCCGCGGCTTATGCAGAAGTTCTGCCACTCATCAACTACGAGAACCGTCAATGTGGACTGCGCGCTGCCAAGAGCGTCATGAGAGAAGGCAACGTCATCAGATGTGACGCGGTGCGGCATCCCCTGGAGCAAATTCACCCCAGAACCAAAGCGGGGCTGATTGAGCTTGCGCGCGGGCTCGACCCATTGGCCCTCCATTGGGGACGCTGAACAGTTCTGCCTGAAGCGGCGAGCTAACGTGCAAGCTGGAGAGTCTATGCAGCCTACAAAACTCAATCGAGCTCAGAGCGTCAAATGACAAGCAACTATATTGCCGGCGAGTGGCTTCGGGCCGCGGAGGCCTCCCCAAATATCAATCCTTCCAATACTAACGACGTTGTGGGCGAGTATGCCCGTGCCTCAGCTGCTGAGGCTGAGCGTGCGATTGCCGCCGCTCATGAAGCGTTTCCGGCCTGGTCGCGCTCCACCATCCAGACGCGACATGACATTCTCAAGGCGATTGGCGACGAGATCCACGCTCGCAAGGACGATCTCGGCCGCCTGCTCTCCCGTGAGGAGGGCAAGACCTTGCCAGAGGGTATTGGCGAGGTCGCGCGTGCTGGACAAATCTTCCAATTCTTCGCTGGCGAGTGCCTGCGGATGGCGGGCGAAAAGCTGCCATCAGTGCGGCCGTCCGTGGATGTGGAGATCACCCGCGAGCCGGTCGGCGTCATCGGGCTCATCACTCCCTGGAATTTTCCGATCGCAATTCCCGCCTGGAAGATCGCACCAGCGCTGGCCTACGGCAACACCGTTGTGTTCAAGCCTGCCGAGCTCGTGCCTGGCTCGGCTCATGCGCTCGCCGAGATCATCGTCCGCGCCGGAGTACCGGCAGGTGTATTCAACCTGGTCATGGGCCAGGGCCCGGTGGTTGGCGAGGCGATGCTGAACAGCTCGAATGTTTCTGCCATCTCCTTTACGGGCTCAGTGCCGACGGGGCGCAAGATTGCCCAGGCCTGCATCACTTCTGAACCGATGAAGAAGCTTCAGCTCGAGATGGGCGGCAAGAACCCTATGGTGGTCCTTGATGATGCCGATCTGACGCTGGCGGTGGAATGCGCGGTGAACAGCGCCTTCTTCTCCACCGGCCAGCGCTGCACGGCAGCGTCCCGCCTGATCGTGACAGACGGCATCCACGACCGATTCATATCCGCCATGCGGGTTCGAATGCAGGGGCTCGTCGTTGACGACGCCTTGAAAGCTGGCACGCATGTCGGCCCGGTGGTCGACCAGACGCAACTCGAACAGGACCTGAAGTATATCAGCATTGGCCAGGCGGAAGGTGCAAAGCTTGTTGCCGGGGGCGAGCTGCTGAAACGTGAGGCGCCTGGATTCTATCTCGCGCCCGCACTGCTCACGGAAGTGAACAATGAGATGCGTGTGGCGCGCGAGGAGATTTTTGGGCCAGTGGCCACTGTTATCCGGGCGAAGGACTACGACGAGGCGCTAGAGCTCGCCAACGACACGCCGTTCGGCCTGTCGTCGGGCATCTGCACCACCAGCCTGAAATTCGCGAGCCACTTCAAGCGCAATGCAGAGGCCGGGATGGTGATGGTGAATCTGCCAACGGCCGGCGTGGACTACCACGTGCCATTTGGCGGCCGTAAAGGCTCAAGCTATGGTCCGCGCGAGCAGGGCCGCTATGCGCAGGAGTTTTATACCGCGGTGAAGACGGCCTATACTTTCGACGGCAACGGTCCTTACGTCCATAAGGCGAAGTCGAGAGAGTAGGCGCGCCGAAGCCGCAAATACCCGTTCCGTGTCGATCAGCATTCAAGCCGGAGGCAGGCATTTGAGTGGTCCGACCATCAGAGATATTGCGCGCGAGGCGAATGTCGGCACCGCAACCGTCGAGCGGGTTCTTAACGATCGCGGCGGCGTGAGGACCGAACTTGCAGAAAGGGTCATCAAGGCAGCCAAGAAGCTGAAATATGGCGACCGGCGGTTGACGCCTCACCGCGGCATCATTCGGATTGAGGTGCTTCTGGTGCAGCCCGAAGCCGACTTTTTTTATGCCGACCTCAACGCTGCTTTCCAGCGGATCTCGGCCTCATTGGACCCAACTATTTTAGTGCACCGGACAATCGTGCGTGAGGACGACATTCCTGGCGTCGCCCGACATATTGCAAAGCCCCCTCTTCGCCGAGCCGGTCTCATTGTTCTGGCTCCAGACCATCCTGACATTACAGAGAGCATCCGCCAAGCCCGCGCCTCCGGGGTGGAAGTCGTACAGATGCTTACCGGAAGCGCCGGCACGGATGTGCCCTACATCGGGATCGACAACTACGCGGCGGGACGGACCGCCGCCTATTACATGTCGCGTATGCTGCGAGGAAGTAGCGGGACTTTGCTCGCCATCTGTCACAGCGGAGCCTACCGGGCACATAGGGAGCGCATACGGGGCTTCTCCGACTATCTGTCGCAGCACATGAGTGGCGATCACGGCTTCTACCGGGTCATTTTCGGACGTGACGACAATTTATTCTCGGCAGAGAGGCTGACGGAAGCCCTGCGTGACGATGGCTCCGTTATCGGAGTGTACAGTGTGGGCGCCGGAATCGAGGGAATTGCCGCAGCTTTGAAGGCCCATCCAGCCAAGGTCTTCTGGATCGGACACGCCCGCACACACAGCACTGCAAAATGTCTCCGGTCCGGATTGATGGACATCTGTATCGACGGGGCGCAGGAAACCCAGGCGCGACGCTCACTCGATACAGTGTTGCGCCGTCTCGGCCTCATCGACGTCGACGTGAGCGGCGCTCCCGTCCAGTTTCTCACCATCACCGCAGAATCTCTAGCCGCATCTGACGGTTACAACGAGAGCCGTCTTCGCGACGGGATGCTATCGATACAGCCAGGCGAATAGCCGCCTGACGTCGCGCCCAGCGTGGTCCTGGAGGCTGAAAAAAAGTCGCTGCTGGAGCTGTCCAACGCGGCTCAAGTCCAGGGAGCGCGCGGGCCCCGACTGTCGGCGGGTTCGTTGTGATCAGGCACGACAAACTCAAGCGCGTCACCGCCCTCAGGCGCCGCGCGTGTTGATCGCTGTCTTTCGCCGCTCGCCGGTCTTACTCAATCTTTCTGTGGTCAAACGCCATCCGGAACTGCCCCTTTTGCCTGATCCAGAACTGCCTCACCCTCGCCTTCATGAAGTCGGTTGAACGTTGGCTCCGCCGCTGGCGGGACGGAGGAATGCGGAGCCGACCGGAGGGTCATCAGCGGCGATCAGCTTGACGAGGACGCTCTTTAGCATAGCGCGGAGCCGCAAGCTGTCGCCGCGGATAGTCAGCAAATGGCTGTGGTGCAAGGTCTACTCGAGGATCGCGGTAGCGACCACCGGATCCCCGAACACGTCAGAGCCCCTATTCTTTGAGCGGTTCGTGTCTCACGTCACAATCAAGGGCCCCGCATTATTTTCTTTTTTGGACAGGCTTGAGGTGCTGAAGGCGGCGGTCTGCCGGAGCCGTCAAACGCTTCCGTCTCGGTTTGATGCCACAAGCTAAGGCGCAAGGTATCGTAGAAGCTCCGGATTGGCGCGGACCTCGCCGGACGGGCCCTCCAATGCAATGCGACCGCGATCGAGCACGTAAGCGCGGTCTGCCACACGCATTGCGAGATCGAGATGTTGCTCAACGATGATGACCGCAATTTCCCTGGCGAGATCAGTCAGGCGTTCAGCGATCTCCTCGATGACGCCGATCCAGACTCCCTCGGTCGGCTCGTCCAGCAGCAGAAGTTTCGGATCGCCCAGCATTGCGCGACCTATCGCGAGCATCTTGCGCTCGCCGCCCGAGAGTGTGCCGGCGGGTTGATCGAGGCGCTGGCCAAGCTTCGGAAACATCGTCAGCACGCGATCGACTGCCGCGCCTGCAGCCCTGTTGAACAGAGAGCCGACCGCGAGATTGTCGCGTACCGACAGCCGCGCAAAGACCGAATGCTCCTGCGGCACATAACCGATGCCTGCGCGCACCCGCTCTTCGGTCCGGCGGCGGCTGATATCACGGCCGTCAAAGAACACCTCGCCGTTCGAGGTCGGCAGCTCACCGATGATCGTTTTCATCAGCGTAGTCTTGCCGGCGCCATTGCGGCCGAGCACGGCCACGCCGCCGCGCCAGGGAATGCCCAGTGTGACATCGAACAGCACCTGGCTGCGGCCATAACCGGCATCGAGATGCCGTATGTCGAGAAATTCTTTGTCAGGCACGGCGCAAATAGATCTCCTGGACGTCCTTGTTGGCCTGAATTTCCGCAACCGTGCCGGACGCCAGCACACGCCCCTGGTCGAGCACAGTGAGCCGGTCGCAGATGTCGCGAATAAAATCCAAATCGTGTTCGACGATGACGAGCGAGCAATGCTGCTTAATCGGCTGGAGCAATTCGCCCGTGACGCGGCGCTCCTCAGGACTCATGCCGCCGGTTGGCTCGTCCAGCAGCAGAAGGCGCGGCTTGCCGGCGAGCGCCATTGCGATCTCCAGCCATTGCTGTTGGCCATGCGCCAGCGTTGCGGCTGCGTCATGCGCCCGGTCGGCAAGGCGGAACTGAGTTAGCAATGTCATGACCTGGTCGTGCAGCACGCCGCGAGTCCGCGAGAACACGAGATCGAACAGCGACGACCGCGCTTGGGACGCGAGGAGGATATTGTCGTAGAGCGTGAGGGTCGGCAGCACGGATGTGATCTGGAACTTGAGGCTCATGCCGGCGCGGGCGCGCTCGGTCGGCGTAAATGACGTGATGTCCGTGTTGATGAACCTGACCTCTCCCCGGCTTGGCGCCTCGGCCCCAGCAATGCACTTCATCAGCGTGCTCTTACCTGAGCCGTTCGGCCCGATCAGACCATGAAACTCCCTCTCGCGCACGACAAGCGCGGCACCGTCTAGCGCGGTGAGCTTGCCGAAGATTTTGGAGATGCCGGAGGCTTCAAGAAGCGGCATTGCGCTTCTCCTTGCTGGTCAGACCGAACCTGCCGACACGCTCGCGCTCACCGAGCACGAAGCTGATCAGCCCGAGCGGCCGGAACAGAATGACGAGTAGCAGCAGGACCCCGAGAATGATCGGCCAGATGTTGCGATAATTGTCCGACAACCAAAAGCTGAGACCCTCGACAATTGCGGTGCCGACCACCGCGCCGGCCAGCGTGCCAGAGCCGCCGAACAATACATACAGTACGACCTGCGTCGAGACCACCACACCCACCATATCGGGCCAGACGAACACCTCGTGAAAGGCATAGAGGCTGCCGGCGAGCCCAGCGATGGCGCCGCCAACCGTGAACACGATTGCTTTCAGGTGCTGTGCCTTATAGCCGAAGAAAGCAATGCGCTGCTCGTTCTCACGCAGGCCCGCGAGGGCCAGGCCGAACTGCGAGCGCACAAGGAACCGGCAGAAGAGATAGACAATGACGAGGAGGCCGAGCGCAAGATAGTAATAGACGGGGCCCTCCGCGAATTCGTAGGAGCCGAACGTCATCGGCGAGATTGAGGCAATACCGTTTTGGCCGCCAAGATAGTACCAGCCGCGCCCGAGGCGGTCGGCTGCGTACGCGCCCGTCAAGGTACCGAGCGCGACAAAGATCACGCTCGACGGTTGGCGGCCGAGCAGCAGGAATCCGCCGAGCAGAATGGCTAAGGCAAGGCCGATCAGCGTACCGATCGGCAGCACCACAAGAATCGAGGTGATGTCGAGGTCGCGTGCCAGGAGCGCCACGCCGTACCCGGCCGAGCCAAAGAACAGAGCCTGGCCAAAGCTCATGATCCCGGCATAGCCCCAGACCAGATCAAACGAGAGCGCAAAGAGCGCCAGGATCACCACTCGCGTTGCGAACACCGTGAGGTAGTCCGCAAGCACCAACGGCACGACTGATGCCGCGATGAGCAGCAGCCCTTCGATGATGGGCAGGATCTTTCTCGGAAGGCCGGCTCTTTCCGCGGGTTCGCCTGCAGCCATCATGGCGTCGGCTTCACCGCCGATGTTAGCGTTCATGCTCTCTCCCAGCGCTCATGGCCTTTCGCATTTTCCTCAGCACTCTTTGGGATCGACGAGTTGGTTGCTGCGCCTGACGATTTCGAATTTGCCACCCTTCGCCACTGCCGTGTACATGTTCATCTTGCAGTGCCGTTTTCCCGGCACCATCTCGGCCGGCCCGCCCGGACCTTCGGCGATTTTGGCGTGGTCGAGGGCCGCGGCAACCGATTCCCGATCGGTCTTGCCGGCTTCTTTGACGGCCGCTTCCCATAATTTCAGTCCGCGATAGGTGCCGGTCGCAGCACTTCCCGCGGCAAACAAGAAGGGGCCCGGAAAGTCCTTATCATAGGCCGCCTGGATTTTGGCAGACACCGGATCATCTTTGGCAACCGCGCTGAAATAGTCGAGGCAACTTGTAAGCCCCTCGATTTCATTTGCTTGATGAATGTTGAGCATGTTTTCATCGTACGTCACGGCAGACAGCCGACCGCCGTTCTTGAGGTAGCCCGCTTCGTTGAGCTGCTTGACGAATGGACCAAGGCCAGGCGGAATGACGGCGTTGAAGACCATGTCAACTTTGTTGGAAATGATGCGATTGACAGTTGAAGAGAACTCCAGCTGGTCCAGTGGGTAATACTCCTCAAACACAACCTCACCACCATGGGATTCGATCAATGTACGGGCGTGGGCATTCAGGGTCCGCGGCCAGACATAGTTGGCACCTGGTAGGGCGAACCTCTTGCTGCCATTCTTGATCAACCACGGGATGAATTCGTCGCACTGCTGCGCTGGGGTGGGGCCGGTGCAGAAGACGTAAGGGGTGCATTCCTTTCCTTCATAGAGCTGCGGATAAATGTACAGCGTCTTGCCGCGCGCCGTGATCGGGTCCTTGATGGCATTGCGCATCGAGCTTGTGATGCCCCCTAACACCATGTCGACCTTGTCGCGTTGGATCAGCTTGCGGACGTTGCCGACCGCAACCGATTCATTGGAGGCGGTGTCTTCGATATAGAGCTCCAGCGGACGGCCCAGAAGGCCGCCAGCATTGTTGATCTCCTTGATTATCATTTTGGCGACATTGGCGTCAGCGTTCCCGGCATAGGCGATCGGTCCGGTCAGATCAGTGGCGATACCGACCTTGATCGGGCCTTCCGCCGCATTGGCCCAATCGGGACGGATGACCCAGCTCCCAGCACCCGTGGTCATTGCACCGGCCGCGAATGCAAATTTCGAAAGAAAACGACGGCGTGTGAGTTGAGCGCGATCAGCAATCATATGGCTATACTCTCTTTCCCGCGATGAGGCCTTGCGGCCGGATTTTGATGAACGCGATGGCGAGCACGAAGACGAAGACATCGGCGAGGACAGGCGTGATCGCCCAGGGCAGCGCCGCGCTCAGTGCGCCAATAACACCGGCACCCATCACCGGCCCTATGAAGGAGCCCACGCCGCCGACCATGACGGCGACAAAGCCTTGGATCAGGAAGCGAATGCCGAGATCGGCGAAGAGGGTGAACACCGGCACGATCAGTGCCCCCGCGAGGCCCGCTAACGCCGCGCCGAAGGCAAAGGTGGCGCCATAGATCAACGGCGTCGAAATGCCTGAGGCCCGCGCCAGCGCCGGATTTTCCAGCGTCGCCCGCACGCGCAGGCCAAAGCTCGTGCGCGATAGAAGGACATGGCAGGCGCCCATGACAAGGATCGTAATGACAACGATGGTGAAGCGCCAAGCCGATATATGGAAGGTACCGAGATCGATCGAGCCGCCGATCGGCTCCGGCACCGTCAGATAGAGGCCGCCGGTCAGGCCGCGCACCGTTTCGCGGATGATCAAGCCAAGCGCGTACGTGCCGAGCATCGCCACGATCGGCGCCGCATAGAAACGACGGATAAGGAGCCCTTCGAGCACAAAACCGACCAGCCCCACCAGAAACGGGGCGACCGCCATACCGATCCAGACCGGAAGGCCCCGGCTATGGCCGAGGTAAGTGATGTAGGCACCGAGCAGCACGAACTCGCCTTGGGCGAAATTGAAAATTCCCATCATGCTGGCGATGATTCCCAGGCCTAGCACGATCAGGACGATGATCGCGCCGAAGCTCAGGATTTCGAACAAAGCGACGAACGCGTTAGCCATAAGCTGCGATCCATCCAGCCACGATCACCTCTGTTTCACATCTTCTTCCAGTCGCCGATCTGCTCAAAGGCATGGGCGGCTCGGTAGATGGTGGTTTCCTCGAAATGGCGGCCGACGAGCATCAGGCCAACGGGCAGCCCGTCAACCATGCCGCAGGGCAAGGACATCGCTGGATGATGCGTAATGTCGAACGGAGCGGTATTGGTGAACATCTCCGTCGCACGGGTGAAGTAGTCCTCGGTGCTGGCATCGGCCGGCGGTAGCGGCGTCGCCTTCATCGGCGTCGTCGGCATGAGCAGGAGGTCGTACGTCCCCAAGGCCCTGTCGTAGGCGGCAGCCAGCCGGCGGGAGATATTGAGGGCCTTGCCGTAAAACCGGGAACCAAAGGTGTTGTTGATGTAAGCGCCGAGCAGCAGGAATAACTTATTCGTCTTCGACAGCGAATCCGCCTGCCGCCGCCAGCCGCGGTGGAAATCCATCAGCGAGGTCGGGTATAGATCGCCTCGGCTGATGCCATAGCCGTCGCCGAACATGAGAGTTTGGGTTAACCCCTCCGTGCCGATCGGGGTCCAGATCGCCGCCCCCAAAAGGTGCATCGGGATCGAGACCGTCTCGACGCTCGCACCGAGATCCGCAAAGCGCTTGGCCGCCTCGCGCACGCATTCATTGACCGTAGCCTCCGCGCCCGGCTGCTCGAAGCCTTCCTTGAGGATACCAATCTTCATCCCTTTGATCCCCGCTCCTAGGGCCTTCGTGTATTCATCAAACTTAGGTGCCTTGATGCGCGAATCGTAGCCATCGTCACCGGCGATCACCTCAAGCAGCAGCGCGTTGTCGGCCACGGTTGCCGTCATCGGTCCGGTGTGATCGATAAAAATCTCGATAGGCATGATTCCCGTATAGGGAACGAGACCCCAGGTCGGCTTCATACCGTAGGTACCGCAGAACGAGGATGGCATGCGGATCGAACCGCCCTGGTCGCCGCCAATCGCCATGTCGACCTCGCCGAGCGCGACCACAACTCCGCTTCCAGAGGACGAACCGCCAGCCGAATAGCCCATCCGGTGTGGGTTGTGCACCGCGCCGGTCGCATTGGTGTGGCTACCGCCAGAGAGGCAGAACGATTCGCAATGAGTCTTGCCGACGATCTCGGCACCGGCGTCGAGCATGCGTGTGACGATGGTGGCGTCGAATTCGGGGACATAGCCTTCGAGCGTCGCCGAGCCGTTCATCATCGGCACGCCGGCCAGCAAGATATTGTCCTTCAGCGCCACCGTCTTGCCCTTCAGCTTTCCACTTGTCGCGCCCTGAATTTTGGTCTTGCGGTACCAGGCATTGCGCGGGTTCTCCTCCGCCGATGGCCGATAGCCTGGCGTGCGGGGGTATTTGACCAGCGGCAATTCGTCGGGCATAGCCGCGATGAGGTTATAGGCGCCGATCGAGCTCTTCATCAGGCTGCGAAACGAGGCGGCATCTTCGTCAGTCAGTGAGAGGCCGCATTGTTCGGCGACGCTGCGAAGCTGGATTGAGGTTGGAAGGGCAACTGACACGAGGCTCTCCTAAAGATTTTATCCGAGCGCTTGTAAGTGCGGCCGTCGCGGTGAAAACCGCCTACTACTTTCGGCCGCAACGGTCCTTACTTGCGGAAGATCAGGTCGAAGCAGTAAGCCGAAGCCAGAGCTCACAATCCCGTTCGGTGTTGATCAAAATCCATCAACCACTGCAGGCAGGCATTTGAGGCGCCCGACAGTGTGGGCGCCGGAACAGAGGAAATCGCGGCAGCGTAGAAGGTTTATTCCGCCAAGATCTTCTGGATCTGACACGCGCTTACGCTCAGGACTGCAAAGCGTCTGCGGCTCGGCTTGATGGACATCTGCATCGAGGAGGCGCAGGAAACCCAAGCGCCGCGCTCGCTCAATACGGTGCTTCGTCGCCTCGGATTATCGATGTGAACGTGAGCAGCGTCCTTGTCCAGTTTCTCACCACTCCCGCTCAGAACCTCTCGATCCGCGTGTGGCGGCTCCTATCGATCAGCTCGAGCTTTCGTCAGCTGAAGTCCGATCGTCGCCCCCCGGCACTGGCGCAAAAGAAAAAGGCCGCTGCTGGACCTGTCCAACAGCGGCTTAAGTTGAGGGAGGAAGCAGACGAGGCCGGTCTGCCAGCGGGTTCATTGCGCTCGGCCACGACAAGCTCCACAGCCGGCACAGAAGGCGCGCGCCTATTGGCTCATCATAGCAGGCTGGGACAGTGAGCGGCGCCACTCACCATTCCACGCTAGCAGTCTTGGTGGGCAGAGACAGCGCAGAATGAAGGATGTCGTGAGCTAGTCGCTCGCACCGCTCGTTCATCAGTCCATCGCTTCTTCGATGATGAAATGGGTGGCATTGACAAAATCCGACAGAGGCTGACCGGCACGACGATAAACCTCCCGATACAGAATCAACTGACGGTGCTCTGAGCGCTTCTCGCAACGTTCCTTGATAAGCAACCCGCCCACCGACGTTTCTCCCTCGTCGCGCTCGGCGTCTCGGCAAGTCCAACCGTCGTCGCCATATCGAGCTCTGATTATGAGTGCCAACAGATGTGCTTTTTTATGCCAGAACGGGCGTGCGTTCGGATCCGTGTCGATCCGAATGCGCTTTAACACTCCGCTTCCCTCGACGAGCCCCGTCAGCAGAACGGGATGGCCGCCGAGCTTCGTGCCCTGATATTTGTCGTTCACAGCCGCGAGCGGATTAGTTTCGATGTTGAAACGAAAGGAAATAGCCCGCAAGCCCATTTCATCAGGAGGACATGTTCGAAATTCGCCCCACGCCGCCAGCTCGGCTCCTTTCTTGTCGGCACAAGCAAGGCCGACATATTCCTGCGCTGGAATGTTAGCGATCGACATCCCAAGACTGAGGTCGCGCAAGTCGGCAGCTTGGCCTACATCGGCATTGGAGCCAACGGCCAAGAGAAGGGACAGCGGCAACGCCCACATCAACAGTCGAGGCGTCATTGCTGATCTTCCGTGCCAATTGCTTGGGAGTGACGACCTGAGATGTTCTTGTAGACATCACAAGCCCTTGAGCCCTCTCCAAAGAAGTCAGTGCAGTCTTGATAGCTTGCCGGTCCCTTACCTTTGATATGATTCAGAACATAATCAGCTACCTTTTCGATCTCGCTCGCCCGGAGAAATGTAGCAGCATCCGGAGGCAGGTCCCTGCTCAGATCCTGAGCCGTGAGGCCCGAATAGCACCGGTAGTCCTTGTACGCCTCGCGATCAAAATGCGGCATTCCAGTTCCCGGCCGTCCGCAATGGACAACCTCAACGATTTGATCGCGCGTGAGCTGCGTAGCTCGCAAGGAGAGCGCTGCGCCTCCGTAGCCGCCGCCCCCATCGCCATGCCATTTATGGCAGCCTACGCAATTTGCCTTTTCATAGATGCGCTGCCCTTCATCCTGCGTGCGGTGCGCGCCGTTGATAACCTGCCCCGGTACAGGCGTGCCGCCTTCGCTCCAAGCAGAGTCTCCTGTGGCGAGAAAAGCCAAGCCACCCACCACGATCAAGCCGATCACGCTAAGGCGAAGTGCGCAGTTTGCCCCCATGTTCGGGCGTACGACTTTCAATTCCATCCTTGCCTCTTAGCCTTCTTACGAAGTGGGACGAGCATATTTGCGTCCCACTTCGCCGCGTTGCGGATCACAGCTTGAAAACGTACAGCATGGAGCCCGGTGGGACCTTCTCCAGGCCTTTTGTGGAATCCAGGTTCCACTTGTCCCAGGCGCCGCCCAGCCCGACGAGGATCGCAATATATTGGTTTCCGTCGACCGCGAACGTCATGGGGGGAGCGTTGAGGCCGCCGCCCGTATTGAATTCCCAGACCTTGTTCAGAGTCTTCGCATCCAGGGCGTAGAGCTCTCCGGACGGATGGCCAGCGAACACCAAGTCGGGCGTTGCAAGTAACCCGCCGAGCATTGGATACTTGGTCTCGTACTTGCCTGTGACCTGGCCTGTGGTCGCGTCAATGGCGGTGACACTTCCGGTTATCGGCGTCTTCACGACTGGACCGCCTCCTGTGAAGAATTCACGAGGCTTCCAATCGCCAGGGCTTGTTTCCTTGTTGTCCAACTCGTCACAGCTCTCGATGACCGGGATGTACCAGGTCCTCAAGTCTGGATTATACGCGGTAGGCGGCCAGTTCTTGCCACCGTTATGTCCGGGGCAGATGGTGACGTGCGTGTTCTTCCGGTTCAGCGTCGCCTGGGGATCATAGGTTTGCACCGCCTTAGTAGGATCGTACTCAATCGGTTTTCCGGTCTCTGGGTTGATACCCCTGGTCCAGCTCACCTTCTTCACGAACGGGCTTGCCCAAAGGAAAGAGCCGTCAGTACGGTCGAGCGCGTAACCAAAGCCGTTGCGATCGGCTTCAAGTACGACCTTGCGCGTCTTTCCCTTCAACGGAATGTCAACCAGCACACGTTCCGCAACGCTATCATAGTCGAACGGATCATTCGGTGTGTGCTGAAAGTGCCATTTGACCTTCCCGGTGTCCGGGTCCAGCGCAAGGGTACTGTTGGTATAGAGGTTATCGCCCTGACGGTATTCGGTATCAAAATCCGGCCCAGGATTTCCGACGCCCCAGTAGATTAGGTGAACATCGGGATCGTACGACCCGGTCACCCAGGTCGATCCCCCGCCAGTCTTCCAGGCATCGTGATTATCCTTCCAGGTCTCGTTGCCTGGCTCGCCCTTGCCCGGAATCGTATAGGTTCGCCAAACTTCCTTTTGGGACTTCAAGTCAGTGGCAGCGATCCAGCCACGGATACCGTACTCGGCACCCGCCACGCCCGTAATAGCCATGTTGTTGACGATCAACGGCGCGCCCGTGATCACTTCACCTTTGTCGGGATCGGCGACCTTGCGCTCCCAAGCGACTTTGCCATCCTCCTTGCTGGTCGCAACCAATCGCCCGTCGAGCGTATGAGAGACGACAAAATTGCCCCAAAGCGCGGCGCCTCGATTGTTGACCCCGCAACAAGCAATGGCGCCGGCCCAGTCGTGATCGGTCTTTGGATCCATTTTCCAGACCAGGCTTCCGTTGCCGCCGTGGAGATCGATTTTGTAGACAGATCCCCACCCATCGGTCACATACATGAATCCGTTCTCGACAATCGGAGTGCCCTCAAGACCGCCATGGCTCCAAATACCGCCACCCTCGATACCGCCAAGAGCCATCGTCCAGGCCACGTGTAGCCCCTTGACGGTGTTGCGATTGATCTGGTTGAGCGGCGAATACCGCTGCGCCGTGTAGTCATGGTGATGATGCAGCCAGTTACTGGTTTCCTGCGTTGCGTTGAGAAGCCGCTTGTCCGTCGTCTCATCGGAAGCAGCCGCCGTACTTGCGAGCAGGCCTGCCATTAGGCCAAACCCCAAGACCCTACTGAGGGTCTCCCAAGCTCCAACTCTTGTCCCATCCGCCTTGAACATCCCTTTGCTCCTCTCGGGCTGATTGTTTGTCGATTTTGTTCGAGCTCAATCGCGGCTCAAGGCGATCGAGTCTGTCGCTGGTCGTCTTAGAGGCGGATCTGATCGCTCGCTGGCAGCGAACGAATACGTTTGCCTGTGGCGGCGAAGATCGCGTTGCAGAGCGCCGGCAGAAAGGGCGGCACGCCTGGTTCTCCGACACCGCCCGCAGGAACGTCAGAGCCATTCGGAACAATGTGAACACGCACATTTATCGGTGCATTGTCCATGCGGGCCACCGGATAGTTATCGAAATTACCCTGCTCGGCGCGGCCGTTCACAAACGAAATTTCGCCAATGAAATTGCTGAGACCCATGACGGCCGCCCCCTCTAGCTGGGACCGGATCCGCTCGGGATTGACCGCAAAACCGCAGTCGATTGCGGTTTCTACACGCGGGATGGTCAGCTTTCCCCGGCTGTCCACGCTAATCTCGACGACGGTCGCCACATATGAGAGGAAGCTCCGGTGTGCTGCAATTCCAAGCCCGCTCCCCTTGGAGAGAGGTCTTCCCCAGTCCGCGTGCAAAGCCGCCAAGCTCACCACATTGGCGAGACGCCCGGTATCGATTGGGTAGGTTGAATACGGATCGCCGTAATTCCAAAGCGGATCCGTCAGCGCGAGTTTTTCAAGCTCAAGTTTTCGTGGTGGGCCGATGATCTCGAGCAGGAAGTCTTTGGGATCGCGCCCCAAGGCGTGCGCCAGCTCTGCGATGAAGGATTGGACGGCAAACGCATGAGGTATGTTGTTAACCGACCGAAACCAGCCAATTCGCGTCAAAGCCGCCGCTTCGCCGGTCTCAACCCGCACGTTAGGGACGTCCAATGCGATATCTGCAAGCCCGAGACCAAGTTCAATTGATTGCTCGCGCTTTGGATCGGGCTTGAAATTCGCAAACAAAGTCGGCGCGACCGAACGATGTCGCCATGCGATCACCTTGCCCGATGGGTCAAGGCCTGCGTCCAAGCGCGAATATGTGACCGTATGGTAGAATCCATGATGGAAATCGTCCTCCCGCGTCCAGGCGAGCTTGACAGGTGCGCCATCGAGTGCCTTGGAGAGCAGTACGGCTTCCTGGGCGAAGTCTGATTGACACTTCCTGCCAAAGCCGCCGCCAAGCAGAGTGACGTTCACTTTCACCTTCTCGATCGGCAGCTCAAGCAGTTTCGCGAATGCTTCGCGTGCGCCGAACGGATCCTGCAAGGGAGCCCAAACCTCACATTGGCCATTGCGAATGGTTGCGGTGGCGACCAGCGGCTCCATCGCTGCTTGAGCAAGGTGCGGCACGTAATACTCGGCGGATAGCACTTTCGAGGCGGCGGCGAACGCCTTGTCGAAATCTCCCTGATTGCGCTCGATGCGACCCGGCTTATTGGCGCGTTCGGCCATCTGTCGTCGATACCCGGCGGACTCATAACCGCCGTTTTCGCCGTCTTCCCACTCAAGCTTGAGGGCTTCTCGACCCTTTATGGCCGCCCACGTGTTGGTGGCCACCACCGCAATTCCTCCAAGAGGTGAGTATGCGGCCGGCGGCGCCCAGTCGACCTTGAGCTCCAATACCTTTTCGACGCCCGGAACTCTGAGGGTATCCGTTGCGTCGAATGATCTTATCCTCCCGCCAACAACGGGAGGACGAGCGATCACCGCGTATTTCATCCCGGGCAACCGGATATCGTATCCGTACTGCGCTTTTCCGACAGTGATGTCGAACAGGTCATAAAGGGGGATGTTGCCGTGGCCGATATACCGAAACGCATTGTCGGGCTTGAATCTCAAGCTCTCTACCGGCGGTGTCGGCAACTCCATCGCAGCTTTGGCAAGTTCACCGTAACCGAGCTTGCGTCCTGTGGGTCGATGTATCACCAAGTGATTTGTCGCTTGCACCTCTACTAACGGGACGCCCCACTGGATCGCCGCCGCCTGTTCCAGCATCTGGCGCATAGCCGCTCCGACTTGTCTCATCGGCTGGAAAAAGTGGCGCATGCTGCGCGAGCCGTCGGTATTTTGATTTCCATAGCGCGGCTCATCTGCCAGCGCCTGGACGATGCGAACCTTCGACCAATCCGCTTCCAACTCGTCCGCCACCACCATCGGAAGTGACGTTCGAATCCCTGTGCCCATCTCGGCGCGGTGGGCGGTCATCGAAACGATACCAGAGGGGTCGATCGATACGAAGACGTGTGGATCGTTGACGATACCATGCGGCATCTGAGCTCCGCCGGTCTCGTATGCGAAGCTCTTCTGGCTATAGATCTCGGCAGCTAAAACAAATGTGGCGACCGCGGCCGTCGAGCGAAGGAATTGACGGCGGCTGACGTTCTCAAGCCTCACGCAAGGACTGGATGAGGTTCTCGGCGCAAGCATGTTCATGGTTAGACCCCCCTTGAGGCTTTGCGCACCGCAGACTGAATTCGTTGGTAGCAGCCGCAGCGGCAAATATTTCCCGACATCGCATCGCTGATTTGCTGATCAGAGGGATTCTTGGTCTCAGCCAGGAGCGCCGCTGCCTGCATGATTTGCCCTGCCTGGCAATACCCGCATTGGGGGACGCCCTCCTCGCGCCATGCGCGCTGAACGGGATGGTTGCCGTTTGCATCCAACCCTTCGATTGTTGTGATTGGTTTGGCAACGTCACCTACGGCCGTAATGCACGAACGCACCGCATCGTTGCCGACATGCACCGTGCAGGCGCCGCACTGGGCAATTCCGCACCCATATTTCGTGCCCGTCAGTCCGATCACATCGCGGAGGACCCATAGCAGCGGAGTGTCGGGCGCAACATCGACAATGTGAGGCTTGTTGTTTATCGTAAGCTCAATACTCATATCGGAGATCTCCTCCAGCTCACCAGCTTCCGGTTCACAAGCTAAGCAACAGACGATTGGGGGGAACGATACGCCCGGGCAGGCGCAATACCGCCCGAGCTCCAAGACAGGCAGTCTCGCAGCCGTCGACAGAATCAAGATCAACAAGGAGCCTGGCTCATCGGCCAAATTGATCAGCCCCGCACGCAATTCCGTGCCTGTCGTCATCCTCCCGTTTCGTCCTCAGTTCTTCCGAAGATCAAAATAGTGAGATCAGTGATACTGAGGCCGATGCCCGCAATCCCGGACCGTGTTGATCAAAATCCATCAAACGGCGCAGACAAGCATTTGGAGCGTTGACGATCAGACACATTTCGCTGGAGCACGAAGTCGCACCTGACCTGCCCCGGCGGTCTGCTCATGGCGGCACTCATGAACCTGGCGGATGATTGCGGGCCGCCAAATTGCAAGTCCGTGCTCTCACGAGGTTCGAACGACACACCGATGCAATTGCGAGAAATCGTTGTCGCGGCCCCAATCGTACGGACATTTAGCGTCCCCGCCGAACGCAGAACGGTTGACTACCCGATTTCTCATTCGCAATGGCGTGTGCTTTGTCGTCGCCGTCGGCCAAGCCGAGGGCACCTTTGATCCGAGGCTGGAATCATCCCGAACCGGCCAAGGCCAAATGTCTTCGTACGGGCAACGAGCATCGGGTAGTGTCTCAGTTTGAAATCACTGCGTCCAAGCGCGGTGACGCTTTTCTGGATCGACCAAAAACGAAAGGCTTTTTGGTTCGCACTCCAAAATCTTCCCGTGAACGAATTTCAGACAGAAATTGAGTTTGTCCAAAATCTCCTCCGCCGCCGTCACGACGTCTGACATCCCGGAAAGTGAGCGATGGTGATAAACGGCATTCCTGGCATTTAGCCTGCTACCGACTATTTGTTTAAGGAACTTGACAGGTTCATGTGAGTCAGCGATAACCCTGACCACTCCGGGAGTGATGCCGCGTCGCGACATTTGCCTTTGGGCCGCTACCTGAGTCTAAACATCTTTGAAAGAGGCTCCCGAAAGGGGGCCTCTTTCGCCGTTTAGGCCCTGTAATTCCCAAATTCACACAGACCTTCGACGCAGGAGCGACCTGTAATATGCTTAGGGTCAGTTCTACAACTTTTGCCTCGTCCACAAGATCTGATGGCGTGACCCCCGCAATAGCCTCTGGACTGTGGATAAGGTTGGCGTGGTTGCGCTGATTGATGCCGCCAACCCGGTCACGGCTGTTCGCGGCCCCGACAAGAAGCGCGAAGCGTCGAAAATTCAAACTGAGACAGAGATTTCGGGCGCAGGAGGCCGAATTGGACCGTGTCTCACCTTGGGAATATGGTTGGTAGCGGACCCGCCAGATCTTGCCATAAACCATTGATACTATGTATTTATTTGCCGATACTGCGGCTCCTATATCAACGATCAACGACATCACCAGATGTCGCCGATCGTTTACATTTCCAATTGTCGTCGCTCAGCGACATATGGTAACTGTAAGCGAACGCTGACATCTAGGCTCGCCATGTTAATCCGCACCGCCACCGATCTCGGCGCCGTCATTCGCGACAGACGCAAGCGGCTGAAACTCGACCAATCGAGTTTTGCCAAACGCATTGGCGTCAGTCGTCAGTGGGTGATCGAGGTCGAGCAGGGACACGCGCGCGCCGAACTCGCTCTTGTACTCCGCGCCCTTGATGCCCTGGATATTCGCCTGGACGCGAGCAGCGAGCCGACCAAGAGCCGCACCTCAGAAAAGCCTGCGGTCGATATCAATGCCATCGTCGCCAAAGCCAAAAAGAGCAAGACATGACAAAGGAGCTCATTGCTCTGCTCGATGGCAAGGAAGTTGGCCGGGTGCATAACGCCGCGCGCGCCCGATTGACTTTTGTCTATAACGGCGATTGGCGTAACGCGCAGGAAGCTTATCCGCTATCGCTTTCCTTGCCGCTTGCGGCTGAAGAGCATGGCCCCTCTGCCGTTCAGGCTTTTCTCTGGGGGCTTCTGCCGGATAACGAGCGCGTTCTCGATCGGTGGGCCAAGAAATTTCAGGTCTCAGCCCGAAACGTATTTGCGCTCATCTCCCATGTTGGCGAAGATTGCGCTGGCGCCGTTCAGTTCGTCACCCCCGAGCGCTTGGACGTCTTACAAAGCGGCGCCGCCGACAAGGTCGAATGGCTCGACGAAGCAGCCATCGCAAATCGCCTGCAAACGCTCCGTGAAGACCACGCTGCATGGCGGTTGCCGCGCGATACGGGGCAATTCAGTCTTGCCGGCGCCCAACCCAAAACCGCATTGCTTCTGCAAAAGAACCAATGGGGCATCCCGTCCGGGCGCATTCCGACAACCCATATTCTGAAGCCGCCGACCGGCCATTTCGACGGCCATGCCGAGAACGAGCATATCTGCCTCATGCTCGGACGCAATCTTGGCCTGCCCGTCGCCGAAACCAAGGTCATGCGGTTCGAAAAGGAAATTGCCATCGTCATCGAACGCTACGACCGACAACTCAGCGGAAACCGGATTGTCCGAGTCCATCAGGAAGACATCTGCCAGGCGCGCGGTACGATGCCGACACAAAAATATCAAAGTGAAGGCGGACCGACACCCGGCGATATCATTGAACTATTGCGTACCCACTCCACGGATCGCGTCACCGACGTTGATACATTCGTCGAGGCCCTCGCCTTTAACTGGCTCATTGCCGGTACGGACGCGCACGGCAAAAACTATTCACTGCTTCTAGCCAGCGGCCCCACGGTGCGGCTTGCGCCACTCTACGATATCGCCAGCATTCTTCCTTACGACGGCGTCGATCTAAAGAAGGTCAAGCTCGCCATGAAGATCGGTGGCGAATACAAGCTGAACGAGATCAGCTTGCGCGACTGGCAGAGATTCGCCCGCGAAGCCCGATTGGACCCCGACAAAGTGATTGCGGCCTTGGCCTCTATGGCCGCGCAGATCGCTGACAACACGACTACCGTGTGTGCTAGCGCAAAGCAACAGGGGCTCGACAACGCCATTATCGGGCGCTTAGCCAAACAGTTGATCGCAAGAGCAAAGGATTGCCAACGTATCCTAGGAAAGGTCTAACTCTCGACCATGGTTGCGGACCCGCCCAGATCAGATCGCTTTTGAGAGACTTTCATGCACGCCACTTTCGCGATCGGTCGCGCGCTTCAAGTCAGCTGGTTGAATGCCGCACAACAAGAAACACCATCTCGTGCCTAAGTTCTACCTTCGGAATTGCGATTCGAAGATGCGAGACTTGCCAGCTTACGACGGCGTCGATCGGCCGCGAGATCCACGGGAAGAAGCTCTAATCCTGCTCACGCGGAAGAAACCTCGTCGGCCTGTACCAATTCTGATGTTTCATTTTGAGAGCTTCTCGCTCGGCTTCGCTTCGGCAAGCATTATGAAAGTGGCATGCGATAAAGCTCTCATTGAGCCGAGAGCGAGGGGCGGCGCGAGATCAGGAAAACAGACGCAAAACTTCTCTCAACCACGTCGCGGATGCGGCTGTGACCGACAGCTGGTAAGACGACTTTAGCCGCATCGGCAGCGCAGACGATTAGATAGGACGCTCCTTGGGATTTTCGATCCCCGACATCGCGGTCAATTCAATCGTGTACACGGAGCACGCTGCGCTTCTGGCGGCAGATGAGAACGGCGGAAGCTTTATGGCCGCCGGACATCATCGCGAGCTATGCAAACATTGCCGCAATCCGCGGCTGCCGATCGGCGCTCGCGAAAAGTTCAAGGAGCTCTTCTAATCTTTCTCGATGGGCCTGATTCGGCGCAGCAGGGAATTGGCATATTCCTCGCGCTCGCGCATGAGTCGTTCTTGATGTGCTTTGAATCTCTCGACCCGCTTCCTGATTTGATCACGTTCGCTGCTGCTATAGTCGGATACGATTGGGCCATCAATGTCGTCGACTTCCTTCAGTGGAGGCCGGGGAGGTGCGGGCTCCACCTTCAGCGATCCGGCGAACGCCATCGCTTCAGCAACGAGCGCATCGAGTTCGCTCTTCCAATCACGCATTTGACGCTCTCCCGCGCATGGCCGAGGCGCTTGTTGCCACAAAGGGCAGTCCAACGCTCAGCCACTTCTCCTTGAAGGAAGCGCCGACGGTGCTGCCGGAGGCCCCCCGGTTCAAAATGAGCATTGTGAGCAACTGCAGTCCAGCCCACTGCAATCGATTCTGTGCAGAAAAACCCCATTGTTTGGGCTTTTGCGCCGGCGAAGTGCCGAGCTTTTTTTCGAGCGCCACTGGCAATAGAACACTTCAGTCCAACTTTGGCGCCGTCACTGCGGCGGGCTGCGTGGCCGCCTGGGGCGCCCGGCCAACGACGACGGTCAGGAGGCCCTGCCCCCATAGCCGTTTGGCGGCCTGCTTGGCGTCGTCAATGGTCACGGCATCAATGCTGGCGTTGCGCTTCTCGATATAGTCGATCGGCAGGTTGTCCAGCCGATAGTGCAACAGCGTTTTGGCGAGCTTGGAGGAGGAGTCGAGAGCGAGCATCTGCGAGCCCTTCAGATACGACTTGGCCTCTTCGAGTTCCTTCTGCGTCGGTCCCTCTTCGGCTATGCGGCGCACCTCCCTCTCGACGACTTCGATGGTATCCTCGGCGCGGTCCGCCTGCGTGCCGGTATTGCCGACGAAGAGGGCCGTGTGCTCCATCCACACCAGCTGGTCAAACACCGAATAAGCCAGCCCGCGCTTCTCGCGCACCTCGCGATAGAGCCGCGAGGACGATCCGCCGCCCAGGATATGATTGACGACAAGGGCAGACATGAAGTTCGGATCGCGGCGCTTTACGCCCGGGCCGCCGAAGGTGATTACGGTCTGCGGTACGTCGAGCGGCACGAAGGCGCGCTGCGGCGGCGCCACCGGCTCGACGTCAGCGACCGGTGTGAGGTTCGCCTTGGCCGGCAGGCCGCCAAAGGTCTTGTCGAGCAGTTCGCCGAGCGTTACCGGGTCGACGTCGCCGACGACCGCCACCTTCAACGTATCCTTGGCTAGCACGCGGCCGACGTAATCCTTCATGTCGGCAACCGTGATGTTCGGCACGCTCTCCAGCGTGCCGCTGGTCGGGCGCCCATAGGGATGATCGCCGAAGGCAATCTCCCAGAACTTGTGGACGGCAAGCGCGGTCGGATTGGTGGTGTTGCGATGCAGGCGGGATATGACCTGGGAACGCATGCGCTCGACATCCGCGGCGTCGAAATGCGGGGAGGTCAGTGCCATCCGCAACAAGTCAAAAGCCTCGTCCTTGTTGTCGCGGAGCGTGCGTAGGCTGCCGCGGAACGTGTCATGGCTAGGACTGAATGAGAGCTTGATGGCGCGGCGGTCGAGACGCTCGTGGAAGGCCTTCGAATCGAGATCGCCGGAGCCTTCGTCGAGGAGGGCACCAACGAGATTGGCGACGCCCGGTTTGCCCTTGGGATCCTGCGACGTGCCGCCGGCAAAGGAATACTCCATCGCAATCAGCGGCACGGACGAGTCCTGGACGAACCAGGCTTCGACGCCGCCGGGCGATGTCAGATGTTGGATGTTGGCCGCGGCCGAAGACGGCGAAATGGACGCCAACGAGAGCGTCACGGCAGTGGCGAGGGAGAGCGCGATGCGGCGCACCGGCAGGAAGGGATAGGTCACGAACGCTTCTCCTCGGGCTTGGCAATGGCGGTGTTCTTGATGAGATAGCCGGTCACCGAGCGGTTCTTCTCGAGCCACTTCTGCGCAGCTGCGCGCACCTGTTCGGCGGTCACGGCGCGGATGCGATCAGGCCAGCTGCGCACGTGCTCGATGGACAGGCCTATCGTCAACGCGCTGCCATACACGCTCGCCAGCACCGCCTGATCGTCTTGGGCGTAGATTGCGCGTGCGACGAGCTGGGCCTTGACTCGCTCGAGATCCTCGGCGCGGATTGGGTTCTTTACGATGTCTGCGATCACGTCATCAATCACCTGCTCGACGACGGGGAAGCTGACGCCCTGCTTGGGCGAAGCCGAGATCGAGAACTCGCCCGAGTCGAGCGACATGCTCCGATAGCTGGCGCTAGCCGATACCGCGAGCGGTTTGTCGACGACGAGGGCGCGGTATAAATAAGAGTTGCAATCCCCGCCCATCAGTTGCGCGAGCACGTGGAGCGCGGCGCTCTCGCCGGCTGCAGCGGTCATCGCCGAGGGCACCACATAATGGCGGTGCACGCTGGGCTGCTTGACGCGCGGATCCGAAAGCGTAACCGTGCGCGGAGCGGCCGGCTCCGGCTCCTGCGGACGGATGCGTTGCGCTGGGATAGCCGGCTGAGCCGGGATCGGACCGAAATTGCGCTCGACCAGCGGCCGCACGTCGGCAACCTCGACGTCGCCGGCGATCACCAGGATCGCGTTGTTCGGCGCATAGAAGCGGCGATAGAAAGCCAGCGCGTCCTCGCGATTCAATTTTTCGATCTCTTGGCGCCAACCAATCACTGGCCGTCCATAGGGGTGATTGAGGTAGAGTGCCCGCTCAATTTGCTCCCTCAGCCGCGCGGCAGGACTATTGGCAACTCGCATGTTGCGTTCTTCGAGCACCACATCGCGCTCGGGCAGCACATTCTCGTCCCTGAGCACGAGCGAGGTCATGCGATCGGCCTCGAACTCCAGCACGGTTGGCAATTGCTCGCGGGGCACGCGCTGATAGTAGTTGGTGTAGTCAAGCGAGGTGGAGGCGTTCTCGTTGCCTCCGATGCGATGCACCGTCTCGGAGAATTCGCCGGCCGGGTGTTTTTCGGTGCCCTTGAACATCAGGTGCTCGAGGAAATGGGCCAGCCCCGATTTGCCCGGCGCCTCGTCTGCGGAGCCCACCTTGTACCAAATCATCTGCGTCACCACGGGTGTGCGATGGTCCGGGATCACGACCACCTGCAGGCCATTGCCAAGCGTGAACGTGGTGGACGGCGCGGAGTTGGAGGGAGTCTCGGCTGACACACCATCTGTCAGAAAGGCGCAGGTCAGGGCCAGCGCTAAAAGGCAAGCAACCGAGGCAGATGAAGATGCCAGCAGCTTTGACCGCACTCGAGCTAGACTTTTCGCAACAAAAGCACGATGGGGCGGCTGCTTGGATGCCACATTGATTCCAGTATGGTTCGCCGCGCGCCGGAGCGGCGGACGCTTCTGCAAGCTCCACCGCAGTTTCTTCTGGATAAGGAATGAGATTATGATCAACGTCATCTCTCTGCTGCTCCATGCTTTGGATTACGAAGGGGAAGGCTCCGGCGCGTCGCCGGCTACCCCAAAGCATCAGTCGTGCCAAAGAGGAACTCTTTGAATTACAACTGGGTCGGCCAAAGCAGCCTGTTGGCATCTTCACACATCGTCGCACCTCGGACATAGTGCGCGCGGTTTGCAACAGCTCGCGCTACCAGGGAGTCTTCCCTTCCCGCGTTCTCGTGGCTGGCGTGAAGCGCCTAGCCTTGACGCCGAAAAAGTCAACGCGAGCGCGCTCATCGAACCGTGGAGCCCATTGGTTTTGCCCTTCCTGGAGGTGCCGCATCAGCTTCACTCGGCGGGACGCGCCACAGGAGGGCCTCAACAAGATCGCTGAAAAGGCTCGGCGCGACCATTTCGCGCGCGATATCCAGTCTGAGATTGTCGAGCTCATCCAGCCGATCCTGCGAATGCGACACCCGGTCGATGGCCGACCACCAATGATGTTGCGTTCCTCGTGGCCCACACTTGAGGCATGAATTTCGACAACGACGATCGGAGCCGATCCCCGCGACTCTAGCTTCCTTGCAACCCGGCTCCGAACGTCTGTCTACGCCGAAGGTCCAGGCCATGCACCGGCTCAACCAAGAAGAGTTTGCGCAACTCTATCGTGGGCTGGATGCCAATACACCGGCTCATCCCTCCCAGTGCTCGCGCCGTACAGTTTATCATGCCGGCGGTCAACCGCTCGAAGAGATCGCGGGCCTGCAGGTGAGTCCTTGATGACAAGATCGGCGACTTCATCAGGTCAATCGCTCGAAGATGACGTTTCTCTCCGTCATTGCAGCAAAACGATACGCTCTGCTCTCCAACAGGTTTATGATCCGAGCCGTGTTGCCATCGTGAAAATGCTCACTTGGTTCGCACTGGATCACGGCAGGCTTGATGCGCTCATAGTCGATGGCCTTGACGAGCTGGTAATCCAGCCCTTCGCAATCGATCGACAAGAAATCGATTTTGTTTGCATAAGGGGCCAAGAGCTCGTTGATGCCGACGGCGCTCACCTTGATATGCTCTCGGATACCTCCCAGGCCGTCGAAGTCGCCGAAGCTTTTGATATGTGCTTCATCCAAGGAAGACAGTTCATGGGCATTTCCGATGAAGAGCGTGGCAGAGGCCTGTGGAGCCGGCAAGACAACGGACGGCACCAGAACGTCTCTTGGGCGCACTGTCCGGATCAGCGCTCCCAATTCAGGATTGGGTTCGACTAGAACACCTTGTCCGCCTCTTTGATACATAAGGTAGGTATTCGAGGTGGAAATAGGGTGATTGGCGCCAATCTCGATATAGAACACACTCTCCCAGGATCTTTGACATCTGTAGAGTCTTGCGGTCAAAATTCCTTCCAGAATAACGTCTTCTCCGCCTTGTGCGTAGCTAGCTGGAGCGAAGTGCTTGATCCGAGAATTGGGGAGTTTGAGCCTCTCGACTTCCCGGTTTATGCACTCGTTTTCAAGCTCGGAAAACATATCGTTACTCTCCAATATAAACGCCTAAAAACAGCTGTTGCATGGCGGTCATCGCGGGGACAACTGACGATGCTGATAGTTGACAACTCTTGAGGAAGCTGCGTGCTTGATCACGCGCGCGATTGCATCTCTCCGGCATCCCCATGCTTAGAGCTCGGCTGCCATTGCGATTGACGGCCGCAGCCGCGCATCTGCTGTATACAAACAAAGCTGGAGCATTGGTGAGGGAGCTGAGCTCGCCGCGCGCGACAAGCTAATGCGGCTTTGTTTGGCGGCGCTCGCAGGCTCGCGGCATCAGCATTGTCGCCGGACAGGTCCATAACGGACGACCGCGGTTGTGCGAGCCACTTCATGAGCATCGTGCCTGGATAGGAGAGCACCAGCTTTTGCATCGTTGGCTGGGACAACCCGCGCGGCGTGCACTTCCCGGCGTGTTGGTCGCGAGCGTACAGTTCGAACCATTCGCCGCCCGTTGGCAGAAATATCTTGCCACCACGCACTGCGACTGGCCTGGGCAACCTCTGTAACGCCAGTTTCAGAAGATCGAGGCTTAAGCGCTTTGAGAGACAGCCCATGCCTCGAAGAGACGGTCGAGAGGTCGAACGCCCGGCGGGCCGTGACAAGACATCGCCGGACGGTGCGAGAACAAGCTTTGCAGAGAGCAGCTTCCGGAAGGCGGGGCAGATCAGCCTACCCGGAGATCCTCAGCTGATGTCTTACCCGAACGCCCGGCCTTGAGCTCATAACTTACTCGGGCCCCCTCTTCGAGGGTGGTGTAACCGGCTTTTTCGACGGCACTCACGTGCACGAAGACATCGGGACTCCCGTCCTCAGGCCTGATGAATCCATAACCTTTGGTCGGATTGAACCACTTCACAATACCCATTGCCACGGCGGCATCTCCATAGTGAACCATTATGATCTAGCGAAGAGTCTCTCGGCCATCAAGACGGTCGGCAAAAGAGGCCCGGCCTCGCTGCGCTGATCACGTGCTGCGCTTTTTGTCGCATTGCCTAGCTGCGGCCGCATTGTGCAAGCGACAAAAACCTGACGTCGACGGCACTTCGCCTCAACGCTCTAGCCCAGATGACCTTTTGACCTTCGCTTCACTCCTCGCGCGCCCCCGGCTTGCAGAAGAGTTGCGGCGCCTCGAAAACGCCGTGCTGATTCAGAGCCGGCGGATCGTTTTCATCGAGGTCGAACAACAGGGCTGTCGTGAATTGCCTTGCGCACACCCCGGAGCCGGATCATCAATCCGCGCATGCCTGCATTCGCGCTGACTGACATATTTCTCAAGCACGAAGACGGCAGCAGGGACGGGGTTTTGCTGTTCGTCTTCGGCTGTGAACCGCGCGTCGCGCCCTCTCGAACGAACAGGGTCTGGCGAGAGAGGAAGCGCATTTGGCAACTTATCCGCTTGTCATGTTGTATTTAGGAAATCGGCAAACCCACTCGGAAAAGCCGGCCGCTGTTCAAACCGGCAAGTTGCGCATCCGACGAACTTCGCCGCGCCGCCGGCGGCTCGCTTTGGTTCGATGAATTCACCGGAGCACCTGAACGCGTTAAGCCAATGAATGGTCTCGATTTGATCTGCTTATCTTGCCAGAAACGCTCCAAACCGCGCCCTTCCAATGGAATATCTGCCATCCGATCCTTAAGGATGGAGAGCGCCTGTTCGTAGAAGTGCTGGTAGCGAGGATCTGACTGAAGCACCCCGATCGTCTTCTCGTTCTCGGCGCGAACCCAAGCCACTGCGGTTGAGCCTTCGATCTCCTGGAGTCACCGGAGTGGATCATCAGTTACTGCCGCATCGGTTCGCTCCTGTGAAAGCGTCGGGGAGATGAAGCAGGCAATCGAAATCAACGGCGAGAAGGAGTGATGTTTTCATAGATGTGCTCCGGCTGAGGTCGAGCGGCCACGCTCGCGGGCCGCGGAGCGTCAAGCCGAAGCGGCGGAAAGCACACTAAAGCGCATGACATAGCGCGGCTTGCGCCATGTCGCGCCCCATAGCTGCAAGCTGCGTGCCGGCCAAAGAGTCGCAAGTTTCAGTCGCTCGCGCTTCGGCACGATGTCGGCTTCCCAACACAGGTTACTAAGCAGACAGCGACAACGTGTCGGCGGACAGTCCGTCAGACGGCACTGGCCTCTTGGGTTTCAGCGGCCAGAAGCGGAACGCGCCCACGCCTCCCATCGCAACGCTTACCAGAAGCGTGGTTTACGAGTACGGAACAACGCGTTGGGCTGAGCACCATTCCACTGTGGATCACCCGCTTGACACATTAATGCAGCTCCTCGACATTCCCGGCATGATCCAGGTTTGCATGACCTGCAAGAATCGCGTCAGCGCTAAAAGATTTCGATCGTTCCTCTCTCGACTGCTGTAGAACAGCGTAATCTGCCTTCTGTGCGCCTGGTCTATCAGTCCGCGCCAGCACCAGGCTCTTCTTCGGAACGTCCACTGAGCGAGGCTGTGGCTATCCCCAGATCCCAGAGCCTGCCCTGTGTGTGCATCAGTCTGGCCTCAAGCGCCTCATAGGCCTTCTTCTCGTCTGCACGGGCAACCTCCTTCAGAGCGACATCCGCGGAGTCGATCTCGTTGTAGGTGGCGAGCGCCCCGGCATGGTTCCGGTACAGCGGCATCTGAGCCACGTTGGTCCAGCCGCGACCGAGAATAAGGCACTGATCAGCCGGAACGGTGACACGGCTTTTGTCCAGCTCCCGGACGTAGTCTGCCGACCAGTCGTGGATGGTATAGGATTCAATCTTATCCATCATCGACCGCCAGCGCTCGATACGTTCCTCAAGTGGCATGTTGGCCGCTCTTGAAATAGCGTCAGCAATTTCCTTGGGATCGTTTGGATCCACCAGCAGCGCCTCGTCCTCGTTGAAGTCTTCAGCCGCCCCTGCAAACTTCGACAGTACCAGAACGCCGGGATTCTTCGGGTCCTGGGCAGCAACATATTCCTTCGCCACCAGATTCATCCCGTCGCGCAACGGTGTCACGACGCCGACATGGGCCTCGCGGTAAAGACGCGCGAGTGCAGCCTGGCTGAACGATTCGTTCGTGTAGTGGATCGGTTTCCACTCGTCTGTGCCGTGATCGTCGTTGACGTGATTGATGGCATTCTCCACGTCCTCCTTGTAGTTCTGATACTCGTCAACGTCGGCGCGCGAGAAGGGGGCAATCTGTACGAGTGAGATGCTCTGCGGCTCCTTCTTTAAAAGCTCATTGAGCGCTTCGACCCGTCTATCGATGCCTTTCGTGTAATCGAGCCGGTCTACGCCGATTGCAAACTTGGCGCCCTGGACTTCTTGCAACAACGACGAGACCTCTTCTTGCTCTGCGGGAGAGAGATCTGCCGCAAGATACGCTGCGAACCGCTCGGCATCGATACCGATTGGGAACTTTTGAAGTCGCGTCTGGCCACGTTCTGTGGTCACAACGCCATCCTTGCTCTCCAAGCCGAAATGGGTTCGCAGGCATGCCAAGAAGTTGTTCAGATCCCAGTTTGTCTGAAAGCCGAGCAGATCGTACTCCAGCATCGATTTCATCAAATCGCGATGGTTGGGTATGCACTCTATCATGTCGGGCGTGGGCCATGGCGTATGGAGGAAAAAGCCGGTTGGCCGCTCAATGCCAAGGTCTTTCAGCTCGGCCCCAAGCGGGAGTAGATGATAATCATGCACCCAGAATGCGTCGCTATCTCGTACGTCGAAAGCCGCGCGCGCGATAAAGTCGTTGATCCTTCGATAGCTGTCATAATCTTCTTCCGAGCCCGACATCCGCTCCGGCAAGGAGTGCAATGCTGGCCACAATGTTGAATTCGAATAACCTCGATAGTAGCCAGGACGGTCCGCGGCCGGCAGATCGAGCTTGGCGACGTGGCCTGCACCAGTCGGCACCAGCGGCAGGGGCCGCTCGATCCCGTCGCCGCGGATCTCCGACGAGCCTATCCAAATCGCGCCGGAACGTTCCACGACCGGCTCGAGAGCCGCGGCAAGCCCGCCGGTCTGGGGTTTATTGGGGTCGAAGGGTTCAAGCGCGGTTCGAAATGACGACAAGCTTCAAATCGGGCTGCTGGTTGACAGCATCAAGGCGATCCTCCACCTCGTCTAAAATAGTGAGATCGGAAGGACCTGGACTAGCCTGTTGCTCTTGCGAGCTGTCGTCCAGATGCTGGTCAAACGCCGCCTGACCTATCGTTTCATCGCCCAGTGGCGCCTGACGTGCTGGCGGGGTCTAACGTTGCCGTATCGAGCGCGTCTTGGATTCGAACCATCTCGCAACTCCGTTAAACGATGTTTCGCTGTAGTCGCAGATCAGTCCCGAGATATCTCCACTACGCCAGGATGATAGGTCTAGCTTTCGAGAAGCTGACCGGTCCGGAAAAATGTCGGATTGCTGCATCCGTCCAGGACTTCGAGGCGGTCATGGCCGATGAGGTGACGAGATGTCGGATTAAAGCAGGAGGACGGTTGGCTTCGACCTGCTGAGTACACGCAGAGGGTTGTCGGTATACGTGACGACCCACAATCGGCTTCGACGCTAGGAAGACTCGGACGCTGTGGCGAGGTCACCGTCTTGATAGGCGCCATTTGAATGGCGCCACCGCGCATTGACGGGCCTATGGAGTAGTCGATCGTTTGAATGTCGCAGGTATTGCTCGCCAAGATCGGCCGCCCGCTCCCGGGCTCCCCATACGGATCCTTGCCTGGTCCGCCGAGGGCGCATCAGCGCGCATCCGAATACGAGGTAAAAGCCTGCATAGAACCTTCTTCTACTATCAAACTGCCGCGGCTCACAACCTTCGCGCTAACAGTTCTGGCCCTGCGCGATGGTACGATTCGACGCAAGTGCCGAACTCCGTCTGCCCGAAGTTCGCGGCTTTTCACCCGCTCGTCTTCGGGCGGTGCGCTTTTCCGACTCTTCGCATCGCGATTGCTGGCCAGAGGTGACAACCAAGCTCCCCTCATCTGCAAGCGTGCGCGCCAATGGCTTTTTTCTTATCAAGCGATAGGTGCCGAGCCCCCATTGAGCTTTTCGCTGATGACGCGGGAGTTGCCAATGTCCGATCGAGCATGCCTGCTGGATTTGATAGTACGTAACGTACCGAACTGGTGCGCCATAGACACATCCGTACGCACCGCAACGGGTTCCATCATTAGGGCCGCCTGCCTGAAACGCACCAAGCAGTTCCAGACCAAAAGTCCGGCTGCAGACGACGTAGTCCGAAGCTGACCAGAATTAAGGACGCATATCCCAAACGGGACTGTCGACGTAGAGGCACGCAGCTATAAGTTGCCGGCTGATCCGTGGGTTTGTTGGTTTTTATTTAGTGACGGCAAGCACGATCATATAATCAATGCTCAAGACTGAAGAGGAAACGGGCGCCGGTCCAAAGAGAGCTTTATCTTGCCCAAGCAAAATGCGCATCACTCGTGGGAACAGCGCAGGATGATTGGTGCGCTTGGATTGCTGAAACGAGCGGCGATTGTAGTCGATCGTCACGGCATGGTGCTGGATGTCAACGAGAAGGCCCATAGTCTTTTTGATGGTGATCTTTCGATCAAGGGAAAGCGTCTGTTCGCGGCGGACCTTCAATCACGAATGAGATTGGATCGGCTGGTCAACCAGATCCGTCTCGCATCGAGAGAAGCAGGTCGTACCACCTTGCAAACTGTCGTCACCAGACGCCAAGGCCGTCCGGTCATCGTTGATGCCTTTGTGCAAGGATTGGGGGACGAGGACTTATTTCCGGCTTTGGGCGCCCTTCTTCTCCTCACCGATCTCAACGAAACCCTCCAGGTATCGCAGAATTCTGTGATGGAGATCTTCGGACTGACGCCTTCTCAGGCCCGGCTCGGATCGCTGCTGGTCGAAGGAAAGACGCTTAAGGAAATTTCCCTCGATATGAAAATTTCTCCAGGGACAGCGCGCAATCATCTCAAAGCCGTTTTTCTACGGACCGGGACGAGACGGCAAGCCGAGCTGGTATCTCTGTTGTCGCGCCTGCGGTAACTTTCGGTCGGATTCCGCTCGCGCGCGAAAGAAATGATGGTGGACTCCTCCGTGTTGCTGGCTGGCCTGCGCGAGTTCGGACAGCGCGAAAACCTGCTTGAAGTCATCGTTGCAGAGCTACTCGAGAGATCGTCGAAGGTCTTGATCTCCGGCGGTTCAATCATGAGCCAGAAGTCGGCCGCACTGGTCGAGCGTTCCTCCAGTTCATCAGTGCCCCAGATTGCCTGATGCGTTCGCGAGGCATGGCCGCTTGAACTGCCGCATTGTCTGGCATCGGGAGCGAGTGCCGCAAACGCATTGAAAACGGGCTTCACATTTTTTGCCAACTATCCGCGGTGGACTACGCATCGAGAGTAACGAGGTCAGGGCTCGTCCTCCTGTTGAGGATCGGCTGGGCTACCCGAGACACCCTCGGACCCGCAGTGTCGGGCGAACCACCTCATTGTCAGAGACAGACATACGGTCCTACGATCAATGTCCAAGGACGCGCATTGCAGCGCGGAAATGATAACCAAGCGCGTGTGCGAGTTGTAAGCGGTCGTCATGCGTCCGGCCGTCATAGCTCGTCGTATTGCGGGTGGGCGCATGGCGCCCCCCATCGCCCCAACTCGGCGATGCCTCAGCCACAATGGAAGGGCCGAACCCGGGCCAACCGACGGCGTGAACATGGCTGTCGCGGAGCGGCGCTCCGGCGCAACTATCAGCTGCCGGAGGTCACGTTGGCTACTGCGACCATGACCGGAAGGGAGAAGATCCGGCAAGCGATCTCGACGTTAGAGACATGGCGAGGTGAACACCCTGATTAATGGATCAGGGACAATCTTTACCAAGCAGCTGCCCAAGGCAAACTATAGGCTAAACAGTCCTATTTGACGGCGAGAAATCCCTCGAAACAGACATGCTTGTATATGGTCATGGCGTCCATAAACCCCGCACGATGCAACATATCGAGATTGCCCTTGGTCGAAAACGGCTCAAGAACGCCTTTCAAGCTGCTTGCTTTTCCCAGAACTTCTTCGGGGGAATAGCCGTTCTCCAGCTTATAATCGATATAGATCGCGCTCATAATATCCTGAAACCGCGCATCTGGCGCCCTGACTTTCTCGAAAAACAGGAATGCTCCGCCCCAGTTGAGCGACTTGTAGATTAAGTCTATCAAGCTTTGCCGGTGTCGTGGCGGAACGAACTGTATCGTATAATAGGAGACGATAAAATCGCTGGCTTCGTAGTCGACCTCGCATGCGTTTGCGAGCAGGTACTCGACGTTCGGCGCTTTGGGCTGAGCGCTACGGGCGTATTCGATCATGGCGCGTTCGTTGTCGATCCCGATCCAACGCGTGCCGTGTGGATGGCGTTTCGCTAGTTGCCGCAGGAGCGTTCCGGTTGAAGTACCGATTTCATAGGCGACGGAGTCCTTCTTTACGAAAAAATCACTCACCTGTTCAATCAGGCTATGGCCGGCTTCATAGTTGGGAACGGACCTTGCAACGTGGCGATCAAAATATTGAGGTGTGTCGCCGCCGAAGCTCCAGCCGGCGCGTTCGGCCCGGATGCCATCTCCGGTAGGGCCCCTCTGTCTTGCAGCAGACTGCTCCAAGCTGTCCATGACTACCTCTCCCGGCCTTTCCGGCTATGCGAGCTGCATTTTGCGTTCGCTCGTCGTTCTTCTGGCCAATTCGCTTTTGACCGCGGGGCTGAAAAAGAGGCACAAGGCCTCGTCTTCAAAGAGTTTACCGAGTGCGGAAAGTCTCAGCCCGGCTTGGCCCCTATCGTCGAGATAAGCCTCTAATGCGCCGGCATTGTTCAGCTCGTCGACAAGACCGTCATAATATCTCGAAAGCTCCGGATGAGCGCAGCGGAGCGACCGCAGGTTCTCGTCCTCAATGCGTCCGATACGCAGTCCTGTCGCGTAAGAGGCGGCCAGCAATTCCTCCTCGTTGACGGCGCGTCCGGTGGCGATCGGAACGTTGCCTGTCAAAACGGCATCCACATATGACGGGATATTCGGGTCGTTGCGAAACACGTGCCCCAGACTGTTTGCCTTCGCCACTTTGACGCCACCATGGGAGTAGGCTCCCGCCCCCAGCCCAAGAAGATCGCTCGCCGCCGTCGTTCGGATCCTCTTGAATGGATCGGTAAATTCCTGCGATCGCACAAAGCGGTTGCCGTCTGTCTGGTCATAGCCGAGCGCGGCCATTTCCTGCCAAATAAGGATCCGGCCAAGAAGTGTCGTGAACTCGTCCTCGAACTCCACTCGCTTTGTTTCCGTCCTAAACCAGTGCCCTTGAGGACGGTCCCCGAATCGCCCGTGATACCAAGTGAGGTGTGGTGGACGGATCTCGGCAATGGCTTCAAGATTGTCCCATACTTCAGACGTCGACCCCTTATAGAGCCCCTGGATCAGGTCGAGATTCCAGTTTTCGAAGATCCGATTTGCAATTGCGCATGCACGAATCGGAGTTTCGCGCTTGTAGCCGCGGGCCGCATATTTGAGGACTTCATCATCGAACGACTGCACTCCAAAGCTCAGGCGCGTCACGCCTTGAGCTTTAAGAGACCGCAGCTTGTATTCGCCCTCAGGCGCGGTGATCGTGAGGGGGCTGCCTTCGATGCAAAACTCCGCGCCGGACCGCAGATCATATTCGCTTCGAATGGCACATATCAAATCTCGCAACGCTGACTCATCGAGAACGAGCGGCGTGCCTCCGCCGATATAGACCGACGACACCACGGTGCCGCTTCGAGCGAGCCGCGCGCCCCAAAACGCGAGTTCTCGTTTTAGCGCCGCCAGATAACGAGCAACTTTGGCGTCGCCCTCGATAGAGTGTTTTCCAGCGTAGTGGTCGACCGTGTAGTGACAGAAAGTGCAGCGCGTTTCACAGAATGCTATGTGAACATAGAGACTGGCTTCTTTGCCCCAATCGATCTTATCGATCACGCTTCTTGAATCGAGCGGTGTCAAGGAGTCGATGGGCGGGTAGATCGCCACCGAGTGCGATCCGCCCAGGACCGCCCGACTGATGCCGATTCCGGCGGCATGAAGTGCCGGCAACATCGCCGGAACTCCGAGCCGTCGCAGCGACGAACATGCTTGCTCAAGTGCGGATTCCCGCGATCTCATGGTCGCACCTCACGTTATCGCGCTACTTAGTTGATAGATCATCGCCGTTGCGCGATGATGGTTAGATAAACGTCGGCGCGCGTATCCGGACTGTCATCGCATCTGTAGATTACGTCGTAGGGATTTATCAGGCGCGGCATGTACTGCTTGCGCCAAAGGGTTGCATGCTCGCCTATGAGCGAAGGGACGATTTGACCCCAGATGCGCTCCGCGATGATCGTCAGATCCGGATGCACGAAGGCTTGGCGAATCCACGCGTAGATGTCGTCGTACTGGACCCATGGCTGCCGGAGCGAAGCGAGATGAAGCTGCACAAGCCGATGGGTGACCGCGATGCGGCCTCCGGGGCGTACGACCCTAGCCATTTCTTTGACCATACTGGCTCCGAGTCCCAGTTCCCAGATGCCTCCGGTCCATTCGTTGACGGCCGCATCAACTGACGCATCGGGCAGAGCGAGACGCTGCGCAAGACCAGGGCGAAAATCGAGATTCGTGAAGTTTCGTTCACAGGCGAACCGGCGCGCCCGATCGCTCAGGCAGCGAAACATCTCGACAGAAATGACGAGTCCGTCTTCGCCAACAGCCGGCGACAAGCGTCGTGCAACGCGTCCGAGCCCGCCGCAGACGTCGACCACGATGCTCCCCGGCTTGAGCAGCAGCAGTTCCGGGTGATTCGGAAGCAGATCCTCTTGCGCACGGACCAGTTTGTCTTCGACTTCAGGTACCTGGCTCCAGCTGTTGTCGTTCTCACATGCCTTCAACAAAGGGAGGCGCCATCGCAAGTACGCGGTTCGAAAACGCTTTGCAAAATCGGACAACCGGCCGGGAAAAGCAGAAGACGCCGCATTGCCCAGCAACACCTCGTCGCTCGGCAAATTGACGATCAGGACGTCACCGAGCGCGTTCTCGATTGCGCGGACGGCTTTGAAAATGGCATCAAAATCATCTTCGGCGGCATCGCCCGCAGGCCAGAGAGCGTCCGGTTCAAGCCGTAAGCACAGACCTGAGATGAAGGCCGAGGCCGCCCAGGTCAGAACGCGTCTCCGCTCAGCCGCGTCCATGATCGACAGGCCGGGCGTCATGAGCACATGGACGGCGACGCAATCGCGAACCATCTCCTCAAGCCCGGCAATTGGATGTTTTGGCGCCGGCCAAGAAATTGCGTCCAGGTAGACCGCGGCACTGAGACGATTAAGGGAACGCCGGAGTTCACTGTCGCTCGACAGGCATTGCGTTTGCACCGCCGTCTGGTGCATTCGAACAATGCCTTTCTGGCGAAGGCGGGCCAGTTCACCCAAAGTCAACTTGTGATCTGCCAGCCGCGCGCAAAGCAGCAGCAACTCCGGCGGATGCGTTTCGTCCTTCAAACGTGTGGAGATTTGCTCGAGCGAAGTTTCAGCATCGAGGTCGATTACGATGGAGCGACGCAAGCTTGCGGTGCGTGCACATTCCGCGATGCGTCGCAGATGCTCAAGCTCCTCGGTCGACGGCTTCGTTTGCGAGGTCATGTGCATAAAGCCGTGCTGGCGCAGCGAAGCCAGCATCTCGTCAATCAGGGACTGATCATCGAATTGAGTGCGTAGAACTGCCACATTAACAGGCTCGTTGCTGAGCGTGGTGACAAAGTCCACCAGACCATCGCCCGGTGGCACGACCATGCCGGTTTCGAGGTAACCGTGACTGAGCAATCGATGTTCGGCAATCTCGGCGTCCAGAACCTCGACAGCCGGGTCGAGCATGACAAATGCATCGTCTGGCAGCTTCTTGGAAAGGCTGTCCGGTCTGGAGGTCTTAAGGTTCTCAAGCAGTTTCATGGGGCGCGCCGCCGCCGATCAGGCTTTTCGGGAAGCAATTGCACCTCTCGACGGGTTAGGTTGAGCATCCGATCCGCTTACGATGACACCGAGCCCTGCCAGAGAATCGATTAACGCGAGTACATCGGCCTGGGGGACATCGTTCAGTGCCATCGACAGTTCCGCCAAGCTCTTTGGGACACGAAGAACATCAAAGAGGCACGCAGCTCGCGGCGAAAGCTCCGCATATTCATGGGCGGCCTCAGCGGCCGGAACATAGATCAGCCAATGTCGTGAAGAGGCTTCGAGGTCCTGACCGGCGTCGAAGTCAAACGGATTCTCAATCCAAGGAGTGAGATCATGGGAGGACGAAATCATGGTCGCCGCTGGATGGGCGGCGAAGCGAGCCGACTGCGAATTCCTACTCGGGCTCCCTGCTGAGAAGGCCTCAACCACGGTGTTGGGCCATTTCAGGGGAGCGGCTTCGCCGAGCCGGCGCGCAAGCGCAACGCCAGCCGCGTCGATGGCCAGCACATCCTGGTGCCGAGGGGAAAAGAACTCCGCACGACCGGCCAAATATGCGACAAAACATCCTGCCGTCCGCCAGAAGTAAGGCCCATTGTCCGCGTAACCGCCTGACTGCACAAATTCCGACGCAACCGCTTCAATATCGAGTCCACTCGCGTGCAGGAGACGGCGCGTAAGCGGGACAAGGTCCAGCGCACCCAGAGCATTCCTGACCAATCCGCGGCGATACATGCCAATGTTGGATTCGGTCGGCGCGGGGGTGCCCGCATAGTCCACCAGGATTGCAAGCTCATCCGCCGTGCAGCCATGGACATCTTCGGTCCTCGTGGGATTCACGACCCAATTCGCGAGGCGATCGTCTTTCAGCACGCGCCGCCACGTATCCCAGACCAGCCGCGCGTCCACTAGGCAGCCTCGCTGCGCGTCGTACGCCTGCTCGCTCCCCCGTAGGCGCGATCCCACGCCTTACGTCCCCGTTCGAGGTCCGAGAGGATTAGATCGGTGGTACGCCCGGTATCAGCCATTTCTCCATCGCAGTAGAGAGATTGGGTCTCATATTCGAGAATGACGGCGCCAGGCCGCGCCCGCGACAGAACATCATCGAGCAGGTCCCAAACTGCTTCTGCAACCTGGGTATCGTGAAGATCGTGATATTGCCCCTTGATCCACCGCCCTCCCGCCATATGAATAGTGATGATACGGTCGAGCGGTATGGTGCTCAGAAACCGGCGGATGGAATACCCCCTTGCGCGGTGGTTCTGCTCGTTCGCGTACAGATTGTGTAAGTCCAGGTGCAGGTAGGTGCCTGATAATTCAAGCATTCGCGCGAGGAATTCCTCTTCGGGCAGATCGCTACCGGGGCACACGCGGTAGTACGCAGCGTTTTCGTGCGCGAGCGGAACGCCGTAAAGATCTTGAAGCGCCCGCGCCCTCGCCGCCACACGAACGGCTTCAGCCCGCGAGAATTGTAACGGACTGCTCCAAACGTCTGACCAGGAGGCATCGCCGTAAAAACAGTGGTTGGCGACCGAAGCAACGTTGAATTTCTGAGACAGCGGAACGTGTCGTCTTACGGCCGCCGTGCTCATCAGATCGTCGAAACCAAAGTCACCGCCGTAGTTCGAATGTCCGAGGAGCGGATATTCATCCATAATGTCGCGCATGAGGTCGATGGCGCGAGGGGATACGAGACCGGGCCCATCAAGAGGACTCATGACCGAGTCGAACAGTATTTCCAGCGCGTCAAGAGGCTGGTTCAGAAACGGAAACCACCCAATTAATTCCGGGTTGAACTGAAGCCCAACGCCCAAGCGCGGAACGCTCATTTCCGAGACCTCCAATAGCCTTGGCAGCCCCGCAAAAGGCGACGCGCCAAGGCCACGCCGGATTAGGATTCCATCAGTTAGGGATGATCTGACGCGCACTTCGCCGCGGTGGCGGCACATCTCGCTGCGGTTGCAGCGCACCGCGCCGCGGTGGCCGCGCATCGGGCCGTTGCTGCCTTTGCCTGGGCATGCGCGGCAGTCGCCGCACATTTGGCAGCCGTAGCGGCGCATTGCGCGGCCGTCGCGGCACACTTAGCGGCTGCCGCCGCCGCTTCTTTCACCGAGAGCTTTTTGACGTCCATTGGATTTCTCCTTGCGTGGGATCAATTGTCGAAAACCACTTCTCAAGCACTCAATCACCAGTAGAACTACCTGATCCCGAGGTGGCAGCCAGTCCCATTTGAGATAGGAGCAGATGATTTTTTCCAAAGCTCGAGCCCTGCACATGAACTCTCGCCTACGGTGATCAGGTAAAGTTGAACGATAGCGCACTATTGCAAGATTCGGCGTACCGTACGTGCTTGGCTACGCGACGCACGGGCTGGCGAGCGGTTTGGTCGCGCGCTTCCTCCTTGAGGAGAAAATTGCTTCGGTTGCCTCAACGAACATTGGAAGGACGGTCGAAATTCCACAGCCACGGCTCCGATAAGACGGTGGTGATCCCAGTCGGTTGCAATGCCCCGACCGTCATCGGTGGCGGCTTCGACCTGCAGGAAGTTTCGCTCGGAATCTTGCATATGGCCTTCGGATTGCTGTCGGATGGAGATTACGATCCGGGCGCTGGACCGTAGTCGTATTGACGCTCAAGAATGAGCACGGATCCCGCATGCGGCCTCGCTGGGAGGCTCATCGCTGCCCTCCCCACCCCAAATGCTGCGGAGCCGGACGATGACGGTTTGGCTCTCCTGGCACGTAATGCAGATTTTAAGCGAGTATGCGCGAGATCTCTGGCCCTTGAGAATGGAGGCGTCCTTCTGGAATGACGTTCGAAAGGGGCCACATCATCGTCGATCTGCACGGTCCCGGCCCCAGCGCTCTTCCGGGCGCCATTGCTACTCGGCGACTGGCATTCGCATCCTGACAGCGTCGCGGAGATGAGCGGTCTCGATGCAGCCACGCTTTTGCGAATAGCCTGAAAAGTGACCTCCCCCTTGATGCTCATTGTGGCCGGAAGCGGCTCGGAGTGATCTCCAAAGTGCTGGATGGGCCAGATAGTTCGTTCGCTGCTCCGGCGGCTGCTATCGGCGACGGCGCAAGAGATCAAGATCTTCGATCTTTTTTCAGTCGGGCCGCGGCGGTCCTGGCCCTGATTTGATGCCGCCGGAGCTTAGGCGCCCTCCGACGAACTCACTCATGCCATTGACCGCTAAAGGTCGGGTAGAGAATCAGCCTCAACTTCCGTATGTCCGATGGCAACTGCTTCCGCCCGAAGTTACGGGCCAGCGCCCTGCGGCAGCTCCTGCGCGACGTTAGACACGTCTGTCTACTCGCGGGTGCCTCTAATCTTGGCCGCCTACGGTTATGCCCTCGTCGATGATGACGGTCGGCGGGCGCTTGCCGGTCCTGCGCACGCGGACCACTTCTGCTGCTTCTGGATCTACCCGCTCGGCCGTCTTGGCCATTTCTCTCCGAGCCAGTGCGCTTTCGCGTGCGTGATGATGGATCCCGGCCCGCCGGCAAGGCGCTGCACTTTCCCGAGGCATCCGGAATGTCCCCGCGTAAGATCGCGAGCTCGGCGCCTCGACGACGCGCGCACGCGAGGCGAGCAACCAAAAATGAGCTGCGCGTCGCAGGGGCTGAGAACAAACATGCAGTGCCAGCACCGTTTCGATCTTTGCAAAATCGAGACAGTAAAGGTGAAAAGCTGACCAGCGGCAATCTCCGGTCAACGGCTAACAGGAACACCGCTAGGGAAGCTCCTGCGGCGGTTATCGAGCTGGAGCACGAAGTCGAGCCAAAGGTTTTCTTCCTCTCAGAGGCAAAACGGCGCCTTGGCGAGCGCTCGTCAGCGGCCGAGTAGCTGTTTAACCTCAATCAAGATGCCGTTTCAGCACAAACCTATCGCGCGGCACGTTTCGGCTGCGCTTCGGTTTCGATTTGGTTCACATCCTCGCCCAAAAACGAAGGCTCGGATCTCCCATCCGAAAGGCCGGCATTGCGGCTCGCTGCCTGGAGCACCGCAGAATGCCGATGGCAAGACCCGTCATGATTAGTTTTGATCAAGTTGAGCCTTTGGCACGAAAAATTTCATCGTATTTTTGGCCATCGAGGATTTCCTGCGCGGACTGGTCATCCCGCGAAGGAATTCGTCTCAGGCTGGAGGTGATTATGCAGTACGATCGAATAGACGCCCGCATTCTCGAGATCGTGCAAAAGAATAACCGTTTGACTTCAGATGTGATTGGCGAGATGGCCGGGCTTTCTCCTACCGCATGCCAACGACGGTTGAAGAGGCTCCGCTCGGAGGGCATCATCCAGGCCGACGTGTCGGTTGTGTCGCCGAGGGCGGTCGGACGACCTATTCAAGTGCTTGCACTGGTGACCTTGGAGCGCGAAAGCGCCGATATCATCGATAGGTTCAAAAAAGCGATCAAATCATCAATCGACGTCGTCAACGGCTTTTACGTCACGGGTGATGCCGACTTCGTCCTGTACATCACCGCACCGTCCATGGAGGAGTACGAGCAGTTCACGCGGCGCTTCTTCTACGAAAATCGCGACATCAAGGGCTTCAAGAGCATGGTCATATTGGATCGTGTAAAGGTTGGATTTGCTGTTCCTGTCGAGCTTCCCCGAGACGATTGACTGCGCCGATGCGGGCGATCGTCTCGCGCCCGCAATCGAGGTTTGACCTGACCGTTCACAAAAGATGCAGGTAAAACCCCGTCATAGAGAGTCGTGGACGCCAGCATTCTAACGGCACGGTGCAAAAGCAAGAATGTGGCGCGCTATGTCCGGACATGGCGCGAGCGCCTCCATTGGCTTGGTCGAAATTAGTCGAAGATAGGGCCCTCAACGCTGGATTTGCGCGCTGTTGGATTACTCGTTGCATCCATCAAGATGAAGATGCCGGTATAGTCGTCGTCACGTTCTCGTTACGGTCAGGTGCAGGCTAGCAAAGGTCTCCTGCCGGGAGAGGGACCATGACCGATCGCGTGCCCGCCGTCCTCGAAGTGCATGACTGCTGTCAAGATGAAGCTCTCAAGCAGCTGTCTGTCACACGGCCCGAGCCTGTGCGTTCACTTCCGGCGCGTCCTGCGAAACGGCCCTTCGTGAAAAACGTCATCCTGGCGCGTCTTTCACTTCAACAGCTTGCCGCAATAGGGGAGTGTCTCGAGCCGGTCGTCTTGAAAGAACGGATGGTTCTGCAAGAACCAAAAAAGCCCGTCGAGCACGTCTACTTTGTAGAGAGCGGCCTCGTCTCGCTCCAAGTTGTTGCCGCGGGCAGTATGCTCGAAACGGCCGTCATCGGCTATCGGGGCGTGGTCGGCACATCCTTTTTGTGGGGAGGACATTTTTCAACGCATCAATCCGTCGTCGTCTTCCCCGGCAGCGCGTACCGAATATGTGTCGAGGCTCTTCGTCGGATCATGAAAGTGCATCCCGAGATCAGAGACCATCTGTTCGAGTATGTGCAAGCGCTGACCTTTCAGTGCGTCCAGACAGGATTATGCGGGGTTCGGCACCATCGCGAAGAGCGCCTCGCGACCTGGATTTGCCTTGCTAGCGAAGCTGTTGATGCCCGCGTGCTGCCGGTCACTCACGATTACCTTTCCTCGGTGCTGGGACTTCGCCGCGCCGGGGTGACTGAAACCTTGATCCACTTCGAGGAGCAAGGGCTGATTCGCAAGATGCGGGGTGTCTTGCAGATCGACAATCCCAAATCACTCAAGGAAAAGGCGTGCTGTTGCTACAAGCTCGTCTCAGCTGCCTATGTCTCCTCATCAGTTCGCACCCTAGGCGAAGGACATGCGAGTTAACAACTTCCAAACTGCGTTCTGCGTCACCTGCTCTGGCTATTTATCGCGAGCCCGGATGTAGTACATTCGAGGCTTGTTGAGCAGTTCATATCATGCCCAATGGAGGCTCAGCACGAGGGCTAATCTTAATCGGCGCCATGATCCCAAAGCGGGGGAGTGCATCTAGGCAACGGACCCTCCAGGAGGACGCGGTCAAAATCTGGCGAACCGTCCTTCGCTCCAGCCTGCGGCCGCCGGCTGAACACGCGGTGATGACAGATGAGCATCACCCAAGCTTATTGGGTAGGCCAAACGTCCTTCGGACCTATTCGAGACGAAGCTGACCGGACGCATAGGTGTATGCGAGGGCTAGCTGACGGGGTACGAACGAAAGTGTATCCGCCGCCGGCCACTGCTTTCGACCTGAGCCAGTATACACTTCGATACGCGGCGACGGTCGTCTTATGTCGTCTGAATGGTGGTGCATTGTGCGCACCCTTCTGGCGTGTGCCTTTATTTGAAACGTCTTGAAAAGGCGAAGTTTTACTGGCCGCGGATCGGGCATCATCGGGTGCAGATGAATCCCGCGCAGGTTGATGGCACTGGTGGATGGCATGGATTGGAAGCGGGTCCGGACCGTGGCGGTCGAGCCGCCAGAGATTGTTGGGTAAAAGCACTGCGGCTAAGTGAATCAGTGGGCCTGAAAGTGCGGATTCCGACGAAGTCGCCCAGGCGTACCGATATGAAGTCGCCCGTGGATTCCGAGACGATGTCGCCCACCTTTCCGATTTGATCTCGCCCA
>NZ_FOVU01000003.1 GCF_900115265.1 Bradyrhizobium sp. Ghvi | reverse complement strand
GCCCGAGCGCGTCACCCGCGTTCCCTTGTCCTCGCGCGAGATCTCGGGCGTCCTGAACCTGCGCGGCCGCATCGTCACCGTGGTCGACATGCGCGCTCGCCTCGGCCTGCCCAGGGACGAGGACGGCAAGACGCCGATGGCGGTCGGCGTCGACCTGCGCGGCGAATCCTATGGCCTCCTGATCGACCAGATCGGCGAGGTGCTGCGCCTGCCCGAGGACGGCAAGGAAGACAACCCCGTCAACCTCGACCCTCGCATGGCCAAGCTCGCCGGCGGCGTCCATCGCCTCGACGGACAGCTCATGGTCGTCCTCGACGTCGATCGCGTCCTCGAGCTCAAGACCGACGTACAAATGGCTGCCTGAACGGAAACAAGAGACATTCAATGCCGGAGAGCAAAATGAAGACCTGTTTGGTGGTTGACGATTCCAGCATCGTTCGCAAGGTCGCGCGCCGCATCGTCGAATCGCTGGGATTTCACGTCATCGAAGCGGAAGACGGCGTCGAGGCCCTGGTCCATTGCAAGAAGGCCATGCCGGAAGCGATCCTGCTCGACTGGAATATGCCTGTCATGGACGGCTTCCAGTTTCTGGGCACACTGCGCCGCATGCCCGGTGGCGACGAGCCCAAGGTGGTGTTCTGCACCACCGAGACCGGCATCGACCACATCACGAAGGCGATGGGCGGCGGCGCCAACGAATACATCATGAAGCCGTTCGACAAGGACATCGTGATGGCGAAATTCCAGGAAGTCGGACTGGTCGAGCGCGAAGAAACAGCTGCCTGAAAATCAACCTGCCAGTAGCGTCAAGAGGTATCCTGTGAACGCGCCCGACTACGAGTATCTGCGTAAGTTGCTGAAAGAGCGCTCCGGTCTCGACCTGTCCGCCGACAAGCAATATCTGATCGAAAGCCGCCTGCTGCCGCTGGCGCGCAAGGCCGGACTCGCCGGCATCCCCGAACTCGTGCAGAAGCTGCAAGGCGGATCGAGTGCGCTGATCACCAGCGTGGTCGAAGCCATGACCACGAACGAGACCTTCTTCTTCCGTGACAAGGTCCCGTTTGACCATTTCCGCGACACCATCATGCCGGAGATCCTCAAGGCCCGTGCCGGCAAGCGCAGCGTGCGGATCTGGTGCGCCGCAGGCTCGACCGGGCAGGAGCCCTATTCGCTTGCGATGACCTTGAAGGAGATGGGCGCGGCCCTAACCGGCTGGCGCGTCGAGATCATCGCGACCGATCTGTCGCAGGAAGTGCTGGAGAAGGCCAAGTCCGGCGTCTACAGCCAATTCGAGGTGCAGCGCGGCCTGCCGATTCAGCACCTGGTGAAATACTTCAAGCCGAACGGCGAAACCTGGCAGATCAATCCCGAGCTGCGGGCGATGGTCCAGCACCGCCAGCTCAACTTGCTGCAGGACTTCTCCCATCTCGGAACCTTCGACGTCATCTTTTGTCGCAACGTGCTGATCTATTTCGACCAGGAGACCAAGATCAACATCTTCAACCGCCTGGCCCGCCAGATCGAGCCCGACGGCTTCCTGGTGCTGGGTGCGGCGGAAACCGTGGTCGGACTGACCGATACGTTCCGGCCGCTTGCGGATCGCCGCGGCCTCTACAGGCCGAACGATTCGCGTGCGGCGGCCAAGCCCGCCGCTGACAGTGCGGCGCCGCGCATGGCGATTGCAGGACGATAGACATGGCCGAGGATGGCAAGGGTGCAGAGCGCGTCACATTCAGCCGGGGCTATGATGTCTGCATCATGGCCATCGACGGTACGTGGCGGCGTGACTGCACCCTCAATGCGATTTCCGACAGCGACGCCATCCTCACGGTGGAGGGTTCGATCCAGGGGTTGAACCTGAAGGAGTTCTTCCTGCTGCTGTCGTCCACGGGCCTCGCCTACCGCCGCTGCGAGCTGGTGCGCGTGAACGGCGCCGAGATGGATATTCAGTTCCTGCGCGGCAAGAACCGCAAGAAGCGCGGCGCAGCCAGCGGTCATGATGCGGTGGCGTGATCGCCACGCGCGCTGTGCGCTCCTTTGCTGACGCGTTGCTTCAAATTTTCTGAAAACATCCGAACGAATTGGCAGACCCGGCTTTACACAGCCTAAGCGTGCAGCGTGTAGCAATGGCTGGTCGCAATTTCAGGATCCGGCAATGCCAAGAAGCTCTCTCTCCCCCATTCCCTCAAATCTGCCCGACGCCGCCGAACGGCGCGCGCTTCAGCTCCTGGTGGTCGACGACGACGCTACCCAGCGCAGCCTGATCACGGTCGCCGCCAAGCAGGCCGGCCACGAAGTCACCGTTGCGCCGTCGGTTGCGGAGGCGATCGAAAAGCTGCGCGCTGGACGCTTCGACTGCGTGACGCTCGATCTCGTGCTGGAGGACGGCGATGGCGTCGATGTGCTCCGTGAGATGGCGGCGGCGAAATTCTCGGGTTCGGTGATCGTGATCAGCGGCATGGACGGCAAGCGCCGCAGCGCCGCCCGCAGCTACGCCCGCTCCGTCGGCATCGAGCTCCAGAGCCTGCCGAAGCCGCTGGATCTCGCGGCGCTGCGCATCAGCCTCGCCAATCTCGGCAAGACCGCGATGGGATTGCCGCCGATCCATACCTGGGGCGGCGTCGCCACTGACGCGATCGTGGAGCGGCATCGGACCTGAGACGCGGAGCTGCCATGCAATCGGCTGCGGCCAATCAACCGCACCGATTGCCGCCTACACTGAATTGCCCGATTCCGACAGCTTCTGGAGGGCCCGGGCGAGCTCCGCCCGGCAGGCGTTGAGGGCGGCGCTCGCTGTCGCATATCGGGGCGTGACGTCGTCGAGCACGACAATCTCGGTGGAACCCAGATTGGCGCTCACGATAGCGCTATCGTCCTCGGGCTCCATCGCCGCGTCGATCAGACGCGTGCTGATCTCGATGCGCGCGATCAGGGAGCGAAGTTCGGCTGCGATCAACTGGCGGCTGTCCGTTTCGGCCATCGCGGCGAGCGGGGGTGTAGCTGCGTAATTTAGCATGGATATTCTCCGTCTCCCGCAATAAGGCACCTCAGCGCTACTTGTGCGTTAAGTTCATGTCCCGTACAAATGCGGGTGGGCGGAATCCGCGCCGAAAGCCGAAACTTCAGGCGCGGACGCGAGTCCTTCAATGCCGACTGGCTTGGCGAATGGACGTGGCACATGGTCGAACAAAGCTCCCGTGGTGAGATCTTCGTGGTCGATGACGATCCTGCTGTTCGCGACACCCTGTCGATGGTGTTGAAGGCGGCGGGCTATGAGGTGATCTGTTTTGCGGACGGCGCAGCACTGCTCTCCGTGGCGCGAAACCGTACACCGGCTGCGATCCTGCTCGACGTGCACATCCCCGGAAAGTCGGGTCTCGACATTCTGAAGGAGTTGCACGGCGAAGACTATCCGGCCCCGATCTTCATGATCTCCGGGCAGGGCGACATCGCGATGGCGGTGGGCGCCATCAAGAGCGGCGCGCTCGACTTCATCGAGAAGCCGTTCCGCGGCAGCGAGATCGTCGGCCGGCTGGACGAGGCGATCGGCGCTTATGCACGCAGGCAGGCCGAGAACGCGTCGCCGAAATTCGGCTCGCTGCATTTCCCCGGACGCGAGCCGCTGACCCGCCGTGAGCGCGAGGTGCTGGAGCAGTTCGCTGCCGGTGCCTCCAACAAGGAGGCCGGCCGTACGCTTGGCATCAGTCCGCGCACCATCGAGGACCACCGCGCCAACATCATGAAGAAGCTCGGTGCCCGCAATGCCGCCGACCTGATCCGCATCGTGATGACCGCGGCCCAGCGCGCATCGTAGTTCTACACGCGAAATATCGTAGCCCGGATCCAGATTGCTCCTCAGCTGCTCAGCGCCTTGCGGATGATGCGCGCGAGATCCGATTTGCGATAGGGTTTCGCCAGCAGCAGCACGCCTGAATCCAGCCGGCCATGGTGGATGATGGCGTTTTCGGTATAGCCGGACGTATACACCACCCTGAGATCGGGGCGCGTCTTCAGCACCTCGTCGGCGAGTTGACGCCCGTTCATCTTGCCGGGCATGATCACGTCGGTGAACAGCAGGTCGAACGGCTGTCCGGCCGCGACGATTGCCAGCGCTTCCGCGGCGTTGGCGGCCTGCAGGGTGACGTAGCCGAGCGAGTGCAGCTGCGCGAGCACATATTCGCGCACCAGACGGTCGTCCTCGACCACCAGGATCGTCTCCTGTCCACCCTCGATCGACGCCGGCAGCACGCCGTCGCTGACGACCGTGGGGGTCTTGCCGGGGGGCAGGTACATCTTGATCGTGGTGCCGTGGCCTTCCTCGCTGTAAATCTTGATGTGTCCCGCGGACTGCTTGATGAAGCCGTAGACCATCGAGAGCCCGAGCCCGGTGCCTTTGCCCGGCCCTTTCGAGGTGAAGAAGGGATCGAACACGCGGGCCAGCATGTGGGCCGGAATGCCGGTGCCGGTGTCGCTCACCGCGATCAGCACGTAATGTCCGGGCGGGACGTCGTTGGCGCTGGCGTAGACCTCGTCGAGATAGGCGGCGCCGGTCTCCACGATCAACTTGCCGCCATCAGGCATCGCATCGCGCGCGTTGAGCGCGAGGTTGAGGATAGCCGTGGTGAGCTGGTTGGGATCGACGATCGCGACACAGCTCTCGTCCTCGAACACGGATTCGATCTGGATCTGCTCACCGAGCGTCGGCCGCAACAGCTTGGCTGTGTCGACGATCAGCGAGTTGATGTCGACCTCGCGCGGCTGGAGCGGCTGCTTGCGCGCAAAGGCGAGCAGATGCTGGGTCAGCTCGGCGCCGCGGCCGGCAGCCTCGTCGATCATCTTCGTGATTGCCGCGAGCCCCGGATCCTTGGCCACCGCATCGGCCAGAATTTCGATCGTCCCCGTGATGACGGTGAGGATGTTGTTGAAATCGTGAGCCACGCCGCCGGTGAGCTGGCCCACCGCCTCCATCTTCTCGGCATGACGGATGCGCTCCTCCGAGGCGATCTTGTCGGTGAGGTCGCGGTAGAACACGTTGAACAGGATACCCTCGCGGCGCTTCAGCGCCGTGACGCTTAGCTCGGCCCTGAATTCCTTGCCGTCGCGGCGGCGGACCATGAGCTCGCGGCGGCGGTTGAGGGTCTGACCCTCAGCGGATTCGAGGAAGCGGGCGAGGCCGGCCTTGACCCTTTCGTGCTCGCTCTTGGCGACGATCATGTCGATGGCATTCTTGCCAAGCGCCTCGTCGCGCCGCCAGCCGAACAGCTCCTCGGCCCTCGAGCTCCAGTTCAGGATGGTGCCGCGATCGTCGGTCTGGACGAAAGCGTCGAGCGCGGTTTCGACGATGTTGCGAGCAAGCTGCTCGCTGTCGCGCAAGGATTCGGCGGCGAGCCTCGCCTCGGTCATGTCGCGTCCGACGAAGAAGAAGCGCCTGACCTGATCCGACCAGTTGCCGAGCCAGGAGAGCCAGACTTCGCGGCCGTCCTTGTGGAAGCAGCGGGTGTCCGCGAGCTTGGGATGGCCGCCGCGCCGGAGCTCGCGCATCTCCTCGCGGGACCGATCCAGGTGCGCGGGATGAACGAACTCGGCGCCGCTGTGCCCGATCATCTCCTCCGGCCTGTAGCCGAGGATGGTCTCGCTGCTCGGGCTGATCTGCACGATCTCGCCGCGCGAGTTCATGATCATGATCAGATCCTGCGAGGCGTCGAAAAGCTGCCGCCGCTCCTCCAATTGCTGCTGGAGCGCGCGCTCGGCACGACGGGCCTCGGTCAGACTGCGCGCGGACCCGGAGACGCCGATGACCTCGCCCGACGGCCCCCTGATCGGCGACAGGCTGAGCGAGATTTCGACCGGCGTGCCGTCCTTGCGCATCCGGACCGTCTCGAAGCGTTCGATCGGCTCGCCGCGCGAGATCCGCCTCAAATACTCCTTGCCCTGCTCGCGGCGGTCGGGCGGGACGATGATCGAGGTGGATTTTCCGATCGCCTCGCTGGCCGAATATCCATAGAGACGTTCGGCGGCAGGATTCCAGCCCGTGATGATAGCTGCGAGGGATTGCATCACGATCGCATCGTCGGACGATTCGACGGCGGCGCTGAACAACAGCTCGCGCGCCGCATGATGGCTTCGTGCGGCCTCGGTGCGGCGATGCTCCTGGACCTCGCGTTCGAGGGCGGCTGCTTTCGCTCGCGTTTCTTCGACCATCTGGGCAAAGGCCCGCGCCAGCGCGCCGGTCTCGCCGCTTGCATCGACCGGAATGTCGGCCGGCCGTCCGTTGCCAATTGCCGCCACCGCCCCGGTCAGGCGCGTGATCGGACTTGTCAACGAGCGCGCCAGCAGTACGGCGAGCGAGGCCGCGGCGAGGACGGCCAGCACGCCGACGAGCACGGACGTTCTTTCGATGGCTGCTGGCACGAGACCAAAGACAGGCGCCGGAATCGTCTCGATGATGGCGACCCAATCCTTGCCCGCGAGCAGCGCCGGCGCGAACGCTGCGCCGCTCGGCCGGCCCGATTCATCGGTCATGAGCCGCGTGGATGCGTCCAGCGTACCGATCAAGGGGGCAAAATATGGAAAGTCCTTGCGCCAGTCGTTGGGACTAACATGGGATGCGCCGAATTCCCGCGCGCGATCGGGATGGACCAGATAGTCCCCCCGCGAACTTACGACGTAGATCTCTCCGCCCGAGGTCTTGGTGGAGCGGAGGCTGTCGAGCGCCGGTCGCATGTCGATGTTGGCGACGATGATGCCGAAGGGCTTGCCGTCCGGCGCGAACAGCGGCATCGCGACGCGCAGCGTCGGAACGTGCGGGGCCGTTGTCCCCCCGTGCCGGGTGGCGAGCTCGATGGGCGACACGTAGATTTCACCGGGCCCGAGCCGTATCGTCTCCTGGAAATAGGCCCGGTCGCTCTTGCTTTCCAGTTCGCCGTCGGGAACGATCCGTGCTCCTCCGTTCGGTCCGGACCGGTCGACCCGGACGAGTTCGCGCTGGTCATTGTCAAGCCCGATGATGCGAAACTGCCCATAGATGGGTTTGGCCTCGATCTCGGCCGCGAGCCGCGCCGCGATACGATCGCGCCAGGTTCGCTCCGAAACGCCGTCGGTGGGGTCAATTCCTCCAGCGGCGTGGGCGCGAATGATGCCATTGATGGCCGCGGCGGCGTGATAGCCGATCAGGTCGCCGCGCACTCCGGCAACATAGGATTCAAGATTGACCGCCAACAGGCGCGACTGGGCTCCGACCCGCTCCAGGACGCGGGGGATGACCGCCTGCGTGGTGTTGCGATAGCCCAGCCAACCGACTGCGCCCACGGTAACCGCCACCAGCAGGGTCATGGCGATGGCCAGGCGTGTCGCGAGCGTCGTTCCCTGCCTCACGGGAACATTCGCGGGGCTTCCTGCAAGATTGCTTCCGTGCCGGTCCCGAGCTGAGGAGGAGGCGCTGCCATCATTGGCGGCTGGCATTGACATCAGACCCCTCCGACTCGCCCGCCTTCAGGCAGCCGTCGACCGCCGCCAGCAACGCATCGGCCCGGAACGGCTTCTGCAGGCTGGCGACCGCGCCGAGCTTGGTCGCCATCTTGAGAAAGTCCGGTTCGGCATAGGCGTCCGGCGCGGTCGAACGACCGGAAATGACGATGATGGGGATTGCCGGTTGCAGCGACCGGACATGACGCATTGTTTCCAGTCCATCCATGCCGGGCATGAAGATATCGAGGAACAGTAGGTCGAACGGGTCGGCTTTGAACAGAGCGAGCCCCTTGCGGCCATCGCCGGCGACCGTCACGTGGTGACCGGCTCGCTCCAACAGCAGCCGGATTGTCAACTGAACGGCCGGGTCGTCATCCACGATCAGGATGTTGGCCACGCTAAAACCTCCGGGCCGGATGGGGATGCTCCCAGCGACCCAAATCAAAGCTCCAAATGTGAAATTGTTGCGCGGTTTGTGCCCGCGCTGCAAGCACTTCGGGGCTGGCCTGGCCGAACTCACCCAATTTTGCGCCGCACCCTGAGGTATGCACGCTTGCATGCATGCCGGAGGTCCACCCCGCAACCGGTGCCTTGCGAGAAGTGGACCGCCTGTGGGAAGAGCACGGCGGCCTTCCCGACGGACGAGGACAATGACCAAAACAAGGAAGAAAACACCCGACCAGCTCCGCAGCGCGCGCTGGTTTGCGCCCGACGACCTCCGCTCGTTCGGCCACCGCTCCCGCACCATGCAGATGGGCTACGCGCCGGAGGAATGGAAGGATCGCCCGATCATCGCGATCCTCAACACCTGGTCGGACGCCCAGCCCTGCCACATGCATTTCAAGTCGCGCGTCGACGACGTCAAGCGCGGCGTCCTGATGGCGGGCGGCCTGCCGCTTGAGCTGCCGGCATTGTCGCTCTCGGAATCACTGCTGAAGCCGACCACCATGCTCTATCGCAATCTTCTTGCGATGGACGCCGAGGAGCTGCTGCGCAGTCATCCCGTCGACGGCGTTGTGCTGATGGGCGGCTGCGACAAGACCACGCCGGCGCTGCTGTTAGGGGCCACCTCGATGAACATCCCGGCGATCTATCTGCCGGCGGGGCCTATGCTGCGCGGCAATTGGAAGGGCAAGACGCTCGGCTCGGGCTCGGACGGCTGGAAATATTGGGACGAGCGCCGCGCCGGAAAGATCTCCGACAAGGATTGGCTCGACATCGAAGCCGGCATCGCCCGCAGCTACGGCACCTGCATGACCATGGGCACGGCCTCGACCATGACCGCGATCGCGGAGGCGATCGGCATGACGCTGCCAGGCGCCTCCTCGATTCCGGCCGCGGATGCCAACCACATCCGCATGGCCTCGGAATGCGGCCGCCGCATCGTCGAGATGGTGTGGGAGGATCTGACGCCGAAGGCGATCCAGACCCGTAAGGCCTTCGAGAACGCGATTGCGGTCGCGATGGCGATGGGCTGCTCGACCAATGCGATCATCCATCTGATCGCGCAGGCCCGCCGGGCCGGCCAGGATATCGGCCTCGACGATTTCGAGATCGCGAGCCGCAAGGTGCCCGTGATCGCCAATGTCCGCCCCAGCGGCGAGACCTATCTGATGGAGGACTTCTTCTATGCTGGTGGCCTGCCGGCATTGATGGGAGAGATCAAGGAGCATCTGCATCTCGATTGCATCACGGTGTCTGGCAAGACGCTGGGCGAGAACATCGACGGTGCCGAGGTGCACAATGCCGACGTGATCCGTTCGGTCGCCAATCCCATCTACAAGGAAGGCGCGCTCGCGGTGCTGAAGGGCAATCTTGCGCCCGACGGCTGCGTCATCAAGCCCTCCGCCTGCGCGCTGCGCTTCCTCAAGCACACCGGGCCGGCGCTGGTGTTCGACGATTATCCGTCGATGAAAAAGGCGGTCGACGATCCCAATCTTGACGTCACTGAGGATCACATTCTCATCCTGCGCAATGCGGGGCCGCAGGGCGGGCCAGGCATGCCGGAATGGGGCATGCTGCCGATCCCGACCAAACTCGTGAAGCAGGGCGTGCGCGACATGGTGCGCATTTCCGACGCGCGCATGAGCGGCACCAGCTACGGCGCCTGCATCCTGCATGTTTCACCTGAGTCCTATATCGGCGGCCCGTTGGCGCTGGTGCAGAACGGCGATCGCATCACGCTGGACGTCGCTGGCCGCACCATCAATCTCGACGTTCCCGAGGCCGAGTTGGAGAAGCGCCGCGCCGCCTGGAAGCAGCCCGAGCGCCGCTTCGAGCGCGGCTATGGCTGGATGTTCACCAAGCACATCAAGCAGGCCAATGAAGGCTGCGACTTCGACTTCCTCGAGACCGGTTTCGGCGCGCCGATCGGCGAGCCGTCGATTTATTGATCGTCGTTCCGGGGCGCGCGCAGCGCGAGCCCGGAACCCATTTCACCGCGTTGCGTGCGGCCCGATGGATTCTCTGGTGCGCAACTGCGCACCATAGCTCGCCGCTGCGCGGCGCCCCGGAATGACAAGAGGATACATCATGACAAAACTCAGCGAAGCCACCCGAAACAAGCTCAAATCCGTCTCCACTGCCACCGTCGCCACCGCACTGTTCAAGCGCGGCCTGCGCATCCAGATGATCCAGGATGTGCACCCGTTGGCCCCGACAAGCCGACCATGGTTGGCGAGGCCTTCACGCTGCGTTACATGCCGGCCCGCGAGGACCTCAACACGATCGACGTGTTCAGGGACCGCTCGCATCCGCAGCGCAAGGCGGTCGAGGATTGCCCCCCAGGCGCGGTGCTGGTGATGGACAGCCGTAAGGACGCGCGCGCGGCCTCGGCCGGCGCGATCCTGGTAACGCGCTTGATGAAGCGCGGCGTTGCCGGCGTCGTCACCGATGGCGGCTTCCGCGATTCCGCGGAGATCGCCAAGCTCGGCATTCCCGCCTACCATCATCGCCCATCGGCGCCGACCAATCTGACGCTGCACCAGGCGATCGAAATCAACGTTCCCATCGGCTGCGGCGATGCGCCGGTGTTTCCCGGCGACGTCATCCTGGGCGATGCCGACGGTGTCATCGTGATCCCCGCGCATCTTGCCGACGAGATCGCCAATGAAACTTTTGAGATGACCGCGTTCGAGGATTTCGTCACCGAGGAAGTCGGCAAAGGCCGCGGCATCTTCGGTCTCTATCCCGCGACCGATCCGCAGACGCTCACCGACTTCGCCGAATGGCGTAAGAAAAACGGAAGATAGCTTCGGGCTACAAGATCACGCCTGCGCCGGCCCGGTCGCCCACAGCGCAAACGCGTACACGATCGCGACTTCGTCGAGCCGGTCGAACCGACCCGAGGCGCCGCCATGGCCGGCGCCCATGTTGGTGCGCAGCAGTACCGGCCCGCCGCCGGTCATGGTCGCGCGCAGGCGGGCGATCCATTTCGCCGGCTCCCAATAGGTCACGCGCGGATCGGTTAGTCCGCCCATCGCCAGGATTGCCGGGTATTCCTTCGCTGTGACATTGTCGTAGGGGGAATAGGACAGGATGGTGCGGAAATCCTTTTCGCTCTCGATCGGATTGCCCCATTCGGGCCATTCCGGCGGCGTCAGCGGCAGGGTGTCGTCGAGCATGGTGTTGAGCACGTCGACGAACGGCACTTCGGCGACGATGCCGGCGAACAATTCGCCGGCGCGGTTGGCGACCGCGCCCATCAGCATGCCGCCGGCCGAGCCGCCATGGCCGACGATGCGCTTTGCGCTCGTGTATTTCGCATCGATCAGCGCGCGAGCGCTGGCGGCAAAATCGTCGAACGAGTTGGTCTTCTTTTCCCGTTTGCCGTCGAGATACCAGCCCCAGCCTTTGTCGGCACCGCCGCGGATATGGGCGATGGCATAGACGAAGCCGCGATCGACCAGCGACAGGCGGTTGGCGCTGAACGAGGCCGGCATCGCCATGCCATAGGAGCCGTAGCCGTAGAGCAGTAGCGGCGCCGCGCCGTCGAGCTCGAGGCCGCGGCGATAGAGGATCGAGACCGGCACCTCGGCGCCGTCATGTGCTTTGGCCATGATGCGCGTGGTGACGTAATCGGCGGGGTCGTGGCCGGACGGAATCTCCTGGCGCTTGCGCAGCGTGCGCGTGCGCTTGACCATGTCGTAGTCGTAGACTTCCGAGGGCGTCGTCATCGACGAATAGGCAAAGCGCAGATTGGTCGTTTCGAATTCGTAGGAGCCCATCGTATCGAGCGAATAGGCGGCCTCGTCGAAGGCGATCGCGTGCTCCTCGTTCGATGCGAGGTCGCGGATCACGATCGAGGGCAGCGCGTTGGCGCGCTCCAGCCGCACCAGATGGCCGGCATAGAGATCGAGGTCGATGATGTAGATGCCGGGACGATAGGGGATCAGGTCGCGCCAATTCTTGCGTTCGGGGGCGCCGAGCGGCGCGGTGACGATCTTGAAGTCGATGGCGTCATCGGCATTGGTGAGAATGAAGAGTTCGTCGCCGCGGTCGGCCAGCGAATATTGCACGCCTTCCTCGCGCGCCGCGACGAGGCGCGGCGGCGTCTCGGGGTTGGTGAGATCGATCAGCCGCTGCTCCGACGTCTCGTGGTCGCCGCCGGCGATCACGCAGAAGCGGCCGCTGGTGCTCTCATGCAGATGGGTGAACCAGCCGGAATCCTGTTCTTCGTAGACCAGCGCATCGTCAGCCTGCTTGGTGCCGAGCTTGTGCCGCCAAACCTGCATCGGGCGGTGATTGTCGTCGAGCTTCACATAGAAGAAGCTTTTGCCGTCCTTGCTCCAGACCACGCCGCCGTCGGTTTCCTCGACGACGTCGTCGAGATCCTGACCCGTCGCCCAATCGCGTACGCGGATGGAGAAATATTCGGAGCCCTTGGTGTCGGCGCTCCAGGCCTGGAGTTCGTGATTGTCCGAGTGCCGGCTGCCGCCGAACTTGAAATATTTGTGGTCCTTGGCGAGCGCGTCGCCGTCGAGCACGATCTCGGCCTTGCCGCCGTCGCGCGGCATGCGACCGAACAATTCGTGCTGGCCGCCCTCGCGGAATTTGCGGAAATAGGCAAACCGTCCGTCCGGCGACGGCACGCTGGAATCGTCCTCCTTGATCCGCCCGCGCATCTCGCGCACCAGCGTCTTTTGCAAGCTTGCGGTGTGGCCGAGCAGGCTCTCGGTGTAGCCGTTCTCCTCGTCCAGATATTTGCGGATATCGGGGTCGAGTACCGCGGGGTTACGCAGCACCTCCTGCCAGTTCGGGTCCTTCAGCCAGGCATAGTCGTCGGTCACGACGATGCCGTGCCGGGTGAAGGAATGCGGCCGGCGCGGCGCGACGGGGCGCAGGGAAGGTGTCTTGGCCTGGGTCACTCGATCCTCATTCAACTCAGTATTTCACCTTATATCGTCCCGATTCGGCGAATTGCCAGCGCCGTAGCTTCACGCCACCCGCTTGTTGGCCGGTCGCATGTATGCTTTAGGGGCAATACCCCCGCCGCTGGTCCAGCCTGATGCTCTTCAATTCCTATACGTTCATCCTGCTGTTCCTGCCGGCCGTGCTGGCCGGCTATTTCTGGCTGGGGCGGCGCAGCAATCTTGCCCCGGTGATCTGGCTGGCGCTCGCTTCGCTCACCTTCTACGCCATCGGCAACTGGCAGTTCGTGGCCCTGTTGCTGCTCTCGATCGCCTTCAATTACGGGATCGGTCATCTCCTGATCGTGGCGAAGCTCGGCCCGTCGCAACGAAAGGCGGCCCTTGCCGTTGGCGTCGCCGGCGATCTTCTCGTGCTCGGCATCTTCAAATATGCCGGCTTCGCCATCGACAACATCAATGCGCTGGCCGGCACGCATATTGCCGTTCACATCCTTCTGCCGGTCGGCATCTCCTTCTACACCTTCACGCAGATCGCGTTCCTGGTCGATGCGTATCGCGGGCAGGTCGCCGCCTACGCGCTGCCGCACTACGCGCTGTTCGTGACGTATTTTCCACATCTGATCGCGGGGCCGATTCTCCACCACAAGGACATGATCCCGCAATTCGAGCAGGAGCGATCGAAGCATCCGCAATCGCATCTGATCCTGTGCGGTCTCATCATCTTCGGGATGGGCCTGTTCAAGAAGACCGGGCTCGCCGACGGCATCCAGCCCTTGGTCATGCAGGCCTTCGGGCCGAACACGCCGACCTTCGATCAGGCCTGGATCGGCGCGCTCGCCTACACGTTCCAGCTCTATTTCGATTTCTCCGGCTATTCCGACATGGCGATCGGCATATCGCTGATGTTCGGCATATTCCTTCCGGTCAACTTCAACTCGCCTTACAAGGCGACCAGCATCATCGAATTCTGGCGGCGCTGGCATATGACGCTGTCGCAATTCCTGCGCGACTACCTCTATATTCCCCTCGGAGGTAACCGCCTTGGCCGCGTGCGGCGCTACGTCAACCTGATGGTCACGATGCTGCTCGGCGGTCTCTGGCACGGAGCGGCCTGGACGTTCGTGGCGTGGGGCGCGCTGCACGGTGCCTATCTTTGCATCAATCATGCCTGGATTCATTTCGCGCCGCCGATCCCGCGGCGGCTAGCGCCGGTGGCCGGCTTTGTCGGCTTCGTCCTGACCTTCCTCGCCGTCGTCGTCGCATGGGTGTTCTTTCGCGCCGACAGCCTGGCAACGGCGCTTCTCGTGCTGTCGAAGATGGCAGAGCCGGGCAACCTCGCCCTTGGCCGCGGCGAGATCGCCTATGCGCTGTTCATCGCCGTCTACGCGGCCTTTGCGTGGTTCATGCCGAATACGATGAAGCTCATGGGTTACGATCATCGCAGCCGGAAAGTCGGGGAAGCCTTTGCGGCCAGCCGCCTGCACTCCGTCTATCTCTACGCGGCGGCGGCGGTGCTGGCGTTCGGCGTCCTCGGTATCCAGAGCCGCAGCGAATTCATCTATTTCAGGTTCTGATGAGCACGCCGACAAAGAGCCTGATCAAGTTTCTGGCCGCGGTCGTCGCCGTTCTTGTGGCGGCGCCCGTGCTCACCTTCATCGTCGATCCCTTGCAGTTATTTCGGCCGGCACGCGTCGTCGATGCCATGTATTCGATCGACAGCCGGATGCAGAATGCCGGCCTGATCCGTAGCCAGACGTTCGACACCGTTTTCATGGGAACGTCTCTGGCGATCCATTTTCGGCAAAGCGATATGGACAAGGCACTTGGTGTTCGCTCGCTGAAGCTGGCGATGAGCGGCTCGAATTCGCACGAGCAGAGTTTCGTGCTCGCGACTGCGATGGAGCGCCATCCCGCGCGGGTGATCTGGGAAATGGATGACTGGATCTTTCGTGATGCGCCCGAGGTCGACGCCAACGCATATATCCCCGCCGATTTCTACCGGCGAAACGCAAGGGGCATTGCCTCCTATCTCGTCTCGGGAGCGATGGCCCGTGAATCGCTATGGATACTGGCGCGATCGGTTCCTCCGTTGAGGCCTGTCGTCACGCGCCTGACCAACGGCATCATGTTCAAGTTTCCGCTTGCGCAGGCGGAGGACATCAACGTCCTTCGCCCCAGCGACAACGTTGCAGAGATCTACAACGCCGGAAAAGCGCTGGCCGCCTTCAAATTCATTACCGATCCCGTCCGCAGCAATTATCTGGCGGAAGGTTACGAGACCGGCGCCATGATGCGAAATTTCGAACGCGATGCCGTTGCCCTGATCGCGCAGAACCCGAGCGTGACTTTCGACATCTATTTCCCGCCTTACTCGATCCTGCAGTTCGTGGCGATGCGCGATGCGTCTCCCATGACGCTGGCGATCGTCTACGACGTCACCGCCCGCATCGCGCAGCGCCTGACGCAGCTCCCCAACGTGCGGCTCTATGACTTTCGTCGCGTCAAGGACGTCACCCACGATCTCGGCAATTATAGCGACGTCGTCCACCATTCGCCGGCCGTCGATGCGAAGGTCCTGCACTGGCTGGCGCGCGGAGACTACCGGGTCGATCCGAAGATGCCGCTTGCCTCGCTCGACGAGCTGAAGGCGCAGGTCGAGGCGTATCGCGTGCCGCAGTAGGCCAGGACGGCATCGGAGTTTGTGGCGCCTTACACCGCCACTTCCTCACCCAGATACGATACCGCGGCCTCGAGCCCGCCCTTGCCGTGCGGAATCTTCAGCGCGTTGAGGCCGACCTCGATCACTCCGAGCGTGCCGAGCAGCATCGGCGCGTTGACATGGCCCATATGGGCGATGCGGAAGGCTTGTCCGGAGAGATCGCCGATGCCGGTGCCGAGCACGACGCCGCACTTCTCCTTGCAATAGCGCTGCAGCACCGCCGGATCGTGGCCGCTCGCCATGGTCACCGTCGTCACGGTGTTGGAGCGCTCGCTGGGTTCGGCAACGTTGAAGCCGAGGACCTGGCCTTCCGTCCATGCGCCGACCGCGCGACGGGTGGCTTCGCCGAGCAGGGCGTGACGGCGGAAGGCGTTCTCCAACCCTTCCTCGTGCAGCATGTCGATCGCCTTGCGCAGCGCGAACAACAGATGCACCGGCGCGGTGCCGGCATATTTGCGATAGTTCTCGGTGCCCTCGCGCTCGCTCCAGCTCCAATAGGGCGTCGACATGTCAGCCTTCTTGTGCACCTCGAGCGCGCGCGCATTGGCTGAGACGAAGCCGAGACCGGGCGGCGTCATCAGGCCCTTTTGCGAGCCGGACATGGCGACGTCGACGCCCCATTTGTCCATCTCGAACGGCATGCAGCCGAGCGAGGCGACGGTGTCGACCATGTACAGGGCGGGATGGCCGGCCGCCTTGATCGCCTTGCCGATCGCCTCGATGTCGTTCTGCACGCCCGAGGCCGTGTCGACCTGGACGACGACGACGGCCTTGATCCTGTGCTCGGTGTCGCGGCGCAGCCGTTCCTCGACCTCGTGCGGCCGCACCGCGCGGCGCCAGTCGCCCTTGAGCACCTCGACCTCGGCGCCCATCAGCGCGGCCGCATTGCCCCAGCCGATCGCGAACCGTCCGCTTTCCAGCACCAGGACCTTGTCGCCGCGCGACAAGACGTTGCTCAAGGCAGCTTCCCAGGCGCCGTGGCCGTTCGCGATGTAGATGTAGGACTTGCCCTTGGTCGCGAACAGACCAGAGATGTCGCGGAGCAGGCTTTCGGTCAGGTCGAGCATCTCCTTGGAGTAGATGTCGATCGCCGGCCGATGCATCGCCTGCAGCACCGCGTCGGGCATCGTGGTGGGCCCGGGGATGGCCAGAAACTCCCGGCCCGCGCGAACGGTCATTGCTATCGGTCCTTGTTGCTTGAGAACAGGATGGTGGGTCGCTGAATCACACTTGTACGCGGCGCTGGCGCCTTGGAAAAGCGCGCAAAACGCAGGTCTGGGTTATCGTTTGGTTTCGCGGCAGCCGGCGGCTTCCGCCTCCTCGACCGAGCAGAACCAACGGGTGCCCTTGCTGATCTTCATCTTGATTTGCGCATACCAGCGGCTGGTCGGCTGGTGATAGATGCACTCACCGGCGCTGTTGACGTTGCCCTTGATGGTGCAGTCCGGCGAGGGTGCGACCGGGCCTGAGGCCGAGGCCAGCAGCACCGTATGCGCGCCTTCGGGCGGCTTGGTGGCGCCAAGGATCGCGGTCTTCTTGTTGCGCACGCGCCAGTCCCAGGGGGCGATGAAGGCGCCCTGCCACATCCCGGCCTTGGCTTCGCGCGCGGCCTTCTCGTCCGCATCGTAATCGTGCGACATGCGGGTATAGGCCAGCGCCCAGCCGTTGCGCACCAGCCATTTCTGGATGTCTTCGCCGCCGACCTCGCAACGCGCCACGGTGCGACCGCGCCGGTCGATCGAGCGGGCATGGCAGACCCAGCTTTTGCCATCGGCGTATTTGGCGAGCTCGTCGCGCGCCGCGACGCCGCAGGTCCAGCGCTCGCCCTTGGTGTTGAGGCAAAGCTGGTCGACCGACGGCGCATCGACGCCGCCGAGCCGGATCCGCGTGTTGCCGATCAGGATGGAATCGCCGTCGCGGACTTTTGCAGTGCCGGTGACGTCGGCCGCCTGCGCCAGCGAGGGGACAATCAGCAAAGACAACGCAATCAGGATTTTTCGCAACATGCCGGTCCGCGTGTAAAGGAACTCGATACAGCCGCGCAATTGTGGTCGGCTTTGGGCTATCAGGCCAGCATATGCCCAACGGAGAGGCTTTCAACTTCCCGTCATTACCGGGCGAGTAGCGAGTAGGGAGTGGCGAATAGCGCGCGTGCACCATTCGCTATTCGCCATTCACAATTCGCCTGCGCGCCACCGCCAGCCCCATCAGCACGAAGGCCGACGTCACCTCCGGCCCGCCGACCAGGATCCGCGTCGGGGTCTTCATCTTGTTCCATTCATAGGCGCGGAACGGGCCGCGGCGGCCGCCTTCGCCCACGGCATCGACGATCACGTTCAGCGCGGGTGCAAAGGCGCGCGGGTCGGCGCCGAGATGGCCGAGCGCGATCAGCGCCAGCGCGGCGTCGAACACGTTCATCTCCGCGGCGATCAACTCGCCCTTGACGTAGGAGAGCACGCGGTGGCGGATGAAATCGAAATCGCCGTCGGGATCGATCGCCGCCTGCGCCGCCAGTGGCAGCGCCAGGAAAGCTGCGTAGCAGCGGCCGAAATAGGCGCTGTAGAGTTCCGGCAGATAATAGATGTGCGAGCGCGGATTGGCGAAGGCGCCGCTTGCGGCGAGCCGCTTCTGGAAGCCGATAATGCGATGCACGGTTGCCAGCCGCGCCGGCGTCTCCAGAATCTTCCAGCGCGCCAGATTGCGAAAGCTCACCTCGAGAATGTCGAGATTGAGCGTTGGATCGAGATCGTTGCCATAGGGCCGCTCGCCCTTGAGGTTATCGATCCAGGTCGCAACGCCGCCCTCGTAGTCGATGTTATCGTTGAGCGGCACCGTCACGCGCGGTTCGTTGACGCCGGCATGCACCTGATAGCTCGCGTAGAAATCCAGCAGCGGCTGGTCGATGATGGGGTCGGTGCAGCCGGCCTGCGTCGCTGCTGAGATCGAGCACGCCGTCGTGTCGCAGTCCGGCACATAGATGCCGAAGCCGAGGTCCTGCTTGATTTGCGCAAAATAGCGGGAAAAGCGCGGATGCGGCGCCGGCGCGAGCGCGGTGATGACGTTGAAGCGCGAACCGCCTGGGCCCTCGACCTCTTCGCGGCTGATATTGACGCAGAAATCGACCATGTCGGCGATCGCGCGCTCCGCTGCTTTCTTGTCCGCCGGCGACGCCAGCCCGGTCTCGACATAGCCAAGCAATGCCTCGATGAAGAACGCATCGTAATAGGCCGAGCGGTGGCGGATTTGCACCGGCTCCCACATCGGCTCGGCGATCCCTCGCCAGGGCGGATTGACCACGGCGCGTGCGGGCGAGCGCGCGATGAAGACCCGCGCGAGGTTGAACAGCAGCGACGAATTCTTGTAGCCGCGCGCGTTCAGCCCGGTGAGGGCCATGGTCAGCTCGCGCCCGCGGAAATCGGGATCGCCGATCAGGTTGAAGGCGGCGTAGGTCGGCAGAAAGCCATTCTTGCGGTACGAGCCCAGCAGATGCTGCGCGCAGTCGCGGATCACACGATCGATCTGCGCCGGTGCCGGCATCGCGCCGATGAACGCGGTCGGCGGCGGCTTGGGATGGTCGAGCGCGATGCTGTCGACCAGTTCGGCGACGGGCTGGCCGACCGCGGCCCAGTCGGGTTCGGCATCGTCGCGGGCGCCGACCAGGGCCTCGCGTAGCCGGGTCAGCTTGGCCTCGTCACGCAGCTCGGGGAGACCGGCGCGGCGCAGCAGCATCCGCAATGCGGGATTGCCGAGTGCGGTCTTGTAGAACTTGGCCAGATGCGGATCGCCGCTGGCTTGGCCCGACAATACGGGATCGCAGACGTCATAAAGGGAGGGGCCGTCTTTCCGGGCCATCAGCGCCCGGCACGCGGCACCTGCAAAATAATGAAAGCTCATGAAATACCTGGTGGCGGGGGACTTTCGCGGAGGCCAAGTCGGCGCCAAGTCGCCGACCCCATCCTCCGCAAGTCGTTGAAAAAGCTACCCGGATTCGCAGGAAAAACAAATGTGACTGATGTCACATAAATAACCCGCAAAAGAGGCCAGCAAGATCCGCCCCGGAAGGCTACGGGGAGGGGGAAAAGGGAGGAAAACGGGCCGGAAAATATATTGAGATCTCAATATGTTAACTCAAATCTTGGCAATCTATTGCCCGCGAGCCTATATCCGGTTAAGTCTTTGTTTGGTGCGGCGCCGCAAATTGCGCGCAATTCGGGGGCACTCCCCCCGGCCGATCCCTCAAACCTAAAGACGCCATCGCGCTACTCAAGCAGTGTGCGCGCGCTTGGCAGGTCTTTGGCACCGACAGGAATGAAGCGAGATGAATGTAAGGCAGCTCGACATTTCCAAACGCTCGATTGCGCTCGCCGCAGCCCTCATCGGCACGGTGTCGCTGGCGATCGGCGCTCATGCTGCCCTCAACATGCGCGCGCTCGACGCCGCCAAGGCTGTTTCGACCGACCAGGTCACGGACTCGGTCGGCCAGACCTCGCGCCTGGCGCTCGTCATTGGCAATGGTCACTATCCCGACGCCAGCGCGCCCCTGACGCAGTCGATCAACGACGCCCGCGCGCTGTCCTCGGCTCTGCGCAAGAACGGTTTTGACGTCGACATGGTGGAAGACGCCAGCAAGGACGACATGGTCCGCGCCGTCAACCGTCTGAAGTCCCGCATCACGCATGACACCACCGTCATGCTGTTCTTCGGCGGCTACGGCGTGCAGGCCGGCCGCGAGAGCTACATGCTGCCGGTCGATGCCGTGATCTGGAAGGAAAGCGACGTCCGCCGCCAGGGCGTCTCGATCGAGGGCGTGCTCGACATGATGAAGCAGCAGGGCGCCAAGGCCAAGCTCGTCGTGGTCGATGCGTCCCGCCGTAACCCTTACGAGCGCCGCTTCCGCTCCTACAGCCATGGTCTCGCGCCGATCGGCACGCCCGACAACGCACTGATCCTCTCCTCGGCTTCGCCCGGCAAGGTCGTCGACGACGGCAAGGGCGAGCACTCGACCCTGGTCAGCGAGCTCCTCAACAACCTGAATGCGCAAGGCAGCAGCGCCGAAAGCGTCTTCAACAAGACCCGCATCGCCATCTCCCGCGCCAGCGAAGGCGATCAGGTCCCGACCGTCTCCTCCTCGCTGCTCGAGGACGTGCAGTTCAACCAGGCTGGCGGCTAGTTTTTCCTAGATCTTACGACGTCTTCGGCCCCGGACGCGGCGCATCATGCAAGGATGCGAAGCTGAGCCGGGGCCCGGTTCCTTAGGGTGATCGCGTCGCAACGAGACGGGTCCGGCTCTGCGCAGCAGCGCTACACGCTGCAGCCCGTCCGGGACACGGGATCAATCTCTCAAACCTACTTCGCCGCTTCGCTCGCCATTACCGGGCGCACTGGATCGCCTTCGCGCAACAGCGCGCCGGCGCGGGCGACGACGATATCGCCTTCATTGAGGCCGTCACGGACCTCGATATTGCCGCCCGACATCAGCCCGATCTCGACGCGCTTGGTCTCGACGCGATTGCGGCGGATCACCTGCACCACAGTGCCGGCGGACGAATATTGCACCGCTGTCAGCGGTACCGCGACATTGCAGCTCTGCCCGGTCTTGATCAGCGCCCGCCCGCTCGCATTCAGCAGCAGCCGCTTCTGCGACGAGATGCCGATATAGACCATGCCCTGCTGGATGTTCGGCTCGACGGTCGGACCGATGCGCCGCACCTTGCCGTCGATATCGCCGGCGCCGGCAATCCGCACGGTGGTCGGCTGATTGACCGCGAGCTTCCTGACATCGTTGGTCGCGACCAGGCCGACGAGATCGTATTCGCTGCGTGCAATGATCGTGAACAACGCCTCGCCCTTGGCCGAGGCGAGATTGCCGATCTGCGCGGTCGAGGTGGCGATGACGCCGGCCACGGGGGCGGTGACCTGCAGCGTGCCGCCTTCGGGCAGAGCCAGCCGCGCCAGCACCTGGCCGGCCGTGGTGGTATCGCCTGCTTCGGCCAGCACGTCCGTCACCTTCAGCCCGGGCCGCTCGGGGCGCACCGAGGTCTCCTCGCGGGCGATGATCGTGCCGGTGGCCTCGACGATATCTGAGAAGCAGGACTTTGCCGCCTTCAGCACTGTGACCGCCGGCCCCTTGGGCGTGTCGTCATCGGCGGCTGCGGCCGGATATCGACCGAAGACGAGCGCTCCGGCGATGGCTGCGGGAAACAGGCTACGGACGACGGCACGAGGCAAATGGCGCATTGGAAATTCCACGAGGGCTATGCCTCCAAATCGATAGCAGATGGCGGCCCCCCGGACTACGGCAGCGTTGTCCCAAGGCAGGGATGCCGAGCCGCCTGGGCTGCCGCAGCAAGCCGTTGATTAGTCGCGGGAATGGAAATCAGGTTCGCCAAACAGGGCTTCGCACCAGGTCGACGACGTCTCTGCTCAGGTGGCGGTGACGCCCTAGCGCTCCCTCAGCCCCGGCGATCGCCGACCAGCTTGCCGCTGGAACGATCAATCAAGTGCAGGCGTGTACAGGCTGGACAGGAGACCGGCACATGCGTGCGATCGGCCGGCTCGTCACTGAGCCGATGCTGCACATTCAGGCCGGTCTGAGGGCACTTGAAGACAATGTGACGGTCCATGAGCGACGATATGACGCTTGGGCGCACCTTGCGAAATTCCGGATGTTTACTTAGGTCGCCCGCCCGATCCCGCTCAGGGCAGGGTTAAGAATTCCACCCAATTCGGCTTCTTCCCGGTGGCATAGGATTTCAGCTTGCTGAGCGCGCCGCTGGTCTGGTCGATGGCGTAGACCGTCATGCCGTCGGACAACTCGCCGACGGCGGCGAGATAGCGGCCGGTGGGGTCGATATTGAAGCCGCGCGGCTGCTTCTCGGTCGGCACGCTGCCGATCGTGGTCAGCTTACCGCTTGACGCATCGACCTTGTAGGCGGTGAGGGTGTTGCTGGTGCGCTCGGAGGCGTAGAGGAAGCGGCCGTCCGGGGTGATGTGGATGTCGGCGGCCCAAGGCTTGCCGTTGAATCCCTCCGGGAGCGCGGTGGTGCGCTGGATCTCGCTCCAGGCCCCGCTCTTGGCCTCATAGCTGAACGCGGCGACGTCGCCGTTCAGCTCGTGGATGAGATAGACGAACTTGCCGCCCGGGTGGAACACGAAGTGCCGCGGGCCGGATTTCTCGGGCACCTTGATCGCGGGCGGATCGCTCGGCGTCAGCGTGCCGGCCGCGGCGTCGAACGCAAAGCTCAGCACCTGGTCGGAGCCGAGATTGGTCGCGAACACGAAGCGGTTGTCGGGCGAGGGCAGGAGGGCGTGTGCGTTCAGCCCGGTCGGGATCACCTGCTTCGGCTCGCCGACGACGCCATTCGCGGCAAGTGGATTCAGCGCGACCTTGTTGCCGCCATAGGAGGCGCTGAACAGCACCTTGCCGGTGCGATCGGTCGCGATATTGGCCATGCTGTCGGCGAGCGGCCCATTGCCGATGTGGCTGAGGAGGCCTGTCTTGGGATCGATAGCAAAGCTCACCGCGAGGAACGGCTGCGAGCGGACGCCGGCGATCAGCACGCGATGGTCCGGTGTGATCGCGAGCGGCGTCGAGGCGCCCGGCTTTTCGACCCCGGTGAAGGCGGCCGTCTGCACCGGCGTCATCTCGCCGTTCTCGGCGATCTTGAACACGCTGATGTTGTTGGAGTCGGCATTGCCGACATAGGCGAAGGTTTCGGCCATGCCGGCACGGACTCCCGAGATGAGGGCAACAGAGGTGAAGAGAGTGGCGACAATCGCAGCACAGGCTGCGGGGCGTGTCGGTCTGATCAAGGCATCCTCCCGCCGGTGTGGTGTTGTCATTGTGCAGGGAAGGATAGCGGCCCGTGTTCCGCTGCACCAAACTCCAGATGGGATTGATTGATGCCGAAATCGTATCGGTTGCGTCCGCCTTGTCGGGCGAAGCGGATGCCGGTCCAGGGAAAACGCGCCGAGCCGGAAATCTAGCGCACCGACGCCGTCAGGTCGCGCGAGGGCAGATGCGGGCCGGCCGGGTGGTCGGGCGGCCCGAGCACGCTCCACACCGCGACGGCCAGCAAGGCCGAGGTCAGGATGGTCCAGGCAACGAGTTGCTTCCGCATTGGGCCAAATCCGTTCGTCGAGGGATCAATGCGCCGACAGCGCCAACCATCGTGCACTGCCAAAGACGGCGATCCTATGAACTCGTTCACAGCCATAGCGCCGGGAGCAGATTGCGAACCATTGCCGGGCGAGCGCGTTGACCGTCATGCCCCGTGAAAACGACCTCGAAGGCAAGCCCGACATGGGCGGCAAGCATGGCGGCCAGTCCGGCCAGCCCAAGCCGCCGCCGCGTCCGCGCGAAGGCGCGGGGGATGAAGACGTCGTGGCAAAGCGCCACACCGGTGAAACCGATCGCAAGGCCTCCCCGACCAAGAACAGGAAGCGCTAAGCTTGCCTGCGCTTGCTCGAGCCGCAGGCCCAGTCATGGGCTCGTTCTGGAACGGCAGCCTCCTCGTGCCGTTACTCCGGGCGCAGGCGGAGGACGTCAAAAACGGAGGCTGAAAGTGTTTTGGATCTATTGGGACACCGCCTGGTCGCTCATCATTAGCGGCATCATGTTCGCAACGATCGTCGCCCACCCGGACGCCGAGTTCGTCGAGATCCAGGCCGCCAGGCGGACGAAGTGAGCCGCGCGACCTGAAGTCGCCACGTCCTCACAGGAGCGAAGCGAGCCGGGCTCGGCGCCTGTCGCGGGCCGCGGTATGTTTGATGAACCAAATCTTAGGGACGGCCGGGTATTTTTCTGCATCTTTTTCCGATTCAGAGACCCGGCGCTTCCTATGGCATTGTTCGGCAATCCCTCTATTCGTTCTGTTCTCGGCGCCATCATCGGCGTCCTCGGCCTGTTCCTGTTGGGGCAGCTCTCGACCGGCCTGTTCGGGGCCGTCGAGCGCAACAGCGCCGCGCAGAAGGTCGAGCGTTTTGCCAGCACCGACCAGCAGCTCTTCACAGCCCTGCTCGGTTTCCGCATCGAGCGCGGCACCTTCCTGTCGGCGCTGGTTGCGGAAGAGCCGGCCAATGCCGGTGCCGACGACCGGATCGCCTCCAACCGGCAATTGTCGGAGGCAGCCTACAAGAGCGTGCTCGAACGCCTCGATGGCGTATCCGATTCCCGCCTGGCCAGCGCCGTGAGCAAGCTCGTTGCGATCCATGATGCGTTGACGCCGCTGCGATCGAAGGCCGAGGGCCTCATTCACCAGCCCAAAGCGGCGCGCGACGTAAAGGCGGCTGACGAGTTCCGGAAAGTCGCGCAAGACTATCTCGACGCCATCCTGGCACTGACGGCCGAACTCGAAAATGCGCTGAAGCTGACAGACCCCGTGGTCGATCATCTCCTTGGCGTCAAACAGTCGGCCTGGGCCGCACGCAATTTTGGAGGCCTCGTTGCGATCCGGCTCGAAACTGCGGGCGCTGCCGCAAAGCCCTGGACTGGGGCCGACATTGTCGGGGCTGCCGAAGATACCGGCCGGGCCAAGCAGGCCTGGAGCCAGGTGCAGGACGCGGCTAGCCGCATTGACGCCCCCGCCAGCCTCACGGATGTGATCGCGCGCTCGAAGCAGGGCGATGCCGTCGCCATGATCCAGCGCCAGCAGGGCCTCATCAACGCCCTGAGCAACAACCAGACGATCGACGTTAAGGGCGTGGAGCTCGCCAAGCTCAACACCGCCATCCTCAGCTTCTACGTCGAGGCCGGCCAGGCGGCGCTTGCCGAAATGGTTTCCCGCGCCGGGCAGCAGATGACATCGGCAAGATGGAGCCTCGTGTTCAACGGCGCCATGATGCTGGTCGCACTCGCGATCACCGTATTCGGCTTCATCCTGGTGAACCGCCGCGTCAGCACGCCGATCCGCAAGCTGACGCACGCCATGCAGAAGCTGGCCGAGCGCGATTATGCGATCGAGCTCGCGGGCATCGAGCGCGGCGACGAAATCGGCGACATGTCGCGTGCCGTGTCGGTGTTCAGGGAGAACATGATCGCGGGCGATCGCCTCGGCGAAGAAAAAGCCGCAGAGCAGGCGAAGAAGGAGCGGCGCCAGTCCGCCGTCGATCGCTTGATTGAGCAGTTCGAGAAGACCGTGACGGAATCGCTGCACACGCTGGCTTCGGCCTCCGGCGAGCTCAACGCCACTGCGCAGTCGATGTCGTCCACCGCCGAGCAGGGCTCGTCCAAGGCAGCCTCGGTCGCGAGCCTGTCGGGTGATGCCTCCGCCAACGTGCAGACGGTCGCAGCCGCCACGGAAGAGCTCTCGGCCTCGATCAGCGAGATCAGCCGTCAGGTCGCGGAATCCTCCAGCATTGCGAGCGCCGCCGCCGGCGAAGCCGACCGAACCAATGGCGAGGTGCAGGCCCTGGCCGACGCGGCCCAGCGCATCGGTGACGTCGTCGCGCTGATCACGGGCATTGCGCAACAGACCAATCTCCTCGCGCTCAACGCTACCATCGAGGCCGCGCGCGCCGGCGAAGCCGGACGCGGCTTTGCGGTGGTCGCAGCCGAGGTGAAGAACCTCGCGACGCAGACCGCGAAGGCGACCGAGGAGATCACGGGGCAAGTCGCCGCGATCCAGGGCGCGACCCAGGCCTCGGTGAGCGCGATCCAGTCCATCGGCACCACCATCCAGCGCGTCAACGAGATCGCAGCCGCGATCGCGGCCGCCGTCGAGCAGCAGGGCGCTGCAACCCGCGAGATCGCGCGCAATGTGCAGCAGGCCTCGCAAGGCACCAACGAAGTCTCGCGACACATTTCGGGCGTGTCGCAGGCTGCCGGGCAGACCGGCGCCGCCGCCGGCGAGGTGCTCGACTCCGCGAAGATGCTGGCGCGCCTGTCCGACGATCTCAAGCGCGATGTCGACCGCTTCGTCGGCGATCTCCGCGCGGCGTAGGAAGTCTGTAGGGTGGGTTAGCCGCAGGCGTAACCCACCACTGCTGTCGCCGAGGAAAGAGAAGAGGTGGGTTACGCCCCCGCGGACTGCGCTTCGCGCAGCCGCAGTGCTAACCCACCCTACGAGGCTCGTTCCGCCGGCGTTACTGCACCATCGCGGCCGCGATCTTCTCTGCCGACATCAGCACCGGAAAATTGGTGTTGGCGCAGGGCACCACTGGAAAGATCGAGGCATCGACGACGCGCAAGCCCTGGATGCCTCTGACCCGGCCCTCGGTGTCGACGACCGCCATGGGATCGCCGGCCCGGCCCATGCGGCATGAGCACGAGGCGTGCCACACGCCGATGGTGGCCTTGCGCACGAAGGCTTCCAGCGCCTCGTCGTCATTGATCACGTCATCGAAGGTGAAGCCTTCGACCACGAAATTGTCGATCAGATAGTGACGCAGCGCCGCCGGTCCGTCCATCAGCGTCGCGGCGACCCTGGTCAGGATCTTGTTCGTGGTGTTGACCACGCCGATCTTGCGCACCTTGTCGGTATAGGCGGCCGGGAACGGCTTGTCCGTCACCTTCTTCACGATATCGCTCATCTGAATCGCCGCCATCTTGCGGAAGCCGCTCATCAGGCGTTCGAGGTCGCGCCGGTCGGACAACAGGTTGAACTCGACGATCGGCTCCGCTGTGGGATCGCGCGAGGCAAGCTTCACCTGTCCGGTCTCGGAATAGGTTTTGTTGACGAAGGTGAGCAGCGAGCCGATCTGCGCGCCGACCGCATGCCAGGCCGATTTGGAGAGCACGACGACGAACATGTCGCCCTTGGGAACGCCGGGGAGGCCTGACGAATAGCGCAGACCGAGCTGCATGTGCCGCCTGGTATGCTCGTTCATGCGCGCACCGCGGCGGACGAAGGACGACAGCGAGATCGAGGGATGATCCATCAGGCGCTGTCCGACGCCCGGCAGTCCCATCAGGACCTGAATGCCGAGATCCTTGAGGTGGCCGACCGGCCCGATGCCGGCGCGCAAGAGATGCGCCGGCGAGTGGATGGCGCCGGAGGAGAGGATGATCTCGCGTCCCCGGAATTCCTGCTCGCGCCCGTCGATCATCGCCTTCACGCCGACGCATTGCGTGCCTTCGAACAGCAGCTCTCTCACCTCAGTGTTGGTGGAGATCGTGAGGTTGGCACGCTTGCGAGTGTCGCGATCGAGATAGCCCATCGCAGCCGAGACACGTTGCTCGGCCTCATTCGAATGCGTCACCGCGAAATAGCCGTCGACGAACTCGCCGTTCTGGTCGGGCAGATATTGATGGCCGGCCTGTTGAAAAGCGTCGGCGAAGGCCTGCGAATGCCGTGTCCAGTGCTCTCTGGGAATTCTGCGCACCGGAATTCTTCCGTCCTTGCCGTGATACGGCCCGTCGAAATCGAGGTCGCGCTCCACCTTCTTGAAGAACGGCAGCACGTCGGCCCACGACCACCCTTCGGCGCCCCGCGCTTGCCATTCATCGTAATCGGTCGGTGCGCCGCGATTGGCCATCTGGCCGTTGATCGACGAGCCGCCGCCGAGCACGCGCGCCTGCTCGTATTTGCGCAACGGCGGGCGCGCTTCGTTCGGATTGTTGTGGCTGACGACCTGGGTCGTCACCTTGAGCTCGGTCCAGTGAAAGCGCGGGTCGAAATAGGCTGTGCCCGGATAGCTGTCCCTGATTTCGGCCGGTTCGTTGCCGGGTGGTGTGTCCTGTCCGGCTTCGCAGAGCAGGACCTTGTTGGCGCTCCTTGCGGAGAGCCGGTGGGCCAGCACGGACCCTGCCGAGCCGCCGCCCACGATAATGTAGTCGTACACGATTGGCGTTTCCTCTTGTTCTTGTCAGGGAAGGCTAGCGTGGTTTGATCGCGAGGTCACGCCAAAGCCCCTGAGGTCGTGTGGCGGCGACGTCAGGGGCTCGTTGCAGCTATTGTCACGCGGACTTTGTCGCGCTCGCCGCGATCTGGGCTGCGAAACCGCGGTAGGAGTGCAGCGGTCGCCCCAGGATTCCCGTGAGACGTTCAACGTCGCCGGCTTCGGGAATCATGCCGTCGGTGACATAGCGCTCGGCCATCAGGCGCATCTCATAGGCCGTCCATCTCGGCAGGAAGCGCGCCATGTTCTGCTCGAATCCGCTGGGATCGTCGCCGCCATAGACGATCGGGCGATCGAGGATATCAGACCAGATCTTTGCCACGTCAGGACCGGTCAGCGTGTCGGGGCCGACCAGGTTGATGGTCTCGACCGGAAGCTTTTCCGGGGCGCGGTCGCGGCGGATCAGTTCGATCGCGGCGACCTCGGCGATATCGCGCGCGTCGACCATGGCGACGCCCTTGCTGCCGATCGGCATCGGATAGACGCCATGGTTGAGGATCACGTCCTTGATCATGAGTTCGTTGTCGATGAAGTAGCTCGGGCGCAGGATGGTGGCGCTGAAGCCCATGTGCGCGAGCATGCGCTCGGCGCCCGACTTCACCGCGAAGTGCGGCACGTTCACGGCCCCGTCGGCGTCGAACACCGACTGGTAGACGACCCGTTCGACACCGGCCTCGCGGGCGATGTTGAGCGTGACGATCGCCTGGGTGAATTCGTCGCCGGTAACGGCGTTCAGCAGGAACAGCGTCCTCACGCCTGTGAACGCGGCGCGCAGCGCCTCGATGTCGAGCAGGTCGCCCTTGGCGACTTCGACGCCGGCCGGGAATTTGGCCTTGGCGGGATCGCGGGTCAGCACCCGCACCTTGGCTCCGCGCTGGACGAGCTGTTCGACGACATGGCGGCCGACGCGGCCGGTAGCGCCGATAACGAGGATGGTCATGGGGGTCACTCCTTGCTGGGGGTTAGAAGACACCCCGGAAATTAGTGATCCACATTCGGACCGATAGACGCTATATTTGGACATTCCGTTTCACTGGTGGAACGAATGGATCTCCTTGCCCTCGCCGATTTCAATCTGGTGGCCCGTCACGGCGGCTTTGGCCGGGCTGCCCGGGCCGCCGGCCGCCCGAAAGCGACGCTGTCCCGTCGGGTCTCCGAACTGGAGAGCAGCCTCGACCTGCGTCTGTTCGAGCGCGGAAGGCGCAACCTGAAGCTCACGGAGGAGGGGCGGGCGCTCCATGAGCGGACCGGGGCGTTGCTCGCCGAACTCGACGAGACGGCGGCCGCAATCGCCGCCCGCGGCGATAGGCCGCGTGGCCGGTTGCGGATCAGTGCGCCGCTGTTGTTCTCGCAAACCGCGATGGGAAAACTGGCGGCCGCGTTCGCGATGGAATATCCGGAGGTCCGGCTCGAGGTCACGACGGAAGATCGCTCCGTCGACATGATCGAGGAGGGCTATGACCTCGTGATCCGCGTCAATCCGGATCCCGACGAAAGCCTGGTCGGACGGATCTTCCTGCGCGATCGGCTGGTGGTGGTGGCGAGCCCGAGTCTCCGTCGCCCCGTGGGCGATGTCACCGTCCCGGCCGTGGTGCGCAGCGCGGGGGATTTGAACTCTGTCTGGACTGTGGTGACGCCGGTCGGAAGCGCTGAGATCGCAATCGAACCCGTGCTTCGCTTGTCATCGCTCATCATGATCCGCGACGCCGTCCGAGCCGGCGTCGGTGCCGCGCGACTTCCTGTCTCGCTCGTCAGTCGCGACCTCGCAGCCGGCAGGCTCGTGCACTGGGGCGATGTTGACGGGCCCGAGATCAGTCTCTGGACGCTCTATCCGTCTCGCCGGCTGCTGAGCGCGCGCGTGGCAGCGTTTCTCGATTGTCTCAAGAACGCATTCCCCTCCGGCAAACCGGAGGAGCTCGCATCGTTCATCGATTGAGCGAGCTTTTCCGGCTGCTTATTGCAGAACCTTGGGCATCACCACGACGACGTCGACCTGCTTGCGCAGCACACGCGAGGCCACGGCGGCGACGAGCGGCGAGTAGCTGTCCTCGATATCGGAGGCGACGTCCTCGTTCCTGGCGAAAGCGTAGAGCATCGAGCCTTCGACCTCATCGAAGCGGATGCCTGCGAAGACGTGATCGAACGTCTCGGCGCCGACGATGCCGGCCATGAGTGCCTGAATGGCGTGGTCCTGAATGCGTGTAAGCTTCATCATGGCGATGAGATATGGCAGCGCCGCGCGAATACAAGATGCGGTGCAAGCCGGCCGAGCGCGATCGATTGCTCCGATCACCTCACGTCATGCTGCCGGGCATGAAGCAGCGGATGATGGCGCGGCCGTTGATATAGTAGGGCCAGACGATCGTGCGGCCGACGCGGTTCGGCTCGGTGATCACGGTGTCGTCAGGCACCTCGATCCATTCGCCCTGGATGCGGACACGGTAGTGCCCGCCACGCGTGTCCCAATCGACGTCGTCGAGCGCCGTGCCGTCGGCATCCGCGCAGCACGGGCCGCCGCCCTTGCTGTGCAGGCTCTCGAACCAGCCCTTGAGGGGCGAGTTCGCGTAGCGGCCATCGTCGCGGGCCTCTGCGGTAAAGCCGATCACGGCAGCCGCCGCTATCAAAGGGATCATCCTGAACGTCACGATCGCCATGTCGCCTCGCTCGATTTCGCACGCGCGCAACCGGTCGCAGACGACAAGCCGCCTGCGATGCGCGTGATGCACTGTCGGCTGGTGCCCGCCGGCCGGAGTTCCCGGCCGCCTCAGCAGCGCGATAACCGCGAGGCGCGAGGTTTGATCCTATCTTCAGGATGAGAAGTGATCATCGCCGCAATTGCAGGCGGAGGAATCGGCCTCAAGCCGCGGCCGCCTGCTTCGACAGCAATTGCTTCAGCTTTGCCGCCGGCACGGCGGGGCTGAACAGCCAGCCCTGCATCTGGCTGCAGCCGAGCTGGCGCAGCACTTCGCGCTGCGCCTCGGTCTCGACGCCTTCGGCTGTTGTCGCCATGTGGCGGGCGGCGGCCATGTGCACCACGGCCTGTACGATCGGGGAGGAATCCTCGGGCTCGCCGATGTCGCTGATGAAGCTGCGGTCGATCTTGATCTTGTCGAACGGGAAGCGGTGCAGATAGCTCAGCGATGAATAGCCGGTGCCGAAATCGTCGAGCGCGATGCGCACGCCGATCTCGCGCAGCTGCTGCAGGATGGTCAGTGCCTCCTCGTCATCGCGGATCAGCACGGTTTCGGTGATCTCGAGCTCGAGCCGTTCCGGCGCGAGGCCCGATTCGGCGAGCGCCGCGGCGACCTTCAGCGCCAGCGTCTTCGAGCGGAACTGCACCGGCGAGACGTTGACCGCGATGTGAATGTCGCCGGGCCACGACGCCGCTTCCGCGCAGGCTTGCTTCAGCACCCATTCGCCGATCTCGCTAATCAGGCCGGTATCCTCCGCGACCGGAATGAAGTCGGCAGGTGAGACCATGCCGCGCTCCGGATGGCGCCACCTCAGTAGCGCCTCGCAGCCGGTGACAACATTGGCGGACAAATCGACCAGCGGCTGGTAGTGCACCTCGAACTCGCCGCGCACCAGCGCCTGGCGCAAATCGAGCTCGAGCTGGCGGCGCTGCCGCGCCTTGGCGTCGTATTCGGGTACGAAGATGCGGAAGGTGCCGCGCCCCTCCGACTTTGCGGCGTACATCGCGAGATCGGCTCGCTTGAGCAGGTCATCGATGATGTCACCGTGGTCGGGCGCGATCGCGATGCCGATGCTGGCATCGGTCGTGATCTCCTGGCCCTTGCAGTCGACAGGCATGCGCAGCGAGGTCAAGATCTGCTCGGCGAGGCTCGTCAGCTCGGCCTGGTCATGGGTGCCGGCCTTGATGATCGCAAACTCGTCGCCGCCCAAGCGCGCCACCATATCGTTGCCGCTGACGCAGGCCCGCAGCCGGCTCGCGACCTGGCGCAGCAATTCGTCGCCGATCTCGTGGCCGAGCGAATCGTTGACGCCCTTGAACTCGTCGACGTCGATATAGAGGATCGCAAACGGATTGCCGTGGGCAAGCTCCGCCACGCGCCGTTCCAGATGGCCGCGCATCAGCACGCGGTTGGGCAGGTCCGTCAGCGCGTCGTAGTGCGCCATATGCGCGATGCGCTCGTCGGTGCGGATGCGTTCGGTGACGTCGTCATGGGTGGCGAGCCAGCCGCCGGCCGCGCCGGGCTGGTTCTTGATCTCGATCAGGCGTCCGTCGGACGTCTCGACGATGTTGCTCTGGATCCGTGCGACGCCGTTCAGGACGCCGTCGCAATAGGAATCGACGTCGCCGTCGAACGAGCCGGTGTCGGCGCGATGCTGGATCACGTCGCGGAAATGGGCGCCGGGCTTCACCACGTCGGCCGAGAGCCGATACATGTCGATGTAGCGGCGGTTGCAGACGATCAGCCGCTGGTCCTGGTCGAACATCAGGAGACCTTGCGTCATCGTGTTCATCGCGGTGTCGAGCTGCTCCTTTTCCAGAGCGAGCCGGCGGGTCATCTGGCGGAAGATCAGGACCAGCGTGAGCACGAGCAGACCGATCGACACGACGGCGACGGCGACGAAGAACTTGGTTTGCGTGCGCCAGGTGGCGAGCGTCGCATCCAGCGATTTGGTGGCGACCACGACCAGCGGTTCGCCCGCCAAAAGGCGCGAGGCGACGATGCGATCCTTGCCGTCGATCGGGCTCGCAAGCTGCGTGGTGACGGACGTCCGCTCGAACACGGCGATCTGCTCCGGCGTGCCGGTCCGGAAATTCTTTCCGATCATCGCCTCGACATGCGGGATGCGCGCAAGCAGCTGGCCGTTCTGGTGATGCATCGCGATCGAGGAGTCCTCGCCGAGCCCGGCCGAGGCGAAGAACGATTCGAGCTGCTCGGGCGAGATCGCGCGCGACACCAATCCGAGGAACTCGCCATGCGGGCCCGACACGCGCCGCGCGAACACGATTGCCGGACCATGGCCGAGCCGACCGGGCACGAGCTCGATCTCTTCCTGCGCGGCCGCATCGTTCTTGAGTCTGATGAAATAGCCGCGATCGGACACCGAGATATCGGCGACGGGCCAGCGCCGCGACGAATTGATCAGCACGCCGTCAGCATCGAACACATTGGCGCCGGCGACGTCCGACCAGCCGCTGGCCTTGGCGCGTAACACCTCATGCATCGCGAGCGTACCCATCTCGCTGCGGAACGCATCCGCGGACTCGATGCCATGGCTTTCGAGTTCCGCGATGATGCTCTTCTGGAGCACCGCAAAATCCTCGAACTCACGGTCGAAATGACCGGCGAGCAGGCGGACCGAGTTCTCCAGGCTGTCGCGGCCGCTCTCGATCGCGTTCTGGCGGAAGCGGTCGACGGTGAGGCCGGTGCCGATGGCCATTGCCGCCATCAGCACGAAGCCGCCGACAATCAGCCACGTCAGCGGCGCGCCGCGCCAGCGGCGCAGCAGCGCGCGCAATCGCGCGGTCCATCGAATCGATGTGCCCATCCCGTCCTCCCGTGGGATGCAGGATGCAGCGAAATCGACAAGACCCCGTTACCATTGAAGGTTAGGGAACTCTGAATCGGAACAATATCAGGGGCTTGGCGCGGGGATAGAGAACGCACAATTTGCGACGCGGGTTTCGAACACCGCTTCACTCCCGCTTCACTTCCCATTTCAGCGCCGCGGCATTCTCCTTGGCGAAAATCGCCGGCACATCGAATTTCCCGGTCTGGAGATCATAGCGGCATCGCCAGCCGCCGAGCCCTTTCATCACCGTATTCCTTGGGTGCTTGTCGTATTCGCCGCCGAGTCCGATTACGAGGTAGCGGTTGTTGGGCCAGTTCATGCCGAGCTCTTGATAGGCGTTTTCCGTCCCCTCCAGCAGATTGGCCGTGATGTGAAAGTCGAGCTTGGCGAAATGCTTCGTCTCCGACCGGCCATAGAAATAGGCCCAGGCGAGATCGCTGAGGGACTTCTTCTTCGTGGCACTGACGAAGACGCCGTTTTCGAGATGATAGAGGAACAGGTCCTGCTCGCCGGAGCCGGTCTTCTGCATCCGCACCAGCCATTGCGAGTCGTTGGTGAAGCGGAAGCCGGCGCCATAGCCCTGCTCGGGCTTCAGTTCCGTCATCTGGTCGCCGCGTCGTGCCCAGACCTGCCATTTGACGCCGAACAGGTCGTCACTGTCCTTCATGTATTGCTCGAGCCTGGTGGCCCCGTCAGGCGAGGTGAAGCCGAGGCCGGGATTGTCTGTCAGGACGAACCCCGGCGGCGGGCCGGAGGCGGAAAGCGCGGGAGAGGCGACGAGCGTCAGGGCAAGCGCCAGCCATGGCGCGGCGCGGTAAAATACGGGCATGGATGAAATTCCTAAAAATGGCGGCGCTACGGCCTCGCTCATTTGACGCCGATAGGTCCGGCCCGGTTCATCCCTTCGACCGGCTTGCTGCCGGTGCCAAAACGGCGCAATTTGCGCCTGATGATTTGCGATCCAAGTTTTTGATCAAGGTTTGAGGACTGATGATCACCGCATCCAAGGCCATCATTGCATTCTGTCTGCTCGCGGTGGCCGGCACCGTGCTGGTGATCGGCCCGACCGAGCTGCGCCACATGTTGCCGGGCGGGGCGAGCACCGAGGTCGCCGTCGCCGCCAAGCCCGAAAGCAAACCGGAGACGAAGGCCGAGACGAAGGTCGCCTCCAAGATCGAGTCCAAAGCAGAGTCGCAGACAGAGTCGAAGACTGAAGAACCGAAGCTCGCCGCAGTCGCGCCGCCCGTTGCCCCTGTCACGGCCGACGCGCCCAAGGCGGATGCGCTTGCCGAGACCCAGAAGCAGGTTGCGGGGCTGGCCGATGTCGCACCGACCAAGCCGCAGCCTTCCGTTGCAGACGCCGGCCCCCGTTTCGACGTCGCACGCGTCGACGATCATGGCGAGGCGGCCGTGATCGCGGGCCAGGCCGCACCGGGTTCGAAGGTCGAGCTGCTGCGCGACGGCCAGCCGCTCGACAGCGTGGTGGCCGATGCATCGGGCCAGTTCGTCATGACCCCGCCAAAGCTCCCCGCCGGCAGCTACGAGCTGGCGCTGCGCGCCAAGGCGCCCGACGGCACCGTCACGCAATCCAGCCGCACCATGCCGGTGACGATCGCCGAAGCCGCGCCACCGCCGGTACGGGTCACACCGGTTGCCAAGCAGGACGCAAAGCCTGACGACACATCGGACGTCGTTGCCGCCTTGCCGGCGCCGCGTCTCGCCGCGACGCCGGAACGATCAGCGGTTCGGCCTCGCATGATGGGCGCGCCCAAACCCAAATCCATGGCGCGGGTGCCGGCGTCGGGGCCGGCGGTCGCATCGGCCTCGCCCGGAGACGCGCTCACCACCGGGACGGCCGAGGCCGGCGGCAGCCGGGTGATTTCCCGCGGCGACAGCCTCTGGGCGCTGAGCCGCCTCGCCTATGGCGACGGCGCCCGCTACGCCGTGATCTTCAACGCCAACCGCGGAAAGATCCACAATCCCAACTTGATCTATCCTGGCCAGACCGTCGTGGTGCCGCAAAAGGCGCAGTGAGGATGGCCACGGCGCCGCGATGACGTCCCGCATTTCCCGCTTTGACCCTCTCGCCATGGAACAATCGGTTCCCTCGAGAGTCTTCTTCGTGCGCCGTGATGTGCGCTTGGCACGGGAGGAGGGCCAAGAGGTGGTCAACTCGGTGGTCGGCTCGGCAAGCACATCGAGATCACGCTTGAGGCTGGCGCTGTCAGGCGCTGTCCTGCTGCTTCTGACAGTGATGCTGCCTGATACAGCGCAGGCGCAGTTCGGATTCCGCGGCGGGCCCCTCGGCGTGGCGCGCTTTGCGGTCGGCCATATCATCGGCCTGTCGCGTCTGCGCCATGCCCGCATGGCGGTGCGGGGCAGCCGCTATCGCTCTGCGGCGCTGAGATCGGAGGATCCGCGTCGCCGCGAGCGCGGCCAGCCCGCCAACCCCTATGTCCTGCGCGCTGCGCTGACGGCGGAGGCTGCGCTTTCCGGCTGGCACGGCGGCCGCCGTCCGCAGGGCTGGTGGCGCCATCCTGACGGCAGTTATGGCTGGATCGGTCCCGTGTTCTGGCCGTTCGCGCATGACGATCTCACCACCGCGGTGATCTATGGCGACACCACCAGCCTCTCGCTCTACGGCTATGGCGATATCTACGCAGCGATCTTCGCGCCGTATGCGGCGCCGGAGCTCGCCGCTTACACCGCGCCGCAAGGCCGTCGTGCGCGACGCGTGCCATCGGCGGAGGCGGTCTGCGACAGCAGCGACACCGGCGGCTTGCCGGTCGACCGCATCGCGGCCGCCGTGCAGCCGAACGAGATGCAGCGCACTGCGCTCGATGAGCTCGCAAGCGCCTGGACGAGCTCGCGCGACACCATCCGCGCCTCGTGCCCGGCGCAGGCGCCCGCCAATGCGGCCGAGCGCCTCGGTGTGATGCAGACCCGCCTCGACGCGATGGCCAAGGCCATCGATGCGCTGGCGCAGCCGCTGACAAAGTTCGTCGAGCTGCTCGATGACGGCCAGAAAGCAAAGCTCGACTCGCTGGCAAAAGAGCGCCAGGCGGCGCTTGCTTCGGCTCAGCACAAGGACGCCCAGGCGGCCAAAGCCTGCGATCCCAATTACGATCCCCGCTATGATGTGCAGGCCCAGCGCCAGTACGAACAGCTCGTGCAACAGCAATGGCCCGCTGAGGACATTGCCTCGACGCTCAAGCTCGACGACACCGGCCGCGCCCGCCTCGACGTGCTCCAGGACACCACGCTCCGCACCATGCAGACGCTCAGCTCTTGCCCGATGAAGGCGGAAGCAACCCCGCAAGCCCGCCTCGCCGCCGTGAAAACGCGCCTGCAAACGATGCAGCAGGCGGTCGCCGGTGTCACTGATGCGCTCGACGATTTCGAATTCGATCTGAGCGACGAGCAGAAAGCCGCATTCGAGGCGATCGGGCCGAAGCGGGGGGCGTGAGGAGAAATCACCTCTGTTAAGCAGTCCCGATGCTATCAGGCCGACGCCGCATTCTCAGCTGTCATCGCCCGATTTAATCGGGCGATCCAGTATTCCAGAGGCGATTGTAATTGAATCGATACGCCCCGGCGTACTGGATGCCCCGGTCAAGCCGGGGCATGACCAGAAGAGCATGTGGCCAGCTCTTCCGTTCACATCCTCCGCCGCGCTGCCGTCGCATCCACCACGTTGTCCACCGCCTCGCGCCAGCCAAGAATTTCCATCGCCAGCACCGGGTGATTGAAGCCCTTGAGCTGGAGATCGTCGAGGGCGCGGGCTTCGACCCATGGCTCGACCATGCCGTAGACGCGGCGGCTCACCACGATCTGGTTGGGCTTGGCCTCGGCGCAGAGGCGGGAGGCGAGGTTGGTGACGCTGCCGATCGCGGCATATTCCAGCCGCTGCTCGAAGCCGACCTGGCCGAGCGTGGCATAGCCGAGCGCGATGCCGATGCCGAAGCCGAGGCTGTGTCCGCGATTGCGCCAGCGCTCGGTCAGCGGGCCGATCGTGTCGCGCATCTCCACCGCCATTTTCACGGCGCGCGCGGTGTGGTCCTCGAACTGGATCGGCGCGTTGAACAGGATCATCACGCCGTCGCCGGCATATTTGTCCAGCGTGCCCTCGTATTTGAAGATCAGCTTGCCGAGCGCGGCGTGATATTCGCGCAGCACGTTCATCGCCTCTTCCGGCTCGGTCGCTTCCGTGAAGGCGGTGAAGCCGCGCAGATCGCAGAACACCACGGTGACCTCGCGGCGCTGGCTCGTGAGCAACCCCTCCGGACTATCGGAGGAGGCGATCAGCTGCGCCACCTGCGGCGCCAGGAAGCGCTCGAGCTTGCGGATGCGCTCGATCTCGCCGAGCTGGGTCGCGACGCGCTCTTCCAGCGACCTGTTCCAGTCCTTGAGCTGCTCGGTCTGCTGCTTGAGCTTGTCGGCCTGGGCGCGCACGGTCTCGTTGGCGGTCTCCAGCGCGTGGCTCTTGTGGTCGACTTCGGTGAACAGGCGCGCATTGCGCATCGCCAGCACCGCCTGGTTGGCGAAGGTGCGCATCAAGCCGGTGAGGCTGCCTTCGAACGTGCCGCTCGAGCGGCGCAGCACCACCAGCGCGCCGAGCGTGCCCTGCTGGTCGACCAGCGGCACCACCAGCACCGAGTGGAAGCCGGCAGCGACCGCGACGTCGCGCAAGGGTTGCTCGGCGGCGTGGTCGAGATCGGCGATCGCGATCGGCTCACAGCTCGCGGCAGCATCGCTCAGGACGTTCTCGCCTTCCTCGATCGTGACATGGTCGCCCTCAACCGACCTGTCGATGCCGTTGCCCTCGACCAAGTCGAAGCGGCGCTTCTGGGCCTCATAACCGTAGATCAGCACCGCATCGGCATGGCTGATCTCCAGCGCGCGGGCGGCGATGGTCGGCAGCACGGCGTTGAGGTCGAGCGAGGAGGCGAGGGCGCGGCCGACCTCTTCCAGCACCTTCAGCTCGTTGATCGACTGCGCGAGATCGCGGGTGCGTTCCTCGACCTTGGTCTCGAGGTTGGTGTAGGTCTCCTGAAGCTGGCCGGCCATGCGGTTGAACTGGCCGGCGAGCTCTTCCAGCTCGTCGGAGGTGTGCACGTCGATGCGGTGGCTGAAGTCGCCTTCGCCGAGCTTGTGCGCGCCATCGCGCAACGCGGTGATCGGGATGATCATGCGGCGCGCCAGCAGCGTGCCGGCGAGAATCGCCACCAACAGGCCCATGCCGATCAGAAGCGCGATGCGCACGAGCTGGTCGCGGATCGGCGTCAAGGCCTGCGCGGTCGGTTGCTCGAACAACACGCTCCAGCCGAGCTTCGGTACAGTGCTCGCAGCCGCCAGCACCGGATGGCCGTTGAAGTCGGTACCTGAAGTGTCGGGCTCGCGGCCGGGCGCGATCGCAGCCGCGACCTGCGGCAGCTTCGACAGGTCCTTGCCGATTTCGGGCCCCTTCGACGAGGTCGCGAGAACCCGGCCGCGCGCATCGACCACATAGGCGAAGGCGGCCTTGCCGACCTGGGCGTCGGACAGGTAGTCGGAGAGAAAGTCGAGATCGACCTCGGCCACCGTGACGCCGGCATTGAAGCCGGAATGCGCCACCGAGATCGACATCACCGGCTTCTGATCGACGAAATAGGCCGGCGCATAGCTGACGCCGCGGGCGACCGCTTCGGTGAAGCGCATGTCGCGGGCGAGGTCGGCATTGCCGCCGGTCGTGGTCGACTGGCGCGAGACGCGCAGCACCTCGCGGCCGTCGCCGTTGAGCTGGAACAGCTGGGAGACGACGGCGACCTGTTGCAGGAGCTGGGCGTAGTCGGCGCGGCGCTTCTCGATGGTGTCGCGGCTGGCAGTGGTCACCCAGCTGATCTGGCGCTCGAGCTCGGAGACGGATTGCTCGATGCGCCGGGCGGCGCCTTGCGCCTTGTCCTCGAGCCCGTCGACCAGTGACGTCTTGGTGGCGCGATAGGAGATCCAGGTCTCCATCGCGCCGTTGACGGCAAGCACGAACACGACGAGGCCGACGAGGGAGACGACATATTTGGCGAACAGGCCCTCGCGTAGAAACCAGGTCTTGTCCTTCGCTCCCGTCATCCGGCTCCTCTCGCGCCGCGGCCGACGCCGGCGCTATGGGCCGTACAGGCCCATCGTCCTTCTAGCACAATTTGGGCTCTTTGACCGGCAAGGGGCCGGTCGGAGGGAGGTGTGGTGACCCGCCGGTGAATGTCGGGACGGCCGGCAGGGCGGCGGATTGCCGCAGCTGACAGGCCCCCTCCTCCGTTCGGAGGAAGAATCGTGTGACGAGGCGGTGTAAGGCTGCGCGTGGAGTTCGACGCCTTGGTCCCCTCATCACCTGTTAAAGAGCTGCCGCATCACGTCGTTCATCGGCTGGCTGTCTTGTTGTGCCTCAGGCGGGTCCTGGGTCGGAGGAGCGGGCGAAGCCTGCGGCGCCGGGCTGGTCGGCGCGCCGGGCAGGCTGCGGCTGCGGCCGGTGCTATTCCCGGCGCCGCCCGCGAGCCCCTGCTGGATCAGATTGCCGATCGCCTCGCCCAGCTGGCCGCCGAGCAGGTTGTTCTGCCCCTGTCCTTGCCCTTGCTGCTGGGCTTGCCCATTGGCATTGCTGCTCGGTGCGGCGCCGCCGAGGCCAAAGCTGTTCAGGATGTTGCCGAGCCCTGCGCCGTCGGGACCGAACAGACCCTTGCCCATCTCGCGCAGCTTCGCATAGGCTGCGTCCGGATTGTCGAGCACACCGGCCATGTCAGGGTAGATCCGTGGCTGCGACCATGCGCCTGTGATCATCACGGGAATGCCGAAGCCCACCGGCTCGGAGGCGCGGCCCTGGCCTTGCGTCGTCATCACCAGCTTCGGCTCGACGCGAAAACCCATCATCTTAGTGTCGAGCGCGACGGTGCCGGCGCCCGTGACGCGCACCAGCGGCCCGATCAGGTTGAGATCGGTCGTCACCGCCTGGCCCTTGTCGATGCGGAACGATGCCGAGAGCTGCGACAGGTCGGTGCTCTGCTCCTTGCTCTGCTCTTGGCTGGAATTCTGGTTGTCCTGCCAGCCCGACAACGTGCCCGATGTCAGCGAGCGAATCATCTGCGCGACATTGATGCCGCGAATGCTGCCGTCCTGGAAATCGACGAAAGCCGTGCCCTGCATGTTCGCCATCAACGCGCGCTGGCTGGTGCCGGCGCTGCGCAAAGCGAGTTTGGCCTGCAGCTTGCCGTCGATCCGGTCGAATTCGGCAAGACCCTGCAGCAGCGGCAGCGCGCGCACGCCGACGAGATCGGAATGCATCGCAAAGCTCGGCGCGCCGCTGGTCGCGTCCAGAATCACCTCGCCCGAGACCTGGCCGCCATAAGCGCCGAGATTCGCAGTGCCTGTCTTCAAGACGCCGCCGGCGAGTTTTGCATCAATTGCCAGCGGCGCGAGACGGGCGTCGCCGATGACGGCTTCGTTGGCCGAGACCCTGATCTGCGCGTCGACATAATTCAGTCCGGACACGTCGATCGGCGCATCGCTCCAGGGCTGGCCGGTCGCGCCATCGGGCGATTTCGCCAGCGGGATCGCGAGCCGCTGGAAATCGAGATCCACTTTCACCAGCGGTTTGCTGGCGATGTCGACCGACGCCCAGCCGTTGAAGCCGCCATCGCCGAGCGTGCCGTTGACGCCATTGATCATCACGACCGCGCCGTTCAGCCGCATGTCGGCATGGCCGGCGAGCTGAGACTTCAGCACGTCGGGCATGTCGATGGCGAAATCCAAGGGGATGCTCTGTCGCTCGATCGGAGGCGCCGGTGCGGTCGCTTTGATGTCGAATTTGGTCGGATGCTCGCCGACGCGCGCGGTGCCGGCGAGATTGAGCTTGCGGTCACGGCCCATGGCGGCGTCGGCGTTGATGGCGCTGATGCGGCTGTCGACCCGGTCGCGCACACGCGAAAACGCGACTTCGCCGTTGATGATCTTGACGTGGGCGATGCTCGGGCCATCCGCATCGAGCGCGAGCGGCTTCGCCGATGCATCGGCGTTCGGCAGGCGCTCACGCAGCAACGGCTGGTACAATACCGGATGGCTGACCACGATCTCGCTGATGTCAGGATGACCCGACCATACGCTGGAAAGCGACATGTCGGCCTGCACGCTGTCGATCGTCACGCGCGTGATGCCGCTGCGATCCCTGGGGTCGGCGAGCGTGAGGTCGTTCAGCGTGACGTTCAAGGACGGCCACAGGCTGATCCTGGTCGTGCCGTCGATCGAGACGCGATAGCCGGTCGCCTGCTCGACGCGCGAGGCAATGGTCGCGGTCAGGAACCCCGAGGGGATCCCGACCACCAGAAGGAGGACGATCACGACGATGATGACGGCCAAAGCTGCGCCGGCAAATTTCACTGCTCTCATGTCGACTTTCCAACGACGGACGAGCGGCGTCGCATCCGGCAGATGGCCCGTCCTTTACGCCTGAGTTTATCCCGGGACGGGAAGCCGCTCCAAGCGACTAAAAATAATCGCGGGGTGCTGTAAAATTATGTGACTTATGACACACTTCCCCGACGCGGTTTTACGCGATCCTGACGCTGATGCTTCCAAGCGATTTGCAGGCGATTTGCCACAGAACCTGGCAAGGAATTCACAAGGACGTTGAAATGAGCAAGCAGGCCGAATTTGCGGTCATTCTGAAAATGAATGCCATGTTCGCCGATCTCGGCGCGGACGAACTCCAGCGGTTGTCCACTCTCTGCCACACTCAGCATCTGGCGAATGGCGAGGTGCTGTTCCAGAAGGGCGACCCGGGCAACGCGCTGTTCGGCGTGCGCCGCGGCCAGGTCCGCATCGAGACCGGCGCCTCCGACGGCAGCCGGCTGACGCTGAACTTCATGGGCCCGGGCGATCTGTTCGGCGAGGTCGCCGTGCTGGATGGCCAGAGCCGCACTGCGGATGCCACCGCCGGCGAGGCCAGCGAATTGTTCGTGCTGCGGCGCGAAGACTTCCTGGCCTTCCTCGAGCGCGAGCCCAAGGTCGCGATCAAGATCATCGCGCTGCTCTGCCAGCGTATCCGCTGGCAGAGCGAGCGCATGGAGGAGTCGATGTTGCAGCCGCTGCCGGTGCGATTGGCCCGGCGGCTCTGCGCGCTCGCCGCCGATTTCGGCTCCGAGGTGCACATCTCGCAAGAACAGCTCGGCGTGTTCGTCGGCGCCGCCCGCGAGAGCGTCAATCGCCAGCTTCAGGCCTGGCGCAAGGAGGCGATCCTCGATCTTCAGCGCGGCCGCATTCTGCTGCGGAACATGAACAGGCTGACGGCGATCGCGCGGAACGAATAAGGATCGGGTGATCGCGGCGAGCCGAGCTGGCCGGAACTCACTCGGCCGCAGGGCGCGCGATGTTCTTCGGCGCGGCCGCGTCCGTCTCCTCGTGATGATTGCCGGTCTCTGCGTCCTCGCTGTGCACGATCAGCCGTTTGCCGAAGCGCCAGATCAGGGCGCCGAAATCGTCCATCACCATGAACATCGCAGGTACGAACACCAGCGACAGGATGGTCGAGAAGATCAGGCCGCCGATCACCGCGAGCGCCATCGGGGAACGGAACTCGCCGCCGGCGCCGACCGCGAGCGCACTCGGCATCATGCCGGCGGCCATCGCGATCGTGGTCATCACGATCGGGCGGGCGCGTTTCATGCCGGCGTCGATCATCGCCTCCTCGCGCGGCTTGCCGGAATTGATGGATTCGATCGCGAACTCCACCAGCATGATCGCGTTCTTGGTGACGATGCCCATCAGCATCAGGATGCCGATCCACACCGGCGTAGTGAGCTGCTTGCCGGTGATGAGCAGCGCGGCGATCGCACCGCCGATCGAGAGCGGCAGCGAGAACAGGATGGTGATCGGCTGCAGGAAGGTGCCGAACAGCAGCACCAGCACCGCATAGACCATCATCAGGCCGGCCGTGATCGCGGTGGCGAAGCCATCGGACAGCTCGTTGAGGCTTTCGGCATCGCCGGAGGGTGAGACCTTCACGCCCTTCGGCAGGCTCTTCATGACGGGTAGATCGTAGATCTTCTTGGTGGCATCACCGAGCGCCGCGGAGCCGACGAGGTCGGCGGCGACGGTGGCCTGCCGCTCGCGATCATAGCGGTTGATGCTGGTCGGCCCCTGGTCGAGCTTGACGTCGGCGATGACGGAGAGCGGCACGCCGCCCTTCTCGCCGTGCTCGCCGAGCGGCACGCGGAGCTGCTCCAGCGTCTTCAGATTGCCGCGCGCGGCGTCTTCGAGCTGGACGCGGATCGGCACCAGGCGGTCGCCGACGTCGAACTTGGCGAGCGCGGGACCAACGTCGCCGATGGTTGCGACACGGATGGTCTGCGACAGGCTTTCGGTCGAGACGCCGAGCCGCGCGGCGAGGTCGGCGCGCGGCTCGATGCGCAGCTCGGGACGTTCCAGCGAGGTTTCCGAGATCACGTTGGAGATGGTCGGAATCCGCTTCATCTGCGTCGCAAGTTCGCTGGCGACGTTGTTGACGATGTTGGCATCGACACCCGTCACCACCAGCGAGATCGCGCGCAGGCCGTTCTCGTCGAGGAACCAGAAGCGGATGTCGGGAACGTTCTCCAGCTCCTGGCTGATCGAGAATTCGAGCTCGCGCTGGGTGATCTTGCGGTCGCGCTTGGGTGTGTAATTGATGATCAGGGAGGCGCGGCGGACTTCCTGGGTGCCGGGAGGAACGCGGCCACCGTCGACGAAGATGCTCTTCACCTCTGGCCGCTTGCGCAGGCGTGCGACGATGTCCTCGGTGACCTTCTCGGTGTAGGCGAGCTGTGTGCCCGGCGGCAGTTCGAGGGCGAGCAGCGAGCGGGCGCTGTCCTGCGCAGGCAGGAAGCCCTGCGGCAGCAGCGTGATGCTCCAGATCGACGCCGCGAAGATGCCGAAGCCGATCAGCACGGTGATGAAATAGTGCTTCACCGACCACGAGACGACGCCGTGATAGGTGCGCAGGATGCGGCCGGGCGGCGGCTCCTCGTGATGGCCGTGCTTGAGGAAATAGGCCGCCAGCATCGGCGTCACGAAGCGCGCCGCCAGCAGCGAGAAGAACACCTGCACCGAGACCGTGATGCCGAATTGCTTGAAGAACTGTCCTGCGATGCCCGACATGAAGCTTGCCGGCGCGAAGATCGCGATGATGGTCAGGGAGATCGCGATCACCGCGAGGCCGATCTCGTCGGCGGCTTCCAGCGCGGCGCGGTAGGGCGATTTGCCCATGTTCATGTGCCGCACGATGTTCTCGATTTCGACGATGGCGTCGTCGACGAGAATGCCTGTCGAGAGCGTGATGGCGAGGAAGCTGACGAGGTTGAGCGAGAAGCCGAGGATGTCCATCGCCCAGAATGCCGGGAAGATCGACAGCGGCAGCGAGACCGCGGCGATGATGGTGGCGCGCAGATCGCGCAGGAACAGCAGCACGATGACCACGGCAAGGATGGCGCCTTCGAACAGGGTCGAGATCGCCGCCTCGTAATTGCCGTTGGTGTAGTCGACTGAGGTGTCGATCAGCTTGAGGTCGACATCGGGATAGGCGGCCTTGAGCGCGTCGATGCGCTTCTGCACGGCTTCGGCGACCTTGACGTCGCTGGCGCCCTTGGAGCGCTTGATGCCGAGCGCGACCACCGGCTCGCCGTTGAAGCGAGCGAAGGTGCGGCGGTCGGCGATGGTGTCGGTCACGGTGCCGAGATCGTCGAGACGGACCTCGCCGCCGCCGAACAGCGGGACCATGGTGCCGGTGAGATCGCTCAGCGTCTTGGCGCCGGCGAGCGTCCGGATCGCCTGGTCGTTCTTGCCGATCTCGGCGCGGCCGCCGGCGACGTCGACATTGGTGCCGCGCAGGCTCTGGCTGACATTGACGGCGGTCAGCCCCATCGCCTGCAGGCGATCGGGGTCGAGCGAGACCAGGATCTCGCGCTCGACACCGCCGATACGCTCGACCTGGGCGACGCCGCGCACACCCTGCAGCGCGCGCTTGACCACGTCATCGACGAAATAGGAGAGCTGCTCCGGCGTCTTGCCGGGCGAGATCGCGGCATAGGTGACGATCGGCAGGCCGATCACGTCGACGCGCTGGATCAGCGGCTCGGTGACGTTCTGCGGCAGGTTCGAGCGCACGCGCGTCACCGCGTCCTTGACGTCGTTGAGTGCGCGGTCGGTGTTGGTCTCCAGCGCGAACTGGATGGTGGTGACCGATACGCCGTCGGTGATCGAGGAAGTGATGTGCCGCACGCCCTCGACGCCGGAGACGGCGTCTTCAACCGTCTTCGTGACCTGGGATTCGAGCTCCGCCGGCGCGGCGCCGAACTGCGCCACCGCGACCGAGATCACGGGAATGTCGGCGGACGGCAGCCGCGTGATCGCGAGCTTGCTGAAGGAGGTCCAGCCGAGGATCAGGAGGATGATCGAAAACACTACCGACGGCAGCGGATTGCGGATCGACCATGCCGAGATATTGAGAGCCATCAGCGTACCCGCGTGCGATCGAGTTCATCGGCGAACATGGTCTTGATCTGGTCGCCGTCATGGAGTGAAGAGCCGGCGTCGGCCACGACGATCTCGCCGACGTCGACCCCTTCGAGGATTTCCGTCTGGCTGTCGGATGTGAGCCCGACGCGCACCCGCCGCGTCTCGACGACATTGCCCTTGACCACCTGCACGGTGAGATGGTCGATCGCGGTCTTGGGGACCGCGACGCCGCAGCTTCGCTTGGCGTCGATCGAGGCGCGGGCGAACATGCCGACCTTCAACGACGGATTGTTGGTGACGCTGATGCGGACACGGCCGAGCTGCGTGGCCCGGTCGATCTCGGGCGCGACCAGCCGGACCCGGCCGATCAGGTCCGCGGCATCGTCCCGGCTGATCCGCACCGTCGCGCCGGGGCTGAGCTTCGGCATATGCACGGCCGGAACCTGCGCATCCAGCTCGATCTCGTTGTTGACCGCGATCCGGAACATCGGTCCGGCCTGTGGCGAGGCCGGTGCGCCGACGATGGTCCGGACTTCCGTGATGAGACCCGCCGCGGGCGCCTTCAGCGACACCGGCCCCTGCGGGCCCGGCCGTTGCGGCTGTCCCGGGATCTGCGGCGGCGCCGTCAGGCGCGCGAGCTCCTGGTTGTCAGCGACGACAGTGCCCTCGGTGACGAAGAGGTCGGTGACCTTCGATCCTTCCTGGTCGGCCATGACCACGGCCTCGCGCCGCGGCACGAAGAAGCCAGTCACCCGCACCAGATCGGAGAAGCAGGCATTGGTCGACTTCGTCACGATGACGAGCGCCTCGCCCGGCGTGTCCTTTGCCTCGGGGCGATGGCGATGCTCGAACCAGTAATAGCCGATGCCGAGCGCAACGATGAACGCCACGGTTCCCGCAGGCTTGAGATATTCGGAGATGTTCATCGCCGGATCATCCTGGCCTGGCGCGTGGTTGGCGGGAACGTTTGCCTGAAACGAAGCGGCGTCCCGCAGGGCTGCGGGACGCGCGCTGGTCTTGAGACTTTACACCACATCGGAACGTGTCACTGCAAAGGAATCGCGGTGGTCACTTCGATGCGGTGGTCTTGTTTTCCATGTTCACGACCTGCACACGGCGGTTCACCTCCGCCATCGGCTGGCTCGGATCCTTCAGCTTGCTCTTTCCATAGCCCACGGTGACGAGGTCGCTCGCGGCGATGCCGTACTTCTCGACCAGGTAGCGCTTGATCGAATCCGCGCGGCGTTCCGACAGGTCCTGATTGTAGCTTTCGCCGCCGGCGGCGTCGGTATGGCCGGCGACCACGAAGGTCGAGCCCTTGAGGTCCGGGCTGGTGAGCGCACGGCCGAGCGCCTGCACCGAGGGCAGCGACTTGGCGCTGATATTGGCCGAGTTGTAATCGAAGGTGATTTCGAGATCGATATTCGGCTTGTCCTTGGCGGCGGAGGCGATCTCCTCGCGCTCGGTCGAGGACAACGACCGCGTGGCCCGGCCGCGGACGGACTGCATCAGCTTGGTCTCCGCCGGGTTCGGCGCCGGGGCGGCCTGCGGCGCCATCGAGAGGCCGCGGGTCAGGGGCTTTTTCGGCGGCGCCAAGGCGCGGACGATCTCGTCCTCGGTGACGTTCTTGCTGTTGCCGTCGTCGCCGGCGAAGGCTGGTGTCAGCGACAGCGCCGCGCCGAGGGTGATGATGGACAGGATCGCGGTCAGTCCCTTTGCAGCCAATCTCATTGTCTGTCCCTCCTGCGCGAGCCCGCGCGGTTCCAAAATTTTTGCGAGTAGCCCCACGGCAGGGCCGCCTGCGGCATCCGTTCCGTTAGTCTCGGCCGGGCCGCCAGGGGTTCGAGGCGGCGCACGCCTCAAATCAAAGAAATATCAACGCACTCCGTAGCTTGCGAATTCCTGGACGATGTTCGGATCCATCGCCTTGGCATTGGCGATGTCGAGCGCACCCTCCTGGGCCGAGCCATTGCGCTGCTTGGCGAGGCCCCGGCCATAGAGCGAGGAGGTCAGGCGCGGATTGATCCTCAGCGCGGCGTCAAAATCGGCGATGGCGTTCTTCACCGCCCCGGATTTGAGGTTCACCAGCCCGCGGCTATCCAGCGCGTCGACGAAGTTCGGCCGCAGTCGCAGTGCCTCGTTGCAATCCTTCAGGGCGCCCTGGAGATCGCCGACCACGGTGCGGGTCCAGCAGCGGTTGTTCAGCGCCTCGACGTCCTTCGAATTGATCCGCAGCGTGTTATCGAAATCCTTGATGGCGAGGCTGTAGGCCCCCTTGCTGGCATAGACCTGGCCCCGCCGGTACAGCGCGTTCTGGTCATCAGGATTGGCGGCGATCTTGGCCGTCAGGCTCTTGATGGTGGGATCCTCCGCCAGCGTGCTCTCGCTCGGTCCGCCATTCGGAGCGGGCTCGGCCGGCTTCGCCGGCGGGGGCGGCGGAGGCAGCGCGGCCTCGATCTGCGGCTTCGGCGCCGGCGGCGGTGACGGGGGTGCGGGCGGCGCCGGCGGATTGTTCGAAGCCACCGGTGCCGGTGGCGCGGGCGGGGGAGCCGGAGGCGGGTTATTGGCGACCGGAGGAGGCGACGGCGCGGGAGGCGCTGGTGGCGACGTCGTCGCCGTCGGGCGCGAGCCCGCGGCTCCCGGGATGAACGAGAAGTCTTCGGCGAGCGAGGACGAGATCCATGGCACCTGCTCGCCGCGCGAGGCGCGGGTGACGCCCATCTTGGTGCGGTTCAGCGTTTCCTCCGCCATCAGGTCGGGGACGCGGATTTCCTTGAGCAGTTCCTGCACGAACAGGCTGTGGTCGCCGCCGGCATCCGACACCACCGATGCGAGCGCCGCCGAATACATCACCAGCGTGCCGTTCGGCGCGATGACCGGGGTGAGCCCCGCCGAGAAGCTGCGGAAGCGGCGCTCGAACGGGTTGCGCCTGGAGGCGTCGATCAGCGCGATCTTGACGCCGGCACCGCGCGTGTTGAGCTCGCCCAGCACCGCTTCGATGCTGAAACCGTCGCGACGGACGTCGGACTCGGTCCAGATCTGCGCGTCGACCGGGATCATGTAGCTCTGCCGCGCCGACTGGATGCCGAACCCGCTGTAGAACAGCAGCGCCACCGATCCCGGCTTGATCTTGCCGTAGAGCTTGTCGAAGGCGCGGCGCATGCCGTCGCCGGTCAGGTTCTCGCCGACCTCCACCGAAAAGCCGTCGCGCTTGAGCTCGTCGGCGACGTCGCGGGCGTCGTTGATCGGCTCCTTCAGCGGGCTGTCGGCATCGGGATATTTGGCGTTGCCGATCACCAGCGCGAAGCGGTCGCCGGCCGCAAGCGAGGGCGCGGTCGGGATGAACGAGACGAGCAAAGGCAGGAGACAAAGGAAGCGAATTTTCATAATCAGCGCGGTCCAGCCAAAAAGGCGCCGTTCCAGCTTGCGCCGCGGCGACCTTAACTTACGCAATTTGCATTATCAAACCGGGGAACGGGGGCGTCAACCGCTTGGAGATTCTGCACTATCGCGACAATTGAGCGCGACGCACGGGCTGGTGGCGAGGGGAATAATTCGGTTGTCACGATTCTCCTCGATGCATGCTTGCTCACGGTTCCGGACATCATGTTAGGCCGGCACACGCGACGAAAATGTGATTGGTCTCACATTGTGCCCCCCTGTCCACCGCGGACGTTTGACCTTTGCGGCAGGCGATGGCTTGGTGCGCGGCAGGTCCATTCAGCAAAAGCAAGAGCCGGGATCAAAGCCAATGGGAAACGTCTACGAAATCTACGCTCTGCGCTATGCGACGATGTCGCCGCGTACGCCCAGCATGAACTTCCTGGCGCCCGATCCGCATGACAGTGCGGCGCAGGACCTCGACTATTTCGTCTGGCTGATCCGAGGGCAGGAACGCGATATTCTGGTCGATACCGGATTCAATGCCGAGGAAGCGAGCCTGCGGGCGCGCAAGCTGACGCTCAATCCGGTCGATGCGCTAGAGCGCTTTGGCGTCGCAGCCTCCAGCATCCGCGACATCATCGTGACGCATCTGCATTACGACCACGCCGGCAATCTCGATCGCTTTCCGAATGCGCGCTTCCATCTGCAGGAGCGTGAGATGGCCTACGCTACCGGCCGCTGCATGTGCAACGGCCTGCTGCGACATCCGTTCACCGTCGAGCACGTCACGCAGATGGTGCGCCATGTCTATGGCGAGCGCGTCACCTTCCATTCCGGCGATGGCGAGGTCGCGCCCGGCATCACCGTGCATCGCGTCGGCGGCCATTCCGACGGCCTGCAGGTGGTGAAGGTCGAGACCGCGCGCGGCCCGGTCGTGCTGGCGTCCGACGCCGCGCATTACTACGCCAATCTGCAACGCCGCAGCCCGTTTCCGATCGTCTACAATGTCGGTGACATGGCTGCGGGCTGGGAGACGATCGAGCGCCTCGCCGGCCATCCCGACCGCTATATTCCCGGCCACGATCCTGTTGTGACGCAGATCTATCCGCGCGCGAGCGACAAGGTCGACGCCTGGGCGTTGCATTTGCCGCCGACGCGGTCGTTTGCGAAGTGACCGAATCCAGGCGTGTACTCGTGAAACCTACTAGGCGCACAGAGGGCCCGATGTCCGCTGTGCTCCTGAAAGCAGCGTGCGAACCAGCATCGCACAATGTCCGAGTCGGGCCCATTCCGGAAATTCCCGTTTCACCAGACAAGCTATCGGATGCTACACCTTGCGTTGTGCCTCCCTTGCATGAGAAATTGCCGTGCGGCAGGGGGAGGAAAATGAAATTATCGCCAATCTATGCCGTTTTGATAGCAGCGACAGCGGCGCTGGGCCTCTTCGAGGCTGCGAGGGCGCAGAACTCGCCAGTGCAAGATCCCGCGACGTCGAGCCCTCGTCGCGAGGTAAACATAACGAATGACTCAGCGCCCGGCTGGCTGCCCTCCCGTATCCAAGAGGAGCAGGTTCTCAAGACAACAATCGACTACTTTTCTGCACTCGATCAGCAGCAATATGAACGGGCCTACGCCATGATGGCCGAAGCCAACCGAAATTCGCTCCCTCTTTCGCGGTTCATCCAGCAGAATCGTGAATTTCAAGAACGATCGGGCACGCTGGTGCGGCGTAATGTCCTGAAGGTTACTTGGACCAAAGACCCGGCCTCCGCGCCGTTTCGCGGAGTGTATGCTGCCGTAGACATCGCCACCCAGTTCGTGAACGTAGACCGACATTGCGGTTATGTAGTCCTCTATCAGAGGCCATCCGGCGGCGAGTTCGAGGTCATGCGCCAAGAGAGCAATTTCATAGACAACGGCACCGCCGCAAAAATCGAGCGGGACAAGCGCGCAGTCCTTGACCACATGTGGGCGGGGTTGGCTACGAACTGTCCTAACTATGGATCGACTGCATCGCCTCTGCCGGCCCGCTGAAAACAAGCCTTACGCAGGTTCGCGAAAATCCGTTCCGCCGTTCTCGATGACGGCTTCGGGTCAAAAGCGCCGGTTTGAGCCTCAGCCGGCGACTTCCGGTCTGACCTCCTCCTCGGACGTCTTCAGCCTTCGAGGCGACCCGCCAGCGTGCTGTCAGCGCGTGCCGGCAGGATCCCCGCAAGCAACGATATCGCGAGGAGATTTTCGCGCCGCTAGCTCCGGCGGAGAGAATATCGCCAGATATCCTGTGTCCCCTGCGAGCTGATACGCAGCGACCTCGCGATAGCCGACGGCGGTCAATTCGCAGCGCAAGAGCGCGATTGGCGTGCCATGCTTCGACGTCGGTAGCTCGAGATCGACAATTCCGACCCGCGCACCCTGCTTCAAGGCGGGCGCGAGATTGTAAAGGAAGGCATAGGGCTGGGCTATCTCGTGATACATGTGCACGAGGATTGCGGCGTCCAGCGAGGAAGCGGGCAGGCGCGGGTCGTGTGGTTCGCCGAGCGCGAATTGCACGTTCGTCAACTTCAGAAGTTCTGTTCGCCTTGCGAGTTCGACCAGGTAATCCCGCGTGACGTCCTGGGCAATGACGGAGCCGGCGGGTCCGACGAGGCGCGAGAGCCTGACCGTGTGGTAGCCACTGCCTGCTCCAATGTCGCCGACCGTCATACCCGGTTTCAGTTCAAGCGCACGTGCGATCTGACCGGATTCATTGAGGGCGTCGCGGCGCTCTTCGGCGGCGCGGCGTGGGCTGACGATCCGTGCAACGGGGCGCTGCGGTGAGGGAAACTCGTTTGCAGCGACTCCGGGGGGAGCCAGATAGCCTATGTCAGCCGCACGTGAGCGAGTTGCGGCAAATGCCACCAGTAGCGCCGCGATATAAGCCAGTGCCTTCACGAGCCCACCAAGCGTTCTCAACCGGTCGAAGCGTGTGCGCTCCATGCGTGCACGCTTTAATACGCCTGCTTCGCATCCGCCTCTTCGCTGGTCTGGATCAGGTCAAGGCTCTCTTCGATCTTGCCAAGCAGTGCCGAGAGCTGCTTGCGTTCCTGCGCGGAGAGGCAGGCGAGAATCTCGTCTTCCCGCCGCAGCAATTGCGGGAAGAGTTCTTCGTAGAGCGCACGGCCCTTCGTCGTCATTTGCAGGCGGAACTCGCGGCGGTCGGCTTCGTTTTCGACGCGCTCGATCAGGCCGTCATGCAGCAGCGCGGTCACGGCGCGGCTGATGGTAGATTTGTGGGTGCGGGTGCACTGCGCGATGAACTGTGCGCTGCAGGCATCGTTGCGAAAGCCGAGCGTGGCGATCACGCGCCAGGCCGGAATGTCGAGGCCGTGACGCTCCTGATATTCGACCGCGAGCGCGGAACTGAATTCGGCTGCGAGCCGATTGAGGCGGAACGGCACGAACTTGAACAGATCGAGCCGCGACTTTGTCTTCGGCGATGGCGGGTCGGCCTCGCGTGTCTTCAGCGCAGTGTCTGTCGTCCTCGCCAAGAAGAGTGCTCCGAATTCCAGTTGACGGCCGGCCGGCTCCGGTCCAAAATAGTTGCACGTGAGACTATCTAGCAGATCCTTCCCTTCCTGACCAGAGCCGAGGTTAGTGTATGGCTCCCGCCAATACGCAGCAGGCCAAAATCCAGTTCGGCTATCGCCGCCATCCCGACCAGGATCGCCCCGGCCAAAGTCCGGCCGAGCATCCGGTCGTGATCGTTGGTGCCGGTCCGGTCGGGTTGTCGCTGGCGATCGATCTCGCCCAGCGCGGCCAGCGCGTCGTATTGCTGGATGACGCCGACCGCATCGGCGAGGGCTCGCGCGCGATCTGTTTCTCCAAGCGTTCGCTGGAATATTGGGACCGGCTTGGCGTCGCCGATCGCATGGTCGACAAGGGCGTGGTGTGGAGCGTCGGTCGCATCTTTCACGGCGAACAGCAGCTCTATCAGTTCAATCTGCTGCCCGAGGATGGCCACAAGCGCCCGGCCTTCATCAACCTGCAGCAATATTACGCTGAGGCCTATCTGGTCGATCGCATCCAGGATCTGCCTGCGATCGACCTGCGCTGGCGCAACAAGGTGACGGCACTCGAACAGCGCAACGATTCGGCCCTGCTGACGATCGAAACGCCCGAGGGCGCCTATCGCCTGCAGGCGCAATATATCGTCGCCTGCGACGGCGCGCGCTCCTCGCTGCGGCAGATGGTCGGCGCCGAGTTTGCGGGGCAGGTGTTCGAGGACCAATTCCTGATCGCCGACGTCAAGATGACGGCGGAATTCCCGACCGAGCGCTGGTTCTGGTTCGATCCGCCGTTCCATGCAGGACGCTCGGCGCTGTTGCACAGGCAGCCTGATGACGTCTGGCGCATCGACCTCCAGCTCAACCGCTATGCCGATCCCACAGTCGAGAAGAAGCCGGAGAATGTGCGGCCGCGGATCGCGCGCATGCTCGGCCACGACAAGTTCGAGTTCGAGTGGATCTCGCTCTACAAGTTCCAGTGCCGCCGGATGGACCGCTTCATCCACGGACGCGTGATCTTTGCCGGCGATTCCGCCCATCAGGTCTCGCCGTTCGGTGCGCGCGGCGCCAATTCGGGCCTGGAGGACGCCGAAAATCTGTCCTGGAAGCTCGATCGCGTGCTGCGGGGCGCCTCGCCCGCAAGCCTGCTCGAGAGCTACCATGTCGAACGCAGCATGGCGGCCGACGAGAATATCCGCGAATCCACCCGCTCGACTGATTTCATGGCGCCGAACTCGCATCAGGAGGCGCGGCTGCGCAAGGCGGTGCTGTCGCTCGCCAAGGAGACCGAGTTCGGCAAGCGCATGGTCAATGGTGGTCGGCTTTCGGTGCCGTGCAGCTATGACTCGCCGCTGTCGTCGCGCGATGCGGATGCATGGCATGGCGGGCCATCGCCCGGCTGTTCCATGTTGGACGCGCCCGTTGCCACGCGCGCGGGCGAGCAGGCCTATCTGACGGATCTATTTCGCAGGGGTGGAACGGACTTTACCTTGCTGTCGTTCAACAATGGCGCAGCGGTTGATGCGCCCGATGGCGTGAAGGATATCAGGATCGGCGGCGAGGGCGAGCTCGCCGATCCGCAAGGACTCGCCGCCAAGCGCTACGATGCCGAGCCGGGCTCTGCCTATCTGCTCAGGCCCGATGGCTATGTCGCAGCGCGCTTCCGCCACCCGACCGCGGCTGCGATTGCGGCGGCCCTTGCGCGCGCGGAAGGTTTGAACTGAGGTCCCTGATGCCGCTGTCCACCAGCTCCAACTTTGCTCGACCCGATGACGCTTTTCGCGCCATCGTCGAAGCGCATCGCGGCCTCACCGATGAGCAGAGCGCGGATTTCGACGCGGCGCTGGTCCTGATCCTCGCCAATCATATCGGCGATATCGATGTGCTGCGCCAGGCGATCGCCCTGGCGAAGCGGCGCATGATCGACGGCCAGCAGCAACAGCAACAGCAACAGCAACAACAATAGACGTGCAAGGAAAGAAACTGATGGCGAAGAACTTCGCATCCACCGGCGATCTCGCCGAAAAGAAGATCACCTTCTCCGAGATCGGCACCGATCTCTATGCTTTCACCGCCGAGGGCGATCCGAACACGGCCGTGATCGTCGGCGACGACGGCTGTCTCGTGTTCGATGCCCAGGCGACGCCGGCCATGGCGAACAAGGTGATCGAGCGCGTGCGCAAAGTCACGGACAAGCCGATCAAATATGTCGTGCTGTCGCACTATCACGCGGTGCGCGTGCTCGGGGCCTCCGCCTACAAGGCGCAAGGCATCGTCGCCTCGCAGGAGACCTATCGTCTGATCGAGGAGCGCGGCAAGCAGGATTGGGATTCGGAGTACGGCCGTTTTCCGCGCCTGTTCCAGGACGCGCAGAGCATTCCCGGCCTGACCTGGCCGACGCTGACCTTCGAAGGCGAGATGTCGATCTATCTCGGCAAGCGCGAGGTGCGCTTGATGCAGCTTGGTGCAGGTCACACTTCGGGCGACATCGTCGCCTGGGTGCCGGATGCGGAAGTCATGTTCTCCGGCGACCTCATCGAATACCACTCGGCCTGCTATTGCGGCGATGCGCATCTGCGCGAATGGCCGATGACGCTGAACGAGATCCGCAGCTTCAATCCCAAGGCGATCGCGCCGGGCCGTGGCGATGCCCTGAAGGGCACGGCCACCGTGCGCGAAGCCATCGCGATGACGCGCGATTTCGTCAACTCGCTCTATGGCGCCGCCGAAATCTCGGTCGCGAAGGGGCGCACGCTCAAGGAATCGATGGCGGCGACGCGCGAGGTCATGGATCCGAAATTTTCCAGCTTCGCCATCTACGAGCACTGCCTGCCATTCAACGTGTCGCGCGCCTATGACGAGGCGTCGGGGATCGACGACCCCGTGATCTGGACCGACAAGCGCGACCAGGAAATGTGGGCTGCCCTGCAAGGAGGAGGATAGTCATGAATATCAATACCTCGCCTGACCAGATCATCCGCAGCTCGGCGCAGGTGACGCCGGGCTACATGTCCGGCTTCGGCAACAGCTTCGAGACCGAGGCGCTGCCTGGTGCGTTGCCGATCGGACGCAACTCGCCGCAGCGCTGCGCCTACGGGCTCTATGCCGAGCAGCTCTCGGGCTCCCCCTTCACGGCGCCGCGCGGCGCCAATGAACGCTCATGGCTCTATCGCATCCGTCCCTCCGTGAAGCATTCCGGCCGCTTCGAGAAAGTCGATGCCGGCCTGTGGCGCTCGGCGCCGTGCCACGAATATGATCTGCCGATCGCGCAGCTGCGCTGGGATCCGACGCCGCTGCCGAAGGAGGAGGTCACCTTCGTCCAGGGCGTGCAGACCATGACGACGGCGGGAGATGTGAATACGCAGGCCGGCATGGCCGCGCATGTCTACCTCATCACGAAATCGATGGTAGACCAGCACTTCTACAATGCCGACGGCGAGCTGATGTTCGTGCTTCAGCGGGGTGACTTGCGCCTCGTCACCGAGTTCGGCCGCATCGATGCCGAGCCCGGCGAGATCGTGGTGATCCCGCGCGGCGTCAAATTCCGCGTCGAGATTCCAAATGGCCCGGCGCGCGGCTATCTCTGCGAAAACTATGGCGGTGCCTTCACGCTGCCCGAGCGTGGGCCGATCGGCGCCAACTGTCTCGCCAACGCGCGCGACTTCCTCACGCCGGTCGCGAACTACGAGGACAAGGACACGCCGACCGAGCTGTTCGTGAAATGGGGCGGCTCGCTGTTCAAGACGACGCTTCCGCATTCGCCGATCGATGTCGTCGCCTGGCACGGCAATTACGCGCCCTATAAATACGATCTGCGTACCTTCTCGCCGGTCGGTGCGATCGGATTCGACCATCCCGATCCCTCGATCTTCACCGTGCTGACTTCGCCGTCGGAGACGGCGGGCACCGCGAATATCGACTTCGTGATCTTTCCCGAGCGGTGGATGGTGGCTGACAACACCTTCCGCCCGCCCTGGTATCACATGAACATCATGAGCGAGTTCATGGGCCTGATCTACGGCGTCTACGACGCCAAGCCGCAGGGCTTCGTTCCGGGTGGCATTTCCTTGCATAATTGCATGCTCCCGCACGGCCCCGACCGCGACGCCTTCGAGCACGCCAGCAATGGCGAGCTGAAGCCGGTGAAGCTCACCGGCACCATGGCCTTCATGTTCGAGACGCGCTATCCGCAGCGCGTCACCGCCCATGCCGCGAAGTCGTCGACGCTGCAGGACGATTACGCGGATTGCTGGAAGGGCCTGGAGAAGCTGTTCGATCCGAACAAACCGTAGCTTTCCTCCCCTCTCCCCTTGTGGGAGAGGGTGGCTCGCTGCGTAGCGGCGAGACGGGTGAGGGGTTCTCTCAGCACGGAAATCTCTCATTGGAGTTCGCGGAGACAACCCCTCATCCGGCGCTTCGCGCCACCTTCTCCCACAAGGGGAGAAGGAAGAAAGAATCGAGCCGAAAGTGAAAATCCACCCCAACGACCCCAGCCTCCGTTCCTTCATCGACGTCGATCCCGCCTCCGACTTTCCGATCCAGAACCTGCCCTACGGCGTGTTCTCGACCCCACGCAATCCGACGCCGCGCGTCGGTGTGGCAATCGGCGATTACGTGCTCGATCTTTGGGAGCTGGAGCAGGATTCGCGGCTCGACGTCGGTCCGCTCGGCGTGTTCGCCGGGCCCTCGCTCAATGCCTTCATGGCGCTCGGGCCAAACCTCTGGAGCAAGACCCGCGCGCGGATCAGCGAGCTGTTGTGGCACGATCATCCGGAGCTGCGCGACAACGAAGAACTGCGCGCCCGCGCGCTGGTGCCGATGCGCGACGCAAAGCTGCATCTGCCGATCACGGTCTCCGGCTACACTGACTTCTATTCCTCGAAGGAGCACGCCACCAATGTCGGCGTGATGTTCCGCGGCAAGGACAATGCGCTGCAGCCGAACTGGCTGCATATGCCGATCGCCTATAACGGCCGCGCCTCGACGGTCGTGGTGTCGGGCACCAAGGTGAAGCGGCCGCGCGGCCAGCTGAAGCCGCCGAATGTGGAGGTGCCGAGCTTCGCGCCCTGCAAGCGGCTCGATTTCGAGCTGGAGATGGGCATCGTCATCGGCCAGCCCTCGCCCATGGGCGGCATGCTCAGTGAGCGACAGGCCGAGGAGATGATCTTCGGCTTCGTCCTGCTCAATGACTGGAGCGCGCGCGACATCCAGCAATGGGAATACGTGCCGCTCGGCCCGTTCCTGGCGAAAGCATTCGCGACCTCGATCAGCCCGTGGGTGGTGACGCGCGAAGCGCTGGAGCCGTTCCGCGTGAAGGGGCCGGAGCAGGAGCCGGTGCCGCTCGATTACCTCAAGCAGGCGAAGCCCCAGAACTACGATATCGCGCTCGACGTTGCTTTGCGGGCGGCCGGCGCCAATGCACCCGCCGGCATCAGCCGCACCAATTTCAAATACATGTACTGGTCCTCGGTGCAGCAGCTGATGCACCACGCCTCCTCCGGCTGCGCCATGAATGTCGGCGATCTCTTAGGGAGCGGCACCATCTCCGGCCCGGAGAAGAACCAGCGCGGCAGCCTGCTCGAGATCAGCTGGAACGGCACCGAGCCGGTCGAACTCCCCGGCGGCGTCAAGCGCGCGTTCCTGGAAGACGGCGACAGCATCGTGATGCGCGGCTGGTGCCAGGGCAACGGCTATCGCGTCGGATTTGGCGAGGTCGAGGGGACGATCTTGCCGGCGGAGTAGCCTACCGCTTCTCCGGCGGCACGTCGCGCACCCGCGCGCAATGCGCCGCGACATCCTCGACGCTGTACTTCAAATGCACCCGCTTGTCTGACGGCGCCTGCTTCGCCGTGCACACACCCGGTCGCCATTCCTGAACGGGGCGAATCGGGCGCGGGGCGAAGCCGCCGCCGCAGTTCGGGCAGACGTTGAAGAGTTTGGTCTCGACGCAATCCGCACAGAACGTGCATTCATAGGAGCAGATCCGCGCATCCGTTGCATCAGGCGGCAGGTCGCGGTCGCAATACTCGCAGTTCGGCCGAAGCTGGAGGGCCATGATCAATTCTCCGAAAGCTGGCCGCGATCATCGCAGGTCGCGCGCTGGATGCGAATGGCGTAGTTCCCTCGATTTCAGCCAGCCTTCGAATCCTTCAGCGGCAGCTTCGCGCTTTCCTTGAGCCGATCGAGCACGATCGAGGAGCGCACATGCGCCACGCTCTGGTGCGGCATCAGGATGTCGTTGACGAGATTGGAGAGGCCCTTGAGATCGCGCAGCACGGCCTTGAGCACGTAATCGGCATCTCCAGTAAGCGAATAGGCCTCCTGGATCTCATCGATCCGGTTCACCAGCGCGCGAAAACGCTTGGAATTGTCCGGCGAGTGGGTCGCAAGTCCCACCTGGATGAAGGCGATCACGCCGAAGCCGAGCGCCTCGCTGGAGAGGTCGGCATGATAGCCCGCGATCACCTTCTCCTCCTCCAGCCGCATCCGGCGCCGCGAGCATTGCGAGGCCGACAGGCCGGCGAGGTCGGCGAGTTCCTGGTTGGTGAGGCGGCCGTCGTCCTGCAGCGCGCTCAGGATCTTGAGGTCGAAGGCGTCGACTGGAATCATGCGTCGTTTATCCAATTCGTGCACGGATCGTGCATAGGATATCGAAATCGCGTCTCATTTGCACGCTCATTGCGGATATCATGAAGGATAATTCAGCCAGCAGCAATTTGGGAGAACCGCCAATGGGTCCGTTTCCGCACGATGCACCGCCGGCCACTGTGAGCGCCGAGAATCCGATGGGCACCGATGGGTTCGAGTTCGTCGAATATGCGCATCCGAACCCGCAAGAGCTGCACGCGCTGTTCAAGCTGATGGGCTATGCGCCGGTCGCGCGCCACAAGACGAAGAAGATCACGGTCTATCGCCAGGGCGACATCAACTATCTCGTCAACGAGGAGCCCGGCACTCACGGTTACGAGTTCGTCGCCGCGCATGGTCCGTGCGCGCCATCGATGGCGTTCCGCGTGGTCGATGCCAAGGCGGCCTATGAGCGCGCGCTCGCGCTCGGCGCGGAGCCGGCGGATGTGTCGTCCGCACAGAAGACGCTCGATGTGCCTGCGATCAAGGGCATCGGCGGCAGCCTGCTTTATCTGGTCGATCGCTACGGCGCAGAGGGCTCGGCCTATGATGCCGAGTTCGAATGGCTGGGCGCACGCGATCCCAAGCCGGTCGGCGCGGGCCTGTTCTATCTCGACCACCTCACCCACAACGTTCACCGTGGCCGCATGGATGTCTGGGCCGGCTTTTACGAAAAGCTGTTCAACTTCCGCCAGATCCGCTTCTTCGACATCGAAGGCCGCGCCTCCGGCCTGTTCTCACGCGCGCTGACGAGCCCCGACGGCAAAATCCGGATTCCGATCAACGAGGACGCCGGCGAGTCCGGCCAGATCGAGGAATATCTCAAGACCTATCGCGGCGAAGGCATCCAGCACATCGCCTGCGGCTGCCGCGACATCTACCGCACCATCGAGGGCCTGCGCGAAGCGGGCCTGCCCTTCATGCCATCGCCGCCCGACACCTATTTCGAGAAGGTCGACGTGCGGCTGCCCAAGCACGGCGAGGACCTCGCCCGCTTGCAGAAGAACGGTATCCTCATCGACGGCGAAGGTGTCGTCGACGGCGGCCAGACCAAGGTGCTGCTGCAGATCTTCTCGGCCAACGCGATCGGCCCGATCTTCTTCGAGTTCATCCAGCGCAAGGGTGACGACGGTTTCGGCGAGGGCAATTTCAAGGCCCTGTTCGAGTCGATCGAGGAAGATCAGATCCGGCGCGGGGTGTTGAAGGTGGACGCGGCGTAAGGCTGCGGCATCAGACGCGGGCGGCCTCCACATTATCGCTGTCGTCCCCGCGAAGGCGGGGACCCATAACCACAGGGAGTGGTTGTCGCGCCAAATGGTAACTCCGAGCCCTCGCCAAACCACTTCTTGTGGCTATGGATCCCGGGCTCGCGCTTCGCGCGCCCCGGGGATGACAGCGGACTTTGAGACGATAGCGGAGACTCTATCTCTTCCACGCCTTCATCACGGCGCCAATCTCCGCCGCCTCGGGCTCGCGCGCCACTGAGGGCGTGCGCGAGAATCTCGGCGCCGGCGCCGGCTGCTTCACGCCATGGCGCTCGATGAAGACGTTGCGGGCCACCATATGCGGATGTTCGGTCGCTTCCGACATGGTCAGCACGGGCGCGAAGCAGATGTCGGTGCCTTCCATGATCCTGCACCAGTCCTCGCGCGTCTTGCTCTTGAACACGGCCTTCAGCTTCTCCTTCAGCGCGGGCCAGGCCTTGGGGTCCATCTGCGCGTCGAAATCCGCATCCGTCAGGCCCGCGTGCTGGCGCAGCAGCGCGTAGAACTGCGGCTCGATCGAGCCGATCGAGACGAAATGCCCGCAGGCGCATTCATAGACGCCGTAGAAATGCGCGCCGCCATCGAGAAAATTCCGGTTGCGGCCTTCGGTCCAGCGGCCCAGCGTCTTCATGTCGAAGAAGAACGACATCAGCGAGGCCGCGCCGTCGCACATCGCGGCATCGACGACCTGGCCCTTGCCGGACCTTGATGCTTCCAACAGCGCCGCGAGCACGCCGACGACGAGATAGAGCGCGCCGCCGCCGAAATCGCCGACCAGATTGAGCGGCGGCACCGGCGCCTCCTGTGTGCCGATCGCGGCCAGCGCGCCGGTGATGGAGATGTAGTTGATGTCGTGACCGGCGGCATTCGCCAGCGGGCCCTCCTGGCCCCAGCCGGTCATGCGGCCGTAGACCAGCTTGGGATTGCGCGCGAGCACGACGTCAGGCCCGAGGCCAAGCCGCTCCATCACGCCGGGGCGAAAGCCTTCGACCAGCGCATCGGCATTGGCGAGGAGGTCGAGCACCTCGGCGATCGCCGCCTTGTCCTTCAGATCGAGCTCGATAACCTTGCGGCCGCGGCCCGCGACCGACTTCATGCTCTTCTTCGCGCCGACGCGGTCGAGCGTGACGACATCGGCGCCCATGTCGGCCAGCATCATGCAGGCGAACGGGCCGGGCCCGATGCCGGCGAATTCGACGATTCGGAAACCCGCGAGCGGGCCGGAGCTTCGGACGGACGATGTGGCGGCTGATTTGTCGAGCACGTTGTTGTTTCCTCGGGTCGCGGGCAAGTGCCGGAGATCCGGCCAACGCCTCTGACGTTGCTCTTAAGGGGCGAGTTAATTGGCTGATTAACTCTTCTCGCCTTCCCGCCGAGGAGGCAAGCGGTTTTCATCCCGCATCGGCAAAATAAAACGGCGCGCACCGAAGTGCGCGCCGCGGAAATTTTGTGTCGAGGCGCTGACGCGCTGTTCTCAGCTAGCCGACGCCACTGCGCGCTGCGCCATCACCTTGACGAGGTTGGCGCGGTACTCCGCCGTGCCGTGGATGTCGGCCAGAAGTCCGCTTGAGGAAATGCTGACGTTGTCGAGCGCCGACGCCGACCAGTTCGCCTTCAGCGCCGCCTCGATGGCGCCGACCCGCATCACCCCGCTCTGCGAAGCGCCGGTTGCGGCCACGCGGATCTCGCCCGACTTCGTCTGTGCGACGAAGACGCCGGTCAACGCAAAGCGCGAGGCCGGATGCCGCATCTTGGCGTAGCCCGCCTTCGCCGGAACCGGGAACGACACGGCCGTGATGATCTCGCCGTCTTCGAGCGCCGTGGTGAACAGGCCCTTGAAGAAGTCCTCCGCCGCAATCGACCGCTTGTTGGTCTTCACGGTGGCACCGAGCGCGAGCAGCGCGGCCGGATAGTCCGCGGCAGGATCGTTGTTGGCAATCGAGCCGCCGATCGTGCCGCGGTAGCGGACGGCGGGGTCGCCGATCATTGACGCCAGATAAGCGAGCGCGGGGATCGCCTTCTTCGCGGCATCGCTGGTGGCGACGTCGTAATGCGGCGTCGCCGCCTTGATGGTCAGCGTGTCGCCGGAGGCCTCGACGCCGATCAGCTCCTTGATCTTGCCGAGGTCGATCACATCGGAGGGACTGGCGAGCCGCTGCTTCATCACCGGCAGCAGCGTCTGCCCGCCGGAGAGGAATTTCGCCTCGCTGCTCTTGCCGAACAGGCTGGCGGCTTCGTCGACCGAGGAAGCGCGATGATAGGTGGTCTGGTACATCTTGTTGCTCCTGGAATCTTTGCTCTGTCATTCCGGGATGCGCCGAAGGCGCAGACCCGGAATCTCGAGGTTGAATTCGTGGCTCCGGATTCCGGGTTCGACGCTTCGCGTCGCCCCGGAATGACGATGGCGAAGTTAAGCCGCGTGGATCGTGCGCCACACCCGATCGGGGGTTGCGGGCATTTCCAGATTGTTCTTGCCGATCGCATCCGTGATCGCGTTGATCACGGCCGCGGAGGCGCCGATCGCGCCGGCCTCACCGCAACCCTTGATGCCCAGCGGATTGCCCGGGCACAGCGTCGTGGTGTGGGAGAGGTTGAAGGAGGGCACGTCGTCGGCGCGCGGCATGGCGTAGTCCATGAACGAGGCCGTGACCGGCTGGCCGTTGGCATCGTAGACCGCATGCTCGAGCAATGCCTGCCCGATGCCTTGGACAAGGCCCCCATGGACCTGGCCCTCGACGATCATCGGGTTGATCAGCCGGCCGAAATCGTCGGCCGCGACGAAGTTGACGAAGGAGGTCTTGCCCGTTCCGGGATCGACCTCGAGCTCGCAGATGTACGCGCCGGCCGGGAAGGTGAAGTTGGTCGGGTCGTAGAAGGCGCTTTCCTTCAGGCCCGGCTCCATCCCGTCAGGGAGATTGTGCGCGGTGTAGGCCGCGAGCGCGACCATCGGCAGTGCAATCGCCTTGTCGGTGCCCGTTACCTTGAACTCGCCGTTCTCGATGACGATGTCGGCTTCCGACGCCTCCAGCGCATGCGCGGCGATCTTCTTGGCCTTGGACTCCATCTTCTCCATCGCCTTCAGGATCGCGGTGAGACCGACAGCCGCGGAGCGCGAGCCGTAGGTGCCCATGCCGAACTGCACCTTGTCGGTGTCGCCATGGACGATCGAGACCTGGCTGATGGGAATCCCCAGGCGATCCGCAACGAGCTGGCAGAACGTCGTCTCGTGACCCTGGCCGTGGCTGTGCGAGCCGGTGAGGATCTCGATGGTGCCGACCGGATTGACGCGCACCTCGGCGGATTCCCAAAGGCCGACGCCGGCACCCAGGCTGCCGACCGCCTTCGACGGCGCGATGCCGCAGGCTTCGATGTAGCAGGACACGCCGATGCCGCGCAGCTTGCCGTCGGCTTTCGCCTTGGCCTTGCGGGCGGGGAAGCCGGCATAGTCGATCGCCTTCATGGCGGCATCGAGCGAGGCGTTAAAGTCGCCGGTGTCATAGGCCATGATCACGGGCGTCTGGTGCGGGAACTGGGTGATGAAGTTGGTGCGGCGCAGCTGGGCCGGATCGACCTTGAGCTGCCGCGCGGCCGTCTCCATCAGACGTTCGATCAGATAGCTCGCCTCGGGACGGCCCGCGCCGCGATAGGCATCGACCGGCGTAGTGTTGGTGTAGACACCGATCACCTCGGCATGGATCGCCGGGATGTTGTACTGGCCCGACAACAGCGTCGCGTAGAGATAGGTCGGCACCGAAGACGAGAATAGCGACATGTAGGCGCCGAAATTGGCGTAGGTCTTCACCTTCAATCCGGTGATCTTGTTGTTGGCGTCGAATGCCATCTCGGCGTGGGTGACGTGGTCACGGCCATGCGCATCGGTGAGGAAGGCCTCGGTGCGGTCGCCGGTCCACTTCACGGGGCGGCCAACCTTCTTCGAGGCCCACAGCGCCACCATCTCTTCGGGATAGATGAAGATCTTCGAGCCGAAGCCGCCGCCGACGTCGGGGGCGATCACGCGCAGCTTGTGCTCGGGGGCGATGTTGTAGAACGCCGAGAGCACGAGACGGGCGACGTGTGGGTTCTGCGAGGTCGTGTAGAGCGTGAAGTGCTCCTCCGCCGCATCGTAATCGGCGATCGCCGCGCGCGGCTCCATCGCGTTCGGGGCCAGGCGGTTGTTGGTGACGTCGAGCTTGACGACATTGGCGGCCTTGGCGAAGGCGGCATCCGTCGCGCCCTCGTCGCCGATCACCCAATCATAGACCTGGTTGCCGGGAGCTTCGGGGTGAAGCTGCGGCGCGCCTGATTTGATCGCGGCTTGAACGTCGGCGACGGCCGGGAGCTCTTCATAGTCAACGACGACGGCTTCGGCGGCGTCGCGCGCCAAATTCTTGCTGTCGGCGATCACGACCGCGACGGCCTGACCGACGAAACGCACCGTCTCCGGCGCCATAGCCGGCCATGCGCCCATCTTCATCGGGCTGCCGTCCTTGGAGGTGATGGCCCAGCCGCAGATGAGGTTGCCGACCTTGTCGTCGACCAGCTGCTGGCCGGTGAGCACCGCGACGACGCCCGGCATCTTCAGCGCGGCGGACGAATCGATCTTCTTCACCTTGGCGTGCGCGTGCGGGCTGCGGATGAAATGAGCGTGGGTCATGCCCACCAATTTGATGTCGTCGACGTACCGGCCCTTGCCGGTAATGAAACGCTTGTCTTCCTTGCGCACGACGCGCGCGCCGATGCCTTCAACACCCATGTCTGGTCCTCCCCAGGAGTTTCCTTGACTGCGCTTTCACTCGAAAGCAGCAGCGGTGGTTGTTCTTTCGAGGCTAGCCGCTCTACTCGGCCGCCTGCGAGACCTTCATGCGTCCGGCTGCATCCAGCACGGCCTTGACGATATTGTGATAGCCGGTGCAGCGGCAGATATTGCCTTCGAGCTCCTGACGAACGGTGGCTTCGTCGAGCTGGCCACCATGGCGCTGCACGATGTCGATCGAGGACATGATCATGCCGGGCGTACAATAGCCGCACTGCAGGCCATGATTGTCGCGGAAGGCGGCCTGCATCGGATGCAGCTCGTCGCCTTTGGCGATGCCTTCGATGGTGGTGACGCTGGCGCCGTCGGCTTGACCCGCCAGCATGGTGCAGGATTTCACCGCCCTGCCGTCCATGTGTACGACGCAGGCACCGCACTGACTGGTGTCGCAGCCGACATGGGTTCCGGTGAGGTTGAGGTGATCGCGCAGGACGTGAACCAGCAGCGTGCGGTCCTCGACGTCGACGGCAACGGCCTTGCCGTTCACCGTCAGTTTGACTGTAGACACAGTGAAGTCCTCCCGAATGTTTGTCGTTATTCCAATTAGAGACAGCGCGAACGAAACTTTGCAACTGGGATTTTGGTGACGGCGCGTCATCGAAAGGTCATCGTGGCGGCTGCCGCCGATGCGCGATTCGGTCACGCGGATCCGTGCCGCCGCCGATGTATGGCGCGACCTCGTGGTGAGCTTTGGAAAAGGTGCTCGCTGCGTCTTTGACGGCGTGTGCTCAAAGGCCCATCGCGCGAAACGCTTGCTTGTCGTGCCTTACGCCTCGCCCGGTCGCACGTCGATTTCTCCCTTGGATGCGTTGTTCGTTGCGCGAATAGGAGCACGCGTCCATGCCGTTGTAATCGCGATCTTGGTAGTAGTCGGCCGCGGATTAAGTCATTGATTTCATTTGCGGCGATGCAGCAAGTCGCGGCGATCGGCGATGTCCCGGTGTTGAGTCCACCCCGTCATTTCGGGGCCCGAGCGGTGCGAGGGAGCCCGGAATCCATCGGGCAGCAAAGTAGGTGGAGCAATGGAGTCTCGCGACGTCGTCGCGCCCCGGAATGACATCGATTGAATGAGGCGCGGCAAAGCAGCCCTAGTACTTACTGGCGATTGATCGTAGCCGGGCGCCACCTTAGTCGGAGCTGACAAGCAACAGCAAAGGGATGGAAACGATGCAGATGAACGACAGCCAGCGTATCCCGGCATCGAAAGCCAAGGTGTGGGCCGCGCTCAACGATCCCGATATCCTCAAGCGGTGCATCCCTGGCTGCCAATCGCTCGAGATGTCGTCGCCGACGGAAATGACTGCGACCGTGGTGCTGAAGGTCGGGCCGGTAAAGGCGACGTTCGGTGGCAAGGTGACGCTGACCGATATCGAAGCACCGACCAGCTATCGCATCGTCGGCGAGGGCGCCGGCGGTGTTGCCGGCTTCGCCAAGGGCGGCGCAAGTGTCAGGCTCGAAGAAGAATCTCCTGACGTCACCATACTGCACTACGAGGCCGATGCGCAGATCGGCGGCAAGCTCGCGCAGCTCGGTTCGCGATTGATCGATTCGACCTCGCGAAAGCTCGCCGCCAATTTCTTCGAAAGTTTTGCGGCATTGGTAGCGCCATCATCCTGATTGCCGAATTCCTCCGTCGTCCCGGATCAGCGCTCACTCTGGACAACGCTACGCGTTGCCTCGAGTTCGCTTGTCCGGGACGACGGTCGAGCACGAGGCAAGGCAAGACGCAAGCCTCTACAACGGGATGAGCGTCGAAACGCGCCACTGATTCTCACTACTACCTTCCGCCTATACTAAGCGCGCAGCGGCGATGTTGTAATTCCGAACGATGGTTCGCAGACAAACTGCGCATCACGAGCGCATTGCGCTCGGGCGCTCCACGTGGCGCATGCAACAACATCGGAGGGAATACATGACCTTTGGAACGAAGGGCTTTTTGGCTGGCATTTCGATGATTGCGATGCTGGCCGCTGCGACATCCACCGCTCGCGCCAACGACTCCCTGATCAAGGCGCAATCCGATCAGAAGCAGTGGGCCGTCCCCGGTCACGACTACGGCAACACGCGCTTCAGCCCGCTCAAGCAGATCAACGCCGAGAACGCCGGCAAGCTGACGCTCGCTTATTCGTTCTCGCTGGCCTCGCTGCGTTCGAACGAATCGTCGCCGATCGTGATCGGCGACACGCTCTATGTCTCGACCTCCTGGGGCCCGAAATACGTCTATGCGCTCGATGCTGCCACCGGTAAGCGCAAATGGACCTTTGAACCGGAAATTCCCGATGACGTGCTGCAATACGCCTGCTGCGACGTCAACAATCGCGGCGTCTCCTATGCTGATGGCAAGATTTTCGTCGGCCGCCTCGACGGCAAGCTGACGGCGCTCGATGCCGCGACCGGCAAGGCGCTGTGGACGTCCAAGGTGGTCGATTACAAGCAGGGCTCGGTCATCACCTCGCCGCCGCTCGTCGTGCGCGACAAGGTCATCACCGGCTTCGGCGGCGGCGAGTACGGCGTGCGCGGTTCGCTCCAGGCCTTCGACATCAATACCGGCAAGCAGCTGTGGCAGACCTTCACCGTGCCCTCGCCGGATGAGCCCGGCGGCGACAGCTGGAAGGGCGACTCCGCCCAGCATGGCGGCGGCGCGGCCTGGCTGGTCGGATCCTACGATCCGAAGACCGACACGGTCTATTGGGGCACCAGCAATCCCGGTCCGTGGAACACAGGCGTCCGTTCGACCGGCGACGGCAATTTCGGCAAGCTGACCAACCTCTACACCGCCTCGACGCTGGCGCTCGATCCCAACACCGGCAAGATCAAGTGGCACATCCAGACCACGCCGGCCGATGCCTGGGACTACGACGGTGTCAACGAAGCCGTGCTCGCGGATCTCAAGATCGGCGGCAGCACTGTTCCGGCGCTGATGAAGGCCGATCGCAACGGCTACTTCTTCGTCGCCAATCGCGAGACGGGCAAGGTGCTCTCGGCTGAGAAGTACGTCTTCTCGAATTGGGCCAAGAAGTGGGACGTCAACACCATGCGTGCGGAAGAGGATCCCGACAAGCGTCCGGGTCCGAACCATCCGGCGAAGGACATCTGCCCGAACCTGATCGGCGGCAAGAACTGGCAGCCGATGTCGTTCAACCCGCAGACCGGCCTCGTCTATATCCCGTCCAACAATGTCTGCATGGACTGGGCAGTCTCGGACGTCGCCTATAAGCGCGGCGTGTTCTATCTCGGTGCCGAATTCCCGACCAAGGAAGGCCCCGGCGGTTTCCTTGGCGAGCTCATGGCGTGGGATCCGGTCGCTCAGAAGAAGGTGTGGTCGATCAAGGAAGACCTGCCGTTCAACGGAGGCACGCTGACCACCGGCGGCGGCCTGGTGTTCGCCGGCAACCTTCACGGCGACTTCCGCGCCATCGATGCGAAGAACGGCAAGGTGCTCTGGAGCAGGAATCTCGGCTCCGGCATTGGTGCGGGTCCGGTGACCTATGAGGTCGGCGGTAAGCAGTATGTCGCCATCGTCGTCGGTCGTACGGCCGCGATACCTGCGTTCCTGGGCGATATTGGAAAGAAGATGACGGCCGCAGCCCCCGAGGGCGGTTCTCTCTTCGTGTTCTCCGTCCAGTGACGACTGGCGCGCGTATCCAGAGGTGACAGGATACGCGCGCATTTTTTCACAGACGACAATTGCGGCATCGGCCGGCGCTTGTGCCGCAATCCTTGGCCCGAAACCCTTGGCCCGACACAGCTGCGGCCCAACCAAGCTATGGGAGACGAAGATGCGTCCGAATCAATCCGGCATCGGCACGAGCCGAAATCGCGCCATCTCAGGCCTGCTCGCTTGTGTCGCCGCGGCGTCGATTGTTTCGGCCTCGGCACTTCATGCCGAGGAGGCGCAGCCGTTCCGCCTCTGCGCCGATCCGACCAATCTTCCGTTCTCGAGCGATAGTCCGTCGCAGCCGGGGTTCTATGTCGAGATCGGGCAGGCGCTGGCGCAGGCGCTCGGCCGGCCGATCGCCTATGATTGGTACAAATCCTATTTCGGCAAGCGGACCGTGCGCGTCACGCTGCTCGGCAAGCAATGCGACGCCATGATCGGCCTGCCGCGCTCCGAGGATTTCATGGGACCGGCCGTGATCTTCTCCAGTGCTTTCGCCAAAGAGGGTTATACGCTGGTGGCGGCGAAGGGAGGGGTGATCGGCGGCGTCGACGGCCTCAAGGGCAAGCGCGTCGCGGTGCAGTTCGCCAGCACGCCGCAAAACCTGCTCGCGAGCCGTGACGATATCCAGAAAGTCACCGTGCTCTCGCCGGAGGAAGGCATGCAGGCGCTTGACCAGGGCAAGGCTGACGTCGCCTTCATCTGGGGACCTGTCGCCGGCTGGCTCAACAAGACCAGCTACAACGATCGCTATCAGATTCAGCTGACCGAAGGAGAAGGCCTGTCATGGGAAGCCGCCATCGGCTTTGCGAAGACATCCACCGAGCTTCGCGATCGCGTCGATGCCGTCCTGCCGCAGCTTCAGAAGACGATCGGCGAGCTCGCTGTGAAGTATGGCTTGCCGACGGGGCAGCCGGTGCGCTTCGGCGCGGCTCAGCCGGTGCCGGCGGGAACAACGACGGGGACGGGAACCGGCCCCAGTGTGGTGCAAGTCGCCAACGTGGTAGCGACCGAGACCAAGGGTGAGGCCAAGGGTGATGCCAAGGGCGATGCGCCTGCACCGAACGCTGAGACCGTCGATGCTGGCAAGGAGATCTTCAACGGCACCTGCGCGCATTGTCATGGTCCCGATGCCGTCCAGAGCGAGCGCAAGATCGATCTCCGGCTGCTGCATCACCGCTACGGCGAAGACATGCGCGACACGTTCTGGAAGACCGTTCATGAAGGCCGGCCGTCCAAGGGCATGCCGGCCTGGAAGGAAGTGTTCACCGACGAGCAGTTCGACAGCATCTATTCCTTCCTGCTGACGGTCCAGGCGGAATCCAACGATTGAACGGCCTTGACCGGACGGGAGCGGGAAGGTGTGCTAGCGTCCATTCGCCATCCTCCCGACGCCGAACCGGCGCAGGATGGGGCCGCTGCCGCGCATGCGGTGGATGCCTGTGCCGTGCAGTCTCGTGCGGTGGAGTCTTGTGCGGTGGAGTCTTGTGCGGTGGAGTCTTGGGAAGGCGCCATGACTAGCTTCCTGATCATCGACGATCATCCGCTGTTTCGCGAGGCGCTCGGCAGTGCGGTGCGGTTGGCGTTGCCGGAGGCGCGGATCCTCGAGGCGATGTCGATCGAGGACGCACTGCATATCCTGTCGGCCGAACAGGGCATCGACCTCGCGCTGCTCGACCTCTCACTGCCGGATGCGACCGGATTCTCCGGCTTTCTCCGCCTGCGCGAGACCCATCCGCGCCTGCCCGTCGCCATCGTGTCGAGCGAGGAGGACCAGCACGTGGTCCGCGAAGCGCTGGCGTTGGGAGCCGCCGGGTACTTGCCCAAGTCGACCTCCAAGCGCGAACTGGCGCAATCGATCGAAGGCGTGCTCAGCGGATCGGTGTCAGTGCCGAAGGATTTTGTCGTTGCGCCGCAACGACGACGGGCAGATGGCAACAAGGCGCTCGAGGTCAAGTTGCGCGAGCTCACGGCGCAGCAGCTTCGCGTGCTCGACCTGCTGCGCCGCGGTTTTCCGAACCGGCAGATCGCCCAGGAGCTTCGGCTCGCGGAATCCACGGTAAAGGCGCATATCACCGAGATCCTGCGCAAGCTCGGCCTGTTCAGTCGCAACAAGGCGATCGTCGAGGTCGGCAAGATGGACCTGCCGGATCCCAAGAGCCGGCCGTATGCGCGCATCGATCGCGGGAGGCCGCAATAATACGGTTCGTCATTTTGATCTGGATCAATCCGGTTCGCTCCGGCTCGAACATGTTTTATATACGGGGGCGCAGGCAACGATCGGGGAATGGTCCAAGGTGACGCGATTTCTGATTGTCGAAGATCATCCGCTGTTTCGCGAAGCTCTGGAAGGCGCCCTGCAGCTGGCGACGCCCGAGGCCACCATCCTGCAGGCGACCTCGATTGACGGCGCGCTCGGCCTGCTGTCCTCGACGGACGGCGTCGACTTGATCCTTCTCGACCTTTCGATGCCGGGGACGACAGGCCTGTCGGGGATCATCCGCATCAGGAAGGCGTTCCCGCGGATACCTGTCATCATTGTGTCCGGGTATCAGGACCCGCAGATCATTGGCAGCGCATTGTCGCTCGGTGTGTCCGGCTACATCCTCAAATCCTCTTCGAAACAAGAGCTAGCGCAGGGGATCAGTGAGGTCTTGCGCGGCTCGATCTGCCTGCCGGATGCGTATCGCGGGTTGGCGCGACCACAGCGGTCTGGAGGCCCCGCCCAGGAGCTGTTGAAGCGCCTGCACGACCTGACCTCGCAGCAACTGCGCGTCCTGGAAATGCTCCAGCGTGGCCTTCAGAACAAGCAGATCGCCTATGAGCTGAAGATTTCGGAGACTACGGTGAAGGTCCATGTCTCCGACATCCTGCGCAAGCTCAACGTGATGAGCCGCACCAAAGCCATCGTCGAAATGTCCAGAATTGATTTCGTGACGTTGGCCGCCGAGGGCACCGGGTCAAGGCGTGAGTGTGCCCGGCCAGATCAGCCCTGAGGTGATTTCTCCCGTTCGGGCTCGCCCTTCGAGGCGCGCCCTGCCGATGATTTTTGCCGGTAAATCAGTGTCTTGAAATGCTGTAATGTACTACCCCTACGGTGCATGGGGTTGTTTTCGCTTGTGTGGGTCCGCACTGGCCCGCGCCGCGCCTGGTTAGCTCAGCAGGAACGACAGCAGCGCCCGCATCTCGGCAGGCTTGATCGGTTTCTTCAGCACCTCGAGGCCCAGGAGGCTCGCCTCCTTCGCCGCTCTTTCAGAATAGTCGGCCGTGATGATCATGGCGGGGGTGTCGAGCTTCAGATGCTCCCGGACCTCGGCGATGGCCGACAAGCCGCTCTCGCGGTGATCGAGATGGAGATCGGCGATGATAGCGTCCGGCGCGCCGCCGAGCTCGTTGAGACACAGGAGCGCGTCCGCGGCCGATCGCGTCGGCGCGACGTCGCAGCCCCATCCCTCCAGCAGGGCGGCCATCGCCTCGGCGCCATCAGGATCGTTCTCGATCAGCAGGATCTTGGCGCCTTCGAGGCCGCCACAGTGCCGCTCGGCGAGCTTGGCCTCGTGCCTCTCGTCGCTGACTTCAGCAAGATCGGCCGATGCCAGCTCCAGAGTGAAAGTCGATCCCCTGCCGAGACGCGACGACAGCCGCACCTCGTGTCCGAGCACCGTTGCGAAACGGCGGACGATGGACAGGCCGAGCCCGAAACCGGCCTGGTCGGTCGCGCTCGCCTCGCCGCGCTGGAACTCGCGGAAGATCGCCTCCTGCTGCGTCTGTGCGATTCCCGGCCCTGTGTCGGAGACCTGAATGCAGATGCGGCCGCCCCTCGGACGGCATCCCATGATGACGCCGCCGCTGCGGGTATAGCGAATGGCATTCGCCAGCAGGTTCTGGAGGATCCTGCGCAGCATCATGGCATCGGAAGACACCGCGAGCGCGGAGGGGCGAATGCGCAAGGAAAGACCTTGTCTCCATACGGCCGGCTCGAATTCGTTTCGTAGCTGGTCGAACAGGGGAGCGAGCGCAATCGGCCGCACGTCGGGCCGCAGCGCGCCCGCATCGAGCTTGGCGATCTCGAGCAGCGAGCGCAGCAGGTCTTCCAGCGTCACCAGCGAGCGGTCGACCTGATCGATAAGGACGCCTGCTTCCTGCGATTCCATCATCTCGGTCAGCGCCGACAGCGTCAGGCGGGCCGCATTGAGCGGCTGCAACAGGTCGTGGGTGACGGAGATCAGCACCGAGGATTTCAGCGAGCTCGCGGCTTCCGCCTGCTGCTTGGCGCGATAGAGACCCTCATTGGCGCGCTCGACCGAGTGCAGGGCCTCGCGCAACTGATGCGTCCGGTCGCGAACCTTGTGGTCGAGCGCGATGGCGGTCTCGAACAACGAGAATGCGTTGAGCTGCTGGTCCATCGAGCGCTCGACGCGCGACATCAGCGCGGCATTGATCTTCCGCAGCTTGGCGGCCTCGCGCTGCAGCTGGTCCATCGAATCGGGGCCCTGCGCCATGTCCGTCACGCGGTGCGCCTTCCGATCGCGACGCCCGTAAAGGTCTGATTCACATGCATCGAGCCGAATTGCTCGCCATAGGTATGAAAGCCGACGACGCGGTTCTGCCGGTACAGTTCGGACATGTCGCGGGCGAGCTGGTGCTGCTCGGCGTCGAGGCGGCGGAGCAGACATTCAAAGCCGATATAGAGCGAGACGTCTCCGATCTGGTCGCGGATCTCGGCGAAGGTCTCACGGGTCGAGCCGACCAGGCTTTTCGACGAGGCCGCGGTCAGCACCATGCCCTCGTCGATCGCGCAGAAGAAATGCAGCGAACCGTCGGGCTCGACGCGCTGGATCGACCTTGCGTAATAGGAGCCGCCGACGCGCACCAGGACCGGATGGGATGCGAAGGAGAACGGGTCGAGCTTGGCGTCCATGATCCCGACCATGCGTGAATATTCCTCGGCCGCCGGCTCGGCATTCAACTCCCTGACCGTTCGATTTTCGATGTCGGCCTCCGTGACCACCATCTTCTGCGCCCGCGGCTCGAAATTATCGCATTTGAAGACCCGGAACGGCAGTGACGTGCTCAACAGGATCAGGAGCGCGGCATTGCTGTGTGCCTCACCGTCAAAGAACACAAAGGTCCTCTCGAAGCGCATTCCGTCGCCCGCGGAGCCGCCGACGACGGGGATATCATCGAGCGAGGCATAGATCGCGGACATCACCGCCTCTTCGCGGCGGCACAGGCCGTCGATCAGGACCAGGCCGAAGGGACTCCCGCGATCGATCTGCGGGGTCGCTCGCAGCAGCTCGTGCCGGAGCTCGCCGCCGATCCTGCGGCCGTCCTCGACCTGGAAGCTGTCGAGGTTGAGGATGGGCCGCACCGCGGCCGAGAAGTCCGAGCGGCTGAAGGCGAGGGCCACGACACTGTTCTCGTCCCAGCCGTCTGGCGCGAGCTCGCCCGCGGTGGTGCAGCCGCAGACCCGGGTCTCATCGAATTGTCGGGTGATCTCGGCGATGAAATGGTGGGGGTCGTAGCGCGGAGAGAGGAAGACCAGGATCAGCGCCAGCTCGTCGGACGGGAGCTGGCTTGCAAGCTCGGCCACGGCTTCATCGACGGTCGCGGCCTTCGATTTGGCAACGGCAACACCAGACGCAACGCCAAACCGAGACTCGGTTTGCCCCACTCCGCTTCTCCCTCGAGACCAGCTTGGTCTAACGCCAAGTGCATAATTATTGTCTGACAAGTGCCGTAAGAATAAGGCGTTTTCCGGCTAGCCGCAACACGCGAGCTCGCTCGGGGCCCGCTCCTGGAGCTGACTCTCTCCGCTCCCGGATGCAGATCGGACGAATTTACCGCCCTTTATCGATTGTGCCTTAGTTTTGCGCATCCAGATCTGGGGGCGGGGCGCCTCCAGATCGCGGCTGAAGACTGAATGGGGGTTTGGAAATGTCCGGGCGTACAGCGTCGCCGTCTAAGCGCAGCATATTTCCGACCGTCCGGTTCCGCGCCAAGATTATGCTCGGTTTTGCCGCCGTGCTGGTCATCTCGGCCGGAAGCATGGCGTTCTCCTATTTCGGTTTCGAGCGCGTCTCATCCGGCGTAGGCTCCTATCGCCGCAGCGTCTCGGAGGCCGATCTTGCCCGCAACATCGACCGCGAGCTGCTCGGTTACCGCTCGGCCGTCAAATATTTCGTCCTCACCGGCAAGGAAGAAGACGCCAAGGTGGCGCTTGACGCCGAGACCAGCCTGAAGAATGCCATCGACCAAGCGGTCAAAAGCGCGAAGACACCGGCGCGGCAGGACAGCCTTGCCAAGCTCGCCAAGGAATTTTCGAACTTCTCCACGACCTTCGCCAAGGTCCTTAAGGCCAAGCGCGACAGCGCACTGCTGGTGCAGAATCAGCTCACGCGCCAAGCCAATCTCCTGAAATACAAGCTCGACGATATCGGCAACAACGCCTCCGATTCCGAGGCGCAGGCGATCGAGTTCGGCACCAAGCAGGTCAATGCCCAGTTCCAGACGGCGAGCGCTGCGGCGACCAATTTCGTGCTGACGTCCGACCAGGCGATCGCGAGCAGTGCGCTGGCGCGGCTGAAATTCGTCGAGAACTCGCTCGGCGCGGTCTATTCCATGGACGACAAGATCGTCGACGGCCTGAAAGATGCCAAGACCATTCTCGCTGCCTATCGCGACGCGTTGGAAAAGCTGATCGCCAACGCCAAGCTGGTCGACGAACTCGTCACCGAGATGAGCGGCTCGGCGGGCGCCATCCTTCAGGGTGCCACCGCCATGAAAGCGGATCTGGTTGCCGAACAGCAGCGCCTGGATTCGGAGTCGGAGGCGACCATCGGCAAGACCGAGCAACTGGTGCTGATGCTGGCCGTCGGCGGCACGCTGTTAGGTGCGGTCCTCGCTTTCCTGCTCGGCACCGGCATCTCGCGGCCGATGATCGCGATGTGCAAGGCGATGCGCGAGCTGGCCTCGGGTAATTTCGACGTCGTGCTGCCGGGTCTCGGCCGCAAGGACGAGATCGGCGAGATGGCTGGCGCGGTCGAAGAGTTCAAGGTTCAGGCGGTCGCCAAGGCCGAGCGCGATGCCGCCGCCAGCGAAGCCCAGAACAAGGAGCAGGCGGCTTCACGGCGCTCGGAGCTGATCCGTTTTGCTGACGATTTCGAGGGCGCGGTCGGCGCCATCGTGTCCAACGTCTCGGCCTCTGCCGTGCAGCTGGAATCGGCGGCCTCCACGTTGACCCGCACTGCCGAAACCACGCAGAGCCTGTCGAGCCAAGTCGCCGGCGTCTCCGAGCAGGCCTCGAGCAACATGCAGTCGGTCGCCACCGCGACCGAGGAGCTGTCGGCTTCGGTCGAGGAGATCGGCCGCCAGGTTCGCGATTCCAGCCGCATTGCCGAAGCCGCCGTGGTGCAGGCCAAGGAGACCGACGGCCGTATCGGCAAGCTGTCGCATGCCGCCCAGCAGATCGGCGAGGTCGTCAAGCTGATCACGGCAATTGCCGAGCAGACCAATTTGCTTGCGCTGAACGCCACCATCGAGGCCGCGCGGGCCGGGGAAGCCGGCCGCGGCTTTGCGGTGGTTGCAAGCGAAGTGAAGTCCCTGGCGAGCCAGACCGCCAAGGCAACGGACGAGATTTCCTCGCACATCGCGGGCATGCAGGGGGCGACCGCCGAGTCGGTCGCCGCGATCAAGGAGATCGGTGCCACGATCGGCCAGATCTCGTCGATTTCGACCTCGATTGCGAGCGCCGTCGAGCAGCAGGGTGCGGCGACGCAGGAGATTGCGCGCAGTGTCCAGACCGTCGCGCAGGGCACCCAGACCGCGGCGACCGATATCGGCCAGGTCAACCATGGCGCGGCCGAGACCGGTTCGGCCTCGGAGGAGGTGCTGAACTCGGCGAAGACGCTATCCAGTGAAAGCACGCGCCTGCGTGCCGAGCTCGATCGCTTCATGGCCAATATCCGGGCGGCTTAAGGCCACTACGTCTGTAGCCCTCGCTGTCGCGTTGCTCTTCGCTTGTCCGGGATGACGGCGGAGCGAGGCGCAGCGCCTCATTCCCTCCCAAACGCTCGCTTCAGCTCAAGCTTCGCTTTCTCCAGCCGATCGCGTTCCGTCTTTGGCAGCGTCTTGCCGGCGCGGTTGATGTAGAACGTCAGCATCGACAACGCCGAGCGATACGCACCTGTCTTGCGACGCGCGCTGTGCTCGGCGGAACGTTTCAACGAGGCCGCGATCTTTTTCGGGCTGGTCAGCTTGAACACGCCGCGCTTGAGGTCGAGCGCGTCGCTCTCCCTCGTCACGCGCTGCGACCATCGCTTCGATGTCGCACGCCTTGTGCTTTTGCGCGCGGTGCTCCGCCGCGCGCTGGCCCTCTTGTGGGCAGCGGTTTTGCGCGAATGTGTCGTCTTTCTGACATGAGCCATGCGTCAATTCCTTGCGGCTCCAGCGGAAACGATCGGTGGTCGCCACAGTTCCTATCGGAACCTGCCGTTGCCGCAGGCGTTGTCGCAGGTGGCAGGCGGATGCCGCACCCCAGACCCAGCAACGTGATGGAATTGCAGCAGAGCCAAGCAGTCGATTATGGACCTGCAATCTCGGCGGTGGCCACGACCGATCGCGTCGTCGCGACCAGCATTCCCGCGCGTCTCGACGCTCTGCCCTGGAGCGGCTTTCACACCCGCGTCGTCCTGGCGCTCGGCATCACCTGGATCCTTGATGGTCTCGAGGTGACACTGGCCGGCGCGCTTTCGGGCGCGCTGAAGCAGAGCCCGATGCTGCACTTCTCCAATCTCGATCTCGGCATCGCGAATTCTGCCTATCTCGCGGGCGCAGTGCTTGGCGCGCTCGGCTTCGGCTGGCTCACCGACCGCATCGGCCGCAAGAAGCTGTTCTTCATTACGCTGGCTCTCTATCTCTCCGCGACGGCCGCGACCGCGCTCTCGTGGAATATCGCGAGCTACGCGCTGTTTCGCTTCCTGACGGGCGCCGGAATCGGAGGCGAGTACACCGCGATCAACTCGACGATTCAGGAGCTGGTGCCGGCGCGCTATCGCGGCTGGACCGATCTCGTCATCAACGGTAGCTTCTGGATCGGTGCGGCGATGGGCGCGGTGGCAGCGATCGTGCTGCTCGATCCAGCGGTCATCGGTGCCGATCTCGGTTGGCGCCTCGCGTATCTCATCGGCGCGGCCATCGGGCTCGTCGTGCTCCTGATGCGGATGTGGATCCCGGAAAGTCCGCGCTGGCTGATGATTCACGGCCGGCCGGACCAGGCCCACAAGATCGTCGACGATATCGAGCGTTCGGTGCTCGGAAACGATCAGGACGCGAGCGACGGCCGCTTCCCAAAAATGCGGCTGAAGATGCGCGATCACACCCCTATAGGCGAAGTCGTGCATACGCTGTTCGTAACCTACCGCCAGCGCGCGCTGGTCGGGCTCGTGCTGATGGCCGCACAGGCCTTCTTCTACAACGCAATCTTCTTCACCTTCGCGCTGGTTCTGACCGACTTCTACGGCATCAGCGCCGATCATGTCGGCTGGTACCTGCTGCCGTTCGCCGCCGGCAACTTCCTCGGCCCGCTGCTGCTTGGCCGTCTGTTCGACACGCTCGGCCGCCGCGCCATGATCATGTTCACCTATGGCGCCTCGGGCCTGCTGCTGGCGCTGTCGGGTTATCTGTTCTCGATCGGTGCGTTGAGCGCGCAGGGACAGACCATCGCCTGGATGGTGATCTTCTTCTTTGCCTCGCCCGCAGCAAGCGCCGCCTATCTCACGGTGAGCGAAACCTTTCCGCTCGAGGTTCGCGCGCTGGCAATCGCGGTGTTCTATGCGGTCGGCACCGGCATCGGCGGCGTCGTGGGCCCCGCACTGTTCGGCGCGCTGATCGATACCGGATCGCGCGACAGCGTGTTCGCCGGCTATTTGCTGGGAGCATTCCTGATGATCGCGGCTGCGATCGTGGCCTGGCGCTATGCCGTTTCTGCGGAGCGCAAATCGCTCGAACAAATCGCACGGCCGCTCGCTTCCATGGAGTAGACTATGAAATCGGAACTCGCTGAACTGGATCAGATGCGTCCCATGCCAGATGATGAAGCTCCCGACGCCGTGCCGGTGCCGCACGCGCTCGTCCCGCATCTCAACGAGACGGCGATCCTGCTCGATATCGACGGCACGTTGCTCGACCTGATGCCGACGCCGCGCGAAGTGTGGGTGCCACCGGGCCTGTCGGAGACGCTCAACCGGCTGACGCAGCGGACGTCTGGCGCGCTGGCCATGGTCAGCGGCCGCTCGCTCAACGACATCGACCTGATCTTTGCGCCCGATGTGTTTCGCGCCGTCGCCGGTCACGGTGCGGAGATGCGGCTGTCGGTGGGGAATGAGGCTGATGACGTCCACGCGCCGCCGATGGACAAGGAGCTGAAGCGGCGGCTGGCCGCGATCGCAAAGCTCAGCCCCGGCATTCTGCTCGAGGACAAAGGTTATTCACTGGCGTTGCATTATCGCCTCGCGCCGCATGCGGAGAAGGCGATCTATGAAGCGGTCTCGCTGATCCGCGCCGATCTGCCCAATGCGCCGATCGAGGTGTTGCCCGGCAAGTTCGTCTGCGAGATCAAGCATTCGGGTTTCACCAAGGCGACGGGGGTGCGCGAGCTGATGAAGCACGAGCCCTTTAAAGGGCGCCGTCCCATCTTCATCGGTGATGACGTCACCGATGAAACCGTGTTTGCGATCATGCCGGACATGAACGGCCTTTCTTTCTCGGTCGGTCGCCGGGCCATGGGCGTCAACGGTCACTTCGATACGCCAAACGATGTCCGCGCCTTTCTTGCCCGCCTGCTTGACGACACGAGGCTGGAATAAGGCAAGGGTCATCGCAGAGCCACATTGTGCTCCTGTGGGTTCCTGCGCGCGAGGGATTCAAGTCGTGCCGAGTTGATGCCGCGCTCCATTTTCCCAACAAAATCGCTGGGTTCCTCTGAAGGAAACTGGTTCCAACGCGCGTGCCTGACTTTGGTTTCATTTCGTGGAAATGATGACCGGAACCATATTGATGAACGGCAGTTAAACGGGGTGGAATGAACAGGAGGGGACGACCTGTGAACTTAGTCGTCGTTTCAAATCGAGTTGCGCGCGGTAAACCCAACGAACCCATGACGGGCGGTCTGGCGGCGGCCTTGCTTCCCGTCGTGGAGCATTCCGGTGCCATCTGGGTCGGTTCCTCCGGTCGCGTGCGCGACGGCCATCAGAAGGAGCCGTTCGCCGAGATCGAAGCGCTGGGATCAGGCGCGATTGCGACGCTGGATCTGCCGGCGGCGCATTACGGCGGCTATTATGAAGGCTTTGCCAATTCGGCGCTGTGGCCGGCGCTGCATTCGCGCAGCGATTTGATCCGCGTCTCCCGCGAGGACTACGTCAGCTATCGCGAAGTCAACGCGTTCATGGCGCGCGCTCTGATGCGCTTCCGAAAAGTCAAAACCGCGTTCTGGGTGCAGGATTATCATTTCCTGGCGCTCGGTGCGGAGTTGCGCGAACTCGGCGTCGATGATCCCATTGGCTTCTTTCTGCACACGCCCTGGCCGGTCGCGGCGGTGATGCAGGGTGTGCCCAATCATCGTGAGCTGATCACGGCGATGCTGGCTTATGACCTGCTCGGTTTCCAGACCGATGCGGATTGTCAGAATTTCCTCGGTTATGCCGGCGGTGAGCTCGGCCTCGCCATCGAGGACGGTGTCGTGCTCTCGCAGCATGGCCGCACGCGCTGCGAAGTGTTTCCGATCGGCATCGACGCAGAGAAGTTCGCTGCCTATGCCGCGAAGTCTGCTTCGCATCCCGATGTCTCGCGCCTGCGTCGCAGCTTGAACGGCGAGCGGCTCGCGATCGGCGTGGACCGGCTCGACTATTCCAAGGGCCTTATCAACCGCATCAGCGCGTTCGACCGGCTCTGGACCGATCAACCGCAATTTGCGCGCAGCATCTCGCTGCTGCAGATCGCCAACCCGTCGCGCGGCGGCATCGAGGCCTATGGCAATCTTCAGAGCGAGGTCGCCCGCCTCGTCACTGACGTTAACGGGCGCCATGGCGAAGTCGACTGGACGCCGATCCGTTATCTCAACAAGGGTTTCAGCCAGGCCGTGCTCGCCGGTCTCTACCGCACCGCGCAGATCGGCGTGGTGACGCCGCTGCACGACGGCATGAACCTTGTCGCCAAGGAATATGTCGCCGCGCAAAATCCGGCCGATCCCGGCGTGCTAGTGCTGTCGAAGTTCGCCGGCGCCGCCAATGAGCTCGACACCGCGCTGGTGGTCAATCCGCACGACGTCGACGGCATGGCCCGCGCGATTGCCGTGGCTGCCGCGATGCCGCTCACCGAGCGCAAGATGCGGTGGGAGGCGATGATGAAGACCCTGCGCGGCCATACCATCCAGCAATGGTCGTCGGACTTCGTCGCCGAGCTGGAGAAGTGTCGGACGGAGAAGGTTGCGGCTGCCCCACTCGCCGCGCAACCGCCGCAAGCGCTGCGGTGGCTGAAGTCGGCGATCTCCGGTGTCCGGCTGATCTAGATTTATCGCCTCTGCCTGGTTCTCCGGGAGAGGCGAGCCTCAATAGCAATATGACACCCCGTCCAGAATCGCGCACTGCCGCTTGTTCGGCGCGTTCGGATCGTCCATCGGCACCACGCCCTTGCCTTGGCCGACGAAGACGCCGGGCCCGACATGTACCGAGCTCTTGTTGCCGATGATCACGCTCTGATGCGGCGTCGAGCTGGAGCGGGTCCCATCCGGCCAGAGGATGGCATCGCCCGAAAGTACCCCGTGCCGGCCATCGTCGCAGGTCACATCGATGCCCTGGCGGGTGCAGGCCTGGGCCTGGGCGGGCGCCGCATAGCCGGAGCCAAGGGCCGAAATCAGGCTAAGCGCGGCGATGATCTTGCGGATGGTCATGGCGTCCCCAGTCACGTCTGGCGTCCTCAGGTGAATCGTCGCGCCAAACCCGCGATCGGTTCATCCCGAGAGGCTTCGGAGCAGGTCCGGGGCGCGACATATTCTCATGCAAATACAATGTGTTGCGGAAAATTTAGCCGATTTGCCCGCGATCCCTTGCAAAATCACCGGCGCCCCTTCAAGAGAGGGCGCTCCGGAGAGATGGCCGAGTGGCTTAAGGCGCACGCTTGGAAAGCGTGTGTGCGGGAAACCGTACCGTGGGTTCGAATCCCACTCTCTCCGCCACGGCCCCAACCGCAGTCCGGTGTTGAAGCGACAGTCCTTTCCTCTAGGTCGAGACGCCAAACAGCTTGCGCACTGCGGGCAGCCATTCGCCGGTCATCGTGAACTCAAGCCCGAGTCGGGCTCCGCAGGCAATCGCCAGCATGGTCATCGGCGCCGAAACGGCGAGCGTCGAGAACGCTGTCAAGCCCTGGCCGATGGTGCATCCCATCGACATGACCCCTCCGCAGCCCATCAGAAGCGCGCCAGTCATGTGGCGCTTCAATTCGCGCGCGTCGTCGCAGGCTTCCCAGCGAAAGCCGCGCGCGAGCATTGCCGCAGCAAAAGAGCCCGCTATGACACCGGCAACGGAGCCGATGCCGAAATTCAGCCGCGCACCTGAGAAGGTGGCGATATAGAGGATGGTGTCGCCGAGTGGCGCGACGAAAGTGAGCGAAGAGACGCGGGCGGGATCGAATTCGTCGTCGGCAAGCCACCCCGTCGCGAACCAGCCGAATGCGATCGCGCCGCCGACCGCGAGGCCCGAGGCCAAAAGTCGAGGCGACCGGACGAGCCGGCCGTCTGCCAAGGCCCAGATGGCGAGCGCAATCGCGATCGACACGACGAGGAGTGCGCGCATCGCGCTTCCCGCACCCAACAGCGAGGCCAACGTCTGGTTGGTGCCCTCCGCCAGCCGCAGCGACAACGGTTCGATCAGCATCACGCGCAGCATCCCCGTGATGCCGCGCATGGTCGCGAGCGCAGAGAGGCCGAGCACGAGAAAGATCACGATGGCCCGCAAATCGCCGCCGCCGACGCGGACCAGCGTGCCGAAACCGCAGGTGCCGACCAGCGCCATGCCGATGCCGAACATCAGCCCGCCGACGATCGAGCCGCCAAGTCCGATCGACGACGTCAAATAGATCGACCGCGACAGATCGACGACGCCGAATTCAGAAAGAGCCTGGGTCGCAAGCAGCGCCACGGCCGCAGCCAGCGCAAAAGACTTCAGCCGGCGCAAATCCGACCCGAAAAACGCGTCCTCGAGCATCGCGAGTGTGCAAAACCTTCCAGCGCGCCCGGCGACACCGAGCACGGCCCCGGCGGCAAGCCCGCATGCAAATGCTATGGTCGACGGATTCAGCATTCCTCCGGAGATGTTTGTTCTTCGCCTCGGGCAGTCTGCGCCGGAAGGCTCCGGAAAGCCAGTGCGGAGAACTACCGGCGCCGGCGGCGCACCGGCTCGCAGAACACGTCGTAAACCGCAGTCAAAATCTTGCGGACGTCCTCGCTGGCGAGGCTGTAGTAGATCGTCTTGCCGTCGCGGCGGGTGGTGACGAGCCGGTCGAGCCGCAGCCGCGCGAGCTGTTGGGAGACAGTCGACTGCCGCTCGCCGAGGAACTGCTCGAGCTCGGTCACCGACTTCTCACCCTCGGCGAGGATGCAAAGCAGCAGCAATCGGGATTCATGCGACAGCGCCTTCAGCATGTCGCTCGCCTCGCGCGCCTTCTCGATCATCTGCTCGAGTTCGGCGGATCCCTCGATCTCCTTCAGCTTTGGCAACGGCATCGCGTCAAATCCCTAACGACATCCTTTGATCACGACCTGCCGGGCGTCGATCCCGAGCTGGTCAGGATCCGGTTCAGCAGGCCGAAGAAGAAGGCATCCCCCGGATAGCCGCGAATGCGGCCGATCTCCCGGCCCTCTTGTAGCACGACGAAGCTCGGCGTGAAGGCACCCGGATCGATTCCGGAGAGATCGCCGGGCAGGGGACGGTCGAGGTCGACACGGCGCAGCGGCGCGGCATGGCCCTCCTCGGTCCTGCCGTAGATCGGCGCGATCTCGGCGTCAAAGCGCGCGCACCACACGCAGCCGGCCCGTTCGAACATGACGAGTTCGGCAGCGTGCGACCGCGTCGCGTGCAGCGCGAGCATGATAGCGACCACGAGCAATCCGACGATGCGACTCATCCTGCGTAATGGACCTTCTGGACTTTCCTGGCTCTTTATATCATTAAATTCGTATATGTGCTAGGGATGGGAGCAATGACCTTGGATGTCACGCTTGGTGCGGCCTTCGTCGCGGGCCTGTTATCGTTTCTGTCGCCCTGCATCCTGCCGCTCGTTCCGCCGTTCCTCTGCTATATGGCCGGTGTCTCCGTCACGGATCTCTCGGATAGTCAGCCCGAACTGCGGCCGCGCATCCTGGTTTCGGCGCTTGCCTTCGTGGCCGGCTTTTCCCTGGTTTTCGTCGCGCTTGGTTCGACGGCATCGATTGCGGGCCGTTTCGTCTCGGCGCATCTTTCGACGCTTGGTATCGTCGCCGGCGTCCTGATCGTCGTGATGGGTCTGCATTTTCTCGGCGTGCTCAGGATTCCGCTGCTCTATCGCAGCGCCACGCTGCAGATCGAGAGTCGGCCGGCCGGCGTGGCGGGCGCCTTCGTCATGGGGCTGGCGTTCGCGTTCGGGTGGACGCCCTGCGCCGGACCCATCCTCGCCGCCGTCCTGCTCATGGCCGGGTCCGAGGACACCACCTCACGAGGGGCCTTGTTGCTGCTTGCCTATTCGATCGGCACCGGCATCCCTTTTCTTGTCGCAGCCGCTTTCACCGGCCGCTTTATCGGAGCGCTTGGCCGCGTGCGCCGGCACCTCGGCATGGTCGAAAAGACAATGGGCGCCTTTCTGGTCGCGACGGGATTGATGTTCCTGACCGGGCTGATGCCCACGGTTTCGGAATGGCTGCTGGAGCACTTTCCGGCGCTGACCAGCATCGGTTGATCTAGCCGAAACGGAAATCCAGGAGCTGGGCGTAAGACTGCAACTCGATCAGGTAACGATGCACGAGCGGTCCGTCGCCCGCCATCGCCGCATGGGCGATCTCGCTGCTGCTGGCGATCGCGCCGTCGATCAGCCGTCGGAACTCGTTTCTCTCAGCGACGGCCGCCCGCGCCCAATCGTTGCAACGCTGCAGACGATCGCGCAGTGCGCTCGCCGCGGCGACGGTATCCTCGGCGTGAGCAGGTGCAGGCTGTTCGCCATACGAGCTCGCTGCAACGCGTAATTTTTCCATGGCAGGCGCGATCTCGAAGACGCAGTCGCCGAGATCGTAGAGGCCGGACTGGCGTCGAAGCTGATGGAATGATTGGCGGATCAGGTGCAGGTCGCGGCCGGCGGCGACATTGTCTCCGCTGTCGAGGGCGTGCGCGGCGGCTCCAAGCCGCTGGCTGCCCTGGCTGAGAAATTCCGTCAGGGTTGCCGGCGTTTGAGGGAAAGGGAGACTCGATGCATTTGTCTCGAGCCGCTTCCAGGCTGTCACGGCCTCCTCGGTCTCCATCTGCGCCAACGCGATGTTTCCGGTCCGCGTGTAGCTAGCGGCGGTGCGCAGATTGGCCATGATAGGCTCCATCGCCGATGCGAAATCCTTGGCGCCGTCGCTCTCGGCGCCCAACGCGAGCGTGCTGCAGGCCAGAAACGTCAAAAGCGCGATGATGCAGCGCAAGATCAGAAATCCTTGTCATATTCCTGTATTCGAATATCATAATAAACCTGACGCGACTCGCAACATCCTCGAAGGCCGAAATTCCCGATGTCTCTCAGCAGGTCGACGCGGCGTGGGTTTCTGGCATTGGCCTCGGGCGCCGCGTTCACCGCCGCCCGCGGTGTGGCCGTGGCCGAGCCCGCGCTGGGAGATGACGGCCTCTATCACGAGCCTTGGTTTCTGCAGAGCTTTCTCGATCTACGCGAAGACCTCGAGAGCGCTGCCGCCAGCGGCAAGCGCCTCGCCATCATGTGGGAGCTGCGCGGTTGTCCCTACTGCCGCGAAACGCATCTGGTGAATTTCGCCGATGCCAGTATTGCGAACTACGTCCGCGATAATTTCGAGGTGCTCCAGCTCAATCTGATCGGGTCCCGCAAGGTTACGGATTTCGATCGTCAGGAGCTGTCGGAGAAGGACCTTGCCCAGAAATACGGGATCAGGTTCACCCCGACGTTCCAGTTCTTTCCACCGTCGTCCAGCGGTATCGAGGCGAAGGACTCGATGGCGCGGGAAGTCGCGCGAGCACCCGGCTACCTGAAGCCGCAGCATTTCCTGGCGATGTTTCGATTCGTGCGGGAGCGCGCCTATGAGCGTGGCTCGTTCAAGGATTTCCTCGCCGCCAGCGGCTAGTCCCGACGTCGCGCTCAGATTTATCTTGACGCCGCTCAATACATGAACATATCATAATAACTGAATGTGAAGGATCGTTGGATCCGTCATCAACGAGGCGGGCGTCACCTCGCCATCAAGGGTAGGAAATATGCGGCGCCCGCTTGCTGCTGCGTTTGCTTTATGTCTGATGGTCGGGAGCGCGTACGCGCAGGAGCCGATCAAGCTCGACGTCGTCAGCGATTCCCTGCCGAAATCCCTGACCGGTTCGCCCGGCAGTGCCGAGGCTGGCAAGAAGGTGTTCCTGACCCGCACGCTCGGCAACTGCCTGGCTTGCCATCAGGTCACCAGGCTGAAGTCCGAGGAATTCCACGGCGAGTTCGGTCCGTCGCTCGACGGCGTCGCCGGCCGCTACACCGAGGCGCAACTGCGGCTCATCGTCGCCGACCCCAAGCGCATCTTCACCGACACCGTGATGCCGGCATTCTTCAAGAACGACGGCTTGAGCCGGGTGCGCCCGGAGTTCGTCGGCAAATCCATTCTGACGGCCGCGCAGGTCGAGGATGTCATCGCTTTTCTCAAGACGCTGAACTGACGGCGAGGAGGATCAGGAATGAAGGCCATCAATCGACGGCAGGCGTTTGCGCTCGGGGGCGGCTTCGTCATGCTGACCCTGATGCCCATGGGGGCCGATGCCGAAGTGACGAACGACGCGGCGAAGTGGATCGAGAAGTTCACCGGCGGCAAGCAGCCGGCCAAGGGCAAGATTTCGCTGGATCTGCCCGAGATCGCCGAGAACGGCAATACCGTGCCGCTGTCGATCAACATCGAGAGCCCGATGACCGCGGAGTCCTACGTCAAGGACGTCATGATCATTGCGGACGGCAACCCGAATGCGGGCGTCGCGACGCTGTCGTTCACGCCGCTGTCGGGCAAGGCGGAAGCCTCGATCCGGATCCGGCTCGCGACCACTCAGAACGTGGTGGCGATCGCGAAGATGAGCGACGGTTCGTTGTTCACGGAGCAGAAGACCGTGAAGGTCACCATCGGCGGCTGCGGCGGCTAAGGGCTCAGGAGAGAGAAGATGGCAGACAAACCGCGCATCAAGCTTCCGAAGGAAGCGGCCAAGGGCGAGGTCATCCAGATCAAGACCCTGGTTTCGCACGTCATGGAATCCGGCCAGCGCAAGGACGCGCAGGGCAAGACCATTCCGCGAAAGATCATCAACAAGTTCGCCTGCGAGTTCAACGGCAAGCCCGTTTTCTCCTGCGGGCTGGAGCCGGCGATCTCGGCCAATCCCTACATCCAGTTCGATGCGAAGGTGGACGAGGCCGGAACGTTCAAGTTCTCCTGGACCGACGACGACGGCACGGTGATCACGGCCGAAGAGAAGATCGCGCTCAAGGCCTGACGCGCGCGCGTTTCGAGGGAGGGGACGGATGCTGCAACGATATGTTGGGCTCGCCGCCGCGGCCGTCGTGCTTGCGTCGGTCGCAACCTGCGCCTCCGCGCAGGAAGCCGAACGCAAGGGCATCCCGGCACCGCCCGGGCACGTGTTCAAGACCATCATCTCCGGCTACGAATTCCGCAGCAAGGAGACGCGTGCGCTGCAGGACGACGACCTTGAGAACCCGGGCTTCTTGGCGGTCGAGCGTGCCGCCGACATCTGGAAGAAGGTCGAGGGCAGTGAGGGCAAGTCCTGCATGAGCTGCCACGGCGAGGCCGAGACCAGCATGAAGGGCGTCGGGGCCGCGATGCCGAAATGGGACGACAAGCTGAAGAAGCCGGTCAATCTCGAGCAGCGCATCAACATCTGCCGCAGCGAGCACATGAAGGCGGAGCCGTGGAAATTCAAATCCCAGGAACTGACCGACATGACGACCTTCGTGCGCTATCAGTCCCACGGCATGCCGGTGACGGTGAAGACCGACGGCCCGATGTCGCCATGGTTCGAGCGCGGCAAGCAGACCTACTACACGCGGTTCGGCCAGCTCGATCTCGCCTGCGCCTCCTGCCACGAGCGCAACAACGGCAAGTTCATGCGCGCGGATTTTCTAAGCCAGGGTCAGACCAACGGCTTTCCGACCTACCGGCTGCGCGACCAGCGACTGGTGCCGCTGCACGAGCGATTCGAGGGCTGCATGTTCGACGTGCGCGCCGAGCCGTTCAAGCCCTTGTCGGACGATTTCCTTGCGCTCGAGCTCTACGTCGCCTGGCGGGGCATCGGATTGCCGGTCGAGACGCCGTCGGTGCGCAACTGAAACGATGAGCTTGCAGGAGTATTGCGCATGATCTCTCGCCGCGAATTCATCCAGGTGGCCGCGGCAACGGCGGCGCTCTCGACTGGCGTCGGCTCCGGCCTGACCCGGGCGGTTGCCCAGCAGCGCCTGACCGAGAAGGAGTTACTGGCCTTCGAGCCGCTCGGCAATGTCACGCTGGTGCATGTGACCGACATTCACGGCCAGCTCATGCCGCTCTATTTCCGCGAGCCGTCGACCAATCTTGGCGTGGGCGAGGCGAAGGGACTCCCGCCGCACGTCACCGGCAGGGAGTTCCTCGCCCGCTTCGGTATCGCCCCGGGCTCGTCGGCGGCCTACGCCCTGACGTCGGAGGATTTCGAGGCGCTGGCCAAGAGCTACGGCCGGATCGGCGGTCTCGATCGTGCCGCCACCGTGATCAAGGCGATCCGCGCCGAACGGGGCGACAAGGTCGCGCTGCTCGACGGTGGCGACACCTGGCAGGGTTCATGGTCGTCGCTGAAGACGCGCGGCCAGGACATGATCGACTGCATGGCGCTACTTAAGCCCGACGCCATGACCGGCCATTGGGAGTTCACTTACGGCACCGAGCGCGTCAAGCAGGCGATCGAGGGCCTCGGTTTCCCGTTCCTCGGCCTCAACATCCGCGACACCGAATGGAACGAGGCGGCGTTCGACGCCTCCTCGATGATCGAGCGCGGCGGCGTCAAGATCGCCGTGCTCGGCCAGGCCTTTCCCTACACGCCGGTCGCCAATCCGCGTTGGATGATTCCGAACTGGTCTTTCGGCGTGCGCGAGGAGGATGTCCAGGCGCAGGTCGACAAGGCTCGCAAGGGCGGCGCGCAACTCGTCGTGCTGCTTTCCCACAATGGCTTCGACGTCGACCGCAAGCTTGCGAGCCGAGTCAAGGGCATCGACGTCATCCTGACCGGACACACCCATGACGCGCTGCCGGAGGCGGTCAAGGTCGGAAAAACCCTGCTGATCGCGTCGGGTTCGTCCGGCAAGTTCGTCTCGCGGCTCGATCTCGACGTCCGCGACGGCGAGGTCAAGGCTTTCAGGTACAAACTCATCCCGCTGTTTTCCGACGTGATCACGGCCGATGCCGAGATGGCGGCCAAGATCGCCGAGGTGCGGAAGCCCTTCGCGTCGGAGCTGTCCAAGGTGCTCGGCAAGACCGATTCGCTGCTCTATCGGCGCGGCAATTTCAACGGCACGTTCGATGATCTGATCTGCCAGGCGCTGATGCAGGAGCGCGATGCCGAGATCGCGCTGTCGCCGGGCTTCCGCTGGGGCACCAGCGTACTGCCTGGACAGGACATCACCTTCGAAGACCTCACCAACGCGACCGCGATCACCTACCCTGCGGTGTACCGGATGGGCATGACGGGCGCGCGATTGAAAGAGATCGTCGAGGATGTCGCCGACAACCTCTTCAACGTCGATCCCTACTATCAGCAGGGCGGCGACATGGTGCGGATCGGCGGCCTGTCCTACGCGATCGATGTCACGAAACCGCAAGGCAACCGAATCTCGGACATGCAGATGCTCAAGACCGGCGCGCCGATCGACCCCGCCAGGGAATATCAGGTCGCCGGCTGGGCCAGCGTCAACGAAGGAACCGAAGGGCCGCCGATCTGGGAGGTCGTCGGCAATTACCTGACCCGACAGAAGGTGGTTCGCCTCGAACCCAACAGAGCCGTCAAAGTCACCGGAGCGTAAGAAGCGATGTCGAAGATGGACAGTCCCCGGCAATCCCGACGCAACTTCCTGGCCGTTGGGGCCGGTGTTGCCGCATCGGTGCTCGCCAAGCCCGCTCTTGCCGGCGGCGGCAATCCGGCCAACCAGCCCCCCAATGTCCCCGAATGGACCAGGGCACTCGGCGAGGGTGTTGCCGTACGCCCCTACGGCAAGCCCTCGAAATTCGAGAAGGATGTCGTCCGGCGCGACGTCGAATGGCTGACCGCCTCGCGCGAATCCTCGGTGAGCTTCACCCCGCTGCATGAGCTCGAAGGCATCATCACCCCGAACGGGCTCTGCTTCGAGCGGCATCACGGCGGGATCGCCGAGATCGATCCGGCCGATCATCGCCTGATGATCCACGGGCTGGTCGAGCGTCCGCTGATCCTGACGCTGGAGGAGCTGAAGCGCTACCCGCGCGTCAACCGCATCCACTTCATGGAGTGCGCAGCGAATTCGGGCATGGAGTGGCGCGGCGCGCAACTCAATGGCTGCCAGTTCACCCACGGCATGATCCACTGCGTGCAGTACACCGGCGTGTCGCTGCGCACCCTGCTGGAAGAAGCCGGCGTCAAGACCAACGGCAAGTGGTTGCTGGTCGAGGGCGCCGATGCGGCGGCGATGGATCGCAGCCTGCCGATCGAGAAGGCGCTCGACGATTGCATCATCGCCTACAAGATGAACGGCGAAGCGCTCTATCCCGAGCAAGGTTATCCGATGCGGCTCGTGGTGCCCGGCTGGCAAGGCAATCTCTGGGTCAAGTGGCTGCGCCGCATCAAGGTCGGCGACCAGCCCTGGCACACCCGCGAGGAGACGTCGAAATACACGGATCTGCTGCCAAACGGCAAGGCGCGCCGGTTCACCTGGTCGATGGACGCCAAGTCGGTGATCACTTGTCCAAGTCCGCAGGCACCGATCAAGCACGGCAAGGGTTTTACGATCGTCTCCGGTCTCGCCTGGAGCGGCAACGGCAAGGTTAAGCGCGTGGACGTCTCGCTCGACGGCGGCCGCAATTGGTGGCCGGCGCGGATCGATGGGCCCGTGCTCGATAAGGCGTTGACGCGCTTCTACTACGAGTTCGACTGGAACGGCGAGCCGCTGCTGCTGCAATCGCGCGTGCAGGACGAAACCGGATACGTGCAGCCGAGCAAGGCCGAGCTGCGCAAGATCCGCGGCGTCAACTCCATCTATCACAACAATGGCATCCAGACCTGGCATGTGCAGGCCAATGGTGAGGTCGAGAATGTCGAAGTCGCCTAACTTCATTGTAGCTGCGCTGCTCGCTTGCGGGCTGAGCACGCCGGCGCTCGCGCAACAGAAGGCGGATGCCAAGAGCGCGCCGCGCTATCACATTGGACGCGCTCCGACCGCGGACGAGATCCGTGGCTGGGATATCGACGTGCGGCCCGATGGCCAGGGTCTGCCGGAGGGCAAGGGTACCGTCGCGCAGGGCGAAAAGCTTTTCATGGACAATTGCTCGACCTGCCATGGCGAGTTCGGCGAGGGCAACGGCCGCTGGCCGGTGCTGGCCGGCGGCAAGGGCTCGCTGACATCCGATAATCCGGTCAAGACGGTGGGCTCGTACTGGCCCTACGCCTCGACCGTGTTCGATTATGTCCGTCACGCCATGCCCTACGGCAATGCCGAGTCGTTTTCGGTCAACGAATACTACGCGCTGGTCGCCTATGTGCTGTACCTGAACGACGTCGTCACCGACCAGAATTTCGAGCTGACCAACAAGAATCTTGCCACGATCAAGATGCCGAACGAGCAAGGCTTTGTGATGGACGACCGCGCCACCAGCGAGAAGTCGTTCTGGCAGAAGGACCCTTGCATGAAGGATTGCATCGCACCGGTGAAGATCACCGGGCGCGCCGCGGTCATCGATGTGACGCCTGAGGACGGCAAGGACGGAAAGCCGCGGGGCGTGGAGTGAGCATCGGGGCAAGTCGTCGCGCGGTACTGTGCGCGGCGATTGCCGCCGGCTTGCTCATCGCGACTTTTCAGGCTTCGGCGCAGGCGGCGGATCCACACCGGCTCGCGCTGCAGATCAGCGATGACGATCCGGTCAAGATGCGCGCGGTTCTCGATGTTGCGGCCAACGTCTCGCGGCATTATTCCGGGCAGGGCGACGACGTCGAGATCGTGGTCGTCGCCTTCAATGGCGGCCTCGACATGCTCCTCGATGACCGCTCGCCGGTGAAGGAACGCTTGTTGAATTTCCTGAAATCGATGCCCAATGTGAGCTTCATCGCCTGCGGCAACACGCTGGAGACGTTGGCAGCGAAGGAGGGCAGGCGACCGCCGCTGATCGCGGGCATCAGCGTCACCCAGGTCGGGGTTGCCGCGCTGATGGATCTCGCGGAAAAGAACTGGACGATCGTTCGTCCCTGAGGAGGGGCCCGCCGATGCGATGGTTGATGGGACTGGCTGCCTTGCTCGCGCTGGCGGTGCCTGCCGGCGCCACCGAACAGCAGCTCGAATTGTCGATCAACGGCCAGACGGCACTCGCGACGCTGCGCACGCCAACGTCGATGGCGCCCGACACGCCACTCGTCGTGATGACCCATGGCACGCTCGCCCACAAGGACATGGAGGTCATCCAGGGCGTTGCCAAGGCGCTGGAGCAGCGCGGGATCGCCTCGCTCGCCCATACGCTGTCGCTTGGCCTCGACCGCCGTAATGGTATGTATGACTGCGCCGTTCGGCACGACTATGTCACCGCTGATCCGGTCGCGGAGATCGCGGCCTGGGTGAACAGGGCAAAGAGCATCTCCCGGCCCGTCTTCACGTTCGGCCATTCTCGCGGCGGAAACCAGGTTGCGCGCTATCTCGCGGCGAACGAAGCTCCGCCGGTGGCTGGCGCGGTGCTGCTGGCGCCGGTCACCGCAAAGGCGGAGGCCGACTTGCGCGTCTCCTATGCCCGGACTTATGGCAAGCCGCTCGAACCGTTGCTGGAGCAGGCAACGAAGGCCGTCGCAGCGGGCCGCGGCGGAGAGTGGATGGACGTGCCTGGCTTCATCTATTGCCGCAACGCCATCGTGACTGCGCGCGCCTTCACGTCCTTCTATGCCGCCGATTCCAGCCAGGACACCGCAGCGCTGGTGTCGCGCATGAAGCTGCCGGTGCTGGTGCTCGCCGCCGCCAAGGATACGGTCGTGCCCGATGTGATAGCATCCTTCGCGCCGCTTGCCGATTCGAGCGGTGGCCGGGTGCAGCTCGACAAGATCGATGACGCCGATCACTTTTTTCGCGACCTCTTCGCGGAAGACGTCGCCGATCGCATCGCTGACTTCATCAAGCAGACACGATAGGAGGGACCATGCAGCGTCGATCCATGCTTCGCGCGAGCCTTGCCGGACTATTTGGCATTCTCAGCGTACGCGAAGCGTCCGCGGCGACGGAAGCGCCCGCGCGACAGCGCGTCGTCTATCACCTCGCCGATCTCGACCGTGTCGTCTTCGTTCTGGGCAATCTGCAGAACCATGTCGACGGCGTCGGCGGAGCCGGCAAGGCCGACATCAGGCTGGTCGTGCATGGGCCGGCGTTGCGCGCCTTTCACGCGCTCGCCGCCGAGGATCACACCGTTGCGATGATGACGAAGCTCGTCGATGCCGGCGTCGGATTTGAGGCCTGCGCCAACACGATGAAGGCGCAGGGCGTCAAGCTCGACGATCTCACCCCCGGCTTCGTAGTGGCCGAGAAAGGTGGCGTAGTGCGGCTCGCCGAGTTGCAACAGCAGGGATATGCCTATCTGCGGCCATGACCGATATCGCGAGCCTTTGATCTGGCTCATATGACGCTGCGGCGTCGAGCGATAGATTGATCCATCTCTGGGAAAAACTGAGGTGGGCGCGCTGACCACGCTGATCGATCTCTTGGGAGAAGACCTGCTGTCATGGCTGGGCGGCCTCCTGGTCGGCGGCCTCTTCGGATTCTTTGCTCAGCGCAGCCGCTTCTGCCTGCGCGCCGCGGCTGTCGAATTCTCTCGCGGCGAGGGCGGGCCGCGCCTTGCGGTCTGGCTTCTGACTTTCGCCGCGGCGCTCGTTGGCACGCAGGCGCTGGTTGCGGTCGGTTGGCTCGACGTGTCCGAGGCGCGCCAGCTGGCGCAGCAGGGCAGCATCTCGGGCGCGCTGGTCGGCGGCGTGATGTTCGGCTGCGGCATGATCCTCGCCCGGGGCTGCGCCAGCCGGCTGCTCGTACTCTCGGCCAACGGCAATCTCAGGGCCCTGCTGTCCGGCCTGGTGTTCGCGGTCACCGCGCAGGCCTCTTATCGCGGCCTGCTGTCGCCGACCCGCGAGTGGGTGACCAATTTGTGGCCGGTCGACGGTGGCCCGTCGCGCGACATCATGGCGGTTTTCGGTGGCGGCACGCCCGAGAAGCTCGCCTTTGGCGGACTGTGGCTGTTCGTGGGGCTCGTCTTCGCTTTTCGCAGTCAGTTGCCGCGCCGGCTGATCCTCGCCGCGCTGGCCACTGGCGCGTCCGTCGTCGCCGGCTGGTTCTTCACCTATCGGCTCGCGCAGGCTTCCTTCGCGCCGGTAACGCTGAAGAGCCTCACCTTTAGCGGGCCCTCGGCCGAATTGCTGATGCTCGTCCTGAACAGCTCGAAGCTCCGGCTCGGATTCGATCTCGGCATCATTCCCGGCGTGTTCCTCGGCTCGTTCGTCGCCGCGACAAACGCGCATGAGCTGAAGCTGGAGGGATTTTCGGACGGGCTCGGCATGCGCCGCTATCTGCTCGGTGCGGTGCTCATGGGGTTTGGCGCCATGCTGGCGGGTGGCTGCGCGGTTGGCGCCGGGGTGACCGGTGCCTCGGTGTTCGCGCTCACCGCCTGGATCGTGCTCGGCGGCATGTGGTTGGGGGCGGGGCTCACCGATCTGCTGGTCGACCGTGGCGGCGTGCCGCAACTGCAGCAGGAAAGTCCGACCGCGTCGGGCCCTGACGCTGTACTTTAGAGTGTGCTAAATTGGCTTTTTAAATGTCATTTTCTTTGCCGGTCGATCGTGCCGTGAGAGCGCGGCGCCGGCCGCTGTCGGGCAAACGCACATGCGCATCGCCTCGCTGTTCGCAGTCCCTGTCATTGGCTCGGAGGCGGTTGGGCGCAGCCTTCGACTGGCTGCTGCAGCGTGGCGATGTTCGTTGGCGAACATGCGCATCAATGCGGCCACATCTCTGGCTTGCCGCTCCAGCGCGCGGGTGTTTGGTTTGCCCATGACGGCGTTCAATAGTACCCGCCTCGCGGTGTCAACGTGCCCGCGCTGATCAGAAGGCGAGGCACGTGAGCGGCACGCCGGGTTGAATTTGGCTGGTGGCCGGAAAATGCATTTCATCGCACAAAATCAGGCCGCAAGATCCCGGTATCTCCGTCGACCTTCAATCAGGCGCTCGATCGGGACCGCCGGCGCGATCCGGGAGGGGCGGGGGTGAACTTTCAAGTCGTGGTGCTCAAGATCCTGGTGAGCTATCCCATCGGGCCTTCGGGCGCGCGATGCCGACGCGGATCGTCGTCTTTCTCCCGAGCGCCGAGCTTCCGCCCTTCGTACTCTGTCGCGGAGCCGCTTCAATTGAGCCAGCAGGTTAATGAGCTCGATTTTTGTGTCACGCAGAACGGCTAGGCTGCAAACCCCACTACTCACTGCAACACCCTCAAACAGGCCCTTGCCGAACTCGTGACGCGAAGCTCGGATTTGTGGCGACGTGCCAACAACGTCTAAGCGATGGCGTCAGAGGCGTCGGTTCGTTTTACGACAATGAACGGAAAAATGTTCTCGGGGGCCTAATGCCTGCAACGGAAGTGGCGGTATCGGAGGGGAAACTTGCACGCACTTTCTGAAGCGCGCCTGTCATTTGCATCAGTACGTTGGCGCCGCACGAGCGGCCTCTACCGTTCTGACGATCGGCTCCTCCACCCAGGCCTCGCGGGCAAACCAGTTGTGATTGGCCTGACAAACCGGACAAAGAGTATTGCCGAAAAATACGATGCTTCGCAGGAAGGTCTCACGATCGGATTTGATGCCGGTAGGAATCGTGCGGCCGGACTGCGGACACTTGACCATAATCATTCCCATACGAGCCTCCCTGAAACACGCATCTGTCGATTAAAAGGGCCGGCCGGCTGGAGTGCGTTCTCGTCGGTGCGGGTGACTTGGGGGGCATCGCACCTGGGGTCGGTGATCGAGCAAAGGGCAGCTTGCTCGTGACAACGTTTCTCCAGCCGACCGGATTCCTGCTTGGCGAATTCTTTGGGTAGTGTCGGCTTTCGCCGCAACACCGAATGATTGTCCGACCTCAACCGAAAGCTTCTAGAGGTCTCTAATAATCGTCGTGTCGAAATACCTGCGACATCGTGCGGATGTTTCCCCCAACGAAACCGTTATTTCTCTCTGGACGGACAGATCAGCCAACCGGATCATCGGTGTCACCTTCCCTGGCGCTCGTTAACTATTCTCTTTTTATATTTAATAATGTGCAAATTAAAAATCTCTTGTCGGTCTGATTTGCGACTCTCGGCTGATTATTTTCTTGCTGCGGCGCGGTGCGTTGTCAAAAATGCAAATCGTTTCGTCCGAGGCTGTGACAACCCTTACACTGGCGTCGATTTCGGGCGTGCCGCGATTTGCGTTTGGTGTCGAATTGTCGATGGAGGTTCAAATGTGAAACAAATTTTGATTATAAGAAAAATATTTGAATTTCGTTGTTAATTGCTGCCGATCACGTAAGCTAAACTCGTCGGGTTTCTTCGGCTGGAGGAGACAATGCGGGAATTTATTCTCAACGAGTACAACCTCACTTTGGAGGCACTCGAGTTGGCTCAGATGCGCGCAGAATTGGTATGCATTGGCGAGAAGGAGCGCATCCTGAGAGAACGGAGTGCCGATCTCGAAGCTTTTCGGTACCTGTTGGATGCTCATCGGGTGATCGCGAGCGCGCGTCTCGTTGGAGAGCAGATGTTGAGCATTTCTCCTCAAAAACCTGACAAGGACGGTCAGCTCGCGGCATGACCTGCGGGATTGACATGTCGAAACGAGCCGGACCTGGCGGCCTGTGCTCGGCTGAACGGAAATCGCAGTGCCGCAAGCCGGTTTAGATTGAATGCGCAGGCGGTGGGCCCTCCTGCCGCCGCAACATCCCCTGGAGGCTGTCGTCGCCTGGCCAGTACAGGGCGAGACAGAATTGTTCACATCGGTGGAAGCAGTGCTGGAAAGATCGTCGGCAGAGATAATGTTGAGACCGGCTCCGGATGCAGTATTCGCGCTGTTGGATGGTCGTTCAATTATCTTCAGCGGAGCGGGGCAGAAAATCTTTGAACTCGACCGAGTAGGGGCATTCATCTGGTGCAGGTTAGGGGAGGGCGCCTCTCTAGGAGAAATTCATCGGGAGCTTCAGGCGCAAGGCATTGACGAGCGCACCGCACGCCAGTTCACGCGACAGCTTGTAGATATCTGGATCGACCGAGAGTTGCTCGAAGTCGATTGGCGAATGCCGATCGATTGCTCCTTCTCGGCCGATCTGGGTCAGCACAGAATAACCGTGCGGGCTGCAAATCCGAACCTCTTGGGACGGCTACTTTCGCCATTTTGTGCTTCGGACCAGAGGGCCGGGTGCGACGGCGACATCGTGATCGAGGCTATGATGCTGGATGAGCAAGTGTTCTTGCGCGGAGAGGATTCCAGCATCTCCAGATGCGAAGTCGACGCCCTGGCGCCGACTATCAAAGCTCATCTCACCCAGCGGCTTATTCAAAGCAATCGTTGGGTCTTCTCCCTTCATGCCGCTTCTCTCGTCAAAGACGGCATGGGCCTGCTGTTATGCGGCCATCCGGGAGCAGGAAAGTCTACCCTCACACTGCAGTTGGTAGACGCCGGATTTCGGTACGCTGGCGATGACGTCGCGCTGGTGGGCGGTGACGGAACGATATGCGGGGTCCCGTTTGCGCTCACCCTCAAGGAAGGATCGTGGGACTTGCTCGCGCGACTACATGGCGATCGGTATGACGCGACGCATTGCCGCTCCGACGGCGTTCGGGTGCGGTACGTACCAATTCCAGATGCCCAGAACCGATGCGTTTCCGCAGGCTGGATCATCTTCTTGAACCGGGTCCGCAGCGGTCCGGCCGAACTGACCACAATAGATCGTTTGGAGTCGATGAAGCGGCTCATCGAAAACGCATTTGCCGGCGATGGGAAACTGTCGGAGGCCGGCTTTTGGGCTTTAAGGCGGATTGTCGCGGGCGCGCAATCGCTTCAACTAACCTATCGCGAGGCCGGAGAGGCTCGAGGCTTGCTTGTGGGGCTGTGCAATGGCAAGGCATAGCAGCGCGCTCACGAGCCTTTGCAATTGCTTGCGAGGAATGCCGCCCGGCGACATAGACTGGACGTCCGTCATCGGGCTCGCAAATCAGACCCTGACGACGCCGGCTCTCATCGACTTTGTCGACAAGTATGCGGGGATACTGCCGGAGGACGTCTGCACATATATTCGTCATATCCACCGACGAAACGTGCTGCGCAATAACCGCCTCGTCGCTCAACTCGAAGAGGCCGTCGTTGCGCTGAACGATCACAATATTACGCCGATCCTACTCAAGGGGGCATCGACGCTGGCGACCTCGCCCGAGGCGAGAAGAAGCGTTCGGGTAATGTCTGATCTGGATATCATGGTCATGCCAGATGAAGCCAGAACGGCAGTCGCCGCGCTATGCGGAATTGGTTACGATATTAATGATCAGGCCCCCCCCGAAAGCCAGAGATGGCATGCCGATCTAGTTCGCTCGCAGGATGTCGGGTCCATCGACCTGCAGCAGGCAGCTCCAGGTCCCGCGTACCTCTACCAGAACTTCGGGCATGCGCTGAACCATTGTCTTCCTGCGCCGCTGGGAAGGGCGCGCGTATATATCCCCACACCAGCCTATCGCGCGTTCATGTTGATCGTCCACGATCAGTTTCAAGACTATGGCTATTGGCTTGGCGACCTCGACCTGCGGCACCTGGTTGAATTGCGCGATCTAAATGCCGCGGAACCCATGGATTGGGAGAAGTTTACCTCTCTCGCCTCGGACCAATTGATGAAGAACGCGATTGAAACCCAGCTGTTCGCCCTTGCCAAGCTGTTCGGCGTCGATATTCCGCTGGCGTTGCGCTCCCGACTGCTTCCTCGCCTGCAGTTCATGCGACAGTTGATGCAAGCTCGGTTTCCCGCGACGCGCATTCCCTTCCTCGCATTGATGGCGCTGGATCTCGGAAATTACCGGAAAGCGTCAAGCGGCGCGCGGCAAGGCGCCGCGCATCCGCGTGGGCTGTGGTCCTTGCCGAGAGTGGGCACGGTGCAGTTCCTGTTGAAGACGGCCGTCGCCGTGCGCGCAGGGAAGGTCTAGGCCACAACTGCCTTCGATCGGGCCGCAGATTCCCTCGGCGCTCTCAATCGACCACGAACGCAGCGACTGGAGCCAAAGATTCGTTCCTGGCGGTTTGCAGGCTGGCCATCAATGCTCGTGACCGCCAGCATTCCGGTTAGACGCTTCGCCGTTCTCGCGAATCCTAAATTCCTCCAGCGTGTGCCCTGATTGGAGTGCCGCGACCAACCAGCGTGGCTGTTTGCCGCGCCCGGACCAAGTCTCTGTGGGCTTGAGGGGGTTGAAGTATTTCGGAACGACCTTCGGATATTTGCGACGAGGGGCCTGACTTGAACCCGTCGCTGTCGCCCCGCCCTCCACCCCGCTGAATTGATCCGGCTGATTGAGCTGTGCCAGGCGCTTTTCCAATTCTCGCTTTTCGGCTGTGATCTTTTCAGCAAGAATCTTCGTCAGCTCCTCGTGGAGGAGCCAAAGTTCTTCAAAATCCATGGCTTCGAGATCCTGCCTGCGCATAGCATTCTCGTCACCGTCCGACCGGCACCTTGCCTACCCGTCCGTCTCTCAGCCGGATTATCGGCGGCGAACAATAGAGCAGAGGGAGCAAAGCCCGGCCTTCAAATCACATGGTAATAAATAAATAATATATTTATTTAATATATATTGCGAGGATTATTTTCACTATTTATTGCGGGCGGAGCCTTGCTGAAGGGCGCCGAAAGAAGCATTGGATATCGTCAATTGGTCCACCGGTCCGTCTTCAAGGGCGCGATCAGTCGGGCATCGCTCCCTTGAGCCGGAATGGCGACTATCCAGGCGTCGGCGTCACCGATCCAGCACGACGGGTGCGGCGACGCAGAGGGAACTCGTACCCGGTTAGTGAGACACACCTCGCTCGAGTCGCGCCTCGGTGCTCGTATGGTGCAGCGTTGCACCAGCCGCTATTAAATTGAGGGAATAAATCCGTTTTAGTCTTGATTGGAACCGGCGACGCAGTTATGTGGAGCCCCTGAATTCCCATTTCGGTTCCACGCTTTTTTGGGCGCTGACCCAATTAGCTCCTTGATTACCAAGCCGGGGCAATATTAAATGGGCGCAACTACAGGATGCTAGCATGTCGATCAAGAAGCTCGAACTAGAAGCGATGTCCCTCGATGATCTATGGTCGCTTCATGAGGAAATTAGCGGCATTTTGTCGGATCGGATCAAGGCGGAAAAGCAGGAACTTGAGAAGCGTCTCGCGGTTCTCGGCGGCGGGATGGCTGCGTTAGCCGAAACAAGCGAGTTGCGCGTCTCTGCCATCGGTAAACAGAGGCGGAAATACCCGCGTGTATTGCCGAAGTATCGTAACCCGCAAACTTCCGAAACTTGGTCGGGACGTGGCAAGCGGCCGCGTTGGTTGGTTGCTGCCATGAAATCCGGCCGTCGGATCGAGGAGTTCCGCATAGGAGAAGCGGCTCCGAAGGTTCGGCAGCGGGCGTGACGAGTTTGCTGCGCCTGTGAACGGGCGCAGCTCGGCGCTTATGTTGGGATCGAGCCTAGTAGGCGTTGCGGCCTCGCAATACTTCCATAGGGGTTCGCAAGAGGATTGCGAGATCCAGCCGAATACTCCAATTGTCGATGTACCAGAGATCGTACTGGACGCGTGCTTCGATCATCGATGTCGTGGGCGTTGCGCCGCGGCAACCGTGGATCTGGGCCCATCCGGTCAGTCCTGGTCTGACCCTGCGACGAAAGGCGTAATTTCGCACGAGTTTGTCAAATTGTCCGTCGTGGGCCAAGGCGTGCGGACGCGGGCCTACCAGGGACATGCTGCCTTCAAGAACATTTAGCAGTTGTGGCAATTCATCGAAGCTCGTCCGGCGCAGCAATTTGCCCACGCGGGTGACGCGCCGGTCCAGAGGGGTGGCCTGAGTAATCAGGTGGCCGTCCTCGAGAACATGCATGGTCCGAAACTTGCGGATCAAGAATGTCCGGCCATTGAAGCCACAGCGTTGTTGCCGGAAAAATACCGGGCCGGGAGAATCGAGTTTGATTGCGACTGCGGCGAGCGCGAGCAGTGGTGCAGACATCACCAGCGCCAACCCCGCGCCGACAACGTCCATCGATCGCTTGGTCACGCACTCGAGGGAGGTAAGGGGACCGCGCTGCAGTTCAACGCAAACGGCACTTCCTAGATTCCGAGTCGGATGTCGAAGCAATTCGGATGTTGTGCCGACGGGCACGAACATGATCGGGAGCGGCAATACCCGGAGATCGGCGACAAACGCTCGGAGCTCGGGCCATCGCTCCGGGCTGGCTTCGACCACCACCTGGTCGAGAGGGGCGTTGCGAACATAGTCGATCACGCGAGAAGTGAGCCGCTTTCGACCGGCGGGCCCAAATTCAATCAGCGGCAGGGTGAACCGCCCCCTGACGCAATATCCGTGCATTGCCAAGACTTCCGGCAGGCCGGCGTCTTTCGAAAGCGGCTGGTCGCTGATCAGAACGATATTGGTGCTAGCGAATTTTCTTTCGCTCAGACCTCTCACTAGCAGCGACCTGATTCCCCATCGCTCGGCCACAAGTAGTACCAGGCCTAGGATAGCGAAGAGCGGACCTGCTCCCTGCGATGGGTGCGGGCGAATTGCAAAGCCGTACGCGACCCAAATCAACAGCAACAATGACGTCCAGGTGGTGAAGACGGCCCGAACCTGGTTCTTGAGCATGAAGAGCTCAATGGGGCGATAGAGACCTTGAGCCTTCAGCACGGAGGCGACACAAGCTGCGCTGACCAGCGCCAGTCCAAGGGCGCTGCCATAATCTCCCTCCGACTGCCCGCTCTGAAGCCGGTACAGTAACTTGGAGAGCACGCCCGCGAACAAAATCGTCGCTACATCCGCACAAAGCGCAACGTGTTCAATCCAGTCATAACGCAGGGGCCATTTATGCCGCGATATCGACGGCTCCGGACTGACACGGGCCGTATCAGGCTGCGCGGAGAGGTGTCGGTTCACGAAGTTCATGGCCGGGCACTCTGTATTAAATATTTAATATATTATTAATTTATTGGATACTTCAAGCGAAATAGCAATTTAAATATATTCTCTTTTGGTTCCACTGAGGAGCGGAGTACGTCGGGAATTACCGTACCAAGTCGCCCCCGGGTGTTCTGCTTGACGATGGAGATGCAGTTCCGGACGGAGGAGCGCGCCTGCCTCGAAGTGCGGCCGAATCCCGCTCCGAAATCAGATCCTCCACCAGGGCTTTCCCCTCTGCCGATGCCGATTGATAGGCGGCGACAAGAGCGGGGCGGAAACTGGGGTGTCTAGTCAGGACGATCTTGACGTCACGCTGCACCAGTTCGCGCAGTTCAGGCTCGCTTGCCCCTGAGACCTCGCCGAGCGCTACAGTCAGTCGCAGCGGCAGCAAGGCGAAGTCGTTTGGTGCTGTGTAGTACGACAGTTTCAGCAAGGCCGTGACGTCGTATTTCGCAGATTTCCGCTCCTTTGAGAGCGCCGCAAGCATAAGCCAAAGATCACCTCGTACTGGCGAGGACTGCAGTGCCCGTGCCAATACATCCAGCGCGGCCGGGTCGGCTCCGATCTCCGGCTTTGAGACTGCGGCTTCGTTCGCGGCGGGTTGCTGCGCAGAAACGAGCCTCCCGGGACGCAAATCGCCGTCACCGCGCAGTGAGCTCGAAAGCGGCCTTAGAAGGGTTTGTCGTACCGCTTGGTCGGCGGCAAGCGCTTCAACCGGAAAACCGCGCGGATACGACGGTCGAGCGAGCAGCCATAGCGTTTGCGCGATCAGGACGACGGCAACGCAGCCCAGTCCAATACGCACAGACGCGTCGCCAATAGCAAAAGTGCGTGTTGGCGCAGGTATCGGACCTGGACGATCCGGCTCACTTACGGATCGCGTTGATTGTGATGGCAAGGTCGCAGCGCCGGCATCACCTCGGCTTTGAGCAATCGCCAATCCGAACACGGCGGCAGCCAACAGCGATGCGCCCAATTCGAGAATACCGTCCTCGACGAAGGCTAGCATGGTTAGTGCAGCCGCAGCGCCGGACCCAATGGCGGCGTAGACGTAGTCACGCCTTCGCCGCAGTGAAAATCTGAACAGAGCCGCCGCGCTAAATACCGCAACTATCAAAAGGCCATACAGGAAGGTGTGGCCCATTTCGATCGCGATGGCAGCGGCAGCCGTCGGGCGCTCCTGCGACGATGCCGCGCCGACGTCGCGGTGAATCGGCAGCAGTGCCACGTAGGTCCCCGCGCCGGAGCCGGCTTTGCCCGTATTTTGCAACATCCGTTCAGTCGCCGCGACGTGATGCGCGGAGAGGGCAATCGCGAGATCGCTATTCTGCCTCACCGAAAGCAGGGTGAACGCCGCCAGATAGAAAACTGTGGCCGTGGCGAGCACACTCGCCATTCCCCAAATCCCGTAGAACCAGTTCTGGATCACGAACACGACGAGAACGAGTCCCACCCCGAGCAGTGCAGCTATTGTAATTCCTGTACCGTCTCCCGTGGCAAGAACCGCCGACAGGCAAAGAAGCGTTGCCAGGACTGTCAACGATAGGGTCGTCGCCAGCCGGATCGAGACCTGCCTCACTCGACGGCGTTCTTCAAACACCCGGGCCGTCATCGCTGCAGAAAGAGTCAGGCCCAGCACCGCCGGTACTGCGCCGGTCACGATCAGCACAGGAGTGTCGCGGAACGAGAGGCCGTCCGCTCCTATCGTGTGTTGTATCAACAAGTACGTACTGACGATTGCGGCGCCCGAGACTAGCATGGTGAGGAGCTGCCACGCACGCTGCTTGTCCAGCGCGACGACGGTCGCGACGAGCGCGAGGGCGACAGCAGTAGAGTAGTGTTGGAATGCCCGCATGGTTATGCCGGTGTCCACCGTGACCCTATCAGCAAGGGAGACATTCAGTGCTGCCGATGCGGTCGCCCATATCGGATTGCCGGAACCGCGGATAGGAATCGGAGCGAGTTGCAGGGCTATGCAGATTGCCGGTACAACGAGAATGACGAGGAGAAAGAGTGACAACCGCCGTACCAGTCGCGCGATTGTGGGAGATGAGGCGAAGACTGCGGTTGCCAGTACCGCGATCGCGAGAAGGGCAGAGCATATGGCTCGCGCTTGCGGGATATCGGGCATTGCAAAAGCCGTCGCGAGCGACACCAAGATTGCCAGCATCAGGAACCCGACGAGCATACAACCTCACCTTTCTGGCTTGGCGTTTCTCCGAAGGCTCAGATCGGCGGGCCTTCAACGCAGGGACTTCGATCGTGCATGGCGACAGCCCGCTCAGGAGCTCGAAAGACCATAGCGGAGATAGTGACTGTCATCATAGTAGTCGCTTCGGTAGGTGTCGTATTGCGCCATCGCCTTGATGTCAGTCTTGTTCAGCACTGCGCCGATCAGCGCGTCCGAGATCATTGGGGCGGTGTGCAGTGCATGCTGTACCACGTCGATCTTCGTGCGACCCCACTCGACGACGAGAACGTAACAATCGATCAGAGGAGCTGTGACCCGTACGTCGACAAGCGGACTCAGCGGCGGCAGATCGACGACGATATAGTCATAGCTTTGCCGCAGGCGATCGAAGAGCTTGCATATCGAGGCGTCGGACAGGAGCTCGCTCGAGTGAAGCACGGGGCTGCGCGGCGCGGCCGGAAGAACGGAAAGCGCCGTCTTCGGATCCCGCCATATCACCTCCTCAAGTGACCGATCTCCGTTCATGATCTCAATAATGCCATCCACGGCCTTAGGGACGAGACGGGCCGAGAGCGATGGATTTCGAAGATCGCAGTCGACAATGATCACCTTTTTCCCGCTGTGGCCGATGAGTTGCGCCACGGAAGCGGCAATCGTGGTCTTGCCTTCATTTGGTAAGGCTGATGTCACGCCAATCACCTGATTGGGCGTCTTCGCCGGGCTATGATCGATCGCAATCTTGATCGCTCGGATCGCCTCGGTATACCGAGAGAGAGGCATGCCCACGACGGCCCGATGAATGTCCGGTGCGGTCGAAAGTATTCGTTGGTTCGCGTCTTCCTGCGTCTGCTGCAGCCGGGCCGCCGGCCGTTTCTGTCTCGGCAAATTCAGGATCGGCACGAGTGACAGGCACGGCAGCTCCAACGCTGCCTCGAGTTGGGAGGACGTGCGGAAAACGCGGTCCATCACGTCCCGTACGAAACCGAGGAGCAGCCCCAGTGCGAGCCCCCCCAGAAGACCGAAGCTCAGCACGATCTTCGCTTTCGGCTTGCTCTTGGTTTGAGCGGCAGAAGCGGGGAAGATGATCCGGGTTTCCGAGATCGGGAAGCTTTCCTGCTGCGTCGAGCCCATGTACTGCTGAAGGAAGGTATCGTAGAGGCCCCGAAGGCTCTTCGCCCGACTTTCCAGATCTCTTATCGTCAGCTCCGCCGAGTTCGTGAGGCGCGACTGCGCGATGGCCACAGACAGCCGTTTTTCGATCTCTTCCTGTCGCTGCTTTGCAAGTTCGGCTTCGCTGCGGCTGATCTCGGAAAGTCTCTTGACCTCGTCCAGAATGGAGACGCGAAATTCACGCAGCCTGTTTCGGATGTTGACGACCGCCAGGTGATCGCGGCCGACGCGGGCGGTCAACTCGGCCTCACGTCTGGCGAGTTCGAGATACTGCTGGCGTAGCGACGTGATGATCGGACTGTTCATCGCATCGGAGCCGATGGCATCCAGATTGCTGATCGAGGACGGTTTTGCCGGGTCGGCAGCAAGGAGTGCTTCGTAGCGCGACAGCTTGGCGGCGGCCTCCGAACTCTGCGCGCGGGCGGTAGCCAGCCGGGTGTTGAGCTCCGTGATCTGCTGCTCGTCGATCGGCTTTCCGCCGGATGAAACGATGTTGTTCTGAGATTTGTAGGCCTCGACTGCACGCTCGGCGGTCAGCGCCTCCTCGCCGAGGCTGCGCAACCTTTCCCGCAGCCAGCCGGTTGCAGTTCGCGTGGCTTCGAATTTCGCCTCAAGCTGATCGTCGATGTAGGCCTTGGCAATTGCGTTTGCGATGTCGGCCGCAAGCGTTGGATCGCTCGAGGTGAACGCGATTTCGATGACGCGGCTATAGCCAACCCGGCCTGCAGACAGGCGATCCAGAAAGTTCGCAATCGCGGTTTCCGAGGGCTGTTCTGACGGAGCAGGTGGAGCACCTTCTGTCGATTCCGACCGCCACCTTCGAAGCCAGCCCGCCAACCAGGATCGCAGCGGTCGCGACTCCCTGAAGTCCTGGTGATCGGCCAATTTCAACTGTTTGATCACGGCCGCAGCGGTCGCCTGCGACTTGATGATCTGCAGCTGCGTTTCGATCTGGGTGACATCGACCATCGGTTCGGAGAGAAGCGACTGCTTCTGGAGGAATTGCGCCCTCGGGTTCTCGAGCAGGACCTGAACCTGCGCCGTATAGGCCGGCGAGACCAGCCGGAGGTATAGGAGGCTGGCGGCACCCACCAGGATGGTAGTGAAAATGATGACGAGGTATTGTCGCCTTATAAAGACGAGCGCCAATTTAATGAGCTCGCCGATGCCCGCGGCGCCCTGGCGATCCGACTGCATTGGCATGGAAGAGGGCGGACGTGCCCCATCTGTCTGGAGCGTATTGGTCTGAAGCATCGAACAATTCTCTCGGCTGTCGACAGTCGCGCAGGAGCGCACGGTCGTGGGCGACGATATAACCCGCGGCCGTATTTAAAATAATATATCTGATAATTTTTGTATTGCCAATTAAATATGGTTGGGTCATTAATTGTCGCAAATTAACTCGATGAGGGGTCGGCGTTCAATTAAACCCGATATTGTCGCGAACCGAGCGCGGGCGGACCTGATCCGCTGCGATGCTCGGTTGGGAGGACATCGGGAGGATTGGGCCGACCGTTCGGGCGCTAGCGCCGCTTATCGGAGCGTGCGGTCATGCTGGAAGTGCGAAGTTTGGCGATTCCGGATGTCAAGCTGGTCCGGTCGAAGCGCTTTTCCGATACGCGCGGCTATTTTTGCGAGACGTTTCGTCGCTCTGCTTTTGCCGAAAGAGGAATTTCTCACGATTTCATCCAAGACAATCAATCCTGCTCGGAGCGGGTCGGGACGGTTCGCGGATTGCACTTTCAGCAGCCTCCTTTCGCGCAGACCAAGCTGGTTCGCGTGTTGAGGGGAGCGATCGTAGATGTGGTGGTCGACCTTCGGCGGCGGTCGCCGACATTCGGTCGGCACGTCTCGGTCAAGCTGGATAGCGAGACTGACGAGCAGTTGCTCATTCCAAAAGGGTTCGCTCACGGTTTCTGCACGCTCGAGCCTCAAACCACCGTCTTTTATAAGGTCGACGAGATCTACTCTCCGGACCACGACGCCGGAATCTATTGGGCGGATCCCGAATTGGCCATCGAATGGCCGGTGAGAGCCTCGGCGGCCCAGCTTTCACCGAAGGATCAAGCGCTTCCCCGCTTCGACCAGCTTGCTCCAGTGTTTGATTAGAGGGTGCGGCATGCGTGTTCTGGTGACCGGAGGAGCGGGATTTATCGGGTCTGCGGTCTGTCGACAGTTGGTGTCGGAAGCCGGTGCCTCGGTCGTCAATGTCGACAAGTTGACCTACGCGGCCAACTTGGCGTCGCTGGCATCCATCGACGGAACGAACCGCTATCGATTTGAGCAGCACGACATCTGCGATCAGGAGGCGGTCACTCGTCTATTCCACCAATGGGAGCCAAGCGCGGTCATCCACTTGGCGGCTGAGAGCCATGTCGATCGATCGATTACCGGATCGGCGACGTTCATCAATACCAACATCGTCGGGACCTACACTCTGCTGGAGGCTGCCAGGCGATATTACGACGGGCTCTCGGGTCCGCGGCAGAGACAGTTCAGGTTCATCCACGTGTCGACAGATGAGGTCTATGGTTCATTGGGTCCGACCGACTGCTTTCGGGAAGATACCCCCTATCGACCGAGTTCACCCTATTCGGCGAGCAAGGCCGCTTCGGACCACCTCGCGCTCGCCTGGTACAAAACCTATGGCTTGCCGGTGATCGTGTCGAATTGTTCGAACAACTACGGACCATTCCAATTCCCGGAAAAGCTCATTCCGCTAACGGTCCTCAACGCGATCGAGCACAAGTCGTTGCCCGTCTATGGCGACGGCAGCAATGTGCGCGATTGGCTTCACGTCGAGGATCACGCCGCAGGCCTGATCCGGCTGCTATTCGAGGGCAGAGCCGGAGAGAAGTACAATTTCGGCGGCGATAGCGAACGCTCAAACTTGGAGGTAGTCACGCAGATTTGTGACGTGCTGGATCGGTTGCGTCCAGGGCCGGCAGCGAGGCGATCATTGATCTCGTTTGTGCCGGACCGTCCGGGTCACGACGCACGGTACGCAATCGATGCGTCCAAAGCTCGCAGCGAGCTGGGATGGCGGCCGACGCGAAGCTTCGAACAAGGTCTCGCAGAGACGGTGGAATGGTATCTGGCCAGCGGCGCCTGGTGGGCGCGGGCTCGCAGCATGGTCTACGACGGCTCGCGTCTTGGTCTTCCAGCCACCCAACACTGAGGCTGCCAATGATCGAAGGACCGATTCTAATTGCTGGTCGAAATGGCCAACTGGGCAGCTGCCTTCTTGATGTCGCTGCTCTTCGCGGCCTGTCTGCAGTGGCCCTCGGACGCGAGGAGCTCGACCTCGAGGTCCGGGACGGGATCGACACGAGGGTCGCATCGATCGCTCCCTGCATGATCATTAATGCCGCGGCCTATACGGCCGTGGACCTCGCCGAGTCCGAGGTCGGAAAGGCCTTCAGCATCAATCGCGACGGTGCGGCTGCGTTGGCGGATATCGCATGGCAGAGAAACATTCCATTTGTGCACTTGTCCACCGATTTCGTCTTCGACGGCGCCAAGCGCGAGGCTTACGATGAAGCCGACGTGCCGGCGCCGCTGAACACATACGGTGCATCAAAGCTGGCCGGCGAGGCGGCCGTGTTGGCGGCACATCCCCTGGCAACCGTCGTCAGGTCATCCTGGATCTACAGCCCGACAGGCAGCAACTTCGTCCGGACCATGTTGCGGCTGGCCGAAACACGCACGATCGTAAGGGTCGTTTGCGACCAGCTCGGTAGCCCGACGTCGGCGGCGGATCTGGCCGTAGCGCTCCTGCAAATTGCAGAGCGGTCGCTCAGCGATGACCGCCGCATAGCGGCGGGCATTTTCCACGTGGCCGGCCAGGGAGCAGCGACCTGGCATGGCTTTGCCGAGGCAATCTTCGATGGTTTATCCCGTCGGGGAGGGCGGCCGCCGTCGCTGGAAGCGATCACCACAGCGCAGTACCCGAGCGCTGCGCGCAGGCCTGTAAACTCGCGCCTGGACTCGTCCAAAGCGGAACGCGTGTTTGGAATTCGATTGCCGGCCTGGCGCCAATCTCTCGAAATCTGTCTCGACCAACTTGTGGGAAGAGGGGAATCCGATGCTGAAGGGAATAGTCCTGGCGGGCGGCAGCGGAACGCGGCTCTACCCGATCACACGTGTGGTCAGCAAGCAATTGCTGCCCATCTATGACAAGCCGATGATCTACTACCCGCTGTCGACGCTAATGTTGGCGGGCATTCGTGAGATACTGATTATCACGACCCCGGCGGACAGGTCGCAGTTCGAGCGATTGCTCGGGAACGGCAGCCAGTGGGGAATCAGCCTCAGCTATGCCGAACAACCCCGCCCCGGTGGGCTTGCGGAGGCGTTCATCGTAGGCGCCGACTTCATCGGAACCGATCGCGTCGCGATGGTTCTCGGAGACAACATCTTTTTCGGCGGCGGCTTGCGCGAGCTTCTCGCAAGAGCCGCGGCCCGCGACGAGGGCGCAACCGTGTTCGCGTATCATGTGCGCGATCCTGAGCGGTACGGCGTGGTGACGTTTGATGATGCGGGCCGCCCGCTACGGATCGAGGAGAAGCCGAAAACGCCGGCATCGAACTGGGCCATCACCGGTCTGTATTTTTTTGACAACCGGGTTGTGCGGTATGCTCGCCGTGTCGAGCCGTCGCCTCGGGGAGAGCTCGAGATCACCGATCTGCAAATGCGCTATCTGGCGGCCGGCGCTCTCCATGTCGAGCGCATGGGACGGGGATTCGCATGGCTGGATACCGGCACGGTCGAGTCGCTCATCGATGCGGGGATGTTTGTGCAAACGCTTGAAAAGCGGCAGGGCATGAAGGTCGCTTGCCTTGAGGAGATCGCCTTCCGGCAGGGCTTCATTGATCGAAAACAGCTTCTCGGGTTGGTTCAACCGCTGGAGAAGAGCGGTTACGGCAAATATCTCACTGAAATCCTGCTGTCCGGATGACGTATTCCATCGTCCGGCTTCTAGTTAATAACATTAAATTGCATATTAAGCTGAATTGACTGAAATAGTTTTTTTAAATTAAATTTATTGCTTGAGTGAGTTTCGGGAGGCGGGCCATGCTGAACCAAAAGGCGAGCGTCTTTTATCGAGGGGCAACGCCCTTCCTCTCGGAAGAAGGTGATTTCGGCCAAACAAATCCGGTCTCGGGCCGCCGCCCGTTCTTCTGGAACGCGACCCTCGGCAATCTGCCGCCGTGGCCGGCGTTTGGAATTCCGCCGGGCGACGGACCGAAGCGCGATCAAGGCACGGTGCCGCCGCACTCCAAGACCACGCGTTGGATCGAGCCAAACGGTGGCTATTGGAATCTCGCTGCGAGTTGGAGCGCCGGGCTCCCGGATACCACGAGCGCTGCGCTCATCGATACTTCGGGACCCGACCTTGTCGAGACCAGGGCCAGCCCGTCTGTCAGTGGAGGTGCCACGTTTCCGCTCTGGGCAGGACCCTCATCCGTCGTAGGGAGTGACGGGGTCACCAACGGCAATATGAGTGACGGATCGGCCGGCGGAAACGCGACTGCTGCGGCGGATCTTAGAGCGACCGTCGGCGGGCAGAAGGTCTTCACGATTCCTGACAAGGGGACCCTCGAGCTCGGGGGGGCGGCTTCCGGGCAATTCTTGCGCGGCTCATTCTCTGGAGTAACCGTGTTATTCGACACGGAAGCCGGCACGCTCATTCTCGATCACGCTGCGCAATTCCGCGGAGTGATTGGAAGTTCATCACCGGACCAGCCGCTTTCAGCCGGCGACCTCATCGATCTCAGAGATTTTGCCTTCACGCCGACGATGTCGGCATCCGTTCGCTACGACAGCGGCCCGAATATCAGCACGGTCGATTTCAGTAACGGAGCCGACAACGTCAGCTTGCGGTTTTCCGGGAACGACGCCAACTGGACGTTTGCCCCCGATGGGCAAGGCGGCACCATCGTCGCGGATCCAACCACGAACCCGATCGTGCTGGAGAACCAGAAGCCGGGCACTCCCCAGAGCATCTGGCAGATCAATCCGGGACAGGATTCGACGAAGATCCAGGGGTTCACGACGGCGATAAGCACCAATCTCGGCGGCACCGTTCAATTCAAGATCAACAATCAGACTGGAACCTCGAACTACCACATCGATATCTATCGGCTGGGTTATTACGGAGGCGACGGCGCGACACTTGTCACCACCCTGCAGCATCAGGCGGCAACTGTCGTTCAGCCAGCTCCGTTAAAGGACGCATCGACCGGCCTGGTCGACGCCGGCAACTGGAGCGTGACCGACTCCTGGGCTGTGCCAACCAACGCGACGTCCGGCGTCTATATCGCCAACGTCATTGACGGCACGCAGATTTTCCAGATTCCATTCGTCATCCGTAACGATGCGTCGCATAGCGGGATCGTATTTCAGACGTCGGATCAAACCTGGGAGGCCTACAATCCTTGGGGCGGCGCCGATCTGTACGCCGGCAACGGACCTGGTATCAACGGATCCGCTTATGCCGTGAGCTACAACCGTCCCATCACGACACGTGACGGCGGTCTGTTCGGCACCTCCAACGATATGCTGTTCTCGGCGGAATATCCGGCTATCTATTGGCTGGAGCAGAACGGATACGACATCTCTTACATTTCCGGCATCGACGCGGCGACCAGCGGCTCGCTCCTGCTCAACCACCAAGTCTACATGGACGTCGGTCATGACGAATACTGGACCGACAGTCAGGTCTCCAACGTCCAGGCGGCGGGCCATGCCGGCGTCAATCTGATGTTTCTGAGTGGCAACGAGGTGTACTGGCAGACGAGACTGTCGACCAGCATCGACCCCAGCCACACTGCCAACCGGACGTTGATCACGTACAAGGACACGCACGCCAATCAGCTGATCGATCCGACCGGAACGGCAACAAGCACATTCATGGACGCGCGTTTTGCGTCAACCGGAGGCATGGCAGGGATCCCTTCCAATGCCCTCACCGGGACCGTGTTTCAGGTCGACTCCGACCGCACCGATATCATCCAGATTCCGTACGGCGAGACGAAACTGCGCTTCTGGCGCAATACGTCGGTCGCCAATACGCCCTCTGGCCAAACCGCCTCGCTCGTACAGAACCTGCTCGGTTACGAGTGGGATTCATCGCCTGACAACGGCTTTCGCCCGGCTGGACTGGTCGATGTCTCGTCGACGACACTGCAGGTGAATACCGATCTTTTGGACTACGGCAACACCACGGGCAACGGAACGGCAACGCATAATCTCGTCGAGTTCCGCGACCCGGTCAGCGGCGCCCTGGTTTTTGGAGCTGGTACGGTGTTCTGGTCGTGGGGCCTTGCCTCCGACCACGACCAGGTGACGGGCTCGGCGACGCCGATTGATCCGAATGTTCAGCAGGCGACGGTCAATGTGCTCGCCGATATGGGCGTGCAGCCCGCGACGCTGCAAGCGAGTCTGGTAATCGCTTCCCAATCGACTGATCGCACGGCCCCGACCTCCACCATCACGAACGTCTCGGCGACCAGCATCCCGGAGAGCCAGTCGGTTACCGTCACAGGAACGGCCAGCGACGTGGGGGGCGTCATAGGCGGCGTTGAAGTCTCGACCGACGGCGGAAAGACGTGGCACCCGGCCACCAGCAGTGTTGGCACCGCAAATGTGACGTGGTCTTACACCTTCACCTCCGGTGCTACCGGCCAGTACAAAATCGAGAGCAGGGCGGTGGACGACAGCCTCAATCTCGAAACGCCCGGCGCGGGGGTGACTTACACCGTCACGCCATCGACGAACCTATCGATTTTCAGTCCGACGGACACGCCGGCGGTCATCACGACGAACGATGCCGGCGCCGTAGAGCTGGGTGTGAAATTCGTGCCCGCGGTGTCGGGCGACATCACCGGCATCCGCTTCTACAAGGGGCCGCAGAACACGGGGACGCATCTTGGCGATCTCTGGACGACGAACGGCACGCTGCTTGCGAGCGCGACGTTCACCAACGAAACCGCGAGCGGCTGGCAACAGGTGAATTTCGCGACACCGGTCCATGTGCAGGCCGGGGTCACCTACATCGCCTCCTATCACACGAATACCGGTGAGTACTCCACGACCGACTTCTATTTCGACAATGCCGGCCATACGCGTGGCCCGTTGACGGCCACGGGCAGCGGCCTCAATGGCGTCTATGCCTACGGTCCCGGACCGCTCTTCCCGAACACTGTTTCGAACATCAAGGCTGACAACTATTGGGTCGATGTCGTCTTCAGGGACACCACCCAGCAACCACAGGCCAACAATGACACCGGCTTCAACGTAACCGAAAATGGTGTGCTGAACATTCCGGCGTCGGCGCTGCTCGCCAATGATACGGATCCGGCCGGCCTGTCGTTTTCAATTACCAGCGTGAGCAGCCCTGTCAACGGGAGCGTCAGCTACAATGCCCAGACCCAGACGGTGACGTTTACTCCGACTGCGAATTTCGCCGGACCGGCGAATTTCTCCTACACGATCACTGACACGAGCGAAGCCAGCGGAACCGGCCAGGTTTCCGTCAATGTCAACTATCCGGTTTCCGCCCAGAGTCTGTTCGCCACCACCGACACGCCGAGCGTGGTCAATTCCGGTGATACGAGTTCCGTCGAGGTTGGAGTCAAATTCACCGCCTCCGTAAATGGGACGATAACAGGTCTGCGCTTTTACAAGGGATCAGCGAACACAGGTACTCATGTGGCGCATCTCTGGAGCTCGACCGGAACCTTGCTCGGCACCGCGACTTTCAGCGGTGAGACTGCCAGCGGCTGGCAACAGGTCAGTTTCTCGGCCCCGATCGCCATTACCGCGGGCACCACGTATGTCGCTTCCTATCACACGAACGGCAACTATTCCGACACTCAGAACTACTTCACGAGTTCGGTTACGAATGGCCAGCTGAGCGCTCCAGCGGCCGGAAATGGAGTCTACGCCTACGGATCCGGCGCGCCATTCCCGACCAACGTCTACAAGTCCAGCAACTACTATGTCGACGTTGTGTTCAATGGCTCCTCCAGCACCAACACGCCGCCGACAGCGGTCGCCGACACGGCCGACGCCACGGAGAAGGGCGGCGTCAACAATAGCACGGGCGGCTCGCCCGCCACGGGAAACGTGCTGACCAACGATACCGATCCGGACGCCGGAGACACCAAGACCGTGACGGCGGTCAGTTTCGGCTCGACCTCCGGTACGCTCGGTCAAGCGCTGAACGGCGCGCACGGCAGCCTGGTGCTCAGCGCCACGGGGGCCTTCACTTACACGGTCAACGAGACTGATCCCGCCGTACAGGCCTTGCGGCTCGCGACCAACACGCTGACAGACGTCTTCAACTACACGATGCGCGACTCCGCGGGCGCGACATCGTCGACCACGCTCACCATCACCATTCACGGCGCCAACGATGCGCCGGTGCTGGCGATCCAGACAGGCAATCAAACGGCAACCGTTGGCTCGACCTTTACGCTGACCCTGCCCGTGGGCACCTTCACCGATGTCGATTCCGGCGATTCGCTGACCTATACCGCGACCTCTGCCGATGGTTCGCCGCTTCCCTCCTGGTTGACCTTCAACGGCTCGACACGGACCTTCAGCGGAACACCGACATCCGCGAACGTCGGCACCCTCAGCGTCAAGACAAGCGCGACCGATCTAGGCGGTCTCTCTTCGAGCGAGACGTTCAATATTGTCGTGACGACGACTGCGAATTCTCCGCCAACCGCGGTCGCCGACACGGGCGACGCGACCGAGAAGGGCGGTGTCAACAACAGTACCGGCGGCTCACCCGCCACGGGAAACGTGCTGACCAACGACACCGATCCCGACGCGGGCGACACGAAGACCGTGATTGCAGTCAGCTTCGGTTCGACTTCCGGCACGCTGGGCGCGGCGCTGAACGGCGCGCACGGAAGCCTCGTGCTCAACGCTTCAGGCACCTTCACCTATACGGTCAACGAGACGGATCCCGTCGTGCAGGCGCTGCGGCTTTCGACCGACACGCTGACGGACGTCTTCAGCTACACGATGAGCGACGCCGCCGGTGCGACTTCGTCGACCACGCTCACCGTCACCATTCACGGCGCCAATGACGCGCCGGTGCTGGCGATCCAGACCGGCAATCAAACGGCAACCGTTGGCTCGACCTTTACGCTGACCCTGCCCGTGGGCACCTTCACCGATGTCGATTCCGGCGATTCGCTGACCTATACCGCGACCTCTGCCGATGGCTCGCCGCTTCCCTCCTGGTTGACCTTCAACGGCTCGACACGGACCTTCAGCGGGACACCGACATCCGCGAACGTCGGCACCCTCAGCGTCAAGACGAGCGTGACGGATCTGGGCGGTCTCTCTTCGAGCGAGACCTTCAATGTAACCGTAAGCACGGCTCCCACGACGGTCAGTCTGTTCTCGAACTCCGACACGCCGGCGACACTGTCGGATTCGGATGCCTCGCAGGTCAATCTCGGTGTGCGATTCTCGTCGTCAGCGGCCGGTACGATCACCGGAATCAAGTACTACAAGAGCGCTAACGACACAGGCACGCATACCGCCTCGTTGTGGAGCAGCACGGGAACGCTATTGGCGAGCGCAACGTTCACGAATGAAACCACCAGCGGATGGCAGACGGTCACATTCAGTAGTCCTGTGTCCATTTCGGCAGGCACGACCTATGTCGCGAGCTTCCATAGCAATGGCCACTATACTGACACCGCGAGCTACTTTACGACGGCCCATACTAACGGCCCGCTCACGGCTCCGTCCAGCAACAATGGTGTGTACACCTACGGCACGAGCAATCTGTTCCCGACCAGCACGTTCAACGCTACCAATTATTGGGTGGACGTGGTGTTCAGCAGTTCCAGCAGCGGCACCAACCAGCCACCGATTGCGAACAACGATAGCGGCTTCGACGCGACCCAAGGGGTTCCGCTGAGCATCTCAGGTGCGTCGCTGCTTGCCAACGATACTGATCCGAATGGAGATCAGTTGACGATCACAGGGGTCAGCGGAGCCGTTAACGGCACCGTCAGCTTCAGCGCCCAGAACAATACGGTGACGTTCACAGCGCCGAACAACTACACCGGGCCGGCCTCGTTCAACTACGCGATCTCGGACGGCCGGGGTGGGACGGCGAGCGCAAGTGTGGCCGTGACCGTTCACGCGCCGTCAGCAAGCACCGTAAGCCTGTTCAGTTCGAATCCGACGCCCAGCGTGGTGACGGTGAATGATCCGAACTCGGTTGAGCTCGGCATGAAGTTCCAGGCGTCCACCACTGGCGACATCACGGGGCTGCGCTTCTACAAGGGACCATCCAATATCGGCACTCACGTCGCCGATCTCTGGAGCAGCACCGGGACCCTGTTGGCGACCGCCACGTTCACCAATGAGACGGCGAGTGGCTGGCAACAGGTCAATTTCGCGACGCCGGTTACCATCACCGCGGGCACGACTTATGTCGCCTCCTACCACACTGCGGGAAATTACTCTGACGATCCGAATCTATTTGCCAGCTCGGTCACCAACGGGCCATTGACCGCCCCGTCATCCGCGTCCAGCGGCGGGAACGGCGTCTATGCATACGGATCCGGGAGCCTCTTCCCCACCAACACCTTCAACGCAACGAGCTACGCAGTTGACGTCCTCTTCAGGCCGCAGCTCGCAGCATAGGAGAACCGCAATGCATGCCGAGATCTATACCGATGGGGTGGACGAGGTCACGATCGGCGGGTCGATCGTCCGGGTGGACCTGTTCAGCCTTTCGCCCACGGAACGTGACGCCAACAACGCGCCCAAGAAAGTCTTTCGCCAAAGGCTGATCTTCTCCGCGGAGTCGTTCGCGAACTCCGTGGAGGTGATGCAGAACGCGCTTCAGGGGCTGGTCGACGCCGGCGCCGTCCAGCGCTCTCGGCCCAGGACGCCGATGGCCGCGCCTCAGGCCAGCACGCGAGTCGAGCCCGCCCCGCCAGTTTCGGACAACTCACGATCGCCAAATGTCTCAACCAACTTCCGTTGAAATTGAGCAATGTGAACCGGCACCGCTTTCGTCGGAGGACGAGCCGCGTCGGGCTGCTCAAACCGCACTTGAATGCCTGTCGAGGGTCGCTGCCCATCACGGTATTGATCTGCCGTCCGAGCGCCTGCGGCACGCCTACGCTGTCGACGAGACCGGCATCTCGACCGACCTCTTGCTGCGCATGGCCGATGATGCGGGCCTTCGCGCCCGCGCGGTGCAACTCGATTGGGAGGCGATATGCCGGCTCGGCGAAGCCTATCCGGCCCTTGTTCAGCTCTCGAACCGGAACTGGGTCTTGGTCCTCGGCGCGAGTCCGGAATGCGACGCTGTAACAGTGTTCGATCCGCTGGCCGAGCGGAGGGACGAGCACCTGCTGGTCGAAGCGGACCGGTTTTGCGCCAGATGGTTCGGAACGGCTGTTCTGGTCAAGCGCGAGAGCATTCCAGCGCAGGGCCAGAGATCCTTTGGGTTACGCTGGTTCGTGCCCGAAATGCTGCGTGAGTGGCGGTTGTTTTCCGACGTCGCAATTGCTGCGGTGTTCCTGTATGCGCTGGGGCTGGCGCTTCCGATCTTCTTTCAACTCGTCATCGACAAGGTTCTAGTCCACGAGAGTCTCACGACACTCTACGTGCTCTCGGCTGGCGCGATCCTTGCGCTCTGCTTCGACGCAATATTCAACTTCCTGCGACGCTACCTGCTGCTCTATGCCACGAACAAGATCGACATCCGGGTCGCGACCAGGACGTTTCGGCATCTTTTGGGGCTTCCGGTAACCTTCTTCGAGCGCATCTCGGCCGGCGTCCTGGTGAAGCACATGCAGCAGGCCGGACGAATCCGCGAGTTCCTGACCGGCCGACTGTTCCTGACTGCCTTGGACGCGCTTTCGCTGTTCGTCTTTCTGCCTGTTCTGGCGCTCTACAGCATCAAGCTCACATGCGTCGTGCTGGCCTTCACCGCCACCAGCGCGAGCGTGATTGCCATTCTGATGGGACCGTTCCGACGGCGGCTCTATCAGCTTTATCAGGCGGAGGCCGGGCGCCAGGCGCTCCTCGTCGAGACCGTGCACGGCATGCGAACGGTGAAGTCGCTGGCCATGGAACCAAGCCAGAACAGGACATGGGACGATCGTTGCGCGCAGGCGGTATCGATGCGGTTTGGCGTCGAAAAAATCTCTGCCGGCGCTCAGGCGTTGACCGGCTTCCTCGAGAAGATGATGACGCTCGGCATCGTGGCCTTGGGCGCGCTCGACGTTTTCGCCGGCGAGATGACGATCGGCGCACTGGTCGCCTTCAACATGCTGGCGGGACGGGTTTCGGGACCGCTGGTGCAGATGGTGACCATGGTGCATGAGTATCAGGAAGTTGCGCTGGCCGTTAAGATGCTCGGCGAGGTCATGAATAGGGAGCTGGAACGGGACGATCATCGCGAGGGCCTGCGGCCCGACTTCACCGGCCAGATCGAGTTTGAAAACGTTACGTTCCGCTATGGCGAGGATGCGCCGGCCTTGGACGAGGTGTCGTTCTCAATCGCGCCCGGTTCGATCTTTGGAATTGTCGGCCGGAGCGGTTCTGGAAAGACGACGCTGACGCGGCTCATTGCAGGGATGTATCCTGTGCAACAGGGATTGGTTCGGATCGACGGTCACGATTCGCGCGAGATCGATCTCACTCATCTGCGGCGGAGCCTGGGGGTCGTGCTGCAGGAGAATTTCCTGTTCCGAGGCACGGTACGCGAAAATATCGCATGCGTGAGGCGGGACGCCACATTTGAGGAGGTCGTCCGGGCAGCTCAGCTTGCCGGTGCCGACGAGTTCATTGAGCGATTGCCGAGGGGATTCGATACCATGCTCGAAGAGCAGGCGTCGAACTTGTCAGGCGGGCAAAGGCAGCGGCTTGCGATCGCGCGAGCCTTGATCGTCAACCCGCGTATCTTGATCCTCGACGAAGCCACCAGTGCACTGGACTCCGAGAGCGAGGCGATCATTCGGCGCAATCTGCGACGTATTGCGGAGGGGCGAACCGTCATCATCGTATCGCATCGGCTTTCGATGCTGTCGGACGCAAGTCAGATTCTGGTGATCGACCGTGGGCGGATCGTCGATGTGGATCGTCACGACGCGCTGCTGTCGAAATGCACCTTCTACAGGCATCTCTGGAGCCAGCAGACGAGGCATGTCGCATGACCGCGACTGAGAAGACCAAGATTGAAGCGGCGCCGGGCAGATTCGGGCTTCCGCCCGTTTCGCGGACGCGACGCCGGCTCATGAGATCCGCGCCCGCAGGTTCTCGCGTGGTCGCGCAATTTCAGTCTGACGCAGCCGAGATTGAGCTGCAGACCCCACCGCGTGTGGGGCGGATCACGCTCTACTGTGTCGTCGGCCTGATCGTTGCGGCGATCACATTCGCATGCGTGTCTCGAGTTGATATGATTGTGACGGCACAGGGTAAGCTGATCACAACGCGTCCGAACCTGGTCGTGCAGCCGCTGGAAACCTCGGTTATCCGGGAGATTCGCGTCAAGGTCGGCGACGCCGTTAATCGCGGCGACGTTCTCGCGGTCCTCGATCCGACATTCTCTCAGGCCGATCTTGCCCAATTGCGCAGCCGTCTGGCGGGCCTCGACGCTTCCATCGACCGGCTTCGCGCCGAGCTGGACGGGACGGACTACGGCCTCGACGAGACGCTTAACGCCGACCAAGCTCTGCAGCGAAGGTTGTTCCTCCAGAGGAAAGCGGCTTACGACCTTCAGATCCAGAACTATGACGCGCAAATTGCGTCCGCACAGGCCAATCTGAAAACGGCACAGAACGAGGAACTGGTTCTGACCCAGCGGCTGGACACGATGCAGTCCATTGAAGCCATGCGAAATGCGTTGATGGCTAAGGAGGTCGGTTCAAGACTGAACTTCCTGCTCTCACGGGATGCCCGGTTGGAGGTCGAAAGCAACCTGGCGCGAGTTCGTGGCAGCATCGTCGACAACACGCATCGCCTGGAAAAAGCCCGTGCAGACCAGAAGGTGTTCGCCGCCGAGTTTCGCCGCGCTGCCTATCAAGAATTGGTCGAGGCGTTGCCAAAGCGCGATGGCACTGCCGAAGAACTCAAAAAGGCGGAACTCCGCCGGCAACTGATCGTGCTGCATGCGCCGGCGGATGCGGTGGTGCTCGAGATCGCCAATCGGACGGTGGGTTCGGTGGTGCGCGAGGCCGAGACCTTGTTTGTGCTGGTTCCTCGGGATGAGGCGCTACGTGCGGAGGTCAATGTCGATGGCAGGGATATCGGGCAGGTGGCGGTCGGGCAGGTCGTACGAGTGAAGTTCGAGGCATTTCCATTTCAGAAATACGGCACCGCTACTGGCGAGGTCGGAGTCATTAGTCAGGACTCGTTCTCGCCAGAGGCGAAGGCCGAAGGTGCGCGCCGGTCGTCAGCTCCCTATTACCGCGTACTGATCGATCTGCGGGACACGCACCTTCGGCTGCCGTCCGAGCGCGTTCAATTGATGCCCGGTATGGCCGTCACCGCCGAGCTGAAGGTCGGACAGCGGACGGTGATTTCGTATTTCCTCTATCCGCTGCTTCGCGGTCTGGATGAAAGCATCCGGGAGTACTGAGTCGGATTTACCATGGTGCGTTGTCGATGATGATCAGTCCGAATTCCAATGTGAAGCTCATCGTGCCCCCTCCTGCGAAGGTTCCGTCGCCAAACTCGCCTCTGGTGAACTATGCGCTCAGCGGGCTGGAACGCTGCTGGTTGCCGAGGGAGCGCCGTTGGTCGCACATCTATCATCTCGACGGGCGGGCTTCGCCGAACGAGTCGCTGCCGCACAGCGACGTGTTCTATACGCTCAACGTCTTGCTTGGGATGTCGCGGGTCGCGAAACTTCCGGAGGATATTGATCTCCCAGAGATCTTCCATCGAAATGCGATGAGCCTCACCGCGCTTCCCGTGCGGAAATATGCGTTTGGCATGGCCTTATGGGCCGCCGCCGAGCTCGGCCTTCCCATTCCGGAGCAGGTGAGATTCGAGTTGAAAGCGATTCTCTCGGATGACTCGCGGTGGCGAGCGTTTCGGGCCCAGGACCTCGGCATGCTGCTGACGGGAGTCATCGCGCAAGCCAGGGCGGGCGAGAGCGAGTGGCTATGCTTCGCCGCTCCGCTCTATCGTTTCCTGAAGGAGCGCTTCCATAGCGAGTCCGGACTATTTTTCGATGCGCCGTCTGGTTTCCGCCGCCGCTTTTCGTCATTTGCGACGCAGACCTATATTACCATCGCTTGCTATCAGTACGGCGAATTCACCGGAGACGTGTCCGCGCTCGTCATGGCCGATACCTGTGTGCGCAATCTGATCGCGCTTCAGGGTCCCCAGGGTGAGTGGCCGTGGTTCTTCGATGCGAAGAGTGGCCGCGTCCTCGATTTCTACGAGGTCTATTCAGTCCATCAGTATGGAATGGCTCCGGCGCTACTAGAATGGGCCGAGCGCTTTGGACGACGGGGAGCGCGGGATGCCCTGGTCAAGGGATTCAACTGGGTGTTCGGTCACAACCAACTGGGCCGGACCATGCTTGTGCCGGAGCTCAGCCTGACGATCCGTTCGCAGGTTCGCAAGGGTGAATTGACAACGAAGACGCCGCGTGCGCTACGCGCGCTCAAGAACGCCTGGCTCGGAACCGGAGACCAGCTGACCGACGGCGCTGACGTGGACGTTCGGCGTGAGTGCCGCAGCTACGAACTGGGATGGATCCTGTGGTCGTTCGGCCGGCGTAATGACTTGTCGGAGCTCACCAACAACGGTGTCTTTGGTGGCGTCTAATGGAACTCTCGTTTTGCTAACGATTCCAGGCGACCGCTTGCCGGCCTCGCAGGTGCGAGAGCATTGTCATGGCGCGGTGGCTGCGGACAGCACACAATACCGCAATTGCCTTAAGGCGGACGCCACCACCATGCAGGCGATCACTGGTTAGCACAGTCACGGCGTTTGGGGCGAGCGACGCGAAGATGAGAAACGCTTGTGCAATCCAGCGCAATTGCCAAGCAGGTTTACGTTCCGCCATGTTGCGATAGTGCGCGATATGTCGGTCCCATTTGGCGTAGAGTTCCTGGAGTGAGCGCCGAGCCGGATGGAAGACGATCATTTCAGGAGTGTATCGGAATCGAAGTCCCGCGCGCAACGCACGCTCTCCCCACTCCATATCTTCGGCTATATCAATACCTGCAAAAGGCCCAACGCGATCGAAGTCGCGGCGAAGTACCGCCATGTTGCCAGTACCGGAATAACCGTGGCGCTCGATATAGAGCTTGAAGCGATAAGCAAAGACGCTCTCGTAAGCCGCAATTGCATCAAGCTCCGCATCGTCAGGCCGCCAAATGCGAACATCGCCGCCGAGAACCGTGCCAGCTGGCGACATGGAAATCCATTTTAGGACGCTGCTCAGCCAGTCCTGATGGGCTCTGCAATCGGCGTCGATGAAGGCGAGGATCTCGCCTTTGGCAGCAGCAACGCCCGTGTTCCGCGCCGGCCCCGGACCCGGACGTAGTTCGCGCTCCAGCCTTACGTCAGGATGGCTTGCAAGGACGTCCATCGGCGATATCGCCGAGCCATTGTCCACCACGATGATCTCGAACAGGTCCCGGGACAGGGTCTGTGCATCCAGGCTTCGCAAGCAGGCTTCCAGAGCCTCCGCCTGGTTGAGGTGGGGAATAATTACCGAAATCATTATTTAATTTCCCCCGGTGCGTTGGGAGTCCATCGGCGCCGTAACCGCCATTCTACGGCCGCTGGAAACCGCGCATTTAATCCTTGCAATTAAATATTTGCAATTTATTATCGTTATTATAATCTTAAATGCAAGTTAAACAAAATTGCATTTTGGAGGGTCGATTCAAATGCGAGCATCGTTCCTGGCGTGCCCCATCGACCTGCTGACTATGGCGGAAACCGTAGAGCTGGCGTGCGGCGCCATGCGCAGCCGCCGACGACTGCAGCACGTGGCGCTGAACGTCGCCAAATTCGTCAAGATGCGATCCGATCCCGTGCTCGCGGCCGATGTCGCCAACAGCGACATTGTCAGCATAGACGGCATGGGGATTCTCTGGGGCGCTCGAGCCGTCGGGCTTCCGGCAACGTCGCGAGTCACCGGCGTCGATCTCCTGGCCGAACTACTCGCGGTGTGTGCGCGGGAAGGTTTCAAGCCGTATTTCCTGGGAGCCACCCAAGCCGTGCTGCACGAGGCAATGCAACGCGCACGCGGGAGACATCCCTCACTTGTCTTCGCGGGCTGGCATGACGGCTACTTCAAACCCGCGCAGGAGAGTGACGTCGTTCGGGATATCCGATCCAGCGGGGCCGATTGTCTCTTCATCGGAATGCCGACACCTCGGAAGGAGCGCTTTCTGGCCGCCCACCGCGATGATCTCGGCGTACCTTTCATCATGGGCGTGGGTGGCGCGTTCGATATTCTTGCAGGCACCGTTCGACGCGCACCAGCGCAGATGCAGAGGCTGGGCCTCGAATGGCTGTATCGCATCTATCAGGAACCCGGACGGATGTGGTGGCGATACGCCACGACAAACACGCTGTTTGCGAGGATCCTGGCGCAAGCGCTCATCAAGCAGGCGATTCAGCATACGCTGGGCGCGCCGGGTTCCGTGCCGCCGGGCCCGAGCCGGATCGGAGGGTGAGACGTGCGCAAGCATTTTTTCATCCTCTTGGGAACCCGGCCCGAAGCAATCAAGCTCTTTCCGGTCATCAACCGCCTCAAGGCCGAGAATCGCAAGGACATCTCCCTGACGATCTGTGCGACGGCACAGCATCGACAACTGCTCGATCAGGTCCTCAAGCTCGCCAAGGTAGTTCCGGATTTTGATCTGAACGTCATGACGGACAATCAGACGCTGGATCATCTGACTGCCCGCTTGCTCGGAGAGATCGGTGAACTCCTCGACAAGGTGAAGCCTACGAGGGTTATCGTCCAAGGCGACACGGCGACCGCCATGGTCGGCGCGCTGGCGTCCTACTACCACCGGATACCGGTTTCGCACATCGAGGCAGGACTGCGTAGCGGCGACATATTTTCTCCGTGGCCCGAGGAGGTGAACCGCAAGATCGTCGGGTCGATCGCCGATCAGCATTTCGCCCCGACAGAGCGCGCTGCGTGCGCGCTGCGGTCTGAGAACGTATCGGACGACCGCATCCACGTCACCGGCAACACGGTGGTGGACGCGCTCATCCTCGCGAAAGCCATGGTCGAATCCGATCCGGGGCTTTCGTGCCGCTGGGACGACATCAAGAAGCGTCACGGCAATCGGCGCATCATCCTGGTGACCTGCCACCGCCGGGAGAATTTTGGCGGCGGCGTAATCAACATCGTGAACGCGTTGGAAACGATCCTGCACAGGGAAGACGTTGCTGTCGTGCTCCCCGTGCATCCGAATCCGAATGTCCGCGACTTGTTTGCGTCCCGACTGTCGGAACACCCGAGGGTCGTCCTTATCTCCCCCCAGGAATACACGGACTTCGTGAGCCTGCTCTCGTTGTCGCATCTGGTCCTGACGGATTCAGGCGGCGTCCAGGAGGAGGCTCCCACTTTCGGGAAGCCAGTCCTGGTGATGCGCGACACGACCGAGCGCCCCGAGGGGGTGGAGGCCGGGACGGCGCGCCTGGTCGGCGCGAACTACGACAAGATCGTTGCCGAAACAGTTCGCTTGCTCGACGACGACGAGACTTATGCCGCCATGGCCCGTTCGCACAATCCGTTCGGTGACGGGCGCGCGAGCGAGCGTATCGTGAAGGTGCTTCTCGATGCCTGAATTTCAGAAGATCAACGTCGTTGGACTTGGCTATATCGGGCTCCCGACCGCAGCGCTGATTGCGAGCCGGGGAATGCAGGTGGTCGGGATCGACACCAATGAGCGTATCGTCGATACGGTCGCATCCGGAAAGATTCACATTGCGGAGCCCGATCTCGATGGTCTCGTTTCGAAGGTCGTGTCGAGCGGCGCCCTGACAACCTCCACCAAGCCGCAGCCTGCCGACGTCTTCATCATCGCAGTGCCGACGCCGATCGATCACGAGAACCGTCCAGACTTGTCAAGTGTGAATGCCGCAGTCGACAAGATCGTCGATATCCTTGCACCAGGCAATCTCGTCATCCTCGAATCGACGTCGCCGATCGGGACCACTGAGGCGATCGCAAAACGGATCATCGAGCGCAGGCCAGACTTGCACATAGGCATCAACGGCAGGGAAGACGGGGCAATCTACGTCGCCTACTGCCCAGAACGCGTGTTGCCGGGACGTATCCTGACCGAGCTCATCAACAATGACAGATGCATTGGGGGAATTACGCCAACCTGCACGCGGCGGGCCCAGCGCTTCTACAAGATGTTCGTTCGCGGCGCCTGCGTCGGTACTACGGCCCGCACAGCCGAATTGGTCAAACTGACGGAGAACGCCTTCCGCGATACCAACATAGCCTTTGCGAACGAACTCTCGCTGATTTGCGATAGGTTCGACATCAATGTCTGGGAGGTGATCGACATCGCCAACCGCCACCCTCGCGTAAACGTATTGCGGCCAGGACCGGGGGTGGGCGGGCACTGCATTGCAGTCGATCCCTGGTTCATCATCGACTCTGCGCCAGATATCGCTCGGGTGATGCGAACCAGCCGGGAAGTCAACAATGCCAAAACTCAGAAGATCATCGAACGTACAGAGGCGCTGATCGACGATCATCCCTATGCAAACGTCGCTTGTTGTGGATTGACCTTCAAGGCCAATGTCGACGATCTGCGTGAAAGTCCCGCCATGGAGATCGCCACGCATCTCGCTGCGAAGTACGGAGAGCGCGTCAAGGTCGTTGAGCCGAACCTTCGCCGTCTGCCACCCCAGTTGGCCGATCATCGCGTCGGGTTCGTGAACATCGAGGAGGCTCTGCGTAGTTGCGAAATCGCGGTTCTCCTCGTGGATCACGACGAATTCAAGATGGTGCCCCTTTCGGAGCGCCGACATCTCGACGTCATAGATACGCGAGGCATATGGCAGGACATGCCGGCGCGGACCTGATGCCCGCGTGAAGCGATCATCGGCAATGGGATGAGTAGAGGCGTACCCTCTGGGTGGATCGAGGCTAGCATGCGAGACAGTCAACTTGGAATCGGCGTCGTGGGCTACGGTTACTGGGGCCCAAATCTCGTTCGAAATTTCTCGATCAATCCTGGCGCCCGTGTCGTCAGCGTGAGCGACCTGAACTCAGGAAGGCTCGGCGCGATAAAGCAGCTTTACCCGGCGGTGGAAACGACCAGTCGCTACGAGGATCTGCTGAAGGACGCGCGTATCGACGCAATCGCTATCGCTACGCCGGTGCATACGCATTACGAGCTGGCAATTGCGGCGTTAAAGGCCGGAAAGCATGTTCTGGTCGAAAAGCCGCTTGCGCCGAGCGCTGAGCTCGTGATTCGCTTGATCGAGGAAGCGGATCGGCGCGGACTGACGCTCATGGTCGATCATACCTTCCTCTACACACCGGCAGTTCAGAAGATTCGGGAGCTCCTGCTGAGCCGAGAACTCGGAGACATCTACTACTACGACAGCACACGCGCGAGTCTCGGCCTGTTTCAAAAGGACGTAAACGTAATCTGGGACCTGGCGGTGCACGATATCTCCATCATCCACCATATCCTCGATCAGTCGCCGATCGCCGTTTCGGCAACCGGGTCGTGCCACGTCGTCGGCTCGCCCGAGAACATGGCGCACATCACGCTTTTCTTTGCCGACGCGTGCGTGGCGCATGTCAGCGTCAATTGGCTCTCGCCCGTCAAGGTGCGCCAAACGTTCATTGGAGGCAGCAAAAAGATGATCGTCTACGACGATCTCGAGCCGACCGAGAAGATCAAGGTCTATGACAAGGGAATCACGCTTGATGTGCCACCCGAGGACGCGCACCAATTGCGGATCGGGTATCGCGCCGGCGACATGTGGGCTCCGCACATATCGCCAACTGAGGCACTGCAGACCGAGGTGGAGCACTTTGTCGATTGCGTACGCTCCGGTGGCCAGCCGATTTCCAGCGGCACCTCGGGACTCCGCGTGATCGAGGTTTTGGAAGCGGCATCGCGCTCGATCGCAAAACAGGGTGCGCCCGTATTGCTAGGCGAATCTCACGGAACCCGGCAGCTCGCCAGGGCGATGGCATGACGGGCGCGGCGACCCAGCTCACCTGACCTACATGACAGACGATGCAATGAAGTCCGTGCAGCGCTCCATTCTGTTCTCGGCGCTCGACCGTTACGTCGGCCTGCTGCTGGTCTTTGTCGCGACCGCCGTGCTTGCCCGTTTGCTGTCTCCGGAAGAGTTTGGCATCTATGCCGTCGCGAACGCCATCACGTCGATCATTGCCGCCTGCTTCCAGGAGTTTGCAGGCGCAAGCTATCTGATTCAGAAGCGCGAGTTGTCGCGCGCGAGCGTGCAGACCACGTTCACGATTACCCTCATGATTTCGGCTAGCACGGCTTTCGCGCTGTTCCTGTCTGCGCAGCCGATCGCGCGCTTCTTCGAGCTTGACCGCTTGGGCGGAGGGATCGAGGTTGCCTCATTAAATCTTCTCTTGCTGCCGTTCTCCGGAACGATAGCCGCATTGTTTCGTCGCGAGATGCAGTTTGGCGTGCTTGCAATCTGCAACCTCGCGGCTGGAATGACCATCGCTGTCGTTTCGGTCGGGCTCGCAATGGCCCACTTCAGCTACACGGCCCCACTCTGGGGAGGGGTGGCCGGCAACGCGGTGCTGGCCGGGATGCTGCTGCTATGGCGTAGAGATTTTGATGCGATGCGGCCCTCCTTGGTCGATTGCCGAGAGATCGTCGGCTTCGGCCTCTACTCGGGGGCGGTTAGTGTTGTAAACGTGTTCTATGGTTTAGCACCGCAACTGTTCCTGGCGAGAGTGCTCGACTTCACGGCCGTCGGTCTTTACAGCCGGGCAACCGCATCGACGCAGATCTTCGATAAGCTGGTTACCCAAGTCATAGGTCCGGTCGTCATGCCGGCAATTGTTGCGCGAAACAAAGCAGGCGGCGATCTCAAGGCCCTCTATCTGGAGGCCATTCAGTTGCTCTCCGCGGTGCAGTGGCCGTTTTTGATATTCATGGCAATCATGGCCCGGCCAATCATTCTGATTTGGCTCGGCCCGACGTGGCTCGAGACGGTTCCGCTGGTGCAACTGCTCTGTATTGGCAACCTTGCGCTTTTCGCGGCATGCCTGACCTACCCGGTGTTCGTTGCGGTCGGAAGGGTGCAGGATGCGCTGATCTCCTCGTTAATTTCGCTGCCACCATCACTTCTGGTCATCCTGGGCGCCTCGTTTCTTGGAGTGCACGCCGTTGCTGCATCCGCTCTTGTGACATTGCCATTTCAAGCGACGGTTGCGTTCTACTTCTTGGGACGACACCTCGGCCTTCGGCCCGTCGAGTTTGTACGCGCCCTATGGAGAAGCGGAGCTGTAACGGTTCTGGCGATTGCCGGTGCTTCTATTTGCGCGGCGCTGACGGAAGCTGGAGGCCTTACCTCGGGTGCCGGGTTGGCGTCGGCCTTCTCCGTCGCCGTGCTCTGTTGGTGGCTTGGACTGATGGCCACTGGGCACCCGCTGTTGCAGCAGTTTCACTATGCCGCAGCCGGCCTGGCGAGAGTGGCGCCTGGCCTATGGCCTTCGCGGACGACGCCATAGCAGCCCTACGACATCATTCGGAGCGCGGGATATGCCTATCACACCAGACGTGGAACTTGGTCGCGATGTCCGTATCCTTCATCCGGAACTGGTCAATCTGTACGGCTGCACAGTTGGCGATGAGAGCAGGATCGGAGCTTTCGTCGAAATCCAGACGGGAGCAAGGATCGGCGCGCGGTGCAAAGTATCATCGCATAGCTTCATCTGCGAAGGCGTCACACTCGAGGACGAGGTGTTTATCGGTCATGGCGTGATGTTCACGAACGATAAATATCCGAAGGCAACGACCGCGAATGGTCGTCCTCAGCAAGCTTCGGACTGGACATTGGAGCGCACTCTCGTCGGCAAGGGGGCTGCCATCGGTTCCAACGCAACAATTCTATGCGGTGTCACGATCGGTGCGGGTGCGACCGTCGGCGCGGGCTCCGTCGTGACAAGAGATGTTGCCCCTGGTGCCACCGTCGCCGGAGTACCTGCCCGGCCCATGTCCGCAGCCGGAAGCAGGGCCACGGTCGATCGTGCTCTCGTCAGCGGATCCCCGGGCTAGGTTGAATTAACCCGAATTGATCTTATTCAAAATTTACGCTTGATTAAATATTATATTTCGAGTTAATTATTTAATAGCGCCGCTCCAATTCAAGGTTTGAATCTTGATACCTTTCCTGGATTTGAAAGCCCAATACCATCAAATCAAGCCGGAAATCGACGCCGCGGTGGCACGGGTCGTCAGCAGCGGGCATTTTGTGCTCGGGCCGGAGGTGGCGGCGTTCGAGGGGCGTTTTGCGGAATATTGCCGGACTGCGCGTTGCCTCGCAGTGAATAGTGGGACCTCTGCGCTCCACCTTGCGCTGTTGGCCGCGGGCGTCGGGCCGGGCGACGAAGTCATCACGGTGTCCATGACGTTCGTGGCGACAACCGCGGCCATACTCTACAGCGGCGCCAAACCTGTTTTTGTCGATGTTGACCCGGTCACGTGGACGATGGATCCCGGGCTGATCGAGGCTGCGATCACTTCTCGAACCAAAGCCATTGTGCCGGTTCACCTTCATGGATTGATGGCCGACATGGATCCCATCATGTCGATTGCGCAGCGGTACGGCCTGATCGTGATTGAGGACGCCGCGCAGGCCCACGGCGCGGAATACCGGGGACGCCGCGCAGGGTCGATCGGAGATCTGGGATGCTTCAGCTTTTACCCAGGCAAGAATCTGGGGGCGTTCGGGGAGGGTGGGGCGGTCGTAACCGATCGGCCTGAATTCGCACGCCGTGTGTCGTTGCTGCGCGACTGGGGGCAAGAGGCAAAATACGATCACGTCATTGCCGGATACAATTATCGCATGGATGAGATCCAGAGCGCGATACTGAATGTCAAGCTGGACTACATCGAGCGCTGGACCGAGGCCCGCCGATCGATCGCAGAACGATACAACGAACTGCTTTCTGAGCTCCCATTCGCGCGCCCGCGACCGCCCTCGCACTCCCGCCACGTCTATCATGTCTATTCCATCAGATTGCAGCGGCGGGACGACACGCTTGCATTGTTGCGGGAGGCCGGCATCGGTGCGGGGATTCACTATCCCATTCCGGTGCACCTGCAGAAGGCCTATGCTGAACTGGGTTACCGGGCCGGTGATCTGCCGGTAACCGAGATGCTTGCGAACGACTTTCTCTCTCTTCCCATTTATCCGGAGCTGCCGCCGGACCGGGCGAACGAAGTTGTCTCCACGTTGAGGAACGCCGGAGCCTTGCGGCCCAGCGAAACCGCCAGCAACCGGGCGCAGCGATCACAAAGCGTCACAACAGGGTCCTGCAACAGGAGGGCATCTTGATTGAGCTCAAGGGAAAGCGCGTTCTGGTCACCGGCGGAGCGGGATTCATCGGCTCTCACATCATCGATCTTCTCTGCGATGAAGGTTGTATCGAGATCGTTGCCCTCGACAACATGATAAGAGGCCGACCGGAAAATCTCCGGCGCGCGCTCGGACGCGGGCCGGTGAGACTGGTTCACGGCGACATACGCGATCGCAAGCTGATGGAAGCCTTGGTGAAGGCGGCCGACATCGTTTTTCACCAGGCCGCACTCCGTATCACGCACTGCGCAGCAGAGCCGCGCTTGGCCAAGGAGGTCATGGTGGACGCCACCTATGATCTTCTGGAATTGTGCGTCAAGCATGACATCGAGAAGATCATCGCAGCGTCCTCGGCATCCGTTTACGGCATGGCAGAGGAGTTTCCGACAACCGAGCGACAGAATCCGTACAACAACCGGACTTTCTACGGTGCAGCCAAGGCTTTCAACGAAGGCCTTCTGCGTTCCTTCAACGACGTGTGCGGCCTTGATTACGTGGCTTTCCGGTATTTCAACGTCTATGGCAGCCGGATGGATATACACGGGCGGTACACCGAGGTCTTGATCCGCTGGATGGAGCGGCTGGAGGCCGGATTGCCTCCCGTTATTTTTGGTGACGGCTGTCAGACCATGGATTTCGTTCACGTCCGCGACGTCGCGCGCGCCAACATCCTCGCGGCCCGGGCGAAGATTACCGACGAGGTCTTCAACGTCGGAAGCGGTACTGAGACGAGCCTGACGCAATTGGCGACGGTGCTTGCGTCGGTGATGGGACGCCGGAACCTGACGCCCGAATTCGTACCTGAGCGCTCAGTCAATCCGGTGCCGCGACGGCTGGCATCGACTGGAAAGGCCGAGCGTCTGCTAGGGTTCCGCACCACCGTTTCGCTCGAGCAGGGGCTCGCCGACCTCGTGAAGTGGTGGCGATCAGAACGCGATCTCGCTTCAGATCGCCCGCGGCAGGCGGCATCGTGATCCCGATTGCAGCGCCGCTCCTCGCGGATGCAGAGGCTGATGCTGCACGCGCCGTCGTGCTGTCGGGCTGGGTATCGCAAGGCCCGCAAGTGGCTGCATTCGAGCACGAGTTCGCCGCACTCGTCGGCGCACCGCACGCTTGCGCCGTTGCCAATTGTACCACCGCCCTGCAACTCGCCCTGACAGCGTTGGGAGTCGGCAGGGGTGACGAGGTGATCACGGTAAGCCACTCCTTCATCGCAACCGCCAACGTGATCAGACATCAGGGCGCCACTCCTGTTTTCGTCGATATCGAGCCCGAGACGTACAATTTGGATTGCGCTCGGCTGGCCGACGCCATCACCGAGCGCACGCGCGCGATCATTGCGGTCCATCAGATGGGAATGCCGTGTGACATGCTCGCGCTCATGGCCGTGGCGCGCCGCCACGGGATCGCCGTTATCGAGGATGCGGCCTGTGCCGCCGGCTCGCAGATCCGGATGAACGGGCAATGGGAAGCGATCGGCAAGCCGCATGGCGACATCGCCTGCTTTTCCTTTCATCCGCGAAAGGTGATCACGACAGGTGAGGGTGGCATGCTCACCACCGCCGATGCCGAGCTCGATCGCAAGTTCAGGCTGCTACGTCAACACGGGATGAGCGTTCCGGACATCGTGCGTCACGGGTCGCAGTCTGTCATTTTCGAGGAGTACGTCATCATCGGCTACAACTTTCGAATGACGGATATGCAGGCCGCGATCGGGCGCAAACAGCTCGAGCGACTTCCGCAGCTAATTGCGCGGCGGCGAGCGCTCGCCGCCCGTTACGCCGAACTGCTTGGGAATATCGAGGGGCTGCGGTTACCGTTCGAGCCGGACTGGGCGCGGTCTAACTGGCAGAGCTACTGCGTACGCTTGCCCGATCGATTGGATCAGCGGACGACGATGCAATCGCTGCTCGACCAGGGCATCGCCACGCGCAGGGGCATCATGTGCTCGCATCGCGAGCCGCCCTATGCGGGTACCGACCCGTCCCATGATCTGCGACAATCCGAGCTCGCTCAGGATCACGCGATCCTGCTTCCACTTTACGCGCAGATGGACTTAGCGGACCAGGAACGTATCGCCGACGCGGTGAAGGGTGAACTTGCCCGTTGAGCTTGTCGATCCGCGGCTGGTCAGGAATCGGTTTGCCGCGATATCTCACTCGTCGGATCCGACGCGGCTCTGTCTGATTGAGGGGCGATCGCCTTCGCGGACAATACAGCAGAGATTCGCGCCCGATCATTGTCGTCCTCGGCGGAAGCCGAACCCATCCAACGTTGATATCTTCGCTGAACTTTATAGCGGGCAAGGCTGGCAGCACATCGGCCGGCATCGGCCAATCGGCGGCGGCGCGAGATTTTGCTGCGCAGGGCGTGCAGATAGGTTTGCTCTATCGTTCTCGCTGCGTGCGCAACGCTGAAGCGATGCTCCACCAGCCGTCGGCCGAACCCGCCAAGCTCCTGGCGGAGCGACATTGAGGCGAGAATGGTCTCGAGAGCCGACCGAAGTGCGCCGGCGCCGGCACCGCGCGAGCCCCTGCCCAATCCATACCAGCCCTGCTGCAGGAAGGTCGGTGCACTCTCGGGCGTTAGCAGCTCACTGAACCCGTCCTCACCAATGACCACCAGCGGCTTGCCAAAAGCCATCCCGCGCAGCGCCGAACCTCCCTGGCCAACAATGACATCCGCAGCAGCATAGCCAGGGCGCGGATCCGACATCTCGCCCACCAATATGATGGTTTTTCGGCCGACCAGCGCGTTGGTTCTGGCCGCCCGCGCTTCGACGCTGGGACGCGCCGGCCCATCACCAATGATCAGCAACCGCACGGGCTGATCCTCGAGCGCCATCTCGCCAACGGCATCGCACGCCGATAGCAGGCCCTCGAGTTTCAGGTTCGGCACCAACCGGCAGACCATCGCAATGACGATATCGCCAGGTCCAATGTTCTGAGCCAAACGAAAATTCGTGCCGTCGACGCGGGGATGGTCGGACTTCGTATCGACTGGCGGCTCGAGCAAGGTAACATCCTGATGTCCTGCCGTGACGGCGGCACGACGGATCATCTCTGTGCCCACCGTCAGGGGAATGCTGCGCGGAAGGAAAGAAGGTACGGACATGGACATGACCGTCCCAACCACGGCAGCGTGCGTCGATAGACCGACGCTAAGAAAGGCCTCGACGATTGGTGGCCACTCATAGGCATGCACCACGTCGATCGCGGCTTCCCTGACGATGCTGCGGATCAGCTGGCCGACGTGAGGCGAGGGACGCGCCCGGTGCTGAGGGATTACAATATGCCTGAGGCCAGCCTTCGTCATCCTCTCCAGAAGAGGGCCTGTCTCGGAGGCCACGATGACGTCGTGGCCGAGGTCTCGAATTGCCTCGGCAAGCTGCAATGCATTGAGTTGCGATCCTCCAAGCTCCATGGAATGCGGATAGATCAGCGCCCTCATACGTGGGAATTCTCCAGACGGCGGCGAACGGGGGGCGGTCTCGGCCCGGCCTTCATCGTGATCTAACATTTAATTTAAATCAATAATAATGTCGACATCACCGCATTTATTATTTATTCTCTCCTATTAAATCAATAAAATTTGGCGTCGAGTTCAAGAGGGATTGCCTGACGTGATGAATGAACGTGTTGCTCAGGATCCCGCGTGCCGAGACAGCCGTCCACTGCCCCGCATGCTGGTCGCGATTGCGAGCTATGGAAGCTCGAACGACCGCCACCTCGAGCGGATCATCAACGAATACCGCTCGATGGCATTCGCGGTCGATATCGTCGTGCTGTCGAACATCGATAAGCGGGCCAAATTCGGAACTGACTGCATTGTCGGCACGCCAAGCAGAAATCCATGGTCGCTGCCGTTTGCGCACAAGAAGCTGTTCGCCGAGCGTCGTGACCAGTACGACCTGTTCATCTACTCGGAGGACGACATTTTGGTCACCGAGCGGAACATCAGTGCCTGGCTGGAGGTGATGCGGGTCCTGCCCGAGAACGAAATCGCCGGTTTTCTCCGGGTTGAGTACGGAGAAGATGGCCAGCGGAACTATCCGGACGTTCACGCCCATTTTCATTGGGATGCGGCATCGGTCAGGCGGCGAGGAGACTATGTCCTGGCGCACTTTACCAATGAGCACGCCGCCTGCTTCATCCTGACGCGCGAGCAGCTCCGCGGCGCTCTGCGGTCGGGACGTTTCGATGTCGCTCCACATGAAGGCAAATACGATCTGCTCTGCACCGCGGCCACCGATCCCTATACGCAATGCGGGCTCACGAAATTCATTCCCGTGTCCCATCTGGAGGAATTCACCGTCCACCATCTGTCGAACAAATACGTCGGACGGGTCGGGGCGATCCCGGAGGAGTTCGACAGGCAGACAGGCGCCTTGCTGCAGATTGCCGAACAGGGGAGCCGTCCTCCATCGCTCCTCGCGAGCGAGACCAAGCTGCCGCGTGGGGCCTATTCGAAGGACTACTACGAACCCGCGGTGCCGCAGGTCCTGGAGCGCATTCCGTACGCCGCGCGCAGCGTGCTGTCGATCGGTTGCGGTTCGGGTTCCACCGAAAGCTGGCTGGTCCACCAAGGAATCGCCGTGACGGCAATTCCCCTCGATCCTGTGATCTGTCGCGGCGCCGCCGAAAAGGGCGTTGAGATCATCGAGGGCGATCTCCGGGGGGCCAGAAGGCGCCTTGAAGGCCGGCAGTTCGACTGCATCCTCATGCTGAAGGTGCTTCATCTGTTCCCGAAACCGGTGGACGTTCTGTCGTCGTTCGGCGATCTGCTAGCGCCGAACGCGCCGATTATCATCCAGAGCCCGAATATGTCGGGTCTGCCCGCGATCTGGAGACAATTGCGCAACGGCCGCATCGAGGTGCCCCGAACGTTTGAGATCGCAAATGCTCATTTCAGCGACAGGGGCAACGTCGAGAAGTGGTGCAGGAAGGCTGGTTTGAGCTCTGTGCGAACCGTGGGGGTACCCCACCGACGTGCGGCGGCACTTGAGGACATTGTGCCGGCGATCGCCAAGCTCGCTCTCTCTTCGGAGATGATCAGCATTGCCAGGAGAGAGCAGTGAACCAAGCGCAGCAGCGGGGCAACTGCGGAGATCAAAGGGCAGCACTGTTGGCGGCACCGATCCCATCTTGCGGAGGCCTCCGAACTTGACCCGAACGCGATTGGCAGGTCTCGAGGCGATCGGCACCGCGGCATCCAATGGATGGGCGCCGTCAGACTGCACCTTGCCGCGAGAGGCCTTGGCTGGCTCGCGCCACCAGTTCGCCGCCTGGTTCGTCCTTGCCGGCTTGATCATTCCAGCCTGGGAAGCAGAGGTTTCGATCGCTGGTGCAAAGTTCACGGCGGGACGTCTGGCCGTGACGCTATTGGTTGGGCCCGCGCTCGTGCTGCTCATGCGCCGGGGACGGCATGCGGTTGCTTGCGATCTTTTTGCCGTCCTGACCGCCGCCTGGATGCTTGGGGCGGCAGCATCGACGGCAGGCTTCGAATCCTTGTCCTCGCCGGCAGCGGAGAGCCTGCAGTTTCTCTTCAGCTACATCGTTGCCAGAGGCTACTTTTACTCTCCGGTTGCGCTTGACACCTTCATACGAGCTTTGAAGATCCTGACGGTTGCCGTCATTCTCGTCGGGGCGATTGACTACGTCACCGGACGTTGGATCGCGCACGAAGCTGCAGCGGCGATCTTTGGCACTACGCCGCTGGGTGCAGTAACTCGGAGCGGTGCCATCCGCGCGACTTCAACCCTCGATCATCCTATCCTGTTCGGCGTGTTCTGCGGGCTCGTCAATCCGATAGTCTTGCTTTCCGAACGAGCGGTGGGTCGAAAAATTCTGTTCTCGGGACTCTGCCTCGCCGGGTGCTTGCTCTCGCAGTCTTCGGCCGCGTTGATGGCCTATGTTTTGGGAGTGGCGGCCTATTCCTACGATCGCCTCATGCGGCAGCTTCCCGGACGATGGATGATCTTCTGGACAGTCCTGGGCGTCGCGACCGGCGCTCTCATCACCGTTGCCGAGCACCCGATCGGTTGGTTGATTTCGCACCTCACGCTGGACCCGGTGACTGGCTATTATCGGATCTTGATCTGGGATGCGGCTTTCGAACGAATTGGAAACCGTCCACTGACGGGATATTCATTTCAGCTGTTCGACGAAAATATCCTTGATTCGACCGTCGACTGCGTTTGGCTCGTGGAGGCGCTCAGGTTCGGCTTACCGGCGATGGCAGGTCTGCTCGCGACGAATTTAATGGCAATCTGGCCTGTCAGGAAACAGGTGGAGTTTGATGATTTTCGTGAGCGGATGAATTTGGCCTTCACGATCGTCATCCTGTTATTCTTCTTCACCGGCATCACTGTCCATTTCTGGAATTATATCTGGATCTTCTGGGGACTATGCATCGGTATAAAGGCGTCGCTGCGCGAAAGCCTTTCTCATCAATGACGGTGCGATGCGTGGTAGAGGTCGTTCACGTGGGTTCTGGTCAGAAACCACGTGAAAGTCGTGCCTGGCCGGGCAAGGCCTTGAGTAAAAACACCGCGGTCATCGAAATAGGGATCATAGTGGAATTGCCGCAAGAAATCGATCAGGTCACGTACGGGGAATGCACACATCAGTGCTGGCGCGCATCGGCGTAGCGTCTCCTGAGCGCCCTTCAGTATCTCAAGCTCGGCGCCTTGCGCGTGCAATTTGATCAGCATCGGGAGCATGCGGAAGGAATCCAGCGTCCTGCATTGCACCGGGTGCTCGGCCACTGTCAGTCTGGTCTCATCGAAGCGAAACATCCGGCCTCGATCGCGTAGCCATTGCGTGGCTTCCTCCCGGCTGGTGGCGGCCATGCCGTCGCAGTCCCATCTCCCGTATTGCGGGATAAAGAAGGTCAATTGGCCCGTGCGCTGCCCCAGCGCGCAATCGTGAATCGTGACCCTGCGGTCGCCCTGATGTCGCAAGACCAGGCGGGCGGCTGATCGAGGCTCCGGTTCGAAGGCGACCACCTCACAATTCGGTCGCAGTCGCCTAAACGCAGCGATGCTTTGTCCTCGGTTGGCGCCCACGTCAATAATTAACCCGCCACCATCGCCAATCAGGGAAAGACCGCCGAATTCAGGTTTCGAGACGTAGCGCGCAGCGACATCCTTGACGGCGAATCTAAGCTGCGCTGCGCCCGGAACGTGGGCATAGAGAAAGCGTGCGAACGCCTTCGCATTCTTTGGCCCCCATTCCATCGTCGTGCTCATTCACGACCCCGTCGATGATGATCAATGGTGCTGGCTGAATTAAAGCACGGTTTAATTACAATTGCATTTTAAATCGCCGTCAAACAGAATGATAGATTATAAAAGCCCGGCCAGCGCAGCGTCATGTAGTTGGTCCGGGCCGGATTGAGCTGATGGATAAGACCATTCCGCGGTTTTCCAACCGTTTCTGGTGCGTGCCGGCGAGCAGGACCGCTTGCGAAACCGCGCCAGCCGTCGCGCAAGGAGCGTTCTTGCAATGCAGCACGCCGATTGCGGGATGTGAATGATGTCAGATCGGGTGCCCGGTTATGTCGTCCACATTGCCGCGCCAGACCGGCTTGTTTTTGCTGAATGCCGAATACCCCCAACGCCCTCTGCCCATTCGGTTGTGCGTGAAGGAAACGCTCGAGATTGGTCCGTTGCCTTGCCTTCCATCCGAATAGACGGTGTAGCCGCCGCCGATCAGCCGGTTGTTCGCGACGACGATGCTGGAGACTGCGTTGAACGCATTGTCGATCATGACAGCCGACGTCTGGGCGTGGTGGTTAATGATCGTGTTGTGACGGATGCTAATGTCATGTCCGCCGTCGATCTGCACCCCGTCGTAGTGCGGGGCGCCTGGAGCGGCAAGATCATGCACGTAATTGTCTTCGAACAAGAGAGGGGCGATTACATTGATACCATTCTCGACCCTATGGATATTGCACCGACGGACCGTTCCGTACCCGTTGATGCCGTTCGAGCCCTCGGCGCCGTCAAGGCCGAGTCCGTCGATCTCGCAGTCCTGGATGATTGGTGGCACGCTCAAATTTTCCGCCACGTTCACGACGGAGGAAGCTGCCGCCGTAATCCTACAGTTCTCGAGTGTGACCGCGCCGTGGTTGATCTGCACGGCTCCTGATATGTCGAGTCCGCGAATGAGCTGTCCGTCGCTGCTCGTGGTGACCGGGCCCGAGGGAATCAGGTTCGTGTTCTCGGAAAAGCCCGTGCTGGTCTCGTCCGGATATTTCACATCAGCCGTGCGCGCGGCAGCGGCGGCCGCTGCTCTCTCGGAAGAGCCACCATGGCTTGCGTCTGGCGATAGTTTGTCGATGGGATCGGCGCGGCTCATCTGCGGGGCGTCGATCGCAGCTAAGACAATGAGGAAGGCGCGTCGCGAGAGCAGCAACATGGCCGAATCCTTCTCCACGGCCGCACGATCCCAAAGACACTCTGGAAAGTCTGGTCGGGTGATGACATCCCATGGCGGTCGTGACGAGGCAGCGTAGTTTTGCGCTTGATTACAGTCAATCAACCAAGAGGACATTCATGTGCAATTCGTTGCAGTCGAGCCTCGACGAACGTCCCGGCGCCCTCATTTCAACGTGCCGGTTTGACGTTGCGGTCTTGATTGTTGGCTTCCGCAATCCTGAGGACATCCGGAATTGCCTCATGGCTGTCGCCGGCATCGAACGTGATCCGACGTTCGACGTATTCATTTGCGAGAATGGCGGACGGGAGGCTTACCATGAACTCGTCGAGGCATTGAATTGTTTGCCGTGCTTGTGCGCAGAATGGGATCCTGCAGACGTAGGTGGCATCGCTCCGTTCACAGAAGTACGACGGATGCGGTTCAAGAGAAGACCTTCGAATGTCTGGATAGGTTGCGCCAAGGACAACCTTGGCTACGCGGGCGGGATCAATGCGTGGCTGAAGCCCCTCACGTCGGTTTCCGGATGGAAGGGGATATGGATACTTAATCCGGATACCGAGCCGAGGCCGAATGCGTTAGCGGCCCTCGTCGAGCGGGCAGAGGAAGGTGGAAAGGCGATGGTCGGAAGCACCATCCTGGAAGCCGGAAGCGAGGACCTCATCCGCTTTCGCGGAGGGCTGCACTGGCAGACGTTCGCGGCCAGAGGGACGGCGGTCGGGTTGCATGACAAGCTAGGAGATCCGTTCGATCTTCACGCAATCGAGACGGCTCTCGATGCTCTGTCCGGAGCGTCGATATACGCAACGCGGCAATGCGTTGAGCGGATCGGCTTCATGGAAGACAGCTACTTCCTCTTTTTCGAGGATCTGGACTGGGGAGCGCGCGCGAAAAGACTTGGTTTGGGATACGCAAGTGATTCGATCGTTGCGCACAGGGGCGGAACGACCACGGGATCGACGGGCACCTTGGCCGGGCTATCCCAGCTGTCCGTTTACCTGGAGCATCGAAATGCGATCCATTTTGTGCGGACGCATCGTCCGTGGACGTTGCCGATCCGCGTGGTCCTTTCGCTGCTTCACGCTCTTCGCTTCTTGATGCATGGTGCCCCGCGTAATTTCGTGGCGACGCTGGAAGGCTTGTTGGCTGGCCTTCGGGGCGAGAGAGGCCAACCGGCTTGGCATCAATGAAAACGCTTATAGCTTGCGGTTCGGCGCGCAGTGCACCCCTGCTCTCAGCCCGAGCCGAGAGTTGAGTTCGTGAGCTGCCATACGGAAGTATGTGCGAAAAATACGAATGTGTTAAACGAGTTGAACGTGTCGCCGTAATTGCGATGATCTCATCGACGTGTAGCGGCCGTACTAATCCGAGCAAATAAACTCCGAAGCGCATCCGGGATCGATCCGAGAACTGAAATGCGCGTGCCTTTAAGAGGTTAGGACACGCATTCTCAGCTGTCGAAGTCCGCATCTTTAAAATACCGGCATTTTCGATTGACGCTCATTTAATGAGAAGAATATTCGCATATAAAAATATCTGTGGTTTGCCTGTTGATCGAATCGGATGTTCGTTGCAAAAAAATGACCTTGGGGAGGCCGTCGTCTCGTCCAAAAAAAGCCGCGCCCAATCGGCCATTACGCTTTACGCGAATGGGGGCTACTCCACTGCGTCTTGGCGAGTGGATTGAATGCTTCGGATATTGCGGGTGGCAATTATTCGAAGTCATTAATGCTGAAACACACAGGAGATTTCGATTTGGCGACGACAACAACGGGATGGCCGGATGCATCAAGCACGGGGGTGCCGGCAGGCGTGACTCTTACGCCATCGGGCGACCTAGTCATCACTCAGGCCGGGACTGTGATCTCGGGGCTGAATATCACCGGAACGGTTTATATCGACGCTGCCAATGTGACGCTCGAGAACTGCAAGATCACGGCGGCGAGCTTTGCGGTCGTGCAGATCGCGCAAGGCGTGACGGGAGCGGTTGTCCAGAACTGCGAGATTAATGGCGTCGGCAGCAACAACGACGGTTCAAACGGCATAAGCGGTCAGGGCACGTTCATCGGCAACAACATCTACAACGTCGAGAATGGCATCAATGTGCAGGGCAGCTCGATCATCAAGGACAACTACATCCATGACCTGAACGCTTCCGGGTCGCCGCACTATGACGGCATTCAGATCGATGGCGGCGTATCAAATGTGACGATCAGTCATAACACCGTCATCAATGACTACAGCCAGACCTCGGCGATCATGGTCGACAACTACTTCGGCCCGATTTCGAATGTTAGTGTCGACAACAACCTGCTCGTCGGGGGTGGTTTCACGGTTTATTCGGACGCTCAATTCAACGGCGGCTCGATTACAGGCGTATCCTTCACCAACAACCACATGGGATCGGGTTATTGGGGTGTAACGGATTTCAACTTGAGTTCCCCGACCTATACAGGGAACGTCAATGATGGCGCGACTCTCGCTGCGACGCTCAACACGTCGGCAAATAGCGGTACGACGACCGCGCCGACTTCGGCCCCGAGCGCGCCTGTCATCGCGTCGTGGTCACCTGATACTGGTGTGGCCGGAGATGGCATCACTGACGCCAGTCAGATCACGCTGCACGGCACTGCCGCGGCTGGCAGCACCGTGAAAGTCTATGATGGTTCGACGCAGATCGGTACGGCGACCGCGACTTCGACCGGAACCTGGGACTACATCAGCCAGGTCTTGACCGATGCGAAGCATACGCTGACAGCGACCGCGACCAACTCGTCGGGTCAAACCAGTGCAGCGTCGGCCGCGCTCGCCGTCACCGTCGACACCAAGGCGCCGGCTGCACCGACAATCGCGAGCGACACGGTCAACAGCGCCAATCAGGTGGTGGCGTCCGGGACCGCTGAAGCCAACAGCACGATCAAGGTGTATGACGGCACGACTCAGGTCGGTACCGCTACGACGAACGCTACCGGGGCCTGGACGGTGACGACGGCTGCTCTGGCGGCCGGCACACACGCTCTTACGGCCACGGCGACTGACGTTGCGGGCAACGTAAGCGCCGCGTCAGCGCCTTTTGATCCTGTCATCGGATCGTCCGGCTCATCAGGGTCCGGTACGTCCGGTTCGGGCACGTCCGGTTCAGGTACCTCCGGCACAGGCACATCGGGCACGGGCACCACTGCGCCCGCCACGCCGAACATCGCCTCGTTTTCCAGCGATACCGGTATCGCCGGAGATCACATCACGAGCGACCAGACGCTGACCCTGGCGGGGACGGCGGTTGCCAACAGCACGGTCAAGGTGTTCGATGGCACCACCCAGCTCGGCTCCGTTACCGCGGACGCCAGCGGAGCGTGGCACTACACGACCGCCGCGCTGTCGGACGGCAAGCACGATTTTACTGCGACCGATACGGTCTCCGGCGTTACCGGCAAGGCATCGACCGCGCTGGACGTCACGGTGGATACCGTGGCCCCCAATGCTCCAGTTCTGTTGAGCGATCCGACGACACATAACCACGCCACGGTATCCGGTACGGCTGAGGCGGGGAGCCTGGTCAAGCTCTATGAGGGCACGACCCTGCTCGGCACTGCGACCGTTGCAAGCAACGGTGACTGGAGCGTGACGACCCCTAATCTCAAGCACGGGTCGCACACCTTCACCGCGACAGCCACCGACGCCGCTGGCAACACCAGCGCCTTGTCGCAGCCGATTGATCCACCAATTGGTTCGCACAGCGGCCAAGTTGGCTCGCAGAGCGGCAGTGGCACGTCGACTGTTGAGGTCACCAATGTGCATCAGCACAGGGATCACACCGCGACGATCAAGGGCACGGCTGATCCCAACAGCAATATCAAGCTGTATGACGGCACGACTTCGGTCGGTTCGGCTACCACGGGAGCCGACGGCAAGTGGAGCTTCCAAACCTCCGATCTGTCGGGCAAGAGCCACGCCTTTACCGCAGAGCAGGTCGATACCAAAGGCCACGTGGTCGGAACCAGCTCGGGTGAGGCAATCATCGGCTCCGGCCACAGCAACACTCTGACCAGTACCAGCGGCAATGACGTCATGGTTGGCAAGGCGGGAGCGGATACGTTCCAGTTTGCGTCGAACTTCGGCCAGGACATCATCAAGGACTTCGCTGCCCGCGGGCCTGCTCACGACACGATCGAGTTCAGCAAAAGCGTATTCGACAGCTTTGCGAGCGTTCTCTCCCACGCGGCCCAGTCAGGCCACGACGTCGTCATCGCGACGGGGAGCGACACCCTCACGCTGAAGAACACGCAGCTCGACAAGCTGAACAGCCACGACTTCCACTTCGCGTAAGGAGCGGGTCAACACACAGGTTAGTACTCACAACCGCCTCGGGGGATCGCTTGGGGATCCCCCGACACAGGCACCACTATAGGGCAGGCGCCATGACTGACGTTGGACGGCGGGGGATGATTACCCCGCCCGCGAATCTTTATCGAATCCCATTTATATATTTGTCGGGGCTGTGGTCGCCCGGCCGCGGGTCGGTGGATGCTGCCGAACAACCGATGTCCCGACTCATCGGCTGGGGAAGGCGCTTGGTTGAAGCGCTTCGGCAACGGATATTCGTCGGTCGGTTCCGGTCGGCGGAGAACTATGAGGAGCCGCAATCAGAGATGTCTGCGTTCCTGCGGTCTTGCCGGAGGATATTCTGGGCGCTCGCGGCCTTCAGCGGGATGAGCAACCTCCTCATGCTCACCGGCTCCTTCTTCATGCTGCAAGTCTACGATCGCGTGCTGCCTGGGCGCAGCATACCGACTTTGGTCGCTTTGATGGTTCTCGCTACGGTCCTGTACCTGTTTCAGGGCGGGCTCGATTTCGTCAGGAGCAGGATCAGCGCGCGGGTCGGCCGGTATTTTGATGAAAGGCTCGGCATTCGCATCTTCCACGCGCTCGTTCGTCTGCCTTTGAAGACGAGGGCCGATGGCGACGGCTTGCAGCCGGTGCGGGATCTCGATCAGGTCCGCAGCTTCCTGTCGAGCGGCGGGCCGACCGCGCTTTTCGATCTGCCCTGGATGCCGATCTATCTCGGCGTTTGCTTTCTCTTTCACTTCTGGATCGGCGTCACCGCGCTGGCCGGTGCGCTGGTGCTTGTCGGCATCACGATGCTCACGGAGACCCGGACGCGGGGGCCTGCAAAGGCGTCCTCGCGTCTCGCAGTCTCGCGAACGGCACTGGCGCTCGAGGGACGACGAAATGCCGAGGTTCTGCAGGCCATGGGGATGCGGCAGCAGGCGGCGTTGCGTTGGCAGGATGTCAACGCGAAATACCTCGCGGCCCACGAGCGCGCCAGCGATGTCGCAAACGGGCTCGGGGGCGCCTCCAAGATCTTCCGAGCGATCCTGCAATCGCTGGTTCTTGCCGTTGGCGCAGTCCTCGTCATCAACCAGGAATCGACGGCTGGCATCATCATTGCCGGATCGATCCTCACCGCGCGGGCCTTGGCGCCCGTCGAAATGGCCATTGCGAACTGGAAGGGGTTCGTCGCTGCGCGGCAATCGGGACAACGGCTCGATGCCCTGCTGAAGCTTCTGCCCTGCGAAGAGGAGCGGCTGGCATTGCCTCCTCCTGTTGAAACGCTCACGGTCGAGCATCTCTATATCGGAGCCCCAAATTCGGAGAGGCCCACCGTCAGCGAAGTGTCGTTCCAACTGCGGAGCGGGCAGGCCGTTGGTATCATCGGGCCGAGCGGATCCGGAAAATCGACGCTGGCGCGTGCGCTGGTGGGGGTATGGCCGAGCATTCGTGGCCGGATACGGTTGGACAATGCTGCGCTCGATCACTGGTCTTCGGACGCTCTTGGCAAGCACATTGGTTATCTGCCCCAGGACGTCGAATTGTTCGACGGCAGCATTGCGATGAACATTGCACGGTTCGATCCGCAGGCGACGGCCGCCGCTGTCCTGGAGGCCGCGCATGCCGCGGGCGCGCACGATCTCATCCTCTCGCTTCCGGACGGCTACAGCACGAAGATTGGCGAGGGGGGATTGGCGCTGTCGGCGGGGCAGCGGCAGCGAATCGGGCTCGCGCGTGCCTTCTACGGCAAACCGTTCCTGGTCGTGCTCGACGAGCCCTCCTCCAATCTCGATGCCGAGGGTGAGGAGGCGTTGACCGAGGCGATCCTGAATGTGCGTCGCCGCGGCGGGATTGTCGTCGTTGTCGCGCATCGCCCGAAGGCGCTCGAAGCGGTCGACCATGTCCTGTGCCTCGGGGAAGGCCGGGTTCAGTCCTTCGGCAAGAGGGAGGAGGTCCTCAAGAAGGTCTTGCGCAATCCCGTGCCTCTCAAGGTGGTCGCGGAAGCTCAGGGAGGCAGCCGATGAACAGCCAAGTCATGCCGGCGATGCAGTCCATCCAGCGCTACATGATCGTCGGTATGATCATGCTCGCTCTGGTGACGTTTGGGATCGGCGGTTGGGCGACAACAAGCCAATTGTCGGGCGCGGTCATCGCTCAGGGCGTCGTCGTGGTGGATTCGAGCGTCAAGAAGGTTCAGCACGCCACTGGTGGTATCGTGGGAGAGTTGCGCGTGCGCGAGGGCGATCGGGTCAATGCCGGGGACGTTCTGATCCGCCTCGATGAGACCCAGACGCTCGCCAATGCGACGATCGTCACGAACAGCATCGATGAGCTCATCGCGCGGCAGGCGCGCCTCGAGGCCGAGCGCGATGGCGCCGAGCAGGTCGTGTTTCCCAAGGCGTTGCTCGATCGGGCCAAGGAGAGCAACTCCGAAGCGAGCCGTGCGATCACTGCCGAGCGAAAGCTGTTCGATCTCCGCCGTCAGGCCAGAAGCGGCCAAAAAGCGCAGCTCCAGGAGAAAAGCGCGCAGCTGGAAAACGAGATCAAGGGCTATATGGGGCAGACCGAGGCCAAGCAAAAGGAAGTCGAATTCATCCGTCAGGAGCTGGAGGGCGTGCGCAGCCTCTGGCAGAAGAATCTGGTGCCGATCACGCGGCTCAATTCGCTCGAGCGCGACTCCGCTCGCCTCGAAGGCGAGCGTAGCCAGCTCGCAGGAATGATTGCTCAGTCGAAGGGTAAGATCTCCGAAATCGGCCTCCAGATCATTCAGGTCGACCAGGATCTGCGAACGGAGGTCGGGAAGGACCTGATTGAGACGCGCTCGAAACTCTCCGAGCTGGGCGAGCGCAAAACTGCAGCGGTCGATCAGCTGAACCGGATCGAGATCAAGGCACCACAATCCGGGCGCGTCCATGAGCTCAGCGTCCACACAGTCGGAGGCGTCATCTCCCCCGGCGAGCAGATCATGTTGATCGTGCCGGATGCGGACTCGCTCGCGGTTGAGGTGAAGATCGCGCCCCGTGACATCGACCAGGTCTATGTGGGGCAGACCGCGACCATGCGGTTCGCAGCCTTCAACCAGAAGACAACGCCTGAAATCGACGGCGAGGTCAGCATGGTCTCGGCTGACATCACCCAGGATCAACGCGCCGGCACGAGCTATTACACGGGCCGCGTCCTCTTGAAGCCGGAAGAGTTGGCGAAACTGGGGGGGGCCAAGCTGCTGCCCGGCATGCCGGTCGAGGTCTTCATCAAGACGGCAGGCCGGACTGCACTATCCTATCTGCTCAAGCCGCTGCACGATCAGGCGGAGCGGGCGTTCAAGGAGCGCTGAATCTCCGCGGCCGCGCACGACAGCATTCGTTCGGGATCGACGCCCGACCTTCGGGGCGCGGCGTTGCGATCGGGCTCTGAAAACACGACTGGTCGGCCGGACGCATCGGCAGCGGGCGTCGCAGGCCGGCGAAAGCGCGCCAGGGGCGGGACGAATCCTGCGGTCGGGTTTGGAAGAAGTGACTGCCGCAGTCTGGTGATGTCAGGCCGTTGCAAAAGATTTGCCGGAGCAAACCTCGTGCGGTCGCGCCACCTCCTGGTCAAGCGCCGCAGGAGACCGTGCGCCGTCCGACGGAGCGACCGTGACCGATGCCAGATGCCTGTGGGCGAGACCTCCGACTGCTCGAACGAGCGTCCGCTCAGGACGTCCATGCGCCTGGCGTACAGGGTCATCGCGGCTACGAAGACAAGTATGGTGGCTTCGGCCCCCAGAATGACGAGTAGCTCATCCGGCATATGAAATCCCTTCCTGCCTGGGGGAAGTGCGGTCGAAGGTTGGCCTCGGTTAATAATTAAATCAACAATTATAATTGTATCCGACCGTTAGATCGTAGTCTTGCCTGAGGGCGGTCAAAGCAGGTTCGGCACCGCGCTTATTGCGCTTCCGCGCCGATAAATCCCGCCCAATTCATTCCCATTCTGCCTTCGGCTGAACGCGTGGCGGCGCAGCGGTTGTCCCTTGCGACTTTCCGCATATTTAATTTCGATTTTATTGTTGTAATTTAATTTAAATAAATTAACTTTTAGATAATATAAATCTGCGGAGTGCCCGCTCCCATCACCGGGGGGGCTGCTCCGAGTGTGAATCCCGGCCCTGGTTGGCATTCGAATGGGGATCGGCAGATGCAACGAGCCTCGACAGCGGTCGTCGCGGCAGCGCTGGCTCTCATGACTGGCGGCGGCGTTCAGTGGGCGCGTGCGGCATTGGCGATGGTGCCCGGGGATCAGCGGTCGGCTCCCGCGAATATCGAGCTGGGACGCCCGACGCTCGCCCCCCTCAGCTACACGATGTTTTGTCTGCGCTATGAGGCCGAATGCCGCGCGCGACGCTCCTTCCGCGGCGGGCCCATCCGCTTGACTGACAACCGATGGTCAGACCTGCGGGAAGTCAATCATAGGGTCAACGTGGCAATCGCGCCGGAGCGCAACGAGCTCGGTCTTGCGGGCGAGGCGTGGATCATCAACCCCCCTCGCGGCGATTGCAACGATTACGCGGTGAGCAAGCGCCACGAGTTGCTTCAGCGCGGTTGGCCGGCGCGCGTCCTGCTGTTGAGTGAAGTGGTCGTTGGTTCTGGAGAGCATCATCTGGTGCTCCTCGTGCGCACCAGGAGCGGCGACATGGTTCTGGACAACCTCACGCCGCAGATCAAGCAATGGTGGCGGACGCCCTATCGCTGGGTCCGCGTGCAGAGCCCGGGCAGCAACGGGCTGTGGGCTGCGGTGGGACGGGAAGGGGCATGAGCGCCGGAAGGCTGCGCCTTTTCGTCGGAGGCGGCCTCGGCTACTCCTGAGCGCATTTGATCTGCTCGAGCGAGGCCAGCCTGTCTTCAAGCGCCACGATCCGGCGGAGAAGATCGAGGCGCGACAGCCCGAGAGTGGCTCGCGTCGATCCGATGACGGAAGTGGCAGCACATGGCTGTTCGGAATTGGCGGTGAGGAGGCTGAACACGCGCAGGACGCCGTCGCCGGTCAGCACGTCGACCCAGCCTTCGGAGGGCGAGCGCCCCACGATCCGTCCCGGGACGCGGCCGATATAGGGCGGAGCGTCGAGCCGCGGCGAGGCGCTGGCAATGATGAGCCGCCGAGCGTCAAGATGGGTGAAGGCCCCGGGAAATGGCGGGGTCAATCCGCGGATCAGCCGATCAATGACGTCGGTCGGCTGTCGCCAATCGATCTCTCCGTCTTCCGGCACGCGGGTGCAGCCATAGGAGGCCCGATCGGCATTCTGACTGGTGCCCTGATAGCCGGTGATCGCCCGCAGGATCACCCCGCCGAGCTCGCGTTCCTGGATCGCGTTGAGGCGTTCGTACAGGCACGTGACAGTGTCGTCCGGGCCGATCGGGATCGCCTGCTGAAACAGTAGATTGCCGCCATCGAGCTCCGGGATGACGAGGTGGATGCTGATCCCGGCGGTCGTCTCGCCATTAATAATAGCCCAGTTGACGTTGGCCCGGCCGCGATAATGCGGCAGAAGCGAATAGTGCACGTTGACGAAGCGGCATAATGCAAGAATCTGCGGCGGGATGATCCGATCGAAGGAAGAGATCACGACGGCGGCGGGGCGCAGATCGGCGATCGTTTTCCGAAGCTGGTTCAATTCCTGCAGCTCCGCGACCGGGATGTCGCGAGCCCTGGCAAATGCCCTCAACGCGCCGGCCCCGGGCGGGTCCGGTTTACGGAAGACCTGGACCACGCGGCACTGCGCAGCCAACGAGCGAAGCGCGGCGAAGCCGGTCGGTCCATCAGCGAGAAGGACGACATCGGGCTGAGGCCGCTCGGTCATGTCATTCCTGCCATCGTACGAGCTGCGCGAAGCCGTCCGGGGTCACGGCACCGCCGCGTCGAACCCATTCGGCCGCACGCAAGCCCCCGGTCTGCAATCGTACGATCGGCTCGGGACCGATCTCTGACAGAAGAATGCCCATATGGCCCTGCCCGACGGATAGTGTGGGCCACACGCTAAGACCGTTTCGTGCCAGCGCCGCGCGATCGATGTCGCCCCAGAACTGCATCACCACGGCACCGGGCGCGCATGCGGCCAGATGCGCAGCCTCCGCCTCGCCGACGCGCGGCGTTGTCGCAGGCTGCAACGCGACGACGAACGCATCCCAAGCGCCGGGACGGACGGCTGCGACGTTCTTGAACGTCTCGACGTTCGCCCCCAGGCCGGCCAGTCCGGTGTGCAGCGGGGCAAGGAAGTCATTGTCGCAGAGCAAGCCGATGGTGTTGCCGAGGACCGCAAAACCGCAATCGTGCAACTGCTTCACGGCAAGCGGCCCAAGAAATGAGAAGACATCGACGGCGGGGTGCCGCTCGTTGACGCCGACCACCGGGATCTCGCGCCGCGCGCACGCTTCGATATCCAGGTCCTCGCGACGAAATTCCCAAGCCTCAAACATCAGGGCAATCACGGCGTCGCCGCGCAGGTGGGCGATCAGCTCAGCTGTAATAGGACGTAGGTGGCCACTGTTGGTTACGATGTCGACGTTGTGAAGCACCTCAGGACTGACCTTCTCCAGAATCTGGATGCGATCAGCGACGCCAATGGGTGCTGCGAGCTCCAAAATCTGCCGTTTGGCATCGGACACGGTCCCATGGCGGCCAGATCTGGTGAATGCGTAGACCTGCTTGGCTCCCGCCATTGCGGCGAGGACCGGGGTTACGGAATAAGCGCCGGTCGCGGCTTCGGTCAGCACAGTCATTCCCGACATGTCCAGTCCGGTGTCCGCGACGGCGAGTTTCATCAGCGTCCGCAGTCGAACGGGTGAGAAGCCAGGTCTGCGAGGAGCTGCCGTATTGGTATCGCCAGAGCGCAAGTGCGCGAGTGTTGCTCCACCCCCGGTCATTGATCGATCCTGCTGTTGCCGCTGGAAGATGCCGGCTTCATCGTTCTCTGGACCGATGTGCTCTGGAGATCCGATCGCGCACTGTCCGGAGCACGTTGTGGAGCCGGTCGGGTATGAGCGCGCGCAAATGATCCTGCCAGCTCATTCGCTCAATCCATTGATCCTCGCCGGGCCGCGCGGCCCAATACCGGACGCGGCGTTCACCCGACGCGGCGACGCGGCGCGTTGTCGTGTAGTAGTAGGACGCGACCGAAAGGCGCATTCGACCCGGCGGGCAGGTGACCGGATCCGGGAGGCCGTGGAGGGTGCCACCATGCGTCTCCCAGAGGATCATGCTGTTGAACCGCGGAAAGATACGGCACCCCAGTGCCGACATGTCCGCAGGCCACAATTCAAGGCTGCCACCGTAAGCTTCGGGCCAATCCCGATTGAGATAGATGAGCAAATTGACTCGGTGGAACAGCCCGGTCATCGGGTGAACCTCGAAATCGCGATGAATCTTCGTGAAGCCGCCGGGAGGTGTTCGATGCACCCCCGCAAATTTGTGCGTCGGGTCGGAAAGAAGGTCGTGAACGCCAGTGACCGCCGATATGAATTCTCGGAAGCGCGCACTATCCACCAGGTTCAGCAGATGCTGAGTGGCTGGCCCCAGTCCATCCGATACCTCTTGCTTCACAAGGCGATCGGTATTCGTGGTGACCAGGCGAGCCTCGGGGAGGGCTGTGCATTCGGCCGCGACCATGTCCAACAATTTTTCAGGGAACGCATCATTGACGACGATGTGCGGCCATGGCCTTGCGCTGGCGTACTCGTTGCGCAGGGAGCTGGCCCGGGCAAAGAGGCCGCTCAACGAGTGAAGCTGGAAATCAACATGCAATTTCGCAGACTCCGGCTGCAGTACGAGGAACTTTCGGCTCGAGGCCCGTCGGCCACCAAATTAAATATATTATTAATTCACAGGATAATAAATGTCAATAAATGGATGCCGCGCGCCTGGCGCTTGAGGCTTGGCGCGACGGGAATGTCGACTTGCTGCATGCACCAAAGCCAGACGTCCATCACAAAGAAATTAAATAGGACGAAATTAACATATTTAACTTGAGGCGCGATAATAGAGGTCTATCCTGGCAGAGGGCTGGATTGAAGCAGAGCGAGCCGATGACCCATCTCGACACAGAAGGCGACGATCGTCGCGAATTCCTGAAGAACTGCGGAAAATTTGCCGCCGTTACTCCTCCGACTGTGACGCTGTTGCTCTCCACCTCCCTGACGTCAGCCGCGATAGCGGGCTCAGGCGGTCACATTGTGCGTGGCAACAATGGCTTCGGCAATGGTGGCGATGATGGCAGTCCTAACGGGAAAGAAGACCGGGATCGGTAAGATCGACCCTACGGGCAGCTGCTGCCGTGGATAACATAGGCGCCGCTGGCGGGCCTGGCGGTCAGCCGGTTCGGCGGCGCCTTTGCGCGGACGAGCGATCAATCAGCAGATCGTTTAGCTTCTTGCCGGCTCGAAGCTGGGCCTTGAGCCATCGGGGCTGCTTACCGCGACCGGACCAAGTTTCAGACGGATTCTTTGGGTTCTGGTATTTTGGCAGCACTGGGGGGTAGGGGCGGCGAGGGCGTTCCTCATTTTGAGCCGGAGCGCCGGTCCCCTCAATCTTGCGAAGCCGTTCTTCGAGCTTGGCTTTTTCCGCTGTCATCCTGCGACTGAGAACAGTCGTGACCTCATCATAGAGCTGCCACAGCTCGGCTGTGGTCATGGATGCCCAGTCCTCATTCTCCATGGAAAGCCGTCCCCAACTAGCTCCGAACGAAACAGGAGGGGGATTATCAGGTCAAACCGGGGGCCGGCAAGCGCGATCCACTCGTGCGGCTGCGCCAGTGGACAAGGAGTGGTTGATCGGAGTTACCGGCTGGGCCCATACCTCCGAACGCGCGGCCGCTTCCTGAGCGCCCTCCACCCGCAGGCTCGTCGTCTGGGCGTAAGCAGTCTAAGCTCGGCCCTCAACACGCGGCTACGCAAGTTCTGCAATTCAGTAAATTGAACGATAAGAGCTTGATGAGTTTGACGCAAAACAGCTGAAGAATACATGTGACCACCTACTCATTGTCAACGATGCCCTCCGTATCCGCTCGTTGAAGATGCTGAATTGACGAAGATGCAGCTCCAATTTGGGTGACCGGTGTTCATCGTTGCTACACGGGATGCGCGACGCAGCCATTTCGTGCTTCATTACCTGGCTCCGCCTTGGTGAATAGTATGATTTCCCTCCCTCCCTCCAGAAGCGCGGCTTTTGAATGGTCTCGTGTCCGTCAAGATTTCGTCGAATGTTAAATTTGAATTATGAATGTCCCAATATATCGTTGGTAATAATAGCACCAACGAAGTTAATTGGATGTTTACCATCATACAAGGCGGGATCCGTGCACCGATGACACTCTCTAGGGGAATCTGCCGATTGAATCTATCGAGCGTTGTCGAAAGAGCGTTGCTACGTCGAGGACTTCCGACGAATTTTGCGTGGAGCACCGCATTCTTACGGTGCTGCGCGTGTTTGCAGGTCAAGTTACTTTGGCGCAGCCGTCGAACTTTGGCTGTCTGGGATTTGAGACTGTGTGACGTTTTGTCCGAGCGGACTGGTGCATCCTCGCGTTTTGACGAGATTGTCGGATTAAACGGCTGCGCGGGGGGTTGTTAGCGATAGGCAGGGAAGTATGCGCCGCACCAGAATTGTCATCGCGGATCGACATCCGATCGTTTTGCAAGGGGTCAGGAGCGTTCTTGCGACGCAGCGCGATTTTGCGATCGTTGCATCCTGCGGCGATGGTGCGAGCTGCATTGAGGCAATCCGATTTCTTGTACCTGATGTCGCGCTTGTCGATGCCGCACTGCCCTCTGTCAGCCGACAGCAAATCCTCGCTCCCGCAAATGCTGCACGCCCAAGGCCCGCGGTAGTCTTCTTCGCCGGTATCGCGGCCGATTGTGAGTTGCAAAGCCTGGCCTCGGACGGCGCCTGCATCGTCCTCTCGAAGGATTCGGATGCCGAGATGCTGGTGGCAACCCTGCGGAAAGCCGCCCAGGGCCAAGCAACGGCCTCGCCAAACGCCTGGCAAGGCAATGATGAGGCCCGCCCCGATGCAAATCCTCTGACACAACTGACGGACCGGGAGCGGCAAATCATGCGGCTCGTGTCGGAGGGGCTGTCGAACAAGGAGATTGGACGTCGGTTGAACCTTGCCGACGGTACGATCAAGGTCCACCTTCATCATATCTTCCAAAAGCTGGACATCAGCAATCGTACGGTTCTCGCGGCATTGGCGATTTCGCGAAACGAGCTGCATGCCGCGTCACGTGACACGGACACCCCTGACTTCCTGCGTCAGGATCCGGAGGGCGTGAAGTGACGGGGACGTTTGGCTTCTCGGAGCGTGTGTAGGGGGTCATCGTGGTGCTAGATGCCCCGCCAGGTCGCTGCAGGCCCCTTCGGCCTCGGCTAACGTTCGAAAGGGCGAGCCGCCAATCTTGATTGCAGCCTGGTTTTTGTGGAGCGGACGCCAACTCGCCAAATAACCGGATCGTCCATGAAAGCCGGGGCCCGTGGGGCTTCCGAAGCTGATCACGAACGAGAAGCCCTCGCTGGTCGCGCTCCAGATCTCCATGTCCCGGACAGACCGATGGAATTGCAGCGGCATCGCAAATATCCGTCGTGATCGGCTCTGCGCCCGATCCCTATTAAACCAAAATTAATCTAATTAAACTGCGAGCGCAACTCTGAAGCTGCGCCCGAACGGCAGGTGCGCGCCAGGAGGTGAAGGAATGAGCAAGGAAATTGCCGATGATCAGCTGCAGGTGCACGTTAAACAACCCCAGCCATGTAAAGAAAATTATTGGTTGAAAGTCTATTTAATTTATTTTAGCGTATTTAAATGTTAAACCGGAGGGAGCCTATTGTGACCCGGGACAGCAACGAAGATGACGACCGGCGGGCGTTTTTGAAAACCTGCGGACGATTTGCGGCCGTGACACCCCCAGTGATGACTCTGCTTCTATCCACGTCCCTGACCTCCGGAGCCATTGCAAGCTCGGGAGGGCTGCATCATCGCGTGACGCAGAAGGACGAAAGTCGGTCGTTCTTCGATAACGATCGCTCGTCCGTATCAGGGGCGGGGAGCTCCAGCGGCGGGTCGTCAGGGGGCGGGGGAGGGGGAGGCCCCGGCGGTAGCTCTGCCGGATCATCTCGCGCCGGAGGGACAGCTGGTGGTGGCGGATCCGGTGGTGGCGGCGGGTCTGGTGGTGGCGGAAGCAATGCGAAAGGGCCTTTCGCAACGGGCGGCAGCTCTGGAATTCCAAGCGCGGATGGTGGGCTCGATTGCGCAGACGAAAAGGATGAGGAGAAACGTAAGGCCGATTGCCCCCGAGCTAACGCGAGAATCTCGAGTGCAACCGAATCCAGCCGATAGCAGTCTTCTCGGCCCATACCTGAGGCTGCGGGCCGCCGCATGGCCTGGCAAGGCTGATCTTCGTCCAATGCCTAAACGGCGGCGGGGTAATCCCTCGATGCACAGCCGTGACGCGTTTGGGGACGCAACATGTCCCATGTTAATGCGAATTTGCCGGAATTGCATAGTTTTCCCGATTCCTCAGTAGACGACTTGTCGACAAGACCTCGATCAGGAGGCGTGTCATGAATACCCACGTTCGAGCCGAGAATCCGGTGGCACTGCTTCGAGAACGTCTCGAGGCGCTGGCCGCACAGCTCGCGGAGCTCGAGAAGCTCAGAAAGCGGGTAGGTCGAGAGGAAAAGCTTCGGCGCAAGCTGCGCAGGGCGGGGCGGTGACTGTAACTGAGTCCGGACCGCATGTGGGCGCTCCAGCATCGCACAGGCAACCTTCATGCTGTGCTGCTTGTTCGCAACAAGTCGGGCTGTTGTGACGAGGGTGCCAAGGCGAATGGACGACGGGACTTTCGTTCATTATTCCCTTGGCTGGCAGCTAAGCCGCAAAGATCTTGAACTTGCTTCCACGCGGGACCAGACGATTGCCGCGACCGATCCGCGTGCGCTTTTGCCGAATGGCAAGATATACGCGGGTGATTTGCGAAAGCGAACTGGTTCTAAGAGCTTGTCCCGGCTATTCGACTGCCATGCGAGCGGGAGGCGCTCCGCGCTGGAGCCTATTAGCGCGCCCGACCGTGCCGTGCGAGACGATCCGATCGATTCTGCGGCTCAGGATCTTGTAGCACTCGCATGCCACGGCTTCGAGCCGCGGCCGATCGATCTCAAGCTGGCCACGTCGATTGGATTTCAGGGCTCTTGACGCCCGCATTGTGCTCACGACATGCGTGACGGTGGTGCGGCGGACGCCCAGCAATTCCGATAACGTTTCCTGGGTCAGCGGGAGGAGATCGCTGCCATTTGCCCGATCGTGAATGTGAAGCAGCCAGCGCGCCAAGCGGGCTTCGACGGAATGTAATGCATTGCAAGCCGCCACGTGCTGGAGTTGGGTCAACAAAGATCTCGTGAAGACTTGCACCATCGCTGCGATGGCGGGGCTGCAATTTTGCGCTGTCAGAAATTGCGCGGTCGAGATCTGCAGTGCGGCCCCCGAGATGCGCACAACGGCCGTCACGGGCGAGCGGGATCCGCCAAGCGCTGACGTCAGACCTACAGCCCCCTCATGCCCGACTATCGTCGTGGCGACTGTCTGCCCGTTAGACAGCTCCATGATAGTGGCTATTGCGCCGCTCAGGGGGAAGAGAAGATGTTCGATTCGATCCCCCGATCGGACCAGCATCGAATCACGCTGGATGACAATCTTCCGCAGATGAGGCGCAAGCAAAGCAAAATCCGCTTGCGGCAACGCTGCTAACAACCGATTACCAACTCTGGTCGCGTGGTCCATCATGGGATCAACCCCCGACGGATGCCCGGCGCGAGAACTCATGCCGGCGTGCCGAACTGCTCTTCTGAGCCTCAGCTCGACACCATCCAACAGGCAGCCACGGGTATGGTTCCTGCGACGAAGGCCAAGCATGTGTTGGCTTGCCAATCGCATGAAGAGCCTGCGCGTGCGACTCCAACCTGCGTTAATGCAGAACTGTCGCCGACGCACAATCAATAATAGCGTCAACTCGCCGATGGCGCCTTGCACGGGGGCCAAACGGCATCTCAACCACGATCATTCTCCCAACAGGCTGTCGGCGGCGAGGAGTAGGCGTGAGATGCACATCGCGAGCGCGATCTGAAAGTCGTCGCAGGGTCGAGCAATTTGTAGAATGATTTCGGTCGCCGGGACTAACAAGTTTTGCAATGGCAGCCGAGACCCGTTCGAGCGCGCACTCGAAGCGAACCCAACGGCTCAGCGTCGCCCTATTTGGCAAACGAACGCAGTTCGGCAAAATGAACAAATTTTGCACGCCAAAATTCGCGATTTTAAGTATGGTTAAATCAATTAAATCACTTTCTTTCTTCGTTTAGTTGAATTTTAATGTCCTCGCTCGGTCTCGGCTATATGCCGAAGGACATAGACGGCCGGGTCGAGGCAGGGTCCATGTTAGACACGTCTGCGAAAGAAGGGATATTCAAGCGCACCCGGCTTGTGATCGTAGATCGACAGCCGATCATTCTACAGGGGCTTAGGTCGGTACTCGAGGCACAGCCGGATTTCGACGTTATCGCCTCGTGCAGCGATGGGACAAGCTGCATTCAAGCAATCCGAAGTTTGACACCCGACATTGCCCTTCTTGCCGATACCCTGCCAGACCTGAAGGCATCGGAGATTCTCGCCGTTGCAAAAGCTGAGAGCCTCTCCACGCGCCTGGTGTTCTTTACCGATTCCGACGCGGACCAAGATCTAACCTTGGCCATGGCAGCCGGAGCGTGCGATGCAATCACGAAGTATGCCGCACCGGACGCCATGCTGCGGTCACTGCGACTGGTGACGAAGCGTAGCGTGTTTTTGGAGCAGTCCGATCTGTCGTCAAGCGGCAAGGAAGCCGATACCGGGAGAATTGACAACCTGCTGGAGCTATTGACGGCGCGCGAACGTCAAATCGTACGACTCGTGTCAAAAGGAATGTCGAACAAGGAGATCGCGCACCAGCTCAACGTTTCCGACGGGACAGTTAAAGTACATCTGCACAACATATTTCAGAAGCTTGAAATAACCAACAGGACGGTGCTCGCGACCCTCGCATTGCTACAGCGCCCGTCCGGGTTCGGCATACTCTCGCTGGCTCTACTTGCCGCCGCCGTTGCGGATCAACTCAAGGCGTCGGAGGCGAACGACATGCTTCCGGTTGACGACCACATCGACCCCGCGGTGGAGCATGCCGAAATTGAGCTCTGGAAGCGAGCTATTCTCCGTGACGTCATCGTTGCGGAATCGGATGAGAAGCCGGCGTTGACCCAGAGAGACGTTTCTGGCGCGGTGAGCCAAGTCTCAGGCGCGGCATGGGCAACGGAAGCGCTGCGCATCGCTGAGCAATCAGCTGGCTCGAAATCGCGTAAGGACTATAATTTTGTTGGATCTAGCACGCCCGATTGGGCCTCGCCTTCCCTGCAAGGAACAAACGTCGCGCGGATTGGGGGCGACCCCACCGCGGAAGATCTGTCGTCGCGGGTCATATCCAATCCGACGTCGATTCACGCAGGGTATGGGACCTTCGTCACTCTGACCGGTGCGTTGCTCTACGCACTGAACGATCACCATTTGACGTTGCTGTCGCATAATCCGGCCAAAGCGCCGCTCGACAGCCTCGCGGACATCATCGGCGATAATGCGGCCACGAAGCTGACTGCGATCGTCAATGCCGACGGCAACCATGTAGACCATTCAGTCCCGGGTTTCTTTGCGCACGAGTCCCGCCTGCCTTCCGCGCTTGTGACCACTGAAAACGAAAGCGTCGCAGCAGCCGTTCCCAATTCTATCTCTTTCGACTCTGTCTTCAATTTCAAATCTGGGCCGAGCAGGATCAATCTTGCGAGTTTCGGAGCGCTTGCCTGGTTGCATTTGACGGCAGCAAGCAAGTCCATACCCCCACACACCGTTGCCTGGATATCCAACTCCGCAAGCAATGAAACGATCGTCTATGTGAATTCGACCGATCACGTTCTCGAAATCGGAGATCGTGGCCTAATGGAAATCCATCTGCAGGGGACTGTATCCATTGCAGAAGCGGATCTCGTCGGCCAGCCGACCGGTGCGGCTGCCGCTATCACCTTGGAGCAGCTCGAAGAAGCGGTCACATCGGTGACTGCGGCCGGAATGGTGGCGAGTACCGACGGTGCCCATACCGATATCGGGACGAGTGAGAGCGTATTCGGGATCGCTGGAGTTTGGGACTTTCTGAATGATGTCGGCTTGAGGACCGGATTGGCGTCGCCTCGGACTGGTTTCGGCGGCACGAGCGGGTTCGGGGGCTTCATTGGCGATCCGGCTCGGACAACGGATGAGAGCGTCGATGAAGCCGGTGGGTCGGCTGATGCCTCATCGATCGTGCTTGCTCATGCTGCGACGGTCACCGCGGTTGAAAGTCTCACACCGAAGAGCCAAGGGGCCAATGCAGATACCGGCCCTTGCATCGCAGCGGCCGTTAGCGCGCGCGGCGGTAACTCACAGGATGTTTTGGGGGCATGGTCCGCAAAGGAAACAGGCGCGGAGCTGACTGAAGCCGGCTTCATACCGGGGAATGATGTCGGTGGTGAAAACGGGCATCAATCCCCGGCTTCGGCCACTCCGGGAAGATCGGCGAAGGCGGCAGAAACAGACGGCGCGGAACATGGCAAGCCGGTGCACTCAACCTCTACCAGCGTATCGGAAGCAGCCGAGATTGGTGAATCGAGCTTCGCAACCGACAGGGGCGACTCCGAAAAGCCGCCGCATGCTCCCGAACAAATGTCTGTAAGGGCGCCCGCTCGAGATGTGGACGAAGTGAGGTCCATGCCGGGCCATCGTGCCGGCAATGATGATGCGAAGGAGTCTCTGGCTTGGGACGGTTCGTCAGGGCCCGCGAAAATGGCAGAACCAGGCGGCCTGGACCACAGCAACTCGCACGCGTCGGAGCCAGGGGCGGCAATGGCAGCCACGAAGACCGAAGCGAAGGCCACACGGGATAACGGCGTCGGCAATGACAATGAGCATCATTCCTGGACCCCGGCCGATACGCCAGGATCAGCGAAGATGGCAGAATCCAGCAACGTGGAGTCCAGCGACAAACGGGGGGACCTGACCTCTGTCCACGGGCCGGAAGCAGACGAGAGTGTTGCGATGGCCGGTGGCGCGGATCGCGGTGGCGCGCAACACATCAAGGAGCTCGCGCCTGCAAAGGCGGCGGCAACCACCGAGTTGGCTGAAATTGACCTTGGATACGGGAAGGGTGGCGGCGATGGCGCCAATCATCATGCTCCGAACGCAAGCGCCTCGGCAGCAGAGACCACAGCAGAACTGGCCGATCTGCAGCATGAATTTTCGGGACACAATTTACCCCCGACCTCTGCAAACGCATCGGCAGCAACCGAATCGAGCGCCGCAGAAGGCGACAGCGTCGGAAACGGAAACTCGCAGCAGGCTACGCAACCAGCTGCAATCGCATTAGTCGCCGCACAGCCGGCCAAAGCTGCGTCCGAGATCGGCGGCGCGGATCAAGAACCGGTGTTCCGCTTCGATAGCGACGCAACTCCTTTCGCTCTCATCGCCACGGTTGAGCCCAAGGAAGTCCATATTTCGCTCGATTCGCACGACACGGGCGGGCAGGCCGCCAACCCCGACATCCTCGTCAAAATCCTGCACAATACGCTGGACGAACACGCGACCAACCAGAGCAATAGCGGTCCGCATCACACCACCGCACCTGCGCCTCATGACTTGCTGGTTTGAAGCGCTGCATTGCCGTCGTCGCCGCGTGACACCCGCTCTGGTACAGGTTTTGTCGCGCTCGTCGAATTTGAGCGTCAACGCAGACCGGTAGGCCTCGACCGATTTCGCCGGAGCCTCGAGCCGGCCTGGATCACGCGCCGCCGCATCTTCACCTGGCGACCACGCACGAACTCACTCAGCACTGCGACGCAGTAACGGAGGCCCGAAAGATTCAAAGGCCTGCTCCGGCAAGGTAGTCGCGTAAACCAGTAACCGATTGGGAAACATGCGGGAATAGATCGACTGAATACCTGAACTGCTATCGCCCCAAAAAGAATGGACGGATTGTCGCCAGAAGTGTTAGCGTAATCAACATGTTAGCGCATCGATTCAGCGTTGCCCCCATGATGGATTGGACCGACCGGCATTGCCGGGTGTTCCACCGCCATCTGTCGCGGCGGGCGCTGCTCTACACGGAAATGCTGACGACCGGGGCCATCATTCACGGCGACCGGGAGCGGCTGCTTGGGTTTGACGCGATCGAGCATCCGGTCGCGCTTCAGCTTGGCGGGTCGGATCCCGGTGAACTGGCGAAGGCGGCCCGGATCGGCGAAGAGTTTGGTTATGACGAGATCAACCTCAATGTCGGCTGCCCATCCGATCGCGTGAAGGACGGCCGCTTCGGCGCGTGCCTGATGGCGGAGCCGGACCTTGTGGCGAGGTGCGTCGAGGCGATGAAGGGCGCGGTCGCCATTCCCGTCACCGTCAAATGCCGCATCGGCATCGATGCCCAGGACCCGGAGATCGCGCTCGACACGCTCGCGCGCGCCGTGGTCGCCGCCGGCTGCGATACGCTGATCGTGCATGCCCGGAAAGCCTGGCTCAACGGGCTGTCGCCCAAGGAGAACCGCGACATCCCGCCGCTGGACTATGATCGCGTCTATCGGCTCAAGCGCGCGATGGCCGGCGTTCCTATCATCATCAACGGCGGCGTCTTGACGCTCGACGAGGCGAAAGCGCACCTTGCCCATGTTGACGGCGTCATGCTCGGTCGTGCGGCCTATCAGGAGCCGTGGCGGCTGCTCTCGGTCGATTCCGAGATTTTCGGTGAGGCAGCGCCGCACGCCACGATGCACGACGCGTTCGAGGCCATGATGCCCTATATCGAAGCGCAGCTTGCCCGCGGCACGCGGCTGCATGCCATCACGCGGCACTTCGTCGGTGCATTCCACGCCGTGCCGGGGGCGCGCGCGTTTCGTCGTCATCTTGCCGAGCACGGTACGCGGCCGGGCGCAAATCTGACTGTATTGCGGGATGCGATTGCTAAACTCGTACTCAGGCAGGCCGCCTAGCGCATCGCCTCTGATCCGGGTGCGGCGCTCCGTCGCGCCAGCACGCCATGCAGAAACGCGCCTGTACAGGGGCGCACGTCCTTCGTAACTTTTGCCACGCAATTTCAGGAGATGGGGACGTGGCAAAGAAGGCGACGAAGAAGCAAAGCGTTTCGAAGAAGGCAGCGAAAACCTCGAGCAAGCAGGGCCCAATCCGCAAGCGGACTGTCGCTAAGACGGCAAACAAGACGGCAAAGAAGATTGCTCCGCCGGCTCGTAAATCCGCCATTGCGAGCCGCCCCAAGGGGCCGGCCTGGCAATGGTCGGCGGTCGAGACTGCAGCGGCGATCCGCTCCGGTGCAATCTCTGCGGTGGAAACCGTCGAGGCGCATCTGGAACGGATGCATGCCGTCAATCCGAGGCTGAATGCGGTCGTCGTCGATCTCGGCGAGGAAGCGCTGAAGGCGGCGCAAGCGGCCGACAAGCAGCGCGCCCGAGGCGGCGAACTCGGTCTCCTCCACGGCGTCCCCGTGACCATCAAGGAGAACGTCGACTATGAGGGCCGGCCCAATTTCAACGGCGTTCCCGCCAACAAGAATCTCATCGCGCCTTCGGATTCGCCCGTTGTCCGCAACCTGAAGAAATCAGGCGCGATCGTCATCGGCCTCACCAATACACCGGAATTCTCGTTCCGCGGCTTCACCGACAATCCGCTGCATGGGCTGACGCTCAATCCCTGGGACCCTGACATCACGTGCGGCGGCTCCTCGGGCGGTGCGGGGGCGGCAGTCGCCGCCGGCATCGGCACCATCGCCCACGGCAACGACATTGGCGGCTCGCTGCGCTGGCCGGCACATTGCAATGGTGTTGCCACCATCAAACCGACGCAAGGCCGCATTCCCGCTTTCAATGCAAGCGCAACGGCCGAGCGGCCGATGCTGGCGCATCTGATGTCGGCGCAGGGGCCGCTCGCCCGCCATATCGGCGATGTTCGCCTCGCACTCGAGGTGATGAGCCAGCGCGATCCGCGCGACCCCTGGTGGGTGCCGGCGCCGCTGACAGGGCCCAAGCCGAAAAGTCCGATCAAGGTCGCGCTGGCCAAGATACCCGAAGACATGGACGTCGATCCGGCAGTCAGCGCTGCGCTCCGCCAGGCCGCCGACCATCTGGAGCGATCCGGCTACCGCGTCGGCGAGGTCGAGGTGCCCGACATCAACAGCGTCTGGCAGACCTGGTACGACATCATCACCAACGAGACTGTCGTGATGCAGGAGGCGGCCATGCTGGAGGTCACATCCGAAGACTTCCACAAGGCGTGGGGCGGGATGAAGACCAAGGCCAATGTCCTCGACCTCAAGGCCTGGATGCAGGCGACGGCTGCCCGCAACGGCCATATCCGCGCCTGGCAAATGTTCTTCGAGGAATATCCGGTGGTGCTGGCGCCGACAACGGTGAAGCCGACGCCGGGGCCGCGCGAGGACACCGTCAGCGCCGAGCGCGTCCAGGAGATCTTCTGGGGCGAAATCCGCTTCATCTCCGCGATCAACGTGCTCGGCCTGCCCGGCGCGGTGGTGCCGGTGTCGGTGCACGACGGCAAGCCGATCGGCGTGCAGCTCATCGCAGGCCGCTATCGCGAGGATCTCGCTCTGGACGCGGCCGCTGCGATCGAGAAGCGCGCCGGCGTGCTAGCCCATCGGCTCTGGGAGACGATGGACTGATCCAGCGTTCGAGGCTTCGTGCGTCTGCGCGAAGCCTCCGGCTTCCCGGTGACCCTCGCGCGTTAATTCATCCAAATTGATTCAAATTTTAGCCAAGTCGCCAACGACTATTAGGGTTACTTCCTCGATCTCTAAGCGAATTATTGTCCGCTTTACCACCCGCCTCTAACAGAGGGACGGCGGACAACGCACATGCCTCACACAGGCCAATAAGTGCGGCCCGCGCCATGCGGAGGTGGTACGATGCGCAACGAGACGATCGCTATTCACGCCGGCTACGAGCCCGAAGCCACCACGCACGCTGTCGCCGTGCCGATCTACCAAACCGCGGCCTACGCCTTCGACAGCGCCGATCACGGCGCAGCGCTCTTCAATCTCGAGGCCGAAGGCTTTCGCTACAGCCGCATCGCCAATCCCACCAGCGCCGTGCTGGAGAAGCGTATCGCCCAGCTCGAAGGCGGCGTCGGCGCGCTTGCGGTTGCGACCGGCCAGGCCGCGCTGCATTTCGCCTTCGTCAATGTGGCCGACCACGGTGGCAATATCGTCTCGGTGCCGCAGCTCTACGGCACCACGCACACGCTCCTCTCTCACATCCTGCCGCGGCAGGGCATCACCGGCCGCTTCGCCGAGAGCGACGCGCCTGATGCGATTGCAAAGCTGATCGACGAGAACACCCGCGCCGTGTTTGCCGAGACCATCGGCAATCCCGCCGGCAATGTCTGCGACATCGAGGCGCTGGCGAAGATCGCGCATGCGCATGGCGTTCCGCTGATCGTCGACAACACGGTCGCAACGCCCATCCTGCTCAAGCCCTTTGACTACGGCGCCGACATCACCGTGCATTCGCTGACCAAATTCCTGGGCGGCCATGGCACCACGCTCGGCGGCGCGATCGTCGATTCCGGCAACTTCCCCTGGGCCAAGCATGCCGAGCGTTTCCCGGCCTACAACAAGCCGGATGCCTCCTATCACGGCCTCGTCTATGCCGAGCGCTTCGGCAAGACCGCCTATATCGAGCGGGCGCGCAGCGTCTATCAGCGCACCATGGGCTCGGTGCTGTCACCGTTCAACGCGTTCCTGTTGCTTCAGGGCGTCGAGACCGTGGCGCTGCGCATGGAGCGCCACGTCGAGAACGCCCGCAAGGTCGCCGAATTCCTCCGCAAGGACCCGCGCGTGGCCTGGGTCAATTACACCGGCTTTCCGGACAGCCCCTATTATCCGCTGGTCCAAAAATATCTCAACGGCAACGCCTCATCGCTGTTCACCTTCGGCATCAAAGGCGGGATGGAGGCCGGCAAAACCTTTTATGACGGGCTGAAGCTGATCACGCGGCTTGTCAACATCGGCGACGCCAAGTCGCTCGCCTGTCATCCAGCCTCGACCACGCACCGCCAGATGTCGCCGGATCAGCAGCGCATAGCCGGTGTCCTGCCGGAGACGATCCGCCTCTCGATCGGCATCGAGCATGCCGCCGATATCATCGAGGATATCGACCAGGCGTTGGAAAAAGCCTGTCCGGCCGCCCGTCTTCAGGCGGCGGAGTAGGCAATCGGGACGATGAGTGTCTTGATCGCCAGGGATCAAGGTATCGCAAGCCCGGCGCTGGTGCCCGCCGAGGACGAACTCGCGCGCGATCGCGACGGCGCGGAGCTTACCATCGGGCTGATCAACAACATGCCGGATACGGCGCTGAAGGCGACCGAACGGCAGTTCATGACGCTGCTCCAGGCCGCTGCGGGGCATCGCCGCATCCGCTTACATTGTTTCTCGCTGCCGTCGCTGAAGCGCTCGCCGGAAGCGAAATGGCATGTCGAGAGTGAATATTCCGATCTCACCGATCTCAAACGCCAGGCGTTCGACGGGCTGATCGTGACCGGCGCCGAGCCGGTCGCGCCCGAGCTCGACCAGGAACCCTATTGGCGCGATCTCACCGAGCTGATCGACTGGGCCAAGGTCAACACCCGCTCGACGATCTGGTCATGCCTCGCCGCACACGCCGCGGTGCTGCATCTCGACCGCGTCGAACGGCAGCGCCTGCCGACCAAATGTCATGGCATCTTTGCCTGTGACGCCGTGACTCATGATCCGCTGACGCGTGATGCGCCGGCACCACTCAAGATTTCGCATTCTCGCCTCAACGAAGTCACGGAGGACGATCTCACGCAGGCCGGCTATCAGGTGCTGACCCGATCGGCCCAAGCTGGGGTCGACGTCTTTACCCGGCAATATGCCAGCCGTTTCGTGTTCTTCCAGGGCCATCCCGAATACGATGCGCTGTCGCTCCAGCGCGAATATCTGCGCGACATCGGCCGTTACCTCGCGCGCGAACGCGAGGTCTATCCGGCCCTTCCTCTGAGCTATTTCGACGCGGCGACGGAAGAGAAGCTGGCGCGCTTCGAAAAGCGGGCGAGGCACCAGCGTCATCCGGCGCTGGCCAACGAGCTGCCTGCGCTGACCTTGCGCGCGGATATTGCCGCGGGTACCGCTGCAGCCGCGCTTTTCCGCAATTGGCTGCAATATCTTGGCGCGGCCGCCGATGCTCCGCTACTCGCGCGTTAACCCGGGACGTCTGGTTCCACGTTAGGATTACTCAGGCGTTAAGCTTGCCTCGGACCACGTGCAAATGTTTCAGTACAGAAACGTGGAATCACAGGGAATGCACACTTGCTGTCGGACCTCAACGGACGCTTGAGCAATCGGCTGGCCCGGCATTTCCGTGCCGCGCCGCACCGATTGCCGATGTATGCACCGATGGTGAGCTTTACTTTCGATGACGCGCCTGACAGCGCTGCAAGCGAGGGCGCCGCGCTGCTGGAAGCGCACGGTGGGCGCGGCACGTTCTACCTTGCCGGCAGTCTGATCGACCAGCCTGGAGATCATTGGCACGGGCTATCCAACGATGCGATCGTCCGGCTGCATCGCGCGGGTCACGAGATTGGCTGCCACACCTTCTCGCATTTGCGCGCGGTCGATCTCGACGAGAGCGCAATGGCGCGCGAGATCGAGCGCAACTGCAGCTATTTTCACGGCATCGATTGTTCGATCCGGCTGGAGAATTTCGCCTATCCCTATGGCCTCGCCTCGGTCTGGCGCAAATCCCAGCTCGCGAAAACCTTCCGCTCGGCGCGTGGCATCCTTCCCGGCGTCAACAGCGACGTCATCGATCTCCAGTTTCTGCGCGCCTCGCCGCTGATCGACTGCGAGATCGATACGAGGGGCGTCGATCGTTATTTCGACGAGGCGGTTGCCAGCGGCGGCTGGCTGATTTTCTACGGCCATGACATCGTCGACCAGCCGAGCCCCTATGGGTGCACGCCGACCCTGCTGCGCCACGCGCTGAAGGCGGCGGAACGGCGCAACATGCCGATCGTGACGGTCGTCGAGGCGTTGCGCAGGATCGGAGCGTAGCTTCGGCTCCCAAACAGTCTTGCCACGCCAGCCCTGTCATGCGACTGGCGTTGTGACGAATCTTTTGAAGCCCCAGCCAACGCCCATGTCCGCCCCTTCCACAGCTCCGCTGTCAGTGCCAGCCGATGGCCGTGATGCGCTGTCGGTGTTGCATTCGGTGTTTGGCCTGCCGGGTTTCCGCGGTGCCCAGGCCGAGATCATCCGGCATGTCACCAATGGCGGCAATTGCCTGGTGCTGATGCCGACCGGCGGCGGAAAGTCCTTGTGCTATCAATTGCCGTCCCTGTTGCGCGAAGGCTGCGGCATCGTGGTCTCGCCGCTGATCGCACTGATGCGCGACCAGGTCGCCGGCTTGATCGAGGCCGGCGTTAATGCCGCCGCGCTGAACTCGTCACTGACATTGCAGGAAGCTTCCGATATCGAACGGCGCTTGATCGCGGGCGATCTCAACCTGCTCTATGTCGCGCCGGAACGCCTGGTAACGCCACGCTGCCTGTCGATGCTGGCGCAGGCCAGAGTGGCGCTGTTCGCGATCGACGAAGCGCATTGCGTGTCGCAATGGGGGCATGATTTCCGGCCTGAATATGTCGGCCTTTCCATCATCGCCGAGCGCTTTCCCGACGTGCCGCGCATCGCGCTGACCGCGACCGCTGACGAATTGACGCGGAAAGAGATCGTTCAGCGACTCCAGCTGACAGACAGCCCGCAATTCGTCTCCAGTTTCGACCGTCCGAATATACGCTACGAGATCGTCGACAAGCGCAGTGCGGTGTCGCAGCTGAAGGAGTTCATCCGGGAGCGCCATGCGGGTGACGCCGGCGTGGTCTATTGCCTGTCGCGCAACCGCGTCGAGGAGGTCGCCGCCGCGCTCGCCGACGCCGGCATCGCAGCGCTGCCCTATCACGCCGGGCTCGACGGCAGCGTGCGCTCGCGCAACCAGGATCGCTTCCTCAATGAGGACGGTATCGTGATCGTCGCGACCATCGCCTTCGGCATGGGCATCGACAAGCCGGACGTGCGTTTCGTCGCTCATCTCGACCTGCCCAAGAGCATCGAGGCCTACTACCAGGAGACCGGGCGCGCCGGGCGCGACGGCAAGCCGTCCGCAGCCTGGATGGCGTATGGACTTTCGGACATCGTGCAGCAGCGCCGCATGATCGACGAATCCACCGGCTCCGACGATTTCAAGCGCGTCTCGATCGGCAAGCTCGATGCTCTGGTCGGGCTCGCCGAGACCGCGCAATGCCGGCGCAAGCGGCTGCTCGCTTATTTCGGCGAGGTCGTGACCGCCGAGAATTGCGGCAATTGCGACAATTGCCTGACGCCACCCAAGATGCGTGACGGCAAGGTGCTGGCGCAGAAGCTGCTATCCTGCGTCTATCGCACCGGACAACGCTTCGGCGCGATGCATCTGATCGACGTGCTGATCGGTCGCCTGAGCGAGAAGGTGACTCAGTTCGGCCACGACAAGCTCTCGGTGTTCGGCATCGGGCGCGAGCTCAACGAGAAGCAGTGGCGGACCGTACTGCGGCAGTTGGTGGCGATGGGGCACTTGCAGAGCGACAGTGAGGCCTTCGGCGCGCTGAAATTGACGGAGTCCGCGCGCGGCGTGCTGCGCGGGGAGACTGAGGTGTGGCTGCGCGAGGAAGCGCCAGGCACTCGTGTCCGCGCGAGCCGTGCAAAATCCCGGCGCGGCGACCTTGCGCCGGCAGCGAACGCTCCGCAGGGCGATGTCGATCCGGAATTGCGTGCGCGGCTGCGGTCCTGGCGCTCGGATGTGGCGCGCGAGCGCGGCGTGCCCGCCTATGTCGTGCTGCACGATGCCACCATTGACGGCATCGTCCGCGCCTGGCCGACTACGCTGGACGAGTTGCGCAACGTGCCGGGAATTGGCGACAAGAAGCTCGAGCACTACGGCGAAGAACTGCTGCAGATCGTCAGGACACGATAGGGCGCCGCGGTCGTTGGTGCGCCCAACTCTCTCCTCATCGTCATCCCGGACAAGCGCAGCGCAGATCCGGGATCCATAACCACGGGAAAGACGAGGTTACGACAAGCCAGTCACCACGAGTCTTCGCCAAACGCGATCCTGTGGCCATGGGTCCCGGGCTCGCGAGTTCGTCGCGCCCCGGGACGACAATGTTCGTGTGTCTACCTCAACCGTTCCTGAACGCGTAGGCATACCCGTTCAGGGCCGGCGCGCCGCCGAGATGGGCGTAGAGGATCTTCGCGCCCTTCTCGAAATGGTTCTTCTGCACGAGATCGATCAGGCCCTGCATCGACTTGCCCTCATAGACGGGGTCGGTGATCATGCCTTCGAGCCGTGCGGTGAGGCGGATCGCCTCCTTGGTCTCTTCCGACGGCACGCCGTAGGCGGGATAGGCGTAGTCCTCGACCAGCACGACGTCGTCGGCGACGAGATCCTTGCCGAGCTCGACCAGCTTGGCGGTGTTCTGTGCGATCTCGAGCACCTGAGCCTTGGTCTGGGCCGGCGTGAACGAGGCATCGATACCAATCACCTTGCGCGCGCGGCCATCCGCGGCGAAGCCGACCAGCATGCCGGCATGGGTCGATCCGGTGACGGTACAGACGACGATATAGTCGAACTTGAAGCCGAGGTCCTTCTCCTGCTTGCGTACTTCCTCGGCGAAGCCGACATAACCGAGGCCGCCGAATTTGTGCACGGAGGCGCCAGCCGGAATCGGGTAGGGCTTGCCGCCCGCCGCCTTCACTTCCTCGATTGCCTGCTCCCAGCTCTTGCGGATGCCGATGTCGAAGCCGTCGTCGACCAGGCGCACGTCGGCGCCCATGATGCGCGAGAGCATGATATTGCCGACACGGTCATAGACGGCGTCCTCGTGCGGCACCCAGGCTTCCTGCACCAGGCGGCACTTCATGCCGATCTTGGCGGCGACGGCGGCGATCATGCGGGTGTGGTTCGACTGCACGCCGCCGATCGACACCAGCGTGTCGGCGTTGGAGGCGATCGCGTCGGGGATGATGTATTCGAGCTTGCGCAGCTTGTTGCCGCCATAAGCGAGGCCGGAATTGCAGTCCTCGCGCTTGGCATAGATCTCGACATTGCCGCCGAGGTGCTTCGACAGCCGCTCCAGCTTCTCGATGGGCGTCGGTCCGAAGGTCAGCGGATAGCGCGCGAATTTGTCCAGGTTCATTGCATCATCCCGATTGGTGTTGTTGCTGGGATGTCGCTAGCATTGCGCCGCAAAAAGGTGCTTTCGAATATTGCACTTATATTGCGCCTAGTCTTGCACTGAGATCCATGTTTGCTAAGGTTTCTTCCAATAAAGGCTGTATTGTCGAAAGATTATTTCATGGCTGCCCGGCTTGATCGGACCGACCTTAAGATATTGAGATTGCTGCAGAATAACGGTCGGCTCAGCAACGCCGACCTGGCCGTATCGGTCGCGATCAGCCCCGCCACCTGCCACCGCCGCACCCAGCGCCTGTTCGAGGACGGCTTCATCACCACTGTCCGCGCCATGGTGGCGCCGAAGAAGGTGGCGAAGGGCACGCTGGTGATGGTCGGCGTTGTGCTCGATCGCTCGACGCCGGAGAGCTTTGCGATCTTCGAGCAGGCGATCGCCAAGCTGAAATTCGTGCTCGACTGCCACCTCGTCGCTGGTGACTTCGACTATTTCCTGAAAATCCGCGTCGGCGACATGGAAGATTTCAACCGTATTCATGGCGAGCAGCTCATCGCGCTGCCCGGCGTCCGCCAGACCCGTACCTTCTTTGTGATGAAAGAGGTCGTCGATAATGCACCGCTGGAGTTTTGAGCAGAGCGTTTTCCAACGAAGTGGAAGCCGATTCGCGTGGAGAAACGCGTCAATCAAATAGACCAGCGCTATTGATGCGCCATGCGCATCATGAGAGATTCGCCCAATGCAACCGCTTCCCTTTCGTCAGCATGATCCCGTCGCCCCCAGCTACCGGCGCGGCTGGGTCGACAACGCCATCGCTGCCATCGAAGCCGACCAGTGCCGCACAGCCGACACGCATCTGATCCGACTGATCGTGCCGGCGCTGTCGGGCATCGACCTCTATTTGAAAGACGAGTCCACGCATCCGACCGGCAGCCTGAAGCACCGGCTGGGGCGCTCGCTGTTCCTCTACGCGCTCTGCAACGGCCACATCCGCGAAGGCACGCCGGTCGTAGAAGCCTCGTCCGGCTCGACCGCGGTGTCGGAAGCCTATTTCGCGGAGATGATCGGCGTGCCCTTTTACGCCGTGATGCCGCGCACGACCTCGGCGGAGAAGATCGCCGCGATCGAGCATTATGGCGGCAATTGCCACCTGATTGACGACGGCCGCGCCCTTTATGCCGAGGCCGCCGCGCTCGCCACCCGGCTGGGCGGTCACTACATGGACCAGTTCACTTTCGCTGAGCGTGCCACCGACTGGCGCGGCAACAACAACATCGCCGAATCTATCTTCACGCAGCTGAAGGGCGAGCCGCGTCCGCTTCCGGACTGGATCGTGATGGGGGCGGGCACGGGCGGCACCTCGGCCACCATCGGCCGCTATTTGCGCTATCGCCAATATCCGACGCGGCTGTGCGTCGCCGACGTCGAGCATTCCGCCTTCTTCGATTGCTTCCGCTCGCAGGACCCCTCACATGTTTGCGAACGTCCCTCGTTGATCGAGGGCGTCGGCCGGCCCCGCTGCGAGCCGTCGTTCGTGCCTGGTGTGGTCGACCGCATGATGAAGATTCCGGATGCGGCGACGATCGCGGCGATGAACGTGCTGTCGCGACGGCTGCGCCGCGCCGTGGGCGGCTCCACGGGCACCAATTTCCTGGCGCTGTGCCGGCTTGCCTCGGGCATGCGAGAGGCAGGTCAGACAGGATCGCTGGTGACGCTGATCTGCGATTCCGGCGAGCGCTACCGGCAGACTTATTACGAGCCCACCTGGCTCGTTGGGCGCGGTCTCGATCCGGCGCCGTTCGAGGCGGCCTTGTCGTCGTTTCTGGAGACTGCACAGCCCTTGGCGCTTGCGGTCGAGGACGTCGTCAATCCCCAGAGCCCATGAGGCCGAAGGCTTCGTAGCAGCGCCTTTTCCATTTGCGAAAATGCACCGATGTCACAGCAACTTCACTTGCCATGCGCTCAGACCCGGGCGACGGTCGCCCCTTCTCAACGAGGAGACCCTCCGTGCGCCTTCCCATTCTCGATCCGAAAGAGCTGACCGACGAACAGAAGCCGCTCTATGCCGACATGCAAGCGGGCATCAAGGACCACTTCAAGGGCTTCGTGAACATGCGCGACGATGGCGCGCTGCTCGGCCCCTGGAATCCCTGGCTGCGCGAGCCGCGCTTCGGCAAGCCGGTGTGGGAGCTGGTCAAGGCGATCGCGTCGAACCCGCTGCTGCCGGCGCCGGTGCGCGAGGTCGCGATCCTCGTCACCGGCTCGCATTTCCGCTCCGGCTACGAGCTCTATGCTCACGTGCTGGTCGCCGAGCAGCGCGGCCTTTCGGACGAGAAGCTCGCGACGATCGTCGCCGGACAACGGCCGGTCGATCTTACCAAGCAGGAGGCGGTCGCCTACGACATGGCGTCTGCGCTGGTGAACGGCGGCGTGCTGCCCGAGCTGACCTATCGGGCTGCGGTGAAGGAATTCGGCGAACACGGCGCGGCCGAGCTGTCCTATCTGGTCGGTGTTTATTGCATGGTCTCGGTCACGCTGAATACTTTCGACGTGCCGGTGCCGGATTAATTGCGCACGGCGTAAAGCGGCGTGCGCAGCGTCACCTGGTAGGCCGGCTTCGGCATCCACGCGATCTGTGCGGTGATGCCGAACAGGCGGTTGTCGTTGTCGTCCATGCGGTCAAGGTCGAGCCGCAGGACCGGCTGGGTGAAGGAGTCCGCCAGCGTCCGGCCCGCAAGCTGCGCGCCGCCGAACGACTGCATGCCGAGCCGCCCCGTGAACTTCCAGTTGCTGGGCCATTGGTAATAGCCGCCGGCGTAAAGGATCGTGTTCGGCCGGATACTGGTGAACGGGCTTGCGATCGTGGTGTAAGTGTATTGCACGCCGGCAAGCCAGCCGCGCGTCTCGTCCTCGTCGAGGGCGTAGTCGAACTCCAGGATGTTATTGAACGAATTCGTCATGCCCTGTTCGTTCGGCACCGATTGGGTGAGGGTGGATTGCAGCGTGATGGTCGGGAGCCTGCCGCCGTTCTGCTTGTAAAGATCGGCCTGAAGGCCGATGTTCCAGCTCGTGATGTCGAAGGCCGACCAGCCGCCGCCGATATCGGTGGTCGAGCCCGACACGCCGCCATAGAGCGAGACGCGGTCGCTGACGTCGATGGTGAGCGGCAGATCGACCGCAATCGATTTCGCGGCCGGCAATCCGTTTGGCAGCGTCGCGCCTCGTCGTGCCGCCAGGGCTTCGAACGCGGCCGATAGCGAGGTGTTGCCAAAGCCGAGCCCGAGTGTGCCCGCGGGAATCGTGGCGTAGATCGTGCGCAGGTCGAGGTAGATGTTCGGGACGGCGGGCTTTGCTGGTGTTTCCTCATCCTCGTCGGCGGCGAAGGCGGCGCCGGCTGTCATGGTCAGGCAAAGCAATCCCATCGCGACAGCGCGACAAGCCGTAACCTGCAATGGCCTGCGATGTGACAAGTGACAATCCGACGCGCGGCGCTATGAGGACCAGGAATTGTTAGATGGAACGTGTTCGCCGGTGTGGTCAAGCGGGATCTCCAAGCGGGGAACGCGATGGGTGCCCGTGGCTGTCAAACCGGCACAGTCTCCCGCAAGGGGAGAAGCGAGCATGTGCGTTACTTTTCTACCGCCCGCCGCACCTGCTCGCCGATCTGCGACAGCACGAGCTGCGCCTGCGGCAGGATCGCGCCCATGGCATGGAAATTGTGGACCATGCCCTCATGGCAGACGTGCTCGACCGCCACGCCCGCGGCAAGCAGCTTGCGTGCATAGGCATTGCCCTCGTCGCGCATAGGGTCAAATTCGGCGGTGTGGATGATCGCCGTCGGCAAGCCTGCGAGCCGTGTCGCACGCAAGGGCGAGATGCGGGGATCGGCGGCATCCAGCCCCTCGGGCAGATAGTCGGACAGGTCGGCCTCGATGGTGACGCGATCGATCAGATGCCCTTCCGCAAAAGCCTCGCGCGAGGGTGAGGTCTCCTCGAAATCCAGCACCGGGCAGATCAGGCATTGGGCGACGATCGAGAGGCCGGCGCTCTGCGCTGCCTCCTGGCACACGATCGCAGCCAGCGTCGCACCCGCGGAATCGCCGCCGACCACCAGACGCCCGGCGTCGATGCCGAGCGAGGGGGCTTCGCGCGCGACCCATTCGGTGGCCGCGATGGCGTCGTCGACTGCGGCAGGATATTTGTGCTCGGGCGCCAGGCGATAATCGACCGAAACGAGACGGCAGCCGGTCGCATGCGCCAGCGCGGCCGCGATCCGGTCATGCGTCGCAACGCTGCCGGCCACGAGCCCGCCGCCGTGAAAGAACACGAAGCCCGGCACGCGTTCGCCGGCAGATGCAGGCGAATAGAGCCGATAGGGCAGCTCTCCGCCGGGCCCGGGCAGCGTCCCGTCGGACGCCGTCACGTCAGGCGCCTCGGCGCGGGCAAACTGCATCAGCTTCGCCAGCGATTGCCGCCGCGCCTCGACGCTCGGCCGGCTGCGCGCCGTCGGCGCAGCCGCGGCCATCATGGTCAACAAGCGCTTTGCGAGCGGATCGAGCGGCATGGGGAAGCTCCGTTGCTTGCCCGGCATTATAGCCGGTTTGGTTGCGCCTTTGTCTTGCCTTCCGGAGGGGGGGAGTGGTGCTTCGCCGCAGCAAATCGTTTAGAAGTTGGGACAATTGTGCCCGGATATCTTTCGAAGGGAGGCCTGATATGGTCGAGGTCAAGAAGCCGATCGAATATTCGCCGAGCTGGACCTTCTTCGAGGGCAAATGGCACGATGGGAACGTGCCGATCATGGGTCCGCGTACGCACGCGGCCTGGCTCGGCTCGGTGGTGTTCGACGGTGCGCGCGCGTTCGAAGGCGTCGCTCCCGATCTCGACCGTCACGTCGCCCGCGCCAATCAGTCCGCGACCAATTTTGGCCTGAAACCGGTGGTCGATGCTGGCACCTGGCTCTCGCTCGCCAACGAGGGCATTGCGCGGTTCGCTGCGAATGCCGAGCTTTATATCCGTCCGATGTACTGGGCCCAGAACGGTTCGGGCGGCGGAGTGCTGTTCGACCCCGAGACCACGAATTGGTGCCTGTGCATCTACGAGGCGCCGATGCCGAAGCCAACAGGCAGTGCGATCACGCTGTCGCCGTTCCGCAGGCCCACGGTCGAATGCGCGCCGGTCGAAGCCAAGGCGGCCTGCCTCTATCCGAACAATTCGCGCGCGCTCGCGGAAGCGGCCTCGCGCGGTTTTCAGAATGCGCTGATGCTTGACATGCTCGGCAACGTCGCGGAGTTCGGCAATTCCAACGTGTTCATGGCGAAAGACGGTGTGGTCTTCACGCCGGTGCCGAACGGCACCTTCCTCAACGGGATCACGCGCCAGCGCGTCATCAGCCTGCTCCGCGGCGACGGCGTTACCGTGGTCGAGAAGACGCTGCGCTATGCGGACTTCCTCGCCGCCGACGAAATCTTTTCAACGGGCAATTTCGCCAAGGTCGCGCCGGTGATTCGCATCGACGGGCGCGAACTGAAGCCGGGGCCGCTCTACACCAAGGCGCGAAAGCTCTATTGGGACTTCGCCCATACGGTGAAGCTGGCGGCTTGACGCGAGCTAGCTGCGTCGCCGGAACCGGCTGAACTGAAACGCCTGCGTCGAATGCCAGGGCGTTTGATGCATTTCGCTCCGCGTCTCGACCAGCTCGAACTCCGGCCCGAGCTCGCCTGAAAGGCTCGTGCTGTCGTACCGTTGCACCGGCAAGCCGCTGCATTTTTCCGGCCCGTCGGGGGCAAATGTCGCGATGATGACGTGGCCGCGGGGCGCAACCGCCCTGCGCAGGCGCTCGACGTAAGCGGCGCGGTCGCGCGGATCGGTCAGGAAGTGAAACGCGGCGCGATCATGCCAGACATCATAGGTCTTCGCCGGTCGCCATGTCGTGGCGTCGGCAACGAACCATTCGACTGTCGCGGCGGCAGCGCCGATTCGCTTCTTCGCTGTATCGAGTGCATTGGCAGAGAGGTCCAGCACGGCGAGATTGCGGTATCTGTCGTGCAGAAGGGCATCGGCCAATCGCGACGCGCCGCCGCCGATATCGATGATGGCGGCGCTACGGTCAGGGGTCGCGGCGCGAATCATCTCGAGCGAGATCGCAGGGCTGTCCTGAAACCAGCTGACCTCGGTCTCGCTCTTGGTGGCGTAGACAGTCTGCCAGTGCGTGGTGCGGTCAGACATCGAAGCTCCGGCCTGGCCGGGACGGCAGCGCCCGTGGCGACATCGCAATCAATCGGTCGCTTGCGCGCCCGCGGCGTGCGGACGCGCGAAAGGCCTACTCGTCCTTCTTGGACATCCGCTCGAGGCGTTCCTGCATGTCCTTCATCTGCTGGCGCAGATCGTCGATGTTGGTGTCCTTTGGCGCCTCGGCATTCGCATCGGGCTCCGGCTCCGGAGTGGCCGAACGTGCGGGAGGGGCGAAGGGCTTGAACATCGAGAAGGTTTGCTGGAACAGCTCCATGTTGCGGCGGACCTGTTCTTCCAGCGGGGCAAAGGGCGTGCCGGACAGCGTGTTGGCGATCTGCTTGCGGAACTTCTCCTGCTCCTGGGTCAGGGTCGCGATCGACTGTTCCAGATATTTCGGCACCACCATCTGCATGCTGTCGCCGTAGAAACGGATCAGCTGGCGCAGGAAGGTGGTCGGGAGCAGGTTCTGGCCGGCCTTGTTTTCCTGCTCGAAAATGATCTGGGCGAGCACGGAGCGGGTGATATCGTCACCGGTCTTGGCATCGTAGACCAGGAAATCCTCGCCGTCCTTGACCATGGCAGCGAGATCCTCGAGCGTCACGTAGGTGCTCGTTCCGGTGTTATAGAGCCGGCGGTTCGCGTATTTCTTGATGGTGGTGGGTTGGTCTGATTTCGCCATGGGCTCTCACTTGCAAGCGCGGAGAACAGGAACCTGCAGGCTATGCCGCAGGGCGGGAAGAGTACGCAACGCAACAAAATAAGCATTTTCAAAGGGCTCACGCTACCGTTTTGTGCGGCACGGTTAATTGCAGAGCAAAATCTTGCTTGCGAAAGCGCCAAGAACGCTATTTTGAATGCGCTGCGGCATGAATTCGGTGACCTGCCGATTGACATGGCGCAATGACGTTAACAGGATGCCGTTCGAGACTGGCGAGCCGTTTTCCCAGCCCCGTCTGCCCCCATTGAACCTCAGGAGATGCCCATGTCAGACGATGTCGTCATCGTCAGCGCCGCCCGCACCCCGGTCGGAAGCTTCAACGGAGCCTTCGCGACCCTTCCCGCCCATGACCTCGGTGCCGTCGCCATCAAGGCCGCGCTGGAGCGCGGTGGCATCGAGCCCGGACGGGTCTCGGAAGTCATCATGGGTCAGATCCTGACCGCCGCCCAGGGCCAGAACCCCGCCCGTCAGGCCTCGATCGGCGCCGGCATTCCGGTGGAGAGCCCAGCCTGGGGCGTCAACCAGCTCTGCGGCTCCGGGCTGCGCACGGTCGCGCTCGGCTACCAGGCGCTGCTCAACGGCGATTCCGAGATCGTGGTCGCCGGCGGCCAGGAATCCATGAGCATGGCTCCGCATGCCCAGTATCTGCGCGGCGGCGTCAAGATGGGCCCGGTCGAGTTCGTCGACACCATGATCAAGGACGGGCTGTGGGATGCCTTCAACGGCTACCACATGGGCAACACCGCCGAGAACGTCGCGCGCCAATGGCAGATCACCCGCGCCCAGCAGGATGAGTTCGCGGTCGCCTCACAGCAGAAGGCCGAAGCCGCGCAGAAGGCCGGCAAGTTCAACGATGAGATCGTCCCCGTCACCATCAAGACCCGCAAGGGCGACGTCGTCGTCAGTGCCGATGAATATCCGCGTCATGGCGCCACGCTCGACGCGATGGCCAAGCTCCGTCCCGCGTTCGAAAAGGATGGTACGGTCACCGCGGGCTCGGCCTCGGGCATCAATGACGGCGCTGCCGCCGTGGTGCTGATGACGGCAAAGCAGGCCGCCAAGGAAGGCAAGAAGCCGCTCGCGCGCATCGTGTCTTGGGCGCAGGCCGGCGTCGATCCGAAGATCATGGGCTCGGGCCCGATCCCGGCCTCGCGCGCCGCGCTGAAGAAGGCCGGCTGGAGCGTCGGCGATCTCGACCTGATCGAGGCCAACGAGGCCTTCGCGGCGCAGGCCTGCGCGGTCAACAAGGATCTCGGTTGGGACACCTCCAAGGTCAACGTCAACGGTGGCGCAATTGCGATCGGCCATCCGGTCGGTGCTTCCGGCGCGCGCGTGCTGGTGACGCTGCTGCACGAAATGCAGAAGCGCGATTCGAAGAAGGGCCTCGCCACGCTGTGTATCGGCGGCGGCATGGGCATCGCGATGTGTCTGGCGCGCGACTGAGCTTACACTCGACTGACGGGTGCGCTGCACACGCAGGTAGAGTGCGTTGCACGCGATTAAAAAGGCAGCGGTTGCAAATCAATTATCCTTCGCAACCGCGCGAGCCTCGACTAAATACAAACGCCCGGCTCGACGCCGGGCGTTTTGTTCTTGATGTCCGTCAAACCAACCGCATAATCCGTCATTAAAAAAGATCACCTCAGAAACGTCCGAAGAGTGCAAGGGAAGGAATACGACATGGCACGTGTTGCATTGGTCACGGGTGGTACGCGGGGCATCGGTGCCGCCATCAGCAAGGCGCTGAAGGCCGCCGGCTACAAGGTCGCGGCGAGTTACGCGGGCAATGACGCTGCGGCGGAGAAGTTCAAGGCCGAGACCGGCATCGCCGTCTACAAATGGGACGTCAGCAGCTTCGATGCCTGTGCCGAGGGCGTGAAGAAAGTCGAAGCGGACCTTGGGCCAATTGAAGTGCTCGTCAACAATGCCGGCATCACCCGCGACACCGCCTTCCACAAGATGACGCTGGAGCAGTGGAACGCCGTCATCAGCACCAATCTCGGCTCGCTGTTCAACATGACGCGCCAGGTGATCGAGGGTATGCGTGCGCGCAAGTTCGGCCGCATCATCTCGATCTCGTCGATCAACGGCCAGAAGGGCCAGTTCGGTCAGGTCAACTATTCCGCGGCGAAGGCCGGCGACATCGGCTTCACCAAGGCGCTTGCGCTAGAGAATGCCAAGGGCGGCATCACCGTGAACGCGATCTGCCCGGGCTATATCAACACCGAAATGGTGCAGGCGGTGCCGAAGGACGTCCTTGAGAAGAGCGTGATCCCGCAGATCCCGGCCAACCGGCTCGGCGAGCCCGAAGAGATCGCGCGCGCGGTCGTGTTCCTCGCCGCCGACGAATCCGGTTTCATCACCGGCTCGACGCTGACGGTCAACGGCGGCCAGTACATGGCGTGATGCGATCGCATCACGCTCGATCATAAAGCCCATGCCTCTTCATGCCCGGGGCTTGTCCCGGGCATCTTGGCCTGTCATTCCGGGGCGCCGCGATAGCGGCGAACCCGGAATCTCGAGGTTTCGGGTCCGGCGCTGCGCGCCACCCCGGAACGACGAGGCCTGCAGTTCAATGACTCCCCGCACCGCCACGCTAATCGGACTGACCGCGATTCTGATGTGGTCGCTGCTGTCGGTGATGACTGTGGCGACCGGAAAGATCCCGGCTTTCCAGCTCGCCGCCATGACTTTCGCGATCGGCGGTCTCGTCGGACTGCTGACCTGGGTCGGGCGCGGCGACGCCGCGAAAAGCCTGCGTCAGCCGCTGGTCGTGTGGGTTGTCGGCGTTGGCGGCTTGTTCGGCTACCACGCGCTCTACTTTCTCGCGTTACGCTTCGCTCCACCGGCGGAAGCCGGCCTTCTCAACTACATGTGGCCGCTGTTGATCGTGCTGTTCTCATCGTTCCTTCCAGGTGAGCGGCTTGCATTGCATCACATCATCGGTGCCGTGCTCGGCCTCGTCGGCACCGTGCTGCTGTTCGCCGGCAATACGAGCGGCTTCGCGCCGGGGGCCGTGCCGGGATTGATCGCGGCCTTCATCGCCGCCTTCGTCTGGGCAACCTATTCGGTGCTGTCGCGGCGATTGAAGGCCGTCCCGACCGACACTGTCGCCGGCTTCTGCCTCGCCACATCGGCGCTTGCCGCGCTGATGCATGCTGTGCTGGAAAACACCGTCTGGCCGGAGAGCGGGTTGCAATGGCTTGCGGTGGTCGGGCTCGGCATCGGTCCCGTCGGTGCGGCCTTCTATGCCTGGGATATCGGCATGAAGCGCGGCGATATTCGCGTGCTCGGCGCCGCCTCTTACGCGACGCCGCTCTTGTCGACCGGCTTCCTCATCGCCGCCGGCTTCGCCAAAGCCAGCGCCAACATCGCGATTGCCGCGATCCTGATTGCCGGCGGCGGCCTGATCGCGGCCAAGGACATGGTGCTGCGAAAGCGCTGAGAGTCCTCTAAGGCTCCCAGCCCTTCGGCGCCAGCTCGAACTTTGCGAACTCGAACGCCGGCGCCACGGTGCACCCGACCAGCGTCCATTCGCCTGACGTCTCCGCCATCTGCCATGCGTCCGCCGGAACGATCGCCTGCGGCCGCTCGCCGCTCGCAAGATCGCTGCCGAGGCGCACCTCGTGCTGGGAGCAGCCGGCGTGGGCGATGCGCAGCGTCAATGTGCTGCCGGCATAATAGTGCCAGGTCTCGACCGCATCGATACGATGCCAGTGCGAGCGCTCGCCACGCGCGAGCAGGAAGTAAATGAGGGTCGAGCGCGAGCGGCCGTTGGCGTCGGTGATCTGGTCGCGAAACGTCTCACGGTAATGTCCGCCCTCGGGATGCGGACGGAGTTCGAGTCGTGCGATGATCTCGGCTGCGGTCGGCATCGATCCCCGTCAGACTTCAGAACTTCTTCTTCAGGATTTGTTCTTGCGCTCGCGCAGCTCGCCGAACACTGCGGCAGCATCCGCGCCCTTCATGTGAAGCCTGGCCGCCACCGACGGTTCATCGGCGCGCAGGAACACGTTTGCTCGCTTTTCATCACCGAGCAGTGAGGGGATGGTCGGCTTGTTTTCCGCCCGCAGCCTCGCAACCTCGGCCGCGCGCGCCTGCAGCGCCGCATTGTCGGGCTCGACCGTGAGCGCGAATTTGACGTTGGACGCCGTGTATTCGTGACCGCAATAGAGCTTGAAGTCGTCGGGGAGTGCCCGCAACTTCAACAGCGAGTCCCACATCATCGCATAATTGCCCTCGAACACGCGGCCGCAGCCGATCGAGAATAGCGTGTCGGCGGCGAACAGGGTCTTCTCGGTGTCGAACACATAGGAGATGTGGTCGAGCGTGTGACCGGGCGTCTCCAGCACGCGCCCGAGCAGCGTGCCAACCTTGACCACATCGCCATTGGCGACGCGCAGATCGACGTCGGCGATCTTCGTCGTCTTATCGTGAGGCCCGACGACGCGGCAATTGTATTTCTGCTTCAGCTCGGCGACGCCGCCGACATGATCGCCATGGTGATGGGTGATCAGGATGTCGGTGAGCTGCCAGCCCTCCCGTTCCAGCGCCTTGATGATGGGACCCGCTTCCGGTGCGTCGATCGATGCGGTTGCCTTGGTTTCCACATCGTGGATCAGATAACCGAAATTGTCGTTTAAACAGGTGAAAGTACGAATTTCGGCGGCCATGACTTCTCCATCGCGCTCAGCCCCGTCAGACAAATATGGCGTTAACGTTGCGCAGGCAATGCAATATTCCGCGCGCAGCCGCCGCCCGGCGCATGTTACATTGCCGTCATGACCATCGACGTCGTCGACCTCAGAGAGTTCTACTCCCGGCGCCTCGGCATCGTGGCGCGACAAATGATCAACCGCGGGATCCGCGAGCGCTGGCCGGGCGCCGAGGGCCAGCGTGTGCTCGGCATCGGCTATCCGACGCCCTATCTCGGCCTGTTCCGTGAGGACGCCGAGCGCTGCATCGCCTTCATGCCAGCGGCCCAGGGTGTCTTGAAATGGCCGACCGGGCGGCCGGCGCTGGCCGCGCTGGTTGACGAGTTCTCGCTGCCGCTTCCCGACGCTGCGGTGGACCGCATCCTGCTGGTCCATGCGCTCGAGATGTCGGATGATCCGGCCGCGCTGCTGCGCGAGGTCTGGCGGGTGCTGTCGCCCTCGGGGCGCGTCATCGCGGTGATTCCGAATCGGCGCGGCGTATGGACGCGCAGCGACAACACGCCGTTCGGCCACGGCCGTCCATATTCGCGTTCACAGATCACGGATCTGTTGCGCCAGACCTGGTTCACGCCGACCGCCTGGGGCGAGGCGTTGTTCATGCCGCCTTATGCGGGCCGCTGGGTGCTGAAGTCGGCGCAGATGTGGGAGCGCGCCGGCGCGGCGTTGTCGCTGCCTTTTGCGGGCGTCCATATCGTCGAAGCCACAAAGCAGGTCTATCGCGCCATTCCCGCCAAGCGCGAGCGGGCGCGGCTGATTCCCTCGTTGAAGCCGGTGCTGGTGCCATCCTCGACGGTGACGCGGACCTGAAAACAAATCGTCCCGGCGAAGCCGGGACGATGCAGTCCATGAAGATCAGGAGATTTGGTGTGCTTACTCGCCGGAGGCGAGATCATCGCTGGTCGCGGCTGGAGCTGCTTCGCGCTCGGGGCGCGGGCCGCCATGCGGCCGGCGACGGCGCCGCGGATAACGCTCACCACCACCGCCATTGCCGCCCTCGAAGCCGCCAGGGGCAACGTTCGTCTGCGGCTGCGCGCCGGTGATGAAGGAGGGCAGGCGATCGACGTTGGCGGCATCGCCGACGACGGGCTGGGGCTGGTTCTGCGGTTGCGGCTGCTGATGATATTGGGGCTGCGGACGATGGTCGCGCTCGCGATGCTCGCGCGGCTGCTGCTGATCGCGCTGATAGGGCTGCTGGTTGTCGCGCGGCTGGTAGTCGCGCTGGTGGTGGTCGCGCTGGCCATCGCGGTCACGCGTGAAGGACTGCTGCTGCGGCGGCTGCGGAACGAAGCCCGGCTCCTGGCCGAATGCCGAGAAGTTCTCGCCGTCATCCTCGCCATCGTCGCCGCCGGTGCTGACGGGTTCGTCGCCGCGCGGCTGCTGGTTCTGGCGGAACTGTTCCTGGGCCGCGGCGATCAGGCGGAAATAGTGCTCGGCGTGCTGGTAGTAGTTTTCGGCGGCGACCGGGTCGCCCGAAGAGCGCGCGTCACGCGCAAGCTGAAGATATTTTTCGGCGATATGTGAAGCGGTGCCGCGGATCTTGATGTCTGGGCCGTTCGATTCGTAAACCCGGGTCATCGGGTTCTGGCCGCGCCGGTTGTTGTTATTGTTGTTGTTGTTGCGGTTGCGCATCCGCTGCTTGTTCTGACCGTTTCTCATGTCCTGCCTTTGATTCCAGCCCTAAAGGTTGCACGCATTACTGATTGCCAGGAGTAACCTGCAGACAGCGATTCACAGGCCTCGCGCGCACCGCGCGCAAGGGCGGATTGAACCCTGCCAATGTTCGTCGACCATCGCGTTCAACAAAGACGCGTTCCCCACCCGCCAGCATTCATTGCCAGCGAACCCATTCATATCGCCTGCCGAAATAAGCCCAGCTTTCTTGCGTAAGTCTTCAAGCGCAATATCAGGCTTTCGTTCACTTTGCGGTCGGTAAGCAGCGCAGCTTAACTGGCCATCGCGCTCAACAGGACCTGCGGCTTGGAACCTATAATCAGTAAAGCTCTCGCCCGAGAGCCCGGCTTTCGCCCGTAGGTCTACGGGGCCGGCACCGATGTGTTGACCGGAACGTAGTCGTTCCCACGGGATATTCCAAGAGGTTTTTAGCGCCCAATCCGGCTTTTATGGGGGCATTTTTCGGGCCGACACGGCCCTGGGAATGCCCGCCAAGTCAGCCTTGGGCGGTCTGTCGATCGATAACGCGGCAGCCGCCATCAAAGTTTCAATATCGCCGGCCTGGCCCTGACCGGCCTCGACGACCAGGGCGCCGCCGGGCGCGAGCCGTTCAGCCGCCTGCGGGATCAGGGCACGGTAGGCATCATAGCCGTCATTGCCGCCGTCGAGCGCCAGATGCGGATCATGCTCGCGAACCTCGACACTCAATTTCGGGATTTCCCCGGCGGGAATATAGGGCGGGTTCGAAACGATCAGGTCGAACGGGCCGTGAAGCGCGGCCGCATAGGAGCAGGCAACGAAGGCCGCGCGGTCGGCAAGGCCGAGGCCGGCGGCATTGCCCTTGGCGGTATGAAGCGCGGTCAGGCTAAGATCGGTGCCGACGCCGAACGCATCGGGAATCTCGTGCAGCAGCGCGAGCAGGATGGCGCCGGATCCCGTGCCGATGTCAGCGATGCGCGGGCGCCGTCCCGGCACCGCGCACTCGCGAAAAATCTCGAGCGCCAGTTCGACCACGGTCTCGGTATCAGGCCGCGGCACCAGCGTCGCCTCGGATAGCCGGAACGGCAAGCCCCAGAATTCCCGCACGCCGAGAATGCGGGCGACCGGCTCATGCGCGAGCCTTCGCTGCGCATATCCCTCGAGCCGCGCAGCCTCCGCGGGCGTGAGATATCGCGCCCCCTGCGCGACCAGGCCGGTCAGATCGAGACCCAGCGCGGCGCCGACGAGCAGGCGCGCATCGAGAGACGGCTCCTCGATGCCGGCCGCTTGCAGCCGCGCAGCAAGCGCGCGCCGCGCACGCTCGATGCTGTGTCCGGAATCGAAACCTGCCGCCAAGGGAGCCATCCTGCCTGGCATCGTGGATAGATCGGCAGCCTTGCTTGCGTCAACGGAAAGGAGCGCGTTTGATTGCGTGGCGCAGCGAAGGAGGGATCGCGTGAGTGCTCGATCGAAGCGGGCGACCGAACGTACGGCGTCTGCGGCGCCCTCCAAGGGCGGTGCGATGCGCGAGGCCGACTACACGGCGCTTGCGCAATTCCGCTATCAGCTTCGAACCTTCCTGGCCTTCAGCGAGACGGCGGCTCAGAACGCCGGCCTGACGCCGCAGCAGCATCAGGCGTTGCTGGCGATCAAGGGACTGGCCAGCGGCGATGGCGCCAGCGTCGGCGATATCGCCGGTTTCCTCCTGATCCGGCACCATACCGCCGTGGAGCTGGTGGATCGCATGGCGAAACTGAATCTGATCGGCCGGGAAGCCGATCCGGACGACGCCAGGCGCGTCCTGGTCAAGCTGACGGCCAAGGGCGAACAGAAGTTGCGCTCGCTTTCGCGCATCCATCTGGACGAGTTGAGCGCCGCTGCGCCGGCTCTGGCGAAGATCCTGCGATCGTTCCGGGCCAAGACACGCTGAGGCTCAGGCCGCTGCGCCTTGCGCGGCGAGCTGTGCGGCTTGGTGCTCGGTGGTCAGCGCGTCGGTCAACTCGCCGAGGGCCTCGCCTGATATCACCTGCGGCAGCTTGTAAAGGGTCAAATTGATGCGGTGGTCGGTGACGCGGCCTTGCGGGAAATTGTAGGTGCGGATGCGTTCGCTGCGGTCGCCGGACCCGACCTTCTCCTTGCGCTCGGCCGAGCGCGCGGCGTCGACGCGCTGCCGCTCGGCGTCGTAGATGCGCGAGCGCAGGATGTTCATGGCGGAGGCGCGGTTCTTGTGCTGCGATCGGCTGTCCTGCATCATCACCACGATGCCGGTCGGGATATGGGTGATGCGGATCGCCGATTCCGTCTTGTTGACGTGCTGGCCGCCCGCGCCCTGTGCGCGCATGGTCTCGATCCGCAGATCCTCGTTCTTGATGTCGACGTCGACATCCTCGACCTCGGGCAACACGGCGACCGTCGCCGCCGAGGTGTGGATGCGCCCCTGCGTCTCGGTATCGGGTACGCGCTGGACGCGGTGCACGCCGGATTCGAATTTCAGCTTCGAGAACGCACCGCGGCCCTGCACCTCCGCGATGATTTCCTTGTACCCGCCGACGGTGCCTTCGCTCGCCGAGATCACCTCGACCTTCCAGCCCTGCAAGGCGGCAAAGCGCTCGTACATCCGGAAAAGATCGCCGGCGAACAGCGAAGCCTCGTCGCCGCCGGTGCCGGCGCGGATTTCCAGCACCACGTTGCGGTCGTCCATGGCGTCCTTGGGCAGCAGCGCGATGCGAATTTTCTGCACGAGCTCGTCGATCTTCGGATTGAGCTCGTCGCGCTCTGCTTCGGCCATGCTGCGCATTTCGGCATCGGTTGCCGGATCGGCGATCAGCGCTTCGGTGTCGGCGAGCTCCTTCAAGGCGGAACGATAGGTCTTCACTGCCTCGATCAAGGGTGTGATCTCGGCGAGCTCGCGCGTGACCTGCACGTAACGCTCGGAGGAGAGCTGTCCAAGCGATTCGGCCTCGAGCGAAGCGTGATGCGCGAGCAGGACGTCCAATTTGGCTTCGGGGAGTAACGACATCGGTTTGGTCTCAAAAGCGGAGGGAGGTGGCGGCGACGGGCGGCAGGCCCGCTACAACGCCAGGCCTTCGGCCTCGGCAAATTCAGTCAACTTTTGCCGGATCGAGACGCTGCCTGCAGGCGCATCCAGCAGCGGGCCGAGCATCGCTGCGGCCTTCTTGGCATCGAGGTCGATCACCATCGCCTTGACCGGACCGAGCGCGGTCGCCGAGAGCGACAACGAGCGGTAGCCCATTGCAATCAGGGCCAATGCGCCGATCGGCTTCGAGGCCATCTCGCCGCAGAGCGACAGCGATTTCTTCGCGGCCTGCGATTTTTGCGCGATATCGCGCAGCGCCCGCAGGATCGGCGTCGACATGGTGTCGAAACGCTCGGAGACCTTGGCATTGCCGCGGTCGACCGCGAACAGGAATTGGAACAAATCGTTGGAGCCGACCGAGATGAAGTCGACCTTCTTCAAGAGCTCGTCGAGCTGATAGAGCAGCGCCGGCACCTCGACCATGGTGCCGATGTCGATTCTCTCAGGCAGCGTGTGGCCGTGTTGGCGCAGATATGTCAGCTCGCGCTCGACCAGCGCCTTCGCCGCATCGAACTCGGTGACCTCCGAGACCATCGGGAACATGATGCGCAATGCGCGGCCGCCGCCGGCGCGCAGCAATGCGCGGATCTGGCCGCGCAGCAGGCCGGGACGATCGAGGCCGAGCCGGATCGCGCGCCATCCCAGTGCGGGATTCTCCTCGATCACCGTCTCCATATAGGGCAGCGCTTTGTCGCCGCCGATGTCGAGGGTCCGGAAGGTGACGGGCTTGCTGCCGGCGGCATCCAGCACCGCGCGGTAGAGCGCCAGTTGGTCGCTGGTGCGCGGCAGGCTCTGACCGACCATGAATTGCAGCTCGGTGCGGAACAGGCCGATGCCGGCGCTGCCGGTGTCGTCGATATGCGGCAGGTCGATGGCGAGGCCCGCATTGATCAGCAGCTCGACCTTCTCGCCGTCCTTGGTGACGCAAGGGCGATCACGCAGCGCCAGATACTGCGCCTGACGCCGCGCGCGGAATCGCACGCGCTCGGCGTAGGCCGCCTCGATTTCCTGCGACGGCCGCACGTAGATCGCGCCCGACGTGCCGTCGACGATGATGGCGTCGCCAGGGTCGGCGATCCCTGGTGCGTTCGGCACTTCGCCGACGGCGGGAATGCCGAGCGCGCGCGCTACGATCGAAACGTGGGAGTTGGCGGTGCCTTCCTCCAGCACGATGCCGCGCAAGCGCTTGCGGTCGTAGTCGAGCAGCGCCGCCGGTCCCATCGCGCGGGCGATGACGATGGCGTTGTCGGGCATCTGCTCGCGCGAGGGCGCGTGATCCTGGCCGACCAGCTGCCGCATCAGGCGGTAGCCGAGATCCTCGAGATCGTGCAGCCGGTCGCGCAAATAGGGATCGGTCGAGCGCAGCATGCGTGCACGGGTATCGGACTGCACGCGCTCGACGGCGGCTTCCGCGGTGAGGCCAGTGGCGACCGCCTCGTGCAGCTTGTGCGACCAGCCCTGGTCGTTGGCGAACATGCGGTAGGCTTCCAGCACGTCGCGATGCTCGCCACCCTCGGCAACGTCGCCGCGCTCGAGCATGCGGTCGAGATCCGAGCGCAGCTTGGCGAGCGCGGCGTCGAGCCGCTTGATCTCCTTCGGCAGGTCCTCGGCGATGTAGTCCTTGATGACGACGCGCGGCTCGTGCAGCACCACATGGCCGAGCGCGATGCCTTCGGAGAGGATGGCGCCGGCTTTCTGCGTGGAGTGGCGCGCGGCAGGCTCCGCGCCGGGCTGGGCGAGCGCGGACAATTCGCCGGATGCGATCAGCTCCGCCAGCACCATGGCTGTGGTCTGCAACGCCTCGAGCTCTTCCTCGACATAGGTGCGCTTGGCGCGGTTCTGCACCACCAGCACGCCGAGCGTGTTGCCGGCGCGCAGGATCGGCACGCCGAGGAAGGAATGATAGATCTCTTCCCCGGTCTCCGGGCGGAACGAGAAGGCCGGGTGGCTCTGGGCGTCGTTCAGATTGAGCGGGGTTGCCTCGCTGGCGACGAGGCCGACCAGGCCCTCATGGGCGCTCAGCACCGTATGGTGCACGGCCTCGCGATTGAGACCTTCGGTGGCGTAGAGCTCGAGGGTGTTGTCGATGCGCAGCACATAGACCGAGCACACCTCGGCCACCATGTTGGCGGCGATCAGCACCACGATCTTGTCCAGCCGCTCCTGGGCCGAGACCTGCTCCGCCATGGTTTCGCGGAGCCGTCTCAACAAGACGCGGGGACCTCCCGACGCGCTCCGCATGAACCGTCAATCTCCTCCGTCTGCCGGCTCGGCGGTATCGGCCGGCGGCTGGCCCAAAATTCCAGAAAAACAATCAAATTGTTTGTCCGGCGCAGGCGCAAACCACAGCTTGCACCGAATCAGCGGCCTGAACTGGGACACAGTCTGCGGCAGCCCACCCTGTTCGCCGTATAGCGAATCGAGGCTTGTTTTGCCAAGCAAAACGCCTGCCAAACGCGAAGGTGTGTACACCCCAGCGTTTGCTGCGACCGCTAAGAGAAGATTAAACTAGGTTTGGTCGAGGCCGTAGAGCGTGTGCAGGGTGCGAACCGCAAGCTCGGTATAGGCAGTGTCGATCAAAACCGAAAATTTGATCTCGGAGGTTGTAATGGCCCGGATGTTGATATTCCGTCCGGCGAGGGCCGAAAATGCCTGGGCGGCGACGCCGGCATGGCTGCGCATGCCGCTGCCGATCACGGAGATCTTGGCGACGTCGGTAGCGGTATCAAGCCTGGCATAGCCGATCCTGCCCTTGGCGGCGGTAATCGTATCCTTGGCCCTGACGTAGTCGGCAGCCGGCACCGTGAAGGTCAGATCGGTGGTCTTGCCGTCTTCAGACACGTTCTGGACGATCATGTCGACGTTGATATTGGCCTCCGCCAGGGGGCCGAAGATCGACGCGGCGACGCCGGGCTTGTCCTCGATCTGGCGCACCGAGATCTGGGCCTCGTCCTTCGAAAAGGCGATGCCGGTGACGACGTGGCTTTCCATGATCTCCTCCTCGCTGCAGATCAGCGTGCCGGGCGGCTGGTTGGCATGCGGGTCGATATCCTCGGGCTTGTCGAAGCTCGAGCGGACGAAGATCGGCATATTGTGGACCATGCCGAGTTCCACCGAGCGGACCTGGAGCACTTTGGCGCCCTGGGAGGCCAGTTCCAGCATGTCTTCGAACGCGATCTTGTCGAGCCTCTTGGCCTTTGGCACGATTCGCGGATCGGTGGTGTAGACGCCGTCGACGTCGGTATAGATGTCACAGCGGTCGGCCTTGACGGCGGCGGCGATCGCCACGGCCGAAGTGTCGGAGCCGCCGCGGCCGAGCGTGGTGATGCGGTTGGTCTTGGGATCGATGCCCTGGAAGCCGGCGATGACCGCGACCTCCTTGCGATCCCTGAAGCGGTTGATGATCTCGCTGCCGTCGATGTCCTCGATCCGGGCCGAGGCATGGGCGTCGCTGGTCTTGATCGGGATCTGCCAGCCCTGCCAGGAGCGGGCCTGGATGCCCATGCTCTGGAGCACGATGGCCAGCAGGCCCGAGGTCACCTGTTCGCCGGAGGCGACCACGGCATCATATTCGCGCGCATCGTGCATCGGAGAGGCCTCGGTGCACCAGGCCACCAGCTCGTTGGTCTTACCCGACATCGCCGAGACGACCACGGCCACTTCGTGACCGGCGTCGACCTCACGCTTTACATGGCGTGCGACGTTGCGGATTCGTTCGATGTTGGCGACGGACGTGCCGCCGAATTTCATCACGAGGCGGCTCATGACGACGCGTGCATTCCCTCTTAAGGATCAGTATGGTGACCCGCGCTGGACGGATGCCCTGGGGGATACCGACCGCGCGTATACAGAGGGGCGGGGCCGGGGGCAAGCGGGTTCCTGCGCCGGCCAATCCGGGCAATAGGTTATCAGAGGTTATGGCGCGCTATATTGACGAGATCCTGCAACCCGGCGAGCGGGTTCTGTATTCGACCAATGCGCACTGGATCTTCTATTTCCCGGCCATTCTGGCCTGGATCGTGGCCCTGGTCCTGTTCGCAGTCTCCCGCCGGAGCGATGTCTATAGCGTGGAAATGCTGTGCCTGTTCGGCTCCGGCCTGGTCGCGCTGGCCGCTCTGTACTGGACCCTGAAGGGCTGGTTCCATCGCTTCACCACCGAAACCGACGTCACCAACCTCAGAGTTGTGCATAAGACCGGCTTCATCAAGCGCCGGACCTTTGAAATGGCGCTGGACAAGGTCGAGAGTGTCGACGTCGATCAGACGATTCTTGGACGAATTCTCAACTACGGCGATGTGACCATTCGCGGTGTCGGCGAGGGGATCGAGACGATCAAAACCATCGCCTCGCCGCTGGCCTTCCGTAGTTCGATCACTACGCGGTAGGACCGCGCGCAACCATGAGCATGCAGCAAGATACTTCCGCCACTGTCACCGCCCAGCCGGGCTCGACGGTCGATGCCGCCGAGATCGCGAAATTCTCGAAACTTTCGGCCGAGTGGTGGGATCCCAAGGGCAAGATGGCGCCGCTGCACCGGATCAACCCGCTGCGACTCGGCTATATCCGTGACGCCGCCTGCCGCAAGTTCGAGCGCAATGTGCGCAGTCTCAGCTGCCTCGCCGGCTTGCGCGTGCTCGACATCGGCTGCGGCGCCGGCCTGCTATGCGAGCCGCTGTCGCGGCTGGGCGCGCAGGTCATTGGCGTGGATCCGTCCGCCAGCAATATCGCGGCGGCGAAGCTGCACGCGAGCAAGAGCCACCTTGCGATCGACTATCGCTGCACCACCGTGGAGGAGATCGACCCGCGCGAGCGTTTCGATATCGTGCTGGCGATGGAGGTGGTCGAGCACGTCGTCGACGTCGGCGTCTTCCTGAAGCGCTGTGCCTCGATGCTGAAGCCGAACGGCCTGATGGTGGTTTCGACGCTGAACCGCAACTGGAAGAGCTTTGCGCTCGCCATCGTCGGCGCCGAATACGTCCTGCGCTGGCTGCCGCGTGGTACACACGAGTGGAACAAGTTCGTCACCCCCGACGAACTGACCAAACACCTCCTCGACAACCGTCTCGTCATCACCGAGCAGACCGGCGTCGTCTACTCCCCCTTCGCCGACAAATGGACCCTCTCGTCGGACATGGACGTGAACTACATGGTGGTGGCGGAGGGGATGGTGTAGGGGCCGTCGTGAGTGAGGGCCAAGCCTACACCTCTCGAACGGGTTTTTAACAAGAGCATCGCTCCTATGATGTGAGCGTGATTGACCCGCTGCCGTGGCCCCGGCAGGTTGCATCATCATTCCCGTAGTAGTCCCATCCCCATGTTCACCGTCGCCAGCCTCTGGATTCCCTTCACCGTCGTTGCTGCGCTCGGCCAGGTTGCGCGCAATGCGATGCAGCGATCGCTCACGAAACCGCTGGGGACCTGGGGCGCGACCAATATCCGCTTCCTGTTCGGCTTTCCGTTCTCGCTGCTGTTCCTGGGCGCCGTGCTGGTCGCGACCGGCGACCATATCGGCATGCCGCCGTCGGTGTTCTGGCCGTGGCTGCTGCTGGGCGCGCTCAGCCAGATCGTCGGGACGGGCCTGATGCTGCTCGCGATGAACGACCACTCCTTCGTGGTGACGACGGCTTATCTCAAGACCGAGGCGATCCAGACCGCGATCTTCGGCTTCGTCTTCCTCGGCGATCACCTGACCTGGCTGAAGGTGCTGGCGATCGTGATCGCCACTGTCGGCGTCGTCATAACCGCACTGCGGCCCGGCGGCGAGAAAAGCTTTGCGGAGCTGAAGCCGACCATCCTGGGGCTCGTTGCGGCCGCGGCGTTCGCGTTGTCCGCGGTCGGATTCCGCGGCGCCATCATCAACGTGCCTGATGTCTCCTTTGTGACGGCCGCCTCGTTCACACTGGTGCTGGGTCTGTTCGTGCAGACGGCGATCCTGTCGATCTATCTGCTCTGGCGCGCCCCGAAAGTGCTCCAGGCGATCCTTGGCCTCTGGAAACCGTCGTTGTTCGCCGGCTTCATGGGCGCCTTCTCCTCGCAGTTCTGGTTTCTGGCGTTTGCGCTGACCGCGGCGGCCAATGTTCGTACGCTCGCGCTGATCGAGGTGCTGTTCGCGCAAGGCGTGGCGTACTATTCGTTCAAGCAGCCGATCGCGCCGCGCGAGATATTTGGCATCGTGCTGATCGCGGTCGGCGTGGCCCTGCTGGTTGGATTCTGACTTCTCAGCCGCCGTCACGCCCGGGCTTGTCCCGGGCATCCACGTTCTTCGTACTGTGGGAGAGAGTGTCGTGGATGGCCGGGCCAAGCCCGGCCATGACGAGAAGCGAGGCTATTAGTTCCGGTCTTCCGGCAGGGTCGGCAGCGGTGACACCTCGATGCCTTCCTCGATCAGCGATTTCGCTTCATCCGGGGAGGCCTCGCCGTAGATCGGGCGGTGCTCCTTGTCGCCGTAATGCATCGCACGGGCTTCATTCGCAAAGCGCTCGCCGACATTGTCGGCGTTCTTGACGATGTGGTCGCGCAGCTCTTTCAGCTTGGCGCGCAGCTCGCGCTCCTGCGCCATCATCAGCGACGTCGGTCCCGATGGTGCAGCTTCGGGCGCGGCGGTTGTCACCGGCTCCGGCGGCGGCGTGGCACGGCCGCGGCCCTTCTTGGCGACGATGCGCGGCGCCATGATCGCCTTCTCGACCTTGGCCGAGCCGCAGATCGGGCAGGTCACGAGCTTGCGCTTGACCTGCGAATCATAGGCCGACGAGCTCTGAAACCAGCTCTCGAACTCATGCTTGCGGTCGCAATGGAGCGCGTAGCGGATCATGCCGATCCTCGCACCAGGTGCAGATGGTCCGGGCCGGCCTTGGGATCGGAGACACCGAAGCGGCGGCCGTGCTGGAGTGAGGGAATGGCGCGGCGGGCGGTCTCGACCTTGGCTGGGTCGATCTTGGCCATGATGATGCCGGGCTCAACATCGCCTTCAGCGAGAATCTCGCCCCAGGGATCGATGATCAGCGAGTGACCATAGGTCTCGCGCTTGTTCTCGTGGGTGCCGGCCTGGGCGGCTGCGAAGATGAAGCACCCGGTCTCGATCGCGCGCGCGCGCAGCAGGATGTGCCAGTGCGCTTCGCCGGTCTTGCGGGTAAAGGCGGAGGGCACCGTGATGAAGGATGCGCCGCTCTCGGCCAGCGCGCGGTACAACGCGGGGAAGCGCACGTCGTAGCAGATCGTCAGGCCGACGCGGCCCCAGGGCAGGTCGGAGATCACTGCGGTCTCGCCCGGCTGGTAATTGGCGGATTCGCGATAGCTCTCGCCATCCGGCAGCTCGATGTCGAACATGTGGATTTTGTCGTAGCTCGCGAGCACTTGGCCCTCGGGCCCGATCAGGAAGGAGCGATTGACCGCCTTTTCCGGCGAAAAGCGCAGCGCCAGCGAGCCGACATGGATGTGGATCTTCAGCTCCGCCGCGAGCGCGCGATACGCCTTCAGCGAGGTGTCGTCCTCTTCGCTCTGCAGATGCTCGAACAGCGCCTTGCGGTTCAGCTGCATCATGTTGCTGACCTCAGGGGTCTGCACGTAGTCGGCGCCCTTGGCAGCGGCCTCCCGGATCAGCCTGGTGGCCTGCGCAAGGCTCGGCTCGGGCATCAAGCCGGTGCGCATCTGCACCATGGCGGCGGTGAAGGTCCTGTCTTGAGCTTGATCCTGGCTCATGAGACCGCCTTGACGCTTTCGAGCATGCCGTCGAGCTTACCCTCACGATCGAGCGCATAAAGATCGTCGCAGCCGCCAATATGAGTTCCGCCAATCCAGATCTGCGGGAAGGTCGAGCCCTGGCCGGCGCGGTCGTACATCTCCTCGCGCCAGGACGGGTTCTTGGCGACGTCGAATTCCGTGAAGGTCGCCTTCTTCCGGGTCAGAAGCGACCTCGCAGCGGAACAATAGCCGCATCCCGGTCTGGTATAAATTTCGACAGCAGCGGTCATGGCGTCCAGCGCTCTCATGCGTGAATTTGTTGAATTATATGGGAGTTTACCTGGTCTCGACAACCCGGGCAAAGACCAGGACGTCGACCTGGGCTGCCTTGGCGCGCAGCAGAGCGCGCGCACAAGCGTCCAAAGTCGCACCCGATGTCAGGACGTCGTCGACCAGAATGATGCGCCGGCCCTGGACCTCGGTCTGACGGTCGGCCGATACCTGGAACGCACCCTGCACATTGGTGGCGCGCTGCGCCCGCGACAGGCCGATCTGCTGCTCGGTGGCGCGCACCCGGCACAGCACCTCGCTCCGTACCTTCACCCCGCTCTGCCGCGCGATGATCCGCGCCAGCGCGCCTGATTGGTTGTAGCGGCGGCGCCAGGCCCTCCGCCAATGCAAGGGCACCGGCACCAGCATATCGGCGCCGGCGAGCAATTCGCTACCTGCACGCGCCATCCAGCGGCCCATGGCGGGCGCCAGATCCGTGCGGTCCTGATATTTCAACGCATGCACCAGCGTACGCGCGACGTCGTCATAACGCACTGCCGCGCGGGCCCGCTGGTAGGCCGGCGGGCTGGCGATCGCCTCCATCGACAGCATGTCGGGCCCGGGATCATAGACGAAGGGGATGCCGAGCCGCGGGCAGTAGGGGCGCTCGATGAACGACAGTTTTGCCCAGCACGCCGCGCACACGCCTTCGCCATCGACCGGCTCGCGGCAGGACACGCACAAGGTCGGCAGAGCGATGTCGAGCGCAAGTCGCGCCGCACGCCCGAGCACGTAACGGCCGGCCATCCAGGCGGCTCGCAACGATGCGGCGATGGAACGGGTGGGGACCGTTTCGGCTTCCATGAGGAGAGGCTAGCCTTCTCAGCCAACCCGCTCAAGCCATGCTCTCGTGCCCCGAACAACGTGCAATGCGCAGCAATTGCACGGCCGAGCCGGGGCCCAGAAAGCCAAGCGCGCAGGACCATGTCGTCCCGGCTCTGCGCAGCAGCGCTAAGAGCGCCGCAGCGCGTCCGGGACACGAGAGATTGCAATGACCGGCACGATCGGCGTAACCAGCGGCATGGCTCAGACCCCGCAAACGCCGCCCGCCTTGTTTGATCGCGCCTTGCTACATGGACGGCAGCGGCGCGCGCAGGCACAGGGTGCCGTGAGCTTCCTGCTCGACCGGGTCGCCGAGGACATGTCCGACCGGCTGGCTGCGGTGATGCGGGAGTTTCACGCGCCGGCCGATCTGTGGACACCAGGTGAGGGGCTCGCAGGTCTGCGCGCGCGGCTGCCGTCCATTCAACGGATCGCGCTCGATGCTGCAGGCTCGGAGAAATTGCCGTTCGCGCCAGAAAGCCTCGATCTCGTCGTCTCGGCGCTGGCGCTGCAATTCGTCAACGATCTGCCGGGCGTGCTTGCGCAAATTCGCCGGGCGCTGAAGCCGGATGGCTTGCTGCTGGCCGCGATGATCGGCGGCGACAGCCTGACCGAGCTCCGGCAGGCCTTTGCGGCGGCGGAAGCCGAATGCGAGAGTGGGGTCTCGCCGCGCGTCGCGCCGTTCGCTGATTTGCGCGATATCGGCGCGCTGTTGCAGCGGGCGGGCTTTGCGCTGCCGGTCACCGACGTCGATCGTGTCGTGGTGCGCTATGGCAATGCCTTCGCGCTGATGCAGGATCTCCGTCGCATGGGCGCGGCCAATGTACTGATCGAGCGCCGACGCACCCCGAGCCGGCGCGCGACGCTGCTGCGCATGGCCGAAATCTACGCCGAGCGCTTTGCCGATCCCGACGGTCGCATCCGCGCCACCTTCGACATCATCTGGCTGTCCGGCTGGGCGCCGCATGCAAGCCAGCAACAGCCGCTGAAGCCGGGTTCGGCGAAAGCGAGCCTTGCGGAGGCGGTGAAGAAGGCTGGGAAAGAGTGATTTGTGTCCCGGACGCGCTGCAGCGTGAAACGCTGCTGCGCAGGGCCGGGACCCAGTCTGTCGCCTCTGGGCCCGGCTCTGCAGCGCTTCGCGCTGCGTCCGGGGCACGGCATCGTCACATCAGCAAATCGATCAAATGCGGGATCAGCGGAATGTCCGCGGGTGGCATTGGATAGTCGCGCAATTTGTTGGCCCGGACCCAGGCCAGGGTCTGGCCTTCGCGGGCTTCGACGATCCCCTCCCAGCGCCGGCAGATATAGAGCGGCATCAACAGATGAAAGGTCTCGTAGCCGTAGCTCGCAAAAGTGAGCGGCGCGAGGCACGGCTCGGCGACCGTGATGCCGAGCTCCTCATGGAGCTCGCGGATCAAGCTCTGCTCCGGCCGCTCGCCAAGTTCGCACTTTCCGCCGGGAAATTCCCAGAGGCCGGCGAGGGTCTTGCCCTCCGGGCGCTGCGCGATCAGGACGCGCTTGTCGGCATCGACGAGCGCGCAGGCCACCACCAGTGTGAGCTTGAGATCGGCCATGATCCTTAAGACCGGTAATCCCCGTTGATCGCGACATACTCCTTGGTGAGGTCGCAGGTCAGTACGCGGTCGCGGCCCTTGCCGAGGCCGAGCGAGACCTTGATCGCGATCTCTGGCGCCTTCATTGCTTCCGACACCTGCGCCTCGTCATAATCAGGATCGCGCGCGCCGCTCTTGGCGACGCGGATGCCGTTGAAGGAGATCGACAGCTTGTCGCGATCGGCCGGCTCGCCGGCCTTGCCGACCGCCATGACCACGCGGCCCCAATTGGCGTCTTCGCCGGCGATCGCGGTCTTCACCAGCGGCGAATTCGCGATCGACATCGCGATTCTGCGTGCGGAGACCTTGGTCTTGGCGCCTTCGACGGTGATCTCGACCAGCTTGCGTGCGCCTTCGCCGTCGCGGGCGACCTGCTCGGAGAGATTGGCGAGGATCTGGTTGAAGGCTTTCACGAAGGCCTTCAGGCGCGGATCGCTGGCGCGGCTGATCTTGGGTGCGCCGTGGGCGGCGGCAGCGCCGGTGGCGAAGGCCAGCAGCGTGTCCGAGGTCGAGGTGTCGCCGTCGATCGTCACCGCGTTGAAGGTGTCCTCGACGCCGGCCTTGAGCAGCGCCTGGAGCGCGGCGGGCGCGATCGGTGCGTCGGTGAAGATGAAGGACAGCATCGTCGCCATATCGGGAGCGATCATGCCGGCGCCCTTGGCCATGCCGTTGATGGTGACCTTGGCCTTGCCGAGCTTCACCGTTGCGGTCGCGACCTTGGGGAAAGTGTCAGTGGTCATGATCGCCTTGGCGGCGGCGAGGTAATCGCCCGGCTCCGCGGTCTCGGCGAGTCGCCCCAGCACGCCGTCGAACTTGGTCGCGTCCAGCGGCTCGCCGATCACGCCGGTCGAAGCCAGAAAGATTTCGTTCTCGCTGCAGCCGACCGCCTTGGCCGCGATCTTCGCGGTCAGCGCGGTCGAGCCGCGGCCGGTCTTGCCGGTGAAGGCATTGGCATTGCCGGAGTTGACGACCAACGCACGGGCTTTGCCGCCCTTCAGTTTGGCGCGACACCATTCGACCGGCGCGGACGGGCACTTCGACTTGGTGAAGACGCCGGCGACTGCGGTGCCCTTGTCCATGATCGCCAGCAGCACGTCGGTGCGGTTCTTGTAGCGGATGCCGGCCTCGGCCGTCGCAAGACGGACGCCCGCGATCACGGGCATATCAGGAACGTTCTTCGGGGCGAGAGGAGAGACGGCTGAGGACATCGTTGGGCGCCTTGGTGAGGTCTGGATATGCAGATGGCCGGGCGATGCCCGGCCATTGCGATGCTTAGATACCCTTGGCGTCAGCGAAGTGACAGCAAATTCTTACTTCTTGGCGGGAGGCGCCATCTTGCTGTCGGCAGGCTTGGCATCGGCGGGCTTGGCCGCGTCGGCCGGCTTGGCGTCCTTGGACGCGTCCGCCTGGTCCATCCGCTCGACCTTGGCATCCGCGCGGAGCTTGGCGACGTAGTCGGCCTGGGCCTTGCGGGTGACGTACTGCTCGATCTGGGGCTTGACCTGCTCGAAGTCAGGCGCCTTGCGGTTGCGCTTTTCCTCGACCTTGATGACATGCCAGCCGAACTGCGACTTCACGGGGTCGGAGATCTTGCCCGGCTCGAGTGCGAAGGCCACGGCCGAGAATTCCGGCACCATCTGCTCCTTGGTGAAGAAGCCGAGATCACCGCCGTCGGCCGAGCCCGGATCCTTCGACTTCTTCTTGGCGAGCTCGGCGAAATCGGCGCCCTTGTCGAGCTCGGCCTTCACCGCCTTGGCCTCGTCTTCGGTCTCGACCAGGATGTGGCGGGCGCGCACTTCCTGCTCGCCGGTGATCTGCTTGGAAGCCTCCTCATAGACCTTCTTCATGGCCTCGGGGCTGGTGGCGGCCTTGCCCTCGTTGGCGAGCAGGCTGTCCATCAGCAGGCGGTTGCGGGCGAACGCCATCCGCTTCTTGAACTCGTCGCTGTCGGCGACCTTCTTGTCCTCGGCGGCCTTGGCGACGATCTTCATGTCGATCAGGAACGACAGGACGTTCTCGTCCTTGGTCGCCGGATCCATCTGGGCGAGGCTCGGTCCGAGCTCCTCCTCGGCCATGGTGACGTCGCTTTTCTTGATTTCAGCGCCATTGACCTTGGCCAGAACGGGATCGTCGGCCGCCCGGAGCGGGCCCGCGAACGCCAGGGACAGCGCCAGGGCCAGGGAGCCAGCCAGGGCGGACGCATGGCGAAAACGCTGGCCGGTGGTTACCGGGAACGAGGTGGTCATGGAAAATCCTTATGTTGAAGCAGGGGCTGCTTAAGCGGGGCGGACACTCGCCCAATTCAGGGGGGCTTGGCAACGCGAAAAGTCTGTCAAAATGATGAATTAGCGGCAATGCGCCCGCCGTTGACAAGGCCTTGACCGGGCCATATCTCTGCGCGGTCGCGACCATGGCGATGGCGTTTATTTTGCTGCGTTTTTGGCCGTTGAACCCAGACTAGCCCACTTCCCACCCATGTGGCGGATGAGCCCCGAAAGTCCGGGCTCTGGCGCCAAACGGCGTCACGGTGAGTTGATAGGCCGGAGGGTGACGACTTCTTGGCTGCAACGCGGTTAAATCGCGAACACAGGAACTAGGCATGATCGGCGCGCTCGCCCGCAAGTTTTTCGGCTCCGCCAACGACCGGCGGGTGAAGGGATATCAGTCCCGCATCAACGCGATCAACGCGCTGGAGCCCGAGCTCGCCAAACTCTCCGACGAAGCGCTCAAGGCCCGCACCGGCGAGTTCAAGAAGCAGCTTGCCGAAGGCAAGACGCTGGATGACCTCCTGGTGCCCGCCTTCGCCACCGTGCGCGAGGCGGCCAAGCGCACGCTCGGCCAGCGCCATTTCGACGTCCAGCTGATCGGCGGCATGGTGCTTCATGAGGGCGACATCGCCGAGATGAAGACCGGCGAAGGCAAGACGCTGGTCGCAACGCTCGCGGTCTACCTCAACGCTCTTGCGGGTAAAGGCGTCCATGTCGTCACCGTCAACGACTATCTCGCCCGCCGCGACTCCGGCTGGATGGGGCAGATCTACGGCTTCCTCGGCATGACTACGGGCGTGATCGTCCACGGCCTCGACGACGCCGAGCGCAAGGCCGCCTATGCCTGCGACATCACCTACGGCACCAACAACGAATACGGCTTCGACTATCTGCGCGACAACATGAAGTACCGGCTCGAGGACATGGTCCAGCGGCCGCACTTCTTCGCCATCGTCGACGAGGTCGACTCCATCCTGATCGACGAAGCGCGCACGCCGCTGATCATCTCCGGCCCGCTCGACGATCGTTCGGATTTCTACAACACCATCGATTCGTTCCTGCCCAAGCTCGACAAGACCGATTACGAGGTCGACGAGAAGCAGCGCACCGTGACGCTCACTGAAGGCGGCATGGAGAAGATCGAGACCTTGCTGCGCGATGCCGGCCAGCTCAAGGGCGAGTCGCTCTACGACGTCGAGAACGTCTCCGTCGTGCACCACATCAATCAGGCGCTGCGCGCCCACACGCTGTTCACCCGTGACAAGGACTACATCGTCCGCGACGACGAGGTCGTCATCATCGACGAGTTCACGGGACGCATGATGCCGGGCCGCCGCTATTCGGAAGGTCTGCACCAGGCGCTGGAGGCGAAGGAGCACGTCCAGGTCCAGCCCGAGAACCAGACGCTGGCCTCGATCACCTTCCAGAACTACTTCCGCATGTACGAGAAGCTTGCGGGCATGACCGGCACGGCCGCGACCGAAGCGGACGAACTGTTCGACATCTACAAGCTCGAGGTCGTGGAGATCCCGACCAACCTGGCGATCGCGCGTCTCGACGAGGACGATGAGGTCTACCGGACGCAAAAGGAAAAATACCAGGCGATCCTCGCGGAGATCGAGCGCGCGAACGCGCGGCTCCAGCCGGTGCTGGTCGGTACCGCCTCGATCGAGAAATCGGAAGTGCTGGCCGAGTTCCTGAAGCAGAACGGTTACAAGCAGATCGACTTCGGCAAGGAGAATGCGCTCGACAAGCTCTACGCCGCCGCGCGGGCCGGCAAGCCGGCAAAGCTGTTCGCGGTGCTGAACGCGCGCTTCCACGAGCAGGAAGCTTATATCGTGGCGGAGGCCGGCGTGCCCGGCGCGATCACGATCGCGACCAACATGGCCGGCCGCGGTACCGACATCAAGCTCGGCGGCTCGCTCGAGATGCGCATCCAGCAGGAGACTGCGGGCATCGAGGACGAGGCCGAGAAGGCCAAAAAGATCGAGCAGATCAAGGCCGACATCGCGCATTTCCGCGACATCGTGCTGAAGGCGGAGGAGACCGTCGAGATCGAGCCGGCCAAGGGGAGCAAGCCCGCCAAGACCGTGAAGAAGCCCGGCGGGCTCTACATCATCGGCTCCGAGCGGCATGAATCCCGTCGTATCGACAACCAGCTCCGCGGCCGTTCCGGTCGTCAGGGCGACCCCGGCCGCTCGAAATTCTTCCTGTCGCTGGAAGACGATCTGATGCGCATCTTCGGCTCGGATCGCCTCGACAGCATGCTGCAGCGTCTCGGCCTGCAGGAGGGCGAGGCGATCATCCATCCCTGGATCAACAAGGCCTTGGAGAAAGCGCAGCAGAAGGTCGAAGCCCGCAACTTCGACATCCGCAAGAACCTCTTGAAGTTCGACAACGTCCAGAACGACCAGCGCAAGGTGATCTTCGACCAGCGCGTCGACCTGATGAAGGACGACAGCGTCGCCGAGACCGTCGCCGACATGCGTCACGCCTTCATCGAGGATCTCGTCGTCAAGCACGTGCCCGAGCATGCCTATGCCGAACAATGGGATGTCGCCGGGCTGAAGGACGAGCTGAGGCGCGTGCTCGATCTCGACCTGCCGGTCGACGACTGGGCCAAGGAAGAGGGCATCGCCGACGAGGAGCTGCTCAAGCGCATCGAGACCAGGGCCGACGAGCACATGGCCGCCAAGGTCGCGCAATGGGGCCCGGACGTGATGCGTTACGTCGAGAAGACCATCCTGCTCCAGACGCTCGACCATCTCTGGCGCGAGCACCTGATCATGCTCGACCATCTGCGTCAGGTCATCGGCCTGCGCGGCTACGGCCAGCGCGATCCGCTGCAGGAGTACAAGACCGAAGCCTTCAACCTCTTCCAGGAGATGAGCGCGCATCTGCGCGAGGCCGTCACCGCCCAGCTGATGCGGGTCGAGATCGTCCCGCCGGAGCAGGAGGCTCCGGTGCTGCCGCAGATGGAAGCGCACAAGTTCGACCCGAACACCGGCGAAGACGAAATGGCCCTCGCCAGCGTCACGCTGGCCCCGCAGCACACCGATGCCGCGCTGCGCGACCCGAAGAACCCGGCAAGCTGGGGCAAGGTCGGCCGCAACGAGGATTGCCCGTGCGGCTCAGGCAAGAAGTTCAAGCACTGCCACGGCCGGTATGCGTAAGGCCCGAATGTCTTCGTGAGTCGCTAAGCGTTCGTCGCCCGGCCAGTGCACAATTGCGCACCAGGACCGGGCGACCCAGTACGCCGCGGCTTCTCGGTTCAATCACCGTCGTCTCTGGATGACTGGATCGCCCGATTAGATCGGGCGATGACGGCCAAGTATATGGCGCGAGACTCTCTGCGCTTCGTCCCGGCGAAAGCCAGGGCCGCCCCTCAATTCGAACTGTCGATCAAGCTCTCCAGCAGCCGCTTCAGCTCGCTGGTCGACTTGTCGCCGTAGCTCTCCAGGATGTGCTCTTCCTGATCCACTGCGAGCGAGTTGAGCTTCTTGGACAGCACCTTGCCGCGGTCGGAGATGAACATCAGCACCTTGCGGCGGTCGTTGGGGTCCTGCACGCGATAGACCAGCGCGTCGGAGACCATGCGGTCGATCATCTTCGTTAGGGTCGGATGGTTGAGCAGCACCGCGTCTGCAAGCTCGCCCATCGAATGGCCATCGCCGTCCGACAGCACTTTCAGGATGCGCCACTGCTCGACGGGAACTCCCTCCTTGCTCAAGCGCAGTTCCAGCTGCCGGTTGATCTCCCGGTTGGCTTGCGCGAGCAGGTAGGCGAGGTGTTCTGTGATGGGAGCGTTCGATTTTGCCACGGCTAAGACTTCGTCTTGACCCAAATGAGTGAATGTCTTGCAATCAATGCTGCATCTATATGCACTTCAATTGTTGAATATTCAATATTTTCAAAATAGGATCATTGCCCAACAAAAGGGCGGATGCCGCGGCCGCCTGCTCAACGTGCTTTCAGGTCTGGTGCCAGACAGGAGTTGGCGTGCGCACGACGGTAAATTTCCCGGCTCACGGCGGTCCGGCGTTGCCGCCGTCCCTGCTGTTCAGGAATCTGTCGTCATTGGCGGCTGATGGCGCGCTGTTGCCGAACGATCATGCTCTCTTCAAACGGCGTGGCACCAACAAGCTGCGCGTCGGCGGCTTCATTTGCTGCACCGGCTCGCCCGGGATCTGGGGGCCCTGCGCCACCAACAGCGCGCAACTCGCGGTCGCGGAGATCAACAAGCGTGGCGGCATTCTTGGCCGCGAGATCGAACTGTCCATCTATGACGCCGGCGGGCCGCTCGACGAAGTCCTGGACCGCGCCGAGCAGGCCATCGCGTTCGACGAGGTCGACCTGATCCTGGGCCTGCACACCAGTGCGGTCCGCGTCGGCCTGCGCGACGTCACCAGGCGCCATCGCATCCCCTATATCTACACGCCGGTCTATGAGGGCGGCGAGCGCACGCCGGGTGTGATGGCGATCGGCGAGACGCCGCGCTGGCAGAGCCGGCCGTCGATCCACTGGCTCGCCGACGTCAAGAAGGCGCAGCGCTGGTACCTGATCGGCAGCGATTACGTCTGGCCCTGGCAATCGCATCGGGCCGTGAAGAATTACATCAGGGAGACCGGCGGCCACGTTGTCGGCGAGGAGTTCGTTCCGCTCGGCGAGGACAATCACGAGCCGCATCTGGCGCGCATCCGTGCCGCGCGACCCGACGTGGTGCTGATCTCCCTGATCGGCACCGACAGCAGCACCTTCAACCGCGCCTTCGGCGAATGCGGCTTGGGTGCCACCACGCTGCGGCTGGCAGGTGCCATGGACGACACCGTGCTGCTCGGCATCGGCGCCGACAACAGCGAGAACATGTTCTGCGCCTCCGGCTATTTCACCGGCACGGGCACGCGCGCCAATGACGACTTCCAGAGCCGCTACCGCGCGATGTTCGGCCCGAATGCGCCGCCGATCGGCTCGGTCGGACAGTCCGCTTACGAAGGCCTGCGCTTTCTCGAAGCGGTCGCCAACAAGGCCGGCACATTGGCGATGGCGCCGATGCTCGCAGCCGGCCGCAACATTGTCTACAGCGGCGCCCGCGGCGCGGTCACCGTTCGGAATGGACGCGCGCGGATGCCAATGCATCTCGCCGAGGCCGATGGACTCGACTTCAGGCTGATCAAGCCGATCTGACGCGCGAGGCGGCTCGCGCAGGCACCTTTGCAAAATAATACTTGAAAAGGAAAATATTTCCGTTTTGAATGTATGCGCGGGGCCGGTGAGTGCGCGCGTCGTGCCGCAGCGACCGCGCCCAACGTTTCCAAGGGATCGTTTCAAGAAACTTCAGGAGAGCGCCGTGACAGTTGTCCTTCCCACGCCAGCCCAGCTTCGCAGCGTCGCCGAGCAGTGCGACCTTTCGCTGACCGACGACGACGTTGCCTCGTTCCGGGGCCTGATGCAGGGCTCGATCGAGGCCTACAATCTCATTGCCGCGATGCCGGACGAGGTCCCGGAGGTGAAATATCCGCGCACGCCGGGCCATCGGCCGTCGGCCGAAGAGAACCCGCGCAATGCCTGGTACCGCAAGTCCACGGTGAAGGGCGCGACGAGCGGCAAGCTCAAAGGCAAGACCGTCGCGTTGAAGGACAACATCATGCTTGCCGGCGTGCCCATGACCAACGGATCATCGACGCTGGAAGGCTATGTGCCCGATTTCGACGCCACCATCGTCACGCGCATGCTGGACGCCGGTGCCGAGATCGTCGGCAAAACCCATTGCGAGCACTTCTGCCTCTCCGGCGGCAGCCACACCGGCTCCTATGGGCCGGTGCACAATCCGCACAAGATGGGATACTCGGCCGGCGGCTCGTCGTCAGGTTCGGGTGTCGTCGTCGCGCTCGGCGAGGTCGACATGGCGATCGGCGGCGATCAGGGCGGCTCGATCCGCATGCCCTCCTCGTTCTGCGGCATCTATGGCATGAAACCGACCTGGGGCCTCGTGCCCTATACCGGCATCATGCCGATCGAGATCTACGTCGATCATACCGGCCCGATGACGGCGACGGTCGCCGACAACGCACTGCTGCTCGAAGTGCTCGCGGGCGACGACGGCTACGATCCCCGCATCAAGGCACCCAAGGTCGAGGAATACACCAAGGCACTGGGCCAGGGCGTCAAGGGCATGAAGATCGGCATCCTCAAGGAGGGCTTTGAGCAGCCGGGCGCAGAGGCTGCGGTGAACGAAAGCGTGCGCGAAGCAGCGAAGCGATTCAAGGATCTCGGCGCGAGCGTGGAGACGGTGTCGGTCCCGATGCATCTCCTGGGCGGTGCGATCTGGACTCCGATCGGCACCGAAGGACTGACCCAGACCATGATGTTCGGTGACGGCTACGGCCTTTCCCGCGGCGATCTCTATTCGACTTCGCTGATGGATTTCCATCGCGGCTGGCGCCGGCAGGCCGATTCGCTGTCCGAGACCACGAAACTGTTCATGATGCTCGGCACCTACATCAACAACACTTTTGGTCCGCGCTTCTACGGCAAGGCGCTGAACATCTCGCGGCGGCTAACGGCCGCCTACGACAAGGCGCTCGGCGATTACGACCTCCTCTTGCTGCCGACGACGCCCATGAAGGCGACCAAGCTGCCGGAGCCGACCGCCAGCCGCGAGGAGTATGTCGCGCGCGCGCTGGAGATGATCTCCAACACCGCGCCGTTCGACATCACCCATCATCCTGCGATGTCGCTGCCCTGCGGCATGGTCGATGGCCTGCCTGCCGGCTTGATGCTGGTCGGTCGCATGTTCGAGGAAACCACTATCTACCGCGCCGCGCATGCCTTCGAGCAGATCGGCGACTGGAAGAAGATGTGAGCGAGTGTTGATGCAGACGGGCGGAACGCGAAAGCGCTTTCGAGCGAAGTGGATACCGGTTCACGTGAAGAAAACGCGTCAAAAAATGAATCTGTCGCATGGCTAACGCGTTCGTCGCGGCGTTCGAGATCCTGAGCTTCGGCGCGATCATCGTCCTGATCGTGCTGGGGCTCGGAATCATCGCCAGCATGATGGGCATCTTCAACTTTGCGCAGGGCGAGTTCGTCCTGCTCGGGGCCTACATCACCTATCTCGCCTACGCCAACGGCCTGCCGATCTGGGCCGGCATGATCGCCGCGCCCTTCCTGGTCGGTGCGCTCGGCTTCGTGCTGGAGGCGCTGATCATCCGCCGCTTCTACGCCGCGCCGATCGTCGCCATGCTCGGCACCTATGCGCTTGGCCTGATCATCCGCGAATCCGTGCGAGGGCTGATCGGCGGCTTCTATCTCACCGTGCCCGAGCCGATCGGCGGCTCGATCGACATCGGCACCATGCACATCTCGGCGTGGCGTTTCACCATCATCGTCATCACGCTCCTTGTGATGGCGGGCTGCTATCTCTTGCTGTCGCGCACGAGCTTTGGCCTGCGCATGCGCGCCACGCTGGAAAACCCGTCGCTGGCGCGGGCCTCGGGCATCTCCACGCCTCTGATGTACGGCGCCACCTTTGCGTTCGGCTCCGCGCTCGCCGGTCTTGCCGGCGCGCTGATCGTGCCGGTGTTCAGCCTCTATGCGGATCTCGGCATCCGCTTCCTGATCCAGGGCTTTGTCGCGGTCATGGTCGGTGGCGTCGGCTCCTTCATCGGCCCCGTCGCCGGCGCCGGGGTGATCGGCACGCTCAGCGCCGCGCTGCCCTGGCTCATGGCGCCCGTGGTTGCCGATGTCCTCGTCTTCGTTCTTGCCATTGCCTTCATCAAATTACGGCCGCAGGGCCTCATCGCTGGAAAAGGGGTTTAGTCATATGTTGGATCGTCAGCTTTCGCGTCGCCGGTTCCTGTCCAATTTCGCCTTCGCGTCCGGCGCGGTCGCGACCGGGGTCGGCAGCTGGGTGATCCCGGCGCCATGGGCCAATGCGGCCGAAGCTCCGATCAAGGTCGGCATCGCCACCGACCTCACCGGCCCGATTGCCTATGCCGGCAATGCCGACGCCAATGTCGCCAAGATGGTGATCAAGGAGATCAATGCCTCAGGCGGCCTGCTCGGTCGTCCGCTGGAGCTCTACATCGAGGACACCGCGTCGAACGAATCGGTGGCGGTCGGCAACGTGCGCAAGCTGATCCAGCGCGACAAGGTCGACATGGTGCTCGGCGGCATCACCTCGTCGATGCGCAATGCGATCAAGGACCCGATCGTGGCGCGCGGCAAGACGCTCTACATCTATCCGCAGCTCTACGAAGGCAAGGAGTGCACCCCGTATCTATTCTGCACCGGGCCGACGCCGGCGCAGCAATGCGACGAGTTCATCCCCTGGCTGATCAAGAATGGCGGCAAGAAGTTCGCGCTGCCGAGCGCCAATTACGTCTGGCCCCACACGCTCAACGTCTATGCCCGCAAGGTGATCGAAGCCAACGGCGGCGAGGTCGTGTTCGAGGAATACTATCCGCTCGACCAGATCGACTTCTCCTCGACCGTCAACCGCATCATCTCCAACAAGGTCGACGTCGTCTTCAACACGGTCATCCCGCCCGGCGTCGGCCCGTTCTTCAAGCAGCTCTATGAAGCCGGATTCCTCAAGAACGGCGGGCGGCTGGCCTGCGTCTACTATGACGAGAACACGCTGAACATCAATCAGGCCAACGAGATCGAAGGGCTCGCCAGCTGCCTCGACTATTTCAAGGTGCTCACCAAGGAGAACCCGTTCGACGCGAAAATCCAGGCGGCTTACGAGAAGGATTTTCCGGGCAACTTCCTGTTCGCCGCCGGCAGCGCTGCGACCGGCACCTATCGCGGCCTCAAGCTGTGGGAAGCCGCCGTCAAGGAGGCCGGCAAGATCGACCGCGAGTCCGTCGCCGCCGCGCTCGACCATGCCAAGATCGCAGAGGGCCCGGGCGGGCCTGCCGAGATGGTGCCCGGCAAGCGGCACTGCAAGATGAAGATGTACACCGCGGTCGCCAAGGGCGGGAATTACGAGATCGTCGCGCGCAGCGAGGGTCTGGTCGATCCCAAGGAATGCTGAGGCGGAATGCCGAAGTCGATGAGTGTGACAAGAGAGGCGATCGCCGGCGACGAAGCGGACGAGGCGACGGCTGAACGTGTGGCGGCGGGACAGGTCAAGGAACTCGTCAAGCAACACGTCAAGGAACACGTCAAGGCAGGACGAAAAGTCCTGCCGATCGTGGAGGGTGCGGCGCTCGTCGCCGCGCTGGCCGCCCCGCTGCTGCTGCAGGACTATCTCACCGTGTTCGCGACGCGTGTGATCATCCTCGCGCTGTTCGCGCTGTCGTTCGACCTCGTCTGGGGTTATGCCGGCATCATGAGCTTTGGTCAGGCCCTGTTCTTCGGTTCGGCCGGCTACGGCGTCGCGCTGCTCGCGCGCGATCTCGACATCACCAACATCTTCCTGGTGCTGCCCGCGGGCACCCTGATCGGCCTCACCTTCGCGCTGCTGCTCGGCGGCTTCCTGCTGCTGGGCCGGCACCCCTCCAGCGTGATCTTCGTGTCGCTGGGCACGCTGACCGGCTCCTATGCCGCCGACCGCCTCGCGCGCGGCTGGTATTATCTCGGCGGTCAGAACGGAATCCCCTCGATCGCGCCGATGACAGCAGGTGGTTACGAATTCTCGGAAGGGCCGGCGTTCTATTATCTCGTGCTCGGCATTCTCGTCGTCGTCTACCTGCTTTGCCGCTTTCTGGTGCGCTCGCAGTTCGGGCTCGCGCTGGCGGGCTTGCGCGAGAACGAGCAGCGCATCGCCTTCTTCGGTTACAAGGCGCAGCATCTGAAAGCGATCATCTTCGCGATCGGCGGCGCCATCGCAGGTCTCGCCGGCAGCCTCTATGCCTTCCACGAAGGTTTTGTCTGGCCCAACATGGTCGGCGTCGTCGTCTCGACCCAGGTGGTGCTCTACGTGCTCTTCGGCGGCTCCGGCACGCTGATCGGTGCCGTCATCGGCACGGTCATTGTCGAGGGCGTCAGCTTCTGGCTCTCGGACAATTACCGCGACATCTGGCCGATCATTCTGGGCGTGTTATTGCTGCTCGTGATCCTGTTCAGGCCGCTCGGCCTGATCAGCTTTGTGCTTGGCGAACGCGAGCGGGTCGGTAGCTTCGGTGCCAAGGTCAAGGAGAAGCAAAATGCCGCTCCTTGAAGCCGCGGGCGTCTCGAAGATCTTTGGCAAGCTCACTGCCCTCGACGGCGCCGCGCTCACCGTCGGCGAGAACGAGTTTCACGGGCTGATCGGTCCGAACGGCTCCGGCAAGAGCACGCTGATGAAGTGCATTGCCGGCGCCGAAGTACCGACGCAGGGCAGGGTCAGCTTCGTCAACACCGACATCACCGCGTTCACGCCGACCGAGCGGGCGCGGGCCGGCATGAGCCTGAAATTCCAGATCACGTCAGTGCTGCCGTCGCTGACGCTCTACGACAACATCCTGCTGGCGCTGCAGGCGCAGTCCTCGCTGCTCGATCTCGTGTTCTCGCGCACCAGGGGCGCGCTGCATGATCAGGTCATGACCATGCTGACGCAATTCCGGCTCGCCGACCGCGCCTTCGAAGCGGCAGCCGCGCTCTCGCATGGCCAGCAGCAATGGCTGGAGATCGCGATGGCGCTCGCGGGCAAGCCGAAGCTGTTGCTGCTGGACGAGCCGACCGGCGGCATGAGCCTCGAGGAGCGCCGTGTCACCGGCGAACTGCTCCAGCCGATCAAGAAACATTGCTCGCTGGTCATCGTCGAGCACGACCTCGATTTCATCCGCGACATCTGTGACCGATTGACCGTGCTCGACCAGGGCAAGGTGCTGGCATCGGGCACCGTGTCGGAGATCCAGGCCAATCAATCCGTCCAGGAGATCTATCTGCGCCGTGCCTGAATTTTTGGACATCAAGCATCTCGACGCCGGCTATGGCCGCAGCCAGGTCCTGTTCGACGTCACCGTCGGTATCCCCTGGCGCGGCGGCGTTGCCGTGCTCGGGCGCAACGGCGCCGGCAAGACCACGCTGATGAAGACCATCGTCGGCGAGCTGCCGGCGTGGAAGGGCGAGGTTGGCTTCGACGGCCGCGACATCAGCCGCCGCCGGCCCGAGGAACGCGTCCGCGCCGGCATCGGCTATGTGCCGCAGGAGCATTCGGTGTTCGCGCGCCTCTCGGTACGCGACAATCTCGCGGTCGGTTCACTCTTCAACAAGGATGCCAATGCAGTCGACCGCGTGCTGACAATCTTTCCGAAACTCGGCCAGCGCCTCGACCAGCCCGCCGGCACGCTCTCCGGCGGCGAGCGCAAGATGCTCGCCATCGGCCGCGCCATGCTGGGTGATCCCAAATTGCTGCTGCTCGACGAGCCGACCGAAGGCGTCTGGATCGGCGTGATCGAGGAGATCACCGAGCGCCTGATCGAGCTCGCCAAGAACATTGCCGTCGTCATCGTCGAGCAGCACCTCGACCTCGCGCTCCGCGTTGCGGACTACGCCTATGTGCTGGATCGTGGCCGCGTCGCGCTTCAGGGCGAAGCGGGCGAGGTCAGGGGCAATCCGGAGCTGATGCGGTATCTGGCGCCGTAGCATTTTGCGAAGCCGTCGCTCTTGCCCAGAACTCAACTGTCGTGCCCCGGCTTGACCGGGGGCATCCAGCACGTCGCGGCTGATCGCTTCAACAACTGCTGTCTCTGGAATACTGGATCGCCCGCCTTCGCGGGCGATGACAGCGGAGCGCGTTTCGACGGCGAACCCGCGCTTACTTCACCGCGCCAAAGCGGCTGTCGAACGAGTTCGACGACACGACAGGTGCGGCGCCAGCGAGCTGGCCACCGCCGCTACCCGCTACATTACCCGCACCCTCATTCACCGACGGCTTCAGCGAAGGCCGCGTTGCTGCGAGCTTGGTTTCGGCGGGCTTGGCCGGCTCGGCGGGCTTCGCGGCGACGGCCGGCTTGTCCTTTGCGGATTCGCGATGGACGAGGTGGGTCACCGCGGCCTTCAGCTTGGAGGCCGCGCTCGGCGCTGCGGGCGCGGGAGCAACCGACGCGGTCGCTTGCGGCGGCGGCGTGGCCGCTGTCGCGTCGGCGGTGCCGAGGCCCATCTTACGGCCGAGATTGGAGAAGAAGCCGCCGGATTTCTCCGCAGTCGCGACACGCGTGTTTGTCGCGGGCGCGCTGACGGCGACGACCGGCTCTTCCTGCGACGTGGTTGCGGTCGGCTCGAGGTTCGGCTTCGGCGGATTGACGGTGCCGGGGATGGTGCCCGGTGCCTTCGACATCGCCAGCATCTGTAGCGTATTGCCTTCGGCGCTCTCCGACAGGCCGGTGGAGCCTTCCGGAATCTTCGCCGCGAAAATCTTGTTCATGCCGCCGTCGATGCCGGTGTTCAGGCGCGCCACAGGCGTGCCCTTGGCGACGAGCTTGTTGTACTCGGCCTCGTCGCGCTGCTCCTTCTCACGCACGGCGCTGGCGATCTCCTCGGGGATCACATAGGCCGGGCACTTGGCGGACGCGTCGAAGACGGGATCGCGCTTGGCGTCGGGCGCCTTGGCCGCGTCGAACACGTATTTCTTCTCGCAGAAATCGACCTTCGGCTCCCGCCGCGTCACCTCGAAATGATCATAGCCTTCCTTGATCATCCGCCAGAACGGCATGTTCGGGTTGTTGCGGTGCTTGGCCATGTTCACCGGCGTCATCCGGAACGGATAGGCCTGGAACTGGAACGCCTTCTGGCCGCCGAAGAAGGACTCGCGGCCGAGCGAATAGATCTCCGCGATCTGCTCGTCCGTCATCGCGTAGCAGCCGCGCGAGGAGCAATCGCCGTGCACCATCAGCTGCGAGCCGGTGCGGCCCAGCGCCTTGTCGAAGGCATTCGGGAAGCCGGTGTTGAACGAGAGGTAATACGCCGATTGCGGATTCATCTGGCTCGGATTGATCGAGTAGAATCCTTCCGGCGCCTGGCGATCGCCTTCGCGCACCTTGGGGCCGAGATCGCCCGACCAGCGGCAGATCGGATAGGTCTTGAGCAGCGCGAACTGGCCGTTGCGGGTCTGCTTCCAGACCTCGAGCTCGGCCTCCTGCTTGAACAGGCGGATCAGGATCGGCGATTGCAGGTCCATGTCCTTCTCGGCCATCGCGGCGACGAGCTTGGGCGAGACCGGCTGGTTGGCCTTGGCGTTGGTCGCCAGCGACACCTGATCGGTGTCACAGCCGGCCAGCACAACGCTGGCGGCAAGCGCAACCGAAGCCAAGAGCGCGCGAGCAAGCGAACGAGAATTCAAGATGGACCCCACAACGTGCCGGGCGGAAGCGCGAACCCCGATTTCTTGGAGCATGGCCTGACCGGAAAGCCGGACTTTTTCAGACCAAGCCCCAGCGCTTATGCCCTGAAGCCATTGATTAAAATTCTAACCTCCGCACCCCGGGGTCGCAACCCGAGCAGACATCACGAGCCCGTTGGCCCAAAGGCGTGGTCAACAGAGACTTAAAACTGGCCGGAACTTGGACTTTGCCGCGGAACCGGTACTGAGATCGCCGATTTGGGCAAAAAAAGGGTTAATGCGGGGTTACCGGGGCGGCCTGGAGCAGGTGCAGTGCCGTAGGGTGGCTTAGCCCTGCAGATGCGCAAAGCGCATCTGTTCGGCGTAACCCACCTCTTTGGTCCCCGCGGAGGCAGACCGTGGCGGGTTACGCCTTCGGCTAACCCACCCTACACACCGGAATCAGTCCGAATCAGCCCAGTTTCCGGCCGATATCGAGGAATTTCTGCCGGCGCTGCTTGCGGATGGCATCGCCGTCCATGCCGCGGAGCTCGTCGAACGCCTTGGCGATGGCTTCCCCGGTCGTGGCGATCATGGCAGCGGGGTCGCGGTGGGCGCCGCCGACCGGCTCCTTCAGGATCGCGTCGATCACCCCGAAGCGCAGCATGTCTTGCGCCGTGATCTTCATGTTGTTGGCGGCTTCCTGCGCCTTGCTGCCGTCGCGCCAGAGGATGGAGGAGGCGGCTTCCGGCGAGATCACGCTGTAGATCGCGTGCTCCAGCATCAAGACCTTGTTGGCGGTGGTGATCGCAATCGCTCCCCCCGACATGCCCTCGCCGGTGATGATGGCGACGTTCGGCACGGTCAGCGCCATGCAGGCGTCGGTCGAGCGCGCGATGGCTTCGGCTTGTCCCCGCTCCTCGGCGCCGATGCCGGGATAGGCGCCGGCGGAGTCAGCGAGCGACAGCACGGGCAGGCCGAATCGCTCGGCCATCTCCATCAGCCGCACGCATTTGCGATAGCCTTCCGGCCGCGCCATGCCGAAATTGTGCTTGATGCGGCTCTCGGTGGAATCGCCCTTTTCCTGGCCCATCACGCAGATCGGTTCGCCGCGGAAACGGCCGAAGCCCGCGACCAGCGCCTCGTCCTCGCCGAACTTGCGGTCGCCGGCCAGCGGAGTGAATTCGGTGATCAGGCCCTTGATGAAGTCATTGAAATGCGGCCGCTGCGGATGCCGGGCCACCAGCGTCTTCTGCCACGGCGTCAGATTGAGATAGAGATCGGCCAGCGCCTGCGCCGCCTTGTCCTCGATCCGGCCGATCTCCTCGGCGATGTCCGTGCCGGAAGCGGCCAGCATCCGCAGCTCGTCAACCTTGGAATCGAGCTCGGCGACCGGCTTTTCGAAGTCGAGATAGCTGCGCATCTGATCTGGCATCGTTTCAATATAGGGGGACCGGGACGACGAGGCGAAGCGAGGTTTGGGGTCGCGGAAAGAAGTGTAGCGTCTTCAATGAGTTGGCTTGTGTGCTGTGAACAGCCCGCCAAATCAATCGTGAAGCCCCGGCTCTTTCTGCGGAGATGTGGCCGAAGTCAAGGCGGTTTCGGCCGCCGCCGCGCGGCGGCGGCTACTTCTCCGCCAGCGGGTGCAGGTCACGCACCAGGCTCTTCAGCCGCTCCTCGACCACGTGGGTGTAGATCTGGGTGGTCGAGATGTCGGTATGGCCGAGCAGGGTCTGCACGATGCGCAAATCGGCACCATTGTGGAGCAAGTGGCTGGCGAAGGCGTGCCGCAGCACGTGCGGGGAAACCAGCCGGGCCTGCAGACCTGAGGCGACCGCGAGCTCCTTCAAATCGCGGGCGAAATGCTGCCGCGTCAGATGTCCACTCTCGCCGAAGGAGGGAAACAGCCATTTCGAGGCGGCGAGGCTGCCCTTCTTTTCGCCTTTCGCGGCTTCCGTCGCGGCGAGATAGTCCGTCATCGCCTGGCGCGAGGCCTCGTTCAGCGGCACCAGACGTTCCTTGTCGCCCTTGCCGCGCACCACGATCATGCGGGCGTCGCGCTTGGCTGCCGAGCGCGGCAGCGACACCAGCTCGGAGACGCGCAGGCCCGTGGCGTAGAGCACCTCGAGCAGACAATAGAGCCGCAAGGCCCGCAGCCGCTGCGACGGCGAGGCGTCCGCCGCCTCGCTCATTTCCTTGGCGCGGCGGAGCATGCGGTCGACATCTGATATCGACAGCACCTTCGGCAGGCCGCGGCCGCGCTTGGGGCCTGACAGGATCGCGGCGGGATCTTCGGTCCGGATGCGCTCGTTCAGCAGAAAGCGGAACAGATGCCGCATCGCCGACAGCCGCCGCGCGACGCTGGAGGATTTGAAGCCGCGCGCATCGAGATCGCCAAGATAATCGCGCAGGATTTGCGTTTCGGCGTCCACAAAGCTGTGGCCGACACGGCCGAGAAACTCGGAGAAATCGGTGAGGTCGCGCCTGTAGGCATCGAGCGTGTTGGGCCCGGCGCCCTGTTCCGCCGCGAGCATGTCGAGGAACAGGCCGGTGAGCCTGGCGTCTGAGGGCTTGCTGGCGGAGGATTTGCGCATGCCCTTCAGGCTATCTCCTATTTCTTGAGAAACTTATCCGGCGGGATCGTCACCGTCATTTCCCGCGGCTTCGGATTGACGAAGTTGGCCAGCGCGAACACCACGCCATAGACGATGCCGGCGATCACGGCGACGACCGTCAGGAAGCGGAACAGGCTGGGCATCGGGCAAGGTCTCGACGAGAGGCTGGAACAAGCAAATTAACCAATGAAATCATCCAACATGTTCGCCTGATCATAGCAAGAGTCCTCTGGCGAGGGCCCCGAGGGGGTCGTATAGGTGGCCGGGATGCCGCCTTTGGCGGCAGATCGAGCGAGATCCAATCGAGCGAAATGATGCCCGACGCCGCGTTGCCAGCACAAGCGAGCCCCGAGGCCGACATCCTGTCGGCGCTCGGCAAGCGTTCGATCGTGCTGGTCGGAATGATGGGCGTCGGCAAATCGACCATCGGCCGCCGCATGGCGGCACGGCTCAAGCTGCCCTTCGTCGACGCCGATACCGAGATCGAGGCGGCGGCCGGCATGACCATACCGGAGATTTTCGAGCGCCATGGCGAGCCGCATTTCCGGGATGGCGAGGCGCGGGTGATCGCGCGCCTCCTCGATGGCGGACCGGTGGTGCTGGCGACCGGCGGCGGCGCCTTCATGCGTGAGGAGACGCGAAGCCGCATCGCGGCCAAGGCGATCTCGATCTGGCTCAAGGCCGACCATGACGTCATCATGCGCCGAGTCCGCCGCCGCGCCGACCGTCCGCTGCTGCAGACCGCCGATCCCGAGGGAACCGTGACGCGCCTGCTCACCGAGCGCGAGCCGGTCTACAGCCATGCCGACCTCACCATCGCCTCGCGCGACGTGCCGCACGACAGGATCGTCGACGAGACCATCGCGACGCTGCACGCGTATCTCTGCGGCGAGCCGGCCGCTCAACCTCCTGCCGACGTTGCGAGTGCCGTTCGATGACCGCGCCCTTGAAGCATTCCGATCCTGTCAATGTCGACGTCGCGCTCGGTGACCGCGCCTACGACATCGTCATCGGCCGTGGTGTGCTGGCTTCGCTCGGCGAACGGGTTGCCGCGTTGCGCCCCGGTGTGCGCACCGCCATCGTCACCGACCGCACCGTTGCCAAATACTGGCTCGAGCCAACGGAAGCCTCGCTCGCGGCCGCCGGCATTCCGACCTCGCGCGTCGTCGTCGAGGAAGGCGAGATTTCCAAGACCTATGCGGGCCTTGAAAAGGTCAGCGAAGCCCTGATTGCCGCCAGGATCGAGCGCAACGATCTCGTCATCGCGCTCGGCGGCGGGGTCGTCGGCGATCTCGCCGGTTTTGCCGCTGCGATCCTGCGTCGCGGCGTCGATTTCGTGCAGGTACCGACCTCGCTGCTGGCGCAGGTCGATTCATCCGTCGGCGGCAAGACCGGCATCAACTCGCCGCAGGGCAAGAATTTGCTCGGGGCCTTCCATCAGCCGGTGCTTGTCATTGCGGACACCGCCGTGCTCGACACGTTGTCGCCGCGGCAATTCCGTGCCGGCTATGCCGAGGTCGCCAAGTACGGCGTGCTCGGCGACGAGGCCTTCTTCAGCTGGCTGGAGAAGAACCATTCGGACATCTTCAAGGGCGGCTCTGCGCGCGAGCATGCGATCGCGACCTCCTGCCGCGCCAAGGCTGGCGTCGTCTCGCGCGACGAGCGCGAGACCGGCGAGCGCGCGCTACTCAATCTCGGTCACACCTTCGGACACGCGCTGGAAGCCGCAACCGGATTCTCCGACCGCCTGTTCCACGGCGAGGGCGTCGCGATCGGCATGACCCTGGCGGCGCAGTTTTCCGCAAAACTCGGCATGATCGGCGAGGCTGATGCCATCCGTGTCGAGCGTCACCTCATCGACGCCGGTCTTCCGACGCGCCTGCAGGATATCGCCGGTTTCGCGCAGGAGGGCCTTGCGGATGCCGATGCGCTGATGACGCTGATGGCGCAGGACAAGAAGGTCAAGCGCGGCAAGCTCACCTTCATCCTGCTCGAAGCCGTGGGGCGCGCCGTCATCGCCAGGGATGTCGAGCCGACCCCGGTGCGCGACTTCCTGAAGGACAAGCTCGCCCTCAAGGCGTGAGGCGCGGCGGAACGGCGTCAAAACAAGAAACCAGAGTGGTTCATGGATTGGCTCGGCTTCACCATCGTAATCATCTGCCTGCTGGTGTCCGGCTTCTTCGCCGCGAGCGAGACCGCGCTGACCGGCGCTTCGCGCGCCAGCATGCTGCGGCTGTCCAAGCAGGGTAATCGCGACGCCGACGTCGTGTCGCAACTGCTCGACATGCGCGAGCGCCTGATCGGCGCGCTGCTGCTCGGCAACAACATCGCCAATATCACGGCCTCCGCGCTCGCGACCTCCATCTTCACCGCCTGGTTCGGCGATGTCGGCGTGCTCTATGCTACCGGCGTGATGACGGCGCTGGTCGTGATCTTCGCCGAAGTGCTGCCCAAGACCATCGCCATCAACGCGCCCGATCGCATGGCGCTCGCGGTCGCGCGTCCGATGCGGCTGACCATGTACGTGCTGGGGCCGCTGCTGCGCGTGGTGGAAGTCATCGTGCGCCTGTTGATGCGCGGTTTCGGCCTCGCCGGCGAGCACCAGGCGATCCTGTCGCCGACCGAGCGCCTGCGCGGTGCGGTCGACCTCCTGCATCACGAGGGCAAGGTCGAGAAGCTGGACCGAGACATGCTCGGCGGTCTGCTCGATCTGCGCGAGCTCCAGGTCTCCGACGTCATGATCCATCGCACCGAGATGATGATGATCAACGCTGATCTGCCGCCGGAGGAACTGGTGCGCGAAGTGCTGGCGACCGAATACACCCGCATTCCGCTCTGGCGCGAGAAGCCGGAAAACATCATCGGCGTGCTCCACGCCAAGGACCTTCTGCGCGCGATCCGCGCGTCCGACGGCGACACCTCGCGCATCGACGTCTCCACCATCGCGCTGCCGCCGTGGTTCGTACCGGAGATGCGCCCCGTATCCGAGCAGCTGAAGGCATTCCGCCGCCGCAAGACACATTTCGCGCTGGTCGTCGACGAGTACGGCGAGGTCGAAGGTCTCGTGACGCTGGAAGACATTCTGGAAGAGATCGTCGGTGACATCTCCGACGAGCACGACGTCGTGGTCGCGGGCGTGCGCGCCCAGCCTGATGGCTCCGTCGTGGTCGACGGCTCGGTGCCGATCCGCGACCTCAACCGCGCCATGGACTGGCGTCTGCCCGATGAAGAGGCCACCACGGTCGCCGGCCTCGTCATTCACGAAGCACGCTCGATCCCGGACCGCGGCCAGAGCTTCACCTTCCACGGCTTCCGCTTCCGCGTCCTCCGCCGCGAGCGCAACCGCATCACCGCGCTCCGTATTTCACCGGTCCCGCGTGAGGCCGAGACGGAAGGGGCAAAGCCGAGACGGGCGGGGACGTCGTTCTGATTCTTACCCTCCCCTGGGTAGGGTAAGCGAAGTTACCTTTCCCCCGGCGCCAGCGCATGGATCGCCAGCGCATGTACGCTGCCGGAGAGTTCCGTAGCCAGCGCGGAATTTATCATGCGATGGCGATCGACCCGGCTCTTCCCTTCGAAGGCCTCAGATACAATATAAACGCGGAAGTGCGTCTCGCCGCCCGGCCGATGGCCGGCATGGCCCTCATGCAAATGTGACTCGTCGACGACTTGCAGGCTTTCCGGAGTGAAAGCTTCCTGCAACTTGTTGCTGATAGTGTCTCGCATAGCCATTTGTGCCATTCGGGTGCAGAGATCGCTCCCCGTTATTTGCCGGGTTTGCCGCTAATTGCAATGTCAAGACTTGAAGGTTTTTGCATTGCGTAGTCAAAGTCAGCCATGCCGATCGATTCATCAAAGTTCTTCGACTCCATCCGCGTGAAGCCGCGAGGCAAGCAGCCGGAAGCGAAGCCGCGTGAGACCGTGGTCGCCTGCGAGTGGGCCGGGTGTCAGAACAAGGGCGCGCACCGTGCGCCGAAGGGACGCGAGAATCAACGCGAGTACTGGCACTTCTGCCTGGAGCATGTGCGCGAGTACAACCAGAACTACAATTTCTTCTCCGGCATGAATGCCGATGCCGTCGCGCGCTACCAGAAGGACGCGCTGACCGGCCATCGTCCGACCTGGAAGATGGGTGCTAATGGCGGCAAGAAGGGTGCGGAAGCCGAGATCGATATGGCGTCCGATCCGTTCAGCATGTTCTCTGAGATCAACGGCCGTGCCAGCTGGCGCAAGGGCCCCGAAGCTGAGCCCAAGGCCGAAACGCGCAAGGTCATGAACGCCGAGCGCAAGGCGCTCCAGGTCATGGGCCTCGGCCCCAGTGCCACGCTCGCCGACGTCAAGACCAAGTACAAGGCGCTGGTCAAGCAGCACCACCCCGACGCCAATGGCGGCGACCGCTCCACCGAGGATCGCCTGATCGAGATCATCAAGGCGTACAATTATCTGAAGACGGTGGTGCGGGAGGCGTAGTCTACGCCTTCGGGAAGGACAACTCGCAGACCAGTCCTTCCGGCCGCCACTGGCGGGTCACCTTTCCCCGCAACGTTCGGATGATGCCGTCGACTGCGCCGATTCCAAAGCCCTTGCGCTTCGGCGGCTCGTTGACCCGGGGACCGCCGCTCTCCGACCAGTGCAGCATGAGGGGCTCCGCGCCATCGGTGTCCCATCGGATCTCGAGCCGGCCCGAAGGGATCGACAGCGCGCCATATTTGGCGGCGTTTGTCGCCAGCTCGTGCAGGGCGACTGCGATCGACTGGGCCAGCGTCGGCGGCAGATGGACGTCCTCTCCCGCGATCCTGATCCGCTCGCCGTCCGGGCTTGCGTAGGGCCTGAGCTCTTCTTCCACGATGGTCTTCAGGTTCGCGCCGGTCCAGCGCGAGGCCGAGAATAGTCTCTGCACGTTGGCAAGCGCGCTGAGCCGGCCCGCAAACACGGCCTGAAACTCTTCTGCGGTATCCGCCTTCGTCAGCCGCAGCATGGCCTGAGACACCGCAAGCAGATTGTTCGCGCGATGGTCGACCTCCGATGTGAGCAGCATCATGCGCTGCTCGGCCTCCTTGCGGGCGGTGATGTCGACCAGCATGTTCACCGCACCAACCAGTCGGCCGTGCCCGTCGCGCAGCGGGGTCGGATACGGCATGAAGTAGATGCGGGAGCCGTCCGGCCGTTCGGCCACGGCCTCGGTGTCGCGCACCGGCCGGTTCTCCTTGAGTGCGATAGCCATCGGGCATTCTTCGTGGGGAAGGGGCGTGCCGTCAGGCCAATACAGCTTCCACGTCACGCACCACATCTCGCCGATTTCCGGCGTGCGTCCGGCAAAGTGGATGCAGGCTTGATTGAAGAAAGTGATGCGGCCGGTTGCGTCGGTCGTGTAGATCGCGGCGGGTAATGCCTGGAGCAAGTCCCGGAACCGCCTCTCGGTATCCGACCCCAGCTCGGCCCGGCTTGCCGCATAGCCGGCGGCGATCTCACCGATCCTGGCCTCGTCCGCGTGTCCACACAAGTCCAGCATTGCGTTCCTCTACGGGGCCAGATCAGCCAATGCGCTGGACGCGCGTATGTTCCAGAGTGCTCGTCGAAGACGTACCGGCTCCTTCAGCTGTCGTAGATCAGGATTTCGCGTGCGACAGCGGAGCGCAGCTCCGCCGTCGCCCTTGCCCTTCGTTCCCCAGGCAGCCTCACGCCTCCGGCATCGCCCCGACATAGGACGAGCTCGGCCGGATCAGCCGCCCCGTCCGCTGCTGCTCGCGCGCATGTGCGGTCCAGCCTGCGGCGCGCGCCACCGCGAAGATCGGCGTGAACGCCTGGCGCGGGATCGCCAGCGCATCGAGCAGGATCGCGGTGAAGAACTCCACGTTCGTTTCCAGCGGCCGCTCCGGATTCTTCTTGCGCAAGGCGGCGCGGATATAGGCCTCGACCTCGCCGGCAAACGGCAAATCGGTGCCGTTGGACGCGAGCGCCTCGACCGCGGTCTTGAGCACGTCGGCGCGTGGATCGCGCACGCGATAGACGCGATGACCAAAACCCATCATGCGCTCGCCGCGCGCCAGCGCCGCATCGACCCAGGGCTGGATGCGCTCGCGCGAGCCGATGGCGTCCAACATTTCCAGCACCGGCTCCGGCGCGCCGCCATGCAGGGGACCAGTGAGCGCACAATAGCCGGCGGTGACGGCGGCGAACAGATCGGCTTGCGTCGAAGCCACCACGCGCGCGGTGAAGGTCGAGGCGTTCATGCCGTGGTCGCTGGCGGTGACGAGATAGGCATCGAGCGCGGTCACCTCGCGCGCGGCCGGTGCGCGCCCGTGCAGCATACGCAGCGTATCGGCGGCATGGCTGATGGTCGGATCGGGCGCGACCGGGTCGAGCCCTTTTGCGCGCCGGACCAGCGCGCCCGCGATCACCGGGAACGCGCCGACAATCGTCGCCTCGTGCTCGAGCCCGGGCTCGGCGCGAAGTCCCGCGACGGCCGCACGAAACCCCTCCACGATGCCCATGCCTTGGGACGCTGCCAGCAACTGGGGCAGCCGCGCGAATGCGCGGTCCCGCGCCGCGCCCAGGCTCGCCCGCACATTGGCTTCGCTCAAATTGGTCTTGCTGGCGCCGTTCCAGAGCCGGGCGGTGACGCCCTCAAAGCTCGACATGGCGGCGAGGCGGCCGACATGCTCGCCGGCGATGATCAGCTCGCCGCGCTCGCCGTCGACATGGCTCAGCACGGTCTCGGCCGCGGGAACGCCGTCCAGCCCGATCTGGCTTTTGGTGAGGTGGATGTTCATGGCCAATCTCCCTTTTTGCACTGCACCGAGGGAAGATCAGGCCTCTCGACAGCTTGATCAATCTTGATTACGTAAATCAATATGAAAAATTCGGAAGGCCTCTACCTCTCCGCCCGGGAAGCCGCGGCCGAGCTCGCGATCTCGCCGGCCACGCTCTACGCCTATGTCAGCCGCGGCCTGATCCGCTCCGAGCCGACGCCGGACTCACGCAGGAACCGTTACCGCGCCGAGGACGTCCGCGCCCTGAAGGAACGCCGCGTGCCGTCGCCGGAGCCCCGCGGCCTGCGCAGCTTCGATGCCGACCTCCCCGTCATGGACACGGAGATCTCGACCATCACCGAGGAGGGCGCGATCTACCGCGGCGTCAATTGCGTCGATCTCGCCGAGAACGACACGCTGGAGCACACCGCAACGCTGCTCTGGGACGTCGCCGACGTCGATCCCTTCGCGTCCGACAATCAGCCAAAGATCTCCGACGAGATGCGCGCGATCGCGCAAGCCGCGCGCCGCGCAGCGCCGATCGATCGTGCCATTGCCGTGCTGGCGCTCGCGACCAGCGCCGATTCCCGCGCCTTCACCCGCGCACATGATGGCCGTGCAATGGTCGGCGGGCGCATCATCCGGCTGCTTGTCGCCACGATGCTCAATTCCGAGCCGTCATCCGATCCGCTGCATCAGCAAATCGCGCGCGCATGGGCGCCTGACAACAAGCACGCGCCGGATCTGATCCGCCGCGCGCTGGTGCTGCTGGCCGATCATGAATTGAACGCCTCGACATTCACCGCGCGCTGCGCGGCTTCGACCGGGCTCAGCCTCTACGATGCCGTCATCGCCGGCCTCGCCGCGTTGAAGGGGCCGAAACATGGTGGCGCCGGCGTGCTGGCCTCGCAGCTCGTCAAGACGCTGGTCGACCGCGACGTCGAGCCGATGGTGCGCGAACGCGTGGCGCTGGGCGAGCGCTTTCCGGGCTTCGGTCACGGCGTCTACAAGCGCGGCGATCCTCGCGCGCAATCGCTGCTGAACGCCCTGGCGCGTGCCGGCGCGCCGCGCAAGTTCACCAAGGAAGTGCCGGAGCGGATCGCGGAAGCGACCGGCGAGTTCGTCAATATCGACTACGTGCTCGCCGTGCTCGTGCACGCGCTGCGCCTGCCCCTCGGCAGCGAACTCGCGCTGTTCGCGATGGCCCGCAGCGTCGGCTGGATCGCGCATGCGAGCGAGCAATTGCAGTTCGGCAAGCTGATCCGACCAAGGGCGCGCTATGTGGGACCGGCGCCGGGGCGGAGGGCTGGGGCGGGTTAGAAACGCGGAGCGCGCGCTGCATCTCTGCTGTCGTCCTGGCGAAGGCCAAGACCCCTAACCACCGAGTTCAGTTTGGCGAAGATTGGTGATTGGCAACAGCGCGCAACAACTTCTCCCTGGGTAACGGGTCCTGGTTTTCGCCAGGACGACTTGGGAAGAGTTCTAAGCTCGCGGCTTCGCTTCCGCGACAACGCTACCGTTCTGCCGGCGGCGGTAGAGCCAGATCGCGAGGCCGCCGATGATCGCCGCCGCCACCACGGTCAAAATCCAGATGTGCTTGAATGGATGCCCATGGTGCGGCAGTCCGAAATATTGGTGGAAGGCCGAGACCGCCAGCACGCCCGGCAGGACGTGGGCCGGCGCCCACACCAGGATCGCCGGGATGTTGACCGCGTAGAATTTCGTGGGCGTCATCCCCAGCGCGCCGGCGGTGACAGGCACGAAGGCGCGGATCGGCGGCACGAAGCGGGCGAAGAACACGGCCCAGGTGCCGAAGCGGTGGAAGAAGCTTTCGCTCTCCTCGACCACGCGCGGATAGTTGGTCAGGGGCCAGGTGTTGAGGATCTTGCGCTGCTGCCGGTGCCCGAGCCAGTAGGCCGAACCGTCGCCCAGCACGGCGCCCACGGCGGCGGCGAGCAGCACCCATTGCAGTCTCAGGTCGCCGCCTGGAACCAGCGCGCTCAGCGCCAGGATGATGGTCGAGCCGGGGATCACCGAGCCCACCACCGGGACCGCTTCGAGCAGCGCCGCCAGGAAGAGGGTCAGATAAGCCAGCCACGCATGGACTGAAACGAACGAGATCAGGGGATCAAGAAAGGACGTCACGAGGTCTCTGTAGCGGGCTGGGGCATTTGGGTTCAGACCCTACATAAGTAAGATTGGGCGATGAAAGTGCCATTCGCTCGGTCAGGAGGGCGCTCCGGGGCCAAATTTGGGCGAGATTTGCAGGGCAGCCTTCCCAAAATCGCGTTCCTTGCCTATCTAAATGAAAAGACAACGGAACTTTGATTGGGGGGCAGGCTTCTGCCGGCACGTTGTCTCTGATAGGTTCGCAGCCGCACCCAGCCGCAGCCAACGTGCAAATAACTGGTCTCGGGATCGCCCGGGACCTCGGAGGATTGATGACGACCGCCGCCATGTCCAAAGTTGAGGAAGTTTCCGGTTTGCCCGACATGAAGGTGTCGGTGCGTCAGGTGTTCGGGATCGACAGCGATCTCGAAGTGCCGGCCTATTCCGAAGTCGACCCTCACGTCCCTGAAGTCGATTCCGACTACCGCTTCGACCGCGCCACCACGCTCGCCATTCTCGCCGGCTTCGCCAGGAACCGCCGCGTGATGGTGACCGGCTATCACGGCACCGGTAAATCCACCCATATCGAGCAGGTCGCCGCCCGCCTGAACTGGCCCTGCGTGCGCGTCAACCTCGACAGCCACATCAGCCGTATCGACCTCGTCGGCAAGGATTCCATCGTGGTCCGCGACGGCAAGCAGGTCACCGAATTCCGAGACGGCATCCTGCCCTGGGCGCTGCAGCACAACGTGGCGCTGGTGTTCGACGAATACGACGCCGGCCGCCCGGACGTGATGTTCGTGATCCAGCGCGTGCTGGAAGTCTCGGGGCGCCTGACGCTGCTCGACCAGAACAAGGTGATCAAGCCGCACCCGGCCTTCCGTCTGTTTGCGACCGCCAATACGGTTGGCCTCGGCGACACCTCGGGCCTCTATCACGGCACCCAGCAGATCAACCAGGGCCAGATGGACCGCTGGTCGATCGTCACCACGCTGAACTATCTCAGCCATGACGAGGAAGTGGAGATCGTGCTGGCCAAGGCCAAGCACTATCGCACCCAGGAAGGCCGCGACATCGTCAACAAGATGGTGCGCCTTGCCGATCTCACCCGCAACGCGTTCGCCAATGGCGATCTGTCGACGGTGATGAGCCCGCGCACGGTGATCACTTGGGCCGAGAATTCCGACATCTTCGGCGATATCGGTTTCGCCTTCCGCGTCACCTTCCTCAACAAGTGCGACGAGCTCGAGCGTCCCCTGGTCGCCGAGTTCTACCAGCGCTGCTTCAACGCGGAGCTGCCGGAATCGGCAGTCAACGTGGCGCTGAGCTGAGCTCATGCAGCATGTCGTCCCGGACAAGCGGAGCGCAGATCCGGGACCCATAACCACAGGCTGTGGTTGTTGCGTGAGCTATCAGTTGCCACCCTCCGCCAAATGACGTCCTGTGGTTATGGGTCCCCGCGTTCGCGGGGACGACAGGTCAAGCTGAGCTTGGGACGACGGTGAGATCAGATGAGCACCACCTCCAACTCCAAATTCCGCAGCACCAAGGAAGCGCCGACCGAGCCGTTCAAGCGCTCGGTGGCGTCCTGCCTGAAGGCGATCGCGAAGACGCCCGAACTCGACGTGTCGTTCGCGGCGGAGCGCCCGGGCCTCGCGCCGGGCAAGGCTCGCTTGCCCGAGCCCGCGCGCAAGATGACCAAGCGTGATGCCGCGATCGTGCGCGGCCACGCCGATTCCATCGCGCTCAAGATCGCCTGTCACGATCCCAAGGTGCATCGCAAGCTGATGCCCGCCAATCCGCAGGCGCGCGGCGTGTTCGAGGCGGTGGAGCAGGCGAGGGTCGAGGCGATCGGCGCGCGCCGCATGGCGGGCGTTGCGAAGAATCTCACCGCCATGCTCGACGACCATTTCCATCGCGGCAAGTTCGACGAGATCACCGACCGCGCCGACGCCCCGCTCGCCGATGCCTTGGCGATGCTGGTGCGCGAGCGCCTGACCGGTCTCGCGCCGCCCGCCGCCGCCAGGAAGATGGTCGATCTCTGGCGCCCCATTCTCGAAGACAAGATCGGCAAGCGGCTCGACCGGCTCGACGGCGTGGTCGAGGACCAGACCAGGTTCGGCGACGCCGTGCATGACCTCCTGACCGCGCTCGAGCTCGGCGACGAGCGCAGCGCCGACAGCGAGGACAACGACGACAACGACGAGAACCAGGACGGCGACAACGATCAGTCCGGTGCCGAGGGCTCGCCCGATTCCGACGCCGCGCAGGAGATGAGCGCCGACCAGGCGCAGGCCTCAGCTGAGGAGATGAGCGAGAGCGCGATGGAAAGCGCGCAGGCCTCGACCTCGGACACCTTCGACGACGGCGAGCTCGGCGACGACGAGACGCCGGGCGAGGCGACGCGTCCGAACCAGCACGGCAAGAACGAGCCGCGCGGGCCGGAATACCACGCCTTCGCGCCGAAGTTCGACGAGATCATCGCTGCCGAAGATCTCTGCGATCATGACGAGCTGGAGCGCCTGCGCGCCTATCTCGACAAGCAGCTCGCGCATCTGCAAGGCATCGTCGCCCGCCTCGCCAACCGGCTGCAGCGCCGGCTGATGGCGCAGCAGAACCGCGCCTGGGAGTTCGACCTCGAAGAGGGTATCCTCGACCCCGCGCGGCTGTCGCGCGTGGTCACCGATCCCTATCACCCGCTGTCCTTCATGCACGAGAAGGAGGCGACGTTCCGCGACACCGTCGTCACGCTGCTGCTCGACAATTCCGGCTCGATGCGCGGACGCCCCATCACGGTCGCCGCGACCTGCGCCGACATTCTCGCCCGCACGCTGGAGCGTTGCGGCGTCAAGGTCGAGATCCTGGGATTCACCACGCGGGCCTGGAAGGGCGGGCAATCGCGCGAGGCGTGGCTGGCCGCCGGCAAGCCGGCCAATCCCGGCCGCCTCAACGATCTCCGCCACATCATTTACAAATCCGCCGACGCCCCCTGGCGCCGTGCGCGAAAGAATCTCGGCCTGATGATGCGCGAGGGCCTCTTGAAGGAGAACATCGACGGCGAGGCGCTGGACTGGGCGCACAAGCGCCTGCTGGCGAGGGCCGAGCAACGCAAGATCCTGATGATGATCTCGGATGGCGCGCCGGTCGACGATTCCACGCTGTCGGTCAATCCCGGCAATTATCTCGAGCGGCACCTGCGCCACATCATCGAGGAGATCGAGACCCGCTCGCCGGTCGAGCTGATCGCGATCGGCATCGGCCATGACGTCACGCGCTACTACCGCCGCGCGGTGACGATCGTGGATGCCGAAGAGCTCGGCGGCGCCATCACCGAGAAGCTCGCCGAACTCTTCAGCGAGACCAACGCGGCACCGACGCCAGCCCCCAGCCGCCCGCGACGCAAATTGCATTCGTGAGCACGCATCAATCCCGCCGCTTCTTTCTCGGTCACGCGGCGGCGGGATTTTCCACTCTCGCTCTGGCTCGCTATGCACAGGCGCAAGCGGCGCCAAATCAGGCGCAGGCAGAGCACACCGTCACCGAGCCCGTCGGCATCGAGGTCAATGCCCGGCCGATTCCCAACTTCGAGCCGCGCGACCGCGCGCGCGTGCGCTTCGGCGCCTTGCAATATCGCAGCGGTCTGGTCCTGACCTCGCCGCATCGCGGCTTCGGCGGCCTGTCCGCGTTCCGCTTTCTCGATACCAAGGGCGAGCGCTTTCTCTCACTGTCGGATCAAGGCACCTGGTTCACCGGCGCGATCCGCTACGCCAATGGCAGGATGGTCGGGCTCGCCGACGTCGAGGCCGCGCCGATCCTGAACAGCGAGGGACGGCCGATCACGGAAAAGCGGCTGTGGTACGACACCGAGTCGCTCGCGCGCGATGGCTCGATCGTTTATGTCGGGCTCGAGCGCGTCAACCAGATCATGCGCTTCGATTTCGGACGCGGCGGCACGCGCGCCCGCGGCGAAGTGCTGCCGACGCCGTCTGCCATCCGTAAGCTGCCCTACAACAAGGGGCTGGAGGCGCTGGTGTTCGTGCCCCGGGACATGAAAGGCCAGCCGCTCGCGGGCACGCTGATCGCGATGTCGGAAGGCGGCTTCGACGCCGACGGCAATCTGATCGGCTTCCTCATCGGCGGCTCCTCGCCGGGCCAGTTCAGCGTCAAGCGCACCGACAAGCAGTTCATCAGCGATGCCGTGCTGTTGCCCACGGGCGAGCTCTTGATCCTGGAGCGCAAATTCTCCTGGTTCACCGGCATCAACATTCGCATCCGCTCGATCCCGCTGAAATCCATCGCGCCGGGCGCAGTGGTCGACGGCCCCGTGCTGTTCGAGGCCGATCTCGGCCACGAGGTCGACAACATGGAAGGCATCGACGCCCACCTCACGGCCGAGGGCGAGACCGTGCTGACGATGGTCTCGGACGATAATTTCTCCATGCTCCAGCGCACGCTGCTGCTGCAGTTCACGCTGGTGGATTAACCACCGCCGTCCTCCCGGGGCGCGCAAAGCGCGAGCCCCGGGATGACAGCGCAGCCGCAATGCATGGCCCCGCCATCCGCCATGCTCCGCGCGCACCTCGCAATTCGCGCTTCGCCCACTAAACTTCATGCAATCGCTTCCATTCCTCCCAGCCGGATTTCTCCCGCATGAGCGCCCTGTTTTCCCCGATCAAGCTGCGCGGCCTTAACCTGAAGAACCGCGTCGTGGTGTCGCCGATGTGCCAGTATTCGGCCGAAGACGGCGTTCCCACCGACTGGCATTTCACCCACATCAACAACCTGGCGCTGTCGGGCGCGGCGATGTTCTGCATCGAGGCGACCCATGTCGAGGCGATCGGCCGCATCACGGCGGGCTGCCTCGGCCTCTACAGCGATGCCTCGGAAGCCGCCCTGAAGCAGATCCTCACCTCGGTGCGCAAGCATTCCTCCACCGCGATCGCGATGCAGCTCGCTCACGCGGGCCGCAAAGCCTCCAGCGCGCGGCCCTGGGACGGCGGCCAGCTCATTCCGATCAGCGCAGGCGGCTGGCAGACCGTGGCGCCGTCGGCGATCCCGCACAAGGAAGGCGAGGCCGCGCCAACAGCGCTCGATGCGAGCGGCTTGAAGCGCATCCGCGAGGCCTTCGTTGACGCTGCGAAGCGCGCGGAGCGCATCGGCATCGACGCGATCGAGCTGCATGGCGCGCACGGCTATCTCCTGCATCAATTCCTGTCGCCGCTCTCCAACAAGCGCACCGACGAATATGGCGGCAGCCTGCACAACCGCATGCGCTTCCCGCTGGAAGTGTACGACGCCGTGCGCGCGGCGTTCCCGCAACAAAAGCCGATCGGCATGCGCGTGTCGTCGACCGACTGGGTCGAGGGCGGCTGGGATCTCGCGCAGACCATCGAATTCGCAAGCGCGCTGAAGGCGCGCGGCATCGACTGGATCGATGCCTCCTCCGGCGGCGTCTCCCCGCTGCAGAAGATCGCGCTCGGCCCCGGCTATCAGGTGCAGTTTGCGGACGCGATCAAGCGCGAGACCGGCTTGCCTGTTATGGCCGTCGGCCTGATCACGGAGCCCAAGCAGGCCGAGGAGATCGTGGCATCAGGCAAGGCCGACATGGTCGCGCTCGCCCGCGGCATGCTCTACGATCCTCGCTGGGGCTGGCACGCCGCCGCCGAACTCGGCGGCGAAGTCGAGGCACCGCCGCAATACTGGCGCTCGCAGCCGTCCACGCAGAAGGCGCTGTTCGGCAAGACCACGTTCGGGGCGCGGTGATTTCTCCTTCATCTCTCCCGGCAAGCGGGAGAGGGAGCAATAAAGACCTCACGCATCCGTAACATCCCCCAGCTTCCGCCCGGGCCGAAATGGGCCTAACCTCCGTGCATTCATCGCGGAGATCCGCCATGCGGTTTCGTGTTCGCAAGACTGCGCATTTGCTCGAGCGCCTCGGCCTCGCCATGGCGGGCGCCGCGTGCGGGCTGTTCGTCGGCGCCTATGTCGGCTCGACGTTTCCCGTGCTCACCACGCAGGGCTTTCTGCTGCTCATGATGCTGCTCGGCGTGATCGGCTTCTATCTCGGCATCGACACGCCGCAGCTGCCCTTCGACGATGCGCACAGCCGGATCGACGCCGCGGAATTCCTGAGCTCCGCCGGAACGCTGTGCGCCACGCTCACCGCGCTCGTCTCCGTCGCCGTCATCGTGCTTCGCCTCGAGCCCCACGACGCGCTGACCGCCCTGGTGTTTGTCGGCTGGATCGCGGGAGTGGCCATGCAGATCGTCGCCGGTGCAAAGGCGCGGATGCGGAAGGCGTAGCGATTGTTTGCTGCGCGAGCTCGCGCAACAGGCACACTGCGTTCCCTCCCCCCTTGTGGGGGAGGGCTAGGGAGAGGGGTACCACACGACGTGCTCTCTCCTATCAAGCGAGATTCCGTTGCCCCAAATCAGCACCATTTTCTGAGCACCCCTCTCCCCAACCCTCCCCCACAAGGGGGGAGGGAGCCGAGCGGAGTGCTGGCTACGTCTCTCGACTCACGATGATGAAAGTTAGTCCCGCGACCGCCGCCCTCAGAACACCACGCCTACCCGCGTGCCGCGCTTCCAGGCGATCCGGCAGCGTTTCTTCGTGTTCACGTGTAGCAGCTCGAAGCGGTCGGGAATCTTCACTTGCCCGCCGAGATCGACGCAGGCCCCGCCGGGCGAATAGTCGATCAGCGTGCAGGGGATGACCGGCGCGCGCGGGTCGGTGATGATCTTGGCCTGACGCGACACCAGGCCTGAGGGTTTCACGCGGGCAAATCTGCGGGGAAATTGCGGCACGTCTCCTCCAACTCCGCTGGTCTTCTCTCCGGTCGGGTTCCCATCATGCCCACGAGGTGATGCGATCACGCTAAAGCGGGCGGGAGAATTTTAATGAAAAGTAGCGGCCGGCGGAGAAGGTGGAGGTAGCAGGGTGAGGGCGGCGGTGGTGAGGGGCTCTGCCGCAGCCTCAAACGCAGCCGTCGTTTCTGCGAACGCAGGGATGACAGCGGTTGTGTGGCGCGAGCGCGCTGCATCACGCCGTCACGACCGCCTCCCCGCCCGCCGCCAGGTCCACCCCCGGCGGCACTGGCATCGGCACGGTCACGTACGTCTTCGGCATGTTCACCGGCCGATAGCTCGCATCCACCGCCATCCGCTTCAACACACTCTCATGCACATGCGCGCCTTCGCCGATGACGCGCGGCTCGCAATCCGGGATGTAGAAACCCGCCACCACCTTCCTGTCAGGCCATTCCTTGTACTTTGCGCTCTTCGGCAAATATTCCAGCACGCGCCAGGCCGCGCTCATCGAATCGTGCAAGCGCCCCGCCTCGCCGGTGTAGGCAGGCGCGACATATTGAAACGGCGAGTTCTTGCGCTGGATGCCCCAGGCGAGCTGCTTCACGGTTGCCGGGTTGAAGTTCAGCCCCGCTTTGGTCGCCTCCTCGATCATCCAGATCAGCGGATATTTCGACTCCGCGCTCTCGGCTTCCGGATAGCCGCCGCCGACGTCGCAATGCACGCCGGCGAACCAAACCTGCAGAATGTCCTGCGCCACCTTCTTCTCGTCGGGCACATAGCGGTTGCTCCAGTATTCCTGCGGCTCTTCATACGCTTTCAGGCGGAACATGCAGCGCCGCTCGTCGATCGCGATCGCCTGGCGGAAGATGTTGACGCTGGGATTGCGCAGCGTGAAGGCGAGCTCCTCCAGGCTGAACACCAGGAAGAACACGTCGCGCCGCGGCACGATCACGCTCGCCACCGTGTCCCAGACGCCGATGAAGTGGATGGTCGGCCAGCGCGTCGAGGTGATGCGCGCGAACTGCGCGGCGAGATCGAATGCGTCCTTGGGCAGCGGCCCCTGCTCGTCGACGGCGATATCCTTGAGGTCCTCGATGTCGTTGCCATGCCCGGTGCCGGAATATTGCTTGTAGGCGACAAGGCCCGAGCCTGCGAGGTTCACCTGCTCCGGCGAGATCAGGCCCACCTTGTGGATCAGCCCCGCCAGCACGCGCACGGTGTAGGCCCCGCGCGAAAACCCGAACAGGTAGATCTTGTCGCCGGGCGCATAATGCTCGACCAGGAAGCAATAGGCCGACAGCACGTTGTCATCGAGCCCGTAGCCGGTGGCGAGCCCCAGCACCAGGCGGATGTTGGCCTTCCACCTGTTCCAGGTCGACGGCTCCGTCACCGTGCCGACCCCGGGATCGTAAAACACCATCTGCCGCGGCTGCGTCTTCTCGGACTTGCGCAGGCAGCGATAGAGCTTCAGGACGTTGGAGATGTTCTCCGAGATCTCGTTGCCGGTGCCGTCACAGCAGATGACGAGGTTCTTGGGTTCGGCTTTGGCTGCGTGCTCCATGGGATGCGCCTCCGGGTGATGCTACCGGGGCGAGTATAGCGGAAATGGATGGCAGCGCGGAGACGAAGGCGGCACCGGCGGCGTGATGCCCCCAGTGGCAGTACGGTTGTTGATATTAACCATCCGTTAACCATGCGGTCGCCTAATGTTGACGATGGGGGGATCACCATGTCGGCCCATGTGACGCGACTGAAGTTGATGCCTGTTTCGGCTGATCCGGTTATCCGGTCGGTAGCCAAGCTGGCGGTACGCGCCAGGGCCGTCCTACAGGGCAAAACGCCTGTCCTACGGAGCAAAGCCATGTTCGGAAAGGACGACTTAGTGGACCATCTCAGCCGCGATCTCGATCGCGCGCGCGGAAGACGCGATGCACTCGCATCCGAAGCCACGACCCTGGCGGCCCAGATCGCCGAAATCGAAGCGCGCCTCATCGAGGAGAAGAAACGGCGGGAGCGTGAGCGCATCCTGGGCGAGATCGAAGCGATCAAGACCCGAATCAGGCAAGCCGCCGGCGCGTTTGCCCCTGTCGTCGACGGTCTCTCCAGGGCGATCGACCAGGCGACGGCCGTGGTGCCCGAGGCGCGCGAGCTCAATAGTTTCCTGGTCTCGGTGGCGAGCGAGATCGACAGCGTGCTCGATCCCCTGTTGCGCGAACTGGATCAGCGCGCGGATACGGTGCGAGCAGGACAGGCCGTGTTGGACCTGCCGAGTCCGCCCAATGAAGCGCCGCCTGTCGAGCTGCCGAAAGACACCAACGAGCGCCTGCTTCGCTTCCCGGCATGGCTGTCCCGTGACAAGGAGGCGGACAAGAAGGAAGCCGCCGAGAGCCCGCGCAGCACGGCGGCATGAAGCAGCGGCGCGCTGCGCAGCTCTAAAGCGGGATGGCTTTTGGCTGAATCGATGCGAGCCGAGAACTCAGATCACCTCTCCCGTAGGGAGAGGTCGGATCGCATCGAAAGATGCGATCCGGGTGAGGGGCTACAGTCTCACTGGGCGCTGCGGCTCCTCACCCGGATTGCTTTGGACGATGCTTCGCATCGCCAAGCGCAGTCCGACCTCTCCCCGCTGGGGAGAGGTGAACCAGAGACGGCCGACCGAACCTGATTTCATCACATTTTGGAGTCGCGTCGCGGCGGTCCATGTCCGGCATCGGGGCCGGGCGACCCCGGCTCCTGCCCCCTCAATTGGCGGCGCGGCGCAGGAAGGCCGGGATATCGAGAACGGCCTCGTCGGGCGCATTGCGCGCAGGGGCGCGGCCGTAGGGATCGAGCGGCTGGATCGCCGCGTGGCGCGCAGTGTCCAGGCCCGGCCTTGCCGGTGGACCCACGGGGTGACGCGGTTGCGGGCGGAGCGGCGGGCTTTCCACTTGCGGAAGGGGTGCGCTGCGCTCGATGCGATCGGCGATGCGCCGGCCGTCAGTGCGCAGCCTTCCGGCGAGCTGGGCGAGGGCGGTTTCCACCGGCTGCGCCTGCGCCGCGTCGAGATTGTCGATCCCGGTCGCCACCACGGAGACGCGGACGATGCCCTCTAAGCTTTCGTCAAACGACGCGCCGACGATGATGTTGGCGTCCGGGTCGGCCTCGTCGCGAATCCGGGTCGCGGCTTCGTCGACTTCGTACAGCATGAGATCCTTGCCGCCGGTGATGGAGATGATGAGGCCGCTGGCGCGCTTGATCGAGGGATTCTCGATCAGCGGATTGGAGATCGCGGCCACGGCGGCGGCGAGCACGCGCTTCTCGCCCGAAGCCTCGCCCCGTCCCATCATGGCCTTGCCCTTCTCCTTCATGACGGAGAGGACGTCGGCAAAATCGAGATTGATCAGGCCTTCCTTGACGATGAGGTCGCTGATGCAGGCGACGCCCGAATACAGCACCTGGTCGGCCAGGGCGAAGGCATCGGCGAATGTGGTCTTTTCGCTGGCCACCCGGAACAGGTTCTGGTTCGGGATGATCAGGAGGGTGTCGACCGTCTTCAGCAGCTCCTCGATGCCGGCTTCGGCAAAGCGCATGCGGCGCTGGCCCTCGAAGTAGAACGGCTTGGTGACCACGCCGATGGTGAGAATGCCGAGCTCGCGCGCGATCCTGGCGACGACGGGTGCGGCCCCGGTGCCGGTGCCGCCCCCCATGCCGGCCGTCACGAACACCATGTGTGCCCCACGCAATTGATCGCGGATCGTATCGATCGCCTCTTCGGCCGCGGCGCGTCCCAGTTCCGGCTGCGAGCCGGCGCCGAGGCCCGCGGTCACCTTGGTGCCGAGCTGGATCAGTCGCCGCGCCTTCGACATCGCCAGCGCCTGCGCGTCGGTATTGGCGACGACGAACTCGACGCCCTCGAGCCCGGCCGTGATCATGTTGTTCACGGCATTGCCGCCGGCGCCGCCGACGCCGAACACGACGATGCGGGCTTTCATTTCGTGAATGTCGGTATTCCCAGCCATGTTTCCCTCGCGTTTAGTCCGGCAAGCCGGGGATTGAAGAAAGTCTCGAGTGCTAACTGCAAGCATGATCCGGAAAAGTGCGAAGCGGTTTTCCGAAAAGATCATGCTCGAACAAAAAACCTAGAGCGCGATGACGATTCATCCTGATCTCATCGCGCTCTAGCCGCGCGGTCCGCTTTGACGATGGCAGCGGCCAGATGTCCCAGGCGACGCGCGGCGTATCCCGCGAGCGAGCCGCCCGGGCGGCGATCGGTCCGCAGCGCCGCCATGTCGTCTTCCAGCCGTGCCGCCCACGCAGTGGCGGCCGTCGCCTCGGCGCTCGCCTGCTGCAGCTCGACCGCGAGGCGCTCGGCGCGCTCACGCTCGCGCTCGAACACGGCCCTGTAGGCGGTTGCGACGTCTTCGAGCCGCGCGATCTCCGCCTTGAAGGCCTCGGTCTTGATGGCCTCGATCCTTGCGATGGAAACATCGATGGGGTTTGCCCGGCGGCCCGTTCGCGGGCGGGGCGTGTAGCGCAGCTCGGAGAAATCAACCCTCACCAGGGCCTTGCCGTCATCCGAGCGCGAGCGCGGCAGGCGGCGACGTCTCGCCAGCGACCGCGCGGCCTCGCGCGAGATATTGAGGCGGGCACCCAGATCGGCATACGTCAACAACGCAACAGGCATCGGCGCTTCTCCTGGAGCGAACCGGGAAGGGCATTTCGGGCTAATGATGGCTGGACGATGACAGCAGGCTAGGCTGCGTTGGTTAATGCATGGTTAACATGCGATGGGTATGTTTACGGATAGCGTCACCCTGCCGATCCCGGGATCGGAGAGCCGACCCGGGGATCGGAGGGCACCATCTGCCGCAGCTGCGTCTTCTCGGTCTTGCGCAGGCAGCGATACAGCTTCAGGACGTTGGAAATGTTCTCGGAAATCTCGTAGCCGGTGCCGTCACAACAGATGACGAGGTTTTTGGGGGCCAGGCTGGCTGAATGCTCCATGGGATGCCCCTCCGGGTGATGCTACCGGGGCGAGTATAGCGGAAAATGCGTGAGCTGATAGCAGCAACTAGCCCGCGAGAGTGCTTCCCGTGTCTTTGCCTACTTAATGTATCGATCTGCTATCGACTGCGCAGTTTTCTCGTCCCCCTTTAATAGAGCTGCGATGGCTTCGCGATAAACTCCCCAGGAAACGGTGTTGTAGTCCAATGTAGGGACCTCGATTTCGAGTAAATCGCACGGTTCATGCTTCAGTAAGCCGGCGGCATACGAGCGGCCGCGATGGCGCAACTGATTTCTGGCACTTGACGTAATCATAGACATTCCGATCGCGATCTTCCTTTTTTCGTCGAGATCCCGGTCGACAAACTTCACCGTATACAGGGTATTGGTAGCGGTTAGCGCTGCCATCTCTCGAAATGAGAGCCAAGGCAAGGAAGTTGACATCCCACTCAAGAAGGCGTCGCAATTGGTCGGGGCCGAGAGTTTGTGCCACGAACGTCGCGTGGAGATCTTGTGATTCGTCATATTGCAGCCGCCCTTCCGGCCGTAGCTCAGGTACGCCTTGACGGCTGGAGTTTTCATAGCTTGAGCTGTTGGCGTAAAAAGCCAAACCCGCTCGTCAGAATTCCTTAGCTTTTCCCACTGAGCCTTCGTCATTCTTGATGTTACTAAGTGCCGCGCACGAGAGAGTACGGGGGTGACTGACGATCGAGGCAACCCAAGCTCTCTCCGGCGACTTTCCGTGAGAAGGAAGTACGACGTATCGCCGGTGACTACACCGAGGCGAATCGCAATTAGGTCCCCCAGACGGCAGCGCTGGTGAGAATCCTCGCCCGAAGCGGTGGTTGCATCGGATTGCAAGTGCAGCGTCTCGCCTCGATCTGGCGAAGCTAAGACGTTGATCAACTCGTCCGTAGACGCAACCTCAGCTCGGGATGTAGTTCCGTTTGCTTGCCGTTGCCGGCGGCCTCTAGCAATAAGGACGATCGACCCATCTTGAACATCCTCCGCGCGGAAGATCGGATCTTTCGTTCTATAGATTTCTACTGCCGAAAAGTATGCAGATATTGAGCGTCGAAGTGGCGCTGCATAGTTAGCGAAGTCCCACGCTGCCGGAAGAAGGAAGCAAAGACTCCCATTCGGCTTCAGGAGAGTGATTGCGGCACATAAAAACGCATACCAAGCGTTTCCGTTCGCAGTAATTTGCACATCATGATCTAGCGCCGTTGATAGGGCCGCACTCTTGATTTCCGGATGAAGCCGCTCGATCGCGATATATGGCGGGTTGGCCACAATTCTATCAAAGCGTTGCGAGGTCGAGCGAGCCCACGAGAGAAATTCGACACCGCGGCTTATCTGCCCAAGATGATCTGAAGGACCCTGCATCGAATCGATGTCCAGTCCGACGATGTCGCTCCTGCTTACACCGAGACTCGAAACTGCGCGCAAAAGAGATCCCTGCCCAACGCAGGGCTCGAGCCAACGGGCTCCCTCGAATTGCCCTAGTGCCGTGACCATAGCGCTCGCAACGGCAGGCGGCGTTTGAACGACGCAAGAACTTGGGACACTGATTCCGCTCATTTCTTCTTACCCGGAATGAACAGGTCGGTGTCTGGTTGCCCTTTTTTAAGCGACGACCAAGGTGTGCCAACGCTCCCCTTCAGCAAGCTCTTCTTCCAATCAAGTAGGCGGTTAAATCGCTCGTGTTGAATAGGAGCCCAACGGTTTAGATGCGGAACCGTTCTCGCTGTGTGCGGTTCCCATTGATCCTGAAAGAGTTCTCCCAGCATGAACTCCGCCACTGCAAGAGGCGTCATTACCAGAATAGGTAACCGAGGCACCGGTAGCGACTTTGGAAACGGTGGGTCGTCGGACTGCCCGAGGATCTGCGTGTGGAAGTAACAACCAGGAGATTTGCTGTCTCCCAATTCCATGCGCCACATCGCTATTTCCTTCGGAGCCTCGGTATTCGAGCCTGTTGTTCTGATCCGGACTCTTGTCGAGGCAAGACCAAGGAGTTGGAAATGTTGCGACGCCATGCTTTTCTTTTTGGGAGCTTCCTTCTTAATTCGCCATTTTGAAGTTATCTCGCCCACCAGCAAGGCCGCTCCTCCTCCTCCGGGCTCATAATCCTTCGTGGGAATTGTTTGCAGTGGATTGATCTCCTCGATCTCCCAGTCGAATCCGCTCGCTGTTGTGCTGTTGCGATAGCCTTCCAGTTGGCTTCGGAATTGAAAAAGAAGCAAACTTGATTGAGGGGTGATGAAGCCGTTCGCCAGTCCCGCGAACGAACTAATTTCATCTAGCATTTCTTGAAATGAAAATCGAAGTCCACTCATTGGAGCGCAGCTACAGCCTGTTTTGTTGGCTTTGTGGTACTATGGCTACGAAGTTGGGTTCGTCTGCCGAGGCAGCCGATACCCAAGCGCTGTCTGCGAATGGAGGCCATCCGTCTGGTTTGGCTTCGATTGCGGATTGGAGGCTAATAAGCACGTCGCAAGGACGAAGCTGATCGTCTATTGAAACGACTGGGTCGCGCAAATCGGTGAATGTTGCTTTGGAAGAGAGGCGCGAACGAACAAGTTTCTCGATGGCGTCGCGATCAAACGGACGCCCTCCAGTGTTCTCCCACAGGAAGTATTCTAGCCCCGCTCTCCACCATCGAATCCCCGCAAAATCTGAGAGGATGCCGCGATATTCGTATGGGCTTAGGGCTTTTCGAATCCTTACGCCGGTCGGGCCTGCGAGTAGCTCGGAGAGCGAGTTCGGTTCTATCAACAGGCGGGCAGAAAGATATCTCTGATCGAGCAAGAAGGTTGGCTAGGGCAAGATGACATGCAGTAGCCATCGAAGGACAGCGATGCCCGAGCTATTTCCGATCAAGATTTCATGTGGAGGGTGGGAACGGTCGATTGCATCAATCGCTGATTGCCTCCATCTCACCCTGGTTGAGAGTGAAAGGAGCTTTAGAATTTGGTCCTTAGTCTTGCTTGCTGCCGGCCACTTCGCAGGCAATGCAGCAACCGCTTCGGTCAATGATTTCACACCACGCGCAAATTGGGGGCGGTTGGATGTTTTCGCAAAAACCCACTCTAGGTCGATTGATTTGGCGATCGCATGCTCTCGTCCTTCCCATTCTCCACCGTTCGACAGATCGCTCAAAAGGCCGGAGTTTAGTGCGAAGGCTGTGGGTGCGGCTCTCAATCGGGATAAGTTAGATCGAAGTACGGCAATCAGTGCTATGCCGGTTTGAGGCATCAGCGAGGGAGTGCTTTGATCGTTACGCTCGGGCCATTCGTCGAGCTTGAAGTCAACAAGGACGAGATTGCACCGCTTCAAGTCCCCTTCTGTCACGTCATTCGGATGACGTACGATCACATTCACCAAACCTTCCAAGTGGCGCTTTGTTGTTATTCCGTTTTGATCGTCGATTACCAAAACGAAGCTTTTTCTTGAGGCCATAGATTACTCCGGGAAAACGATCTCTAGCGCTGTTGCGAAGCCGCTCGTTGGTTCTACGAAGCGAATCGTCGCTCCATATTCTTCCAGCATTGCGCGGGTGATCGTGAGGCCAAGTCCCATGCCTTGACCAAGAACTGTGTCGACCGTTGTTGTGGTAGACTCGAACGGTTGAAAGAAACGTTCGCGGTCGCGCACTTTGACCGCGATTCCCGTGTTCTCTACTCGAAGATGAATCGATCCGCTGGCGGCCTTCCGTGCTGTTGCCCGTATGGTACCTTTTGAGCCCGCTGCCTTCACCGCGTTGGAAAGCAGATTCGAAAAAATGGTTGTTAGCTCAGCCGCAAACATCGGAGGTGAACGAAGATCAGAGGGAATCTTGTTGATGATCTTGATGCTCTGGCGGTCTGCGCTGTTAGCTACGAGCTTCACGCCTGTATCGAATCGGTCCGAAAGGATTTGGCGACTGCGACGACGCTTTGCGTCGGGCGTAACAACGTCGACCAAGTAGGAAGCTTGACGCTCGATGGCGCGCTTTAAATCACCGACGTCTCGTTGCATGGACGAGAGCTTCTGCCGGTGCTCCTTTGGAAGGCCTTGCATCTCGAGAATGGTACGAAGTGTCTTTTCGACTGCTGCAGCCATGTCCAGCAGCGAATTTATTTCATGAATGAATGAGGCTACCTGTGTCCCAACCGAGGCCAAAACTCGAAACATTGCGATTTCATGGGAGGCTTGGTCGGCGTGAGCGGCGATGTTATCGACTTGAGATAATGCAGCCATGAATTCGGTATTGGCAGACTCGATCTGACCCGATGACACCAAAGCCCGTGCGTTCGCCGCATGAGTCTTCGCCTCGCGCACGAGCAATTCTGTTGTTTGCGTCGCAGACGCAAATTCCGGTTTGCGATCGGTCGCCTCGCGGCGCTGCGTTCTGCGATCAGTTCTGCGCTTTGCGCTCGCGGCCATCTGGACGCGAGTGGATAGGTCGATACCGGTTCTGACGATGGCAGTTAGATCGGCGAATGCCTGGTTAGGTATGAACCCTTCACGATTAACGAGCATGCGCAAATTCGACGCGTTGCGTTCTGTAAGAAACACGGAGCAAAATAGTGCTTATTCGGAAGGTGATTTAGGCCCGCATCGGGCCCGCGTTCAGCGGCGCTCAACTGTGAACCGATGTCAGACTCGGGATCGATGTACCACCGGCCGCGCTCAGCTGTGTCCCGATCGAGCTGAAGCCAATCATCCGTGGGTTCGCCGTATGGAAGGACGCGAAAGCCTTCCATAAAGATACGTACCCCGCTGGATCGGCCTGCCCACTTTTTCAGTCGTTCGTCTCCTCTAACTACGACTCCGGTGCGCTTTAGGATTCTTGCTTGGAAGAACGGGCCCTCTTTGGGAGAGGGATGGGGCATGGAGAATTCTCGCGGAACAGCGTCCGACAGTTCCTCGCTCGTTGATGACGTCGGAGAGACTAGGAATTTCACTTCCTTTGTTCGGCTGCTTGCGTCGATCTCAACGATCCAATGCGCCGCCTCGACCATGGCAGTCCAATAATCGTCCGGAGGAGCGAGATCCCCGGCGAGCTCGACTGAAAAGTGAACGCCCTCTTTTGCAGATACATCTCGCACTCGAGGTGCATCGAATAGCAGTCGGGAAGAGACATTCCGCGGCAGAGGCCGGACTAGGGGAGGTGGAGGTTGAAAGGCCTGTAGCTCCTCTAGGAAACGACCATGTTCGGTAGGAGTCCAGCGACGGCGGAGGCGGCGGAGCGTTATGGTCGTTCCAGCGTTGCGGCCGCCGTCAGCGTCCGAGATAGCGATGGCGTCGGTATGATCGACCTCGTCTAGGGTGCGGCTTGCTTCGACCGCATCCCAATCAATTTTTACTTCGATACCGGTGCCCCGGGCAGGTAGTTGATCCGCCCCGTTGGGAGGCGTCCCGGACCACCGAGCGGAAATGACCTCAAGCATGCGTGCTAGCTTGTGCGCGGCAAGGCGGCCCACGCCTTTTTGTCCCGTGTATCGACGCTCAAAGACTTTCGAGCGCCTTGTCGCGTCGTCTTTCACTCGCGAGGCGATCGTGAGAAATCCTCTTTCGAATTCCGAGCGCGACATCCCGATTCCGTTGTCGCTGATGGTAATGAAGCCCCTGTCTGGATGCGAAAGGGACTGCCCATAGACAACGACGCGCGTCGCGTCAGCGTCATATGCATTCTTGATAAGCTCGACTAGGGCCGTTGAATCGCGACCAACTAACAGCTCCCCGAGCTCACGGAAGAGGTGTGTGTCGACTGAAAATGTTGTCATGAGAGGTCGCTCTCGACTCGGCGTCGAAATTAGTGTGTCTTAAACACATTAACGCCCCGTGTGGGGTCGGAGTTGATGAATTCCAGCTTGGAGATCGGGAGTTGATCCACTTTTCCGAAACATAGCTGCGGCGGGCAGCGCGACCAAACGTTCTTTGCGCGGCTCAGACTCCCCCACAAACAAAAACGGCCGGATCTTCCGATCCGGCCGTTACACAAACTCTACTCGGCTAAGCCTACGCCACGCGACGCAACTTAGCCCCCGCCCATTTCTGAAATTGGCTTAGCTGGCCTTCTTGACCGGCGCGTCGCCGACCTTCTTTTCGATGGCGCGCTTCAGCTCGACCGCGCGCGGCGACAGGGTGTCGGTCTTGGCCTTGAGCAGGTAGGCGTCTAAGCCGCCATTGTGGTCGACGCTCTTCACCGCGTTGGTGGAGACGCGCAGGCGCACGTTGCGGCCCAGCGCTTCCGAGATGAAGGTCACGTTGACCAGGTTCGGCAGGAAGCGGCGCTTGGTCTTGATGTTGGAGTGGCTGACCTTGTGGCCGACGAGGGGGCCCTTGGCCGTCAGTTCGCAGCGGCGAGACATGGCAAAAATCCTTATCCTGTCCCCCAAGTCTGCGGCGGCCATTCGGGGCGCCACGGGGGAGCAAATTCTCTGTCCTTGCAGGGAGCGGGCGGACGTATAGGGGCAGAGGAGCGGGTAGTCAAGGTTTTGGGCTGGGATCGTGCTCCGGAGGCGGTGCCACACCTCTCCCATCGGGAGAGGTCGGCGCGTAGCGCCGGGTGAGGGGTTTCGCGCCATCGTGGGACCTGAGCCCCTCACCCGCGCACGGGACGATGCTTCGCATCGCCCGGGGCGCGACCTCTCCCGATGGGAGAGGTAAGGGAGCCCGCCGCCCGGGCCCGGCCAATCACCAAAACGGCAATGTTTAAAATGCCTTACCATCACATAAAGGGCGCAATCGCCGCCGAAGAGTCCGGTGGGTTCCCGCGTTTCGCGCCCCTTTTGCATTGCTTGGCGCCGTAACAGGCTTAAGTAACAACCGCTTCTTTTCCTGATGGATCGTCTCGTGCCCACGACCCCCCTCATTCCGCCCCGGCTGCGGTCAGCCGGCAGGCTGGCGCTGGCCGCTCTCGGCGGCCTGGTGCTGGCGTGGGGGGCGCAGCCGGCCGCGGCGCAGGGCAAGCTCGAGGCGCAATATGAGGCGACGCTATCAGGCATTCCGGTCGGCCGCGGCGCCTGGAACATCGATATCCAGGACGAGGTGTTCTCGGCGGCGGCCTCCGGCGGCACCACCGGCATCCTGAAATCCTTCGCGGGCGGCTCCGGCACCGGCGCCTCGCAGGGCCGCGTCGTCAATGGCGCGCTGGTTGCGACCGCCTACCAGGCCTCCACCACCACCTCGAAGAAGACCGAAGAGATCCACATCACCCTCGACAAGGGCAATGTGAAGGAGTTCGGCATCATTCCGGAGCCGCCTGTCGATCCCGATCGCATCGTCGTCACCGACGCGCATCGCCGCGGCGTGTTCGATCCGATGACGGCCTCGCTGGTGCGCGTGCCCGGCACGGGCGATCCGCTGTCGCCGGAGGCCTGCCACGGCGGCGCGCCCATCTTCGACGGCCGCATGCGCTACGAGCTCAAGCTCGATTTCAAGCGCATGGAGACGGTGAAGGCCGAGAAGGGCTACAGGGGCCCGGTCGTGGTCTGCGCGCTCTATTTCGTCCCCGTCGCCGGCTACATCCCCGATCGCCCCGTGATCAAATACCTCGCCGCCCAGCGCAACATCGAGATCGCCCTCGCCCCGGTCGCGGGCACGCGCATCCTGGTTCCCTTCTGGCTGAAAGTGCCGACGCCGCTGGGGCCGGCGATGCTGGAAGCCACCAGCTTCATCACCACAGCCCAGCCGCCACGGGTGGCGAAGACGCAGTAGGGCGCCTTCTTACCCTCCCCTGGAGGGGGAGGGTCGATCGCGCGCAGCGCGAGCGGGGTGGGGTGACCTCTCCCCGCGGGCAGTCTCCCGTGCGGAGAGATCACCCCACCCCGTCGCCCATTTCGCTGTGCTCAACGGTCGCCGACCCTCCCCCTCCAGGGGAGGGTAGGTGGTGCAAGCAATATCAACGACTTAGCTACTGTGCATGGGGTTGTTTCACGAAATCGAGTCCAGCTGCCCGCATTTCCCGGAATCCATTTGACTCCTCCCCGATTCTGATTCGACTCATGCCCATCCCCAACTTAACGAAATCCGCCCTCATATCGTCGCTTGTGCGATCGCTCAAAACTCCATCTAGTGCACACGCAAAACGAGTCCCGCGACATGTTGCGTGAACGGAACGGGACTCCCAGGGGAGTCAGCGATTCGGCCGCGATTCGTTCTGGAGTCGTTCCGAAGCTTAAGGGGATGAGGAAAAGCGTCGCAAAGTGAGACAGTTGCGCGGGTGTCGAGCGCCTGCACCCCCCGCCGCCCCAGATAGCCCTGACATTCGCCCCATTAGCCATTACCTAATCACCTAGACATGGCCTTTCCTCCCTCCCCCTTCGCTTCCGAGCGGGTGCCCGGCGCCGGCGTCACTGCGGTGCTCGGGCCGACCAACACCGGCAAGACCCATCTCGCCATCGAACGGATGCTCGCGCATTCGAGCGGCATGATCGGCCTGCCGCTGCGGCTGCTCGCGCGCGAGGTCTACAACAAGATCGTCGGCCGCGTCGGCGCTGAGGCCGTCGCGCTGGTGACGGGCGAGGAGAAGATCAAGCCGAAGCATCCGCGCTACTGGGTCTCGACCGTCGAGGCGATGCCGCGCGACATCGACGTCTCCTTCCTCGCCGTCGACGAGATCCAGATCGCGGCCGACCTCGAACGCGGCCACGTCTTCACCGACCGCATCCTCAACCGCCGCGGCCGCGACGAGACGCTGCTGCTGGGCGCCGCCACGATGCGCCCGATCATCGAGCGGCTGCTGCCGGGCGTCTCGATGATCACGCGGCCCCGCCTGTCGCAGCTCGAATTTGCCGGCGACCGCAAGATCACGCGCCAGCCGCGCCGGACTGCGATCGTCGCCTTCTCGGCCGACGAGGTCTACGCCATCGCCGAGCTAATCAAGCGCCAGCACGGCGGTGCAGCCGTGGTGCTGGGCTCGCTCAGCCCACGCACGCGCAATGCGCAGGTGGAGATGTTCCAGAGCGGCGACGTCGATTATCTCGTCGCCACCGATGCCGTCGGCATGGGCCTCAATCTCGACGTCGATCACGTCGCCTTCGCCTCCGACCGCAAGTTCGACGGTTTTCAGTTCCGCCGCCTGACGCCGGCCGAGTTCGCGCAAGTCGCCGGCCGCGCCGGCCGCGCCACCCGCAACGGCACTTTCGGCACCACGGGCCGCTGCGCCCCGTTCGAGCCCGAGCTGGTGAATGCGCTGCAGAACCACATCTTCGATCCCGTGAAGATGCTGCAATGGCGCAACTCGAAGCTGGATTTCTCCTCGCTCGGCGCGCTCCAGGTTTCGCTCAACCTGCCCCCGGGCCACGAGACCTTGACGCGGGCGCCGATCGCCGAAGACATGCGCGTGCTCGACCACGCCGCCCGCGACGTCGAGGTGCGCGATATCGCGCACGGCAAGGCGGCAGTGGAGCGGCTCTGGGAGGCCTGCCAGGTCCCCGATTACCGGAAGCTGTCGCCGGCGGCCCATGCCGAGCTGGTGACGACGCTCTACGGCTTCCTGATGCAGAAGGGCTGCGTCCCCGATTCCTGGTTCGCCGCCCAGGTCGACCAGGCCGACCGCATCGATGGCGACATCGACACGCTGTCGGCCCGGATCGCGCAGATTCGTACCTGGACCTTCGTCGCCAACCGCCCGGACTGGCTGAAAGACCCCGATCGCTGGCAGGGCGTCACGCGGGAGGTCGAAAATAAATTGTCGGATGCGCTCCACGAACGCTTGACTGAGCGTTTCGTTGATCGCCGGACCAGTGTATTGATGCGCCGCCTGCGGGAGAACACGAGCTTGAATACGGAAATCGGCAAGACCGGCGAAGTTATCGTCGAAGGCCATGTCATCGGCCGCCTCGATGGCTTCACCTTTGCACCGGATGCGGCGGAAGCCGGTTCCGATGCGAAAGCCTTGCAGGCTGCCGCGCAAGCGGTGCTCGCCGGCGAGATCAATGCGCGCGCCGAAAAACTGGGCAATGCGCCGGACGATCAGTTCGTGCTGACCTCGGAAGGCATCATCCGCTGGACCGGCGATGCCGTGGCGCGGCTGTCCGCCGCAGACGACGCGCTGCATCCGCGCATTCGCATCATCTCGGACGAGCGATTGACGGGGGCGCCGCGCGAAAAGGTGCAGGCGCGGCTCGAGCTCTGGCTCAAGACCCATATCGAAAAGCTGCTCGGGCCGATGTTCGAGCTCTCGAAGGCCGAGGACGTCACCGGCATTGCCCGCGGCATCGCCTATCAGCTGGTCGAGGCGCTCGGCGTGCTCGAGCGGCCCAAGATTGCCAATGAGCTGAAGGATCTCGACCAGCCCTCGCGCGCGACGCTGCGTAAATACGGCGTCCGCTTCGGCGCCTATCATATCTATTTCCCCGGCATCCTGAAGCCCGCTGCGCGCGCGCTTGCCGCGCTGCTGTGGGCCTTGAAGCAGGACAATGTCGATCTCTCGGCGCTGTCGGGTGCGCAGCATCTGGCTTCGTCCGGCCGCACCTCGTTCCCGGTCGACAAGAGCCTGCCGCGCGATGCCTATCGCGTGCTCGGCTACAAGCAGGCCGGCGAGCGCGCCGTCCGCGTCGATATCCTGGAGCGCCTGGCCGATCTGATCCGCCCGGCGCTGGCCTGGCGCGAGAATTCGCCCGGCGAAAAGCCCGCCGGCGCGTTCGACGGCCGTGGTTTCGTGGTGACGCAGGCGATGACCTCGCTCACCGGCTCCGCCGGCGAGGATTTCGCCTCCGTGCTGCGCGCGCTCGGCTATCGCATGGAGAAGCGCGCGCCGTTGCCGCCCAAGCCCGCCGCGCCTGCTGCTGCGTTGACGCCCGCGGCGGAAGCGTCCGCCGAGACGCCAGCGATCGAGGAGTCCGCACCGCCCGCTGATGCCGCCATCGAAGCCGTCACCGTCGAAGACGCGCCCGGCATGGAGCCGCACGACGAGCCCGCTCGTGAAGAGCCGGCGCTCGAAGCCTCGCCAGAAGCGCCCGTCACACCCGAAGATGCCCCCGGCATCGCGCCGCCGGCGGAAGAGGCTGCTGCACCCGCCGAGGCTGCCGCTGAAGCCGCGCCCGCTGAGACCGCCGCAACGGAAGCCGCTGCCTCTCCCGATGCAGCTGCCCCTGTTGAAGCTGTTGCCGCGCCCGCCGAGCCGGAGCTCGTCGAGGTCTGGCGCCCCGGCGGCCGTCACGAGGATCGCAAGCCGCGCCACGAGCGCCACCGCCATCAGCGCCACAACAATCAGCGTCCGCAAGCGGGTGCTGAGGCCGGCGGTGCGCCCGTCGAGGGCGAGGCCGCGCAATCCGCCGATGGCGAGAAGCGCGGAGAGCGCCATCGTCACGGTGGTCATCGCCGCGATGGCGGCAGAGATTTCCGCAAGGGCCGCGAAGGTGCCGAGGGCGGTGAGCGCCGCGACGACCGCAATCGCAGTTTCCAGGGCAAGGACCGCGACAAGGATCGTAACCGCGACAAGAAGTTCGGTGGCGATCGGGATAATGGCCGCGACAACAGGGGCCGCGACCGCGACAAGGGCCGCGACCGCCAGGGTGGGCCGTCGCTGCGTCCCTACGCCTCGAGCGCCAACCCGCGTGAGCGTGATCGTCCGGCCGACCCGAACTCGCCGTTCGCAAAGCTCGCCGCGCTGAAAGAGCAGCTCGCCGGTCGGAAGGAGTAAGCCACGACCACCGAGCGGCAGCGTCTCGACAAATGGCTGTGGCACGCGCGGGTGGTGAAGGCGCGCACCTCCGCCGCTGAGCTCGTCGAGTCCGGCCATGTCCGCATCAACGGCACGCGCGAGACATCGCCGGGCCATGCGATCAAGGTCGGCGACGTCATCACGATCGCGCTCGATCGCAGTGTGCGCGTGCTGAAGGTGACCGGCTTCAACGAGCGCCGCGGCGATGCCGCCTCGGTGCGCGTGCTCTACGAGGAGCTCGGCGACTCAAAGCGCAATTAGTTGCGTCTGATATTCATTTCTTGGTCGATCAAACACATAAAGCCGTCATGATCGGGGCTTCCCGACCTTGCAGCGCGGAGCCATCCGCGCTACGCAAGCCGCGACTTTTAAAAGAGCTTTTCGGAGCGTTGGATGACTTACGTCGTCACTGAAAACTGCATCAAGTGCAAGTACACCGACTGCGTCGAGGTTTGCCCGGTCGATTGTTTCTACGAGGGTGACAACATGCTGGTCATCCATCCGGACGAGTGCATCGACTGCGGCGTGTGCGAGCCGGAATGCCCCGCTGACGCCATCAAGCCGGATACGGAACCGGGGTTGGAAAAGTGGCTCCAGGTCAATGCCGAGTACGCCAAGAGCTGGCCGAATATCACCCAGAAGAAAGAATCACCCGACGATGCGAAGGAGTTCGACGGGATGGAAGGTAAGTTCGAGAAATATTTTTCTCCGAACCCCGGCTCCGGAGACTAATTAAGGCCCAAACTTAACCCTAATAGCGGCGTTGCCGCCGGAAGCCAGACCTAAAGACCCCTAAATCATTGATTTTTGCGGGAAATGTGCTATATTGGGCACATTAAGCTGAACCCCGTCAGCCCGTTGGCCCCTCTGGGTTCCCGTGAAACCAAATGTCGAACAGGGGCGTGGCAGTTTCCGCGCGCAGGCTGTGTCACAGAAAACGCGTAAAAAGAGTACTTCAGCGAGGGCTTCCCATAAGGAGGCCAAAAAAGTCGCCGCGGCCAGCCGTAGCGCATCCAAGGGTCGGGCCGCTGCCAAGGCGCCGCCGGCTGCAAAGTCCTCGAAGAACAAAAGAAGCGCAATGCCTAACAAGACTGCCAAACCGGCCGCGAAAGCGACCGTTGCCAAGCCTGCTGCTGCAAAGCTTGCCAAGCCTGCTGCTGCTGCTGCGAAGGCTCACGCTGCCAAGCCCGTTGCTCCGAAGGCTCCCGTTGCTGCCGCCCCTGCCAAGGCCCCCATTGCTGCCAAGCCGGCCGTGAAGCCCGCTGCGGCTGCGCCGAAGGTCGAGGAAAAGAAGGTCGTGACCCAGCGCCAGGGCTTCAAGGCCAATGAATTCGTCGTCTATCCCGCTCACGGCGTCGGCCAGATCCTGGCCATCGAGGAGCAGGAGATCGCCGGTGCGAAGCTCGAGCTGTTCGTCATCAACTTCATCAAGGACAAGATGACGCTGCGCGTTCCGACCGCCAAGGTTGCCAATGTCGGCATGCGCAAGCTGTCCGAGCCTACGTTGGTGAAGAAGGCGCTCGAGACGCTCAAGGGCCGCGCCCGCGTCAAGCGCACCATGTGGTCGCGCCGCGCCCAGGAATACGAAGCGAAGATCAATTCGGGCGACATCGTCGCGATCGCAGAAGTCGTGCGCGATCTCTATCGCTCGGAGTCGCAGCCGGAGCAGTCGTACTCCGAACGCCAGCTCTATGAAGCGGCGCTGGATCGTCTGTCCCGCGAGATCGCGGTGGTGCAGCACTCGACCGAGACCGAAGCGGTCAAGGAGATCGAGGCCCAGCTCGCCAAGAGCCCGCGCCGCGCCAATGCCAAGGCGGAAGCCGCCGACGGCGAGGGCGAGGCGGATGCCGAGGGCGATACCGACGATACCGATGGCGACGACACCACCGTCGCCGACGAGGCCGCGTAAGCAGCTTCGTTCTGCGCAAGCAATCAAAAGCCCGGCCGAGCGGCCGGGCTTTTTGATTGGGTTCACCCTACGCTTTCATCACTTCAGCGGCCGCTTCTCGAGCTTCCTTGCCAGCGTGCGCCGGTGCATGCCGAGGCGCCTCGCCGCTTCCGAGATGTTGAAATCCGTCTCGATCAGGGTCTGGTGGATGCGCTCCCATTCCAGCGTCTTGATCGAGGTCGGCCGCACGTCCAGCGCGACGTCGGCGTTGCCTTCGGCCTTGTGGAAGGCGGCCTCGATATCGTCGGTGTTCGACGGTTTCGCCAGATAGTGGCAGGCCCCCAGCTTGATCGCCTCGACGGCGGTCGAGATGCTGGCGAAGCCCGTCAGCACCACGATCAGCATCTCCTCGTCGTGGCTATGCAGCAGCTCGACACAGGCAAGGCCCGAGGCTCCGCCGAGCTTGAGGTCGACCACGGCGTAGCCGAAGGATCTGCCCTGCAGGACTTTCCGGACCTCCTCGATCGACGCGGCGAGCACGACCTCGTAGCCGCGGCGCTCGAACGAGCGCTTCAGTGTGCGCGCAAAGCCTTCGTCGTCCTCGACGACAAGGAGCGAACGGTCAGGCGTCAAAGCTGCCTCCGATCGCGAGCGTTGCGAGTGGTAGCGTCAGGCGGACAGTAGCGCCGCGCTTCCTGTGGTTCTCGGCGGTCACGCCGCCCCCCAGCTTGCGCACCACGTTCACCACCAGGAACAGGCCGAGTCCGCCGCCGGCGCGGCCCTTGCTCGACTGATAGGGCTTTCCGAGCTGAGCCAGCATTTCCGGCGCAAAGCCGGGACCGCGATCGCTGATCGAGAGGACCAGATTGTCGCCCTCGCGTTCGGCCACGAGCTCGACCCACTCTCGCGAGACCTCATAGGCATTGTCGAGCACGTTGAAGATCACCTGCTTCAGTGCGATGTCGGAGACGATCGCGATGTCCTCACCAAAGGTGTTGACGAAATAGAGTGTCCGCGCCGAGCGCGCATTGCGCCATTCGTCGACCAGTGCGGTGACGAACGCCGTCACTGTCGTCGGCGACGATCCTTCGCCGCGTGCTTCCCCTGCCGAGACCAAAATCCCGGTTACGATGGACTTGCAGCGTTGCAGCGATGTTTCCATCTCGGTCAGGTCCTCGGCAAGCTCCTGATCGGCCATGAGATCGGGCATGCGTCGCCAGTCGCCGAGGATGACGGAAAGCGAGGCGAGGGGCGTGCCGAGTTCATGCGCCGCGCCGGAGGCGAGCAGGCCCATGCGCACGATGTGATCCTGCTCGGCCGCATGCTGGCGCAGCGCCGCCAGATGCGCATCGCGCTGGCGCAGGTTCCGGTTGATGCGGGTGACGAACACGACGAGCAAAACGGCATTGAGGACGAAGCCAAGCAGCATGCCGGTGACGGTCAGCGTGTAGGTCTCGCTCAACGGATTGGGCGGCAGATCGAGCGGTCGGTAGGCCACCGTCAGCCATACGAAACTCGCGCAGCTCAGCGCCACCAGCGACCAGGTCGAGCGGGCATCGAGCAGCACCGCGCCGAGCGTGACCTGGAGCAGGAATAGCGAGGTGAAGGGGTTGGTGGCGCCGCCGCTCAGATAAAGCTGCGCGGTCAGCGCGGCGACATCGAGCATCAGTGCGACCAGCAGCTCATTGCTGGTGATCGTGGCGCGATGACGTACCCAGATCAGGCTCGAGACATTGAGCAGCACCAGCGCGCCGATCACCGCGCCCATGCGGGTCAGGGGCAGGGGAATGCCGAGCCAGAAATGCGCGCCGCCGATGGTCACGATCTGGCCGACCACCGCGGTCCAGCGCAGCTGGATCAGCAGCGCCATGTTCTTGCGGTTGGTCTCGTCGTCGGTCGGTGCAGCACCGATGAGCTCGCTGCGTGCGTCCGCCTGCGATTGCAGCGTGACGGCCGGGCCGCCGTAATTGTTTCCGTCGTCAGGTCGGTTCGACGATCGTTCCAGCATCTGATCCCGTCCTGCGGGCGGAGGCGTCGAGGCCGCCGGCCGGTTCGTGGACGAAGCCGTTCAAGGCTTGCTTGCGGCGGAACAGCCCGCCGCGGAAGGTGACGAAAAGCCTGCCGGCCAGCATGAAAGCCAGGGCAAACCACGTCAAAGCGTAGACCAGGTGGTTATTGGGAAAGCGGATCACGGTCAATCCGCCGATCGGACCGCCAGCGGATTGTGATCCGGCGTCGGCATCGACGAAGAAAGGTGCGGCGTTCTGGAGGTGGCGCGCAGCTGCAATCGCGGCGACATCCCGCGAATACCAGCGGTTGTGCTGGGGCACATTGTCCCTGAGAAATCCGCCTTTTGGCTCGGTGATGCGCAGCAGGCCGGTGATCTCGACCTGGCCGTCCGGATTGCCGGCCTCGCGCGTCGATGGGTCGCGCCGCTCTGATGGTACGAAGCCACGGTTGATCAGGATGGTCATGCCGTCGCTGCGCTTCAGCGGCGTCAGCACCCAATAGCCCGGGCCTTCCTCCGTGACGGCCTGCACCAGGGTCTCGCGGTCGTGCAGGAAACGGCCGGAGACGCTGACGTGGCGGTATTCGTCATTTGCCGCGGAGACGGCGGGCCACGAAGCCGGCGAGGGGATCGGTTGGGCCGCGGCATGGACGCGCTGCTCGACACGGTCGATCAGCGCCAGTTTCCAGGCGCGGCGCTCGACCTGCCAGACGCCGAGGCCCATCAGAACAACGAAGGAGATCAGCGAGAGGACCGTGAGCCACAGGTGCGGACGCGCGGCCCCTGCCGGGCGGCGCCGTTCCTTGTCCCCAGGGCTCACGAGGTCGCTCATTTCATTCCCGTCATCTCGTGGATCGGCATCATGTTGCTGTTGAGGTGGTTCATCACCCACAGCGAACCCGACAGCGCGATCACCACCATCACGATGGTGAAGATCAGCGCCATCATGCTCCAGCCGTTCTCCGACTTGGTGTTCATGTGCAGGAAATAGATCATGTGGACGACGATCTGCACCACCGCGAAGGCCATGATGACCAGCGCGGTGATCTGCTTGCTCGGCAGCGCGCCGCTCATGACCAGCCAGAACGGAATCGCAGTGAGCACCACCGAGAGCACGAAGCCGAGCATGTAGCCCGAGAACGTGCTGTGGCCGTGGCCGTCGTCGTGATGATGGTCGTGCGCGCCAGCTGCGTGGGTATTGGTGCTCATCGCAGAACTCCCAGGAGATAGACGAAGGTGAAAACGCCGATCCAGACCACGTCGAGGAAGTGCCAGAACATCGACAGGCACATCAGGCGACGGCGGTTTGCCTCGATCAGGCCGAAACGCCAGACCTGCACCATAAGGGTCATCAGCCAGATCAGGCCGCAGGAGACGTGCAGGCCGTGGGTGCCGACCAGAGTGAAGAAGGCAGACAGGAAGGCGCTGCGCTGGGGCGTGGCACCCTCATGGATCATGTGGGCGAACTCGGTGAGCTCGATGCCGATGAAGGCGGCGCCGAACAGGCCGGTGATCAGGAGCCACATCTGCGTCTGGGCGATCTTGTTCTGCTGCATCGTCAGCATGGCAAAACCGTAGGTGATCGACGACAGCAGCAGCATCGAGGTGTTCACCGCGACGAGATCGAGGTCGAACAGGTCCTTCGGCGCGGGCCCGGCGGCGTAGTTGGCGCCGAGCACGCCGAAGGCTGCGAACAGCATCGCGAAGATGAGGCAGTCGCTCATCAGATAGATCCAGAAGCCGAGCGAGGTGCTGTAGCCTTCTGGGTGCGGATGTTCGTCGGCGAGGTAGAAGACCGGCTCGCCGGTCTGCGAGGGATTGACAGCAACAGTCATTTACTTGGCTCCGGCGAGCAGTTTGGTGCGCGCGTCCTCGGTCCGGATGACGTCGTCAGCCGGAATATCGAAGTCGCGGTGATAGTTGAAGGTGTGCCCGATCCCGACGGCGAGCATCGCGATGAAGCTCAACGCGGCCAGCCACCACATGTACCAGACCAGGCCGAAACCCATCGCGGTAGCGAAGCCGGCGAGGATGATGCCCGTGCCGGTGCTGCTGGGCATGTGGATCGGCTTGAACCCGGTGAGCGGACGCTGATAGCCGCGCTTCTTCATGTCCCACCACGCGTCATTGTCGTGAACGACGGGGGTGAAGGCGAAGTTGTAGTCCGGCGGGGGAGACGAGGTTGCCCATTCCAGCGTGCGCGCATCCCAGGGATCGCCGGTGACGTCCTTGAGTTGCTCGCGCTTGAGGAAGCTGACGGCGAACTGCATCAGCATGCTGAGGATGCCGAGAAAGACGAGGCCGGCGCCGATCGCGGCGATGACGAACCAGATCTGAAGCGAAGGATCGTCGAACACACGCAGGCGGCGGGTCACGCCCATCAGGCCGAGCACATAGAGCGGCATGAAGGCCATGTAGAAGCCGGTGACCCAGAACCAGAACGAGCATTTGCCCCAGAACGGATCGAGCCTGAAGCCGAACGCTTTCGGGAACCAGTAGTTGATGCCGGCGAACGCGCCGAACACCACGCCGCCGATGATCACGTTGTGGAAGTGTGCGATCAGGAACAGGCTGTTGTGGAGGACGAAGTCGGCCGGCGGCACCGCGAGCAGCACGCCGGTCATGCCGCCGAGCACGAAGGTCAGCATGAAGGCGATGGTCCACATCATCGGCAGCTCGTAGCGGATGCGGCCGCGATACATCGTGAACAGCCAGTTGAACATCTTCGCGCCCGTCGGGATCGAGATGATCATCGTGGTGATGCCGAAGAACGAGTTGACGCTGGCGCCCGAGCCCATCGTGAAGAAGTGGTGCAGCCAGACCAGGTAGGACAGGATGGTGATGACGACCGTGGCGTAGACCATCGAGGTGTAGCCGAACAGGCGCTTGCCGGAGAAGGTCGAGGTGACTTCCGAGAAGATGCCGAAGGCGGGGAGAACCAGGATGTAGACCTCGGGGTGGCCCCAGATCCAGATCAGGTTCACGTACATCATCGGGCTGCCGCCGAAATCGTTCGTGAAGAAGTTGGTGCCGACGTAGCGATCGAGCGAGAGCAGCGCGAGCACCACGGTCAGGACGGGGAAGGAGGCTACGATCAGGATGTTGGTGCAGAGGGAGGTCCAGGTGAACACCGGCATCCGCATCATGGTCATGCCGGGGCAGCGCAGCTTGACGATGGTGCAGATCAGGTTGATGCCGGACAGTGTCGTTCCGACGCCTGCAACCTGCAATCCCCAGATGTAATAGTCGACGCCGACATCAGGACTGTAGCCGATGTTGGACAGGGGCGGATAAGCCAGCCAGCCGGTGCGGGCGAATTCGCCGATGAACAGCGAGAGCATCACGAGCACCGCGCCGCCGACCGTCATCCAGAAGCTGAAATTGTTCAGGAACGGGAATGACACGTCGCGCGCGCCGATCTGCAGCGGCACGACGAAGTTCATCAGACCGGTGACCAGCGGCATCGCCACGAAGAAGATCATGATCACGCCGTGGGCGGTGAAGACCTGGTCGTAGTGATGGGCGGGGAGGAAGCCCTCCGAGCCGCCGAATGCCATCGCCTGCTGCGCCCGCATCATGAGCGCGTCGGCGAAGCCGCGCAGCAGCATCACGATGCCGAGAATCATATACATGATGCCGATGCGCTTGTGGTCGACGGTGGTGAACCACTCGCGCCAGAGATAGCCCCAGAGGCGGAAGTAGGTCAGGCCTGCAAGCAGCGTGACGCCGCCGAGCGCGACGACTGCAAAGGTGCCGACGAGGATCAGCTCGTGGATCGGCAGCGAATCGAAGCCGAGCCGGCCGAAAATGAACTTGAGAAGATCAGGAGACATGCTGGATCTCTTTAGGAGTCTGACGTCAGGAGTCTGACTTGGGACGTTGTCCGAGGAAGAAGGACGAGGACTTCAGCGGCGCGAAGGTCGGCCGCTTCAGGCCGGCGCCGACGAGCGGCGCGGGGTCGAGCGGCGCCTTGATCGCGGCCGTGGTCTGGCCTTGCGGCGCATCCGGCGTGCAGGTGCCTGCGATGAAGCTCGGCTCGGGTCCGAACGCGCTGCCGCGGCGGGCGTACTTGTCGTAGGAGAGCGGCAGGGTGTTGTTCAGGCCCTCATGGCCGTTGCCGCCCTTGGCGTCGATCGCCATCATCTCGCTCTGGCACATCTTGCCCGTCTCGACGCACATGTTGAGGATCAGGCGGTAGAGATCGGAATCGACCGTGCCCCAGCGGCGCACCGGCTCGTTCTCGCTGGGCTTTTCGAGCTGGAGATACTCAGTGCGGCCAAGCGAGCCGCCGGCCGATTTGGCCTGCGCGACCCAGGCATCGAAGCCCTTGTCGTCGAGGCCCTGGAAGCTGAAGTGCATGCCGGAGAATCCGGCGCCGCTATAGTTGGCGGAGAAGCCCTTGTAAGTGCCGGCGTGGTTCACGACGGCGTGGAGCTTCGTCTCCATCCCCGGCATCGCGTAGATCTGGCCGGCCAGGGCGGGGATGTAGAACGAGTTCATCACCGAAGAGGCGGTGATGCGGAAGTTGATCGGGCGATCGACGGGCGCGGCCAGATCGTTGACGGTGGCGATGCCGTAATCCGGATAGATGAAGAGCCACTTCCAATCGAGCGCGACGACGTCGACCTCGAGCGGCGCCTTGGACTGGTCGATCGCGCGGTCGGCATGGATGCGGCCGAGCGTGCGATAGGGGTCGAGCAGATGCGTCCCCATCCAGGTCAGCGCGCCCAGGCAGACGATGATCAATAGTGGCGCCGACCAGATCACCAGCTCGAGCTTGGTCGAGTGATCCCAGTCCGGCTCGTAGCGGGCCGAGCTGTTGGACTGGCGGTAGCGCCAGGCAAACAGCACCGTCAGCGCCATCACGGGGACGACGATCAGGAGCATCAGGACGGTGGAAATGATGACGAGGTCGCGCTGTTGCGCCGCGATATCGCCGGCTGGCGCCAGCACGATGTAGTTGCAGCCGCTGAGCGCAACCGCCAGGGGTAGCAGCGCCAGGATCTTGAGACGGGACACGGGCCGAGCCTTATGAGAATGAGTTTCCTTTGCGGGGCCAACGGGTAGCTGCGGCGCAACAATCCGGACATTGGACAATTTGTCCAATGTTGCGCTGCGGGATGTTGGGTCAGAGAGGGACAGATTGCCTGGCGCCCGCCGGGCGGTCGGCTTTGGTTTTCAGGACGTTAAGGGCGCACGAATGGCGACGGCACAGACCCCCGCAATGGCAGACCTCCACTCGGGCGAGCACGGCCACGACCAGGCCAGTCCCGCCGAGATCGCCATCGGCGTCATCATCGGCCGCACCTCGGAATTCTTCGATTTCTTCGTGTTCGCGATCGCCTCGGTGATCGTGTTCCCGCGCTTGGTCTTTCCGTTCACTAGCGAGCTGACCGGCACCCTCTATTCCTTCATGATCTTCGCGCTCGCTTTCATGGCGCGGCCGATCGGCACCGTCATTTTCATGGCGGTCGACCGCAGCTACGGCAAGACGGCCAAGCTGATCTCGGCGCTGTTCCTGCTCGGCACCGCCACCGTGGCGCTCGCGTTCCTGCCCGGCTATTCCGAGATCGGCGTCGCCGCGATCTGGCTGCTGGCGCTGGCGCGCATCGCGCAAGGCTTGGCCTGGGGCGGCGCCTGGGATGGCATGGCCTCGCTGCTGGCGCTGAATGCGCCCGCCTCCAGGCGCGGCTGGTACGCGATGGTGCCGCAACTCGGCGCGCCGCTCGGACTGATCGTCGCGAGCGCGCTGTTCGCCTATTTCGCCGGCAATCTCTCCGCCGAGGATTTCTTCGACTGGGGCTGGCGCTATCCGTTCTTCGTCGCCTTCGCCATTAACGTCGTGGCGCTGTTCGCACGCCTGCGCATGGTGACGACAGAGGAATACGCCTCGCTGTTCGAGACCCGCGAGCTCCAGCCCGCGCGCATTTCCGACACCGTCGCGCGCGAAGGCCACAACATCATGCTCGGCGCATTCGCGCCGCTGGCAAGCTTCGCGCTATTTCACATGGTCACGGTGTTCCCGCTGTCCTGGGTATTCCTGTTCACCCGCGAGAGCCCGGTACGCTTCCTGATCATCGAGATCGTCGCCGCCGTGTTCGGCGTCGCCGCTATCGTGGTCTCCGGCATCATCGCCGACCGTGTCGGGCGCAAGTCGCTGCTGATGGGATCGGCGATCGCGATCGCGATCTACAGCGGTTTCGCCCCGCAGCTGCTCGATGCCGGCGCGTTCGGCGAGACCATCTACATGGTGATCGGCTTCATCCTGCTTGGCCTGTCCTTCGGCCAGTCCTCGGGCGCGATCGCCTCGAACTTCAAGCAGATGTACCGCTACACGGCCTCGGCGCTGACCTCTGATATGGCCTGGCTGTTCGGCGCCGGTTTCGCCCCGCTGGTGGCGCTGCTCCTCGCTACCAATCTCGGCGTCATCGCCTCGGGTGCGTACCTGCTCTCCGGCGCGTTCTGGACCCTGCTCGCACTCTGGCTCAGCGGCCAGCGCGAGGCGGGTGACATGGACGCCGGCGAATCGTCGAACTGACGGGAATAAAATTCGAACCCAACGATCCTGTTTGCGGACCGCAAGCAGGAGATCACATGAGCATCCGGCCCTATTCCGTCGTCCGGCGAAGCACTGCAAGCCTGGGTCTCGCCGCGATCGCTGTTGCCCTTCTGTGCGCAGCCGGTCCCGCTGATGCCACCGGCAATGCCGCGCGCGGCCAGACGCTCTATAAGGGCTGCGCAGACTGCCACTCCATCAACGAGAATGGCGTCGGCCCGATGCATAAGGGCGTGGTCGGGCGCAAGGCGGGCAGCGTTCCCGGTTACGATTATTCGCCCGATCTGAAGAATTCGGGAATCGTCTGGACCGAGGAAACCCTCGACAAATGGCTGACCGGGCCGCAGGCGATGGTGCCCGAGACCAAGATGTTCTTCGACGTGCCGGATGCGCAGGATCGCGCCGACATCATCGCGTATTTGAAGGAAAGGGCGCGGTAATCCAGCGGCAGGGTCTTTGCGGATCGAGGTCCCGGGTTCGCTGCTCAAGCACGCCCCGGGATGACGCGGTTAGCGCGCGTCAATCCGTCACGATCTTCACGCGGTCGCGCACCTTCACCTGCGCGGTGCGATCGAGGCCGTTCAGCACACGAAAACGCTCGGTGGGGTGGTCGACGCCGGCCATGCGGTGCGACAGCGATTCCACGGTATCGCCGGGCTGCACGGTGATGACCTTGATGCGGAGCGGTCGCGCGGCCTGGATCTCTTCGAGCGTCAGCCGGCGGAATGAATTGACGGTCTCGCGCGCATTGCGCTCGCTCTCGGTCGATTTCTGCCGCGTGGCGAAGATGAAGCGATAAACGTCGCTGCCGAAGCGCAGCGCATAGACCTTGAACTGCCACTGGTCGCCCTTGGCGGTGGCGGACGCGGCCGGGAAGCCGTTGATGGTGATATCCTCGGTGGATGCTTTCTCGACGCCCTCCATCCAGCCGGAATTGAGATAGTCGCCGAGCGACTGCTCGGCCGGCACGCGCACGACGTCGAAGCGCATCGCCTGCGAGCCGCCCTCGCGCACGCCGATCACCGCCTGTGCGGTGTTGTCGAGCGTGAAATTATCAGGCGCCTGGAAGGTGAAGCCGAGTTTTGGGTGCAGGAAGCGTCGGCCGCGGACAAAGCCTTCGCTGGGGTCCTCGCCATAGACGAGGTTGTCGATCGCGGCGAGATAGCTCTCGCGGTCGCGCTCGGCGCCTTCGGGCGCCGCATATTGCCGCGCGATGGTCTGCGCATTCTGCACCCGCTCGGGCGTGGCCGGATGCGACGACGTGAAATCCTGCGCACGCGGGTCGAGCGAAGTCTTGCCGGCCTTCAGCTCGGCATTGCGCTCCATTGCCGAGAGGAAGCGGGCGGCACCATAGGGATCGAAATGCGCCTTGGCGGAGATGCCGACGCCGATGCCGTCAGCCTCGAACTCCTGGTTGCGCGAAAAGCTCGCCATGGTGAGCTTGGTCTTGGCGAGGGCGAGCGCGGTGAGATCGGGGTCGTTGCTCATGTCGGTGACGACACGGGTGACGATCGCAGCCTGGCGCGCCTGGTCCTCGCGCATCGCGGCGTGCTTGGAGAGCACATGCGCCATCTCGTGGCTGAGCACGGAGGATAATTCCGACGTATCGCTGGCCAGCGCGAGAAGCCCGCGCGTGACGTAGAGCTGGCCGTTCGGCAGCGCGAAGGCGTTCACCGCGCCGGAGTTGAGGATGGTGACCTTGTAGCCCTGGTCGGGGCGGTCGGACGCGGCAACGAGCCGGTCGACGGTCTTGCTGACGAGCGATTCGAGCTTCGGGTCGTCATAGGTACCACCATAGCTCGCCAGGATGCGCTCGTGCTCTTTCTCGGTTGCAGGGGTTTGGGCGACCGCCGGCTTCGGCTTGGGCATTGCGACGGTCGGCGGGGCGGCGGCGGTCTGGAACCGGCCCATGTCGCCGCATCCGGCGAGCGCCGTGGCGAACGCAAGGCAAAGCACGGCCGGCGCAGCCCGCAGGCGGCGGCATTCACCTCGTCCGTGCCGTTCTAGCACCCTATCCACGTTGCTTAACCTGTGCCTGGCCTTAATTTAAGGCCTTACCCCTGTCGGCTCGTTTGCGCTCAGCAACTCGACCTGTCCCACGAGGCGCGCCTCGATACGCGGCCCCGTACTCCCCTCAACCCAGCCCCGAACACGAATACGTCTATTTTCCAAGGACTTAAGGGTTATTCCGGCGTTTTCGAACGCCGGCAGATTGCGCTTTGAAATAGTCACAGCAAAGCCGCGTGTCCAGCTTCGTCCGAAGTTGAGATAGGTCATTGCCCCAGCTTGCCGGACCGACAGGACTTTGCCCTCGACCACCATAAAACGCCCGATCCCGGCCAAAATATCGTCCGGACTTTCCGCGTTTTTTATGGCCGACAGGTCAACCCAACTGCCCTTTTTTTGGCGTCGCGCCTCGGCTTCGGACGCCATCAAGGCCGTTGCGCACTCCTTGTCCGCGATCTCGGCCGAGACGAGGGCATCGCCCTGAGCGAGCAGCCTCGCCTGGATAGAGGTATCGCTTTCGCCGATGAACACCAGCGCGCCCTGACGGCCGTAGCGGTCCGGCGTGTCGTCAGTGCTGCGCAGGATGACATCGCGGCCGACGAGCAGAGAGGTCAATGCTTGCTTCGTCGCTGCTGTCGCTTCGATCCCGATGAGGCGGACCTCGCGGCCGTCCTCGAGACGTATGCTGCGTGCATCGACGACCGCCGCGACGCGGCCCTCGTCTTGCGTGTCGAATTGGCACGGCATCGCGAACGCTGTGTGACCTGCGAGGAAGACAAGCGCGACGACGAGGTGAAGAAGGGGTTGCGTCACATGACCCGTAAAGGTTGCGTTATGCTATAGCTTTACCTCAAGTATAGAGCGTCGCAAAGGCGTTTCCCACGCCCCCTGCGAGCGCAGCGACGCAATTCAGATTCTTTCCGCAGTGAGATTCTGGATTGCGCTCCTGCGCTCGCAATGATGTGCAGATATCTAATCCATCCCTCACCATTCCGTTTTGCGGAAAACACAAAGCCGCCGTGCGCAGCGCATCGCGCTTCCGCTTGCTGCGCTCTTGCGCATGCGGCATGATTGCGACAACAACGATAATCAAGCCGCCATCAGAGCCAGGCGATCAAGGGAGATGTTTTCCATGAAGCATATTTTGTCGGGCATTTTTGCCGCCGCGTTTGCCTTGAGTGCGAGCGCCGCCGCGCAGGCCCAGGACAAGCCACCCCTGAAGATCGGCGGCATCCTCGATATGTCGAGCCTCTACGCCGATATCACCGGCCCGGGCAGCGAGACCGCGGCCAAGATGGCTGTCGAAGATTTCGGCGGCGAGGTGCTGGGACGCAAGATTGAGGTGCTGGCGGCCGATCATCAGAACAAGGCCGACCTCGCCGCCAACATCGCCCGCGACATGCTCGACAATCAGGGCGTCGAGATGATCTACGACGTCGCGGCCTCCGCCACCGCGCTGGCCGCCGGCGAGATCGCGAAAGCGCGGGGCAAGATCATCATCTTCAACGGGCCAGGATCGATCCGTCTCTCTAACGAGGCCTGCGGTCCCACCACCGTACACTATGTGTTCGACACCTACGCCCAGGCCAATGTCACGGGCCTTGCCGCCGTGAAATCGGGCCTCGACACCTGGTTCTTCCTCACCGCCGACTATGCCTTCGGCCAGGATCTGGAGAAGGACACCAGCGCCGTGGTCACCAAGACCGGCGGCAAGGTGCTGGGCTCGGTGCGCCACCCGCTCAACACCTCGGACTTCTCGTCATTCCTGCTGCAGGCGCAGGCCTCGAAAGCCAAGGTGATCGGGCTCGCGAATGCCGGCGGCGACACCGTCAACGCCATCAAGCAGTCGGCCGAGTTCGGCATCATGAAGGGCGGCCAGAAGGTTTCGCCATTGCTGGCCTTTGTCACCGACATCGACTCGATCGGTCTCGAGACTGCGCAAGGCCTGCTGCTGGCCGAAGCCTTCTACTGGGACATGAACGACGAGACGCGCGCGTTCTCGAAGCGCTTTGAGGAGCGCGTCAAGCGGCCGCCGACCTCCGCGCAGGCGGGCGTCTATTCCTCCGTCACGCACTATCTGAAGGCGGTGAAGGCGGCGGGCACGACCGATGCTGCCGCGGTCATGAAGGTGATGAAGGAGACGCCGATCAACGACTTCTTCGCTCATAACGGCAAGATCCGCGAGGACGGCCGCATGGTGCACGACATGTACCTGTTCGAGGTGAAGAAGCCGTCAGAGTCCAAGGGCCGCTGGGACGACTATAAGCTGCTGGCGACCGTGCCGGGCAATGAGGCGTTCCAGTCGCCGGAGCAGTCGCGCTGCCCGCTGGTGAAGAAGTGACGCGAAGCGTCGTCCCGGGGCTCGCGTAGCGAGAACCCCGGATCCATCGGGCGGCGGGGACGGTCGAAGAATGGATTCCGGGCTCGCGACTTCGTCGCGCCCCGGAATGACGAAACGAGAGAGTGGCGCCACAGAAAGGTAAACACCCATGAACGACATGGTCCTGCAAAAGCTCGAAGGCGGACTGCTCACCATCACCATGAACCGTCCCGAGCGCAAGAATGCGCTCAATCCGGAGATGGTTGCAGGATTGGTCGAGGCCGCGCGGCGCGCGGCTGACGATCCCGAGGTGCGCGCGGTGCTGTTCAAGGGGGCCGGCGGCTCGTTCTGTGTCGGCGGCGACGTCAAGTCGATGGCTGCGGGCCGCGCGCCGCTGCCGTTCGAGCAAAAGCTTGCGAACCTCCGCCGCGGCATGGAGGTCTCGCGCATCCTGCATCAGATGCCCAAGCCCGTGGTGGCGCAGCTCGACGGCGCCGCGGCCGGCGCCGGCCTGTCGATGGCGCTGTCCTGCGATCTGCGTATCGCCAGCGAGTCCTGCAAGATCACCACCGCCTTCGCCAAAGTCGGCTTCTCCGGCGATTACGGCGGCACCTATTTCCTCACCCAGCTGCTCGGCAGCGCGCGGGCGCGCGAGCTGTACCTGATGTCGCCGGTGCTCACGGCGAGGGAGGCGCATGCGATCGGCATGGTGACGAAGGTCGTGCCCGATGCCGAGATCGACGTGGCCGCGCATGAGCTCGCATTGTCGCTGGCTCAGGGGCCCTCGATCGCGCTCGGCTTCATCAAGCGCAACATCAACAATGCCGAGCATCTGCCGCTGGAGGATTGCTTCGATGGCGAGGCGATCCATCACACGCGTTGCGGCGATACCGAGGACCACAAGGAGGCCGCGAAGGCCTTCGTCGAGAAGCGCAAGCCCTCGTTCAAGGGCGCATGACGATGGCGCCCTATATGCGGCTGCGGCAGATCTGTCTGGTCGCGCCGCGCCTTGAGCCTGTCATCTCCGATGTCGCGGAGATCATGGGCCTTTCCGTCTGCTACCGCGACGGCAACGTCGCAAAGTACGGCCTGGAGAATGCGCTGCTACCGGTCGACACGATCCTGCTGGAGGTGGTGGCGCCGTTCAAGGACGGCACCACGGCCGGGCGCTTCATCGAGAAGACCGGCGGTCGTGGTGGGTACATGGCGATCTTCAGCTGCAACGATCCCGGCGGGCGCGGCCGTCAGGCCAACGCGATGGGCGTGCGCACCGCCAACGTGATCGACCATGCGCCCTACCACGGTGTCCAGCTCCACCCCCGCGACTGCCGCGCCGCCTTCATCGAGTTCAACCACACCGAAGGAAGCGACGACATTCTGGGCCCGTATCCGCCGGCCGGACCGGACTGGCAAAAGTTCATCCGCAAGGACGTGACGCAGGCGCTGACGGCGGTGGAGATGCAGAGTCCGGATCCGCAGGGGCTGGCGGAGCATTGGGGCAGGATCATCGGGATCGCTGCAGATGGCGCCGAATTAAAGCTGCCGAACGCCACCTTCAGCTTCGTCAAAGGCGCCAGCGAAATCATGAGCGCGCTGGAGTTCCGCGTGGCGGATGCCGCGAGTGTGCTGCATGCCGCGAAAGCAAAAGGGCTTGCGGTTGCGGGCAACGAATTTCTGCTCGGCGGCGTGACGTTCCGCGTGAGCTAAACGTTTGCCGGCGCTTCCGCCTCCCCCACAAGGGGAGAAGGAAGGAGAAAATCACCGTCCCTTGAAATTTGCCACGCGCCGCTCTTCCGTGGCTTTCACGCCTTCCTTGAAGTCCTCCGTCGCGCGCAGGCGGGTCTGCTCGGCGAGCTCGTGATTGGTCGCGGCCATGACGCGGTCGGCGAGGCCTGCGCGCATCGTCGCGCGGGTGGCGAGGAGGCCGAGGGGGGAGCACTCGGCGATTTCGCCGGCGAGCTTCATCGCGGCTGACTTCACCTGATCTTGCGGCACCAGCTCGTTGGCGAGGCCCCACTTGTACGCCTCTTCGCCGGTGACGCGGCGGCTGGTGTAGAACATCAGCTCGGCGTTGTTCTTGCCGATCAGTTCGGGCAACGTCGTCGTCAGGCCGAAGCCAGGGTGGAAGCCGAGTTTGGTGAAGTTCGCGGAGAAGCGCGCTTCGGGGCAGGTGACGCGGAAATCGGCGGATACCGCGAGGCCCAGGCCGCCGCCGATGGCGGCGCCCTGCACGGCGGCGACAATCGGCTTCTTGGCGCGGAAAATGCGCACGGCCTGAATGTAGAGATGGTTGATCGGGCCGAGATTGTCGGCCGGATCGCCCTTGGCCTTGTTCTCGGCCTCCTTCGCTTCCTGCGCCTGCCGCGCCGGATCCTGGAAATTGGCGCCGGCGCAGAACGCCTTGCCTTGCGCCGACAGAACGGAGGCGCGGATCTCGATGTCGCGATCGAACTCGTCGAGCGCGTCCGCGATCTGGTTGATCAGCGAAATGTCGAAGAAGTTGAGCGGCGGCCTGCGGATCTCGATGGTGCCGACGTGTCCGACCTTCTCGACGCCGATATCTTTGTAGGTGGTCATCATATCCTCGAATGATTAACGCAGGCCCAGCCCGCGAGCGATGATGCCGCGCAGCACCTCGGTGGTACCGCCCTGGATAGTGAGTTTCGGGGCGGTCTTGATGGCGAAGTCGAGCTGCCGCTCCAGCGTCTCGCGGTTGGTCGCGGTTTCCTCGACGAAGGCGGCGAGATCGCGCACGCGGTGCGGAAGCTGCTGCTCCCAGACCGTGCCGATGTCCTTGACGATGGACGCTTCCACCACCGGCTCCTTGCCGGCCTGCAGCATGCCCGCCACCGAGACCGACATGCGCCGCATGGTGTGGAGCTGTGCGACCAGGCGACCAATGCCTTCGGCGCTGCGCGTGTCCGGATTGGGGCCGACCGCCCGGACCAGCTCGGTCAGCACGTAATAGGTTTCGAGGAAGCGTTCGGGTCCCGAGCGCTCATAGGCCAGCTCGCTCGTCGCCTGCTTCCATGCGCCATCGACCTCGCCGAGCACGTGATCGTCAGGAATGAAGTGATCGGTAAACACGACCTCGTTGAATTCGTATTGCCCGGTGATCTGGCCGATCGGGTTCACCTTGATGCCGGGCTGCTTCATCTTGACCAAGAACTGAGTGAGTCCGTGGCGGCGGTTCTCCTTGGTCGGCGGCGAAGTCCGGAAGATCGCGATCATGTAGTCGGCGATGTGCGCCGACGAGGTCCAGATCTTGGTGCCGTTGATGAGATAGCCGCCGTCGGTCTTGGTGGCGCGTGTCTTCGCCGCGAACAGGTCGGAGCCGGAATTCGGCTCGCTCATGCCGATGGCAAAGCAGATCTCGCCGCGGCAGATGCGCGGCAGGATCTCCATCTTGATGTGCTCGGGCGCATATTTGAGCAGCACCGGTCCGCTCTGGCGATCCGCGACGAAGAAGCGCCGCGTCGGCGCGTTGGCGACGCGCATTTCCTCGGTCACGACGTAGCGTTCGAGGAAGGAGCGCTCCTGGCCACCATATTTCTTCGGCCAGGTCATGCCGAGCCAGCCTCTGGCGCCGACCTTGCGCGAAAATTCCGGCACGTCGGTATCTTCGCGGTTGGGCTTGTGCGGATCGAAGGTGCCTGCGGCGATTTCCTCGGCGAGGAAGGCGCGCACTTCCTTGCGCAATTGCTCGCACTTCTCGGGCAGGCGGATCGGGTCGAAACGGAGGGCAGCGGTCATGTGTCTCTCTCCGATCAGCGCGACGCCACGAGCGGCCACAATTCGTCGGCTCCTCTGGAGGCGACCAGCTTGCCGAGCTCGACGGCCCAGTAGCTCTCCGAACCGAAATCGTCGCGCCAGGCGAGCGCTCGCAGCGAATAGCGATGCAGGATGTGCTCGATGGTGAAGCCGATCGCGCCGTGCACCTGATGCGCGATGCCGCCGCCTTTCTCCGCAGCTTCCGCGCAACGGATCTTCGCGGAGGCGGCTTCGAGATAGATCTCGTCATTGAAGGACGTTGCATTCGCGATCGCATCGGCGGCTGATGTCGCAGCCGCGAGCGCCGCGGCGGATTCGCCGGCGAGGCGGGCGAGATTGTGCTGCACCGCCTGGAATTTCGAGATCTTCTTCTCGAAGGCGACGCGCTCGTTGGAATAACGCACGGAGATGTCGAGCATGGATTCCAGCGCGCCCGCGATCTGAAGGCTGCGGGCGACGCCGCCCATCAGCATCAGGGTGGTCTGGGTAACGCCATCAGGCGCGGGCTTGATGGTAACGGGCTGCACCTTGTCGAGCGTCACGATGTCGCTGTGGTCGTAGCCGACGTTGAGCCCGGATTCGATTCGACCCTTGCTCGCATCGATCAGCGCGATGGAGATGCCTTCCTTGCCATGTGCCAGCACCGCAAACTGCTTCGCTGTTTTGGCAAAAGGCACGCCGCGTGCGCGGCCGGACAGCGTGCCATCGGCATCGATCGTGATGCGGTCCTTTGGAGAGGACGGCACGACCGTCATCTCGCCTTGGGGCGAGGGGATCCTGGCCTGCGCCAGCAGCCAGCCTGCGAGCATGGTCTCGGCCAGGGGAACTGCGACAGCGAAACGGCCGGCGGCGTTCAGCAGCGCAAAGCCGTCCGCAAGGCTCGCACCGGAGCCGCCGAGATCGTCCGGCACCCACGACAAGGGCAGGCCGGCTTCGCTCAGCGCCTGCCACAGCGGCGCCTGCCACGCACCCTTCTTGTCGTTGTTGATGGTTTGCGGATCGGCGAGATCGGCGAAGATTTTTTCCGCGGTCTCGACGACGATATTGTCACTCTCCGCCACAGCGTTCCCCGTATTTTGCCATTGGCGCGTCCTGCCCGATGGGTGCGGCGCGCACTCTCTTCTTGCGCCCGATGATCCGAAAAAGCCATGGCCCTGACAAGCATTGATCGCAGGTCAATCTGCGGTGCGGGCATGGGCGATAAGCTAATTCCGCTTAGCGGAGTTTGCTCGATTTGCAGGGCGCGGCAAACTCGCTAAACAGGGCCTTCAATCAAGGGAGGGAAATCCGGATGGCCAAGGACAGTTTGTGCGCAATCGTGACGGGGTCCGCGTCCGGCCTCGGGGCTGCGACCGCGGAAATTCTCGCAGCGAGCGGGGCGCGGCTCGTCATCAATTATTCGTCGAGCCAGAAGGAAGCCGAGGCCACGGCAGAGCTCTGCCGCAAGGCGGGTGCGGCGGAGGTGCTGGTTGCGCAGGGCGACGTCTCGAAGGACGATGATTGTCGCAGGATCGTCGCGGCGGCAAGCGGCTGGGGCCGGCTCGACATCCTCGTCAACAATGCCGGCACCACCAAGCACGTCGCCCATGCCGATCTCGACGGATTGTCGGCGGAAGATTTCCAGCGTCTCTATGGCGTCAACACCATCGGCCCGTTCCAGATGGTGCGCGCGGCGCGCAGCCTGCTCGAGGCCGGGTCGAAGGCGTCGGGGCGTCCGTCGGCCGTGGTCAACGTCTCTTCAGTGGCCGGCCTCAGCGGCGTCGGCTCGTCGATCGCCTATGCCGCGAGCAAGGGTGCGCTCAACACGATGACGCTGTCGCTGTCGCGCGCGCTGGCGCCGCTGATCCGTGTCAACACCGTGTGCCCCGGCTATATCGATACGCCCTGGTTCACCAAGGGCCGCGGCGAGGCCGGTGCAAAACAGGTGCGTGACAGCGTGATCGCGAAGGTGCCGCTGAAGGTCGCTTCATCCGCCGAGGACATCGCGCAGCTGGTCTGCTTCCTGGCGATGCCGGCCTCCAGCAACATGACCGGTGAGGTCGTGCGCATGGATGCTGGGATGCATTTGATTACGTGATTGGCGACGCGCTCTCTCTACGTCATGGCCGGGCTTGACCCGGCCATCCACGTGAGGCCGCGCGGATCGAAAGACGTGGATGCCCGGGTCAAGCCCGGGCATGACGACGCGGAGGCAGCGCGCCTCTATCACACGGCTGGCGCCGTCACCCCTTGATCACGCCGCGCGCGACCAGCCGGTGCCAGATGAACAGCACCACCACGGCGCCGATCGTAGCCATGATGAAACCCGCGCCCTGATCCGGACCGTAGTGCCCGATAGCCTGACCGACGAAGGTCGCCAGGAATGCACCGGCGATGCCGAGGATGGTGGTGAGGATGAAGCCGCTCGGATTGTTCGGTCCCGGCGCCAGAAAGCGCGCGATCAGGCCGGCGACGAAGCCGACCACGATGATCCACAACAGGCCGCCCATGCTCATGTCATGCTCCCCTTTTCGAATGCGAAGACCCTGATGGGTCAAATCCGTCCCGCGATCTCGTTCTCGGTCGGCAGCCGTCCGTCCGGCGTCAGATGATCGACCACCCGCGGCAGATATTGGCTGAGGCCGGAGAGCAATTCGTCGCGCGATAGCCCGCTCTGGGCTGACAGGCTGTCGATCTGATCGGCCCCGAGCGCGTTGGCGAGATCGCCGGGTGCGATCGGCTTATTGTCGCCCTTGCTGACCCAGGAGTTCGCCGTATCCCCGTGGCCGCTCTGCTGCAGCTGGTTGAGCAGATCGCCGAGCCCGCCACTCAGTATGCTGCCGGCCGCGCCGCCCGCAAGCAGGCCGCCGAGGCCGCCCTTGAGCACGTCACTCAGACCACCGCCTGTGCCTGCGTTCACCGGCGGAGGTGCGGGCGCCGGCGATGGCTGCGGCGCGGAGCCGGACTGGGGCGCGGTGAAATGCTTGAACGCCTTCCAGGCAAGCAGGCCGAGGATCGCCATGGTCATCGGCGACATGCCGCCGGAGGACTGCTGTGAGTTCGGGGTGCTGGGGCCGCGAGGACCGTTCTGCATGCCGTTGAGGACGTCGAGTAGACCCATGGTGCTCTCCTTTGGCGTTCTCGTCGGCGAGCTCTCGCCGGTAACAAGCCCCCGGCGCAAAAACATATGGGGCTGTCATGACGGTTACAAGGCAGACGTCCCTTGGTCGCAATGGGCAGACGGCCTCGCCTCTGCGTCCCTGCTCTGCTATCGAAAGCCGGTCATTCAGGGAGCAGGTCAGGTGGTGACGGATCGACCGATCGTGGTGGCCGGCGCAGGCGCGATCGGCTGTTTTGTCGGAGGCCAGCTGGCGGCCGCCGGCCGTCGCGTCGCCCTCCTGGTGCGGCCGCGGGTGAAGACAGAGATCGAGCGCTTCGGCCTGCGGCTCACGGATTTCGACGGCTCCGAGAAGAAGCTGGAGGCAGGCCGGCTGGCGCTGTCGGAGGAGCCTGCGATCTTTCACAGCGCCGGCATCGTGCTGGTCACGGTCAAGAGCGCCGACACGGCCGATGTTGCGGATCAGATCGCCCGGCACGCACCCGAGGATGCGGTCATCGTGTCGCTACAGAATGGCGTCGATAATGTCGCCGTGCTGAATGAACGGCTTGGCGGCCGGCGCGTGCTCGCCGGCATGGTGCCGTTCAATGTGGTGGCGATGGGGGAGGGGCGTTTCCACCGCTCGAGCTCCGGCGACATCCATGTCGGGGAAGATGCGAGCAACACTGCTGCCGCGTTGTCGGTGCCCGGTCTCACCATGCGCGCGGACAGCGACATCACCGGCGTGCAATGGGGCAAACTGATCATCAACCTGAACAATGCGCTCAGCGCGCTCTCCGATCTGCCGCTCGTCGCGCAATTGGCGGACCGCGACTGGCGGCGGTTGTTCGCGGACCAGATGGCGGAGGGGCTTGCCGCGCTAAAGGCTGCCGGCATCACACCCGTGTCGGCAACGCCGATTCCCATGAGCTGGACGCCGACCTTGTTGAGATTGCCCGACGTGATCTTCAACGCAATCCTGGGGCGCACGATGAAGATCGACCCCGAGGCACGCTCGTCGATGTGGCAGGACCTGAAGCAGGGTCGCACGACCGAGATCGATTATCTGCAAGGAGCCGTCATTGCGCTCGCCGAGCAGAACAGGGTCGCAGTGCCGCTGATGCGCCGCATTGTTGCGCTCGTGAAGGAGGCGGAGACGTCAGGCAAGGGGCCGCCGGGGCTTTCGCCGCAGCAGATCCGCGGTATGGCTTGAGAACGACGGAGAAGTGCAATGAAGCGCTGTTTGATGATCGGGCTCGCGCTGGCCTCATTCTGCGGCGCATCAACGCTCGCCTACGCCCGGCCCCCGACGGTCATGAACTCTCCCGGCTATGACGCGCGCTTGCAGGAGAGCAGGAAGGCGCTGGGCAATTCGCAGACGGCGGCGCCTGAACTCGCGCCTGCGCCGGTGTCCACACATAAGCACTCGAAGAAGAAGCGAACGCACTGAGGATCCGGCGCCAATCTCCATCCACCTAGGCATGACGGATGTAGAGACAGCTCAGCTCTTCTTTGCCGGCTTGCTCGGTGTCGGGCTGAACAGCTTCTTGATTTCGCTCAGGCTCTCCGACAGCCGCGGCCATTCGCAGGAGAACGAGCCCTTGGTGCAGGGCGCGCTCTTTGATCGCGCACTGACGGTCTGCTGCACCTTCGGCCGCTCGACCGGAACGGGGACACGCTCGACCTCGGTTCGCAGAACAACCTGCTGAAGCTGCTGCGCTTGCTGTTGCTGCTGCTCGCGCTGCTGGCGTGCCGTCGCCTGGACCGCCTCGTTGTTGCGGCGTTGATCGGCGAGATAGGCGGTGTAGGATTCGTCGATCTTCTTCTGCTCCTCCGGGGTCGGGTTGGGACCTGCGATGTCGAAGGTGCGATCCTGGAGGAAGTCGTAATAGGTGTAGCCGCCACCCACCTTGCGCCGGCCAGCGAACTTTGCGTTGCAATCCGCAAGTGCTGCGGTCTTTTCGGCCTTGGTCGCGGATTTTTCGGCCGCGTCGGCACATTCCTCGAAATCGACGGGCGCGCGCTTCCACCATTGCGCGTGGGCATGCGACGAGGTCAGCAGAAGAAAACCTGCTGCGGCAACGAGAACAGGCGCCGCGCGACGCGATGCAACTTCGTCCGACATTCTACGAGAGCATTCCCTGTAAATCTCAACCCCAACCGAGTCGGGACAGATTTTTGCTCCATTATCGCCAACTTGTCACCCTTGGAACCCGTGAATTTCATGACTGCACTGCTGACATTTTTTGCTTGACGTGGCCAGGGAGTCACAGCGGCGCGCCGCACACGATGCGCTTAGAATTTTATCGGTTTGATGCGAGGGGAAATATTCGTCATGAGGGCGCTGAGCTGGCTGGCGGCAATTGGATTGAAGGTCCGGTTCCGCCTGTTACACTTCGTCTCCTCATCCTGTGGCGACGCCAAGAAGACGAAGTGGAAACGCCTGATGCTGCTGCCCTTGTCCGACGTGCCGCGCTGGTACGCTCAACGCAAACCCGAAGGCACGATCGCCGTCCAGCATGGGCAGGACAGGCTGACCTGGGACCAGCTCGAGCGCGGCGCCAACCGGCGCGCGCGGGCATTCGTGGCGAAGGGCGTCAAGCCCGGCGATTTCGTCGCGATCGGATTGCCGAACGGCAATGCGTTTTTTGAGACCACGTTCGCGGTATGGAAATGCGGCGCGACGCCGACTTCACTATCGTGGCGGCTGCCGCGCGGCGAAGCGGCCGCCGTGCTCGACATTCTCAAGCCCGCGCTGGTGGTCGGCGGCGAAGCCGACTGGAACGCGTCGAACCGGTTGTCGGCTGATTTCGTGCCGGATGGGTTTTCCGATGAACCACTCGACCCGCCGGTGGCGCGCTACTTCCCGGTCCGCTGTATCACAATGCGCCGTTCATCGTGTCGCACTATGCGCTGTTCGGCGGCGGCAAGCTCACCGGTCTCGTCAAGTTCGACGCCGAGGAGACGCTGCGGCAGATCGAGCGCGAGCGCGTGCAATGGGTCAATTTCGTGCCGACCATGATGCACCGGATCTGGGCGCTGCCGGACAACGTCCGCAATGCCTACGACGTGTCGAGCCTCCAGACCGTGTTCCATATGGCAGCTCCCATGCCACCCTGGTTGAAGGAGAACTGGATCGCCTGGCTCGGGCCTGAGCGAGTCTGGGAGCTCTATGGCGGCACCGAGCGGCAGGGTGCCTGCATCATCTCCGGCACGGAATGGCTGACGCACAAGGGCTCGGTCGGCAAGATCGGCGACATGGCGCGCCTGCGCATCATCGGCGAGGACGGCAAGGACGTTGCGCCCGGAGAGACCGGCGAAATCTATTTCCTCAACAACGACGGCAAGGACGCCACCTATCACTATCTCGGCGCCGAGCCGAAGCGGCGCGCCGATGGCTGGGAATCGCTCGGCGACATCGGCCGGCTGGATGCCGAAGGCTATCTTTATCTCGGCGATCGCCTTGCCGACATGGTGTTGCGCGGCGGCGCCAATATCTATCCCGCCGAGGTCGAGGCCGCCGTCTCCGAAAGTCCCGGCGTGCGCTCTTGCGTGGTGGTGGGCCTGCCGGATCCGGAGCTCGGCCAGCGTGTCCATGCCATCATCGAACCCGAAGCGGACGCGGATGGCCAGGCCATCGCGGACAGCATGGCCGACTTCCTGAAGGACAGGCTCAGCCGCTACAAGCATCCCGAGAGCTTTGAGTTCGTCGGCGCGCCACCGCGCGACGATTCCGGAAAGGTTCGTCGCACCCTGTTGCGTGATGAGCGCGCGGCGTGGATGAAGGAAGGGCGCGCGTTTCGCATCATGCCCGCGAAGGCGCGGGCGCCCGCCGAATAGCAAATCACGGAAGGACCGAACTCATGCCGATTACCATCGCAGCGAACAGCGTGCCGAAGCCGCCCGCCGAACTCATCGAAGGCTTCAGGAACGCACCGACCTCGGTCATTTCAGACAATCTCAGCCGGCTGCCGGGCGCAGTGGGGCTGAAACCCTATCATCGCAGCGGCAAGCTGGTGGGCGCGGCCTTCACGGTGCGCACCCGGCCGGGCGACAATCTCGCCATCCATCGCGCGCTCGAGATGGTCGGTCCCGGCGACGTCATCGTGGTCGATGGCGGCGGCGACGAGACCCGGGCACTGGTCGGCGAGATCATGAAGAACATCGCGCAATGGCGCAAAGCAGAGGGATACGTGATCGACGGTGCGATCCGCGACGTCGCGGCGTTCGCCGCCGACGACTTTCCCTGCTTTGCCCGCGCGGTGATCCATCGCGGCCCCTACAAGAACGGCCCCGGCGAGATCAACGTGCCCGTGACGATCGGCGGCAGCGTGATCTCGCCCGGCGATATCGTGGTGGGTGACGAGGACGGCGTGGTGTCGTTCCCCGCCGCCGGCGCCGCGGCGCTGCTGGAGGCGGTACGCGTCCAGGTCAGGCGAGAGGAAGAGACGCTGAAAGCAATCCGCGAGGGCCGCTACCAGGGGGCTTACGGCAAGTCCTGATCGACCGCATCCTGCTACGCGAAGGGCTTCCGATTCGGCTCTCGCTTTGATATGTACAGCTTCAGGCAACCCGCCTCATGGGCGGGTTCCGCGGTCCCGTAGCTCAGCCGGATAGAGCGGCGGTTTCCTAAACCGTAGGTCGCATGTTCGAGTCATGCCGGGATCGCCAACTAATTCTGGTTTTTAGAATTATCTGCTGCCTCCGTCCTCTCCGCTCGTCAAGTCCCGAATAAAAAAAGATCCGCACGGCTTTGCGCGCCATCGTGCTTGCGGAGCAGGGGCCGTATTCACATCTCCGCTCCCGCAATTCTGGGGTGTGGCCTTGGTTAACAAGGCCGCCCAGTTGCGAATTGTGGAGAAGAACTATGAACCTCAATGGTTTCGACGGCGCCTGGCTGATCCAGCCGGCGCTGTGGGCCGCGGCGGCGATCGCGCTCGTGATCCTGCTGCGGATGGCCAATATTTTCCGTTACATTCCGAACAACCAGGTCGGCATCGTCGAGAAGCTGTGGTCGACGAGAGGGTCGATCGACGGCGGCTTCATCGCGCTGAACGGTGAAGCCGGCTATGAGCCGGAGGTGCTGCGCGGCGGCCTGCACGTGTTCTTTCCGTTCATGTACCGGATCCACAAATCGGATCTGGTCACGGTCGGACAGGGCAAGATCGCCTATGTGTTCGCGCGCGACGGCGCCCCGCTTGGCGCTTCGCAGGTGCTCGGCGCCAATGACACGGACGACCGGTCGGACTTCCAGGATGCGCGGCGCTTCCTGCTCGGCGGCGGTCAGAAGGGGCCGCAGCGCAAGATCCTGCGCGAAGGCACCTATGCGATCAATACGACGCAGTTCGCGATCATCACCGACGATCGCGTCTATGGCCATGCGCTCAGCGAGCAGGAGCGGGGCGTGCTCGACGCCATGCAGCTCACCATCGCCGAGCGTCGGGGTTTTGCGCCCGTCGTGCTCGCGGCAGATCACGACCTGGTCGGAATCGTCACCGTGCATGACGGTCCGTCGCTGCCGCCGGGAGAGATCATCGCGCCGGAGGTCGGCACCGATCTGCGCGATGCCGAGATATTTCACAACAATTTCCAGGAGCCCGAGAAATTCCTGAGCGCCGGCGGCTATCGCGGCCGTCAGCTCCAGATCATCGTCGAGGGCACCTGGTACATCAACCGCCTGTTTGCGACCGTCGAGGCGGTGCCGAAGACCGTGATTCCGGTCGGTAATGTCGGCGTCGTCATCTTCTACACCGGTCCGCGCAGCGACGACGTCTCGGGCGAGCAATATCGCCACGGCGAGCTGGTCGTGAACGGCGGCCGCGGCGTCTGGAAGGACCCGCTGCTCCCCGGCAAATACGCGTTCAACACCTATGCCGGCAAGATCGAGATCATCCCGACCGTCAACTTCATCCTGAAATGGGTGCGGGGCGAGGTCGGCGCGATGAAGCTGGACGAGAACCTCTCGGAGATTTCGCTGATCACCCGCGATGCGTTCGAACCGACGCTGCCGCTCTCGGTGGTGATGCATATCGACTACAAGAAGGCGCCGATGATCATCCAGCGTTTCGGCGACGTGAAGAAGCTGGTCGAGCAGACCCTCGACCCGATGGTCAGCGCGTTCTTCAAGAACATCGCGCAGAAGATGACCCTGATCGAGCTGCTGCAGAACAGGGCCTCGATCCAGGAGGAATCTGCGGCGCAGATGAAAGCGAAGTTCGAGAGCTATTCGCTCGACCTTCAGGAGGTGCTGATCGGCACGCCGCGCGCAGCGAGCGGCGACCACACGATCGAGAACATCCTGATCCAGCTCCGCTCGCGCCAGATCGCGCGCGAGCAGATCGAAACCTATCAGGAGCAGGAGAAGGCCGCTGTTCAGGAGCGCGCGCTCAATGAAGCCAAGGCAACGGCGGCGGCGCAATCGGCGCTGACGCAATCGCTCATCCAGATCAAAGTGAACGAGAACGAAGGCGCGGCGGCACTCGCCCGGGCGCACAAGGATGCGGAGACCCGCAAGGTGACGGCGGCCGCGGTCGGTGAGCAGTCACGGCTCGAGGGCCAGGGCGAGGCTGATCGCGTGCTTGCGGTCGGCACCGCCAACGCGCAATCGACGAAACTCTCTGTCGATGCCTATGGCGGACCGGAGTTCCGCCTGGCCGAGCAGAACTTCGCGAAGTTCGCGGATGCGCTCACCCGGATCAATCAGCCCTTGGTGCCGCAATTCCTGATGTCCGGCACGCAAGGCCAGGAGAACAGCAATGCCGGCCTGATCCCGACGGCAATGCTGAGCTCGATGTTCGGCCGCATGATGCCGGATGCACTGGAGCGTCTCAAGGAGGAGGCGCCGCGGGCCGATCGCAAGTCCAACGGACATTGATCGCCGTCGATTTGCTTGGCCGGCGAGAAAATTGCTAACAAGGGAAACGGGGCCGGAACAGCACGTTCCAGCCCCGTCCTTGCCCACATCAGGAGACGATGATGCCTTTCGATTTGATCCTGCGCGGCGGGCGGGTGATCGACCCCTCCCAGAAGCTCGATGCCGTGACGGATGTCGCATTCTCCGGTGGCAAGGTCGCCGCCGTCGGCAGCGGGCTCAAGGCGGATCAGGCGACCGAGGTTCGCGACGTCTCGCAGTTCATCGTGACGCCGGGGCTGATCGATCTCCACACCCATGTCTATTGGGGCGGCACCTCGCTCGGCATCGATGCCGAGGAATTCTGCCGTAGCTCCGGCGTCACCACCTCGGTCGACACCGGCAGCGCCGGCCCTGGCAATTTCGCGGGCTTCCGCAAGCATGTCATCGAGCCGAGCCAGGTCCGCATCCTGGCTTATCTGCACGTCTCCCATGCCGGCATCTTCGGCTTCTCGCACCGGATCATGGTCGGTGAGAGCGAGGAGCTGCGGCTGATGAATCCGATCGAGGCGGCCAAGGTCGCCGATGCCAACCGCGATGTCATCGTCGGCATCAAGGTGCGCGTCGGGCTACATTCCTCGGGGACGTCGGGAGCCGTGCCGCTCGACATCGCGCTTCAGGTTGCTGACGAGGTCGGCATGCCCCTGATGGCGCATATCGACCATCCGCCGCCGACCTATGAAGAGGTGCTGGCCCGCCTTCGGCCCGGCGATGTGCTCACCCATGCCTTCCGGCCCTTCCCGAATTCGCCGGCGACCGCGCAAGGCACGGTGAAGAAGGCAGTGCTGGATGCGCGCGAGCGCGGCGTGCTGTTCGACATCGGCCACGGCAAGGGCTCGTTCGCGTTCAAGACTGCGCGCGCGATGCTCGCCAACGGCTTCTATCCGGACACCATCTCATCGGATATCCATCAGCTCTGCATCAACGGCCCGGCCTTCGACCAGGTGACGACGATGTCGAAATTCCTCTGCATGGGCATGTCGCTAGCGGACGTGATCGCCGCCTCGACCGAGAATGCCGCGATGGCGCTGCGCCGCCCCGAACTCGGCAACCTCAAGCCCGGCAGCGTCGGCGACGCCACGCTGATCTCGGTCAGGCAGGGCCGGTTCGACTATGAGGACGTCGTCGGCGAACACCTGATCGGCGATCGCAAGATCGTCTCGGAAGGTGTCGTCATCGGTGGCCGCTGGTGGCATCCGAATTAGGTTTGCTGGCCATAGAATTGCAGCAGCCGCGCGCCTTCCGGTGAGAGCCAGTCGGGCGCGCCCGCGATGTATCCTTCGATGCGGCCGCTCGCCCCAACGAGATAAGTGATGGGCATGCCGATGATTGGGAACATCTCGGTTGATGCTTGCGCCGCCGCACCATAGGTGTCGACATAGCAGGCGAGGTCTTTTACGGCGAGGTTGCCCAAGAACGCGCGGACCTTGCGCAGATCCTTCACGTCCGTGCAGATCGCGACGATGTCGAGCCGATCGGGCCGCGATCCCGCGAGGCGCGCCAGCGTCGGGAGGTCGAGCCGGCAGGCCGCGCACCATGTGGCCCAGAAGTTCACCAGGGTGATGCGCCCCGACTTCGGCGATACGACGATGTCCCGGCCGTTCGGGTCCTGAAGCCGCATCCGCGGCATCGCGGCGCGCGGGCGCACGACCGTGAATTGGCTGCGCCCGGCTTCGAACACTGGCGGCCAGCTGTCCTGCGCGCGACTTGCGCGCAGGGAGGCAAGAAGCATCGGCGCTGCGATCAGCAGCGATCGCCGGGACAATGCGCGAGGTCTCTCACGCATGGATATAGGCCCAGCCCTTCAGTTGCAGGTCGACCACGCGTCCGATGCCGAACGGGACCAGGTTCGCGCCCGGGATCAGCGGGATCGACACCTGCTCCTTGGCTTCCGCGATCGCCTTTGACGAGGCGCACATGCTATAGGCGAGATCAGGCAGCGATTGTCGCAAGGTCGCGAGCGGCCCGACCAGCGGAGTTTTGTCCGCGCGGAAGACGTCGATCCCCTTGCCGTTGGCGACGACCTCGATCAGCAACCGCACGCCCTTGGCGGCGAAGTGTTTTGCCAGATTGGCCGAATAGCTGATGGCGTGTCCCATCACATAGGGCTCGTTGCTGTCGATCAGGATCACGACGCCGTCGATGAGGCGATCCTCCTTGGCCGCGGCAGCGCCACCAGCCGCCAGGATCGCGGTGCCGGCGAGCAGGCCCCTGCGGGACCATCCATTGAAAGAGACCATAGTCACCGCACCTCACTCGTCAAAGCTGACGCGGCGTGATCGGCGCTTTGCTGTTGCGACCCCACAGCACGAACAGGCTGAGCGCCAGCAGAACCACGTTCAGCGGTGTCACCTCGGCCTCACCGCGCGAGAGGTGGAAGACGAGGGCGAAAACCTGCAGCACCGAGCAGCCGAGCGCGGCAAGCACGGTCAGTCGCGGCAGGATGCGCGTCAAGGTCGGCAGGATGATGCCAATCCCGCCCGCAAGATCGATCAGCCCGATCGAGCGAACGAAGGTTTCGGAATACTGGCCGGCCCACGGCATCATCGCGGCCAACTGGGGAATGGGCGTGGTCAGCTTGATCAGCCCCGCCCCGATGAACGCGATGGCGAGGAGGGTCTGTGCGGCCCAAAGGCCGATGCGAAGGGCTCGGCCAGGAGCGGCGGCGTCAAACGTGGCGGTGGACATGGTGTTTTCTCCGGAATGTGAAGGTTGCCACCATTTGATAGTTTCTCCATCTTTGATCATTATCTGCTCGGGGATTGGTGCATTTCCTGGATGTTGATGATCGCATGGATTCCCTTGTCAGCATGAGGGTGTTTTGCCTGGTCGCCGAGCTGAAGAGCTTTGCGACCGCGGCGCAGCGTCTGCGCATCTCGCCCGCCATGGCGAGCAAGCATGTGATGCAGCTCGAGAAGCGGCTGGGGACTCGGCTGCTGAACCGGACCAGCCGGCGGGTCAGCCTGAGCGAAGGCGGCGCGCTCTATTTCGAGCAGGCGCGTCAGATGCTGGATGCGCTTGATGAGGTCGAGGCTGCCGTCAGCCACGCGACGGTCGTTCCGCGCGGCACGCTGCGGCTGACCGCGCCGGTGTGGATGGCGAACGCGATGTTTGCAGGCGTGCTGGCTGATTACCAGGCGCGTTATCCGGAGGTACGGCTCGACGTCGATCTCAGCGGACGCCTGGTCAACCTCGTCGAGGAGGGATTCGATCTCGGCCTACGTGCCACCGCGGCGCCCGACGAAGCGCTGATCGCCCGTCCGATTACCAACGTTGCCTTCCACATGGTCGCGGCGCCGGCCTACTTCAAACGCGCAGGGCGCCCTGCCAAGCTTGCCGACATCGCCGGACACGCGCTGTTGCATTACGCGCTTTATCCCGGCGAGAGCTTCTCGTTCGAGGGCGAGCATGGCCCCGAGACCATCAAGCTCAACCCGGTGCTGCGCAGCGCCAACGAGACGCTGCTGCACATGGCTGCGCTGGAAGGCATGGGCCTGGCCTTTCTGCCGAAATGGCTGGTCGCCGCCGACATCAGTGCGGGGCGTCTCGAACACGTCTTGCCCGCCCAGATCGTGTTCGCAGGCAAGCTGTTTGCGGTCTATCCCAGCCGCAAATATCTCTCAGCGAAGGTGAGGACCTTCATCGACTTCATTGCCGCCGACAAGCGGATGAAATAGTGCGCGGGCCCGCTCACAGCGATCTTGCAATCAGCAGCTTCATGATCTCGTTGGTGCCGCCATAGATCTTCTGGATGCGGGAATCGATGAAGATGCGCGAGATCGGATATTCCTGCATGTAGCCGTAGCCGCCGAACAGCTGGAGACATTCGTCGGCGGTCTGGACCTGCTTGTCCGAGCACCAGTACTTCGCCATCGACGCCGTGACGGTGTCGAGATCCCCGGCGACCAGGCGCTCGATGCACCAGTCGACGAACACGCGCGCGATCATCGCCTCGGTCTTGCGCTCGGCGAGCGTGAAGGCGGTGTTCTGGAAATCCATCAGCGGCTTGCCGAACGCCTTCCGCTCCTTGGTGTACTCGACGGTCAGCTTGACAGCCCGCTCCATCGCGGCGACGGCACCGATCGCGAGGGCGAGACGCTCCTGCGGCAATTGCTGCATCAGCTGGACAAACCCCTGGCCTTCCTCCTTGCCGAGGAGATTCTCCGGCGGCACGGTGACATTGTCGAAACAGCTCGGACGTGTCGGAGGCGTGCAGGCCGATCTTGTCGAGGTTGCGCCCGCGCTTGTAACCTTCAGCGCCCGCGGTCTCGACCACGATCAGCGAGATGCCCTTGGCGCCAGCTTCGCCGGTGCGCGCAACCACGATGACGAGATCGGCAGCCTGGCCGTTGGTGATGAACGTCTTCTGGCCATTGATGACGTAGGAATTGCCCTGCTTCTTCGCCGTCGTCTTCACAGCCTGCAAGTCAGAGCCGGTGCCGGGCTCGGTCATGGCGATGGCGCCGACCATCTCGCCCGAGGCCATCTTCGGCAGCCAGCGCTTCTTCTGCTCCTCCGAGCCGTAGTTGAGGATGTAATGGGCGACGATGGCGCTGTGCACGGAGACGCCGGTCGTCAGCTCCGGCACCGTGCTTTCGAGGTCGTCCAGCACCGCGGCGTCATAGGCAAAGGTGGCACCTAAGCCGCCATATTCCTCCGGGACGCTCGCCAGCAGCGCGCCCATCTCGCCGAGTCCGCGCCAGGCGAAGCGGTCGACCATCTTCTGCGCGCGCCATTTTTCGGCATGCGGAGCCAGATCCTTGGCGAGATATTTCCGGAACTGGTCGCGGAAGACGTCGAGCTCTTCGGTCATCCAGGAGGAGCGGTAGGACATGGTCACCTCATCTTGGCGTGGACTCGCGTGCACGCGTGCCACAGCGAACGGGGCCCGCGCAAGCCCGCCCTCGTACGCCAACCAGGACTGCTGATGATTGTGTTTTCAGGCTGCCGGCTGGGCGCCGCCGCCATCGACTAACCCGCCTGCGCCGTCTTGCCGCCGTCGATGACGAATTGGCCGCCGGTCGTGTAGGGATGATCATCGGATGCGAGCATCAAGGCGAAGGCGGCGATCTCCTCAGGCGTTGCCACGCGCTGCAGGCCTGCAACATGCGATTTGGCCCACTGCGCGATGGCGACATGCCAGGCGGCGTCGGGGAGGCTCTCCATGCCGGCCAGGCGACGGATGAACGGCGTATCCGTCGTGCCGGGGATCAGCGTATTGATGCGAATGCCGTGTTGGGCATATTCCAGCGCTGCGGCCTGGACCAGGCCGACGAGCCCGCGCTTGGCCGCCGAATAGCACGAGCGGTTGGCCGTGGTGGCGATGGCATTGGAGGACGAGGTGACGACGATCGATCCACCCTTCTGCATCATGTGCGGGATCTGGTACTTCATCGCAAGAAATACGCCGCGCAGATCGGTGCCGATCACGTCGTCAAATTCCGCGGCGCTCAACTGATGCAGGGGCTTTTCGATGGAAATGCCGGCGTTGTTGAAGGCTACGTCGAGATGGCCGTAGCGGTCGACGGTCTTGTCGACCAGCGCCTTCACCTCAGGCTCGTTGCGGACGTCGGCGCGAATGAAGATGGCCTCGCCGCCGGCCTCGCGAATCTCGTCCTCGACCTGTTTGCCACGATCGATGTTGCGCCCGCAGAAGGCGACCCGGCCGCCTTCGGCAGCGAACATCAGCGCCGCCGCTCGGCCGATGCCCGAGGTGCCGCCGGTGACGATCACGACCTTGTCGGCAAATCGGCGCCTGCCGCTGGGCTTCTGCTGGGGCAACGCCGCGCCCTGGCCGAGCGCGACGCCCGCCGGCGAGCCCACCCATGGCGCCCGCGAGCACGCCAAGGGCCGCGCCTCCGACCAGATGGCGGCGCTTTACCGCGCCTGTCGTGGTGATATCCTGGATTTCGGCCATTTCGAACTCCGTCCGAGCTATCTTAACACTGTTAAGGTAGATACGGCTCAATCTGAACAGTGTCAAGTTACATGAAGAAGCAGGTCTCTTCCGCCAAGCGCAGCGCCGGTGTCACGCGGCAAGGGCCGGAGCCCGGCTACCATCACGGCGAGTTGCAGGAGGCGCTGATCGCCGCGACCGAGGCCATTCTGGCCGAGCAGGGGGCCGAAGGTTTCACGCTGCGCGAGGCCGCGCGTCGGGCCGGCGTCTCGCCGGCCGCTCCTTCGCATCATTTCGGGAACGCACAGGGCCTTCTGACCGAGGTGGCGATCCGCGGATATGATGCGCTCGCCGACGCGTTGCGAGCGGCGGCATCCGGCAAGCGGAGCGGGCGCGACAAGCTCCATGCACAGGGTATGGCCTATGTCGAATTTGCGCTGAAACATCCCGGCCGCTTCCAGATGATGTTTGCGAACAAGCGCCTTGTTGCGGACGACGCACGTCTCAGGCGGGCGAGCAAAGCCGCCGGCGCAGAGTTTGAAATTATCGTTGCGGAACTGGTCGGGGGAGCGTCAAAGCCGGCGAAGGCGGCGGCTGCGGCTGCCTGGTCGACCGTGCACGGGTTTGCCAAGCTTGCGCTGGAAGAGAAATTCGGTTCTGTGAAGAATGAGGCCGGACGCCGCGAGATCATGATCACGCTCAATCAGGTCTTGAACTATCTCTGGCCGGCGGACGGCCCACGCCAGGCAGTGTAGATCGAGACGACAAGACGCCATGACGAAGAAGACGACAGAGCTCAAGCTCGACATCGCGCGCATCGGCACGGTCTCCGCACTCCTGACGCAGCCGGACCATGCGCGGGCCTGCTACGTGCTCGCGCATGGCGCGGGCGCGGACATGCGGCATTCGTTCATGACCAAGGTCGCGGAAGGTCTCGCCGATCGCGGCATCGCCACGCTTCGCTTCAATTTTCCTTACATGGAAAACAAGCAGGGGCGTCCCGATCAGCCGGCGGCCGCGCATGCAGCCATCCGCGCCGCAGTCGAGGAGGCGGCGCGGCTGTGTCCTGGGTTGAAGCTCGTCGCCGGCGGAAAGTCCTTCGGCGGGCGCATGACGTCGCAGGCGCAGTCCAAGGCTCCCTTGCCCGGCGTCAAAGCACTCGCCTTTCTCGGCTTTCCGCTGCATGCCGCCAAGAAGCCGTCGAGCGAGCGCGCTGAACATCTTTCCGGCATCGGGATTCCCATGCTGTTTTTGCAGGGCACGCGGGATGCGCTTGCCGATCTCGGTCATCTCAAGCCCGTCATCAAGGCGCTTGGGGCGAAGGCGACGCTGCATGAGGTCGAAGGCGGCGATCATTCCTTCGCGGTGCTGAAGAAGTCCGGCCGCACGAACGAAGACGCGTTGGCCGAGGTGCTCGACACGCTTGCGGCCTGGATCGACGGGATCTGAGATTCAGGCCGAATAAAGCCCCTTGTCGCGTGCCTTCTGGATCGCGAGCGCGGCGATCAGGTCGAGCGTCGGCGTCGACAGGCCGGCGGTGCGGGCGAAGGCCTGGGGTGCCTTCACCAGTACGTCGATCTCCATGGCGCGGCCGAGCTCGTAATCCTGCAGCAGCGACGGCTTGTGGTTGGGGGCGGGGCCGCTGCGGGTCACGCGCTTGACCTCCGGGATGAAATGCTGCGCGATCTCGTTGGCCTCGTTCAGCATCCGCGGGATGACGTCGGAGAACGCGGGGTCGTCGCGCACGCCGCGCGCGGTCTGGCCGGTGAGCAGGCACAGCACTGAGAGCGACATGTTGGTCAGCAGCTTTGACCAGATCGCCTCGCGAATCTCGGCGACCGGCGGCGATTCCAGTCGCGCATCGTTGAGGACGCCACGGAGTTTCGTGATGCGCTCGCAATTGCGGTCGTCGCATTCCCCGATCAGGAGGCGGTTGCGATCCGGCGTCAGGTTCTGCACCACGCCGGGCGCGATCACCTCGTTAGAGGAGAAGACGACACCGCCGATGATACGCTCTTTCGGGATACAGGCGCGCAGGCGGCCGCCAGGGTCGAGAAAGGAAATGTCCGGCGGCGTCGGGTGTCGCGGCGGCAGGCCGATACCGTACCACCAGGGAATGCCGTTCTGGGCGAACACGATCGCGGTGTCGTCCTGCAGCAGCGGCTTGATGCTGGAAACCAGCCCCGTCAGCGCAGTGGCCTTCAGCGTCGAGATCACGACGTGCTGTGGGCCGAGCTGGGCCGGATCCCCCGAGGCATTCACCTTGGCGGAAACCTCGGAATCGCCGACGCGGAGCTTGAGGCCATTGGCGCGCGCCGCCTCCAGATGCGCGCCGCGCATCACGCACGAAACCTCATGGCCGGCCCGCGCCAGCCTTACCGCAAGATGGCTGCCGACGGCGCCCGCCCCGAAAATGCAGATGCGCATATTGATTCCGTCCCTGACCTCGAAGTGCCGCCCGGCGCCAGCATGACACAAGCCGCCATGCGATGGACGCGGCCGCCCCACGCCGGAAAGATATGGATCAAGGCGCGCGGGCTCGGCCATAGTTGCACGGCCAACAAACGACCGGAGGATCGCCGATGACTGCCAACCCCGTGCTGTGGACCCTCGATGAGCGTGGGGTAGCGACCGTCACGTTGAACCGGCCGGAGGTCAACAATGCCTACGACGGTGCCCTGATCGCGGGCGTGCTCGCGGCCATGGACGAGCTCGGCAAGAAGCCGAACCTGCGCGTCGTCGTGCTCAAGGGCAACGGCAAGCATTTTCAGGCCGGTGCCGACCTCAAATGGATCAACGGTGTGCGGCCGCAATCGCCTGAAGCCAACGAGGCAGCCTCGCGGGCGACGTTCGAGGCCGTGCAGCGGCTCAACACGCTGCCGATCCCGACCGTGGCCCTGGTGCAGGGCGGCTGCTTCGGCGGCGGCACCGGCGTGATTGCGGCCTGCGATGTCGTGATCGCCGCCGACAACGCGCTGTTCTCAATCACCGAGGTGCGCTGGGGCCTGACCGCCGCCATCATCATCCCGCAGCTCTGCGACGCGATCGGTGTGCGGCAAGTCCGCCGTTACGCGTTGACGGGCGAACGTTTCGGCGCCGCGGACGGCCGCCGCATCGGCCTCGTCCACGACGTCGTGCCGCTGGCTGATCTCGATGCCGCTGGCAGCAAGGTGGTCGAGCAGCTGCTCGCCAACGGCCCGGCGGCGATGGCCGAGACCAAGCGGCTGGCGCTGGAGAGTTCGTTCGGCGGAATGGCGGTGGACGATGCGGCCTATACGCGCCTCGTCCAGCTGCATTCACTCAAGCGCCAGAGCGCGGAGGCGGCGGAGGGGCTGGCCTCGTTCGCCGAGAAGCGCGCGGCGAAGTGGGGTGGGAAGGGCTGAGCGCGCACTCCGCCGTCGTCGCCCGGCTTGCCGCCTTCGCTAAAGCTGCGGCGTGCCGAGCTGATGTTTGGCCTCGGCGTAGCCTTGGCGAAGCCGGGGCCGGGCGACCCAGTACGCCGCGGCTTCTCTGGAATACTGGATCGTCCGGTCAAGCCGGACGATGACAGCGAGGCTAGACCACGCTTCTCTCAAGTCCATCGTTCCAGAGCGAACGTCATGTTGTGGCGGCGGCGCGACCCGGCCTACAGCGACGGCGCAAGCGATGTCTTCAACAAAGTCAGCAGCGCCTGCACCGCGGCGGCATTGCGCCGCCGCTCGGGGATGGCGGCCTTCACCCACAATTCCGGAATCGGAAAGTCGCGCAGCACCTGTTTCAACGTGCCGTCGCGTAAGCCGTCCGCCACCAGATAATGCGAGATCAGCGTGATGCCGTTGCCGGCGATGGCGCTGCGCGCCAGCACATGTCCTTCGTTCGACGACAGCAGCGGACTGACCTGAATGCTGATGCGGCCGCGTGGTCCGTCAAACGCCCATTCGGGGCCAGTCGGCATGAAGCTGAGGCAGCGATGCTCGACGAGGTCGCGCGGATGCTTTGGCGTGCCGTGCTTCTTCAAATAGGCCGGCGAGGCGCAAAGCAGCCGCTTCAACGGGACCAGCGGCTCGTCGACCACGCCGCCGAAGGAATGCGGGAAGGCGCCGATCGCGATGTCAAAGCCTTCGGTGACGGGGTCGACCGGGCGGTCGATCAGCACGATCTCGAGCTTCAGCCGCGGGTTCTGGGTTTGGAAGGCGCTGAAGGCATCGGCAAGCCGCGCCACCGTCAGCGAGGTCGGCGCCTTGATGCGAAGATGATCTACGAGATCGCGGTCTTTTTCGCCCATGCGCGACAAGAGATCGGTGGCGTCGGTCACGACGCCGCGAGCGCGATGCACGTATCGCTGGCCGGCTTCAGTGAGCCGCAATTGCCGGGTCGATCGGTGAAACAGCGCCGTTCCGATCCGCGCCTCCAGCTGCGTGACGCGTTTTGCCACCACCGAGGTCGAGACATTGAGCTTTCGCGCGGCCGCGGAGAAGCCGGCAGCGTCCGCAGTGGCGAGGAAGGCTTGGAGGTTCACGAGGATATCCATGTCGACCTTTCTCGATTCGCGAAAGCTGATCGCGTATTTTGGTGGATTGTAGCTCGCCGCGCGCTAATTCATAGTCGTCCTCAAGCAAAGGATTTTGGGAAGGACGCGCCATGCGGGCCACGATGATCGAAGAACCGGCGCGTCAGGTGCCGCTCTATGGCGAATATGAAGTCGTGGTCCTCGGCGGCGGCCCGGCCGGCATTGTCGCGGCAGCCTCAGCGGCGCGCGCGGGGCGCAAGACGCTGCTGATCGAGCGCTACGGTTTTCTCGGTGGCATGGGCACCGCGGCCGGCGTCACCAATTTCTGCGGCTTGCATGGCAACGTTTACGGCGAGGCCGTCAGGCTGGTGCAGGGCATGGCCTCCGACCTGCTGGCGCGCATCGATCATCTGAACGGCCTCAACGCGCCGCATCTGATCCTCGGCAAGGTCTTTGCCCAGGCCTACGACACCGCCGCCTACAAGATCGCGGCCGATCAGCTGCTGGCTAACCACAAGGTCAACATCCTCTTCCACGCCCTCGGCGCCGGCGTCGTGATGGGCGCTGATCGCCGTATCGACGCGCTGCTGGTCGAGACCAAGGCGGGCCGGCAGGGAGTGCGCTCGGAGATATTCATCGATTGCTCCGGCGACGGGGATCTTGCGGTCTGGGCCGGTGCGCCGTTCGAGATCGGCGATGCGCACGGTCATCCGATGTACCCGTCGATGATGCTCCGCCTCAACGGCATCGATCCCGCCAGGGCGGGCGATGCCTGGCGGACCATTCCGCAATTGATGGAACACGCCATTGCAGCCGGCACGCACAAATTCCCGCGCAAAAGCGCGATCGTGCGGCCGCAGAAATCCGGCATCGAATGGCGGGTGAATTTCACGCAGGTCGCGCGTGAGGACGGCCATGCCATCAATGGCGTCGAGCCCGACGATCTCACCCGCGGCGAAATTGAAGGGCGCAAGCAGGCGCTCGCCGCCTTCGAATTCCTGCGCACCGTGCCAGGCTTTGAAAACTCCTACATCGTCGATCTGCCACCGCAGCTCGGCATCCGCGAGACCCGCCGCATCAAGGGCGGCTACCAGCTCAGCGGCGAGGATGTACTCGGCTGCGCCTCGTTCGAGGATTCCATCGGCGTCAATGGCTGGCCGATCGAGGCTCATGTCGCTGGTGATGTCATTTTCACCTTTCCCCCGATTCCGGAATCGCGGGGATATAACGAGCTGCCGTACCGGATGCTGGTACCCGAGAGCGTCGACAACCTCCTCGTCGCCGGCCGCTGTGCCTCGATGACCCATGAGGGCCAGTCGGCGGCGCGTGTCTCCGGGGCCTGTTTCGCGATGGGCGAGGCGGCCGGTTCCGCTGCCGAGCTCGCGCTCTCCGGAAACCGGATTCCACGCGAAATCCCCATTGAAAAATTGCAGGAAACGTTGAAACAACAGGGCGCCTTCATCGGGCGGGACCAGCCCGTGCCAAAGGGGCTGTAACGGACTGCAAAAAGCGAATAATTGGAGGAAGCGGGATGATCGGGATTGCGCGGGTCGCGGCACTTAGCCTTTTGGCTATGATGGCGATGGGCACGGCCAGGGCCGAGGATGCGCCGAAGGCCAAGGTCGGCGTGCTCCGCCTGTCATCGTCCGCGCCTGTTTTCATCGCGCAGGACAAGGGCTACTTTCGCGACGCCGGCCTCGACATCGAGCTGAAATTCTTCGATGCAGCGCAGCCGATTGCGGTCGCCACCGCTTCCGGCGACGTCGATTTCGGCGTCACCGCCTTCACCGCCGGCCTCTACAATCTCGCAGGCAAGGGCGTGCTGAAGGTGGTCGGCGGCATGAGCCGCGAGAAGGCCGGCTATCCCCTGATCGGCTATTTCGCCAGCAACAATGCTTATGCTGCTGGCGTCAAGACACCAAAGGATCTCGCCGGCAAGCGGATTGCGATGACCCAGGTCGGGTCATCCTTCCATTATTCGCTCGGCCTGCTCGCCGACAAATACGGGTTCAAGCTTTCGGACGTGAAGATCGTGCCGCTGCAGTCATTGTCGAACGCAGCCGCCGCGCTGAAGGGCGAGACCGTCGATGCAGCGCTGCTGCCGATCTCGACAGCGCGAAAGCTAATGGATGATGGCGGCGCAAAATTCCTGGGCTGGGTCGGCGACGAGACCCCCTGGCAGCTGGGCGCGGTGTTCGCATCGCCGAAGACCCTGACCAACAAGGTGCTGGTGACGAAATTCCTCGGCGCGCTCGCCAAGGCCGACCGCGAATATCACGACGTGATCCTGGCTTCGATGAAGGATGGCGTCGCGCCAATCAACGACAAAACCAAGCCGCTGCTGGAGATCATCGCGAAGTACACCAACCTGCCGGTCGAGCAGGTGGTCGGCAACTGCGCCTATATCGATCCGGACGGCAAGCTCGACGTCAAGAACGTCGACAACCAGATCAAATGGCTCCAGGAGCAGGGGTTCGTCGACAAGGGCTTTGATGCGGATACGATCATCGCCAAGGATTATGTGAAGGCGGATTGATGCTGCGCGCACTACTCTCACCCCGTCATCCTGAGGTGCGAGTGGCGCAGTGCATCTGCACTGCGCTGCGAGCCTCGAAGGATGTCCGGCCGAGCTGCATCCCGGCCGTGCATCCTTCGAGGCTCGACTTGCGGCGAGCCGCAAGCCGAGCGCCTCAGGATGACGGAGCAAGAGTGAGAGAGCGCGCCCCATGGACCTGATCGCCAACCACATCTCCCACCACTTCGGCGATCTTGCCGTGCTCGACGACGTCTCGTTCACCGTGAGCGCCGGCGAGGTGGTGGCGATCGTCGGTCCCTCCGGCTGCGGCAAGAGCACGCTGCTGTCGATCCTCGGCGGCCTGTTGCAGCCGACATCGGGTGCGTCCGAGCTGCGCGGCGCGCCGCCGGCGGACAGTCTCAATCCGCTGACCTTCGTGTTCCAGGACTTTGCGCTGCTGCCCTGGGCCACCGTCGAGGAGAACGTCGAGTTCCCGCTGCTGCACACCCAGCTCTCGGCCGCACGGCGCCGCGGTTTGGTCGACGATGCCCTGCGCCGCACGGGCTTGACGGATTTTCGCCAGACCTATCCAAAACAGCTCTCCGGCGGCATGCGCCAGCGCGTCGGCATTTCGCGCGCACTTGCCGTCAAACCTGCGATTCTATTGATGGACGAGCCGCTGTCGGCGCTGGATTCGCAGACGCGCGAGCTGTTGATGGAGGATTTCGTCGGCCTGCTCGCTGACGGCGGCATGGGCGCGGTCTATGTCACCCATAATCTCGAGGAGGCGGCACGTCTTGCTGATCGTATCGTGGTGCTGTCGCGCCGGCCCGGACGCATTCGCGAGGTCGTCACCGTGCCGATGACGCGTGCCGAGCGCGGCGAAGCGGCGGCACGCGAAAAGCTGCTGGCGCTGCAAAATCAGATCTGGTCGCTGATCCGCAACGAGGCGATCGATGCCGAACGCGAGGTCCAGCATGCTTGATCGCGCGGGTCTGTCGGCGAAGGAGGAGACGACGCGGCGCGTCCCCTTCCGCGGCGCCGGCTTCGTGCCCGCATCGAGCCGGTTCGGCGGCTGGATCGCGCTCGCGCTCGTCATCGCGATCTGGCAGGCGGCGGGCAGCGCCAAGCTCGTCAATCCGTTGTTCCTGCCACCGCCCTCGGCAATCGTGCGGGCTATCTATGAGCTCGCGATGTCGGGCGCGCTCTGGCAGCATCTGTCGGCCTCGCTGTTGCGCATCGGCGTCGGCTGGCTGCTGGGAACAGCAGCGGGCGTCGTCGTCGGTTTTGCCATCGGCCTGTCGCGGCTGGCGCGCAGCGTCGGCATCACTTTCATCTCGGCGCTGTTCCCGATCCCGAAGATCGCGCTGCTGCCGCTGTTGATCCTCTGGCTCGGCATCGGCGAAGAGCCGAAGATCGCGACCATTGCGCTGGGCGTTTTCTTCTCGACCGCGATCTCGGTCTACAGCGGCGTCGATGCGGTGCCGCGCAACCTGATCCGCATGGCGCAGAGCTTCAACGTTCCCTTCGCCACCATCGTGCGCAAGGTGGTCTGGCCCGGCGCGCTGCCGGCGATCCTCGCCGGCTTCCGCATCACCGCATCAGTCGCGCTGCTGCTCGTCGTCAGCGCCGAGATGATCGGCGCACAATACGGCATCGGCGCGTTCGTGCTGCAGGCCGGCAACCTGATGCAGACGGACCAGCTGCTCGCGGGCGTCGTGATCCTGTCAGTGTTCGGGCTCGCGGTCGGGAAGGTGATCGGCTGGCTGGAAGTCAAGCTGCTGCACTGGCGGTAGCTGCAATCATCGCTGCTGTAGGGTGGGTTAGCGCAGCGTAACCCACCACTGTTTGTTTCCGCGGAGAGAGAAGAGGTGGGTTACGCTGCGCTAACCCACCCTACTAAACTCACCCGTTCCCGCGGTCCTCCCGAAACAGATCCAGCTTCTGCTGCACAGGCCGGTCCGAGAAGCTGAACAGCACGGCATCCTCATCCGCCTCGTGCGTCACCCAATGCCAGCTTGGGACCACGAACAGATCGCGCGGGCCCCATTCGAAGACGGCCTCGCCGATGCGGCTGCGGCCGCGGCCCTCGATCGGACAGAACACGGTCGCATCGGTCGAACGATAGCGCGCGGTCTTGAAGCCCTTCGGCAGCAGCTGGATGAAGGTGCCGATGGTCGGCATCGCGAAATCGCCGGTCTCGGGGTTGCTGAATTTCAGTTTCAGCCCGTGACATACATCCCACTCCTGGCTCGTCCTGGCTTTCTCCAGCGCCTCGCGGGTGTAGGTGTAGGGGTAGCTGAAGATCGGCGAGGTCTTCGATGATCGCTTCACGTCGACCGGCAGCAGGTTGTGGCCGTAGCGGGCGAAGCTGTTGCCGGCGGGCTTCGTGATCTTCTGCTGATCCTCCTTGGAGCCTTCTGCAAAGGAGCAGTCGAAGAACTGCACCAGCGGAATGTCGAGGCCGTCGAGCCAGAACATCGGCTCGTCGGTTTCGTTGGAATGATCGTGCCAGGTCATCGACGGCGTGATGATGAAGTCTCCAGGCTCCATCGCGGTGCGTTCGCCGTCAACGGCGGTGTGGGCGCCCTTGCCCTCGAGCACGAAGCGGAGCGCCGACTGGCTGTGCCGGTGCGCCGGTGCGACGTCGCCGGGAACGACCATCTGCACGCCGGCATAGAGCGAAGTGGTAATCTTTGACTGGCCGCGCAGGCCTGGATTCTCCAGCACCAGCACGCGCCGCTCGGCCTCCTTGGCAGTGATCAGCTTGCCGGCTTCCGTCATGTAGTCGCGGATGACGTCGAACTTCCAGAGGTGCGGGCGGCAGGCGCTCTTCGGCTCCGGGGTGATCAGATCGCTCATCACCGTCCACAGCGCGGTGAGATTTTCGCCATCGATCTTCCGATAGAACGCCTCGCGTTCCGGCGTCTTGGTCACCGCTTCCATGGCGCGCCTCCTGCTCGTTTCTAATTTGACAGTATACTTACGATTTGGATAGCGTCAACGTGGCGGCTCTATGTATAAGGAGTCATTCCGGGGCGGCTCGAACAGCCGAACCCGGAATCTCGAGATTCCGGGCTCGCTTCCGCGAGCCCCGGAATGACGGACAGGGAGGATTCCGATGAAGCTGCATGGCTATTTCCGCTCCAGCGCCGCCTATCGCGTGCGGATCGCGTTGAACCTGAAGAGCCTCAGTGCCGAGCACTTGCCGCACCATCTCCGCAAGGGCGAGCAATGCGCGCCCGCCTATCTCGCCATCAACCCGCAGGGCCTCGTGCCTGCGCTGGAGAATGATGCGGGTGCGGTGCTGACCCAATCGGTCGCCATCATCGAATGGCTCGATGAAACCCACCCCAATCCGCCGCTGCTGCCGAAGGATCCGCTGCAGCGCGCCAAGGTGCGGGCGTTCGCGCTGGCGATCGCCTGCGATACCCATCCGGTGCAGAATCTGAAGGTGCTGGCGCGGCTGCGGGAGCTTGGTTTGCCCGAGGAGAAAGTTCAGGACTGGGCCGCCTGGGTCAATCGCGAGGGACTGTCGGCCTGCGAGACCCTGATCAAGGACGAGGCCGGGCCGTTCTGCTTCGGCGATGCACCGACGCTGGCCGATCTCTGCCTGGTGCCGCAACTCGCCAATGCGCGCCGTTTCGGCGTCGATGTCGCGGCCTATCCGCGCCTGCTCGAGGCGGAAGCCGCTGCCAAAGCCTTGGCTGCCTTTGCCAACGCGGCACCGGAGAAGCAGCCCGATGCCGAATAAGCCTCTTCCTCCGATCACGATGGACGAGGTCTATGCCGCGCCGGGCTATCTGTTCCGGCGCATGCAGCAGATCGCGGTCTCGATCTTCATGGAGGAGTGCAAGGCGTTCGACCTCACGCCGGTGCAATATGCGGCGTTGATCGCGATCCACACCCATCCCGGCATCGATGCGACGCGGCTCTCGGCCGTGATCGCCTTCGATCGCTCCACCCTCGGCAGCGTGATCGAGCGCCTCCAGGCAAAGGATTTTGTCGAGCGCAGGCCGGCACCGGAGGACAAGCGGATCAAGCTGCTTTATTTGACCAAGAGCGGTGCGGCGATCCTGCGCGAGATCATTCCTGCGGTCGAACGCGCCCAAGCGCGGATGCTTGAGCCGTTGAAGCCCACCGAGCGCAAGGCGTTGATGGGGCTGATGACGCAACTCGTCGATCTCAACAACGAAGCCTCACGGGTGCCGCTGCGGGCCGAGGATGCGCTGGAGCATCTCGGGAAGGCGGGGTGAAATTCTCCGCTGTCATTCCCCGCGACCCGGCTACGCCAAGGCTTCGCCGAGGTTGAGGTCCAGGGGCGCCGAAGCTTTAGCGATGGCGTCAAGCGGGGAATCCAGTACGCCGCGGCTTCCCGGCTCCATCACTGCTGTCTCTGGAATACTGGATCGCCCGGTCGCAGCCGGGCGATGACAGCGGGAGCTACATCCGTAGCAACGCCTGCCGATCGATCTTCCCCGTTCCGGTCTTCGGCAACTCGTCGATGAAGATCACTTCGCGCGGATATTTGTAGGGCAGCAGCTTGCCCTTGACGTAGTCCTGCAACCGCCGCGTCGCCTCGCTCTGGTCCGTGGCGCGGTTGTTCATCACCACCACCGCCTTCAGCGTCATGCGCCGGTCCGGCAGTTCGGCCGCGAACACGGCGCATTCGCGAATATCAGGGTGGTCGGCGAGGCACAGCTCGACCTCGAGCGGATAGACCCACTGGCCCGAGATCTTGACGAGATCGTCGGCGCGGCCGCGGAAGAAGTGAAAGCCGTCGCTGTCGCGCACGAAGCGATCGCCGGTGTAGATCCATCCCCCCTCGCGGATGGTTTCGGCGGATTTGTCGGGCCGGTTCCAGTACAGCGGCGTGTTGGAATCGCCGCGCACCCACAAGATGCCTTCCTCATTGTCGCCGACATCGCGGCCGTCCTTGTCGCGCAGCGCGACCTCGTAGCCGGGCACGCGCAGGCCGGCGGCGCCGAGCTTCTTCTGCTCGGGGCGATTGCTGAGATAAATGTGCAGCACCTCGGTCGAGCCGAGGCCTTCGACGATCTCGAGCCCGGTCAGCGCCTTCCAGCCATTGAAGACCTCGGCCGACAGCACTTCGGCGGCCGAGAGAGCCATCCGCAGCGATGAGAAATCAGTCGTGGCCGCGCCATCGGCCTTGGTCAGCGAGGTATAGAGCGTCGGCAGGCCGAAGAAGACCGTCGGCTTGTACTGCTCGATCGCCGCAAAGATTGCCGCCGGTTTCGGCTGGCCCGGCAGCAACAACGTCGCGGCGCCTGATGAGAACGGGAAGGTGACGGAATTGCCGAAACCATAGGCGAAGAAAATCTTTGGCACCGAGAAGCAGATATCGTCCGGCATCAGCTTCAGCACGTTCCGCGCAAAGGCGGCCTCGCTATAGGCCATGTCGTGCTGGAGATGGACGATGCCCTTGGGACGGCCGGTCGAGCCGGAGGAGTACATCCAGAACGCCATCTCGTTGCGATGCGTCGCCGCTTCCGCCACCTCGGCGGGGAATTGCGAAAGCCAGTCTGCGGCGGCTACCGCCCGCGGCACGGCGTGATCGCCCACCGCGCCATTCACGACGATCAGCGTGCGCAGCCCCGTGTCCTTGCAGGCCTCGGCATTGAAGCGCGCGCCGAACTCGGCATCAGCGACCGCAACCGTCGCGCTGGAATCGGCGAGATAGAATTGCAAGAGGTCCGGCGGCGTCAGCGTGTTGATCAGCAGCGGCACGAAGCCGGCGCGCACCGCGCCGAAGAAGGCCGCGGGATAAGCCGGCGTGTCGTCCATGAACAGCAGCACGCGGTCGCCGCGCTTCAGGCCGAGCGATGCAAAACCATTGCCCCAACGGCAAGCCTCGGCGCAGAGCTGGGCATAGGTCCGTGTGCCTGCGGGGCCAATCAGCGCGAGCTTGTCGCCGCGCCTCTTGGCGAGATTGTCGAACAGCACGCGACTGGCGTTGTAGCTGTCCGGAACGGCAAAGCCGATCTCGCGGGCGCCCGCGCTGTCTGCGGGCACCAGGTCGCGTATTTCGTTGCTCATGCCGCGTCTCCGGCGTTCTTCGCGGCCTCGTAGCGGGCCATGAAGGCCGGCGACATCGCGCGCAGCCGGGAATCGTCGATGCGGCCGGAGCGGGTGATGTAGCTATAGGCAAAGTCCATCAGGCCGAGCTGCATGTGCTGGGCAAAGTGCTCGTACCAGAACGCGCTGGTGCGGGCCGCGTTGACGAGCTTCTGCACCACCGGCTTCCGTGCTGCCTGGTAGCGATGTAGCGCGGTCGCCAGATGTGCATCGGATTCGAGCGCCTTGACCAGCGCGATCGCGTCCTCGATCGCGAGCCGCGTGCCTGAGCCGATCGAGAAATGCGCCGAGTGCAGCGCATCGCCGATCAGCACCATGTTCTTGAACGCCCAGTGCTCGTTCCACACCCAGGGGAAATTGCGCCAGAGCGATTTGTTCGAGACCAGGCAATGGCCGCCGAGCGTGTCGGCGAACACCTCCTCGCACACGCCCTTGGACTGCTCGACGTCCTTGTAGGCGAAACCATAGGCCTGCCAGGTCGCATGGTCGCATTCGACCAGGAAGGTGCTCATGGTCGGCGAGTATCGGTAGTGATGGGCGTTGAAGGCGCCGCGGTCCGTCTTCACAAAAGTCTGCGACAGCGTGTCGAAGCGCTTGGAGGTGCCGTACCAGACGAATTTGTTGGAGGAGTAGGACAGCGAGGTGCCGAAATCGCCTTCGAAGGTGCGACGGACCAGCGAGTTGAGCCCATCGGCGGCGACGATCAAATCGTGGCCATTGAGCTGGTCGATGGCCTGGATCTGGGTGTCGAAGCGGGAGGTGACGCCGACCTCGAGCGCGCGCTGCTGCAGGAACTGCAACAGCTCGAGCCGGCCGATCGAGGAGAAACCGACACCGTCGATGGCAACGCTGTCGCCGCCGAGGTTCAGGGTGATGTTCTCCCAACTCTCCATATGCGGCGCGATCGCATCGACCGTCTCGGGGTCGTCGGCGCGCAGGAACTCCAGCGCCTGGTCCGAGAACACGACGCCAAAGCCCCAGGTCGCGTCGGCCGGGTTCTGTTCGAACAGGTCGACCTGATCCTCGGGGTGACGCTTTTTCCAGAGATAGGCGAAGTAGAGCCCACCGGGCCCCCCACCAATCACGGCGATCCGCAACGTCTGCCTCCCTAATTGACAGTATACTTACTATCTCAGGGTAGACTAATGGGCTCCGGTTTCCCACCCCAGCGGAATTATCGCCAAGGCGAGTTGCACCGCAGCACAGCCGCGGACACCCGCTTCCCATGTGCCCGAAACCGTCAGGTGCGAACCATAGCCAAACCGCGCCGGCTTGGCCACTCGCGCGTCAGACGCAGCGCTTCACGTAGACCCCGTTCACCAGCACTCTCGTACAGCGAACCGCCGGCACCGGGTGGCGAACGACCACCGCGCCATTCGGTCCGGCGCAACCGGCGCGGTAGACCCCGCGGCCGCACACGACCGCGTTGGCATCAGACGACTCGAAGCTCATGGACACTCCGAAGGCGAGAAGCGCAGAAGCAACCAGCAGCAATGAACGCATGTTGTCCTCCCGGTCTTGACGTGATTGTAATCGGATCTTCGCCAAACATTGGTCGTGGCAGGCGTTCGAAAATTCATTTAGGCGCGTCATCGCGCCGCAAATGGCGCCAGCACATCCTTGCACGCCGGCGACAGCGATGCGGCGTTGCTGGCAATGCACTGCACGATGCGGCCACCACCGGGTGCAACGCCGGCGCAGAGCGAGCGGATATCGGCACTGCAGGCGGAGCGTACGATGAACAGCTCTTCGCGCGGCCTGAGCGGGCGGAGGACGATCATGGCAGGCGCGGCTGCAGGCGCTGCTCCGGCGGCCGGTGCAGCAGCCGCTGGAACTGCCGTCGCTGTCGCCCCGCCGCCACCAGCTGCTGCGGTTACGGCCTTCTCGCAGGCGGGCGAAACCTTGGCCTTGTTCTTTTCCAGGCATTCGAGTGCGGAAGCGCCGCCTGGCGGAACGCTGGCGCACACCTTGGGATAATCGGCGCGGCACGCGCTCTTGATCGCCGCAGCCTGCGCACTGCTCGGCTTGGCCGCGGCGGCTTTCGGAGCCGCGCTGGCGGCCGGCTTCGCCGCGGGTGCGGCAGCGGGAGCCGCTTCGGTCTTGATAGGCTCCGTCTTGGCAGGCTCGGTGTTGGCAGGCTCGGATTTGGCAGGCTCGGATTTGACCGGTTCGGATTTGGCCGGCGCCGCTTCGCTCTTCGGCGTCGCCGCCGGCTCGACGGCGCGGACCGCGCTCTGGCAACCCGCCGACAGGCTCGACATGTGGCTCTGCAAACACTGATACGCTTCGACCCCGCCCGGCGTCACGCTGGCGCAATGCGCCATGAAATCCGAGCGGCATGCGGAGCGGATGGCACTCTTCTGAGCCTCGGTCGGCGCTTGCGCGAATGCGCTTGTTGCAATTGCGAAGAGAGCTGCGGCGAGCAACGCGGGACGCGTTGATGCATGTTTCAACATGTTGAACATTTGAATGAATCCTGCCCTGTCGGTAACGCCGACGCATTATCAATAAGCGATGCAAGCAAAATCGTCGCGAGGCAACGCCGCGCGCAGCATCATTGGCCGCCGCGACCTCTACCGCAAGCAGATAATGACAGGGAGATTACGACGTAACTACGTCGTCACAGCTTCACCATGCGCTTGCCACGGTTCTCGCCGGCGAGCAATCCGATCAGCGCTTTCGGCGTGTTCTGGAGGCCATCGATAATGTCTTCCTGGACTTTCAGCTTGCCGGATTTCACCCAGGCCTGCAGGTCGGTGAGCGCGCGCTGGCTGTCCTTCATGAAGTCCATCACGATGAAGCCCTGCATGACGAGCCGCTTCACCACGATCAGGCCGGGCACGCCGCGCGGCCCGTGCGCCGAGGGCGCGCCGTCATATTGCGAGATCGCGCCGCAGCAGGCGATGCGGCCGTAATTGTTCATCTGCGGAAGGCAGGCTTCGAGAATGTCGCCGCCGACATTGTCGAAATAGACGTCGATGCCCTTTGGCGCCGCCGCGCGCAGTGCCTTGAATACGGCGCCGTCCTTGTAGTCGACGGCGGCATCGAAGCCGAGTTCGGAGGTCAGCCAGTTGCACTTGTCCGCCCCGCCGGCAATGCCGATGACGCGACATCCCTTGATCTTGGCAATCTGCCCGACGATCGAGCCGACCGAGCCCGCGGCCGCAGAGACCACGACCGTCTCGCCCTCCTTCGGCTTGCCGACTTCGAGCAGGCCGAAATAGGCCGTGAGGCCGGCGATGCCGAACACGCTGAGCAGATGCGTCATCGGCTCGAGCTTCGGCATTTTCGTCAAGTGTTTCGCTGGCACTGCAGCAAACTCCTGCCAGCCCGTGTCACCGAACACGATATCGCCGGGCGCAAGACCCTCAGCCTTGGAACTGATGACCTCGGCGATGGCGCCACCGGCCATCACGCTGTTGGCTTCGACGGCAGAGCGGTAGGTTGCACCGTGCATCCATGCGCGGTTGGCAGCGTCGAGCGAAATGTAACGCACCCGCAGCAGGGCTTCGCCGTCCTTCGGCTCCGGCACTGCGCTCTCCACCATCTTGAAATGTTCGGGCCCGAGCTTGCCACTGGGCTTTTCCACCAGAAGAATCTGGCGATTGACGTTTGCAGTCATGGCGTTTTCCCCTCATTGCCTGGCGATTATTGATGCAGGGGCCGCAAAGAAAGCGTGCAGACTGCATCGTTGTGCGCTGCACGAAGGCTAAATCGCCGCGTTCCATTGCACAACGGGAACATCCGGCCAACGCGTCCACACGCAAAGCGTGTTGCGTCGCCCTGACATCTGCGACATCATGAAGCGCCGGTGTACGTGGGGGTAAGCAATGTCGAACAGGTTTACGCAATACATCCTAGGCGCGATGGTGCTCGGGATCATCGTGGGCTCGGCGATCTACAACTTCCTGCCCGACACCCGCGCCGAATGGGCCTCCGCCATCAACCTGATCGCCATGATGTTCCTGCGCCTGATCAAGATGATCATCGCGCCGCTGGTGTTCGCGACGCTTGTCGGCGGCATCGCGCATATGGGCTCGGGCGCCAAGCTCGGCCGCATCTTCGCCAAGACCATGGGCTGGTTCATCAGCGCCTCCTTCGTGTCGCTGATGCTGGGCCTGATCATGGTCAATCTGCTGCAGCCCGGCGCGAATTTCCCGGGCACATTGCCTGCGGCGGGGCAATCGACCGGGCTGCCGGTCTCCGCCTTTTCGATCGAGAAGTTCCTGACCCATCTGATCCCGACCTCGATCGCGGACGCGATGGCGCAGAACGAGATCTTGCAGATCGTGATCTTCGCCGTGTTCTTCTCGGTGGCGATGGGTGCATTGCCGGAGCGCTCTAAGCCGATCCTGGCGCTGATCGACGATATCAGCCACATCATGCTGAAGGTGACGAGTTATGTGATGCTGTTCGCGCCGCTCGCGGTGTGGGCCGCCATCACCGCGACCGTGGCCAAGAATGGCCTGCTGGTGCTCTGGAAGCTCATCGTGTTCATGGGCGGATTCTATCTCTCGCTGTTCCTCCTCTGGGGCATCCTGGTGATTGTCGGCTTCATCGTGATCGGTCCGCGCTACAGCCATTTGCTGCGGTTGATCCGTGAGCCCCTGATGATTGCGTTCTCCACTGCAAGCTCGGAGGCGGCCTACCCGAAGACGCTGGAAGGGCTCAACCGCTTCGGAGCCTCGTCGCGGATCTCGAGCTTCGTGCTGCCGCTCGGCTATTCCTTCAATCTCGACGGCACGATGATGTACTGCACGTTCGCCAGCATCTTCATCGCGCAGAGCTACCACATCGACATGCCGCTCGGCACGCAGCTGGCGCTGCTCGCGACCTTGATGATCACCTCGAAGGGCGTCGCCGGCGTGCCGCGCGCCTCTCTCGTCGTGATCGCCTCGACGCTGGCGCAGTTCAACATCCCCGAGGCGGGTCTGCTCATGATCATGGGCATCGATACGTTCCTCGACATGGGCCGCAGCGCTACCAACGTGATCGGCAATACGTTGGCGACCTCCGTCGTGGCGAAGTGGGAGGGTGAGCTCGGGCCCGAGCATGCGATGGGACCCAGCGACGTCGTGCCAGGCGATATGGTGCCGGGCGAAGTGCCCGCGATGGCCGGCCACTGACGGGAGTGCGTCATGCGCCCATTGATGGCGATTTCGGGCGGTCTGTTGCTGGCAGCGTGCCTGCTGGCAACGGACGCTCTCGCGCAGACCGGCGGCAGCGAAGGGCTTAGCCCGACGCTATCGGCCATCAAGGCCGCGCACGCCGTGCGGCTCGGCTACCGCGAAAGCTCGCCACCCTTCTCTTTCCTCGATCAGGCCAACAGGCCGATCGGCTACAGCCTCGAACTCTGCGAGGCGATCGTCGAGGAGATCGGCGCCGAGGTCGACGATCCCAATCTCAGAATCGATTATGTCAAGGTCACCTCGGATGACCGCATCGACGCGCTGCTCCAGAACAAGATCGATCTGGAGTGCGGCTCGACCACAGCCAACTCCGAGCGCGGCAAGCGCGTCGCCTTCTCGCCGCTGATGTTCGTCGCCGGCACCAAGCTGATGGTCCCCAAGGCCTCCAGCGTCCAGTCGTTGACCGACCTGAAGGGCAAGACCATCGTGGTGACGAAGGGCACCACCAACGAGCAGGCCATCCGGGCCGCCGACCAGAAGTCCTCGCTGGGACTGACCATCGTCGTCGGCGCGGATCATGAGCAGTCGTACCAGATGCTGGTCGACGGCAAGGCCGACGCATTCGCGACCGACGACATCTTGCTCTCGGGCCTGATCGTGCGCCACAAGGCGCAGGACAAGTTCCGCGTCACCGGCGACTATTTGTCCTACGACCCCTACGGCATCATGTTCCGCAGGGGCGAGCCGCAACTCTCCGCGGTGGTCGAACGCGCTTTCCGGAAGCTCGGCTCCAACCACGATCTCGTGCCGCTCTACAACAAATGGTTCATGGCGCGGATGCCGACCGGCGAGCGGATGAACGTGCCGATCTCGCTGCAACTGGAAGAAGCCTTCAAGGCGATGGACGATTCGGCGAGCGCGAATAATTAGCGGCAGTTGCTTTTCTCTCCGTCATCCTGAGGTGCGCGCTCGGCGGTGCAAGCGCGCCGCTGAGCAAGCCTCGAAGGATGAACGGCCGAGCTGGCAGTCGGGGCCGTCGTACTTCGAGGGCCGCTGAAGAAGCGGCCATCTCAGGATGAGGGCGATAGGTCATCGCCTGCGGCGCCTTTCCCAAACACCCGGTCCAGCGCCGCATCATACGTCGCCTGCACCAGGTCCGGGTGCAGTTTGCCCAGTGCTTCCATCATCACGCCGGAATTGATTTCCAGGACCTTCCAAGCACCGTCGACACGGACCACGTCGATCGAGGCGAAGGTAATGCCGATGGCGCGCGCGGCATCGCTCGCGAGCTTCACGCAAGTCGTGCGGCCTTTGTCATCCTCCAGCAGCACCGGCTTCGCCCCGGCATCGAGATTGTGCCGCCAATCCGCGCCGCGCTGCTTGCTGTAGACGATGCGAGGCGCCTCATCGAGCAGGATCACCCGGACTTCCTCCTCGATCGCGACGTAGGGCGAGATCACGAGACCGACGCTCATCGAAAAAATCTTGCCAACCGCGTGATCGAGTTCCGCCTCCATCGTTACCTTGAATACAGAGCGGCCCGACGTTCCCTCGTTGGGCTTCACGACCACGCCTTGCGGATTGTCATGAAGCACGGCGAGCATCGCATCGCGCCAGGCGGGTCCGGCGACGTGCGTGCCCAGCTTCGGGTTGAGGAAGAGGTGATGGGGAATGCAGGGCACGCCCGCCATCTGCAGCACCTCTGATGTCGCCGACTTGTCGTTGGCGAGCCGGTGCGCAATCGCGCTGTTCAGCCCGATGTCGTAGCCGAAGGCGAAATGGCTGATCCCACCGCGGCGCATCGCTATCAGCCAGCCGCCGGCGCGCACATCCACCGAGATGCCGTGACGTGCACAATAGTGCCGTATCGCTGTGACGAAGATTCGTTCACGAGGGGGCATTGTCGAACCATTTTGCCGGATCGCCGACGGATGTGTCGCGGCCTTGCGACATCCTTAATGACTTTTTCGCGAGGGCCGATGGAAATTAAGTGCTGTTCCGTCAGCCATTTGAGCAAAGAAATTGCCGCAATGCGGCATGGAAGAGAAAATCGTTAATTCTTTAGCGATTTCAAGCAGAAATGCGCCCTTGATCGGCGTCGATTGCATGCCGTTTCAGGTTGATTATTGGTCTCAATGGCGTAGATCACACAGGCGAATTCTTCCGCCATGGCAATGGTGTCCGCCCCGTTTTCAGGGCAGGGCAACGCTTTTGCCCTAAAACCGCAGACATTCGGAATATCGAAAATCATGAGCGCGTTTTACCGAGAGAAGGTCCTTTCCGTCCAGCATTGGACCGACACGTTGTTCAGCTTCCGCGCCACGCGCGATACCGGCTTCCGGTTCCAGAATGGTCAATTCGCTATGATCGGCCTCGAGGTCGATGGCCGCCCGTTGCTGCGCGCCTACAGCATGGCCAGCGCCAACCACGAGGAAGAGCTCGAGTTCTTCTCGATCAAGGTGCAGGACGGCCCGCTCACCTCACACCTGCAGAAGATCAAGGAAGGTGACACCATCCTGGTCGGCCGCAAGGCGACCGGCACCCTGATTACCGACAACCTGCTCCCTGGCAAGCGGCTGATGCTGCTGTCGACCGGCACCGGCCTTGCGCCGTTCGCTAGCCTCATCAAGGACCCCGAGGTCTACGAGCAGTTCGAGAGCATCGTTCTGGTGCACGGCTGCCGCCAAGTCTCCGAGCTCGCCTATGGCGAGAAGCTGGTCGCGAATCTGCGCGAGGACGAGCTGTTCGGCGAGCTGCTCGCGGACAAGCTGGTGTATTATCCGACCGTGACCCGCGAGCCGTTCAAGAACCGCGGCCGCATCACGGACCTCATCAACTCCGAGCAGATCTTCAACGACATCGGCCAAGGCCCGCTCGACATCGCCACCGACCGCGTCATGATGTGCGGCAGCCCGGCGATGCTCGAAGAGCTCAAGGTGATGTTCGAGAGCCGCGACTTCGTCGAGGGCTCCGGCAACAAGCCCGGCCATTTCGTGATCGAGAAGGCCTTCGTCGAGCGGTAGGTGGTGCTCGGTGTCGCGCTGGGCTGCTAGCCCATAACTCCGCCGTCATCCCGGACCAGCGCGCCACAAGCGCGCGCCGATCCGGGATCCATAACCACCGGCGGTGGTTGTCCGACAACTCGGAGTGACGGCCCTTTTCTCAGCCACGAAATCCTGTGGTTATGGATCCCGGGTCTGCGCTTGCGCTTGCGCTTGCCCGGGATGACGGCTGAATTTGTGGAGGCGCCCGCGGGCTCTGCCTTCCAGTGTGCCGCCTGCACTGCCCGCGCCGTCCAAAATCCCTCCCGCCCCCTGCTGCACTGCAGCGAGCCCGCCCATCGGGCTGATTGATTTTTCCCGGCCGAATTCGCTAGCCTGAAACAAGCGCTGCGTCATATCCGTATGACAGGCGTAGGCGTATCGTACCGCCTCACGCTGACGAGAGGGTGGCAATCGTGGCCGACGACATCAAGACGCAGGAATCTCCAAAACGGCTGCCGCTGGCGGAAGAGGGGATCGCCGAAATCCTGCTGCTTCCCTTCTCGCCGCGCTTCATCGTCCTGACGATTTGCGCCGTCGTCACTGCACTGCTGGTCGGCATCGGCATCGCCGACCGCAAGATCTTCGACATCCTGCTGGTGCCGATTCTCATCTTCGGTGCCCTGACGCTGCTCGGCGTCCGCGATCTCATGCAGAAAAGCCACGCGGTGCTGCGCAACTACCCGATCTCGGCGCATATTCGCTTCCTTCTCGAAGAGATCCGCCCGGAGATGCGGCAGTATTTCTTCGAGAGCGAGAAGGACGGCATGCCATTCTCGCGCGACACCCGCGCGGTGGTCTATCAGCGCGCCAAGATGCAGCTCGACAAACGACCGTTCGGCACCCAGGAGGACGTCTATCGCGAGGGCTATGAGTGGATGCATCACTCGGTGTCGCCGAAGGCGCATGCCGCGGAGAAGTTTCGCGTCACCATCGGCGGGCCGGATTGCGCAAAACCCTATTCGGCCTCCGTGTTCAACATCTCGGCGATGAGCTTTGGCGCGCTCAGCCCGAATGCGGTGCGCGCGCTCAATGCGGGCGCCAAGAAGGGCGGCTTCGCCCATGACACGGGCGAGGGCGGCTTCAGTCCCTATCACGCCGAGATGGGCGGCGACATCATATGGGAGATCGGCTCGGGCTATTTCGGCTGCCGCCATCGCGACGGCACGTTCGATCCCGAGGCATTCGCCCGCGTTGCAAGCCAGGACCAGATCAAGATGGTCGAGCTCAAGATCAGCCAGGGCGCCAAGCCCGGCCATGGTGGCGTGCTGCCGGCGGCGAAAGTCTCCGAGGAGATCTCCAAGATCCGGGGCGTCTCCATGGGTGAAGATTGCATCTCGCCGGCCTCGCACCGCGCCTTCTCCACGCCGGTTGGCATGATGCAATTCATTGCCGAGATGCGAAAGCTTTCCGGCGGCAAGCCGGCCGGCTTCAAGCTCTGCATCGGCCATCCCTGGGAGTTTCTGGCGATCTGCAAGGCGATGCTTCAGACCGGCATCTACCCTGACTTCATCGTCGTCGACGGCAATGAGGGCGGCACTGGTGCGGCGCCGCTGGAGTTCATGGACCACCTCGGCATGCCGATGCGCGAGGGCGTCAATTTCGTTCACAACGCACTGGTCGGCATCAATGCGCGCGACCGCATCAAGATCGGTGCGTCCGGCAAGATCGCGACCGCCTTCGACATGGCGCGTGCAATGGCGATCGGCGCCGACTATTGCAATTCAGCGCGCGGGTTCATGTTCTCGCTCGGCTGCATCCAATCGCTGAGCTGCCACACCGACCGTTGCCCGACCGGCGTCGCGACACAGGATCCGACGCGAGCGCGCGCGCTCTACGTGCCGCTGAAGATCGACCGCGTGCACAATTATCACCACGCCACGCTGCACTCGCTGACCGAGTTGATCGCCGCGGCGGGCCTGGAGCATCCGCAGGAGTTGCGCCCGATCCACTTCACCCAGCGCACCTCGACGACCGACGTGAAGTCCTTCGCCCAGCTCTATCCGGCGCTGCGCCCGGGCGAGCTGCTCGAAGGCACCGAGGACGCTCGATTTCGCGACGCCTGGCGGATGGCGCGGGCGGAAACGTTCCAGCCGGCGCTCTGAGTGCGCCGGCCGTGTAAATTCATTGCGAGCGTGCTGGCGTTTAAGGATTGGTTCAACTTTGGCTGTAGGTTGTGCCTATGGACGAACGGCGCAACAAAGCCAGGCATCGCGTCTTGAAAGCCGGAACCATCGAGTTCGGCGGCGGCGCGATCGATTGCACGGTCCGCAATTTCTCCGACACCGGCGCGGCGCTCGGCGTCACCAGCCCGGTCGGGATTCCCGAGCACTTCACCCTTGCCATCAAAGCCGACGGAGCGCATCTCGCCTGCACGGTGGTGTGGCGCAAAGAGAAGCGGATCGGGGTGCGGTTCGGGTAACGGGCTGGCGCTTGCTCATCCCGTCTCCACCTCACTCAGCCGGGTCGCCAGGATCTTATCGATCCTGCGGCCGTCGAGATCGACCACCTCGATATGCCAGCCGGCGAAGTCGAAGGCATCGCCGACATCGGGCAGCGCGTTGAACTGCTGCAGCACGAGGCCGGCTACCGTGTTGTAGCGGTGATGCGGCGGCGCCTCGATGCCGAGCAGATCGCAGAACTCGTCGACCGGCATCCAGCCGGAGACAAGCAGAGAGTCATCCGCGCGCTTCACATAGGCCGGCTCCGGCGGGCCTTCCTCGGAGTGGAAGGCGCCCACGATCGATTCCAGAATGTCGGCTGCGGTCACGACGCCCTCGAACCCGCCATATTCGTCATGGACGAGGCCGATATGGACTGGCGCCGCCTTCAGGATCGCGAGCACGTCGCGCGCATCCGCGGACGCCGGGATGATCGGCGCCTCGCGCAACAGCGCGCGCAAATCGGGCGTGCGCTCGCGCATATAGGCGACGAGCAGATCCTTGGCCTGCAGTACGCCGATCGGCTCGTCGCGATCGCCGTCACAAACCGGAAAGCGCGAATGCGGGCTCTTCGCGATCAGCGCCTGGATCGCGTCCTGATCATCGTTGAGGTCGATCTCGTCGACCTCGGTGCGCGGCGTCATCACCGCGCCGACCGGGCGGTCGCCGAGCCGCATCACGCCGGCGATCATCTCCTTCTCGCCGGGCTCGAGCACGCCGGCGCTTTCGGCTTCGCTGACGAGATGATGGATCTCGTCCTCCGACACTTTCTCCCCGGCCTTGCCGCCGCGGCCGAGCAACGTCAGGATCAGCTTGCCGGAGACGTCGAGCAGAAACACCAGCGGCAGCGAGACCCGCGCCAGCACGTGCATCGCGGGCGCGACCTTGACCGCGATGCTCTCAGGGTCGCGCAGCGCCACCTGTTTCGGCACCAGCTCGCCGACGATCAGGGTCGCATAGGTGATGATGGTGACGACGATGCCGACGCCGACGACGTCGGCAATGCCTGCGGACAGGCCGAGTTCGACCAGCCATTGCGTCAGTCGCTGCCCGAGCGTCGCGCCGGAAAAGGCGCCCGAGAGCACGCCCACCAGCGTGATGCCGATCTGCACCGTCGAGAGGAATTTGCCGGGATCGGCAGCCAGCGTCAGCGCGCGCTCGGCGCCCCGCACGCCCTTGGCGGCAAGCAGCGACAGCCGCGCCGGACGTGATGAGACCACGGCCAGCTCGGACATGGACAAGAGGCCGTTGATGACGATCAGGACGACGACGATGATGAGTTCGACGGAGAGCATTGACGTTCCGGGATCGAGTGTGACTGCGGATCGCAGCACGCATTGATATAGGTATTTCTGCGAGGAAGTGCGGGTAATCCAGCGGCATTTGCCTCCGCGAGGGAACCTCGTCGCCGACCACCCCGCGCGGCGGCTGACGGCATCACCGCGGCTGCAGACCGGCGATGAGCGTTCCTCTCGCGGCGCGCGACGGCGCTGTGGCAGCTGAATTCTCGCTGATGGATCGCATGCAGGGACGTGTGGAGGCTGATCGCGAGCGCATCGAGGCCGGCATCGACCAGCTCGGGAATCCCTCCCGCATCGCCGCGGCGGCCGAGGTCGGCAAATTCCTGGATGCGGTCCGCGCGGCGTAGCGTCTCTGATCCAGAATCCGGCTTCAGAACTCGGCGTGTATTCGGCCGGAGAAGATCGAAACCGGCCCGCGATCGGCGTTGTAGGCGGGATTTGCGATCAATTGATAGTCCGCCGTGAGCGTGACGTTCTTGATCACGGAATAGGCGTAGTAGGCCTCGAGGATGCGTTCGGTGTGATAATTGAGCCGGCCGTCGCCGATCAGAAGACCGGTGCCGCCGGACGCGAGGAAGTCGCGATGTGCGGCCGAGAGGCCGTTGACGGCGCCGCCGATGCCGATCGTGTCGTCCGGCCGTCCCCAGCGGCTCCCCTTGATTGACAGACCGCCGGACAGGCTGCGATCGACGTCGGTGAAGGACAGGATCTGGTTCTGGCCGTCGTTCCAACTCGCGCGGGCGAACAGTCCGACGTCGCTGACGAGTTGCTGTTCGAAATTGACATAGACCCCGTATTTCGAGCGCGTGCGCTGGCTCGCCGTCGCGACGCCGTTGATGTCGAGCCCGGGATTGGCGGCTGCCAGCGCCAGGACCTCGCGGTAGTTCGCGGTGTTGCCGCTGTTGGCGAAGACGCCGACGCGCAGTTTGCCGGGCTGTTCGAGCAGCGTATGACGCTCCTCGAACTCGACCACCGAGCCACCGGTCTTGAAAGTCAGCACATCGCTGTTCGGCGCGTCCGGCACCTGGAACAGACCGGCGCGGATCGCCCAGCCCTTGCGGTTGAACTCCGCCACCGCGCCGCGGGTGTAGCCGGGTAGATCGGCAGGGAAATCATAGGCTGCCGACGCCCACATCGCCCAGTTCATGAAGTCGGCGCGCGGGTCCTTCGCGTAGGCATTGGCGTCGAAGAAATCTCCGACCGCGAAGCGGCCGACGATCAGTGTGACGCGATCGATGTCGCGCTTGCCGGCGAGCTGGTTGGGGCCGTCGGCAACATCCTCCTGCTCGCCGCCGAGCCCGAAGGTCTGCTTGATGTAGTAGCGCTGCGCGCGGATCTTTGGGAACGCCGCGCCGGCCTTCTGCGCTTCGCCATTGGGGAATCCGGCAAGTCCGAGCGTGCCGTTGAGACCAAAGCCCTGCGCGAGCTCGGGATTGAAATAGAACTCGCCGCCGTCCCAGAGCCGTGCGCCCAGGAACGCCGTCGTGGTCCATGTCGCCTGGAATTGGCCGCCGCCGGGCAGGCTCTGCGGGCTCGCATACGGCGAATGGATCGGCCCATAACCTTGCGGCAACACGGTCGTCTGCGCGTGGACGTTCCAGTCGTCGGACTCGGGCAATTTGGGTTTACCGACCGCCGGCATCCAGGGCGTGTCGCCGAACTGGTAGTTCAGGCCGAGCTTGAACAGATGAATGCGCGGGTCGACATTGACGCTGCCGAGGCCAAACCCACTGAGGTCGTAGGTCTTGCGCGACAGGTCGACATAGTCGTATTCGGCCTTCGCGGTCCAGTTGCCGCTGACCGCGTATTCGAAACCCAGCCCCGCAGTCCATCCGGCCTGATAGTGGCCGACCGGGAAGATCGACGTGATGCCGTCCCCGTCATTGACGTTGATGCGCGTATGCCCCCATGCAAAGCCGCCGGTGACGTAAGGCATGAAGCGATCGAAGGCATAACCGACGCGGCCGCGCACGGTGCCGACATAGTCGATCGTCGTGTTGAAGGGCGCGGGCGAGCGCGCGAGCGCCGGACCATCGGCCGGGCTCGTGAACGTTGAATCGGCCTCGATGCCGAGCACCACGCGGTTGGAAAGCTGCCTGTTGTAGCCGAGTTGATAACCGCCGATGAAACCGGTCGCGCTGTGAGGCAGCAGCCCGCCCTGCTCCGGCAGGGGGTTGGTGCCGGGGCCGAAGCCTGCATCGCCATAGCCGATATGACCGCCGACGTAGAAGCCGGTCCAGTCGTACAGGGTCTTTGCGACCGGCGCCTTCACTGGCAAATCGGCGGCGCGACCGGAGGCGGGCAGCACGAGCACGCCCGAGGCGAGCGCCGCGGCGGTCCGCAAATACCTGTAACGAAGAACTCTCAACGTCAAAACCACGCCCCCAGACGCGACCGCGCCCCAATCGCCCCGACATCCCTGCCAATTCGCGGCGATCCTGTCATCAGGGTCCTGGCTGTTCAGGCGACCGGGGAAATGATCTCGCTTCGAGGCGATTGCATCCCAGGGTTCTTGCCAAGTCCCTGTATCTGTTGCGAACCTTATTGCTAATCATTCGCAATAGCAATTACTGCAGAATGTCGCAGACGATGGTTCGCATCCTTATGTGACGCGACTGCAACAAACTCGCATGCGCAAAAAAGGATGACCCGCCCGGGGGGACTACCGGGCGGGCCGGGGGCACGACACGGGGTGGATGAGGCGCCCGTGTCGGACGCAGGATCCACGTGAGATCGGCCTCAGAATCTCAAATCAGTAGCAGCTACGAACGCGGCCGATGTACTGGCCAAAGGCGTTGTACTGGGCGACCCAGCCGCAGCGGTGATAGCCGTAGTAATAGGGATCATTGCTGGCGGCGACCGCAGCGCCGACGACGGCGGCGGTGGCGATGCCGGCGCCGACACCCCAGCCCCAGCCGAGCGGCTTGGCTTCGGCCTGCGAGGTGGTGGCGGCGATGCTGCCGGTGACGGCAAGGGTCGCGAGAGCGAGTGCGGCGAGCTTGGTCTTGATCGACATGTGAAACTCCATCCGGGTTGAGGCGGTCCGTTGTGGTCCGCGTGCCCAGTTGGACGGAGGCTTGCCGTACCAGGTTCGAAGGCGCTTCAGGTGGACTGAGGGGCTCGGCATTTCCCAAGTCATTCCAGGAAGATAAGGGCTAGCCGAGCGGGCCCCTGGCGAGCCTGTTCACGTCGAAGTTATCGACTTCAGCCAGCAGCTCGCAGAAAGCGCGCGCTCCCCGATCGAGGAGCTGCTCGCCCTTCTCTGCCACTGCGAGCGTCGCGTTGCCGACGGCGCCGCTGGCGTTGAGATCCTGCGCCTGCCAGGCGAAGGGCGCAGGCCGCTGCGTCGAGAGCCAGCGATATTGTTGCTCCATCGCGATGCTGCTCGCGGGAAAATCTGCGATCGCGTCCTTGCGCACCTGCTCAGGATAGCGCGCCAGCATGATCGAGGTCTCGACGGCACCGCCGTGAATGCCGTGGCGCACTTCGTCTGACGGGAACAGTTTGTCCGCAGCCGACAGGCGCGACCACGACGTCGTCACCACGAACAGTTTTTGGTGCGCGCGCAGATCCTGCGCCACCAGCATCATCGCCGCGCTGTTGCCGCCGTGGCTGGTGATGATGACGAGCTTCCTCACGCCGCGTCGCGCGATCTCCTCGCCAATCCCTGTCCAGCGCTTCAGCGCGACCTCGGTCGGCAGCGTCTGCGTGCCCGGATAGTCGATATGCTCGGTGGAGATGCCCACGAGTTCGACGGGCAGGAACGTCGCCGGGATGGACGCGGGCAACACCTGGTGCACTCGCGCTAGATAGGCCTGCGCGATCAGCACGTCGGTCTCATTAGGCAGATGCGGGCCGTGCTGCTCGGTCGCTGCCAGCGGCAGCACCGCGATCCAGCGCGATGCGTCCGCCGGCGCGGCGTCGGCCCAGCCGATCTCGGTCCAGTCGCGGGAAGGCGTCATCGAGGTTTCTTTACCCGAATTTGTCACGTAATTTGGGGTTATCAGGGGACGCGGGCCCGGCTGGCCGGCGTCCCCTGATATCTTGCGGTTTTATCGCGTTGTCTTCACATCGGCTAGAAGCGATCGACGGAGTGCATTCATGAGCCCCTCTCATCTGCGGCGAGCGTTAACGGCGGGCTTGATCGCCACTGTCCTGTCGATCCTGCCGGCGCGCAGCGAGACGCTGGATAAGGTCACATTCGGTACCAATTGGGTCGCCGAGGCCGAGCACGGCGGCTTCTTCCAGGCGGTCGCCGACGGCACCTACAAGAAATACGGGCTCGACGTCACCATTGTTCCGGGTGGTCCCAACGAGAACAACCGGATGCTGCTGATCGCCGGCAAGATCGATTTCTTCATGGCCGCGAACACGCTGATGTCGTTCGATGCGGTCGCAAACAACGTCCCCGTCGTGACCATCGCCGCGGTCTTCCAAAAAGATCCGCAGGTGCTGCTAACGCAGCCGGATGCGAAGGTCACCAAGATCGAGGATCTCAAGCCGCTGACGCTGTTCGTCTCCAAGGAAGGCATGACCAGCTACTTCCAATGGCTGAAGTCCGAATATGGCTTCAGCGAGAAGAACGTCCGCCCCTATAATTTCAATCCGCAGCCCTTCATCGCCAATCCCAAGAGCGCGATGCAGGGTTACGTCACCTCCGAACCCTTCGCGGTCGAGAAGGCCGCGGGCTTCAAGCCCAATGTCATCCTGCTCGCCGATGCCGGCTTCAACACCTATTCGACCCTGATCGAGACCCGCCGCGAGCTCGTCGAGAAGAAGGCGGACCTGGTGCAGCGTTTCGTCGATGCCTCCATGATCGGCTGGTACCATTACATCTACGGCGACAATTCGGCCGGCAATGCCATGATCAAGAAGCTCAATCCGGAGATGACCGACGAGCTGCTCGCCTACTCCGTCGCCAAGATGAAGGAATACGGCATCGTCGATTCCGGCGACTCCCTGAAGAACGGCATCGGCGCCATGAGCGACGATCGCTATACCTCCTTCTTCAACAAGATGGTGAAGGCCGGCGTCGTGAAGGGCGATCTCGATTTCCGCAAGTCCTACACGCTGCGCTTCGTCAACAAGGGCGTCGGCGTCGAGCTGCGCCCGAACAAGCCGTAGCGCATGCTGAGAAGAGACCACGGTGGTGCGGCATCGCCCACCTCTCCCCGATGGGGAGAGGTGAAGGCCGCCGCGGCAGTTGGCGGTCGATGGTAGAGAGCAGAACCTCGGCCATCGTCGAAGCCAGCCTGACGGCGCTTGCCGTCAGTCTGCGCGGCGTGACGAAAGTCTATGACACCGGCGTCGTGGCGCTGGGGCCGCTCGACCTCGCCGTGCGCAAGGGCGAGTTCATCTCGCTGCTCGGCCCGTCCGGTTGCGGCAAGTCGACGGCGCTGAGACTGATTGCGGGGCTTAGCGCAGCATCATCGGGCACCGTGCGGGTGGCGCGCCACGAGGGTGAGGTGCAAATCGGCCATGGCATCGGCTTCGTGTTCCAGGAGCCGACCCTGATGCCCTGGACCAGCGTGCGCGAAAACGTGCGGCTGCCGCTGAAGCTCGGCGGCATCCCGAAGGCCGAGGGACGCGCGCGGGCCGATGCGGCGCTCGCCAGCGTCGGACTCGCCGATTTCGCCGACGCCTTTCCGCGCGAATTGTCCGGCGGCATGAAGATGCGGGTGTCGCTGGCGCGCGCGCTCGTCACCGACCCCGATATCCTGCTCATGGACGAGCCCTTCGCTGCGCTCGACGAGATCACGCGCTTCCGCCTCAACAACGATCTGCTCGCGTTGTGGCGCAGCCTTGGCAAGACCGTCATCTTCGTCACCCATTCGGTGTTCGAATCCGTGTACCTGTCGCAGCGCGTCGTAGTGATGACGGCGCGGCCCGGCCGCATTCAGGCCGACATCCGCATCGAGACCGTCGAGCCGCGCGGTGAGGAGTTTCGCACTTCGGCCGCTTATTCCGATTATTGCCGGCGCGTCTCCGCAGCACTGGCGCCGTCTTATTCAGGGCAGTCGACGCTATGAACGCGCATACCCCCGCAAGCGCAAAGCCGTCGGGCGCGCCGAGCGCAGTGCGCTTTGTACTGCCCGTCATCGTGTTCGCAGCCGGTCTTGCCGCGTGGGAAATGGTGGTTCGCATCCGGGAGATCCCGCCTTACGTGCTGCCGGCGCCGTCGGTGATTTTCCTGACGCTGATCAAGGACTGGTCGGTGCTGTCGCAATCGCTCGCGACCACGCTGCTGACGACGCTGGAAGGTTTTGTCGCGGCGAGCATTGGCGGCATCGCGCTGGCGCTGCTGTTCAACCAGTCGAAATGGGTGGAATATTCGCTGTTCCCCTATGCCGTCGTGCTCCAGGTGACGCCCGTCATCGCGATCGCGCCGCTGCTGCTGATCTATCTGGAGCAGCAGACGGCCGTCGTCGTCTGCGCCTTCATCGTCGCCTTTTTCCCGGTGCTGTCGAACACCACGCTCGGGCTGAATTCGGTCGACCGCAACCTCGCCGGCCTGTTCCAGCTCTATGGCGCATCGCCGCCGCAGACCCTCCGCTTCCTGAAGTTGCCCGCCGCATTGCCCTATATTTTGGGTGGCTTGCGCATCGCAGGCGGTCTGTCGCTGATCGGCGCCGTCGTGGCCGAGATCGCCGCGGGAACGGCGGGCGCCGGCTCGGGCCTTGCCTACAGGATCGCGGAGTCAGGCTATCGATTGAACATACCCCGCATGTTCGCAGCGCTGCTTTTGTTGTCGCTGGCCGGGATTGTCATCTATGGGGTGCTGGCGGTAGTTTCCCACCTCGTTTTGCGGCGCTGGCATGAAAGCGCGCTTGGAAAGGAAAGCTGATGTCTACCGGTTCGATTTCGTCCGACAAGATCGACCTTCTGATCTATGGGCCGGTGCGGCCGATCCTCGAAAACGGGTTTTCCGATCATTTCGTCGTGCACAAGGCCGAGACGCGAGGCGACCTCGAGCGGTTGACACCGGCGATCCGCGAAAGGATCCGCGGCGTTGCGGTGACCTATCACACCGTCCGCGCCGACAGGGATTCGCTGTCGCAGCTCCCCAAGATCGAAATGGTGGCGAGCTTCGGTGTCGGCTACGACCATATCGACGCCAAATACGCCGCCGAGCACAACATCATCGTCACCAACACGCCTGACGTGCTGACCGAAGAGGTCGCCGACGTCGCGATGGGCCTGTTGATCTCCACCTTGCGCGAATTCATCAAGGCCGACCGCTACGTGCGCTCGGGGCTCTGGCAGACGCAGAACTATCCGCTCAGCGTCGGCTCGCTACGCGACCGCAAGGTCGGCATCGTCGGCATGGGCCGGATCGGCCAGGCCATCGCGCGCCGGCTCGATGCCTCGCTGGTGCCGGTGGTCTATCACTCGCGCAATCCGTCCAAGGACGTCTCCTACAAGCACTACCCTGATCTGATCGAAATGGCGAAGGCGGTGGATACCTTGATGGTGATCGTGCCCGGCGGCGCCAGCACGAACAAGATGATCAATGCCGAGGTGCTGAAGGCCCTCGGCCCGCGCGGCGTGCTGATCAACGTCGCGCGCGGCTCTGTCGTCGACGAGCCCGCGCTGATCCAGGCGCTGAAGTCGGGCACCATCCTCGCCGCCGGCCTCGACGTGTTCGCGGCCGAGCCTAACGTGCCGGATGAGCTCAAGACCATGCAGAACGTGGTGCTGCTGCCGCATATCGGCTCGGCCTCGGTCGTCACGCGCAACGCGATGGACCAGCTCGTGATCGACAACCTCAAGTCCTGGTTCGCAGGCAAGGCGCCGCTGACGCCGGTTGTGGAAACGCCTTTCAAGGGGCGCTGATGACTGCTCTTCGGATCGTTGCATTCGCCGTCGCGGCCTGCCTGGCCGCGATCGGCATCGCGCATGCGCAGGATGCGACGACCCTGAAGAAGGAGATGGTCGGGCAGTGGGAGCTCTCGACCACCGAACGCAGCAAGACCTGCGTCGTCACGATGAAGGGCGATGCGACCGCGCAAGGGTTCAAGCTCGAGCTGGAGCCGGCCTGCAAGGCCGCGCTGCCCTTCACCAAGGACATCGTCGCCTGGAGCATCAAGGGCCTCGACATCGTCCGTTTGCAGGATGCATCAGGCGAATCCGTGATCGACTTCACCGAGGTCGAGGCCGGCATCTTCGAAGGCCTGCGCCAGGGTGAGGGCGTCTATATCCTCCAGGATCTCGCGGCCGCCCGCTCGATGGCCAAGTCGATGGACCAGATGATCGGCGACTGGGCGATGGTTCGCGGCAACGGCCAGCCGGTCTGCGGGCTGACGTTAACCAACACGGAAGCCGACCAGGACAATTTCCAGGTCTTCCTCAAGCCGAAATGCGATGCGGCGATCGCCCAGTTCAACCCGACCCAGTGGCGGCTGGAGCGCGGCCAGATCATCCTGATGTCGAAATCAGGCGAAGTCTGGCAGTTCGAGGCCGACGACAACGCGCAATGGCGACGGGTTCCCGATACGGCTGATCCCCTGATCATGCTGCGCCAATAGCCGTTTCCGTTTTCAGCAATTTTTTTGTGTCCAATTTTTCTTCGGGCTCATGTCGATCCGGCCCCGGCTGGATCGTCATCCCCATAGCGAGCTGATCGCGCGGCCGAACCGGCCGCGTCTCGCCTTATCAGGAGTTTTGCATGCGCTTCATGTACATCGTCACCTCCAGCCAGCCGATGAAAGGCCCCACCCCTGCGCTGATGGAGGCCATGCAGAAGATTTCCGAGCGGGAAATCAAGGCCGGCCGGATGATCGACAATGGCGGACTGATGCCGCTTGCGACCGGCGCACGCGTGCGCATCGTCGACGGCGAGCTCAGCGTCGTCGACGGTCCTTTCATCGAAGCCAAGGAAGTGGTCGGCGGCTACGCCATTTTCGAGCTGCGCGACAAGGCGGAGGCGCTGGCCATGGCCAAGGAGTTCATGCAGCTGCACCTCGACCATATGCCGGGCTGGGACGGGACCTGCGAGCTGCGGGCCTTTGCTACGCCGGGCGTCGATGGCGCCTGCGAGGTCAACGCGAAGGTAGCTGCCCACGCCTGATGAACAGCACTGCGCGCAACAGTCGGCGGCGATGACGGCCGCCGACATCGATCACGCCATCCGTGCCGCGATTCACGCAGCCTGGCGCGTCGTGCAGCCGCGGCTGATCGCGACGCTGTCACGGATGCTGCGCGACGTGCCGCTTGCGGAAGAGCTCACTCAGGACGCGCTGGTTGCGGCGCTGGAAGCCTGGCCGGCCACCGGCGTGCCCGATAACCCCGGCGCCTGGTTGATGACGACCGCGAGGCGCCGGGCGCTCGATCATCTGCGCCGCGGCAGGATGCTCGTGGACAAGCACGACATGCTGGCGCGGGACATGTTGCGGGAGCAGGAGATCGTGCCGGATTTCGACGCCGCGCTCGATGATGACATCGGCGATGAATTGCTGCGGCTGATCTTCACTGCCTGCCACCCGATCCTGTCGCGCGAGGCGCGCACGGCGCTGGCGCTCCGCATGATCTGCGGCCTCACCACGTCGGAGATCGCGCGTGCCTATCTCGTGCCTGAGGCCACCATCTCTCAGCGCATCGTCCGCGCCAAGCGGACGCTGTCGAACTCCGGCCTCGCCTATGAGACGCCGAGCGGCGAGGCCCTGTCGGAGCGTCTCGCCTCCGTGCTGGAGGTGGTCTATCTCATCTTCAACGAGGGCTATCTCGCCGCCCGCGGTGACGAATGGCTACGGCCGCAGCTTTGCGACGAGGCGCTGCGCATGGGCCGCGTACTCGCCGGCCTCGCGCCTGATGAGCCCGAGGTTCACGGCCTTGTCGCCCTGATGGATCTGAATGCCGCGCGCGCTCGTGCGCGTACGGATGCGAACGGCGATCCCATCCTGCTGATGGACCAGGATCGCGCGCTCTGGGATTGGCTGCAGATCCGCAGCGGCCTGCGCTCGCTCGAGCGTGCCGGCGAGCTCGGCGGGGCCGGCGGATTCTACGCGCTTCAGGCTGCGATTGCGGCGTGTCACGCCAGGGCGGAATCCGCAGGAGCGACCAACTGGCAGCGCATCGCGCAGCTCTATGCCGAATTGACGCAGCTGGTGCAGTCCCCGATCATCGAGCTCAATCGCGCCGTCGCGGTCGGGATGGCCTGGGGACCGCAAGCCGGGCTCGACGTGCTGGACGCGGTCGCCGACGAGCCCGCGCTGCGTGCCTATCACCATATGCCGGCGGTGCGTGGTGACTTCCTGCAGAAGCTCGGGCGATTCGCGGAGGCGCGCCAGGCTTTCGAAGCCGCCGCGCATCTTGCGACCAATGGGCGCGAACGCGCGCTGATGCAGCGTCGTGCCGCAGCGCTCGGCGATTAGAATATCCAGGTCGTCGGCTTGATCGCCCCATCGCAGTCCCGGAACCGGCCGGCCGCCTGTCTGTTAGCAACGGAGACGGTCTGCTGAAGGAATCCTGTCATGGCCAAGCGCGTGCTCGCGATCGGCATCGAACCCGGCAATGCGGACTACAGCGCATTCCCGCAACTCACGCCGGAGCTCGTGCGCAATTACATCGAAGCGCAGCTTCTGCGCCTGCGTGGCCTCGGCTATGAGGTCACGAGCTGCCTGGTCGATCTCGATGAGGCCGCGGAGGCTGCCGTGACATCAGCGCTGCGCGACGAGCGTTTCGATTGCATCGTCATCGGCGCAGGCCTGCGCGAGCCGAAGGAGCGGCTGCTGCTGTTCGAGAAGGTGCTCAATGTCGTTCACCGCCTGGCGCCAGAAGCCGCGATCTGCTTCAACACGGCGCCCGCGGACACCGCCGAAGCCGTACAGCGCTGGGTCGATCCGTAATCGCGACGGGTGCTTCACCCCGCGGGGTGTCGTGACCAGGCTGCCGTTTGGCGCCAGGGGGCGCCGGATTCAAACGAAACTTCTGGCCCGGGACCGTGCCAAACGCTATGACTGCCCCCGATCAAATGGGGAGACTTTCGGGATGCTTCGACGTCTTGGAATTGCAGCGTGTTTCGCAGTCGCCATGGCTGTCCCGGTTCATGATGCGATGGCGCAGGACGCCGTCGGCGGCGCCATTCTCGGCGGTGTGGGCGGAGCGATCGTGGGCGGCGCGCTTGGCGGTGGCCGTGGCGCGGCTATCGGCGCAGTCGTCGGTGCCGGCACGGGGGCTGCGATTGCCTCCGAAGGCGAGCGCCGCCGCTCCGGCTATTATGCCTATCAGCGCGGTTGCTATGTGCAGCGCCCGGACGGGTCTTACGTTCGGGTCAATCCGCGCTATTGCTACTGAACCACGGCACCATCACCACGCCGCTCGGCATCCAGCCCTGGGGCGACTATTGGGCCCGGCGCTCGGTGCGCTCAATTGCGTGCCGTCGAGCTCCCCGGCACGATCTGGCGCAGCGGCTCGGGTGAGATCGAGATCTGGCCGGTGAACGGGCGATCGTGTGCGGCGATCAGCAGCGCCGAGGTGGCGACGCCGGTTGCGAACAGGCCCATCGCGATCGCCGATCCCAGGCGGTTGTCGCAGTGAACGAAGCCGATCGCCAGCAATTCGCACAAGGCCTGAAGGTACAGGCACCACCATTTCACTGAATTCACCGAGGCAAGGCTGACGATGATGCGCTGTCGACGCGCATCCAGCGCCTGCTCGAGCGCGGCAAGGACCTCGCGCTGCGTGGTTTCCTGCGCCCGGCTCTGGGGCATCATGGTGACGACGAGCTGCAAGGCCTCGGCGAGCGAAGGCGGTGTCGCTTTCAGCGAGGCCTCCTGATGCGCCATCATCGGCCATTCCACCGCGACCGCCTGCCCGACATAGTCCCGCACCAGCCCGCTTAGCCTGGCTTCCTGCTCCGCCGGCAGGCCGGCGGCGAGCAGCATGGCGCTGCGAAGCGCGCTGGCCTCGCGGCTCACCGCGGCGCCGGCGCGGTCGCTGTCACCCCAGACCTGGGCCGCGGTGAAGGCGACGAACAGGCCGAAAATGATGCCGAGCACCGGCAGCATGCCCGGCGAGATCGCCTTCAGCGATGCCGCGCGCTCCTTCGTCGCCACCAGCGCGACGACGACGAACACCACCGCTGCCAGAAGATAGGTGAAACCGAAGATCACCAGCGCCATCAAGGGCACCGGCAGATTGTGCAGCCAATCGCTCATGTCGTCTCATGCTTGCTTGGAAGATGTTCAGATCAATCGCATGCCGCGCAGGCTCGCATGTCCGCTCCTGCCTACAATGATGTGGTCATGCACGGCAATCCCCAGCGGCTTGGCGATGTCGATGATGGCCTTGGTCATCTGGATATCGGCCTGCGACGGCGAAGGATCGCCTGAGGGATGATTGTGCACGAGGATGAGGGCGGTCGCCGACAGCTCCAAAGCGCGCTTGATCACCTCGCGCGGATAGACCGGCGTGTGGTCGACGGTGCCGGTCTGCTGCACTTCGTCGGCGATGAGCTGGTTGCGCTTGTCGAGGAAGAGCAGGCGGAACTGCTCCTTGTCGGCGAAGGCCATGCTGGTGCGGCAATAGGCGATCACCTCGTTCCAGGACGAGAGCGCGTTGCGGCTGTTGACCTCGCCCTTGGCGACCCGGTGCGCGGCGGCGGCGATCAGCTTGAGCTGGTTGATGGCCGCCTCGCCGACGCCGTCGATTTCACGCAGGCGCGCCACCGGCGCATGGACGACCTCGGCGAACGAGCCGAAAATCTTGATCAGCGTCTTTGCCAGCGGCTTGGTGTCGCGCCGCGGTAGCGCCGGAAACAGCGCCATCTCCAAGAGCTCGTAGTCGCTCAGCGCATCCGCGCCGGCGCTGTAGAAGCGCTCGCGCAGCCGTTCGCGATGGCCGAGATAGTGCGGCGTGTCCTCGGGCTTGCTCTTGGGCTGGTCGGACTTGGCGGTCATGGGCCACCAGCATCGCGGCCGAGCGCGCTCTTTGCAACTGCCAATTGAGACCGAATCCCTCGTCGGTGATCGCTCGGCGGCGGGCGCGGGTCTCATAGCGCGCCGATCAGGCGCCACCATCCGTAATCGAGAGGGACGAGAACCAGCAGTACGGCGGCGGTCATGGCAAGACCGAGGCGCGTGGCGTGCGAGATTGAGACGTTGCCGAGGCCCAGCGCGACCATGATCGGCGGCGCCTGATAGGCGAAGGTAACAGTCGAAAAGCCGATGACCTGGATCATCAGGATGCTCGTCAGCGGCAGCCCGGTGGCACGGACGAGATCTGCGGCGAGCGGCGTGTAGATCGCGCCGACGGCATTGGCGCTGGCGATGAGGGAGATGCCGAACGACAGCAGCGTCAGCATGACGAAATTCCATGCATCCGCGCCGCTCCGCAGAGGCAGGGCCTCGAGCACGACGCGCCCGAAGGCGCCGCCGAGGCCGGCGTCCGAGATCACGGCCACCACCCCGAGCAGAGCTGCGACGTAGAGCGTCGTGCGGTGATTGATGGCATTGAAGGCGTCCGGATGCAGCATGCCCAGTCCCGGCATGACGCAGATCGCCCCCGCCGCAAGCCCGATCCAGGCCGGCGCAATGCCGTGCCATGGCTCCGTCAGCCAGAGCAGGAGCGTCGCCGCCAGGAGCACGGCGAGCCTGGTTTCCTCGCCCGACAATGCGGACGAGGGCGCTGCCAGGGACGCTTTCGTGTTCGCTGCGACCCTGTCTGGAAACAGGCTGCAGATCAGCACGACCAGCAGCGCAGCTTTGGCCAGTCCGAGGACCGGAGCGTGCAGCGTGAGATACCCGAGATAAGAGAGATGAACGCCGTAGATCGTCTCCGCGGCGCCGGCCATGATCAGGTTCGGTACGTTGGATGGAAGGATCGTGGTCGACAGAGCGAAGGTCCCAAAACCGGTCGCGAGCACCACGCCGATGCGCCCCTTGCTCCCGTCCGTAAGACCTGCCTGATCGGCGATCGAGAGCATGATCGGCATCAGAAGCACGATACGGCCGATATTGGAGGGCATCAGGAAGGCCAAAAGATAGCTGATGAGCACCACGCCTCCGATCAGCCGCGGATAGCTGGTCGCGAGCGGAGCACAGATCAGTGCGGCCAGCCGCCGCCCCAGGCCGGTCTTCGTCATGGCCTGTGCGACGATCATCCCGCCGAGCACCAGCCAGAATGACGACGAGGCGAACCCGACGAAGATGCTCTTCGGCTCGGCGATCCGACCGAGCGTCGCAAGCGCGAAGAACGTCAATGCGGTGGTCGATTCAGCGAGGGCGGCACTGGCCCAGCCGCCCATCGCGAAGGCGGCGATCGCGCCCGCGAGCGCCTGGCGTGTCGAAAAGCCGGATTGCGTCAGAACAACTCCGAGCAAGGCCGAACCGCAAACGACCGTCGTGAGCCTGATCCAGAGCTGTGCGACGACAGATGAGTCCCGTTGTTGCATCGAATGCTGTGCCGCCTGCTCCCGTGAGAAATGGAAGCTAGCGTTTCGTCTGGGCTCGTAAATGCTTAAGATGCGAACGCAGGCTCCAGAAAAAATGAAGGCTGGGACGATGAAGTTCGACGAGACCGACCTCGACCTGTTCCGTCATGTGGCCGAAGCGGGCAGCATCACGCACGGAGCGGCGCGGGCGAACATGGCGCTCACGGCCGCGAGCGCGCGGATTCGCACCATGGAGGCGCGCCTCGGCGTCCAGCTGTTCGACCGCAAGCGTCACGGCGTCGCGTTGTCGCCGGCCGGGCGGTCCATGCTCGCGCATGCGCGGCAGCTGCTGGCCCAGGCCGACCGTCTGCGCGAGGAGATCGGGCTGTTCCAGGACGGCACCCGGGGACACGTCCGCCTGTTCGCCAACACGAACTCATATTCGAGCTATCTTCCTTCGGCACTCGCGCCCTTCCTGCTCTCCTATCCCAGCATCGACATCCGCATTGCCGAGCGGCCGAGCGAGGCGATCATCGCGCTCGTGGCGGATGGCACGGCCGATATCGGCATCGTCGCTGCGGAGACGGATCTTGCGGATCTCGCCGCGCAAGCGGTTGCGACCGATCGTTACGTCGTGATCTGCGCCGACGGTCACAGGCTCGCCAGAAGCAGACGCCTCGATTTCGCCGCCGTGCTGGATCACGACTTCGTGGCAGGCCCCAGTCACGGCCTATTTGCCGCCAAGGCGCAACGCCTGGGAAAGATCATCCGGATCCGGGTCCGCATGCGCGACGATTCGCAGGTCTGTCGGCTGGTTGCAGCGGGCGTCGGAATCGGCATCGTTCCGCTCTCGGTGGCCGCGCCGGTCCAGCAGGCGCTGGGCCTGCACCTCGCGGAGTTGAGGGATGCATGGGCGCTGCGGCGCATGTTCGCCTGCGTCCGGGATCGCGCGGCTCTCTCGCGGCCGGCCCAGGCGCTCTATTCCCATTTGATAGCAGGAAGCGCCGCAGCCTTGCCGGTGCCCGGGATCACCCGATCTGTTTCTCGTGCCTCGCCGGCAGAGTGACGGCAATGACTCCGATGACGATCAGGCTCATTCCGGTGAGAACCGACCATCTGAAGCCTTCGTCAAGCCATGCGATACCGAGCGCGACCGCAAATCCCGCGCGCAGATAGCTGCCGCTCGTCGTGCCGAGCGGACCCAGCGTGCGGATCAGGCGGAAGTAGATCACCATGGCGAGTGCCGTGCAGATCACTGCGAGAGCGATCACCGCCGCGATCGCCTGCGCCGTCGGCGCCAGTGTCCAGGGTCGTTCGACGGTCGCGGCCATGGGCAGCATCAGGATTGCGGCGCAACTCATGGCGCCGGCTGCCGTGACGATGGCAGGAAGGCTGGAGAACCGCTGGCCCCAGATCGGCGCAAGCGCGTAGCAAAGGCTGGCGCCGAGCACGGCCACCTGCGCCAGCGGCGCGCTCCGTGTGCCGCCACTTGCATCGATGCCGATCGTCAGGATCACGCCGGCGAGACCGAGCGCGACGCCGATGATTTTCCGGGCGTTCATCGTTCGGCGCTCGCGCCCGGTCATCAGTGCGATCATGAGCACGAACAGCGGCGGAGTCGCGTTGAGCACACCGGCAAGTCCGCTTGGGATTTGCGTTTCGCCCCAGCTGATCAGCGTGAAGGGCAATGCGCTCTGCAGCAGTCCTTGCACGAGCAGGGCGGCCCAGACCGAGCGCTGGCGGGGAAGGGGATGTTCCTGTGTGATCGCGGCGCAGATCAGGAGTATCGCCGCGAGCGTGACCCGCGCGGCAACCATGGTGAAGGGCGGTGCCGTCGCGAGCGCCACCTTGATCAGTGTGAAGGAGCTGCCCCAGATCAGCGAGAGCAACACCAACAGCCCGACCTCCAGCGATAGGGCGGTCCGCTCCGAAATTGCCTGCGGTGCCTGCATGCTCATGCGATTTGCTCCGGGATCGGTCGACACCATGCTCCGGACGCGGCGGCGCGGGCTGGCTGAATTCGGACCTCATCGGCCGATCGAGTCCGATTTCGGCTACTCGGGGCGCCGCGACCAAACTATGCTTTCGCGATGATGAAGGGCCTTCCGCAGCCGCAAGCGCTGCCACCGCATCTCGACCGGGAGACGTGCGATCGGGCGCGGCTGGCGCGTGCGCGCGCATTCGATGGCCTGTTCTTTTCCGGTGTCCGCTCGACGCGGATTTACTGCCGGCCGGTTTGCCCGGTGCGCCCCGCGCGCTCGGAGAACGTCACCTTCTATCCGACTGCGGCCGCCGCCGAACGTGCCGGCTTTCGCCCATGCCTGCGTTGCCGGCCGGAAGCCGCGCCGGGCTCGCCCGCCTGGATGGGAACAGCCACGACCGTGGCGCGCGGGATGCGGCTGATCAATGATGGTTTTTTGGACCGAGCCTCGATGGCGGAGCTTGCGGAAGCGCTTGGCGTCGGACCGCGCCATCTGCTGCGTCTGTTCATGCGCCACGCCGGCGCGAGCCCGAGCGAGATCGCGGCGACCCGGCGCGTGCAGGAAGCCAAGCGCCTGATCGACCAGACTGACATGACCTTGGCGGAGATTGCCTTCGCCGCCGGTTTCGGCAGCATCCGCCGCTTCAACGACGCGTTTGCTGCGACCTACAAGCGGGCGCCGACGTCATTTCGCCGGCGGCGATAGCCCAGGCGACAAGATCACCCGATCTGCTTCTCGCCGTGCCGCTCCGAGAGCGTGAAGATCTCGACGCCCGTTGCGGTGACGCCGACGGAGTGCTCGAACTGCGCCGACAGCGAGCGGTCGCGGGTCACCGCGGTCCAGCCGTCGGACAGGATCTTCACATGCGGCTTGCCGAGATTGATCATCGGCTCGATGGTGAAGAACATGCCGGGCTTGAGTTGCACGCCTTCGCCGGGACGGCCGATATGGATGATGTTCGGCTCGTCGTGGAACATCCGGCCCAAACCATGGCCGCAGAAATCGCGGACCACGCTCATACCCTGCGGCTCCACAAAACTCTGGATGGCGTGGCCGATGTCGCCGGTGGTGGCGCCGGGCTTCACCGCGGCGATGCCGCGCATCATCGCTTCATAGGTCACTTCGATCAGCCGCTCGGCCTTGCGGGCGATCGGGCCGACCGCATACATCCGGCTGGAATCGCCGTACCAGCCGTCGACGATGAAGGTGACGTCGATGTTGACGATGTCGCCTTCCTTCAGCGGGCGGTCGCCGGGCATGCCATGGCAGACCACGTGGTTGAGCGAGGTGCAGGTCGAGTAGCGATAACCGCGATACATCAGCGTCGCCGGATAGGCGCCGTGGCTGAAGGCAAAGTCGCGGACGAATTCGTCGATGCGCTCGGTCGGCACGCCGGGGCCGACGATGTCGGTGAGCTCGTCGAGGCATTTCGCTACCAGGGCACCCGCCTTGCGCATGCCGGCAAAGGCGGCCGGCCCATGCAGCTTGATCTGTCCGGTCTTGCGCAGGGAGGTATCGGTGGCTTCGACGTAGCTCATGCTTGGGCGGTCTTCCGGGCTGGTATCGACGTTGGCGGAAAGGCTTGATTTCAGGCCCTAATTTAATGATTGCCCGCCTCCATGCAAGCCGAGCCTCATTTGCGCCCGAAAGCGGGCCTAATTCGGGACTTCTACGGTGGTTTCCACCGGCAGCGCCCCGCCGCGGACGCGGATTTCGCGGACGGGGTAGGGAACCCGGATGCCCTCGCGCTTGAAGGCCTCCCACAGTGCGAGCATCACCTCGCTCTTGACGGCATCCATGCCGTCGGGATCCGCGAGCCAGAGCGTCAGCGAGAACTTCATGCCGGCTTCGGCAAACTCGGTCAGCAGGCAGTTCGGCGGCTTGCCCTTCTGTGCGCGCGGATGGGCCGAAGCGGTCTCGATCGCGAGCTTGCAGACCAGCTTGGGGTCGGCGTCGTAATTGGTACCGAAGGTGATCTTCACCAGCGTGTTCTTGTCGGTGTAGGTCCAGTTGACGACCTTCTGCGTCACCAGATCCTCGTTGGGCACCAGGAATTCGCGGCCATCGCCGGCAGCCACGGAAATATAGCGCGTCTTCATCGCACTGATGCGCCCGGTATTGTCGCCGATGGTGACGAGGTCGCCCGGCTTCACCGATTTGTCGGCGAGCAGGATGATCCCGGAGATGAAGTTGGCGACGATCTTCTGCAGGCCGATACCGATACCGACGCCGACCGCGCCGGAGAATACTGCAAGCGCCGAGAGGTCGATGCCGACGGTGCCGAGCGCGATCACGATCGCGACCGCAAGCAGTCCGATGCGAATGATCTTGATCAGCAGCACCTGCACCGACGGCGTCAGATCGGCCGTCGAGTTGATCTTGCTCTCGGCGAAATTGCTGGCGATGTTGGTAAGCCAGAGCGCGAAGATCAGCAGGGCGCCGGCCTTGAGCACCAGGAGCGGTGTCAGCCTGAGACCGCCGAGCACGATGGCGTAGGAATCGAGCAGATCGACCGTAGTATCGAGCTGGCCGAGGATGGACAGCGCGGCGACGAACCAGGCCGCGACCGACACCAGCCTGACGAAGAAGGCGTTGCGCAGCACCGAGGTCACGAGCCGGACCGCAAGCCAGGCCAATCCCAGCTTGGCGGCGACCATCAGGAGATAGCTGCGGCTCGGCCAGGTCGCGTGATACATCACCACGCGGGAGATGATGACGAGCAGGGTGAACACCGCCGTCGAGGCGCTCGCGACCATCACGCGGACAAAATGCCGGAGCGGCAGCGGCCAGCGCATCGCCAGCGAGCTCATGTCGACGCGGTTGCGAATGGCGGCTTCGGCCGCATAGGCGATCCCGGCCGCTGCGAGAATGAGCCCGAATTGCAGATAGAACCAGGGCGAGGCGATTTCCGCCCCGACACTGCGCGCGGTGGTCTGCACGAACTCCATGAGGTCTTTGAGGTCCATGTCCATCGGGGGCGGTCTCGTCGGGAAAAGCAGGCGGGAGAATTGTGATTCGAAGGCGCCGCCGAATCCCACAAAGGCAGCGCCCGGGCCATCGATACACCGCGAAGTGAGGCGCGTTAAGGCCACAAAATACGGTCAGATTGCCGCGAGCGGGAGAAATGGGTTGGCGCGCCGGTGCTGCGACGATAAGGATGCAATTTCAGCGAATTATACCCGGAAGGTGAATGGCCTCCCTCGACTCCTTCAGCATCGCCATTCTGCTCGGCGCCGTCCTTGTGATGGCCGGGATCCTGTCGAGCCTGCTCGCGCTGCGCTTCGGCGCGCCGTTGCTGCTGGTCTTCCTAGCCATCGGCATGCTGGCAGGCGATGCGGGTCCCGGCCAGCTCCAGTTCAACGATGTCGGCACCACCTATCTGGTCGGCTCGGTGGCGCTGGCCCTGATCCTGTTCGACGGCGGGCTGAAGACGCGCTTTGCCAGCATCCGCACCGTGCTCGCGCCCTCCGTGATGCTCGCGACTGCGGGCGTGCTCCTCACCGCGCTGATCACGGCGCCATTCGCGAAATACGCGCTCGACCTCAATTGGACGGAATCGCTGCTGGTCGGCGCGGTGGTGGCTTCGACCGACGCCGCCGCCGTGTTCCTGCTGGTGCACACCCAGGGCCTGCGTCTGCGGCCGCGCGTCGGGGCGACGCTGGAAGCGGAATCCGGCACCAACGATCCGTTCGCGATTTTCCTTACGCTCATGCTGGTCGAATACATCTCGCTGGGATCGAGCACGCCCGGCCATGTGGTGATGGAGTTCATCCAGGAGGCGGTGCTCGGCGCCGTCGTCGGCGTTATCGGCGGACATCTCGTCGTCCTCGGGCTCAACAAGGTGGCGCTGCCGCAGGGGCTGCATGCGCCGTTCGTCACCACGGCCGCGCTCGTCATCTTCGGCGGCTCCCAGATCATGCACGCCTCCGGCTTCCTCGCCGTCTATCTTGCCGGCATCATCATCGGCAACCGGCCGACACGCGCACATAATTCAGTGGTGGCGTTCCTCGACGCCGCGACCTGGCTGGCGCAGATCGTGATGTTCGTACTGCTCGGCCTGCTGGTGTCGCCGAGCCGGCTCGGCTCCAGCGTGCTGCCTGCGATTGCCGTCTCGCTGGTGCTGATGCTGGTGGCGCGGCCGATCGCGGTGTTCGTTTGTCTTGCGCCGTTCCGCTTCAACTGGCGTGAAAAGATCTTCATCGCCTGGACGGGCCTGCGTGGCGCAGTCGCAATCTTCCTGGCGTCGATCCCGATGCTGGTGGGCCTGTCGAAGGCCTATCTCTATTTCGACGTCGCCTTCGTCGTCGTCATCATTTCGCTGCTGCTGCAGGGCTGGACGCTGGCGCCCGCCGCGCGCAAGCTGCATGTGGCGCTGCCGCGCGCAGAGCGGGGCCCGCGACGTGTCGAGCTGGATCTGCCGGGCCAACTCGAGCAGCAGCTGGTCGGCTATCCGGTGCGGCCCAAGAGCCTCTATTTCCGTCGCGGGCTGATTCCGTCCTGGTCCAAACCGACGCTGGTGATCCGCAAAGAGAACATCCTCACGCCGACAGAGGCCGAGCCGGTCGCGCCCGGTGACTACATCTACCTGCTGGCGCCGCCGGAAAAAGCCGAGGCGCTCGACCGTTTCTTCGTCGACATGCAGCCGAGCACGGCGCCCGATCCGCATCTGCTCGGCGACTTCATGGTGTCGGGCGAGCATACCCTCGCCGAGCTCGCCGAGATCTACGGCGTGAAGGTCAGCGACGAGGAGGGCAAGCTCACGCTGGCAGATTATTTCGACGTCCATCTCGATCGCGCGCCGAAAGAGGGCGCAGAACTTGGGCTCGACACCATTGTGCTCGTGGCGCGCTCGATCTCCGGCGGCCGCGTCAACGTCGTCGGCCTCCGTCTGCCGGAAGAGGAGGAGGCGCCCGTGCCGCTGACTCGCAGCCAGGCCCTGCGGCGCAAGCTGGCAGAGCTGTGGGCCTCGGTGGCGGGGGTTTAGACGCTCTCGTGTCCCGGACGCGGTGCAGCGCTTGCGCTGCTCCGCAGAGCCGGGACCTGGAGGCGCGGACATCGATGTCGCCTTGTGGGCCCCGGCTCAGCAGCGCATCACTTACGTGCTGCGCTGAGTCCGGGGCACGAGAAGGAACTACGTCTGCGCAATCGTGGCGCCTGCGCCGCCAAATCGCCGCAACCGCCGACAATTTGCGCGGTTTCGTGACTTCTGGTTCCGGAACGCTCCGCGGCGTTGTCCGTTCTTAGCCGCGTAACGGTCAACGCAACTGACAGGAGCAATCCATGCGAAAACTCATCCTGCCCGCCATCATCGCGCTTGGCTTGGGATCAGCGGCGCCGGCCATGGCTTATGACACGGGCGATCAGGTCTCGATGCAGGCCGCACTGGACGCCGCGACCGATCTTGGCGTGGTCACGGTCTCGGATACGAACTTCCTTGGCGATGAATGGCAGATCGAAGGCCGCGACATCAGGGGTCGCTGGATGGAGGTCGATGTCGACGCCCGGACCGGCGACGTCCGCAACGTCGATCGCGGCTGGTAGGCACACTGTCGCTGTCATTGCCCGCGAAAGCGGGCAATCCAGTATTCCAGAGGCAGCACGTGGATGGAGCCGGGGCATGACTGCGGTGGCTGAGGCCAGGGCGGGGCAACTCTAACCAGCGCACGCGTGCCGGCCTTCACGTCAGCACCTTCACCCCGCCGAACGACGTCACCCGGCCCTGCCTGAGCATCACGATCTGCGTTGCGAGCTGGCGCAGCTCGGCAACGTCGTGGCTGACATAGACCATGGGAATATTAGCCTCGTCGCGCAGCCGCACCAGATAGGGCAGGATCTCGAGCTTGCGGGCCTCGTCGAGCGCGCCGAGCGGCTCGTCGAGCAGCAACAGACGCGGCTTCGACAACAGCGCGCGGCCGAGCGCGACGCGCTGACGCTCTCCGCCGGACAATTTTCCGGGACGGCGATCGAGCAGCGCGCCGATGTCGAGCAACTCGATGACGCGCGTGCGCTGGGCCGGATCGGATGCAAGGCGGTTCATCCGCCTGCCATAATCGAGATTTTGCGCGACGTTGAGATGCGGAAACAGCCGCGCATCCTGGAACACGTAGCCGATGCGACGGCGCCATGTCGGCACGTGGATGCCGGCAGCGGTGTCATCGACAGTTTCGCCGTCGATGACGATGGTGCCGCGGTCGGGCCGCAAGATGCCTGCGATCATGTTGATCAGCGATGTCTTGCCGGCGCCGGAGGCGCCGAACAGGCCGGTGACGCGGCCTTCGCTCGAGAACGACGCCGAGAGCGAAAACTCACCGAGTTGTTTTTCGACGTCGACCCGCAGCATGATCAGTTCCCGTGCAGGCGCGCGGTGGCGCGGCGGGCGAACCATTCGGCGGCGATGAGGGCGCCGAGGGCGAGCACAACAGAGACGATCACCAGTCGTCCCGCGGCGGCGTCGCCGTCCGGTGTCTGGATCAGGGAATAGATCGCCGACGAAATCGTCTGGGTCTCACCGGGGATGTTGGAGACGAAGGTGATGGTGGCGCCGAACTCGCCGATCGCCTTGGCAAAGCCGAGCACCATGCCGGCGAGCACGCCGGGCAGTGCCAGCGGCAGCGTCACCGTGAAGAACACCTCGAAAGGCGCGGCGCCCAGCGTTTCGGCGGCCTGCTCCAGCCGGCGGTCGATCGCCTCGATCGACAGCCGCATTGGGCGCACCAGCAGCGGAAACGACATCAAGCCGCAGGCGAGCGCAGCTCCAGTCCAGCGAAAGGCGAAGACGATGCCGAGATGATCGGCGAGAAAGCCGCCGACAAGGCCGCGGCGGCCGAAGGTGAGAAGCAGGAGATAGCCGGTGACAACAGGCGGCAGCACCAGCGGCAGATGCACGACGGCGTCCAGCACCGACTTGCCCCAAAAATCCTTGCGGGCGAGCAACCACGCCAGCGCGATGCCGAATGGCGTTGCCATCAGCGTCGCGACGACGGCGACCCTGAGCGAGAGCAGGATCGCCGTCCATTCGGCGGGAGAGATGTCGAGCATCAAGTGGTGATGTCAGATCGCAAAGATTACATTGTGGGGCTGATCAGGAATTTAAAACCGTATTTTTCCAGAATGGCCTTGGCGGCCGAGGTGCGCAGGAAGGCGAGATAGGCGTTGGTTTCGTCCTTCGCGGTCGCGGTCGCCGCTACGGGATAGATGATCGCCGGATGCGAGTCCGCCGGGAAGGTGCCGACGATCTTCACGCCGGGCTCGACCTTGGCGTCGGTGGAATAGACGATGCCGAGCGCGGCCTCACCGCGCGCCACCAGCGTCAGCGCGGCGCGCACGCTCTCGGCCATGGCGAATTTCGGCTCGGCCGCCTGCCAGGCGCCGAGCTTTTCAAGCGCGGCCTTGGCGTACTTTCCGACCGGCACGGACTTGACGTCGCCGGTCGCGATCCTGCCGTCGCCGGCGAGCTTGGCGAGGTCGAAGCCTTGGGAAATGGTGACGTTGTCGATCCTTGAATCCTTCGGTGCGATCAGCACGATGCTGTTGCCGAGCAGGTTGACTCTGGACGGCTCGTTGATGGTCTTCCTGGAGATCGCATAGTCCATCCAGTCGGTGTCGGCGGAGACGAACACGTCGGCCGGCGCGCCCTGCTCGATCTGCTTGGCGAGCACCGAGCTCGCGGCATAGCTGACGCTGAACTTGATGCCTGTCTTGGCGGTGTAGGCGGCATCGATCTCGTCGAGCGCGTTCTTCATCGACGCCGCGGCGAAGATCGTGATGGTCTTGTCCTCGGCGCTGACGGGCGAGAGGCTCGCTCCCGCGAGCATGACGAAGGCGGTGAAAAATCCGGCAAGTCGATACATGGATGGCGCTCCGTGCGAGCCCGCGCGCGCCTAGGACGCAGGCGCAAATCTGGCGTTGGATGGATCGGTCGCGACGGGCGGAAGCGCTGTTCCACGTGTCCCCACGACGGCTTACGGCCGGCGGGGAGATCGCAACTGCGAAGATAGCAGGCTGGGGCCGGAGGTCAAAGGCCGTCGGAACCAACCAACGTGCCCGTCACCCCCGGGGTACGCCGCCCCATTCCTCTCTCGTCATCCCGGGGCGCGCGTAGCGCGAGCCCGGGATCCATAACCACAGGATCGTGTTTGGCGAAGGCTCAGAGTTGCTATCTCGCACCACACTCCTGCCTGGGAGTATGGGTCCCGGGCTCGCTTCGCGCCCCGGGACGACAGCGGAGGTTGGGGTGGCAATTTGCTCACCAAAGCCCGCTATCGCTTCGCATCCGGCGCGTGCAGAACGGCTTTGCAGGCCGCCGGCATCTGGGCCAGCGTGATCGGCGGCTTCGGTTTCGGCGGCTCGGCGGGCGGCTTGGGATGCAGCACGCCCTCGCTGAACCAGTAGGCGAAATCGGAGGGCTTGCAGCCTTCGTCCTCGGATTGCGACGGTTGGCCCTGGCATTCGCCTGATCCCGCCGGGCAGCGCATGCGGATGTGGAAATGATAGTCGTGGCCCCACCACGGGCGGATCTTCGACAGCCAGGAGCGGTCGCCGGTCGCCTCGCGGCACAGCGCCTTCTTGATCGCGGGATTGACGAAGATGCGCTGCACCGCCGGCTCCTGCGCGGCGTCGCGCAGCACCAGCACATGGCCAGGGGTGAACACCTTCGGATCGATGTCGAGCCGATCGTCGCGCACCATCATCACCGCCGACATCTCCTCGCGCTCCTCGCGCGAGAGCCGATGCTCCGGCATCGGCGTCAGCCAGATATCGGCGTCCAATCCGATTTGGTGGCTGGCATGGCCTGACAGTGCCGGCCCGCCGCGCGGCTGCCCGATGTCGCCGACCAGAATACCCGGCCATCCTGCGTCCTTGTGCGCCTTGGCAGCGAGGCGCTTGAGCAGCGCGATCATGTCGGGATGGCCGTAATTGCGGTTACGCGACAGCCGCATCACCTGCCAGAAGTCGCCGTTGACCGGCATCTGCTGCGCGCCGCCGATGCAGCCCTTCACATAGGAGCCGATGACGCGCGTCGGCCCGGCCGAGGGCAGCAGCTTCCGCGCGAACAGCTCCTTGGCCGCGGTCTTGGGATCGTTCGGATGGGCGAGCGGCGGCAACGGCTTCGGGTTGACGCTGCCCTTGTCCTGGGCCAGCGCGCCGCCGACGGCCAGGAGCGTCATGACGAGCAGGAGAGGGGCGATGCGGCGAGGACTCATGCAGATTCCTTATAGCTCAACGCCGCGCGGGGGTCACCGAATGATCCGGCACCTCATGCGGCCGCGATTGTTAACGGCGCGATAACTCTATCCCGCATTGATCAAAATTCGTGCGCGCAGCGAGAGCCGCTCGCGTCCTGCATGCAAGCGACCTGGGTTCCGGAATTGATTCATGGAGACTGCGCGTTTTTGCATCTCCTCGCGCGCCTGATCACGCTTCTCGCGCCTTACAAACGGGCAAATCAATCCGGCGCGCAGTAGCAGCTCCCTGCCGTCGCGGGCCAGGATTACCTTTCTTTCAGACACTTGGAGCAAGACTTGCGGCCGCGGGGGCGGCTAGGACGAGTGAAGTTGAGTTTGGGGTCCAAAGAACCAAGAAAACGTAAGCGCACCGTGCTTGCTGGAGGCGGCCGACAGCCGCGCAAGCCGCGATTTGCGCGCACGCCTCGTCGACTCATCGAACGCGACCAGCTCGTGCAGAGCCGTGCGGAGGCTGAAGCTGTTATCGCGGACGCGCGCAAATCGCACGAGCGATTGCGCCAGGCCATCGACCTCCTGCCGCAGGGCATCGTCATTCTGGATCCCGAAGGCCGCTACGTCCTCTGGAACAAGCAATATTCGGAGATCTACAGCAAGACCGCCGATCTGTTTCAGGAAGGCGCGCGCCTCGAGGACACGCTGCGCGTCGGCGTCGCCCGCGGCGACTATCCGGAGGCCGCCGGCCACGAGGACGAATGGATCGCCGAGCGGCTGAAGAAGCTCTACGAGCCCGGCAAGCGTCACGAGCAGACGCTGTCCGACGGCCGCGTCATCCTGATCGAGGAGCGCCGCACCGAGGACGGCGGCGTGGTCGGCCTGCGTGTCGACATCACCGAATTGAAGCAGCGTGAGGCCTCGTTCCGACTGCTGTTCGACGGCAATCCTGTCCCCATGATCGTCTGCGCGCTGGACGACGAGTGCATCCTCGGCGTCAATGATGCCGCGATCGCGCATTACGGCTACAGCCGCGCCGAGTTCGAGCGTCTGAAGATCCGCTCCCTGCAGGCCTTCGACAGCGAGCCACCCTGGACCGTCGATCGCTCCGATGAGGAGCAGGCCGGCCGCACCTGGAAGCACGTCAAGGCCGACGGTGCGCTGATCGACCTTGCGATTTATTCGCGCGAACTGACCTACGGCGAACGGCCTGCGGTGCTACTCGCGCTGATGGACATCACCGAACGCAAGCGCGCCGAGGCGCGGCTCACCTTCATGGCGCAGCATGACGGGCTGACCGGACTGCCGAACCGCAACAAGTTGCGCCAGGCGGTGGACGAGATGCTGCTACACACGCGCCGCAGCCCCGAAAAGGTCGCGGTGTTGATGCTCGGGCTCGACAATTTCAAATCGGTCAACGACACGCTGGGTCATGCGGTCGGGGACAAGCTGCTGCGAGGCGTCGCCAAGCGCCTGCGCTCGACCTTGCGCGAGGAGGACGTCTTGGCGCGGCTGAACTCCGACGAGTTTGCGGTCGTGCAAAGTGGCCTGATGCGGCCCGAAGACGCCGTGGGCCTGGCCAAACGCCTGCTCGAGGCCATTGCCGACCCCTATCTGCTCGACGGCCATTCCGTGGTGATCGGCGCCTCCATCGGCATCGCAATGTCGCCCGGCGACGGCGAGGAGTCCGAAAAGCTGCTCAAGAGCGCCGGCATGGCGCTGTCGCGGGCCAAGCTGGACGCGCGCGGCAGCTTCGCCTTCTTCGAGGCCGCGCTGGATGCAAAGGCGCAGAGCCGCCGCAAGATCGAGGTCGAGCTGCGCGATGCGATTCAGAACGAGGTGCTGCGGCCGTATTATCAGCCGCTGATCGACCTCTCGAGCGGCCGCATCACCGGCTTCGAGGCGCTGGTCCGCTGGCCGCATGCCGAGCGCGGCATGATCTCGCCGGCCGAGTTCATTCCGGTCGCGGAAGAAACCGGCCTGATCAATCCGCTCGGCGGCCTGATGCTGCGCCGGGCCTGCCTCGATGCGGTGACCTGGCCGGACGATGTCCGCGTTGCCGTCAACCTGTCGCCGCTCCAGTTCCGCAGCGGCAATCTGCTCTCGATGGTGACGGACGCGCTCAAGCATTCCGGCTTGCCGCCGCGCCGGCTCGAGCTCGAGATCACCGAAACGCTGCTGCTCGAGAAAAGCGCGCAAGTGCTGGCCACGCTGCATGCGTTGCGTGCCCTTGGCGTACGCATCTCGATGGACGATTTCGGCACCGGCTATTCCAGCCTCAGCTATTTACGCAGCTTCCCGTTCGACAAGATCAAGATCGACCAGTCCTTCGTGCGCGACCTGGGGGCCAACCGCGAAGCGCAGGCGATCATCCGCTCCATCGTCAGTCTCGGCAAGGGCCTCGGGGTCATCATCACCGCCGAAGGCGTCGAGACCGAAGCCGAGCTGAGCTGCCTCCGCACTGAAGGCTGCGACGAGGGCCAGGGTTTTCTGTTCAGCAAGGCGCGGCCGAACGCCGAGATCATCAGCCTGCTGGCGGCGCAGCGCGGCATCGATGCCGCGGACGAGGACGCCGCACTGGTGGCGTGAGTCAGGGACGCGCCGCTCTGTCCCGACCTCTCCGGCTTGCGAGAGAGGTCGCGCCGCAGGCGCGGGTGAGGGCTCTTTCCTCTTGGGGACTCTGCTATGGGCTAGATCGGATCATCGAGCGCGCGTTCCATGATGATCGTGCGCTCATCGCCATGGTAGCTGTCGCGCACCGCATTGAACCCGAGCCGCGCATAGAAGCTCTCGGCGGTGACTGACGAGGGCACGGTCAGCGACCGGATGTTGCGCTCGCGCGCCGCGCCCTCGATCTCGGCCATCAGCAGCTTGCCGACGCCCCGGCCCTGGACGTCGGGCGCCACAAACACGGTGCGGACGACGCTTCCATCGAGACTTGCCGTTCCAACAAGCCGGTCGCCGATGGTGGCGACAAACACGATCCGTTTTGCCATCAGCGCCAACACGGCGTCCGGGCTGAAGCTGCGCTCGACGCTTGCGATGATCTCGCCGCTATAGTCCTTCACATTGGTTTCGCGCAGCGCACGCAGGATGACGGCGCTGATATCGGCGGCGTCCTCGGCAAGCGCTGGCCGGATCGTGCACTCCATCAATCGCTCCGCATCACCTTGTCGCCGCTTCGGGATAAATGCTACGTTTTGTAGCATACATCCGTTTCAAGAGGCAGTCATGAAGAAGGCAGCCCGCCGCGGTGCGGCGGTGGTTCGCACCCAACTGTCGGAGCCGAGGCTCGAGGACGCGCCGATGAGTGACATCATCGAGGCCCTCGCCGACGGGCGCATCACCGCGACTGCGCTGACAAGGGCCTATCTGGCGCGCATCGCGGCCTATGACCGCGCCGGGCCGATGCTGAACTCCGTCCGCACGCTCAATCCGGATGCGCTCGCGATCGCTGGCAAGCTCGACGGCACGAAGCCATCGGCCAGTCGCCCGCTGGCGGGCGTGCCCATTCTGGTGAAGGACAACATCGCGACGTCGGACCAGCAGCCGACCACGGCCGGCTCGCTGGCGCTGGAAGGCGCGCGTGCGAGGCGCGACGCCACCGTCATCAAGCTGCTGCGCAAGGCCGGCGCGGTCATCCTCGGCAAGGCGAATTTGACCGAATTTTCCAACATGTTCGCGCTCGGCATGCCCGACGGCTACTCGTCGCTGGGTGGTCAGGTGAAGAACCCCTATGCGCCGACGCTGATGGACGATCGGGGTATCCCGGTCGTAACCCCGGGCGGCTCGAGCGCAGGGTCTGCGGTCGCGGTGGCGGCAGGCCTGTGTGCCGCGTCCGTTGGCACCGAGACCTCGGGCTCGCTGCTGTTCCCCGCGGGTCAGAATGGCCTCGTCACCGTGAAGCCGACAGTCGGGCTGATCAGCCGCGCCGGCATCGTGCCAATCGCGCACAGCCTGGACACTGCAGGGCCGATGACGCGCAACGTCCGCGATGCGGCGATGCTGCTCAACGTGCTGGCGGCCAAGGATCCGCGCGATCCCGCGACGGAGCGGCAGAAGCGGCCTGCCGATTACACAGCCGATCTCGCGCGTGACGCGCTGAAAGGTGCGCGGATCGGCGTGCCGAGCGATCCGGCGGATCCCTTGAACGATCCGTTCTACGGCAGGCTGTCATCCGAATGGACGAAGGTGACGACCGACGCGATCAACGTGCTGGAGGATCTCGGCGCCGTGATTGTGCGTGCCGGTATGCCCGAGCGCGGCTGGATGAGCGGACCGGGAACGATCATGGCCGTGCTCAACCGCAATCCGCTCAGCGGCAACAAGGGCCAAGCGGTCGCGCAGCGGATCGTCTGCATCTACGAGCTGAAGCGCGATCTCAATCTGTATCTGAAGGATTGGGCGATCGACACCGATATGAAGACCATCTCCGACATCGTTGCCTTCAACGCGGCAAATGCAGAGAAGGCGATGCGATTCGGCCAGGATCTGTTCCTCGCCGCCGATCTCACCAGAGGCGATTTGCGCGAGCGCGAGTACAAGTTCGCAGTTGCCATGGACTTTCTCAGCGCCCGGACACGGGGCATGGATGCCTATATGAACCAGCACAAGCTTGATGCCGTGCTTTTCCCCGGAAGCGAAGGTGCGGCGATCGCTGCCAGGGCGGGCTATCCCAGCGTCATGGTGCCGTGTGGTTTGGTCTCCGGCGTCGGCGACAAGGAGACGCCGGACTATCCGCTCGGCATCACCTTCGCGGGGAGAGCCTGGAGCGAGCACAAGTTGCTGCGTCTGGCTTACGCCTATGAGCAGGCCACGAACATGCGCAAGGCTCCGCCCGGGCTGCCGGCGCTGGAGGCTCAGTAAGGCGGTGAACCGAGCTGCGGGCTGCTCTGCCCCAGCCGCGGCTCCGTGCCCGCAAGCAGCCGCCCGATGTTGGCGCGGTGGCGCATGATGACGTAGAAGCCGCCTGCGATCACCAGCAGCCGATACGGAAGCGGGTGCGCCAAGCCGAAGACGAGAACGATGGCCGTCACCGCCGCGAGCATCGAGCTGAGCGAGACGATCCGCCCGATAGCCAGCATCAGGCCGAACACCGCGGCTGTTCCGAGGCCCACCGGCCACGACATCGCCAGCAGCACGCCGAGCCCGGTCGCCGCCGACTTGCCGCCCGAAAAATTCAGCCAGATCGAGCGGCCATGACCGAGCAGCGCGGCAATGCCGGCGACGCACACAATCCATGGCACCCAGGCTTGCAGTTCGGCCGTTGTCGGCGGCGCCGCCGAGAGCTCGGTCGTCAGCCACGGACAAAACCAGCGAGCGACGAGGATCGCTGCCATGCCCTTCAGCACGTCGATGACCAGAACCGCCAACGCGGGCCATTTGCCGAGGGTCCGCAACACATTTGTGGCGCCCGTCGACCTCGAGCCGTGCTCGCGAATGTCGATTCCTTGAAGCAGTTTTCCGGCCATATAGCCCGTGGGGATCGAGCCGAGCAGATAGGCGATCACCGATCCAACTGCACCCGCAATCCAGAAAGCCATCGTCTTCTTTCCAAGTGTTGTGTCCGATGTGCCGCAGTCGGTATTTTATCGTGGAGCTCGTGCTATCGCCATGGGCGATCCGGCGTCCATGCGCTATTCGAAGGTCGCCATCATGCCGACGAAACTTTTCTCGAAATAATTGCACGTCGGCGGCGCGGCCATGTCGGGACGAGCCGGTCTCGATCGTCCTTGGGCAGACGTCTCGCTAGGCATACCGGATGTGCGCGCAGCATGCGCGAAGCGAGTCGTCAGCTCGAACTTTGAAATCGAACTGGAGCAATACCCCATGAGGATCACCGTCGAAACCAGCATCGCCGCCCCGATCGATCAGGTCTGGCGCGCCTATACGACGCCTGCCGACATCGTGAAGTGGAACGCCGCGTCGGACGACTGGCACACGACCAAAGCGACGGTGGACTTACGCGAAGGCGGCGTGTTCTCGTCGCGCATGGAGGCCAAGGACGGCAGCATGGGGTTTGACTTCGCCGGCATCTACACCACGATCGTCGAGCACAAGCTGATCGAATATACGTTCGGCGACCGCAAGGCGGAAGTCGAGTTCGTCCCCGGGGCGAAGGGCGTCACCGTCCGCGTCGTCTTTGATGCTGAATCGACTTACTCGGTCGAGCAGCAGCAAGGCGGCTGGCAGGCCATCCTCGACAATTTTGCGCGATATGTGGAAGCGAAGCAGAAGGCGTCGTAAGCCGGCCCGACGACAGAGCGCGCCGTCACTGGGCCTCGGCCACCTTGGGTCCAGATGACGTCGTCAGTGCGTTGGCCGACGAGGGCCGGTTCGGCGGCGATGCCGCGTCCGGCGTTCGCAAGGCGGTGTCGGATGGCCGGCGGGTCGGGCCGGTCGGAAGCACGATCACTTTCGCTCCGACTTTCACCCGCTCGTAAAGGTCCGTCACGTCGTCATTGGTCAGCCGGATACAGCCGGACGACACGCGCTTTCCGATCGTATCGGGCTTGTTGGTGCCGTGAATTCTGTATTCGGTCTCACCCAGATACATCGCCCGGGCGCCGAGCGGGTTGCTCGGACCGCCGGCCATGAACCGCGGCAGATAGGGTTGACGCACCAGCATCTCGGCAGGCGGACGCCAATCCGGCCATTCTGTCTTGCGGGCCACGGTCTGCTCACCGGACCATGTGAACCCCTCGCGACCGACACCGATGCCGTAGCGCATCGCCTGTGTGTCGTTCAGAACGAGATAGAGGAACGTGTTCTTGGTGTCGATGATCACGGTGCCCGGCGCCTGGTGGCTGGCGTAGTCGACCACCTGTCGGACAAGAGCTCCTGGACCGTCAGCGGCCTTTGGTGGTTCGACCAGGGGCGCCGGGGCTGGACTCGGAGCCGGAGTCGGAACTGGCACGGATGCATGAACGGGAGGTGCCACGTAAACCGGAGACGACGACGCCTGGGCCTGGTGCGCGGCCGGCTTCCGCGTTGGCTGAACGGTCGCCGGGCGGGACAGCAAACCGTAGCCCAAAGCGGCGGCCGCCACGGCGCCAATGGCAACTCTGGCGACCGTTGGCACTGCGAGCGTCTGCGTCTTTCCACGTTTGGCCCGCTTCGCCATCTCTGTCCCCGGATCACTTCGACCCGGAACAGCTACCCAGCAAAATTTAAGAAACTTCGAAGCGATTCTTGCTGAAGCTGGAACCGTTAAACGTCGTTAACGCCGATTCCTGTCGCCTTGTCAGGCCGGCGCCTTGCGGCCGATCAGGCCGAACACGATCATGACGAGGCTGACGCCGGCGATGCCGCCGGACACCTCTCCGACCGCGCGCATCAAAGCGACGGGATCATTGGACCACGACGTCATGTCGCGCATCGAGAGGAAGAACAGCACGGCCAGCACCAGCAGCACCGTGCCCACCGCAATCAACCGCCAGTTCCGTTGATCCTCCCGGTGTCGCCCCTGGACGGGCGAGAGCGTTCACTGTGCAGAGATAGTGTCGCTGATTCCGCTTCGCGTTCGAACGGAGCTCATGTCTCACGCGTCAATCGGGTTCACCGAACCACCGTATTGCGGCCCGGGACGCGTTCTCAACATCCGGCGTCCCCTCGCTGACCCAACTCACGATGCCGTCCGGCCGCACGAGCAGGGCCGTCAGGCCCATCAGGTCCCCGGCGTTGCTTGCGACATGGTTGATCCGCCCGCGCCAGCGACGCGCAAGGACCTCGAGCGACGAGCGGGCATCGAAGTCCAGCAGCAGTCCCTGTCCTGTCCTCAGCAGATCGGCGGGTCGGGTCCCATCATCGAGGGCGAAGTCGGGCACGCTGCGGCCCACCAGTGGATGGGAATCGCCGAGATCGTAGCGAAGCGAGACGCCCCAGACGCGCTCGGCGAAATAGGTGGCCCCGTCGCGTGTGTCGATGAGATCGCGGATTATCGCTTCCAGAGCGCGCGAGCTCCTGCTGGGACGCATCAGTGCGACCTGGGCACGCGACCAGTCGAGGACCCGCGCTCCCACCGGCTGTCGCTCGTCCTCGTAAGTATCGAGCAGGCCGGCCGGTGCGTCGCCGCGAATGGTTGCGGCGAGCTTCCAGCCGAGGTTCATCGCATCGCCAAGGCCGAGGTTGAGGCCCTGGCCTCCGAGCGGCGAATGGATGTGCGCGGCATCGCCCGCCAGCAGCACACGGCCTTTGCGATAGCAGCTTGCCTGACACGCGCGGTCGGTCCAGGTGGTGGCAAGCTGAAGCCTCGCCACCTTCACATCGGTGCCCGAGACCTTGCGCAGGACCGCTTCGATCCGGTCGCGGTTCGGCTCGGTGCGGTGGGCGGCACCACCGTCGAAATCGACCATCGCGATCGTGCCGGGCGCTGCATAGGTGTACATGCCCGACGCCGTGTAGTGCCGGCCCGGCGTGAGCGCGGCTGGATCGGCCAATTCGACCTCTACGGAATAGCCGGTGAATTCCGGATCGGTGCCGACGAAACCGATGCCAGCAGCCTTTCGCACCAGGCTGCGTCCGCCATCGCAGCCGACCAGCCAGCGGCCTCGGGCCCTTGCACCAGCCGTTTCCACGGTGACGCCATCGTCCGATTGCATGAAAGACTCGACACCGCAGCCGCGCCGGATCTCGACGCCGAGCGTTCCGGCGCGGACGGCGAAGACCGCTTCGATGCTCGCCATGTCGGCCGCGAGGCTGCCGATCGGCCCGGGCGCGCGATAGCGCCATTGTGTGCTGTCGATCTGATCGTGAAAGAACGGGATGCCCGCGAAATGGCCGCCCGGGCGGCGCTGCTGCTGCATCCAGTGCGCGGCCGCCGGCGTGTCGCGGCCGGCTGCACGGCGCCTGAGATCGTTGAGCAGGTCGCGGCGATCCAGACCCTCGATGCTCGGCACTGAAAGCCCACGCAGTCCGAACGGCAGGCTCTTGAGCGGCGAATGCGGGTCTTGCGCCTTTTCCAGCACCAGCACCGAACAACCTGCCAGCCTGAGCTCGCAGGCCAGGAACAGGCCGACGGGGCCCGCGCCGGCGATGATGACGTCATAAAGGAATGTGTCGGGATGTTGCATGATTTGCTCCGTTGTCGACTGTCGATGTTCGACCGGAGCGTTTCCCGAACCTGAGAACCTCACGGACGAACCATGGATCGCCTCAGCGGCGACCGGTGTTCGTCGTGGGGATCTCCGGCGCGAGGCCAAAGACCAGAGCTTTCGTCACCGAAAGGACTTGGGCTTACCAGACCAAGTCTGCCTTTTCCGACATGGCCATGTAGCGTCGGGAGCGTGGCTCGTCAACCGGCGAGCGTGGCGAGCCTCGACGGTTTCCGCTACGATCCGATCACACCATTTGCCGGAGACGCTGGATGCAAACGATTGGCCTGATCGGCGGCATGAGCTGGGAGAGCACCGCGCTCTACTACAAGCTCATCAACGAGCGCGTCCGGGATCGCATGGGGAAGCTGCATTCGGCCCCGCTGCTGATGTATTCCTACGACTTCCAGGAGATCAAGGAGATGCAATATGCCGGCCGCTGGGCCGAGGCGGGGGCGAGCCTCGCCGAGGTGGCGCAGCGGCTCGAGCGCGCCGGCGCACGCGCGATCGTGCTGTGCACGAACACGATGCACAAGCTGGCTCCCGACATCGTGGCGAAGCTGACCATTCCCTTCATCGACATCGGCGACGCAACGGCGAAGCGTATCAGGGCCAGGCGATATCGGCGGGTCGGGCTGCTCGGCACGAAGTTCACGATGGAGGAGGCGTTCTACATCGATCGCCTGCGCGCGCATGATCTCGATGTCCTCGTTCCCACGGCCGAGGAACGGGCCGACGTGAACCGCATCATCTATGACGAGCTGTGCCTTGGCGTCGTCGCCGCGCCCTCGCGCCGCCGCTATCAGGAGGTGATGGCCGCGCTGGTCGGGCGCGGCGCGGACTGCATCATTCTCGGCTGCACCGAGATCACCATGCTGGTGGGGGCCGCCGATACATCGGTGGAGACGTTCGATACGACGGCCATCCACGCGGAGACGGCGGCCGATTTCGCGATCGGGTGACGCGTCACAGCCAATTGTCTTCGACGAAGCACCGGATCAATCCGCAGGTAAGTGCCAGACCCGCCAGAAGCTTATGCGGACTAGTGATCAGGATGCCGGGCAGGGGCACCGCTCCATAGGACAAAAGAAGCCAGATCGCGATGGTCGCCAGAGGCACCACCACGACTCCCTCGACTCTCCTGAATCCAAGCAGGCGATCGGGCAGCCAAAACACGGCCACGATCGCGAGCCCGATCGCTCCGATCAAGATGACGAGGTAGAGACCGTATGCAACGGCCATGGCGAGCGTGTGCATCCGTCGGATCCGGTGAAAGATCGCTCATGGGATCGTGACGGTGTCCCGGTTAACGGCGCGTGCATGCCGGCCCGTTGTTGCAGGCTCGTGTCGGCCCAGGACTTTCGCTCAAGCGTGATCGGATGCGGAAGCGGTCCGTTTTACTATACCGTGAACCAAACGATCCGACCAAGAAACAGCGTGCGAGGACGGGACTACCCTCATCGTCCAGGGACGTCGCGCCTTTGGCTCCGGCTAGAAGGTCGTACGAGCTTTGTGCTTGGCGGCCCCTCAGACGTCCATCATCGGAAGCAATTCCAGCTTGGCTGACGATCTTTCCAGCAACCAGGCTTGAGCCGTCCGCCGCGGGTCATTCCGATAGCTCTGGAAGGCCGCTTCCGATGCGAAGCTGACGATGTGCACTTCCATCGTGCCATCGGAGTTGCGAAGCCGCCGCTCCAGACGTCCGTTGAACTCGGGTAACAACGCCAGCACCGCATCCTCGTAGGCTCTGAAGTCCGCCACGCCCTCTGCGGGTATTCGAACGATGAGCGCAAACGTGATGGGGGTGATCTGATCGGACATCGTCGCCTGCCGGCTGCACCACTGGCATGATGGCATCATGCGCCTGTTTGGCCCGAGGAGTCAAACAATATTCGTAAAAAGCGAAAAGTGCGTTGCAGCCAACGCGCCGGCCGCGGCGCGTGCATGCCGGCCCATGGTCTGAACCAGCTATCGACCCGGGCGCACCACCCGTAAAATTCCCAAGTGCTGGCCCCTGTCAGAAGGCGTTAAGTGGTGCAGGTCGTGGGGCCGCACCATGAAGATAGCGAAGCCAGCGCAATGGACTGAGCAAGAGGTTCGACGGTTGGTCGTGCTGGCTCGGCAAGGTGCTGGTGTATCGAAGATCGCTGCCGAATTGGGCCGCCACGCTGGATCAGTCAAGCGAATGGCGCGAGCGAAGGGAATATTGCTGAAGAAGTAGGGCGGTGGCGGCGCGCTGCCTGGTCAACGAGCCGCACGGACGGTGTCCTACAGTCCGAAGCCTCGGCCGATATCCCGCATGAGCCGGAGCGCGGCCTCGGTATTGCGGCCGTAGAACAGCGCTTGATCGAGCTGCGAGAAGATGCCCATTCCGAATAGCGCTATGGCAATGCCTCTAAGCATGGTTGTGGACCGGGTTTGAACGATGCTGTGAAAGTTCAAAACGGCCCCAGCCGCAGGATGGGGTAAACAGCCGGGGCCGGCATTCCCATTCCAATGTGCCGCAATCGGCGGTGAACGGCACTCTTCATGTTAGGCACACAGAAGCTAACGAATTGTTTTGTTCCGCAGTCACTCGGCAGGTGCCGGCGCGGGTTGTGTGATACGGCGCTCTCCAGGAAGCGGCGAGCAAGTCGAGCATTGGTCGAAATGATCGGGCTCCGCATCATTAGCCATATGCTCCCAAAACTCAGCTTCGGCGAGCAATTTCCAACTGCGATCAGGATGACGCGCGGCCGTCTGACGGCACAGCACAGCCATCGCGCGCAGGCGACCCGCTGTATCCATGTACTCCTCCCATTATTTATTCTTGTTGATGGCAGCCTATTTTCTTTTTTTGCGTCGGAGTCATCACGATTATGAATCAGAACGAATTTTCAGCCCCGAAGAGCGATTGGATTTCGTTACACGCTCAAATCGCGCTTCGCGCGAAGTGGTGCAACCGTAAAGCCCTATGCCGATGCACTTCCCGTATATCTACGGGCGTTGCGCATCATCATCGTCTCGCAGCTGCTTCGGATCTCTTGATGCATAAGTCTTCCGATGCGGCTTCATGAGCATTCAAGCCATGATGACGACGATGCCAGCAGAGCCAACTGCAATCGCGCGGCGCGCATTCGCTCTCAGCCTCCATGCTGACACCGTAGACCTCTGGTGATAGCCTGCCTCTCGTCTCGAGCCTGCGAAATCGTTCTCATAAGGGCACACGCAAGAACGTGGGAGAAGCCAATGGGCCGGGAAGCGCTCTGCAGCCCGCGCGGTCGCCGCAGGCTTTCGTTGCCCGTCGTTCTGATCTCCACGATCTGGACGCCGTTGGCCTGTGCGCAGGACATCCGAAGCTCTCCCGGTGAAGCGGGACCTGTTTTTTCGGATAGCGGCCCCGAGGCCGATCTCTACGGCGCGGCTTCCGGCTATCCGATTGGCACGCGGGCGACCACCACACAGCTCGACAAGCTCGTCGGGGTCTACAGCCATTTCGGCGAGCTTTTTCCCTCGCGCCCGGTCGGCCGCGCATCGACGCCTTGGCAATTCAAACGCGCGCCGGAGCCTTCGATCACTTACAGTTTCGGCACGGAGCGGTTGACCATCGCCGATTACCTCAACCGCAACCCGGTGACGGGACTCCTGATCGCCAGGGACGACACCATCCTGTACGAGCACTATCAATATTCGCGGACCGACCACGACCGGTTCCTTTCGCAATCGATGGCCAAGACGCTGGTCTCCATGCTGGTCGGCATTGCGGTGTCGGAGGGACGGATCAAGTCGATCGACGACCTCGTCTCAACTTACGTCCCTGGCCTGGCAGGAACGGAATACGGAAACACATCCATCCGGGCCTTGTTGAACATGTCTTCGGGCGTCGAGTTCTCGGAGGTCTATGATGGGCACGACGATATTGCCCGGCTTGGGCGAGCCCTGTTCGTCGAACAAACAAAAGATCCTGCCGCCATCGTCGCGCAATTCAACACCCGAGCGGCGGCGCCGGGGACCAGATGGCACTATGCAAGCGTGGAAACCGAAATCCTCGGTCTGGTCCTGCGGTCGGCCACGGGCTCGCCGGTGGCCGACTATCTCCACGATCGGATCTGGGACTCCATCGGCACGGAAGCGGATGCCTCATGGGCGATCGACGGCAGCGGGCAGGAAATCGCTTTCTGCTGCTTCAACGCAACCTTGCGCGACTATGCGCGCTTCGCCCGGTTGCTCGCGCACGACGGCGCATGGGAAGGTCGTCAGCTGATTCCGCGGCAATGGCTGTTGGATGCCACGACCGTCAGGCCGAGCGATGGCCATCTCGCTCCGCGCGTGGCCACTCCCTATTTCGGCTACGGCTACCAGGTGTGGATCCTCCCCGGCGAGCAGCGCAGATTTGCGCTGCTCGGCATCCGCGGTCAGGTCATCCTGGTCGATCCAGCCTCAAAGCTCGTCATGGTGCACACGGCCGTTCGCCAGAAGCCGTCCGAGCCGGGGGCACTCAGAGAACCGCTGGCGTTGTGGTTCGCAGTGCTTCAACAACTCGGGCAATGATGATTTTGACGGCGCGTTGCATGGCGAGGGCGGCACTTCGCTGATGCGCCAACAGCGGCTATTCAGCTTTCGACGGCGTTCACTCCCGCGACCCGATCAGCCAAAACGCTCTGAGCGATGCCTGAAATGGTCCGCAATACGAGCGAAGGCATTTCTAATGGCCGGATCGCCCCCGTGGAGATCATTGCTCGAAAGCTGTGATTGTGACCAGTCTAGCGAACCGGCGGAACTATCCCGATCGACTGCGTCCCCGCTGACTTCCGCTCGCGCGGGATGTTGATCGCGTTCAGTAACCGCGCGACGACGATCATCATCAGCACTCCGGCAACACTAACCACGATCTGCATCGCAACCCCCTCCGAGAGGTCGAGCATCGTAAGTTGGCTGGCGAGCGCCATAAGGACGCCGAAACAATAGATCGGCAGCGAATTCTCGCCACAGCACTTCGCGCAGCTCAGCACCCGCGTCGATAGCCCTTCCCAATTCCGAGGAATGAATCGTAGCGCCACAATTGCAAGAGCCACAAAATGCAGCAGCCGTATCGGACTGAGATTCGATTTATCCAGGGGAAATAGCAGGTCCCTCAAACTTTGCGAGACCAGCGGCGTGATGCTCCAACTCTGCGCAAGGACCAAGCCCAAAACCAGATAGAGAACGGCCAGAACAAGCGTCAAGGGGGACATCAGCCACGGCCGGAATTTCGTTCCCTCAATGACGCACCATGCGCCCAGCACGATCAGAAACTGCCAGGCCAGCGGATTGAAGAACCAGAAGCCGTTGGGCCAGGCGGGAACTCTCCAACCAAAAACGTGGACGAGCGCGTAGAGCAACAAGGACACCCCAAGCGTGACGTTCGGCGCTCGCAGCAGCAGCCACAGCAGCGGCGCGAACAGCACGTGAAAAATCACAAAAACCGGCAGGACGTCAGTGTTGACAGGCCGGTATTGCAGTATTGCGGCGTGCGCAAGCGTCGCGCCCGGACGTTCGAGCAGAATTCGCGTATTGCTCACGTCGGCGAGATCATCGCTGCCCGCAAGGTAGACCAGAATAGCGCAAGCGAGTGTGAGCAGTAGAAGCGCCGAGTAGATGTCCCATCCCCGGCGCAGCGAACGGCCGATCATACCGCTCCAGCCCTTGCGCTCACGCGTCCTGCCGTAGGCCAGCGCACAGGTCACGCCCGAGAGGAACATGAAGATCTCGGCGGCATCGCAGAAACCGTAGTTGCGGGGTGTCAGCCAGGCCCCGATGTTGTTGGGAACATGATCGAGAAAGATCCACCATAACGCGATCCCGCGACAGACATCGATACGCAGATCGCGGCCGTCCGCCCTGAACTCCGGCGGAGTTTCGCCGAACAATCGCGTCGAGGTTTGAGTTCGATCGTCCATCGGTTGGCCCGCGCTCATGCCTCATGGCGTCGACGACGCGCTCCGGCTAGCCTATGGATGATGGAGGTCCTTCGTCGCCCAGCTACTCCTCCGAGCGCCAGAGTCGGGAGGATCATCGTCCTCGCAAGGCGCTTCAAGGATTTTGTCGCCAACGCCCCGTATCAAAAGTTGTTTTCGCATTTCGGTGAGGCGGGCCCGGCAGTACTCGCGATAAAGCATGTCGAGTATGGTGGACATGATCGAACCTCTCCTGATCACCACGGTCGACGTCCCATGCGACAGATTTCGAGCATTTCATCCGGCAGCTAAAAAGGAAGAGTGCCGGGAAGTGTTCTGGGTCCGACGAACCTTAAAGGTGATGCGGCGATTAGGTCACGATAGGAAGCCGGATCAGAGGACAGTGTTGTTCCGCGGAACTTCTGCTCGCGGACCGATGACCCGATCATCGCGAGCAATGTTAGAAAGTGCGATCTGGTCTTGCAGCCTGCCAGGAATGTTCAAACTGGATTCGATGGCAGCAATTTGAAATAGAGCTCTCACAATCATCTCCTCTTCAAGGAGATATTTTGCTCGCGGCGTTTGCAATCAAAAATTGCCGTAATTTTCTGGTCGCCACGTGAGCCAGTTCACATCAGCATCAGTCACAGGTGAATGAGACTAGCAGACAAATGAAGTAGCTTCTTGGAATCCTGCGTACCTGACGAGACTGTCGGTGCGCGAATTGCAAAATGCGGATACCGGCAGCTGGTCTGCCGCAGCATTTGACCCAGTGGCTCATCAAGGCTGGAGGTCCCCATGTCTACGGACGCAGCCAGTTTCGTATCGCATCGATTCTCGACGCGCGAGTATCCGGAGCGGATGCGACTTCCACTATGGCGCGAGAGGTTTGTGCGGGGGATAGTTCACGTCGACATCGAACCTCTAACGAACGTTCCGTTTCAAGCTGACGCAACATTGCAAGCGCTCCCGGGTCTACGCACGCTCGCATTGAAAGGCTCTCCCATGCGCTTCAAGCGCTTGCGGGCGAGCCTTGCAGACGGCGACGACTCGATCGGCCTCATCGTTTGCTTACGCGGCAAAAGTCGTTTGTCGCAGCGCGGCCGGGACGTCGAGCTTTGCGCTGGCGACGCAACCTCGATTCTGCATTCGGAGCCCGCTACCGTCACCTATATCGACGGAATGCTATTTGGCCTGGCGGTACCGCGCGAGGCGCTTGCGCAGCGCGTGACGGACATCGAGAGCCTCGCCATGCGGCCGCTTCCTCAGCGAAATGAACCACTCCGCCTCCTCATGGCCTATCTGAAGTCAGCATTCAAGGAGGGGGCTCTGGCCGCCCCCAAGCTGCGTGATGCGGTCGCAGCTCACACCTGTGATCTTGTTGCGCTCGCGGTCAGCGAGTGCGCGCCCTTGGGCGAGAGCGATGCGAGTGCGGTCGTGACCGCGCGCCACAGCGCCGTACTCGACTACATCGCGGCACACTTTCAGAAGCCTGGGCTCAGTGTCGAGGAGGTCGCCCATCGCCAAGGCATTTCACCTCGCTATCTGCAGCGCCTGATGGCCTCATCAGGATCATCATTCACCGGGCACGTGAATGAGCTACGTCTCCAACTTGCGTTCAAACTGTTGACCGAGGCGCGCGTCGGCGCGCAGCTAATTTCCGATATCGCGCTGGAGGTAGGCTTCTCGGATGTTTCGCATTTCAATCGCTTGTTCCGAGCTCGCTTCGGCGATTCGCCGCGTGGGGTTCGTTATGCCGGCAGGGATCCCGGCCGAGCCACCTGCCCCTGATCGGCGCGTGCGCGAGATCCTGCTAGTGAAGGTCCGCATTGGGGCAAAAGGCGAAGAACTCGCGTTGAGCAAACACGGTCTGCTGTGTCCCGCTAAGCGGGACCTCCGTCAGGCGCGCTGCAACTTCGCACATGGCCATAAGATGACTACTCGGAGAGCATCGCAAAAATTCAATTTCAGTTAGTGTAGTTGCAACTCCCGCAGGTGTAAAGACGGCCCACAGCTTAGCTCTTATACTTGCCTCTCGCTTGACGATGGACGTCGCCTGAATGACCCTGCGCGTGCGACCACGGGCAAGTCGATCTGTTCTGACAATGCATCGGATGTGCGTTGCGGTCGCTCCAAAATGGAGCCGCGCGTGAAACAGTCATCTCACAACGGGGCAGCGCTTGCTGTAAAGATTGAGATCGACGGCCTGACTAAACTACAGCGCATGACCAGGTCCATTTGCCTCATTGCGTTGGGCCTCGCTTGCGTCGGTATCACTGAAGCTCAAGAGTCGAGGTCTTCAAACGTGGCGTACCCCATACCTCAATGGGAAGCCGTAGAGCCTAAGGTAGCAGGTTGGTCGGAGGATTTGCTTGAGAAAGCCCGCATCTATTCGGCGGCGAGCGGCTCAAGCGCCGTTATGGTAGTTGATCATGGACGCGTGGTCGCCGAGTGGGGCGACACGCACCGTAGGCTGGATGTCGCGTCGGTACGCAAGAGCTTGCTAAGTGCGCTGCTAGGGATCGCTATTGAAGAAGGACAGGTCAAGCTTTCGGATACGCTTGGTCAGCTCGGGATCGACGATAAGGCACCCGGCCTAACGCCCACCGAAATGCAAGCCACGCTTGCCGACCTTCTGACGTCTCGCTCGGGAGTCTATCACGCGATCGATCTGGAGCCTCCGGCTGTGGGGGCAGAGCGGCCACCTCGCGGCAGTCATGCCCCGGGTGAGTTCTGGTATTACAACAATTGGGACTTCAACGCCGCTGGGTCAATTTACGAAAAAGTGGCCGGGGCGGGCATCTTCAACTCGTTTAAACAACGCATCGCCGACCCCATCGGAATGCAAGATTTCAGTGTAGAAGCTTGCTACTACGGCGAGACAAGGGTTTCCAACCACAGGCACTATGGATTTCGCCTCAGTGCACGCGATCTCGCGCGCTTCGGCCTGCTCTACCTGCGCGATGGCCGTTGGAATGAACAACAGATCGTTCCCGCCAATTGGGTTCAGGATAGCGTCAAGCCGCGAGCAAAGCCGCACAGCGAGCTTTTTCCGGGTCGAGGATATGGCTACTTGTGGTGGTCGGGCTTTGCCAGCGACTGGGCACCCACGGTGTCTTTGCCAAAGAGCACGTTCTATGCCTTGGGCTTCGGCTCGCAATATCTTTTCGTGCTTCCGGCCCAAGACATTGTCATCGTGCACCTGGTTGATATGGAGCGGGAGCACTGGCCATGGGTGAGCGACTTTCAAATTGGCAGGCTGCTTTGGCTGATACTATCGGCTGCGCGCGTCGATGACATCGGCCCCGATACGTCCGTTGCAACAGCAGTCTTGGCCTCGGCTGACCTGCTGAAGGGCTCTCTACCCGGCAAAACTCTCCGCTACGCTGAAACGGCTCTCGACGGGCCGTACTTCATGCGCTTCGCCACCGACGGTACGGCGTCTTTGCAAAAAGGCGAAGCACGCAAACAGGTCTACTCTGGTAAGTGGTGGGTCGCTGGCAACAAACTTTGCCGTGGCTGGGATAAGTTTCTTCCTCGTTTTGACTGCTGGCCCGTCGCGATAGGCGGCTCCATCATCAGTTTGTATGGGGACCACGATACGATGTTCTTGCAAGGCTCTCTTGAAACTGAATGAGCATGTTCTAATACCTTCCGCCCCGGGTCATAAGCGGCGGTCGGGCAAGCCCGGTCTAACGCCCGGTTTTCCCACCAGACATGAGTTATTTGAGATTATCAATTCTGTGGTTGGCATGCGGGTGAGTGATCATCCATCTCGGGGATCGGGCTCGTGAACGCGAAGTCTTTTGCTAAGCTTGTTGGAATGGTCGCTGTATCGATGGCGGTGGCTACCCTGCTTCTCGGTGGAAGCAAAGATGCGAACACCTTGGTTTTGTTGGTCTCCTAGTAGCAGCCTTCTCGGGGATACCGGCCATCGCTGTGATCACGCTGTACCGTTATGTTGAGAAACGCGATCATGATCGGTGACCTCCAACGGTCAGGTTCGAGTCAAAATGCGAAGAACTCGCGTTGAGCAAACACGGTCTGCTGTGTCCCGCTAAGCGGGACCTCCGTCAGGCGCGCTGCAACTTCGCACATGGTCCACAATCGAACGTTAATGGCGATCATCGCACGTGGTGCGCCACCACCGATGGGGCCGCAACAGTCGCTGGTCACCAAGAGCTTTCAGGCTCGACAAGGTGAATAGCCGGATGCAAGGTTCCGAGCACACCGACCATCACAAGAATGCCCAATCCGAGTGCTGTCTCAATCGCACTGTTCCGGATCAGTCGACGAAGCGCGACGGACGATTGCTCTTGTCCGATAAAAGCGAGCTGCGGCGTCAAGCGCAATCGATTGATAGCAGCGTAGGCGAGCATTGCCGCGAACGATCCGATTTTGAGTGTCAGAACGCGCCCATACTCGGTCGCGACGAGTGCGTGCAGAGAGCCAACCAAAATTGCAGCGTTTACCACGCCGGTGAGCAGGACGACTCCCACGCTGACAACGCCAAGGGTCGAAAACCCTCCGACGGCATCGCGGGCGAGCGATGTGTCGTCATGTATCTGCGTGGTCGTCAGGAAAGCGATCAGCGACGCGAGACCGCCGATCCAGGCCGCCGCGGCCACCACATGCAGTGCATCCGCCGCGAGATGCAGATACCCTTCTACACCAATCGTTGAGCCCGCATGGCCTGTCCAGGCAAGGCTGCAGGCAAACCCAACGGCCGCCGCGAGCCCAAGCCATTGTGTAGTTACCGCGCGGTCATAGACGAGGCAGGCTGCCAGGCAGATTACAAAACCTGCGCGAATGGTCGTCACCTCACCGAACTGTGTTTCGCCGACGACGGTCGATAGCACGTCTGCGGTCACAGCCTTTTCGAGGGGCATTCCGCTCATCGATGCCGCTTCCAGCAACAGCCAAAACGCACCGGAGATTGCCGCCAAGACAAGGGAGGCCCAGATAGTCGGCCGCGTCCGACGCCGGAACGAAATAGCCGCCGCGATGTGATGGCGCAGGACAGGCTTGGCGATGAAGACGCCGAAAATAATGCTCCCGACCGTCATCGCTGTAGCCGCGAAATGTACGGCGCGCGCCGCAATGAGCGGCGCTCCTGCTGCGGACCAGTCCACCGTGGCTGCCCTCTATGGACCGACCTGGAAGGTGAAGCTCCCATCGGTCGTGTGGGTGTCCACGGATAGCACGCGCCAATTTACGTGATAAGTGCCGGCGCCGACGCCCTTCACCGAGACCGACATCTGGTTGCCACTAACGCGCGCCTTGCCGACGTCGACACGCTGTCCGGAAGGACCAGTGACCGTGACTGAACTAAACGCCGGCTCCAGTTTTTGGGTGAAAGTGAGTGTGACCTCATGTGGTGGGCTTGCGACTTTGTTGCCGACCCGAGGTTCAGCATGGTCGAGCGTCGCGTGGGCCCCGGCTTCACCCGAGGCAAGCAGCAACAGTAACGGGATCACGAAAAAGGTCGATGATTGAATTCGCATCCGTCAATTCCTCGTAAATGCGCTGGCCGGCTGAACGGTGCTGCCGAAGATCGGCCTGCCGATGCCGCGCGGATCGATATCGTCGAGATACAGATGCAACTGAGCGATGAAACCGACATTTGTGCCGCTTTGCCGGTTGATCGGGATCAGCGCCTCCGCGGCGATCTGGAACTTGTTGCCGACCCAGATCACGCCGGGATTAATCGTGCCCGTGGTCGTCGTGCCCGACGTGAGAGTGTTTGCTACAGGCGTCTGCAATGTGGCTTCGACCAGCGGAACAAGGTGATTGACGAAATCCGGTAGCCCGAGATCGACCACGGCAGATTTCAGATAGGGCATGCTGTACTGGATGGTGCCGCCCCAGTTTAGCACCCGTGGATGAAATTCAGTGTCCATGGTCGACGCACCTGTGTCCGGATCGATGCCGAACGTCGTGGTGAAGTTCCGGGCGGGGATCGCGTAGCCGACCTGACCAGTAATGGCGAGGGGCCGCAACCACGAGACCGTATCCGGAAGATCGCCCAAGCCCTTTCCGAAATAGATGGTCGGCGTGTAGGTGTTGAACGAATCTGCGCCGATGTTTTCCGCACCGGTACCACCCCATTCGACGCTGAGGCCGACTGACATCACGAACTCACGCACGGGATCCTTGAAGACGCGATATTTGAATGTGGTCTCCAGATTCTGAAATCCATTGGCACCGGGTACGGTCGGATCGATCGGGCCGAGAAAAGTGTAGGTTGTCCCAAAGGAGATCGCGAAGTCCTCGGTAATGCGTTTGGAGAATTCGGCCGATATGTCGCGTTGTCGGATCGGCGGAACGTCGCCCGTTTTGAAACTATCGACCGTCGGAAGCGACAACTCATCATTCACGCCCGGATCATCGATGCCGAGCGTTGCTGGAAAGAAGCGATTGCCAACGATTTCGTGGGCGACGCTTCCGGATAAAGGAATGAGCACGATTGCCGCGCCCCAAAGGCCCGCACGCACGTGAGAAATGGACATAGAAGATCTCCGTAAATTGACGTGCATGTGCGACGGCTTTGGCCGCCAAGCTCACGCCAACGACGGGGACGCACGCGCCTGGGCGTTCGATCCGACGCGGGACGATGAGCATGCTAGCTCCGCGTTGATCCAAACGATTGGCTGGAACTGACGAGCCAGGTAGGTGATGGCGATAGGCTTCGGCGCGTCGATGGCCGTCCTTGCATGGGTGACGCAGACCGCGCAAAGCCCATTATGAGCATATCGCTCGCGATCCTGATCGCCCGGCCCGGAGGTCGCGTCGGTGTGGCAAATGCCCGCCGACTGCAGCGGATCCGCAAGTGCAAGAGTTGTGGCCCAGCACGCCGCGATCGGCGCCAGGATCTGCATCACCAGCGTGAGTAAGACGATCGGAAGAAATACCTGTAGCCGCCGATGCATCGGTTCACCCTGCAAAGCAGGCTATCACCGAGATGAGGCCAAGGTCGACGCAATGAGCCCATCCCCAGTGGCAGGCCGGCCAAAGCCTTATCGTTTCGTCAAGTGTGTTGCTTGCTCGCAACAGAGAATATTCCAAGCGAAGGGCGAGGCCCAGAGCGGCGACGCGGGCTGACCGACACGGCCATGTCTCCTCCATTCCATCCGCGAGCGCTCAGTCGGTCCTTCCGCAACTCAGCATCGCGGCCGAATGTCCGCTTCGGGTCGAAATGCGAAGAACTCAGGTTGAGCAAATACGGTCTGCCGTGCTCCGCCCAGCGGACCTCCGTCAGGCGCGCTGCAACTTCGCCCGTCCTAGAGTAGAAAGTTACGCACCTCTTCCTGGAAGATTGGTGCGCCAGGATCCTGCGAGAGCAGCATGTGATTTTGGCCAGGCAGCGAGACGAATCTGGCGCCCGGAATTTCCGCGGCCATATCGCGGCCCAAAGAGATTGGAACCCTGCGGTCGTCGCGGACATGCATCACGAGCGTCGGGGCCTTGACCTGTTTGAGCAGGGGCCGGACGTCGAAATCAGCTACCGTTTCGAGGTAACGTACCGCCGACTCCGCCGATGCACTGAGACGCTGAAGTTCGTTGAAGGCGTCGACCTGTTCTTTTGTGGCGCTCGGTAACATCGAGGATGTAAAGAGCTGCCGGAAGGTTGGCTCGTCCGCGCCCCATCCCAGCTTCATCAGCGTTTTCATTGCCGCAAACCGCTCCCGATCGGCTGCCGAAAGATTTGGATTCTTGTTGGCGCCGACAGCAAATCCGCCATACAGGATCAGGTGCGAGACGCGCTCCGGATGCCGGACCGCGAACGCAATCGAAACGGCGCATCCCTGCGAGAACCCGAGAAGCGGAAACCGGTCGAGGCCGGCTGCGTCGGCGACGCTTTCCATGTCCTTGACCCATGCGTCGAGCGAGAGCTCGCCGACGTCCCAATCCGACAGGCCGTTGCCGCGAGCATCGTAGCGGACGAGCGTGAACGATGAGGCAAGCCCAAGCAGAAAATCTCGGTAGAGCGGCAGGTTCCAGTCATACTCCAGGTGGCCAAGCCAATGTGCCGATCTCAACAGCCCCGGGCCGCTTCCCACCTTCGCATAGGCCAGCCGCACGCCGTCCACGGCCCGGCAATAACGGATGTCCTGCTTGAGGTTGGCTGCCGACAAGACTCGCTTCGCGGGCGATCCCTCCTTGTCCAAATCGATGGCATACACTTCGATCGGTCGCGCGATGTTCTTGAGATTCTGCCGGCCCAACTCGCGAAAGGGCAGCTTCAGCTTGCCATCGATCTGATCAAGGACTTGACGGGAGATGCAAATCCCGCCGCGCATCGCCATGCCTTCAAGCCGCGCGGCCACGTTGACGCCGTCTCCGAAGATGTCGCCCTCATCCTCGATGATGTCTCCCACATTGATTCCGACTCGGAATTCAATACGTCGGTCAGGAGGGATACTTGCGTTCCTGTTGACCATCCCGCGTTGAACTTCGACGGCACACTTCACTGCTTCGACGGCGCTTGAAAATTCCACCAGCATTCCATCGCCAGTGGACTTGATGAGGCGCCCGCGATGCGATTTGAGCTTGTGATCGAGCAGCTCCCGGCGGTGTGCCTTCAATCCGGCAAGAGTGCCTTCCTCGTCATCGCCCATGAGCCGTGAATAGCCGGCTACGTCTGCCGCCAGAATTGCCGCCAGCCGGCGTTCGACGCGCGTGCGGACCACGACGTGCCCTCCGTCACCTCGCCCGAGCAAATCATACGCATTGGGCCCGCGCCAGTAAAAACCCGCGTCGGCCGCCGTCGGGGTGTAGCAGGCAACGCCCAGAGCCTGCTCCGATCCTGGCATCATGCCCGTGTTTTGCCCGACGGGTCAAGTGTTTTTCGAAAAAAGCGAAATCCCCAATGCCGCCAACGCGCCGGCTACTGTGCATGGGGTTGTTTTCGGGATTTGTGGTCCGGCGCAAAGTACTCGGCCGGACTCCGGCCGCCTCAGCTATCGACCTTGAGCGCGGCGATGAAGGCTTCCTGCGGGATGTCGACCTTGCCGAACTGCCGCATCTTCTTCTTGCCTTCCTTCTGCTTCTCCAGAAGTTTTCGTTTACGCGTGATGTCGCCGCCGTAGCACTTCGCGGTGACGTCCTTGCGCAGCGCGCGCACGGTCTCGCGCGCGATCACCTTGCCGCCGATCGCCGCCTGGATCGGGATCTGGAACATGTGCGGCGGGATCAGCTCCTTCATCTTCTCGACCATGGCGCGGCCGCGCCCTTCGGCGCGGGTGCGGTGGACCAGCATCGAGAGCGCGTCGACCGGCTCGGCATTGACCAGGATCTGCATCTTGACGAGGTCGGCCGGCTTGTAGTCGGTGAGATGATAGTCGAACGAGGCGTAACCCTTGGACACCGACTTGAGGCGATCGTAGAAATCGAACACGACTTCGTTGAGCGGCAGGTCGTATTTCACCATGGCGCGAGCGCCGACGTAGGTCAGCTCCTTCTGCGAGCCGCGGCGGTCCTGGCACAGTTTCAGCACGCTGCCGAGATATTCGTCCGGCGTGAGGATGGTCGCCTCGATCCAGGGCTCCTGGATCTCCTCGATCTTCACCACGTCAGGCATGTCGACCGGATTGTGGATCTCGAGCTCGCTGCCGTCGGTGAGCTTCATCTTGTAGATGACGCTCGGCGCGGTCGCGATCAGGTTGAGATCGAACTCGCGCGACAGCCGCTCCTGGATGATCTCGAGGTGGAGCAGCCCGAGGAAGCCGCAACGGAAGCCGAAGCCGAGCGCGGCCGAGGTCTCCATCTCGAAGGAGAAGCTGGCGTCGTTCAGCCGCAGCTTGCCCATCGCGGCGCGCAGCGTTTCGAAGTCGTCGGCATCGACAGGAAACAGTCCGCAGAACACCACGGGGATCGCCGGCTTGAAGCCCGGCAGCATGTCGGCGACCGGCTTCCTGTCGTCGGTGATGGTGTCGCCGACGCGGGTGTCGGCGACTTCCTTGATCGCTGCGGTGATAAAGCCGATCTCGCCGGGGCCGAGCTCCTCGACCTGCTGCATCTTCGGCGTGAAGAAGCCGACGCGCTCGACGTCATAGGCTGCGCCCGTGCCCATCATGCGGACGCGCTGGCCCTTCTTCATCGTGCCGTCGACGACGCGCACCAGCACGACGACGCCGAGATAGACGTCGTACCAGCTGTCGACCAGCAGCGCCTTCAGCGTCGCGTCGCGATCGCCCTTGGGCGGCGGCAGGCGGGTGACGATGGCTTCCAGCACGTCGGGGATGCCGAGGCCGGTCTTGGCCGAGATCATGACCGCGTCGGAGGCATCGATGCCGATGACGTCCTCGATCTGCTGTTTGACCTTCTCGGGCTCGGCGGCCGGCAGGTCGACCTTGTTCAGGACCGGAACGATCTCGTGATTGTTGTCGAGCGCCTGGTAGACGTTCGCGAGCGTCTGCGCCTCGACGCCCTGGCTGGCGTCGACGACGAGCAGGGAACCTTCGCACGCCGCAAGCGAGCGCGAGACCTCGTAGGCAAAGTCGACATGGCCTGGCGTGTCCATCAGGTTGAACACGTAATCCTTGCCGTCCTTGGCGCGGTATTGCAGGCGCACCGTCTGCGCCTTGATGGTGATGCCGCGCTCGCGCTCGATGTCCATGGAATCGAGCACCTGCTCCTTGCCCGCCATTTCGCGGTCGGAGAGGCCGCCGGTCATCTGGATCAGGCGGTCGGCCAGCGTCGATTTGCCATGGTCGATATGGGCGACGATGGAGAAATTGCGGATGTTGGAAATGGGGACGGTCGTCATGGGCGCGGGATACCACTCACATCCCCGTGCGGCAACCATATTGCTGTATTTTCAGGGCGTTTCTTCGTGCCAAGCTGATTCCACGAAGGTCCAAAACGCGCTACGCAAGCGCCCATGTCCAGGCCAATGTCAACGACCACGATCCCCTCCATCCGCGCGCGCGTCAAAAAACGGGTGAGCTTCGACCGCTTCCGGGCCTGGCTGGTCGCCTACGCGACCCACCCTTCAGCCCGGCTCTGGCTGGTGATCCAGCTCGCGATCCTGCATGCGGTGATCTGGACCTTCATCCTGATCAATCTCAAGGCAGCGCAGGACGTTCACATGGACGTCGCAGAAGCCTATGGCTGGGGCCAGAAATTCCTGTGGGGCTACGGCAAGCATCCGCCGCTGTCGGGCTGGATCGCCGGGCTCTGGTTCAGGGTTTTCCCGGCGGCGGACTGGGCGACCTATGCGCTCGCAATGGCGACCGTCAGCGTCGGCATGGTGATCTGCTGGCTGGTTGCGATGCGCGTGGTGGACGCGCGGCGCGCCTTCCTGGTCGTGGTGATGGTCGCGCTCTATCCGATCTTCAATTTCAAGGGGTTCAAGTACAACCCCGATCTGCTCCAGCTCGTTACCCTGCCACTCGTCGTGCTCGCTTATCTCAATTCGTTCGAGAAGCGGAGCTGGCAATCCGGCGTCTGGCTCGGGCTTGCCGGCGCGCTGGCGCTGATGACCAAATATTGGGTGCTGACCATGATCGGCGCCATCGGCCTTGCCGCGCTGATCCATCCGGAGCGCGCGAGCTTCCTGCTGTCGCCGGCGCCCTGGGTCGCGATCGCGACGATGGTGCTGGCGATGATCCCACATATCATATGGCTGGCGGACGCGCATTTCGTGCCGTTGACCTATGCCGGCGACACCTACAGCATCGAGGATGCTGGTCTCGTCCATCAACTCGTGGCCGGCTACGCCTTGCATAATCTTGCGCTGCTGGCGTTGCCGGTGGCGCTCGCCGCGCTTGCCATGGCGTGGGTGCCACATTGGCTGACGCTGCTGGTGCGCGCTCCCTCGCGCATCGTCACGCGGGCCTGGGCACGCGGGGCCAATCGGGGCGTCAACGTCTCGCAGGCGCTGAACATCTGGATCATCCAGATCATCGTCGCCGCCGGGCCGCCGCTCGGCGCGCTTGCCTTCAGCATCTACATGAAGACCGATTGGGGCATCTCGCTGTTCTTCCTGGCGCCGCTCGCGCTGGTCGCGATTCCGGCGCTGCGCGTGCAAAGCGCGGTGCTGTTCAACATCACCGCGATCTGGCTTGTGCTCAGCGTCGCGACGCTTGCCGCCTCCCCCTGGATCGCCGCGCGCGAGATGGCGGCGAATATGGACAACACGGCCACCTATGGCGCCCGCTCCGAGCTCGCGCGCGAGCTGACCCAGGCCTGGCATTCGCGCTTCGCCTCGCGTTGGGCGATCGTCGCCGGCACCATGGAATCGATCCAGCCGATGGTGTTCTACAGCCCCGATCATCCCGCTGCGTTCACGCCGAACGAGGCCTGGGGCTCCGGGCTGACGTCGCTCGATGACGTCAAGAAGTACGGCTTCATCGGCGTGTTCGATCCGACCGACGGCCGTCTGCCCGCGTTTGAAAAATGGGTCTCGGAGATCGCGCCGAACGCCGAGCGCATGGTGATGACGACGCGGCGCTTCACCCACGGCAAGGCCGGCCCGTCGATGACCTGGAACATCTACATCGCCGCGCCGGCAAAATGACCGAAGGGCTTAAACCCCTTCCTCGTTGAACTTGCTTTCAACGAGCTCGGTGATCGCCGCAAGCGCGGCTTCCGCGTCGGTGCCGGCGGCCGCGACCGTGATCGTCGTGCCGGGTCCCGCAGCTAACATCATCAGGCCCATGATCGAGGTTCCGCCGACGGTTTCGCCGCCGCGTGTCACCCACACCTGCGCCTCGAAGCGCTCGACCGCCTGGACGAATTTCGCCGAGGCGCGCGCATGCAGGCCGCGCTTGTTGATGATCAGGAGCTCTTTGGAGATCGCGCCCGCGGGCACGCCAGTCCCCGCTTGTGGCGCGTCGTCACTCATTTGCCGGCGAGCACCCGGCTGGCGATGGTGACGTATTTCCGGCCGGCTTCCTGCGCCATCGCGATCGCATCGGGCAGCGGACGCTCCTCGCGCACCTTGGCGAGCTTCACCAGCATGGGCAGGTTGATGCCCGCCAGAACTTCGACCTTGGGCCGGCTCATGCAGGATATTGCGAGGTTCGACGGCGTGCCGCCGAACATGTCGGTGAGAATCGCAACGCCGTCGCCGGAATCGACGCGGTTAACCGCCTCGATGATGTCGCTTCGGCAGAGATCGGAATCATCTTCGGCGCCGATCGTAATCGCTTCGATTTGCTTTTGTGGGCCCATGACATGTTCAAGCGCTGCCTTGAATTCGTCGGCAAGGCGCCCGTGGGTCACAAGTACTAGACCAATCATCGGAAAACTCCCGCGGGTGCTTTTGGTGCACCGCACGAACGCGCCACTTTGACCATCCAGAGCCCCCGCGCAAGAGGGGATGTTGCGTATCTCCCTGAATCTAGACGGATGGATAAGGGGAGCTGCGCCGGTCTACTCGGTCGCGAGTGTGGGGTTCATATGGTTACCATTTCCCTTCAAACAATCAGCCGAAGGGTTAGTGGGAGGTTAACTCTTGGTAGTGGTCAAGCCCGCGACAACCAATGGGAGGGGAAAATAGTCGCGGCAGACGGGGATTCGCGGTATCTCGACACCAAAAATGGCTGTTTTCAGCGATTCCGGCGACGGCAGGCGCTCGGCGTCGTCGGCGTCGAGATCGACGACGAGACCGACCGTCGCATGCTCCACGAAGTCGCACCGGCGGATTCCAAGTCCCCGAATCTCGATCAGGCCGGCGAGGGCGGGAGCGGGACGAACTACAATTTCATGACCGACTGTCGCCAGATGGACACGGTCGTCGCCGACCAGGATGGCGCTTCCGATCACGCCCGCACGCCCGGCCATGATTAAATCGAAGGCAAGGCGCGACTTGCCGGAGCCCGAAGGGCCACGGATCAGCACCGCCAGGGGCCCGACCTTGACCGCAGATGCGTGAACGCTCGGCCCGCCGTCGTTCGAACTGCCTTGGCTCATAGCGCCGGCAGCCTCACCACGAAACGCGCGCCCGCGACCGTCGGCGCGCCGTCTTCGTCCGCTGGGCCAGCGCGATTCTCCGCCCAGATGCGTCCGCCGTGGGCGTCGACGATCTGCTTCGAGATCGAGAGCCCGAGGCCGGAATTCTGGCCAAATCCCTGATGCGGCCGGTCGGTGTAGAAACGCTCGAAGATGCGCTCCAGCGCGTCGTCGCGGATGCCCGGGCCGTCATCGTCGACCACGATCTCGATCTCGCCGCGGACACGGCGGCAGGTCAGGCGCACCTTGCTGCCGGCTTCCGAAAACGACTGTGCGTTGGAGAGCAGGTTGGAGACCACCTGCCCAAGCCGCGAATCATGGCCGCTGACCGAGAAGGTGTCGGTCGGGCTCCGGCCCTCGAAGCGCGCCTCGACCGCGACGTCGTGGCCGAGCTTCGTTTCATTGGCCACCGCAACCAGCGTGCCAAGGAGCCGCCTGAGATCGACCGGAATCGCGTCTTGCCGCTGCAATTCGGCATCGAGCCGGCTCGCATCCGAAATGTCCGAGATCAGCCGGTCGAGCCGCTTGACGTCATGCTCGATCACTTCGAGCAGGCGCGCGCGACTGTTCTCGTTGCGCGCCAGCGGCATCGTCTCGACCGCGGAGCGCAGCGAGGTCAACGGGTTCTTCAATTCGTGGGCGACGTCGGCGGCGAACATCTCGATCGCTTCGATTCGCTTGTAGAGCGCGCTGGTCATGTCACGCAGTGCGCCGGAAAGATGGCCGATCTCGTCGCGGCGACGCGTGAAGTCCGGAATTTCGACGCGGCTCTTGATGCGGCGGCGGACGCGTTCAGCGCTGTCGGCAAGGCGGCGCACGGGTCCGGCGATCGTGCTCGCAAGCAGCAGCGACAGCATGATCATGACGGCGGCAGCAACGCCGCCGACCTTGAGGATCGCGAGGCGCTCGGCCGTGACCATCTGATCGATTTCATCGCCCTGGGTCGAGAGCATCAGCGCGCCGTGGATCGCACGCGCCCGCTGCACGGGGACCGCGACGGAGACGATCACCTCGCCGCGCGAATTGACCCGCACCATCGAGCGCTTCAGGCCCTGGAGCGCATCGGCCACTTCGACATAGCCTTTGCCGTTCTCGCGGCCGAGTTCGCGATAGAGCGGCAGATCGCCGCGATTCAGCCAGGTCCGTACCGGGACCATGATGCGTTCGGCCAAGCCCGGCTTTTCCGACAGCGGCGGCAGCGGAAAGCCCCGCACACTATCGAGGTCACGGCTGTCGAGCAGCACGCTGCCGTTGGGGTCGAAAATCCGCGCGCGGGTCTTGGTCGGCGAGATCAAGGTGCTCAACACCGGCGCCACGCGCTCGGGATTGATCGGAAAATCCAGCGAGTCGTCCATTCCGCCATAGCTCTCGCCCAGCTTCAGGTCGAGCAGCCGCTCGGGATCGACGGTGATCGCGTTGGTCTGCACCGTCGCCGAGGCGCCGATGGCGCCGGCGATGATCTCGGCCTGCACCAAAAGGCTCTGCGCGCGAGCGTCGATCAGGCCGGCGCGAAACTGCGACAGATACAGGATGCTCGCGACCAGGGCGACGAGGCCCGCGAGGTTGAGCGAGACGATGCGGCGGGTCAGGCTGGAGAAGGACAGCGCGAAGAAGAACTGTCCGGCGCGCTTGAGCCAGTTCAGCGGCCCCCAGCCTTTCGCAGCGGGCTTGTCCTCGCGGTCCGATGCGCCGTGGGATGCAATCTCCTCGGCGTTCGAACTCGGATCAGGCTGCGTTCGGTCAAGCAATGCTTACGCCCGCGTTAGGACAGCTCAAAGCGACGGTCCCCGCATCCTAGAGCATGCCCGGTTCTGATGGAATCAGAACCGGTGCAGCCCTCATCTGTCGTGAAGGCGCGCGCGCCTCAGGCTTCCTTGAAGCGGTAGCCGACGCCGTAGAGCGTCTCGATCATCTCGAAATCGTTGTCGACCACCTTGAACTTCTTGCGCAGCCGCTTGATGTGGCTGTCGATGGTGCGGTCGTCGACATAGACTTGGTCGTCGTAGGCGGCGTCCATAAGCGCGTTGCGGCTCTTGACCACGCCGGGCCGGGTCGCCAGCGCCTGAAGGATCAGGAATTCGGTGACGGTCAGCGTCACCGGCTCGTTCTTCCAGGTGCAGGTATGCCGTTCCGGATCCATCCGCAGCAGACCGCGGTCGAGCGCCTTGGCGTCGTTCTCCTTCGGCGCAACCGTCGGATCCTTCGGTGCCGATCGGCGCAGCACCGCCTTGACGCGTTCGACCAGGAGGCGTTGCGAAAACGGTTTGCGGATGAAATCGTCCGCGCCCATCTTGAGACCGAACAGCTCGTCGATCTCTTCGTCCTTGGAGGTCAGGAAGATCACCGGCAGGTCGGACTTCTGCCGCAGACGGCGCAGCGTCTCCATGCCGTCCATACGGGGCATCTTGATGTCGAGGATGGCGAGATCGGGCTGGGTGGTGCGGAAGCCGTCAAGCGCGGAGGCACCGTCGGTGTAGGTCATGATGCGGTAGCCTTCGGCTTCCAGCGCGATCGAGACGGATGTGAGAATGTTGCGGTCGTCGTCGACCAAAGCGATTGTGGGCATGAGCCTCTGCTTTCTGCTTTCCGTTTGGGTCGTGGCTTAAACGGCGAGCAATCCAGTGATGCGCCGCATACATGGGTGCCGAATTTGGCGTTCGAACCGTGTCACCGAGCAATGCAAGCTGGGCTGAAGTGTGACCAAGTTCCACGAAACACGGCGGATTCGCCGCATATCGACCCATAACCGGGTTCGGGTTTACCCGAAAAAAGGCCCGCCTTGCAACCACCTGAGCCGAGAAAGCCGATGCAACCGACCCCCGATTTCACTCCCCCAAAGCTCGCCAAGTCGCTGCTTAGGCGCTCGCGGCAGGGGGCGCTCGCAACCCTCATGGCGGGCAGCGGCGATCCCTATTGTTCCCTGGTCAATCTGGCGAGCCACCCTGACGGCTCGCCGATCCTGCTGATCTCCCGATTGGCCGTCCACACCAGGAATATCCTCAGCGACAACAGGGTTTCCCTGATGCTGGACGAGCGCGCCGCCGGCGATCCGCTGGAGGGCGCCCGGATCATGCTGTCAGGCCGGGCCGAGCAGGACGACAACGAGAAGGATCTGCTCCAGCGGCGGTATCTCAATGCCCATCCCTCAGCCGAAGCCTTTGTCTCGTTTCAGGATTTCTCGTTCTTCCGGATCCGGCCCACGGGAACCCATCTGGTCGCCGGCTTTGGCCGAATCGTCGACCTCAAGCCGGAGCAGTTCCTCACGGACCTCACTGGCGCCGAGGACCTGCTGGCGGCTGAGGAGGGCGCGGTCGAGCACATGAATGCCGATCATCGCGAGGCCATGACCCTTTACGCCACCAAGCTGCTCGGTGCGGCCGCGGGCGACTGGCGCTGCACCGGCTGCGACCCCGAAGGTCTCGACATGCAGGATGGCCAGACCGCGCTGCGGCTGGATTTTCCGGACCGGGTGACTGATGGTGCAGCATTGCGCAAGATGCTGGTCCGCCTGGCCGGCGAGGCGCGCGCGAAGACCGACCGGATCCCTGACTGACTGCGACAATTGAACGTCACGTCTCATCGCGGCGACCCAAGATCGTGATCGGTCCGAGGTGGCAGCGAGGGTTCATGACAAATCGTCGTCTGGCATTGGTCGCAAGCCTGGCGCTTGCGATCACCGCGTCGCTTGTCACGCCTGGCATCGCCCAGAAGGGTGACCTCTCCGGTCAGAGCGCGCGGATCAATGCGGTCAGAACGGCCGGGAAATATGCGGAAGCGCTGCCACTGGCGCAGGCGATGGTGGCCACGCTGGAGCAGACCAGCAACAATCGCGATCTCGCCGCCGCGCTCAACAATCTCGCCCAGGTCTATGCCGACCAGGGACACGACGATCAGGCCGAGCCGATTTACAAGCGCGCGATCGCACTGATGGAGAAGGGGACCGGCCTCGACAGTGTCGAGATCGCGCCGATACTGAACAATCTCGCTGCGCTCGATCTGCGGCAGGGCCGCTTCACAGATGCCGAACCGCTGTTCAAGCGTGCGCTTGCGATCCGCGAAAAGGCGCTGTCGCGCGAGCATCCCGATATCGGCCAGTCTCTCAACAATCTCGCCACGCTCTATGTGAAGCAGGAGCACTTTGTGGAGGCTGAGCCGCTGTTTCAGCGCGCGCTCGCGATCTTCCAGAAAGTCGGCGGTCCCGAGCATCCCGCGGTCGCAACGCTCCTGAACAATCTCGGTCAACTCGATCGTGACCTCAATCGCGATGGCGATGCCGAGGCGCCGATCAAGCGTTCGCTTGCGATCCGCGAGAAAGTGCTGGGACCGGATCATCCCGATGTCGCGCGTTCCCTGAACAATCTCGCTGGCCTTTACGAGCACCAGCAGCGCTATGCGGGTGCCGAGCCGCTTTATCGCCGCGCGCTCGCCGTTCGGGAGCGTACGCTGGGTACGGATCATCCCGACGTCGCGACATCCACTAGCAATCTCGCCTATTTCCTCCACGTGTCCGGTCGAACTGCAGACGCATTGCCGCTCGCGGAAAAGACGCTTGCAGGTGATCGCGCGCAATTGCGCGTCGTGCTTCCGATTTTATTCGCGGCGCGCCAGCAATCCCTGTTGCCAGATGACAAGGCGCTGGACGAGGCGCTCGCGGCGATCCAGCGCGGCACGCAATCCTCGGCCGCATCGGCCGTGAACAAGCTCGCCGTGCGACTTGCGGCCGGCAGCGACCGGCTCGCGGAGCTGGTGCGCAAGGACCAGGATCTTGCGGCCGAATCGGAAGCGCTCGACAAGGCGATCATCGCGGCCGTGTCGAAATCATCGGCGCAACGCGATGCCGGCTCCGAGCAGCGGAGCCGGGCACGGATCGCGGCCATCGCAAGCGAGCGCGCCGGGTTGCAGAAGACGCTCACCGTCGAGTTCCCCGATTACGCCTCGCTTTCCAACCCGCTGTCACTGACGGTGAGGGACGTTCAGTCGCTGCTGTCTGCCGATGAAGCCATGGTGCTCTATTCCGTCGTCGACAAGCGCAGCTATGTCATCGCCATCACGCGCGAGGGCGCCGATTGGAAGGAGATTCCGCTTGGCGCGGAAGCGCTGGCGCAAAAGGTCGCCGCATTTCGCCGAGGTCTTGATGTCGGCAAGGCGCGTGATGGCTCAGGCAAATCAGGCCTGTTCGATCTCGCTCTCGCCAACGAGCTCTACGTTGCGCTGCTCGGCCCGGTCGAGGCGCTGGTCAAGGACAAGCGCAGTCTGCTCACGGTGCCGTCGGGCGCGCTGACAGCGTTGCCGTTTCATCTGCTCGTCACGGAACCCCCGCAAGCTGCGATCCCTGATACGCTTGAGGGCTATCGCCGCGCCGCCTGGCTGCTGCGGCGTCAGGCCGTATCTGTGCTGCCGTCGGTGGTCAGCCTGAAATCGCTGCGCGCTTTCGCGCGCAAGAACGAAGGCGTCAAGCCGATGACCGGCTTCGGCGATCCCGTGTTCAATCCCGCGCAAGAGAACCCGGCTGATCGTCGCTCTACGAGCGGCAAGATCGCCGCGCGAAACATCGCGGCGTCAGCCTACACCGATTTCTGGCGGGGCGCGGGCGTCGATCGCGCACGGCTTGCGCAGGCGCTGCCGCAGCTCCCCGATACCGCGGACGAGTTGAACGCCGTGGCGAAAGATGTCGGTGCGAGCGATGCCGACATTCATCTCGGCCGCGACGCCAGCGAAGCGACGCTCAAGCGTGCGGCGCTCGCCCAATACAGCATCATCTACTTCGCAACGCACGGCCTCGTCGCCGGCGATATCAAGGGTGTGGGCGAACCGTCGCTCGCGCTGTCCATTCCCGAACAGCCTTCCGAACTGGATGATGGTTTGCTCACCGCGAGCGAAGTTGCCCAGCTCAAGCTCAATGCAGACTGGGTTGTGCTGTCGGCCTGCAACACGATCGCCGGCGACAAGCCCGGCGCCGAGGCCTTGTCGGGACTGGCCCGTGCGTTCTTCTATGCCGGTGCGCGTGCCCTGCTGGTCTCGCACTGGGCGGTTGATTCCGAAGCTGCCACCCGCTTGACCACATCGACTTTCGATCTGCTCAAGAACGAACCAAATCTCGGTAGAGCCGAAGCTCTTCGGCGCGCGATGTTAACGTATGTTGATGACACATCGTCGCCCCGCAATGCCTACCCCGCCATGTGGGGAGCGTTCGCGCTCATTGGCGAAGGTGCGATACGATAAAGCGGCGCAGCATTTGTGCGTCGCAAAACACGTGACAACGCTGAAACAGCCATTTGGTTGCGCGATCATTGATGATTTTTGCATAAGCCTTGTCGACGCTGATATGCGCGACGTTTGGCGCAGTCCTTGAATAAACCAAGTCCTGCGGGATCAGCTTGGCAAGGCCAGCGTTCATCATTATTAGATCGTCCAGCCGAGGCCGGACGGCCTATAATCACGGTGACCGCGAAGGCACCAGAGCATGGTTGCGCTTGATGTCGCGGGTTCTAGGAGGATTTTTCGTGCAAGAGACGGGCGTGCGCAACGGTGCCTTCGGCGCCGACAAATTCGGCTTAAAGAATCTCAAACGGGTTCACTGGAACCTCGGCGCGCCGCAGCTCTACCAATATTCGCTCGCTGCGGGCGAGGCGGTGTTATCCGCTGACGGCGCACTCTGCGCCGACACCGGCGAATTCACGGGCCGCAGCCCAAAGGACAAGTTCACGGTGCGCGACGCCGCCACCGACAAGAAGATGTGGTGGGCCGGCAATCAATCGATCACCGCAGAGCAGTTCGAGACGCTCTATCAGGACTTCCTCAAGCATGCCGAGGGCAAGAGCCTGTTCGCGCAGGATCTCTATGGCGGCGCCGATCCGGCCTACCGGATCAAGACGCGCGTCTTCACCGAACTCGCCTGGCATTCGCTGTTCATTCGCACGCTGCTGATCCGTCCCGAGGCGATCGAGCTGTCGACCTTCGTGCCGGAGCTCACCATCATCGACATGCCGAGCTTCCGCGCCGATCCCAAACGTCACGGCTGCCGTTCGGAGAACGTCGTCGCGATCGATTTCGCCCGCAAGATCGTGCTGATCGGCGGGTCTTATTATGCCGGCGAGATGAAGAAGTCGGTCTTCACCACGCTGAACTACTATTTGCCCGAGCGCGGCGTGATGCCGATGCACTGCTCGGCCAATGTCGGCGCCAAGGGGGACACCGCGATCTTCTTCGGGCTCTCCGGCACCGGCAAGACCACGCTGTCGGCCGACCCGAACCGCACGTTGATCGGCGACGACGAGCACGGCTGGGGCCCGAACGGCGTGTTCAATTTCGAAGGCGGTTGCTACGCCAAGTGCATCAAGCTGTCGCAGGAAGCCGAGCCGCAGATTTACGCGGCCTCGACACGCTTCGGTGCCGTGCTCGAGAACTGCGTGCTCGACGAAGACACCCGCGTGGTCGATTTCGACGACGGCTCCAAGACCGAGAACACCCGGTCTGCCTATCCGCTCGACTTCATCCCGAATGCGTCGCGTACCGGCCGCGCGCCGCAGCCGAAGAACGTGGTGATGCTCGCTGCTGACGCGTTCGGCGTGCTGCCGCCGATCGCAAAACTGTCGCCGGCGCAGGCGATGTACCACTTCCTCTCCGGCTACACCGCCAAGGTCGCCGGTACCGAGCGCGGTCTCGGCAACGAGCCGCAGCCGGAATTCTCGACCTGCTTCGGCTCGCCCTTCCTGCCGCTCGATCCATCCGTCTACGGCAACATGCTGCGCGACCTCATCGCTCAGCACAACGTCGATTGCTGGCTGGTCAACACCGGCTGGACTGGCGGCAAGTATGGCGTCGGCAGCCGCATGCCGATCAAGGTGACCCGCGCGCTGCTCACCGCCGCGCTCGACGGCTCGCTTCGTAACGTCGAATTCCGCACTGACAAATATTTCGGTTTCGCGGTCCCGACCGCGCTGCCGGGCGTGCCGAGCGAAATCCTCAACCCGGTCAATACCTGGAAGGACAAGGACGAGTTCGACAAGACCGCCCGCGCGCTGGTCGGCATGTTCCAGAAGAACTTTGCCAAGTTCGAAGCGCAGGTGGATGCAGAGGTGCGCGCGGCTGCGCCTGATGTGAAGCTCGCGGCGGAGTAAGTGCTCCGTCTTGCATGCAAAAGGGCGGCCGAAAGGTCGCCCTTTTTTGTTTCCTTCTCCCCTTGTGGGAGAAGGTGGCGCGAAGCGCCGGATGAGGGGTTCTCTCCGCGCGTTCAACTGTATGAGATTCGCTAGTGGAGAGAACCCCTCACCCGTCTCGTCGCTTCGCGACGAGCCAGCCTCTCCCACAAGGGGCCCACAAGGGGAGAGGGAAAGTGCAGCCTACGCCTTGAAATACGCGATCTGCGTGCTCGTCGCGAGCAGCCGGCCGTTCGGCGACCACAGCTCGGCGTTCTGGTCGGCGTAGCTCTTGTGCATGATGTTCGAGTCCGCCGTCGTCAGCACGCGCGTGAGGTCCTCAGCCGCGAGTTCTTCGCTATCGGTGTGAAAATAGGTGGTCAGCGACACCGTGCCGAACGGCACCAATTCGCGCCGCGCGTGGAAGATGCGGCCGAAGAAGGCGTCCGACATCGACATCAGCGACAGCATGTCGAGCTTGCGTGGCTCACGATCACTGATCCAGATCTTGGAATAGGTACTGGCGGGTTCGGACTGCGGTGGGCCGATCCGCATCTCGCCCTCGACGAAGCGGAATTCGTACTGGTTGGCCCAGGACGCGGCGATCTTCGGGAATGGGAGCGTCGCTTCGAACGGTTTTGCATCGGGATATTGCGCCACCCTGTGCTCCCAGGACGGCCGGCGCTCGGCGAAGACGGCGGTCGCAAGCGTCGCGACTTCGCCGCCGCCCTGCGACAGTTCGACGCTCCAGTGCTGGCTGGAGCGGTTGGCCTTCACCAGCCGAATGTCGAGATCGAATGGGCCCTTCGCGATCGGCGCGCAGTAATTGACGGTCAGCGCCAGCGGATCGCCGGCGGCTTGCGGATGTTCGATCAGTGCGCGCAGGATGGTTGCGGCAGTCACGCCGCCGAACGGGCCGACAAAGGCCCAGTAATCGTCGCTGGTGTGCCCTTGCCAGCTGGAGTCGCCGGTGGTGACGCGCGTGGCGTCGTCGAACGGGTGCGGGAGCTTGGCGTGCATTTGCGCGATCCGGTTTTCAATGACGCACGTCATATCACGTCCGTCGCCGGTTCGTGCAACTACCTCCGAGGTACGATTTCACTCCGCGGAAAATCAACCCGCGGCGTCGCGCAGGTTCGGCAGCACCGGCGTGGTCGGATTCACCGGCACGTTCCAGATTTCCTCGGCATATTCGCGGATGGTGCGGTCGGAGGAGAACCACGCCATGCGCGCGACATTGAGGATGGAGGCGCGCGTCCAGGCCGGCGAGACCTGCCAGCGCGCGTCGACCGCGCGCTGCGTCTCGTAATAGGAATCGAAGTCGGCGCTGACCATGTAATGGTCGAGATAGCGTAGTGCATGCGCAATGGATTCGAAGCGGCCGGGATCGCCGGGCGAGAATTCGCCGGTGCCGATCGCGTTGATGGCGCGCTGCAGCTTTGGAGAATTGCGGATCACGTCGGAGGCATCCAGCCCTTGCTTGCGCCGGATCATCACGTCGCCGGCCTCCATGCCGAAGATCGCGATGTTCTCGACGCCGACCTGGTCGCGAATCTCGATATTGGCACCGTCGAGCGTTCCGATGGTGATGGCGCCGTTGAGCGCAAGCTTCATGTTGCCGGTGCCCGAGGCCTCCATGCCGGCGGTGGAGATCTGTTCGGACAGGTCAGCCGCCGGAATGATCACCTCCGCGAGACTGACGTTATAGTCGGGAAGGAACACGACCTTCAGCTTGCCGCCGATCGAAGGATCGTTGTTGACGATTTCGGCGACGTCGTTGATCAGCTTGATAATCAGTTTTGCGTACTTGTAGCTCGCCGCCGCCTTGCCGGCGAAGATCTTCACCCGCGGCACCCAGTTGCCGTTGGGATCGTCCTTGATCGACTGGTACAGCGCGACCGTCTCGATGATGTTGAGGAGCTGGCGCTTGTATTCGTGGATGCGCTTGATCTGCACGTCGAACAGGGCGTTCGGATCGACCTTGATGCCGAGCCGCTCGCCGATCAGGCGCGCGAGCGCCGTCTTGTTGTGCAGCTTGACGCTGCGAAATTTTTTCTGGAACTCGACGTCGCTGGCGCGGGCCTCGATCTGCGAGAGCTGCGTCGGATCGTCGAGCACGGCGTCGCCACAGACCTCGCGCAACAGGTCGGTCAGCTTCGGGTTCGCCAGCATCAACCAGCGTCGGAAGGTGATGCCGTTGGTCTTGTTGGTGATGCGGCCGGGATAGAGATGGTTGAGATCGTGGAACACGGTCTCACGCATCAGGTCCGAATGCATGGCCGAGACGCCGTTGATGCGGTGCGAGCCGACGAAGGCGAGCTGGCCCATGCGCACGCGGCGCCCGCTCTTCTCGTCGATCAGCGAAACCGAGGCGCGGAAATCGATGTCGCCGGGTGCGCGCGCTTCGGCGAGCGCCAGGTGTTGGACGTTGATGCGATAGATGATCTCGAGATGACGCGGCAACAGCCGCTCGAACAGCTCGACCGGCCAGGTCTCCAGCGCCTCGGGCAGCAGCGTGTGGTTGGTGTAGGAGAGGGTGGCGACTGTGATCTTCCAGGCCTCGTCCCAGCGGAAATTGTGGAGATCGACGAGGATACGCATCAGCTCGGTGACGGCGAGGCTCGGATGGGTGTCGTTGAGCTGCACCGCGACCTTGGACGACAGGCTGCGCAGCTGGCCGTCGGAGGCGAGATGCCGCTTGATCAGATCCTGGAGTGAGGCCGACACGAAGAAATATTCCTGGCGCAGCCGGAGTTCGCGGCCTGCCGGGCTCTCATCGTTCGGATAGAGGAATTTGCAGATGGCCTCGGCGCGCGACTGCTCGGCGCTGGCGCTGACATAGTCGCCCATGTTGAAAGCGTCGAGCTTCAACGGATCGGGCGAGCGCGCCGACCACAGCCGCAGCGCATTGACGTGCTGGCCACGCCAGCCGACGATCGGCGTATCATAGGCGATCGCCTGCACGGTCTCGGCCGGATGCCAGATCGCGCGGTCGCGGCCCTTGTCGTCGATGTGCTCGACACCACCGCCGAAATTGACGTCGTAGATCACTTCGGGCCGCTGCAGTTCCCAGGGATTGCCGAAGCCGAGCCACTCGTCGGGATATTCCTGCTGCCAGCCCTGATTGATGATCTGGCGGAACAGGCCGTAGTCGTAGCGGATGCCATAGCCGATCGCAGGGATCGACAGCGTCGCCATGCTCTCCATGAAGCAGGCGGCGAGACGGCCGAGGCCGCCATTGCCGAGCGCCGCGTCCGGTTCGCATTTGCGTAGCTCGGGCAGCGACACGCCGAGATCGCCGAGCGCGACCTCGAAGATCTTGAGCAGCCCCATGTTGTTCAGCGCGTCGGTGAACAGGCGGCCGATCAGGAATTCGAGCGAGAGATAGTAGACGCGCTTGCGACCGGCGTCGTAGCTGTGCTTCTCGACCGTCAGCCAGCGGTGCACGATGCGGTCGCGCAGCGCGAGCGCTGCGGCCTGGTACCAATCGTGCTTGGTCGCCATGCCCGCATCCTTGCCGATGGCAAGGCGAAGCTTCGCCAGGATCGTGCCCTTGATCTCAGCCAGCGCGAGTTCGTCGATGGGCTGGCCCGCGGCGGGCGAATTTGGCTGGAACGATTGATCTTGCAAGGCCGTCACTTCCTGGTCGACAGAAACACCACTGAACCCTACGCGTCTTGCCCCTGCACCGGAACCATCGCCGGCGCGGCCGTGCACTGGGCTGCCGTAAAATTATGCAAGGAACGGGCCGCTTTGGGAACCCGGAGCAGCACGGAGGAACGCGGATTTGGTGCTAGATTGGACACAGATTCGGCCATCACTGTGGAGGACACACCACATGAAACCGCTGCTGCGACTGCTGATCGAAATCGCTACCGCCGCCTTGCTCGTCGTCTGTGTCACCGGCTCCAGCGCCGCCTTTGCTGCCGGCAAGATGGGGCGCAGCGCCGACGGCCTCAGCTGCGCCGTCTCTCTCCCGCAAAATGCGACGCCTGTGCAGCGCTGCGCCGCCATCGAGCGCCAGTGCGGCGGCAAGTTCTATGCGAGCGCGTGCGGGGACAAGCTGATGTCGGCGGTGAACTGAGGGAGGTAGCGCAACATCAATAGTGTGGTTCCGACCGTCGCGGGGCGAATACCAGCCAGAACAAATTAAGAACAATTTAGCAAGTCTTTGATATATCATTGTGATTCGGCGCAGTGCCGACACAACATCTAGGGTCTGACGTCAGTCGCGAGGACTACATGTCCACCATTGCCTTCGATCAATTCGCCCTCACCCGGATCGCCGATTTCGCACGGTCGCTGTCGCGGCTGCATCAGGCGGCGCGGCGCCATGCCGTCGATGACGACCAGTTCGACCGCGAGTTCAACGCGGTGTGTCAGTCGATCTGGGGCTACACCATCGACGACATCACCGACGATCTGTTCGCGCCCGAGGATCATCACTTCCTCGACACGCTGGACGAAGCGCATGCGCGCATTTTCGCGGCCGAGCAGGGTTATGACCTCGTCGGCGAGACCGGCATGCTGACCGACTGGTGGGGTTTCTGCTGGATGATCCTGGCCGAGAAGCGCGGCTTGCTGACGCCGGAGAACCGCGCCGCCGCGCGCGCGGCGATCGAGGAGAAATATCTGGCTGCCCCGAATGTGATCGGGGTGATCATCGGGCGGTGACCGCTTGCTTGCCGTCATTCCGGGGCGATGCGTTAGCATCGAGCCCGGAATCTCGAGATTCCGGGTTCATCGCTGCGCGATGCCCCGGAATGACGAAGTCAATCCAACCCCGCCCGCTTCGCTGATTTCGCCTGTGGCTTCGGCGTCGCCACATCGGGCAGCGCCTCGCGCGTGATCTCGGTGGACGGCGCATCAGCTGCAACCGTTTCCGCGCGCACCGGGGCGACCTTCATCTCGCCGAGCCTTGCGCGGACCTGCGCGGTGAGGCCGGGATAGGAGGCGACCGGAGTGAACTCCGCGGTCTGCTCCTGGCCGAGGCGGACGCCGGTATAGGCGACGAGGCCGTCGCTGGTGGCGATGACGTCGCCGGCCTTCAGCGAACCATCGAGCGCCAGATCGACAGGAGCGAGCCCGGCCGGCTCGCGGCCATTGCAGGTACAGTCGGCGCGAAGCGCCTTGCGATAGGCGAACGCGTTCTCGCTGTCAGCGTAGCGCTCGCCGGTCTGGCTGTAAGCGCCCTCGATCGAAGAACCGAAAAAGACCTTCGTGGTGCTTGCAGGACAGAAAGCCTGACACATTTGCGCCGGCGAGGCGAGGCCGCGCATCAATGGAAAATACTTGCCGTCGCAGCTGCGCACGCAAAATGCGGGGCCCGAGCCGCCTGCCGCCGCCGAGCGGGTCGGTGGCACATATTGCGGCTGAACGGCCGGGTTCTGCTGACCGGTGAAGGGATCGGCATAGGAGCTGGCCTGCGGCACCTCGCGCTGAGGCCGCTGCTGCATTCCGCCGAAAAAGAAGTCGAACAGGCCTTCGGCCGAAACCGGGGCCGGAGCTGCGAGCACCGGTGCTGAGAGGATGGCGGCCACAAGCATCGCGCGACGCCGCCGGCGCGCATGGGACACGATCGTACGCAACGCTTACTCCACCCGACGCTACCGAACCGGCCGGGACCTCTCGGGTCTCAGCACATGATTCACCATAAAGCGGGATGGTAAATGAGGGGTTGAGGGTGGGCCGATTGCTGCGCAGCGCGGGCCGGAGCGAAAGCCTTTACGCCTTCAAGAATTCCGATGCCTTGTACAGCGAGCGGAACGGCAGGCCCGCCGCGCCAAACGTGTCGGTGGCGCCTTCCTCGCGGTCGACCATGGTCAGCACGAGCACCACTTCAGCACCGGTCTCGCGCACGGATTCCACCGCCTTCATTGCCGAGCCGCCTGTGGTGGTGACGTCCTCGACGATCACGACGCGCTTGCCGGCCAGCGTCTCGCCCTTGGGCAGACCTTCGATCGCGAGCCTGGCGCCATGCTCCTTCGGCTTCTTGCGCACGAAGAAGGCCGCGATCGGATGGCCCTTGATCCAGGAGATCTGCGCCAGCGCGCCGGCCAGCGGCACCGCGCCCATCTCCAGCCCGCCGATGAAATCGAGATTATCGTCCTTCAACGCCTCATAGGTCAGCTCGGCGAGCAGGGTCGCACCTTCCGGGTCGAGCATGGTCGGCTTGAGGTTGAAATAGAAATCGCTCTTGCGGCCCGACGCCAGCGTCACCTCGCCGCGCCCGAAGGAGCGGCGGCGGATGATTTCGAACAGGCGGGCACGGGAGGCAGATTTCGACACGGGGGTCCCTCAGGGGCGTTCTTAGGAGGTGGCGGAATTTATCCGCGACGGCCGCGACATTCCAGAGGGGGCGTCCCCCGTCAACAGGGATCGGCCATCCCGGTCCGACGGTTGTGAGGGCACAACTTTCCGGAGTAGGTGGAGGCCCGCACCCTCGGGAAGGAAACAGGCAAAATGACCATCGAGCTGCACACCTGGAACACGCCGAACGGCCGCAAGATCTCGGTCGCGCTGGAGGAGATGGGGCTGCCCTACAAGGTGGTCCCGGTGAACATCACCAAGGGCGAGCAGATGGACCCCCGGTTCCTCGAGCTTTCCCCCAACAACAAGATCCCCGCGATCGTCGATCCCGAGGGCCCTGACGGCAAGCCTGTCAGCATCTTCGAGTCCGGCGCCATCCTGCTTTATCTCGGCGAAAAGACCGGCAAATTCCTGCCGAAATCGCTTGGCGCGCGGATCCCCGTCTACGAATGGCTGATGTGGCAGATGGGCGGCTTCGGCCCGATGCCCGGCCAGGTGCATCATTTCATCGCGCTCGAAAACGAGCAGGACCGCGCCTACGGCCTGAAGCGCTTCATGGCCGAGACCCGCCGTCTCTACGGCGTGCTGGACCGTCGCCTTGAGGGCCGCGACTTCGTCGCCGGCGATCTCTCGATCGCCGATTTCGCCATCCTGGGCTGGGCCTGGCGCCATCCCCGCCACAAGGTGGACCTGGCCGACTTCCCCAACGTCAAGCGCTGGTACGACGCGCTGATGGCCCGCCCCGCGGTGAAGCGAGGCATGGAGGCGAAGCTGGATTAGTCGGCGCATCGTGCCCCGGACGCAGCGCGTAAGCGGTGCGCTGCAGCGCGTCCGGGACACGGACGGCGTGTGCCCCTTCACACCTTCCGCGCTTCCACGGCCATCCGCACCGCGAGGCCGGCCAGCACCGTGCCCATCAGCCAGCGCTGCGCCAGCATCCAGCTCGGCCGGCTCGCCAGAAACAGCGCGATCGAGCCGGCGGCGAGCGCGATGATCGCGTTCACGCTGACGCTGATCGCGATCTGGATCGCGCCCAATGTCACCGACTGGATCAGCACGCTGCCAGCCGTGGGATCGATGAACTGCGGCAGCAGCGCCAGATACAGCATCGCGATCTTCGGATTGAGCAGGTTGGTGACGAGCCCCATCGCGAACAATTTGCGCGGGCCGTCGATCGCGAGCTGCTTCACCTGGAACGGCGAGCGACCCCCGGGCTTCATCGCCTGCCAGGCAAGCCACAGCATGTAGCCGGCGCCTGCAAAGCGCAGCGCGTCATAGGCAAAGGGCACGGCGAGCAAGAGCGCAGTGATCCCGAACGCCGCGCATAGCATGTAGAACACGAAGCCCAGCGCGACGCCGCCGAGCGAGACGATGCCCGCTGCCGGCCCCTGCGTGATCGAGCGCGAGATCAGATAGATCATGTTGGGCCCGGGCGTGAGCACGAGGCCGAGGCAGACGAGGGCGAAGCCGAGCAGGGCGGAAGCGTGAGGCATGGATGAACCGGAACGGGAGCTATGCCGATTCTAATATGCGCGGCTCCGCTGAGCCATCGCGCAATTGCTCGGAGGACAATTCAATGTGGTCCTATGCCTCGGCCTGCACGGTGGCGATGAACGCCGCGAAACGCTCCATCGCCAATCGCAACGGTTCTGCCAGTGTGGGATCGGCGGCGATGCTCTGTTCGTCCCAGGCGCCGCCAAGCAAGGGCAGTGTCACGCAGGCCTCCCTGGCGAGCCGGGCGGACATTGTCTCCAGCGTCAGCGTCAGGGCGGCCAGCGCGTGCGTCGCGCGCGGTGATGTGTTGATCAAGGCAACCGGCTTGTCGGGAAATTCGCGGCTCCCGACCAGCCAGTCGAGCGCGTTCTTCAGCACGCCGGCGACACCGCGGGCATATTCGGGGCTCGAGATCAGGAGCCCGTCGACGCCTCCGATCACGTGGCGCATCGCGCCGACCGGCGCAGGCACGTCATCGCCATCCAGGTCCGGATTGAAGAAAGGCAGGTGCGCTATCCCATCGAACAGGATCACCTCGACATCGGCAGGCGCAAGCCGCGCCGCTGCGCGCAATACCGCAGTGTTGCTCGAGCCTGCGCGCAGGCTGCCGGAGATGGCCGCGATCTTCATCGGGGCGGCCTTTAATGCGCCTCGTCCCAGTTCGTGGCCGCGCGGGCGTCGACGTGCAGCGGGACCGACAGCAGGACGGCCGGGAACGGCGCGTCCTGCATGACGTGCTGTACGACCGGCAGCGTCGCCTCGACCTCCGCGTCCGGCACCTCGAAGATCAATTCGTCATGTACCTGGAGCAGCATCTGCGCCGAGAGCTTCTTCTCGGCCAGCGCGTCTTCGACCCGCGTCATGGCGCGGCGGATGATGTCAGCCGCGGTGCCCTGGAGTCGCGCGTTGATCGCTGCCCGCTCGTTGAAGGCGCGCACCGAGGCGTTGGACGCCTTGATATCAGGGTAATGGCACTTGCGGCCGAACAGCGTGGTGACGTAGCCGTGCTGCCGGCAAAAGTCGCGCGTCTCGTCCATATAGGCGCGGATGCCGGGGAAGCGCTCAAAATACTTCTTGATATAGGCCGACGCTTCTTCACGGGCGATACCGAGCTGGTTGGCGAGGCCGAACGCGGAGATGCCGTAGATAATGCCGAAATTGATCGCCTTGGCGCGGCGGCGGATTTCGCTCGGCATGCCCTTGATCGGTACGCCGAACATTTCTGACGCGGTCATCGCGTGAATATCGAGGCCATCGCGGAACGCCTGCTTCAGCACGGGAATGTCGGCGATCTCGGCCAGCAGCCGCAGCTCGATCTGCGAATAGTCGGCCGAGACCAGCTTGTGCCCGGGCGTTGCGATGAAGGCGCGGCGGATTTTTCGGCCGTCCTCGGTACGAACCGGAATGTTCTGCAGGTTCGGCTCGTTCGACGACAGACGGCCCGTCGTGGTCGCGGCCAGCGCGTAGGTCGTGTGCACGCGATGGGTCTGCGGATTGACGTAGGTCGGCAGCGCGTCGGTGTAGGTCGATTTCAGCTTCGAGACCTGGCGCCACTCCAGGATCTTCCGCGGAAAATCGTGGCCCTGCTCGGCGAGTTCGTCGAGCACCTGCGCGGTGGTCGACCACGCCCCCGTCTTGGTCTTGGTGCCGCCAGGCAGTCCCATCTTGCCGAACAGGATGTCGCCGATCTGCTTGGGGCTGCCGACGTTCACCGGCTCGCCGGCGATCTCCTGGATCTCGGCCTCGACACGTGCCGCGGTCTGGGCAAAGTCGCCTGACAGACGCGACAGCACCTGGCGGTCGATCGAGATGCCGCGGCGTTCCATGCGCGCGAGCACCGCGACCAGCGGCCGCTCCAGCGTCTCGTAGACGGTGGTCATGTGCTCGGCGACGAGGCGCGGCTTCAGCACGCGCCAGATGCGCAGGGCGATGTCGGCCCCTTCGGCGGACAGGGGCGCGGCCTTGTCGATCGGCACCTGGTCGAAGGTGAGCTTGCCCTTGCCGCTGCCGAGCAGCTCGCTCTCCTTCAGCATGGCATGGCCGAACCAGCGTTCGGAAAGCTGCTCCAGCGCATGCGAGCCGCGACCGGCATCGAGCACATAGGAGATCAGTTGCGCATCGTCGGTGTTGCGCAAGGTGATGCCGTGCTGCGCCAGCATCACGGCCGTGAACTTGACGTCGAAGCCGATCTTGAGAATGCCCGATGATTCCAGCACCGGCCGCAGCGCTTGAAGCGCGTCTTCGTGCTTGACCTGATCGGGCGCAAGGCCCGCGTCGAACAAGCCGCCGTCGCCACCGGATTGCTTGTGCGCCAGCGGCACATAGCAAGCCTCGTTCGGGGCCAGCGCCAGCGCGATTCCGCAGAGATCGGCCTGCATCGGATCGATCGAGTTTCCGCGCAGCTCGACCGCGACATGACCGGTATCATGAATCCGCGCGATGAAGGCGTTGAGCTCTTTCAGCGTCTTGATAGCCTGATACTTGCTGCGGTCAACCGGCAGCTTGCGCAGCGCCTCCTCGCGCGCGGCGGCGAGCGAGACCGGCGCGCCCTTCGGGCTCGCAGCCTTGTCCTCCTTGCCCGCCGATTTTTTGGGGTCGCTCGGCCGGGCTTGCGCTGGGGTACCGGGCCCCGGAGCTGGCACAACATCCGAAGGCGGCAGCGGCGAGAATACGCTCGCGCCTTTCGCATAGCCGGGATCGGCATCGACGTTGGCAGGATCGATCTGCGAATATTCGGCGACGCGCCGTGTCAGCGTGGTGAACTCCATCGCCTTCAGGAAGGCAATCAGCTTGCGCGGATCGGGCTCATGGACGGCCAGATCGTCCAGCGGCACCTCCAGATCGACCTTGTCGTCGAGCAACACCAGCTGGCGCGAGATGCGCGCCTTCTCGGCGTTCTCGATCAGCGCCTCGCGGCGTTTCGGCTGCTTGATCTCGGTGGCGCGGAACAGCAGTTGTTCGAGATCGCCGTATTCGACGATCAGCTGCGCTGCGGTCTTGATACCGATGCCAGGCACGCCAGGCACGTTGTCGGTGGAATCGCCGGCCAGCGCCTGCACCTCGACCACCTTCTCCGGCGGCACGCCGAACTTCTCGATCACCTCTGGAATCCCGATGCGGCGATCCTTCATGGTGTCGTACATGGTGACGCAATCGGTGACGAGCTGCATCAGGTCCTTGTCGGAGGACACGATGGTGGCGCTGGCGCCGCGCTCGCAGGCCTGCCGCACATAGGTCGCGATGAGATCGTCGGCCTCGAAGCCGACCTGTTCCAGGCAGGGCAGGTCGAAGGCGCGCACCGCCTCGCGGATCAGCGCGAATTGCGGGATCAGATCGTCAGGCGCCGGAGGCCGGTGCGCCTTGTAGTCGGGATAGATCTTGTTGCGGAAAGTCACTTCCGACTTGTCGAAGATGATGGCCAGATGCGTCGGCCGGTTGTCCTCGGGCATGTCGCGCAGCAGCTTCCATAGCATATTGCAGAAGCCGAGTACGGCGTTGACCTGCAAGCCGTCGGACTTGCGGTTCAGCGGCGGCAGCGCGTGATAGGCGCGGAAGATGTAGGAGGAACCGTCGACCAGGAAGACGTGGTCGCCCTTGCCAGCGGCCTTGGCCGAAACCGGTTTGGCAGCAGCCGTCACGGCAGTGGGCTTGGTGTCGGCGGCTTTGGATGCAGCAGCCTTGGTGTCAGCTTTGGCGGTGGTCTTCGGGGATGTTTTGGGCATGGCCGCAATGTATGAATTTTTGCGGCCTTTGACAGCCTGGAGAGAGGGATTTTTGGGCTGCTGGTGCCGCTATCCCCACTGTCGTTCCCTGATCCCCGCTGTCATTCCCCGCGAACGCGGGGAATCCAGTACGCCGCGGCTTCTCGATTTATCGCTGGCGCCTCGGCGCACTGGATCGCCCGGTCAAGCCGGGCGACGACACCGAGAACTCGGCTACTCCGCCGCCTGCAGCACAGCGCGGGCCTTCTTTGGCGCGATCCAGAAAGGATCTGGCCGCTCGAACAGGACGTGCGCGTTGAGCCGTAGTGCGGCCCGCCAGATCGCAAGCGATCCGAGCACGCCGGCGATGGTGACGAGCAGGGAGATCGTACCGATATCCGCAATGACGCCGCTGCGCAGCAGCAGCGTGCGCGTTGCGGCCATCGGCAGGAAGAAGGCGAGATAGATCACGATCGAATGCTCGCCGCAGAAGCGCAGGACATTGAGCCAATGCGCGCGCGCGAGCAACGTGCCGATCGTGATGATCGCGCAGGCGCCGGCGAAGCCGAGCAGCAGCGACACGATCTTCCACTCGCTTGCGCCAAGGCTCACGAGGCCGGCATCCACCAATGCCCAGGTCCCGAGCGCTGCGAGCGCAAGCGCGGGATGGCTTCGCGCGCGTTCCGACAATGCGAATACGTACGGCGCGAACAGATACCCCGAGTAGAAATAGACGAAGCGCGCGCAGAACTCGTCGATCACGGTCCAGCCGGTCGTGACGCGCACGGTCTCCAGCGCGGCGGCGACGAACCAGATCGCAAGCGGCGGGACTCTGCGCGTCAGTTTTGTGACGACGAAGAAGATCGGTAGCAGGTAGATGAACCAGAGCGTGCCGAACGGCTCGATGAAGGATTCGAGGTACAGCAGGCCCACGTCACGCCAGCCGGTTTCAGCGGCAAAGGCGGGGGCTTTGAAACCGAACTGGATTGTCACCCAGATGACATAAAAATAGGCGAAATGCACCACCTTGCGGTCGAGATAGGTTCGCCAGTCGCGATCGATCACAAGCGGCAGGAACAGGCCCGAAATCAGGAAGAAGTCCGGCATCCGGAAAGGTTTTGCGAAGGCCACCAGAACGTGCATGAAACCGGTTCTTCCGGCGGCGAGCTCGACCCCTAGCACCGAATGCATCATCACGACCATGACGATGCAGATGCCTTTGGCGTAGTCGACCCAGTCGACACGCGCCGCAGCGGGGGCTTTGGGAAACCCGCTGCTCAAAGCTGAAGTGCCCGATCGTGCCATGTGTCCCTTTTCGAGGCGGGTTCTGCCCGGTCATGTGCGGCCGTGGGGCAGTGTGGCGCCCAGTGGTTTCCGACTTCTTTACCGGTACAAATCGCGTGCCGGTTTCCGATCGCGGGCTCTTCCTTCCCGGCGGGAAAATGCTAAACCGCTCCTGAATTGGGATTTCGTTAACCAGGCCTAAAACAGGGATTTTCATGCGCATCGCGATGATCGGCACGGGCTATGTCGGACTGGTATCCGGCGCCTGCTTTGCGGATTTCGGTCACGACGTCACCTGCGTCGACAAGGATGAGAAGAAGATCGCGGCGCTTCACCGCGGCGAGATCCCGATCTATGAGCCGGGCCTGGACGAGCTGGTCGCGACTAACGTCAGGGCCAAGCGGCTCGACTTCACCACTGATCTCTCCAAGCCGGTCGCTGACGCCGATGCGGTTTTTATCGCGGTCGGCACCCCCTCGCGCCGCGGCGACGGTCACGCCGATCTCTCTTACGTCTACGCCGCCGCGAAAGAGATTGCGCAGTCGCTCTCCGGCTTCACCGTCGTGGTCACGAAGTCGACTGTGCCTGTCGGCACCGGCGACGAGGTCGAGCGCATCATTCGCGAGGCCAATCCGACGGCGGACGTCGTCGTCGCCTCCAACCCTGAGTTCCTGCGCGAGGGCGCGGCGATCCGTGACTTCAAGTTCCCCGATCGCGTCGTCGTCGGCACCTCCGACGACCGCGGCCGCAAGGTGATGGGCGACATCTACCGCCCGCTGTCGCTGAACCAGGCACCGCTGATGTTCACCGCGCGTCGCACCGCCGAGATGATCAAATACGCCGCCAACGCCTTCCTCGCGACCAAAATCACCTTCATCAACGAGATCGCGGACCTCTCCGAAAAGGTCGGTGCCAACGTTCAGGAGGTCGCGCGCGGCATTGGCCTGGACAACCGCATTGGCACGAAATTCCTGCATGCCGGTCCTGGTTTCGGCGGCTCGTGCTTTCCGAAGGACACCAAGGCGCTGATCAAGATCGCGCAGGACTACGACGTCTCCTTGCGCATCGTCGAGTCCGTGCTGGCGGTCAATGAGAACCGCAAGCGCGCGATGGCGCGCAAAGTCAGCCAGGCGCTCGGCGGCTCCTTGCGCGGCAAGACCATCGCGGTGCTCGGCCTCACCTTCAAGCCCGACACCGACGACATGCGCGACGCGCCCTCGATCCCCCTGGTCACAGGTCTTCTCGACATGGGCGCGAAGGTGAAGGCGTTCGATCCCGTTGGGATGGAGCAGGCCAAGGGCGAGCTCCCGAACATTACCTATTGCGAGGATGCCTATTCCTGCGCTGAAGGCGCCGACGCGCTGGTCGTCGTGACCGAATGGGCCCAGTTCCGCGCGCTTGATCTCGATCGGCTGAAGGCGATCATGACGCAGCCCATCGTGGTCGACTTGCGCAACATCTACCGCCCCGAAGACATGACTGCCGCCGGCTTTACCTATGAGAGCGTGGGGCGGTCATCTCGAGCCTGATGCACCACGGCACATGATTCCGTCATGGCCGGGCTTGCCGTCTTCGCTTAGGCTTCGCCGGCCCGATTCTGTAGCCCGGCGAAGTGTTCGTGGAGCCGGGTCCCGGCCATCCACGTCTGTTTTCTAGTCGAAGACGTGGATGCCCGGCACGAGGCCGGGCATGACGAGTGGATAGCCCTTGCCCCGCACCTTCGACACGCCCCTCCCGATCGATGCCGTGCTCGACGACCTCTCGCGCACGCTGGAGGCGCACAACGCGGCCGTGCTGGTCGCTCCTCCGGGCGCCGGCAAGACCACGCGGGTGCCGCTGGCGCTGCTCGATGCGCCCTGGGCCAAAGGCAGAAAGATCATCGTGCTGGAGCCACGGCGCATTGCGGCGCGCGCGAGTGCCGACCGCATGGCCAAGACGCTTGGCGAGCGTGCCGGGGACACCGTCGGCTACCGCGTCCGCTTCGGCTCGAAGATCTCGCGCGCCACGCGCATCGAGATGGTGACCGAGGGGATTTTCACCCGCCAAATCCTCGACGATCCCGAGCTCTCCGGTGTTGCCGCCATCCTGTTCGACGAATTCCACGAGCGCTCGCTCGACGCCGATCTGGGTCTGGCGCTGGCGCGCGATGCGCAACTCGGCCTGCGCGAGGACCTGCGCATCCTCGTGATGTCGGCCACGCTCGACGGTGCCCGCGTCGCCAAGCTGCTGGGCGATGCCCCGGTCGTCGAGAGTGAGGGCCGCGCCTTTCCCGTCGAAACGCGCTATCTCGGCCGCAAGGCGGATTCGCCGATCGAGCGGCAGATGGCGGATGCGATCGCGTCCGCGCTCCGTGCCGACAGTGGTTCTGTGCTGGCGTTTCTGCCGGGCGCTGCGGAAATCCGCCGCACCCAGAATTTTCTCAGCGAGCGCGTGCAGGACGCCGGCATTGAAATCGTGCCGCTGTTCGGCGCGCTCGACGCCGCCGTGCAGGACCGAGCGATCTCGCCTGCGCCGAAGGGCATGCGCAAAGTCGTGCTGGCGACCTCGATCGCCGAGACGTCGCTCACCATCGAAGGCGTGCGCATCGTCGTCGATTCCGGTCTCGCCCGCGTGCCGCGCTACGAGCCCGACATCGGCTTGACGCGGCTGGAGACCGTGCGCGCGGCGCGTGCGGCAGTCGACCAGCGCCGCGGCCGCGCCGGCCGTACCGAGCCCGGCGTCTGCTATCGGCTCTGGGACGAGCCGCAGACGGCTTCGCTCGCGCCTTACACGCAACCTGAAATCCTGAGCGCCGACCTCTCCTCGCTGGTGCTCGATCTCGCCCAATGGGGCGTTGCCGATCCCGCCGCGTTGTCATTCCTCGATCCACCGCCGCAGCCGGCCTGGAAGGAAGCCAAGAACTTGCTCGGCGAGCTCAACGCGCTCGACGGCGATGGGCGCATCACGGCGGAAGGCAAGAGCCTGCGCGCGCTGGCGCTGCCGCCGCGGCTGGCCCGCATGATCGTGGATTCGCATCGCGCAGGCTGCGGCGAAGACGCGGCCGAGATCGCCGCTGTCATCACCGAGCGCGGGCTTGGCGGCGACAGCGTCGATCTCGAGCACCGGCGCGACCAGTTCCGCCGGGACCGCTCGCCGCGGGCGGCGAGTGCGCGCGATCTCGCTCGACGCTGGGCCTCGCAGGTCGCAGCGTCCGAGAAGCCGGGACCGCAGGAGAATCTCTCGACCGGCCTGATGCTCGCTTATGCCTTCCCGGACCGCGTCGCGCGCAACCGCGGCAACGGCAGTTTCGTGCTCGCCAATGGCCGCGGCGCCGCCGTGGAGCAGACCTCCTCGCTCGCGCGCGCACCCTATGTCGCGATCGGCGAGATGACCGGCACGGCCGCGAGCGGCCGCATCCTGCTCGCCGCACAGATCGCCGAGGACGACATCGAGCGGCATTTTGCCGAGCACATCGGGAGCGTCGACGAGATCTCGTTCGACCGCAGCGCGATGGCGCTGCGCGCGCGTCGCAAGCGCGTGCTGCACGCGATCACGCTGTCCGAGGCGACGCTTCCTGTGTCTCCCTCGGAGGACACTGCGCGCATCTTCGCCGACGGGCTGATCGCCGCCGGCCTCGACCGCCTGCCCTGGTCGAAGGCCGCCAAACAATGGCGCGACCGTGTGATGTTCTTGCGCAAGGCCGAGGGCGAGAGCTGGCCCGATCTCTCCGACGATGGCCTGATCGCGAGGCGCGACGATTGGTTGGTGCCTGCTCTCTACGACAAGATCGCGCTGAAGGACGTCACCGCCGGCGATCTCTCCGATGCGCTGATGGCGCTATTGCCCTGGGAGATGCGCGCGCGGCTCGACCGCGAGGCGCCCACGCATTTCGAGGCGCCGACGGGGAGCGTGCTCGCGATCGATTACGAGGCGGAGCAGGGGCCGACCATTGCGGTGCGGTTGCAGGAACTGTTCGGGCTCAACACTCATCCCTCGATCGCTGCCGGCAAGGTGCCGCTGGTGCTCGAATTGCTCTCGCCGGCGCAGCGCCCGGTGCAGGTGACGCGTGACCTCCCCGGCTTCTGGCGCGGCAGCTACGCCGCTGTCCGTTCCGATCTGCGCGGCCGCTATCCGCGCCACCCCTGGCCGGATGATCCGGCGAGCGCGGTGCCGACCCGGCGGGCTAAGCCGCGCGGCACCTGACGCCGCATTAACCGTCCGCTCATCCTTTTCGTCAAAATAGCACCGGCTCCGCCGCGGTTCGCTCGCGGACAGACGTGCCGCGTGATGAAATCGAGCTCTCCGGCTCGGAAGTGGTGTGATGCGTAACATTATGATCTTCGCGGCCATCATGATCGCCCTCGGCACCTTCATGGCGCAGATGGCGGACAGGATGAGCTCCGCGTCCGCCACCTCAGTGCCTCATCCGACGGTGGCGGTTGCGACGATGGCGCCGGCCGGCGGCCGCAGCCTCAACATTCCCCGCGACGTGCGCGGCCACTTCCAGACCGAAGGCCGCATCGACGGCCAGCGCATCGGCTTCATGGTCGACACCGGCGCCTCCGTGGTGGCGCTGAACGAGACCTCGGCGGCGCGCTTCGGCCTGCGTCCCTCGCGCAGCGAATACAATGCCCCGGTCACCACCGCGAACGGCACCATCAAGGCAGCGCGCGCCCGCATCGCCATGCTTGATGTCGGCGGCCTCATCGTGCGCGATGTCGATGCCATGGTGCTCCCCGACGCTGCGCTGTCGGAGAACCTGCTCGGCCTCTCCTTCCTGTCGCGTCTCAAGCGTTTTGAATACGCCAACGGTCAGATGGTGCTGGAGCAGTAGGTTCGGGCGGATAGCGTCTGGATATATTCGATATTGCCCTGTCGAGCCTGTGGCAGATAACGTTTTTCCGTTACCAAACTGCCGCAATTATTGACCATAAGCCTTCATTCCCGCCTTCCGCTGCGTCCTGGCATTCGCTAAGGCTGCATCAAATCCGCCATTTTTCACGAGACCGCCTCAATGTTCCCCAAGCCGAAATCCGTCTTGTCGCCCAACACCTACGCCTTCGAATCCGAGCCGATGGTGAAGCCCACGGGTTTTCGCGAGTACGACGCGCGCTGGTTGTTCCAGAAGGAAATCAACCTGATGGGGGTGCAGGCGCTCGGCATGGGGCTCGGCGCGCTGATCGCCGAGCTCGGCGTCCGCCAGGAGATCGTCACCGGCCACGATTTCCGCGGCTATTCGGCCTCGATCAAATATGCGCTGATCTCCGGCCTGATGGCCGCGGGGTGCAAGGTGCACGACATCGGCCTTGCGGTGACGCCGATGGCCTATTTCGCGCAGTTCGACCTCGACGTACCCGCTGTCGCCATGGTGACCGCTTCGCACAACGACAATGGCTGGACCGGCGTGAAGATGGGCGCCAATCGTCCGCTGACCTTCGGCCCCGACGAGATGACGCGGCTGAAGGAGATCGTGCTCAATGCCGAGTTCAAGAACAAGGCGGGCGGCTCCTACCAGTTCCACGAGAACTATCCGGCGCGCTACATCGCCGATCTCACCAACCGTCCGAAGCTCAAGCGCAAGCTCAAGGTCGTCGCCGCCTGCGGCAACGGCACCGCCGGCGCGTTCGCGCCGCAGGTGCTGGAGGCGATCGGCTGCGAAGTGATTCCCCTCGACGCCGAGCTCGACCACACCTTCCCGAAATACAATCCGAATCCGGAAGATATGGAGATGCTGCACGCGATCCGCGACGCGGTGCTGCATCACAAGGCCGATGTCGGCCTCGGCTTCGACGGCGACGGCGATCGCTGCGGCGTCGTCGACAACACCGGCGAGGAGATCTTCGCCGACAAGGTCGGCGTCATGCTGGCGCGCGACATGTCGGCGATCCACAAGGACGCGCAGTTCATCGTCGATGTGAAGTCGACCGGCCTGTTCGTCACCGATCCCGTCCTGCAGAAGCAGGGCGCCAAGACCGCCTATTGGAAGACCGGCCATTCCTACATGAAGCGCCGCACCAATGAGACCGGTGCGCTCGCGGGCTTCGAGAAATCAGGCCATTTCTTCTTCAACAAGCCCTATGGCCGCGGCTATGACGATGGCCTGGTGTCGGCGCTCGCCATCTGCGACATGCTCGACCGCGCGCCGGGCAAGTCGATGGCCGACCTGAAGGATGCGCTGCCGAAAACCTGGTCGTCGCCGACCATGTCGCCGCATTGCGCCGACGAAGTGAAGTACGGCGTGATCGACAAGGTGGTGAAGCATTTTGAGAGCGAGCAAGCCAAGGGCGCGAAGATCGGCGGCCAGGCGATCCGCGATCTCGTCACCGTCAATGGCGTGCGCGTCACGGTCGAGGACGGCAGCTGGGGCCTGGTGCGCGCCTCCTCGAACAAGCCCGAGCTCGTTGTCGTGGTCGAGAGCCCGGTTTCCGAGCAGCGCATGCACGACATGTTCGAGATGGTGAACAGCGTGCTGCGTAACCATCCCGAGGTCGGCGAGTACAATCAGAAGATTTGAGGTGAGATCAGGGGAGCGCGCCTCGTGCCTTGTCCTCCGCTGTCATGCCCCGGCTTGACCGGGGCATCCAGCACGCCGAGGCCTCTCGGCTCAACAACGGCCGTCTCTGGAATACTGGATCGCCCGCTTTCGCGGGCGATGACAGTTTCGGTGTGGTGAGACCTACGCCGCCATCACCGCCGGGATCGGCAGCGCGGTCACCGACTTGATCTTCTCCATCGCGAAGCGCGAGGTGACGTTCTTCAGCGGCACGGCTGCGATCAGCTTCTTGTAGAAGACGTCGTAGGCCTGCATATCCGCGACCACGACGCGCAGCATATAATCGACGTCGCCGGCCATGCGGTAGAACTCCATCACCTCGGGCATGGCGCTGACCGCCTCGGCGAATTTCTTGAGCCAGGCGTCGGAATGATCGGAACTCTCCACCGACACGAATACGGAGATACCGAGCCCGATCTTGTTCTGGTCGACCAGCGCCACCCGCTTGAGGATCACGCCGTCAGCCTCCAGGCGCTGGATGCGCTTCCAGCAGGGCGTCGAGGACAGGCCGACACGGTCGCCGATTTCGGCAACCGACAGCGAGGCATCCTCCTGGAGTACCATCAGGATCTTACGGTCGATCGCATCGAGGCGGCGGCTGGTCTCGGGGATCTGGACGGCGGCATCGGTCATCTGAAGAACTTTGTTCCAATATATGGGTTCGTTTCAGTCATATAGAGAAAAATCTTCTCCCGCAAGTCCATTATCTCGGCGCGTCGGCGGAATGGCTTTAGAGCCTGTCTCGTAAAAACCATTCAACTTCAATGCGTTGCGGGGCGGCGAGGCCACCTCCGTGGCGGGCGCACTTTAAAGCTGCTGCGGCCGCGGCGAATCGCAGCGCCTCCCGCACCCCCATTGCCCTCGGCGAACCGAAGCGCGAAGGCGCCGTGGAAGACGTCGCCGGCCCCGAGCGTATCGACCGCCTCGACCGGGAAGGCCGGGGTCTCTTCCAGCTTGCCCGTCTCGTTCAGCCAGATCGTCCCGCGGGGGCCTCGGGTGGCGGCGAGGAAGGCCGGGGTCAGCGTAGCCAAGCCCTTCAAGGCGTCGGCGTCGTCGGCGATGCCGGCGGTCTCCTGCACCTGCTCGCTCGCAAACAGCAGATGCGAGGCGGCCGTGAGCAGGCTGTCGGTCGGCGCCATCGCACGATCGACGCCGACGATCACGGGAATGCCACGCCGGCGCGCCTCGGTGCAAAGATCGATGCAAAAAGCGCCGCAGCGGCTTTCGACGAGCACGGCCTGACAATCGGCGAGGAGTTCGTCTGCAGCTGGCAGGTGCACGCTCCACAGCGTGGGATCACGATAGATCGTCAGCGTTCGTTCGCCTGATGCGTCGATGATGATTGCGGAGACCGGCGTGGCCGCGCCCGCCACGCGCGCGATGTGTGTGGTCTCAATGCCCTCGGCAGCCATCCGCTCGAGAATGAAATTGCTCGACGTCTCCCTCGCATCGCCCATCGGCCCGGCAAACGCGACGCGCCCGCCGAGCCGCGCGATGGCGATCGCGGCATTGAGCGCGTTGCCGCCGCAGATCTCGGCCATATGCGTCGCATTTGCCTTGCTGCCGCGCGCCGGCACGGTCTCGACCCGAAAGGTGAGGTCGCGCACAGGCATGCCGACGCAGAGGATGCGCGGCGCGATCCCGGACGGCGCCATTGGCATCCCTAGCTCTTGTCGTGCACCCAGCGGCCAAGCAGATGATGTGCAATGGCGAAGGGATGCGGGCCGGCGAGTCCGTCGGGATGGGTCCGTTTCAGCATCAGTGCCGCCTCCTCGCGCGAGAACCAGCGGGCATCTTCCAGCTCCATGCGATCGACGACGATGTCCTCGGTCACGGCCCGCGCGCTGCACCCGATCATCAGGGATGACGGATAGGGCCAGGGCTGCGTCATGTAGTACTGCACGTCGGTGCACCGAATGCCCGACTCTTCCAGGATCTCGCGACGCACTGCGTCTTCGATGGTTTCGGCAGCCTCGACGAAGCCGGCGAGGCAGGAATACATGCCCGGCGGAAACTGCTTCTGGCGGCCGAGCAGGCATTTGTCGCCCGAGGCCACCAGCATGATCACGACCGGGTCCGTGCGCGGAAAATGCTCGGCCTTGCAGGCCGGGCAGTCGCGTTTCCAGCCACCTTCCTTCATCGCGGTACGCGTGCCGCAATTGGCGCAATAACCGTGGCGCTGATGCCAGCTGACCATCGATTTCGCCATTGCGATCGCCGAGAGTTCGGCGGGCGGGATCGCGCCCTGCATCGCCATGCCGCGCAGTTCGGTGAGGGTGTAGTCCTCGCGGCCGATCAGTTTTTCGGCGGCGGCCTGGGCGAGACCCATGCCGAATACTGCCGCGCCCTCGCGCAGGCCGAGGAAGATCGTGCCGGGATTGGCGCCGCATTTCACGGCTTCGTCAATCGAGAGCAGCGCGCGCACCTTGTCGCCCTCGCGCTTCACGAGCAGCGAGTCGCGGTAGACGACGTAGGCACGCGACGACGGCTTCTGCTCCATCGCGAACAGTTTTTCGTCGTCGCGGCGCAGATGCGCGGCGCGATCGAGGATGTTGGTGACGAAGGCCGGTTGCCCCAGCGGAAACGAGTCGAATGCTGACATTTCTTGTTCTTTCAACCCAGCCAGATTTTTCGGCGAAGCGCGCTGATGAAATTCTGAACCTCGCTCGCGTCATGCGCCAGCGGCGGCATCACGCCCCAGACCGGCCGCGGCCAGGCGGCGTCGCTGGTGCGGCGCGCGATGATGTGGACGTGAAGCTGCGGCACGAGATTGCCGAGCGCCGCGACATTGAGCTTGTCGCATTTGGTGATCTCCTTCAGCGCGCGCGAGACGCGGGAGATCTCCGTCATCAGTTGCGCCTGCTGCACTTCGTCGAGGTCGATGATCTCGACTGCGTCCACCCGCCGCGGCACCAGCAGCAGCCAGGGATAGTGCGCGTCCTTGATCACCAGCACCTTCGACAGCGGCAGATCGCCGATGTCGATGGTGTCCTCTTTCAGGCGGGAGTGCAGCGACCAGACGGGATCGGACATATGGGTTTCCGGATGGCCCGATGGGAGCGGGCATGTTGGGCTCCGACCATACGATACCGATTCCCCGAGGGGAAGGATCGTGCCCCGCTGTCACCGCATACACGGTCGTCGTCCCGGACAAGCGCGCCTCAAGCGCGCGCCGAATTGCTTCCGAATCGCTTCGAGATGTCGAGCAACGCCAGGCCGGCCGATCGCGCCGTCGCTCGACGTCAGCTCGAGCAGCACGCGCTTAGACGGTTGCTTCGCTCATATCAGGCCTCCGTTGACGTGCCAGACCTGGCCGGTGATGTAGGATGCTTTCGGGGATGCCAGGAAGGCGATGATTTCGGCGACCTCCTCTGGTCGGCCGCGGCGACGCATCGGGATCAGCGCCTCGGTCGCCGCGATTTGATCCGGCGATAGCCGGCTCTCGCTCGGCTTGTCCTTGATGATGAGGCCGGGCGAAACCGCGTTGACGGTAATGCCGTCCTTCGCGAGCTCCATCCCGGTGAGTCTCACCAATGCTTCCAGCGCGGAGCGGCTCGCGGGGGTTGCAGCGAACGGCGCGAATTCGGGCCGGATCGCATGCGCGACGAAGGAGGACACCGCCACGATGCGCGGATCTTGCGCCGTGCGCAGCAGCGGAAGCGCGGCCTCGACCATGCGTGTGAAGGCCAGCGCCGATTCGTCCATCGCCTGTCGGAACTGATCCGCCGGCGTGCCGATGGCGCTGCCGCGGCGGGCGTGGCCGCCGATGAGGATCAATCCGTCGAGCCGGCCGAAGGCGGCTTGCGCCGCAGCGATGGCATCGGTGACGGCTGCTGCCTCGGCGAGATCGCCGAGGCACTTCGCGACCACTGCGCCCTTCGCTTCGGCCTCCGTCGCGGTGGCGTCGAGACCTTCAGCGTTCGCGCGCGTGTGCAAGAGAAGCGCGATGCCGGGTGCGGCAAGCAGTTTCGCGGTGGCGCGGCCGATTCCGCTGGCGGCGCCGGTGACGAGATAGACACGGTTGAGATCGGACATCAGGGTGCTGCGGTGGCCGACGGCAGGGCGCCGGTGTGGACATGGCCGAGGAAGGCGCGCCTCGCGGACTCCTGCGGATCATGCCCGGATGGAGTTCCAGCTGCCGTTCTTAGCAAGGTGGTCCCACCAGCGAAAGCACGGCCTCTCGGCTGGCAGATCCGGATATGCCCGGAGACCGGGCAAACTCGATCCGTTTGAGCCGATACCCGCTTGCTTTCCGCTCCCTTTAGCCCCAAATAGGGACCGGGAGATTGGCGGTGGACGAGCCACTCGCCAACCGGGTCAGGTCCGGAAGGAAGCAGCCCTAACGAGGTCCGGATCGGGTCGCTCGTCAGTCTCCTACCTGTTTTTCCGAGCGAACCAGCGCCGGCGGCCTGCCGCCCGCGCGCTCCTTTCCGCAAAAGCCGGCCGAGAGAGAATTCATTGCGGATCGACCAATGACCGACGCTGGCGCCCCTCAAAATGCTGACAGCGCCGGCAATGCGCCCTACCGAGTGCTGGCGCGCAAATACCGCCCCTCAAGCTTCGACGATCTGATCGGCCAGGAGGCTGTGGTCCGCACCGTCTCCAATGCGTTCGAGACCGGACGGATTCCGCAGGCCTGGATTCTCACCGGCGTCCGCGGTGTCGGCAAGACCACTACCGCGCGTATCCTCGCCCGTGCACTCAACTATGAGATGCCGGACGGGTCGGTGAAGGGGCCGACCATCCACATGCCGGCGCTGGGCGTGCATTGCCAGGCGATCATGGAAAGCCGGCACATGGACGTGCTGGAGATGGACGCCGCCTCACATACCGGTGTCGACGACGTCCGCCAGATCAATGACAGCGTGCGCTACGCGCCAGCTAGCGCCCGCTACAAGGTCTACATCATCGACGAAGTCCACATGCTGTCGACGGCGGCGTTCAACGCTTTCCTGAAGACGCTGGAGGAACCGCCGGAGCACGCCAAGTTCGTGTTCGCGACGACCGAGATCCGCAAGGTTCCGGTCACTGTGCTGTCGCGCTGCCAGCGTTTCGACCTTCGGCGCGTCGAGGCCGACGTGCTGATGAAGCACCTCGCCAACGTCGCCGCGAAGGAAAGCGTCGAGATCGAGCCGGAAGCCCTTGGCATCATCGCGCGCGCGGCGGAAGGCTCGGTGCGCGATTCGCTGTCGCTGCTCGACCAGGCGATCGCGCATGCGGCGGGGCAGGTGAAGGCTGATGCGGTCAGGCAGATGCTGGGCCTCGCCGACCGCACCCGCGTCATCGATCTGTTCGAGTCGCTGGCGCGCGGCGACATCGCCGCGGCCTTCAAGGAGTTCCGCGACCAATACGATGTCGGCGCCGATCCGATCGTCGTGCTGTCCGATCTCGCCGAGTTCGTCAATTTCGTCACCCGCGTGAAGATCGTGCCTGCGACGGCCGACAACGTCGCCTATGGCGAGACCGAGCGCGTGCGCGCCAAGGAATTCGCCGCGAAGATCTCGATGCGTGTGCTGTCGCGGATGTGGCAGATGCTGCTCAAGGGCATCACCGAAGTGCAGGCCGCAACGCGCCCCGCCGCGGCCGCCGAGATGGTGCTGGTGCGCATCGCCTATGTCGCCGATGTTCCGACGCCCGATGAAGCGATCCGGATGCTGGAGCAGAACGGCGGCGGCTCGCCGGTCGTGAGCGGAGGCGGTGCGGCACGCAGTAACGCGCCGTCTGCGCCGCTGGCCTCTGCGGCATCCGTTACCTCCGCTGCGCCGGTCCGCATGCCGACGTCAGCGCCATCAGCGTTCGGCGGCGGCGCCCGGCCGCAGATGGCGGCGCCTGCGCCAGATCCGCAAGGTGCGGCTCCCCAGCTGCGCATCACGAGCTTCACCCAGCTCGTCGCGCTTGCCGGGCAGAAGCGCGATCTCTTGACCAAGGGCGCGCTCGAAGGCGACATGCGCCTCGTCCGTTTCGATGAGGGCCGGTTGGAAGTCGCGCTCGAGCCCAACGCCTCCAAGACCATGATCTCGGAGCTTGCGAAGAAGTTCGAGTTGTGGACCGGCCGGCGCTGGACCGTGATCGTCTCCAACGAGCAGGGCCAGCCGACGCTGCGCTCGGTGAACCAGGCGGCCAAGCAGGAACATGCGCGTGCGGCGGAAGCCGATCCACGCGTGCAGGAGGTGCTGTTGCGCTTCCCAGGTGCAAAGGTCGTCGAGGTCCGCAGGCTTGCCCCCGAGACGCCGGAATCCAATATTAACGCGGACTATGGCAGCGACGATCCGATCGACGGTTCCGACGGCGACGACGATCTCTGAGCCACTCTTTCCAAGGACGATACCCATGGCTGATTTTCTCGGCATGATGAAGCAGGCGGCGCAGCTGCAATCCAAGATGCAGGAGATGCAGGAGCAGCTCGCCAACGTGGAGGTCGAAGGCATCTCCGGTGGCGGTCTCGTTACCGTGCGCATGACCGCGAAGATGGACGTCAAGGGCGTCAAGATCGATCCTTCGTTGATGAAGGCCGAAGAACGCGAGGTGCTGGAAGATCTGCTCGTGACTGCGCTCGGCGATGCCCGCCGCAAGGCGGAGACGGCGATGCAGGAGAAGATGCAGTCGCTCACCGGCGGCCTCGGGCTGCCGCCGGGGCTGTTCGGCCAGTAACATGGGCGCGGTTGCAGGTCCTGAGATCGAGCGGCTGGTCCAGCTTCTCGCACGGTTGCCGGGCCTCGGTCCGCGCTCCGCACGGCGTGCAGCGCTGCATCTGATCAAGAAGCGCGAAGCGCTGATGATGCCGCTGTCCTCTGCCTTGCAGGTCGCGCTCGACAAGGTCCAGGTTTGCAAGACCTGCGGCAATATCGACACGCAAAATCCCTGCACCGTCTGCACCGATCCGAAGCGTGACCCCGCGATCATCGTCGTCGTCGCCGACGTCGCCGATCTCTGGGCGCTCGAGCGGGCCAATGCGACGCAAGGGCGCTACCACGTACTGGGCGCGACGCTGTCGCCGCTCGACGGCGTCGGCCCGCAGGATCTCACCATCGACGCGCTGGTCGCGCGCGCCCATGCGGCCGAGGTGCACGAGATCATCCTGGCGCTGAATGCGACCGTCGACGGCCAGACCACGGCGCATTACATCACCGACCTGCTTCAGGACGCCAGCGTCAAAGTAACCCGATTGGCCCACGGCGTGCCTGTCGGTGGCGAGCTTGATTATCTCGACGAGGGCACGCTATCGGCCGCGATGCGGCAGCGGACCCTGTTCTAGAGCGTTTTCGAGCGAAGTGGATACCGGTTCGCGTGAAGAAAACGCGTCAAAGCAAGAATCTCCATCCAGACTTACGGAACTGACGACATGACGAAACTCTTCGCCACGCGCTGCGCTTTGGTCGCGACGATGCTGCTGCTGGTGCCCCCGGCGATCGCCGCGCAGCAGGACGACCAGGCGCCGCCGCCCCCGAAGCCCGGCAAGCCGATCAGCGCTGGCGAGGTGCTCTCGGGCGAGCTGAACGCCATGAAGATTCGCGACGTCAAGAATGCTGGCAAGCGCATTGCGATGTACCAGATCACCTCCGAGCCGCGCCGCCTGCCGCCGCCGAGCGGGCTTTGCGATCTCGAAACCGGGCCCGAGACGTTCCAGCTCGTCACCTCCAGCGACGCACAGGCCTCGCAGCTGAAATCGTTCGTCGGCAAGGAGATCTCGGTCAAGGTCGACGAGATCACCTGCGCCAGCGATCCCGGCCAGATGAGCGAAGCCGTGGTGACGAAGTGGAGTCTGGTGAAGAAGTAAGAGGCGGCAGGCGAGGTGCCGTAGTGCCGTAGGGTGGGTTAGCCGAAGGCGTAACCCACCACTTCTGAACTCCGCGGAGATAGGCGTTGGTGGGTTACGCTACGCTAACCCACCCTACTTCAGCGTCATACCCTCACCGGTCCCAACGCCTCGAAATGCCCGCGCTTCTGCAGCCAGGTCAGCAGCACCAGGCTCGGAATCGCCACCAGCACACAGATCACGAAGAACAATGGCCAGCCGGTTGCACTGGCGACGAAGCCGGCGCCTGACGACAGATATGTCCGCCCGACGGCCGCAAGTGCGGTGAGCAGTGCATATTGCGTCGCGGTGTGCAGCGGATTCTGGCACAGTGCGGAGAGATAGGCGACGAAGATCACGGTGCCGATCGCGCTGGTGAAATTCTCCGCGCAGATGGCGAGCGCCAGCGCCCATTGATTGGTGCCGACCACCGCGAGCCAGGAGAAGGTGAGGTTCGCCAGCGCCTGCACCATCCCGCCGATCCAGAGCGAGGTCGCCAGCGAATAGCGCCGCGCGACAAAGCCGCCCGCAAAGCCGCCGATCAGCGTCGCCGCAAGGCCGACCCCCTTCACGATTGCCGCATAATCATTGCGGGTGAAGCCGAGGTCGATCACGAAAGGTGCTGTCATCGTTCCCGAGAAGGCGTCGGTGAATTTGAACAGCACGACGAAGGCGAGCGCGGCGATCGCATCCTTGCGCGACAGGAACTCCGAGAAGGCACCGATTGCCGCGTGCAGCACGCGCGTGAACGCGGTCTCCTCATGTGTCGCGGCTTCTGCCCTCACTGATTTTTCGGGCTCGGTCGCGATCAGCGCCGTGATCGTCCCGATCAGCACCATCGCCGCCATCACCACATAGCCCCACATCCAGGCCGAGGTGCGAGCAAGGCCGGTGCTCTCGAAGCCCGAGACGATGAACAGCGCTCCCGCAGTCGAGACCAGCATGCCGACGCGATAGGCCGCGACGTAAGCCGCCATACCGGCGGCCTGCTCGCTCTCGGGCAGGCTCTCGACGCGGAAGGCATCGACCACGATGTCCTGGGTCGACGACGTCGTCGCCACCAAGAGCGCGCCGAGCGCGACATAGAACGGTGAGCGCGCCGGATCGGTCATCGCCAGCAGCACGATCGCGATGATCAGCAGTATCTGCGAGAACAGCAGCCAGCCGCGCCGCCGCCCGAAGGCGCGGGTGAACAGCGGCACATGCAGTGCATCCACCAGCGGCGCCCACAGAAACTTCAACGTGTAGGGCGTGCCGACCAGTGCAAACAGCCCGATGGTCTTGAGGTCGACCCCCGCCTCGCGCATCCACACCAGCAGCGTCGAGCCCGACAGCGCCAGCGGCAGCCCCGAGGAGAAGCCGAGGAACAGCACGATCAGCACCCGAGGTTGCAGGTAAACAGCCAGGCTGTCGCGCCAGGAGGTCGCGGGGGCATCGGTGCCAGCGGGCGAGGTCGCGTCGGGTGCTGTCATGGGGAGGTGTTAGCAGATTCTGGGCGAAAAGACTCGCGGGAGCCGTGTGGCCGGAATGCCTTCGGCACGCTCGGTGTCATCGTCCGCGAAGGCGGACGATCCAGTAATCACCAGCGCCTCGGCTCAACAACGACTGTCACGGCGTACTGGATACCCCGCCTTCGCGGGGTATGACAGTGTGCCTCAATCTCACTCCCCCGCCTGGAGCTTCCGCGGAAACAGCTCCGGTGCTCCCGATACCAGCCGCGGGCCGTCCGCCGGGGTGTCGGTCTTGCTGAAATCGAGCTCCTCGATCCGGCCTGCGCGCTTTTCGATCTTGTCGGCGGAGATCAGGATCTGGCGAACGTCCTCGTTCGCGTCGGCAAAATGCTTCTGGAGCTTCAGTACGCGCTCGCGCAGGCGGCCCAGATCGTCGCCGAGCTTGATCACTTCGGTCTGGATCAGGTCGGCGGCGTCACGCATGCGCGCATCCTTCATGATCTGCTGCATCACCTGGATTGCGAGCATCAGCAGCGAGGGCGACACCAGCACGACGCGGGCGCGATAGGCCTTCTGGATCACGTCGTCGAAACCGTCATGGATCTCGGCGTAGACCGATTCCGACGGCACGAACATCAGCGCCATCTCCTGGGTCTCGCCGGTGACGAGGTATTTTTCAGCGATGTCGCTGACATGCTTCAGCACGTCGCCGCGCAGCCGCTGCGTGGCAAGGCGCTTCTCCTCGTCGGTGCGCGCGTCGTGCAGCGCGGTCATCGCCTCCAGCGGAAACTTTGCGTCGATACAGAGCGGGCGCTGGTCCGGCAGGAACACGACGCAGTCCGGCCGCTTTCCGGTCGAGAGCGTGAACTGGAATTCGTAGGAGCCTTTGGGAAGACCGTCCTGGACGATCGCCTCCATCCGCGCCTGGCCGAAGGCGCCGCGCGACTGCTTGTTGGCGAGCACGTCGCGGAGTGTCGTCACCTGGGTGGTGAGGTCCGTGAGGTTCTTGTGCGCGCTGTCGATGATGCCGAGCCGCTCATGCAGCGCGCGCAGGCTCTCCATGGTGTTGCGGGTCGAATGTTCCATGGACTGGCCGACCCGATGGGTCACCGAATCCAGCCGCTCGTTGACGGCCCGCGCCATCTCGGCCTGCCGGCCGGCCAGGGCCTGGGTCATGGCATCGACCCGGCCGGACGCTTCGCTCTGGGCGCGCAGCACCTGGGCGAGCCGCTCCTCCAGTTCGTCGGCCCGGATCGCGCTCGCAATCGCGAGTTCCGCGCCGCGCCGCCCGGATCGCGCGATCACGATCGCAATCACCACCAGCAGGATGAGGACGAGGGCGCCGAAGCCGATCAGCGCATCGATTGTGCGCACCGGCCAGTCGCCCAGCATGAAAATGATCTCGTTCATGGCTGCCCTTCTAGCCGATTCGGCGACCAAGGGCGAACGAAGGGAGAACAATCCCGGTGAACGGTCCCCTCATTTTTATGGTTAATGAAAGCTGAAGTTTTATGGTTAGCGAACCGTTAACGCGTTCCCGGCCGCATTGACCGCTTGTCGCGCGCGGCTTAAATCGCCCGCCATGGCCCTCAGAGAAATCATCATCCTGCCCGACAAGCAGCTGCGTCTGGTCTCCAAGCCGATCGAGAAGGTCACGTCGGAGATCCGCAAGCTTGCCGACGACATGTTCGAGACCATGTATGACGCGCCCGGCATTGGCCTCGCCGCGATCCAGATCGCGCAGCCGCTGCGGCTGATCACCATGGACCTCGCCAAGCCCAATCAGGACGGCGAGACCAAGCCGGAACCGCGTGTCTTCATCAATCCGGAGATCCTCGCCTCGTCCGAGGAGCTCTCCACTTACGAGGAAGGCTGCCTGTCGATCCCCGAATATTACGAGGAGGTCGAGCGGCCTGCGAAGGTGCGCGTGCGCTTCACCGATCTCGACGGCAAGGTGCACGAAGAGGACGCCGAAGGCCTCTACGCCACCTGCATCCAGCACGAGATCGACCATCTCAACGGCGTGCTGTTCGTCGACTATCTGTCCAAGCTCAAGCGCGACCGCGTGATCAAGAAGTTCGAGAAAGCCGCCAAGCGCGCGGAGTGACTCAATTGTAACCGACTGGTGTTGCCCCACACCCCCCCCTGCGCTCCCTCCCCCCTTGTGGGGGAGGGTGGGGGAGAGGGGTAACCCAGCAAAAGGTGCTCCCGATTCTCGGAGCGCCAACAACAAAGCGCCCGCGCTCAAGCCGAGACAGCGCGTCGTGTGGCACCCCTCTCCCTGACCCTCCCCCACAAGGGGGAAGGGAACGTACCTGAGTGCTTGTCATGTCCCTCCGCCTGATCTTCATGGGCACGCCCGATTTCTCGGTGCCGACGCTGCTTGAGCTGGTCGCCCATGGCCACGAGATCGTGGCCGTCTATACCCGTGCGCCGAAGCCCGGCGGACGGCGCGGGCTGCAGATGCAGCCGACGCCGGTCGAAGAGGCCGCGCGAAAACTCGGCGTGCCCGTGCTGACGCCGAAGACGTTGAAGACGCAGGAAGCGCTCGATGAGTTCAGGTCCTTTGAGGCCGACGCGGCCGTCGTCGTCGCCTACGGCATGATCCTGCCGCAGGCGATCCTCGATGCGCCCAAACTCGGCTGCTACAATCTGCACGCCTCGCTCTTGCCGCGCTGGCGCGGCGCAGCCCCGATCAACCGCGCGATCATGGCCGGTGATGCCGAGAGCGGCGTGATGGTGATGAAGATGGATGTCGGTCTCGACACCGGCGACGTCGCCATGGCCGAGCGTCTTGCGATATCGGACACCATGACCGCACTCGATCTGCATGATCGGCTGTCTCGCCTCGGCGCCGATCTGATGGTGCGCGCGATGGCCGCGCTCGATCGCGGCGGGCTCCAGCTCAAGAAGCAGAGCGAGGACGGCGTCACCTATGCGGCCAAGATCGACAAGGCCGAGGCGCGAATCGATTGGAGCAAGCCCGCGCACGCGGTGCTGCGCCACATTCACGGCCTGTCGCCGTTTCCCGGCGCATGGGCCGAACTATCGGATGTCAGCGAAAATGCGCGTATCAAAATCCTGCGCTGCGAGCTCGCCAAGGGCACGGGCGCCCCGGGCGAGGTGCTCGACAGCCAGCTCACCATCGCCTGCGGTGAGGGCGCGATCCGCATCCTCGAGCTCCAGCGCGAGGGCAAGGCGCGGATGCAGGCCAGCGACTTCCTGCGTGGCGTCCCTGTGAAGCCGCCGATGCGGCTTTCCTGATGCCCCGCTACAAGCTCACCATCGAATATGACGGCGCGCCGTTCTTCGGCTGGCAGGTGCAGGACACGCTGCCGTCGGTGCAGGGGGCACTGGAAGCGGCCGTGAAGGCGATGACCGGCGCCGATCTGCGGGTGCACGGCGCCGGTCGCACCGATGCCGGCGTGCATGCGCGCGGCCAGGTCGCGCATGTCGATGTCGAGAAGCAGTTTCCGCCGGGGCGGTTTCGTGATGGCCTGAACGCGCATCTGCGCCCGCATCCGATCGCGGTGCTCGAGGCGGAGATCGTGCCTGATACATTCGAAGCGCGCTTCTCTGCGGTGAAGCGCCACTATCGCTACCGCGTCATCAACACCCGCGCCAATCTCGCGCTCGACGTCGGCCACGCCTGGCGCGTGCCGCGCAAGCTCGATGCCGATGCGATGCATGCGGCGGCACAGCGCCTGCTCGGCAAGCACGACTTCACCACCTTCCGCGACACCGAGTGCCAGGCCAAATCGCCGGAGAAGACGCTCGACCAGCTCGACGTGACGCGCGACGGCCGCGAGATCATCATCGTCACCTCGGCGCGCTCCTTCCTGCACAGCCAGGTCCGCTCGATGGTGGGATCGCTGGTTTGGGTCGGCGAAGGTCGCTGGACCGCAGACGATCTCTCCGCAGCACTCGCCGCCCGCAACCGCGCCGCCTGCGGCATCGTCGCGCCGCCGGAGGGGCTGTATCTGATGAAGGTGGATTATTAGAGAGGTGGGAGCTCACGCCCCATGATCGGTGTCATGCCCCGCGAAGGCGGGCATCCAGTATTCCGCGGCCTCTCGGCTCTATCACTGCTGTCTCGGAGTACTGGATCGCCCGGTCAAGCCGGGCGATGACAGCGGTGGTTGAGGCGGCGGCAGCGCTTCACCCAAAATATCTTGTCAAAATCCCGCGATAAACCTTCGTCAGCTTCTCCAGATCCGTCACCGGCACGCGCTCATCGACCTGGTGCATCGTCTGGCCCACCAGGCCGAACTCGATCACCGGGCAATAGCTGGAGATGAAGCGCGCATCGGAGGTGCCGCCTGAGGTCGACAGTTCCGGCTTGCGGCCGGTGACGTCCTCGATCGCCGACACCGCGAGGTCGGTGAACGGACCCGGCTTGGTCACGAACACGTTCGAGTTCGACGGCTCCCAGACGATGCGGGCCTTGATGCGGTTGCCGCAGGCTTTTGCGAGGCGCGTCTCGACCAGCTCGCGGAGGCTCGCTTGCGTGTGATTGTCGTTGTAGCGGATGTTGAACCTGGCGCGGGCCTCGCCGGGGATGACGTTGAAGGCCTTGTTGCCGACGTCGACCGAGACGAATTCGAGATTGGAAGCCTGGAACTGCGCGCTGCCATGGTCGAGCGGCTCGTCGCTGATTGCCACGATCAGCCGCGAAATGTCCGGCACCGGATTGGCCGCACGATGCGGATAGGCAACGTGCCCCTGCACGCCCTCGACATACAGCGTGCCTGACTGCGAGCCGCGGCGGCCGACCTTGATGGTGTCGCCGAGCGTCTCGACATTGGAGGGCTCGCCCAGCACGCAATGATCGAATTTCTCGCCGCGCTCGGCGGCCCATTTCAACAGCTTGATGGTGCCGTTGATGGAGACGTCTTCCTCGTCGCCGGTGATCAGGAACGAGATCGAGCCTTTGCCATCCGCGCGCGGCTTGCCGCCATTCGCCGCGAGATGCTCCAGCACCGCGGCGACCGAGCAGGCGATGCCGCCCTTCATGTCGACCGCACCGCGGCCGTGCAGGAAGCCGTCTTTCACCTCGCCGGAGAACGCGCCGACGCTCCAGGCGCTCTCGTCGCCCGGCGGCACCACGTCGGTGTGACCGGCGAAGGTGATGTGCGGGCCTTCCGTGCCGATCCGCGCATAGAGGTTGTCAACGTCGGCGGTGCCTTCCTCGCTGAAGGTCACGCGGTGACAGGTGAAGCCGGCTGCGTTCAAGGCGTTTTCAAGCACGCCGAGGGCGCCGGCGTCTTGAGGGGTTACCGAGGGGCAGCGGATGAGGTCGCGGGCAATGGAGAGAGCATCGGTCATGCCTCCGGCTTAACACGCCATTGCGGCGGCGGGCCAGCCTTCTGCGTGGGCACTTCGAGCTCGTGCTGCTGATCCCAACCCGGCCTGCCCGTGGGCGAGACGTAGAGCGGATCGGCGCCGAAGCGGTTGGTCTTCCTCGAGCCGCGGAAGAACAGCAGTTCAATCCCGCCCCAGGTCGCGAGCACGAACGAGATCAGGGCCAATGTGAAGCCGACGTAGTCGTTGCCGATCCGGTCCACGAACTGGTTGATCAGCCCGGGGAGGACGAAAAAGGGCAGCACCCACCAGGCGCTCTTGTCGCGGTCATGCAGCCGCTTGATGGACGTTGCGGCGAACACCCACGCGAACAGCGGCGTGCCGATCAGCTTGGCCAGGGCCAGCGGAAGGTCGGCGCGCGACAGCTTGCGATAGGTGTCGGGATCGACGGCCTTGAAGATGTCGTTGACGGAGAAGCCGAACGAGCGGGCGCCGAGCGCCGCCACGATGGCCGCCAGGAAGATCATCCAGCAGACGATGATGAGACCGGCCAGCCAATATTTGGCGCGATTGATGCGGCCCTCGAAGCGGAAGAGATACCAGGTCCAGTCCATGCGAAAGGCTCCGGGCGGCAGGAGGCGCCCGGGAATTGGTCGCGATGAGGGGAGAGAGGGTTCGATGCGTCGCCGAACCCGTCATCCCCGCGTAACGGCGAAGCCGTTATCGCTGGAGGTGCGAGGTCTGCGGTGCAAGGCACCGCGGGCGGAGCCTCGAAGGATGAACGGCCGGGATGCAAGCGGCCCGTCGCCCTTCGAGGGCCGCCGAAGAGGCGGCCGCCTCAGGGTGACGTTCAGAGACTTGGGCTCGTGGCGTCGCCTCAATCCCGCAGCAGCTCGTTGATGCTGGTCTTCGAGCGCGTGCGCTCGTCGACGCGCTTGACGATCACGGCACAGGCGGTGCTCGGGCCGATCTGGCCGTTCTTCATCGGCTTGCCGGGCAGCGCGCCGGGCACCACAACCGAATATTCAGGAACTTCGCCCATGAAGACTTCGCCGGTCTCGCGGTCGACGATCTTGGTCGAGGCGCCCAGGAACACGCCCATCGCCAGCACCGCGCCCTTGCGCACGATCACGCCTTCGGCGACTTCCGAGCGGGCGCCGATGAAGCAATCGTCCTCGATGATCACGGGCTCGGCCTGCAGCGGCTCGAGAACGCCGCCGATTCCGGCGCCGCCGGAGATGTGCACGCGCTTGCCGATCTGCGCGCAGGAGCCGACGGTGGCCCAGGTGTCGACCATGGTGCTCTCATCGACGTAAGCGCCGAGGTTGACGAAGGACGGCATCAGCACGACGTTCTTGGCGATGAACGCGGAGCGGCGCACCACCGCGCCCGGCACCGCGCGAAAACCGGCGTCGCGAAAACGGTTCGGGCCCCAGCCTTCGAACTTGGAGGGCACCTTGTCCCACCAGTTCGCCTGGCCCGGACCGCCGGGAATGACGTCCATGTCGTTGAGGCGGAAGGACAGCAGCACGGCCTTCTTCAGCCACTGATTGACCTTCCACTTGCCATCGGTGCCGCGCTCGGCGACGCGGGCCTCGCCTTTGTCCAGAATCTCCAGCGACTGGTTCACGGCGTCGCGGACCTCGCCCTTGGTCGTTGTCGAGATGGTCTCGCGCGCGTCGAAGGCGCTGTTGATGGTGGATTCCAGGGCGGACAGGGACATCGGAGGCTTCCTCTTGGGATCGGGGAATTTTGATGGATTGGCGCGCTTTTTCGGGATTTGGAAGGACGGAGTCAAGGCATACTCGGCCGTCGTCCCGGGCTCGCTTGGCGCCCTGGGACGACGGCGTTACTGGGGAGAGAGCCTCGCCAAAAACCCCGCCAGATCATCCGTGACGTGATCGACATGGGCCGCATCGCGGCCCTCCAATTCCCAATCCTCGCGCACCACTTCCTTGGTGCCGTCAGGCACCACCAGCACCGTGGTCATGCCGAGCTCATGCGGAACGACGAGGTTGCGGGCGAGGTCCTCGAACATCGCCGCGCGCGTCGGGTCAACCGAATGATCGGCGAGGAATTTCCGGTAGGTCTGCGCCGCCGGCTTGGGCTCGAATTCGGCGGCGATGATGTCGAACACGCCGTCGAAATGGGTGGCGAGGCCGAGCCGCGCCAGCACCGCATCGACATGGTCGACCGAGCCGTTGGTCAGGATCAGCTTGCGGCCCGGCAACCTTGCGATGGCTTCGCCGAGCGCCGGGTTCGGCTCCAGCGGCGAATGGTCGATCCTGTGGACGTAAGCGAGATAGTCGTCGGCGCGCACGCCATGCAGGGTCATCATGCCGCGCATGGTGGTGCCGAAGCGCCGGTAATAATCCTTCTGGACCTTGCGCGCTTCTTCGGACGAGACGTTCAGCCAGTTGCATATGAACTCGCCGATTCTCGCGTCGACCTGCTGCCACAGATTGACGTGATGCGGATACAGCGTGTTGTCGAGGTCGAACACCCAGGTCTCGACGTGGGCGAAGGAGCGAGGTGACTTCATCGGAACGCTCTCAATCACGGCAACGCAAAGCGCAGCGTCTTGCCGCCGCTGGACATATCGACCGCGCCAAAACCGGTCGTTGCAAATCCGCGTGCGCCGCAATCGGTCTGTTCGGTGGTCTCGAACTTGGTTTCGCGCGTGCAGAGCTGTTTGTCGCCGCCCCAGTTCAGCGGTCTGTCCTTCAGCTTGATGGTGCGATTGTCGCTGTCGACGGCTTCCGCGAAGCTGAAGATCTGCTTCGGCTGGCCGGCGACGTCAGGATGCAGGCAGGTCTTGGGATCGATTCGGTACCAGCCGCGGCTGGTCACGGACTTGCCGTCGTCGGTCGCGATGGCGGCCATCACCTTGTGCGGCGTGTCGTTGCACCAGGTGAGGCCGGTGGTGGACGGCGTCTGCGCCGCATCGACCATGGTCTTGAAGAAATTCGGCGAGCCGACCACGTCGGAAGACAGCCCACGGCTCTTCAGGAACGCGGCGAGAGCTCCTTGCGTCTTCGGTCCATCGACGCCGTCGATGGCGCCGACGTCATAGCCGGCGATCACGAGGAGCCGCTGGATGCCGGCGAGCCGCGCCTGCTCGTCGTCATATTCGGAATCCTCGGCGAGATAGGCGACGAGATTGCCGTCGTCGCCCTGCGTCGGGGTGATCTGGGTAAAGGGCGCTTGCGTCTGACCGCTGCGGCACTGCCGCGCGGCCGCGATGATGAAATTGTCCTGGGCCACGCACAGCATGTCGCGGCCGTTCTGCGGAATCGGTGAAGCGCCATACACGCCGAGCGCGCGGGCATTGAGCAGGATCCGGTCGGCGGTGAGCGTGCCCTGCACCACCACGCGGCAGGTCGCAGGATCGATCCTGAACCAGCCCCGTGTCGCGGTCGCCGCCTTGTCATCGATGCCGATCGCGGCCTCGACCACATAGGACATGCGGTTGCAGATCTTGAGGTCGGCCAAGGCCGGCGCGGAGGAGAAGACAAACGAGACAGCGGCGGCCGGCAGCGTCATCAGCAGGCGCGTGAGGAGGGAGCGGCGATGCCTCCGTCCCGTCATTCCGGGGCGATGCGAAGCATCGAACCCGGAATCTCGAGATTCCGGATTCGCCCTGCGGGCGCTCCGGAAGGACGGCGCGAGGTGAGAACCGGGGATGCCCGGGTCAAGCCCGGGCATGACGACATTTTTCCGCTTGTCGTGCCAGCCCATCACTTGTGGATCAGCGTTCCCGTGCCCTGGTTGGTGAAGAGCTCGAGCAGCACCGCGTGCTGCATCTTGCCGTCGATGATGACGACGCCCTCGACGCCCTGCTCGAGCGCATAGATGCAGGTCTCGACCTTCGGGATCATGCCGCCGGAGATGGTGCCGTCGGCGATCAATTTTCGCGCGTCCTTCACCGAGAGCTGCGGGATCAGCTTCTTCGACTTGTCGAGCACGCCGGGCACGTCGGTGAGCAGCAGGAGGCGCTTGGCCTTCAGCGCACCGGCGACCGCACCGGCAAAGGTGTCGGCGTTGATGTTCAGCGTCTGGCCCTCCTTGGAGGTGGCGAGCGGTGCCAGCACGGGGATCAGCTCGTAGCCGATCAGCTGGTTGAGCAGCGTGAGGTCCACCTTCTCGGGGTCGCCGACGAAGCCGAGGTCGACGGCCTTCTCGATATGCGAGTCCGGATCGATGATGGTGCGCGTCGTCTTCGACGCCTTCACCATATTGCCGTCCTTGCCCGAGAGGCCCACGGCCTTGCCGCCGGCTTCGTTGATGTAGCCGACGATCTGCTTGTTGACGGAGCCGGCGAGCACCATCTCGACGATCTCGATGGTCGCGGCATCGGTGATGCGCAGGCCGGCCGCGAATTCCGAGACGATGCCGAGCCGCTTGAGCATGGTCGCGATCTGCGGCCCGCCGCCGTGCACAACCACCGGGTTGATCGCGGTCTGCTCGAGCAGAACGATGTCGCGGGCAAAATTCTTCGCGGTCTCCTCGTCGCCCATGGCGTGGCCGCCATATTTGATGACGATGGTTTCCTCGTCGTACTGCTGCATGTGCGGCAGCGCTTCGGACAGGATGCGGGCCTGGTCGAGCGGGGAGATGTCGGTCATGTCACGGATCTCGCTGGCGGGACTAACGCGGGTTCGCGTTCTATCCGATTGGCGGGCGAGGCGCAAAGTGGGACTGGCATGCGGGCGCGTGTCCCGGACGCGGTGCGGCGCGTAGTGCCGCGCCGCTGAGCCGGGACAGAAAGCGGCATGGGCCCGGCTCGGCAGCGCACCGCTGAAGCGCTGCGCTGCGTCCGGGGCACGAAACCTATTTCTTCACCGCGGCCGCCAGCGTCACCGCCAGCCAGCTCGCAATCATGAGCGTTCCGCCCGATGGTGCGGCCATCGGAAACAGCGAGTGCCCCGCATATTGCCGCAAGCTGAGGTCACCAGCGAACAGCGCCGCGCCGACCACGAAGCCGAAGGCGGCGATGAGGCCAATTCCGCCGTGCAAAAGGCCGCGCGCGAGCAGGGCGACACAGGCCAATATGGCAGTTGCATGAAACAGCAGCATGGCGCTTGCGGAGGCAAGCCGGCTGGCGTCGGTGCCGTGGGCGGAGGCGGCGGCCAGCGCGACGCCGGCAGCGCCCATCAAGCCGGCGAGCGCAATCAGCAGGCGCGCCATCACGAGCCCCGCTCTTCCAGGAGCTTGGCCATGGCGGCGCGCAGCTCGGCCATGCCGGTCGCACTGCGCGAAGAGGTCGCGATCACGTTCGGGAAGGCAGCCGGATGCTTGGCGAGCGCGGCTTCCGTCTCGGCGATGCGTGACTGCAGCTCGGAGGCCTTCACCTGGTCGGCCTTGGTCAGCACGATCTGGTAGCTGACGGCGGAGCGGTCCAGCGTCTTCAGCACCTCGAGGTCGACATCCTTGAGGCCGTGGCGCGCATCGATCAGCACGTAGACGCGCGCGAGCGAGGCGCGGCCCAGCAGGAATGTGTGGATCAGCTCGGTCCAGGATGCGACCTGGCTCTTGGGTGCCTTGGCATAGCCGTAGCCGGGCATGTCGACGAGGCGGAGCTCGGTCTTACCGGGCACCTCGAAGAAGATCAGCTCCTGCGTGCGCCCCGGCGTATGCGAGGTGCGGGCGAGGTTGTTGCGCCCCGTAAGCGCGTTGATCAGGCTCGACTTGCCGACATTGGAGCGGCCGGCAAACGCGATCTCCAGCCCCGCCATCGGCGGCAGCGTCTGGATCGAGGGCGAAGCCCAGATGAACTGCCAGTCGCGGGCGAACAGCTTTCGTCCGGATTCGATCAGCTTCGCATCTTTGTCGTTGGTCATGCGAAGCTCTTTTGTTGCACCGTCATTCCGGGGCGACGCGAAGCGTCGAGCCCGGAATCTCGAGATTCCGGGTCTGGTGCTTCGCACCATCCCGGAATGACTGAGTGTGAGACTACGTCGCCTTCCTTGCGAACGTCGATTTGAGATTGTCGAACAGCTCCACCTTCACGCCGTTGCGGCGCATGATGAAGCTCTGCTGGATCACCGAGAGCGTGTTGTTCCAGGCCCAGTAGATCACAAGGCCCGCCGGGAAGCCCGCCAACATGAAGGTGAAGATCAGCGGCATCCAGTTGAAGATGATCTGCTGGGTCGGATCCGGCGGCGTCGGGTTCAGCTTCATCTGGAACCACATCGTGATGCCCATGATGATCGGCCAGATGCCGAGCGCGAGATAGTGGCCGAACACCGGAATCGTGGTCGGATCGTAGTGCAGCAGCCCGAACAGCGTGAACAGATTGGTCGGATCCGGTGCCGAGAGGTCCTTGATCCAGCCGAAGAACGGCGCGTGCCGCATCTCGATGGTGACGAACAGCACCTTGTAGAGCGAGAAGAACACCGGGATCTGGATCACCACGGGAAGACAGCCGGCGACCGGATTGATCTTCTCCTTGCGGTAGATCTCCATCATCTCCTGCTGCTGCTTCACCTTGTCGTCAGGATAGCGCTCCTTTAGCGCCTGAAGCTGCGGCTGGATCGACTTCATCTTCGCCATCGAGGCGTAGGACTTGTTCGCCAACGGGAAGAACAGCAGCTTCACGATCACGGTCACGAGCAGGATCGAGATGCCGAAATTGCCGAAGAAGCGATAGAAGAAGTCGAGGCCGAGGAACATCGGCTTGGTGATGAAGTAGAACCAGCCCCAATCGATCAACAGATCGAAATGGTTGAGGCCGAGCTCCTTGTTGTAGCCGCCAAGGCCTGCGAGCGGGAATACGCCGACGACGCCGGCTTCCTTGGCGCCGGCGAACAGCCGCGCATTCGCGGTTGCCGTGCCGCCGATCGCGACGGTGACGGGATCGAGCAGGTAGTCAGTCTGATAGCCCCGGATGTTGTTGGCGAGGGTCGAGGAAAAGCTCGCCTGGAGCTGGGCATTGGTGTCGGGCAGCAGCGCCGAGGCCCAGTATTTATCGGTGATGCCGAGCCAGCCATTGGTGGCCTTGAAGTCGACCTTCTTGGCTTCGTCGATCTTCTTGTAGGCGTACTCCTGCAAGCCGTGGTCGCCGAGATAGCCGATCAGGCCCTCATGCAGGATGTAATAGCCCGAAACGTGCGGCGTGCCGTGGCGCGAGATCAGCGCGAACGGATAGAGCGTGACCGGCGCGTTGCCGACATTGCTCACCTCGTCCTTGATGCTGAAGAGGTAATGGTCGTCGACCGAGATGGTGCGGCGGAAACTGAGGCCCTCGCCATTGTCCCATTTCAGCTTGACCGGCGTCGTCGGCGTCAGGCTGCCGCTGCCGTCCTGTTCCCAGAGGGTCTGGGCATCGGGCAGTTTGGCCGTCACGCCCGTTGCCGGCACCCAGCCGAACTCGGCGTAATAGGGTTCAGCCGTGCCCGATGGTGAATAAAGAATGATCGGAGGCGACTTCGGGTCGACCGTTTCGCGGAATTGCACCAGCGCGATGTCGTCGATGCGGCCGCCCTTCAGCGAGATGCTGCCGGCAATCCGCGGCGTGTCGATCTTGACGCGCGGGGTCGCTGCGATCGCGGCGTCGCGGCTCACGGTCGGCTGAGCCGGCTGGTTCGCGCCCGGAGCCGCTGACGGCTGGGTCGCGCCGTCGGCCTGCTGCGGCGTGGTGCCGGGCGTCGCAGAGGCCGTCGGCTGCGGATTGGCCTTCTGGAGCTCGGCCTGCGCCTGCTGCTGGGCGCGCTGCTTCTCCATCGCCGGCACGTTGTAGAAATATTGCCAGGCGATCAGCACGAGGCCCGACAGAATGACGGCGAGGATGGTGTTGCGATTGTCGGTCATCACTATTGTCTCGTCATCAATCCGGTTTGCGGCTGGTCGCAGGAGCGGGGCCCGGCCTTGAGCCGTCGGTTCTTGGGCCGCGGCCCTTGTGCGTATGCCGCGCAGGCTTCGCGAACGCTATGCGCAGATCGTCGAGCATGGTGGCGAAGTCGCGCGAGAGCGCGTCCCTGCGGCCGACCAGCACGTAGTCATGATGGGGTTGCATCGATACTGGATCGAGCCGCTTCACCAATTCGCGAAGCCGGCGCCGGATGCGATTGCGCTCGGGGGCGTTGCCGTTCTTTTTGGTAACGGTGAAGCCGATCCTGACAGGACCAACGTCGTCGCGACCGCGGCTTTGCAGGACGAACGCGGGACTATTCGCCCGCGCGCCATTGGCAACGGCGAGGAAATCCGCTCGCTGCCTCAGCCGATCCATGATGAAATCCCGGAAAAGGGGGTCCGGATCAGGCGCTCAGACGCTTGCGGCCGCGGGCGCGGCGGGCGGCGAGGACCTTGCGGCCGCCGGCAGTGGCGAGACGGGCACGGAAACCGTGACGGCGCTTGCGCACCAGTTTGCTGGGTTGATAAGTCCGCTTCACGGGTTTTTCTCCGCTGACCGGGCAATTTGCCTGTAGAATTGAAGGTAAAGTCCGGAAGATGCGACCCAAAACGGGCCGTTTCCGGCCCCAGAAGAGCCGCTCCCGGCATCGCACCGGGTCATCGCGGACAATTTGCGCGGCTTATAAGGGAGCGTCTTGTTTTCGTCAACGCCGCAGGTCCGCGCAGTTCCGGTGAACATCGCTGTTTCCTTCGGTTTTCTCCTTGGGGTTTCTTGAGGTTTTTCACCCTCGAGGTGGCGAATAGCGATATCAGCGCCTACATCCCACCTCGGCAGATTAGCGATCCGTAATTTGACCATCCCTAGGATCGGGTCGCATCCTCCATCAGCCGAACTCTATCAGTTCAGTAAGGCCAGCAGGGGCGAATTTCGTGGCAGCGACAGACCTCCAGCAGCTGACCCAAGAGCTGGATCCGGATCGGCCAACGGACCAGCCGGTGACGCGGTCGCGCGGTTCGGGTGGGCTTGGCCTATCCGGAAAACTGCTGCTGCTGACCGTGCCCCTGGTGATGATCGCGGCCGTGCTGCTCTATGTGCCCGCGATCGCGAACTTCTGGGTCAACCGGCTCAACGACCGCGTCGCCGCGGCCAACACGGCGGCGCTGGTGCTCGATGCCGCACCGCTCGGCATGGTCCCCGATTCGCTGTCGCGCGAGATCCTGAAGAGCATCAATGCGCGCGCGGTCGCGATCAAGATGGGCCAGCAGCGTCGGCTGCTCGCCAGCGACAATCTGCCTTCAACGATCGAGCACGACATCGACCTGCGCGACATGACGGTATGGGAGGCGATCACCGGCTCGTTCCAGATGATGCTGGAGACCGGCAACCAGCCGATCCGCATCGTCGGCCCCGGCGTCGGCAATGCCCAGTTCATCGAGATCGTGACGGACGATCTGCCGCTGCGGCAGTCGATGTACCGCTTCTCCCGCAACCTCGTAGTGGTCGCGCTCATCATCGGCATTTTGACCGCCGGCCTCGTCTATCTCGCGCTCCATTACCTGTTCGTGCGGCCGATGCGGCGGCTGACGGCGAGCCTGGTCGGCTTCCATGAAAACCCTGAAAGCTCCGCGCGGATCATCGTGCCGAGCCAGCGCAGCGACGAGATCGGCGTTGCCGAGCGCGAATTGTCCGACATGCAGCGCGACCTGATGTCGATGCTGCATCAGAAGAGCCGGCTCGCTGCGCTCGGCCTCGCCGTCTCCAAGATCAACCACGATCTGCGCAACCTGCTCGCCTCGGCGCAGCTCCTGTCCGACCAACTCGCCAGCGTGCCCGACCCGCGGGTGCAGCGTTTCGCGCCAAAGCTGGTGCGCTCGCTCGAGCGCGCCATCGCGTTCTGCCAATCGACGCTGTCCTACGGCCGCGCCCAGGAGGCCGCGCCCGACCGCCGCATGATGCTGCTCGAGCCGGTCGTGCTGGAGGTGCGCGAGACCGCCGGTCTTGCCAATGACGTCTCGATTGCCTGGGTCTCCGCGATCGAGCGCGGGCTTACGGTCGATGCCGATCCCGACCAGCTGTTTCGCGTGCTGCTCAACCTGGTGCGCAATGCCGCGCAAGCGCTGGAAAGCCACTCCTCAGGTGACGGCGGCCCTCAGCAGATCCGGATCACCGGAAAGCGCGAGGGAGCGGTTGCGATCCTGGAAGTCTCCGATACCGGTCCCGGCGTGCCTCAGAAGACCCGGGAGCACCTGTTCGAAGCATTCCAGACCTCCGGCCGCCCCGGGGGCAGCGGGCTTGGCCTCGCCATCGCCGCCGAGTTGGTCCGTGCCCATGGCGGCGACATCCACCTGGTCGAAGGCACCATCGGCGCCACCTTCCGGATCGTCATTCCCGACCGCCCCGTGGAACTCCTTTCGATCCGTAACGAGCGGCAGCGGGCGTAACGGGCCAGAGGCCGAGTGGCGGCCGCGGCCAGCAGTCTGCCGTCTTTCCGGGGCGGCGCAGCGCGCCGAACCCGGAATCCAGAGGTTTGGGGTCGAGATTCCGGGTTCTCGCTCCGCGAGCCCCGGAATGACGGTGGAGAGACCGTCATCACCGTGCAAAATCTCCGCATCCCGGACCTTGCCAATCCCGGCAAGAGCGGTTAGTCAGAGCGCTCTTTCGCACCGCTCCGGCTTTGCCGGGGGCTGCCCCGCGGGCCCCGCCCGCGCTGTTTGCGAAAAACGCGCCCGTAGCTCAGCTGGATAGAGCATCAGACTACGAATCTGAGGGTCGGACGTTCGAATCGTTCCGGGCGCGCCATTTCGCGATTTTTCTACGAATTTGTCCTGTGCAGCTCTGAAGCGCGCCCGGGCCCGCGCATTCCGCCGGCCGGGGTGCGTACCTCGACTCAATCGCGCACCGCGATGAGGGGGATTTGCTTGCTTTGATTAACCCAATTGGGTCATGCGCGATCAGAGCCGAAAGACTATGAGCGCCAATGTATTGGGGTGCATACTTTTGGGGTTCGAAATGAGGTTGCGCGGCCTGGGGGCTCTGAGTCTGGGATTGATCATCGCCGGTTCCGCATCGGCGCAGACCTTCAATCAGCTAGTTGGATTTGGCGATAGTTCGCTCGACAGCGGATACTTTCGATACACCAGCACCGGCTGGAACAATGAAGCCCGGTTTGTAACCGCGCGCGCCAACGGCGCCGCGATTACGGGGTCCGCCGGCCTGATGAACACCGATTTCCTGGCGGCATCCTTCGGATTGACTCTGGCGCCGAGCAGCGCGCCGGGCGGAGGAACCAATTTTGCGGTCGCTGGGGCCGAGAACAATTCGCCCAACATCGGAGGAGGCCCCAGCCCATCCACGGTGCAGCAGATCAACAACTATCTTGCTTCGACCGGCGGGCAGGCCAATCCGGACGCCCTCTACATCATTCGGTCCGGCGGCAACGACCGCACCGCGTTCGTGGCCGCTTACAAGGCCGCCAATGGCGGCGCCTCGCCGCCGCCCGGTCTGTTCAACGTGGCCGTGCAGCCCAGCCTGGCCGCGCTGGAGGCATCTATCAAACAACTGAGCGCAGCTGGCGCGCGCTATATGATCTTGCCGACCTACTTCGGCACTAATTCCGATTTGAAAGCCTACCAGCAGCAGCTTTGGAGTGATCTCTCTGCCGCGGGAGTCAAATTCATTCCCGCGGATTCCAATGCTATTAGGCAATACGTCGCCGCGAACCCGGCGGCGTTCGGCTTCACATCGGTTTTGCCCACAGGATTCGGCGGCGTTTCCGCGTGCAACCCCCAAATCGGCTTCCCCGGCGCCTCTGGCTACGGACTCATTTGCGTTCCCTCGACTACGCCCGCCGGTGGCGCCGTGAACGGGACGGCGTACCTCAATTCGCAAAATTCGCTGCAGACCAGTCTGTTCTCGGACGACCAGCACATTTCGCCGGCAGGACAGAAGATCGAGGCCGATTATTTCTACGGCCTGATCGTCGCGCCGAGCCAGATGTCGTTTCTGGCTGAGGCGCCGGTGAAGACGCGAACCAACGTAGTCAACGCGATCACGAGCCAGATCCCGCTTTCGTTCAGCACGCCGGGCGCGTTCCACGGCTGGGTCAGCGGCGATGTCTCCTGGCTGAAGATGACGAACAGCTCTCCAGGTTTTCCGGACGACCCGGGAACGCCGGTGGCGGCGACGGCCGGATTTGACTACGCGATTACGCGCGACTGGCTGGTCGGTGCGGCCTTCTCCGGCGGCACCACCAGGCAGACCTTCAGCCTTGGCGGCGATTTCCGGCAGACCGAATACGCGATCAGTCTCTACAGTGCGTATCGCAAGGATGCGTTCTGGCTGAACGGCATCGCGACGTGGGGCGCGTTGAGCGATGGAATCAATCGCGTGGTCCCGCTCGGCATCACGACGCAGTCCAACCAAGGTAGCACCGACGGCACCAACATCTCGGTTGCGGCGGAGACCGGTTATCACTTCCGGACCGCTGTCGGAGCTCTTCCCGATGGAGCCGGCAGGGCCTTGAAGGCCCCGGCGGTCGCGCCGGTCTATCTCACGCATGGGCCCATCGTCGGAATCATCGCCCAGCAGGTGCACATCAATCCGTTTGCGGAAACCAATGCGAGTGGCGCTCCGACCAACCTGGCATTCGCAAGCCAGCTTCGCAATTCGGCAGTGAGCGAGCTCGGCTATCAGGCGAGCTTGAACCTCGGTATGTGGGAGCCTTACGCCAGAGCGACCTGGAATCACGAGCTCGCCGGCAGCGGCCGGCTTGTTACGGCTTCACTGCTCAACATCACGGCCCCGAGCTATTCGCTGCCGGCTGTGTTGCTCGGAAAGGATTGGGGCTCAGCGACCGTTGGCACGCGCGTCGGGTTCGCGCCGAATGCGACCGCGTTCGCGGCGCTCTATTCTCAATTCGGCCAGAACAATGTCACCACCTATGGCGCACAGTTTGGACTGAATGTTGCGTTAGAATCCTCTGCAGTTCGTGCCATGTACTGAGATTGGCACGAACTTCTGATGCGATGCGGTCTGGTCATGCCAGCTGCGATACCAGGCTGACCAATTCTGCCTGGCGGTGCGTACCGGTCTTGGAGAACGCTGATTTCAGCTGATTCCGTGCTGTCTCTCGTGCAATCCGTAGCTGTTGTGCCGCTTCGTCCAGAGACCTGCCGCTCGCCAACAGCGATACCAGCCGGGATTCAGCCGAGGTGAGATCGAACACCTGCGAAATCAACGCGGGTTCGAGCGTGCGTGGAGTGAGGTTGGACAAGACAAGCATCATCCGCGCTCCGAGAAAGACGCTACAGGCCGCACCATCGACGGGCAAGACGCGGATGACGACCGGTGGCTTTGCCGTGCGACGAACCACCATCGGGGCGGCAGGCAGTGCGGCGGTATCAGGCGTCGATCGGATGATGTCGATCAGTTGATCAAGCTCGGCGGCCGCCTTCTTGTCACGTAGGAACAGTTGCCGATCTCTAATCCGGATTTCCTCGTCAAATCCGGCATCGGCCGCAGCGTTCGTGCTCAGCACCATGCCCCGCCGGTCGATAACCAGTGCGGCCTGGCGGACCCTGCCCAGCACGTCCGTCATGGAGGTGAGGGCGACCCGGCCCACTGCCGTCGAAAGAGTGGCCGTCTCCGTCAAGCGCGGCGCAAGCCGTGCAAGCAAGCGCTTGTCCCCCGCCTCGAACGGACCCTCGTGCCCGGTCCGCTGGATGGCCAGCGCCCAGGCGGCGGAGCCTGCCCAAAAGCCGACACCCGCGAACCATTGCAACCCGAACGGATAAAGCACTTCGTTGTACATGGGATCGGAGCGAATTTGCTCCGGTGTCAGGATATCGTGGTCGGTGACGATCTCGCCGGACATCATGCGCGGAAATCCAGCGGCTCGCGGATCACTCAGGTGCCAACCTTCCTTGAAGTAGAGCTGGGTACCCTCATCCATCGATTGCGTCCGCGGGACGTCCGGCGTCCGGACGTCGCTCTGGAGAAGGACGGCAGCCGATGCGCCGACCGCCCGGCAGATGTCGTCCATGATGGCGGGCCAAGCGGCGGGATCCACCGCAGCTTCCCCAAATCGATCGATGACTTTCGACAATTGATCTTGATCAATTCCATTTGTCCCCAAGAGCGGGCCCCTTTCCGCTTATTCCTGTGGCGTCCGTTTCCTCCAACGGCTGCACAGCTATTTGGTTTTCCGATGCAGCAAGCCCCACCAGACACAAGAGCCTGCGTGCCGGTCCGGCTCACACCTTGCTCCAAAAGGTGGGCCGGCAACTTGGAACTCTGTCGCGACAGCACGGCGAATTGCAAGCGTGTTAGAGATTGTTGCGGGAAAATCTGGAACGGCCAGTTCGCAACGTCTTCTTGTATCTTACAAGCGCTGAGCCCGTCAGCGGTCGCGCCAGGCCTTGGCCGAAATTATAACGAGATTTCAATCGTGTAGGAGTTCGCAGCTTTATTTCGAATGGCGCGCCATTTCGCGATTGCCGCTTTTCCAATCGGCGGCGCCAGCGCTCGTCACTGCGGAGCGCGAGTAACGTCTACCTTTATTTGCCGGCTGATGGGTGTCACCGTTATTTCCCGATTCTGCAGTCGACTTTCTCCAAACGTCGGCGCCTCGAGCGTCTCCGTCGGACGACAGAAGTGGAAGTCGCATCCTTAACGTGGCTCTAACGAGTGCTCCGTACGGTTCCCGCGCCACAATCCCGGCACCGGAGCGCAATGATGAAGCTGATCAACAATCTCCCCATCGCGGCAAAATTGGGGGGGCTCATTGTCCTCGCGTTGCTGGGCTTGGCGGTTGCGGGCCTCCAAGCTGCTCGCCTGATGAGCGATCAGCTCCTGGCCGACCGGACCGAGCAAGCGCGCACGATCGTGGATATCGCCAAGAACGTCGCGCTGGAGCTCCAGAAGCAGGTCGATGCCGGTCGGATGACCAAGGAGCAGGCAATCCAGGAATTTGCCAAGCGCACGGCAAGCATGACCTACGACAAAGGCGAAGGTTACCTCTTCGTGTACACGATGGACGGCGTGTTGCTGGCGCATCCCGACGTGAAGCTGATCGGTACCGATCGGCTGGATGCCGTGACCGGCGGCCGCAAGCTGATTCGCGAGTTGCGCGACGGCGTTGCCTCCAAGGGCGAAATCACCTTGAGCTATGAACACACAAAGGCGGGCGAGACCCGTCTGTCGCGGAAGTTGACGTACGCGGCTGGCATTCCGGGATGGAGCGTGTTCGTCGGCACAGGCGCTTACCTCGACGATTTGGAGGCCAAGCTTTGGCCGATCATCCGATCGTTGGGCTTCTCGATGCTCGTGATCGCCTGCGTCACCGGGCTCGCCGCCTGGCTCACCGCGCGCGGAATTACCGTTCCGCTCGGGCAGCTGCGAGACAGCATGCGCAAACTCGCGAGCGGCGATCTTCAGGTAACGGTCTCCAACGGGGACCGGCGTGACGAGATCGGCTCGATGGCCGAGACCGTTCAGGTGTTCAAGGACAACGCCATCCGTATTCGAGGGCTCGAGCAGAAGGAGGCTGAAGCGCAGCAGCAAGCCATCCTCGATCGCCGTGCGGCCATGGCGGCGCTTGCCGACGGGTTCGAACGCAGTGTCGACGGCGTGGTGCGCGCTGTCGGCCTCTCCACGGGAGAAATGCAGACCGCCGCAGAATCCATGACCGTGACTGCCGGCGACGCCAGCCAACGCGCGGCTACCGTAGGTCAGGCTTCCGAAAAGGCCCTCGGCAACGTGCAGGCCGTTGCCGCGGCGGCCGAGGAGTTGTCGGCCTCCGTCGCCGAGATCTCACGCCAGATGCTGCAATCGAGCGAGATCGCGCGCCGAGCTGTCAGCGAGGCTGAGCAGACCAATTCGACGGTGCAGCAATTGTCGGGCGGCGCCGAGAAAATTGGAGCGGTGGTCCAATTGATCCAAAGCATTGCCGAGCAGACCAATTTGCTGGCACTCAACGCCACCATCGAGGCTGCGCGCGCCGGCGATGCTGGCCGCGGCTTCGCGGTGGTGGCCTCCGAGGTCAAGGCGCTGGCCACTCAGACCGCCAAGGCGACGGAGGAAATCTCGGCGCAAGTGTCGAACATGCAGGCGACAACCGGTGAAGCGGTCGTGGCGATCAACGGTATTGCGGGGACTATTGGCAAGATGAGCGAGATTGCGATCGCGATCTCGTCGGCGGTGGAAGAACAAGGCGCGGCGACGCAGGAGATCGCTCGCAATATCCAATCCGCCGCGCAGGGCTCGAGCGAGATCACGAGCCATATCGGCGGGGTGAGCAGAGCGGCCACGGCCACCGGTTCCGCTGCGTCCGAAGTGTTGCGCGGCGCGCGCGAACTCGACCAGCAGGCCGGAACGCTGCGCGCGGCGGTCGACGGATTCCTGCGCCAGGTTCGAGCGGGCTAAAAAGGCGAGGCGCCAGGTCTGAGAGCTCGCCGCGGTTCCGACCTGGTCAACCGGACTCGCCGCCTCGAGAGTTTGGCCGGCGATTTCGAGGGCTCGACGCGGGCCGCGCTACGTGAATGCACTAGACGATCCCAAGTCTTGCCGCTCAGTCGATGGGGGCTTCGAGGGCTGCGGACGCCGTCGCGGTCCGGCAATCGATCACGGATATCTCGGAAGCTTCCAGCAGCGTGATCCTGCTCTGGAGCCGCGCGGCCTCGCCGGACAGAAAGTGAAGCGCGGCACACATGTCCATCAACTCGGCTTGGTCTGATTTGTCGATGGCGCGCCTGGCGCGGCGTTCGCACTCGTCGGCTTTTTTCCGCAATAGCTCGATCGCTCCGATCATCGCTCGCTCCTGCCCGTTGGATTCACAAGCTTCGTCGCCGGTTAACGAATGGGTAAGGCTCTCAGGTTGTCCCATGTTGCCAATAATACCAGGGCGAGCAGCGCAATCTTTGTCGGAGATCAAGCTCGGGGGCGAATGGCGCCGTAGTTTGTGTCCAGACAAAGAGCTGCTGCCGACACGATGCATCTGCACCGGCGCCATCGCAGCCGAGCTTGAACACAACGTCGCCCATGACGAGCAGCAGCATATCTGCGGCACACGCGTGATGGCCGATGTCACCGTCACGCCCGGCCGTAGCGCATGACGACCGCGGCGAGCGGAAAGTGGTCGCTGGCGCTCGGCATCGACGTGAAGAAGGACGATCGCATCGACATCGCTGCGCCGATCCTCATCGAGTAGTCTCGATTGCGTGCGTCACCTGAAGCCGATTGATTCGACGATGCGTGCTTAGCCCGCACCTTCATCAGCCGCTTCGAACCACCGCTCGATCTGAACCCTCCAGGTTTCGATCATCTGGCTGAACGCATCATTGGTCAGATTGGCGAGGTCGATCTTCCCTTGTTCCGTCAGGGCGGTGAAAGTGTAGCTCACCGAAACCTCCGTCTGCGCGGGGCGGGCCTTCTTGCAACTCACCTCCACGAATCCAAAGCGTGAACTCGGGGTCACGCGCGCATACCGGACCCGGTAGTCAGACGGCTTCCATTCAATGCAGGACCAGAGCGTCTCGTCTTGGTCGCGGCCGGTTCGAAAAACCATGCCTTCGCAGGTCTCTCCGTTCTCGGGGTGGATGAAATCCGGATTCCAGCCCGGCACCCACAGGGTCTCTCCCTTAGGCGTGAAAAGCGGAAACACCTCATTGATGGATCGGGCAACCGTGATGTTGTGACGTCGCTCGATACGGTTCATCAAAGACGCTCTTCATCTCCATACGACCGATGACTATCGGCGGCTGTCAGCTCCAAGCCGTAGATCCGCTTCAGCTGTTCGATCACGCTGAGCGTCTCTTGCGAGAAGGGAATGCGACCCTCGAAGGCGTGCAACACGATACCTTCGATGAGATCGCCCAGGCTCATGTCGCGATGCTCGGCTAATGCCTTGAGCACCTTCAGTAATCGCTTTTCCAGGCGGACGCCGGTCTGTACCCGTTCCAAATCCATTCCCTAATGTACCATGGTACATTGGTACAATAAAGCATGTTTTTGTCCGGTATCGCGTTGCTCGTGGCCCCCGTCGCCATCGCATCAGGCTTACGAGGGCGTCTCCGCGACAGCGGCAACGGAGGCGAATGCCTCGGGGTGCGCCGGCGCCTTCTTCCGCCGCAGCTTGTCCAGGATCAGATACATCGCCGGCGTCGAGTACAGCGTGAACACCTGCGCGACGACGAGGCCTCCCATGATGGTGATGCCGAGCGGCTGACGGATCTCGAAGCCCGGGCCGGTGCCGAGAGCGATAGGCACGGCGCTCAAGAACGCGGCCAGCATCGTCATGGTGATGGGGCGGGCCCGCAAGCGCGCCGCGAGCAGGATGGCGTCGCGGGCGCTGAGGCCGCGATGCCGCTCCGCATCGAGAGCATAGTCGACCATCATGATGGCGTTCTTCATCACCATGCCGACCAGCAGGATGCAGGCGATCGTGGTCACCAGCGTGAACTGGGTGCGCGTCGCCCACAGCGCGACCAGCGCGCCGAAGGCGGTCGGCGGCAAGGTCGAGAGAATGGTCAGTGGATGGACATAGCTCTCGTAGAGCATGCCGAGCGCGATGTAGATCGCGATCAGCGCCGCTGCGAACAGCGCTGCCTGCTTGGCGATCGACTTGTCGGCTTCCTTGGCCTCGCCGCGGAATTCCGCCTTGACCTCGTCGGGCAGCTTTGCCGCTGCCTCTTCCCTGCGGATCGAGGCGATGGCATCGCCGATCGACGTGCCGGGCTTGATGTCGAAAAAAATCGTGGCGGCCGGAAACTGGGCGCTGTGGCGGACCCACATCGCCGCGTGCGCGCGCTGCGGCCGGGTCAGGGCCGTCAGCGGCACCGCTTTGCCGCTGGCGCTCGGGACGTAGATCTGGCTCATCGACTCCGGGCCCGTTGCCGCTTGCGGCTCGACCTCGAAGATCACGCGCGAATAGTTGGTTGGAAAATACAGGAGATTGACCTGGCGCTGGCCGAAGGCATCGTTGAGCGTGTTGTCGACCGCCACAGGCGTGACGCCGAGCATGGCGGCGCGCAGGCGGTCGATGGTCAGGCCGGCCTGCAAGCCGCCGGTCTCCCAGCTCGGGATGATGTCGATGACCTGGGGAATGCCGCGGACGCGGCGGATCATGGTCTCCGCGGCGCGCATCACCTGCTCCTCGTCGATACCCCAGAGCGTATATTGAAAGCGCGAGCCGCTGGACTGGACGCCGAGATTGAGATCCTGGAGCGGCACGAAGAACACCCGGACGCCGTCGATCTGGTTCATGCGCTCGCGCAAGCGCGTGATGACCTGCTGGATCGACTGTTTGCGGATCTCGGGCGGCTTGAGTGCCACCAGCATCTGTCCGACGCTGAGCGCGTTGCCGTTGCCCTCGCCGATGTAGGACGTCAGGCCAGAGATCGCGGGATCTTGCAGGATCGCCTCGCCGACGGCGCGCTGCCGGTCCTCCATCGACAGGAACGAGATGTTCGAGGGCGCAATGGTCCGCACGAACATCACGCCGGTGTCCTGGGTCGGCATGAAACCCTTGGGCAAAAGAAGATAGAGCCAGACGCTGGCCCCGGTCAGCGCGGCGATCATCAAGGCGGTCAGGAAACGGTGGCGTAGCGTCCAGTCGAGGCTGCGGGCATAGAACGTGCGGCGACCCGGGTCTGCATCGGGATTGTGCAGCCGCTGCCGGCCGCGATCGAGCAGATGGCCGCACATCATTGGCGTCAGCGTCAGCGAGATCGCGGCGGAGGACACGATGGCGACCACCAGTGTCACGCCGAACTCGCGGAAATAGCGGCCGACGACATCAGGCATGAACAGGATCGGGATCAGCGCCGCGATCAGGGCGACGGTGATGGCGACGACCGTGAACGCCATCTGCCTGCTACCGTTGATGGCAGCCCGGAGCGCCGGCTCGCCTTCGGACATGCGGCGGATGATGTTCTCGATCATGACGATGGCGTCGTCCACGACGAAGCCGGCCGCGATGGTCAGCGCCATCAGGGAGAGATTGTCGAGGCTAAATCCGCACAGGCTCATCACGAACAGGGTCGCGGCCAGCGAGACCGGAATCGTGACGCTCGGGATCACGGTCGCCCAGAATCGCCTGAGGAATAGCGCGATGACGAGCACGACCAGCGCCGAGGCGACCACGAGCGTGAGCTTGACGTCGTTCACGGCTGACCGGATCAGCGTGGTGCGATCGTAGATCGTATGCAGCTTGATGCCCGGCGGCAGCCAGCGCTGGATCTCCGGCAGCTGCGCCTTGATCGCATCGACCGTCTCGACGATGTTGGCGTCCGACTGCTTGTAGATGAACAGCACGACGCCGCGCTCGGTGCCGTACCAGCCGGCAAGGCGGTTATTGATGACGCTGTCAGTGACCGACGCGACGTCGCCTAGACGAATAGGCGCGCCGTTGCGCCAGGCCAGCACGATGTCGCGATATTCGGACGCCTGGAGCAACTGGTCGTTGGCCTCGATGGTGAAGCGCTGGCCGTCGACCGAGACGGCGCCCTTCGGCAGGTTCTGCGATGCGCTGATCACGGCGACGCGGGCCGCCTCCAGCGACAGGTTCATCGCGGCGAGTCGCGCCGGGGACACCTGGATGCGCACCGCGCTTCGCTCGGCGCCCGTCACGTTGATCCGCGCGACGCCCGGCAGCTGCGACAGTTTTGGCGAGATCACGCCATCGGCAAGGCTGTAGACCTCGCCGGAAGTGAACACGTCGCTGGTGAGCGCCAGCGCCACGACTGCGGCGCCCGCCGGATTCGCCTTCCAATAGACCGGCGGCCATGGGCCTTTCGGCAGGTTCGGTCCCGCCGAGTTGATGGCGGCCTGCACCGCGCCGGCGGCGGCATCGAGATTGACCGAGAGCTCGAACTCCACCGTGATGCTGGTGCCGCCCATGGCGCTGAACGAGGCGATTTCGGTCACGCCCGGGATCAGCGCGAGCGTGGTCTCGAGCGGCTGCGCCAGTGCGCTCGCGACCGTGGCCGGGCTCGCACCGGGGAATGGCGCGTAGATCCCGATCGTGGGCCGCTCCACCGCCGGCACCGAGGCGATCGGCAGGCGCACATAGGCGACACAGCCGAGCAGGAATACGCCGATCATCAGCAGCGTCGTCGCCACCGGCCGCAGCACGAATTGTGCGGTGATGCTCACGGCGCCGGCCGTTCGGCCTGAGCCAAGGCCGCCACCTCGGATGAGGGTCGCCATCCGAACCGGCTGCGCAGCGAGGCGAATGCCAAATAGACGACGGGGGTCGTGTAGAGCGTCAGCACCTGGGAAACGATCAGGCCGCCGACGATGGCGATGCCGAGCGGCTGGCGCAGCTCGGAGCCGGTGCCCGAGCCGATCGCGAGCGGCAGCGCGCCGAACAGCGCCGCCATCGTCGTCATCATGATCGGGCGGAAGCGCAGGATGCAGGCCTGCCTGATCGCGTCGAACGAGGACGCACCGTCCTCGCGTTCGGCGGCGAGCGCGAAATCCACCATCATGATGGCGTTCTTCTTGACGATGCCGATCAGGAGGATGATGCCGATTAGCGAGATCAGGTTGAGATCCTGCCGGTACAACATCAGCGCCAGCAGCGCGCCGATGCCGGCGGAAGGCAGTGTCGAAAGGATCGTGATCGGGTGGATGTAGCTCTCATAGAGCATGCCGAGGATCAGGTAGACCGTGACGATCGCGGCGAGCAGCAGCCATTTCTCGTCGCTGAGCGAATTGGCGAACTCGGCGGCCGTGCCGATCAGCCTGGTGGTGACCGCGTCCGGCAACCCGATCTCGCGTTCGGTCTTGCGCAGCGCCTCCGTCGCCTGGCTCAGCGACACGCCGTCGGCGAGGTTGAACGAGATCGTCGTGGCCGGAAACAGGCCCTGGTGCGAGATCAGCAGCGGCGCGTGCTGCCGCTCGATCCGTGCGAAGGCCGATAGCGGCACCGGCGTGGAGGCCCTGCTGAAGGCGCCGCTGAAGCCGCCGGTTTGCTGATCGATGGTGCTGGCCTGGGCCGCGGCGGCAGTGAGGTAGATCTTGCCGAGGATGTCAGGATCGTTGCGAAGCGCGGGATCGACCTCGACGATGACGTGATACTGGGTGAGGGGGCCGAACACGGTTGCGATCTGACGCTGACCGAACGCATCATAGAGCGTCTGGTCGATCGTGTTCAGGCTGATGCCGTAGCTCGATGCGAGCTGGCGATCGATGGTGACGGACATCTGCAGGCCTTCGTCCTGCCGGTCATCGGCGACGTCGGCGAGCTCCGGGCGCTTGCGCAGTGCCTCGACCAGGCGCCGGCCCCAGAGGCGAAGCTCCTCCTCGTCGAGATCCTGCAGCGCATATTGATATTGCGTGCGCGCGACGCGCGATTCGATCTGCAGATCCTGCGCGGGCTGCAGATGCAGCGCGATGCCGTGAACGCCCTCGACAGCATGTTGCAACCGCGCCATGACGGTGGCGGCGGACGATTTCCGCACGTCGGGGCTGCCGATATCGATATAGAGGCGGCCGCTGTTCAGCGTCGTGTTGACGGAGCCGATGCCGACGAAGCTGCCGACGGTGACGACGTCGGGATCCCCGGCGATAACCGCCGCGAGTTGCTGCTGCCGCTCGGCCATCGCCGCAAAGGAGATGTCCTGGGCGGCATCGGTGGTGCCGATCAAAAGGCCGGTGTCCTGCAGGGGCAGGAATCCCTTCGGGATGACGACGTACAGCATCCCCGTCGCCACCAGCGTGAGCACGGTGAAGGCCAGCGTGAGGTTGCGGTGCCTCAGCACCCAGTCGAGCCCCCAGAGGTAGAAACTCGCGGAGACGTCGAAGCCGCGTTCGCTGAGGCGGAACAGAAAGCCGTGCTGCGCATCAGGGTCCTCGCGTTGCAGCAGCTGCGCGCACATCATCGGCGTCAGCGTCAGCGAGACGAGACCCGAGATCACGACGGCAAGGGACAGCGTGATCGCGAATTCCCGGAACAGCCGGCCGACCACGCCGCCCATCAAGAGCAGCGGGATGAACACGGCGATCAGCGACACCGTCAGCGAGACGATGGTGAAGCCGATCTGCCGCGCGCCTTTCAGTGCCGCTTGAAGCGGATCCTCGCCGTCCTCGACATAGCGCGCGATGTTCTCGATCATCACGATGGCGTCGTCGACGACGAAACCCGAAGCGATCGTCAGCGCCATCAGCGAGAGATTGTCGAGGCTGAAGCCGCACAGCGCCATGACGCCGAAGGTCGCGATCAGCGAGACCGGCAGCGTGACGCTCGGGATCACGGTCGCCCACAGCTTGCGCAGGAAGATGAAGATGACGAGAACGACCAGCGCGACCGTCAGCACCAGCGTGAACTGCACGTCGTGGATCGCGGCCCGGATCGTCGTGGTGCGGTCGCTGACGACGGAGATCCTCAGCGCCGCCGGCAGCGAATCCTGCAGCTTCGGCAAAATGCTCTTGATCGCGTCAACGACCTCGATCGTGTTGGCGCCGGGCTGGCGCTGGATATCCAGCAGCACGGCGCGCTCGCCCTGGAACCAGGCCGCCTGCTCGGCATCCTCGACGCCGTCGATGGCGGTGCCGACGTCGCGCAGCAAGACCGGCGCGCCGTTGCGATAGGCGATCACCGCATCCTGGTAGGCCTCCGCGGTGAACAGCTGGTCGTTGGTGTCGACGTGGAACGCCTGCCTCGGACCGTCGAGCGATCCCTTGGGATTGTCCGCGGTGGTGGCGGCGATGCCGCGGCGGACGTCGTCGAGGGACATGCCGAGCCCGGCAAGCCGGGTCGGGTTCATCTGCAAGCGCACGGCTCGCGTTTGTCCGCCCTCGATGCTGACGGCGCCGACGCCGGGGATCTGCGACAGCTTCGGCACGAGGATGGTCGCAGCGTGATCATTGGCCTCGTGCAGGGCCATCGTCTTCGACGTCAGTGCCAGGATCAGCACCGGCGTATCGGCCGGATTGACCATGCGATAGGTCGGCGGGCTCGGCAGCTGCTCGACCGGGATCCAGCCGGCCGCCGCATTGATCCGCGCCTGCACGTCCTGCGCGGCCGCGTCGATCTTGCGCGAAAGGTCGAATTGCAGGGTGATCTGGCTGTAGCCGTAGGAGCTGGTCGAGCTCATGTCGGTCAGCCCGGAGATCGTGCCGAAATAATGCTCCAGCGGCGCGGTGATCGAGGTCGCCACGACATTGGCCGAGGCGCCGGGATAGCGTGTCACCACCTGGATGGTGGGAAAGTCGACATTCGGCAGCGGTGCAATCGGGAGCTCACGATAGCCGAGCATGCCCAGCAGAACGACCGCGACGATCATCAGCGTCGTCGCGATCGGCCTCGTAATGAAGGGCGCGGACATGGCGGACCTCAGTCAACGCGCGGCTCGGAGCGCGGCTGGGTCGTGGACTGCGCCTTCGCGGTCGGCGTCTGGCCTTCGATCGTGATACGGGAGCCGTTCTCGAGCCGGTAATAGCCGTCGGTGACGACGCGCTCGCCCTTGGCGAGGCCGCGCTCGATCATCGCGCGTCCGTCGAAGATCTGCCCGACCACGACGGGGCGAAAGGCCGCGGTGTCGTCCGGATTCGCGACCCAGACGAAATCTCCGCGCGGTCCGTGCCGCACGGCCATTGCGGGCGCGGTGATCGCGTTCTTGCGCGTGTCCACCGTGATCCGCCCGTTGGCGAAATTGCCTGGCCAGAGTTTCAGCGCCTTGTTGGGAAAGCTCGCCTTCAGCTTGATCGTGCCGCTGGCCTGGTCGACCTGGTTGTCGACCAGCGTGATCGTGCCCTTGTCGAGCTCGGCCGTGTTGTCGGCCGTGAGCGCGACCACCGGCGCCTCGGTCTGGCCGAGGCCGAGCCGGGTCTGGCCGACGGCGGTCGCGGCAAGGGTGAAGACCACCGAGATCGGCTGCAATTGCGTGACGGTGACGATGGTCGCCGGCGACACCGCGCGCACGTAATTGCCCTGGTCGACCTGGCGGATGCCGAGCCGTCCGCTGATCGGCGCACGGATATTGGTGAAGCCGAGCTGCGTGCGCGCATATTCGATCTGGGCCTCGTCGTTCCTGACCTGCGCCTTGTACTGCTCGACCAGCGCATGCTGCTGGTCCACGACCTGCCGCGAGATCGCGGCGGTCTTGATCAGCGCATCGTAACGCTCCATGTCGATCTGGGCGCCGTCCAGCAGCGCCTGGTCCTTCTGCCGGATCGCGATCTGCTGATCGAGCTGGGCCTGGAACGGGCGCGGATCGATCACTGCGATGATGTCGCCTTGTTTGACGTCCTGCCCCTCCTGGAAAAGGATCTGGACGATCTCGCCGTCGACCCGGCTCTGCACGTTGACGGTGTTGGAAGCCTGGATCGTGCCGATGCCTGTCAAATAGATCGGGACGTCCTCCGCTTTCGCGGCGGCGACCTTGACCGCGACCGGCGGCCGTGGCGGAGGTGCCGCAGGGCTTTGCTCGGCTTCCGCCGTCCGCATGAAGGGCAGCGTAAGCGGGAGCTTGAGGTCTCGACCGTAATAATAGGCCGCATAGCCGGCCGGCACTGCGACCATAGCCCCGATGAGGAGTTTTGCTGCGCGTTTCACGTTCAAACTCATCACCTTGGCCGGGCACCGATGTCAGAGACTATCGTCCCGCAATTGAAAACCACTCGGCATGAAGAAGCAACCTGACGTGGTCACGTCAGGCGCCTGCCCGCTACCGCTCGTAACACTAGCACGCGTAGCATATCAAGATCAACGGCGCTTACGGGAGTGAACGTCTGCCTTGCTGATGGTTTTGCGGGGGCCGGGATAACTCGCTAGACGACCTCGACCGTGGCCGCGTCGAATTGGGTGCCGGCGCTCCGATGACGCGCCAGCACCTCGGCCGGCAGCTCCGAGACCTCGTTTTGCGCGGTGCCATCCAGCATCGCTTGAACGCGCTTAGCTGAGGCCTTCAGCACCGCCGGATCGAGCTTTCCGGAATCGACGCCGTTGAGGATCGATTGTGCGAGGAAGCGGGCGCGTTCGGTGTCGGTCAGATGCGAGCAGATCATCAGCATGTCATTGCCCGCGGCCATGAAGCGCGCGCCGGAATCGGGCGCATCCAGCCGCCCGGCCATCGCGCGCATGCCGACGTCGTCGGAAACGATCACGCCGCGGAAATTCATCGCCTCGCGCAGCAGCCCCTGCGTGATCGCGCGCGACAGCGTGACGGGATCGTTGGGATCGAGCTTGCGGTACAGGATGTGCGACGTCATCATCATCTCGATGCCGCCCTCGATCGCGGCGGCGAACGGCTTCAGCTCGCGCGCCTTGATCTGGTCGAGATCGAGATCGAGCACCGGCAATTCGTGATGCGAATCCACCTGCGTATCGCCATGCCCCGGGAAATGCTTGCCGCAGGCCCGAACGCCGCGGCGTTCCATCGCCTTGGCGAACGGCAGCATCGATTTGATCACGTCGTCGGCCGTGCGGCCGAAGGCGCGCTCGCCGATCACGGGATTGGCGGGGTTGCTGTGAATGTCGAGGTCAGGCGCGAAGTTCAGGTTGCAGCCGAGGGAAGCGAGCTCGACGCCCATGGCGTCGCCAACCTGCTCCGCAGTCGAAGCCCAGCGCGCCGCATAGGAAAAGCGCGTGATCGGCGCCGGCGTGCGGCACACGCGACCGCCCTCGTGGTCGATGGCGATGAACTGCTTGTCGCGCTGCGAGGCGTCGCGGATCGCCGCAATCAGGTCGCGGTGAACGGATAGCCAGTCCCGATAGGGCAGGTCGTGACGGAAATTGCTCTTGTAGAGGATGACGCCGGCCGGCCGCAGATCCCGCAGCAAGGCGCGATCCCGGTCATCAAGGACGCTTGTCGGCCGCAGGCCAATGAAGAAATGGTCGCCGACCGTTGCAAGAAGGGAATCGCTCATCCGCCGGGCCGCCACAGATCGTTTCGGTTGATTGGGATGGAGCTGGACGCAACGCGAACTCTCGAGCTCCTGTGCGGGCCTTCAAGCTGCCCGCTTCGCCACGACAATATTTCAGATTCCTTAACGGAATCAATCTTCGAATTTCGTCGCATGCCGGCAAGGTCGGCAATCGCTGCCTTGCCGGCGCGCTTTGCTCAAGCCGCAGCGAGCGCCGGCTGCACCGGCCGCCGGCCGATCATCAGCGAGAGCACCGCCGCGACGATGCCGGTCGCGCCGGCGATCATGAAGGCCTGCAGGTAATCGCCCTGCGCCGAGCGCATGAAGCCGGCGAAGAAGGCGGCGCAGGCCGCGCCGAGCTGATGGCCGGCGACCACCCAGCCGAAGATCAGCGGCGCGTTCTTGTCGCCGAATGCCTCGTTGGCGATGCGCACGGTCGGCGGCACGGTCGCGATCCAGTCGAGGCCGTAGAACACCGCGAATACAGACAGGCTGACGAAGGAGAAATCCGAGTAGGGCAAGTAGATCAGCGACAGCCCGCGCAAGCCGTAATAGAAGAACAACAGCTTGCGCGGATCGAAGCGGTCGGTGAGCCAGCCCGATAGCGTGGTGCCGAACAGGTCGAAGAATCCCATCAGCGCGAGCAGGCTCGCGGCCTGCACCTCGTAGATCCCATGGTCGCCGCAGAACGCGATCAGATGGGTGCCGACGAGGCCGTTGGTGGTGAAGCCGCAGATGAAGAAGGTCGCGAACAGGAACCAGAAGGTCGGCGTCGTCGCCGCGCGCAGAAGGTTCCTGATCGCGGCGACGAACGGATTGCCTTGTGCGGGCGCGGCCGGTTGGTCGTCGTGCGTGCTGCCATAGGAGCGTAGACCGATGGCGGCGGGCCGCTCCGGCACCAGGAAATACACCAGCGGAATCAGCGCCGCGCAGCAGGCGGCGACCGTCAGCACGACAGGCTTCCAGCCGCCCCATTCGACCAGCGATGCGAGGCCCGGCATGAAGATCAGCGTGCCCGTGGCGGTGCTGGCCGTCAAAAGCCCCATGACGAGGCCGCGATTGGTGGTGAACCAGCGATTGACGATGGTAGCGCCGAGCACGTTGGCGACCGCGCCCGAGCCGATGCCGGAGAGCAGTCCCCAGCTCATGAACAATTGCCACGGCGCGGTCATGAAATAGCTCATGGCCGTCGAGATCGACATCAACGTCAGCGCGCCGAGCACGGTGCGGCGGATGCCGAAGCGCTGCATCACCGCTGCGGCAAAGGGACCGGCGAGGCCGTAAAGGAAAATGCCGACGGCGGCCGAGGACGAGATCACGCTCACATCCCAGCCAAAGGCTTTCTGCAGTGGCAGCATCAGCACGCCCGGCGTTGCACGCAGGCCGGCGGAGGCGAGCAGCGCCAGGAAAATCACGGCAACGACCACGAAGGCGTAGTTCTGGCCGAACGGCCGGCGGGAGACGGAGGAGGGTTGCACGGAGGCTTGTTGAAACGAGGGCTGGGGCATGTTACTTACCGGTACGTATGGCGATGCCGTATTAATACGTACCGGTCGGTAACATTGTCAAGCCCAAAGCCAAGCCATGCCCAAGACCAGACCAAGCCGCATGTCGAAAAAAGCCGAGAAGGCCGCAGACGCCCCGCTCCGGGCCGCCGACCGGATCAGAGCCTCCGCCAGCGAACTCTTCTATCGCGAGGGCATCCGCGCCGTCGGCGTCGACGAGGTGGTGGACCGGGCCGGGGTGACAAAACCCAGCCTCTACCGCGCCTTCGCCTCCAAGGACGATCTCGCCGCTGCTTATTTGCGCGACTACGAACGGAACTTCTGGGAGAATTTCGAGCGGCCCGGCGGTAAGGCCTACAGCAATGCCCGCGACCACGTGCTGGCCTATATCGGCCAGCTCGCCCCGCGCGCGGTGGCCAAGGGCTATCGCGGCTGTGGCCTCAGCAACGCCGCGGTGGAATATCCGGCGCGGGACAATCCCGCCCGCCAGGTCGCCGAAGCCCACAAGAAGGTGTTTCGCAAGCGTCTGCGCGAGCTCGCTAGCGCCATGGGCGCGCGCCAGCCTGATGTGCTCGGCGATGCGCTGTTGCTCCTGATCGAAGGCATCTACGTCACCGGCCAGCAGTCCGAAGCCGGCCCCGCACAATCGGCTCTCGCAGCGGCGAAGCTATTGATCGATGCGAGCGTGAAGGCGGGGTGACGTTCCGGCGGACACAATGCGCTCGGCAAGCCGCAAAAAGCGGGCTTGCATTGTCAGCCGGGAGAGCGGCGACTCGCGGCCACGGTCTCGTTGAGGATGTCAACTCGCCAGGGCACAAACCTGTATATATCTCAATTTTAAGACAAGGCGAGTGCAGGTCCGGGCCGGCGTCGCCAAGGGCCGATGCATCCGCGTCACTCCGGCGCTGGTCACCGATGAGGCCGATCTCGACCTCCTCGTCGAGGCGCTGGCCGTCGTTACAGGGACGAAGACAGGGTGAGCCGCGGGCGGCGCGGTCGGTTCGCCTCTCAATGATGGGCATTATTTGCCAGGATGCTGGCTGACGGGCGACGTGAGATTGGGCGGCAGCCGTTCGTGGCCACCGGTCGCATCGTGCGCCGCATTGGTCAGGAGGGGCTCGCTGCCACGCGGCGGACCGATCAGGCAGGCGAGCCGGTCATGCCAGGAGCGCGACCGCCACAGATCGCGCGCCAGTGCCGCCCATTCGTGAAACGCGATCACGATCGGATTGTTGGAGCGCAGCGGCGTGACGAGCCCGTAGCGGCACGGCAAATCGTCGCGCTCCGCGACGAAGGTGCCGAACATGCGGTCGAATAGGATGAAGATGCCGCCGTAATTGCGGTCGAGATATTCAGCGTTGCAGGCGTGGTGCACGCGATGATGCGAGGGCGTGTTGAGCACATATTCGAGCCAGCCGAGCTTCGGAATCCACTCCGCGTGTAGCCAGAACTGGTAGAGCAGGTTGACCGCGGCAGCAGTGAACACCGGGCCCGGGGCGAAGCCGAGCCAGATCATCGGCACGAAGAAGACCGCAGTGCCGGTCAGCCGTCCGGTCCAGCCGAAGCGGTAGGCGGCCGCGAGGTTGAAGTCGTTCGAAGAGTGGTGGATCGCGTGCGTTGCCCAGAACCAGCGCACGCGATGGCTGCAGCGATGGAACCAGTAATAGCTGAAATCCTGGGCAATCACGAGCACGGCCACGGCCAGTGGACCGTTCAGCGGGACGGTGAACAGCCGATGCTTCCAGGCCAGCTCGACCAGTGGCTGCGCCAGGCTGAGCGGCAAAAGCGCGTAGACGAAATACTCCCGGCCGAGCGCGTCGGCGAGGGAAGCCAGATAGGCCCGCCAGTCGTAATCGGACCGGATCACCAGGGCAAGGACCAGGCCTTCCAGCGTCGCGATCGCGATCAGGGCCGGGAGGGCGAATTTCAGCACTTGGAGCAGCAGGGGCATGGCGTTCTCCGCATCGCAGGCTCGCGACCTGCGGGGAGAAAGCTGGCATGGCGAACATGCCCCGGCGCGCCGATTCCTGCAGGCGGAATGGCCGATTTCCGCAAACGGCCCGCCTCGTATCAGGAATCGGTCAGGCCTCGGCCGTATCCGGTCCGACGGCCGCTCCCGCGCCGGAAAGGCGAGCCCGCCGGTACTCCGACGGCGTCAGCCCGGTCTGCGCCTTGAAGGCGCGGTTGAAGGGACCGACCGAGCCGAAGCCTGCATCGAGCGCGATGGTCAGGATCGGAACGCTGGCCTGCGCGGGGTCGCTGAGCGCGGCTTCGGCATCCGCGAGCCGGTAGCCGTTAACGAAGGCGTTGAAATTGCGATGGCCGAGCCGCCGGTTGATCAGATGGCGCAGCCGATATTCCGGGATGCCGAGTTTTTGCGACAGCGACGCGGTGCTCAGGTCCGGCTCGCGAAAGACCTTGTCGTGCTCGAGCAGGTGCTGGAGCGCCAAGAGCTGCGCCGAATCGGGTCCGGCTGCCGGCGCAACGACCTGCGGATCGAATGCAGGCGCCGATGGCCTGGCCTGTACGGCGGCGGACGCCAGCTGCGTCTCCGCCGTAATGATCGAGGCCTGTACGGCGAACAGGAAGATCAGCGCCGTCAGGGCGGCTGCATTGGCGAGGCTGACCGAACTCGCCGAAAGGCCGCCGGGCCAGAGCCAGTCCGCCGCGATCGCGACCAGCGCATAAAGCACCGTGATGGCAGCGTACCAGACGCGAAGCCTCCGTCGCCCTTCAACCAGGTCGATCCCGCGCCCCGACCATGCATGCCAGGCGCCGAACAGCAGGAAGGCCACCGACAGGCCGGTGCGTGCCACGTCGACGGACATCGGGTGCCTGAACTGGTCCATCACGGCGAGCGCCACCAGCGCCAGCCAGCCGAGCGCATGGGACCAGCGCGGCCGAAACTCGTCGGTGAACATCGCGCCCATGGCGATCCAGAACGCGGCCGGCAATCCCGCGCTGACCATTGCGACCGGAATGCGCAGGCTCAAATCAAGCGCACCGAAGCCCGGTGCGGACTCGACGATAAAGGCCGCGATACTCGCGTTCAGCAGCGCGGCATAACGGCTCACGGGGTCGCGCCGCGTATTGCGAGCGGCGACGGCCGCGCGGAGAAGAAGGATGACGACAGCTCCTCCACGCAGTGCAGCTTCCAGGGTCGACATGCAATTCAGGGGTCCGGCAGGGATCAGCTGCGACGCAGAATTGCATCAGGAGCAGTCCTGTCAACAGCATGCGTGACTCTCGCGCAGGAACTTCCATTTTTTCCCGGCGTTGAACCGGTGGCGCCTATCGGCGGCCGGCCCCGCGAGATGAAGAACTTTTCCAACGCCGCATTTTCCCCAGAGGTGATCGAGCTGATGACCAGCGCCCTGGATGCTGCGGTCGCGACCCTGCCGGAGCCTGTGCATTCGTCGCACGTTACCGCGCTCGCCGAATCCATCCTGCGCACCGCAGGCGCAGGCGAGCGCGATGTGGCGAACTTGCAGAGGATCGCCTTGCTGGAGCTGCAACTGGCGCCGCGCAAATGATGAGATCGACATGAAGACGATAGCCGCCGTCACCCTTGCACTAATGCTCGCTTCGCCGGTTCTTGCCCGGGCCGACGCTTGGACGGCCTACCGCATCCCCCAGTCCGGGACATCGGTCGACATTCCCACCTCGATCTTCACGGAACAGGCAGGCAAGCCGGACGGCTACGGCCAGAAATTCCGCACGCCCGACGGCACTGCCGATCTCACGGTGCAGGCCGTTCCTCGCGAGCAGGGGATTTCGCCGGCCGCATTCCTGGCGGCGAAGCATCCGCCGTCCGGCATCGTCTACAAGCGGATTGGGCAAAACTTCTTCGTCGTGTCCAGCATCAAGCATGACAAGATCTGGTACGACCGCTGCAACTTCACCAGCGGCTACGTCCACTGTGTGCTGATCAATTATCCCGCGGCCGAGAAGCGGCAATGGGATGCGGTCGTCACGCGCATCAGCCATAGCCTCAGCGGCGGTTGAACCGGGGCAAAAGAGCTGCCCGATCGGATCGGGCAGCAGGTCGTGAGGATCAAAGCGTTTGTGCGAAGCGCTATCGTGCCGTCGTCGACGTGGTCGACATGGTCGGCTTCGAGCCCGGCACGTGCGACATCGTCTTGGTGGTCGAGCCGACTTGTTCACCGGCCTTCACCTGCGTGCGCGTGTGCGAACGGCTGAACGTGCCGCCCTCATGCGCTTGTGCGCGGGCGTTGGAATTCAGCACCGGGCCATTGCCCTTGTTCATGCTGACACCGGTCTGGCTCTTGCCATTGACGGCGGCGGCGCTTCCACCAGTCGCAATCGACGAGCCTGTGCTGCCGCTTGCCGAGGTCGACGTCCCGCCGGTGCCGACGGTGGAGGCGGAGGTGCCGCCTGCGGCGGCCGAGCCGCCTGATCCGCCGGTGATGCTGGTCTGCGCCAGCACAGGTGAGGTGGCGGCAAGCAGAAGCGCGACCGCCGAGGTCGTAGCGAGTATTCTCATGTTGCAATCCTCTGTTCAGGGTGACGAGGTCGAGATCGTGCAGCCGTTGACGGTGATGGTACTGGCGCTCGTTGAGCCAGGGCCGCCTGCCGTCGATGACGAGCTCGAAACATTGCCGCCGCCGGCCTGCACATGCACCGACGATCCGCCGGCCGAGCTCGAGCTCGACAGCGAACCGCTTGACGCCGTCGATCCGGTCGTGCCGGAGCTAGATGAGCCGAGCGCAGTGATGCTGCCGTCGGCATGTTTCTCGACCGTGACCTTGCAGGTTTCGCCGGAGGCCGTCTTGCCGGTCTTTTCCGTCGTTGCGGCCAGAGCGGTGCTGCCCATCAAAGCCAATGCTGAAATCGCAATGATCGATTTGTTCATGGCAGTTCTCCTCCAACACAGACAAAGGAGCGGCATCGCTGCCGCTCCGTGGACCTTAAGGCGTTAATCCCTGTCCTTGTCCTTCTTCATCTCGTCCTTGTGGTGGCCCTTGCCCTTTTCCATGCCCATCTCGCTGGCATGGCCCGCAGACGAGCCGGCCGCACCAACGGTCGAGCCGCTCTTGCCGCTGCCCGCGGACGAGCCGCCAGTGCCGAGCGTCGAGGCGGAGTTCGAGCCTGAGCCCGCTGCCGAGCCGCCGGTGCCGACGCTGGACGAACTCTTGCCGCCGCCCGCCGACGAACCGCCGGTGCCGAGCGTCGAAGCCGAGCCGCTGCCCGAACCGCTGCCGGCCGCGGAGCCGCCGGTCCCGACAGTCGAGCTGCTCTTGCCGCCGCCCGCCGACGAGCCGCCGGTGCCGAGCGTCGATGCCGAGCCCGAGCCGCTGCCACCAGCCGACGAGCCGCCGGTCCCGATCGTCGAGCTGCTGGTGCCGCCGCCAGCGGACGAGCCGCCGGTACCGACCGTCGAGCTCGATTGCGCAACGGCCAACGCCGTGCTGGCCAGCAGAGCGGCCGCAGCCGCGGAAAGCTTCAACATCCTCATCTCTGTCTCCTCCAGTTTCCAAAAATCGCCAAATCAGGCCCGGGATAAATTGGCAATCGCGCAAACGTTCCCCTGCATGCGCGCCGTTCACGGCTGATCCGCTGTGTCCGCAGTTTCGCGGCGCGTGGAGTGGGCGAACATCGCGGCGTCCATTCATCTGCTGTTCATGCGCTGCTTTCCGCGCAATGCAGACTCGCAAGTTTCTCGTGTGCGAAGCGAACGCGAATGACGGTTCGCTCGATCTCATCGGCTGTCGAAGGTGCAGCAATCGGCGGCAGATTTCCGGATTACAAAAAGCAACCCCACGATCAGTGCGCCTGCGAACGAAAACATCGGATGGTGGGCATCAGGCGCTGCTACGAATCACCAAACGCATACGCGGCGGGCCGCTCCTCCACGACCCGCCGCGGGCGGCGCTAGTCGACTTCCTGGACGACCATGCGCGTCTCGGGATCGACCAGCATCACGTGGCTGCCGGAATAGACGTAACGATACTTGGTGAGCGAGGGACCCCAATCGCTCGGAACGGTCGCGAGCTCGACGTCGCGCGGGACCGGCGAGCCGACCACGATCTTTTCGTGCGTCTCGACCGGGCGGATCTTGTGCTCGGTGACGTAGGAGTGGATCCTGGTGCGATACTCCGGCTCGATCTGCACGGTGGCACCGTGCGCCGCGCCCGTCGTCGTGGTCACGGTGGTTTGCGCCATCGCGCCCGTCGACACGAGCAGGGCGGCGGCTGAAATCAACATCAACTTCTTCATCGCGTTCTCCCTCGCCGCTGGATGCGGCGCTGCGATGAACTCATGATCTGCCTGCGCGTTCCCTGGGGAACCGGGGAACGTCTGCCGCTTCTTGCTATTTTCCTTCGGGAGCAGAATTGGAGGAGAGGACAGATGCCTGTTTTGATTCTTTGGGCCTTGCCCGCAATCCTGGTCGTCGGTGGTGGAATCTATCTCATCGGCCATATGCACTGACTGCTCGGGCCCGTTTTCTCGCTAGAGGAAGCGGGCTTTCCGGCTGACCCCGCACATTGGAGACGAATGCGCCGGCGCTAGGCACGTAAGCGCATGATGTTGGAACGCCGCGTTCCGATCCTCGTTGGGCCGGCATGAAGTGGCTTATCGCCGCGTTCGCCGTCTTGACGCTGTGCTTCTTCGTTTATGCAGGTGTGGCATTCGCTTCGCTCGCCGGCCTGATTGCTGCGGCGCGCAGCGGCGACGCCGATCAGGTGCTTGCCCGGACCGATCTTCCGCGCGTGCGCCACGCTTTTGTTGAGCAGCTGATCGATGCCTATCTTCGCCGCCTCGGGCAAACGCGCCCGGTCAAGCCGTTCGAGCGCCTCGCCATCAACACGTTCGGCGCCAGCCTCGCGGATGACCTCGCAGGCAAACTGCTGACGCAGGACAATATCGCCGTTCTGCTCCGGACCGGGACGGTGCGGAGCAACGTCGAGCTCGGCAGCATTCCGCCGCTGACGGAGATTGACGTCTCGAACATACCGGGAATTGTCCGGCGCTTCACTTTCATCAAGCCGGTGGAGTTTTCGCTGCGGCTCGGTGCCACCAGCGATGCCGGCAGCATCAGCATGCATTTTGCCGGCGATGGCTGGCGGCTGTCGGCGGTGAAGCTTCCGGCCGCGATGTTGGCGAAGCTGGTGGAGCGCCTGCCGACGCGCTAGGGGCGCGCGAGCTGACACGATGTGACAATCTGCAACAGGCATGAAGACGGGCGATACCATCAGATTTCATCCTGCGGATTCATCTACACTTAACTTGTTGACGTGCATACATCGGTTGAAACAACCGTCACATACACGCAACATGATATATAACTCGGGGAGGCCCGTTTGTTGTCCACCTTCAAGAAGTTCCTCGCCGATGAGAGAGCGGTGCAACGGCGATCGAGTATGGGCTGATCGCCGCAGGGATTGCCCTGGCGATCATCACCGCCGTCAACAGTCTCGGCGGCTCCCTGAAAGGCGTTTTCACGAGCGTCAACACTAAGCTCACCACGAAAGCGAGGCGGTCAACGCCGTCCCAGCGGCGACGGCCAGAGGCTCCATCATGGCCGAGCGGTTGGCCGCCTCGCTCCACTTCACACGACCGGCGATGCGCGCGAGGGCGGGCTCGCTAGAAAGCTAGCGCCACCCCAGCGCCGGCGCCACGTGGGTCAAAATCGCCTCGATCGCGTGCGCGCAGTAGTCGACGCCGAGCTGGTTCGGGATGGTCAGCAGCAGCGTATCGGCTTCAGTGATCGCTTCGTCCTGCCTGAGCTGCTCGATCAGCACGTCCGGCTCCGCCGCATAGGAGCGGCCGAAGATCGCGCGGGTGTGCGGGTCGATGAAGCCGATCTGATCCTCGCCGCCGCGCTCGCGGCCGAAATAGGCGCGGTCGCGATCGTCCATCAGCGCGAAGATGCTGCGGCTGACGGAGACGCGCGGCTCGCGCGTGTGGCCGGCTTCCTTCCATGCGGCGCGAAAACTGCGGATCTGCGCGGCCTGCTGCACGTGAAAGGCTTCACCTGTTTCGTCGTTCTTCAGCGTCGAGCTCTGCAAATTCATGCCGAGCTTCGCCGCCCAAACCGCCGTCGCATTCGAGCCGGCACCCCACCAGATCCGCTCGCGCAAGCCGGCGGCATGCGGCTCGAGGCGCAACAGGCCCGGCGGGTTCGGAAACATCGGCTGCGGATTGGGCTCTGCAAAACCTTCGCCGCGGAGCAGATCGAGAAATACTTCGGCGTGGCGCCGCCCCATGTCGGCATCGCTCTGCCCTTCGGCCGGGCGATAGCCGAAATAGCGCCAGCCGTCGATCACCTGCTCGGGCGAGCCGCGGCTGATGCCGAGCTGGAGCCGTCCGCCGGCGATGAGATCGGCGCTGCCGGCATCCTCCACCATGTAGAGCGGGTTCTCGTAGCGCATGTCGATCACGGCCGTGCCGATCTCGATCCTGCTGGTCCTGGCGCCGACCGCAGCCAGCAGCGGGAAGGGTGAAGCCAGCTGCCGCGCGAAATGATGCACGCGAAAATAGGCGCCGTCCGCGCCAAGCTGCTCGGCCGCGACCGCAAGATCGATCGATTGCAGCAGCGTATCAGCCGCCGAGCGCGTCTGCGATTGCGGCGAGGGTGTCCAGTGTCCGAAGGACAGGAATCCGATCTTTTTCATGAGCCCCAAGCTAAGCGTGACCACGGCAATTTGCGATAGGCCGCCTGAATGAAAAGTTGGGCAGGCACGGAACGCGTGTCATCGCAAATGTCGCTGTCTGAGCAGCCCGCGCCGCCATTTGCAACCTGGCCTTTGAGCAGGTCGGCTTGTCAGGGTGGAGCGGAAGCGGCGATGCCTAAACCGACCGAATTAGTTCAGGGCAACGTACCGCCGGTGTGTTATCCTTGGACCGCCAGCGGATGGCCGGCGCTGCGAAATGCTGCTTTTCGCTGGACTAGCACCGTCAGGAGCTGTCGATGACATCCATTGACGAACGGCTTCTCGAAAGCAAGATGACCCAGATCGAGCAGGCCAGAGCCTGGAGCCCGCGGGTCATTTCCAAGTTTGAAACCCTGATCCGTAGTGGCGACGAAGTCAGCATCTTCCGCGCCAACCCCTTGGCGTTCGCTCGAGATCGCGGCGTGGCTGAGCAGGAAGCGATCGACCTGTTCCTCCACGCTGCTCGCGCCGGGCTCGTCGACTTGCATTGGGACATTCTGTGTCCCCATTCAGGCTTGGTCCTGGAAAGCTTCGGCAAGCTGCGAGCGCTTCGGAGCCATTTCGTCTGCGGGCTATGCGATATCGACGGACAGACGGACCTCGACGACTTCATCCAAGCTTCTTTCTCCGTCTCGCCGCAAGTACGACGTCTCGCATTGCACGACGTTGACAACCTCTCGATCGAAGACCTGCATTGGAAACTGAAGTTCGCGGACAGCGGGCGGCTGCCGGGAGGACAAACCCGATTTGTCGACGTCCTGCGCACTCTGGTACGCGGCATGACATATCTGCCACCAGGTGTGACCACGACCCTGCAGACCGAGATCAAGTCCGGCGCCCTTTCAGGCGTTAACGTCCAGACGCAGGCTGGCTTCACGCTTCCCGTGGTGGAGTCCTCGGCACCTTCGCCCGGCACTCCGACCATCATCCGCATCACCTACGATGGGCAGCGCTTCACATCCCCTGTTTCGGCCGTGCCGTCGGGGCGCGCCGTCTTCGAGATCAGCAATACAGGGGCGAAGCGCGGCTCGGTGCTCCTGATCAACTGGCCACCCGAGATCGTAGCCATGCCGGAGAAGCCGACACTCGAGTTTGATCCCTACGTGTCTGGCGGCATGCTGCTGACGCGGCAGACTTTCCGCAAGCTCTTCCGCTCCGAGCGTGTGGACGAGGAGGAAGGCCTCGGCGTCCGCCAGGTGACGCTCCTGTTCACCGACTTGAAGGGTTCGACCGCTCTTTATGAGCATCTCGGAGATCTCAACGCCTATGCGTTGGTCAGGGAACATTTCGCTCTGCTCGACGCAGTCGCCCAACGGCATGCAGGTGCGATCGTGAAGACCATCGGCGATGCCGTGATGGCTGCGTTCTCCCGGCCGGTCGACGCGGTCGCAGCGGCGCTCCAAATGCTGCAGGGAATCGATCAGTTCAACTCCGAACGAGACCAGCCCGCCATTATCCTCAAAATGGGCGCACACTGCGGGCCCTCGATTGCCGTGACCCTCAACGAGAACCTCGACTACTTCGGCCAAACCGTGAATATAGCCGCACGGGTCCAGTCATTCGCGAATGCGGGAGAAATCTGTCTGACCGAAGCGCTCTATACGACTCCCGGCGTTCGCGAACTCGTGATTGGCCACGATGTCGAAGAATTCGACGCGCCTTTGCGTGGCGTGGAGGGTAGCGCGAGAGTCTATCGCATCACTGGTCGATCGTAGCCGATGCGCTCGAACCAAGTCTGCCTGAACGAATTAGCCTCGGACTCTTGCGAACGTTGACCGGACGAAAGTTGGGCGGATGGGAACGTGTGTCATCGCAAGTGGCGCTCTTCGTCGAAGAATGGCCACTTGATCGGACCGGGCGATCTCACATAGACTGCCTGCGCGGGATCAAGCAGACTCCCGGCGAGACTTCGGTCCAAGCTCTGCGCAGCACGCAACACGTGGAGCTTGCGCATGAAGACCGAAAGACGATCCTCCTCCCGACCCGCCGTCGCCATCCTCTCGCGAGGAGATTCTGCTGCCCGCCAGAACGCCACTTCGAAAACCGGTCGCTTCGCCGACGTCTTCGAGGCGCTTGATGCCATCGGCGTCGAAGCACATCCCGCGATTTACGACGAGAGCTTCGCGGATTCCGTCCGCGAACAACTGCTCGCCGTGGATGGCGTGCTGGTCTGGGTCAATCCGATCCAGGACGGCCGAAACCGTGCCGGCCTCGATGCCCTGCTGCGCGACGTCGCCGCGCAAGGCGTCTGGGTGAGCGCCCATCCCGATGTCATCCTCAAGATGGGCACGAAGGACGTCCTCTATCATACCCGCGCGATGGGCTGGGGATCGGACACGGCGCTGTATCAGACTGCAGAGGCGATGCGTGCCGAGCTGCCGACGCGGCTTGCTGCCGGCCCGCGTGTCATCAAGCGCAACCGCGGCAACGGCGGTCAAGGCGTCTGGAAGGTCGAGCGGCTCGAGCCCTCGCCCATGGTGAAAGTGCTGGACGCAACCAAGGAGATCTCGGAGGAATTGACGCTGGACGATTTCATTCGGCGCTGCGCGGAGTATTTCGACAACGGCAGCGTGATCGATCAGGCGTTCCAGCCTCGCCTCGGCGAGGGCGTGGTGCGCTGCTATATGGCAGGCGATCGGTGCGCCGGCTTCGGCCATCACAAGGTCAAGGCCCTGGTGGAGTCGCCGGCTGCGCGTTCCGAAGCCGGACCGCGGCTCTACACCTCGAACGCGGACCCCCGCTTCCAGCGGCTGCGTCTGATGATGGAGGACGAGTGGACGCCGCAGCTGATCTCGCTGCTGGACATCGCGCGATGTGACCTGCCCGCGATCTGGGACGCCGACTTCATGCTCGGCCCGGTTCAGGCCGACGGTAGCGACAGCTACGTGCTCGGCGAGATCAATGTCAGTTCGGTGCATCCCTATCCGAAGGAGGCGCCGGCGGAGATCGCAAGGCGCGTCGCCGATCGGCTGCAGCTCAAGCTTTGACGCATGTTGACGGTCAGCGGACTCAAGCGCCTGCACATCTGCGTGTCATTCGACCTGAGGGGCGGCGAATGCGTCGCCCTGCAGGGGCCTTCCGGCGTAGGCAAGACCTTGCTGCTCCGCTCCATCGCGGATCTCGATCCGAACGAAGGCGCGGTCAAGCTGGATGGAAAGCTGAGAGAATCGATGCCCGCCCCCGCCTGGCGAAAGCAGGTGACCTACCTTGCCGCCGAGCCCGGCTGGTGGTCCGACACGGTGCGGGAGCACTTCACGGCATGGGATGATGCGCTGCCGCTGGTCAAACGCTTGCGGCTGCCGGAGGACTGCGCCTCCTGGCCGATTCAAAGACTGTCGACGGGCGAGCGACAGCGATTGGCGCTTGTGCGCGGTCTCGTGCTGCAATCGCGCGTGCTGCTGCTGGATGAGCCGACGTCGGCGCTCGACGCAGCATCGGCTGCGGCCGTGGAATCCCTGATCGCCGATCGGGTAAAGCAGGGCGCGAGCGTGATCTGGAGCACGCACGATGATGCTCAGGCGCGGAGGGTCGGGTCGAGGATTTTACGGATGAGCACTGGCGGCAGGATCGAGGAAGAGCTGACGTGACCTACATCCCCCTGGCTTACGGCGATCTGATCCTGCCCGCGCTCCTCGTTGTCATGGACGGGGTTCTCTCGCTTGTCCTCCACCTCAAGCTCGAAAGGCAACTGGCGGTCGCCACGGTGCGGATGGTGGTCCAGCTCGTGCTGGTCGGATACGTTCTGACGTTCCTGTTTGCCGCCGTCTCGCCGCTCTGGACCGCGCTTGCGGCCTTCGTCATGGTCCTGTTCGCTTCGCGCGAAATCGTTGCGCGGCAAAAGCGGCGTCTTCCCGGCATCTGGAGCTATGGCCTGGGCGCGTCATGCACGCTGCTCGCCGCCGGCAGCGTCACGATGTTCGCGCTGCTGACGGAGCTGCGACCGGATCCCTGGTATCACCCCCGCTACGCGCTGCCGCTGCTGGGCATGATCCTGGGCAACACCATGACGGGGATCAGTCTCGGACTGGACGTCCTGATCACCGGCCTCGTGCGCGAACGAAGTGCCATCGAAGCCTGCCTTGCGCTCGGCGGCACCCGGTACCAAGCCGTGCTGCCGGTCGTCAGGGACGCACTGCGAAGCGGCTTCACGCCGATCATGAACAGCATGGCGGCGATCGGCCTTGTGTCCCTGCCGGGAATGATGACCGGCCAGATTCTCGCCGGTGTCGCGCCGGTCGACGCGGCAAAATATCAGCTCTTGATCATGTTCCTGATCGCAGGCGGAACGGGCTTGGGAACGCTGGCCGCCGTGCTCGGTGGCGCACGGCTGCTCACGGACCAGCGCCACCGGCTGCGCCTCGATCGCGTTTCGAGCGGAGACTAGGCTCAACCGTTACGTCAAATCCTGCGAAGCAATCGCTCATCGGCAGCTGCCCCCACGAGCCCGCCAGGGGGCCGCTTGCGCCCCAAAGTGGACACATCCGATGAGTGGCGCGGCATAAAATCTGCTCTCGTTCACCACATTTAAACCATAAGTTTCTACGAAGGGACTCACCTGGGCTGCAGCATCATGCGCATAGCCTTCGTACGGAAGCCATCCGTGGACTTCGGGCAATGAAGGTTTGGCAGACCAGCTGCATCGTGGCTCTCATCGCGTCCGTTGGGCTTGGTCTGGCCGCCGGTAACAGACCGGCCGCGACGGTGCCGGATGTCATTCCGGCAGCGGCAGCGAACATGGCGCCTGCGATCGTGGTGACGCCTGCCCTGTACGCCGAGGCATCCGCCAGACTTGCGGCAGCGCTTCGGGCCGAAAGAGCAGAGCCTGGTTCGGCGATATCAGCAGGTTCCGGACCATCGAGCAGCGGAGCCGAGATCGTCGATCAACCCGTCGCGCCAAAATTGGCGTCGTTGGGACAGGACATCGTGCAGCCGCTGCCGGCAGAACCGGATGCATCCAACGCTGCGCCGAAAGCGGCGTCGACGCAGGATTTCCGTTATCTGGTCTACTACGTCTGGTCCGAGCTGCCGCCCGCCGAGAAACCGGCGGAGATCGTCTTGCGTGCGTTCAAGGACATTCCGCTCGGAACGCCGGCCGAAGAGATCAAGCGCGCTGCCGACGCGTTTGGTCTCGATTTCAATTTCATGATGGCGGTTGCCAAGATCGAATCCGGTTTCAATCCCAATCAACGCACCGGATCGTATATCGGCCTGTTTCAGTTGAGCCAATATGAGTTCGGCAAGTTCGGCTCCGGGCAGATTCGCAATGCCAGGGACAACGCCGTTGCGGCCGCCTACAAGATCATTACCGAAGGCGTCCAATTCGGGTGGATCACGCACCGGACGCCGGACATGAGCGATCTTTACCTGATCCATCAGCAGGGCTGGGAAGGCGCCGCTGAGCACATCAGCCACCCCGCTCGCTCCGCCTGGAAATCGATGTGCGCCACCAGCGAAGGCAAGGAGAAGGGCGAGAGGTGGTGCAAACGCGCGATTTGGGGCAATGCGCTTCCGGCGTTCAAGCGCGCCTGGAAATCGGTGGACAACGTGACCTCGGAGGCGTTCGTCGGTATGTGGCGCGGCCGGGTCGCCGAATTCTACACGAAATATGTGGCGACCGCCGCTGCAGCGGCCAGCCAATAATTTTTGTTGTCGCCAGCGCGATCCGGCGGCAGTCAGCCACGCTTGGACTTCCGCGCTTTCGATACAGCGTGGCGCCACGCTATCTCCAGTGCCGATTTCAGCTCGCCCGATGTCAGCTTCGCCAGAGTTGCCGTGGTCCAGCCTTGCTTGCCCCAGGCGTTCGGGACGGGAGCGAACGCCTCCGGCGACGTGAGGCATTTGAACTCCTGCTCGTCTGGCGTGAATTTGAAGTTGGCCGTCTTGCCGTCGGCTGCGAGCGTCACGTAGATCCGGGCCACCTTGAAAGCGGCGCGATCAAAGTGAGGCGCCTCCGTCGTCCCGGAAAGCGACAGGGCTATGCGGCGAAGGTCTGCGCTGGTGGCCATCGGCGACTCGTGGAAAATCAGCTCGTGCGGGGGCGCCGTTGGAGACAGCGGTTGTCCCAGGGCTCCCGGTCGTGCACTTCCTAAACTAATACGGGTTGAGCACACTATCGAGAAACCGCTCCTTTTCGCCAGGCGCATAACCCTGACAAGCGCCGAAATACGGTTCTGGCCTGTCACAGGGGTCGGCGGTCCGGTAGTATTGACGCGGCGCATAGGCAAAACCCGGGGCTCGGCCTGGTGGGTAGATGTGATGATGGGGACGAACCACCGTGTGCCGGTGCCCATGATGCGAAGTTGCCGCGTTCGCGGACCCGCACAGGCCTATCAAAACGCTCAAGGCCAAGATCGAACGCATCGCCTTCTTCCTCCAGAGAATTTTGCCCCGCCGGCTCAATGATCGCCGTGATGCAGCGTTCCAACGCTGGATCTTGCGTCTCTACGTTGGCCGGGCTGTGGCTTACGTGTGTGCTCTTTCGTCGCGTTCCAGGGAGAGCAGAAGGTCCTATGGTGATCACGACATGATCCACGTCCTTGACATCGACCCGCGCATTGCGCGGCGTTGCTTGCACGCCGGACGGCTCCAAGCAGGAGCTTAGCCGGACGGTAGTTGGTGCCGTCCGGATTACCCCCTTCCTTCATCAAACCGATTTGGTGTGTGGCTCTCCCGCGACGAGAAGCCCAAACAAGGAGGCATGTCGTGAACACCCTCTTTTTTCCGACCGTCACTCTTCCGGCGTCTGACCATCGCCGCTTGGAACGGCTCGCGCAGCGGCGCGCAGATCAAGGCGACGTCGACGCACGTTTTCTGTTGAGTGAGATCAACCGCGCGGAAGTCGTCCCTGATCGCGCGGCCAAATTGGACAGCATCGTCACCATGGGTTCGTGGGTGACGTTCCGGATCGCCTGGGGCTTCCCCCACGAGACAAGGCAACTGGTGCCCGAAGACCACACGTCCGAGCGAACCCAAATCTCCGTGATGTCGCCGTTGGGCGCAGCGTTGGTCGGGCTGAAGGTCGGAAGCGAAATCCCCTTCTTCACCGCTGGGCGCACCAACGTCGTCAAGATCGAACGCGTCAGCCGGGGTGATCCGAATGATGTTGTCAGGGCTCTGTTCAGCAATCCAGAGGTCAAGGGCAGGAAGCTCCTTGATGACGATGATCCGGGACCATCGGCCGCCTAGAAAGGACAGAAGATTATGAGCAAGACCAATCGCAAGGGAAAACCTGAAATCGTGTTGCCACCCATCATTGTGATAGAGGATGAGGCGCGGCGTCTTAGCGCTCTAGCCAGTTCAAGCGCGGTGCTCTTCCCGCGCGTGGCCCATTTCCTTGCACAGGAGATAGAGCGTGCAAGCGTGGTGGCGGAAAAGTCCGATCTGCGCGGCGTAGTCAGCATGGGCTCGCAGGTCCGGTACTGCGATGACAAAACCGGTGAAGTCCGGGACGTGGTACTGGTTTATCCCCACGAAGCGGACATAACGCTAAAACGGGTCTCGGTTCTTACGCCGGTCGGAGCTGCGTTGATCGGCCTGTCGGTTGGCCAAGCCATTGAGTTTCAAACCCCGGGCCACAACAAGCGGTCCTTGACCGTGCTGGGCGTGTCCAATTGAAGGAGGCGTCGACATGCGCGACGTCTCAACCAGACAGGCCGCCTTGACAATCATCGGTATCACCATCCTTTTGGCTGCCGTGTTCTATCTTGCGACCTTTTTCAAGGCTTGAAGATCCAACCTCTTGGGGTGGCTCCTCTCGAACTGGGCCACCTCGGCGGCGCGGGCTCCGTGATCGCTGACGTCGATCTGCCGTGTGACCTCACAGGCGAAATACGCCATGCATCCCGAAAGACGCGGCAGGCCGGTGGACCGGTGAGGCTGGCGCGCGTCAAGCGTACGCGACCCAGCCGCGGAAGGTGAAGCCGGTGTAGAACACGGTTGGCGCGGAGAAGCCGGCGCTGCGCAGGATCGCCTCGTCCTGCTCCGGCGGCAGAATGCTCAGTTGCGCGTCGACCGCGGCGCGCGCGGCAGCCGCCTTGTCGGGCGCGAGGCCGGCGGCAGCCAGGAAAGCGGAATAGCGCTGGAGCCAGATCGGTCGCTCATCCTCGCCGGCGGGAATGCTGAAATGGGCCGCCACGAACGGCGCGCCCGGTTTGAGGCGGCGATGGATCTCGGAGGCGATGCGATGCCGTTCCTCGGCATCGACGAAGTGCAGCGTCAAAAGGCACGTCGCGCCGTCGAACGGGCCCTCCGGCGCGCGGTCGATATAGCCTTGATGAAGCTGCGCGCGCGAGGCGAGCGCGCCCAGCGTTTGCCTCGCGAGATCGAGCATTGCCGCCGAGGGGTCCACGCCATCGAAACTCCAGCGCGGCTGCGCCTCCGCAAAAGCCTTCAGTTCGAGCCCGCCACCGGCGCCGAGCACGAGAATGCGCGCATCCTCACGCGCACGCTCGGCCAGCAGGATCGCCGCCATGGACAGCATCGAAGTGTAGCCGGGAACGGCCCGCGGCGGTCCTTCGGTATATTTCGCCACCATGTGCGGATCGGCAAACGCGCTCTGAATGTCGGTCACGATATCGTCCTGCTTGATGGCGTTGATCACCGATGATGCGCGCTGATGCCCTGCTGCTTTCGTGATCCCAGCCGCCGGCCAAGATCCTCGCTCAGCATCGCCAGCGTCACCTCGCCGAGGCGCGCCAGCAGCAGCGCCTCGGCATCGTCAAAGGCCTTGCCGAGGGCCGCATTGACGGCCTTCTCGACCAGGCAACCCGGCGCTTCCGTCCGGTTGCCCATGGCCAGAAGCGCAGGGCTGCCGAGCGCGACGTAAACGTCGCGCAGCGTCACCTTGGAAAGATCACAGGCAAGCGTCCATCCGCCCCCGTGGCCTTTTTCCGAGCGCACGTAGCCGAGGTCCCGCAAGCCCGCCATGATGCGGCGGATCACCACCGGATTGGTGTCCACAGCCTTTGCCAAGGTCTCGGACGTGAAGGGCCCCGGCTGCTGCGCCATGTGCAGCAGGACGTGGAGGACGCCTGACAGGCGGCTGTCGCGTTTCATGTAACTTTGTATGTTACATGATGGAGGAAATGTCAATCGACCACCTGCTTTGCGACCCTTTTTCGACTTGGATGGATCAGCACGTCGGCGGAGATGCCGAGACGTTGGCTAAGTCCGGTTTACCTGTGCAGCCGACCTGCGGATAAGCGGACTCAGGGGCCGCAGCACACAGGCATCTCTGTTCGATCGTCGGCTCGTCCGAGCAACGTCGGCAGTTGTAAGACTTTGTGCTTACGCGTTTAGAGTTCCTGAACGCAGTTCTAATTTGGGCTGTGCCTTTAACTATCTCAGGTAGCGTTGCCGAGTAAGATCTCCAGACGTCTTCAATGACAGTTTGCGAGGCGAAGGATGGTTGGAACGCCTGAATTGGCTGACACACCGAAATTGAGGCAGATCGTATCGTCATCCCAAGAGGTGATCTCGCAAGATCCGCTGGTCGTGGCCGCAAACTTTGTGACCCTCATCACAGGAACACGTCGACCCAACATTTGGCTGACAGGCCTTCGGGAGCCGACGGCTTGCGCGTGTCCGACGAGCGCGGGCGTGTCTTTCCGCTTCGATTCTGAGGAAGGCGTGTCAGGAATTTTCTACTTTTTTCCGGACTTCGCCGCCGTTCAACCGGACGGAGAGGCCCCGGGGCGCCCGCCGATTCCGACCAAGATGATCACAGATCGCGTCGCCGGATACGCCGACGCCCTGGATACTTTGCTGGGAACGACCCCACGTCCTCCCGATCTCAAGAAGCAACCCGCCAAGCGTTCCGGTCTTGCGTGGATACTCAAATATCTTTGAGGTTCAACCGGGCCGCTGCCTTGCCTGAATCTCCGCACAAGGGAGTTCGCTGTGAATTCGCCCTTCACGAAAGCGCTTGATGCAAACCGTCACCCGGCGATCTGGCTGAGAAGGGTGGACACATTTCGTTCGGCCTCCAAACTCGGCGGTCTGCCGTGGCTGCCCAAAGGCGTTGCGTGGCCGCGCCAACTTAAGTCAAAAACGCCGCTGCATTTCCTTGCGCAAATCGATCTCGCCGCGCTGCCAAGGAGCCCGCTTGAGCCCGGCGGGCCCAAGCTGCCCACAACAGGCATTCTCTACTTTTTTGCCGACATGTACGAAACGATGTTGTGGGGAGATGATGAGGTGGGCGCAGTCGATGACTTCAAGTACTCGACCCGCGTCATCTATTCGGCAGCGCCAGGAGCGGCACCGGGCGTTGCGCCAACGGAATTGCCGCCTCAAGTCGCACATGCCTTTGGTCAGGATGGAGGCGGCCGCAGCCGCGGGCTGCGCATTTTTCCAGAGGCGCCCCTCAACGCTCACCTCGTCGATACGTTCGTCGGCTGTCGGGCAATTTTGCGCGACGACTATACGATCGCAGCCGACCTCAGGACGGTTGCGTCCATTGAGCGAGCGACCGGCGAAAAGACACCGATCGTTTCGGTCCCGCCTTTTGATGGCCAAGCGGGCTTGGCCCAGCCCTTCTATCGCACGGAAGGCCAAGATGGCGGCAGAAAATTTAGCGCAACGCACTTCGTTCGCCATCAGATGCTCGGTCCGCCGACGGGTCCACATGGGTTCAGCGATGACGTAGGGTTGGGAGAGGATGTCTCGCTCTTCCAGATCGATACCGACCCGGGGCTCAGCAGGGAGTTCTCGTTTTCACAGGGTGGCCCGGCTCACTTCTGGATCACGCGCGATGACCTTGCTGCAGGTCGATTTGACCAGGCATATGCGACCACGGCCTGAAAGGCGCGATGACTGTCCCATTCTTCTGGCGCAAGAATCGCCGGATATTTCCCTTCCTTACGCGGCCTCCCGATGTCCCTCGCTCAGCAATTGTCGCAACTCCGTCCCCTGATGATTCCGGCCGAGATTGAAGCGCTTCTTGGGCCGGAGGCTACGAAGCGGGCACTGGATAGGTTGGGCCGCTTTGAGAGCGCCACCGGCGTGTCGGTCGATTTTTCGCATGCGGATGGGGTCATCGATTCCATCTTCTATTCGGCCATGTTCAATTTCCCCCGCGACGTGGCGGTGTGCGGCGTACAGATCGGCATGACCGTCGACGCCCTGCGCAAGGCGCTGCCTGAGGTGCGTTTGGCGGACGGCGAGACGGGCTTGCCCAACGAGCGCGGGTTTATCAGGTATCGAGCCAAACTGACTGCCCTGAATGCGAGGATTGATGTCTCCATAAAGGATGGGCAAGTGTATGCGTTCGGCCTGTACCGGGCCGACCTCGACGAGGCGCGGGAGCGGCGACAACGGCAAGATACCGAACGACGCGCGGAAACCAACCGCAAGCGGGAGCTCGCCCACAAATGGAAATCCGTCGAAGACCCCGATCAGATGCTGCTGAGCTGGGCCGAGCATTGTTCGCCCTGGACTAACTACCCGCCCCAGAAATTCGTCAGGTTCGCCCGTTGGCTCATGGCAACGACGGATCCGGATATCTGGCACGTCGTGGCGACGAGGTGGAATTGGGATTACAGCCACGCGCCCCTGTTATGGATCATCAGGCAACAGAAATGCGATATCGCGACCGCGCTCGAGATATTCTTCCTTGCAGAGCCGACCTATTATTTCCGATGGGCCAAGGATCGTTCGGCCGTCCCGACCGATAACCTCGAAATGTTCGATTTTCTGGCGGAGCTTCGCGCGCGACTCGCGCGGGGATTTTACCGGCGGTCCGAAATCGCCTTCGACGGCGAGGAGCATATGTCCTACATCAATCGAGGGCTGCAGACCGCGGAAGAAAGGGGCTTGGCCGAGAGCTTCTTTCCGCTGGAGGCAGGACAGAAGATTCCGGGACGCGACCTGAAGGACAGTGAGGACGGCAAGTTCGGCGAATGCTACGCCATGTTGGCGACCGTCAATTAGGCCTGGCTGGCCGTGTCCGCTAATGGGATGGTCCGGCCGTGCTCCCGCCCTGTAAGCCCTGGATTCCCACAGTCTGGCTACTGTGCATGGGGTTGTTTTCGACTTTGTTCGCGGACGCGAACGCCTGAGGCGCAATTCGGCGCTCGCGCCGCTACTTCATCACGCGCACGCCCTTGGTCGTGAACTTCTGCGTCCTGCCGCCCGGTCGCACCGGCCGCCGCGTGCCGGCAGCCTTGCCGGTGCCGGGCGGCTGGTGCGCCGGGACGAGCTGGTGCGGCTGCGAGCCGATCAGGTCGCGGCGGCCCATCTCGATCAGGGCCTCGCGCAGCACGGGCCAGTTGTCGGGGTCGTGGTAGCGCAGGAACGCCTTGTGCAGGCGGCGCTGGCGCAGGCCCTTGATCGCCTCGACCTTGTCGCTGCCGCCGTGGCGCACGCCGCGCAGCGGATTGACGCCGGTGTGGTACATCGCGGTCGCGGTCGCCATCGGCGAGGGCAGGAAGGTCTGCACCTGATCGGCGCGATAGCGGTTCTTCTTCAGCCACAGTGCGAGGTTCATCATGTCCTCGTCGGTGGTGCCCGGATGCGCCGCGATGAAATAGGGGATCAGGTAATATTTCTTGCCGGCCTTTTCCGCGGCTTCGTCGAACATCCGCTTGAACTTGTTGTAGGCGCCGATGCCCGGCTTCATCATCTTGTCGAGCGGGCCGCGCTCGGTGTGTTCAGGCGCGATCTTGAGATAGCCGCCGACGTGATGAGTGACGAGCTCCTTGATGTATTCGGGACTCTCGACCGCGAGGTCGTAGCGCACGCCCGAGGCCACCATCACCTTCTTGATGCCTTTGGTCTCGCGCACCTTGCGATAGAGGCGGATGAGCTCGTCGTGCGAGGTGTTGAGGTTCGGGCAGATCTCGGGGAAGACGCAGGACGGCCGCCGGCACGCTGCCTCGACCTTCGGGTCCTTGCACGCCATCCGGTACATGTTGGCGGTGGGGCCGCCGATGTCGGAGATCACGCCGGTGAAGCCCGGCGTCTTGTCGCGGATCTTCTCGATCTCGCGCAAAATGGAACCCTCGGAGCGGTTCTGGATGATGCGGCCCTCGTGCTCGGTGATCGAGCAGAAGGTGCAGCCGCCGAAGCAGCCGCGCATGATCGTGACCGAGAACTTGATCATGTCCCACGCCGGGATCTTCGCATCCCCGTACGACGGATGCGGCGCGCGCGCGTAAGGCAGGTCGTAGACCGCGTCCATCTCCTCTGATGTGAGCGGGATCGGCGGCGGGTTGAGCCAGAGATCGCGGTCGCCGTGGCGCTGCACCAGCGGCCGCGCATTGCCGGGATTGCTCTCACGGTGGAGCACGCGTGAGGCGCGGGCGTAGGCTTCCTTGTCCTGCTCGACCTGCTCCAGCGCGGGCAGACGGATCACGGTCGCACCCTTCTGCCGCGTGGCGCCCTCGTCGGCGGAATCGAGATCGTCGGCGTGCAGCTCGGTGTAGTCCGCCGGGACCTTGCGAAACAGCGCAACGCCCCTGATGTCGTCGAGCTCGCGCGGGCTTTCACCGGCGGCGAGGCGATGCGCGACTTCGACAACAGCGCGTTCGGCGTTACCGTAAAGCAGGAGGTCGGCCTTGGCGTCGGCCAGCACCGAGCGCCGCACCTTGTCCGACCAGTAATCGTAATGTGCGATCCGGCGCAGCGAGGCCTCGATGCCGCCGAGCACGATCGGCACATCCTTGAACGCCTCGCGGCAGCGCTGGGCGTAGACGACGGTCGAGCGGTCCGGCCGCTTGCCCCCTTCGCCGCCAGCCGTGTAGGCGTCGTCATGGCGGAGGCGCCGGTCCGCGGTGTAGCGGTTCACCATGGAATCCATGTTGCCGCCGGTGACGCCGAAGAACACCTTCGGCTTGCCCAACGCCTTGAACGGTTCCGCCGACTGCCAGTCGGGCTGGGAGATGATGCCGACCCGGAAGCCCTGGGCCTCGAGCAGGCGGCCGATGATCGCCATGCCGAAGCTCGGATGGTCGACATAGGCGTCCCCAGTCACCAGCACGATGTCGCATTCATCCCAGCCGAGCGCGTCCATCTCGGCGCGGCTCATGGGAAGGAACGGCGCCGGCTTGCGCGGGCGCGCCTGGGCCGTCAGGGGCTTGGTGGCGGCGATGATCTGGGTGTCCATGGGGCCTAGGCATAGGACTCCGGGCGGCCGAATTCAACCGATCGGTGTGCCGACTTTGCCGATCGGGACGTCACGCGCGACTGTGACACCGTCCACATATGGCCCGCAGCCTGCCGCTATCGTCGCGACGCGATGAGCCGAGGGTTCCCGTCCCCTCGGGGATCGCGCACTCGGCTATAGGAACCAACCCGGCCACGGAACATTCTGATGGAGGGTTCGACGCGAGCCCGGTCCGCGTGCGCCTCCACGATGTGGCGCTCGCTGTATCGCCTCGGGCGACGGGGGAGCTGTGAGCACAGTCATAGAGAATTTGCTGCTGCGGAAGCAGAAGCTCGTGGAACAGCTTCAGAAGGCGCAGTCGGTCGAGGATCGCGAGAAAATCGAGCATCAGCTCGACCAGATCAACACCGCATTGGATTTCCTGGACAGGCCGGGACCGGAGGGCGCACGCTAGAAGCGCTCACCCCCTTTGGGTGCCTCGACCTTCAAGGCCTTGGCGTAGATCACGCCTGAATTGGTGATGTGCGTGGTCATGTTTGCCTCGAACGTCGCAAACTCGCCGCGCGCGAACAGGTCGAGCAGCTTGCGGTGCTCGTCGAACGACGAGCGGGTGCGCACGTCGATCGGCGAGGTCAGATTGGTGCGGAGCGCGGCGACGCGGCCGGAGACGAGCTGATAGGATTCGGCGAGATAGCGGTTGCCGCAATGGCTGAATAGCGCCTCGTGAAAGGCGGCGTCGGCGCGGCCATAGGCGATGTTGTCTTTGGCCTCCACCGCCGGCTCCATCGCCGCAATCGCTTCGGTCATCGCGGCGATCGCACCAACGCGGTCATGACGAAAGGCGAACTCGGCGGCCTTGGGCTCGAGCGCGATGCGGAAGCTGCACAGCGCGGTGATGTCTTCTGCGCTTGGCGTGAACACGAAGCTGCCAACCTGCGGCCGGATCACCACGAGCCCCTGCGCCTGCAACTGACCCATCGCCTCGCGCACCGGCGTGCGGCTGACTCCGAACGAGGTCGCCACCATCTCCTCGGAAATGGCAGCGCCCAGCGCGAACTCGCCGTCGATGATCGCCTGCCGCAGCCGCAGCATCACCCGCTGCGACAGCGATTTCGGCGCATCGAGCTTGAGCGAGCGCATCGGGGATCTCAGATCACCTTGCCGGGATTGAGCAGATGATCGGGATCGAGCGCGGCCTTCAGCGTCCGCATCAAGGCGATCTCCGCCTCGCTGCGGGCGTGACCAAGCCATTTCTTCTTCAGCGTGCCGATGCCGTGCTCGGCCGAGACGCTGCCGCCCATGTCGCGGACGAGGCCGTAGATGATCGTATCCATCTCCTCCTTGGGCTGCTGCTCGACGGGAAGGCCTGTGACCCAGGAAACGAGGTGCAGGTTGCCATCGCCGATGTGGCCGTAATAGGCGCTCTCGCAGCCCTTGATGCCGTCAGCCAGGGCCGCCTTGCAACGCGTCGCGAACTCGTCCATCCGCGCCACCGCAAGGCCGATATCGTAGGAGATGTGCGGGCCCAGCACCTGACCGAACTCGGCGCAGATGTCGCGCACGCGCCAGAAGCCTTGCGTCTGCGCCAGCGATTGCGCCACGGCAGCATCCGTGAGCAGGCCGCGCTCCATCAGCTCTTCGAGCCAGGCCTGGAAACGCGGCGCATCGACGCTCTCGTCGGTGCCTTGCGCCTCGACCAGCACGTAGAGGCCATGGCCGGCGGCGACCGGCGGCTTGACGCCGGCGCGGGTCGTGATCACGTCCCAATAATCCGGCCACATTACCTCGAACGCCGACAGCAGCGGACCGAGTCCGCTGCGGGCGGCGCCGAGCAACTCGATCACCGCGGCATAGTCCTTCAGGGCGCAGAGCGCGGCCATGGTCGAGCGCGGCTTCGGAAACAGTTTCAGCACCACGCGGGTGATGATGCCGAGCGTGCCTTCCGAGCCGATGAAGAGATGTTTCAGGTCGTAACCGGCATTGTTCTTCATCAGCTTGTTGAGGCCAGTGATGACAGTGCCATCGGGCAGTACCACCTCTAAGCCCAGCACCAGCTCGCGCGTCATGCCGTAGCGGATCACGCGGTTGCCGCCGGCATTGGTGGAAAGATTGCCGCCGATCGCGCAGGAGCCGCGCGAGCCGAGATCGAGCGGAAAAAAGAAGCCGGCTTCGTCTGCGGCCTTCTGGATCGTCTCCAGCGGCGTGCCTGCTTTCACCGTCATCGTCATCGATGCGGGATCGATCTCCTCGATGCCGGTCATCCGCTCCAGCGAGATCGCGACCCAGCCGGCTTCGGGCGCGGCGCCGCGGCAGAGGCCGGTCAAGCCGCCCTGCGGCACGAACGGCAGGCGCGCCTGGCGGCAGGTGAGGATCGCATCGGCAACGCCCTGGGCATCGCGCGGGCGGATCACCGCCAGCGGTATTTGCGGCAGGCTCGCGCTCCAGTCGTTGCAATTGCGTGTCGGCACATCGCTGCCGGTCAGCACGGCCGCGGCGCCGAGCTTGTCGCGCAACGTTTCGAGCAATGAGGCGGGATGTCCGACGGGCGTCAGCATGTCCATGTGAGACCTCTTGCATATCTGGCCGAGCCGCCCTGGGCGGAGCTACGGCAGGGAATTGCATCTCTCTTGTATGTAAGGTACAAGAGGCAAAGTAAAGCAAAAACAGCCTCATGGGCCCCGAAGACCGTTACGGATCAGGGCCTTATTCGGGATGCAACAATGGGTGGTGCTATGACGGAGGCAATTCGCGGGTTCTGGGTGGCGTCGGCGACGCCGCTGGCGGCGAACGGCAATGTGGACTCTGCGAAGCTCGCTGCGCATGCCAAGCAGCTGTTCAGCAAGGGGGTCGATGGTGTCGTGCTGTTCGGCACCACCGGCGAGGGGACCTCGTTCAATGTTGCCGAACGCGTCGCGACCATCGACGCCGTGCTCAAGGCCGGCGTGCCGGCGGAGCGCATCGGCGTCGGTGGCGGCTTTCCCGCCATCAGCGACAGCATCGCGCTGACGCGCGCCGCACTCGGCCTCGGCCTGCGCCACGTGCTGGTTCTGCCGCCTTACTTCGACCGCAGCGTCACGGCTGAGGGCATCGAGGATGCGTTTGCGGCCATCATCGACGGCGTCGCCGACGATCGTCTGCGCGCCTATCTCTATCATATCCCGCAGATCTCGGGTGTCGCGATCCCGACGACGGTCGCTGCAAATTTGCGCAGGCGCTACGGCAATGTGGTCGCGGGCCTGAAGGACTCCAGCGGCGACTTCAAGCAATTTCAGGCGTTCCGTGCCGCGGCGCCTGAGCTTGCCATCACCGTCGGCAATGAAACCGACATCGCGCGCGCGATCGCCGGCGGCGGCGCGGGGACGATCTGCGGCATGGCCAATATCGCGCCGGAGCTGGTCAAGGCGATGATCGACGGCAAGGATGTCGAAGCGCGCATGCAGGCCGCGGTCGACATCGTGGTGAAGTCGCCATCCTTCCTGACGACGCTGAAGGCCATCCTCGCCGCGCAGACCGGCGATGCCGGCTGGCTGCGCGTGCGTCCGCCGCTACGTGCTTTGTCTGATGGCACCGCGCTCAAGGCGAAGCTGGACGAGCTGACCAGCCCCGCCATCGCCTGAGCTTGCAGCAATGCTGCGACACGTTGCCGCGAATTCGTGCGCGGCGTGTCGCAGCTGCCTTTCTCCGTTGCTCTCAATCTAGAACGATTCAACACTAGAGCTATTCAAGTCCGGCCACGGTTCTCTTCGTTCGCAGCGGCTGCTAGACGCGCCAGCGTCAATGCTGTGACTTGGAAGTGAATCGAAAGTGCGTACCTCTCTGGGTGGCCCTCGCGTCAGCGGCCATCGAAATCGCGCCGGTAACAGCCGCGCAGGTTTTCTCATCGGCGCAGCCGTGCTGCTCGCCGAATCTCCCTCCGGCAGTACGATCGCGCAGGCGCAAACGGCGCTGCCGCCCGTGAACGTGGATGCGCCGACGCAGCGGCCGAAGCCGTCGCGCGCTTCGGAACAGTCGCAACGACGTACGCAGGCGGCCGCGCGCCGCAACCAAAGCACCGCTCCGCCCGCCGCACCGAACCTGTCCGAGCGTGCCGCGGCAGAGGCCGCCGCGCAGCAGGCCGCAAAGCTCGGCTATCGCGCAATGCCGAGCGCGACCACGCTGCGCTCGGGCGCATCGCCGCTCGACACCTCGCAATCCGTCAACATCGTGCCCGCCCAGGTGCTCAAGGACCAGCTGCCACGCAACATCGACGATGCCTTGGTCAACATCAGCGGCATCACGCAGACCAACACGCTCGCCGGTACCCAGGATGCAGTGATCCGACGCGGCTTCGGCGATAACCGCGACGGTTCGATCATGCGCAACGGCATGCCGCTGGTGCAGGGGCGCAGCCTCAATGCTGCAGTCGACAGCGTCGAGGTGCTGAAGGGGCCGGCCTCGCTGCTCTACGGCATCATGGATCCGGGGGGCATCGTCAACACCATCAGCAAACGTCCGGAGTTGTACCAGCACGGCTCAGTTACGCTGCTGGGCTCGACCTACGCCAACAATCGCAACGGCGCCGACGGCACATTCGACGTCACCGGTCCGATCGGCGACGGTGGTCTTGCCTATCGCTTCATCGGTTACGGCATCAGCGAGGACTATTGGCGCAATTTCGGCCGCCACAGGGAAATGCTCGTAAACCCGTCACTCGCCTGGTACGGCGAGACCACGACGGTCCAGCTCACCTATGAGCATCGCGAATTCATCACTCCCTTCGACCGCGGCACCGCATTCGTCAACGGCGCGCCGCTGGCGATTCCGAAGACACGTCGGCTCGATGAACCCTTCAACAATATGTGGGGCACGTCGGATCTGGTGCAGGGCTCGGTCGAGCAGAAGCTGAGCGACAATTGGAAGGTCACGGCAGCCTACAGCTACAACACGGAGACTTACAGCGCCAACCAGCTTCGGATCACCGGCGTCAATGCGAAGACGGGCGTTGAGACCCGCAGCAACGATGGCACCCAGAACTCGCTCAGCAACGCCAGCTACGGCACCTCCTACACGCAAGGGGACGTCTGGGTCGGCGGCTTCCGCAATGAGATTCTGTTCGGCGGCGAGGCGCTGTATCGCACGATCGATCGCCGCGACTTGATCCGGCAGGCGACCCCGAGCTTCAATGTCTACAATCCGGTCTACGGGCTGATCACGCCTGGCACGACCATTTCGCCTGTCGACAGCGAGCAGACCGACAAGCTCGGTACCCGCGGCTTCTTCGCCCAGGATACCTTCCACCTGACTAACTGGCTGTCCGTGGTCGGCGGCGTGCGCTGGATGCAATATGAGCAGCTCGCCGGAAAGGGCCGGCCTGTCTTCGTTACCAACACCAACCTGTCGGGCGACAGGGTGCTGCCGCTCGGTGGCGTCGTGGTCAAGCTGAGCGAAGAGCTCTCTTACTATGTGAGCTATACGCAGTCGTTGAAGCCGACTTCGACCATTGCGGCGTTCACCAGCGGATTCGTCGTCGATTCCACCATCGCGCCCGAAGAGGGGACGCAGTGGGAGACCGGGCTGAAGTTCGACAAGCGGTTGTCGGGCACCTTTGCGGTCTACGACATCCAGAAGAAGAACGTACTGGTGCTGGACGAGATCGGCGGTGGCAGGTCGACCGGGCGCGCCTCGGGCGCGGCCCGATCGCGCGGTGTCGAACTGGACGTCACCGGCAGGCTCACGGATGAATGGAGCGTGATCGGCAGCTACGGCTACACCGACGCGCGCCTGATCGACGATCCCCTCGTCGGCAATGCAAAGCTGCTGAACGCTGCGATGAACACGGCGTCGCTCTATCTCGTCTACGATTTCGGCGACCGCTTGCCCGGACGCCTGCGGCTCGGTGGCGGCGCGCACTATGTCGGCGATCGGCCGGGCGATTCCGCGAACACGTTCTTCCTCCCAGCCTACACGGTTGCCGATATCTTCACGACCTACGACACGACCATCGACAAAGTACCCGTGACGTATCAGTTCAACGTCAAGAACCTGTTCGACAAGGTCTACTACACCTCCACGACCGGGAGCGCCCTGAACGTCGCGATGGGCGATGGCCGGCGCATCTCACTGTCGGCGACGGTGAAGTTCTAGTCATGGCGATACGACAACAGGGCAAGAAGGCCCGCGCCGATGCCTAAGCTCGGGCCCGCAATCAAAGCCGCACTACTTCAGGTCCATTCCGTCGTCGGCCTCGTGCTGGCGTTGCTGCTCTCCTTGATCGCGCTGACCGGTGCGATCATGAGCTTCGAGGACGAGATTGTCGATCATCTGAATGCCGGCATCATGCAGGTCGCGCCACGGACGACGCCGCCACTGCTGCCGGACGAACTGGTATCGCGCCTGAAGGCAGTGCCCGATGCCGGCAAGGTCGCGGCCATCACGCTGTCGAGCGATCCGTCCGCGGCCGTTCACATCCGCTTTGCCCGTGACGAGCAGGGCACGCGGCCGTCCTCGCTCTATGTCGACCCCTATGATGGAACCCTGCTTGGCGTGCCGCGCGGCGAGGACTTCTTCGCGACGGTGCGCAGACTGCATCGCTGGCTGCTCGTTCCCGGCGATGCCAAGGGGTGGGGACGCCAGATTACCGGCGTTGCCGCGCTAGGGTTGATCGTGATGCTGATCTCAGGGCTCGTACTGCGCTGGCCGCGTCGTGCAAGCAGCATGAAGATGTGGCTGAAGCCAAATCTCGGGCTGAGCGGCCGCGGCCTGCATCGCTCGCTACATGCGGTCATCGGCACCTGGGTGCTGCCGGTCTATCTCGTGATGAGCCTCACCGGGCTCTGGTACTCGTTCGATTGGTACAAGGATGGCGTCGTCTGGTTGCTGTCGCGCCCACATGTGGCGGCGGCGAAGGGGCCACCGCATTCATCCCGTCGTCCGGAGCCGAGCCAGCCCGTCGGGTTCGATCGCGCGTGGTCGACCCTCCGGCATGAGCAGAATGAGGGCTTCGCCAGGGTTCAGCTGATGCTCCCGGCTGGGCCGGGCACGGTACTGCGAATACGGTCGTGGCCGAAGGACTCCACGCTCGAAAGCGTACGCGACGAGCTTCGCATCGATGGCGCTACAGGCCAGCTAATCTCCGCGGAGCGCCATGGCGACAAGACGCTCGGTGAGAAGGCGATTGCGAGCGTGTTCGATATCCACCGCGGCGCTGTGCTGGGCTGGCCCGGCAAGATTGCTTTCATGATTGCCGCCGCGTTGATGCCATTGTTCGCGATCACCGGCTTGCTCTTGTACCTGTCGCGCCTCAAGCTGCGGTCCTCACGCCAGCGCACAGCGTTCGGCGATAATGCCGCTGATCGCGCGGGTGAACGGCAGGTTGCAGCCCTCGGCAATACCAAGGGCTAGCTCGACCGCATTGAGCTGCGGCAGGTCCACTAGATCGCCCGCGTGCCTCAGCGATTTGCGGTCGCCCAGCTTGACGGGCAGGGCTGCATAGCCGAGGCCGGCTTTGACCGCGCCGACCAACGCGGAGAGACTGCGCGCCTCGCAAGCGATGGTCCATTCCCGCCCGACCAGGCGCAGGCTGCGGAGCGCTTCGCCGCGATAGGCGCAGCCATCGGCAAAGGTCACCAGCGGAACGGTATCGTCGGAGCGACTTGATGCTGGTGCCTGGCCGAACCACGCCATCGGCTCGAACGCGATCGCCGCGTCAGCTTCGTTCGAGGGCGCACGCTTGTAGAAGGCGAGATCGAGCCGGCCGTGCCCGAGGTCCTCAGCGAGCCGCGCCGAGAGGTCGGTGCGCACCGAGAATTGTACTTTGGGGAAGCGCGATCGGATATGGTCAAAGGCCGACGCGAAATCGCGCTCGAGAAAGTCGGCGGGCATGCCGAGCCGGACCGGCTCGTCCGAAGCCGGCCGGCGCATGGCGGCCACTGCGCGCGCGTTGAGCGCGATCATCTCCCGCGCATGCGTAACGAGCTCCGCGCCCTTGGCCGTCGGCCCGAGCACTCGGCCTCGAATCCGCTCCAGCAGGGGATGACCGACCACGGCTTCGAGCCGGGCGATCTGAAGGCTGATCGCAGATTGCGTTCGTCCCAGCTGCTCCGCCGCGCGCGAAAAGCTCTTCAACTCGACGATGGCGAGCAGCGCGCGGAGTGTATCGATATCGAGGGTTGTCGGCATGGGTAGGCTCCGAACGGCGCCACCGGACCGAGCTCCGGCGGAATGAGATTTATCGATCAAGGCATTGCAGAAATCAATTTCCCCCGCGCGGATCTTGCGGGCTATCAGGTAGGCAGCGCTAGCTGAAATCGAAGGCGCGGGGGAAACGCATGCAACGCCGCAATGTACTTAAAGGGCTGGGTCTGACCGCCACCGCCGCAATCGCCACCACGCCGGCCTTCGCGCAAGGCATGGCCCAGTCGGCGAACGCACCCTCATCTCCCTGGCCGGCGCCGCAACTCGCGACCGGTGGTCGGCTCGGCCATTGCCGCATCGGTAACGGCCCCACGGTCTGTGTGGTGCTGCACGAATGGCTCGGCGATCACGTCAACTGGGAGCCGGTGCTGCCCTATCTCGATCCCGCGCGCTATACCTTCGTGTTCGTGGACCTCAGAGGTTACGGCTGGTCGCGCGGCATGAGCGGCAGCTACACGTTGGACGAAGCTGTGGCCGACGTGCTGCATACGGCCGACGAGCTTGCCATCACCCGCTTCCATCTGGTCGGTCATTCGATGTCCGGCTTGGTCGCGCAGAAGGTCGCGCTTCTGGCCGGAAGCCGGCTTCAGAGCGTGACGCTGTTCTCGCCGGTGCCGCCCACCGGCTTCCGCGCCGATGAGGCCGCGATGAAGGCGCTCAACGCCGTTATCGACGAGGACGAGGCGGCCGGACGCGCGATCACGGCCCGCACGTCCGGTGGCTACGGCGCCGGCTGGCTGCGCCGCAAGCTCGCCATCGCGCGCGAGGCCTCGACGGTCGAGGCCAAGCGCGGCTATCTCACCATGTTCACGAGCTCCGCCATATCAGGCGAGACGCATGGGCTGGCCGCCCCCACGCACGTCGTGACCGGCGCCCTGGACATCCCGTTCTATCGCGGCGAGCCGCTGCGGAATGCCTTCGCACTTGCCTATCCCCGCGTGACATTCGAGATCATCGACGATGCCGGCCATTATTCCATGCTCGAAACCCCGGTGCGGGTCGCCAGCATCATCGAGAAGCAGGTAGCTGGGGCAGGCTGAGACACGCCTGTCGCTTCGAACCTCATCCTGGAGATCCGGTACAAAATCCCGGATGGCTCAGGGAGAGGATGATGTCACCAATCCGACGCTTGCTTGCATGCACGATCTGTCTCACCGCGCTTCTCGGCCTGTTCGATACGCCGAGCCGTGCCGATGCGCTCTGCAACGAGCCGGAAACGGGGTCGAAGGAGGCTCCGATGGTCTCGCCGCCGACGTTGAATGTGGTGACAGGAGCCGGGCGGTTGCAATTCTACTCGGCGCCGAAACCCGACCGTCCGATGAAAGGGATCTTCGTCATCCCCAGGGACGAGCTGATCGTCTATGCCCGAAGCGGCGATGGCTGGTCATCGGTGATGTACATGAATCCGAGAACGCAAGACAGCGTATCCGGCTGGGTCAGGTCGGAGCGGTTGAAGCAGACCGGGACCGTCGCGCCGAAGCAATGAGGGCCTGCGTCCGGAGTGACTAGCCAACGCGGCGGCAATGGTCCAAAAGCGTCAGATCCTTCGACCTTCAGGCGCGCTTTCTTATGACTATTCCCAGCGAAACTCCGGCCGATGTCCGTCGCGCGTTGCTCCTGCGCGAGGAGATCGCGCTGCTCGATCTCAGGCATGAGGCGGCCTTCGCCACCGGCCATCCGCTGTTTGCGGCCAACATGGCCGTGGACCGGATCGCGATCGAAGCCGAGGTTCGGCTGCCGCGCAAGGGTGTGCCGGTCGTGCTCTATGATGATGGCGAAGGGCTGGTCGCAACGGGCGTCGAACGCCTCGCAGGGCTCGGCTACCGCGATGTCCGCTCACTCGATGGCGGAATCAAAGCCTGGCGCGCAGCGGGCTATGAAGTGTTTGCGGACGTCAATTCCTATTCGAAGGCGTTCGGCGAGCTGGTCGAGGCGCGTCGTCATACGCCGTCGCTTAGCGCCGACGAAGTGGCCAAACTGATCGCGGACAAGGCCAACATCGCCATCCTCGACGTTCGCCGCTTCGATGAATATGCGACCATGAATATTCCGGGCTCGGTCAGCGTGCCCGGAGCTGAGCTGGTGCTGCGAGCCGGCCAGGCAGCGCCCGATCCAAACACCACGATCATCGTCAATTGCGCCGGTCGCACCCGCTCGATCATCGGCACCCAGTCGCTCATCAACGCCGGTGTGCCCAACAAGGTGCGGGCCTTGCGCAATGGCACGATCGGCTGGACGTTGGCGCGGCACACGCTTAGCCATGGCGCCGACCGGCGCGGCGGGATCGGCTCATTCGAAAACGGTCCGGCCAATGCTCGCGACGTTGCCTATCGCGCTGGCGTCCGCCATGTCGGCGCGAACGAGATGCCGGCGCTGGTCGCTGCGACCGACCGCACGCTCTATCGTTTCGACGTGCGCGATGCCGAGGAGTATGCCGCCGGTCATCTCCCGGGCTTCCGCCACTATCCCGGCGGCCAGCTCGTGCAGGAGACCGATATGGCCGCGCCGGTGCGCGGGGCGCGCATCCTCCTGAGCGACGACAAGGGCGTGCGCGCCGACATGACGGCCTCCTGGCTCGCCCAGATGGGCTGGGAGGTCTACGTGCTCGAAGGTGGCTATGACCGCACGCTCGAGGTAGGCCCGCCGCTGGCCCTGCCGAAGCCCGACCCTGCGCATCGCTACCGCCGTCCCTATGAGGGAACCGACATCGCCGAGGGCGCGATGCAGGCCTATCTCGACTGGGAATACGGCCTGGTCGACCAGCTCCGCCGCGACGGCACGCACGGGTTCTACGTGATCTGACTGACGACGAGCAGCAACTCCGTCGTCCTGAGGCGGCCGCCCCTTGGCGGCCCTCGAAGGACGACGGGGCCCGGCTGGCAGCTCGGCCGTGCCTCCTTCGAGGCTCCCGGCGCGATGCGCATCGCGCCACTCGCACCTCAGGATGACGGGTCTGGTACACCAAGCGCAGCCATCCCCGCCATCTTCTTCTTGTATCCAGCCCTATTGTGCTGTGCGGCGTCCGCGGTCTATGTCCTGCGACAAAGCCGCCAGTCATGGAGATACTATGTCAGCCCCAGGCCAAAGCCCTGAGCGGAGCGCGAAGGCGCTGCTGCTTGAAGGTGTCAACGACAGCGCCGTGGATCTGTTCAAGGGCGCAGGCTTCACCAATGTCGAGCGTCTGACCAAGGCTCTGGATGGCGAGGCACTGCGCGAAGCGCTCAAGGGCGTCTCGCTGCTCGGAATCCGTTCGCGCACCCAGATCACCGACGAGGTGCTGGAAGCCACCGACGGGCTGCTCGCGGTCGGCTGCTTCAGCGTCGGCACCAACCAGGTCGATCTCCTGGCGGCGCGCAAGCGCGGCATTCCCGTGTTCAACGCGCCGTTCTCCAACACGCGCAGCGTCGCCGAGCTCGTCATCGGCGAGATCGTGATGCTGCTGCGGCAGATCTTCCCGCGGTCGGTATCGGCTCATGAGGGCGGCTGGGACAAGTCCGCGGCCGGCAGCCGCGAGGTGCGCGGCCGCACCCTCGGCATCATCGGCTACGGCAATATCGGCTCGCAGCTCTCGACGCTGGCCGAGGCCATGGGTATGCGGGTGATCTATTACGATCGCACCGACAAGCTCCGCCATGGCAACACCGAGCCGCTCGAGAAGCTCGAAGAGCTGCTGGCGCAGAGCGACGTCGTCAGCCTGCACGTGCCGGAGACGCCGGAAACATCAGGTATGATCGGCGAGAAGGAGCTGAGGGCGATGAAGCCGGGCTCGTTCCTGATCAACAACAGCCGCGGCACCGTGGTCGATCTCGACGCGCTCGCGGGTGCCTTGCGCGACGGCCATCTCGCCGGCGCCGCGATCGACGTGTTTCCGGTCGAGCCGTCGTCGAATTCGGAGCGTTTCAAGAGCCCCATGCAGGGTCTCCGCAATGTCATCCTTACCCCGCATATCGGCGGCTCCACGGAAGAGGCGCAGGAGCGGATCGGGGGCGAGGTGGCACGCAAGCTGGTCGACTACTTCATCACGGGGTCGACGATGGGCGCGGTGAATTTCCCCGAGGTGCAACTGCACCTGCGTCCCTCCGGCGCGCGCTTCAGCCATGTCCATCGCAACGTGCCGGGCATGCTGCGCCGGCTGAACGAGGTTTTCCTCCAGCGCGACATCAACATCGCCGCGCAATATCTGGAGACCGCAGGCGACCTCGGTTACGTCGTGCTCGACGCCGATCTCGGCGGCCAGGATTCAGGCGCGCTGCTGGCGCAGATCCGCGGACTGGAAGGTACCATTGGCGCCCGGCTGGTGTTCGAGCACTAATGCGCCGGCCCGCCGGCCGTCTTCACACGCCGCGTCAGCAGCACCGCGATGGCCGCAAGGATCAGCATGGCGCCAATTACGGCGAACGCGTCCGAATAGCCCATTACCAGCGCCTGGCGCTTCACCGTCTTGCCGAGTGCGATGATCGCCTGCTCACGGGCGGCATTAGGGTCGGGCAGGCCATGGGCCGTGAAGTAGTTCGTCATCTGCGCAATGCGGGTGCGAACTTCCTCGCGGCCGAGCGAGACCGACTGGCCGATGATGTTGGAATGGAACTGCTCGCGCTTGGTGATGATGGTGGCGAGCGTCGCCGTGCCGATCGCGCCGCCGAGATTGCGGAGCATGTTGCTGATGCCGGAGGCTGCGGCCGCATCCTGCGGCGCGATGCCGCCTGTCAGCACCGAGGTCAGCGGCGTCAGCACCATGGCTTGGCCTACCGCGCGCACGATGTTCGGAATCCAGAGCTGGTCGCCGGCATAGTCCGGCGACATCGCGGTGTTCATGAAGCAGCTATAAGCGAAGATGAGGAGCCCGGTGATGGCGATGTAACGCGTGTCGAAGCGCTGCATCAGTTTCGGGATCAGCGGGATCAGCACGAGCTGCGGCAGGCCGGTCCAAGCCAGCACGTTACCGATCTGCTCTGCATTGTAGCCCTGCGCCTGGCCGAGATAGGCAGGCAGCATATAGACCGAGCCGAACAGGGCGAAGCCGACCATCGTCATCGCGATCGTACCGAAGCCGAAATTGCGTTGCGTCAGCAGGCGCAGCCGGATCAGCGGCTTTTCGATCCAGAGCTCGATCGTGACGAACAGCGCGAGGCTGACGGCGGAGATCACGGCGAGCTTCAAGATGAAGGGCGAGGAGAACCAGTCGTCCTTGTTGCCTTCCTCGAGCACGGCTTGCAGCGCCGACAGCCCGATCGCCATGGTCACGATGCCGGCCCAGTCGCCCTCCTTCAGGAGGCCAAGCTGCATCTTCTGCCGCTCCAGCGTCACGTAGAGCGCGGCTACCATCACCGCGGTCGGGATCACGTTGACGAAGAAAATGGTGCGCCAGCCATACGTCTCGGTGAGATAGCCGCCGATGGTCGGGCCGATCGCGGGAGCAAAAGTGACTGACAGCGCGAAGATCGCAAGACCCACCGGCTGCTGCGGCTTGGGCAGCTTGGTCAGCACCAGCGTAAACGCCATCGGGATCAGCACGCCGCCGGCAAAGCCTTGCAGGCCGCGCATCGCGATCATCGACGGGAGATCGTGGGCGAAGGCGCAGGCGACCGAGAAGGCGGCGAACAGCGTCGCGCTTGCCAGCATGTACCGGCGGAACGTGAACACGCGGCTCAAATAGTCGGTCAGCGGGATCACGATGATCTCGCCGATCAGGTACGACGTCGAGATCCAGGAGCCGTTGTCGGCGCCGGTGCCGATGCCGCCCTCGATATTGAGCAGCGAGGCGTTGGTGATCTGGATGTTCAGGATCGCCATGAACGAGCCGATCATGGCGGCCAGCACGGCGATCCAGGTGGCGGCGCTCGCGCGATTCGGATCGGCGACCGGCCGGTCAGACGTCGCGGCCGATGTTGCTTGTGTCGAAGGTGAAAGGCTGTTTGACATGGCAAGACCCTCCGGAAACGAGCTTGGCCTTAGCTGCATCGGCCGCGTTCGCGGTCGGCGCGGTCGAACGTGTTGCGATCGTCGGTATCACGGACATGCCGGGGCGCAGCGCGATCGCAGCTCCGTGTTTGTCGTCGAGCGCGATCTTGACGGGAATGCGCTGCACCACCTTGGTGAAATTGCCGGTGGCGTTGTCGGGCGGCAGCAGGGCGAACTCCTGGCCGCTGGCCGGTGCGATGGAATCGACGTGGCCGTGCACGACCTGGCCCGGGAACATGTCGACCTCGATATCGACGGCTTGGCCGGACTTCACATGGGTCAGCTGCGTTTCCTTGAAATTGGCGACGACATAAGCGGCATCCGTCGGCACGATCGACATCAGCTGCGTGCCTGCCTGCACGAACTGGCCGACGCGCAACGACCGATTTCCCACCACGCCGTCAATCGGCGAAACGACGGTGGTGTAGCCGAGGTTCAGTTCGGCCTGGTGCTGCACGGCTTCCGCTCGTGCCGCGGCCGCCGTGGCTTGCACGATCTCCGCCTTGAGCAGGTCGACCTGCTTGAGCGCCGAGGCGAGATTGGCAGTGTCGCGTTCGAGCGTTGCCTGTGCAGAGGCGATGCGTGACTGCGCCTGTTGCGCATTCTGCACGCTGCCCGAGCCGGTCGCGGCGAGATCGGTGTAGCGCTTGTTGTCTTGTGCGGCGAAGGTGAGGTTGGCCTGATCGACGTCGAGTGTGGCGCGCGCGGCCTTGATCACCGCCTGCTGCACCTCGATCTGCGCTTCCTTGCTGGAGATGGCGGCGTTCGCTGCCGAAACGTCAGCCCTGGCCTGATCGAGCGCGACCTTGAAGTCGCGGTCGTCGATCCGCGCCAGCATCTGGCCTGCCTTCACATGCTCGTTATCGGCGACGAGGACCCCGTTGAGATAGCCGCTGACCTTCGGCGCGATGGTGGTGTTGTCAGCCTTCACATAGGCATCATCGGTCGAGACGAGATACTGGCCGACCGTCCAGTAACCGTAGCCGTACCAGCTCGCGCCGGCGAGGGCGACGGCCGCGGCTCCCATCAGCAAGAGCTTGCGGAGATTGAGCTTTTTCCGGACGGTGCTTGTTGACGCCTTAGGCAAGACGCCCTCCAGCGCCGTCGCGGGGAGGGCGGTTTCGGCGGCAGCGGATGGGGTGGTGTGGACGGTCATGGCCGGCTCCCCTGATTTAGGAAACTTGACGATTTCCAAAATGAGATTAGCTTTGGAATTGTCAATGGAATGACAGGCATCATGTAAAGACATGGCTCAGGCAAAATCGGAAAGCGAAGTCCGTCCGCGCGGACGTCCGCCGGTGCGCAGCGACGAGGAGACGACGCGAATCGTCCTTGAAGCCGCGCGGCATATGTTTGCGGTGGAGGGATATGCCGCGACCAGCACCGAAGAGCTGGCGCGCCGCGCCGGCATCTCGACCAGGACGCTCTATCGTCTGTTCCCAGGCAAGGCTGCGCTGTTCGAGGCGATGTGCGCAGACAGGCTCGAGCGGCTGCTCTCTGCGGTCGATCTCCAAGCCGGCGATGACGTCGATATCGAATCGGGCTTGCGCGCCGCGTTAATCGCCTGCGCCGATCTCGCGCTGGATCCTGAGGTCGTGGCGTTGCAGCGTATGGTGCTACAGCAATCCGCAACCTTCCCCGAGCTCGCGGCAAATTTCTACGCGAACGGCATTGCCCGCACCGCCACGGCGCTTGCCGGCTGGCTGCGCCTTCAGGTCAAGCGCAAGCGAATCGTCATCGACGATGCCGAGGAAGTCGCCGGCATGCTGATCGGCATGGTGGCGTCGGCGCCACAGCGCGCGGCGATCTATGGCGGCCTGCCACTGCCGTCACGCAAACAGATCGAACGCCGGGTCCAGACCTGCGCGGCCCTCTTCCTCGACGGCTGTCGCGCCAAATCGCCCTAGGGGCTCTCCTTTGACAATCCAATTCGCCTCGGCTATCTATTTCGCATGCGAAATAAATCGTCCGAGGCGGGACATCACCGGCTGATCTATCTGCTGAACGTCGCGCAACGACGTTTGCGGCGCTGGATGGCAGCGCGGCCGCAGAACGAGGTCACGCCGGCGCAGGCGGGGCTGCTGTTCATCCTCGGCAAGCAGGACGGCGTCCTCATGGGCGAGGCGGGCGCAGCGCTCGATATGGGGCCCGCCGGCATTTCGGGTCTGGTCGATCGGAGCGCTGCGGCAAAACTGGTCGAACGGCGGGCCGATCGCGAGGACGGCCGCGCCTGGCGGGTGTGGTTGACGCCGAAAGGCCGCAATGTGCTGGCGCAGGCGAAGAGCGATGCGGCTGCGGTCAATGCCGCGCTGACGGAGGGATTCACCACTGCCGAGATCGACGTCGTCGCGCGCTGGCTGGCGAGCATTCAAGAGAAGTTTCCAAGAGACGCCACAAGAGATCCAGAGGAATAAGAGGAGATACCCATGACCGAGCATGTGCAAGTTGAGAAGAACAAAAACGGCATTCTCACGATCACGCTGGCGCGCCCCGACAAGAAGAATGCGCTGACGGACGCGATGTACGGCAAGCTCGCCGATACCATCCACTCCGCCGAGTCCGATCCGTCCACGCGCGTCCTGCTGATCCGCGGCGAGGGCGACATGTTCACCGCCGGCAATGATGTCGGCGAGTTTGCAGCCGTTGCGTCAGGCAAGTCCGAAGGAAGCCGCAATGTCGGCCGTTTCATCCAGTCGCTGGCGCGCTGCAGCCGTCCGCTGATCGCAGCAGTGCAGGGCCGCGCCGTCGGCGTCGGCACCACGATGCTCCTGCACTGCGATCTCGTGGTGCTCGCCGACGATACCCTGTTGTCGACGCCCTTCGTCAGTCTCGCTCTCGTGCCGGAGGCGGCCTCGAGCTTGCTGATGCCGGCGCGCATCGGTTATGCCCGCGCTTACGAGATGTTCGCGCTTGGTGAGACCGTCTCCGCCAAGGCCGCGCTGGCATGGGGCCTCGCCAACCGCGTGGTGCCGCTCGACAAGCTCGATGCCGAGGCGCTTGCGCTCGCCCAGCGCCTCGCGCGCCAGCCGGCTGGGGCACTCACCGCGACCAAGAAGCTGATGCGCAATGGTGAGGCGCTGGTCGCGCAGATGCTGGCCGAGGGCGAGCAGTTTGCGCAGCGTCTGCGCACCGCCGAGGCGCGCGAGGCGTTCACCGCGTTCGCCGAGCGGCGTCCGCCCGATTTCACCAAGGTTTCGTGACCTCCGAAGCCTGCTCAACGGGTTGGGAAGTCCAGAATTCCGGCGTCTGACAACAACCTTAACGGAACATTGGCAAGTCGCGGTGCAGGGTGGCCACGCTTTAAACGTAGGCCCCTTGTGACCCATGGCATTCTTTAAGAAATCGGTAAGCTCGCTTCTCCTGACCTTGATGGCCCTGCTGGCGGCCGGTGCGCTGGTCTCTACGGCCATCCAGATGGTCGGGGCGTTCGGCCGCTACAGCGACAGTCTCGAGACCGCGCGACTCGCCGCCGCCGACAAGGCGATTTTCCATGGCGTCCTGTCCCTGCGCAACAATCGCGGCGACGCCCAGAGTGCGTTGCTCGGCGACGACGACGCCCGCCCAAAGCTGGCTGAGGCGGAGAAAGCGGAGCAGGGCGGCTTTGATGGCGTCAGCGCCGCGATGGCCAGCGTCAACTTCGCTCGGCGCGACGAGCTTGCCAGCACGCTGAAGCAGCGCTGGGGTGAGGCCGCGCCGCAATTCCAGTTGTTCTACGACGAAGCCAAGCGTCCGCGTGCCGAGCGCAAGATCGAGCGGACCAATTCCTGGTACGACGCCGTCACCAAGGTCATCGAGACGGCGAACCTCGCCTCCACGGCGGTGTCGAACCGCGCCTGGATGGACGACCCCTTCATTGCCCGCATGATCCAGGTCCGTCGTCTCGCCTGGCAGGTGCGCGACCGCTACGGAATCCATTGTTCGACATTGCGCTCGAACGTCAATAGCAGCAAGCCGCTCGACGACAATCAGAAGCGCACGCTGGCGCAATGGGACGGCACCATCAGTTCCGGCTGGTCCGGCATGGACGAGCTTTTGGCCTCGCCCGACGTGGCCGCGGAGCTGATCAGCGCCGCCAAGGAGGCGCGCGCCAAGACCGACGGCGCTCTCAAGCAGATCGGGGAGATCACCAAGAATTTTGACGGCAGCGGCAAGCCGGCCATGGCCGCTTCGGATTGGAACGCGCTGTGCCAGTCGCCGTTCGCGCCTATCGTGGCCGTCGCGAACAAGGCGCTGGACCAGTCGATCGCGCGGGCGGAAACGGTGCAGGCGAAGGCGCTGACCAATCTCGTGGTCCAGTCGCTCGCCTTCCTGCTGGCGCTCGCCGTGACCTTGGCCGGCGTCTATGTCGTGCGGAATCGTCTCATGCGCCCGGTGCGGGCCATCCTCGATGCGATCGCCCGTATCAGCGCCCGTGACTATGCCACGGCGGTTCCGCAATCCCGATATCCCGACGAGTTCGGCACCATGGCTGCCGCGCTCGAAAGCCTGCGCGAGAGCGCGGCCACCGCGGAACGTCTCGGCCAGGAGCGCGAATCGCAGCAGGCATTGCAACTCGCCCGTTCGGGTACGGTTGATGCCGCCTGTCGCAGCTTTGACGATACGGTGCAGGCTGTGATCGAGAGCGTCGCCGCGTCGGCGAAGGAGCTCGATGCCACCGCGACCGATGTGCGCTCGCTGGTGTCGGAATCGAGCAGCCAGACCTCCGCAGTCTCGTCCGCTGCCGAGCAGGCGACCAATAATCTCGAGACCATAGCGGCTGCGACCGAGGAGCTCTCGGCCTCCGTCGGCGAGATCTCTGCCCAGGTGCAGTCGAGCGCGCGCGAGGCCCGTGAGGCCGTGGCGCAGGCCGAGCAGACCAACGCGACCGTCGAGATCCTCGATCAGACCGCAGGCCGCATCAGCGAAGTCGTGAAGATGATCCACGCCATCGCGGGCCAGACCAACCTGCTCGCGCTGAACGCCACTATCGAGGCTGCCCGCGCCGGCGAGGCCGGCCGCGGTTTCGCCGTGGTCGCGGGCGAGGTCAAGAGCCTCGCGTCGCAGACGGCGACGGCCACCGAAGAGATCTCGCGCCAGGTCGAGGAGATCCAGGGCGCGACCGGCCAGGCTGTTGCCGCGATCCGCGCGATCGGGGGGGCCATCAGCGGCATCGACGAGAAGATGACCGCGATCGCGGCCGCCGTCGAACAGCAGCGCGCAGCCACCACCGAGATCTCGCGCAACTTCCAGCAGGCCGCCCAGGGCACGCGCGAGGTCACCGACACCATTGGCAGTGTCGCCAAGCTCAACCAGGAAACCGGCAATGCCGGGACGGTGCTATCCCAGTCCGTGACCAAGATGTCGGCCGACGCCGACCGTCTCCGTGTCGCGGTCGAAGGTTTCCTTGGCGCGGTGAAGACCGCCTAGGTTCCACCCCTGTTCAACGGCGCGGATCGGCATTGCCGCGCGCGCGTCCGCCCTGTAAATGGTAGCGGTACCATGGTCTGACGTGCCTTGCTGGCGCATCATGACAAGCGACAGGACTCCAGGGAGATATCTTCGATGCCGGTCACCCCTCACAAGGCCCAGCGCCCCTATCGCGGCGTGTTCCCCGTCGCGCCCACCATCTTCGACGAGCGCGGGGAGCTCGACCTCGAGGGCCAGCGCCGCTGCATCGATTTCATGATCGATGCCGGATCGCACGGTATCTGCATCCTTGCCAATTTCTCCGAGCAATTCGTGCTGACCGACGCCGAGCGCGAGAGCGTGATGCATGCGGTGCTGGAGCAGGTCGCGGGCCGCGTGCCCGTGATCGTCACCACCACCCATTTCAGCTCGGCCGTGTGCGCGGCGCGCAGCCGGCAGGCCGAGGCCGCCGGTGCGGCCATGGTCATGGTCATGCCGCCCTATCACGGTGCGACCTTCCGGGTGCCTGAAAAAGGCATCGTCGAATTCTTCAAGGTGCTCTCGGGCGCGATCAACATTCCCGTCATGATCCAGGACGCGCCGGTCGCGGGTACGCCGCTGTCGGTCGAGCTGCTGGCGCGGCTGGCACGCGAGTTTTCCAACATTCGCTATTTCAAGATCGAGGTCGCAGGCGCGGCGTCAAAGCTGCGCAGCCTGATCGAGGCCGGCGGCAGCGCGATCGAGGGTCCCTGGGACGGCGAGGAAGCGATCACGCTGATGGCCGATCTCGATGCCGGCGCCACCGGCGCGATGACCGGCGGCGGCTATCCCGACGGTATCAGGCAGATCATCGATCCCTATTTCGCCGGCGATCGCGAGAAGGCGAAGGCCGCCTATGAGCGCTGGCTGCCACTGATCAACTACGAGAACCGCCAATGTGGCCTGATCGCCTGCAAGGCGATGATGCAGGCCGGCGGCGTGATCAAGTCAGATGCGGTCCGCCATCCGTTGCAACCGCTGCATCCGGCGACGCGCGCCGGGCTGCTGGAACTGGCCAAGGAGCGCGACGCGCTGGCGCTGCGGTGGGGGAGGTAACTCTCTCCGCCGTCATTGCGAGGAGCTCTCGCGACGAAGCAATCCAGACTGCTCCCACCGGAGAAAGACTGGATTGCTTCGCTCCGCTCGCAACGACGCGTGTGACGTGCGAGCTCCCGGCTAATTCACCAGCTTCCACTCACCAATGATGCGGAAGCGTACCTTCGCGTCGTCCTGCTTGAACAGCGTGATGCGATCGATCTCGAGCGTATCGAGCCTCAGTGCCGCAAATCGCCTGCGCAGCATCTCCAGGATAGGTGCGCGCCGCTCCGCATCCAGCCGTCCCGTCAGCGTCATGTGGAAGCGGAATTCTTCCAGCACGTAAGGGTAGCCCCAGCGATCGAGATATTCGCGCTGGCGCTCGCTAAGCTTTTCGGGTTTGCGCCGGGCGCGGTCTTCCGCCGTCAAGGGCGGGCGGAAGCAATCGAAATCGCGTACGCAATCGGCGGCCAGTTGCTGGAGAGCGTCGACAGGTTCAGCGGGGATGATGGCAAGGAAGCCGCTGATGGCGTCGACGATCGGCGGGATCGTCGGAATCGGCCGTACCTTGCCGGCAAATGTCGCGCACGCGGTCACGAGCTCGGCCTCGGTCCTGCCTGATGCCAGGGCCATCGGAGCCTTCAACGTACCGTGAAATCCGTATTTGCGGGGATCGGCAGTGATATCGCGCCAGTCCGGCGCGATGCGCAACGCCTCATCCGCAAACGGGACCTCGTCCCCGGTGTAAGCCTCATAGCCCAGCAGCTCGGCGCCGAAGCGGGTGAGCGCGCTGTCGGCACCGGCGGCGAAGTAGATCGCGTAGCGGGGAAAACCAGTCATCGTCGCAGCATAACCAAATTATGCCGCAACGACAGTCTCGTGCGGCATTGTTGCCGTCCCGAGCAGCCGCGTTGCATCGGTCAGATGCACGAGCTTTCCGGCCGATATCACCGCGACCAGGCGAGGCCGCAACGGGGCGCTGTCTTCGACGAGCAGGATGTCGGCGCGATGGCCCGGAGCGAGCGTGCCACGATCGGTCAGGCCGGTGGCTTGCGCTGGCGCCGACGAGATCAACTGCCACGCTTGGTTAAGCGGCAACACGCCGTCTGCGGCAAGACGGAACGCGGCGAGCAGCGGTGCCGGATAGTAATAATCCGAGGCCAGCACCGTGCAGAGTCCCTTCGCGATCATGTCAGATGCGTCGGTCCAGCCGGTGTGGCTGCCGCCGCGCACGACATTCGGTGCGCCGTAGACGATCGCGTCACCATGGACCGCGGCTTCGCGCGCCGTCGCCTCATTGATTGGAAACTCGGCGAGTGTCACGCCCATGGCGCGAAAATTCCGCCGCATCTCCGGCGTCGCATCATCATGCGAGAGCATCCGCACCCCGGCTGTGCGAGCAACGGTTGCGAGTCGATTGATCGACGCCGGAACACCGCCGGCGCGCGAGATGATATGTGCCACGAGCGTGTCGAACTCCTCGCTCGACAAGCCGGTGCGCTCCACCATGCGGTTGCGCTTGCGCGGCTTGGCCATGTCGGCGACGGTGCCGTCCATGTGATCGTTGAAGGCGAACAGGTCGACGCGCCCCTCGGCGAGCCATTGGCCGATCTCGTCCTCTGCATCGAGATTGTAGGTCTCGTGGCGCAAATGGAAGCGGGTGTCGGCGGCGAAATGCGGACGCTGCCGCTCGATCGCCTCGAGAAGGCGTCGTGCATTGTCGCCGCTGCGCAAGCCGGGCTCCCACGACCAGGTCGTGGCGTGAAATACCGTGGTGATGCCGTTGCTGATGACCTGGCGGTCAGTCTCGGCCAGCGCCACGTCGATCGGGAAATCGACGCCAGCACGCGGCATCATCTGCCGCTCGAAGGCATCGCCGTGCAGGTCCACGATGCCGGGCAGCACTAGCAGATTGCGTGCATCGATCGCGAGCCGCGCACGGCCGCGAGGCCCATCGATCTCAGCAATGTCGGTACGGGACACCGCGAGCGAGGTTTCGACGAGCTCGGAGCCGATCAGGGTTCGGCCGCCTTCAAGGAAAATGTCTGTCACGCGACCGCGCTTCGTTTGCTGGAGGAGGAGCTTGCTCCTGCTTCGTACGTGGTCAGGAAATCTTTAATCGAGAGCTTGCGGAAATTGGGCAGTGCTTCACGCAATTTGTCGTGATCCCAGTCCCACCAGGCAAGCTCCGCGAGCCGGCCGGCAATCTCCTCCGAGAACCGGCGCCGAACGATGCGCGCCGGATTGCCGGCGACGATGGTGTAGGCCGGCACGTCCTTGGTAACGATGGCGCCGGCCGCGATCACCGCGCCGGTGCCGATGTTGCGGCCAGGCAGCACGATCGCGCCATGGCCGATCCAGACGTCATGGCCGATATGGATGTGATGCTGGCGCCGCCAGTCAAAGAACTCGGTGTCATCGCTCTCGCCCGGGAAGTAAGCACTGGAGCGGTAGGTGAAATGCGCCTGCGTGGCGCGGTGCATCGGATGATTGCCGGGATTGATGCGGGTCATCGCCGCGATCGAGCAGAACTTTCCGATAGTCGTGTAGGTGATCTGCGCGTCGTTGACGACATAGGAGTAATCGCCCATCGTCACTTCATGCAGGATCGTGCGCGCGCCGACCTCGGTGTAAGCGCCAAGCCGCGTCTCGTGCAGCTTCGCGGAAGGATCGATGGTCGGCTCGACCGATAGCACCTTCATCATGTTGCATCCGGAAGTTTGAGGACGGGCGTTCGTCTTCGAGCGGGTTGATGACGACGTCGTGACACAACGATGACAGGGGACGAGATGTGCTGGATCGCCGCACCGCGGACTTCGTGTCACACAAGTGTCAAGCACGCGCGTTAGCGGTTGGCTCCAGCTGCTACTTGGGAGCCCCGCATGCTGGTGTTGGAAGGTCTGACGTGCCGCTTCGGCGCAAAAGCCGCGGTGGACGACGCTTCGTTTCAAATCGCTCCCGGCAGCTTCGTCGGTGTGATCGGGCGCTCCGGCGCAGGCAAGTCGACCCTGCTGCGAACCATCAACCGCCTGGTGACGCCGACGCAGGGCCGCATCCTGTTCGACGGCCTCGATGTCACCGCGTTGCGCGGCAGAGAGCTGCGGCAGTGGCGAGCACGATCGGCGATGATCTTCCAGCAGTTCAACCTGGTCGGCAGGCTCGACGTCCTGACCAATGTGCTGATGGGGCGTCTCGCCACCATGCCGGCCTGGCGGTCGCTGTCGCAGCTCTGGTCCGAGCAGGACAAGGCCCTGGCGATGTCGGCGCTCGAGCAGTTCGACATCGCCGCGCTCGCCGCGCAGCGTGCCGACCAGCTTTCCGGCGGTCAGCAGCAGCGCGTCGCGATCGCGCGGGCGCTGGTACAGCAGCCCGACATCATCCTCGCCGACGAGCCGATCGCCTCGCTCGACCCGCGCAACACCAAGATCGTCATGGATGCGCTGCTGCGCATCAACAAGCATTTCGGCATCACCGTGCTCTGCAACCTGCATTCGCTCGACCTGGCGCGCAGCTATTGCGATCGCCTGATCGGCATGGCGGCGGGCCGCGTGGTGTTCGACGGCGCGCCGTCCGCGCTGACCGACCTCGTCGCGCACGAGCTTTACGATCTCGAGGCCGCCGACGTCATGGGCGCTACGCCTGCGCCGGTGCCCGAGGACGTCCCGGCACTCGGAACGGCCGCGGCGGCCTGAGCGGCGTCGCGTCACTCGCTTTCGTACGAACCGACCTTAACCAAAGAAGGGGCTAACGATGATTACTCGCAGACTGGTTCTTGCCGGCGCAGCCGCGCTGACCTTTGCCGGATCCGCTTCCGCCGAAGACTGGAGGGCGAAATATCCGGAAATCACCTTCGCCGCGATCCCGGCCGAGAACGGCTCCGGCGTGACCGAGCGCTACGCTCCCTTCATCAACTATCTGTCGAAGGAGCTCGGCGTCAAGGTCACGCTGCGCGTCGCCAACGACTACGCTGCCCTCATCGAAGGCCAGCGCGCCGGCAACATCCAGATCGGCTATTACGGTCCGGCTTCCTTTGCGCGCGCCCGTCTCACCGGCGTCAAGACCGATGCTTTCGTCATCGACGTCAACTCCGACGGCTCGAAGGGCTACTACTCCGTCTTCTACGTGCTGGCGAAGTCGCCGTACCAGAAGATCGAGGACCTCAAGGGCAAGAATCTCGGGCTTGTCGATCCGAATTCCACGTCCGGCAACAACATGCCCCGCTTCAAGCTGAATGCGATGGGCATCGATCCCGACGCCTATTTCTCCAAGGTGGTCTTCACCGGGAGCCACGAGAACGCCGTTCTCGCGCTGGCGCAGGGCACCGTCGACGTCGCCGCCAATTGGTGGAACGCGGACGACGATTCCAACCTGACCCGCATGCTCAACAAGGGCATGGTGAAGTCGGCCGGCGGCACCGTGATGAAGAAGGAGGACTTCCGCATCATCGTGAAGTCCGACCTCATCATCAACTCGCCCTACGCCTATCTCAGCGATCTGCCTGAAGACATGAAGGCCGCGATCAAGAAAGCCTTCCTCGAGGCGGCGCAGAAGGATCCCGAGGCGTTCAAGAAGCTCTCTGACGGCAAGAACAAGCCGTGGGAGCCGGTCGCCACCGAGGACTACAACAAGACCATCGAGCTGATTAAGTTCGTCGACAATCTGCGTAAGAAGGCGTCCTGAGCTCGTCGGGACGATGCACTCGAGCCGGGTCGATGGACCCGGCTCCTTTTCTTGATGGACCCTTTACACCGAACACATGACCATCGCGGTCTCGATTCTCCCCGAGCAGCAACTCGCAGGCCTGAATGCTGCCTATCGCAAGGCGGTCGCGCGTAAGCGCCTGCGGTTGTTAGCAGGCCTCGTCCTCTTCGTCGCCGCGCTGATCGTCTCATCGATCGGCGCCGAGGTGAACCTTCGCACCTTCTTCACTTATTTCGGCAATTTCATCAGCTATTTCGACCGCATCCTCACCCTCGACAGCGGCCAGCGGGTCTGGACCAATGTCGGCGAGTGGTTCTGGGGCCTGCACAAATGGCTGAAGCTGCTCGGCGAGACACTGCTGATCAGCTATGTCGGCACGCTGATCGGCGCCGTCTTCGCCTTCGCGCTGAATTTCTTCGCCGCCGAGAACACCTCGCCTGCGCCCTGGCTGCGCTTTACGGTGCGGCGGTTGCTCGAATTCGCGCGCACCGTGCCCGGCATCGTGTTCGCGCTGATCTTCGTCATCGCGTTCGGCCTCGGCCCGATGGCCGGTGTGCTCGCGATCGCGATCCACTCCACCGGCGCGCTCGGAAAGCTGTTCTCGGAAATCGTCGAGAATGCTGACATGAAACCGGTCGAGGGCATCCGCTCCACCGGCGCGAGCTGGCTCTCCTGCATGCGCTTTGCGATCCTGCCGCAGGTCTCGGCGGGCTATGCTAGCTACGCCCTGCTGCGCTTCGAGATCAATGTGCGCGAGGCCTCGGTGATGGGCTTCGTCGGCGCCGGCGGCATCGGCCAGGAGCTGATCGTCGCGATCCGAAAATTCTACTACTCCGACGTCAGCGCGATCCTCGTGACCATCATCGTCACGGTCTTCCTGATCGACATCACCACCGGCTGGGTGCGCGGCCGCCTGTTCGGCAAGGAGGCGCGGACGTGAACAGGAAGCCGGACGTGAATGCGGCGGAGCTCCGCGGGCGCTATCCCCAAGTCTTCGATCGGCCCGCGTCGTCGCGCATGGCGACGCCCGTCGTGCTTGCCGTTGCACTGGCGATCTTCGTGTTCGGCCTGGTCGATCTCGATTTCTCGCCATCGCGCTTCATCTCGGGGCTGAGCCAGCTTGGCTGGATCAGCATGATGATGATCCCGCCAGATCCCGGCTCCTCGCTGCCGATCTATCTGAAGGCGCTGGGCGAGACGCTGTCGATCGCGCTGCTCGGCACCACGCTCGCCGCGGTGCTCGCGCTGCCGGTCAGCCTGCTCGCGGCGCGCAACGTCGTGCCCTCGATCATCCTGCGCTTTCCGGTCCGTCGCTTCCTCGATTCGATCCGCGGCGTCGATACGCTGATCTGGGCCCTGGTCTGGATCAACGTGGTCGGGCTCGGTCCGTTCGCCGGTGTGCTCGCGATTGCCGTGTCGGACTTCGGCGCTTTCGGCAAGCTGTTCTCCGAGGCGATCGAAGGCGCCGACCAGAGGCAGGTCGAGGGCATCCGTGCCTCCGGCGGCAGCGCGCTGCACGAGATCCGCTTCGGCCTGATGCCGCAGGTGCTACCCGTCATCGCAGGCCAGGTGCTGTATTTCATCGAATCGAACACGCGCTCTGCCACCATCATCGGCATCGTCGGCGCCGGCGGCATCGGTCTGCAGCTCGCCGAACAGATCCGCGTGCTGGAGTGGCAGAAGGTGTCGTTCCTGATCCTGATGATCCTGGTCGCGGTCGCGGGAATCGATTTCATCTCGGGCAAGCTGCGCTTTGCGATCATTGGGCGAAGGGCGATAGCCTAGTCAAAGCTGCCGTAGGGGGGTTAGCCGCGGGCGTAACCCACCACTGTTCATCTCCGGGCAGACAGAAGAGGTGGGTTACGCCTTCGGACTGCGCTTCGCGCAGCCGACGTCTAACCCACCCTACGGCGCCGGCGTCGTGGAAAGAGTCCCTTACGGCTCCACCACAAACTCCACCCGCTCCGCCGCGAACCGCGAATGCTTGGTCACCAGCGGCTTGCCGTCGAGATCGTGGTCGGTCGCGTCGACCACCAGGATCGGCCGCCCGAGCGGCAGGTCGAGCCGCGCGGCATCGGTGGCGTCGACGATGCCGGCGGTGATCCTTGTCGCGCCGCGGCGATAGTCGCGAATTCCGTAATGCTCGAGCATCTTCGTCATCGAGCGTGTCGCGGCAAACACCGTGCCCGCGCCCGGAAACAGCTCGGCCGACAGCCAGGTGGTGGAAACGCAGATCGGGATGCGATCGGCGAGGCGAATGGCTTCGATCCGCACCAGCGGCGCGCCGGTCTTCAATCCCAATTCGCGTGCGAGCTCGCGCGTTGCGACATCGTCTGACGCCTCGATCATCCTTCCATGCGGCTCGCGGCCGCCAGCGCCGACGATCTCGGAGAAGCGTGTGCGCGAGCGCAAGGGGTAGGCGAGCTTCTGCGCCTCGACATAGGTGCCACTGCCGCGCTCGGCGCGCACGAGGCCGCGCTCGGCAAGGGCCGCGAGCGCGCGCCGCACGGTGTGCCTGTTGACCCGGTAGGTCTCGGCGATCTCCATCTCGCCCGGCAATTTGTCGCCGGCGGCGAAGCGGCCGTCGGCGATGCCGCGTTCGATGCCGTCGGCAACGAGGCGCCACAGCGCGACGCCCGAGGAGGCGGTGTCCTGCATGCTCATATCGCCGACCAGCCTAGCCCGAAAATCACACCCTTGTCACGAAACAGTCATGGCGCTCCCGTATGAAGTTGTCTAGTATCATAGACAACTTGGATTCGGCAAGTTCTGCCTTCAGTTCGGTGGTTTCGGTGAGCCAACACAATACCCAGCAAGCCCAGCGCCAGGCCGCCATGGCCGTGCTGGCGCACGCGGAGGCGGGCGAGATCGCCGCCCGCCTCCGCACGATTCCCCTGCCAGGCCATCAGGATCTGCGAGCGCCGGAAAACGGCCTCGTCATGCTGCGGGGCCGGGTCGGCGGCGATGGCGCGCCGTTCAATCTCGGAGAAGCCACCGTGTCGCGCGCCGCGGTGCGGCTTGCGAGCGGCGAGGTCGGGTTCGGCTACACGCTCGGGCGCGATGGCGAGAAGGCGCGGCTGATCGCGCTGTGCGATGCGCTGGTGCAGTCGCGCGACTTCGGTGCCGTCGTCGAGCGCGACGTAATCGCGCCGTTGCGCGAGCAGCTTAGGGTCAAACGCAAGCGGCAGGCCGAAGAGACTGCGGCGACGAAGGTTGATTTCTACACCATGGTGCGCGGTGAGGGGTGAGGCCATGACCACGATTGCGGAACTGCCGCCGGGCTTCGCCGACAAGGTGTTGTCGGCGCAATCGACCTTTCGCTCGGTGATGGATGCAATGGCCCGGCCGGGCTCGGTCCAGCGTATCGTGCCGATGGCGGGAACGGCTGGTCCAATGATGCGCGGCACCGCCGCGATCGCGCTGACGCTGTTCGACCACGACACGCCTCTCTGGCTCGATGCACGGATGTCGGACAGCTCCGACGTCCTGAAGTGGCTCAAATTCCACACCGGTGCGCCCGTGGTGCAGGACACCTCGATTGCCTCGTTCGCGCTGATCAGCGACGGTGGCGCGCTGCCTTCGCTCGAACGCTTCGCGCTCGGCACCAATGAATACCCTGACCGTTCGACCACGGTCATCATTCAGGTCGACGCCCTGGACGCGGGGCCCAGCTTCGAGTTGCGCGGTCCCGGCATCGACGGCGTCGCGACGCTGCGGGCCTCGATCAAGCCCTTCGATCTGTTCGAGCGTCTACGCATCAACGAGGCGCTGTTTCCGCGCGGCATCGACGTGGTCCTGGTTGCCGATGAGGCCGTGGTTGCGATCCCGCGCACGACGCGCATCGTGAGCAAAGGAGCCTGACGCATGTATGTCGCAGTCAAAGGCGGCGAACGCGCCATCGAGAACGCCCATCGCCTGCTCGCCAATGTCAGGCGCGGCGACCAAAGCGTGCCTGAGCTCTCGCTCGACCAAATCTCGGAGCAGCTTGGGCTGGCGGTCGACCGCGTCATGAGCGAGGGCTCGCTCTATGACCGCGAGCTCGCGGCGCTCGCAATCAAGCAGGCGCGCGGCGATCTGATCGAGGCGATCTTCCTGGTTCGCGCCTTCCGCGCCACCCTGCCGCGCTTCGGCGCCAGCGAGCCTGTTAACACCGGCGCGATGCGGGTGCAGCGTCGGGTGTCCTCGACCTTCAAGGACATTCCCGGGGGCCAGATCCTCGGGCCGACCTTCGATTATACGCACCGTCTGCTCGATCCCTCGCTCGCGGAAGGGTTCGTGCCTGAGGCGCCGGCCGTGGCCGAAGCTTCGACGGCGCCGACACCGCGCGTGACCGATATTCTGGGTCGCGATGGATTGATCGAGACGTCGCCGCAAGCCGGGGACGGCGCCAGTGTCGGCGACCTCACCCGCGAGCCGCTGAATTTTCCGGCGGACCGCGACCTCCGTCTGCAGAATCTGGCGCGCGGCGACGAAGGATTCCTGCTGGCGATGGGTTACTCCACCCAGCGCGGTTACGGTCGCAACCATCCCTTCGCCGGCGAGATCCGCTTCGGCGAGGTCGAGGTCGAACTTATCGCCGAAGACGTCGGCTTCGCCGTGCCGCTCGGCGCGATCGAGCTGACGGAGTGCCAGATGGTCAACCAGTTCAAGGGGTCGGCAACGGAAGCGCCGTGCTTCACCCGTGGCTATGGCCTCGCTTTCGGACAGAGCGAGCGCAAGACCATGTCGATGGCGCTCGTCGACCGTGCGCTGCGTGCGCGCGAGCTCGGTGAAGAGGCCCTCGCTCCGGCGCAAGATGAAGAATTCGTGTTGTCGCATTCGGATAACGTCCAGGCGACCGGCTTCGTCGAGCACCTCAAGCTGCCGCACTACGTCGACTTCCAATCCGAGCTTGGCCTCTTGCGCAAGCTGCGCAGGGAGTTTGCCGAATCCACTGCGGTGGCGAATGCGTCCAATGCCATGAAGGAGGCCGCGGAATGAACGCGCCGGCCTACAATTTCGCCTATCTCGACGAGCAGACCAAGCGGATGATCCGCCGTGCGATCCTGAAGGCGATCGCGATCCCCGGCTATCAGGTGCCGTTCGCCAGCCGCGAAATGCCCATGCCGTATGGCTGGGGCACCGGCGGCGTGCAGGTGACTGCCGCGATCCTCGGGCCGCAGGACGTGCTGAAGGTGATCGACCAGGGCTCTGACGACACCACCAATGCGATCTCGATTCGAAAGTTCTTCGCCAAGACCGCGGGCGTCGCGACCACGACATCGACTGACCATGCGACCGTGATCCAGACCCGGCATCGTATTCCCGAGGCGTCGCTGCACGAAAGCCAGGTGCTGGTTTATCAGGTGCCGATCCCGGAGCCGCTGCGCTTCCTCGAGCCGCGCGAGACCGAGACGCGGCGCATGCATGCGCTCGCTGAATACGGCCTGATGCATGTAAAGCTTTACGAGGACATCGCCCGCTTCGGCCACATCGCGACCGCATACGCTTATCCCGTGAAGGTCAACGCGCGCTATGTGATGGATCCGTCCCCGACGCCGAAATTCGACAATCCCAAGATGGACAATTGCCCGGCCTTGCAATTGTTCGGCGCCGGCCGCGAGAAGCGCATCTACGCGATCCCGCCCTACACGCAGGTGGTGTCGCTCGATTTCGAAGATCATCCGTTCGAGCCCTACCGCTTCAACGCGCCCTGCGCGCTGTGCGGGGCCGAAGACTCCTATCTCGACGAGATCGTCACCGACGACAAGGGCAGCCGCATGTTCGTCTGCTCGGACACCGATCATTGCGAGGGCCGCCAGGCCGCCGGCCATCGTGGCGCCTTGAGTGCTGCGCCGTACAAGGACAAGGCGCAGGGAGAAGCAAATGGCTGATCTTCTGGAAACCGATCAGCCGCTGCTGATCGCTGACAGCCTGAGCAAGTCCTATGGACGCATCGCCGCCTGCCGAGATGTGTCGTTCTCGCTCTATCCCGGCGAGGTGCTGGCGATCGTCGGTGAATCCGGCTCCGGCAAGTCGACGCTGCTGCAGCTGCTGTCGGGCCAGCTCGCGGCCAGCGGCGGACACGTGTCTTATCGCATGCGCGACGGAGTCACCCGCGATCTCGCCTCGCTCGGCGAGGCCGAGCGGCGCCTGCTGTTCCGCACCGATTGGGGTTTCGTGCACCAGGATCCGGCGCAGGGCCTGCGCATGGCCGTCTCCGCCGGCGCCAATGTCGGCGAGCGGCTGATGGCGGTCGGCTGGAATCATTATGGCCGTATCCGCGAATCCGCCTCCGACTGGCTCACGCGGGTCGAGATCGACGTTGCGCGCATCGACGATGCGCCGCGCACCTATTCGGGCGGCATGCGCCAGCGCCTCCAGATCGCGCGCAACCTCGTCACCGGGCCGCGGCTGGTGTTCATGGACGAGCCGACCGGCGGCCTCGACGTTTCGGTGCAGGCTCGCCTGCTCGATCTCTTGCGCAATCTCGTCGCCGAACTGCACCTCGCCGTCGTCATCGTCACCCACGATCTCGCGGTCGCGCGCCTGTTGTCCCATCGCGTGATGGTGATGAAGGGCGGCCGGGTCATCGAAACAGGTCTCACCGACCAGGTGCTGGACGATCCGCGCGAGCCCTACACCCAGCTTCTCGTCTCCTCGATTCTGCCGCCATGAGCCTTCCTATGACCGCCATGATCGACATCGCCGACGCCAACAAGACTTTTACGATGCACCTGCAGGGTGGCATCGAACTGCCTGTCGTGCGCGGCGTGACCTTCCAGGTCCAGCCGGGCGAATGCGTCGTGCTGTCAGGGCCGTCAGGCGCCGGCAAATCGTCGATCCTGAAGATGATTTTTGGCAACTACCGCTGCGACTCCGGTCGCATTGGCATCCGGCATCGCGGCACGCTGATCGATCTCGCCACCGCCGAGCCACGGCAGGTGCTCAACATCCGCCGCTCCACCATCGGCTATGTCAGCCAGTTCCTGCGCGCCGTGCCGCGGGTTGCGACCATCGACGTCGTCGCCGAGCCGCTGATCGCCGGCGGCACGGCTCGCGCCGACGCGCAGGCCCGTGCCGGCGAGCTCTTGCATCGCCTCAATATTCCGGAGCGGCTCTGGCGGCTTCCGCCCGCGACCTTCTCCGGTGGTGAGCAGCAGCGCGTCAACATTGCGCGCGGCTTCATCTCGGAGCTGCCGATCCTGTTGCTGGACGAGCCGACCGCCTCGCTCGATGCCGCCAACCGCGCCATCGTGGTCGAACTGGTTGCCGAGAAGAAGCGGCAGGGCGTTGCCATGGTCGCCATTGTCCATGACGACGAAATCCGTCATTTGATTGCCGACCGCATCGTCGATGTCACCGGCTTTGCCGCCGCGGCCTGAAGGAACTGGGGACATGAAGCCGAAAGACACAGTGATCGCCAACGCCAGGATCGTGCTGGCTGACCGGGTGATCGAGCAGGGCTGGCTTGCTCTTGCCGCTGGACGCATCGCCGAGATCGGCGAGGGCAGGGCACCCGGTGGGGCGGAGGAGGCCGGCGGCGATCTCATCATGCCCGGCCTGATCGAGCTCCACACTGATCATCTCGAAGCGCACTACGTGCCGCGCCCAAAAGTGTTCTGGAATCCCGTCGCCGCCGTCGTTTCCTATGATGGCCAGCTCGCGACTTCAGGCATCACCACCGTGTTCGATTCGCTCCGGGTCTGGCGCGAGGACGGCGCCGAGGAGGTCGACGGCCGCGCCGGCGTGCTCGCCGCCGCGATCACGACCGCGCGCGACTCGAATCTGCTGCGCGCCGACCACTTCCTGCATCTGCGCTGCGAAATCCCGATGCCGAGCGTGGTCGAGGAGGCCAAGGAGCTGATCGACCGGCCCGACGTCAAGCTGATGTCATTGATGGATCACACGCCCGGCCAACGTCAGTTCCGCGACGAGGTCAAACTGCGCGACTACTACCGCGGCAAGGGCGGCGGCAAGACCGACGCCGAGCTCGACGAGCTGTTTGCAAAGCGCTTCGAGTACCAGAAGAAATATGCTGCGACCAATATGCGCGAGATCGTGGCCCTGGCGCACGAATACCGGATTCCGCTGGCGAGCCATGACGACACCACCGAGGAGAACGTCGCGGATGCCGTGCGTGACGGCGTCGCGGTGGCGGAATTCCCGACTACCCTGGAGGCCGCGCGCGGCTTGCACCAGGCGGGTATCGACATCCTGATGGGCGCGCCTAACGTCGTGCGCGGAGGCTCGCATTCCGGCAACATCGCTGCCGTTGATCTCGCGCGCGAAGGCCTGCTCGATATCCTGTCGTCGGACTACATCCCGTCCAGCCTCTTGATGGGCGCACTGCAATTGCCCGAGCATGCGCCCTCGATCAGCCTGCCGGCTGCCGTCCGCACCGTCACCAAGGCGCCGGCCGATGCGGTCGGCCTCACCGACCGCGGCGAGATCGCCATCGGCAAGCGGGCCGATCTGATCCGCGTGCACATTGCCGGCAGCGTTCCCGTGGTCCGCAGCGTCTGGCGCGAAGGCGGCCGTGTCGCATGAGCGAGACGGAGACCATGGCACAGGACAGGGCGGGCGCGATCGGTCCCGGCCGGCTCGTGCTCGTGGTCGGTCCGAGCGGCGCTGGCAAGGACACGCTGTTGCGGCTCGCGCAGGCGGCCTGCGCCGATGATCGGAACGTCGTCTTCCCGCGTCGCGTCGTGACGCGTGCCTCTTCGGCCGACGAGGACAATATTGCGGTGAGCCCGGACGATTTCGCCCGCGCGCGCGGGCATGGCGATTTCGCGGTGCATTGGGACGCGCATGGGCATTCCTATGCCCTGCCAGTGGAGATCAACGACGACATCCGTGCGGGACGCACCGTTGTCGTCAACGTCTCGCGCACGGTCATCGGCGCGCTGCGCCGGGCCTATGCCAACGTGGTCGTAGTCGCGATCACGGCGCCGCCGGACGTGCTGGCGCAGCGTCTTGCTGCCCGAGCTCGGCACAGTGACGGCGATCTTGCGGAACGGCTCTCGCGCAGCGTCGATGATTCGTCGGCCAATGCCGATGTCACCATCCTCAACGCCGGCAGCGCGGACTATCATGGCCGCCAGCTCGTGCGCGTGATCAGGAATGAAGGCTGGCAAGACTAGTTGCCGGCACAAGAAGGAGAGCGGAATGACGGTGATCGAAACGGTCGAACAGTTAGAAGCCATCTATGGCGCCACAAACGACGCCTCGACCGTGAAAGTCGCCGACCATATCACCCCGCTCTACCGCATCTTCATCGAGAAGGCGCCGTTCGCGGCCCTCGCCACCATCGGCCCCGAGGGCGTCGACTGCTCGCCGCGCGGCGATCTCCCCGGCTTCGTCCGCATCCACGATCCCAAGACGCTGATGCTGCCGGATCGCCGCGGCAACAACCGGATCGATTCACTGCGCAATATCGTGCGTGATCCCAGGGTGTCGCTGATGTTCCTGATTCCCGGCTCCGGCAATGCGGTCCGTGCCAACGGCCGCGCGCATCTCTCGGTCGAGCCCGAGCTGCTGGCCTCGTTCGAGGTCCAGGGCAAGGCGCCGCGCAGCGTCATGGTGATGAGTGTGGACGAGATCTACTTCCAATGTGCCCGCGCCATCGTCCGCGCCGACCTCTGGAATCCCGACAAGCGCGTCGACCCGAATGCGCTGCCGACGCCAGGCCAGATCCTCGCCGAGATGAGTGAGAACAGGGTCGGCGGCGCCACGTATGATCGCGACTGGCCAGAGCGGGCGGCCGCGACGATGTGGTAGTCGTTCTCACCCTTTCCCCTTGTGGAAGAGGGTGGCTCGCCGCGTCAGCGGCGAGAGGGGTGAGGGGTATCTCTCCGCAAACGCACACTTCGAGTTCACGGACAGATACCCCTCATCCGGCGCCATAGCCGAAGCTTCGCTTCGACGTTCTTAAGAACGGCGGCCGAAGGCCGCCTATGCCACCTTCTCCCACAAGGGGAGAAGGAACATCGCGGGTGCCGCGAGCACTACGTCCCCTCAGTTAAACGCCATCCCGCCGCTCAACGCGATCGTCTGCCCCGTCATATAGGCGTTGTCGACCAGCAGCATCACCGCTTTCGCCACCTCGTCCGCGGTGCCGAACCGGCCGAGCGGGATGCGGCTGACGAGTTGCGGCTGGTTGCTCATCATGTCGGTCTCGATCAGTGACGGCGCCACGGCGTTGACGGTGATGCCTTCCTTCACCAGGCGTGCCGCATAGCCGCGGGTGAGCCCTTCCATGCCGGCCTTGGACGCATTGTAGTGCGGGCCGATCGAGCCGGCGCCGCGCGCAGCACCCGAGGAGATGTTGACAATGCGGCCCCACTTCTTCGTGCGCATCGACGGCAGCACCGCCTGCGTGCACAGAAAGGCGGATTTCAGATTGACCAGGATGGTGCGATCGAAATCCTCATCGGTGAGATCGTCGACGCCGCGGGTGATGGCGATGCCGGCATTGTTGACGAGAATGTCGATCGGGCCGAGCCCGGCTGTGACGCGCTCGACCATGCCGGTCACGGCGCCCTGCTGAGAGACGTCGGCTGCGGCGACGATGGCGCGTCCGCCCTGCCGGCCGATCTCGCCCGCGAGCTTCTCGGCTTGGTCGATTCTTTCGCGGCAGTTGATCGCGACGGCCACGCCGGCCCCAGCCAGCGCACGGCAGACGGCCGCGCCTATCCCGCGCGAACCGCCAGTGACGAGCGCGACGCGTCCCTTGAGAGTCTCTGACATGAAAGCTCCGATCGATCCAATCAAGACCGGATCGTCAGCCGGCGGCCGCTCGCGTTCAATTCACAAGGCCGCTACACGCCATCAACTTCGCCGACGCGCCCTGGTGCGTGCCGCCTTCTTCGCGGCGGCGGAGCGGGCCTTGGCGCCCTTGGTGCGGCTCGCTTTCCGCGCGGCGGCCGAGCGGGAGGCTGCGCTGCGGCGGGTTGCGGCGCTCTTGGCTTGCTTCGACAGCGCCTTGCGCGATGCCGTCGAGCGCGGCTCCTTCTTCAGGACATTCTCGACAGCGCGTGACACCTTCGGCCGCCGCTTTGGCGTGCGTTTGCCCTGGCCGGCCTCATAGGCGTACTTGGCGCTGCGGCGCGTCGATTTCTTGGTGCGCCCTTTGCGCGGCGGCGGCAGATCGACGCCGGCGCGGCGCGCCTCGGAAAGGCCGATGGCAATCGCCTGCTTGGTCGAGCGCGCGCCGTGCCTGCCTTTCCTGATCTTGTCGATCTGGTCCTTGACGAATTCGCCGGCCTGCGTGCTGGCCGATTTGCCGGCGCGCTTGTCCTGCCTGGCTTTGCGAATGACTTCTTGTCTTGGCATGGGTCGAGTTCCCTCTGAGAGTTCACAGGGATGTCTGACCGCAACGCATGACGCGGACGATTGATCCGCTCAGTTCCTCAAGGCCGCCAGCAGTTCATCCGGACGCTCGGCCATGATCATGTGGCCCGCGCCCGGCACCACGATCGTCTTCGCTTGAGGGATCGCCGCCGCAAGCGCTTTGCCGGCCTTCGGCGGCGTCATCATGTCCCGCTCGCCGAGGATGAGGGTAACAGGCACTTTCACGCTCGCTGCTGCCTGGAGCGCGTTCGCATAGGCATTGCAGGCCGACAAATCCCGGAACAGCACGCCAGGTTCGCAGTGCTTCAACACCGCCTGCGCGCCGCCATGCATCCACAGGCCCGGCGCGAGGCTGCCGCCGAGCTCGGCCCTGAAGCCGAGGCCCCAGATCGAGACCATGTCGTTCGCATCCTGCGAGTTGGCTTCTGCCGCTTTGAGCAAATCCGGGCCCACCGTCATGGTCGCGGCCGTGCCGATCAGGCTGAGCGCGGAAACCTTCTCGGGGTGCCGCGCAGCGGTCTCCAGCGAGATCAGCGATCCCATGGAATGACCGATCAGGTGAGCCTTCGTGGCTCCTGCCGCATCGAGCAGCGCCGCTGTCCAGTCTGCCATGTCGGCGATGCTTCCCAGTGACGGCCCGGCCGAGCGGCCGTGACCGGGCAGGTCGGGCGCCAGTACGCCAAAGCCGTGATGGGCGAACCAGCGCGTATGCAGCGCCCAGGTGGAATGGTCAAAGCCCGCGCCGTGGATGAAGACGACCGCGGGCAGGGACTTGTCGAACTCGCGGCCGCCGGTTGCGACGAACACCTCAGTGCCGTTGACGGTGAGCTGCATCGTGTCAAACCTTCTGCGAGATGCGCAGCGCCTGCGCGAGATCGTCGATGATGTCGGAAGCAGTTTCGATGCCGACCGACAGCCGCACCAGCTCCTCACCGATGCCCGCGGCCTTGAGCTGCTCGGCATCCATCTGCTGATGCGTGGTGGAGGCCGGGTGGATCACCAATGTCTTGGCGTCGCCGACATTGGCGAGATGGCTGATCATGCGAAGCGACTCGATGAACTTTCGACCCGCGGGCCGGCCGCCCTTGATGCCGAACGAGACGATCGAGCCGGCGCCGCGCGGCAGCAGCGTCTTGGCCAGCTGATAGTCGGGATGGTTCTCCAGGGAGGGATGCAGCACCCAGTCGACAGCCTTGTTGGACTTCAGGGCTTCCAGCACCAGATGCGTGTTCTGCATGTGCCTGTCCATGCGAACCCCGAGCGTCTCGACGCCCTGCAACAGCTGGAACGCGTTGGTCGGCGACAGGCAGGCGCCGAAATCGCGCAGCCCCTCGGTGCGCGCGCGCATGATGAAGGCGGCCGTGCCGAACTGCTCGTCGAAAACGATGCCGTGATAGCCGCCATAGGGCTCGGTCAGCACGCCGAACTTGTCCGATGCGCGCCAGTCGAAGCGGCCGCCATCGACGATGGCGCCGCCAATGGCGATGCCGTGGCCGCCGATCCATTTGGTGGCCGAATGCATCACGATGTCGGCGCCAAGCGCGATCGGCCGGCTGAGATAGGGCGTCGCAAAAGTGTTGTCGATCAGCAGTGGAATCTTTGCCTCGTGCGCGATCGCCGCAACTTTTGGAATGTCGAGCACCTCCAGTCCGGGATTGCCGATGGTCTCGCCGATTACGAGCTTCGTGTTGGGCTTGATCGCGGTACGGAACGCATTGAGATCGCGCGGCTTCACGAACGTCGTGGTGATGCCGAAGCGCGGCAGCGTGTGCGCGAGCAGATTGATGGTGCCGCCATAGAGCGAGCTCGACGCCACGATGTGGTCGCCGGCGTTGAGCAGCGTCGCGATGGCGAGGTGCAGCGCCGCCATTCCGCTCGCGGTGCAGATCGCGCCGACGCCGCCTTCGAGCGCCGCAAGCCGCTCCTCCAGCACGCCGGTGGTCGGATTGGAAATCCGCGTGTAGATGTGGCCGGCGCGCTCCAGGTTGAACAGCGCGGCGGCGTGGTCGGAATCCTGGAACACGTAGGACGTGGTCTGGTAGATCGGCACCGCGCGGGCACCGGTCGCGGGATCCGGATGCTGGCCCGCATGCAGGCTCAGGGTTTCGAAGGCAGGCGGTTTTGGCGCGGGCATGCGTGGCCTCAAAGGTCGGTCGGCGATGGCGGACCTTGTGCCACAAAAACGCGCGTCACGTCAGCCCATTGAATTCCAGCAAAAGATCGTCATGCCCGGGCTTGTCCCGGGCATCCACGTTCTTCGTTCACCCTCCCTTCAGCCCTGAGGGGGCGTACTTTCATCGCGGCAACAATCGTGCCCGCTCACACCACCGGGTGTTTCGCCAGCCTGCCCCTTACCTCCGCCGCGATCTCGAACGAGCGCAGCCGCGCGGCGTGGTCGTAGATCAGGGCCGTGGTCATCAGCTCGTCCGCGGCGGTGTCGGCGATCAGCGCCTTCAGTTTCGCTTCGACCGCATCAGGCGAGCCGACCGCGGAGCAGGCGAGCGACTGGACGATGCCCGCCTTCTCGGCCGGCGACCACAGCGCGTCCATGTCGTCGATCGGCGGCGGCAAAGGTCCGGGCGTGCCGCGGCGCAAATTGATGAACTGCTGCTGCAGCGAGGTGAACAGGCGCTGCGCCTCGGCATCGCTGTCGGCGGCGAACACATTGACGGCGACGATCGCGTAGGGCTTGTCGAGCTGCGCCGAGGGCTCAAACCGTGCGCGATATTCGCGCAGCGCCGGCATCAGCATTTGCGGCGCGAAATGCGAGGCGAAGGCGAACGGCAGCCCCAGCATGGCCGCAAGCTGCGCGCCGAACATGCTGGAGCCGAGGATCCATAGCGGCACCTTCGTGCCCATGCCGGGCACGGCGCGGATCGTCTGGTTCGGTTCGACATCGCCGAGCAACGCCTGCAGCTCCAGCACGTCGTGCGGAAAGTTTTCGGCGGCGGTCGCAAGGTCGCGCCGCATCGCCTGTGCGGTGAGCTGATCGGTGCCCGGCGCGCGGCCGAGCCCGAGATCGATCCGCCCCGGGTAGAGCGATTCCAGCGTGCCGAACTGCTCGGCGATCACCAGCGGCGAATGGTTCGGGAGCATCACGCCGCCCGAGCCGACGCGGATCGTCTTCGTGCCCGCAGCGATATGGGCGATCACCACCGAGGTCGCTGCGCTCGCGATGCCCGTCATGTTGTGATGCTCGGCGAGCCAGAACCGCTTGAAGCCCCACCTTTCGGCATGCTGGGCGAGGTCGAGCGAATTACGAAACGCCTGCGCGGCGTCGGAGCCCTGCCGGATAGGCGCGAGGTCGAGCACGGAGAAGGGGATCATGGGGCGGGTTACCAGTGAGGGGCTGCGCGTCTTGAGAGATCACATGTAGGGTTGGCGCGTCGGATGGGTAGAGCCCGCGCGAGGCTCGCCCATACCGCGTCCTGCTTGTCGCAAATGGTCGCGGAGCGTATCCTCTCGCGATGACCGCCAGTTCCCCCGATCTGAAGGCCTTCCTGCTCGCGACGCCGTTCTTCGGCGGTCTATCGGATGCAAGTCTCGACCTCCTGATCTCGATGCTGGTCGAACGCCACTTCGAGGCCGGCGCGACAATTGTCGCCGAAGGCGAGCCGGGACGCTCGATGTTCATCGTCAAGTCCGGCCGCCTGGCAGTAAGCAAGCAGGCGAATGCGGGCGGCGTCATCCCGCTGTCCGCACTGGAGCCTGGCGACTTCTTCGGCGAGATGACGCTGATCGAAATGCAAAACCGCTCCGCCACGGTGGTCGCGGAAAGCGAGACCGTGCTGTACGAACTGACCGCCCAGAAGCTCTACGCCTGCTACAAGGCCGACATCCACGCCTATGTGATCGTGCTGCAGAACATCAACCGCGAGCTGTGCCGGCGGCTGCGCCGGGCGGATGAGCGCGTTGCGGGGCATCGGGCCGGCGACGAGGAAATCTCTGCGAGATGAATGCGCGCGTAACTCCCGAACTCATCATCTTCGATTCCGACGGCGTTCTGGTCGATAGCGAGGTCATCGCACTGACCGTTTTTGCCCGCATCGCAGCCGAGGAAGGCGTGGCGATCAGCGTGGAGGACGCCGTGCGGTGCTTCCGCGGGGTCAAGATGGCCGATTGCGTGCGCGAGATCGAGCGCCGGCTGGGGCGCGGCGTCCGGGAAAGCTTCATCGCCGACGTGCGACAGGCAACCGCGCTGGCGTTTGATGCCGAACTGAGGCCTGTCGATGGAATTCATGCCGCGCTGGCTGAAATCAATATTCCCGTCTGCGTGGCGTCGAACGGGCCGATGTCGAAGCTCACGCAAGCGCTGGGGTTGACGAAGCTGCTTGGCCACTTCGAGGGCCGCATTTTCAGCGCCTACGAGGTCGGTTCGTGGAAGCCGGATCCCGGCCTGTTCCTGCATGCCGCGCGAACGATGGGCGCGCAGCCGCCGGCTTGCGTCGTCGTCGAGGACTCCATGTCCGGAGCCCGCGGGGCCAAGGCCGCGGGAATGAAGGTCCTCGGCTTTGCCGGAGGTCATCCCGAGGCCGAGCAGGAGTTGGCGGCGATCTGTGACGGCGTCTTTCATCGCATGAGCGACCTGCCGGCGTTGCTGGCATCTCCCGCGGTGAGGGCGTAGGCCGCTCTTCGAGCTCGAAGCGCGGATGGAGCGAAGCGCAATCCGGGGCATGTGTCCGCAGTTGGTGCCCGGATTACGCTTGCGCTCCACCCGGGCTACGAAAGTTCGTTGCCGATGCGGCTACAGCAGCGCCAATGAGTACAGCGAATTTCGATGAAGGCCGAAGGCGACCAGGCCGGAGAGAAGCAACGCAGTCCCAGTCACGATCAGGCAAAACGCAAACACTATTAAAGCCCCTGGTACGTCTTGAATGACCAGGAAAATAATAGATAAAATTTTACCGACAATCGAAACGAAGAATTAACCTTACTTGTGCGGTCGCAGGAGAGTCCGACCCGTCGGGCAAAACACCCGTCTCCCGCCAAACCCCGTCAACCTCTTCTCGCAAAAATATTCCGCTTTACCGAAATTCGGTTTTGCGACATTCTCTCGCCATCCCGGCCCGTTGGAGAGGGGCGATCGTACGTCGTCACGAACGTGGGCTGGGGAAGCGGTGGACGCGGCAGCGCCGGCGCGGATGTGAGGGCAGGGCGGGCAGAGGATTGAGCCGAACCCCGTGAGCCCGGCACAAGCCGTGTCGTACGAACGGCGCCTGAACCCGGCGAAGCCCTCTTGGGCGAAGTCGGGCTGCGTACGGCAAAACCGTGTGGTCCTGGCCGTCGTCGCTACGGTCAAGCCTTTGCGGAGGCGGCACTGGCGTCAACCGGCGCGGTGCCGGTGAATTCCGTGAGGTGAGGGAGGCCAGAAGGAATTCGGCTCCCGGGAGAGCACGGCATAAGCCGTCCAACCATCGCGCAGGGAAGGCCGAGTGTTCGGCGTCACCTGTATGCTGCTGTGCGGTTTCCTTGCGCTACATTTTCGCGCAGCGGACCGCGGGTGCCCGTCGGCACCCGGTCTTCCCTGCGCCCTCTTCAAAGGAGGAGGGCAACAGAGACGAGCAAAACTCGGGCGTTCGGGGCCGCGAGAATGCCAATCCGTGCTTGTTCTGGGAAGAATGGATGGTGCTGCCAGACAGGATTGAACTGTCGACCTCTCCATTACCAATGGAGTGCTCTACCACTGAGCTACGGCAGCATGTGCTGGGATAGAATCGGCCGCCCGAGGGGCCTACCAAGCGGGCCGATATCTGCCACAGGCCTCCCCGCTGTGCAAGCTTGCAAGATCAGCCAAAACGAGAAAATCGGAGCGATATCGGAGGTATTACGGCTGTTTTGGCCCGAAATGACCGACCCTCCGTCGATTTTGGTTCCGCTTCCCCCACCATCTGGCCAGTTGGCCCCTGGAGCGGATTCGACCCATTTTGGATTTCCGCACGTCGGGACCATCCGGGCCTCTTGAGCTGCCGCATTCTCTGGGCATGTTAGCAGCCAAGAGCTGGATGGACCTGTGATGGCTGACGAGACCGACAAGAGCGCGAGACAGGCGAAGTCATCACGCGACGACCGCCTGAAATCGGCGCTGCGGGAGAACCTGAAGCGGCGCAAGGCGCAGGCGCGCGAACGCGCCGCAAGCGGCGACCCCTCGCAAGCCGGTGATGATTCCCTAAATGAGGGGACCGCCGGCGAGGCTGGTGACTAGAAATTTTGGAGTGCAAGAACGTGGCCATGGGGCAGAATGACCAGGACCGAACCGATCGCGACGCGATGATGTCGCGTTTCACCCGCCCCGAGCAGACGTTTCCCGCGCTGACCTTGGCCGAGATCGAGCGCACCAGGAATTTCGGCGAGCTCCGCACGTATAAGGACGGCGAGCTGCTGTTCGAGACCGGCAAGCCGGGGCCGGGCATGTTCGTCGTGCTGAAAGGCCATGTCGCCATCACCCAGCGCGACGGGCTCGGCAACGTCACCCCGCTGATCGAGCAGGGCCCGGGGCAATTTCTGGCCGAACTTGGCCAGCTCTCCGGCCGGCCGGCGCTGGTCGACGGCCGCGCCGAAGGCGATGTCGAGACGCTGCTGTTGCCGCCCGAGCGCCTGCGCGCGCTGCTGGTTGCGGAAGCCGAACTCGGCGAGCGCATCATGCGCGCGCTGATCCTGCGCCGGGTCAATCTGCTCCAGGCCGGCGTCGGCGGCACGGTACTGATCGGTCCCTCGCATTCGGCCGGCGTGGTCCGCCTGCAGGGCTTTCTCACCCGCAACGGCCAGCCGCATCATCTGCTCGATCCCGACCGTGACCGCGATGCCGCTGAGGTGATCGCGCGCTATTCGCCTAAGCCCGAAGATTGGCCGCTGGTCGTCACATCAGACGGCGCGGTGCTGCGCAACCCCGGTGAGACCGAGCTTGCGCGCGCGATCGGTATGATCGGCGGCCCGCGCAACGACCGCATCTACGACGTTGCGATCGTCGGCTGCGGCCCGGCCGGGCTCGCCACCGCGGTGTATGCGGCGTCCGAAGGGCTGTCGGTTGCCGTGCTCGACACCAGAGCCTTCGGCGGCCAGGCGGGCGCCAGCGCGCGCATCGAAAACTATCTGGGATTTCCAACAGGCATTTCCGGACTGGCGCTGACCGCGCGCGCCTTCAACCAGGCGCAGAAGTTCGGCGCCGACATCATGATTCCCGTCACCGTGAAGTCGCTCGACTGCACGCGCACGGACGGCGCGTTTACCGTCGCGCTCGACGGCAGCGATTCCCTGCGCTCGCGCGCGGTCGTGGTCGCGAGCGGTGCGCGCTATCGCCGGCCCGAGATCGCCAATCTCGACACATTCGAGGGCCGCGGCGTCTGGTACTGGGCCTCCCCGATCGAGGCCAAGCTGTGCGCCGGCGAAGAGGTGGCGCTGGTCGGCGCCGGCAATTCGGCGGGGCAGGCGGCCGTGTTCCTGTCGGGGCACGCCAAGAAGGTCCTGATGATCATCCGCGGCGGCGGCCTTGGCGCCAGCATGTCGCGCTATCTCATCGAGCGCATCGAAGCGACCCCGAACATCGAGCTGCTGTTCAACACCGAGGTCACGGCGCTGGAGGGCGACGAAGCCGCGCTGCTGCGACGGATCCGCTGGAAGAGCCGGCTGTCCGATGACGAGGATTCTGCCGACATCAAGAACCTGTTCCTGTTCGTCGGCGCCGATCCCGCCACCTCCTGGCTCGACGGTTGCGGCGTGACGCTCGACCGCGGCGGCTTCGTCGTCACGGGCGCGCAATCCGAGCAGAACCAGGGCCGGCTGGTCGCGCCGCTCGAGACCTCCGTCCCCGGCGTCTACGCCGTCGGCGACGTGCGCTCCGGCTCGGTCAAGCGCGTCGGCGGCGCCATCGGCGAAGGCGCGCAGGTCGTGGCCTCGCTGCACGGCTATCTCGGCGACGCCGCAAAACCGGCGCTTTAATCAAGCAGAAGACAAGCGGACGGCAAGTCGAATGTGACTTGCCATCTCGCCGTGTCCCACGGACTATCGCCACGTCGCGAGATCAATCGCGCGAAGACAAAGACTCAACTGGGAGGACTAAATGGCCGAACTCGTCGTGCTCTACAAAACGCCCAAAGACGCTGCCGCCTTCGACAAGCACTATGCCGAAACTCACATTCCGCTCGCCAAGAAGCTTCCTGGCTTGAAGAAATACGCCGTCAGCACCGGTGCGGTCGGCTCGCCCGCTGGACCGTCAGGCATTCACCTCGTCGCCATTCTCACGTTCGATAGCGTGGGCGACATCCAGAAGGCATTCGGCAGCGAAGCCGGCAAGGCGGCCGCAAGCGACGTGCCGAAATTCGCCAGCGGCGGTGCCGATCTGCTGATCTTCGACACCAAGGAAGTGTGAAGGATCGATTCAACTTTCATCGAAAGCTCGGTCGTCCAAAACTGCCGTCGTTTGCGACAGCGGTGCAAAAAATTCAGCCATGCGTTTTTCGACTCGCACGAACACGCATGGCTGCGCGCGCATGTGTGATGCTAGTGCAGGTGGTAATCCGGTGAGGGGAGTATTATCAATCTCCCGATCTCAATGCAGAGAGTAGGAGAGATGCCATGGTCCTCGGCTTGAGCCTTCCCGCCTTCACATTGGTCCACGTCATCATCAGCCTGATCGGTATCGTCGCCGGTCTGATCGTGATGTTTGGCCTGCTCAGCTCGAAGCCGATGCCGGGTCTGACCGCGATCTTCCTGCTGTTCACGATCCTCACCAATGCCACCGGCTTCCTGTTTCCGTTCAAGGAGCTGCTGCCCTCGTACGTCATCGCCGCCATCTCGCTGGTGCTGCTCGCGATCGCGTGCATCGCGCTCTACGGCATGAAACTTTCGGGCCTATGGCGGCCGGTCTATATCGTGACCGCGATGATCTCGCTCTACTTCAACGTCTTCGTGCTGATCATCCAGTCGTTCCTGAAAGTGCCGGCGCTGGCCGCACTTGCCCCGGCCGTGCCGCCGGCGCCGCCGTCGGGCCCTGTGTTCGCCGTCGTGCAGGTCCTCGTGCTGGTGTTCTTCGTGCTGCTGACCATCGGCGCTTGGCGCCGCTACAAGCCGATGGCGTTGGCCTGATCGTTTCTGACTGAAGGAGTACCCAATGCCGACCATCACCACCAAAGACGGCGTCGAGATCTTCTACAAGGACTGGGGCTCGGGCCAGCCGATCGTGTTCAGCCACGGCTGGCCGCTGTCATCAGACGACTGGGACGCGCAGATGATGTTCTTCGTCACCCGCGGCTATCGCGTCATCGCCCACGACCGCCGCGGCCATGGCCGTTCGGCGCAGGTCGCCGACGGTCACGACATGGATCACTATGCCGACGATCTCGCCGCCCTGACCGCGCATCTCGACCTCAAGAACGCCCTGCATGTTGGCCATTCCACCGGCGGCGGCGAGGTGGTGCACTACATCGCGCGCCACGGCGAGTCTCGCGTGGCGAAGGCCGCGATCATCTCGGCGGTGCCGCCGCTGATGATGAAGACGGACGCCAATCCCGGCGGTCTGCCGAAGAGCGTGTTCGACGGCTTCCAGACCGCGCTCGCCGCCGGCCGCTCGGCGTTCTATCGCGACATCGCCGCCGGTCCGTTCTATGGTTACAACCGCCCCGGCGCAAAGCCGTCGGAAGCGGTGATCCAGAACTGGTGGCGTCAGGGAATGATGGGCGGCGCGAAGGCGCATTACGACGGCATCGTGGCGTTCTCGCAGACCGATTTCACGGAGGATCTCAAGAAGATCAATGTGCCGGTGCTCGTGATGCATGGCGATGACGACCAGATCGTGCCTTACGCCGATTCTGCGCCGCTGTCGGCCAAGCTGCTCAAGCACGGTACGCTGAAGACCTACAAGGGCTTTCCCCACGGCATGCCGACCACGGAAGCCGAGACGATCAACGCGGATCTGCTGGCGTTCTTCAAGGGCTGAGGCGCGGCCTCACGCCAGGATCGCCCTGATCGCATCGAAGGTTCGCTTGACGAATGCCTCCGGCTTGTCCCGTGAGCCTTCGCTGAGCCAGCTCTCGCCGCCGACGCGCATCGCGCCGGTGGCGATCATGGCGACAAGCCGGGCCTTCAGCCGGTCCGACTTGCGGCCCGAGCGTTGCGCGAGCCCGTCCGCCAGCGCACGCTCGAGCTTTTCGTATTTGAGCTGGTCGCGGGCCTGCAGTGCGGGATTGTCACGCTTCAGCCGCGACATCGCCGCAGTCTCGGTCGGGTCGATCCGTTTGAGCGCGGCTGCGATCGCGTTCTCCGCCGCAGTCAGCATGGATTCCTCCGCGGGCCGTGCCAGGATCTCAGTCACGAGGGCCGTTGCGGCATCCTCCTGCCAGGCGGCCACGACGTCCTCTTTCGAGGCGAAATAATGAAAGAAGCTCCGTCGCGACATGTCGGCTGCATCAGCGATGTCGTCGATGGTGGTGGTTTCGAAGCCGTGCTCCAGGAACAGCGCCATCGCCGCTCGCTTCAGCCGCTCGCGGGTCGCCTGCTGCTTGCGCTGGCGCAGACCGGCGGAAGCCGGAAGTTTCTCTCCAGGGATCAAGGGCTTGGGACGTTTCCCGCTCGGCTTCGACGCCTTCAAATTATTTCACCTCTTGCAAAGTTGCACCAAGTGCACATTTAGACCTGTCGCGGGCGGCATTCCAGCCCCGAACGGAGATTGGCATGACCGACTGGACCACGGCAGACATCCCTTCGCTCAGCGGCAAGACCGCCGTCGTCACCGGGGGCACCGGCGGCCTCGGCTATGAGACGGCATTGGCGCTGGCAGGCGCCGGAGCCATCGTCATACTCACCGGACGCAACGACGCAAAGGGCCTGCGGGCGATCGAGGGCATTTGCGCGCAGTTTCCCAACGCTCTGATCGCCTATGAGCATCTCGACCTCGCCAGTCTGTCCTCGGTCGCCGATTTCGCCCGGCGTTTCGCGGCCAGCAACGACCAGCTCGATCTCCTCGTCAACAATGCCGGCGTGATGGCGCTGCCCAAGCGGCAGCAGACCGAGGATGGTTTCGAGATGCAATTCGGCACCAACTATCTCGGCCAATACGCGCTCACGGCGCGCCTGTTGCCGCGCCTTCGCCGCGCCAAGGCACCTCGGGTCGTCAATCTGTCGAGCCTTGCGCATCGCTCCGGCGCCATCAATTTCGACGATCTGCAGAGCGAGCGGTCCTATCGTCCGTTGCGCGCTTACTCCCAGTCCAAGCTCGCCGTCCTGATGTTTTCGCTCGAATTGCAGAGGCGGAGCGATGCGGCCGGTTGGGGGTTGCGGAGCATCGCCGCGCATCCCGGCTTTGCGCGAACCGATCTGATTTCGAACGGGCCCGGCGTGAACACCTTGCAATGGCGCGTGGGGCGGTTGCTCCAGCCCTGGATCAGCCAGTCCGCGGCCGAGGGCGCTTGGCCCACGCTTTTTGCGGCGACCTCGCCGGCGGCCGAGCCCGGCGGCTATTACGGTCCGAGCGGGTTTTACGAATTGAAGGGATCGCCGGGGGTTGCGAGGATCATGCCACAGGCGAAGGATTTTGCCGCGGCAGCCATGCTCTGGGATGCTTCGGCGACGCTGACGGGTGTATCTTTCGACGAGATCGCAGCCGCCGCATGAGCCGCGACATCGATGGGAATGTCCCGATGCAGGTCATCATCTTCGGCGCAACGGGCATGGTCGGGCAGGGCGTCCTGCGCGAGTGCCTGCTCGATGACGGCGTTGATCGCGTGCTGGTCGTTGGGCGTAGCCCGACCGGCGTGCACAACGCCAAGCTGACCGAAGTCATCCATGACGATTTCACCGACTATATGGCGATCGAGGCGAAGCTGATCGGCTATGACGCCTGCTTTTTCTGTCTCGGTGTCTCGTCGATCGGCATGAGCGAAGAACGCTACCGCCGTCTCACCTATGACATTACGCTTGCGGCTGCGACGACGCTGGCGCGGCTCAATCCGCAGATGACCTTTACCTACGTCACCGGTGCCGGCACCGATTCCAGCGAGCAGGGCTCGCGGATGTGGGCCCGCGTCAAAGGCAAGACCGAGAACGATCTGCTCAAGCTGCCGTTCAAGGCCGCCTACATGTTTCGGCCCGGCGCGATCCAACCTTTGCACGGGATCAGATCAAAGACGGCCTGGGTGCAGGCGGTCTATGATGTCACAGGGCCGCTATGGTCGATGCTGCGCCGGATTTCGCCCAGGCTCGTCACCTCGACCGAGCAGATGGGCCGCGCCATGATCCATGTCGCCAGGGTCGGCTATCCCAGGCGGGTGCTGGAGATGGAGGATATCAATAGCCTCTAGTCCGTTTGCCGCGGGATCGCTAGTTTGCGCGGAAATTTCCGCAGTTCCAGGCGTTGAGCCGTATCAGCCCTAGAGGAGAAATGTCGGTGATGTCTCCCCAGCTCAAACTGATCGCGCTCGATGCCGACGATCTCGCCGTGATCTCGACCCATGTGCAGGATGCCCGCATCCAGCCCTCCGACATCATCTGGCGGCAGGGCGAGAAGCGCCTGGTGGTCGGCATGAGCCGGCTGGACTGGGAGCAGACGCTGGAGGGAGAGGCCGAACCGCGCCGGCTGGTCGCGGCGCTTCGCTTCGACCGCGTGCTCGCCTGCAAATCGCGCAACATCGACTTGGGAGCACCGGACAAGATTCTGGACCTCGTCGGCATTGAATTTCATCCACAGGGCGGCCGTGACGAGGAGCCCGGCGGCAGCGCCTTGTTGCTGTTTGCCCATGGCGGCGCCATCCGCCTCGACGTCGAATGCCTGGAATGCCAGCTGACCGATCTGGGGACGGACGAGCTGGGGACGGGAGTTGGAAGCGAGCGGGAGGGGTGAGGTGGCCGGTCTACCAGTCCCCTCGGCTCGGACCTCGTTGGAACGGTAGCTTCCAAGGGTTGGCTGCCAAGGGTTGACGCAGCTTCCCGGTCGCGCCATTGAGCAGGGGGCCGGTGAGCCAGACTGCGCCCCCCTCAACCAGCAGAAGCCAAGCCCCAAATGCCCGTTCGTCTCGACCGCAGCAGCGCCGATTTCGACCAGCGATTTCAGGCCTTTCTCGCCGCCAAGCGCGAGGTCTCGGCCGATGTCGAAGCCGCCGCGCGCGCCATCGTCGACGATGTGGCCAGGCGCGGCGATGCCGCCCTGCTCGAGGCCACCGCCAAGTTCGACCGCTTGAGGCTGGAGGCATCCGGCCTTCGCGTCTCAGCCGCCGAGATCGAAGCAGCGACAAAGGCCTGCGAGCCTGCGACGCTGGTCGCGCTGAAACTCGCACGTGACCGCATCGAGACCTACCATCGCCGCCAGCTGCCGAAGGACGAGCGCTTCACCGATCCGCTCGGCGTCGAGCTCGGCTGGCGCTACACCGCGATCGAATCCGCCGGCCTCTACGTGCCCGGGGGAACTGCGGCCTATCCGTCCTCGGTGCTGATGAATGCGGTGCCGGCCAAGGTCGCCGGTGTGTCGCGCCTCGTGATGGTGGTGCCCTCGCCCGACGGCAAGCTCAATCCGCTGGTGCTGGCGGCTGCCTCGCTTGGCGGTGTCACCGAGATCTACCGGGTCGGCGGTGCGCAGGCGGTGGCCGCGCTCGCTCACGGCACCGCGACGATCGCGCCGGTCGCCAAGATCGTAGGTCCCGGCAATGCCTATGTCGCTGCCGCCAAGCGTCTGGTGTTCGGCAAGGTCGGCATCGACATGATCGCCGGTCCCTCCGAGGTGCTCGTGATCGCCGACGACACCGGCAATGCCGACTGGATCGCCGCTGATCTGCTGGCGCAGGCCGAGCACGATGCCAGCGCGCAGTCGATCCTGATCACGGACTCGGTGCGGCTTGCAGCCGATGTCGAGAAGGCCGTCGAAGCGCAGCTGAAGACGCTCCCGCGCGCTGGCATCGCGGGCCGCTCCTGGGCCGATTTCGGCGCCATCATCATGGTCAAGAACCTCACTGAGGCCATTCCGCTCGCGGATGCCATCGCCGCCGAGCACCTTGAAATCATGACCAGCGATCCCGATGCGCTCGCCGCCAAGATCCGCAACGCCGGCGCGGTGTTTCTTGGTGCGCATACACCGGAGGCCATCGGCGATTATGTCGGCGGCTCCAATCACGTGCTGCCGACGGCGCGCTCGGCGCGATTCTCCTCAGGCCTGTCGGTGCACGACTTCATGAAGCGCACCTCGATCCTGAAATGTGGCCCGGACCAGCTGCGTGCGCTGGGGCCGGCCGCGATGACGCTCGGACAAGCGGAGGGGTTGGATGCCCATTCGCGCTCGATTGGATTGCGCCTCAATCTGTCATGACAAAGCCGCCCGAACAGGACGACTCGACCAATCGCATCGTCGCGGTCACCCTCGACGAGGACTCGATCGGCCGTTCAGGGCCCGACATCGAGCATGAGCGCGCGATCGCGATCTACGATCTGATCGAGCAGAATCTGTTCGCGCCCGAAGGCGCCGACTCGAAGGGGCCGTTCACGCTTCATATCGGCATCAGCGGCAACCGGCTGATGTTCGACATCCGTCGCGAGGACGGCACGCCCGTGGTCGCGCATCTGTTGTCGTTGACGCCGTTCCGGCGGATCGTGAAGGACTATTTCATGATCTGCGACAGTTACTACCAGGCGATCCGCACCGCGACCCCGGACAAGATCGAGGCGATCGACATGGGCCGCCGCGGCATCCATGACGAGGGATCGCGCACGCTGCAGGAGCGGCTGAAGGGCAAGGTGCGGGTCGATTTCGAGACGTCACGCCGGCTGTTCACGCTCATTACTGTTCTTCATTGGAAGGGTTAAAAGCGGATGGCTGCGCCCCCACGCGCACGCGATCCGCAATCAGTGCTGTTCGCCTGCGCGATGAACAGCGTGCGATCGCCGATGGCCGAGAGCCTGTTGCAGCACATGTTTCCGCAAGGCCTCTACGTAAGATCGGCCGGCGCCAGGAAGGGCGAGCTCGATCCGTTTGCCGTCGCCGTGATGGCCGAGCTTGGCCAGGACATCTCCGCGCACAAGCCGCAGACCTTCGAGGAGCTGGAGGACTGGGAGGGGCTGAATTTCGACCTCATCATCACGCTCTCGCCCGAGGCGCATCACAAGGCGCTGGAGCTGACCCGCACGCTCGCCGCCGACGTCGAGTACTGGCCGACGCAGGATCCCACCACCATCGAAGGCAGCCGCGACCAGAAGCTCGCCGCCTACCGGGAGGTCTGCGACCAGCTGTTGATGCGCATCCGCCGGCGGTTCGCCAAGGTCGGCGCCGCGAGCGGATAGGTCGCGGTGCCCGTAACACCCGCGTCACAGACGGAGGGCACAGGCATATCGGTGACCTTCGAATCAGCAAAGTCGGGGTTCCCGGGTTGTGAAATCAGCCCCCTTCCGATAGGTTCCGCGCGCAATTCACCCCTGCCTCATCTCTCCAAATCACCTGATGCTCGGCCGCCCCAAATTCGTTCTTGCCTCCGGTTCGCCGCGGCGCCTGTCGCTGCTCAACCAAGCGGGCATCGACCCGGATGCGCTCCGGCCGGCCGACGTCGACGAGACGCCGAGGCGGGGCGAGCTGCCGCGCGCCTGTGCCAACCGCCTGGCGCGGGCCAAGGCTGATGCGGCGCTGAAATCGGTGCAACTCGACGACGAGCTGCGCGGCGCCTTCATCCTGTCGGCCGATACCGTGGTGGCAGTCGGCCGCCGCATCCTGCCCAAGGCCAATCTCGTGGATGAGGCCGCCCAGTGTCTGCGGCTGCTGTCGGGCCGCAACCATCGTGTCTATACCGCGATCTGCCTGGTGACGCCGCGCGAGGCCTTCCGCCAGCGCCTGGTCGAGACCCGCGTCCGTTTCAAGCGCCTCTCGGAAGACGACATCCAGGCCTATATCGGTTCCGGCGAATGGCGCGGCAAAGCCGGCGGCTATGCGGTGCAGGGCATCGCCGGTTCGTTCGTGGTGAAGATGGTGGGCTCCTACACCAACGTGGTCGGCCTGCCGCTGTACGAGACCACGACGCTGCTCGGCGGCGAAGGTTTTCCGATCCGCTTCGGCTGGCTCAACGCCACTTCTGTGTAAGCACGGTCCGACGAAATCTCGAAAACAACCCCATGCACAGTAGAATCGCCCGGCGGGGCCGATGCGCCTTTGTCGCAGGAACCCGTCTGCCGAGAGGCTCTTGAACCTCGTGACCTCGTGTAGACTGCCGTCATCATGGACGACCAAGTCAAAAAGCCTACCAAGCCCCTCAAAACCTGCCCGATCTGTGGCAAGCCGCAGGTGCAGGCCACCCGCCCGTTCTGCTCCTCGCGCTGCCGCGACGTGGACCTGAACCGCTGGCTAAAGGGCTCCTACGTCATCCCCGGCCGGGACGACGAAGCGGATGATGTTGAATAACTTAATGATATCAAAAGTTTATTCGGGTTGCCGATGCGCCGCGCGTTCGCCGCGGCAGGCCTGCCCGGGCTTGTGCACAACCGGGCCGCGCGGCACGGGGTCAACGGCGAAGCGTGGGTGGACAGGCAGCTCTCGGCCCACTATAAACCGCCCGCTCGATGGGCTTTGGCCCCTCTCTTGGAGCACGCCCAGGTAGCTCAGTTGGTAGAGCATGCGACTGAAAATCGCAGTGTCGGTGGTTCGATTCCGCCCCTGGGCACCAAAACTACGCTTTTCCACGCTGCAGCTCGCTCCTCGCACGATTGCCTTCGCTAGATGACCGGCACGAAGAGCGCTCGTGGATTGTCTCACAAGAGCCGCCAAGTCTCGTAAGTTCAAATTCAGCCTTCGCAACCACGATGCTTGCGATATCGGCGCCGGCGGTCGGGTGGTCAGTCGGGTTCGCCTATTCTCGAGGCCCGATGACAGGGATTGCGTCAGCACCCCGAAAATCGTTCAGCAGGACGCCCGTCATGGCATGCTTGAACGCCAGACCGATCACGCCGACGATCTGCCTCGCCGCGTCTTCCGGTGACAGTCCTGCGGGACGAATATTGGATATGCAGTTTCGGCTCGAATCCATTGTGCCGATCTGCGGCCGCCACGTCACATAGGCACCGAGCGAGTCCGCCGCCGACAAGCCGGGCCGCTCCCCGATCAGGACGACAACCAGCTTGGCGCCAAGCAGTTCACCGATCTCGTCACCGATCGCAACGCGTCCCTGCTCGACAAGAACGAGTGGTCCGATCGAGACTGCTTGCGCTAACAGGAGCCGCCGCAGATGATCGAGCAACGGCAGAAGGTTGGTTTCGATAGCGGATGCGGAGAGGCCGTCGGCGGCGACGATCACGACATCGTTGCCGCGTTGCTGGCCGTCGATGACAAGGCGATCGGCGGGCGAGAGGCGGCGTCCCAGATCCGGGCGGCGCAGATACTCGCCCCGATCGGCAGCGGCGCTCCGGACAGCAACGACACTCCAGTCCCGCTTGCACAATGATTGCCCAATAGAATCAAAATCGAGTGCGGCGTGAACGGCGTCACGTGCGCGCGCATGATCGAGCATGAACCTGAGGCTCGTGGCGGTGAGCTGCCCGGAGCCGGCTCGCCCGAGCCCGATGCGCGCCGGCGTGAATCGTCGCAGGCGCGCGAGCTTGTCGGCTACTACGAGCTGATCGCTCTGAGCTTGCGGCTCGTCTCGCATCATCAGGCTTTCATCGTCTCGATCTGTGCAATGGCCGGGCCGATCGCTCCGGACGCCGGCTTCTCGAGCAGACGACCGTCTGCGTCGGTGAGGCCCATCCGCTGCAGCCAATCCTCGAACTCCGGAGCGCATCGCCGGCCGAGAGTCTGGCGGGCGTAGAGGACGTCGTGAAACGCCAGACTCTGATAGTTCAGCATGACGTCGTCGGCGCCGGGGACCGCGATGACGAAGGTGACGCCCGCGGCGCAGAGCAGCGTCAGCAGTCCATCCATGTCGTCCTGATCGGCCTCGGCATGATTGGTGTAGCAGACGTCACATCCCATCGGCACGCCGAGCAGCTTGCCGCAAAAATGGTCCTCGAGCCCGGCCCGCGTGATTTCCTTGCCGTTATAGAGATATTCGGGACCGATGAAGCCGACGACCGTGTTGACGAGCAGCGGCGTGAACCGCCGCGCGATCGCGTAGGCGCGCGCTTCCATCGTCTGCTGGTCAATTCCAAAATGCGCGTCGGCGGACAATGCGCTGCCTTGTCCGGTTTCAAAATACATGACGTTCCGGCCGACCGTGCCGCGCGCCAGCGAAAGCGCGGCATCATGGGCCTCCGTCAGGACCGACAGGCTGACCCCGAACCCTCGATTGGCTTTTTCCGAGCCGGCTATGGACTGAAAAACGAGATCGACCGGGGCGCCGAGATTGATGGCCTGGATCGCTGTCGTGACATGACCGAGGCAGCAGGTCTGGGTGGGGACATCGAGGCGCTCCCTGATATCGTCGAGCAGGCTGACGACGCGCATATAGTCCTGCAAGGTATCGGTCGCGGGATTGACGCCGATCACTGCATCACCGGCGCCAAACAGCAATCCGTCGAGCAGGCTGGCGGCAATTCCGCGGGAATCGTCGGTCGGATGGTTCGGTTGCAGCCGGGTGGAGAGGCGACCCGCTTGTCCGATCGTGTTGCGGAAAGCTGTGACGATGTTGCATTTGGCGGCGACCGCGATGAGGTCCTGCGCGCGCATGATCTTGGACACGGCGGCGGCCATTTCCGGGGTCAGGCCGGGGGCCAGCGCCGTCAGATGGCTTGTCATGGTCCGCGTGTCGAGTAGCCATTCGCGGAATCCGCCAACGGTCAGGTGGGACACCGGTTCGAATGCCGCCAGGTCATGACTGTCGAGGATCAGACGAGTGACCTCGTCCTCCTCATACGGCACGAGATCGACATTCAGGAAGGTCTTGAGAGGGAGATCAGCCAGCGCCATCTGGGCGGCGACACGTTCGATCGCGCTCTGCGCCGCGAGGCCGGCCAGAGCATCGCCGGAGCGGGCCGGCGATGCCTTGGCGAGCAGCGTCTTGAGGTCATGAAAGGCCCAGCGGGTGCCGTCGATCGTCGTGTGATAAGACATGAGGCCTCACTCGGCCAGGGCGCTGCCGCTTTGCCGCGACCGGCGGCCGAGCAGATTGGCCACGATCAGCAGCAGGATCGACAAACCCATCATCAATGTAGCGGCCGCCGTGATCGCCGGGCTCAATTGCTCGCGCAAGCCGGTGAACATTTCGAGTGGCAAGGTGCGCTGCTGGGCGTTGGCGAGAAACTGTACGACGACGACCTCGTCGAAGGACGTCACGAAAGCGAAGGCTGCGCCGGACAATACACCGGGTAGGATCAGCGGCAGCATGACCCGAAGGAATCCGGTCAGCGGTTTCGCTCCGAGAATCGACGTCGCCCGCATCAGGTTGCGATCGAACCCCGAGAGGCTGGCTCCGACGGTCACCACGACAAACGGGCTCGCCAGCACGGTGTGGGCGAGGATGATGCCGGCATAGGTGTTGGCGAGTCCAATGCGCGCGTAGAAGAGATAGGTGCCGACGGCCGTCACGACGACCGGGACGATCAGGGGCGAAATCAAGAGCGGCACGACGAAGCGCCGCCCCGGGAATTTCGGATCCGACAAGCCGATCGCGGTCAGCGTTCCCAAAAAGGTCGCGAGCACGGTTGCGCCTGCCCCGACCAGCAGGCTGTTGCCGATGGCGGCGCGCCAGCGCGGTGTCCCGAGCACGACTTCGTACCAGCGTATCGAAATGCCCGCGAGCGGGAAGGTGAAGAATGACCCGCTGTTGAAGGACAGCGGCACCGGCACGAAGATCGGCACAACGAGGAAGATCAGCACCAGCACGCACCAGATCCACAGCGCGGCGACGCGGATCCGTTCAGTGGTGGTCGGGTAGGGCGACAACAGCATGGCGCTTCATCCCATCTTGAAGAGGTCGAGACCGAGATAGCGTGTCATTGTCACGTACAGGCCGAGCGTGGACACGAGCAGCACGAAACTGAGCGCCGCCGCCATTTCCCAGTTCAGTTCGACGTTGACGTAGTTGGCGATGAAGTTGCTGATCAGCTGGTCGCTTGCGCCGCCGATCAGGACCGGCGTGATGTAATAGCCAAGGCACAGGATGAACGTGAGCAGGCAGCCGGCCAGAACGCCCGGCATGACCTGGGGCAGATAGACCCTGCGGAACACGGTGAAGGGCCGGGCGCCGAGCGACTGAGCTGCCCTGAGCTGCGACGTTTGCACCGCGCGCATCACGCTGTAGATCGGCAGCAGCGTGAAGGGCAGCTGGATGTGCGTCATCGCGATGATGAGGCCCGTCCGGCTGTACATCAGCTCGAGACGCTCCGACGTCACGCCGAGCCAGAGCAACAGGTCGTTGAGCAGGCCGTACTTCTGCAGGATCACGGTCCATGCCGCCGTGCGCACGAGGATCGACGTCCAAAATGGCAGCAACACCAGGACGAGTACGATGCCGGCAATCACGGGCCGCACATTGGTCATGACGTAGGCGAGTGGAAAGGCGAGCGCCAGCGTCGCCAGCGTCACCAGCGTCGCGATCAGGAAGGTCCGGCCGAAGACCCGGGTGAAGACGGCCTGATGCGCCGGTACCGCGCCGATCGTTCCCTGGTCGGTCCAGCGCAGATCGAACGCGCTGAGGAGAAAGAACGAGGTGAAGCGGTTCGTACCGGTTCGGATCGCTGACCAGCTTTGGTCTTCGCCTAGAAGCGGCGCGGCTTTGATTATCGCCTCCTTGGTGACCCCCCGGTCCTGACCGGCAAGGCGCGCCACGCGCAACACCTGGCTGCGCGCGCCGGGCAGGCGAGTGTTGAGGGTTTTGGCGAATTCATAGATTGCGCCTGCCGCCTGTGCCTCCTTCAGATCGGCCGCGAAGGCGCCGAAGACCGGTTCGCCCGGCACGCCCCTGGCGCTGTCTACCCGTAAAGCCGCGACGGTACGTGGAAGCGCATTGGCAATGGTCGGCTCGTATACGGCGCGCGACAGCAGCGCCACGATCGGCGCGCCGAAGCTGAAGGCGAGCAGGAGCAGTAGCGGCGCGGCCAATGCCAATGGTCGCAGGCTGTCGCTGCGATCCGTCGCGATAGTCCGTGTTTTGAAGCCTGATATTGCGATCGACGACATAAACATCACCTCGCGTGGTCGCTGACGATCGGGCAGGGCCGTCCGATCGCGATGTCGGCGCGCTATCTCACTGGGCGAGCCAGGCGTTGAATCGCTTCACCAGGTCCTCACCATGGTCGCCCCAGAACTCCACGTCTCCGACCAGATAGGCCTTCATGTGGTCCGGTGCCGTCGGCAGTTTCGGCAGCACATCCTTGGGAACGAAGGGCGTCGCATCCGACATGACCGGACCATAGGGAATATGCTGGCCCAGCTGCGCGCTCACCTCGGGTTCGGCTGCGTAGGCGAGATACTTGTAGGCGAGATCGAGGTTCTTTGCGCCCTTCGGAATGGCGATCATGTCGTATTCAACGATCTGGTTGTTCCAGACGATTGCGAACGGCCGCTTGTCCTTGTCGATCGCGTTTTGAATGCGTCCGTTCCAGGCGGTCGTCATCACGACTTCTTTGGATGCGAGCAGTTGCGGCGGCTGCGCGCCGGCCTCCCACCAGACGATGTCCTTCTTGATCGTGTCGAGCTTCTTGAAGGCGCGGTCGACGCCATCAGGAGTTCCCAGCACCTTGTAGACGTCGGCGATCGGCACGCCGTCGGCCATCAGAGCCCATTCGAGATTTTGCGCCGGGGCCTTCCGCATGGCACGCTTGCCAGGGAATTTCTTGGTGTCGAAGATATCGAGCACCGATGTCGGCGCCTCTTTCAGCACGGTAGTGTCGTAAGCAAGGACGTCACCATATACGTCGATGCCGACGCCGCAGTCCAAAGCCGTGCCGGGTAGGAATCGCGAACGATCAGCGATCCTGGAATAGTCGAGGCGGATGAGCACGCCGGCGTCGCAGCCCTGAAGCACCGTCGATGTTTCAACCGTCACGAGGTCGATCGGCACGTTGCCTGTCTCGACCATCGCTTTGATCTTGCCGAGCTCGCCGGTGTATTCCTGCTCGTTGAACTGGATGCCCGCCTTCTTGGCGAACGGGTCGAACCAGGCCTTCCGCAGCGCCGACTGCCATTCGCCACCAGTCGCCATGACGGTGAGCTCCGCGGCGCCGGCAGGCTGGATTTGCGCAACGATCGCGGCGCTTGCCAAGGCAAGCAAGGTCGTCCTGTAGATCAGCTTCATGAAACGCTCCCTGTGTTCGCGGTGTTGCCGTCCGGGGCGACGCCCGCCGGAAAAGCCCGGCAATCGGCCGTGCGCCAGCCAAGGTCGATCGCTTCGCCCGCTGCCATTGTTGCATCGGGGCTAATTTTGACGGTCAGGACCTGCCCGCTCGGTAGACGCGCGAGGAGACGTTGATGGTCACCGTGATAGATCCGTCCGTCGACCGTCGCCTGAAAACGATTGTCCGAATGGTCGCCGCCAGCGCTCGCGATTCGCTCAGGCCGGACCGCCAACTGGACTGGTGCGCCGGGACAAAGGTCTCCGATCGCCATCGCGGTCGTCTTCAATCCCGTAGGCAGCGTGACCAGGCATTGATCGCCCTCGACGCGTTCGACGATGCCATCCAGCGCATTGTTTTCACCGATGAAGCTGGCGACGAACGCGGTGGCGGGCTCGTTGTAGAGTGCATCCGGCGTTCCGATTTGAACGATCGCGCCGTTTTCGAAGATCGCGACGCGATCCGACATCGTCAGCGCTTCGCTCTGGTCGTGCGTCACGTAGACGATGGTTACGCCGAGCATTTCGTGGATCTGCTTCAACTCGATCTGCATATGCTCGCGCAGCTTCTTGTCGAGCGCGCCCAGAGGCTCGTCCATCAGAACGAGGGCTGGCTGGAAGACGAGCGCACGGGCGAGCGCGACGCGCTGCTGCTGACCGCCGGAGAGTTGCGTCGGCTTGCGATCCCTGAAGCGCTCCAGCCTCACCATTTCGAGCGCACGGGTCACGCGCGGCCCGATCTCGGCCTTGGGGACCTTCCGTACCGAAAGCGGGAAGGCGACGTTATCAGCCACGCTCATATGCGGAAACAGCGCGTAGTTCTGGAACACCATGCCGATGTTCCGATCGTAGGGCGGCAGGCGATCGACCGATTTGCCGTCGAGCGTGATCACGCCCTGGCTGGGACGTTCGAAGCCCGCCAGCATGTTCAAAGTCGTGGTCTTGCCGGAGCCTGACGGTCCGAGGAATGTCAGAAACTCGCCGCGGCCGATGCTGAGATTCAGGCGGCGGACGGCTTGAAAATGGCCGTACATTTTCTCGACGTCGATGAACTCGACAAACTTGGCGTCGGTCTGTTTCGCATTCTCGCGACCGGCGGCCGGCTTGCTTGTCGCCGCGGTGCCCGTCTTCCTACCAGCGACGGCTCCTTGCTCGCCCGTAGAGGAGAGCGCGCCTTCGGCCAATGCTTCTCGAAGCGACGAACTTTGTCCGGTTGAAATCATCGCTCCACCTCCAGGGCGCTTTGCCGTAGTTATGTGATCACACAATAGGAGATTGGGTGACCGTACAATGCGAAAATAACGGCGTCAAGCTGGTCAAATGATGCAATTTATGGCAGACATCGTGCCATATAATAGGCTGTCAAAGCCTGTTGGTATGCATACAAGTCTGATTGTCTGGTACTTTTCTCCATGTTAAGAAGGCTTTGCTGACGACAGGAACGGTCGGGGCGCCAAGCTGAAATGCTCGAAAATCTGGAACTGCCGAACAACGATCGACCAATTTATCAGCGTTTGGCGGATGCCATCGGTGAGCGAATTGCGCGCGGCGAACTGGCTGAAGGCGACCGGCTGCCACCGCACCGGGAAATCGCGCGCCTGCTCGGCATCAATGTCACGACCGTCACGCGTGCCTTCTCTGCGCTTCAACAGCGAGGACTTGTGGAGGCGCGTCCTGGCCGCGGGACCCTTGTCGCGGGCAAGGACACCGAGGAAGGCGGCTTCAAATCGGCTCCGAGCGACGAGGCCGGCTTGATCGATCTGTCCGTCAACAGGCCGGCCACGTCGGCCTATCGCGAGGCGCTCGCGCTGCTGCTGCCGCATATCGCCAGGGATCGCAGGTTCAGCGCCTTGCAGGATTACCATCCTCCGGAAGGCCCGGAATGGGCGCGCGCCGCGGTGGCGGATTGGCTCGACGGAGTCGCGGGCGACGGCGATCCAGGTCGTGTCGTGCTGACCGACGGGGCCCAGCACGGCCTTGCCTGCGTGTTGCGGGCCCTGACGCAACCCGACGATATCGTGCTGGCCGATTCCATCACCTATCAAGGCGTCAGCGCACTTTGCCGGTCACAAGGCGTCGACCTGCGCGGGGTGTCGATCGACCGCGAGGGTATGCGGCCCGACGCATTCGAGGCCGCCTGCGCGACCTTGCGCCCGCGTGCGGTTTTCGTCGTACCCAGTCTGCACAATCCGACAACGGTTACATTGAGTGAAGAGCGCCGCCGCGCACTCGCCGCGATCGCGCGCCGCCACAACGTGCTGATCATTGAGGACGATGTCTATCGTCCGTTGCTCGATCGCGCCGTTCCATCTTTCGCTGCCCTTGAGCCCGAACTTACCGTCCACATTAGCGGCCTGTCGAAATGCATTGCGCCTGGATTGCGCTACGGGTTCGTGGTCGCGCCGCGCGCAGTCCTGGGCAATGTCGCAGCCGCCCTGCGGATCGATTGCTGGAGCATCAGCCCGCTCACGGCGCTCATCGCCACCATTTTGCTGGAAGAGGGGACCGCGAAGCGCATCATCGAAGTCCAGCGCGAGGAGTTGCGCCGGCGGCAGGCCATTTTGCGCGATGCGCTCACGGCATTCGATGTTCAGACACAAGAGATGTCGCCTCATGCCTGGCTGCATTTGCCTGAACCCTGGCGTGGCGCGGCGTTCGCCCGCGCCTGCCGTCAGCGTGGCGTCGGCGTGCTTCCCGCCGATGCGTTCGCCGTGGGACGCGAAACTCTCGCCCATGCTGTACGAATCAATGTGGGCGCCGCGCCGTCATCCGGCGAATTGCGGCAGGCGCTTTCGATCATGACCGACCTGCTGAATGCAGGTCACTTCGAAATCTCGGGCGCGGTCTGAGGTGTCGTGGCGGAATTGATCAAAACGGACGTCGCGATCGTCGGGGCCGGAATCATCGGGCTTGCGATTGCATTTCGGCTGGCCGGGGACGGCCGTGAGGTTGTCGTCGTCGACCCGAACGAGCCGGGTTCGGGTGCCTCCTACGGCAATGCCGGGACGTTGGCTCCCTACGCCTGTGCACCGGTCGGCAACCCCGATGTCTTGCGGAATCTGCCAAGCCTGCTTGTCGATCCGGACAGCCCTTTCGCCATGCGGCTGGCTGCCTTGCCCGCGCTCATTCCGTGGCTGTCGCGCTTTCTTTGGCAAGCCTTGCCTGTTCACGCGCGCCGCAACGCCTACGCGCTCGCGGATTTGCTCAAGGACGCGATGCCGGCTTGGCGCGAGCTCGCCGAAGAGGCTCGATTGTCGGACCTTCTTCGATTTGAGGGCTGCCTCTATCTCTATCGGGGAAGAATGCCGCGAGACGACGGCGAATGGGGCGCTCGCTTGCGGAGCGAACTCGGCGTCCGACAGGAGCGGTTGACGCCGGAAGAGGTCGCAAGGATGGAGCCTGCGCTTCCTCCGGCGGCCGGGGGCATTTTTTTCCCAGATGCGGCTCACACCGTCGATCCGGCCGCACTGACCAGCCGGCTGGCGGCCGCGGCCGCGGCAAGAGGCGCTTTGTTCGAGCGCGCGCGTGCCGATCGGCTGGAGCCACAGGACGGCGCAATGTTCCGTTTGGTATGCGGCGATCGCACGATCGACGCGCGTACGGTTGTCCTCGCCGCCGGCGCATGGTCGCGGCCTCTGGCCGAGCAGGCCGGCGAGAATATTCCCCTCGATACCGAACGCGGTTACCACATCGAATTCGCGATGGATGCCTGTCCGATCAAGAGGCCCGTTAGCCCGATCGATCTTGGCTTCTACGTCACGCCCATGGCCGGCCGCTTGCGGGTCGCGGGAACGGTCGAGCTCGGCGGGCTCGAAGCCCCGCTCAATCCAAACCGGATTGCTCTTCTGGAGCGCGGCGTCCGCAAGCTCTTCCCGGATCTCGGACCCGTTCAATCCAAGTGGCTCGGCTTTCGTCCCTCTCTTCCCGATTCCCTGCCGGTCATCGGACCCAGCCGAGGTTACCCGAACCTGATCCACGCGTTTGGCCATGGACATCTCGGCATGACCCTGGCCGGCGTCACGAGCCGCATCGTTGCAGGCCTCGTCGAAAGGCGAAACGTCCCTCCGAACCTGGACGCGTTTCGGCCTGACCGCTTTGCTTGAGGGAGCCAAGCTGCCCGCCAATAACGAAAAGCTCCCCCGCGATCGTGAATTTTCGCGATGTAGCCAACTTCGCCACCTCGCGCCTTCGGATCGTCAAGATGAGCACCCGCTTTCACGCAACATCGCAGCAGCTTCGAAAGGGTGGAATCGGAATAGATCGAGAATGATCCGACGACGGCACCGCTTCTAACGCCGTGAAGGCTCGACTGGCCTTGTCAGGAAACGACGTACGGCTGTCCTGATCCGCAGGATCGCGTTCGTTGTCCTGGGCACCATCCATTGCGATATGTGGCAAGCGAGGCGTCGCCCTCGGATCGGCCGGCGAAGGCAACCGGGAGCCGTCGGCGCAACCCAACGAATGGTCGACGGCAATCATGACAAGCTGAGCGCAAGGAGAATGTGATGATCCCGAGCAGCATCGTTTCTCAGGCAAACGGAGAGGGAACTCATTCAACAATGATGGCCTGGCGCGTGCACGAGTTTGGGTCGCCAGACGTCATGAAGTTCGAGCGCGTGCCGCGACCCGAGCCAGGTCCTGGCGAGGTCCTGGTCAAGGTCGAGGCCGCTGGTGTCGGTCCCTGGGATGGCTGGATCAGATCCGGCAAGAGCGCTTTGCCGCAACCGCTCCCCCTCACTCTGGGCTCGGATCTGTCTGGTGAAATCGTCGCGATGGGGTCCGGGGTTTCCGAACTGCGTGTCGGAGATCAGGTTTATGGTGTTACAAATCCGCAGTTTGTCGGGGCCTACGCCGAATACGCTCTAGCTTCGGGGGGCATGGTCTCGAATAAGCCGACCTCGTTGACCCACGTTGAAGCCGCGTCCGTTCCTGTCGTTGCCGTAACGGCATGGCAGGCCTTGTTTGATCACGCCCGCCTCAAAGCAGGTCAAACGGTGGTCATTCACGGCGCGGCAGGCAACGTTGGATCCTATGCGGTTCAACTAGCTCGTGACGCGGGTTTGCAAACTGTCGCAACCGCATCGACGGGCGATGTTTCCATCCTGCGCACTCTGGGCGCAAACACGGTGATCGACTACCGGACGCAGCGCTTCGAGGACGAAGTTCGGGACGCCGACGCTGTGATTGATCTGGTCGGCGGCGAAACCCAAAGCCGTTCGTTCCAGGTCCTTCGTCGCGGCGGCAAGCTGATTTCGGCAGTGTCCCGCCCCGATCAGGATCTTGCAAAGCGCTACGGTGTTGAAGCCACCTTCTTTTTGGTCGACGTCACGAGCCAATATCTGACGAAGATCGCTCGCTTCATCGATGATGGCAAACTACGAACAAACGTCGGGGCAGTCTTGCCACTCGCGGATGCGCGCGAGGCACATTTGATGCTGGAACGCGTGCGGCCTCAGCCGAAAGGAAAGATCGTGCTCGCCGTCGGAGCAAGTTGATCAGCACGAATTTCGTCGTTGCGCGCAACGCGCAGCCAAGCCCCACGGTAAACTTGAAAGGACGCAACAATGACCATTCGAAATTTGGCCCAGGCTCTCGTCATTCCCGATTCGTTGCTCGCGAAAGAGGCGACAGACATCCTGCGCGAGCATTCCACCGATCTGCTGTTCAATCACTCGATCCGTGTCTACCTGTTCGCCGCCGAGCAGGGTCGTCAGAGGAATCTGCGCTTCGACCGTGAGCTTCTGTACGTCGCCGCCGCATTTCACGATCTCGGCTTGATCAAGAAGTTCTCGAGCCCGGACGAGCGCTTCGAGGTCGATGGCGCAAATGCCGCCAAACAGTTTCTTGGCACCCACAACATCGCTGAAGACCAGGTGCAGACCGTCTGGCAAGCGATTGCGCTGCATACCACCCCCGGCATCCCGAAGCATATGGGGCCCGAAGTGGCGCTCCTCAACTCCGGTGTGCTTCTCGATGTCATCGGGGTGGGATTCGATCAATTTCCCGCGGAGCTACGCGAGGAAATCGTCGCCAAGTACCCGCGCACAAATTTCAAGGAAGGCTTCATTCAGGAGTATTTCGCCGGTTTTGCGCACAAGCCGGCGACGACGTATGGCACCGTCAACGCCGCCGTCTGCGAACGTTTCATCCCGGGGTTCAAGAGCCCCAACGCCTGCGACCTGATCGCTGCATCGCCCTTCCCGGATTCCCAGCATAAGGCTCACCATCATGAATAGGACGCATCCTGCGCTCCAGGAGCTGAATCCCGAGCGCGCGCAAGCTACCGGCGCCGACCCGCTGGCCTCTTCCATCCGGCCATCGGCGCGCAATGAGCTCGCTAGAAGAAGAGGTGCGATGATGTCGATCAGTGGATTTGCCTACCGGGTTGCTGCTATATCAAATCCTCGAGCCATGTCGGCAAAAGCAGCGAGACGAGCGCTGCGAACGGCCGCCGTCCCGCTGATAGCGACAGCGATCGCCCTGGGAGCCTCGCCAGCGATCGCGCAGGATCGGGAGCAGGTGAAAGTCGCCTTCGCGCACGCACTGCCGAATATCGAAGGAAAGAGGCTGGTTGCTGTGACGGTGACTTATCCTCCCGGAGCCAAATCGCTCGCTCATCACCACGCAGCGTCAGCTTTTATCTACGCCTATGTCCTGTCCGGGGCCATCCGCAGTCAAGTCGGCGACGAACCCGCGAAGGTCTATCACGCGGGCGAAAGCTTTTACGAAATGCCCGGTTCACATCACAGGGTCAGTGAGAACGCGAGTGACAACGAGCCCGCCAGCTTACTGGCGGTCTTCGTCGTGGATTCCAAGGACGAGCCCTTGACGACGCCAGACAAGGCGCCGGGATCACAATAGCGGCGCGACAAATTCGCCTGTTTCCGGGATGCGCGGATGTTCGTCCTGTTGCCTACCGGATCGCGCCAGACCTTTTACAGGGTCCGGACTACCTGCATAATGAGGCTCCACGGTGGAGAGGCAGGAGCAGGTGCCGGTACAAGCTGTCGCGATCGTCGTCTGTGAGGGGGTCCAGGCCCTGGACGTGGCGGGTCCGATGGACGTGTTCAGCGAGGCGAACACGTTTCTCGGCAGCGCGGATCGCTACGAAGCCGTATTGGTTGCTGCTCACCGCAATCCGCTGCGCGCGTCGAATGGCATACGCATGGTCGCCGACCTGACCTTCGAAGAGGCGGCGGGCGGCTTCGACATCGTTCTGGTGGCCGGCACTCCGACGCCACCCGAAGCGGAGCCCGAACCGTCCTTGCTTCAGTGGATCAAGGAGCTGCCGTGGCGCTCGAGCCTTTATGGATCGATCTGCACAGGGGCTTTTGTGCTCGGCTACGCCGGACTCCTCGACGATCGGCGGGTTACGACTCATTGGCAGGATGCACAGGCGCTGGCTGTCAGGTTTCCGAAGGCAAAAGTCGAGCCGGACTTGATCTATGTCCGCGATGGACGGCTGATCACCGCGGCGGGCGTGACGGCGGGGATAGATTTGGGCCTGGCGCTCGTCGGGCAGCGCCACGGCGCGGAAACGGCCCTCAAAGTCGCCAAGCGACTGGTCGTGGTTGCCCAGCGGCAGGGCGGACAGTCGCAGTTCAGTCCCTATCTCACGGCGCCTGCCGATCCGGAATCGCCGATCGCGCGCATCCAGGACCATGTCATGGCCAATATTGGGGATCGCCACACGCTGGAGTCGCTTGCCGCTGTCGTCGGCATGAGCGCCCGGAATCTGGCTCGGCATTTCGGGCAGGTGACCGGGACCACGCCGCACGAATTCATCGAGCGTGCCCGTATTGATGCCGCGCGCATGATGCTGGAAGCAAGCGATCGACCGCTGAAGGCCATTGCCTTCGATTGCGGCTTCGGATCGGCGGATCGGATGAGGATTGTCTTCAGCACCCGTCTCGGCGTGACTCCTGTCCAATACCGCGCCAGCTTCCGGCGGGCGGAATCGGAATAGTTCGCGAGCTATCGGAGGCCGATGCCTCCTGTTCCCTGAATGCTCCGAGCGGCCTTTTGTCAGGAAACGACGTACGGCTGTCCTGATCCATAGCATCCCGCTCGTTGTCCGGCGCAGGGCTTCGTTGCTTAATTCCGACAAACAACCAGCCCGTTATCCAACCGAGGAAATTGCGCCATGTCCGAGATCATCGCCGGCATCCGGGTGCCCGACAGTGCAATCGCGCGTGCCGCCACGCAGCTCGTGCGCGATACCGAAGACGACCTGCTCTATAACCACAGTCGCCGCGTCTTCTTTTGGGGCGCGTTGAGCGGCGAGCGCCGCGGGCTGAAATACGATCCGGAGCTGCTTTACCTCGGCGCCATGTTCCACGACATGGGTCTCACCGAGAAATATTCGAGCCCCGATCTGCGCTTCGAGGTCGATGGCGCCAATGCCGCCCGCAAATTCATGAAAACCTACGGCGTGCCCGAGCGTGACATCGAGGACGTCTGGACTGCCATCGCGCTCCACACCACGCCCGGAATCCCCCAGCATATGCGCCCGACCATCGCGCTGGTGACCGCCGGTGTGGAGATGGACGTGCTCGGCGTTGCCTATCACGACTTCACGCATGAACAGCGCGACCATGTCTGCGTCCATCATCCGCGCGAGGCAAACTTCAAGGAGAACATCATCGATCACTTCGCCAACGGCATCATCAAGAAGCCGCTGACGACGTTCGGAAACGTGAAGGCCGATGTCCTCGCGCTGAAGGACATGAACTATGCCCGTCAGAACTTCTGCTCGATCATTCTTGGCTCAGCGTGGCCGCACTGATTCCGTCGTTGGTGTGCGGCATCTCGGTCGGGAAGGCCAAGGTCGAGGAGACAGAAAAAATTGATGCCACGGCCGGTTATTGATGAGTTCGCCACGTTTCAGGGATTCGAAGTGTAAGACTTGATCGAAGAGGAGAGATCACCATGGGAAGCCGGGAAATACTGATCCAGCGGAGCATTTCGTTTCTCCGGGAAGTCAAGGACATGACCCCCGGAGCTGAAATGGAGCGCTGGCTTAACGAGACCTATGGCGAAAACAGCGCGCTCTACCAGGATCTGGCTCGCCTGATCAAGATCGGGGTCGAGGAGGGATGGGCGGCAAACCAGGAGGTGGATGGTCCAAACTACCGGCGCAGCCGCATCCTGGAGCCGACCCCCGAAACGTTCCAGTTCAGCATCACCGCTGTCTACATGAACAGCGCTGATCCGCGCCGCTTCAAGGACGAAGATGAGCACGACGTGTTGCGCGGGCAGTATCACGGCCATCCCTATGGCGAGCTCAATCTTGTGGTGCCCTTGAACAAGGGCGCGGAGTTGAAGGGATTGCAGGGCTGGCAGGGACCGGGCTGGACGGCGCCCGATCCGGGCAGCAGGCACTATCCCGAGGTCAGGGGCGGTGCGGTTATCGCGTTGTTCTACCTGCCGGCTGGACGCATCTCATACGATTTCAAACCCCCCGCCTGATCATCGAACAGCACATCTCGAGCAACGCTACCCTCGTGCCACACGTGTCCAGCTATCAGATCACGCTTTAGGCCGTCAGCCGAGCCGGCACGCTGCGACTACGGCTGATCGCTTCCGCGACGTGATGGGCGTGTGCTGTTGAATACCATGTAGATGATCGCGGCTTATTCTTCCGCCCCTCGCCCTAACCCAGCTTCTTCCTCTGCCCCAAATAACGCAGCGCAAGCTTGATGAAATTGTGCACCACCATCGAGGTCTCGTCTTCTCTGAACACCAGGAAGACGTCGGCCGCGGGCGGTGAGGGGCGGATCGGGCGAAACGCGATGTCGGCTGTCGTGAAACGCGCGATTGATTGCGGCACCAGCGCGACGCCGAAGCCGGCCGCAATCAGGCTCGGGATCGACTGCGCGTCGACGACTTGCTGGGACACTTTCGGCAGGAAGCCGGCGTCGACGCAGCACCTCTGTACATAGCGCGCGAAATCGGAGCTGTCGGGGTCCAGGATGACGTGGTCCTCCGACGCCAGTTCGGCGAGCGCGACGCGCTTGCGTTTGGCCAAATGGTGGCCGCGGGGCACCGCGAGGACCACCTCCTCTCGCCAGGCCAGCTTGCTGGTGAGGTCGCGTTCGCCGGGAACGCCACGAATGAGCGAGATGTTGGTGGTGCGGTTGAGCAGCGCCGCGATCTGCAGCGCCGGCGCCTGCTCATGCACCGTCATCCTGACCAGAGGCGCGACCTCCCGGTAGGCCGCAAGCAGCTCCGCAAGACGACCGCGCAGGATGGAGCCGGTCGCGCCGAGATCCAGCGTTCCGATCAGGCCGGCGCCGATCGAGCGCACCTCGTCTTCCGCGGACTTGACCTGCTGCAGGATGGCCCGTCCGCGCAACAGCATCGCTTCGCCGGCCTGGGTCAGTTCGACCTTGCGGCTCGTCCTGTAGAGCAGCTGGGTGCCGAGCTCGGCCTCCAGGGCCTGGATGTGCTGGCTGAGGGGCGGCTGCGAGAGGTTGAGCCGGCGGGCGGCAGCGGTGAAGCTGCGCTCCTCGGCCACCGCGATGAAGTACCTGACCTGGCGGAGATCCATAGGGAAAACCTATCAATCGTGTCGTTCTATATATTGGACTTGATGTCGCAACTGGTCAACGAATGACCGATGGAGCTATGGTCTGCCGCTGCAGGCGGCGGCTGGCTCTCTCTGCAGTGGCCTCATTGCCGCCGCCAACGACAACATGGCGAAAGGCTTAGAGCCGCCGACCAAGCCAGACCGACACCAGCCACGCGAGCGAGGAAAACCATGCCCAGGATCTTCAAGTCACTCTTCTTCCAGGTCGTCGTCGCACTCGCGCTCGGCATCGTCCTCGGGATGGCTTATCCCCATACGGCGGTGCAGCTGAAGCCGCTGGGTGACGGTTTCATCAAGCTGATCAAGATGCTGGTGCCCGTCATCGTGTTCTGCGTCGTGGTGCAGGGAATTTCGGCAGCCGGGGACCTTTCGAAGGTCGGCAGGGTCGGTATCCGCTCGCTGCTCTATTTCGAGATCGTCACCACCATCGCCCTGATGTTCGGAATTGCGCTGGCCTATTATTTCCAGCCGGGCGCCGGCATGAACATCGATCCCGCGACGCTGGATGCGAAGGCGCTCAGCGGCTTCAGCCAGACCGCGGCTCAGGTCGCCGGCGGCGGCGTCTCCGAGTTCCTGATGAAGCTGATCCCCGGAACGATCGTCGGCGCTTTCAGCTCCGGCGATGTCCTGCAGGTCCTGATCGTCTCGATCATGTTCGGCTGTGCGGTCTCGCTGTGCGGCGAGCGCGCCAGGCCGGTGGTCGATTTCATCGAGCGAGTGAACGAGATCATCTTCAAGATGATGAACTTCGTCGTCCGACTCGCCCCGATCGGCGTGTTCGGTGCGATCGCCTTCACCGTCGGCAAGTACGGCATCGGTTCGCTCAAGCAGCTCGGCGGCCTCGTCGGCCTGTTCTATCTGGCGGTGGTCCTGTTCGTGGTGGTCGTTCTCGGCGCCATCATGCGGCTGTCGGGCTTCAGCCTGTTCAAGCTGCTCGCATACTTGCGCGAAGAGCTGATGATCGTGCTCGGCACGGCCGCGGGCGACAGCGTGCTGCCGCAGACCATGCGCAAACTCGAACTGCTCGGGATCAAGCGATCGACCGTCGGTCTCGTCATCCCGACCGGGTACTCGTTCAACCTGGACGCTTTCTCGATCTACCTGACCCTGGCTGCTGTCTTCATCGCGCAGGCGACCAATACGCCGCTTGCCATGGGGGACCTGCTGGCGATTCTCGGCGTCGCCTTGCTCACCTCCAAGGGGGCGCACGGCGTTCCGGGCTCGGCCATCGTCGTGCTCGCGGCGACGCTGTCGGCGATCCCGGCCATCCCGGCGATTGGCCTCGTGCTGATCTTGTCGGTGGACTGGTTCATTGGTATCGCTCGCGCACTCGGCAATTATGTCGGAAACTGCGTTGCGACGGTCGTTGTCGCCTCGTGGGAAGGCGATCTTGATCGCGCCAAGGCCCATCGTATCCTGAACGGTGAGATGGTTGCTTCGGGCGAGACCCTGCAGGCCGAGCCTGATGCCGCGGCCGCGCCTGCCGCGGGGGTGTGAGGGGCGGAGACAGTTGAGGTTGACGATGGCGACAGTTTCGATCGAACCCCTGACGAAGCAGGCGTTCGCGCCGTTCGGCGAAGTCATCGAAACTGATGGGGTGACACCCCTGTCGATCAACCAGGGCTATGCCAGTCGTTTCAACGACCTCGCCGGCATCGATGTCAGCGCGGAAGGCGGACAGACGAATATCAGCTGGTTTGTCGCCTCGCTGCGTCCGTTGCCGATTGCAATTCGCCTGATGGAGCGCCATCCGCTGGGAAGCCAGCTGTTCATGCCGCTCGGCGGCGTGGACTGGCTGGTCGTCGTTTGCACGGACCCGCGCGATGCTGCGAGCTATCGGGCTTTCGCTGCGACGGGACGCCAGGGGGTGAACTATGCGAGGAACTGCTGGCACCACCCGCTCCTGGTGCTGAAGGACGCAAGCCCCTTTCTCGTGGTCGACCGAAAGGGCGGGGGTGATAATCTGGAAGAATATTGGCTGGACGAGCCCATGCAGCTCGATCTGAAGCCGGATCACCACGAGGCCTAAACGATGTCATCGCGAACCTATCACGTCCCGCAGGGCGGTCTGCCGCCGCAGACGGATCTTCTGGGCGGCCGCGCGGTCTTCACGACCGCTTACGCCGTGATTCCGAGCAGCGTGCAGCGCGATATCGTCGTCAGTTACCTGCCGCACTGGGATAACACGCGTGTCTGGGTTCTCGCGCGACCGCTCTCCGGCTTCGCCGAGACGTTCTCTCATTACCTGATGGAGATCGCGCCGGCTGGCGGCAGCGACATCCCCGAGCCCGAGAAGGACGCCGAGGGTGCGCTGTTCGTCGTGGGCGGGCAGGTCGTCCTCAAGCTGGCAGGCAGGGAAAGCGAGCTGAAGGCCGGCGGCTTCGCCTATGTTCCGCCGGGTTGCGCGTGGAGTTTGCGTAATCGCGGCCCGGGGCCAGCCCAGCTGCACTGGATCCGCAAGCTCTATCAGCGCGTGCCGGGTGTGGCTGATCCCGAGCCGATCGTGACCAACGAACAGTCGATCGCGCCGACGCCAATGCCTGATACGGAGGGGCGTTGGGCCACCACGCGCTTCGTCGATCCCGCCGACCTCAGGCACGACATGCACGTTACGATCGTGACGTTCGAGCCGGGGGCGACGATTCCGTTCATGGAGACCCACGTGATGGAGCACGGCCTGTATGTGCTCGAGGGCAAGGCGGTCTACCGGCTCAATCGCGACTGGGTGGAGGTGGAGGCCGGGGACTATATGTGGCTGCGCGCGTTCTGCCCGCAGGCCTGCTACGCAGGCGGTCCCGGCCGGTTCCGTTACCTTCTCTACAAGGACGTCAACAGGCACATGAACCTGCGGCAGGGCGCGCCGCTGCTCTGATCAAAGCGCCGGATGATGGCGAGCTGATTCCGCCCACTCTCGCCCGGATTTGAGGACTCATCATCAGGCTCGCACAGCGCGCGGGGCAGCCCTTCGGTTCCATCGTGCCGGTTTCGCGCAGCCCTTGTGCTATTGCTGCCTCGCAACGATGCGAGGTCTGCATGCTTCCCCTTCCCGCCGACATCTTCACCGAGCCCGAAGACGTTTCTCCCGACAGTCTTGCCAATCTCGGGCCGCTTCGACGGCTCGCCGGCACCTGGCAGGCAGACAAGGGCATCGACATCAATCCGAAGGCGGACGGGCCGGAGCGGCGGACTTTCATCGAGCACATCCGGATGGACCCGATCGATCCGCAGGCCAACGGGCCGCAACTGCTCTATGGCTTGCGCTATCACATTCACATCAACACGCCCGAAGAAGACATCACTTTCCATGACCAGGTCGGCTATTGGCTGTGGGAGCCCGCGACCGGGCTGGTCATGCAGACGCTGGCGATCCCGCGCGGGCAGGTGCTGCTGGCTTCCGGCAAGGCCGGGCCGGAGGACAAGAAAATCTCCGTCACGGCGAAGCGCGGCGAGACCGCTTACGGCATCTGTTCGACCGATTTCCTGGAACAAGCGTTTCGCACCGACAGCTATCGCTGCGACATCACGTTCAACGACGACGGCAGCTGGAGCTATCTGATCCAGACCGAGTTGTTCGTCCGCGGTGCCCCGTTCAATCATCAGGACAGCAACACGCTTCTGCTTGTTGCGCCGCCCAAGCTCAATCCCCTCGCCGTGATCGTGAACGATCGCGCCAAGGGTAATAGGTCCGCCTGAGAAGGCGGCGCGGAGAATTGTCATGAAGCCCCATGTCATCTGCCTGATGCACGCGAGCCTCGACGGCCGCACCCATCCCAGCCGCTGGCGCCCAAGGGGCGCCGGCACCGACTGGTTCGAGAAGATCCATGACGAACTCGGCGGCGATGCCTGGGTGATTGGCCGCGTCACCGGCTCCGAATTCGCCAAGGGCAAGCCTTATCCCGAGACGCCAAACCAAAAATTTCCCCGCGAAAACTGGTTCGCGCGGCGTGATGCGAAGGCCTATGGCGTGGTGCTCGATGCGCACGGCAAAATCGGCTGGGGCCGCTCCGATATCGGCGGCGATCCAATCGTCGTGGTGCTGACCGAGAACGTACCGGATTCGCATCTGGCCGGTCTGCGCGGCGAGGGTGTGTCCTATATTTTCGCAGGCGGGTCCGAGATCGACCTGGTGCTGACGCTGGATATTCTCAACCGCGAGCTTGGCGTGAAGCGCCTGCTGGTGGAGGGCGGCGGCGTCGCCAATGGTGCGTTCCTGCGCGCCGGCCTGATCGACGAATTCAACCTGATCCTCAGCCCCGCGATCGACGGCGCCAGGGGCGCGCCCTTCGTGTTCGATTCGACCGAGGCGGATAGCGACAAGCGTGCGCCACTCGCCGCGATGACGCTGGAGAGTACGCGGGATCTCGGCGGCGGCGTGCTGCTGCTGCGCTATCTCATCCAGAACGACGCCCCGCGCCGATAGCGAGCTTCATGTCGGACACGCCAGAGCATATCGTCATCGTCGGCGCAGGGGCCGCCGGACTGATGGCGGCACGCGAGCTTGCGCGCGCGGGCAAGCGCGTGACCCTCCTGGAGGCCCGCGACCGCTGTGGCGGGCGCATCCATCCGCTGCCGGCATCGGAGTTCGGCTATCCTGCCGATGCCGGTGCCGAGTTCGTCCATGGCGAGGCGCCGGTCACGCGCGCCCTCGCGCGCGAAGCCGGGTTGACGGTGCGGAGGATCGGCGGCGCGCAATGGAGCTTCGACGGCACGACATTCTCGCGGGAGAATCCGCGCGATCCCCACGACGCCGCGCTTCGTGCCGCCGTGAAGGATCTGACGCACGATCTCACCGTCGCTGACTTCTTGCGCGAGCATTTTTCCGGTCCGGACCATACGCGCCTGCGGCATGCCGTCGAGCGCATGGTCGAGGGCTATGACGCGGCCGATCCCGAGCGCGCCTCGACGCTGGCATTGCGCGACGAATGGATGAACGACGGACATCAGGCACAGGCGCGCATCGACGGCGGCTATGGCGGCTTGATCCATTTTCTGGCCGCCGAGTGCCGCAAGTGCGGTGCTGCAATTCACCTCGGTGCCATGGTCACGGCGGTCGAGGAGAATGGGGAAAAGCTTGGTGTCCGCTGTGCCGACGGCGCGGTGCAGATATGCGATCGCGCCATCCTCACCGTGCCGCTGCCCTTGCTGCGCGAGATCGCGCTGCCCGCAGCCGTGCGCGCGAAGGCTGCGGCCGCTGACGACATCGGCTTCGGCAGCGTCATCAAGATCCTGCTGCGGTTTTCGCGGCCATGGTGGCGCGAGCGGCGCGAAGAGTTTTCGGACATGCTGTTCCTGCTGTCGGACGAGACGATCCCCGTGTGGTGGACGCGATATCCGGATCAGCATCCCGTGCTGACGGGATGGTTCGGCGGTCCGCGAACGGCGGAGCTGTCGCATCTCGATCCGCAAGGATTGGTCGACGTCGGGATCTCTTCGCTCGCGGCGGTCTTCAGCATTCCGCGCGAGGAGATTGCGCGCGACCTCAGGGCAGCCGCAGCGACCAACTGGGCGCACGATCCCTTCGCCCGGGGCGCCTATTCCTGGGCAACGCCGCGGACGCGCGCGGCACAGGAGCGACTGGCGCGCGCCGACGGGCCGGTGCTGTTCTCAGGTGAAGCGCTCTATCGCGGCCGCGACATGGGAACGGTCGAGGCGGCGCTCGCGAGCGGAGTGGAGACGGCGCGCTTGATCCTGCGCGGATAGGAAAGAAGGCCCGCATCTCTGCGGGCCTTTTCGTCTCACCAGCGACTGCCGCCGAAGCTGAAGGTCACGCCGGGACCGCCGCCGCCGTAATAGCCGTAGGGTCCGCCGCCGTAATAACCCTGGGGCCGCGGGTAGTAGCCATAGCCGCCATAGTGCGGGCGATAATAGCCGTAATGATGTGGACGCCAGTGGTGATGGCGGTGCCCGTAATGGTGGCGCCGGTGCTGCGCGCTGATGTCGGTCGATTGGCGGGTTTGCGCGTTTGGCTGAGCCTTTCCACCGGCCGCGTTGGCGGCGGATCCGCCAGCTAACGCCGCGGCGCCAATAGCCATCGCGACAAAGAGGTACTTCATGTCATCACTCCAGTTGAGATGCGAGTGACAACAGATGGGCATCCCTCGCGTTCCGGCGAGAGCGGGCGTCGAAACGACGCAGACGATCGATGCGCAATCGCGCTGAGATTTATTGTCGCATCGCGGTCAGCGAGGCGATCACTTCGCTCGTGGTCACGATGCGGGCAAATTCTCCGTTCAGATTTGACAGCGTCATCGCGTGAATGTCCTCGGCCGAATGCGTGTCGCCGTCGGGGCCTGTGCGGTCGAACGTCCAGGTCGCATCCCGTACGAGCCTCGTGTCGAAGCCGAGATTTCCGGCCATTCGCGTCGTCGTCTCCACGCAATGATTGGTGGTGGCGCCGCAGATCACGAGCGTGGCGATGTCGCTTGCGCGCAGGCGCGTCTCGAGGTCGGTGCCGATGAAGGCGCTGTTGACGTGCTTCACGATCACAGGCTCGCCGGGCCGCTCGCGCGCCTCGTCTTTCACGGCGTAGCCTGGGCATTCGGGACGGAACGTCGAGTTCGGTTTGGTGCCTTCGTGACGGATGTGAAAGATCGGCGCGCCGCTCGCCCTGAAAGCCGCGAGCAGATCGACGATGCGCGCCACCGCATCCGGATTGTTGCGGCGCTTGCCCGCCGCCTCCCATTCGTCGAACGCGCGCTGGACATCGACGACGATGAGGGCGGGGAAGAGATGAGGCATGGCCAGGAATTCCGCAGTTTGGTCGACTATGCGAGGCGATCGCGAGGCCAGGCAATGCCGATTTTCCCTCGTTTCGGGACGGCTCACGGATGCGGATCGGGGAAGCCGTGGCGCTCCGACAGCGCCGCCAGGATAGCATCCTTGTCGGCGATGAACGCACGTCCCTGATGACTGCCGGTCTGGTGTCGCGATGTCGCGCCTTCGGCGAGCACCAGCAGCGGCAGCCACTGGTTCTCTTCGCCGACGAGCGCGATCACGGCCTGCCGCGGCTTCGGCCAGGCGATGCGTTCGACGTCGAGCTTTTCGGCCAGCGCCGGAAACGAGGCGAGCACGCCCTCGATCAGCGCGCAGTGCCAGCAATAGAAGCGTCGGCCGGGATAGGCCGGGTCCTCGAAACCGGGGCGCAGCAGAAAAAGGCGGTCACGCGTCATGGTCGCTCCAAAGCAACGCCCGATTGTGGAATTATAATGCAACCATGGTCGAACGCTACCCCCCGGGCCCGCCGGCCGAAGCTATCTGCACCGCAACATGCAATGATCTCCGTAATGCTACGGTTGCGTCGATGCAGATTCCCGCAAGACGATGGAACAAAAGTTTAAGGCGGCCAGCCTAGGCTTCCGACGAAACGCTGGGACTTTCCCAGGTCGTTCGTTGCAGAAAGGACTGTCCGGGCGACCGGGCAATGAGTTCATGCCGGGTTTCGAGCCGCTATCAACGGCCGGTGGTGAAGTTTCGTCCGGTCACGATTCAGATCGTCGGCATCCCATGATGCGGCTGATCGATGCCGCGCGCCGCGTTGGAGCGAGCGTGGGACGCAGTGTGCCGCTGCAGCTTGCGATGTTCTTTCTGCCGCTGGTGTGGATCAGTTATTTCGCGATCACCAGCTCGGAAAGAACGGAGGCGATGCAGCAGGCGCGGTCGCACGGCGACAGCGTTGCAAAACTATTCCAGGAGAACACCGAGCGGATCTTCGAGCGGGTCGATCAATCATTGTCGATCGTGCGGACGCTTTATGCGCAGGATCCGGCCGGCTTCAACCTGAAGTCCTGGAGCGAAAGGGCGCATCTTGCGAGCGGCGATGTCGTCCAGTTCTCGCTGATTGGTCTCGATGGTTACATGCTTGCCACTACCTCGGGCTATTCCGGTCCGCCGCTTTATCTCGGCGATCGCGAGCACTTCATCAGCACGCTCCGACAGGCCGACGACAGGCTCTACGTCGCGACGCCGGTCTTCGGCCGGGCATCGAACAAGTGGACCATCCAGCTCGCGCGCAAGCTGCTCGATCAGCATCAGGCTCCGCTGGGAGTGGTCGTCGGCTCGATCAGCGTCGACATGGTCGGAAATTTCTACGAGACCGCCAAGCTCGGCGCCGGAGGCACTCTCATTCTCCGCAACGCGAACTACGTGGTGCTTGCCGCGCGCGGCGTGGACCAGAACGGATTCGTCGGGCAAGTCGCTGCCGGGTACATTCAAAGCCGGCTTCCGAACGCCGATGGTCAGTACTGGAGCGACGGCCGCCCGGATCGTAGCAACAGATTGGTCACCGTGCGCAGATCCTCGCTCTTCCCGCTGATCTTCACTGTCGGTATCGCGGAGCACGAAATATACGCGCGCTACGAGTCCAGAAGGGACACCTATCTGGGCGGCGCGCTGGTCCTGAGCCTGGTAATCGTCGTTGCGACGGGGCTGCACTGGCGAAGGCAGCAGGCTCTCGATCGGGCCCAGTTCGAATTGCGCGATTCGCTGGGCAAGTTCGAGGATGCCTTGCGCAACCTGCCGCAGGGCTTGAGCATGTTCGACGGCAATGATCGCCTGGTCGCATTCAATCGTCAGTGGCTCGACATGTACGGCCTTCCACCCGATGACATTCGCGTCGGGATGACCTTCCACGAGGTGTTTGCCCATCAGGATGCCGTGTCGGATCTCGGTGGATATCTAAGCGATCTGAAGCGCCGGCTTGCCGCGTCGGAAAACGAGTCGAATACGCTGACATTCCCCAACGGCCGGATCGTCCACATTTCTTACGGTCGGCGCCGGGACGGCGGCTGGGTTGCGATGCATCAGGACATCACGGAGCGCAAGGCGTCCGAGGACCGGATCGAGAAACTCGCCCACTATGACAGCCTGACGGGACTGGCAAACCGCAATCTGTTCAAGGAACGAATCGACGAGGCGCTGGCCAGGCGCCGGCGGATGAAGACGCCTTTTGCCGTGCTTCTGTGCGACCTGGACAAGTTCAAGTCGGTCAACGATGCTCTTGGTCATCAGTCCGGCGACGCACTGCTCAGACAGGTGGCCGGCCGGATCAAGGCTGAAATACGCGAGGTCGATACCGCTGCGCGAATGGGAGGCGACGAATTCGCGCTGATCGTGATGCCGGGCCGGGGCTCGCTCAAGGACGGCACGTCCATCCTCGCGGACCGGCTCGTCAAGGCGCTTGCCGCCCCTTACGAGATTGACGGCCATCCGGTCGTGATCGGGTGCAGCATCGGCGTCGCTTTGGTGCCCGAGCATGGGACGCGAATCGACGAAATTCTCCGCAATGCCGATCTTGCGCTGTACAAGTCGAAGAATACGGGCCGCAATTGTTTCAACGTCTATTCGCCGGACCTGAAGATCGAAGCCGATCAACGCAGTCTCCTCGAGATTGAATTGCGCGAGGCGATCTGGCGAGAGGAGATCGAGGTCTTCTACCAACCGGTGGTCGAGTTCGGCACGGGCCGAACGGTGTCGGTCGAAGCGCTCGCACGCTGGCACCACGCGACCCGGGGCTTCGTCCCGCCGGCGGAATTCATTCCAATCGCCGAGGAGACCGGGTTGATCGTCGAGCTCGGAAATCTGGTGCTGGCGAAGGCGTGCCGCGACGCCATGAAAATGCCTGACGACGTCAAGGTCGCCGTCAATCTGTCGGCCGTCCAGTTCACCAAGAGCAACCTCGTCGACGTCGTGAAATTCGCGCTCGCCGAGAGCGGGCTTCCCGAACGGCGGCTGGAGCTTGAAATCACCGAGAGCGTGTTCCTGGCCGACAGCGCCGAGAATCTGAAGACGCTCCGGAGCCTGAAGGCCCTCGGCGTGTCGATAGCACTCGACGATTTCGGCGTCGGCTATTCGTCGCTGTCGTACCTGACCGATTTTCCGTTCGACAAGGTCAAGATCGACAAGGCATTCATGGATCGGATCGATCGACCGGAGACGCATGCTGTGCTGGGATCGATCGTTCAGCTCGTGCGGACGCTCAATCTCGCGATCGTCGCAGAAGGAGTCGAGACCCAGCAGCAGGTCGATGAAATAGCCGCGCTCGGCATTCCTCTCGGCCAGGGCTATTTCTTTCGCAAGCCTGTGCCCCTCGCCGATATCGTCTCGCCACCGTCCGCCGCATCCAAGTGGCAGGCAGTCGCCTAGCGAGCCTGCGTGTCGCTCGATCACGGCCTGGCGTTTTGCTCAGGATCAATCTTGCCGGGGAGCGGTCGGCATAGTTTGCGATCCGGTGCGGGAGTCCGGCATATCCTGAGTCAACGTCATTTCGATGCCTCAACTCGATGTGATGCTCGGCATCACTCTGCTTGATCCAACGCAACTTCGCCCCATGCGCGCAGATGCAATGTCGTGCCGAATACTGGACTGCAATCGAGGCGAGTTATGAAGGCATATTTCATTGGTGGCGGCATCGGATCGCTCGCAGGCGCGGCGTTCCTCGTTCGTGATGCGGGGCTTTCGGGGCGCGACATCATCATTTACGAGGCGCAGCCGCTGGTCGGCGGCAGCCTCGACGGCGCGCAGCTTGCGAACGGCGCCTACTCGCTGCGCGGTGGACGCATGCTCACCACCGACCACTACGAATGCACCTGGGATCTGTTGGCGGGCATTCCCTCGCTCGAACGACCGGGCCACAGCGTGCGCGACGAAACCGTCGCGTTCAACACGGAGAACCCTGCGCATTCGCGTGCACGCCTGGTCGATCGCAACCGCTTCAAGATCGACGTCTCGCATATGGGCTTCTCGGCGCGCGATCGGCTCGAATTGTTGCGGCTCACCGAGGCCTCCGAGGAAACGCTCGGGAATAGTCGCATCACCGACTGGCTGTCGCCAGGTTTCTTCGAATCCAACTTCTGGTACATGTGGCAGACCACCTTTGCCTTCCAGCCCTGGCACAGCGCGGTCGAGTTGAAGCGCTATCTGCACCGCTTCATGAACGAGTTTCCGCGCATCGAGACGCTCGGCGGCGTCAAGCGCACGGTCTACAATCAGTATGACGCGATCGTGCGGCCGCTCGAGGACTGGCTGAAGCGGCAGGGCGTGCAGTTCGTGCGCGGGACGCGCGTCACCGACATGGCCTTCGAGCCGCAGGGCGAGAAGCTGCGCGTGCGCCAGCTCGTGCTCGACCGCGACGGCCGCACGGCCAATGTCCGGCTCGAGGACGGCGACCTCGTGTTCTTCCAGAACGGCTCGATGACGGATGCTTCGAGCCTCGGCTCGATGACCGAGCCCGCGCCTTACTTGACCAAGGCGGACAGCCAGGGCTGGGCGCTCTGGGAGACGATCGCCAGGGGGCGTCCCGAATTCGGCAATCCATCGGTGTTCAACAGCTCGATTCCCGAATCCTACTGGCTGTCCTTCACTGTGACCTGCCGCGATCCGCGCTTCTTCGACCGGATGGAAGCGTTCTCCGGCAACAAGGCCGGGACCGGCGGGCTCGTGACATTCAAGGATTCCAACTGGCTGATGTCGGTCGTGCTGTATCACCAGCCGCATTTCACCGGTCAGCCGAGCAACGTCCAGGTGTTCTGGGGCTATGCACTGCATCCCGATCGCATCGGCAATTTCGTCGCCAAGCCGATGTCGGATTGCGGCGGCGCCGACATCCTAACGGAACTCTGCGGTCATCTGAATTTCGATCGCGCCGTGTTCGACGATGCGATCTGCATCCCCTGCCGCATGCCCTACATCACCAGCATGTTCATGCCGCGCAGCATCACGGACCGGCCGTTGCCGGTGCCGGCGAATTCGGTGAACCTCGCCTTCGTCAGTCAGTTCGTCGAGATCCCCGACGACGTCGTCTTCACCGTCGAATATTCGGTGCGCGCGGCGCAGATGGCAGTCTATCAGCTGATGAAGATCGATCGCCCGGTGCCGGCCGTGACGCGCCACGACAAGTCGCTCGCCGTGATCTTCGCGACGCTGGAGAAGGCGTTCGCGTGAGGCCTGCTACTTGAACGGATCCTGGATCGACGGCGACGACTGCCGGATGCGGCGCACGCTCACCGGCGTGCCGTCGGAGACGAACAGCAGTTCGTACGTCCGCCCCTCGTTGTCGGTCGCCGAGCAGGTGACGTCCTTCACCTTCTTGGCGGCGAAATTGCCGGTCTGGCGGCAGACGCCCGTGGAGGTCTGCTCCGCGGGCACCGGAAGGCCGTCGACCTTGGGGCGGTCCTTGGAGTTGAGCAGCATGCGGTCGATCGGCAACTCGTATGAATTGTCATCGGCCCGCCTGCCGTTTTCGCCGGAGAACGACACCACGTGGTGCTCGTCGCTGGGGTCGTCGACAGCGACCGCGAAGTTGACGCGGCCCTTGTCGCCGTGGGCATAGGCCACGGTCTTGCATGCAAAGGTGCGCCCGGCGACCTTCAACGTCTTGCAATGGCCGGACATCAGCGCCAGCAGATCGATGAAGGAATGCTGCCGGGCCGGCGGATTATTCACCGGGATCGCGGTGGAAGACTCGGCAAAACAAGGGCTTGCGAGAGAGACGAGGATGGCAGCCAGGACCGGTCGGCGGAGGCGCATCGTCAGGCTCATGTGCCAGGGGATCGCGGACGGGCAGAAGTTCCGCCCAATAACCATCGAATCGCAAGATGGTTGCGATCCCGTTTGTCCGGCTAAACCCGCTTGGAATACCACCGCGCCACCATCGGCGATTCGCCCCCGATTGCCTCGATCCGTCCGGGTCACTTGCCGCCAGGCCAATGTTTTTTTCGTGGCAGACGTCGTCACGCGGCCCGCTTCATCGTCCGCGCAAACGCCGGATAAGTCTCTGCGAGTTCGTCGAAAACCCGCCCCCGCAGCAGCGCCAGCGTTGCGGCATCAGGCCGTGGCGTTTCCCGTACGACGTCCGGCTCGGCATAGGCGAAGCCGGTGTTCTCCCTGATGTCGGCCGGCGTGAACGGCGGGTGCACCGAGCGCAACGCAAAGCCACCCGCGTCGCGATCGAAGTCGAACAGCGCCATGTTGGTCAGGAGCGCATAGGGGCCGCCCCGGCGCGGGACTTCCGGCGTGATCGCCCGCGCGCTGACGAAATCGACCTTCGGTACGAACACGCGCGGCGAATGCTCCTCGCGAAACAGGATGACGCGCGGCACGAGATGATAGAGGTAGGCCGAACCGAACGAGCCGGGCCAGCGCACGTCGGTTCTTGGATAGTCGCCGGTGCCGACCAGGTTGATGTTGCCCTCGCCGTCGATCTGGCCGCCGCCGAGGAAGAACGCATCGACGCGGCCCTGCGCGGCGCAGTCGAACAGCTCGATACCGCCATTGGTGAAGAAGTTGTGCGCCTGCGATCCCAGGATCGAGATGCGCACCGGCGGCTTGCCGTCACGCTCGTTGCGGGCGCGCAGCAGCATGGCGCCGGCCGCGGGGATCGGCGACGAGGCGCCGACCGAGACGTGACGGATGCCGTCGAGCAGATCGGCAATGGTGGCGATCAGGATCTCGCGCCGTTCGTGATCGGACGACATCAGGCCACCTGCTTGCGATGCGTCAGGAAGGTCGAGAGATAGGCGCGAAAGCCGTCCTCGCTGCGCGCCATCGAAGCGTAACGCGCGATCTCGGCCTCGTCGGCCGGATATTCGTCCCACAGCGCCAGCGGCCAGGCGCCGCGCTCAGCGACGGCGATGGCATCGACATAGAGCGACGGCAGCACGCCGGCGGCGGACTCTTCGGTCTCCAGCAGATTGCGGTCGACGATGCGTTCGACCGTGACCAGCGTCTTCCTGGCGGCGTAGGCCATGGTGGCAAGCTCGCGGAAGCGGCCGATTCGCACGTTTCCCGCGCGATCGGCTTCCGGCGCGTGGAAGAGCGCAACATCGGGCGTGATAGCCGGCACCACGACGACCTTGCGCGCCTCGTCGACCGGACTGTCGATCACCTTCCAGTCGGGGCGCACCTCGAGCAGGTCGCTGCCGATGATGCCGGCGATCGGCATGAAGGGCACGCCGTGCTGCGCCGCCAACAGCCCGGCGTGAATCGCGGGGCAGGTGGCATCGCGCAAGGTCACGGAGCCCGCTCGCACCGCAGCGCCGAACCGCGGCGCGCCGCCGGCTTCGCCGAGCGAGATGGCGCTGGTCTCCAGCGTCTTGACCGCGCCGGCGCCGATCAGGAGATCGGCCTGCAGGCCGCTGATGGGGACGCAGATCAGGTGAAGATTGTCGATGCCGGCCTCTACGATGGCGGCGGTCGCGGCCATCGCGACGCCGGAGCGATCGACCGGAACGGCCAGCGATTGGCCAGGGGCAACGCGCGCAGCCAACGCCTCCAGCGCAACGATCTCGGTCATGGCGTCCTCCGGTGTGTTTTTTTCCATCCTGCCTCAAGCCATTGCCGCCTGCCAGCGCGTATCGCGCAGGGAAGGGCGGCGGTGCAGGCGGGTGTCGAGGAGCTTGCGGGCGCGCGGCAGCTCGCCGCTGCGGATCAAGGCGAGAAGGAATGCGTCTTCGATCATCTCGCGCTGGGCATGGCTGCCGCCGATGCGCACGACGTCGGCGAGGACAGGATCGAGCTCGCGCACGCACGCGGCGTAGTTCTCATCCGCGAAGGCGGCCAGCGCGCGGCAGATCGCCGGCACCACGGGGCCAGCCGGCAGCTTGCCGTCAGCAAGCCGCCGCTCGATCACGGCAAGGCGCGCGGCCAGCGCTTCGCTGTTTTTCGTCGCGGCCGCGAACAGCGCCATATGGACGTCGGCGAAGGGCAGGCCCGATTTCGGGAACAGCTTTTGCGCGGCGTCGTCGGCCTCGACCCAGAGCGGCTTCGGCACGGCATGGCCATAGGCCGACAGGCGCCAGAGCAGCGAGGCACTGTCGGTGATGACGTTGAGCGGCGGGGCCTGCGTGGTGGAGGGCTGCAGCACGTCGGCATAGATTTGCAGTGCCCGTGTCCCCTCGCCGCGTTCGAGCGCGCCGAGTGCCTGGTGCCAGCGGATATGGCCATGCAGGATGCCGGCGCGGTCATAGGTGGGAATCCATTCGTCGACGAGACGGTCCGCCGCCTCGATCGAGCCGTCCTCGAACATCGCATGCAGCACGGCATGTGCGGCGTGGGCGTTGGCCCGGCGCAGATCGAACCCGCGCTCGGTAACAGTGCGGCCGTGGGCAACATCGCCGTTCTCGGTCATCGCCCAGCCGGACATCGTGAGGAACCACCAATCCTCGCCATAGTGATGCGCAACGCGCTGGCACAGCTCATGCCGCGCGCGGTCATGATCGGCCATGCCGGAGAACGCGAACAGGCCGAACGCTCCGAGTGGCAGCGACAGCACCATGGCGTCGCGCGGCCACGCATCGACATGCCCAAACATTGCCGCGATCGCGTCAGGCCCGCGGCCCTCGATCGCAAGCGCCAGCGTCTCGACATGGGAGCGCTCGCGCTCCGTGCCGCTGATGGCGACGAGTTCGCGCGCCAAGGCTGCCTTGCTCCGCGCGAGGTCGCCCTGCTGATAGAACGCATGCACGCGGGCGCGGGCGATATGGGCAAGCGCAAAATCCGGATCGGCCGCAATCGCGCGCTCCAGCGCCTCCGCCATGCCGGTCCACCCAGAAAGCATGAGGTCGACGCCTTCGCGATAGGCGGACGCCGCTTGATCGGACGTCGTGGAAAGCGGCAGCCCGTAGCGGTCTTCAAACGCCATCGTCGCCTCCTCAAGCCGTCCGCGCGCGGCGTCCCTCGATCGGATAGGCGGGGTCGTTGTAGCCGGGTGTCGACGGATGGCCCGGCACGACCAGCCGGTCGATCAGCGCTTCGTCTTCTGCGGTGAAACGGTAGTCGAGCGCGCTGACATAGCCGTCCCACTGCTCCTCGGTGCGGGGACCTGCGACGATCGAGGAGACGAAGGCGGAGTTCAGCACCCAGGCCACCGCGAACTGGCCGGCGGTGATGCCGTTCTTCTCGGCGTGAGTCTTGATCTCCTGGGCCAGCCGGAGCGATTCCGGCCGCCATTCGGTCTGCATCATGCGGGCGTCGTTACGGCCCGCGCGCGTGTCCTTGTCCGGAGCGGCATCGGGCTTGTACTTGCCGGTGAGCACGCCGCGCGCCAGCGGGCTATAGGGCACGATGCCGAGGCCGTAATAAGTGCAGGCCGGAAAATGCTCGACTTCGGGCATCCGGTTCATCGCGTTATAATAGGGCTGGCTCACCACGGGGCGCTCGATGCCGAGCCGGTCGCAGATGTTGCAGATCTCGGCGACTCGCCAGGCGCGGTAGTTGGAGACGCCGAAATAACGAATCTTGCCTGATCGGACCAGGTCTCCCATCGCGCGCACCGTCTCCTCCAGCGGCGTCGCGTAGTCTTCCTTGTGCAGATAGTAGATGTCGATGTGGTCGGTGCCGAGCCGCGTCAAGCTCTCCTCGGCCGCCTGCAGCACCCAGCGCCGCGATAGGCCCACGCGATTGGGATCGTTCCCCATCGGGTTGGCGAGCTTGGTCGCAAGCACCCAGGCGTGGCGATTGCTCGCAATGGCGCGGCCGACGACCTCTTCGGAGCCGCCCTTCGAATAGGCGTCGGCAGTGTCGATGAAGTTGATGCCGGCGTCATATGCCTTCGCAATGATCCGCTTTGATGCCGCCTCATCCGTCGGTCCGCCGAACATCATGGTGCCCAGACAAATCGGCGACACTTTCAGGCCGCTGCGGCCGAGTTGGCGGTATTGCATGGGCTGTTTCCTTGCGGCTTGTTTGGACGGCAGCATAGCTGCCTCATTCCGTCATGGCGAGATGCGGGAGCTACCCCGGCCCCTTCAAGATCTTGAACACGCCGTTGGCCATCACGATGCAGCGATCGTCCACGGTCACCTCGGTGCTCATGAAGATCAGGCTGCGGGTCGAGCGCACCACGCGGGGGCGGGAGATCAGGATGTCGCCGATCTGGCCGGCCTCGACGAAATGGGTGTCGAGCTGCACCGTCGCCATGTACTCCTTGCCGGAGACGTAGCGAGCGGTCATGCCGCAGGTGCGGTCCGCGAAGGTCATCATCACGCCGCCCTGGACCATGCCGCGGCGGTTGTGGTGCTTGTCTTCAGTGGCGAGAGCAAATTCGTAATGGCCATCGATCTTGCGCTCCCACAACGGGCCGACCAGGTGCATGAAGCCCGTGGTCTCCAGGATGGTCCAGCCGTCTGATTTGAGCTTCGCGGCGGCCTTGCTCGTCATCGCTTCGTCCTTGTAACGCGTGTGTCTCCTCGTTTCATCAAATGCGGTCCTGGTGTAGTCAAGCATCATGAGAACTTTCGGCGATGCCACCAGACGGAATATCGCAGCGGCCTGCGCAGCATTTGCGCGGCTGCCCGATGCAGCTGAGTCATCCGTGCTGAAGCGCGCCGCGGTGGTGCTGGCGTTGACTCCGACCACCGACGGCCACGACACCGCGTTTCTGCTCACCAGGCGCGCATCGAATTTGCGCTCCCATCGCGGGCAGTGGGCACTGCCGGGTGGGCGATGCGATGCCGGCGAGACGCCGGTCGAGGCGGCGCTGCGCGAACTCGACGAGGAGCTCGCGCTCCGGCTTCCAGCCGATTCCGTGCTCGGCCTGCTTGACGACTATCCGACGCGCTCAGGCTATCTGATCACGCCGGTCGTGGTCTGGGCGGCCGAGAGCGCCGCGATCGTGCCGAACCCGGACGAGGTCGCCTCCGTTCACCGCATCGCGCTCAACACGATCGAACGCGACGACGCCTTCGACTTTACGGATATCCCCGAGAGCACCCGCCGCGTGATCCGCTTTCATCACCAGATGAGCCTGATCCACGCCCCGACCGCGGCCCTGATCTACCAGTTCCGCGAGGTGCTGGCGGGGCGGCAGACCCGCGTGACCGACCTGGAACAGCCGGTGTTTGCCTGGAAATGAGATGGTAAACGGCGTGTTAACGTGACGGTTACCGGATGCCTGCTAAGACGGCAGCATGCATCACCCGATTCGTAAACATCTGGCGCTGGTTCCACTCGCGCTCGTCTTGCTCGTCCCCGCCGCCCATGGCGGCGAGTCCGACGCGCTGCCATCAGCCGTCAGCAATGCTCATGCCCAGCTGTTGTCGCAGTTCTTTGCGCACAGCGGGGACGCCTCGCCGGCCGTGCTCGAATATCGGCGCAAGCTGGCGGAGTATCAGGCGGCGCGCGCGGCGTTCGACGAGGAGGCCGGCGCTTACTGGAGCCAGATCTCGGAGAAGCGGAAAACCCGCAATGCCAAGCGACGCAGTGGCCAGCAGATCACGCTGGACGATTACGTGCTGGAGCATCCGCCTGTTTATACCGGGCCGAAGCGGCCGGTGAATCCAGAGCCGGAGGAAACGCCGGAACGTCCCACCCGAAAGCCGATCCCCGTCGTCGCCGATCTCCTGCGCGCGGCGCAAGACCTCTATCAGTTCACGCCGCAGCGTCCCTCGAGCGAGGTCGAGTTCAAGCGCGCCTATGCGCGTTACGCGCTCGCGTCAGGCCTGACGCGCGAGCAGGCGGTGCGGGTTTATTCTTTCGAGACCGGTGGCACCGGCACGTTCGACGTGCAGGCGGGCATCGAGCACGGCGGCAAGCGCGCGATCTCGACTGCGATGGGCTACAACCAGTTGCTGACGACTAACAGCGTCGAGCTGCTGGCCGAGCAGGGCCATGAGCTCATTCGTGCGCTCTCCGACAAGGTCGCGCGCACCTCGGGCCCGGCGCGCCAGGCGCTCGAACACAAGCTCACCGTTCTGAAGAAGATGGTGGCGCATGCGAAATCGGTGCCTGACACCTGGTCCGAGCACGAGAAGATCGGCAACACCGCGCAGGGCTGGGCCATGCATGCGATGGTGCTCGACGTCGACATCGGGCCAATGCTGCAGACCCACAAGCTGCTGACCTCGGTGCTGTTCGCCCGCGCCAAGGGCTACACCCGTCCGCTCACCGCCGCCGAGCTCGAGATGATGAATCTCACGGGCGATGGCACCGGCTTCGACATGGTGACGATGCCGCAGGCGATGCGCGAGCAGGTGCCGACCTCGAACTTCTTCCAGCGCAGCGGCTACGAGCGCAACCCGGTCGCGATCCGTCACAACACCGTGGCGAAGCTGCTCGCGGTCACGGATGCGCGGATGGACAGCAACAGCAACAATGCCGGCGCACGGGAGCTGGCGGCGGTGTTTTAGGACGGTGTTGTAGGGTGGGTCAGCAAAGCGTAACCCATCTGCTCTTTCTCAACGGATAGAGCCAGTGGTGGGTTACGCCTTCGGCTAACCCACCATACAAATTCGAGCGCCTACTGATCCGGACCGAACTTGAACCGTCCGTCGCCTTCCAGATATTGCCCGCTGCGCATGTAGAGCTGGCCGTTATGGCCGATGAAGAACAGCGTGCCTTTGGGGACCTTCTTAGCGCCCTTCAAGAGCTCGCCGGCATTGCTGGTGCCCATCTTGTATGAAAAGGTCTTGCCTTCCTTGTCATAGGCATAGCCGGTATCCGGCTTGAGCTCCCACGGCATTGCCGCGTTTTGTGCGCATGCGGGCGCGGCGAACGCGCCCAGCGCGGCCGCGATTGCAAATGTCTTGATTGAAAATGCCATCATTCCATCCTTCCCCGTTGTTCGGCCACCCTCTCGAACAAATCACGAACGGCATTTCCAGGTCAATCCGCGATGACGCCGCAGCGCATCACGTCTTGCCCAGCAGGTTGTGATTTTCCCTTCGTCCCCTCGCGACTATGTTCCGCTTTCCGTCTAGAACGCAATTCGACAAAGATATTGGTAGGGATGATTCGAATGCGCCATGTCGTTAAACTTTGCTGGGCTGCCGTGATGTCGCTGACGGCGCTGGCGCCGGCCGCCCGGGCCGATGATTACCAGCTCAGCCACAACCAGCGGATTTCGTGCAGCCGCGGCCTTGCCCCCGGCAAGCTCAACACCGCAACCTGCAAGTCCTACACCTATCTCTTCAACACCAAGACCTCGGAATATTTTCGCTGCCAGGTCTCGCTGGCCCTGACGCGCGACAACAAGGAAGTCATCAACGTCCAGACCGACGGTGGCTGCACCAAGAAGCCCCGCGTTTTCGAGACCGACGGACACTATGATTTCGACGCGACCGAGACCGAGCCGCCGAACACCAACTCCTTCTTTGGCCCCGGCGGCTATTCGATCTGGGCGGCCGATATGACCGCGCAAAAGATCCGTGGCTGCATCACCATCTCCTCCGGCCTCGGCTCCGATATTTCCAAATGCCTGGACATGACGTTCCAGTAGGGATCACCAGTAAGGCTTGCCAGCGACGGCGGGGCGCGCGACTGCGCCACGTCGCCGCACCCGTCGAGTTCCCTGAAAACCCGAGGCAAAACGGCCGTTTACCGCAGTGCTGTTTTGCCTTTTGGATGGCTTGACCCGCCTCCCTCGTCCGGCCAATTTCGCCGCCGGTTTGGGGAGTATGACAACCATGAAACGGACGATTTTCGGTGCGGCCACGGCTCTTGCTCTGGCGGCGTCGGCGCCTTGCGCGCAGGCGCAATCCTTCATCAACGTGCTGACCGGGGGCACCTCCGGCGTCTACTATCCGCTCGGTGTCGCGATCGGGAAGATCTACGGCGACAAGATTCCGAACGTGAAGACGCAGGTGCAGGCCACCAAGGCGTCGGTCGAAAATCTCATCCTGCTGCAGCAGGGGCGCGGCGAACTGGCGTTCACGCTGGGTGACTCCCTGAAAGCTGCCTGGGACGGCGATGAGGAAGCCGGCTTCAAGTCCAAGCTCGACAAGCTGCGCACCATCGGCGCGATCTATCCGAACTACATTCAGATCGTCGCCACCGCCGACAGCGGTATCAAGACGCTGGCCGATCTCAAGGGCAAGAGCCTCTCGGTCGGTGCGCCGAAATCGGGCACCGAGCTGAACTCACGCGCGATCCTCGCCGCTGCCGGCATGAGCTACAAGGATCTCGGCAAGGTCGAATATCTGCCCTTCGCCGAATCCGTCGATCTCATGAAGAACCGCCAATTGGCCGCGACCCTGCAGTCGGCCGGCCTTGGCGTCGCCTCGCTGAAGGATCTATCGACCTCGAGCCCGATCACCGTAGTTTCGGTGCCGAAGGAGACCGTGGAAAAGATCGGTCCGCCCTTCATCTCGGCGACTATCCCGGCGAACACCTACACCGGCCAGGACAAGGACGTGCCGACCGCGGCCGTGGTCAATTATCTCGTCACCAGCTCCGCCGTCTCCGACGACCTCGCCTACCAGATGACGAAACTGGTCTACGAGTCCTTGCCCGAACTTGCCAATGCGCACGCCGCCGGCAAGGAGATCAAGCTCGAGACGGCCGCGACCGGCAGCCCGGTTCCGCTGCATCCCGGCGCGATCCGCTATTACAAGGAAAAAGGGCTGATCAAGTAAGGTCTCTCCATCGTCATTCCGGGGCGGCTCGTTAGAGCCGAACCCGGAATCTCGAGATTCCGGGTTCGATGCTCTGCATCGTCCCGGAATGACAGGGAGAGTAGATGCCCGGGACAAGCGCCCGGGCATAGTGTTTTCAGGATGCTGGTAAATGCTATGAACTGCACGGGTAAAGCAGGGGGCGATCTAAAAATGCTGGAAAAGGCAGAGGGCACGGCAGCGCCCATCAAGGTCGAGTTCGACAATTTCGAACATGGTTTCCCGGAAGGCTTTGGTCCGGGCTGGTGGGGCATGCTCGCCTACTGGATCGGCATCGCCTTTGCGACCTTCCAGCTCTATGTCGCCGCCTTCAACTATCTGCCAAGCCAGGTCGTGCGCGGCGTCCATGTCGGCTTCCTGATCCTGCTCACCTTCGGCCTGATCGCCAACTTCACCGCGAAGAGCAACTTTGGCCGCGCGCTGGGCTGGGCGATCGGCGCCGCCGGTTTCTTCTGCGGCCTCTATCAGTGGATCTTCTATGCCGATCTGATCGCGCGCGACGGCGATCCGACCAGGCTCGATCTCGCGGTCGGCACGCTGCTCGCGGTGCTGATTTTCGAGGGCACGCGGCGCCTGATGGGCGCGGCGCTGCCGCTGATGTGTGGCGCGTGTCTCGTCTACTGGTTCTTCGGCCAATACCTGCCGTCGCCGCTGAATCATCGCGGCTATGATTTCGACCAGATCATCACGCACCTGTCCTACGGTACCGAGGGCTTTTACGGCGTGCCGATCTACGTTTCGGCGACGTACATTTTCCTGTTCATCCTGTTCGGCTCGTTCCTGGAACGCGCCGGCATGATCCAGCTGTTCACCGACGTCTCGCTCGGCCTGTTCGGCCGCACCCGCGGTGGACCTGCGAAGGTCGCGGTGTTTGCCTCGGGCATGATGGGCACGATCTCCGGCTCCGGCGTCGCCAACGTGGTCACCGTCGGCCAGTTCACCATTCCCCTGATGATCAGGTTCGGCTATCGCCGCGCCTTCGCGGCCGGTGTCGAGGCGACCGCCTCGATGGGCGGGCAGATCATGCCTCCGGTGATGGGCGCGGTCGCCTTCATCATGGCCGAGACACTCGGCGTCCAGTATTCCGAGATTGTCAAAGCCGCGGCGATTCCCGCGATCCTCTACTTTGCTTCCGCATTCTGGATGGTGCATCTCGAAGCCGGCAAGCACGGCCTCACCGGCATGAAGCGCTCGGAAACGCCCAGCGCCTGGAAGGCGCTGGTAAAGGGCTGGTACCTCGTGCTGCCGCTCGCCGCGCTCGTCTACATGCTGTTCGAAGGTTTTACACCGCTCTACGCAGGCAGCATGGGCCTTGCGCTGACGGTGGCGCTGATCCTGGGGGCGAGCATCACGGCCGGCGCCTCCTCGAATGTGATCCGCACCATCTTCTGGATCGGTCTTGCGCTCGTCGTCGCGGCGCTGTCGCGCGACGGCCTGAAGATCGTGCCGGTCGGCTGCGTCGTCGTCGCGCTGATCCTGATCACCGCCTTTGTCCGTGGTGGAATGGCCGCGTTGCGCTCCTGCCGCGACTCGCTTGCGGAGAGCGCGAAGTCGGCCATCACCGTCGGCATGGCCTGCGCGATTGTCGGCGTCATCATCGGCATGATGTCGCAAACCGGCGTCGGCACCATCTTCGGCGGCTGGGTGATCGGGCTCGGCGAGAAGAGCCTGTTCCTGGCGCTGATCATGACCATGCTGCTGTCGATCCTGCTCGGCACCGGCATTCCGACCATCCCGACCTACATCATCACCGCCGCGCTCGCAGCGCCTGCGCTGGCAAAACTCGGCGTGCCCTTGATCGCGAGCCACATGTTCGCGTTCTACTACGGCATCATGGCCGACCTTTCGCCCCCGGTGGCGCTGGCCGCTCTCGCGGCGGCGCCGATCGCGAAGGAAAATCCGGACAAGATCGGCTGGGAGGCGATGCGGATTGCGCTCGCCGGCTACGTCATCCCCTTCATCTTCGTCTATTCGCCGGCGCTGATGCTGCAGGCCGGTGATCCCATGGCGGCAAAGCTCGGCTTCTATGGTGCGGTGGCACTGGCAAGCTTCAAGGCGCTGGTGGCGATCGCGCTGTTCGGCATGGTCGCCATCGGCTTCCTGTTCACCCGGCTGACGCTGGTCGAACGCATCGTGGCGCTCGGCGCCGCGATGTGTCTGCTCGGGGACTTCCCGTTCAGCGATACCGCCGGTTTCATTCTGTCCGCCGCGCTCGTGCTGTGGCAATGGCGGCAGCGTCCGCCTGCTGCGGTCGAGGCGGCGTGAGCCTCTGCTTCGCAACAGCCGGCAGCGTGAAGGCGCTGGCGCTGTCCGCGTTCACGTTGGTGTGGACGCATTCGATCGCCAAGGTCGACTGGCAGGAAGATTGGCGCGTCACGCCCGCGGGTCTCGAACTGGTGCAGGCCCGGGTCAAGGGCACCGGGCCCGGCATGGAGCCGCCGCCGGAGGCGCGGCTGGTCGATGGCTGGTTTCAATGGCAGCCGAAGCGCGCGCCGATGCCGCAGGTCGTGCTCGGCAATTCAGGCGCGGCAGGGGAATGGCGGCTATGCCATGACGGGACCTGCCGGACGCTTTCGGAGATCGTCGGCCATCCCATCGGTGCTAACGTCACAACGATGAGCATCTGCGACGAACGGCAGAAATAAGGGAGACACGTGATGGACCGCCTCAAGGGCAAGGTTGCGATGGTGGTGGGCGCCGGCTCGATCGGGCCCGGCTGGGGCAACGGCAAGGCGACAGCGGTGACCTTCGCGCGCGAGGGCGCGCAAGTGTTTTGCATCGATCGCAACGGTGCGGCGGCCGAGGAGACCGCCAAGATCATCGCCGGCGAGGGTGGCAAAGCGACCGCATTCACGGCTGACGTGTCGCGACCTGCCGAGATCGAGGCAATGGTCGCCGCGTGCCTCAAGGCCTATGGCCGGATCGACGTGCTCGACAATAATGTTGGCATTGCCGAGATGGGCAGCGTGGTCGAGGTCACCGAGGAGAGCTGGGATCGCGTCTTCAGCGTCAACCTCAAGAGCGCCTATTTCGCCATGAAGCACGTGATCCCGGTGATGGTGAAGCAGGGCGGCGGCTCGATCATCAACATCTCCTCGATCGCTTCGATCCGCCACATGGGCATCTCCTACGTCACCTACGGCACGTCGAAGGCTGCCATGAACCAGATGACGCGCACCACCGCGATTGAGTTCGCACGCCATCACGTGCGGGTGAATGCGATCCTGCCCGGCCTGATGAAGACGCCGATGGTCGAGCATTCCGCCGGCCTTGCCAACAGCTACGCCAAGGGCGATGTCGAGGCGATGTGGCGTGCCCGCGACGCGCAGGTGCCGATGGGCCACATGGGCGATGCCTTCGATGTCGCCAACGCCGCACTGTTCCTGGCGTCGGACGAGTCGAAATATGTGACGGGGATTGAGCTCGTGGTCGACGGCGGAATCACGTGCAAGGCGGGGGCCTGATTCAACCCAGTTAGCTCCGTCATCCCGCGCAACGGCGAAGCCGTTGTCGCTGGAGGTGCGAAGGGACGCGATGCGGAGCATCACGCCGAGAGCCTCGAGGGATAAACGGCAGAGATGCAACCGGGCCGTCGCCCTTCGAGGGCCGCTGAAGAAGCGGCCACCTCAGGGTAACGGATTTGAAGGGATGTTTCCGTCCCGGCCTACTGCGCCAGCGCCAGAATTCCGCCGGCGAACGCGTGCCACGCCGCGCTTTCACTGATCGGCCAGTTCAACACCTTCAGCGTCAGCAGCGCGAGTGTGCCGCAGATGTAGACCGGATGGACGCGGCCCTCGTTACGCCAGTCGCGCACCATGGCGACGACAAGCAGGAGCGAGGCAACCACGGCCGGCGCGATCGTCACCGGCACCGGAGGCGGGCCGGGCGGTCCGGGAGGTGCGAGGAAAGTCAGGAACCAGCGCGCGATCGCGGCATCGAGGATCGAGACTGCCGCGAGTAGCATCTGGCGTTTGTGAATCTCGGGTTTGCGCGTGTTCATGATCGCAAGCACGAACACGACGGCGAAGAATGCGATCCCGCTCATCGGCACGATCGCGAAGCCGATGCCGGCCTCGCGCTGCCCGAGCTCCGCGGAATGTTTCATCACATGCACGGATGCCAGGAAGCCGAAGATCGTCATCGCGGTCGCGAGCGAGACCCCGACGACGCCGAACGACCGGTGATTGATCACGCGGCCCGAGGCCGCGAGCCAGGTCTGGACCACGAAATAGACAGACCAGGTGAAGAACAGCAGACCGTGAAAATGAATCACCGGGCTCCCGGAGAACGTCCGGTGGGCGAGCGGCACAAAATAGGTCGGTGCGAAGCCTAGAAACGCAGTGGCCGCACAGGCGAGCGCCATGTGGAAATAAAAATACCGTGCAGGCGACGCATCACGCGCGCGTACACGACGGTCGTCGATCAAGGTCGTCATCTGGGATGAGTCTGGACAGGCCGCATTTGGTTCAATGCGCCGATCTCCCGGCCTGACGCGCAAAGGCAGGTGGGGCGAGAAGGGCTCAGCCCCCCGCACTCAGCTCGGCGCGATCCAGCTCCTCCTCGAGCCGGTGGAACGCGTCATCGCCGATCACTTCGGTCGCGCGGAGCTCGAAGATCGACTTGCGCGCGGCATCGATGGCGCGGCGGCGCAGGGGATCGGCGGGCAGCTCACCGTTGACGATCCCGCCGTGCGGATCGTCGTCGGCCTGCATCAGGATGGCGCGGTATTCGAGGCGCAGGATTTCGGCCTCCTCCGAGGGATCGTCCTCGATCGCATCGAGCGCGGCGCGATAGGCGATGGTGCGTGCGCGCGCCACCTCGATACCGACGGGATCGTCGTCCTTGAGTCCAAAGGCCAGAATCAGCGGCCGCAGCGTCAGGCCCTGGATGATCAGCGATCCCAGCACCACCGCAAAGGCGATGAAGACGATGAAGTCGCGATAGGGAAAATTCTCCGGCAGCGCGAAGGCGGTGGCGAGCGTGACGAGGCCGCGCATGCCGCACCAGGAGATGATGAGGCCGCCCTTGGGAGAGGCGGCGGCGTTGGGATCTTTCGGATGATAGATCCCTTGCGAAATCAGCACGCGTAACGTTGTGCGATAGAACGTCACCCAGAGCAGCCGCACCAGCACCACCGTGAGCAGGATCCAGGCGGCGGCCACGCAATATTCCCAGCGCAGGTCCGTTTCCAGCCGAGTCCAGATCGGGCGTATCTGCATGCCGATCAGCATGAAGGCGAGCACGTTGAGCACGAACACGGTCGTCTCCCACACGGCATAGGACGGCACCCGCAGCCGCGCCGGCATGCGCATCCCCGCTCCGCGCGCCATCGTCATGGCATAGACGACGATGGTGAGAATGCCGGAAAGGCCGAGATGCTCGGCGGCGATCCAGACCAGGAAGGTGGTGGCGAACTGCACGATGATCGCGCTCGGTGCCTCCTTCACCCGTTCAATGAACAGGGGAATGATGCGCCCTGCAAGAAAACCGGCGATGACGCTGCCGACGAGAGCCAGCGCCATGATCGGCGCAACCTGGCCCCACGTCAGATGCTCGGTGACGACAGCGCCGACTGCGATCCGATAGATCAGGAGGGCGGTCGCGTCATTGAGCAGGCTCTCGCCCTCCAGCACCTTCACCATGCGGTAGGGCAGCTTCACCTGGCTCAGGATCGCGACTGCGGCTGCTGCGTCCGGTGGCGCCACGATCGCGCCCAGAGCCACGGCGGCGGCCCAGGGCATGTCGGGCATCAGGCGGTGCGCGACATAGGCGACGCCCGCCGTGGTCAGGCCAACCGCGGCGACGACCAGGGTGGAGACCGGAACCCAGTTGTTGCGCAAGTCCCGCAGCGAGGTGTCGAAGGCGGCATCGAGCAGGACAGGCGCGACAAAGAGGGCCAGCGCCAGGTCCGGCTGCAGCGCCCAGGTCGGGCTATCAGGCACGAAGGCGATCAGTGCGCCGCCGATGGCGAGAAAGGTCGGGTAGGGGACCTTGATCCGCCGCGCCAGCGCCGATAATGCAACGGCGCCGAGTAGGAGCACGATGATCCATTCGAATGTCGACAAATTGGTCCCCGAACCGATGTGAACGGCGCGACAAGCTAGCACCAATCCGGGCCGTATGATGGATAGTGTACCCAGAAAGCAAGGCCTTCCGATTGCAACGAGCATGCGTTTTCAGAAACTCATTCGATTGTTAGCCGTTCTGATGCTCTCTGCACTATGGACCGGCCTGGCGCGAGGTGCGACCGGCGGCGAGCCTGCTGCCGTCGTGCAGGTCGACGTCGCCGCATGCCTCGCTGCTGCCACGACCGACGACATGGACAAAGCGGGCCCGGCCTGCGCGGCCGTCATCGACAACGAGAAGACTGCAAAGCCCGACCTGATCAAGGCGCTGGTCGCGCGCGGCGCGCTGCTGGCGCGCCACGATCAGTTCGACCGGGCCATCGCCGACGACAGCCGTGCGCTGCTGCTCGATCCCACGCTTGCCGACGTCTTCAATGCGCGCGGCGAGCTCTACTTGAAGAAGGGTGATAAGCCGAAAGCCGTGCAGGATTTCGGCGCGGCGCTGAAGATCGATCCGAATCACGAAAAGGCCAAGGCCAATCACAGAGCGATGGCGCGCGAGATCGAGCGGATCGGTGCGCAGATGGCGGTTGCCGGCAAGCCCAGCTTCAATTGCGCGGGCGCGCGCCGCCCCGTCGAGAAGGCGATCTGCGCAAACCGCGAGCTCGCCGACCTCGACCGCGAGATTTATGCAGCCAATGCGCGGGTGGTCCGCGAGGCGCGCGATGCAGGCGAGGCCAGGAAACTCCAGCGCGAGCAGGATGATTTTGTCGCCCGCCGCAATGCCGGGTTTGGCCGGCCGGGATACGACTTGAAGAAAGCGATGCAGGAGCGGCTGCAGCGCCTGAACGGGGTTGACGGATATTGACGGTCTATCGGCCTCATGACGCCGAGAGCTGCCGCATTTTGAACCCATCTCTTGCCCGCCGCGACAACCGGGAAACCCGATGTCACGGAGCCTTCCTCATGTGCGGCACGCGCTTTTCCGCGCAGATATTCCTGTTCGCAAACGTCCCGCTGCGCACTTTCATCCTCGCAGCCGCGATCAGTCTTGTCCTTGCCGTTCCGGCATCGGCCGCCGCCGACTGTGTGACGGGCAGCAAGGCCGCCCCGGCGGAGATCATCACGGCGTGCACCGCCATCATCGACCAGACCTCGAATCCGAATTCCGATCGCGTTGCAGCGCTGCTGGTTCGGGCCGACGCGAATGCGCGGACATCAGGCGGGCTCACGCAAGCGCTGCGGGACATCGACCGCGCCATCGCACTCGACGGCAAGAACGCGCGTGCCTGGCGATTGCGTGGCGATCTGTTGCGGCAGGCGGGCGGAGATCTCAACCGCGCCACCTCCGATCTCAGCAAGGCCATCGAGCTCGATCCGCAGGACGCCGAAGCCTATGAACTGCGCGGCGTCGCCTACACCAATCAGCGCCGGCTCGACCGCGCGATCGCCGATTACGACCTGGCCATCAAGCTGAAGCCGGATGATGCGCAGGCCTGGTCCGATCGCGGCGCGACCTACTATCTCCGCGGCGACAACGAGAAGGCGATCGCCGATCTCAGCGAGGCCTTGCGGCTGGATCCCAACCGGGCGCGCAGCTACACCAATCGCGGCGCTGCGTACAAGAAGCTCGGTCAGCTCGAAAAATCCATTGACGACGACAGCGAGGCGATCAGGCTCGATCCAAAAGTGCCGGAATATTACGACAATCGCGGGCTCTCCTACGCCGCGATGAAGGATTACGACAAGGCGATCGTCGATTACGATCAGGCGTTACGGTTGGCACCGCTGCCGAACTTCTTCACCAACCGCGGCGATTCCTACCAGTTCAAGGGCGAGTTCGGTGCTGCGCTCAGCGATTACGAGGCCGCGCTGAAGCTTGATCCCAATTTTGCGAAAACCTATAACAACCGCGCCGTGCTTTATTCCAAGATGGGCGAGCGCAAGAAGGCGCTGGCCGACTACGAGACCGCGCTGCGGCTCGACCCCGGCAACGAGAACGCCGCGAACGGCCGTCGCACCATGATCGCGGAGATCGCAAAGTTCGGCGCCGAATCGCCGCAGCCGCTGGCCGCGAATTCGGGCAACGGACCGTCATTCGATTGCGCGGATGCCAAGCGCGAGGTCGAGAAAGTGATCTGCGCCGATCCGCAATTGGGCGCGCTCGATCGCCAGATCGCCGAGACCTATGAGCGCGTGCTGAAATCGATGAGCGCTCGCTCGGCGGCCGGCCTGCGCAAATCCCAGCACGAGTTCCTCGCCACCCGCGACGCCAGCTTCCGCCGCCCCGGATATGACCTGAAAAAGGTCATGCAGGACCGCTTGCAGCGTTTGAACGCGATGTAGGGCTAGGTTCTTCGTCTTTCGCCGCAGGCAGGGCGAGGGGGGCTCGCCACCCGTGCACCCGTGCCTCCTCCAAAAAGCCTATCCTTTTCAGCTTGAACCGCGGCGCGTTCCCGGGAAAATAGCTCTCAAACAAGGCCGAACTTGATCCGAGTCATGGCGGGACGCCGGTCCTGCCGCAAGGTTCAGGATGAGGCCAATAAAGGGAACGGGAGCGCCGGAATGAACGTTCAGGGCAAAAGTCGTTATCACGAGGTCCACGCGCGCTCGCTGGCCGATCCCGAAGGCTTCTGGGCCGAGGCGGCGAAAGAGATCGACTGGATCGAGCCCCCCAAGAAGATCTTCGATCCCGCGCAGGGCGTCTACGGGCGCTGGTTCGCCGGGGGTGTCGTCAACACCTGTTACAACGCGCTCGACCGCCATGTCGAACGCGGCCGCGCCGATCAGGTGGCGCTGATCCATGACTCGCCGCTGGCGGGCTCGGTCGCCAAATTCACCTATGCCGAGCTATTGGCCGAGGTGCAGGCGCTCGGCGCCATCATGCAGGATTTCGGCGTCGCCAAGGGCGACCGCGTGATCCTCTATATGCCGATGGTGCCGGAGGCGGTGGTCGCGATGCTCGCCTGCGCGCGTATCGGTGCCGTGCATTCCGTGGTGTTCGGCGGCTTTGCCGCCAAGGAGCTCGCGACCCGCATCGACGACGCGCATCCGAAGCTCATTCTCTCGGCAAGCTGCGGCATCGAGCCCGGCCGTATCGTGCAGTACAAGCCGCTGCTCGACGAGGCGATCAAGCTTGCATCTGCCAAGCCCAGGGCCTGCATCATATTGCAGCGTCCGCAGCTCGTCTGCGATCTCACGGCAAAGCGCGACTATGACTGGGCAAGCCTGCGCCGCAAGGCGATCAACGAGGGCAAGAAGGCGCCTTGTGCCCCGGTCGCCGCGACCGATCCGCTCTACATCCTCTACACGTCGGGCACCACGGGCATTCCCAAAGGTGTCGTGCGCGACAATGGCGGGCATCTGGTTGCGGTGAAATGGTCGATGTTCAACCTCTATGGCGTCAAGCCGGGCGAGGTCTGGTGGTGCGGCTCCGACATCGGTTGGGTGGTCGGCCACAGCTATATCGTCTACGGCCCCCTGCTGCATGGCGCGACCACGATCATGTATGAAGGCAAGCCGGTCGGCACGCCCGATGCCGGCGCGTTCTGGCGCGTGATCTCCGAGCACAAGGCGGTCGCGCTGTTCACCGCGCCGACCGCATTCCGCGCCATCCGCAAAGAGGATCCGCAAGGAAATTTCATTCGGCAGTACGACCTGTCGGGATTCCGCACGCTGTTCCTCGCCGGCGAGCGCGCCGACCCGCCGACGGTGGAGTGGGCGGAGCAGCAACTGAAAGTGCCGGTCATCGACCATTGGTGGCAGACCGAGACCGGTTGGTGCATTGCCGGCAATCCCGTGGGTTTGGGCTTGCTGCCGGTCAAGCATGGCTCGCCGACGGTGCCGATGCCGGGCTATCAGGTCGATGTGGTGGACGAGGCTGCGAAGGCGGTGCCTGCGAACACGATGGGCTCGATCGTGATCAAACTGCCGATGCCGCCGGGCTGCCTGCCGACGCTGTGGAATCAGGACGACCGCTTCAGGGAAGCCTATCTCAGCGAATTTCCCGGCTACTACAAGACCTCGGACGCCGGCTACAAGGACGAGGACGGTTATGTCTTCGTCATGGGCCGCACCGACGACATCATCAACGTCGCCGGTCATCGTCTGTCCACCGGCGGCATGGAGGAAATCCTGGCCTCGCATCCAGATGTCGCCGAGTGCGCCGTGCTTGGCGTCAAGGACGCGATCAAGGGCGAGGTGCCCTGCGGCTTTCTGGTGCTGAAGGCCGGCGTGAAGCGGGCGCCTGCCGAGATCGAGAAGGAGATCATCGCGCTGGTGCGCGACAAGCTCGGCCCCGTGGCCGCCTTCAAGCTCGCCATCACCGTCGGCCGGCTGCCCAAGACACGCTCGGGCAAGATCCTGCGCGGCACCATCAAGAAGATCGCCGATGGCGAAGCCTGGTCGATGCCGGCCACGATCGAGGACCCCAAGGTGCTGGACGAGATCGGGGATGCGCTGAAGGGGAGGGTGTGAGGCTTAGCGTCATCCCGGGGCGGTCCACCAGGACCGAACCCGGCATCTCGAGATTCCGGGTCTGGTGCTTGCGCACCATCCCGGAATGACGGTGTTGCAGACTTACATTCTCCGCATTCCGGGCTAAACAGGTCCGACCAACAGGGGACCTCGTATGCCACTCGCCACCGCGCCGCGCCTGCTTGCAGCCGTCCTGCTCGCCATCGCCCTGTCTGCCTGCTCGGCGCGTTACCAGACGCCGACCGCGATGGGCGGTGACGACGACGACGCGGTGTGCCAGGGCCGCGGCTATGCGCAGGGTTCACCGGAATACGTGGCCTGCCGCAAGGACCGCGACGTCCAGCGCAGCGCGGCAACCGCCCGCTCGGATCGCCGCCAGCGCGATCTTGGCGAATACATGCTGAATCATCCGTAGTGGCCCCGAGATGGCAAGGGAATTATCCTGCGCCGCTCATGGCTCGCCACGTGACACATCTGCAACGCGGCAGCCAAATCGTGTCGCGTTTGTCCTGATTTGATCGGAGTCAAATCCTTCTCCATCCCCTTTCTGCTCAGACGTTGATGTCGCGCAACGAAGCGCGCTTTTGGCTGAAGGGGATTGAAATGCAGAGAACGATAAGAAACCTGGCGCGGCTTGCGACGCTTGGTGTGGGGTTCGCGGCGATTGTTGGCGCTGCGCAGGCAGCCGATTTGCCCGTTTACACCAAGGCCCCGCCGCCGGTTGAGAGTTTCAATCCCTGGATGGTACGTCTGCGCGTGCTCGGCGTGTTGCCGGATGCCGGCGGCTCGACCGTCAATGTCGTGGGCGTGCCGACGCTGTCGTCGCCGAATTCCGGTCTCTCGATCAGCAATCAGGCCGTGCCTGAGCTCGATATCAGCTATTTCTTCACGAAGAACATTGCAGCCGAGTTGATCCTTGGCGTGACCAGGCATTCGATCAGCGGCACCGGCTCGCTTGCGAATCTGCCTGTAGGCAAGACCACGCTGCTGCCGCCGACATTGACGCTGCAATATCACTTCGACAATTTCGGCGCGTTCAAGCCCTATGTTGGCGCCGGCGTGAACTACACGGTGTTCTTCAACACCTCGGCTTCCAAGACGCCTGCTGCGATCGTCGGCCCGCCCGCGATCGTCGCCACCTCGACCGCGCTTCACGTCAGCAATGCTTGGGGCGGCGCCGTGCAGTTCGGCTTCGACTACATGCTCGACCGCCACTGGGGTCTCAACGTCGACGTGAAGAAGCTCTGGCTGCGGCCGGACTACACCGCGACCGTGATTGGACTGCCCGTCACCGGCACCGCGCATATCGATCCGTGGCTGGTCGGCGGCGGCGTGACCTACAAGTTCTGACGTTTTTGCGGCGTCGGACGGGGGGCCCGGCGCCGCAAATCACTGTCCGCTCGCTGCGAGCGGAGACGCCGTTATCCCGCGTGCACCGTTCGCGGATGCCGTTCGTGCAGCAACTTCGCCAGCCCGTCGCGATCATCAGGACGGTCTTTGACGGCGATTTCGAACAGCGCTTCCTGGATGTCCCGGGGCATGTCTCCCCACGCGGCCAGGACAGCGCGTCCCAGCATCACCGCAAAATCGTCTTCGTCGGCCCGCATCGCTGATCCTCCGCGATGGAAACAATGCGACGCAAGCCGCATCGTTCCCGCAGGCGCGCCGTGAAATTCCCGTTGGAAAAACAAAACGCGGCGGATCGCTCCGCCGCGCTCGAACCGGATGCGACAAGGGATGAGGAGTCTACTCCTCGTCTTCCTCGTGCTTCTTGCCGCCAAGGGTCTTCAGCTTGGCGAACACCGCATCGACGTTGAGGTCGTCGCTCGACTTCTCCGACGACTCGTACTCGTCCTTCTTGGTGGTCTCGGAGGCCGGCAGCAGGGTCGCGCCACCATAGGCTGCGTCGATCGGCTTTTCCTTGGCCGCACGCGCCACTTCGAAATCGAGCTCGATCTGCGAGCAGAGGCCGAGGGTCACCGGATCGATCGGTGTCAGTTGGGACGTGTTCCAGTGGGTGCGGTCCCGAACGCTGGCAATCGTGCTTTTGGTGGTGCCGACCAGACGCATGATCTGGGCGTCCTTCAGCTCGGGATGGCTGCGCAGCAGCCAGAGGATGGCGCTGGGGCGCTCGTGACGCCGCGACACCGGGGTGTAGCGCGGGCCCTTGCGCTTGGGCTGAGGCGGCAGCACCACCTTGCTTTCCTGCAGGCGGAGCCGGTAGTCCGGGTTCTTCTCGCCTTTCTCGATCTCCTCGCGTGTCAGCTGGCCATTGGAAAGGGGATCCATGCCCTTGATGCCCTGGGCGGCGTCGCCGTCGGCGATCGCGCGCACCTCAAGGGGGTGCATCTTGGTGAAATCGGCGACCTGGTCGAAGGTCAGCGCGGTATTGTCGAGCAGCCAGACGGCGGTCGCCTTGGGCATCAGAGGTGCGTTGCTCATGGCAAATCTCCTTTGTGCTTCGCCCACCCCCTCAGGAGGCGAAACCGGTGGTCATCAGCGATGACAGGGAATTGCCGCTATATAAGCCCGGAGGGGGTAGCCACGCAATGGTTCTGCTATAGATAGTGCCTTGACAGCGCCCGAAAGGGGGCCCAATTCCCTCTGAAGTCGCTGCAAAGTCCAAGCAGACCTTTTTTAGCCCTTTCCACCCATGACCGCCCCCGCCAGAAGGCGAAACGGGTGATTCGGTCCCGAGATCGCTCAATGTCAGCCAAACCAGACCTCAAGATCGTGCTTTGTTCCCCCCGCGGCTTTTGCGCCGGGGTGGTCCGGGCGATCGACACCGTGGAACGGGCGCTCGATAAGTATGGCGCCCCCGTCTATGTTCGCCATGAGATTGTACACAACAAGTACGTCGTCGATGGGTTGAAGAAAAAGGGAGCGATCTTCGTCGAGGAGCTCGCCGAGATCCCGGAGAACACCACCGCGCCGGTGGTCTTCTCCGCTCATGGCGTGCCGAAATCGGTTCCGGCCGACGCCACGTCCCGTAACCTGTTCTCGCTGGATGCGACCTGCCCGCTAGTGACCAAGGTGCACCGCGAGGCGGCGATCCACTTCAAGCGCGGTCGCGAGATCTTCCTGATCGGCCATTCGCACCATCCCGAAGTCGTCGGCACGCTCGGCCAGCTTCCGGTCGGCGCCGTCACCCTGATCGAAACCGCCGACGACGCCAAGACGATCAATCCGAAGGATCCTGATAACCTCGCCTTCGTGACCCAGACCACGCTGTCGATCGACGACACCGCGGAGATCGTGGCGCTGCTCAAGGAGCGCTTCCCGAACATCAACGGGCCGCACAAGGAAGATATCTGCTACGCCACCACCAACCGCCAGCTCGCGGTTAAGAAGGTGGCGCCGGTGGTCGATGCGCTGATCGTTGTCGGCGCCCCCAATTCGTCGAACTCGCAGCGCCTGCGCGAGGTCGCCGAGCGCGAGGGCTGCAAGATTGCGGTGCTGGCGCAGCGCGCCGCCGACATCGACTGGGACAAGTTCGGCAACATCACCAGCCTCGGTATCACCGCGGGCGCATCCGCGCCGGAGGTGATCGTGGAAGAGATCATGGACGCCTTCGCCGAGCGCTACACGCTGCACGTGGAGACGGTCTCGGCCGCGGAAGAGAACGAGTTCTTCCCGCTGCCGCGTCAGGTGCGCCCCGAAGCCGCCGCCGAGTAGACTTTTATGGCGGTCTACACCGACGTTGCCGCCGACGAGCTTGCGGATTTCCTGAAGCAATACGATCTCGGCGAATTGCTCTCCTACAAGGGCATCGCCGAGGGCGTCGAGAATACAAACTTCCTGCTGCACACGAGCAAAGGCTCGTTCATCCTCACGCTGTACGAGAAGCGCGTGGCGAAGAACGATCTGCCGTTTTTCCTCGCGCTGATGACGCATCTTGCCGAGCACGGCGTCAACTGTCCGCTGCCGGTAAAGGCGAAAGACGGCGAGGCGTTGCACGAGCTGCAAGGGCGCCCCGCTGCGATCATCACCTTTCTCGAAGGCGTCTGGCCGCGCAAGCCGAACGCGACGCATTGCGGCGGCGTCGGCGAGGGGCTTGCCAGGATGCATCTGGCCGGAGCGAACTTTGCGATCAAGCGCGCCAATGCGCTGTCGGTTGCGGGTTGGCGACCGCTGTTCAATGCGGCGGCCGACCGCGCCGACGAAGTGCAGCCGGGCCTGCGCGCGTTTCTCGCGGCCGAGCTCGATTATCTCTCTGGCGGCGTCTGGCCGAATACTCTACCCGAGGGCGTCATTCACGCCGATCTTTTCAATGACAACGTCTTCTTCCTCGGCGACAAGCTCTCAGGCATCATCGACTTCACCTTCGCCTGCAACGACATGCTGGCCTATGACGTCGCGATCTGCCTCAACGCCTGGTGCTTCGAGCCGGATCACTCCTTCAACGTCACCAAGGCGCGCGCTTTCCTCAATGCCTACGGCCGGGTGCGCAAGCTCTCGGAGGCGGAAGAGGCCGCGCTGCCACTGCTGGCGCGCGGCGCCGCGATCCGCTTCCTGCTGACGCGGCTGGTGGACTGGCTCAACGTGCCCGAGGGTGCGCTCGTGAAGCCGAAGGACCCGCTGGAATATGTCCGCAAGCTGCGCTTCCACCAGAGCGTCTCCAGCGTGCGCGATTACGGGCTGATGCCGTCAGGACTGGTCGCGTGAGCGAGCTTCCCAACGTCACGATCTTCACCGACGGCGCCTGCTCGGGAAATCCCGGGCCCGGCGGCTGGGGCGCGATCCTGAAATTCGGCGACAAGGAAAAGGAGCTGAACGGCGGCGAGCGCCACACCACCAACAACCAGATGGAATTGATGGCGGCGATCTCCGCGCTCGAAGCGCTGAAGAAGCCGTGCACCGTCGATCTCTACACCGACAGCCAGTATGTCCGGCAGGGCATCACCGGCTGGATTCACGGCTGGAAGCGCAACGGCTGGCGCACCGCCGACAAGAAGCCGGTCAAGAATGTCGAGCTGTGGCAGCGCCTGGATGCGGCGCTGAAGGCGCATCAGGTGCGCTGGCACTGGGTGAAAGGCCACGCTGGCCATCCCGAGAACGAACGCGCCGATCAACTGGCGCGGGATGGGATCGTAAAAGCGCGATTGCAGCAGCGGGTGGCGGAGTAGGAGCGCAAACGTCGCTCCACTCACAGGTTTCGTAGGGTGGGCAAAGCGAAGCGTGCCCACCGTCTTCTGATGAGGGAAAGGTGGTGGCACGGCGCAAGCGCGCCTTTGCCCACCCTACCGTACTGCCGCTGTGGCCGCCTTACAGCTGCCCCAGCAGCGTATCGCCGCCGGAGACCTCGACCTTGCCGGGCATGGCCTCGAGATTCAGCTTCTTGACCACGCCGTCCTCGACCAGCATCGAGTAGCGCTTGGAGCGGATGCCGAGGCCGTTGCCGGAGGCATCGAGCTCCATGCCGATCGCCTTGGTGAAGTCGGCATTGCCGTCGGCGAGGAAGACGGCCTCGTCGCGCTGGTCGGTGTCGCGCTTCCAGGCGTTCATCACGAAAGCGTCGTTGACCGAGACGATCGCGATGGTGTCGACGCCCTTGTCCTTGATGGCATAGGCGTTGAGGAAGATGCTCGGCAGATGCATCTTGTGGCAGGTGCCGGTGTAGGCGCCAGGCACCGCGAACAGCGCCACCTTCTTGCCCTTGAAGATATCGTCGGTGGTCTTCACCTGGGGGCCTTCCGCCGTCATCACGCGGAATTTCGCCTCGGGCAGCTTGTCGCCAACTTGAATCGCCATCGTCAGTCTCCCTGAAAATCGGTCCCGCTTTTTAGACCGTGGCGCGGGCCTGCACAATATTGCCGGCGAAGGAAGCCGACGGGCCGGCGGCCTTTCACCGTTATGTCATCAACCGGCAAAACCGCCGCCGTCGAGGAAAGCCTGCTCCTCCGGGGTTGTGTCGCGGCCGAGCAGGTGATTGCGGTGGGGGAAGCGCCCGAACCGCTGGATGATATCGGCGTGCTCCCGGGCGTATTTCTGGTTCTCGGTGTTGTCGGTGCGCTCGAACAGCGCAACGCAATGCAGCTGGTCGGGCAGGTGCTCGGAATGCATGAAAGGCATGTAGAGGAATTCGAGCAGGATCGGGTCGATCCTCTTGTCGACGCCCCGCGCGATGGCGCGGCGGGCGACGTCGCGCGCCAGCGCGTCGCTGGAAAAGGCTTCGCGCGTGCCGCGAAACATGTTGCGGGGAAACTGGTCGAGCACGATGACGAGCGCGAGCGCGCCGTCATCGCTGTCCTCCCATGCGGTGAGCTCGCCGGCTGTCGCCTTCTGCCAGAGCGGAACAAAGCGGCGGCGGACCTCCGCATCGAAGGCATCATTGCGCTTGTACCAGCGCTCGCGCCCGGCCTCGCGCCAGAAGGTGAGAATGCCGGATGGCGTGATGTCGCCGATGTCAGTCATGAAGCAACGGCGGCTTTACGCCGCCTGGGCTTTCTTCTCGTCGCGCAGCTCGCGGCGCAGGATCTTGCCGACATTGGTCTTGGGCAGGTCGGTGCGGAATTCGATGTGCTTGGGCACCTTGTAGCCCGTGAGCTGCTCGTGACAGAACTTGATCACGGCTTCGGCCGTGAGGTTCGGGTCCTTCCTGACCACAAAAGCCTTCACCGCTTCGCCCGACTTGGCATCGGGGATGCCGATCACGGCGCATTCGAGCACGCCCGGATGGCTCGCGATCACTTCCTCGATCTCGTTCGGATAAACATTGAAGCCGGAAACCAGGATCATGTCCTTCTTGCGGTCGACGATCTTGGTGTAGCCCTTCTCGTCCATCACGCCGATATCGCCGGTGCGGAAATAGCCGTCCGCGGTCATCACCTTGGCGGTCTCCTCGGGCCTGTTCCAATAGCCCGACATCACCTGCGGACCCTTGGCGCAGATCTCGCCGGGCTGCCCGAGCGGCACTTCGTTGCCGTCGTCGTCGCGGATCGAGATCCAGGTCGAGGGCACGGGAATGCCGATCGTACCCGTGAACTCCGTTGCCGTCGCCGGATTGCAGGTCAGCGTCGGCGAGGTCTCGGACAGGCCGTAGCCCTCGGCGATGAAGCAGCCGGTAATTGCTTTCCATTGATCGGCCACGGGGCGCTGCACTGCCATGCCGCCGCCGTTCGAGATCTTCAGCTTGGAGAAGTCGAGCTTCTTGAAGTCGGGATGATGCATCAAGCCGTTGTAGAGCGTGTTGACGGCCGGGAAGCTGTTGACCTGGTATTTTGCCAGCTCCTTGACGAAACCGGCGATGTCGCGTGGGTTGGGGATCAGCAGGTTGCAGCCGCCGGCGCGCACCGCGAGCAGGTAACAGGCCGTCAGCGCGAAAATGTGATAGAGCGGCAGCGCGCAGACGATCATGAGCTGCTCGACATGCGGCGGCGCATTGAGCGCCGGCTGCAGCCAGGCGTCGTTCTGCAGGACGTTGGCGACGATGTTGCGGTGGAGCAGCGTGGCGCCCTTCGAGACGCCGGTGGTGCCGCCGGTATATTGCAGGAAGGCGACGTCGCCGGGCGACAGCTTTGGCTTGTTGAAGGTCTGTCCGCGGCCGGCTGCGAGCGCATCGTTGAACGAGACCGCGCCCGGCAGCGACCATGCCGGTACCATCTTCTTGACGCGGCGGACGACGAGATTGACGATCACGCCCTTGAAGCCGAGCAGGTCGCCCATGCTGGCGACGATGACGTGCTTCACCGGCGTCCTCGCGATGACTTGCTCGACCGTATGGGCGAAGTTCTCCAGCACGATGATGGCTTCGGCGCCGGAATCCTTGAGCTGATGCTCGAGCTCGCGCGGGGTGTAGAGCGGGTTGACGTTGACGACCGCAAACCCGGCGCGCAGCACCGCAGCGGTGGCAACAGGGTATTGCAGCACGTTCGGCATCATGATCGCGACGCGGGCGCCGCGTTGCAGGCCGCGCCCCTGCAAATAGGCGGCGAGCGCCAGCGACATCTGGTCGAGGTCGCGATAGCTGATCGCCTTGTCCATGCAGATGAACGCCTTGCGGTCGGCGAACTTGGTGAAGCTCTCCTCCAGGAGGTCGACCAGCGATGCGTATTGCGTCGGCTCGATATCAGCGGGCACGCCGGGCGGATATTGTTTGAGCCAGATGCGCTCCATGGAAACTCCCCTCTCTTGCACCAGAGCCCGTTGTGTCTCGGGCTTGCCTCATTGCCGGCAGTATCGAGCCTGCCGGAACGGCTGGCAAGCGGTCGAGGCTTAGGACAAAGGCTGGGGAGTAGCTACTGGAATCATCGCAAATGGCTGCCGCAGGTGCGAAGAGCGGGTTCTGCCTGCAGGTTTGGCCCGGGAATCTAGCTGTTGTTGGCCGTGGGCTTCGGCGCAGGTTTTGTGGACGCCTTGGGCTTGGCAGGCTTGGCAGCCTGATCGCCGCTCGCCGGCTTGTCTGCAGGCTTGGCGGCCGCATGCTTGCTCGCCGCCGGCTTTGCAGCGGTTTTAACCTCGCCCTTTGCATCGCCCTTGGCCGAAGCGTCGGGCTTGGTCGTTGCCGGTTTCGCCGCGGCGGTCTTGTGATCGGCCTTCGCCTCCGTCTTGGCGTCACTGCCGGCGTCGGGCTTCTTGGCGATGCGCGACTTCTTGCCACGCGCCTTCGGCGGGTTCTGCTGGTCGGCGTCGGCTGCGACGGCTGCGACCAGGGCGGCACCGGTGCGGGTCGGGCCGGTATAGACCAGCACGGGCTCCGCGGCCGCAGGCGCTGAAGCCATCAGCTCGGAGGCCTTCATCAGCGGCGGCTGCAGCCCCGCGGTGAAGAAGGTCACCTGGGCTTCGCCACCGGTGGCGGAGGCCGAGCCGCTGGTGCCGCTGGTCGCGATCAGCGCATCGTCGTCGTCGCTGGCGGGGCGCTTGTGGTGACCACCGCACATCTCCTCGCGCAGGTTCGGCGGCGAGGCGTCGACCGGCACGAGGTTCTCGACGGTGCCGAGCGAGGGGCGCAGCCACGACAGATTGTCCTGGCTGAAGCCGCGCTCGAGCAGTTGCGCCGCCTTCACCGCGCGCGCAGTGCCGGAGTTGGCGCCGAGCACCACCGCGATCAGCCGACGGCCGTTGCGCGTGGCGGATGCCACGAGGTTGTAGCCCGAGGCGCAGATGAACCCCGTCTTGAAACCGTCGGCGCCGGGATAGCGGCCGATCAGCTTGTTGAAGTTCGGTGTGATGCGCTTGCCGAAGCGGATCGCCGGGATATGCACGAAGTATTCGTATTCCGGCAGGTCGCGGAGAAACGCGCGCGCGAGGATGCCGAGGTCGCGCGCCGAGGTGATCTGGCCGTCGGCGGGCAAGCCATTCGGGTTGACGTAGCTCGTCTGCGTCATGCCGAGCCTCTTGGCGGTATCGTTCATCATCGCCGAGAAGCCGTCGATCGAGCCGCCGACGCCTTCGGCCAGCACCACGGCCATGTCGTTCGCCGACTTGACCAGCATCATCTTCAGCGCGTTGTCGACGGTGAGCTGTGTTCCCGGACGGAAGCCCATTTTCGACGGCGATTGCGAGGCTGCGGTCGGCGACACCGTGAACAGGGTGTCGAGTGTGATCCTGCCGTCTTTCACCGCCTTCAGCGTCACGTAGGCGGTCATGATCTTGGTGACCGAGGCCGGGTACCAGGGAATGGTCGCGTTCTCCGCCTGCAGCACCTTGCCGCTGTCGGCTTCGATCAGCAGCAACGCTTCGGCGCTCGCCACGCGCGGCGCAAGCAAGGCACCGAAGGCGAGCGTCGCAGCCAACAGGTTGAACAGGGATTTGCGAAGCAGCGGGCGTAAAGCGTGCACTATCCGATTCCGGTCCTTGGAGATCCGCCTGATGCGGACGGCTCTCGTGATCTGATGTTCGGTTCTGAAATCCAGCGCCGCCGCTTGCGGCGTCGCAAACCTATACCGGCTCGTGCGTCGAGAATAGGGGCTTCGCTTGCGTATTCCGCAATGAAATAGGCTGAATTTCGACGGCGCTGCGGGGACTTGTTAAGGCGATTTGGCGGCAGAGGAAGCGGCCTCGGCGGCACTCACGCCGGCCCGCGCCTTTGCCTGCGCCTGTTCCTGCACCATGAACTGGGCCTTGGCGAGCTCGGCGAAATGGCCGCCTTTGGCCACGAGTTCATCGAAAGTTCCACTTTCGATCACGCGGCCATGCTCGAACACCAGGATCCGCGTGGCGTTGCGGATGGTGGAGAGGCGGTGGGCGATCACGAACGTGGTGCGTCCCTTCATCACTTCGTCGAGAGCAGCATTCACCTTGGCCTCGGTGACCGCGTCGAGCGCGCTGGTCGCCTCGTCCAGGATCAGGATCGGCGGGTCCTTCAGCAACGCGCGTGCGATCGACAGCCGCTGCCGTTCGCCACCGGAGAGCATGCGGCCGCGTTCGCCCGCATTGGTCTCAAAGCCGCCGCTGCGATCGATGAAGTCGATGGCCTGCGCGCGCTCCGCCGCCTTGCGCATCTCGGCTTCGGTCGCATCCGGCTTGCCGACGCGCAAATTCTCCGCGATCGAGCGGTTGAACAGCAGCGCTTCCTGGAACACGACGCCGATGTTCCGCCGCAGCGAGGTCAGCGTGACGCCGCGCACGTCCATGCCGTCGATCTTGATGAAGCCGGATTGCGGATCGAAGGCGCGGTGCAGCAGCGCAATCGCGGTGGACTTGCCGGCGCCGGTCGGGCCGACCAGTGCGATGGTCTGGCCGGGCAGTGCGGTGAAGGAGAGGTCCTCGACCGCCGGCCGTTTGCCGTCATAGGAGAAGGTGACGTCGTTGAATTCGACGAGGCCGGAGAGCCGGCCTGCGTCGATGGCGTCGGTCCGGTCGTGAACGGCAGGCACGGCGTCCAGCACGCCGAAAAACTCGCGCAGGCGCGGGGCTTCCATGAACACGTTGTTGATGAAGCTCACCACCTGCTCGAGCTTTTGGATCAGCAGCGTCGCGAAGCTCACGAACATCACGATCTCGCCGACCGAGGTCAGGCCCTGGTCATGCAGCGCGATGCCGAGCGTGAAGATCGCTAGCACGGTGATCGTGGTGGAGGCGCGCGTGATCACGGTGACGAGCGCCCACCAGGACAGCACGGGCATTTGCGCAGCGAGCAGCGCGTCGGCGACGGAGCGCAGGCCCTGCACCTCGGATTCGACGCGGACGAAGCTCTGCACCAGCGCGACATTGCCGAGCGCGTCGGAGGCACGCGCGGAGAGCTCGCTGTATTGCTCCTCGACCGCCATCTGCATGCCGAAAGTCTTGCGCACGACGAAGGTGGTCAGCGCGGTGAAGACGATGCACAGCACGAACAGCAGGATCGCCAGCCGCCAGTTCAGATAGAGCGACAGCGGCAGCAGCACCACGACCGACAGAATCGCGGCAAAGTGCTCGCGGAAGAAGCCGAGCCAGAGCCGCCACAGCGCGTCCGTGCCGTTGAGCATGACCTTCATCAGCCGGCCCGAATGGGTGCCGGAATGGAAGGTCAGCGGCAGCTGCAGGATGTGCTCAAAATAGCTCGTCAGCACCGCCTGGCGCTGACGGTGCGAGAGCCGGTCGGCCTGCAGTGCCACGAGCGCGCTGCAGCCGATCGTGAACAGCCCGAACGCGACCCAGGCGGCCAGGAACGGCCAGGCCGAGTCGGAGCCCGCGACCGTCTTGCCGGAGAGGACGTCGACGATCCGGCCGAACAACACGGGCTCTGCGAACTGCGAGCCCGCCAGCAGGAGGTTGGCGATTGCAAGCAGCCAGCCGAGCCCTGCCTCCTTGCCGAGCAGTTCGAGAACGCGGGTGTAGAGGCGGAGGATGGACATGCGGCAGGCGTTGACCCTGGGCGGTGTGACGATGAGGTTGCATTTTAAGCAGGGATCGCCGGCGAGATACAGCGAAGCTTTTTTGCAGGTTTGGCCGGTGTGTCCTCCCAGCGAGGCTGACCCGGCGTGCTGCCCGGGCCGCATGCTGCGTCCAACCTGAACGGGAGATGAGCGGAGGCTGCGTCATCATCACGCAACCTCGTTCAGCTTGTGTTGGGGTTGGGGAACCCAAGAAGGGACGCGGGTGTTTGAAGGACACGAGCCTGTCTCGACGCACCACTAAAGATCCCAAGGAGGGTCCACGTCATGTTTGACCGAATTTCGAGGTTTACCGGCCGCAAGGCCGTGCTCGCCACCACTGCGGTGCTGGCACTGACCACCGTCGCCCCCACCGCATCATTCGCAGGCGGCCGCCACTGGCATGGCGGCGGCGGTGCGGCCTTCGCCGGTGCGGCCATTGCCGGTGCCATCGGCACTGGCCTTGCAATCGCCGCAACGCGTGACGCCTACGCCTATGATGCTCCGGCTTATTACGCTCCCGGTCCGGTCTATTACGATGACGGTCCCGTCTACTACGGGGATCGGTACACCGGCCCGGGTAGTCGCGAATACCCGGGTAACGGCAGTGTCGGTCGCGACCCCTTTGCCAGTTGCAGCCGCGGCGGCGCAAATTGTTGGTAAGTCGTTGACCACGATAGGCTGGCGCGCGTGTCGCGTCGGCCCATTTTGCCTTTTATTGCAAGCGTTAACGCGTCGACCATTTGTTTAGAGTACTTTTGCCTACATGAGTGATTCGCTTGAGCGGCTATATCTGGCTGTGCTTGCGGCCAGGGATCTTGATCCGGCAACATCGCGCACTGCCCGGCTATTTCAGCGTGGGCCCTCCAAAATGGCGAAGAAGCTGGCCGAAGAGGCGATCGAGGTCGTCATCGATGCGGTCAACGGCGACACGGAGGCCGTGGTTCGGGAAAGCGCCGACCTGCTGTACAATCTCACTGTGCTCTGGGCTTCTGCCGGCGTACGCCCCGAAGACGTCTGGCGTGAAATGTCACGGCGGGAAGACATGCTCGGTATCGCCGAAAAGCTGCCGAAATCGTCGATGAAGCTGCCAAAAGTTGCGCCACAGCGCATCTCTGCCCGGCGTCCAATTGCCCCGCTGGAAGGCCGCGCGGCACGTAAACGGCACTAAAGCGCCACAAACTCACGATGGACAAATCCATCCCGTGGTGCTTCATCGCGGCACCATGCTGAAACGTATCTACGACTGGTGCATCGACGCCGCCCACAAGCCCTACGCGCTCTGGATCATGGGGGCCGTGGCTTTCGCAGAAAGCTCCTTCTTTCCCGTTCCCCCTGATGTGATGTTGATCCCGATGTCGCTGGCGCGCCCGCAGCGCGCCTGGGTCTATGCGGCGATCTGCACCGCAACCTCGGTGGTGGGCGGCCTGCTGGGCTATGCCATTGGCGCTCTGCTGTTTGACTCGGTCGGCCACTGGCTGATCCAGGTCTATGGCCTCGGCGACAAGGTCGATGCTTTTCGTGCATCTTATGCCCAATGGGGCGCGGTGATCATCCTGCTCAAGGGCCTAACGCCGATTCCCTACAAGCTCGTCACCATCACCTCGGGCTTTGCCGGCTACAATCTCGTCCTGTTCATCCTGTGTTCGATCGTCGCGCGCGGTGGACGCTTCTTTATCGTGGCGATCCTGCTCAACCGCTATGGCGACTGGATTCGCGAGCGGATCGAGCGGCATCTCGGCCTGTGGGTGGCGCTCGGCGCCGCGGTGCTGGTGCTCGGCTTCGTGGTGGCGATCAAGCTGATCTAACCCACAAAGCTTTGCCGCCGCGTCCGGTTCGGCTACGGTTGCGGTCATGATGGTTCGATCCGGCAGTCCGGTCCTGCGGCTGGTGACGCTGATGGCTGCGGCGCTTTCGCTCCTGCTGAGCTCCGGCGGGGCCGGCTGGGCGCAATCCGCACCGCCGGCGCTCGGTGTCCAGGAGCCGGGACCGCAGGCCGCAGCACCGTCCTCGACGCCTGCGCCGTCGAGTCCGGCATCAGGCGAGGACAATCCCGGGCTGATCAACGAGATGGGCAAGCTGTTCGACAAGCTGCCCTCGATCCTGCCGCCGATCAAAAGTCCCAGCGAGACCCTCGACAGTCTGTCGCGGCTGGCCAAGCCGTCGACCATGGTCTCGGGACGCGCGGCTTGCCCGGTCTCCTCGAACGGCGCACCCGACTGCAAGCCCGCCGCCGACCAGCTCTGCCAGAGCAAGGGCTACAAGGAGGGCAAGAGCCTCAACACCGACTCCGCCGAGAAGTGCTCGGCCAAGGTTCTGATTCCGGGCCGGCAACGCAAACCGGATGATTGCCGCACCGATACCGTCGTCACCAGCGCGTTGTGCCAGAATTGACGCCGCGCGCGAGCAGCAAGGAGCGCCCATGAGCCGCTACGAGCAGGACTTCCTCGGACAGCGTGAGATCGCCGACGACATCTACTACGGTGTCCAGACCATCCGGGGTAAGGAGAACTTCCACATCACCGGCATTCCGATGAACCAGGAGCCTTACTTCGTGAAGGCGCTGGGCTACGTCAAGAAGGCCGCGGCGATGGCCAATCGCGATCTCGGCGCGATTGATACGAAGGTGGCCGACGCGATCATTGCCGGTTGCGACCGCGTCATCGCCGGCGACATGATGGACCAGTTCGTCACCGACTTCATCCAGGGCGGCGCCGGCACTTCGACCAACATGAACGCCAACGAAGTGATCGCCAATCTCGCGCTGGAGTCGCTCGGCTTTGGCAAGGGTGACTATCAGCACGTCAGCCCCAACGATCACGTCAATTACGGCCAGTCGACCAACGACACCTATCCGACCGCGTTTCGGCTGGCGCTGATCCTGCGCCTGGAAAGCTACATGACGGCGCTGCGCCAGCTGCAGGAGGCGTTCTTCGCCAAGGGCCGCGAATTCGACCGCGTGCTGAAGATGGGCCGCACCCATCTCCAGGACGCAGTCCCGATGTCGCTCGGGGCCGAATTCCGGGGATGGGGCACCACGATCGGCGAGGAGGTCGACCGCATCTCGGAAGCGCGTGCGCTGCTGCGCGAGATCAATCTCGGCGCCACCGCGATCGGCACTTCCGTGACGGCTGCGGTCGGCTATCCCAAGCTCGCGGTCCGGCACCTGAGCGCGCTGACCGGTGTCGACTTCATTCTCGCCGGCGATCTGGTCGAGGCGACGTCGGACACCGGCGCTTATGTGCAGCTCTCGGGCGTGCTCAAGCGCACCGCGAGCAAGTTGACGAAGATCTGCAACGACATTCGCCTGCTCGCCTCCGGCCCGCGTGCCGGCTTCAACGAGATCAACCTGCCGCAATTGCAGCCGGGCTCCTCGATCATGCCAGGCAAGGTCAATCCGGTGATCCCCGAAGTCGTCAATCAGACCAGTTTCCTCGTCATTGGCCTCGACACGACGGTGACGCTGGCGGCCAGTGCCGGCCAGCTCCAGCTCAACGTGATGGAGCCGGTGATCTCGTTCGCGCTGTTCTTCTCGATCCGCACCATGGAGCGCGCCGTCAACAGCCTGCGCGAGAATTGCGTCGTCGGCATCACCGCCAACGAGGAGCACACCCGCAACATGGTGCTGAACTCGCTCGGCATCGTCACCGTGCTGAAGCCGCTGCTGGGCTACAAGCAATGCGCCGAGATCGCGCGCGAGGGCTACAAGAGCGGCAAGTCCTTGCACCAGATCGTCGTGGTCGAACGCAAGCTGCTGACGCAGGAGAAGTGGGACGAGATGTTCTCGTTCGAGCGGCTGATCAATCCGGATTTGATTTCTTGACGTCATTCCGGGGCGCGCGAAGCGCGAACCCGGAATCCATCGGGCGGCAACACGAATGGCAAAATGGATTCCGGGCTCGCGCCAAGTGGCGCGCCCCGGAATGACAAAAGAGGAATTCCGCGCCTTGGAATTGCGGTAGCCACATCCTTGCGGCGTCACAACGCAATACTTGACAGTGGAAAGATTGCCTTGTTGGTATGGCCCCCAACCTCCAATGCGTCTGCCAACAAGGATCGCTCCGCAATGTCCATGCCTGCTCTGTTCAAGGGACGCCTCTCGATTCCCGTGATCGGTTCGCCGCTCTTCATCATCTCGGTGCCCGATCTCGTGATCGCGCAGTGCAAGGCGGGCGTGGTCGGCTCGTTCCCGGCGCTGAACGCGCGGCCGCCCGAGTTGCTCGACGAATGGCTGGCGCGGATTACCGAAGAGCTCGCGGCCTATGATCGCGCGCATCCCGACAAGCCGTCGGCGCCGTTCGCAGTCAACCAGATCGTGCACAAGTCGAACAACCGGCTCGACCACGACATGCAGCTCTGCGCCAAGTACAAGGTGCCGATGATCATCTCCTCGCTCGGCGCGCGCGAGGAGCTCAACCAGGCCGTCCACGCCTGGGGCGGCATCGTCTTCCACGACGTGATCAATCAGAAATTCGCCCACAAGGCGATCGAGAAGGGCGCAGATGGCCTGATCCTGGTTGCGGCCGGCGCCGGCGGCCATGCCGGCACCATCTCGCCGCTCGCCTTCGTTGCCGAGACGAGGAAGTGGTTTGACGGCCCGATCGCGCTGTCGGGCGCCATCGGCAACGGCAAGGCGATCCGTGCCGCGCGCATCCTGGGGGCCGACTTCGCCTATATCGGCTCGGCCTTCATCGCGACCAAGGAGGCCAACGCGGTCGAGAAGTACAAGGAGATGATCGCAGGCTCGAGCGCCGACGACATCGTCTATTCCAATCTCTTCACCGGCGTGCACGGCAATTATCTGAAGCCGTCGATCCTTGCCGCCGGCATGGACCCGGAAAACCTGCCGACCTCCGATCCCTCCAAGATGAATTTCGGCACCGACGCGTCCGGCGAGCGCGCCAAGCCGAAGGCCTGGAAGGAAATCTGGGGCTCGGGCCAGGGCATCGGCAGCGTCGACAAGGTCATGTCCGCCGCCGAATTGATCGCGCGCTTCAAGAAGGAATATGACGAGGCGATCGATCCGCCGTTGTAACCGGTCTCGTGTCCCGGACGCGCTGCAGCGTGCAACGCTGCTGCGCAGAGCCGGGACCCATCGCCGCAAATATGGACCCCGGATTTGCAGCGCACCGCTTGCGCGCTGCGCAGCGTCCGGGGAACGCCAGCGAGATCGAGTAAAGCATGACCGCCATCTATCGCGTCGACGGCAACAGCGTCGTCACCAGCCCCGATGCCGCAGGTCCCTGGGACCGGCGCATGCAGCACGGTTCGGCGCCGTCAGCGCTGGTGACCTGGGCGGCGGAGCGGATTCCGACGCCGGTGCCGATGAGCATCGCGCGGGTGACGATCGACCTGATGCGCCCGGTGCCGGTGGCGCCGCTCACGATCGAAAGCGAAGTTTTGCGCGAGGGCCGCAAGATCCAGCTCTGCGCGGTCAAGCTGATTGCCGACGGCGTGCAGGTCGTCGGCGCCACCGTGCTCAAGATCAAGCAGCAGCCACAGCCATTGCCGGATGACATCGAGCAGTTACCCGTCACGCTGCTGTCGCCAGAGGATTCGCTGGTCGAGGACGGCCACGGCGCGACCAGTCCATTCGCCGGCATGGTTTCGATGCGCGCCGCGCGCGGTCGTTTTGGCCAGGCTGGCGCCGGTGCGATCTGGTTTCGTCTCGACCATCCGCTGGTCGAAGGCGAGGCGGTCTCGCAGGCGGTTCGCGCCGTGGTGGCCGCCGATTTCTCCAACGGAACGGCCTCGACGCTGGACTTCCGGACCTGGACCTACATCAATGCCGACCTCACGGTGAGCCTTGCGCGCCAACCGGTTGGCGCCTGGATTTTGCTCGACGGTGAATCCTGGATTGGCCCCGATGGCGCCGGGCTCGCGATGTCGCGCTTGGCCGATCGACGAGGTTATTTCGGCCGTGCAGTGCAGAGCCTGGTGATCGAGAAGCGGTAAGCGTCACCGGTAAAACATCGACGGCGGCACGCCAAAGTGCCGGCGAAACATCGCCGCAAATGCGCTTTGGCTGGCATAGCCGCAGTCGAACGCGACGTCGATGATCTTCTCGCCGGATGCGATACGGCGCAGCGCGTGCAGCAGGCGCGCCTGCTGTCGCCATTGCGCAAAGCTCATGCCTGTCTGTTTCGCAAATAGCCGATGAACCGTCTTGGCGGTAACGCCCACGCGCTCAGCCCATTGTTCGACGGTCGATACATCCGAGGGATTGTCGGCGATCGCTGAGCAGATCGTACGGAGCCTGGTGTCGTCGGGGAAGGGCAGATGCAGCGGCAGCACGTCGGAGACGCGCAATTCGTCGAGCAATAGCCGCATCAGCCGTCCGTCGCGACCGTCCTCGTCGTAGTCGAGGGCAATGCGCGCGGCTGCGACGATCAGCTCGCGCAGCAAGGGCGACACCGCGATGACGCAGTTCGTCTCCGGCAGATGCGATGCGACACAGGGATTGACAAAGACCGTCCGGATCCGCACCTGCCCCGACATGATCGTCTCATGGTCGAGGCCGGGGGCGAGCCAGACCGCCCGGTTCGGCGGCACGATCCACGTGCCAGCGGCCGACCGCACCACCATGACGCCTTCAATGGCGTAGAGCAGCTGCGCGGTCGGATGTGCATGCACGCCGGTGGAGGCGCCATCGGGGTAGTCCACCTCCATCGCCGTCAGGGCGCGATGCGTGGCGTGGAAGGCGAGATGGCGCGAGGTAAGTTCGTCCAACATGTCTCAATCTCGATAGTCATGGTCAGTCTAGAGCGATACCGTCGCTGACAAAAGCTCTACCTCCGGCTTCACCATTTCGAGCTCAAGGTTGAAGCCATGGCCACCAAGTTCGCCTTCCTCTATCCTTTCTTCGCTATCGTGCTGTGGGCAGGAAACGTCATCGTCTCACGGCTGTCCGCCCACACCATCGGGCCCGAGGCGATCACGTTCTATCGCCTCCTGCTTGCGGTCGGATTGATGAGCCTGTTCGTCGCGCGGCCTGCCTGGTGCAACCGTGCGGCAATCTGGCCCCATCTTGGCCAGTTCGCCGTTCTCGGCTTTCTGGCGATGTGCCTGTTCCAGAGCCTGTCATATCTCGCAGCCGAAACCACCACTGCGACCAACATGGCCGTGTTCACCGCGCTGACGCCCCTGCTCACCGTGTTGCTCGGCGCGATGCTGCTGCGGGAGGCGCCGACCGTAGGCATGATCGGCGGCGGCGTGTTGTCGTTCACCGGCCTCGTTTATCTCGTCAGCGGCGGCGATCCGGCCGCGCTGCTGCGCAACGGCGTGCATCCCGGCGATCCCCTGATGTTCCTCGCCGCGCTGGTCTATGGGCTCTACGGCGTCCTGTTGAAGCGCTGGGACTTGCCCGTCGCGGGCTGGCAATCGACCTACATGCAGGCGCTGTGTGCGCTCGCCATCATGTTTCCCGCCTTTCTCGCTACACCGGCGCCGATGCGCGCGCTCAACGCCCAGACGCTGCCGCTGATCGCCTATGCCGGCGGGCTTGCCTCGATCGTGCTGCCGTTTCTGTGGATTCGCGGCGTGCAGATCCTTGGTCCCAACCGCTGCGCAATCTTCATGAACCTGCTGCCGGTGTTCACCGCGCTTGGTGGCATCATGCTTCTCGGCGAACCCGTGCGCGCCTTTCATGTCGTTGGTGGTGGCGTCGCGCTCGCCGGCGTCGCCTGCACTGCGCTGTTTCGCCGGCCGCTATGGATATCGGCGCCCGCGATGCCGGCGCTGGGCGATTGAACGGCAGACTTCCGCCGCCGCGGAAGGGATGCCCCAGCATCCTGCCAGTTCACAATCCGTAGAAGATCTTGATCTCCCACAGCACCACGATGATAGCCGTGATCAACGTGATCGCGGCGACTGCACTTTCCAGGGAAGCGACTCTCATGGCTTACTCCGCTTCCCAGCCCCGTCAGCGGTCTAGTTGATTCCCGGATTCCCCGGCAATCGTGCAGGCCGCGCGTGCACGCACTCCGTCGGGCGATGTGGTGCCGGGGCCACAACGGCACCGTAAAATCCCGGATAGAAACGCTTCAAATTCCCAGTGTTTCGCGCGATGCGTGTATTCCGAACCCGGCGCTGCAATCAGGGCGCTATCCGACCATCCGGTCCCGTCCGCTCCAGAAGCCCGCGCGCAGCACCTTCTTGTCGACCTTGCCGACGCCCGTCATCGGCAGCTGCTTGACGAACTGGATCTGCTTCGGTGCATGGGCCGAGCCCTTTCGCGTCCGCACCATGTCGATCAGCTCGTCGGGGTCGGGCCTTGTGCCCTCGCGCGGCACGACGATCGCGGTGACGGCCTCGCCCCATTTCTCGTCTGGAATGCCGACGACCGCGACCATTGCGACGTCGGCGTGTTGCGACAGCACGTCCTCGACCTCGCGCGGAAAGATGTTGAAGCCGCCGGTGACGATCATGTCCTTCTTGCGGTCGAGGATGAACATGTAGCCGCGCTCATCCTGGCGCGCGATGTCTCCGGTGTGGACCCACCCGTTCTTCAGCGTCTCGGCGGTGATGTCGGGCCGCTTCCAATATTCCGCCATCACATGCGGCGCGCGCACGCAGATCTCGCCGGCTTCGCCCGTCTTCACCTCCTGATCATTCTCGTCGAGAATCTTGACCTCGCACGCCGCGATCGGGAAGCCGCACGACAAGAACAGCTCCGGCGTCCTTGGATCGTGATCCCGTTTGCGCAGCACCGAAACCGGATAGCATTCAGTCTGGCCGTAAAGCTGCGAGAACACCGGCCCGATGCGCTCGATGCCTTCGAGCAATCGGCTCGGCGACATCGCGGAGGCCCCGTAGAGCACGAGCTCGAGCGAGGAGAGGTCGGTCTTGCTCAGCGCGGGATGATCGAGCAGCACGTAGATCATGGTCGGGACGAACAGCGTGAAATTGATGCGCTCGCGTGCGATCGTAGCCAGCACGGCTTCGGGGTCGAACCCTTTCAGCAGGTGCACCGTGCCGCCGCGCATCAAGGTCGGCAGCACCTTCGTGCCGGCGACGTGGCTGATCGGGGCGACGGTGAGATAGCGCGCGGCGTCGGGGATCTCGAAGTCGGCGAGGATCGCGCCGGCAGCTCCCGCATTCTCGCGGTGGTAGCGTAGCGCACCCTTGGACTTGCCGGTCGTGCCGCCGGTGTAATTGAGCGTGGAGAGATCGTCGAGAGTTGCGAGGCACTTCGCGCTGGCGTGTCCCGCGCTCTCGATCGCCGCGAGCAGATCGACACCGTAGTCGGCTGGTCCCATCGTGAAGACCGCCTTGAGCAGGGCTGCTTTCGCGGCAAGCTCGCCGCCACGGTCGCGGAAGGCCGCGACATCGACCACCAGCACATCGGCTTCGGAATCCTCGAGCTGAAACAGCTGGTCCGCTTCCGATCCCAGCGGATGCAGCCAGGTGATGCAGCACCGCGACAGCTGCGCGGCGACGCCGGCGCACCAGGTGTCAGCGCGATTGGCTGTGAGGAAGGCGATGCGCGCGCCTGGCTGCAAGCCAAGCCGCATGAACACAGCCTGGATGCGTCCGATCTGATCGAGCGTACCCTGATAGCTCAGCGTTCCGCCGGGCCATGCGAAAGCCGTGCGGCCGGGATAGCGCGCCAGCGCCCGTAGCGCCTGCGCACAAGTCGGGGACGATGCGTGGAGCGGATCGGCCATATGTCTCCTCACTGCTTTGTCATCGGCTTCTCGCGTGCCAATGTTGCCGACGACGCTAGCACAGGGAATGCGGGATGGAACGAGAAAGCCCGCGCAGGGAGGCATGGTTGACATTCAATCGACTGCAACGCTTCAGCGATCGCCTGGCTTTGCCGCTGATCGCGGCGCCGATGTTTCTCGTCTCCGGCGTTGAACTGATGGTTGCCGCCTGCCGCAACGGCGTGATCGGCAGCTTCCCTACCGTGAATTGCCGCAACACGGAACAGCTCGATGCCTGGCTCGCCGAGATCGCAATGCGGCTGCGGCAGCACGAGGATCAATCCGGCCGAAAGGCTGCGCCGCTGTGTCCGAACCTGATCGTGCATCGCTCCAACGCGCGGCTGCAGCAGGATCTCGCTGTGCTGCTCAAGCACAAGCCTGAGATCGTGATCACCTCGGTCGGCTCACCGGCTCCTGTGCTGAAGCCGCTGCACGATGCCGGTGCGCTCGTGCTGGCGGACGTTGCCTCGATCCGTCACGCCGAGCGAGCGGCAGCGGCGGGCGCCGACGGTTTGGTGCTGCTCACCGCGGGGGCGGGCGGACAGACGGGCTGGCTCAATCCATTCGCCTTCGTCCGCGCAGTGCGCTCATTCTACGACGGCATCATCGTGCTCGCCGGCGGAATTAGCGATGGCCATGCACTGCACGCGGCCGAAGTGCTCGGCTGCGATCTCGCCTACATGGGCACCAAATTCATCGCGACACGCGAGAGCATGGCCGACGAACGTCACAAGCAGATGCTGGTCGAGAGCAGCGCCGACGACATTCTCCTTACCATCGCGTTCACGGGCTTGCAGACCAGCATGTTGAGGCCGTCGATCGTCGCCGCGGGGCTCGATCCGGATGACCTGCCTGCGCGTGGCGCGATCGACATCGGAGAGGACATCGACGTCGCCGCACGCGAGGCCAGGCCCAAGCGCTGGCGCGATATCTGGAGCGGCGGGCATTCGACGTCGGGCGTGATTGACGTGATCGCCGTCGACGACCTCGTGGCCCGGACGGCCGCCGAATACCGCGCGGCAAGGGGATGATAGCCTTGGGCGCCTCGGCACGGTTAATCCCACATGGCTCAGCAAGTCCGCCCTTAACGGCAGATTAACCATCGCCCGCCAAGAATCCTCCTCACGGCCGCCAATCAGGACGAGAGGGACAGGCGATGGATTTCGATTTTCTCAACAGCAAGTCAGCCGCAACGCTGGACGAAATCCGCGTCCGCGTCGCCCATGCGCTGGCCCGTCATCCGCTCTGCCGCAATGTTCGCTTCGACATCGTCCGCGTTCCCCGCACCCGCCGGGGCGGCAATTGGACGGTGACGCTGCAATCGGTGGAGCCGCGGGCGGTTTGGGAGGCCTCGGAGATCGTCGCCGATATCCAGGATGCCTACGACCTGGCGGTAGCCGCTTGATTTCACTGGGTATTCCGACTTTGTCGCTGAAGGCGGGATGATTGTCGCCGCAAAGGCACACTCAAGCCTTATTTCGTGCCCTTTTCCCAAGCATCTCTAACAACATCGTGAAGCGGTCCTTCCGGAGAGACGTTTGTCCAGAGCCATCACCATCACCGTGCTGACCTGCTTCCTAGTCCTCGGTGCCGCGACCACGGCCATACTCGGCCGCGACAGCGTGCCCAGTGTCAGCGCCGAGATGATTACTCAGGCCCCGCCGAAGCCGCTCGCCACCAACCGCGCCGCCAAGGCCGACCGACTGGTTCCGACGCTGGCGCTGGCCTCCGCGGCGATCGATCCGGTTCAGGTACCGGCCGACAAGCTGTCCCAGGCCCCGGCGCTGACCGAGCCGCTGCGCCAGGCCTTTGCCGCGGCCACGCCGTCTGATTTCCCGATGCCCAAAGCGAGCGTCAACGAGGCGCCCGCGCCTGCGCAAGCCCCCGCTGCCGTGGAGTCCCCGGCCAAGCCGAAGGTGGTCGCGAAGCCGCAGCCGCAGAAAACGTATTCGCTGCTCTCCGATGTGCAGATCGCCGGCATCAGGGACCGTCTGAAACTGTCGTCGTCGCAGGAATATTACTGGCCGTCGGTCGAGACCGCGCTGCGCAATGTCGTGCGCAAGATCTCGGCGAACAAGCTCTCAAATCCCGGCGGCCCGAACGTGCAGATCGATCCGAACTGCGATGAGGTCCAGCAGTTGAAGTCTGCCGCGATGCCGCTGCTGTTCCAGCTGCGCGACGACCAGAAGGAAGAAGTGCGCAAGCTCGCCCGCATCATCGGGCTGGAAAAGGTGGCGCAGCAGATCTGATCCGCAAGTTCCTGCGGGAACTGCGCTGCAATCCGGAACATCCTGTAATTGACAGGCGTTGCACGGTCCAAAGAGGGAGTGGACCAATGCGCGCCTCGACAGCCTATTTCGTCGGTGCCGGGTCGATCATCGCCGCCATCGCCATTGGTCTCGGCGGCGGAATTGTCGCCGGCAACATCATGAATCCGATCGCGCCCAAGCATGGGCCCGATACCAGCAAGATGGCGCAACGCACCGGGGCCGCCGCCGCGGCCACCACGAACGCGCCGTCGGAGCGCGTGCAATATCTCACGGGCTCACAGGCGTTCGGAGCGATGATCGCCGCGCCGGCTCAGGCCGAAGCCAAGCCTGACACCAAGTCCAACACCAAGTCCGACGCCGGAACGACGCAGGCCAATGCCGAGCCGCCGGCGCCGCCGCAGACGGCGGCAGTTGAGCCGGCGAAGCCAGCACCATCGCCGCCGCAGGCGGCAAAGGCTGCCGAACAGCAGGCTGCCACAGAGCCGGCACCTTCTCCTGAGAATGCCTATGCCAAGGCCAGGGACTCTGACGTGAAGCGCGCCGCGTCGGAGCGACGGCGGGCGGAGCGACATGCGCGCTGGGCCGAGCGCCGCCGCTATGACCAACGCGATGCACGCGGCGGGCGCGATCAGACCAATTGGGATGATGTGGCACGCAATATCCGCGAGGATTCCGACTCGCGCGACTATGCGAGCCGTCCGCGCGGCGGCGGCTTCCCGCAAATCCGCTTGTTCGGCTCCGACGATGATGACTAACGCCTGAGACCGCGCACGCGAACGCTGCCAATGGCCAAGCCGAAGCTACGCTTCGGCGTTCATTGATACGGCAGCCCAGGCCGTCTATCGCCACCTTCTCCCCACAAAGGGGAGAAGGTGAAAACGTTACCCGCCGTGCGACTCCACCACCTTGCGGCACGCGTCCGAGAGCTTGGTCTTGTTCTCGCGCAGGCAGGCATTCATCTGCGGCGGCTTGCCGATGTGCTCGGCGCAGAATTTGCTGGCGTCGCCGCGGCAGGCCATCTGCTCCTGCGGGGAGGGACCGGATTGCGCTGAGGCGGGCAGGGCAGCGCCGGCGAGCAGCAATGCGGCAAGAATTGCAGTCTTCATAAAACACCTCTTTGGAATTGTGATTTCTCCCGCTTGGGATCGGGCGAGCCGGACCCTCTCGCGGAGATCGACGGCCGGTCCATGCCATGTTCATGGCATCGGTTCGGAGGCCTGCCCGCAGCACCCCCATCTTCATGGCATGTCTTGGCGCACCGTCTTTTGCCATTGAAGCTGCACGTCGGCTGCGAGACCCGGTGATTGCATCGGGCGCCGAACGCGAAGCAGGAGAGCGAAATGTCGAAAAAAGTGGGAGCGCTGAGCGCCGGGCTGACGGTGATGCTGCTGGCCGGCGCGGCGGCGGTGTCGCTGGGCACGAGCCCGGCGCAGGCGGTGGTCTATTGCAAGACGGTCGGAGTGCCCAAGGGCTGCGTTGTGCGGCCGGATGCGGCGGTGGTGGTTGCGCCGGGCGCGCCGGTTGCGGCTGCGGTCGTGGCGACGCCCGGCGTGGGCGCGCCCGGGGTCGGCGTTCGTGCCGGTACGCCGATGAATCGTGGCGGCCCGGTCAATCGCGTCGGCGTGCGCTGAGGATGGTGTTGAATTGAGCTGATTGCATTCTTTCGGGCCAAGGGAATCTTGCAAGGGAGCTCTGCAAACGCGCCCTGCAAGCGAGCCTGCGAACGAACCCCCGTCCTTCGCGGGCCCTTATGCCGGCCCGGTCCCTCTCTCCGAACGTCCCATGCGTTCGGGGAGAGGTTTCTCAGCCTGCGGCCGCGTCGCTGTCGGGAAATACTTGCGGCAATTGCAGCCGCACGCATGTGCCCGATCGATCCGAGCTCAGAACGAGCACGGCGCCGCAGCGCGTGGCGCGGCTTCTCATGTTGCGCAGGCCGCGCGCGGTCTGGTTCGCGCCCGCGGCTTCGCCGCCGTCACCAAGGTCAAAGCCGCCGCCGTCGTCTGCGACGCTGATCACGCCGTACGGTCCATGGCCGTCGTCGCGCGTGTCGATGGTCACCGTGATGTGACGTGCGGCCGCGTGCTTGACCGCATTGGTCACGGCCTCGTCGAGGATGCGCACGATCTGGATGACGTGCCAGGGCCGCAGTTCAGGATGCAGCGGCAGGCCCTGCGGCGTGGCCACGCGCCAGTGAAGCGCGATGTCATGCGGCCGCAATTGCATCGCCGCACGCTCGCGCCAGGAGCCGAGCGCGAGCATGAGGTCGCCGCCGATGTCGTCCATGGAATCGATGACCAGGCGCAGATCCTTCAGCGCGGCGCGAGCCGCATCGGTGATGGTCGCGCCCTCGTGGCCGCGCTCGGAGAGCGCGACGATGCTGATCAATTGCCCGCCGAGGCCGTCATGGAGGTCGCGCATCAGACGCGTGCGCTCGTTGGCGAGGGCTGCGGCCCTTGCGCGCGCCTCCTCGCGGGCAAAGCTCGCTTTCAGTCGCTCCTCCGCCTCGCGCACGCGCGCGACGAGCTGGCCGGCAAAGCCGTCGACCTGGTTCAGCGCGCGGGCAAAGCGCCACGTCAGTCCGGCGCCGATCGCGACCAGCATCGCCGAATAGGACAGGCGCGAGACGAAGGTGCGTTCGTTGGTGACGAACTCGAACACCGACAGCATGTCGTGAATCCAGCAGGTCAGCACGATGGTCACGGCGCAGCCGATCGTGAGGCTCGCCGCATCCTGCCGCCGCACCACTGCGGCAGCGGTGACGCAGGCCATCAGGACGAGGCTGAACCCCACGGTAGGGATGCCGAGCAGCAGGAACAGGATGCGCGGCAGCGGCGGGCCTGCGATCAGGCCGACCGCGAACACGATCAAGCCCGGCGCGAACAGCAGCATGCCGTAGCGCGGCCACCGCCAGCCGAAGAACAGCACGCCAAAAACGACGATCAGCGCGCTCTCGATCGGCGCAGACGCGAGCAGCACCGAGGCGAGCCGCGATACGGCGACCGGCGGCACCGGAGGCGGCATGAACGCCTGGATTACGCCAAGCACCATCGCAGCCGCCAGCACGCCGTAGACCGGCTCGCGCCGGCGCATCAGCCACATGATCGCGAGGATGACGGCGAGGATCGATTGCCAGGCGGAGAACACCACGGGCAGCGTCACGAACAGCAGCGTGCGGGTCTCGAAGGCCGGACGCAAGGCGGCGTCCGGTCCGACATAGACGGTGTCGAGAAAGCCCTTCAGCGGACCCCACACGAACAACCGCACCGTGATCTCGTTGCTGCCGTCATGGAGCAGCGAGGAGGGGATGGCGGCGATCTCGGGCGTGTTGCGGTCCGGCCGGTTGGCGTTGGTATCGCGACGGGAATCGAGCACGACCACGCCGTTGATCGCGACCTCCACGGCGTTGCTGAAGCGCGGCAGGAACACGGACCATCCGGCATCGCCGCCTTTGAACGTGAAGGCCCCGGTGTAGAGCGGCGGATCCGCGAGCGAGTAGCGCGAGGACGTGAAATGCGGCAGCGTCACCGGGCGTGCCTTGCCGTCCTCCCGGAGCGAAAATCCGCTCAGCGCGAAATCGTCGGGATCGCTGGGCTGGAGCAGTTGCAGCCCGAGAACGGTCGCGATCACGACCAGCGCCTGAAGCAGCAGATACGGCACGAGGCGCCATACGATCAGCCGGCGCTTCGGCCGCAGAGCGACCTTGGCTGCAATCTCGCTCACAGCTTGATCAGGCCCTGCTGTACCGCCTCGAACACCGCTTCGCTGCGCGTGTGCACTTCGAGCTTGCGGTAGATGTTCTTGATGTGGCCGGGCACGGTCTGTCGGGATAGCCCGAGATGGCTCGCGATTTCGGCGTAGCTGAAGCCCTTGGCGATGCCCCAGAGGATGTCGATCTCGCGCGGTGTGAGCTTTGCGGTGTTGAGTGCCGGGCCTGACGGCGGCTCGGATGAGCTCTGCGTCCGCCGCACGATGAAGCGCGCGATCGAGGCCGAGATCGGCGAGTGTCCGGCGACCAGATCGCGCACGGTGGTCGCGATGTCGGTCGGGAAGGCGTCCTTGAGCAGATAGCCGGTGGCGCCGACGGTGATGGCGGAGATCACGCTTTCCTCGTCGCCCAGCGCCGAGATCACCATGATCTCGGTGTCCGGAAGGCGCCGCCTGGTTTCGCGGATCAGCTCGACGCCATGGCCGTCGGGCAGCCGCAGGTCGGTCAGCAGCACGCGCGGCGCGCCGGCGGCGAGCGCGCTGCGGGCTTCGCCCAGCGTGCCGGCCGTGCGCACCTCGTAGCCCGCCTTCACCAGCGCGTCCTGGAGCCGCCAGCAGGTCGGCGCGTCGTCTTCGACGAGGAGGATGGTGATCGCTTCACCGGTCTCGCCCTGGTCCGTCATGATCATGGTCCCGACCGCGTGTCCCCCGCGGCGCGCACGGCAAGTTTAGCCGCGACGCGGCGGACGCGACACCCATAATCATGGGAGCTGGGGCGCTGGCAACCGCTGCACTCGGATCGTCGCCGTTCCGCTGTTGTTTTTGTAGAACTGGGCGCGCCGGCCCTGGACAGGAACGAGCCATTGCGGCGCGTGCCGCGTGGCGATCAGGCGAGGGAAGAGCTGGACGGCGTCGTTGACGTAGAAGAACAATTCGCCAGCCTCGGGCGCCTCGAATTCCGCGACGAACAGCTCTGACAATCCCTGCTTGCGCCACAGCGCCTGCGCTGCCGGCAGCGCAGCTTGCGGGATCGGCTCGAAATCTGCGAATGGCTTCCAGACACGATTCAATTCGCTGCCAGGCGTCTTGAACTCCGGGGAGTCCTCGACATGGATCGGGTAGGTGGCCTTGCTGTCATCTTCATAATCCGGCAGCGTCGCGTTGACCCGCCGTGGCAGGTCGTTCGCCGGCAGCCCGTTGATGGCTTGCAGCGGCAGGTCGTACGATCCGCGCGCGCCGATCCGCACGATTGGCTGGAACCAGTCTGCACCCTGTAGCCGCAAGATGGGAACGGCCAGGCGATGGGGCGGATCCGGCGGGGTCCTGAATCCGTTCAGGCCGGTCATGATGGTGCGGTCGAACCACGGATCGGCCATCTGGATCCAGACGCGGTATTTGCGCCCCTTCTCGACGGCGAGACGGCTGGGCCAGCAGAAATCGCTGACGTCGAACAATTCGCCGTCACGCGCGCTCACCGGCGTGTCCCCCACGGCGCGTGTCGATGCGCTGCTCTTGCAGAAGTCGCCGACGCCCGAGCGCCAGTCGAAATAGCCGCGGGACAGCAGCAGCAGTCCCGAACCGAATATGGCCGCGAGGAAAACCGCCGGCATCAGCACATTGGTGAAGGCCATGCGCACTGGCCAGGCGTGCAGCCGCATCCAGCGGCCGATCGCGAGCAGCCAGCCGGATTTGCTGACCCGCTTTCGCGATGCCATCCGGTCCGGCCGGTACCAGGCCAGTCGGGCGCGCTCCTGAATGCTGTCCCGTAGCGCCGTATTCCTGTTCCAGGCGATCAGAATGATGATGACGAGAACCGTGGTGAGGAAGGGATAATAGAGCGCGATGCCAAGCCAAGGTGCCGCGTAGGACGGCAGTACGCTCGCGAACAGATCGGCGAACGGCTTGACGACGGTGCCCGTGCCGTTGTCGATCGCCGTGATCCATTTGAGCAGAGTGGTATCTTCGAGCCCGTGCGCCTTGGACGAGCCCACGACCGCGCGCGCGATCCAGGGCCACATGGCGAAGATGGTGAGCGCGATCACCAGAGAGAAATAGGCTACGCGGCGCCACCATACGGTGTCGAGGACCTGCCGCGCCATCTCGGAATTTGGCGGGCTCATCGCCATGAATGCGTCGGCTTCGGCCGCCTTGTGGCCGTTGCCTACTCTCTTCGCATAGGCGCACCTCATGGCTTTGCGCGTTTCGTCGCGCGTCAGCGGCAGCACGTCTCCGTTTGGCAGCAGCACTCTGGCATCGGCCGGAAGCATCAGTGGCGCGTAATTGTCGCAGCCATGCAGCATGCGTTCGACCACGGCGAAGTGCACCACCGGCGGTCCGCCATCCTCGACGCGATCATGGATCGGCCGCGGACCGTAGCGATACAGCACGCCAGCACCGCTCCGTGAATCGTGCATCGGCCCGATGGCCGACTGATATTCGCGGAAATGCTCGATTGTGCCGTCCTGGAAACGAAGCTGGTTGCCGAGCTGCTCCGCCATCCACACCAACGGCACAAAGGACAGCGTGGATTCCGGATAGCCGCCGCCAATGTCGGAATGGACGCCCGCAAACCACACCTCCTTCACGATCTGCCCCTTGGCCAGGTCGGCCTGGTCGATCCGCAGCGGATGGAAGGTGGTGCGTTCGTCGTCGAGCGCGAGCGCGTGGCAGGCCTGCTTCACCTTGTCGGAGAGCCGGTAGTTTCGGAACGAGATCGGCCAGATCGCCCAGTCGATAGCGACACGGAGCTCCTCGACCGGCACACCGAACGCCTCGACCGAGTCGAACAGGCCGAGGAATTCGATCTTGACATCCTTGCGGCGGTCCATCGCCTCGCGAACGCTGGCATAAGAGCGATGCCTGAGAAGGAAGTGATAGAGATAGATCAGGATGTTGCGCAGCCACCGCGCGAGCCAGATCGTCGGCAGGCTGTAAAAGCCCACGGACTCCTCGCGGTACTTCCGCCAGGCGGCCATCGTATTGCGCTGCATCTCCGCATGCGACACGGCTACTTTGTCGATCACCGCCGGCACCAGGCCCTGGCTTGCGATCATGGCCGCCAGCGTGCGCGCGGTGAAGGCGCCGCGGCTGAAGCCGAAGATGTAGATTTCGTCGCCTTCGCGCCAGTTCCAGCACAGGAAGCGGTAGAGCTTGCGGACGTTGGCGGGGACGCCGATGCCGGTGGCGCCGTCGAGAGCGGCGAGCGGCGCCCAGCCGGCGGTGCCGACACCCTTGATGTAGTAGGCGATCTGGTCGGGCCGGGTGTGATCGAGCGCCTCGTAGAGCCGCCAGACACTGGATTCCTGGGTCGTGAAGGCATTGCCGGTGCCATCGGCGAACAGCACCAGCTTGCGCGGCGGACGTGCGTCGGCAGCATTCGGCGCGGCGTTCGGATCATCGTGCAGATGGGCTGGCCTCGCAGGGCCGCCATGCTGCGCCCCGTCCTGGTGCGTCATGGAATCCTCCGAAAAATCAGTGGGGATGCTTCAAGCGCCGGTCGGGCAGCATCCTTTGACATTCATCGATAAGTGCGTCATGAAATAAGCTGCGGGTGTATTCCGCCAGAGGGCGCGCTAAGGTAGCAATAAGAATTGCGGTGCCTTGCTCCGGCTGTCTATGATCTGCGCCACAATTGGCAAAAGAAAAGCCCGGGCGAGCCCGGGCACGAACCCCTGTTCGCGAAGTGGCCGCTCGTGTGAAACGGCAGTGCGGCCGGCCCTTATTTGCCGTTGCCTCGGCAGGCGCCGCCGGGGCCGATATGGTAGCCGCGCGGACACCGCCGGTCTGTCCGAACGCTACGTCAACGAGCTCCTGTTCGAGGCCGGTGCGAGCTTCACCACCCGCCTCACCGAGCTGCGCTTGCGCAAGGCGGCCGAGCTGCTCGTCCACCGCGAAGGTCGCATCAGCGACATCGCCTTCGCCTGCGGCTTCAATGATCTCTCTTATTTCAACCGCTGCTTTCGCCGCAGGTTCGGCCTGACGCCGACTGCGGCAAGGGGGAAGTGATCGCGCCTACAACGTCTCCGCCTTCGGCGGCGGATATCGCCGCGCCAGTATCGACAGCGGCAGGCGCCGCTCGTCCATCGACAGCTCCCGCCAGGCCAGCACAAGCGGCCGTTTCCAGTCGCCGACGCCGAACTCCATCGCCACCCATTTCTGCGGCTCGGGCCCCTCGAGACCGCGGACCCAGACGAAATAGCGGGGCAGATCGTCGGCTTCGATGTCCGTCGTGCGTCTCCTGGCCATCACATACTCGCTGCATCGACACGCATTGACCTAGGATATAGGTACTGTCTCGGCGATGTCGAACGTCACGAAGCCGCCGATCGAGCGCTGCGCTTGGGTCCAGAGGAGATGAACTGTGATCGATGCTTGGCGTGACGCGTCGCAGGTGATGGCGCGGTTACCCGGCGCATGGTCGTTCAGCCGGGTCATCGAATGCCAGGGACACGTGCAGGGCCTTGCGACCTTCACGCGGCTGGACGCGCAGAGCCTGGCCTATCGCGAGCAGGGCCGTTTAAGGCTCCTCGACGGTACCGAGCTCGAGGCGGGGCGCGAATACGTCTTCCGCGCGCGAGACCGGGGCTTTGACGTTTTCTTCAAGGAGACCCCGCCGCGGCTGTTTCACACGATCGAACTCGCTGCATCCAATGGCGGCGCCTTGAGCGGAAGCGCCGACCATCTCTGTAATCTCGATCATTATCAATCGACTTACATCTTCCGCGGCGATGGTGGCTTCGTCATTCGTCACGTCGTGTCAGGTCCGCGCAAGGGCTACACGATGATCGCGACCTACACGCGCGTGGTGTGAGGCCTGCCGCCCCCTGCCGTAAACGGTCGTGCGTCAGTCGAACTTGCAAGGAAGCAGGCGTTCACCAAAGGATTCACCTCGCCATATCATTTGCAGGCCCGCGACGATCTCCACCCCGTAGACGGCATAGGGAATTTCAATCGACTTCAGCCAGGGCGCGACCCACTGGTTCAGAGGCGTGCCGTCGATGCTGACGAGATCGCAATCGCCGGGGATCTTCAGGCCGTGTTCAAGGGCGCGTCGGTTCACGCCGTAGGCGATCTGGTCGCTGACACAGAGAATGGCGTCCGGCGTCCGGCTGCCGCCGAATATTCGCGCACCGGCCTCATAGCCTATTTGAAGGTGCGATTGCCCTTCGCCGTCGGCCCGGATGATCGCCTCGTCCGACCATCCGCGCTCCCGCAGTCTGTCCAGGAAGCCTGACACACGGTCCCGCGATGCGGACGAGCCCAGCCGCGGAAAAACGACGGCCGGGGCTCGCCGCCCGAGATCGGCGAAATAGTCGGCGGCGCGCGCACCCGCTGCACGATCGTCGATTCCGACGAACGGGCCGCTGCCGGTCGGATTGCGGCGGGTCACGAACACCGCCGGGGCGCCCGACGCGGAAAGTTCGCTCAACCCGGCGCTGGGCACCGCCGCGACGAGGACATAGCCGCGCACCATCTGGGCCCGCATCGCATGGAGATACTCATCCTGAAGCTCGGGTCGGTCGTGCGTGTCGCAGAGGATCATCACGTAGCCGGCTTCGCGCAGCGCGGCCTCGGTAGAACTTGCGATGGTCGCCATCGCCGGATTGTCGAGATTGGCGGCGATCATCGCCACAAGCTGACTTTGACCGCGCTGGAGCGCCCGTCCCACCGGATTGGGCCGGTAGCCTACCGCCTCAATCGCGTCGAGCACCCGCGCCACCGTGGCCGCGGAGGCGCGGCGCATCTCGCCGTTGACGATCCGCGATACGGTCGAAACCGAAACGCCGGCGCGGGCTGCAACCGTGGCAAGTGAGACGTCTTCCCGCATCGGCTTCCAATGGGTCTGATCCGATCGTCTTTTCATAGACATCCGCAGCGTCCGTTGTCGAGCTTCCTCCCCGACCACCCGCGGGATAGTTTGAATGAGGTTGACATCTTGGCAAACGTTTGCCAAAGCTGTTTTCAGCCTGCATAAGGGTGGGGGTTATCGACCACCCAGCGGCCTGTATGCGCCCAAACGTCTGAGTAAGGCATCCGATCTGAACGGATGCCGATGTCGAAGGAAACGTCTGCGCTGAGGATCCGTCCGAGAACGGACCCGTCGCTTATCTCGCGCGGACCCGCTTGAGGGCCGACGAGCGGAGAGGAGATACGACCATGCGTGTCGCTACGCCCGTTTTCACAACTTTTGTGCTGTCCCTGTTGGTCGCCACCCTGTTGGGTGGCCCTGTCGCGGCTGAGACCACGACGCTGCGAATGACCTGGTACTCGGACGGCAACGAGGGCGAGGTGATGGCTGACCTGCTCAAGCGATTCCACGAGCAGAACAAGGACATCGAAATCGTCCTCGATCAGGTGCCGTTCAAGGCGATCAACGAGACCTTGCCGGTACAGCTGGCCTCAGGCCAAGGCCCCGACATGGCGCGCGTCGTCGATATGGGCGGCCTGTCCCGCTTCGCACTCGATTTGCGCCCCCTTCTCAAGGACCCCGGCTATTGGGAAACGAACTTCGGCCCCTTCCTCGAATGGATGCGCCCGGCTGGCGATACCAAGGCAATTCCGGGCTTCATGACCCAGCTCACCGTTACCGGCCCCTTCGTCAACAAGACCCTGTTCGAGCAGGCCGGCATCGCGATGCCGGGCGAGAAGTCGACCTGGGAGGATTGGGCGAAGGCGGTGAAGCAGGTTGCCGACAAGGTCCAGGCGCCGTTCCCGCTCGCGCTCGACCGCTCGGGCCACCGATTCTACGCGCTCGCGATGTCCCAGGGCACGCAGGTCTTCGGCGCAAACGGCGAGCCTGATGTCGTGGACGAAGGGTTCAAACGCGCGGCGCAGCTCGTCTACGACTGGCATAAGTCGGGCGTGATGTCGAAGGAGCTCTGGGGCTCGGTCTCGGGCACCGCCTATCGCGGCGCCAACGACGAATTCAAGAACGCGCAGGTCGTGATGTACCTGTCCGGGTCTTGGCAGATCAGCCAGTTCGCAAAGACCATCGGTGACGCGTTCGACTGGGTGGCGGTGCCTAATCCCTGTGGGCCAGGCGGATGCAGCAGCATGCCGGGCGGCGCCGGTCTCGTCGCTTTCAAGACGACCCAGCATCCCAAGGAGGTCGCCAGGGTGATGGAATATCTCGCGAGCGAACCGGTGCTGGCGGAGTTCTACGCGCGCTCGCTCTTCGTGCCCGGCCACCTTGGACTCGCGAAGAAGGGCATCGACTATCCGACGGCCAGCCCGGATGCTGCCGCCGCACTGAAAGTGTTCACCGCAAGCGCCGCCCAGATTTCCCCGATCGCCTATCGGACCCAAGGCTACGGCAACAGCCGGATCATTCTGAACGCCGTCATTAGCCGGCTCGGGCAGGCGGTCTCCGGCGAGACGACGCTCGAAGACGCCTACAAGCGCATCACCGCAGATGTCGCCCAGCAGATCGCCGAGCGCAACAAGAAGTAAGACAACTGGTTCGTCGGACCGGAGGATCACTGCAATGTCGGACATTCCGTCCGCCACTCGACCGCAGCGCGGCCTAGCAAACGGCGCGCTCGCATGGCTCGGCGGCGTTGCCGTCCTGCCGGTTGGCGGCGCGCTGCGACTGCTCGATCCGCCAATGCGCGGGATGCAGCGCGTGATCGGCGCGCGGCGCATGGCCTATGTATTCCTGCTGCCGAACTTCGTCTTCTTTGGCCTGTTCGTGTTCCTGCCGATCGGCATCAACGTCGTGTTCTCGCTGACCGGCGGCACGGCCCTGTTTCCGTCGCAGCGCCCCTATGTCGGCGCTGAGCAGTTCACCTATCTGTTCGACTGCGGCTCCTATCTCGATCCGGCGAGTTGCCGCGAGGACCACTTCTGGCGCGGCGTCGCCAATACGGTGAAGTTCATCGTGTTTCAGGTGACGGCGATGGTGCTGTTCTCGCTCGTCACCGCGCTCGTCCTCAACAAGAAGATTCGCGGACGTGGCTTTTTCCGTGCGGTGTATTTCTTCCCCGTCCTGCTGTCGCCCGTGGTCGTCGCGCTGATCTGGAAATGGATCCTGCAGCGCGACGGGCTCCTCAACGCCGCCATCACCACACTCGGCGGGCAGAAGATCCTGTTCTTCGTCGATCCGAGCTGGGCGATGTTCTGGGCGGTGTTCGTTTCGGTGTGGGCGCATATGGGTTTCTATACCCTGATCCTGCTCGCCGGCCTGCAAGCGATCCCGGCCGACCTCTACGAGGCGGCGGAGATGGACGCGACGCCGCGCTGGCGCGTGCTGATACGCATCACGCTGCCGCTGCTGTGGCCGAACATGATCGTCGTGATCGTGCTGGCGCTGATCAAGGGCGCGCAGACCTTCGATGAGGTCTTCGTGCTGACCGGTGGCGGTCCCGGCACCGCGACGCTGATGGTCGTCCAGTACATCTATGAGACCGCGTTCTCCAGCCAGGTGCAGAATTTCGGTCTCGCCGCCGCCGCCTCCGTCGTGCTCGGCGTCGTCCTTTTCGTCCTGACGCTCCTGCAATTCGCCGCCGCGCGGCGCAAAGAGGTCTGAGATGGCAACCACGCGCCTTTCAAGCCTGCTCGGTCAACGTCGCAACGGCCAAGGGCGGCCGCTGCACTGGACCGACGTCGCGGCCTACGTCTATCTCGCGCTCGGTGTCGTCCTGATGTTCGGCCCGGTGCTTTGGCTGGTGATGTCGTCATTCAAGACCGAGAGCGCGCTGCTGGAATTTCCACCCTCGGCGCTGCCATTTGCACAGGTCGAGGTGACGGTACCGGGTCAGCCACAGAAGCTGCCGCTGTTCCGCGTGACACTGCCTGACGGCACGGTTCGGCAACTGGCGCAGGTCCGGCGCATCGGGCTCGTCGCCCAGATGGTCGATCCGGCCAATCCCTCGCAACAATTCCGCGTCGCGATCGACAAGCGCGAACCGGTGCGCCATATCGCGCTTGCGACCGAGAACTACAGCGAGCCGCTGCAGCGCTTCGCCTTCCTGCGATTCCTGTCCAATTCGGTGTTCGTGACATTGGTCGCCACACTGATCACGCTGCTGATCAATTCGATGGCTGCCTATGGGCTCGCCGTCTACCAGTTCCCCGGCAAGCAGGTCGCGACCATCGCGGTGATCGGGACGCTGATGATCCCGATGACGATCATTCTGGTCCCGGTCTATCTGGTGGTGACCGAGCTCGGCCTCACCAACTCGCTTTGGGCGGTGATCCTGCCTGGCGCGGCGACGCCGACGGGCGTGTTCCTGCTCCGGCAATACATGCTGACCTTGCCGAAGGATCTGATCGAGGCGGCGCGCATGGACAAGGCGTCCGAGTGGCAGATCTATTGGCGCATCGTGATGCCGCTGACCCTGCCGGCCCTGGCGGTTCTGGCGATCTTCTCGATCATGTGGCGCTGGAACGAATTCCTGTGGCCGCTCGCGGTGCTGACCAAGACCGAGGTCTACACGCTGCAGATCGCGCTCAATGCGTTCCAGGGCGAGCTCCAGACCCAGTGGCATTACTTGCTTGCGATGACGGTCGTGACACTCATTCCCGTCGCGCTCGTTTTTGTATTCCTCCAGCGTTTCATCACGACGGGCATCGGCTCGACGGGAATGAAATGAGCGATCGGACCACCGGCCATGGCTGAACTGACACTCACGGGCGCGCGCAAATCCTTCGGCACCATCAACGTGCTGCACGGCATCGATCTCGCGGTGAAGGATGGTGAATTCATCGTCTTCGTCGGCCCGTCGGGCTGCGGAAAGTCGACGTTGTTGCGGGTCATCGCCGGCCTCGAAAACGTCACCAGCGGCGAGGTCCATATCGACGGCGAGCGCGTCACCCATCTGCCGGCGTCCGAACGCGGGCTCGCCATGGTGTTCCAGTCCTATGCACTTTATCCGCACATGAGCGTGGCCAAGAACATGGCCTTCGCACTCGAGAACATGGGGCTCAAGCCTGCAGAGATCGAGGCGCGGGTGGCGCGTGCCGCCGCCATGCTGCGGCTCACGGATTATCTCGACCGCAAGCCGAAGGCGCTCTCCGGCGGCCAGCGCCAGCGCGTCGCCATCGGGCGGGCCATCGTGCGCGATCCGAAGATCTTTCTGTTCGACGAGCCACTGTCGAACCTCGACGCCGAACTGCGCGTCGCGACGCGCAAGGAACTTGCCGCGCTGCATGCCAAGCTCGGCGGCACGATGATCTATGTCACCCACGACCAGGTCGAAGCCATGACGCTGGCCGACCGCATCGTGGTGCTCAACGCGGGCCGGATCGAACAGGTCGGCACACCGCTTGAACTCTATAACCGCCCCTCGAACGCCTTCGTTGCCGGCTTCATCGGTTCGCCCCGCATGAACTTCCTGCCGGCCGTGGTGATGTCGGACGACGGCACGCTGCGCCTGAGCGTTGGTGAGCGTGAAGTCGCATTGCCCCGGGCGGCATCCGGCCTCGTCGCCGGAGCGAACGTGACGCTCGGCATCCGTCCCGAGCATATCGACGTCGCGCCCGACAATGGCATGCTCGCCGCCACCGTCGATCTCGTCGAGCAGCTTGGCGGTGAGACCTTCATCTATGCCTCGGCGCCCGGCCTGCCGCAGATCACGCTGCGCGAGGATGGCCAATCGCAGTTCTACCGCGGCGATGCGATCGCGATCCGCTTCGCGGTCGACCATCTGCACATCTTCGATGCAACAACGGGCGCGGCCCTCGCGCGGCCCTGAGAGACCCGGAGCCTGATCTCATGAAAGCCCTGACCCACGGCCGCTTCCGCGGCCTCGATGGCCATGCCGCGCTGTTCGACCTTTCGACCGGTCCGGCGGCAGCCCCGTTCGCCACGCTCCGCATCGCCATTCTCGAGCGCGACATCGGCCGCGTCACCTTGCGCCGGCCGGATGGCTATTGCCTCGATCGTGGCTGGGCGATCGCGCCTGATCGCTCCGAGCCGCCGTTCGAGGGACGGCTGCGCGACGACTTCGCAGGCTTTAGCAATCCGACGCCGACCGTGTCGCAGGAGGGCTCCATCGTCACAGTCCTCGCGGCAGGTCTCAGCGCGCAAGTCCGGCTCGATCCGTTCGGCATCGCCTGGCGCCGCGACGGCGAGGATCAGCCATTCCTGCGCGACCGTCCGACCCAGGCTTATTTCCTGTCGCGCAGGACCGGTGCGGTGCTGCATGCGATGGAACGGCACGAAGGCGAACGCCATTACGGCCTCGGCGATAAAGCCGGTCCGCTCGATCGCACAGGACGCCGCTTCGCCATCGATGCGGTCGATCCCTGCGGCTTCGACGCCGAACTGTCCGATCCGCTCTACAAGATGCTGCCGTTCTTCATCGTCGACGGCGCGCGCGGCGCTCACGGCATCTTCTACGACAATCTTGCGCTCGGCTCGGTCGACCTCGGCTGCACGCTCGACAATTACCACGGCCTGTTCCGCAGCTATCGTGCCGAGGACGGCGACCTCGATTATTATGTGCTCGCCGGCCCGACGGTACCGGAGGTCACGCGCCGTTTTTCCTGGCTGACCGGCGGACAGGCTTTCGCACCGCGCTGGACACTCGGCTTCGCCATGACGACGATGACCATCGCCGACGCGCCGGACGCGGACGCGCGCATCACCGGCTTTATCGAGGATTGTCGGCGCCACGGCATTCGCTGCGACAGCTTTCACTTCGGCTCGGGCTATACCTCGATCGGCAATCGGCGCTACGTGTTCAACTGGAATCGCGACAAGTTCCCCGATCCGGCGGCGACCATGGCGCGGCTCAAGGCCGCCGGCATGCAACCGGTTACCAACATCAAGCCCTGCCTGCTCGACGATCATCCGCGCCTGACGGAAGCCAGGGCCAATGGCATCCTGGTCGCCAACGGCGAGACCGGTGAGCCCGCGGTGGCGCAATTCTGGGACGGCCTCGGCTTCCATGTCGATTTCACCAATCCGAAGGGACGGCGGTGGTGGGCGGACGGTATCCGTGATGCGCTGCTCGCCTATGGTGTGACGTCGGTCTGGAGCGACAACAACGAATTCGAGATCTGGGACGAAGACGCGGTGTGCGACGGCGACGGCCGGCCGTATCCGCAGGCGCTGGCTCGTCCGGCGCAGGCGTTGTTGATGCACAAGCTTGCCTACGAGACCCAGGCCGCCGAGGCGCCCGACAAGCGTCCCTACACGATTACGCGTGCCGGCAGCGCAGGCATTGCCCGTTACGGCCAGACCTGGAGCGGCGACAACGAAACGTCCTGGAAGACGCTGCGCTTCAACCTGACCCAGGGCCTCAACATGAGCCTGTCGGGCCTCTACAACATCGGCCATGACGTCGGCGGTTTCCATGGGCCGTCACCGGGGCCGGAACTGCTGTGCCGATTCGTCGAGTTCTGCGCGCTGTGGCCGCGCATGGTGATGAATTCCTGGAAGACGAGCGGCATCGTCAACACGCCCTGGATGCATCCTTCCGTGCTTCCCGAGGTGCGATCTGCCATGAACCTGCGTCACAGCCTCATCCCCTATCTCTATACCCAGATGTGGCGCGCCGCGGCAGGCGACGTGCCGGCGGTGCGCCCGCTGTTGTGGGATTTCGCTGAGGATGCGATCGCCGCAGCCGTCGAGGACGCATTCATGCTCGGTCCCGATCTCCTCGTGGCTCCCGTGCTGGAGGAGGGCGCGACGACGCGCGAGGTCTATCTGCCGGCCCATCCAGGCGGCTGGTACGAGTGGCATGACGGGACGCCATTCGAGGGCGGGCAAGTGGTCACCATTGCGGCACCGCTCGGCCGGCTGCCGCTGTTCGTGCGCGCGGGCGCGATCGTCCCCGTCGAAGACGAGAACGGACTGATGGCGATCGCGTTCGGAACATCAGCTCACGCGGGCTCCAGCGTTGTCTATATCGACGACGGCGAGACGGCGGATTGGCGCAGCAAAGGCAAGATCATCGAGCTCCGCCTTCGCCCCGACAATGACGGCTTCATCCTCGATGTCGGCGGCGGCGAGTTGGCCGCACCCCTCCGCGCCCGCGGCGTGGGCGTACCGAATCTGCGTCTTGCCGGCACGGCAAAGTGAGCCGGCCGTTGCGATGTCATCTCGGTGGCAGCCGGCGTGGAGGCTTGCGCAACTAGATCTAGGGCGGCCGTGTACGGGAAGTCTGGTCACGCGAAGCGAAGACGGTTCGTTTTCGCCAAGTGGCTTCACCGGGTAAGCTTTGCTGCTTCGGCCTCGCATGGCGCGCCACGCAAAGCCCGAATGGACGAAGCGTGGTGCCCCTGGCCGGAATCGAACCAGCACTCCTTGCGGAACTCGATTTTGAGTCGAGCGCGTCTACCAGTTCCGCCACAGGGGCCCTCGGTCGGCCCCTCCGTGGAGAGCGTCGCGAAGCCGGCGGACTATAGCCATGGGAAGGATGGGGTCAACCCGCGCCAAAGTGATCCCCGGCGTTCTCGACAGGCGCTTGGGCGGGGGGTAGAGGCTTAAACCTCCGCCCTATCCGAAAGAGGCCGCCGTGACGACCCAGAGTGCCGCAATACCTGCGTTTCGCACAGCTAGCGGCGGCCCGGCGCTGACCGCCTCGCTGGCCGTGACCCTGATCGCGGTGGCGACGATCGCCGGCGCCTGGTTCTTCCAGCTCGTCCTGGAGATCCTGCCCTGTCCGCTCTGCCTCGAGCAGCGCTACGCCTATTATCTGGCGATTCCGGTCGGCGTGCTGACCGTGCTTGCGGCGCGGAGCGGGGCGCCGCGGCCGCTGCTGCTGGCGGGCCTCGCGATCCTCGCGCTGGCGACGCTCGCCAATGCCGGGCTCGGCACCTACCATTCCGGCGTCGAATGGGGGCTCTGGAAGGGGCCGACCGATTGCACCGGTCCGGTCGTCAATCTCGGCAATGCCGGCGACCTCCTGTCACGGCTCGACACCGTCAAGGTGGTACGCTGCGACGAGGTGCAATGGCGCTTCCTCGGCCTGTCGCTCGCCGGCTACAACGTGCTGATCTCGCTACTGATGGCCGCCATCGCCGCCTGGGGCTTCGTGCGGACGGCGAAACGAGCTTGATTAGAGCGCGCTTGCGCCTTCGTGCTGGAAGCCGAGATAGCTCGCCGCCACGCGCTCGTTAGCCGCGATATCGCTGGCCTTGCCGCTCAGCACGAACTCGCCGAGCTCCATCACATAGGCATGGTCGGCGATCTTCAGCGCGGCCTGCGCGTTCTGCTCGACCAGCAGCACCGAGACGCCGCTGGCGCGCAGCTCGGTGATGATGCGGAAGATGTCGGCGACGATGATCGGCGCGAGGCCGAGGCTCGGCTCGTCCAGCATCAGCAGTTTCGGCGCGCCCATCAGCGCGCGGCCCATCGCGAGCATTTGCTGCTCGCCGCCCGAAAGCGTGCCGGCGAGCTGCTTGCGCCGCTCCTTCAGGCGCGGAAACAGCGTGTAGACCTGTTCGATCGAAGCCTTGGCCCTGCTCCGCTCGATGCGGAAGGCGCCCAGTTCGAGATTGTCCTCGACATTCATGGTCACGAACAATTCGCGGTGCTCAGGCACGAGGCCGAGCCCCATCGCGACGCGATCCTCGATGTCGAGCCGGGCAAGGTCCTGCCCTGCAAAGGCGACGCGGCCCTTGAGCGGCAAAATGCCCATGATGGCCGACAGCAGCGTGGTCTTGCCGGCGCCGTTGGCGCCGACGATGGTGACGATCTCGTTCTCGCCGACCTCGAGCCCGACCGAGCGCACCGCCTCGACCTTGCCATAGGCGACATGCGCGTCGGTGACTGACAACAGCGCGCTCATGCCGCCACTCCGAGATAGGCCTTGATCACTTCGGGATTGGTCTTGATCGTGGCGGGCGTGCCTTCCGCGATCTTGGTGCCGAAATCGAGCACCACGATGCGGTCGGCCAGGTTCATCACGAAGCCCATGTCGTGCTCGACCAGCAGCACGCTCATGCCGCCATCGCGCAAATCGCGCAGCAGTTTCGCGAGCTGCTGCTTCTCCATGTGGCGGAGGCCCGCGGCGGGTTCGTCGAGCAGCAGCAGCATCGGATCGACGCAGAGAGCGCGCGCGATCTCGACGATGCGCTGCTGGCCGAGCGAGAGGCTGCCTGCGAGCTGATGCATCTGCTCGGTGAGACCGACACGTTCGATCTGGCGGGCGGCTTCCGCCAGCAGCTTCGCCTCATCGGCGCGGTCGAGCCGCAGCATGGAGGCGAGAGGTCCGGACTGGCCGCGCAGATGCGCGCCGATCGCGACATTCTCCAGCACGGTCATGTCGGGGACGAGCTTGACGTGCTGGAAGGTCCTGCTGATGCCGAGCTTGACGATCTCCTGCGGCGGCGCGCGATTGACCTTCTTGCCGAGCACCGAGATCGAGCCCGAGGTCGCCGACAGCACGCCCGTGATCAGGTTGAAGGTCGTGCTCTTGCCGGCACCGTTCGGCCCGATCAGCGCGACGATCTCGCGCGCCTGGACCTCGAAGGAGACGTTGTTGACCGCAACCACGCCACCGAACTGCTTTCGCGCCTTCTCGACCTGGAGCAGGACGCTTCCTCGGCCGGGCGAGCGGGTGCGCGTCTCGAGCTTCAGCGAGGTGTCGGGCTTCCTGCCATTGCTGCGCTCGGGGAAGAACGACATCAGCCACGGCCAGACGCCGCCGGGCGCGAGCTGCAGCAGCGCCACCAGCATGATGCCGAACACGATGGTCTCGACCTGGCCGGAGCCCGGCAGGATCAGCGGCAGATAGCTTTGCAGCACCTCTTTCAGGATCACGACGATCGCCGCGCCGAGCACGCCGCCCCAGACATAGCCGGCGCCGCCGACGACCGCGATGAAGAGATATTCGATGCCGGCATGAGCGCCGAACGGCGTCGGCGTCACCGCACGCTGGAGGTGGGCGTAGAGCCAGCCGGAGAGGCCGGCGAGCACGGCAGCGTGGATGAACACCAGGAGCTTGGCGCGCGGCGTATGCACGCCGAACGCCTCGGCCGCGACATGGCCGCGCCTGAGCGCGCGGATGGCGCGGCCGGTGCGGGAGTCGAGCAAGTTCATGGTAAGCAGCGCCGAGATCAGGACGGCGACCCAGATCGCGTAATAGATCGAGCCCGGTGAGAGCATCCTGAACGCGCCGATCGACAGCGGCGGAATTGCCGAGATGCCATCGTTGCGGCCGAGGAATTCCAGCTTGCTGAAGAGATAGAACAAGCCAAGCCCCCAGGCGAGCGTGCCGAGCGGCAAATAGTGGCCGGACAGGCGGACCGTGATCAGGCCGAGCAGCACCGCAAACAGCCCGCTGACCACGAGCGACAGCGGCAGCGTCAGCCACGGCGACAAGCCGTAGCTCGTCGTCAGCACCGCGGTGGTGTAGGCGCCGAAGCCGACGAAGGCGGCTTGTCCGAACGAGGTCAGGCCGCCGACGCCGGTCAGCAGCACGAGGCCCATCGCGACCAGTGCGGCGAGGCCGATATTGTCGAGCAGCACGATCCAGAACGGCGGCACGCCCGGAACGAACGGGATCGCCGCCATCAGAGCTGCGAAGACGAGAATGGGAAGCCGGCTCTGCATGCGCCTCAGTCCTTCTCTTCTTCGACCGCGGGCGCGGCCAGCGAGCGCAACAGCAGCACGGGAATCAGGAGCATGAACACGATCACCTCCTTGTAGTTGGAGGCATAGAAGGACGAGAACGCCTCGACGATGCCGACGAAGAGGGCCGCGACGGCGGTCAGGGGATAACTGACGAGGCCGCCGACGATCGCGGCAACAAAGCCCTTCAGGCCGATCAGGAAGCCCGAGTCATAGTAGAGTGTCGTGATCGGCACGATCATGATGCCCGAGAGCGCGCCGATGACGGAGGCCAGCAGGAAGGCGATCTGGCCAGACAGCGTCGTGCGGATGCCGGCGAGGCGCGCCCCGAGCCGGTTGACAGCGGTGGCGCGCAGCGCCTTGCCGTAAAGCGTCAGGCCGAAGAACAGCCAGAGCCCGACGATGAAGGCGATGGTGATGCCGTAGACCGTGAGGCTCTGGCCGGTGAAGCGCAGCGAGCCCGCGGTGAAGGCGCCGGAGAGCACTGCCGGTCCGCGCTGGCCCTCGGCGCCGAAGAACAGCAGGCCCAGCCCCTGCAGCGCCAGATGCACGCCCACGGATGCGATCAGCAGCACCAGCACCGAGGTGTGCGCCAGCGGCTGGAACGCGATGCGATAGAGGTAGAGGCCGATCATCGCCACGATCACCAGCGACAGTGCGATGCAGACCGCGACCGGCGGCTTCTGGGCCGCGAAGTAAATCGTCAGTGCCAGCACGATGGCCGGCAGCACGATATTGGCGAGGACGCTGCGCAGGATCAGCCGGCCGTGCAGCGTTTTGCGAGCCACGAACAGGTCGAAGGCGCAGGCGCCGATGCCCATGGCGAGCGCCAGCTTGGCGGTGCCCGGCATCTGGCCCGACGCCAGCGAGGCATACGTCAGTGCGCCATAGGTGACGAATTCGCCCTGCGGAATGAGGATGACGCGGGTGACGGCGAACACCAACACCAGCGCAAGGCCGAGCAGCGCGTAAATCGCGCCATTGGTGATGCCGTCCTGCAGCAGGAACAGCATAATGGTGGTGTTCAAGACCGGACGCTCCCCCTTAAAGACCCGGACCGGTCCTGCGCGATTGCGGTGGATGGTCCGTTCACAGCCATTGAAATACGCTGACGATATTTGATATGGTCCATAACAATTATCAAATATAACATCAAGGGTGGGAAGCGACCCGTCCCAAATTTAGCGGGATTGCGAGCATGAGGCGATGACCGTTTCGAAAACCGCTGAAAAGTCCTCCGAAAAGGCCGGTGACGCGACCCGGGGGCGCAAGGACGCTGCCGGGGGACCACCCGAAGCTCTCCAGCTCGGCGAGCTCTCCGAACAGCTCGGCTATGTGCTGAAGCGGGCGCAGCTCAAGGTGTTCGAGAACTTTCTGCGCTGCATGGCCTCGCTCCAGCTGACGCCGGCGCAGTTCTCCGTCCTGCTGTTGGTCGAGAAGAACCCGGGTCGGAACCAGACCGAGATCGCCTCGACCCTCGGCATCCTCAGGCCGAATTTCGTCGCCATGCTCGACAATCTCGAGAGCCGCGACCTTTGCGCCCGGATTCGCTCCACCAATGACCGCCGCTCGCATATCCTGGTCTTGACCGACAAGGGCAAGGCCGTGCTGGCCCGCGCCAAGAAGCTGGTCGCTACCAAGCACGAGTCCCGGCTCAACGAGTTGCTGGGCCAGGCCAACCGCGAAGCCCTGCTCGAGATGCTGTCGAAGATCGCGAACGAGTTCTGAGAGGGGCACCTATTCTTGGCTGCGTGCGCGCGCGCCCCCGGATTCTCGGGCCGCATTGCGCCAGTGTCATGCCGAGCGTAGCTCCACGGGCGTCGAACGGAATGATGCGCTGCATATAGGAAATGATGCTTGAAACATCATTTTGCGCAGCTTAAGCTTGGCAAGTCAATCACTGTAACTGCCACGGACATCTTCCCCCGTGATCACCGCCGCGCAGCTTAGAGCCGCCCGTGCCCTGCTGAGGATCGACCAGCGCGAACTCGCTCAGCTCTGTTCGCTGTCGCTGCCGACGATCCAGCGCATGGAGGCCTCCGAAGGGGTGATCCGCGGCAATGTCGATTCTCTGATGAAGCTGATCGAGGCGCTGTCGGAGGCCGGTATCGAATTGATCGGCGAGGGCGCAGCGTCGAGTGCCGGGGGCCGCGGTGTGCGGCTGAAGTCTCCACCTCCGAGTGCGGGCGGCCAATAGCGATGACAACGCGCACGCAGATCATGATCGAGGAGAGGGCATGATCGCGGTGGCGCTATGGTCAGTGGCGGTTCTGCTGGCGCTGGCGCCTGCAGGGATCGTGCTGTCGAGGCACCCGCGCGGCTCGATCATCCTTTACGGCGGATGCCTGATCGCCACGTCGGCGCTATGTATTACGGCGCTGTCCGATCTGTTCGATGTCCCTCATCTGACGCAGAGCGCGACCCTGCCGGTCGGGCTGCCCTGGCTCGGGGCCCATTTCCGGCTCGATGCGCTGTCCGCCTTCTTCCTTGTCGTCGTCAATCTAGGCGGCGTCGCTGCGAGTCTGTTCGCGCTCGGCTACAGCCGGCATGAGGACTCCCCTGGCCGCGTGCTGCCGTTCTATCCTGCCTATCTTGCAGCGATGAACGTCGTCGTGCTGGCAAACGATGCGTTCAGCTTCCTGGTCGCCTGGGAATTCATGTCGCTGACCTCCTGGGCGATGGTCGTGTCGCATCACCGGGAAGCCGAGAATGTGCGCGCCGGCTATGTCTATCTCCTGATGGCAAGTTTCGGCACGCTGACGCTGCTGCTCGCCTTCGGCCTGCTCGCGAGCGGTGCCGGTTACGATTTCGATGCGATCCGCGCCTCGCATCCGTCTGCTGCGCTGACCGGCATGGTCGTGATCCTCGTGCTGCTTGGCGCCGGCTCCAAGGCTGGCCTGGTGCCGCTGCACGCCTGGCTGCCGCTCGCCCATCCCGCCGCACCCAGTCACGTCTCCGGCCTCATGAGCGGCGTCATGACCAAGGTCGCTGTCTACGGCTTCGTGCGTATCGTCTTTGATCTCCTGCCCGAACCGGTGTGGTGGTGGAGCATGGTGGTGCTGCTGGTCGGCGGTCCGACGGCGACGTTGGGCGTGCTCTATGCGCTGATGCAGCGCGACATCAAGCGTGTGCTCGCCTATTCAACGATCGAGAACATCGGCATCATCTTCACCGGTCTCGGGCTGGCCCTGGCCTTCAAGGCGGAGGGGCTCGACTGGGTGGCAGCGCTCGCTTTCACCGCGGCGATGTTGCACGTCTTCAATCATGCGCTGTTCAAGAGCCTGTTGTTCTTCGGCGCCGGAGCGGTGCTGGGAGCAACGGGCGAGCGCGACATGGAGAAGCTCGGGGGGCTGATCCATCGCATGCCGACAACGGCGGTCGCGGTCCTGGTCGGCTGCATTGCGATCTCGGCCTTGCCGCCGTTCAACGGCTTCGTTTCGGAATGGCTGACCTTCCAGGCGATCCTGCTCTCGCCGCAACTGTCCTCCTGGGGGCTCAAGCTGATCATTCCGGCAGTCGGCGGTTTGTTGGCACTCGCGGCCGCCTTTGCCGCGGCCTGCTTCGTCAAGCTCTATGGCATCAGCTTCCTCGGCCGGCCGCGCTCGGACGTTGCGGCATCAGCGCATGAGACCGACCGTTTCTCGCTGACCGCAATGCTCATGCTTGCCGCCTTGTGCCTCCTCGCCGGCATTCTGCCCGGGCTGTTCATCGATGCGCTGGCGCCGGTGAGCAAGAATATGGTCGGCAACGTCATGCCGCATCAGGTCGGATTGCAGTGGCTCACCATCGTACCGATCGCGGAAAGCCGCAGCTCCTATAATGGCCTTCTGGTGTTTCTGTTCGTGGCACTCTGCGGGACGGCGGCGGCGTCGGCCATTCACCGCTTCGCCTCCGACCGCTTGCGCCGTACAGCGGCCTGGGATTGCGGCTATCCCGATCCGAACCCAACGATCCAGTATTCGGCCTCCAGCTTCTCGCAGCCGATCCGCCGCGTGTTCGGCAGTGTCGTCTTTGCCGCGCGCGAGATTGGCGAGATGCCGCCGCCATCTTCGCCGCTTCCCGCGCGATTCCAGGTCGAACTGCGCGATCTGATCTGGGATGGGCTGTACGCGCCGATTGCGATCGTGATCGGCTTTGCGACGGACCGTATCAATATCTTGCAGTTCCTCAGCATTCGCCGATACCTGACGCTGGTCTTCGTGGCGCTCATCGTGCTGCTGCTGGTGGTGGCAGTATGAGCGCGCTGCGCGATATCCTCTCCCAGGGCGCCCAGATGTCGCTGGTGTTGGGCCTCGCGCCGCTGCTGACGGGTTTCGTGCGGAAGGTGAAGGCTCGGCTTCTCCGCAGGCGGGGGCCGCCGCTGCTCCAGCCCTATCGCGACCTCATTCGTCTGATGCGCAAGGACGTCGTGCTCGCGGACAACGCATCCTGGCTGTTCCGCGTCATTCCCTATCTGATGTTCGCGGGCACCTGGGTGGCGGTCTCGCTGGTGCCGACTTTCGGCAACGGGCTTCTGTTCTCCTGGACCGCCGACCTCATCGCCATCATCGCGCTGCTCGGCAGCGCCCGTTTCTTCCAGGCGCTTGCCGGCATGGATGTCGGCACCGCCTTCGGCGGCATCGGTTCCAGCCGTGAGGTCATGATCGCCTCGCTCGCCGAGCCTGCGATGCTGATCACCGTCTTCTCGGTGGCGATGATCGCGGGCTCGACCCAGCTCTCCTACGTCGCCGAATTCATGGGCTCGGACGCGGTCGGCCTGCGCGTGTCGCTCGGCATGGCCTTCGTCGCGCTGACCATCGTGGCACTGGCGGAGAATGCCCGCATTCCCGTCGATAACCCCGCCACCCATCTCGAGCTCACCATGGTGCATGAGGCCATGGTGCTGGAATATTCGGGCCGTCATCTCGCCCTGATCGATCTGTCGTCGCAGCTCAAGCTTCTGCTCTACGTCTCGCTGATCGCCTGCGTGTTCCTGCCATGGGGCACGGCAACTGCAGACGCGAGCGTTGCACGGCTCGTTTCTGGCGCACTGCTCTATTTCGGCAAGCTGACGGTCCTTGGCTTTCTGCTCGCGGTGTTCGAGACGTCGATCGCCAAGATGCGCGTGTTCCGGATTCCGGAGTTCCTGGGCGCGGCACTGATGCTGGCGCTGCTTGCCACCCTGCTGCGCTTCGTGTCGGGGAGCCTGTAAGAGATGAGCAGCCTGCAGTTCGACATCGCCCATCTGCTCGCCGGCTCCCTCGTGCTGGCGAGCTTCATGATGCTCTACCAGGACCGGCTCTATGCGCTCCTTAACGTCTATGCGCTGCATGCCGGCGTGCTGGCGCTGTCGGTGGCCTGGCAGGCCTATGTGCAGCAGGCGCCGCATCTTTATGTCACGGCCCTGATCGCGCTGGTCTTCAAAGCCATCATCATCCCGGTCGCGCTGCACCGGATCATCAGGCGCCTCGGCATTCACCGCGAGATCGAGAACGTGATCGGCGTCGGGCTGACCATGATGGCCGGCATCGGCCTTGTCGCGCTTTCGATGGTGGTGATGCTGCGGGTGACGCCGGACGCCGATGCGCTCGCCCGCGAGGATCTAGCCTTCGCGCTGTCGGTGGTGCTGCTCGGGCTCCTGATCATGGTGACGCGGCGTAACGCGGTAAGCCAGGTCGTCGGCTTCATGTCGCTGGAGAACGGGCTGGTGCTGGCGGCAACCGGCGCCAAGGGCATGCCGCTGGTGGTCGAGATCAGCGTCGCCTTCTCGGTGCTGATCGCCTTCATCGTGATCGGCATCTTCCTGTTCCGGATCCGCGAGCGTTTTGACAGCGTGGACGTGCAGGCGCTTGATCGTTTTCGCGGAGAGCGGCGATGATGGACGCCCTCGGCGCAATCCTCTTGATCCCGGCGATCTCGGCCGCGCTGCTCGCGCTCCTGCCGGGCTACAAGCTGACGGCGAAGCTCAACGTCCTTGCGGCGCTTGCGACCTTTCTCACCTCGCTGTCGCTGTTCGTGATCGAGCCGACGTCGGGCCAATACCTGCTGCTTGACGATCTCAACAAGGTCTTCATCGTGCTGACGACGTTCGTCAGCTTCACGACTTCAGTGTTCAGCGCGAGCTACATCCATCACGAGATCGAGACTGGACGGCTGACGCCTGCCTTCCTGCGCTTCTATCACGCGATGTACCAGATGCTGATGTTCGCGATGAATCTCGCGCTCATCGCCAACAATATCGGTCTGATGTGGGTTGCGGTCGAGGTGGCGACGCTGACGACCGTGCTGATGGTCGGCATCTACCGTACCCATGAGGCGCTGGAAGCCGCCTGGAAATATTTCATCCTCGGCAGCGTCGGCATCGCGCTCGCGCTGTTCGGCACGATCCTGGTCTATATGGCGGCGCGCCCCGTGGTGGGCGAGGGGATGGACGGCATGGTGTGGACGGTGCTGGTGAAGCACGCCGCACAATTCGACCCGGCGTTGCTCAACGTCGCCTTCGTTTTCCTCCTGCTCGGCTACGGCACCAAGGTCGGGCTCGCGCCGCTGCACGCCTGGCTGCCGGATGCGCATGCCGAGGGTCCGACGCCGATCTCGGCGGTGCTGTCCGGCCTGCTGCTCAATGTCGCGCTTTATGCGCTCCTGCGCTTCAAGATGATGCTTGCGGTCAACTCCGCGGCGATCACGCCGGCTCCGCTGATGGTGACCATGGGCCTGATCTCGGTGGTCTTCGCCGCGCTGATGCTGTACCGGCGCCGCGACATCAAGCGGATGTTTGCCTATTCCTCGATCGAGCATATGGGCATCATCGTGTTCGCCTTCGGCATGGGCGGCCCGCTCGCGAACTTCGCGGGGCTGTTGCACATGACCATGCATTCGCTCACCAAGTCGGCAATCTTCTTCGCGGTCGGCCATATCGCACAGGTCAAGGGCACACAGAAGATCGCCGAGATCGGCGGGCTCACGGCGACCAGCCCTGCGCTCGGTTGGGGCCTGATGCTGGGCGTCATTGCCATCGTCGGGCTGCCGCCGCTCGGCATCTTCATGAGCGAGTTTCTCGTGGTGAGCTCGACCTTCGCCCGCGCGCCGTGGCTGACGGTGATCCTGGTGCTCGGCATCATCATCGCGCTCGGCGGCCTTTTCTTGCGGATCGGCCCGGTGATGTTCGGCGAGCCCAGGGGCAAGACCGCGCCCGCGGAGGCCTCGTACGTGCCGATGTTCACGCATCTCGGATTGGTGCTGATGGCCGGCATCTATCTGCCGCCGATGCTGGTCACCGGCTTCCAGAACGTCGCGAAGCTGCTGGGATAGGCGATGGGCATTCTCGACAGCATTCCCCATGTCCAAGCGGTGGTGTCGCACCGGCCCTCGCCACGCGCGGTCGTGACGGAGGTGGGTTGGCAGGCGGCGATCGACCGGCTGGTTGAGGGAAGCCTCACGCTGCTCGGCTTCTGGGGCGAGCCGGCCGCGGTGCATATGGCGCTGCTCGATGGCGGCTCGGCCGAGATCGCGGTCGTGACCTACGCGTGTACGGCCGGCACATTTCCAAGCGTGGCCAGCCGTCATGCGCCGGCGCTTCGGCTGGAACGGACGATTCATGACCTGTTCGGGCCTGTTCCAACTGCTGCCGACGATCTGCGGCCAGATCTGCGGCAATGGCTCGATCACCATGCCTGGGGCAAATCCTATCCGCTCTCCGGCCGCAACGCATCGCGCGACGCGCGACCATACCAGTTCCTCCCGGCCGAGGGCGAGGCGTTGCATCAGGTCGCGGTCGGCCCGGTCCACGCCGGGATCATCGAGCCCGGTCATTTCCGCTTCACTGCGAATGGCGAGCATGTCGTGCGGTTGGAGCAGTGGTTCGGCTACACTCACAAGGGCATCGAATCGCTCATGCAGGGCGCGAGCCTCGGGGCCGCGGCAAAGCTCGCCAACCGCACCTCCGGCGACAGCGCAGTCGCTTATGCCTTCGCCTTTGCGCGCGCTGCCGAGGCCGCACTGGACGTGGAGGCGCCGCAGCGTGCGACCTGGCTGCGGGCGCTGATGGCGGAACTGGAGCGGCTCGCCAATCATCTGGGCGACATCGGGGCCATCTGCAACGACGCATCATTCGCGCTGATGCATGCCCAGACCGGCATTCTGCGGGAGCGCTGCTTGCGCGCTGCTGATGTCGCGTTCGGTCACCGCCTGATGATGGACGTCATCGTGCCCGGCGGCGTGACGCGTGACATTGCGCCGGATGGCGTTTCCGCGTTGCGCGCGCTGCTTGCGGAGCTACGCAAGGTCTTTCCGCGCCTGGTCGAGCTCTATGACAATACGGCGTCCTTGCAGGACCGCACCGTCACGACAGGCATCGTGAAGGCAGAGTATGCGCGCCAGTTCGGCGCCGGCGGCTATGTCGGCCGCGCCTCGGGCCGCAATTTCGATGCACGACGCACGCTTGCCTACGCGCCCTACGATCGTCTGTCGTTCGAGGTGCCGGTGCTGGACGCCGGCGACGTGAACGCCCGGGTCTGGGTCCGAATCCGCGAGGTCGAGCAGAGCGTCGAGCTGATCGAGCAGATCCTCGACCGGCTCGGGCCGGGAGGGCTCGAGACCGCGCTGCCTCCCGGGATCGGCCGCGGTGCCTGTGAGGGCATGGCGCTCGCCGAGGCTTTCCGGGGCGACGTTCTGGTATGGCTGCGGCTCGATGACGAGTTGCGCGTCGAACGCTGCCATCTGCGCGACGCATCGTGGTTCCAGTGGCCGCTGCTGGAAACGGCGATCGAGGGCAACATCATCGCCGATTTCCCGCTCTGCAATAAGTCGTTCAACTGTTCCTATTCTGGCGCGGACCTCTGAGCCATGCGCAAGACCCTGCTCGAAAGCCTCACCCACGGTTCGCTGACGGAGCCTGCGCCGGCGCCGGACCAAGCTGCGCTGGCGGAGCTTGCCACCAAGGTCAACCGCGCCGCCGAGGCCAGGCTTGGTCGTTCGCTTGCCATTCGCGAGGTCGATGCCGGGTCCTGCAACGGCTGCGAGCTGGAGATTCACGCGCTGTCCAACGCCTTCTACGACATCGAACGTTTCGGCCTGCGCTTCGTCGCCTCGCCGCGCCATGCCGACGTGCTGCTGGTCACGGGTCCCGTGACGAAGAACATGCAACAGGCGCTGGAGCGGACGTACAATGCGACGCCCGATCCGAAATGGGTCGTTGCGGTTGGCGGATGCGCCGTCGATGGCGGGATTTTCAGAGGCAGCTACGCCTGCGTCGGTGGCGTATCCGAGACCGTTCCGGTGGACTTGCACATCAAGGGCTGCCCGCCGTCGCCAGTGGATTTGTTGAAGGGCCTGCTCGCGCTGCTGGAGCATGTCAGCGCCAAGCGGTGAGGCGTTCGCCTAGGTGCCGGTGTGGCGGCGTTAGTCGACAAGGATCACCCTGATGTCGTTCACGTTGGTCAGCGTCGGGCCGGGCTGCAGCAGATCGCCCGTCGCCTCGAAGAACGTCGTCGCGTCGTTGTTGTCCAGATAGGTCTGCGGCTGCAGCGCCAGCGCCTTCATCTTGGCAAAGGTCGCAGCGTCGATCATTGCGCCGGCGGGGTCGGTGGGGTGGCCGGCACCCCCATCGGCGCCGTCGGTGTCGCCGGCAAGCGCCGAGATGTCGGGCGTGTCCTTCAACAGAGAGGCGAGCGCCAGCGCGTATTCCTGGTTGGGGCCGCCGCGCCCCTGGCCGCGCACCGTCACCGTGAGCTCGCCGCCGGAGAGGATCGCGACGCGCCTGCCTTGCGCGCGGGCCTGGAGCGCGAGCCTGGCATGATCGGCGGCGACCTCGCGCGCCTCGCCTTCGAGGTCGGCGCCGAGATCGATAGTCTCGTAGCCGGCCTCTTTCGCCAGCTTCACCGCGGCGTCGAGCGATTGCCTGGGACGCGCGATCAATTCGAAATGTGCCCGGGCAAAGGCGGCGTCATCAGGCTTGCAGCTTTCATTGGCGGGATCGTCGAGCGCGCGGCGCACGGCATCGTCGATGGCGAGCTTGTATTTCGCGACGATCGCGCGCGCATCGGCAAGCGTGGTCGGATCGGGGACCGTCGGGCCCGAGGCAATCGCGGATGGATCGTCATGCGGCACGTCGGAGATCGCGAGCGTCACGATCTCGGCGGCGTTCTTGCCGGCGCGCGCCAGGCGGCCGCCCTTGATGCGCGAGAGATGCTTGCGGACGACGTTCATTTCGCCGATCGGCGCGCCCGAACGCAGCAGCGCCTTGTTGACCGCCTGCTTCTGCGCGAAGCTGATGCCGTCGCTGGGTGCGATCCAGTTCGCCGAGCCGCCGCCGGTGAGCAGCACCAGCAAGAGATCGTCAGGGCCGGCCTCGCCTGCGAGCGCGAGCGTGTCGGCGGCACCTTTCAGGCCGGCCTCGTCAGGCACGGGATGGCCGGCCTCGACGACGCGAATGCGGCGCGTCGGCACGCCGTAGCCATGGCGCGTGGTGGCGATGCCGACGAGGCGCTCCGGCGGGAGCTCGAGCGTATCGAGATAATGCCGTTCCGCAGCCGCGGCCATCGCGGCAGCGCCTTTGCCCGCGGCGAGGCAGATTACGCGTCCCTTCGGAGCCGGCCGCAAATGCGGCGCCAGAATCGTACTCGGATGCGCGGCGGCAACGGCGGCGTCGTAGAGCGCGCGGAGCAGGGGGCGTCGGTCGGTCATGACGATGCTTTCGAAATGGTGGCGGCGGGCCGCCGTTTCACCTGCCTACCGCATCGCGCCCAAAAGCGTAAGCAGGCTTTCCCATCATTCGATTGTGCAATCGCGTGATGATGATCGGCCGACCAAGCAAGAACCCCCTGCGATCGTCTCGCAGGGGGCTCGTTGTCGTCGCAAGCGAGGCGGTTAGCCGCCGGCGTCGGCGCTGATCACGTCACCGAACAGCTGCCATTTCTCGCCCTTGAAGCGCTCGAGCTGGAGCGAACTGATCGGCGCAAAATCGGTGGGCGAGGTGTTGATCTTGATTCCCGGCAGCAGCAGCTCGGTGCGGAAATCCTTGAGATTCGCGGCTTCCTTCATGACGTTCTCCCGGGTGAGGTTGTCGCCGCACTGCTTCAACACCTGCACCAATGTTTGCGCCACCGCGTAGCCGACGATAGGCTCGCCGGCGAGCGTGTCGCCTTCCGGGAAATATTTCGCCATGAACTCGCGCCACGTCTTCATGCCCGGATCATCCTTCCACTGCGGGTCCGAAGGGTCCTTGAGGTAGGCCGCGGAGATGATGTCTTGCCCGTTCTCGAAACCGGCCGGCTTCATGACGCTGCCGATCGACTGCGAGACGTTGTTGAGGAAGTGTGTCGGCTTCCAGCCGATCTCGGCGATCTTCTTGATCGCTTGCGCGGCGAATTTTGGCGTCGTGATGTTCATGAACACGTCGGCCCCGGTCGACTTCAGCTTGACGATATGGTTGTCGACTGTCGGCTCGGTCGTCTCATAGCTCTCTTCAGCCACGATCATCGTCGAAGCTTTGGCGCCGAGACCATCCTTCAGGCCCTTGAGATAGTCCTTGCCGTAATCGTCGTTCTGGTACAGCACCGCGATCTTGGCGTTCGGCATGTTCTTCAGGATGTACTTGGCGTAGATCTGCGTCTCGCTCTGGTAGTTGGGCTGCCAGCCCATGGTCCAGGGGAAGTCCTTCGGGTCGTTCCATTTGGTTGCCCCGGTGGCGACGAACAGCTGCGGCACTTTCTTCGAGTTCATGTATTTGTGGATGGCCGAGTTCGGCGGCGTGCCGAGCGAGTTGAAAATGAGCAGCACTTCGTCGCTCTCGACGAGCTTGCGCGCCTGCTCAACGGTCTTCGGCGGCGAATAGCCGTCGTCGTAGGAGATGAAATTGATCTTGCGGCCGTTGATGCCGCCTTGATCGTTGATCATTTTGAAGAAGGCCGCTTCGGTCCGACCGATCTGTCCGTAGGCGGAAGCCGGGCCGCTATATGGCATGATGTTGCCGATCTTGATCTCGGTGTCGGTCGCGCCGGTATCGTATTTCTTCTGGGCCGATGCGATGGAGGTCGAGGCCGTGATGAGCGCGAGCGCGAGTGAAGCGGCCGCAAGCTTGCCGATGACAGCGGGCATTCCAATCTCCCTATTTTCTTGGTGTGTGTGCGCTCCTTTTCTTGACGTGATTGTTTTTGGCGACGCGGCCTCAATTCAATACGATTTGCCTGACGGCTTCAACAGAAAGCCCCCGCGACGTCGTCGCAGGGGCTGCGTCTTTAGTAGTCAGGGCCGCCTGTGCAACTGCGAGAAGCGGCGACCGTCTTGAGTTGCCGAGCGAGCGTCGAGCTATTCTGAGTTGCCGTTAGGGGCTGGATTCACTCGAGATGATCTCGCCGAACAATTCCCACGACTTGCCCTTGAACCGCATCATCTGGAGCTGTTCGATCGGCGCGAAATCATCGGGTGCGGTGTTGATCTCGATGCCGGGCAGCAGCGTATCAGGCTCGAAATCCTTCAAGGATGCCGCCTGCTTCATGACGTTGTCGCGGGTGAGGTCGTCGCCGCACATCTGCAGCACCTTCACCATGGTCTGGGCGGCCGCATAGCCGAACACCACGCCGGCATCGAGCTTGTTGGCCTTCGCATCGTACTTCGCGACGAAGTCGTAGAACTTCTTCATGCCCTCGTCGGCGTTCCATTGCGGGTCGGAGCCGTCCTTGATGTAGGTCGCCGACAGGATGCCCTGCGAGACCTCGAAGCCTGCCGGCTCGAGCACGCCGCCGACCGAGGCCGAGACATTGGAGAGGATGTGCATGGGGTGCCAGTTGATCTCGGCCGCCTTCTTGATCGCTTGGGCCGCGAATTTCGGCGTGGTGATGCTGATGAAGACATCTGCGCCCGCGGCCTTCAGCTTCACGACATGCTCGTCGACCGCCGGCTCCGAGGTGTCGTAGGGCTCCTCCAGCACGATCGTCGCGGCCTTGGCGCCGAGGCCGTCCTTCAGCCCTTTCAGATAATCCTTGCCGAAATCGTCGTTCTGATAGAGCACGCCGATCTTCGCATTCGGCTTCTCCTTCATGATGTACTTGGCGTAGATCTTCGCCTCGCTGGCGTAGCTCGGCTGCCAGCCCATGGTCCAGGGATATTCCTTGGGATCGTTCCACTTCGAGGCGCCGCTCGCCACGAACAATTGCGGCACTTTCTTCTCGTTCATGTATTTGCGGATGGCGCCGTTGGTGGAGGTGCCGAGCGAGCCGAAGATCAAGAGCACGTTGTCGCTCTCGACCAGCTTGCGCGCCTGCTCCACCGTCTTCGGCGGCGAATAAGCATCGTCATACGAGATGAACTTGATCTTGCGGCCATTGATGCCGCCTTCGGCATTGACCTTGTTGAAATAGGCCTCTTCGGCCTTGCCGATCACGGCATAGGCGGAGGCCGGCCCGCTATAGGGCATGATGTTGCCGATCTTGATCTCGGTATCGGAGGCGCCGCTGTCGTAGGCCTTCTGCGCCGATGCGAGATTGCTCATTGCAGCGCACAACGCGAATGCGGCGGCAACCACTGCAACCTGAAATCGAACGACCGTCATTGCTCTCCTACCCCAACTGGATCGGCGCAGCATTGAACAAGATTGATGCACGACGTCAACAAAAAGCCCCCCGGCGATCGCGCGCGGGGGGCTCGTCAGTTCGGATGATGGCGTCAGCCCGTCACTCGGAGGCGACGTCGCCGCTGATGATCTCGCCGAACAGTTCCCATTTCTCCCCCTTGAAACGCTGCATCTGGAGCTGCGAGATAGGAGCGAAGTCGGTGGCGCTGGTATTGATCTTGACGCCGGGCAGCAGGGTGTCCGGTGCGTAGTCCTTCAGGCTCGCCGCCTGCTTCATCAGGTTGGCGCGGGTGAGATCGTCACCGCACATCTCCAGGACCTTGGCCAGCGTCGAGGCCGCACCATAGCCGTAGACCGTGCCGGTGTCGGTCTTGTCGGCGCCCGGCATGTACTTGTCGATGAACTCGTTCCACCTCTTCATGCCGGGATCGTTGTTCCACTGCGGATCCGTCGAATCCTTGGCATAGGCTGCCGACAGCACGCCTTGCGAGGCCTCGAAGCCGGCCGGCTTCATCACGCTGCCGACCGAGATCGAGACGTTGGTCAGGATCTGGAGCGGCTTCCAGCTGAGTTCGGCGGTCTTCTTGATGGTCTGGGCCGCGAATTTCGGCGTCGCATAGATCAGCAGCACGTCGGGATTGGCGGCCTTGATCTTGACGATGTGGCCGTCGATCGACGGCTCGGAGACCTCATAGCTCTCCTCCATGATGATCATGGACGAGGCCTTAGGACCCAAACCGTCCTTGGTGCCCTTGAGGTAGTCTTTGCCGAAATCGTCGTTCTGGTAGAGGATCGCGACCTTGGCGTCGGGCTTCTCCTTCATCAGCCACTTCGCGTAGATCTGTGCCTCGCTCTGGTAGGACGGCTGCCAGCCGATGGTCCAGGGGAAGTTCTTCGGGTCGTTCCACTTGGTGGCGCCGGTCGCGACGAACAGTTGCGGGATCTTCTTGGCGTTGAGATATTTCTGGATCGCGCTGTTGGAGGGGGTGCCGAGCGGGTTGAAGACGGCCAGCACCTCGTCGCTCTCGACCAGCTTGCGGACCTGCTCGACCGCTTTCGGCGGCGAGTAGCCGTCGTCATAGGTGACGAAGTTCACCTTGCGGCCGTTGATGCCGCCCTTGTCGTTGATCATCTTGAAATAGGCTTCCTCGGTCTTGCCGATGATGCCATAGGCCGACGCCGGACCGCTGTACGGCATGATGTTGCCGATCTTGATCTCGGTATCGGACGCGCCGGTGTCGTATTTCTTTTGGGCGAGTGCTGCGCCGGAGGTGAGCGTCGCGACCGCCGTTACGATTGCGGCGGTTCGTAGTGTTCTTCCGAAAAACAATTTGGTCTCCTTGGTTGAAACAACAGTCTTGATGATGGGGTCAGTTTCGTCTGAGCCGTCCGGCGAATTGCTGGCCCAGGATCGCGACCTGCCTTGCGCCGTGCGGCACGAGGTAGATGACGATGAACAGGATCACGCCGAACACGGCGCCGGAGAGGCCCTTGGAGACGCCTTCCGCGATATTAGGCACGAAGATGATGAAGGCCGCGCCGACGATCGAGCCGGGCAGCCAGCCGACGCCGCCGACGACCATGCCGAGGAAGAGCTGGATCGCGAGCGTGATGGTGAAGCTGTCGGGGGCGACAAACTGCACCGCGATGGCGCTGAGGCCCCCGGCGACGCCGGTAATGCCGGCGGAGACGCCGAAGGCGAGCGTCTTGTAGAGTGCGACGTTGACGCCCATGGCGGAGGCCGCGATCTCGTTGTCGCGGATCGCCATGAAGGCCCGGCCGGAGCGGGAGCGCAGCAGGTTCACCGAGAAGACGTAGATCGCGAGCACGACGACGAGCGTGAAATAATACAGCCACATGTCCTGCGACATCTTCAGGCCGAACGGCGCGTCGGGCTTGGTGACGACGAGGCCCTGCACGCCACCGGTCCAGGGCTCGAGGAAGTTCAGCTTCAGGAGCTGCGGCATGGCGGTGGCGAGCGCGAAGGTCGCGAGCGCAAGATAGACGCCGGAGAGCCGCAGCGCCGGCTGACCGAACAGGAAGCCCACGCCAAAGCAGAGCACGCCCGCGACCGGCAGGCAGAGGAAGTAGGGGATGTTGAACTGCTCCATCATCACTGCGGTGACATAGGCGCCGATTCCGTAGAACGCGCTCTGGCCGAGCGAGAACTGGCCGCTTCCGCCGGTCAGGATGTTCAGTGCCAGCACGGCGAGACCCAGATAGAGCAGCTGGGTCATCTGGAAGATGATGAAGTTCTTTGCAAACAGCGGTACGGCGACGAGAAGCAGCAGCACCACCAGCGAGGTGCCCAGGCCCAGCGTCATCGCCCGCTTCGGAACGGCCTCAACCGCCTCGTTGCCTTCCGTGACGACGTCTTCGGCTGCGCTCATGATCAAACTCGCTTGACGATGTGCCGGCCGAACAGGCCAGCGGGTTTGACGACCAGGACGGAGATGATCAGCGCGAGCGCGATCGGAAGTTTCAGCTCGTTGCCGACACCGGGAATATAGGTGCCGGCGAGGTTCTCGAAGATGCCGACCAGGAAGCCGCCGACTACGGCGCCGAACGGGCTGGTCAGGCCACCGAGCACGGCGGCGGCAAAGCCGTAGATCAAGACGCCGCCCATCATGTTGGGCTCGAGGAACACCACGGGGGCAATCAGCATGCCGGCGATCGAGCCGATCGCCGAGGCCATGCCCCAGCCCAGCGCGATCATCCAGGAGGTATTGATGCCGACCAGGCGGGCCGATTCAGGCACCGAGGCGGCCGCACGCATCGCAAGGCCGATGCGGGTGTACTGGAAGAAAAAGTAGAGGCCGAGCAGCAGCAGCACGGTGACCCCGATCATGCCGGCCTGGTGGGTCGACACGAGCTGGCTGCCGAGGAACGGCGAGGAGCCGAACGGGGTCGGGTATTGCTTGATGGTGAAGTCCCAGATCAAGCCGGCCGAGGAGTTGATGATGGAGAATAGCGCGATGAAGCCGGCGACATTGGTGAGAACAGGCGCTTTCGCCAGGGGCTTGAACAGGATGCGCTCGATGGCGATGCCGCCGATGAAGGAGAGCACCAGCGTGATGACGAAGGCGGCCCAATAGGGCACGCCCCATTGCATCAGCTGCCAGGAGATGAAGGTCGAGAACATCGCCATCTCGCCTTGCGCGAAGTTGAGATGGTCGATCGCCTGGTAGATCATGACCACGGCCAGCGCCATGCAGGCGTAAATCGCACCGGTGGCAATGCCGGCCAGCACCTGGTTGGTGAACAGCTCCATCGTGCCGGCTCCTTAAAACTTGCCCGATTGGGTTTGAACTGCAACGGCGTCCGCGGTCCACCTCTCCCTTTGGGAGAGGTCGCGCCAAAGGCGCGGGTGAGGGGTTACGGTCTCTCGTTGGAGCTGCGGCCCCTCACCCGATTTGCTGCGCAAATCGACCTCTCCCCGCTGGGGAGAGGTGGAACGAGAGCGCTGATAGATATCGGCCATCTTCCGCTCCTCAGTAACCCAGATAGGATTTGCGGATTTCTTCGTTGTTCGCGATGTCCTTGGCATTGCCTGACATCACGATACGGCCGGTCTCGATCACATAGGCCTGGTCGGCGAGCTCGAGCGCGAGCTGGGCGTTCTGCTCGACCACCAGGATCGACACCTTGTCCTCGCGGTTGATCTTGCCGAGGATGCCGAACAGGTCGCGCACCACCAGCGGCGCGAGGCCGAAGGAGGGCTCGTCGAGCAGCATGAGGCGCGGCCGCAGCATCAGCGCGCGTGCGACCGCGAGCATCTGCTGCTCGCCGCCGGAGAGCGTGCCGGCTTGCTGGGTATGCCGCTGCTTCAGCACCGGGAAATGCGCATACATGCGCTCGATGTCGGAGACGATGCCGGCATTGTCCTTGCGGGTGATGGCCCCGAGCTGCAGGTTCTCCTCCACCGTCATGGTGGTGAAGGTGCCGCGGCCCTGCGGCACATGGGCGATGCCGAACCGTACGATGCTTTCGGTCGAACGGTTGTTCAGCGGCTTGCCGTCGAACTCGATGCCGCCGGTGGAGCGCACCATGTTGCAGATCGCGCGTAGCGTCGTGGTCTTGCCGGCGCCGTTGGCGCCTAACAGTGTCGTCAGCGATCCCTCGTTGAGCGAGAAGGAGAGGCCGTGGAGCGCCTGGACCTGGCCGTAATAGGCGCGCAGGTCCTTGACGTTGAGCAGAACAGTCATTGGTCCTTGCTCCCGAGATAGGCCTTGATGACGTCGGGGTCCGCCTGCACCTGGGCAGGCGTGCCTTCCGCGAGCTTCTTGCCGAAATTCAGGGCGACGACGTGATCGGCGATCGACATCACGAGGCCCATGTGATGCTCGACCAGCAGCACCGTCATGTGGCGCTCGTCGCGGATTTTCCGGATCAGGTCGCCGAGCACGTAGACCTCTTCGTGGTTGAGGCCGCCGGCGGGCTCGTCGAGCAGCAGGATCTTCGGGTCGGCCGCGAGCGCCCGCGCCAATTCGACGCGCTTCTGCGTGCCGAAGGGTAGTCCCGAGACGGTGGTGTGGGCGACGTCCTCGAGGTCGAGATAGGCGAGGATCTCCTGCACCTTCTTGTTCACGCTGGTCTCGCCGCGGCGCACCCAGGCGAGGCGCAGCGAGTCGCTGATGATGTCGGAAGAGGTGCGCGCATGGGTGCCGACGCGAACGTTGTCCATCACCGACAGGTTTGGAAACAGCGCCACGTTCTGGAAGGTGCGGCCGATGCCGATCTCGGCGATGCGGTGCGGAGGCCGCGTGAGGATGCTCGCGCCCTCCATCAGGATATCTCCGGATGACGGCTGGTAGAGGCGGGAGAGGCAATTGAAGAGCGTGGTCTTGCCGGCACCGTTGGGGCCGATCAGTCCGAGGATCTGGCCCTTGTGCATGTCGAAGGACACGCCATTGAGCGCGACGATGCCGCCGAACACGACGCTGACGTCGCGAACGGCGAGCAGAGGCGATGTCCCCTGCGCGAGCTGTGCCTGCGTCATCTCGTCTCGCCCACACGATTCAGTGGGCGATGGGGCGATGCGGACCGCTCCCGATGATCACAAGCGCTATCTGAACCCCTCGGCCACACGAGCAACTTTTCCTCCTGGTTTCAGCTTTTTGCTGATTTCTTTTTTGGATTGCGGCACCAGACCCCCAAGCACCGCTTCAATGTTCCTTACCATCGCGAGCAGACGCGGTCCAATGTCGTTGATGAGACGTTCTTCCGTGAAGCGGAATGCAGGTGCGCCGCAGTTGAATGCGTAAGGCCCGGTTCCGTCATTGAGCTTGAGCGCGACACCTGCGGCGCCGATGTCGTCGTGCCAGTCGCCGACCGACATCGCGAAACCGTATTTCGCAACGGTCTCGCCGGAACGTTCCAGTCCGTCGCGCATCTTGGGCCAGCGGCTGCCGTAATGTTCGCGCAGGACACGCGACAGTTCAGCGCGATCGTCCTCTGTGAGCGACCAGAAGTACGCGCGGCCCATCGCGCTGGTTGCAATCGGCACCCGGGAGCCGACGTCAAGTTGAACGCCGACGGTCTCGCTGCCGCGGCTCTGTCCGAAATAGATCATGCTGTGGCGGTCGCGACCGCCGACGGCGACGGCGCCGCCGGTTGCTCGCATCAATTCCTCGCGGAAGGGTTCGGACAAATGCCGAACGCCGAGATTGGCCAGCGCAGCATAGCCAAGCGACATCGCGGCCGGCGTGAGCTGATACTTCTCGAAGCGGGGAACCGGCGCGAGATAGCCGAGCTTGGTCAGGGTGTAGGTCAGCCGCGACACGGTCGGCTTCGGCAGGTTGGTGCGCGCCGCGATCTCCTGATTGCCGAGCAGGCCGTCATTGGGTTGGAAAGCGCGCAATACGTCCAGTCCGCGGGAAAGCGCGACGACGAAATTCCGATCGGTCGCTGGCTTCTTTCCTGTACGCTTCATCCCTGATCTGCTTCTTGCGCGGAGTCGTTGACAAGCCACGTGCTTCAAAATAACCCTGCCGTCAAGATGCGGAATTAAATTCCGCACCGCGAAATCGAACAAAAGTAAATTCCCCACCAAGGAGGGACACCGTGAGCGAAGTGGTCAAACTTGAGCGTCATGACGAAGTCGGGATCGTCACGGTCGACAGCCCTCCGGTCAATGCGCTGAGTGCCGCAGTCCGCGGCGGTATCTTGGAATGCATCAAGGCCGCGGTCGCCGATCCCGCCATCAAGGGCATCGTGCTGACCTGCGCCGGCCGCACTTTCATCGCCGGTGCCGACATCACGGAATTCGGCAAACCGCCGAAGCCGCCGGCGCTCAATGACGTGCTCGCCGAGATCGAGAATTCGCCCAAGCCGGTCGTGGCCGCGATCCACGGCACCGCGCTCGGCGGCGGCCTCGAGGTTGCGCTCGCCTGTCATTTCCGCGTGGCGGTCAAGGAAGCCAAGCTCGGTCTGCCCGAAGTGAAGCTCGGCCTGTTGCCGGGCGCCGGCGGCACCCAGCGCCTGCCGCGCGCGGTCGGACCGGAACTGGCGGTCAAGATGATCGTGGGGGGTGATCCGATCGGCGCGGCTGAGGCGCTGAAGAACGGCCTGATCGAGGAGATCATCGAAGGCCCGGCTTCGGGCGGCGAAGCCTTCGTGCGCAAGCTGCTGGCCGAGAAGCGTCCGCTGCGCCGCCTGCGCGACGACGATTCCAAGATCGCGGCGGCCAAGGCGGATCGCTCGATCTTCACCAACGCGGTTGCCGCGATGACCAAGAAGTCGCGCGGCCTGGAAGCACCGTTCGCGGCCGCCGATGCTGTCGGCTACGCCATTGACCTACCCTTCGACGAAGGTCTGAAGAAGGAGCGCGAAGGCTTCCTCAAGCTCGTCGCCAGCGATCAATCCAAGGCGCAGCGCTATGCCTTCTTCGCCGAGCGCGAGGCCAACAAGATCGCCGGCGTGCCCGAAGGCACCAAGGGCCGGCCGGTGAACCGCGTCGCCATTCTCGGCGCCGGCACCATGGGCGGCGGCATCGCGATGTCCTTTGCCAACGCCGGCATTCCCGTCACCCTGATCGAAACCGGCGAGGAGCAGCTCAAGCGCGGCATGGGCATCATGCAGAAGAACTGGGAAGCGACCGCCGCGCGCGGCGGCATCCCGGCCGATGCACCCGCCAAGCGCATGGCGCTGATCAACGGCGTCGTCGGCATCGAGAATGTCGGCGATGCCGATCTCGTCATCGAAGCCGTGTTCGAGACCATGGCGGTGAAGAAGGAGGTATTCGGCAAGCTCGACCAGTACGTCAAGCCGGGTGCCGTGCTCGCCTCCAATACCTCGTATCTGAACATCGACGAGATCGCGAAAGCGACCAAGCGCCCGCAGGACGTGCTCGGCATGCACTTCTTCTCGCCCGCCAACGTGATGAAGCTGTGCGAGATCGTGCGCGCCGACAAGACCGCGCCGGACGCGCTGGTGACCGCTGTCAGCATCGCGCGCAAGATCGCCAAGGTGCCGGTCGTGGTCGGCGTCTGCGACGGCTTCGTCGGCAACCGCATGCTGGCCCAGCGCAGCAAGCAGTCCGAGAAGCTGCTGTTCGAGGGCGCCCTGCCGCAGCAGGTCGACGCCGTCGTGACGAAGTTCGGCATGCCGATGGGGCCGTTCGCGATGGGCGACCTCGCCGGCCTCGACATCGGCTGGCGCTCGCGCAAGGATCGCGGCATCAAGTCGGAGATCGCGGACGCGCTGTGCGAAGCCGGACGCTTCGGCCAGAAGACCGGCAAGGGCTACTACAAGTACGAGGCCGGCAGCCGTTCTCCGCTGCCCGATCCCGAGGTCGAGAAGCTGATCGACGAGACGCTGCTCCGTCTCGGCCGCAAGAAGCGCGTCGTCAGCGACGAGGAGATCCTCGAGCGCATGATGTATCCGATGGTCAACGAGGGCGCGAAGATTCTCGAAGAGGGCATCGCGGCCCGTCCCTCCGACATCGATGTGGTCTGGCTCTACGGCTATGGCTGGCCGATCTATCGCGGCGGCCCGATGTTCTGGGCCGACAGCATCGGCCTCAAGCACATCGCCGATCGCCTGGCCTTCTACGCCAAGGAGACCAACGACCCGAACCTGGAGCCCGCCCCGTTGCTGAAGAAGCTGGCTGCCGAAGGCAAGACGTTCGCCTCGCTGGCGGCCGCGTCGAAGGCGGCGTGATCGGATTGACAGTCGCCGCGATGTCTCGCTCCGGGCAACACTCTCTCGGTTCCCTCCCCCCTTGTGGGGGAGGGGCAGGGAGGGGGGTAGCCCCGGGCGCCGGCGTTTGTGGCTACCCCTTTCCCCAACCCTTCCCCACAAGAGGGAAGGAAGCCCGGGCAGTTTGCCCGCCTCACTGCAATCAAGATCTTTAATGACCCATCCCGGCGGACAGTTTTACCCCGAAGGCGTGCATTGGGACGACCCCATCGTCCAGGGCACGCTGCCTGACCTGCTCTCGACGGCCGCCGCAAATTACGGCCCCCGTACCGCGCTGGAATTTCGCGATCGTCCGATCACCTATGCCGAGCTCGCAGCTCAAGCCGAGCGCGCGGCGGCCGCGTTCCTGCGCGAAGGCATCGGCAAGAACACCTCCGTCGCGCTGTTCCTCGGCAACACCCCCGATCATCCCGTCAACTTCTTCGGCGCGCTGAAGGCCGGCGCCCGCGTCGCGCATCTGTCGCCGCTCGATGGCGAGATCGCGTTGACCCACAAGGTGTCTGACTCCGGCTCGCGCCTGCTGGTCACCTCGAACCTCCAGGCCTTGCTGCCGACCGCGCTGAAACTCCTGGAGAAGGGCCTGATCGACCGCCTCGTCGTCTGCGAGGACGATGATTGGGGCAAGGTCGGCACGCCGCAGGCGGCGATCCCAAGCGATCCCCGTATCGTCACCTTCAAGGCCTTCGTCGCGAGCGCGCCGATCCCGGCGCAATGGCCGGTGGTTTCGGTCGATGACGTCGCGCTGCTGCAATATACCGGCGGCACCACCGGCCTGCCGAAGGGCGCGATGCTCACGCATGGCAATCTGACCTCGGCGGTCTCGATCTACGACGTCTGGGGCAAGCCGGCACGTGCCGCGCGCGGCGACGTCGTCGAGCGCGTCATCTGCGTGCTGCCGCTGTTCCACATCTATGCGCTCACGGTCGTGCTGCTGTCCTCGCTTCGCCGCGGCAATCTGATCTCGCTGCACCAGCGTTTCGATGTCGAGGCCGTGATGCGCGACATCGAGGTCAAGCGCGCCACTTACTTTCCGGGCGTGCCGACGATGTGGATCGCGATTGCGGCGCTGCCCGACCTCGACAAGCGCGACTTCTCCTCGCTTAACCTCATCGGCTCCGGCGGCGCGCCCTTGCCGGTCGAGGTTGCGAGCTTCTTCGAGCGCAAGGTCGGCAAGAAGCTGAAGAGCGGCTGGGGCATGACCGAGACCTGCTCGCCCGGCACCGGCCATCCGCCTACGGGTCCCGACAAGCCCGGCTCGATCGGGCTGATGCTGCCCGGCATCGAGCTCGATGTCGTCTCGCTGGAAGAGCCCACCAAAGTGCTGCCGCCGGGCGAAGTCGGGGAGATTCGCATCAAGGGCCCGAACGTCACGAAGGGCTATTGGAATAAGCCGGCGGGATCCGCGGAGGCCTTCGTCGACGGCCGCTTCCTCACCGGCGACATCGGCTATGTCGACACCGATGGCTATTTCTTCCTGGTCGATCGCAAGAAGGACATGATCATCTCCGGCGGCTTCAACGTCTATCCGCAGATGATCGAGCAGGCGATCTACACCATTCCGGGCGTGCATGAGGTGATCGTGCTCGGCATTCCCGACCCCTATCGGGGCGAGGCCGCAAAAGCCTTCATCAAGCTGAAGCCCGGCGCCAAGCCGTTCACGCTCGACGAGCTGCGCGCCCAGCTCGCCGGCAAGCTCGGCAAGCACGAGATGCCGGCGGCGGTCGAATTCGTCGACGATCTGCCGCGCACGCCGGTCGGAAAATTGTCGCGCCACGAATTGCGCCAGCAGCAAAAACCATCACATCTCACGCAACCAGGAGGTCGCTCTTGACCGACGCCGTCATCGTTTCCACCGCCCGCACGCCGATCGGCAAGGCCTATCGCGGCATGCTCAACGCCACCGAAGGCGCCACGCTGCTGGGCCATGCCATCGGCGAAGCCGTCGCGCGTGCGAAAGTCGATCCGAAGGAGGTCGAGGACGTCGTGATGGGCGCCGCGCTCCAGCAGGGCGCGACCGGCGGCAACATCGCACGCAAGGCGCTGCTGCGCGCCGGCCTGCCCGTCACGGTCGCCGGCACCACCATCGACCGGCAATGCGCCTCGGGCCTGCAGGCGATCGCGCTCGCCGCGCGCTCGGTGATCTTCGACGGCGTCGAGATCGCGGTCGGCGGCGGCGGCGAGTCGATCTCGCTCGTGCAGAACGACAAGATGAACGGATTCCACGCCCAGGACCCGGCGCTGCTCAAGATCAAGGGCGAGGTCTACATGCCCATGATCGACACCGCGGAAGTCGTTGCCAAGCGTTACGGCATCTCGCGCGAGAAGCAGGACGAATATTCGCTGGAGAGCCAGCGCCGCACGGCCGCCGCGCAGCAGGGCGGCAAGTTCAAGGACGAGATCGCGCCGATCACGACGCAGATGGCGGTCACCGACAAGGCGACCGGCGCGGTGTCGATGAAGGAAGTCACGCTGTCGCAGGACGAAGGCCCGCGCCCCGAGACCACGGCGGAAGGCCTTGCCGGCCTCAAGCCCGTGCGCGGCGACGGTTTCACCGTCACGGCCGGCAATGCCAGCCAGCTCTCCGATGGCGCCTCGGCCTGCGTGATCATGAGCGACAAGGAAGCTTCAAAGCGGGGTCTTGCGCCGCTCGGCATCTTCCGCGGCTTCGTCTCGGCCGGCTGCGAGCCTGACGAGATGGGCATCGGCCCGGTCTTCGCCGTGCCGCGGCTGCTCAAGCGACACGGCCTCACGGTCGACGACATCGGCCTGTGGGAGCTGAATGAAGCCTTCGCGGTGCAGGTGCTCTACTGCCGCGACAAGCTCGGCATCGACCCCGAGAAGATCAACGTCGATGGCGGCGCGATTGCGGTCGGCCATCCCTACGGCATGTCTGGTGCGCGCCTCACCGGCCATGCCCTGATCGAGGGACGCCGCCGCAAGGCCAAATACGCTGTCGTCACCATGTGCGTCGGCGGCGGCATGGGCGCGGCCGGCTTGTTTGAAGTATTGCAGTAATTTACAGGAGGATCCGATGGATCTCGCATTCACGAAAGAAGAGCAGGCGTTTCGCGAGGAAGTGCGGTCATTCTTCCGCGACAACGTGCCGCCGGATACGCGGCGCAAGCTGGTCGAGGGCCGTCACCTCACCAAGGACGAGATGGTGACGTGGTGGCGCATCCTCAACAAGAAGGGCTGGGGCGTCAGCCATTGGCCGAAGCAATATGGCGGCACGGGCTGGACGTCCGTGCAGCACTACATCTTCAACGAGGAGCTGCAGTCCTATCCGGCGCCGCAGCCGCTCGCCTTCGGCGTCAGCATGGTCGGTCCGGTCATCTACACCTTCGGCAACGAGGAGCAGAAGAAGAAGTACCTGCCGCGCATCGCCAATGTCGACGACTGGTGGTGCCAGGGCTTCTCCGAGCCGGGCTCGGGCTCCGATCTCGCCTCGCTGAAGACCAAGGCCGAACGCAAAGGCGACAAGTGGATCATCAACGGCCAGAAGACCTGGACCACGCTCGCCCAGCACGCCGACATGATCTTCTGCCTCTGTCGCACCGATGCTTCCGCCAAGAAGCAGATGGGCATCTCCTTCATCGTGTTCCCGATGAAGTCGAAGGGCGTCACCGTGCGCCCGATCCAGACCATCGACGGCGGCCATGAGGTCAACGAAGTCTTCTTCGACGACGTCGAAGTGCCCTACGAGAATCTGATCGGCGAGGAGAACAAAGGCTGGGACTACGCGAAGTTCCTGCTCGGCAATGAGCGCACCGGCATCGCCCGCGTCGGCGTCTCCAAGGAGCGGCTGCGCCGCATCCGCGATCTCGCCGGCAAGGTGGAATCCGGCGGCAAGCCGATCATCCAGGACTCGGCGTTCCGCGAGAAGCTGGCAGCCTGCGAGATCGAGCTGAAGGCGCTCGAGCTGACGCAGCTGCGCGTCGTCGCCGACGAAGGCAAGCACGGCAAGGGCAAACCCAATCCGGCCTCTTCGGTGCTGAAGATCAAGGGCTCCGAGATCCAGCAGACCACCACCGAGCTGCTGATGGAAGTGATAGGCCCGTTCGCCGCGCCCTACGACGTGCACGGCGACGACGGCTCGAACGAAGCCATGGACTGGACCGCCCAGATCGCGCCGAGCTACTTCAACAACCGCAAGGTCTCGATCTATGGCGGCTCCAACGAGATCCAGCGCAACATCATCGCCAAGGCGGTGCTGGGGCTGTGATCTGTTCCCTCTCCGCGGAGGCGGGGAGGGCAATGTTTCCACCGTCATTGCGGGGCGCGACGAAGTCGCGAGCCCGGAATCCATCGAGCCGCATACGCTGAGGCGAAATGGATTCCGGGCCTGGCCCTTCGGGCCATCCCGGAATGACGAAGTCAAATAGTCCGGGTACGAGGAACCAAAGAAATGGATTTTGATCTGAACGAGGAGCAGCGGCTTCTCAAGGAAAGCATCGACGGCCTGCTGACCGATTCCTACGATTTCGAGAGCCGCAAGAAATACATGAAGGAGAAGGGCGGCTGGAGCAAAGCGGTCTGGGGCAAACTCGCCGAGCAGGGACTGCTCGGCCTGCCCTTCAGCGAGGCCGATGGCGGCTTCGGCGGCGGCGGCGTCGAGACCATGATCGTGATGGAAGCGCTCGGCAAGGCGTTGGTGCTCGAGCCGTATCTGGCGACGGTCGTGATCGGCGGCGGCTTCCTGCGTCATGCCGGCACCGATGCGCAGAAGGCCGCGCATGTCCCCGGGATCATCGACGGCAGCAAGACGCTCGCCTTCGCCCAGCTCGAGAAGAACTCGCGCTATGATCTGTTCGACGTCTCAACGACGGCGAAGAAGAAGGGTGACGGCTGGGTGATCGACGGCGAGAAGTTCGTCGTGCTCAACGGCGAGAACGCCGACACGCTCGTCGTCACCGCCCGCACGAAGGGTAACCGACGCGATACGAGCGGCATTGGCGTGTTCCTGGTGCCGGCGAATGCCAAGGGTGTCACGAAGAAGTCCTACCCGACCCAGGACGGCCTGCACGCCGCGGACATCACCTTCACCGGCGTCGAGGTCGGCGCGGATGCAGCCGTCGGCAATCCCGAGGATGGTCTCGCCCTGATCGAGCGCGTGGTGGACGAAGCCCGCGTCGCGCTCTGCGCGGAAGCCGTCGGGCTGATGGACGAGTCGCTGAAGACCACCGTCGAGTACATCAAAACGCGCAAACAATTCGGCGTCGCGATCGGCTCGTTCCAGTCGCTGCAGCACCGCGCCTCCGACATGTTCGTCGCGGCCGAACAGGCGCGCTCGATGTCGATGTTCGCGACCATGGCCAACGATTTCGAGGACGCCAAGGAGCGCGCCAACGCGATCGCCGCGGCCAAGGTGCAGATCGGCAAGTCGGCCAAATTCGTCGGCCAGCAGTCGATCCAGCTCCACGGCGGCATCGGCATGACCATGGAGGCTAGAATCGGCCACTACTTCAAGCGCCTCACCATGATCGAGAACACCTTTGGCGATACCGACTACCACCAGCGCCGCGTCGCGGATTCGGGCGGGTTGATCTAGTCGCCACGACGACTGTCATCCCGGGGCATCGCGAAGCGATGAGCCCGGGATCCATCAGGCAGCATCACGCGCGGTGAAATGGATTCTCAGATGCGCAATTGCGCATCATAGTTCGCGCTACGCGCGTCCCGGAATGACGAACTGGAGCGGAGCCCAACCCCAATGAAAAACACCCCGTTCGATCTCACCGGCAAGGTCGCCGTCGTCACCGGCTCCAGCCGCGGCATCGGCCGCTCTTCGGCCGAGTTGCTGGCAAAGTTAGGGGCCAAGGTCGTGGTCTCCTCGCGCAAGGCCGATGCCTGCAAGGAGGTCGCCGACGGCATCAATGCGTCCGGCGGTGACGCCATCGTCATCCCCTGCAACATCGCGCGCAAGGCCGAGGTCGAAGCGCTGATATCAGGCGCCACGAAGCACTACGGCAAGATCGACATCCTCGTCTGCAACGCTGCAGTGAACCCGTATTACGGTCCGCTGCTCGACATCACGGATGAAGCCTTCGACAAGATCATGGGCTCGAACGTCAAGAGCAACATCTGGCTCTCCGCGCTGGCGATCCCGCAAATGGCCGAGCGCGGCAAGGGCTCCGTGATCATCATCTCCTCGATCGGGGGCTTGCGCGGCTCGACCGTGATCGGCGCCTACGGCATCTCGAAAGCCGCGGACTTTGCGCTGTGCCGCTCGCTCGCCGGCGAATGGGGCCCAAAAGGCGTGCGCGTCAACTGCATCGCGCCCGGCCTCGTCAAGACCGATTTCGCCCGCGCATTGTGGGAAGACGAAGCTTTGCTGAAACGCCGCACCGCCACCACGCCGCTGCGCCGCATCGGCGAGCCCGACGAGATCGCCGGCGCGGTTGCCTACCTCGCCTCGGATGCCTCGAGCTTCATGACCGGCCAGACCATCGTCATCGACGGCGGTGTCACCACGGCCGCGGTGTAGCCGCTACCGGTCGCGCCCGGCCAGCGCGCTTTCGATGGCGCGCACGACGAGCAGGGCCGAGCGCTCGTCGAGATGCACGCCATCGGCCCAGCGCAGCTCGCCTCGCGGCGGATCGATCGGCAGCCAACGCCCGCGATCCGGGAAGGCCGCATGGACGATCGCCTTGCTCATGTTGACCATGCGGGAGTCCTCGATCTCAGCCGCGAAGGGAATCTCGAGCAGGAAGGCGCGTGATCCCCGCCGCTCGATCTCGTCGATCAGCTCCTTCATGCGCGCCACATTCACCCGCGTCGGAACGGTGGGATCCTCGTCATTCATCTGTTGCACGGCGCGGTCGAGATAGACCTTGTTGTCGAAACTGCTCGGCGGTTCGCTGAGCAGGCGATCCCGCACCGCGCGCGCCGCTGCAGGATCGGGCGGCGTGTGATTCCAGGTCTCGTAGGCGGCAACAGCCGTCCGCACCGGGCGCAGGAACGGCGCCTCGCTGCGCGCCCCGCCCGAGAATTTGGCGATCAGCGCATCGTCGGGCAGGCGCGTGAGAACATTGGTCTCGATCAGGACGATTTTCGGCAGGCTTGTCTGGCGCGCGATGATGCCGAGGCTCGTTGCCGGTGAGCCGCCGGCGAGAGCGAGATTGCGGACACGGGGCCGCGAGAAATAGTTCTCCTTGAGGCGCCATGCGACCGAGCTGCCGACCAGCACGAGGTCAGGCACGGGCTCACTGAGATAGCGGTTGAGGGTGATGATGGTGCCGTCACGGGTCGTGACGGTCGGCTGCTGGAGTGCCGCGCCGAACCGCACGGTGGCGAGGCCGCAGGCCAGCAGCAGCGCAGCAGCGGCGCCCGCGCATTTGATCAGCCATGGCAGCCCGGATGCGCTTTGCATGGTCAAAACTGGAAATAGATGAAGGCGGCGTCGGGACCTGCCTCGAGCCAGGCCATCGCCGCCAGCGTACCATAGAGATACGGCTCCCATCGCCGCAATCTGCCGTCGAGGAGCGCGCCTATGCCGAGATGCTGGACGAGAACGGGCAGGGCGTAGAGCAGCGCCATGTTGCGATACAATTTTGTCGGGTTTGGATTGTCGATCGGCGAGAACATGCCCGAGAGATAGCCGACCGCGTGATCGAAGTTCGGCAGCTTGAAGAAGATCCAGAGCATCGTCACGCAGAAGAACACCACGCCCATGCGCGCGGCCCGCACCACCGGTCCGGCTTCGCCGAGCAATCTCAGGAACGGGCGCTCGACGACGAGCAGCAGGCCGTGCAGCATGCCCCACAGCGCGTAGCTCAGGCTCGCGCCGTGCCAGAGCCCGCCGAGCGTCATCACGATCATCAGATTGAGGCAGGTGCGGACCGGCCCCTTCCTGTTGCCGCCGAGCGGGATGTAGAGATAGGTCCTGAGCCAGGTGGACAAGGAGATGTGCCAGCGCGTCCAGAATTCGGAGAACGAAACCGAGATGTAGGGCAGGTTGAAGTTGACGGGCAGGCGGTAGCCGAACAAGAGGCCGAGGCCGAGCGCGATCGCCGAATAGCCGAAGAAGTCCGCGTAGATCTGGTAGCTGTACAGGAACACGAGCAGCCAGCGGTCCGGCGTCGCCACGGTCTCGTAGAGCGGATAGTCCATATAGGACGTCATTTCGTTGAGATTGTTCGCGACGTAGAGCTTGAAGAAATAGCCGGTCAGGATCCATTTGGCGGCCTCGACGAGGTCGACGTCGACGAGCCGCTTGGGCGCGATCTGCGGCATGAACTGGCCCGCGCGGGTGATCGGCCCGGACACCAGCTGCGGAAAGAAGATGATGTAGAGGAAGACGTCGCGCAAGCGAGGTGGCTGCTTCTCGCGCGTGAGGTCGACCAGCAGACTGATGTTGTGGAACACGAAAAACGAGATGCCGATCGGCAGTGGCAGCCGCAGCAGCACATCCAGTGGCGCGACTCCGGTCGGGTGAACCGCGGCCGGATCGATGAACAGCAGCTTGTACTTGAAGAACGCCAGCAGGCCGAGATTGAACACGATGCCGACAGGCATCCACACCGCGCGGTTGTCGAACGCCAGCACCAGGCAGAGATAGGTTCCGAGCACGGCAAGCAGCAGCAGCGGCAGCAACGCCGGCTGGCCGGAGCCATAGAACACCAGGCTTGCGAGCACCAGCAGCTGAACCTGGAAGCGGCGCAACGGCGGCAGATAATAGGCGCCGAACACGACCGCAACGAAGAGTGCGAATTGCAATGAGGTGAAAGTCATGCCGCCCCGGATGGTCCGGTCCGGCATGTAGCATCTTCGTCCCCGCCGTCCTAGTCTCGGCGAGGAGCCGCCGAAAACATTGCCATTGCAAACGGGTGTCCTGCGGGGCTTCCCTTACGCTTCTCCATAGGATGGGCTGGAGCGCAAATGGTCTCAACATCGATCCGCCGCGCTGTCGCGAAAAGGCTCCGGGCCAATACGACACCTCACGAGCGGATATTCTGGCGCGCACTCAGGGAACTGCCGCTCGAAGGCACTCACTTTCGGCGCCAGGCGCCGATCGGCCCCTACATCGTCGATTTCTTCTGTCCCGCCAAGGGCCTCATCATCGAACTCGATGGCGGTCACCACAACGAAGATGATGTGGCCGCCAAGGACCTCGAGCGCCAATGTTGGCTCGAACGCGAAGGCTATCGCGTCATCCGGTTCTGGAATTCGGAGATTACCAGCGATCTAACCGCGGTGCTCGAACGGATCTATATCGAGCTATATGGATCGCGCGAAGCAGAACCAACTCCGTTGAAACATCGTAGAACATAGTGCTCCGGACGGCTCTTCTCTTACCCTCCCCTGGAGGGGGAGGGTCGATACGCATGCAGCGCAGCGGAATGCGTAGCGGGGTGGGGTGACGGTCTCTCCGCAATGAACGTTGCCCGTGCTGAGGGATCACCCCACCCCGGCTCACATTTCGCTGCGCTCAATGCGAGCCGACCCTCCCCCTCCAGGGGAGGGTAAGAGAAGGCGCTGCGCATCACACCTTGACCTCTCGGCGGCAATCCCGTTTCTTTGGCCGCGACACAATGACCTCTCGGGCAACGCCAAGGTAAGCTTCCATGTCTTTCGTCCTCGCCATCGATCAGGGCACCACCTCCTCGCGCGCGATCGTGTTTCGCGGCGACATTTCCATCGCAGCGAAAGCGCAACAGGAATTCCCGCAGCATTTTCCGGCTTCGGGCTGGGTCGAGCACGAGCCGGAGGACATCTGGACCTCGACCGTGATGGTGTGCCGCGAGGCGATCGAGCAGGCCGGTATTACGGCGAAGGACATCGCCGCGATCGGCATCACCAACCAGCGCGAAACCACCGTGGTGTGGGACCGCGCGACGGGCCAGGCCGTGCACCGCGCCATCGTCTGGCAGGACCGCCGCACCGCGGACATCTGCTCGAAACTCAAGGCCGACGGCCGCGAGCCCCTGATCTCGCAGAAGACCGGCCTGATCATCGATCCCTATTTCTCCGGCACCAAGGTCGCCTGGATCCTCGACCACGTTCCCGGCGCCCGCGCGCGTGCGGCGCGCGGTGAATTGATGTTCGGCACGGTCGATTGCTATCTGCTGTGGCGCCTCACCGGCGGCAAGGTCCACGCCACCGACGCCACCAACGCCTCGCGCACGCTGCTGTTCAACATCCACACCGGCCAGTGGGACGACGAGCTGCTGGAGATCATCGGCGTGCCGCGCTCGATGCTCCCCGAGGTGAAGGATTCCTCCGCCCGTTTCGGCGAGAGCACGCCCGATTTGTTCGGCGGCCCCATCGTCATCTCAGGCATCGCCGGCGACCAGCAGGCCGCCACCATCGGCCAGGCCTGCTTCCGCCCGGGCATGATGAAATCGACCTACGGCACCGGTTGCTTCGCGCTGCTCAACACCGGCACCACGCCTGTCGTCTCGAAGAACAAGCTGCTCACCACCGTCGCCTACCAGCTCGACGGCAAGCGTACCTATGCGCTCGAGGGCTCGATCTTCGTGGCAGGCTCGGCGGTGCAATGGCTGCGCGACGGCCTCGGCATCATCAAGCACGCCGCCGAAACCGGACCTCTTGCCGATCAATCGGACTCCATGCAGAGCGTCTATCTCGTGCCGGCCTTCGTCGGCATGGGCGCGCCCTACTGGAATCCGCGCGTGCGCGGCGCGCTGTTCGGCCTCACCCGCAACACCGGCCCGGCCGAGCTCGCGCATGCGGCACTGGAGAGCGTCTGCTACCAGACCTTCGATCTCTGGGCCGCGATGCGCGCGGACTGGCCGAGCTCGGAAACCGCAAGCGTCGTGCTCCGCGTCGACGGCGGCATGACCGCCTCCGACTGGACCATGCAGCGCCTTGCTGATCTCCTGGACGCGCCGGTCGACCGCCCCGTCATTCAGGAGACCACGGCGCTCGGCGCCGCCTATCTCGCCGGTCTCAATGCAGGCGTGTATCCCGAGCCGACCAAGTTCGCCGACAATTGGCGCCTCGAGCACCGCTTCAAGCCGAATATGAGCCAGGCGACCCGCGAACGAAAGCTCGCCGGCTGGGCGCGCGCGGTAAAGGGCGTGCTGGCGAGCGACGAGGGGGACTAATGGGCGCGTGTCGCGCCCCAATCAACAACAACGGGACAAACACAATGAACACGGATTTCAACCGCGTCCTCCACAAGCTCGGCAGCGCCGCAATCTCCATCGCGCTGCTCGGCGCGCCCGCCGTCGCGCGCGACAAGCCGAATCCGCTCGAAAGCGCGCGCCAGGTCAAGACTGATGTCGCCGGTCTCGACGCGCCCGCCCAGATCCTGGTCGACGTCTGGGGCATCCCGCACATCTATGCCGGCAACGAGCACGACCTGTTCTTCCTGCAAGGCTTCAACGCCGCGCGCGACCGGCTCTGGCAGATCGATCTCTGGCGCAAGCGTGGGCTCGGCCTGCTCGCCAGGGATTTCGGCCCGGCTTATGCGGCACAGGACAAGGCGCTGCGGCTGTTTCTCTATCGCGGCGACATGACCAGGGAGTGGGCGTCCTACGGCCCCAAGGCAAAGACCTATGCGGAGGCCTTCGTCGCCGGCGTCAACGCCTATGTCACTGATGTGCGCGCCGGCAAACGCCCGCTGCCGATCGAGTTCAGGATCGCCGGCACCATGCCGGATATCTGGACCGCGGACGATGTCGTCCGCATCCGCAGCCACGGCTTGACCCGTAACGTGGCCTCGGAAGTGAAGCGCTCGCTGGTCGCCTGCGCGGCCGGCCTCGAGGCTGATCGCTTCCGCGTCAAGCTCGAGCCGGCCTGGACCACGAAGATCCCCGATGGCCTTGATCCCTGCAGCGTGCCGAAGGCCGTGCTCGCGGCCTATGATCTGGCGACGCGCCCGGTCGCGTTCCCAACGCCGAAGGACAGGCAGGCCGCACTCGCGCACGATCCCGACGCATATCTCACCGAAGCCGACCAGCAGCGCGACAGCATCGGCTCCAACAATTGGGTGATCTCGGCCTCGCGCACCGCAACGGGCCGTCCCATCCTCGCCAACGATCCGCATCGCGAGCACAGCGTGCCGTCGCTGCGCTACATCGTCGGGCTCAATGCACCCGGCCTGTCCGTGATCGGAGCCGGCGAGCCGGCACTCCCCGGCATCTCGATCGGCCACAACGGCACCATCGCCTTCGGCCTCACCATCTTCAACGTCGACCAGGAAGACCTCTACGTCTATGAGCTCAACCCTGAGAATCCCAACCAGTATCGCTACGGCAATGGCTGGGAGGACATGCGCATCGTTCACGAGACCGAGCAGGTGAAGGGCGAGGCGGATAGCGACCTCGAGCTGAAGTTCACCCGGCACGGCCCTGTCATCTTCGTCGATGACGCGAACAAGCGCGCCTTTGCCGTGCGTTCGATCTGGTTCGAGCCCGGCACGTCGGCCTATTTTGGCTCGTCGGACTACATGACCGCGAAGGACTGGAACGGCTTTCTCGCCGCCATGCGGCGCTGGGGCGCGCCGTCGGAGAACCAGGTCTATGCCGACACCAGGGGCAATATCGGCTGGGTCGCCGCCGGCAAGACGCCGCGCCGCGTCGGTTATGACGGCCTGATGCCGGTGCCGGGCGACGGCCGTTATGAGTGGAACGGCTTTCTCTCGCTCGACGATCTGCCGAAGGCCTATCAGCCCAAGCAGGGCTTCCTCGCCACCGCCAATCAGATGAACCTGCCGGCCGATTATCCCGTCGCGGAGCGCAAGGTCGGCTTCGAGTGGGCCGACAGCGCCCGCTGGCAGCGTATCACCGAAGTGCTCGCGGCCAACAACAAGGTGACGCTCGCCGACGCCATGGACCTGCAGAACGACGACACTGCGATGCTCGGGCGCCGGTTGGTCAAGCTGCTGCAGCCGCTGTCCTCCGACGACGCCGACGTGAAGCAGGGTCTCGATCTGCTCAAGCCATGGGACGCGCGCGATGCCGAGGGCAGCGCGGCGGCCGCACTGTACGAAGTCTGGATCGCCAATCATCTCGGCCCCGTGCTGCTGAAGGTGACCGCGCCCAAGGCTGTCGCCCTCATCGCGCCGGAGGCCTCCAGCATTTCGGCGCTGGTCGCCGCGTTGGAAGCGCCAGATAGCTCGTTCGGCGCCGACCCTGCCGCCGCCCGCGATCAGATCCTGCGCGACAGCCTCGGAGAGGCCGTGGCCGATGTCACCAGCAAGCTCGGCCCTGATCCTTCCACCTGGCGCTGGGGCCGGCTCCATGTCGCCAAATTCGACCATGCGCTGATGCCCCTCGCCGACAAGGCCACCGCCGCGCAGATGTCGGTCGGTCCGCTCGCGTTCGGTGGCGCCAGCAACGTGCCGCGCGCGGCAACCTATCGCCGCGCGGACTACCATCTGCTCTCCGGCGCCTCGTTCCGCATGGTGCTCGACGTCGGCAATTGGGATGCCAGCCGCACCATCAACACACCAGGCCAATCCGGCGATCCCTTCAGCGCCCACTACCGCGACCTCGCGCCGCTCTGGGCGACGGGGCAGTACGTGCCGCTGCTCTACAGCCGCAGCGCAGTGGAAGCCGCGACCGCGGAAGCGATCATGTTGACGCCGCGGTGAGTGGGGTTTTCGAATCGGAGTGGAATCAAGCTCAGTCGATACTCTCTCCGTTCCCCCTTGTGGGGGAGGGGAACGCACCGTGCCTTTGGCCTAGACCCAATGAGCCCACCATGATCCTCCCCGACGGCTACTCCGACATCCCCGCCGGCAAGATCGCCGCGATCGTCACCCATCTGGAGATGACGGCGCGCCCCGCGCACCGTGCCGATCCGGCCGGCAGTTGGTCCTTGCGCAAGGTCGATGCGCCGGCGCTTACATGGTACCGTGATCTCTTCCGTCGCGTCGGCGAGAACTGGCTGTGGTTCTCCCGCGCCCGCATGAGCGACGCCGAACTCGCCGCGATCATCCATGCCGCAGGCATCGAGGTCTACGCGCTGGTCGTCGATGGCCGCGACGAAGGCTTGCTGGAGCTGGATTTCCGCGAGCCCGGCCAGTGCGAGCTGGTCTATTTCGGCGTCACCGGAAACCTGATCGGCACCGGCGCTGCCCGCTTCCTGATGAACCGCGCGCTGGAGATCGCATGGTCGCGCGACGTGCGCCGCGTCTGGGTGCACACCTGCACGCTCGATCATCCCTCCGCGCTTGCGTTCTATCAGCGCTCCGGCTTCCGCGCGTTCCGCCGCCAGATCGAGCTGGCAGCTGATCCGCGCCTCGACGGCACGCTGCCGCGCGATGCGGCGCGGCATGTGCCGATCATCGACTAACCGGTAGCCCGAATTGAGCTAAGCGAAGATCCAGGGACAGGATTTCCGCCGAAAGTTCGAAGCGACACCGATATACTGCCAACAATCATGCCAACCGACAGTAAGATGAGCGTCCTTATCCAGCAAGCAAATCAGATTGGAGGGTTTTAACGACGCAGGTACAAGGTACTAGCTCCAGCCCAGATCACGGCAACAACGCGTCTGGTCGGCGGAGAAGATCTCTTCGTTCGCCTCTTCTCGGATTTTGAAATTAGACGAGGTTTTGCTGTTTGGCTAAGCCCTAATCGAGCCGGCAAGAATACATTCGCCATAAGCAAAAGGCTCGTGAGATTTATGTCCCGGCGCCGTCAGGTGAGCGCGTTGTCGATCGACAGTGCAGTGGCCCATCCCAGCGCTTCTCCGACAATGAACTCGATAAACTCAAGATTACTCTCTGATTTGCTGTTCAGAATCTAGTCCAGATGGAACGCAGCGTATTCTGGGACAACGTCCCCGTAATCCGCTCCGCATCATGGAGCTACGCCGCTACCTCCGCGTTGGCCCTCGCAATGACCGCGGGCGCAGCGCCGGCGCGGCGCACGGGTTGGACCTTACCGAGACGCCTGCTGAGCCAACCAGCGTACATTTCAAAGCATCCTGCGGCTTGATAGCTTCCCAATCTGCTAATAGAAAAATATGATTTCGCAACTCATGAATGTAGACGGCTGCCGTGGTGGGCGATGGACAAATTCTTCGAACGGGCAATTTCAAACGTAATTCGGCACGGTGACACTGATATCTTTCCGTTTCCGATCGAGAATCACATTTTCTTCGACAAGAGAGCCCAATGTCTCGACTTGTTGCGAGAGATTCATAGAGATTTTGATGGCAATCTAAATCGGTATCCGCCCGCACACGATGCCGCGCTAGCGCCGGTAAACTATACGGGATTCCGATGGGCTACCCAGATGGATCCCCTCTGGAATCTGTACTTTCTAGCACTTGTGCTTTCAATATCCGACGCAATTGAGCACGCTCGACTTCCTGTCAGCGCAAAGCGCGTCTTTTCCTATCGATCTCGGTGGGCCGACGACACAGCGGATATCTTTGACAGCGGGTCCAACTGGCGCGATTTCATGGAGTGCTCACTAGAACACGCGAAAAAGTTCAAGTTCGTCGTGGTCTGCGATATTTCGGAGTTCTATCCGAGATTGGGCCACCATCGATTGGAGAACGCTCTACTCCAGCTCGCCACCGTTGGTGATGCCCACAGTAGGATTATGTCGTTCCTAAAAAATTACTCGAATACAAATTCGTTTGGTCTTCCGGTTGGCGGTCCTGCGGCTCGAATACTATCCGAACTGGTTCTCAATCAGATTGATCGTCTCTTGGAAATGGAGGGAATAACCTTCTGCCGCTTCGCAGATGATTTCCATATTTTTTGCGATAGCGACGAGGAGGCGTATGCGCGCCTTATCTTTCTATCCGAAAAGCTCCTTCGTACTCAGGGGCTTCAACTGCAGAAATCGAAGACAAGGATCATGTCGAGTGCGGAATTTGCAGCGACAAATCCTCTAAATCCAAATGACGGAGATCGCAGTCCCACCGAGTCACAAGAGCGGGCAAAAGGTCTGATGCAGCTGTCGCTGCGATTTGATCCATACTCGCCGACCAAAAATGAGGACTACGCAGTCCTGCAGGCCGAAATTGAGAGATTCGATATTCTTGGTTTGTTGCGGGAGGAACTCTTAAAGAGTCGCATACACATAGGATTGGCGCGAAAGATCGTCGCCGCGGTCAAATATCTTGAATCGCGAGCAAGAGACGACGCCATTACGACCATGGTCGACAATGCTGAGTTACTATATCCCATATTTTCCAGTGTTCTCACCGTAGCTCGGGCCGTCTTTGATGATCTCTCGCCAGCGGCCCAATTGACCATCCATAAGAAAATCATTGGGCTCATAGAAAATCATTCACACGTTTTGCGTGTTGATCTCAATCTCGCTTACGCGCTTCGCGTTCTGTCCTGTAGGCATTCGCCAGAGGCAGAAGCGGTCCTTGTTCGAATTTTCAAGCTATCGACTTCCTCTTCGTTCTTGCGCAGAGACATAATCTTGACAATGGCGAAATGGAAGAATTGGTATTGGCTTTCTGACTTGAGAGCCAGCTTTCAGTCACTCAGCGTAGCTGAGAGACGAGCCTTTATCGTTGCTTCGTATTCATTGCGGGATGAGGGTAAGCACTGGAGACAGCATACGAGCGATCAGTTTTCTCCGTTCGAGCAATTGGTCCAGCGCTGGGCTAGCGAGAAAGCCAATCAATCTGGCTGGAGCATCCCGCTGTGATCTCCGCATCCACATTTTGCAAAGTTTACTCGTCGTTCTGGAAGAGCGTTGCGCCGACCACAGATATCTTCGTTCGGCGCTTGAATTTGGGACATTACGTGCGCGAATTCCCTGGGATGACAAGCGCCGCTGCGCCCATCCGCAGAGGTTTTATTAATGAAGTCGCCTTTGCTGCGTTTTGCCAAACAGCCAATGATGGCGTTGGTTGGCCCCCGGGAGGATTGAGCCCAGAGGAGCTGGATCGGGCTGTCTCCTACGTTCGATCGTTGCCGATTCGTCGGGAAACCCAGGGTGATATCGCTTCGGAAGGTGGACTCGCGCCCGAAGAAGTTGTCGACATTGACGAACAGCGGCGCCGCCTACTTTGGATGTTCTTGCTCAATAAGCCTGCTGGCTCTCTTCTCACTGAGCCAATATTTCCCGGCTGCGGAATGATAGACTCATGCAAGGGAGATCTCATCGCGTCGGATGCGCTCTATGAGGTCAAAGCAGGTGATCGATTGTTTCGATCTATAGATGTTCGTCAACTAATCGTGTATGGCGCCCTGAATTTTATCGCCAAGCGTTTCAAAATAGAGCGACTGGGCCTATTTAATCCGAGGGTGGGAATCGGAGCGACAATGTCCGCCGATGATCTATGTTTTGAAATTAGTGGGAAGCAGAGTAGCGAACTGTTTTCGGAGATCGCTGCCGCCTTTTCTAGTGGTGAAATGTCACGATAAATTCGTTCGGCGAATCTAGACCCTCAAAACGCCTTGTGCTCAGCCTGCGCCAACGAAAGCCCGTGCCGTATGGTGTTGAAAGAGGTCAGCCCTGGGTTTTCTTGAAAACTAGCTATCGAAATTCACCGCCGTCGTATTCGCCCCGCAGAGCAGCACCGCAATCCGCTCGCCGGGCGAGAGCTGATAACGCCCCGACAGCAGTGCCGCGAACGCAGCCGCACCGCCGGGTTCAGTGACCAGCCGCAGGCGCGACCATAGCGCGGCCTGCGCCTGCCGGATCGCATCGTCGCTGACCAGCACGACGCGCTCGACACGGGCGCGCGCGATCGGAAACATCAATTCGCCGACGCGCCGCGGCGCGAGGCTATCGGCGACGAGGCCGCCGGCTGGCGCGTCGATCGGAGTGCCAGCCGCGAAGGCGCTGTGCAGTGTCGGCGATTGCTCCGGCTCCACGGCGATGATGCGGGTCCTGCCGGCGCTCCACGCCGCGATGCCGCCGATCAGGCCGCCGCCGCCGACGGCCACCAGCAGCGTGTCGATATCGGGGGCGTCCTGCTCCAGTTCGAGGCCAACGCTGCCCTGACCGAGCAAGGTTTCAGCCTGATCGTAAGCGTGCACGGCCATGGCGCCGGTCCGCGCGACGTGCGCTTCGCTGGCTGCAAGCGCATCGGCGTAGCGGTTGCCGACGATCACGAGCTCGGCGCCGTAGCCTCTGATCCGCTCGGCCTTGGCGGGCGAGGTGATGTCGGGAACGAAGATCTTGGCGGGAATGCCGAGCCGCTGCGCCGCATAGGCGACGGCCGCGCCGTGATTGCCGCCAGAGGCCGCCACGACGCCGGCCTTCGGCACTTGCCGCAGCAGGAGATTGGCGAAGGCGCCGCGCGCCTTGAACGATCCGGAATGTTGCAACAGTTCGAGCTTGAAGCTGACGGGGGCTGCCGGGAGGCCGAAATCGGCGAGGTCGGCCGCAAGCAGCGGCGTGCGCCTGATGTGCGGGCGAATGACGGCCTCGGTCGCCGCGATCCGCTCGCGATTGATGTCTGATGTTGCTGTCATGATGTTGTCCTTGATAGCGCATCGGGGCGACGCTGTCGCGGGGCCCTTGCATCAGGTGCAATGCTCCATTTCCAACATCGTCCTTGCGTCGCGCCGATCTTCTCGCGGACACTGATCGGCCCTGCCTCATCCAGCGACTGAGAAGAGCGAGAACCATGTTCCTGATCGGCCAGTATGATTCCCCCTTCGTCCGGCGCGTCGCGATCGCGCTGCGGCTCTACGGCCTCGCTTTCGAGCACAGGCCGTGGTCGACCTTCGGCGATGCCGACAAGATCGCGCCGTACAATCCGCTGCGGCGGGTGCCGACCCTGGTGCTCGATGATGGCGAGGCGCTGATCGAGAGCACGATCATCCTCGATTATCTCGACGAGCTCGTCGGTGCGGAGAAAGCGATGTTGCCGCGAAGCGGCGCCGAGCGGCGCAAGCACCTGCGCATCTGCGCGCTCGCGTCAGGCCTCGGCGACAAGGCAGTGAGCCTGCTCTATGAGCGCGTGCTGCGCAAGGAGCAGCTCGCGCTGTGGGTCGAGCGTTGCCAAGCGCAGATCGGCGACGTGCTCGCCTTGCTGGAGGCCGAGCGCGCCAAGGCGACGTCGCCGTACTGGCTGGGGACGCGCATCGGCCATGCCGACGTCGCCGTCGCCTGCGTCGTTCGCTTCACCCGCGAGGCCCATCCGCAGCTGTTCGACGCGGCACGCTATCCGGCGCTGTCAGCGCACGCCGATCGCTGCGAGGCGCTGGCTCCGTTCAGGGAGATCGTGCAGCCGCTGGCACCGCCGAAGGGGTGAGGCTCTTACCCTACCCTGGAGGGGGAGGGTCGATCGCGCGAAGCGCGAGCGGGGTGGGGTGATCTCTCAACACGGGCAGTGCACAGCGCGGAGAGACTGTCACCCCACCTCGGTCCGCATTTCGCTTCGCTGCATGCGAACCGATCCTCCCCCTCCAGGGGAGGATAAGAACCGCGCATGCAGGAGCAATATCGACCAGCGCGCAACATCCGATCCTGCCTTGATACAGGTGTTTTGCCCGACGGAGCAAGCGATTTTCGGTAACACCGAAATTTCGCCAATCCTTTCAACCCCATTCCTACGGTGCATGGGGTTGTTTTCGCCTTTCGCGCCCGAGGCGCGCCTACCCCGCTCCCGCGCGCTTCTTCTGCCAGACGAGATGCACCGCGCAGGTGCAGCCCGGCGGATGCGAGGCGAGGTCGTTCGAAGCCTCGTCGTTCGCAGGTCTCGCAGCGAAGGCCTTGTCGGCTTCCTCTCGCGACGGGATGTAGTTCAGCACCGGCGCGAGCCAGCGCTCGGTCTCCGCCACGCTCATGCCCTTGCGCGCAGCATAGTCCTCGACCTGGTCGCGCTCGATCTTGCCGACGCCGAAATAATAGCTCTCGGGGCTGGCGAAATAGAGTCCTGACACGGACGAGCCCGGCCACATCGCGAAGCTCTCGGTCAGCTTCACGCCGGCGGTCGCTTCCGCATCGAGCAGTTCGAACAGCGTCGCCTTCTCGGTGTGATCGGGCTGCGCGGGGTAGCCAGGCGCGGGACGGATGCCCTGATATTTTTCGAGGATCAGATCCTCGTTGGAGAGCGCCTCGTCGGGCGCATAGGCCCAGAACTCGCGGCGCACGCGGGCATGCATGCGCTCGGCAAAGGCTTCGGCCAGGCGATCGGCCAGCGCCTTGCACAGGATCGAGGAGTAGTCGTCGTTGGCGCTTCTGAAGCGGTCGGCAACCGCGTCCTCGCCGATCCCTGCGGTGACCACGAAGCCGCCGATATAGTCGGGCACGCCTGAAGGCGCGATGAAGTCGGACAGCGCGGCGTTGAAGCGGCCCTCGCGCTTTTCGAGCTGCTGGCGCAGCGTATGAAGCGTCGCGATCTGCTTCGTCCGGCTTTCGTCGGCATAGAGCACGATGTCGTCGCCCTGCGCATTCGCCGGCCAGAATCCGATCGTCGCGCGCGCCCGGAACCATTTCTCCCTCACGATGGTGTCGAGCATCTTGCGCGCATCGTCATAGAGCGAACGCGCGACCTCGCCGGCCTTGGCGTCGTCGAGGATGGCGGGGAAGCGGCCTGCGAGCTCCCAGGTCTGGAAGAACGGCGTCCAGTCGATGTAAGGCACGAGCTCGGCGAGATCGTAGTCGTCGAAGCTCTTGATGCCGAGGAAGGTCGGCTTCACCGGCCTGCTCTTGGCGAAATCGACCGGCACGCGGTTGGCGCGGGCGTCAGCCAGTTTCAGCCGCTTCTTGTCGGCCTGCGCGCGCAGATGCGCCTCCGAGATCTTGGCGTATTCGGCCCGCACCTCGGCCGCATAGGCCTCGCGCTTCTCGGGCGAGAGCAGCGAGGAGGCGACGCCGACCGCGCGGCTGGCGTCGTTGACATGCACGACGGGGCCGGCGCGATAGCTCGGGTCGATCTTCACCGCGGTGTGCACGCGGCTCGTAGTGGCGCCGCCGATCAAGAGCGGCAGCTTGAGGCCTTCACGCTGCAGTTCGCCGGCGAAGAACGCCATCTCGTCGAGCGAGGGCGTGATCAGGCCGGAGAGCCCGACGATATCGGCCTTCTCCGCCTTCACGGTCTCCACGATCTTGGCGGCGGGGACCATCACGCCGAGATCGATCACCTCGTAATTGTTGCACTGGAGCACGATGCCGACGATGTTCTTGCCGATGTCGTGGACGTCGCCCTTGACTGTCGCGAGCACGATCTTGCCGGCGGACGACGAGCCCTCGGTCCCAATGCCGCTCGCCAGGTTGCGCGCCTTCTCCTCCTCCATGAACGGCATGAGGTAGGCAACGGCCTGCTTCATGACGCGGGCGGACTTCACCACTTGCGGCAGGAACATCTTGCCGTCGCCGAAGAGATCGCCGACGACGTTCATGCCGGCCATCAGCGGGCCCTCGATCACGTCGAGCGGGCGCGAGGAGTTCCTGCGGGCTTCCTCGGTATCCTGCTCGATGAATTCGGTGATGCCGTGGACCAGCGAATGCGACAGCCGCTTCTCCACCGGCCATTCGCGCCATGCGAGATCAGCTTCCTTGCTTTCCGTCTTCTTGCCGCGGAATTTCTCGGCCAGCGCCAGAAGGCGCTCGGAGGCGCCAGGGTCGCGATTGAGGACGACGTCCTCGCAGGTTTGCCGCAGCTCGGGGTCGATGTCGTCATAGACGATCATCTGCCCGGCATTGACGATGCCCATGTCCATGCCGGCCTTGATGGCGTGATACAGGAACACGGAGTGCATGGCCTCGCGCACCGGCTCGTTGCCGCGGAACGAGAACGACAGGTTCGACACGCCGCCCGAGATGTGCGCGCCCGGCAAGTTCTGGCGGATCCAGCGCGTCGCCTCGATGAAGTCGACGCCGTAATTGTTGTGCTCCTCGATGCCGGTCGCGATCGCAAAGATGTTCGGATCGAAGATGATGTCCTCGGGCGGGAAGCCGACGCGGTTGACGAGGATGTCGTAGGCGCGCTTGCAGATCTCGGTCTTGCGCGCGAAGGTGTCGGCCTGGCCGACCTCGTCGAACGCCATCACCACCACGGCCGCGCCATGGCGCCGCGCGATCTTCGCCTCGTGAACGAACTTCTCTTCACCTTCCTTCATCGAGATCGAGTTGACGACCGGTTTGCCCTGCACGCACTTCAGGCCGGCCTCGATCACCGAGAATTTCGAAGAATCGACCATCACGGGGACGCGGGCGATGTCGGGCTCGGCGGCGACGAGGTTGAGGAAGGTCACCATCGCGGCTTCGGAGTCGAGCAAGCCCTCGTCCATGTTGACGTCGATGATCTGCGCGCCGTTCTCGACCTGGTCGCGCGCGACCTGCAGCGCCGCAGTGTAGTCGCCGGCGGTGATCAGCTTGCGGAAGCGGGCCGACCCGGTGACGTTGGTGCGCTCGCCGACATTGACGAAGGGAATTGCATCGGTCAGCACGAACGGTTCGAGGCCGGAGAGCCGCAAGCGCGGCGCGATCTCAGGCACGATGCGCGGCTTGTGCGGAGCCACGGCCGCAGCGATCGCCGCGATGTGATCCGGCGTGGTGCCGCAGCAGCCGCCGACGATGTTGACGAGGCCGTCGCGGGCGAACTCGCCGATCAGGCGCGCCATGTATTCCGGCGTCTCGTCGTACTGGCCGAATTCATTGGGCAGGCCGGCGTTCGGATAGGCGCAGACAAGCGTATCGGCGACGCGGCCGATATCGGCGATATGCGCGCGCAGATCTTCCGCGCCGAGCGCGCAGTTGAAGCCGATGGTGACGGGTCTTGCATGCCGCACCGAATTCCAGAACGCCTCCGGCATCTGCCCCGACAGCAGCCGGCCGGATTTGTCGGTGATGGTGCCAGATACCATCACGGGCATGTCAATGCCGAGCTCTTCGGTGATCTCGGCGATCGCATAGAGCGCCGCCTTGGCATTCAGCGTGTCGAAGATGGTCTCGACCAGCAGCAGGTCGACGCCGCCGTCGATCAGGCCGCGGATCTGCTCGCCATAAGACTTGCGCAAATGGTCGAAGGTGACGGCGCGATAGCCCGGATTGGAAACGTCGGGCGAGATCGAGGCGGTGCGATTGGTGGGACCGATGGCACCGGCAACGAAGCGCGGCTTGCCGTCTTCGGCCGCGACGCAGCGGGCGGCGTTACCGGCGAGGCGGGCGCCTTCGCGCGCCATCTCGTAGACGATGTCGGTGAGGTCGTAGTCGGCCTGTGCGATCGAGGTCGTCGAGAAGGTGTTGGTGGCGACGATGTCGGCGCCGGCGCGCAAATAGGCCGCGTGGATGTCCTCGATCGCCTGCGGCTGGGTCAGGATCAGCAGGTCGTTGTTGCCGCGCAGATCGCGGTGGAAATTCTTGAAGCGCTCGCCGCGGAAGGCGGCCTCGTCGAACTGCAGGTTCTGGATCATCGTGCCCATGGCGCCGTCGAGCACGAGGATGCGCTCGCGCGCGGCGTTGATCAGGGCGGTTCGCTTGGGCGGGGTGGGTACGGTCATGGTGTCTTAAGCCGCCTTCTGCGCGCTCTTGGCGCGAATGCCGAGCAAATGGCTGATCGCGAACACGAGATCGGCGCGGTTCATGGTGTAGAAGTGGAAGGTGTCGACGCCGTGTTTTGCCAGTTTCTGCACCTGGCCGGCCGCAACCGTCGCGGCCACCAGCTTGCGGGTCTCGGCGTCGTTGTCGAGGCCCTCGAATTTCGCGGCGAGCCAGTCCGGCACGCTGGTGCCGTTCCGGGTGACGAAATTGCGCGCCTGCTTGAAATTGTGCATGGGCATGATACCCGGCACGATCGGAATGTTGATCCCGCGGGTGCGGACGCGGTCGAGATAGCGGAAGTAAAAGTCGTTATCGAAGAAGACTTGCGTGATCGCGCGCGTCGCGCCGGCGTCGACCTTGGCCTTCAGAGTGTCGATGTCGGCGTCGAAGTCGCGGGCTTCGGGGTGCTTCTCGGGATAGGCAGACACGCTGACTTCGATGTCGCCGTGACGCTTCTTGATTCCGGCGACGAGCGCGTCGGACGTCTGATAGCCGTCGGGATGGGCCGAGTAGGGCGTGCCGATGCCGCCGGCGGGATCGCCGCGCAAGGCCACGATGTGGCGCACCCCGACCTCGTGATAGCGGTCGACGATCTCGTCGATCTCGCCGCGCGAGGCGCCGACGCAGGTCAGATGCGCCGCCGGCAGCAGCGCGGTCTCCTTGAGGATGCGCGCGATGGTCGAGTGGGTCCGCTCCCGGGTCGAGCCGCCGGCGCCATAGGTCACGGAGACGAATTTCGGCTCGAGAGGCGCCAGCCGGTTGATCGTCTCCCAGAGATTGCGCTCCATCTCCTCGGTCTTGGGCGGAAAGAACTCGAAAGAGATCGCAGGCCGCTTCAGGTGCCCGTTTTGCCCGTCGGCTGTCGCAGGCTTCGTCAGATCAGTCATGGCACCACTCACTCCAAGGCTGCGTGCTCGGCGTCGGTCTAGATGGAGGTGGCAAGATAAGCCAAAGCAGCTGCCCCCGACAGCCCATCAGGGATGGGAAGTGGCCCACTTTGTGAATAATATGACGTATTTTAACACGACATATGACTTCAGTGGGAAAGGCTGGCGATTACGTAATACATATTTATATCAATAAAATAACTGGTATTCGAGTGGCCGCGGTTAGTAGATTCTCCGGTGGGCAATTTGAGGTTCACGCGATTGAGTCGGTATTTATCCCACCAAGGTCGATCGGTGTTACGCCTGGGCTGGCGGCCGACACACGCCAGACCTGCATGGACTGCCCATTGCCGCCGCGCGCCCCTTCACTACGTTAACGCGCCATGATCCCGCTCTCAGTCCTCGACCTGTCCGTCGTCACCACCGGCACAAAGCCTGCCGTCGCACTGCGCAACAGCATCGACCTGGCCCGCCACGTCGACGGGCTCGGCTATGTCCGCTACTGGCTCGCCGAGCACCATAACCTTGCTTCGGTAGCGAGCCCGGCCCCCGACGTGATGATCGGGCAGATCGCGGCAGTGACGAAGCATATCCGCGTCGGCTCCGGCGGCGTGATGCTGCCCAATCACGCGCCGCTGGTGGTGGCCGAGCGCTTCAAGATGCTGGAGGCGTTGTTTCCCGGCCGCATCGACCTTGGCCTCGGTCGTGCGCCCGGCACGGATGGTGCGACCGCTTATGCCCTCAGAAGCCGGCTCGACCGCCGCGAGGGCGACGATTTTCTGGAGCGGCTGCATGAACTGATTTTGTGGGAGACCCGCGAATTTCCCGCGGGCCACCCCTATCACAACGTTGTCGCGATGCCCGATGACAGTCCGTTGCCGCCGATCTGGCTGCTCGGCTCCAGCGACTATTCCTCGGAGCTCGCGGCCCAGGTCGGCATGGGCTTCGCCTTCGCGCATCACTTCGCATCCCACGATGCGGTCGACGCGATGGTGCATTATCGCAACCGCTTCCAGCCCTCGGCCTGGCGGGCGACCCCGCACGCGATCCTCGCCGTTGCCGCCATCGCGGCCGACACCGACGAGGAGGCCGAAAAGCTCGCCAGCTCGTTCGACCTCAACCGCCTGCGCCGCGATCGGGGCCAATATCTGCCGCTGCCGAGCGTCGAGGAAGCGCTGGCCTATCCTTACTCCGAGGCCGAGCGCGTCTCGATCGCACGCAACCGCTCGCGCCTGTTCGTCGGCAATCCGGCGACAGTGCAAAGAAAGCTTCAGCCGCTGATCGAGGCGAGCAAGCCGGACGAATTGATGGTGACTACGGCTGTGTACGACCACGAGGCGCGGAAGAAGTCGTATGCGCTGCTGGCCGAGGCGTTCGGGCTGAGGAAGCAGGCGGCGTAGGCCGCCCTGGTGCCCCGGACGCAGCGCAGCGCTTCTTCAGCGGTGCACTGCAGAGCCGGGGCGCATCGCAGCTTAGGACATCGTGGCCTCTGGATGTGGCCTCTGGATCCCGGCTCGCGCTTCGGGCGTCCGGGACACGAGACTAATCCTGCGTCTCGTTGAACGTCGCGCGGAACGGGTGGCCCGGATACACGCCGACGATGCGGAATTCGCGCGAGAAGAATTTCAGCTCCTCGATCGCAAAGGCGAGGCCCTTATCTTCAGGATGGCCGTCGACATCGGCATAAAACTGCGTGGCGAAGAAATTGCCGTCGACCATGTAGCTTTCGAGCTTGGTCATGTTGACGCCGTTGGTGGCAAAACCGCCGAGCGCCTTGTAGAGCGCGGCCGGCAGGTTGCGCACCCGGAAGACGAAAGTTGTGACCAGCGGGCCGGAGCCTTGCGGGGCCCATTTCGGCTCGCGTGCCAGCACCACGAAGCGCGTGGTGTTGTGGGACTCGTCCTCGATGTCCTCGGCGAGGATGTCGAGGCCGTAAATCTTTGCGGCGAGGCGCGAGGCAATGGCGGCGACGGTCTTGTCATTGCGTTCGGAGATGTCGCGGGCGCTACCGGCGGTATCGGCGTGCACGATTGGTTTGATGCCGAGCTTGCGGATGACGCGGCGGCACTGGCCGAGCGCGTGGACGTGGCTCTCGACGCTCTTGATGTCCTCGAGCCTGGTCCCCTTCACCGCCATCAGCTGATGCCGAACCGGCAAGAACCATTCGCCGATGATGAAGAGGCCGGAGGCCGGCAGCAGATGGTGGATGTCGGCGACGCGACCGGCGACCGAATTCTCGATCGGAATCATGCCGAGATCGGCCTCGCCCGAGGAGATCGCCGACAGCGCATCCTCGAAAGTGGCGCAGGGCATCGGCTCGGCGTCGGGATAGGCCTCGACGATGGCGATGTGGGAATTGGCGCCAGGTTCGCCCTGGAATGCGATCTTCATCTTGCTCATGGTCGGCCTTGTAGCAGCGGCTCAGGATTTGGAAAGGATGCTGCGGGCGGTCTCGAGGTCCGCCGGCGTGTCGACCCCGCGGGGGACGGTGTCGACGATGATGAAGTCGATGCGCATCCCGGCCTCCAGCGCGCGGAGCTGCTCGAGTTTCTCCTGCAATTCCAGCGGCGAGGGCGGCAGCGAGACGTAGCGTTCCAGCGCGGCGCGGCGATAGGCGTAGAGGCCGATATGGTGGTAGCGCGGTCCGTCGCCGGTCGGCGCGGTCGCGCGGGTGAAATAAAGTGCGCGCATGCGTCGACCCCCGAGCGAGGTTCCGATCGCCTTCACGACGCTCGGGGCGAGGTCCTCCTCCTCGGTGTGGATCTGCGACGCCAGCGTGGCGATATCCACTTCAGGGTCTTCCAGCGGTGGCAAAACCTCGCGGATGTTGTCGACCGTGATCGTCGGGAAATCGCCCTGGAGATTGACCACGATCTCGGCTTTCCCCGCCGGATCGAGCTTCTGCATGGCCTCGTGGATGCGATCGGAGCCGGAGGGGTGTTCCGGGCGGGTCATCACGGCCTCGCCGCCATGGGCGGTGACGACCGCGGCGATTTCCGCCGTGTCGGTTGCCACCGCGACGCGACCGATACCGGCCGCCACGGCGCGCCGCATCACATGCACGATCATCGGCATGCCCGCGATATCGGCGAGCGGCTTGCCGGGCAGGCGGGTGGCGGCCATGCGGGCCGGGATCAGCACCAGGATGCGGGAATCAGTCATCAGTTCAAGGGCCTGGAAACGGAGCGTTTTCCGCACCGAGAAATGGGGTGGGGACGGGCTGAAAGCGGGACCGCTTATACGGGTTGCCAGACCCCGGGCAAACCGATATCTCAATGGCAAAACTCGGGGAAACAAGAAGGAACGTTTTTGATTCTCCCGAGGCTCGTCCTGGCGGCCGCCCGGCCGCTTTTTCCTTCTTGCGGTGTGGGGCCTAGCCGGAAATGGACTCTTTCGAACTCAACAAGATTCTCGGTGCCGTGCTTGGCACCTGTCTCATCCTGCTGGTGACGAGCTTCACCGCCAATGCGCTGTTCTCGCCCAAGATGCCGGAAAAGCCGGGCTTCGAAATCGCCGTGAAGGAAGAAGCCGGCGACAAGGGCGGCGCGCCCGCGGCCGCGGCCTCCTCCGAGCCGATCGAAAAGCTGCTCCAGACCGCTTCCGTCGAGAAGGGCGCCGCCGCCGCCAAGAAGTGCGCCGCCTGCCACACCTTCGAGAAGGGCGGCCCGAACCGGGTTGGTCCGAACCTCTATGGCATCGTCGGCGATCACCGCGGCGAAGGCCGCAACGGCTTCAACTTCTCGGCCGCGATGAAGGCCAAGGGCGGCACCTGGACCATCGACGAGCTGAACAAGTTCATTGCCAATCCGAAGGCCGATATTCCGGGCACCGCGATGGGCTTTGCCGGCATCCCGAAGGACTCGGAGCGCGCCGACGTCATTGCCTACCTGAACAGCCTCTCGGACAACCCGAAGCCGCTCCCGACCGCGGCGAAATAAGGCGCTTCAGTCTTCGATTTCGGATATGCGGCCAGGCCCCAAAGCCTGGCCGTTTCCCTATTCGGGCCCCGCGGCGCCGTGATCGGGGCGTTTGGTCGCATCGAAGAGGCCGCCCGGCCTTCCAACATGAGGAAAAAGCAACATATTCCGTCGAAACCTCGCCTATATTGGGAACTTAAAGGAGTAGCCTCCTTCAAGACAGGGATGTTGATTTGGCCATTACCCGACGCGATCTTCTGCTCACCGGCGCGGCCGCTAGCGCGCTTCCCGCCCTCGGCTCTGCGGCGGGTGTTCCCTTGGTCGGATCGGCGGAAGCGCAATCGGCCGGAGACCTGCCCTGGCGCCATGCGCTGTCATTGTTCGGCGACATCAAGTACCCCGCCGACTTCAAGCGCTTCGACTACGTCAATCCGGATGCGCCCAAGGGCGGCGTCGCTCGGCTGATCTCGCTCGGAACCTTCGATAATTTCAACATCGCGGTGGCGGGCACTAAGGGCTCCCTCGCACCGGCCGCCGCGCTGATCTACGAAACGTTGATGACGCGTGCCCAGGACGAGGTCGCCACCGAGTATGGCGAACTCGCCGAATCCGCGCAGCATCCTGACGACTTTTCCTGGGTGGTCTACCGTCTGCGCAAGGAAGCGCGCTGGCACGATGGCAAGCCGGTAACACCTGAGGACGTGATCTTCTCGCTGGAGAGCCTGAAGAAGCTGAGCCCGATGTACGCCTCCTACTATCGTCATGTCACGAAGGTGGAGAAGAGCGGGGAGCGAGACGTAAAATTCACCTTCGATGCGCCGGGCAACCGCGAATTGCCCACCATCGTCGGCGAGCTCACCGTGCTGCCAAAGCATTGGTGGGAGGGTACCGACGCCCAGGGCCGCAAGCGCGACATTGGCGCGACCACGTTGGAGCCACCGCTCGGCTCCGGTCCCTACAAGATCAAGGAATTTGTGGCCGGACGTTCGATCAAACTCGAGCGGGTGAAGGATTATTGGGGCGCCAACGTCCCAAGCCAAATTGGCACGAACAATTTCGACGAGCTGCGTTTCGAGTTCTTCCGCGACAACCTCGTCGCGCTCGAAGCCTTCAAGGCCGACCAGGCCGATTGGATTGCGGAAAATTCGGCCAAGCAGTGGGCCACGGCCTACGATTTCCCGGCGGTGACCGACAAGCGCGTGATCAAGGAGGAATTCCCGATCAACGATTCCGGCCGGATGCAGGCCTTCGCTTTCAACATCCGCCGCGATCAGTTCAAGGACGCGCGGCTGCGCCGTGCTTTCAACTACGCCTTTGATTTCGAAGAGATGAACAAGCAGCTCTTCTATGGCCAGTACAAACGCATCGCGAGCTATTTCGAGGGGACGGAGCTCGCTTCATCCGGCCTGCCGCAGGGGCAGGAGCTGGAGATTCTTCAAACCGTGAAGGACAAGGTGCCGCCGGAGGTCTTCACCACGGTGTACCAGAATCCGGTCGGCGGCAGTCCGGACGCCGTGCGAAGCAATCTGCGCGAGGCGGCAAGACTCCTGAAGGAGGCCGGCTTCGAGGTCAAAGACCACAAGCTGGTAGACGCTTCCGGCAAGCCGCTCACGGTCGAGATCCTGGTGCAGGATCCCTCGTCCGAGCGCATAGCGCTGTTCTACAAGCCCTCGCTGGAGCGCATCGGGGTCAGCGCCTCGATCCGCGTCGTCGACGACGCGCAGTACCAGAACCGGCTGCGCAGCTTCGACTTCGACATGATCATCGATCAATGGGGCGAATCGCTTTCGCCCGGCAACGAGCAGCGCGAGTTCTGGGGCTCGCAGGCCGCCGACATGCCCGGTGCGCGCAACACCATCGGCATCAAGAATCCCGCGGTCGACGCTCTGATCGAGAAGGTGATCTACGCCAAAAATCGCGCCGAACTGGTTGCCGCGACCCACGCGCTCGATCGCGTGCTGTTGTGGAATTTCTACCTCGTCCCGCAATTCACCTACGGCTTCTCGCGCTACGCTCGCTGGGACCGCTTCAGCCATGCCGATCCGCTGCCGAAATACGGCCGGTCCGGCCTGCCGACGCTGTGGTGGTACGATGCTGAGAAGGCGGCGCGGATCGGAAAACGCTCTTGAGGAAGCGATTGCGCATGGCGCAGCTTTCACGCCGGCAGGTGCTGGTCCTCGGTGTCGGCGGCGCGCTTGGCGCCGGCGCACTCCGCAAGGTGAGGGCGTCGGAGGCGGCGGCGGAAGCGGAAGCTCACGGCATCTCGGCCTTCGGCGACCTCAAATATCCGGCCGACTTCCACCATCTGGATTATGTCAATCCCGATGCGCCGAAGGGCGGAACGTTCTCGCTGATCCCGTCGGTGCGATCGTATAACCAGTCCTATTTCACCTTCTCTTCGCTCAATGCCTTTATTCTGAAGGGCGAGGGCGCGCAGGGCATGGACATGACCTTCGCGGCGCTGATGGGACGCGCCAACGACGAGCCCGATGCCATGTACGGGCTCGCCGCCAAGTCGGTCCGGATCTCGCCGGACAAGCTGACCTACACCTTCACGATGCGTCCCGAGGCCCGTTTCCACGACGGCTCGAAGTTGACTGCGCATGATGTCGCCTTCTCGCTCAATGTCCTCAAGGAGAAGGGGCATCCGCTGATCATCGTGCAGCTCCGCGATTTGGTGACGGCCGAGGCGATCGACGACGCCACCGTCGCCGTCACCTTTGCGCCGAACCGCGCGCGCGACGTGCCGCTCTATGTCGCCAGCCTTCCGATCTTCTCGAAAGCGTATTACGCCACGCGCGCCTTCGATGAATCGACGCTCGATACGCCGCTCGGCTCCGGCCCGTACAAGGTCGGCAGGTTCGAGGTCAACCGTTACATCGAATACGACCGGGTCAAGGACTGGTGGGGTGCCGATCTGCCGGTCTGCCGCGGCAGCTTCAATTTCGATACGGTGCGCTACGAATTCTATCGCGACCGCGACGTCGCCTTCGAAGGCTTCACCGGCAAGAACTATCTGTTTCGCGAAGAGCTCACCGCGCGCATATGGGCCACCCGCTACGATTTTCCCGCCGTCAAGGACGGCCGCGTCAAGCGCGAACAGTTGCCGGACGAGACGCCCTCGGGCGCGCAGGGCTGGTTCATGAACCTCAGGCGCGACAAGTTCAGGGATCCGCGCGTGCGCGAGGCGCTGATCTATGCCTTCGACTTCGAGTGGACCAACAAGACCATCATGTACGGCGCCTATGCGCGCACGCGCTCGCCGTTCCAGAATTCCGACATGATGGTATCGGGCCCGCCTTCGCCTGAAGAGCTCGCATTGCTGGAGCCCTTCCGTGGCAAGGTGCCCGACGAAGTGTTCGGTCAGCCTTTCGTGCCGCCGGTGTCGGACGGCTCGGGCCAGGACCGTACTCTGCTGCGCAAGGCGAGCGAGCTGCTCAACGAAGCCGGCTTCGTCATCAAGGATCGCAAGCGGGTTCTGCCCAATGGCGAACCGTTCACGATCGAGTTCCTGAACGACGAGCCCTCGCTCCAGCCGCATCACGGCCCTTACCTGAAGAACCTCGCAACGCTCGGCATCGATGCGACGTTCCGGCTGGTCGATGCCGTGCAGTATCGCGCGCGGGTGGAGGATTTCGACTTCGACATGACCATGGAGCGCTTCTCGATGTCTGCGACACCGGGTGACGCCATGAGGCCGTTCTTCTCCTCGCAAGCAGCCAAGACCAAGGGCTCGTACAACCTCGCCGGCATCTCCGATCCAGTAATCGATGCTCTTATCGAGAAGATCATCGCGGCCCAGAACCGGGCAGAGCTGACCACGGCCTGTCGCGTCTTTGATCGCGTCTTCCGCGCCGGTCGGTATTGGGTGCCGCAATGGTACGCCAATTTCCATCGCCTCGCCTATTGGGATCAGTTCAGCCATCCCGACAAGCCGCCGAAATATGCGCAAGGCGTCGGTGCGCCTGAAAACTGGTGGTATGACCGCGCCAAGGCGGCCAAGCTCGAGCAGGCGCAATAATCATGAGCGCTTATATCGCCCGCCGTATTCTCCTGATGATTCCGACGTTGCTCGGAATTCTGTTCGTTTCCTTTGTCGTGGTGCAATTCGCGCCGGGCGGTCCGGTCGAGCGCGTGATCGCGCAGCTTTCGGGCGCCGATACCGGCGGCAGCTCACGCATCTCGGGCGGTGGCGACTTTGCGCAGCGCGCGCCGGGGCAACTGGGAGCCGGCGGCGATGCCATCAACTCGAAGTACCGTGGCGCTCAGGGGCTCGACCCCGACTTCATCAAGAAGCTCGAGGTGCAGTTCGGCTTCGACAAGCCCGCGCCGGAGCGCTTCGCGCTGATGGTGTGGAACTTCGCCCGTTTCGATTTCGGCAAGAGCTATTTCCGCGACGTCAGCGTGATCCAGCTGATCAAGGAGAAGCTGCCGGTTTCGATCTCCCTCGGCATCTGGCTGACGCTGATCACTTATCTGATCTCGATCCCGCTCGGCATCCGCAAGGCGGTGAAGGACGGTACGCGCTTCGACACCTGGACCTCGGCGATCATCATCATCGGTTTCGCGATTCCCGGCTTTTTGTTCGCGATCCTCCTGATCATCCTGTTCGCCGGCGGTTCGTTCTTCAACCTGTTCCCGCTGCGCGGCCTGACCTCGGACGGCTGGTCGCAGTTTCCGTGGTACTGGAAGATCATCGACTATTTCTGGCACCTCACGTTGCCGCTGATCTCGATGGGTCTGAGCGCATTCGCGACCATGACGCTGCTGACCAAGAACTCGTTCCTCGACGAGATCCGCAAACAATATGTCATGACCGCGCGGGCCAAGGGCTGCAGCGAGAACCAGGTGCTCTACGGCCACATCTTCCGCAATGCGATGCTGATCGTGATTGCGGGCTTTCCGGGCGCGTTCATCCACGCCTTCTTCTCCGGCTCGCTGCTGATCGAGACGATCTTCTCGCTGGACGGGCTCGGGCTGCTCAGCTTCGAAAGCGTGCTCAATCGCGATTATCCGGTCGTGTTCGGCACGCTATACATCTTTTCGCTCGTCGGTCTCGTGGTCAATCTGATCTCCGATCTGACCTATATGTGGATCGATCCGCGGATCGACTTTGAGGCGAGGGAGGTCTGATGACGCTGACCGCCCCAACCCCGATCGAGACGTCGGCCAAGAGCCCGCTCGGCGCGGCCGTGCCGATCACGCGCAAGCCGTTCGCACCGTCGCCGCTGAACAAGAGGCGCTGGGAAAACTTCAAGGCGAACCGGCGCGGCTACTGGTCGTTCTGGATCTTCATGGTCCTGTTCGTGGTGTCGCTGTTTGCCGAGCTGATTGCCAACGACCGGCCGTTCCTGATCAAATATGACGGCCACCTCTATTGGCCGGCTTTCGTCACCTATTCCGAGACGACCTTCGGCGGCGACTTCGAGACAGCGGCCGACTACCGCGATCCCTACTTGCAGAAGCTGATCAAGGACAAGGGCGGCAGCATCGTCTGGCCGCTGATCCGCTACTCCTACGACACCCACAATCTGGACCTGCCGACGCCGGCACCGTCGCCGCCGACCTGGATGCTGACGGAAGCCCAGTGCAAGCCGGTGGTCGAGAAGAAGGGGCTGAAGAGCTGCCGCGACCTCGAATATAACTGGCTCGGCACCGACGACCAGGGCCGCGACGTGGTGGCGCGATTGATCTACGGCTTCCGTATCTCGGTCCTGTTCGGCCTCTGTCTCACCATCGTCTCCTCGATCATCGGTGTCGCCGCCGGCGGCATCCAGGGCTATTTCGGCGGCTGGATCGATCTCACCTTCCAGCGCTTCATCGAGATCTGGACCGCGATCCCCTCGCTCTACCTGCTGCTGATCCTGTCTTCGGTGCTGGTGCCCGGCTTCTTCGTGCTGCTCGGCATTCTGCTGCTGTTCTCATGGGTGTCGCTGGTCGGCCTCGTGCGCGCCGAATTCCTGCGCGGACGCAATTTCGAATATATCCAGGCGGCGCGGGCGCTCGGCGTCTCGAACGGGGTCATCATGTTCCGGCATCTGCTGCCCAACGCGATGGTGGCGACCATGACGTTCCTGCCGTTCATCGTCTCGAGCTCGGTGATGACGCTGACCGCGCTGGACTTCCTCGGCTTCGGCCTGCCGCCCGGCTCGCCCTCGCTCGGCGAGCTCTTGTCGCAAGGCAAATCCAACGTGCAGGCGCCGTGGCTCGGTTTCACCGGCTTCTTCTCGGTCGCAATCATGCTGTCGCTGCTGATCTTCATCGGTGAAGCCGTGCGCGACGCCTTCGATCCGCGCAAGACGTTCAAGTGAGGGCGTGATGGACGCGATCAACCAGCCATTGCTGGCCGTGCGCAATCTCTCGGTGGCCTTCCACCAGGGCGGCAACACGACGCTTGCGGTCGACAAGGTGTCGTTCCAGATCAAGCGCGGCGAATGCGTCGCGCTGGTCGGCGAGTCCGGCTCCGGCAAGTCGGTCAGCGCGCTCTCGATCCTGAAGCTGCTGCCCTATCCGACCGCCTCGCACCCCTCGGGTAGCATCAGTTTCAAGGGGCGGGAGCTGATCGACCAGTCCGAGCAGCAGATGCGGGAGATCAGAGGTAGCGACATCTCCATCATCTTCCAGGAGCCGATGACCTCGCTCAATCCACTGCACACGATCGAGGCGCAGATCGGCGAGATCATCCAGCTGCACAATCCGACCAGCAACGCGGATGCGCGCAGGCGGACGCTGGAGCTGCTGACGCAGGTCGGCATCCCCGAGCCCGAGACGCGTCTGAAAAGCTACCCGCACCAGCTCTCCGGCGGCCAGCGCCAGCGCGTGATGATCGCGATGGCGCTCGCCAACGAGCCGGATCTGCTCATCGCGGACGAGCCGACCACGGCGCTCGACGTCACCGTGCAGGCACAGATCCTGGCCCTGCTCGCCGAGATCCGGTCGCGGCTCGGCATGAGCCTGCTCTTCATCACCCATGATCTCGGCATCGTGCGCCGCATCGCCGACACGGTTTGTGTGATGAAGGGCGGCGAGATCGTCGAGCAAGGGCCGGTCGAGCAGGTCTTCAAGACCCCGAAACATCCCTATACGCGTGACTTGCTTGCGGCAGAGCCGAAGCCGGATCCTGCGCCGCCGCAGCCGAATGCGCCGGTGGTGATGTCGGCTGACGATCTGAAAGTGTGGTTTCCGATCAAGCGCGGCTTGATGCGCAAGACGGTCGGCCACATCAAGGCCGTCGACGGCGTCAGCGTTGCCGTGCGCAAGGGCGAGACGCTCGGCGTCGTCGGCGAATCCGGCTCGGGCAAGACCACGCTGGGCTTGGCGCTGCTGCGACTGATCTCGTCGAACGGGCGCATCGTGTTCCTGGGAAAGGACATCCAGGGCCTGCGCTTCAAGGAGATGCGCCCTTTCAGGCGCGATATGCAGATCGTGTTTCAGGACCCGTTCGGCTCGCTCTCGCCGCGCATGTCGGTCGCCGACATCGTCGCCGAAGGCCTCTCGGTACATCAGCCCAATCTGTCACGCGAGGAGCGCGAGGCGCGCGTCGTCAAGGCGCTGGAGGATGTCGGGCTGAAGCCTGATACGCGCTACCGCTATCCGCACGAGTTTTCCGGCGGCCAGCGCCAGCGCATCAGCATCGCCCGTGCGGTGGTGCTGGAGCCAGACTTCGTCGTGCTGGACGAGCCGACCAGCGCGCTCGACATGCTCATTCAGGCGCAGATGGTCGATCTGCTGCGCGAGCTTCAGCGCAGGCGCGATCTCACCTACATGTTCATCTCGCACGATCTGCGTGTCGTTGCCTCGCTCGCCAGCCATCTCATCGTGATGCGCAGCGGCAAGGTGGTCGAGGAAGGTCAGGCCGCGGAGCTGTTCAAGAACCCGAAGACGGATTACACCCGCGCGCTGTTCGCGGCAGCGTTCCGGCTGGAGACGGCGGGCGGCGGGGCGGTGGCGACGTAGTCTCTTCCCTTCAGCTCTCCCGAAGGAGAGGTGTTTCCTCTGCCGTTGCGAACTCAACCCGATCGCTTGATCGCCGTGACTGCCGGACGCCTGATCGCGCAACGGCCTCTCTCCCAGTCAGACCTGGACCGGAAGAAGCTGCTTCTTTCGCCTTGCAGCCATCTGCTGACATTTCGATAATTTCCGAAGCGATATCGTCTGACGATGATTCATGCGACTATGATCTGTGCGGAGTGGCTAGACTGGAGCTATTTGGAGCTGTCCACCTAAATGCCAAGCAAAGCTTTCTACACACAGGGGGTCGCCATTTTGCTGCGCCAGGCGCCAACCTTGGACGAGGTTGCATCACGCCTCGGCGACTTCACGATTGTCGGTCGACAGAAGGAGTCGAGCGATTGGCGCTTGTCAGGACCGTCGCTCGTTATTGCCTACAAGGCCGAAGTCAATAGTTACGTCCTGGTCGATATTGTTGACCATCGCTGGCCCGATCAAATGGGAGACCCGAACACCGAACCCGAGCTTTTCGGGGCGTGGCACTTGGGCCAATTTGGTCCGGGAACGTGGCCCGGCAGCCTCAAGCGATCGTGCGAGCATGCGTGGACGTGGCCGGACGGTCGTTCGGTTCCTATGCAGCACCAGGCCTTCATCCGCATTCGCAGCAGTTACAGCTTCGGCGCTGAATCTCCGGCCATCCCTTCGATCAACATGCCTGAGAATCACGACGCGGTACACGAATTGAAGTTCGTGACACGCATTGCGGCTGCACTTGTTCAACTGCCGCAGGCCATTTGCTATTTCAATCCGAACGGGGAGTGCTTGAGCCCCGCCTCGCAGTTTCTGGAGCGACTGAGCGACGACCATTCATCAACCGGAGACATGCCGTTGCAGATTTGGTCCAACGTGCGCTTCTTCACATTGCCAAACACGGATCCCTCATGGAGCTCGATGGATACTATTGGCATGAGCCAACTCGATGCGCCCGATCATGAAGTCTTTTATCAATCGAACGCCTACGACCCGGGCGAAGTCGATGCGTTCTTGCGCATGGTGTCTTCCTATATCGTCACCGAGGGGCCGATCATCAAACATGGAGACACGGCGGATGGTCCAGGTAACCAAAGGTGGCAGGGATTCCATGTGAACGAGGCTCTGGCCGCACCGGCGCGTCCGGCCATCCGTTGGTTTCCGCTCGACCGACGAAAGATACCCGCCGAGCTGACAAAGGGACCGGCGCCACAGCTCATGTCGTGGAAGGAAACCGCTCTCTCGATGTTGAGACTTCGCCGGCGGCCAGACAAATAGCCTTTCCCCTCTTTCCGGCCCAATAGTTCGTCTGAGGGCTGCAACCCCAAAAAGTAAGGTCGCCTTCAATCGGCGCGGGCCAGCCATTTGCGGAAGAAGGCGAGCACGGCAGCATTGAATTCTGCATGGAATGCGAGGCGGTCGAATCCCACAGCATCTTCACAAAGTTCGGGCTGTGTTTGGACCAGCGCTGGCGGACACAGGAAGAAGGCGAAATGCCCGGCATTCGAAACCACGCGATAGTCATGTGGCGCCGGTAGGTTTGCGTCCACGGCGGTGACATCGCGAGGCAGCACGCCGTCACCGCCGCGTTCCGACGCCCAGAGTTGAATTGGTGCGTTGACTTGCGTCAGACTTTGCGCCGAGAAGAAGATGGCCAGCGGATCCGCAAGGACCGCAACTTTGATCCTGGGATCGTGCATGAGGGGTTGCAGCGGGTATCCTTTGCTCAGGATTTGTTGGCAGAACCGCCCCTGGCTTTGCTGACAATACTTCGATGCGACCCCGGTCCAGTCCGGATCGGCGCCGAGCAGTATGAGCCCGGTATATCCACCGCGCGAGAAGCCGAAGAAGCCGATCCTGTCGTGATCGATGTTTGCGGCGAACCGCGACGCAGTGATCATGAAGTCGATCAAACGCTTGATGTCAGTAGGCCGCTCGATGAAGACCGAGAGATCGCCCGAACGGCTCAGATCCTGCGCGGTGTCGCCCGGATGATTGATGGCTGCGACCACAAAACCGTTGTCTGCGAGGGTCTCGGCCGTGTCGCGATTGCCGAGAAGCGAGCCGCCTCTCCCATGGGACGCGGCGACCAGCGGGAGGTGGTCTCCCGCGAGTGGACAGTCCTTTGTTCCCGTCAGGACGAAAGCGCCAACAGGAATCTTTCCCGGTGTTTCGGCGCAGGGATACCAGACCATGCCGTGAATCGCCGGGCCATCTGCGCCGGCGGGAATGTCGATCGATCGTAAGCCCGCAGCTTGCGCAAGCGTTGCCGTGAAGCAGAGGCCAATGACGGAAAGCAATCGGTAAACCTGGTTGGAAGCCTGCATCGACGTGTTCTCCCTGTTGCGCGCGGCCGTTCGAATGCAAAAGTCTAAGGCACCTGCTTGATCGCACCTGAACCGGACACGTGCGAATTGATCCGCGCCACGGTGCCGTGCAGTTTCACCACGCTGCTGCCGGAGACCGAGACATCGGCGTCCTGGCGCGGAGCGAGGTCGACATTGCCGCTGCCGTGAATCTTCGCGCTGGCTCGTTCGGTGACCAGCCGGCCGAGATCGGCGCGGCTGGAGCCGGCAGACTCGAGTGACACCTCCTTGGCCGTTCCGCTCGCGGTAATGGCGCCGCTACCGTGCACGGCGATATGCAGAACGTCTTGCTTGATGTCGAGGAGCTTCAGGGTAGCGCTGCCGTGGATGCTCGCACTGGTCTTCTGGGTGACGAGCCGGCCGAGGTCGACGCGGCCGGAGCCGGCGGCATCGAGCGCGGCCTCATGGACCTCGCCGCTTGCCGTGACGACGCCGCTGCCATGCACGGTGATGCGCAGCACATCCTGCTTGAGGTCGGCAAGGTCGAGCTCGCCTGAACCATTCAACGCCCATGCGGTCACGGCGGGGCCGGCGATCTGGACGACGAGATCGTCCGCCGGAGAGCAATCGACAAGGTTGGCCCATTCCACCGTGTCCCACTCGAGCGCGCCGTCTCGCAGGCGCACATGATCGACCAGATCGGCGTTCCCGCTGACGCTGGCTTGTGGCTTGGGTCCTGGCTGATAATGCACCTTCGCCGGAATCCTGATCTTGATGGCGTCGCTGCCGGTCCAATCGAGATCGACTGTGCGGCGCTCGCCCGCGCCAGTCTTTTTCGTCCATGTGCAGCTTCGCAGCGGGGCGGCCCACGATCGAGCATCGCCGTCGATCCAGTCGGTTGCCGAAGTGAGAACCGTGACTATCCCGCAGGCGGCTGCAATGCTCAGCGATACCACCGCAATCCTCACAAGACTTCCGTTCATGGCGAACCTCCGATAGGCGTCAGGTTGGGTCCTGCTCTGGCTTGAGCAGCCGATAGTGCAGCCGGGCGTAATTCCCGAGCATCTTCACCGCGCCGTTAAGCGCCAGCAGCAGCAGTGCGCCGCCGCCGACGCTGCCAGTGATCAACCCGATGCCCGCCACCGCGCGCAGCAGCATCGCGGCGACTGAAGCAAAGTGCCCGACCTTCAGCAGGCTCAGCAGCAATCCGATGCCGACAATGCCGAGCGCGAGGATGACGAGGCCGACCACCAGCATGATCAGCGTCACCGCGAATAGCAGCGGCAGCAGCAACAGGACGTCGACCGTGGCCAATCCTCCGAGCGCCAGCAGGGCGGCGGCAGAATTGCCGAGGCTGCGGTGATTTTCCCACTGGCGTAGCCCGGTCTCGGCGCGCAACTCGCGCGCGAGCCGCCTGGGGTCGCCAAGCGCTTCAGCCACTTCGGCCTCGCTTCGCCCCGAGGTCTCGGCCTCGTCGAAGTAGGACATGTAGTCGGCGATGATATCGTCGATCTCCCGCGCCGGGAGCCCGGCTAGTCCGTCATGGAGGATGGTCAAGAAGGCAACGCGGTTCATTCAGCGTTCTCCCAGCAACTGGTTGACGGCATCTGTGAACGTGCGCCATTCGCGCTTCTGCGCCGCAAAGGCCGCGCGGCCGGCCGGGGTGAGCCGGTAATATTTGCGCGGAGGACCGCTGTTGGATTCGGCAAGGCGGGTTTCGACCAGTCGATCGTCCTGCATGCGCCGCATCAGCGGATAGATCGTTCCCTCTCCGATGCCGACGCCCGAAGCGAGCGTGCTGGCAATCTCGTAGGCATAGCTTTCGCCGCGCGCCAGCAGTGCCAGCACGCACAATTCGAGCGCGCCTTTCTTGAGCTGGATCTGATTGGTTGAGTCGGTCATCGCGGCCGCACGGTTTGCTCGATGCGGGGAGACTATCGCAAGGTACCTGTTATTGCAAGGTACATGTTTATGAACGGTAGCTCTCTAAACGCGAGCGCAGTCAGACGTTTATGTTTTCCGGGGGAGGACCAGGCGATTGTCCTCTAGGGCCGGGGTCAACAACCCCGCACGTCCGGAATTGCCCAAAGCAGACCTGGGCCGGCGGCTTCAATATCGGCTTCCGAGCGCAAAACAGATGCGCTGCATTTTGATGTTCGCGCAGCTCTTCCATCCGGCTCGCAAGTGGTACGAAACGGCCTTCCGCGTGCAAAGTGGAGGGCTGCGACGGGCTGCAAAACAAAAAGCCCCGGTTTGTGACCGGGGCTTTCAGCCTTACATCGACTATCGACTGGGAGCGAAGCTCGAAGCTCCGCGCTTGGCGCCGCGGTCTTGAGGATTTTGAACCGCCGATTGCATCGCGTGTCCTGGCGTTGTCGTGTGTCCCGGGCTGAAGGTTGACGCGCCGTGATGTGCGCCTCGCTCGTGCGGTGCAAAGGTCGACTGCATTGTGTGGCCCGGCGTACCCGATACTCCGTGCCCGACACCCGCAGCGCCATGTCCGCCGGCTCCGCCATGTCCGCCGGCTCCGCCATGACCGCCTCCGATGCCACCTCCGAGACCGGCTCCCGCGCCTCCTGCGCCGCCGCCAACCCCGCCACCACCACCGGCCCCGCCGCCGCCGCCGCCAGCGCCGCCGCCGCCGCCAGCGCCGCCGCCACCACCACCGCCACCACCACCACCGCCGCCGCCACCGCCACCGCCGCCGCCACCACCGCCACCACCACCGCCGCCACCAGCGAGCGATGGGCTAGCGATCAGCAATGCTGGTATGGCGAGTACTGCGATGAGCTTGGCAAATTTGATCATGGTATCTCCTTGGTCCCTAAGTCTGCGCCCATGGTCGGGCCAACGCGTCGTCCCGTGGATGGTTCTTTCGTTCACTCCAATTAGGGCGCCCGGAAGACCGGGATGCAGCGGGAACTAGCGGCCTGGTCGAATCGACGCCAACTCTGATGGACAAATCACGTCGAAGGTATTTTGTTATGGGGAATAGGCGATGCGTGGCTTTTGGCTTTAGTGGACTGCTATTTGTCGGAAAACCGACCTTCGTAAGAATCGCCGCCACAGCGATATCAAGGTTCATTCTTTCGTTGGGATAAGCCAACGTTTTTGGCTTGAGCGCGGATGTTAAAAATGAGCCGGTGCTCATCAAGTTGGTTCAAGCAATCCCAACCGCAGTGTGTTGCTGGCTGTCTCGGACGAACCAGATGCAGCAAGATGCGTGAAGACTACGAAATTGGCGGGAATGACGCGCCTTCCGAGCCTAAGCAGGCGCAACGCATTTTCGACGTCGCGCGCTACAGCCGCTTGATCGCGACAACGTCGCTTCCGGTCTGTTTGATCCGCGCAATCGCCGGTTCGATCGGCTCGATTACCGTGGCCATGTGATGTGCGTTGGCATGGACCATCGTGCTGCTATCGCGCGCGATGGCGACGTGGCCCTTCCAGAAGATCAGATCGCCGCGCTGTAAGCTGCTTCGCTCATGCGGCTCCAGCGCGCGGCCGATGCCGGCCTGCTGCATGTCGCTGTCGCGCAGGCAGCCGATGCCGGCGGCCGTCAACGCGACCTGCACGAGGCCCGAACAATCAATGCCGAGACTGCTCTTGCCGCCCCACAGATAGGGCGTGCCGACGAAGCGTTCGGCGACTGCGACGAAGTCCGGCTCGCGAGAGTCGAGCGGGACGAGATGAGCCTTCGGCAGGAACGCGCCGTCGCGCGTGACCGCGAAAGGGCCGTCCTCGCGCACAATCGTGAGCTTCGATCCCAGCACCAGTGCGTCGGCCGGTGGCAGCTTGATCGAGGGGCCGGGAAAGACGAGCGTCCGCAGCGCACTCACCTTGTGTGTCGGCGCCGCCGCGGGCTTCACGAGCGCGGCGTCGGGCAGCCAACCGACATAACCATCGCTGGCGAGCTGGCCCCAGGCCCAGCCTTCGCCATTGCGGTCGTAGATGGTGACGCGTTCGCCGCGCAGAGCCTCTGTCATCAGCATCGCGTTCGATGACGGCTGCTCGCGCATCGGCGCGATCGCCTCGATGATCTCAAACTCCTCGCCGGTGACATAGCGATCCGCCGGCACTTGGCCTTCGAGATATTTTGCGGCGATGTCGCCGCGCGCCGGCCACAGCCGCGGATTGTAATGGGGATTACGCATAGCGCTCGCTCAGCACCTTGTAGATGGCGCGCGCGGCCTGGCACTCGCCGCCCTCGGGCCGCGCGGGCTTCGCCGACGGCGTCCAGCCATAAATATCCACGTGAAGCCAGCTCTTGGCCTGCTCGACGAAGCGCTGCAGGAACAGCGCGCAGGTGATCGAGCCGGCAAAGCCGCCTGATGGTGCGTTGGTGATGGTGGCCGTCTTGGAATCCAGCCACGCATCGTAAGGCGGCCACAGCGGCATGCGCCACAACGGATCGTTCTCCTGCACCGCGCAGCGCGCGACGTCGGCGGCCAGCGTCTCATCATGGGTGTAAAAAGGCGGCAAATCCGGCCCGAGCGCAACGCGCGCAGCGCCCGTCAGCGTCCCCAGATCGATCAGCAGCTCGGGCTTCTCCTCATCGGCCAGGGCCAGCGCGTCGGCGAGCACCAGCCGTCCTTCCGCATCCGTATTGCCGATCTCGACCGTGATGCCCTTGCGCGACGTGAAGATGTCGAGGGGGCGGAAGGCATTGCCGGCAACGGCGTTCTCCACCGCCGGAATCAGCACGCGCAGTCGCACCTTCAGCTTCGCATCCATCACCATGCGCGCCAGTGCCAGCACGTTGGCCGCGCCGCCCATGTCCTTCTTCATGATCAGCATGCCGCTCGACGGCTTCAGATCGAGCCCGCCGGTGTCGAAGCAGACGCCCTTGCCGACCAGCGTCACCTTGGGATGATCAGGATCGCCCCAACCGATGTCGATCAGCCGCGGCGCGCGGCTGGAGGCCATGCCGACGGCGTGGATCAGGGGAAAGTTCGTCTCCAGCTCCTCGCCGATGGTGCAGGCATAGCTGGCGCCGAATTCGGCCGCGAGCTCTTGCGCAGCGGCCGCCAATTCCTCCGGCCCCATGTCGTTGGAGGGCGTGTTGATGAGATCGCGCGCCAGCATCGCGGCATCGGCCATGCGGTTGATCTCGGCGGGATCGACGCCGTCAGGCGGCACCAGCCGGACATCGGGCCTGTCGACCTTGCGGTAGCGGGCGAAGCGGTAGCTGCCGAGCGCGAAGGCAAGCGCCGCCAGTCGTGCATCGTGCGGTGCATTGGCAAAGCGATAGGTGCCCGGCGGCAGCAGGCCCGGCAGGGCGCCCGGCCTGAACGAATCGCGCGATCGGGCGCCGTCGTCATCGAGGCCGAACAGCACTTGCGCGATCGTGCCATCCGGCGCGGGGAGTGCCAGATAGCTGCCCGGCTTGGCGGTGTAGGCGCTCGCAATGGCGAACTGGCGTTGCGGCGGCGTCAGCGTCTCGCGCACGGAATCCCAGCTCGATTTGGTGACGAAGGTGATCGGGGTGGCAGTCGAGGACGTCTCGAACACGGAAGGCATTGGCAGGTCCGCAAGGTCATTCGGTGGAGGAGACTTCGCAGAGTTTTGCCGTGGCCGCAATCGGCTTTGCAGTCACCCTTCAGCGAGCCGCTACTCGCAGGGAAGCTGTCATGCTAGGTTCCGGCGGCGGTCGAACCGGTGGGCAGAGGGCGCCGGTGACGGACGACGAAGCGTGCCGGGAGGAGTCGCAATGGAATTTGTGTGGAGCGTGGTCACATTCATCGGCCAGGCCATCGAGGTCGTCTTTGGCTATGTCGAGCATCACCACTGGGTCTTCGCCTTCCTTGCCGGCGGCTACGTCTTCTATCTGCACGACCGTTCGGTCCACGCGCGCTTCGACGCACTCGACAAGCGCATCGACGAAATCCGCAAGCGTCTCGCCATCGAATATTGATCGGGCTCCTTGAAACCATCTGCGGCCGCGCTCGCATATCGTTTGAGAACTGCGGTTGACGCGTGCGCGGCCGCAGGGCTTTACTAGCGTTGCGGTTGTGGCATTATTGTCGAATATTTTGAGTTGTAAGGCGCGTCTCTGCACGTGTCGAAGGCCTTCTCTCAATCGTTTGGGCGACGCAGCATTCGCAATGAGCGGCGCAAAATGGATAGATCGTTTGTCATTGCGCAGATCTCCGACCTGCATCTGGACGGGTCAGGCCGGCTGCTTGCAACGATCGACAGGCTCACCGTTGCTCTGCGCGAGCGGATGGCGGCCTTCGCTGAGGTGCCAGACCGCATCCTGCTGATCACGGGCGACATCGTGAACGATCCGACTCCGTCTGCGCTCGACGAAGCACTCGCGGTCATCGCCGCTCTCAGGCAGACGGGACTATTCACCGACATCCAGGCTGTCGCCGGTAATCACGACCTCAAGCGTCCGAGCCAGCGCGGCGGCCGCCACGACGCCTATGACTATCTGCGCCTGCCGCGGACCTCGAAGAGCGTCTATTACCGCCAGGCGGGTCTCGACCTGGTGCTGCTCGACTCAAACAACGCAAGCCTCACGGCGCTTGCCGGGGGCAACGGCGACGAACGGACCTATCAAGCGATGGTCGCGCAGTCCGCCCGGTTGAGCGTAGAGCTTGCAGGCAGCATCGGCTCGGCTGGTCGCGCCGGCTATTCCGAGCCCGCAGAGAAGTTGGTGCGTGTGCTCGCGCTGCACCACCATCCGCTGCCGCAGGCGACCGGCGAGGGGAAGCGGTTTCTCGGCGTTCCGGACGAGCCGTTGATGTATCTCGCCGCGCCCGCGACCTTGCTCGAAGCGGCGACCTCGCTCAACGTCACCCTGATTCTACACGGGCATCGCCATGTCGAGGGGCTCAGTCGCTATTCGATTCCTGATCCACGTGCGACGTGGAGCGGCGGCGAGGATTTCTGGCGCACGATCTATGTGCTGTCCTGTCCGTCCTCCACCGGGCATGGCGGCGACGACGCCGGCTTCAACATCATCCATTTTGGTCCCACGTCCGGTGCTGAGCAGGCCGAGTACCGGTTCGCAATCGCCCGCTATTCGCGGCAGCGCGACGATGCCGGCTTCAGGCCGCTCGATTCGAATCTGCCGGAGGGGCTCATCTGCCTTCCGGCGGGGCGAGACCTGTCCCGCGATCCCGCCGTCCGGTCGGCGATCGAGATCGCCTCATCCGCGTCGCTGTCGCGGGACCAGGTGCTGGGGCTGGTCCGGCGGCTGCTGTCGCGTCCTGCGTTCTACGATGGCTGCAGGCAGGATTGGACGGACCTGCTCTACACCTATCTCGTCACGTCCCATGCCTGGGCCGATCTCGACGGCAAGCTCGCAAGGTCCGCGCAGGGGGGCGATGCCGCGGCGCTGGCAGAGGCGAGGGCGCTGCTCCAGCGGCTCATCGGACAATCAGCCGACATGCTCGGCATCGACCATGCCACGCTCGACGAACTCCGCGCCGATCGCCTCGTCAGTCGTGACGACCTCTCGCGCCGGTGGCCGATGCTGCCCCGCGAGGCCGCCGATATTCAGTTGAGGGAGCAACAGCGGTTGCAATTGCTGCGGGACCTGAACGAGGAGGTGAAGCTGCTCGGCCTCGATCTCGGCCTGGGCGGGGCGATGCCGCCGCAAGGCGGCTGTTCGCGGCGTTAACCGGCCATTAGGGTTAACAGTCTATTGCTGGCGCGTTCGGCTCGATCATCAGGCTCGAGAGTCAAAGCGTCATGCGTCAACGGTTCCGTCCTGCCCGGCTTCTTGCCTCCGCCTCGCTGATTGCTCTGGTGGCCGCGAGCCTCGGCGGCTGCACCGCAATGTCAAAACTGTCCGACGTCACCGGCTCGATCGGGCCGAAGGCGGAAGCCGCGCCGGCCGATCCTGCGCGTGCGGTCGAGGCCTATGGCGAACGCTATCGCGCCAATCCCAAGGACGCGGACGCGGCGCTGGCCTATGGTCAGGCTTTGCGGGCCAATGGCCAGCGCGCCCAGGCCGCCGCCGTGCTCGAACAGGCGACCATCGCCAATCCCGGCAACAAGCCGCTCTTGGCCCTTTACGGCCGCGCGCTCGCAGACAACGGCAATTTCCAGCAGGCCTTCGACGTCTTGTCGAAGGCGCATTCGCCCGACAATCCCGACTGGCGCCTGCTCTCGGTGCAGGGCACCTGTCTCGACCAGATGGGCCGCCACGACGAGGCGCGCGCCTATTATGCGAGTGCACTGAAGATCGCGCCTGAAGATCCCGGCGTGCTGTCCAATCTCGGCTTGTCCTACATGCTGTCGCGGAATCTGCCCAAGGCGGAAGAGGTGCTGCGGCAGGCCTACGCTTCGCCGCGTGCGAGCTCGCGGGTGCGGCAGAATCTCGGCCTGGTGGTCGGCCTTCAGGGCCGCTTCGCGGAGGCCGAGGCCATCGTGAAGGCGGACCTGCCACCGGACCAGGCCGCGGCCAATGTCGCCTATCTCAAGGACATGCTGAGCCGCAGCGATGGTCCTCGCGGCGCGTTGAAGCGCACGCCGGTCGCCTCGCTCAGCCAATCCGACTGATCTGCCGCCTTTGGCGCGATCAGGCGAAATTTGTCCGACACTGCGAAGGCTTATCGCGATCCGCATGGCATAGCGCCGGCGATGGCCGGCTACTGTGCATGGGGTTGTTTTCGCGTTTTTTGGTCCGCGTCAGTGCAGCTCGGAGATCTTGATGCCGGTCGGGCCGAGAATAACGACGAACAGCACCGGCAGGAAGAACAGGATCATCGGCACGGTCAGCTTCGGCGGCAGCGCGGCGGCCTTCTTCTCGGCCTCGTTCATGCGCATGTCGCGATTTTCCTGCGCCATCACGCGCAGCGATTGGCCGAGCGGGGTGCCGTAGCGTTCCGCCTGCTGAAGCGCCAGACACACCGACTTGACGCCCTCGAGCCCGGTGCGTTTCGCCAGGTTTTCGTACGCAACCTTGCGGTCCTGCAAATAGGACAGCTCGGCGGTCGTCAGGGTGAACTCTTCCGACAGCGCGATCGACTGGCCGACGATTTCGGTTGCGACCTTGCGGAACGCCATTTCGACCGACATGCCGGATTCGATACAGATCAGCAGAAGATCGAGCGCGTCGGGAAAGGCGCGCTTGATCGAGAGCTGGCGCTTCGAGATCGCGTTCTTCAGGAACAGCATCGGCGCCTGCAGGCCGAGATAGGCCGCGCCGACGCAGATTCCGATCTTGATCGGAATCGGCCGATCCAGGTGGGCGATCAGGAACACGTAGATCACAGAGCCGACGAACAGCACGATCGGCGCCACCATGCGGGCGAACAGGAAGGTGACGTAAGGCGCCTGGCCGCGATAACCCGCCATGATCAGCTTGTCGCGCGCAGCCTCCTGCGCCAACCATTTGGTCAGGTTGAAGTCCTCGACGACCTTGGAGACGAGCTGCTTGGGCGTCTGGCGCAGCGAGACCTTCTCGCTCTTGTTGAGGCGTTCGCGCTCGCGCTGCCGGATCCGCTCGCGCTCGCTTGCGACCGCCTTCATCCGCTTGGAGAGGCCCTCGCCGGCAAACAGCGGCATCACCAGCGTATAGACGGTGGCGCTGGCGGCGATGGCCGCCAGCAACATGGTCATGAAGTGGACGTCGTGCAGTTTTGTGACGAGCAAATCAACCATACGGCACCATCAAAAATCGAAGTTGATCATCTTCTTCATCACCAGGATGCCGATCGACATCCAGACGACGCAGCCGACCAGCATCAGCTGGCCGGTGGGATGGGTCCACAGCAGGGAGATGTAGCCGGGCGTCGTGAGATAGACGAGGAACATCACGATCGGCGGCAGCGAGCCGATGATGCCGGCCGAGGCCTTGGCTTCCATCGACATCGCCTGGATCTTTTCCTTCATCTTCTTGCGGTCGCGCAACACCTTGGAGAGATTGCCCAGCGCTTCGGAAAGGTTGCCGCCCGATTTCTGCTGGATCGACACCACGATACCGAAGAAATTGGCCTCAGGCAGCGGCATGCGGTCGTAGAGGCGCGAGCAGGCCTCGCCGAGCGGCATGCCGATCGCCTGCGTCTCGATGATGGCCAGGAATTCGCTGCGCAGCGGCTCCGGCGCGTCGGCCGCGACGACCTTGATGGATTCGAACAGTGGCAGGCCGGCCTTGATGCCGCGAACGATGACGTCGACGGCGTCGGGCAAGGCCGCCAGGAATTTGTTCTCGCGCCGCTTCTTCAGGAAGCCGAGCGCCCAGCGCGGCAGTCCGAAGCCGCCGGCAAAGGCGAGACCGCCAGCACCGAGCAGGCCGCCGCCACCGAGCAGCGCGCCAAAGAAGAACACGCCGGCGACGACGCCGGACACGATCCAGAATTTCTGCGGCGTCCAGTCGAGCCCGGCTTGCGAGAGGCGGATGTTGAGCGGAACGCTCTTCTCCTGCGAGCGTCTCGCCTCGAGATCCTTGAGCGAGCTCTCCACCTGCTCGCGGCGCGAACGCTGGGTCTTCTCGGCCTGGCGGGTCGCGGGCGCTTCGGCGCGCGCGATCGAGGCGCGGCGGCTCTCCGCCTTCCGCTCGCCTGAGAGCATCGGATAGAGGAAGACCCAAGCGATGCCGCCGACGGCAGCGGTGGCGAGGAAGGCGAGGGCGAGGACCTGAATGTTCATGGCTGCGCCGGCCCGCTCACGTATTCGGTTTCTTTTCCGCAGCGTCGAGCGCGGCGGCAAGGCGTTTCTCTTCGCCGTAATAGCGTGCGCGTTCCCAGAATTTCGGACGGCCGATGCCGGTCGATCGGTGCTGACCGATGATCTTGCCGTTGGCGTCCTCGCCGATCAGGTCGTAGAGGAAGATGTCCTGGGTGATGATGGTGTCGCCTTCCATGCCCATCACCTCGGTGATGTGCGTGATGCGGCGCGAGCCGTCGCGCAGACGCGCGGCCTGGACGATGACGTCGATCGAGGCGCAGATCATCTCGCGGATAGTGCGCGAGGGCAGGGAGAAGCCACCCATCGTGATCATGGATTCGCAGCGTGACAGCGCTTCGCGGGGATTGTTGGCATGCAGCGTTCCCATCGAACCGTCGTGGCCGGTGTTCATGGCCTGGAGCAGGTCGAAAGCCTCCGGGCCGCGGACTTCGCCGACGATGATGCGTTCGGGACGCATACGAAGACAGTTGCGCACCAGTTCGCGCATCGTGACCTGGCCTTCGCCTTCGATGTTGGGCGGGCGGGTTTCGAGCCGCACCACATGGGGCTGCTGCAGTTGGAGTTCGGCTGCGTCCTCGCAGGTGATGACGCGCTCGTCGTGCTCGATGTAGTTGGTCAGGCAGTTGAGCAGCGTGGTCTTGCCGGAGCCGGTACCGCCGGAGATCAGCACGTTGCAACGCACGCGACCGATGATCTGGAGGATTTCGGCGCCTTCGGGCGAAATCGCGCCGAACTTGACGAGCTGATCGAGCGTCAGCTTGTCCTTCTTGAATTTGCGGATGGTGAGCGCGGGGCCGTCGATCGCGAGCGGCGGCACGATGGCGTTGACGCGGGAGCCGTCAGCGAGGCGGGCGTCACAGATCGGCGAGGATTCGTCGACGCGCCGGCCGACCTGACTGACGATGCGCTGGCAAATGTTGAGGAGCTGCTGGTTGTCGCGGAAGCGGATACCGGTCCGCTGGATCTTGCCGCTGACTTCGATGAACACCGTGCCGGCCCCGTTCACCATGATGTCGGCGATGTCGTCGCGGGCGAGCAGTGGCTCGAGTGGCCCGTAGCCGAGCACGTCGTTGCAGATATCGTCGAGCAGCTCTTCCTGCTCGGCGATCGACATCACGATGTTCTTGATCGCGATGATCTCGTTGACGATGTCGCGGATCTCTTCGCGCGCGGATTCGGAGTCGAGCTTGGCAAGCTGGGCGAGGTCGATGGCCTCGATCAGCGCGCCGAAGATGGTCGCCTTGACTTCGTAATAGTTGTCCGAGCGGCGAGTTTCCATCACCGGCGGGGGCCGGGAGGGGGCGAGCGGCGGGGACGCGACGGCCGGCGGGGGCGGCGCGCGCGACACCGTCGGCGCCGGAGCCGGGGCAGGCTCTGGCGACACGGCGCCGGGCTTGGGAGCCCGAAAGTCGGTGTCTGTTCCGCTACGCTTACCGAACACTTAACAACTCCATGCGGCGGCTTATTTTCCCCGCAACTTCTCAATCAGCGGTGAAAGCAAGGACGACTTTTGTTTCTTCGTCTCGCTGCGGCCGGTCAGGCGCTGGGCGATCTGGAGGAACATCTCGATCGACTTATGGTTGGCGGAGATCTCCGCGATCATTTGACCGTTGTTGGCGGCCGCGCCGAAGGTCTGCGGCTCGAACGGAATCGAAACCACGGGCTGGCTCTCGATCGCCTTGGCGAATTCCGTGGCGGCGATCTCCGGCCGCTTGGGAATACCGACCTGGTTCAGGCAGTACAGTGGCGGGCGGTCGTTGGGGCGTGCGGCCTTTAGCAGGTCGAACAGGTTCTTGGTGTTGCGCAGATTGGCAAGATCGGGCGCCGCCACAATCAAAATGTCGTCTGCACCGATCAGAGCGCGCTTGGTCCAGCCGGACCATTGATGCGGGATGTCGAGCACGATGCAGGGCATGGTCGCGCGCAGCGTGTCGAACACCGCATCAAATGCGTCGGTCCCGAAATCATAGACCCGGTCGAGCGTCGCCGGCGCGGCCAGCAGGCTCAGATGGTCCGTGCATTTCGACAGCAGGCGGTCGACGAACGCGGTATCGACGCGATCGGGCGAGAACACGGCGTCCGCGATGCCCTGCGGCGGGTCCTGATTGTAGTCGAGTCCGGCGGTGCCGAAGGCCAGGTCGAGATCGGCGACCACGGCGTCCATCGCGAGGTCCCGCGCAATCGCCCAGGCGACGTTGTGGGAGATGGTGGAGGCGCCGACGCCACCCTTGGCTCCGACCACGGCGATGATGCGGCCGACCGCCTTGGCTTCGGGAGCCGAGAACAGATTGCAGATCGAGCGCACGACATCGATCGCACCGACCGGTGCGAGCACGTAATCGCTGACGCCGCGACGCACCAGCTCACGGTAGAGCATGACGTCGTTGATGCGGCCGATCACGACGACGCGGGTACCGGCGTCACAGACTGTGGCGAGCTGGTCGAGCCCGGTCAGCAGGTCGCTGCGGGCGTCGCTCTCGAGTACGATCACGTTCGGCGTGGGCGCCGAGCGATAGGCTTCGATCGCAGCCATCATGCCGCCCATCTGGATCTTCAGATGGGCCTTGCCGAGACGACGATCCTCGCCGGCCGATTGCACGGCGGCGGCGGTCTCCACGGTTTCGCAGAAGGCCTGGACCGAAACGCGAGGCGCGGGCGCAATATGCTCCTCGACCGGCGGAGGGGCTTCCGGCTGTTCTTCTTGTGTCTGGCGCGCGTAGCTGATCATTTGCCGGTGTCGCTGAGTTTGGCCCTTTCGGCCTCGGGATAGGTGATTGCCGTCGGATTACCCTTGCGATACTTCTCGAAGGCGGCGGTACGCCGCACCGTATAGGCCGGTGTTTCGGGCCGCGGCTGTTCGAGGTCGGTGGGATTGTCGACCATTGCCGCGAGGTTGCGCTGGTAGGCGCAGCCGAAATTGTAATAGTCCTTGTTCTCGAACCAGCTCTTGTTCTTCATCGAGGGGCCGATGTCCTCCGGCCACAGGCCGCACGGACCCGCAACCGCGGCGATCTTCGAATAGGTCAGCCGGATCGGGGGCAGGAAGCGCTTGTCCTCAGGCTGGTAGGGACGAGCGATGATGCCGCGCGGCGGCACGCCCGCAGCCGCCAGCATCGCCTGAATCTCGTGCATGGATTCCGTCACCGGACGGGCGTTGGGTACTCCCGTCGGCACGTCGATGTGGATGGCGCCGGTGCCCTCGTGCAGCCAGGTCGAGGCCAGGCCCATCACGTCGGCGCGCTGAGCCGCCGTCAAGCCGCCGCGGGAGTGACCGACGAAGAGGACGATCGAGCGGTTCTGCTCCTCGATCGCGATCGGATGACGCTGCTTGTAGTCGTCGGGGATGGAGGCCGTGGTCACTTCGTCGTGCTGGCAACCGCCGAGCGCGAGCCCGATACCGACCAGCGCGCCACCGATGGCGATGGCGCGTTTGCGAATCTGGGGTGGTCTTATGGTCATCGTGAAGTCCCCGTTCCGCCTCAGTCGGTGATGAAGCCGTAGGTGCCGCGGTAGTTGCGAGCCGGCTCGGTCTTGCCGGGTACCCCGTAGATGCGGTTGATGTTGCCAATCAGCTCTGCCTGCGGGTCCGCAGGCGCCGCGAAGCCGTCATCAGGCCGCGACAGGTCCTTTGGCGCCGTAGCGCGAACGACATAGGGCGTCACGATCACGACCAGTTCGGTCGCGTTGTTGACGAAGTCGCGGCTGCGGAACAGCGTGCCGAGGATCGGCAGCTGCATCAGGCCTGGCAGTCCGCTCACCGCCTGCTTGGTCTGCTGCTGGATCAATCCGGCCATCGCCATCGCGCCGCCGGAAGGAATTTCCAGCGAGGTCTCGGCACGGCGGGTCCGGATCGAAGGCACCGTCACCGAGTTCACCGACGTCGAGGTGACGGCCTGGGAGAGCGTGATCGCGTTTTCGTTCGACAGTTCCGAGACCTCGGTCATCACCCGCAGGCTGATCTTGCCTTCGGTCAGAACAACGGGGGTGAAGTTGAGCGAGATGCCGAACTTCTTGAAGCTGATCTGGGTGGTACAGACATGCGTGGTGGGATCGCACGCATAGCCTGCCGGAACCGGAAATTCGCCGCCGGCAATGAAGGTCGCCGATTCGCCGGAGATCGCGGTCAGGTTCGGCTCGGCCAGCGTGCGGATCACGCCCGCGGTTTCCATCGCACGCAGGGTGGCCTGCACCGAGGGGGCCGCGCCGAACTTCGAGGTCAGATTGTTGCCATCGACGAGATTGTGGCCGAGAGCCGTGAACGGATTGGTGTTGGTGAAGCTCACCACCGAGGTGCCGTAGTTCAGGTTTGCGGACAGGTCGATGCCGAGCTGCTTGACGATGTTGCGCTGGACCTCGGCCACCGTCACTTTCAGCATCACCTGGTCGCGGCCGCGGACCACGATGGAGTTCACCACCTTGTCGGCGCCGCCGACCAGGCGCGCGGCGAGATCGTTGGCCTGTTGCGCTTCCAGCGGGTTTGCCGCCGAGCCGCTCAGGACGACTCCCTCGCCGAGACCGTCGATCTGGATGTCGGAATTCGGCAGGATTTGCTTCAGCGCGGCACGCACGCCATTGAGATCGCGCTTGACCGCAATGTCATAGGCCGCGATTTGCTGGCCGGCGGAATCGAAGAACACGATGTTGGTCTGGCCGACCGTGGCGCCGATGATGTAGGCGCGCTGCGCCGAGCGCACGACCGCATTGGCGATCTTGGGATCGGCGACCAGCACGTCCTTGATATCGCGCGGCAGGTCGATCACGATCGACTTGCCGACGCCGAGCGAGAGGAAGCGCGCGTTCATCTGGCCGTCGGCCGCAACCGGCGCCACGGGACGGTAGTCTGCGGCGATCACGGGCGTCAGCGCGGGATTGAGCGTCAGCGCGAGAGCGGCCGAGAACGACAGGGCGCGAACCATCGAAGTTCGCATCGTTGTCAGATCTGCCCCGCATTTCATGTCGACTGTCCTCATTGTGCCTTCGTCGCCTGGGTTGGGACGCCGTAGCGAATGATCGAAACGCCCTCGCGCTTCTGCGCGGAATCATCGAGCGTGATCTCGGTCGTCTTGTTGTCCGCAATGCTGCGCAGCGCCAGCGACAGCGTTCCGGCCTGGCGGGACGAGGACAGCAGCTGGGTTTGTGCAGCATTGAGCTCCAAGGTCACGGTCTTGCCGACCACCGCGTTCTGGCCGTCCTTCTCCTTCGGAGCCTGGTCGATCGCGAGGACGCGGACATTGACCAGGATGATCTCGGACCTGACAATGTCCTGGGCGCCGGGAGTCTGGTCGGGGTTCTTGAGGCGGCGCGTGAGAAGAACGTCGACGCGATCGTTCGGTAGGATGAAGCCGCCGGCACCGGTCTCCGGAGAAATTTCGGTCGAGACGGCCCGCATGCCGCTGGGCAGGATCGCAGCCATGAATCCGGAGCCGTCGGCCTTGACCAGCTTCTGGTCGCGGATCGGCTCGCCCTGGATGAATGGGGCGCGCGCGATCGAGCCGACGACCTGGGTCGCGCCGTCAGGGCGCTCGCTGCGGCGGATGAAGGTGGCGCTGGCCGTTGCGGTCGGCCAGGTCTGCCATTGCACGTCTTCCGGCTTGACTGTCTGGCCGAGACCGATGTCATTCTTGGCGACCAGAACGTCAGTGGTGGGGAGCTGCGCGACCGGAGCCGCTGGAGGCGGCGCAGAGTCCGTGCTGCTCGCCAGATACGCGGCGATACCGCCGGCGCAGATGGCGACCGCCAGGACGACAATGCGTGCCCTATTCATACGCTCACTTTCCACAGAACGCCGCGACGCTGCCGCCGCCGTAATCGGCAGTTGACCAGCTATTCGTCAAAGCATGGTTAATGAGGCGTATCTAAATCGCCTTAACGCCTGGTTTATCCGGGGCGTTCAGCGCAGTGCGAGGTGAGCGAGGTCGATCGCTTTCACCCATTCGGTCTCGGGATAGATCATCAATGCGCCAAGCGCGAGCGCGATGCCGTAGGGAATGCCGCTCTCCTTGGCGTGCAGCCGCGCCAGCCAGGCCTGACCGGCGAGCCCGTAAGGCAGCGGCCATTGCCGAAACTGGAGCAGAAGGAGCGTCAGCGCTCCGCCGAACAGCGAGGCGTAGAGCAGGAAATCCATCAATTGAGCGAAGCCGAACCAGAGCGCCACCGAAGCCGCGATCTTGGCGTCGCCGCCGCCCATCCAGCCCATCGCAAAGCAGGTAAAGGCCACGACGAGGAGCAACGCGCCGGCGCCGACATGGCTCAGCACCTCGTAAGGTGCCATGCCACCGGCGAGAGCAAGCACGAAGAAACCTGCGACCAGCGCCATCGACACGCGGTTCGAGATCGTCATGGTGAAGAGATCGCTGGCGGCTGCAAACGCCATCAGGGCCGGGAAGAGCAGGAGGCGCGCAAGGTCAAGGATCATGGGCTGCGTCTTGAGGCCTTAAGTCAGTTGCCGGATCGGCGCGTCGGCGCATGCTAGCGCGCAGTGCTAAACAAACCGACAACGGCTGCGAGGAGTTCGGAATCGGCAGCCCGGCGCGGGCGCTTCACCACATGCTGGCGATACGGATTGCGAGCATGCCAATGGCGAGCAGCAGCGCCAGACAGACCCAATAGGCCGACGCGTCGATGCGTGCTGTATCCGCCTCGTTCGCCGCAATCGCGGCATCGGTCCTGTGCTTACGCAACGCCACTGGAACTCGCACACACCAGAAAGACAAAGCCCCGGAGGTCCGGGGCATTTGCCGTCGTTTGTCGGTCGGCTTACTTCAGCGAGGCGCTGATCGAGCCGAACTTGGCGTTCAGCGTGGTGCCGAGGCTGTTGACGACGGTGATGATCGCCAGCGCGATGCCCGCGGCGATCAGGCCGTATTCGATAGCGGTGGCGCCGGATTCATCCTTGGCGAAACGCGCAATCATGTGCTTCATGAACTAACTCCATCTGGGTGAGGTCGCCACGTTCGGCGCTGTCTTGACGGGACGACCATGTGAGCCGAGCTCTTTCGGCGGGGTTAATTCGACCAGTCAAACCCGTATCCGGCGTGATGCTTTTGGCCAAAGTGAATTTCGCCTTAAGGCGGGCCTGCGATTCGTTGCAGTTCCGAACGCGCCGCCAACTTCACCGTCCCTTAAATCTCGCGGAGTAGGCGTAGGTCAGATCAGCAGCCCGGAAAACAAGCGATGATGTCGAGCCTGCCCATGCAAGTCGCCCTGATGCTGGGCGAGACCATCGAGAAGGTAATCCCTGTCACGCTCGTGCTCGCGCTGGTGTTCACTGTGCTCGAGCATTTCTGGGCCTGCAATCCCGGTCCGTCGTGGTGGCGCAAGCGCGAGATCGTGACCGACATCTGCTACTGGTTCTTCGTTCCGGTGTTTGCCCGCACCATGCGTATCGGCCTGTTGATCGTCACGGCCGGCATCGTCTTCAACATCCACGACGCCGACGAACTGATCGCCTTCTACGACAACGGCCACGGCCCGCTGTCGCAACTGCCGCTCTGGCTGCAGGGCGTGCTGTTCCTGGTCGCGTCGGATTTCATGCTGTACTGGCTGCACCGGCTGTTTCATGGCGGCGGGTTCTGGAAATATCACGCGGTCCATCACTCTTCGGAGGAGATCAGCTGGATTTCGGCGGCCCGCTTCCATCCGGTCAATCTGATGCTCGGCACGATCGGTGTGGACGTCGTGCTGCTGATGGCCGGCATTTCGCCGAACGTGATGATCTGGGTCGGTCCGTTCACGACCTTCCACTCTGCCTTCGTGCACGCCAATCTGAACTGGACTTTCGGTCCGTTCCGATATGTGCTGGCGACCCCGGTATTCCACCGCTGGCATCACACGCCTCTCGAAGAAGGCGGCGATACCAATTTTGCCGGCACCTTTCCGATCTGGGATGTGCTGTTCGGGACCTATCGCATGCCGAACGGTGAACTGCCGCAGGGCTACGGCAAGGATGAAGCGACCATGCCGAAGGAATTCCCCGGTCAGCTAGCCTATCCGTTCCGACACTAGGCGCCGCCGGGCCGACAAAAAGGCCGTCCGTTCAAACAATAGTCGGCGAATTTGCGGAACGTTCACGAATTACAGGCAGGTTAACCGGGTCGGGCGCCGGCTCCGCTTCTCGATTGATTATGCCGGTTTGTGACGTCCCGGGGTAAGAGTATGCGTATAGAGTTCCTGCGCCGTCATGCGCGCATCTGTCTGCTGGCCACGGCCGCTGTGCTGGCCTCGCCGGCCATTGGCCTTGCTGAGCCCACGGTCGACACCATCGCCGTCAATGTCGACCAAGCCAAGCTGGTGCGGCTGCCCGGCAAGGTGGCTACGATCGTGGTCGGCAATCCTCTGATCGCCGACGTCACGCTTCAGCCGGGCGGGATGATCGTCGTGACTGGCAAGGGCTACGGCGCCACCAACTTCATCGCACTCGATCGTGGCGGTGAGATCCTGGTCGATCGGCAGATCCAGGTCGAAGGCCCGAGCGACCGCCTCGTCACCGTCTATCGCGGTGTCGAACGGGAGTCCTATAGCTGCATGCCGATCTGCCAGCGCCGCGTCACGCTCGGTGACAGCGACAATTACTTCAATACCACGATGAGCCAGGCCGGTTCGCTGAGCAGCAACGCAAGCGGCAACGCCAGCACGGCCCCCAAGGCCAACTAGCAAGGCGACATCATCAGGAACGGCGAAGAAACCGACGGCGGGACCCTCAGCTCCCGCGCGATTCGTCGCCGCGAGCGACGTCGCCTATACCGCACGCGCCAGTCGTCCCTGCGCCTGCTATAGCCCGGACACCGCCTGCACGACCTACTGAGCGCATCCGCTCTTCAGACATGAAAAAGGCCGTGCATCCCGCACGGCCTTTGTGTTGTCGGCGCGCTGACGCTGATCCGTGTGCGCGCCCCGCAAGGCACGCGTGGATATCAGCCCGCGTCGCGGAGATTGTCGGCAGCCGACTTGCCGGACCGGCGATCGGCGACGATCTCGTACGAGACTTTCTGGCCTTCGCGCAGCGAGCCGAGGCCGGCGCGCTCGACGGCGCTGATGTGAACGAACACGTCCTTGCCGCCGTCGTCGGGCTGGATGAAGCCATAGCCCTTGGTCGCGTTAAACCACTTCACGGTTCCCATGCTCACGGGGGTAGTCCCTTCTCAGATACACAATGTAAGTGCCCGCTTGCGCAGGCCGGTTAGATCGAATTTTTGGAAGGGTCGTCAGCGTGTCTGAACCGGCTGTACCGGTGGATGCTAATGTCGTCCGGCCGAAAATCGATTGGTTGATTTTATTGGAATCAAGGCACCAAAACAATCCTGGCACGCACGATTTTTTGATCCGCCGTGAGGCCCACGGCGGATCAGCGTCAAGAACAGCATTTTAGTGCCGCGCCGGGGCGCGGGGCCCATTAACGGCGACGGAACTGGCCGCCGCGCTGTCCGGGACGTGGCGGTCCGCCCGCCGCGCTGGGACGTTCGTCCTTATGACGGAAAATCAGCCGGCCCTTTTCGAGGTCGTAGGGCGACATTTCCACCGTCACGCGGTCACCTGCCAGCGTCTTGATGCGGTTCTTCTTCATCTTGCCGGCGGTGTAGGCGACGATCTCGTGCCCGGCGTCGAGCTGCACGCGGTAGCGCGCGTCGGGGAGGATTTCGGTGACCAGTCCTTCGAACTGGATCAGCTCTTCCTTAGCCATTGATATCTCCAGGTCGTGGACGGCTAGTGCGAATGGGGTTTGCGGTTCGGGTGGCCGTTCGGCCGACTCTCCCGGCGCAAAAAGGCCACGCCTTGTATCCCATCAGGGGCTCCGGCGCTATGCGCGGAACGCTGTTCCGAACGGTCGTTTGGCGAAGAATGCATCTTTCCACCGGACCGGCGGCGGCGAGATCCCTTTGAGCCGTTGCCGGCCCGTGCGTCCGCGTGCCGGCCATCAGCGTGGCGCGCCTCGCCGTGGCGGCCTTCACCGGGCCGTCCGTCACTGGGCTTGCCGGAGCTGTGGTGGCGTCCGTCGCCATGCCGTTCATCGCTCCGCCGTCCGTCGCCGTGGCGTGCGCCTTGCGGACGCTGGCCTGGGCGTCCGCCCGGCCGGCCCTGCCGCTGCTGTGGCGCCGGCGCGCCCGCATCGCGGCGGCCGGCATCGGTGCGCAGATCCTCGCGCGGCAGCGCCACCCGGATCAGCCGCTCGATATCGCGGAGATAGCTGAGCTCCTCGCCGCCGGCGACCAGCGAGATCGCAGTGCCGTCGGCGCCGGCGCGCGCGGTGCGGCCGATGCGGTGCACATAGGTCTCCGGCACGTTGGGCAAGTCGAAATTGATGACGTGAGTGATGCCGTCGACGTCGATGCCGCGGGCGGCGATGTCGGTAGCGACCAGGGTGCGGATCTCGCCCGAGCGGAACTGCGCCAGCGTCCGTTCACGATGGTTCTGCGACTTGTTGCCGTGGATGGCGCTGGCGGCGATGCCTGCCCGCTCGAGCGTCTTCACCACCTTGTCGGCGCCGTGCTTGGTGCGGGTGAAGACCAGCGCGCGGTTGATCGGCTCGTCCTTCAGGAGCTTGGTCAGGAAGGCGGGCTTGGCCGAGAAGTCGACCTGGATGATGCGCTGGTTAATCCGCTCCGCGGTCGAGGACACCGGAGTCACCGCGACGCGGGCGGGATCACGCAGCATGGAATCGGCGAGCTCGGCGATGTCCTTCGGCATGGTGGCCGAGAAGAACAGCGTCTGCCGCTTGATCGGGAGTTTCGCGACGATTTTGCGGATGTCGTTGATGAAGCCCATGTCGAGCATGCGGTCGGCCTCGTCGAGCACGAGGAATTCGACGCTGCCGAGCTTCAGCCCGTTGCTCTGCACGAGGTCGAGCAGGCGGCCAGGGGTGGCGACCAGCACGTCGACGCCCGGCATCAGGGCGCGGACTTGACGGCCCATCGGCACGCCGCCGATGGCAAGCGTCGAGGACAGGCGGATGTGGCGGCCATAGGCGTTGAAGCTGTCGAGGATCTGGCCCGAAAGTTCGCGGGTGGGCGACAGCACCAGGACGCGCGCCGTCTTGGGCTGCGGCTTGATGCGGTTCTCGAGCAGGCGGTGCAGGATCGGCAGCGCGAAGGACGCGGTCTTGCCAGTGCCGGTCTGGGCAATACCGACGACGTCGCGGCCGGTCAGCGCCGTGGGGATGGTCTGGGCCTGGATGGGGGTGGGGGTGACGTAGTTCTCTTCGGCGAGAGCGCGGGCGATGGGTTCGGCGAGGCCGAAGTCCTGAAACGAAGTCAAAAGATGGGTTCTTTCCATGTCAAATGCTGGCGCCCGGCTATCAGCGGGGCGCGCGCAAAAGGGTGTCGAGAAGACACCTGCGTGTTTGGGGTGTCGGATGGCTTGGATGATATGGGGCAAGCCAGAGGCCCGTACGGGCTTAAGAACACGCGGCTTGCTACAACCGCTCGATTCGCAAGCGGTCTCGGCCCTTATATGGAACATAGACGGGGCGCTTTCAAGGCACGCCTGCAACGCGCCTCTATTGCGGTGCAAAAATGATTGTGCCGGATTTTTAGCCAGCAACGACAATTTGCATATAGAATAGGCTGATTGCCGCATAAGCATACATTTCTTCAGCTCAAGTTTTGAGCAGTCGAGTTGCGACTAAAGCCTAAACGCGTCAAAATTACCTAGATTGACCAAAGACTTGGCAGGTGCTCGACCCATGGCATGGTTCTTGCGATTCCATTAACCGCAGGCGGCCGTGGGGCCGTTTCGCAGCGTCTTTTTCACGTCTGCGTCAGGGAGATGATAGATCCATGCTTAACAAATCCACTCACGATATAGCGGCGTCATTTAGCCGCCGTGGCATTCTCGCCGCGACCGCGGGACTGATGCTCGGTCTGGCATCCATCTCCGGCGCGAAAGCTGCTGACGACACCATCAAGGTCGGCGTGCTGCACTCCCTCTCGGGCACCATGGCCATCAGCGAAACCACCCTGAAGGACACCATCCTCTTCCTGATCGACGAGCAGAACAAGAAGGGCGGCGTGCTCGGCAAGAAGCTCGAAGCCGTCGTCGTCGATCCCGCATCGAACTGGCCGCTGTTCGCCGAAAAGGCGCGCGAGCTGATCACCAAGGACAAGGTCGCCGTCGTGTTCGGCTGCTGGACCTCGGTGTCGCGCAAGTCGGTGCTGCCGGTGTTCAAGGAGCTCAACAATATCCTGTTCTACCCCGTGCAGTACGAGGGCGAAGAGTCCGAGCGCAACGTGTTTTACACCGGTGCTGCTCCGAACCAGCAGGCGATCCCCGCCGTCGACTACCTGATGAAGGAAGAGAAGGTGAAGCGCTGGGTGCTCGCGGGCACCGACTACGTCTATCCGCGCACCACCAACAAGATCCTGGAAGCCTATCTGAAGTCGAAGGGTGTCGCCCAGGACGACATCATGATCAACTACACGCCGTTCGGTCATTCCGACTGGCAGACGATCGTGGCCGACATCAAGAAGTTCGGCTCGGCCGGCAAGAAGACGGCGGTGGTCTCGACCATCAACGGCGACGCCAACGTCCCCTTCTACAAGGAGCTCGGCAACCAGGGCATCAAGGCGAAGGACATTCCGGTGGTCGCGTTCTCGGTGGGTGAGGAAGAGCTCGCCGGCATCGACACCAAGCCGCTGGTCGGCCATCTCGCCGCCTGGAACTACTTCGAGTCGATCAAGACCCCGGCGAACGAGAAGTTCATCAAGGACTGGCAGGCCTACACCAAGAACCCGAAGCGTACGACCAACGACCCGATGGAAGCGCACGTGATCGGCTTCAACATGTGGGTGAAGGCGGTCGAGAAGGTGAAGTCGACCGATCCGGACAAGGTGATCGATGCGCTTCCCGGCATCGAGACCCCGAACCTGACCGGTGGCGTCGCCAAGATGCTGCCGAACCACCACATCACGAAGCCCGTGTTCATCGGCGAGATCAAGGGCAACGGCCAGTTCGACGTGGTCTGGAAGACCCCGAGCCTCGTTCCCGGCGACGCCTGGTCGAAGGAGCTCGATGGTTCCAAGGACCTGATCGGCGACTGGGTCGGCAAGAAGTGCGGCAACTTCAACACCAAGACCAATAAGTGCCTCGGCTCCGGCTCCTGATCCGGATCTGACATTCGACTGCACGACGGGAGAAGACGGCTAATCCGCCGCCTTCTCCCCACTTCTGCCGGGGTGATCCAGTGCCAACCAAACTATCCGCTCGTCTCTCGACCTTGGTTCTCTCGCTATTCCTGATCGGGTTCGCGCTGCCGGCGTTTGCCGGGCCGTTCGAGGATGCGGTCGCCAAATTCGCCAACGACGATTTTTCCGATACGGATGAGGCGATCGGCGCGGTCGCAAGCAGCGGCAACAAGCTCGCCTTTCCGATCATCAGCGCTCTCCAGGACGGCCGCCTCATGGCCGATCCCGACAGCAAGAAGGTTTACGTCACCGGCGCCGACGGCAAGTCGATCGATGCCGCGACCGGTGAGGCCGTTGCCGGTGTTCCAGACAGCGCCAGCGCCGTCCGCCTCAACAACCGCCTGCGCCGTAGCGTCGATGCTGCGCTCGGCAGCCTGACGCTCCAGTCGCCGGATCTCGGCGTGCGGCTCCAGGCCGCGCAGTCGGTCTTCAAGTCGCACGAAGAGACCGCGCTCGGGCCCGTCGAAAGCGCGCTCGCCAAGGAGACCAACCGATCCGTCAAAGCCGCGCTCGGCGAAGCGCGCGCGGCGATCCTGCTGTTCAAGCCGGACGCCACCGAAGTGCAGAAGCTCGAGGCCGTCGCCACCATCAAGGCGCGCGGCGACCAGGAAGCACTTGCGTTGCTATCCGATATCGGGTCCGACCAGCCGCCCTCCGTCGCGAAGGCCGCGACGAGCGCGATCGGCTCGATCCAGAACTCGCTCGCGATCTGGTCCACGGTGCAGAACGCCTGGTATGGCCTGTCGCTCGGCTCCGTGCTGCTGCTCGCCGCGATCGGGCTCGCCATCACCTTCGGGGTGATGGGCGTCATCAACATGGCTCATGGCGAGATGGTGATGATCGGCGCCTACACCACTTTCGTGGTGCAGGAGGTGATCCGCACCCGTTATCCCGCTCTGTTCGACTATTCGCTGCTGATCGCCGTGCCGCTCGCCTTTCTCGTCGCCGGCGCCATCGGCGTGCTGATCGAGCGCAGCATCATCCGCTTCCTTTACGGCCGTCCCCTGGAGACGCTGCTCGCGACCTGGGGCCTGTCGCTGGTGTTGCAGCAGGCGGTGCGCACCATGTTCGGCCCGACCAATCGCGAGGTCGGCAACCCCTCCTGGATGAGCGGCGCGTTTGACCTCGGTCAGATCACCATCACCTATAACCGGCTCTGGATCCTCTGCTTCACGCTTGCGGTGTTCGCGATCCTGCTCGCGATGCTTCGCTACACCGCGCTCGGCCTCGAGATGCGCGCGGTCACGCAGAACCGCCGCATGGCGGCCTCGATGGGTATCGCCACCTCGCGCGTCGATGCGCTCACCTTCGGGCTCGGTTCGGGCATTGCCGGCATCGCCGGCGTGGCGCTGTCGCAGATCGACAATGTCAGCCCAAATCTCGGCCAGAGCTACATCATCGACAGTTTCATGGTCGTGGTGTTTGGCGGGGTCGGCAATCTCTGGGGTACGCTGGTCGGCGCCTTCACGCTCGGCATCGCCAACAAGTTCCTGGAGCCGGTCGCCGGGGCGGTGCTCGGCAAGATTGCGATCCTGGTGCTGATCATCCTGTTCATTCAAAAGCGGCCGCGCGGCCTGTTCGCGCTCAAGGGCCGTGCGGTGGAAGCATGACCCCTCACATGCTGACGCGGTCGCTGGATCGCGGCGCGGCGATCTTCCTCGCCATCGTCGTCGCTTGCGGCATCCTGATCCCGCTCTCCAACCTGCTGCTGCCGGCGGGCTCTGTCCTGCAAGTGCCGACTTATCTGGTCACGCTCTGGGGCAAATATGTCTGCTACGCCATCCTGGCGCTCTCGATCGACCTGATCTGGGGCTATTGCGGCATCCTCTCGCTCGGCCACGGCGCCTTCTTCGCGCTCGGCGGCTACGCCATGGGCATGTACCTGATGCGGCAGATCGGCACCCGCGGCGTCTACGGCAACCCTGTTCTGCCCGACTTCATGGTGTTCCTGAACTGGCAGAAGCTGCCCTGGTACTGGCATGGCTTCGACATGTTCTGGTTTGCGGCGCTGATGGTGCTGTTTGTGCCGGGCCTGCTCGCCTTCTGCTTCGGCTGGCTCGCCTTCCGCTCCCGCGTCACCGGCGTCTATCTGTCGATCATCACCCAAGCGATGACCTATGCGTTGCTGCTCGCGTTCTTCCGCAACGATTTCGGCTTCGGCGGCAATAACGGCCTGACCGATTTCAAGGATATCTTGGGCTTCAACGTCCAGGCCGAAGGCACCCGCGCCGCACTTTTCGCGCTGAGCTGCGTGGCGCTGATTCTCAGCTTCCTCATTTGCCGCTCCGTCGTGTCTTCCAAGCTCGGCAAGGTGCTGATCGCGATCCGCGATGCGGAATCGCGCAGCCGCTTCCTCGGCTATCGTGTCGAGTCCTACAAGCTGTTCGTGTTCACGCTGTCGGCCTGCATGGCCGGTGTCGCCGGCGCGCTCTATGTGCCGCAGGTCGGCATCATCAACCCATCCGAATTCGCTCCGGGCAATTCGATCGAGGCGGTGATCTGGGTTGCGGTCGGCGGCCGCGGCACGCTGGTCGGCGCGGCGCTCGGCGCCATCGTCGTCAACTACGCCAAGACGTTCTTCACCTCGGGCGTGCTGGCGCCGTACTGGCTGTTCATGCTGGGGGCGCTGTTCATCCTGGTGACGCTGCTGCTGCCGAAGGGCATCGTCGGCACCTTCAATGCCTGGCGAGAGGCCTCGAGAGAGAGGCGTCCTGCTGCGGCGAGCGCGGCGGCCGAAGACGGCGTCACCGAACCCAAAATTGCGGAGGAGCGGTCATGAACGTCATGGACACCCGCGCGACCTCCGCGATGCTCTATCTCGACGGCGTGCATGTCTCGTTCGACGGCTTCCACGCCATCAACAACCTGTCGCTGACGCTGGAACCGGGCGAGATGCGGGCCATCATCGGCCCCAACGGCGCCGGCAAGACCACGATGATGGACATCATCACCGGCAAGACCAAGCCGGACGAGGGCACGGTGCTGTTCGATGGTGTCACCGACCTGACGCGGCTGGACGAGACCCGCATCGCCGAGCTCGGCATCGGCCGCAAATTCCAGAAGCCGACGGTGTTCGAGAGCCAGACCGTGCAGGACAATCTGCTGCTGGCGCTCAACGTCGATCACAGTGTCAAAGGCACGCTGTTCTGGCGCGGCAGCAAGGCGGAGTCCGAGCGCATCGACAAGGTGCTGGAGACGATCCGCCTCACCGATGCCCGCAACCGCCTCGCCGGCAGCCTCAGCCACGGCCAGAAGCAGTGGCTCGAAATCGGCATGCTTCTGGCGCAGGATCCGAAGCTGCTGCTGGTCGACGAGCCCGTTGCAGGAATGACCGACGTCGAGACGCACCTCACCGCCGAGCTCTTGAAAGAGATCAACAGGACTCACACCGTGATGGTGGTCGAGCACGACATGACGTTCGTGCGCGAGCTCGGCGTCAAGGTCACGTGCCTGCACGAAGGCGCGGTGCTCGCCGAAGGAACCATTGACCAGGTCTCGTCCAACGAGCGGGTCATCGAAGTCTATCTGGGACGCTGAGCGATGCTTGAGGTCAAGGACATCAACCTGTTCTACGGCGCGGCGCAGGCGCTGCGCGGCGTCTCGATCGCGGCCGAGCCGGGCAAGGTGACGTGCGTGCTCGGACGCAACGGCGTCGGCAAGACATCGCTGCTCCGCGCCATGGTCGGGCAGTATCCGATCTCCTCGGGCGCGATCTTGTTCGACGGCAGCGACATCACGGGCCTCAAGCCCTATGAGCGGGCGCGCAAGGGCATCGGCTTCGTGCCGCAGGGCCGCGAGATCTTTCCGCTCCTGACGGTCGAGGAAAACCTCAAGACCGGCTTCGGCCCGCTCAAGCGCCAGGACAAGAACATTCCGGACGACGTGTTCTCGTTGTTTCCGGTGCTGCAATCGATGCTCGGCCGGCGCGGCGGCGACCTCTCCGGCGGCCAGCAGCAGCAGCTCGCGATTGGCCGCGCGCTGGTGATGCGGCCAAAGCTGCTACTGCTCGATGAGCCGACCGAAGGCATCCAGCCCTCAATCATCAAGGATATCGGCCGGGCCATCTCCTACCTGCGCAATCTCGGCAACATCGCCATCGTGCTGGTTGAACAATATCTCGACTTTGCCTGCGAACTCGGCGACAGTTTCGCGGTGATGGATCGGGGCGCGGTGAAATTCGCCTGCGACCGTTCCAATCTCGACCCAAGCGAGATCAGCCGCCAGATGGCGCTGTAACAAGAAATCCTGCCGCAACCGGCGAGGGGAGACGGATGCGCAGCGATGCTTTGGCTGCATCTTCGGTGTTCGAGGCAAATCGCGCCAGGGGCGCGGTGCGGTTCGACGTGCATGCCCGCGACGGCGTGACGCGGCGCGGCGCGTTGCATGAATCCGGCTCGCTCCGCGTGCGCTTTCCCTCGCCGGAGGACGAAGGCCTGTCCGGCGTGTTCGTCAACACCGCCGGCGGCGTTGCCGGAGGCGATCGGTTTGACATCGAGATATCGGCCGCCGCCGCCGCGCGTTTGACGCTGACGACGGCAGCCGCTGAAAAAGTCTATCGCGCGCCGGGTGTTGCGGCGCAGCTCAATATTTCCTTGAAGGTCGGCCCCGGCGCGCATCTCGGCTGGCTGCCGCAGGAGACGATCCTGTTTGATCGCGCCCGCGTCCGGCGTCGCTTCGACATCGAGCTCGACGAGGCCGCCTCGCTCCTGCTTTGTGAAATTGTCGTGTTCGGCCGCACCGCCATGGGGGAGCGGATGGAGCAAGGTGAATTCGTCGATCGCTGGCGGCTCTCCCGTGGCGGCAGGCTGGTCTTTGCCGAAACCGTCAGGCTCGACGGCAATATCGGCGCGAAGCTTGCCCGATCCGCCGTCGCCAAGGCAGGTTCTGCGATCGGCACGGCGCTGATCGTGCCCGGCGACGAGGCTCTGGTCGAGCGCATCCGGGCGGTATCGGACTCTCTCGCCGGCGAGGTCGGGATATCTGCCTGGAATGGCTTTGCAATGGCGCGGTTCTGTGCCCAAGATGCGGCGCGTTTGCGCTCCGACATGATGACCGTGCTGGCGCGCACCGGCGCGGCCTTGCCGCGGCTCTGGCTGAATTGAAGTGTTGAACTGAAGAGATTTCGCATGAACCTGTCTCCCCGCGAAAAGGACAAACTTCTGGTCTCGATGGCAGCGATCGTGGCGCGTCGTAGGCTCGATCGCGGCGTCAAGCTCAACCATCCCGAGGCGATCGCGATCATCTCCGACTTCATCCTCGAGGGCGCGCGTGACGGCCGCACCGTCGCCGAGCTGATGCAGTCAGGCGCGCAGGTGCTCACCCGCGACCAGGTGATGCCTGGCATCCCCGAGATGATTCACGACATCCAGGTCGAGGCGACATTTCCTGACGGCACCAAGCTCGTCACCGTGCACGAACCGATCAGGTAATTTGAATTCGTCATTCCGGGGCGCCCGAAGGGCGAACCCGGAATCCAGAGGTTTTGGTATCGAGATTCCGGGTTCTCGCTGCGCGAGCCCCGGAATGACGAGGAGGATAGAATGATCCCCGGCGAACTCTTCATCCAGGACGGCGAGATCGAGCTCAATGCCGGTCGCAAAACCGTGACGCTGACGGTGGCCAACACCGGCGACCGCCCGATCCAGGTCGGCTCGCACTATCATTTCTTCGAAACCAATCCGGCGCTGAAGTTCGACCGCAAGAAGGCTCGCGGCATGCGCCTCGACATCGCCGCCGGTACCGCCGTCCGCTTCGAACCCGGCCAGACCCGGGAAGTTCAGCTGGTCGCCATGGCCGGCAAGAAGACCATCTACGGCTTCCGCGGCGAGGTGATGAGGAAGCTGTGAGCGGCGCAGGAACGAGCGCGATGCGGCACCGTTGAGGCGAAAACGGAGGAGTTTGCCATGTTGTCACCCGTCCGCCTTGTTTCCGAAGCCGCAGAGCTTGCCGCCCGCCGTCACAATGGCATGGCGCGCAAGGGACGCGGCAAGGAGCCCTACATCAACCATCTCGCTGAAGTCGCGAACCTGCTTGCGACTGCGACCGACGGCGCCGACGCCGAGCTTGTTGCCGCCGGCTGGTTGCATGACTCGATCGAGGATACCGATACCGAACCCGAGGAGCTCGCGGAGAAGTTTTCCGAGCGCGTTGCCGCTCTCGTCCTCGAATGCACCGACGATATGAGCCTTTCGAAAGCCGAGCGGCGGCGCAGGCAGGTCATCGATGCGCCGAACAAATCCGCCGCCGCCAAGCTGATCAAGATTTCCGACAAGGTCAGCAACATCGGAGCGCGGATTCATCCCGATCCAACCACCGAAGAGCGCGACGATCTTCTCGACTACGTCGATTGGGCCGAGCAGGTCGTCGCCGGCTGCCGTGGCGGCAATCAATGGCTCGATACGGCATTCGACGACATGGTACTGAGAGCGAGAACCTCGCTGTGAGTGCCGATCCGATATTCCAACACAAACGGGGCTTGTGATGTCCGTCAAGATGAAGCGTTCCGTCTATGCCGACATGTTCGGCCCGACCACAGGCGACAGGGTGCGGCTCGCCGACACCGATCTCATCATCGAGGTCGAGAAGGATTTTACGACCTACGGCGAAGAGGTGAAGTTCGGCGGCGGCAAGGTGATCCGAGACGGCATGGGGCAGTCGCAGGTGACCAACAAGCAGGGCGCGGCAGACACCGTCATCACCAACGCGCTGATCGTCGATCACTGGGGCATCGTGAAGGCCGACGTCGCCATCAAGGACGGCATGATCGCTGGCATAGGCAAGGCCGGCAACCCCGACATCCAGCCTGGCGTCACCATCGTCATCGGTCCCGGCACCGACGTGATCGCGGGCGAGGGGAAGATCCTCACCGCCGGCGGCTTCGACAGCCACATCCATTTCATCTGCCCGCAGCAGATCGAGCACGCGCTGATGTCTGGCGTCACCTCGATGCTCGGCGGGGGCACCGGTCCCTCGCACGGCACCTTCGCCACCACCTGCACGCCCGGCCCCTGGCACATCGCGCGGATGATCCAGTCGTTCGATGCCTTCCCGGTCAATCTCGGCATTTCCGGCAAGGGCAACGCCTCGCGCCCGGCCGCGCTGGTCGAGATGGTCAAGGCCGGCGCCTGCGCGCTGAAGCTGCACGAGGATTGGGGCACGACGCCGGCGGCGATCGACAACTGCCTGTCGGTCGCCGACGACTACGATATTCAGGTCATGCTGCACTCCGACACGCTGAACGAATCCGGGTTCGTCGAGGACACCATCAAGGCCTTCAAGGGCCGCACCATTCACGCTTTCCATACCGAGGGCGCCGGCGGCGGCCATGCCCCTGATATCATCAAGGTCGCTGGCCTCAAGAACGTGCTGCCGTCCTCGACCAACCCGACGCGCCCCTTCACGCGCAACACCATCGACGAGCATCTGGACATGCTGATGGTGTGCCACCACCTCGATCCCTCCATTGCGGAAGACCTGGCGTTCGCGGAAAGCCGCATCCGCAAGGAAACCATCGCGGCTGAGGACATCCTGCACGATCTCGGCGCGCTCTCGATGATGTCGTCGGATTCGCAGGCCATGGGCCGGCTCGGCGAGGTCATCATCCGCACCTGGCAGACCGCCGACAAGATGAAGAAGCAGCGTGGGGCGCTGCCGCAGGACAAGGGCAAGAACAATGACAATTTCCGCGTGAAGCGCTACATCGCCAAGTACACGATCAATCCGGCGATCGCGCATGGCGTATCGAAGCTGATCGGCTCGGTCGAGAAGGGCAAGCTCGCCGATCTCGTGCTGTGGTCGCCGGCCTTCTTCGGCGTCAAGCCGGATTGTATCGTCAAGGGCGGGACCATCGTCGCTGCGCCCATGGGTGATCCAAATGCCTCCATCCCGACGCCGCAGCCGGTGCACTATCAGCCGATGTTCGGCGCCTTCGGCAAGGCGCGCACGGCATCCTCCGTGGTGTTTAGCTCGAAGGCCGCGGTGGCCGGCGGGCTGGCACGAAAGCTCGGCATCGAGAAGAAGCTCTATGCGGTCCAGAACACCCGCAGCAAGATCTCGAAGAAGAGCATGGTCCACAACGACGCCACGCCGGACATCGAGGTCGATCCGGAGACCTATGAGGTGCGCGCCGACGGCGAGTTGCTGACCTGTCCGCCCGCCGAGGTCCTGCCGATGGCGCAGCGATATTTCATGTACTGAAATAGCGGTTCGACGCATGTCCCCGGCTGGTATCCGGGGATTGCGTTTCCGGTTTTGCGTTCGATCCCGCCTGGTCTAATGTCCCGCCCGGTATCGAACCGTTCAGAAGAAAAGCCGGGAGGATTTCTCGTGATCTACGTTGTTGCCGCCTTGACCATCAAGCCCGAAACCCGCGCCGAATTCATTGCCGCCGCCATCGCCTGCATCAAGGAGACGCGGAAAGAACCTGGCAATATCGCCTATGATCTGCACGAGAGCGTCACCGATCCCACCAAGATGGTGTTCGTCGAGCAGTGGGAGAATGCCGAGGCGCTGGTGCCGCATCGCGCCCAGGAGCATATGAAGACCTTCGGCCGCGTTGCGGTGAAGTGCTTTACCGCTCCGCCGAAGATCGAGATCATCACGCCTGAGAAGGTCGAGACGAGGTAACAGCGCATGATCCGGGCGACGCAGGTTAGGGGACAGCATCGTTTCACGGAAACGCCGGCGGATACGGTCGTGCTCGATTTCGACGATCGGCACCGCCGCCGCATGGCGATGACGGGGACGCGGGGCCTCGAGTTCCTGCTCGACCTGGAAAACGCCGTTGCGCTGCGCGGCGGCGATGCGCTGGTGCTGGAGGACGGAAGGCTGGTCGAGGTCGTTGCCGCGCCCGAACCGCTGCTGGAGATTCGCGGTCGTGATCCGCACCATCTCATGCGCGTTGCCTGGCATCTCGGTAACCGCCATTTGCCGACGCAGCTCATGGCAAAAGCCTTGCGCATTCGCCGCGACCACGTCATCGAGGCGATGGTGAAGGGGCTCGGCGCGCGTGTGGTCGAGATCGAGGCGCCGTTCGATCCCGAAGGCGGCGCCTATGCCGATGCTGGCCATGCGCACGATGATCATGCGCGTCACGACCATGCCCATCATCATCATGGTCATCACGATCATGGCCACCATCACCATGATCATGCCGCGCATGACCATGGCCACGATCACCACCATCACGACGAGCATTGCGACCATCCCGACCATCACCACGGCCACAAGCATGCTCATGACCACAAATGAGACTGCCGCGCGCGGGCTCGCCGAGCGCGAGGCGGCGGCGCTGTATCGGCTGATGACGTGGCTCTCGCCGGCCTTTCCCGTCGGTGGCTTCTCCTATTCCAGCGGTATCGAATGGGCGGTCGAAGCCGGAGATGTCACCGACATCGCGACACTCGCCGACTGGCTCGATGCCATGCTCGGTGACGGCTCGGGCTTTTGCGACGCGACGTTCCTGGTCCACGCTTACCGGGCCGCAAAGGCTGGCGGGGATGTGTCCTTGAACGATGTCGCGGAGCTCGCCGCCGCCTTCGTGCCGTCGCGCGAGCGGCAGCTGGAGACGACCTCGCAGGGCCGCGCCTTCATCGACATCAGCCGCGCGGCGTGGGATGCCGAGGGTCTGGATGCCATGGTCGCGGCATGCCGCGCGCCATTGGTCTATCCCGTTGCCGTCGGCGTCGTCGCCGCGTTGCACGGCGTGCCGCTGGCGCCGACGCTGCACGCCTTCCTGCATGCGCTGGTCTCGAACTGGATTTCGGCAGCGAGCCGCCTTGTTCCGCTCGGCCAGACCGACAGCCAGCGCGCGCTGGTGAAACTGGAAGCTGCTGTTGCCGCGACCGCCAATCGTGCGCTGAATGCGACGCTGGACGACCTCGGCAGCGCCACCTTTCGCGCCGACCTCGCCAGCCTGCGGCACGAAACGCAATATACGCGGCTGTTTCGCTCGTGAGGCACGGGACGACATTAAGAGAGAGAGCAATTACATGACAACTTCTCACGGCCCTCTGCGCGTCGGCGTTGGCGGCCCCGTCGGATCGGGCAAGACGGCGTTGATGGACCTGCTCTGCAAGACCATGCGCGAGCGCTACGACATCGCCGCCATCACCAACGACATCTACACCAAATGGGATGCCGAGTTCCTTGTGCGATCGGGGTCGCTGACGCCGGACCGCATTGCCGGTGTGGAGACCGGCGGCTGCCCGCACACCGCGATCCGCGAGGACGCTTCGATGAATCTGGCTGCGGTGGCCGACATGCGCGCCAAATTCCCCGGGCTTGACCTCGTGCTGATCGAATCCGGAGGTGACAATCTCGCTGCCACTTTTTCCCCGGAGCTCGCCGACCTCACCATCTATGTCATCGACGTGGCCGCCGGCGACAAGATTCCGTCCAAGGGCGGTCCCGGCATCACCCGCTCAGACCTCCTGGTCATCAACAAGATCGATCTCGCGCCCCATGTCGGGGCGTCCCTCGAGAAGATGAACACCGACGCCAAGCGCATGCGCGGCGAGCGTCCCTTTGTCATGACCAACCTGAAGAAGAGCGAAGGGCTCGACCGCATCGTCGGTTTCATCGAGACCAAAGGTGGATTGAAACGGGCGGGCTGACGGGCCGCGGCGACATGGCGCGGGCATTTTCCGTCGTTAACGTCTGAGGCAAAGCGGGCCAGACGGAACAAATTTCGGACACGGCGATTGTCTACCTCCGGTGCCCGGAGCAAAGCCGTTATTGACGAGACGATCGGGGGGCGGAATTAAGCTTTTTGGGCGACCCAAGTTGCGTACAGATGCCTCCTCCGTCATTATCTCGACCACTGGGCTCCCCCCTGTTTCGGCACATGGCCGTTCGAGCGGCGTTGATATGCTCCGTGTTAATTGCCGACCTCCCGGTTTCGGCTGAGTAGTCCCGTGGTCCGGCTGGGTTTCATCATTGGCTTCATCGCTCTGCTCGGAGCCCTGCTCTCCGGGCTGGCCGCCTATCGCGTTCACGACCAGGAGCTGGCGCTGGACCGGATCGCGCTGGCGCGCGCGATCGACGTTCATGCGAGCCTGGTCCAAGACAGGTCGACCGAGCGCGAGCTGCTGGCGCGTGTCGCCTCAGGCCTGTTCCGCGCGCCCTCGGTGCTGAAGCCCAACATGCTGGAGCCGCTGCGCTCGGCGATCTACGCCTTCAAGACCGATTTCGTGGTGGCCGGCTGGGTCGCCCGGCTGCAGCCGAGCGAGCTCGCTGCGGCACAGACCGCGCTGGCGGCCGCCGGCTTTCCGAAGCCGCAGATACGCGATTATGACGAAAAGCCAATCAACGCGGCAAGCCTGACCCAGCCCATCGACGTGCTGATGGACCTCGAGCCACGCAGCGACGAGACCAAGGCGCTGCCCGGCCGTAGCTACGATACCGACCCGGTTCGCAACGCGATGCTGAGGCGCGCGAGGGTCGAGAAGCGGTCGATCGCCTCCGACCCCGTGCCGCTGCTGCGCGACAACGGGCCGATCGGCGTCATCGTAGCGGCCCCCGTCATTCCCGAAGGTGCGACCGAGCCCGCCGGCTTCGTCACGTTTTCTTATGAGCTGGCCTCGCTGATGCTGACCAACGATGATCTGTCGTTGTTTTCGGTTGCGCTGAAGGATCCGCGCAAGGAGGGCAGTGAACTCGTTGCCAACGATCAGGGTGTCGTCTCCACCCGCTTGACGTCGCCGGACGGGCCGGCACCGTCGGCGACTCGCACCATCAGCTTCGGCGGCCGCGATTGGCAGCTCGGCTACTATGCCAAGAGCAATTCGGCCCGCCGCGCCGAGCAGACCGCGATCATCGTGGCGGCGATCGGTTTCGCGATCACTGCGATGGTGTGCGGCCTGTTCGGCTACGTCGCCTACAACAATTTGCGGCTCAGCCGCGAGATCCAGGTGCGGATCGGCTTCGAGCGGCGCCTGACGGCCGTGATCGACGAGCTCAACCACCGGGTCAAGAATATCCTCGCGGTGATCCAGTCGATCGTGACGCGCACGCTACGCCACGGCTCGGACATCGACATCGCGCGCGAATTGCTCATCGGTCGCATTCACGCCATGTCCAACGTGGTGTCATTGCTGAGCGAGAGCCAGTGGCAGGGCGTCAAGCTGAAGGGCCTGTTCGAGGCGCGCGCCATTCCGCACGCCGATCGCATCGCCGTTAGCGGCCCGGACATTGCCGTCAGCGCGCGCGCTGCCCAGAGCCTGTCGCTGCTGTTCTTCGAGCTCGCCTCGCATTCGGACGAAGGCCTCTCGCTGGTCGGCAAGCATCCGCACATCACCGCGAACTGGACGGTGACGGGCGAAGCAAGTGACGAGGTCTTCCACTTCCGCTGGGAGGAGTTCAACACCAGCGAGTCGACGCGCCGACCGGATTCGGATTTCGGCCTGATCTTGCTCGACCGGGTGGCGCCTGAAGCACTTGGCGGCACCGCCAAGCGCTACTTCACCGATGCGTCTTATGTCTACGAGCTGACCGCGCCGATGGAGACGGTCGTGGACATGTCCGAGCGCGACCGTACGGACAAGATCTCGGCGCCGGTGCGGCCTGCGAAATAGATCCCCGTGCCGGAGCCTCAGTTCGAGGTGGGCCGAGCCGCCGTTGCGATCATCTCGAGTTTGACGTTTGGGCCGAGATCGGCCACGCCGACGGCGGCACGCGCTGGCAGGTGAGCTTCGGCGAAGTGCACCTTCCAGGCCGCATTGAACGCAGCCTTCTCGCTCAGGTCGGCCATGAAGATGGTCACCTGCAAAACGTTGGACATGTCGGATCCGAGAGTCTCCAGCAGACGCGACATCTGGCCAAGCACATCGTTTGCCTGGCCAGCCATATCGAGGCTCGTGTCCTCGGGGACAATTCCACCGATATAAAGCACACCTGCATGCTCGACCACTTCGTGGAGCAGGCCTTCGTAGGGCAAGATGCGTTTGATCATTATGAGACTGTTCCTATGGGACCGGACGGGAGGTTTCGGTGCATTCAGAACGCAGTCTAGGCCTTCGGTCGCAGGACCAGATCGACCAGATTGCGCGCGTAAGCCGGCGTGATCGGCGCGATACCGAAGACGTAGCGATAAAACAGGCTGCCATAGACGGCGTCATACAGATCTTCCGGCAGTCCTTCGGCGAGGATGCTGCCATCCTTCTGGCCGGCGGCGATCATCTCCACCAGTGCGTCGCGGCGGAATTGCAGGTAGCGGGCATAGAACAGCTCCGCTGAGCCGGTCTTCGAGATGCATTCGGAGATGACGGCAAGCTGCACCTTGCCGAACTCGCCTTGCAAGGCTTCGGCATACGCCGCGGCATGGCGGCGCGTGCGTGCCGCGGGCGTGCCCGCGCTCACGGGGGGCAGCGGCAGCATTTGGGCCGCGTGGTGGAGAAAGGCGTCGATCAGCAGCGCCTCGCGCGACGTCCACCATTTGTAGATCGTCATCTTGGAGACGTTGGAATGGCGCGCGATCGCATCGATCGTGGTGGCGACAAGGCCGGTCGTCGCCATCAGCGCGTAGGCACTTTCGAGAATAGCGTTGCTGGTCTCGATCGAACGCGGCCGGCCGCGCCGGGGGGCACCCTCGGTCGCATCGCTCGTGCCTTTCGCCATGACCAAGCCTGTCTCTCCTTGTGCGGAGGCCAAATTCCCAGATGGCCGCCTCGTTCCGCATAGCGTAGCTGCGGGCTCCGGCCTAGCGAAATCGCCTCATCGCCCCGGCTAGGCCCGCTGACGCAGGGCCGCCGGCTCGTCCTGCCGCTTCGACCAGGAGATATAATAGGCTACCGCCGTCATCGCTGCGAAGCCGACGAGGCTCACGCCGATCTGCATAGCGACCAGATTGGCGCCGGTGATGAGAATGAGATGTCCGGCGAAGGACAGGAATACGGCGACGCAGAACACTGCCAGCCATTCCTCGCCGCATTTGACGACCATCTGGAGCGGCTTCAATTGCAGGCCTGGATGGTCGGCTGGAATGAGATGAGTTGCGACAAAGGCGAGCGCGAGGAAATGGAGCACGCGATAGGGCGCAAGATTTTCTTTGTCGGCCGGTGAGATGCCGTTGAGCAAGACGTCGGGCAGATAGGCGGACAGCGCCGGCGAATGGCGCATCAAGGTGATGGCCATCGCTGACAGCAGATAAGCACCCGCGAGTGCGCGCAGCCAGGACAGGTTGCGCAAGCCTCGGCCCGAGACGCCGGTGACCGCGAACCAGCCGCCCAGCACCATCAGCATCTGCCAGCAGAACGGATTGAACGTCCATTCCTGGTCGGGATAAGCGTGAAAATTCCAGCCGAACCGGCGCGCCGCGAGATACAGCGCGACCGACGCGGCCAATGTCAGGTTCGGACGTCGCAGCAGACCCCACAAGGCGAACGGGAAGAACGCCATCAACGGAATCATCAGCTGCAGGAGGTCGAGATTGAGCGGCTCTTCCTGGAGCACCAGTCCCCGGACCAGGATGCGCAGCGGGTGCTCGAGAATTCCCGAGATATTGTATTCCTCGATGATATCAGGCGCCCCCGATTGCGAGGCGACATAGGCGATGGTGTCGATATAGATCACGAATAGCACGACATAGGCGGCATAGAGCCGCCAGACGCGCCGAAAGATGCGGGTCGCGGCGACGATATAGCCGCGCTCCAGCGCCATCCTGCCGTAGATGATCGCAACCCCATAACCCACCACGAACACGAACAGGTCGGCAGCGCCGCTGAAGCCGAAATTGCGCAGCGTCAGCAAGTTGACGACGTTGTTCGGGATGTGGTCGACGAAGATCGACCAGTTGGCAATGCCCAGCGTCAAATAGAGCCTGGCGTCGTGTTGAAATGCGGCAAGGTTCGCCTTGACGGACGGTTTCATTGTGGAAAATGACTTCTGGAATCAGGGGCGATGCTTTTAGCGGCAACCGCCCGCCTATCCGAGTAGCGATTGCGTGAAGGCAGGACGGAATTACCACGCCTGATGAAAAATTGCGGGGAGGCGGGCCGTCGAATTTCCGGCCGCCAGCGCATCGGGCTGGCAGCGCAACCTTCTTAATGAGGTCTTACCCTTACTCAGCCGGCTCGGCCGAAGTCTCATCCGCACCGACGCTGCGGCTTGCCATGATTCCGAGCGCAACGCCGCCGATTGCCAGGATCGGCAACAGGCGCTTGACGCCGATGGCGCGGACGATCTGCAGACCTGTGGCGAGCAGCATGGGATCGGCGAGCATGCTGGGGGCCGCCTTCGCGGCGTGCTCGGCGGCGAGACGCGCGCGTGTGCGAATCTCCCGCTTGTAGCCCCAATAGCTGCCCGCTGCGGCAAGTGTCAGCAGAAAGAAAATGCCTGCGCCCGCAAGGCAGGCCGGCACGGGACCGTATTTTTCAAGCACCGAGATAAAGGCCGCCGCGCACAGGAAACAGGTGGTGATGAACAGTGCGAACGCTGCACCCGCCGCCAGCGAGGTCAGTCGCACGGTCGTGCCCGTCGATGCGCTGATGCCGTCGATGATGCGCTGAAACACGGTCTTGCTCCTCCGCTCCCCACAAGCCAATTCGTCACCAGCCGGCCACGGCGGCGCGGGCCGTCGTGCCCCTATAGTCCATCGCGCGCTCTAGCGGCGCCAGGCGATGCCGATCAGGAAGCCGATGCCGAGCGCGACACCGACGGTCGCGAGCGGCCGCTGCGTGATCGCATCTTCCAGCGTCTCCTCGATCGAGCCGTAAGCGTTGTGGGCCGCGTCCATCATCGCGCTGCTGCGCTCCGAGAAGTCGTCGAGCGTCGAATCCATGTTGTCGCGCGCCTGCTTGTAACCACGCCGGGCCTGCTTGCCCGTGGCGTTGGCGAATGTGTTGAGCGCGTCGGTGATCTGGTCGGTAAGGGCGGCGATATCGCTTTTCACGGCTGCTACATCCTTCTCGAGGCGTTCTGTGGTGGCTTTGTCGATCCGGTCTCTCATGCCGGTTTCGCCATTTGTCATTGACATCAAGGGGCTCCCAAACAGTCGGCGGCGGAGATACCCGGAAAACGTTTCGTCTTCGGGTAAGTTCCGTTCGCGTCGGCCGTCACTCCTGCGGGAGCTGGGGCGAATTCTCCGGCAACAAATGCTCCTTCAGGATCAACCCTACGATCAACAGCGGAGACGACAGGAAGGCGCCCATCGGCCCCCATAGCCAGGTCCAGAAGGCCAGCGCGACGAACACGGCAAGCGCATTCAGCGCCAGCCTGCGGCCGATGATGGTGGGCGTGACGAAGTGCCCTTCCAGGAAGGTGATGCCGCCGAAGGCGATCGCCGCGGCGAGCCCGCCGCCGATGGTCGGGAACGTCAAAACGCCGACGAGGGCCAATATGAGGAACATCGCGACCGGCCCGATGATGGGGATGAAGTTGAGCGTTGCGGCGAGGGCGCCGAGGCCGGCAGGATTGGGCATGCCCGTAATTGCGCAAACGACACCGGCTGCAATGCCCACGCCGATATTGATGACGGTCACCGTCAGCAGGTAGTTGCCGAGATGGACCTCGATCTCGTTCAGGATTCGCAGCGTGCGCAGCCGCGCATCGCGCTCGGCGAACGTCATGATCAGCGCGCGCCGCAGGTCGCGCCAACTCGCGATGAACAGGATCAGGGTGGCGAAGAACAACAGGAACTCTGCAAAGGTCGGCGACAGGAATTCCAGCGTCGGCTGCACCCAGTCGAACTTGGGGAGCTGGAAGTTCGGCAGCCCGTCGGAGCCGCCGACCATGCTTTGGAGCTCCTGCCACAGCGCCAGAGGACGGTCGAAAACGTGCATCTTGTCCTTGAGCTGGCCCGCAAGCTGCGGCAGGCGTGAGCTCCAATCCATCACCGGCGACGCAATGAGTGCGAAGATGAAGGCGACGATCGCACTGACAGCGGCCACGATGAGCACGGCCCCGACGGCCCGCGGCACCCGACACTTTTCCAGAAAGGTCGCGGCCGGCGACAGCATGGTGCCGGCGACGATAGCCATGACGACAGGGAGGAAGAACGCCTTGGCGACGTAGAGCACGGCGACGACGGCGATCAGGAGCAGGCCGGCAAGAGCAAAGGCCACGAACTCGGTGCGCCGGATCACCGGGGGCAGTTCGGCATGACTGTCAGGAAGCGGGGTACCTTCGTCGGGGCCGGAAATCAGTCGTTCACTGGGAAGAACGCGCACGATATATCTCCCCGCGCGGAAGTCTCCGTGCGCCCGTTAATGCCAAGGAAACGCGCGAGGGAAACGCGCGAGCGCCGCCGCGGTTCCATCTCGGCTTCGTGAAGTGATGATCGCTTGACTGTGACGCGGCGGCCTCAGCCGTCACCGGAACTTGAGTCGTCACTGCCGCGTTGAGGCGACAGCAGCATCACCCAGATGCACACATCCAACGGGGCAGCACATGACAACGTTCTCCGTAATCCGTCGCAGCTTCTCGCCGCGCGTCGTCACGACTGGTGCATTCGCGACAGCGTTATTGTCCTTGCCCTTCGCGGCTCAGGCACAAACGCCGGGCTATGCACCGATGCAGCCGCAGGCGTATCGGCAGGACCCGGCCTACTCGCAGGGTTACAGCAGCGAAGCGCCGCAGGCCGCCGACGAGGATGCGGCGCTGCCGGATCGCCTCCGCCGGCAGATCGTGAGCTTCGACCGCAACGAGGCGGCCGGCACCATCGTCATCGATACCGCGAACACTTATCTCTATTATGTGCTCGGGAACGGGCGCGCCATCCGCTACGGCGTCGGCGTCGGCCGTGAGGGATTTACCTGGTCGGGCGTGCAGAGCATCAGCCGCAAGGCGGAATGGCCGGATTGGCATCCGCCGGCAGAGATGATCGCGCGCCAGCCCTATCTGCCGCGCTTCGTCGCCGGAGGGCCCGGAAATCCGCTGGGTGCGCGTGCGATGTATCTCGGCTCCAGCGAATACCGCATCCACGGCACCAACGATCCCACTACCATCGGCAAGTTCGTCTCCTCCGGCTGCATCCGCCTCACGAATGAAGACGTGACCGACCTGTTCAGCCGCGTCAGCGTCGGCACCAAGGTCGTGGTGCTGCCGAAGAACGCGCCGCTGATGGCGCGCGGCGGCGACGGCGTGCGCAAGCGGCCGGCGGTCACGACGCTGCCCTCGGGACGTCAGGCGTTGAACGTTCCGGCGTCGTCGGTGGACTGAAGAGCCTAAGTGAGGTCACGTGATGAGACGTTCGATCAGCAGGCCGGCTTGCGGAGCGGCCGCATTCGTCGCGATCGCCTCCATTGGCCTCGCGCTGGCGCCTTCGGCACGTGCGGAGGATTTCTTCTCAGCGCTGTTCGGTGGCTTCCGCATGCGGCCGCCGCCGGAGATCAGGGTGCCGTTCCCGAACGACGACGGGCCGCGCTACGATGCGCCGCGCCAGCGCGCGTCTTATGGTGGCGGCACGGCCTATTGCGTACGTGGCTGTGACGGGCGCTACTTCCCGGCGCAAGGCAATGATGCCGAGAGCAAGGCGCAATCCTGCAAGAGCTTTTGTCCGGCGTCAGAGACGTCTCTGGTCTATGGCAACGATATCGACGACGCCACCACCGACAAGGGAAAATCCTATTCCGACCTGCCCAACGCCTTCCGCTATCGCAAGGAGATCGTCGCAGGCTGTACCTGCAACGGGAAGGATCCGGTCGGGCTCGCGCAGGTCAGGATCGACGACGATCCGACCCTGCGCAAGGGCGACATCGTTGCGGGCGCAGATGGCCTCGTCGTCGCCAATCGCAACGCCAACGATCGCCGCGGCGTCGCGATGAACTTCTCGCCTTTGCCTGACAAGATGCGCGCCAAATTCCGACAGGTGCCCGTGGTGGCGAAGGAGTAAGGGGCTCCATGCCGCACGGCGAAGTCGACATATTTCCAAGAAGTTGCAATGGGTTGCCTCGGTGGAACCGATGCGCGAGACGAGCGTTAGGACCTCATTAGCAATTGCCTGAAGGGGGCTCTGCGATGCTGGTCGGCGTACTCGTCACCTTTCTCGTCGTCATTCTCGTACTCTATCTCATCAATATGCTGCCGATGGATGGTCGCGCCAAGCAGATCGCGCGCGTCATCGTCATCATCATCGGCATCGTGTCGCTGCTGAAATATCTCGCGGTATTTTAGCAGGCTTTCTGATCCCAACAAAAAAGCCCCGGCGGAAGCCGGGGCTTTTGATGTTCGAACAACGGGGTTTCAGCCCGCTGCCTTGGCCTCGCGGCGGCGGGCGGTGAGAATGTATTCCGTGTAGCCGTTCGGCTGCTCGCGACCCTTGAAGATGAGATCGCAGGCGGCCTTGAAGGCGACGCCGTCGAAGGCGGGTGCCATCGGCTTGTAGATCGGGTCGCCCGCGTTCTGCTTGTCGACGACGACGGCCATGCGCTTGAGCGATTCCATCACCTGCGCTTCCGTGATCACGCCCTGGTGCAGCCAGTTGGCGAGATGCTGGCTGGAGATGCGCAACGTGGCGCGATCTTCCATCAGTCCGACATCGTGGATGTCTGGCACCTTGGAGCAGCCGACGCCCTGGTCGATCCAGCGCACGACATAGCCGAGAATGCCCTGGCAGTTGTTGTCGATCTCCTGCTTGACGTCATCAGGGGCCCAGTTCGATTTCGACACGGGAATGGTGAGGATGTCGGAGAGCTTTGCGCGCGGCCCGCCCTTGGCCAGTTCCTGCTGGCGCGCGATGACGTTGATCTGGTGGTAGTGCAGGGCATGCAACGTGGCCGCGGTCGGCGAGGGCACCCAGGCGGTGGTGGCGCCGGCCTGCGGATGGGCCAGCTTCTGCGCCAGCATGTCCGCCATTTTGTCCGGCGCGGCCCACATGCCCTTGCCGATCTGGGCGTGGCCGGGCAGGCCGTCGATCAGACCCATGTCGACGTTCCAGTCCTCATAGGCCTTGATCCAGGCCTGCGCCTTCATCTCGTTCTTGCGGATCATGGGACCCGCTTCCATCGAGGTGTGAATCTCGTCGCCGGTGCGGTCGAGGAAGCCGGTGTTGATGAACATGATGCGCTTGGAGGCGCGCTGGATGCAGGCCTTGAGGTTGACGGTGGTGCGCCGCTCCTCGTCCATGATGCCGACCTTGAGCGTGTTCTCGGGCAACCCCAGCATCTTCTCGACCCGGTCGAAGATCTCGCAGGTGAACGAGACCTCGTCCGGGCCGTGCATCTTCGGCTTGACGATATAGGCAGATCCCGTGCGGCTGTTCTTGACCTTGGAATTGCCCTTGAGGTCGTGAATGGCGAGCAGGCCGGAGACGGCGGCATCTAGCAAGCCTTCCGGGACTTCCTCGCCCTTCTCGTCGAGCACCGCGTCGGTGAACATGTGGTGACCGCAATTGCGCATCAACAGCAGGCTGCGGCCGTGCAGCTTCACTTCGCCCTTTCCGTCCGGCGTCTTGTAGGAACGGTCGGCATTGAGCGAACGCGTCAGCGTCTTGCCGCCCTTCTCGAAGTCGGCCGACAGCGTGCCGTTCATCAGGCCGAGCGTGTTGCGATAGACCAGCACCTTGTCCTCGGCGTCGACGGCGGCAACCGAGTCTTCCATGTCGAGAATGGTCGAGACCGCCGCTTCCATGATCATGTCGGCGACGCCGGCCGGATCGTCCTTGCCGATCGTGCTGTTGCGGTTGATCATCACCTCGACATGCAGGCCGTTGTTGACCAGCAGCACCGCTGATGGTGCGGCCGCATCGCCCTGGAAGCCGGCGAATTGCGCGGCGTTCTTCAGCGCGGTGGCGTTGCCGCTCTTCAGCTTCACCGCGAGCTGGCCCGCGACGACGCTGTAGGCGGTGACGTCGGTGTGGCTGCCGGTCGCGAGCGGTACGGCGGTATCGAGAAACGCCTTGGCCTTGGCGATCACCTTGTCGCCGCGCGCCTTGTTGTAACCCTTGCCGCTCTCCGTTGGATCATGAGGAATCGCGTCCGTGCCGTAGAAGGCGTCGTAGAGCGAACCCCAGCGCGCATTTGCGGCGTTCAGCGCATAGCGTGCGTTGGTGAGGGGCACGACCAGCTGCGGACCGCAGATCTTGCCGATCTCCTCGTCCACATTGGCGGTCTCGACCTTCTGCGTCGCAGGCTCGGGGACGAGATAGCCGATCTCCTTCAGGAAGGCGGTATAGGCATCGAGGTCGAAGGCTTTGCCTTTGTGGGCGCGGTGCCAATCGTCGATCTTGGCCTGGAGCTGATCACGGAAGGCGAGCAGCGAGCGGTTCTTCGGCCCCAACTCCCTGATGATGGCGGCAACCCCGGCCCAGAACGCATCCGGCGCGATGCCCGTTTTGGGGGCGGCTTCCTTGGCGATGAAATCGAAAAGGACAGGGGCGATCTTCAATCCGTGGGCGTCGACGCGTTTCATGATGGGCTTTCTTGTTGGAAATGGCTGTTTTTGGCTGCCTTTGACCCGCCAGCAGCAAAATGCGCCCATAGGGAGCAGCTTTCGGGACCTATTAGCCCCAAAACCGGGGCGCTGAGAAGACCCCCGGAGGTTTGTCAAAATGTCAAGCGGAGGTGAGGCGCGCAGGCATGGCTCGCACCTCAGGATGACGGACTACCGGCCTTGTCATGGCCAGGACGACACAGTGACGTGGCGCGAAGTCGGCCCCTCAAATATTCGCGGCGAGATCCACGACTTCGTCGAACAGCACGCCGGATGACTTCAGCATCTGCTCGATCTCGTCCGCGGCCTCCGCGACCGTGCGCTTCGACGTGTCGATGACGAGCTCGGCTGCCTCGGGCTTCTCGTAGTCGTTGCCGATGCCAGTGAACGAGGCCAGCGCGCCGGCGCGTGCTTTCTTGTAATGGCCCTTGGGATCGCGCTCCTCGCAGACCTCGGCCGGTGTCGCGACATGAATCTCCCGGAACGCGGTGTCGGCGATGCGGCGCGCGATGGCGCGGTCCTCACGGGCCGGGGAGACGGCCGCGACGATCGCGATATGGCCGTTGCGGGCGAGATGCGTCGCGACCTCGGCAAGCCTGCGGATGTTCTCGCTGCGGTCGGCGGCGGTGAAGCCGAGATCGCTGTTGAGCCCGGCTCGCAGCGTGTCGCCGTCGAGCAGGATCGGCGAACCGCCATTGCTGAACAGCCGGCGTTCCAGCGCCTTTGCCAGCGTCGACTTGCCCGAGGCGGGAAGGCCGGTGAGCCACACCACGGCACCGTTGTGATGGTAACGCGCGGAACGCTCGTCGGGCCGCAGCGCGGATTCCACCGGCACGATATCGACGGGCACGGCACGTTGGCCGGCATCGACCGACAGCACCAGGCCGCCGCCGGCGATGCGTCCCGACACCTCGATCACGAGGCGTCCGGTGCGCGGATTCTCGGTATAGGGATCGGTGGCAATCGGGTTCGACAGCGAGATGTCGATCTCGCCGACATGGTTGCGGCCGATCGCCTTGTTCTCGCTGCTCGAGAGCTCGCCGGGGTCGACGGCCTTTTCGATGGCAACGACGGTGGCGCGGCTTTCCTTCGGCCCCGACCGCACCAGGAGCTGGTCGCCCTTGGCGAGCGGCTTGTCGTGCAGCCAGAAGATTCGCGCGCGCAGGCGGCGCGTCTCGCGCGGGGCAGCGTTGGCGTGAGCGATGATGTCGCCACGCTCGATGAACAATTCGCGGTCGAGCGTGATGCCGACTGAACGGCCCGCGCCCTGCCGTCCTGCGACTGGCGTCACCGGCCAGCTCTCGACGGTCTTGATCCTGGCGATCTTGCCGGCCGGCATGATCACGATCTCGTCGCCCGCAACCAGGCTGCCGGACTCGATGCGGCCGGCGACGATGCGGCGGTCATCAAACTTGTAGATCGCCTGCACTGGCAGCCGCAGTGCCAGTGCTTCCAGCGGCCGGGCCGGCTCGAGGGCGTCGAGCGCCTCGACCACGGTCGGACCCTTGTACCAGCCGATGCGGTCGGTACGTTCGGCGACGCCGTCGCCGTCGCGTGCGGAAATCGGGATCACGGCCGTCGGCTTCACGCCAAGACCACTCAGATGCGCCGAGATTTCGTCGCTGATCGCCTTGAAGCGCTCGGCGCTGAAGTCGACGCGGTCCATCTTGTTGACGACGACCGCGACCTGCTTCACGCCGAGCAGGTGCAGGAGATAGCCGTGTCGCCTTGTCTGGTCACGCACACCTTCGAGCGCATCGATGATCAGCACCGCGCCGTCGGCCTGCGAGGCGCCGGTGATCATGTTGCGCAGGAATTCGGCGTGGCCGGGCGCGTCGATCAGCACGATATCGCGCGAATTGGTGCGGAAGCGGATCTGCGTGGTGTCGATGGTGATGCCCTGGTCGCGCTCGGTCTGCAGCGCGTCGAGCAAGAACGACCATTCGAACGGCATGCCGCGCCGCGCGCTGACGGCCTTCAGCATATCGAGCTTGCCCTCGGGCAGGCTGCCGGTCTCGTGCAGGAGGCGGCCGACCAGCGTCGACTTGCCATGGTCGACATGGCCGACGATGACGATGCGAACCTGCGGACGGGTGGTGCCGTTCGGCGTGGCGGGCGAGGTGGGCGTGACGAGCATGTTCATGGCCGCGTGCGTCCTTCAGGGATCAGAGATAGCCGGCGACGCGCAGGCGCTCGAAAGCGTCTTCGGTCTCGTGGTCGAGCGCGCGGCCGGCGCGCTCCGGCACCTTGGTCTGCTCGAGCTCGATCAGGATCTCGTCGATGGTCGACGCATTCGAATTCACGGGGTTGGTGATGTCCTGATCACCCAACGAGCGGTAGCGTTTACCGTTCTTGGCGAGATACAGCGGGATGATCGGGATGTTCTCGCGCTTGGTGTAGGCCCAGATATCGGCCTCGGTCCAATGCAGGATCGGATGGATGCGCAAATGCGCGCCTTGCGGCGGCGAGGCGTTGAAATGATCCCAGAACTCCGGCGGCTGGTCGCGCACGTCCCAATTGCCTTCAAGACCGCGCGGCGAGAATACGCGCTCCTTGGCGCGGGTAGCTTCCTCGTCGCGGCGGATACCGGCGATCAGGCCGTCAAAGCCGTATTTGGCCAGCGCCATCTTCAGGCCTTCGGTCTTGCGCGCAGCGGAACGGGCGGCCGGCGGCAGCGTCGGGTCGACGGCATCGATGGGTGGGCAAGGTTCGACGCGCAGATCGAGATCCCATTCCTTTCCGTAATGGTCGCGGAAGCGATACATCTCCGGAAACTTCTTGCCGGTGTCGACATGCAGGGCCGGAAACGGCATGCGGCCGAAGAACGCTTTCCGCGCCAGCCAGATCATGACGTTGGAGTCCTTGCCGAGCGACCACAGCAGCGCAATCTTCTTCAACCGGGCAAAGGCCTCGCGGAAGATGTAGATGCTCTGCGCCTCGAGCTGGTCGAGATGGTCCATGCTGGGCGCAACGTCGGCAGAAAATTCTTGCGAGCCCGAGCGTCCGATGGGGGCCGGGCTGCTCACTCCGACATCTGCGGAATCGTCCTTGAGAAGATGCATCTCTGCCACTTTGCGTTTGGAGGCGAAAATTCTATAGTTGCAGTGCGGAAGAGAAGAAAAAATTTTCTCTTTGCGCGCTCGAAACGACACATATATAGAAAATAATTCCAGTCAACCCTGAATTGGGGGAAGCGAGTATCGCATGCGGTTCCTGCCGGTGTTTCTCGATCTCAAGACCGGTCCGGTGGTCCTCATCGGCGCGGGCGAGCTGCTGCGCGCAAAATTGCGCGTGCTCGCGGCTGCCGGAGCGCGCGTTCGCGTGCATGCGATCGACCGCGATCATGAACTGGGCCTCAGCGCCGAGGACGCCGCGCGTGTCGAGATCGCGACGGATGATCCGCTGACCGCTGATCTCTCTGGCGTCATTGCCGTCGTCTGCGCGGGAGCGGGCGACGTCGGCATCGCCATGTCGGCGCGGGCGAAGTCGCTCGGTCTGCCCGTCAACGTCATGGACGATCTCGAACATTCCAGCTTCATCTTCCCGGCCATCGTCGACCGCGGCGATGTCGTGGTCGCGGTCGGCACGGGTGGCACATCGCCGGTGGTGGCGCGGCGCGTGCGCGAGAAGATCGAGGCGCTGCTGCCGGCGCGCATCGGCGACCTCGCCGAGTTCATCGGCAGCTTCCGCAAATCCGTCAACGAGCGCATCGCCGAGTTTCCACTGCGCCGCCGCTTCTGGGAGCGCGTCATCGACGGCCCGATCGGCACCGCCGTGCTCGCCGGCCGCAAGGCCGAAGCGGATGCATCGCTCAAGGCGATCTCCGATCCCTCCGCGTTCGCGCGCGCCGACAAGCCGGAAGGCTCGGTCGCGCTGGTCGGTGCCGGCCCCGGCGATCCCGACCTTCTCACCATCAAGGCGTTGCGCGCCTTGCAGGACGCCGACATCGTCTTCCACGACGAGCTGGTCTCGCCCGAGATTCTCGACCGCATCCGCCGCGATACCACGCGCGTTGCGGTCGGCCGTCGTGTCGGCAAGCCCGGCATCGGCCAGGACGCCATCAACAAACGCATGATCGAGGCCGCGCGATCGGGCCAGCGCGTGGTGCGGCTGAAGGGCGGCGATCCCTTCGTGTTCGGCCGCGGCGGCGAAGAGGTCGAAGCGCTGCGCGCGGCCGAGATCGCGTATTCGGTCATTCCAGGCATCACCGCAGGACTCGGCGGCGCCGCCGATTTCGAGGTGCCACTCACCTATCGTCACGAAGCAACCCGGATCACCTTCCTCACAGCGCATAAGGCGCGCGATGCCGAAGCGGTGGATTGGTCGACCTTGACCGACACAAGGATGACCGTCGTCGTTTACATGGGCATGACCGCGGCACCGTCCGTGCGCGCCGGCCTGTTTGCGGCCGGCCGCTCCCCTGAGACGCCGGTCGGCGTGTTCGCCCGCGTGACGCGGCCCGATGCGCAGAGCGCGATCGGTACGTTGCGCGACCTGCCCGAGCTCGTGCGGCGGATCGATGGCGGTCCCGCCATTCTCATCATCGGCGACGTGGTCCGGCATGCCGGCACGCTTCGTCGCCAAACCCTGAAGAAAAACTCAGCCCAAATCATCTCTGACCTATTGGATGCAGCCGAATGACCTCCCCGCTTGAACAGAAGAAGATCAAGATCGCCGGCCCCTCGGTGGTGACCGCCAACCGCACCTGGGACGGCATCGTGGTGTATCGCACCGCCGCCAAGAGCTGGTCCGCCGACCTCTCGGAAGCCGTCATCGTGCGCAACTCCGACGAGGCCAAGGCGCTGCTCGCGGAATCCGTGGCTGATGACGTCGGCGCCGTGGGTGCCTATATCGCCCCGGTGCAGGTCGGCGACGACGGCAAGGTCGAACCCGGCAATCTGCGCGAACAGATCCGCCGCACCGGCGTGACCATCGGACAGCCGGCCCAGGTTTAAGGCGCTCTCTTATGTATGCTTACGACGAAATCGACCGCACGCTCGTCAACGAGCGCGTTTCGGAGTTCCGCGACCAGGTGAAGCGCCGCCTTTCGGGCGAGCTCACGGAGGACGAGTTCAAGCTTCTGCGGCTCCAGAACGGCGTCTATCTGCAACTGCACGCCTACATGTTCCGCGTTGCCATTCCCTACGGCACGCTGGCGACCAACCAGCTGCGGGCGCTGGCCCATGTCGCGCGCAAATACGATCGCGGCTATGGTCACTTCACCACGCGGCAGAATATCCAGTTCAACTGGATCAAGCTCGCCGAGCTGCCCGACGCGCTGGAAGATCTCGCCAAGGTCGGCATCCATGCGATGCAGACCTCCGGCAACAACATGCGCAATGTCACCTCGGACCAGTGGGCCGGCGTCGCCCCCGGCGAGATCGAGGACCCGCGCATCTGGTCGGAGCTGATCCGCCAGCACACCACGCTGCATCCGGAATTCTCGTTCCTGCCGCGCAAGTTCAAGATCGCGATCACCGCGTCGGACCACGACCGCGCCGCGATCAAGATCCACGACATTGGCCTGCGGCTGGTCAAGAACGAGAAGGGCGAGACCGGCTTCGAGGTGCTGGTCGGCGGCGGCCTCGGCCGTACCCCGTTCATCGCCAAGACCATCAAGCACTTCGTGCATGGCCGCGACATCCTCAGCTACATCGAGGCGATCCTGCGCGTCTACAATCAGTACGGCCGCCGCGACAACATCTACAAGGCGCGCATCAAGATCCTGGTGCACGAGCTCGGCATCGAGAAATTCTCGCGCGAGGTCGAGGAGGAGTGGCAGCACATCCGCAACTCCTCGCTCCAGATCGACGACGAGGTGATCGAGGACATCCGCTCGCGCTTCACCTATCCCGCCTACGAGAAGCTGCCGCACATGCCCGACGAGCTGCGCCAGGCCGCGGCCGACCCTGACTTCGAGGCGTGGCGGAAGAACTCGGTGGCCCCGCACAAGGTGCAGGGCTATTCCATCGTCACCATCTCGCTGAAGCCGATCGGCAAGCCTCCGGGCGATGCCACGGCCGAGCAGATGGATGCGCTGGCTGATCTCGCCGACATCTACTCCTTCGGTGAGATCCGCGTCGGCCATGAGCAGAACCTGGCGCTGCCGCATGTCGCCAAGCGCGACCTGCCGGCGCTGTGGAAGGCGCTCGATAAGCTTGGATTGGCGACGCCCAACGTCAATCTGATCACCGACATCATCGCCTGCCCGGGCCTGGACTATTGTTCGCTGGCGAATGCACGCTCGATCCCGATCGCACAGGAGCTGTCGCGGCGCTTCGCCAACCACGAGCTCGCCAACCTGATCGGCCGGCTCCACATCAACATCTCCGGCTGCATCAATGCCTGCGGCCACCACCATGTCGGCCATATCGGCATTCTCGGCGTCGAGAAGAACGGCGAGGAGGTCTATCAGATCACCATCGGCGGCCGCGCCGACGAGGGCGCTGCGCTCGGCACCCTGATCGGCCCCGGTGTCAAGTTCGACGAAGTTGCCGACGTCATCGAAGACGTCGTGGAAGCCTATCTCGCGCTGCGCGAGCGGCCCGAAGAGCTGTTCATGGATACCGTGAAGCGCCTCGGCGTCGAACCCTTCAAGGAGCGCGTCTATGCCACTCGTTAACGGTGGAAAAATCGTCGACGACGGCTACGTCAAGCTTGCCGTCGACACGCCGCTGCCCGAGGGCGGCGACATCCTGGTGCCGGCCGAGCGCTTCATTGCCGAGGCGGATGCGCTGCTCAAGCGCCCCGGCAAGGTCGGCGTGATCTGGCCGAACAACCGCGACATCGACGAAGTCGTGCCGTATCTCGGCAAGGTCGCCGCTGTCGCGCTGGTGTTCCCGACTTTCCGCGACGGACGCGCTTACAGCCAGGCGCGGCTGCTGCGCGAGCGTTACAATTATCGCGGCGAGCTGCGCGCGACCGGCCAGATCCTGCGCGACCAGTTCGTGTTCATGCTGCGCGCCGGCTTCGATTCCTTCGAGGTCAAGAAGCAGGCCGATGCGGAAGCCTTCATGCAGACGGCAAAACGCTATTCGGTGTTCTACCAGCCGACCGGCGACGGCCGCATCACGGCGCTGCACCGGCGCATGCAGCTGCGTCATTCGGAAGGTGTCGGCACGTGAACGCCATCGCGCCCCAGGTCTCGTCCGCTACCCCGCTGCCTTCGGCGGCAGAGCTCGACCGGAGCTTGCGCGATGCCTCGCCCGCCGAGGTCATCGCTGCTGCGCTGAAGGCGGTCGGTCGTGACAAGCTCGCGCTGGTGTCGTCCTTCGGTACGGAATCGGCGACGTTGCTGAAGGTCATGGCGGACGTCGATCCGGCGATCCCCGTGATCTTCCTCGACACCGGCTGGCTGTTCGAGGAGACTCTGGCCTATCGCGATACGCTTGTAGCTACGCTGGGTCTGAAGGACGTCCGCTCGATCAAGCCGGCGGAAGAGACGTTGTCGCGCGAAGATCCCGAGCGCGACCTCTGGTTCTCCGATCCCGATGCCTGCTGCCGTATCCGCAAGGTCGAGCCGCTCACGCGTGCGCTGAAACCGTTCTCGGCCTGGCTCAACGGACGCAAGCGTTTTCAGGGCAATGCGCGTGCCGATATTCCTGTGGTCGAGGACGACGGCGCGCGGTTGAAGTTCAACCCGTTTGCGAATGTCTCTCGCGAGGAACTCGAGGCGATTTTCGTCCGCGCCAAATTGCCGCGCCATCCGCTCGCGGCGTCCGGTTTTCGCTCGGTCGGGTGTATGCCTTGCACCAGCAGAACGGCCGAAGGCGAGGACGAGCGCGCGGGTCGCTGGCGTGGCCGCGCCAAGACAGAATGCGGCATCCACACGATGAAGAGTTCGTAGTACAGTCGCGCTGCGAGCTGGCGAACAAGAAAATCCGGTTCCGTTGACTTGAGAGCGTTTCGCCACGAGTTTCGCCTGCATGCCTTCGTCGACATCGGCGTCGTCGAAGTGAATGGAGATGGACCTGATGCGCCGTATCGTTCCGCTCGTTGCAGGACTGCTTTGGGCAAGCTCGGCTCTCGCCGCTGACATCAATCTTTTGAACGTGTCGTACGATCCGACGCGCGAGCTTTATGTCGAGTTCAACAAGGCGTTCGCGACCGCCTATCAGAAGGAGACCGGCAAGAGCGTCGAGATCAAGCAGTCGCACGGCGGCAGCGGCTCGCAGGCGCGCGCTGTGATCGACGGACTGCAGGCCGATGTGGTGACGCTCGCACTTGCCTATGACGTCGATGCCATCGCCGCCAAAGGTCTCATTGCGGCCGACTGGCAGAAGCGGCTGCCGCAAAATTCCTCGCCCTACACCTCGACCATCGTGTTCCTGGTGCGCAAGGGCAATCCCAAAGGCATCAAGGATTGGGACGACCTGGTCAAGCCTGGCGTCGCCGTGATCACGCCGAACCCGAAGACCTCGGGCGGCGCGCGCTGGAATTATCTTGCCGCCTGGGGCTTTGCGCAGAAGAAATACGGCTCCGCCGACAAGGCCAAGGAGTTCATCGGCAAGCTGTATCAGCAGGTCCCGGTGCTCGACACCGGCGCGCGCGGGGCCACCGTGACCTTCGTCGAACGCGGTGTCGGCGACGTGCTGCTGGCCTGGGAGAACGAGGCGTTTCTCGCCCTGAAGGAGTTTGGCGCGCAGAAGTTCGAGATCGTGGCGCCGCCGCAGTCAATCCTGGCCGAGCCGCCGGTGGCCCTGGTCGACAAGGTCGCCGACAAGAAGGGCACGCGCAGCGCCGCCGATGCCTATCTGCAATATTGGTACACGAAGGAAGGTCAGGAGATCGCCGCGCGCAACTTCTACCGTCCGCGCGATGCCGAGATGGCCAGGAAGTACGAAAATGCCTTTGCCAAGGTCGAACTCTTCACGATCGACGACGTTTTCGGTGGTTGGACCAGGGCGCAGAAGGAACACTTTGCCGACGGCGGCACCTTCGATCAGATTTACAAGAACTGATCGGGTGCTGCCCTAAGGGGCATTAGCAGGGGACTGAGTGAGCGCAATTGCAGCACGACGCCGGACGTTGCCGGGCTTCGGTCTCACGATGGGACTGACGCTGACCTGGCTGTCCGTCATCATCCTGATTCCGCTCGGCGGGCTGTTCCTGAGATCCACCGAACTCAGTCCCGAGCAGTTCTGGGCCATCCTCTCCAGCCGGCGCACCCTGAATGCACTGCGCGTCTCCTTCGGACTCGCGTTTGCGGCGGCCTGCGTCAATCTCGTGATGGGCAGCATCATCGTCTGGGCGCTGGTGCGCTATCGTTTCCCCGGCCGGCGGATCTTCGATGCCATCGTGGACGTGCCGTTCGCATTGCCGACGGCGGTGGCTGGGGTCGCGCTGACCGCGCTGTTCGCCGAGAAGGGCTGGCTCGGCGCGCCGCTCGCCGCGCTCGGCATCAAGGTGGCATTCACGCCGCTCGGCATCTTCGTCGCCATGATCTTCATCGGCATTCCTTTCGTGGTGCGCACGGTGCAACCGGTGCTGCAGGATCTCGATCCCGAGATCGAGGAAGCCGCAGGCAGCCTGGGGGCCAGCCGCTGGCAGACCATCACACGCGTGATCCTGCCCTCGCTCGCACCGGCATTGCTCACCGGTCTCGCGCTCGCCTTCGCCCGTGCTGTCGGCGAATACGGCTCGGTGATCTTCATCGCCGGAAATCTGCCGAATGTTTCCGAGATCGCGCCGCTGCTGATCGTGATCCGCCTGTCCGAATTCCGTTATGCCGACGCGACTGCAATTGCGGTCGTCATGCTCGTCGTGTCCTTCGTCATCATCTTCGCGGTGAACCGGTTGCAGCGTTGGGCGCAGAACCGGGTTCCGGTGCATTGAGGGGGATGCGATGACGATGCAGATCGCCGATTCCGTTTCCCTGTCCTCGCCCGAGGCGAAGGCGCGTGCCCACGCTGCCGCGGCGCGCAACAATCTCCGTACCGAGCCCCGTGCGGTGCGCGTCACCATCATCTCGCTCGCGATAGCCTTTCTCACCGTCTTCGTCGTGATGCCGCTGGTCCTCGTGTTCGCGCAGGCGTTTTCGAAGGGCATCATGGCCTATATCACCGCGCTGGCCGAGCCTGAGGCGCTGGCCGCGATCAAGCTGACACTGCTGGTCGCTGCGATTTCGGTCACGCTCAATTTGGTATTTGGCCTGGTCGCCGCCTGGGCCATCGCCAAATTCGATTTCCCCGGCAAGACCTTCCTGATCACTCTGATCGACCTGCCGTTCTCGGTGAGCCCGGTGATCTCGGGCCTCGTCTTTGTGCTGCTGTTCGGTGCGCAGGGTTATTTCCGAAGTTGGCTCAGGGATCACGACATCCAGATCCTGTTCGCGGTGCCCGGCATCGCGCTTGCAACCACGTTCGTGACCTTCCCCTTCGTGGCGCGGGCGCTGATCCCGCTGATGCAGGAACAGGGCACGCAGGAGGAGGAGGCCGCAATCTCGCTGGGTGCCTCGGGCCTGCAGACCTTCTTCCGCGTCACGCTGCCCAACATCAAATGGGGCGTTCTCTACGGCGTCCTGCTCTGCAATGCGCGCGCGATGGGCGAGTTCGGCGCGGTCTCGGTCGTCTCCGGCCACATCCGCGGCGAGACCAACACGATGCCGCTGCTGGTCGAGATTCTCTACGACGAGTACCAGTTCGTCGCCGCGTTCGCGATCGCCTCGCTGCTCGCCATGCTGGCGCTGATCACGCTGGTCGCAAAGACAGTCCTGGAGCGTCGGCTGGACGGAGGAGAAGACCGTGACCATTGAAGTCAAAAATCTCGTCAAGATCTTCGGCAGCTTCAAAGCCCTCGACGGCGTCGATCTCAAGGTCGAAAGCGGCGAGTTGCTTGCACTGCTCGGCCCGTCCGGATCGGGAAAGACCACGCTGCTGCGGATCATCGCCGGTCTCGATTGGCCCGATGCGGGCGAAGTCTCCTTCAACGGCGAGGACGCGCTGGCGCAGGGCGCGCGCGAACGTCACGTCGGCTTCGTGTTCCAGCACTACGCGTTGTTCCGCCATATGAGCGTGTTCGAGAACGTCGCCTTTGGTCTGCGCGTGCAGCCGCGCGCGGTCCGCAAGGACGAGGCGACGATCCGCGCCCGCGTCAAGGAGTTGCTCGATCTCGTGCAACTCGACTGGCTCGCCGACCGCTATCCGAGCCAGCTCTCCGGCGGCCAGCGCCAGCGCATCGCGCTTGCGCGTGCGCTGGCGATCGAGCCGCGCATCCTCTTGCTCGACGAACCGTTCGGCGCGCTCGATGCAAAGGTGCGCAAAGAGCTGCGCAAATGGCTCCGTTCGCTGCATCACGAGATCAACGTCACCTCGATCTTCGTCACCCACGACCAGGAAGAAGCGCTCGAAGTCGCCAACCGCGTCGTGGTGATGGACAAGGGCAGGATCGAGCAGATTGGCTCGCCCGATGACGTCTACGAGACCCCGGCGACGGCCTTCGTTCACGGCTTCATCGGCGAATCCATCGAGCTGCCGGTCCAGGTCGAAGCCGGCGTCGTCAGGCTGGGCGACCGGCCGCTGCGGCTCGCGGCCGACGGCCTTGCGCCTGGCGCGTCAAAACTGTTCGTGCGGCGACATGATATGTTGGTTGGCCCGCCGGGCTCGGGCGCGTTCGAGGGCGCGGTTCAGCACGTCCGGAATTGCGGCCCCGTGCAGCGGGCCGAGGTCGCACTCTCCGGCGGCGAAACCATCGAGATCGATGCCCCCCGTGACCGGGAACTGCGTGCCGGCGATACGATCGGGCTAAATCCTCGCCGCTACCGGATCTTTGCGGGCTAGACCGTCATTCCGGGGCGCGCGCCAGCGCGAACCCGGAATCCCGAGATTGTCGCGCGAGATTCCGGGTTCGATACTTCGCATCGGCCCGGAATGACAGCTACGATTTTCTTCAAAATTCACCTTTCAGCCATTGTTGGTATGCAACAACGGCCCCTCATTTGGGGGCCTCTACATGCGCGCTGCGGCCGCAATTCTCATCACTTTGCTTCTTGCCGGCTGCGCCGGCAACGAAGCGCCGGTCCAGCAGCCGTCGATGTATGCGGACATGTCGGTCCCGGGCGCCAAGCTCGATGCGCCGGCCGCAGCGATCATGATTTCGCAATACCGCCAGAACAACGGGCTCGGCTCCGTCGAGGTCGACCCCGAATTGATGCGGCTCGCCGAATCCCAGTCCAACGCCATGGCCGCTGCCAACAAGATGGACCATGACGTCCGCGCGCCCCTGGGCAAGCGGCTCAATGCCGGCGGTTATCCCGCGACGGTGGCGGTCGAGAACATCTCGGCCGGCTATCATACGCTGGCAGAAGCGTTTTCCGGTTGGCGCGACTCGCCTCCGCACCGCGCCAACATGCTCAAGAGCGGTGTCACAAAATTGGGCATCGCGGCAAGCTATGCTCCAGGCACCAAGTACAAGGTGTTCTGGACCATGATCCTGGCATCGACCGAGCCCCGATAAGCCAGACTTGATCCCGGGATGCATTGACGCCGCGGCAGACTGTCGCCACGGTGGCTCGCCTTTTGCTATTAGTCCCTTATGACAGATCACAGCCCGGAAGTCGCAACAGTCCCCGCGAAGGCGCAGCGCGTCCTGGTTCTCCAGGGCGGCGGCGCGCTCGGCTCCTATCAGGCCGGCGCCTATCAGGCGCTGTGCCATTTCGATTTCGAGCCTGAATGGGTCGCCGGCATCTCGATCGGCGCTGTCAACGCCGCCATCATCGCCGGCAATGAGGGCCACACCCGCGTCAAGCGACTCAAGGAATTCTGGGAAATGGTTTCCGCGCCGGTGCCGTGGAAGCCGATCGGCAAGAGCGATCACAGCCGCGAGCTGTTCAATTCCACCAGCGCCGCCCTGATCGCGACCTTCGGCGTACCCGGCTTCTTCGTTCCGCGCGTGCCGCCCGCGCCGCTGTGGCCGCCCGGCAGCAAGCAGGCTGAAAGCTATTACGACACTGCGCCGCTGAAAAAGACACTGGAGCGGCTCGTCGACTTCGACCGCATCAACGATCTCAAGACCCGCCTGTCGGTCGGCGCCGTCGGCGTCACCTCCGGCAACTTCAAGTATTTCGACAATTACGAGTTCAAGAAGCTCGGCAAGAAGATCGGCCCGGAGCACATCATGGCTTCCGGTGCGCTGCCGCCGGGGTTTCCGTCCGTGGTCATCGACGGCGAACATTATTGGGACGGTGGCATCGCCTCCAACACGCCGCTCGACTTCGTGCTGGATGCGGAGCTCGACCGCGACCTCCTGATCTTCCAGGTCGACCTCTTCAGCGCCCGCGGCGATCTGCCGAACTCGCTGCTCGAGGCGACGGAGCGCGAGAAAGACATCAGATTCTCCAGCCGAACGCGGATGAATACCGACAAGAACAAGCAGGTGCACAACACGCGCAAGGCGCTGCGCGAGCTGATCGACAAGCTGCCTGATTATCTGAAGAACGATCCGTCGGTCGAGATCCTCAACAAGGCGGCGCGCGAGAGCACCGTCACCGTCGTGCACCTGATCTACCGCAGCAAGAATTACGAGTCTTCGTCCAAGGATTACGACTTCTCCCATGTCGCCATGGTCGAGCATTGGGAGAGCGGCGTGCGCGACGTGCATCTGTCGATGCGCCACAAGGATTGGCTCGAGCGGCCGCAGTCCGGCGAGACCATGGTCACCTACGATCTCACCGGGGACGTCACCGCGCCCCCGCCAAAAAGGAGCGAATAATATGGGTACTCTCTCAGGCAAAAACGCCGTCGTGACAGGTTCGACCAGCGGGATTGGCCTTGCATATGCGCGCGCCTTCGCCGGCGCCGGTGCCAATGTCGTCATCAATGGCTTCGGCTCGCCGGAGGACATCGAAAAGGAGCGTGCCAAGATCGAGTCCGATTTCGGCGTGAGGGCGATCTATTCCCCCGCCGACATGACCAAGCCGGCCGAGATCGCCGGCATGATCGCGCTTGGCGAAAAGACCTTTGGCTCGGTCGACATTCTCGTCAACAATGCCGGCATCCAGTTCGTCTCGCCGGTCGAGGAGTTTCCGATCGAGAAGTGGGATCAGATCATCGCGATCAACCTGTCCTCGGCCTTCCACGGCATCCGCGCCGCCGTGCCCGGCATGAAGAAGAAGGGCTGGGGGCGTATCATCAACACCGCTTCGGCGCATTCGCTGGTCGCTTCGCCTTTCAAGTCGGCCTATGTGTCGGCCAAGCACGGCATCGCCGGCCTGACCAAGACCGTGGCGCTTGAGGTCGCGACCCACAAGATCACCTGCAACTGCATCAGCCCCGGCTATGTCTGGACGCCGCTGGTCGAGAAGCAGATCCCGGATACGATGAAGGCCCGCAATCTCACCCGCGAGCAGGTCATCAACGACGTGCTGCTCGATGCGCAGCCGACCAAGGAGTTCGTGACATCAGAGCAGGTCGCGGCGCTGGCGCTGTTCCTGTGCAGCGACGATGCCGCGCAGATCACCGGCACCAATTTGTCGATCGACGGCGGTTGGACCGCGGAGTAAGGGCGCGCGCACTCTGTCATGCCCCGGCTTGACCGGAGCATCCAGTACGCCGCGGCTATCGATTGAATCACAATTTTTCTCGGAGTACTGGATCGCCCGGTTAAACCGGGCGATGACAGCGAGAGTGAGGCGCCGGCTTCCGCCTAATGGCTCCAGGCCAGCGCCGTCACGATCGCGGATTGCAGGTTCAATTCCGCGAACATGATCTTGCCAGCGACCAGCATGAGGACGCTGGCCAGCGTCAGGCGCAGCACCATTTCGGGCACGCGTGTCGCGCTGTAACTGCCCACGATGATGCCGGGCAGCGAGCCCATCAAGAGCACACCCATCAGGCCCCAGTCGACGTCGCCGAGCGCCCAGTGCCCGATCCCGGCAACCAGGGTCAGCGGCACGGCATGCGCGATGTCCGAGCCGACGATCGTCGCCACCGGCAGGCGCGGGTAGAGCAACAGCAGCACGGTCACGCCGACCGCGCCGGCGCCGACGGAGGAGATCGAGACCAGCACGCCGAGTACGACGCCGGTGATGACGGTCGCCATCGCCGTGGTGCGCTCGTCGATTTGTTCGAGGCGACGGCGATAGCGCTCCATGATCGATTTGCGGAAGATCAGCGAGGTCGCAGTGAGCAGCAGCGCGAAGCACAGCACGATGTTGACGAGGTTGCGCTCGGCATCACTCTTCAGGTCGAGCTTCCACAACACGAGCAGCGTCAGCGCGCTCGCCGGAATGCTGCCAGAGGCGAGCCGCAGCACCGCCGGCCAGTGCACGCTGCGCGACCAGCCATGGACGATACTGCCGCCGGTCTTGGTAGCGGCGGCATAAAGCAGGTCGGTTCCGACCGCGGTGGAGGGATGGACGCCGAACAGCAGGATCAGCAGCGGCGTCATCAACGAGCCACCTCCGACGCCGGTCATCCCGACAAGCAGGCCGACGGCAAATCCCGAAGCGACGTACAGTGGATCCATCATGCCCGCAGAATCTAAGTTGATCTCGTCGATTGAGCAATACGACGTAGAATAAACATTCCCTGCGATGCAACCTCTTGGGCGGAATAAGAAAATTTTCGCTGTCCCTTGGAGGTAGGGAGGTGTTTCGCCTTGTTCGCGGGCTCGTTGCGAAACAGTCGTTCCCCAAGGGAGGGCGGGTCTCGGATGTGTAATTCCTATTTACCAAACGCCAGCACATGCAGGCCCAGACGCTGCCGTACGATCCAGAACAGCAGCACCGTTTCGAAGGTGAGCGAGACCGAGGTCGCGGCTGCGGCGCCCTGACCGCCGAAGCGCGGCACCAGCGCCACGCACAGCACCACGTTCATCACGAACGCCAGCGCGTAGGCCAGCGCGCAGATCTTCTGCTCGCCGAGCATGTTGAGCAGCCGCTCCACCGGCCCGATCGCGGCGCGCACCACGAGGCCAACAGCGGCGATGAACATGATGTCGTAGCCGACAACGAATTGCGGTCCGAACAGCCAGAGCAACGGTTTACCCAATGCGAGCAGCGCGGTCGTCGCGGCGAGAGACGGCCAGAACGTCCAGGCGATGGCATGCGCGACATAGGCCGACAGCCGCGCCTTGTCGCCGCCAGCATTGTATTCGGCAAAGCGATGCGCCGTCGTCGCCGACATCGCGTAATGAATGAACGACACCAGCGCCAGTGTCTTCACTACCGCAAAATATACGCCGACCTCGTCGGACGGGCGGAACTGCTGCAGCACCAGCACGTCGGTGTAGGACAACAGCAGGTAAAAGCTTTCGACCAGCAGGATCGGCAGCGAGACTGCGAGCCAGCCGCGGATGTCGTACGCCTTGGGCCCGGGCGCGATATGATCGGCAAGCTTGCGGTTCAGCACCACCATCTGCCCGGTCATCGCGATCCATACTGCACCAAGGCTGGCGAGCATCGCCGCGACCGCGCCGAGATGAAAGCCGAGCAGGAAGGCGACAGCCGTGATGCCGATGATCAGCGCCTGCCGGATGATGAATTGCGGCATCAGGCCGAGTTGCATCCAGTCATGCGAGCGCGCGATGCCGTCCTGGGTGTTGGCGACGACGAAGGCCGGCAAAGTCATGCAGCCGATATAGAGCGGCAGCTCCTCGGCCGGATCGATCCAGGGTGACAGCAGTCTGACGATGCCGGCGAGCGCCAGCGACGTCAGGGTCGAGACGGCAAAGGTCAGCCAGCGGCTGCCGGAGAGAAAGCCACGCAACAGCGCGTGGTCGCCGCCGGCGCGATATTCCGGAATGATCTTTTGCGCGGAGGCGGAGATGCCGAAGTCCATCATGCTGCCGAGCAGCAGCACCCAGGTCCAGACATAGACGTAGATCCCGTAGTCCGACGTGCCCATCCAGCGCGCGAGCAGCACCTGCGAGACATAGGCGAGGCCCGCACTGATGACGCGGATGAGGAAGATGGTGCCGGCCAGCCGCCGCGTCAGCGACGCTTCGCTCGAGCCGCCGGTCAGTTTGGCGCGCAGCCGCGCGATCAGCCCGGCCGGTCCGGTCGTTGCAGGTTCTGCATCCATCACGGCCAAATCGAGATCCCCAGGCGTCCCGCATGTTGCGGCAGGCTGATGCGGTGGCCTTGGGACTAGCAACCATTCGTTAAGATTCGGTTGGGTGAGGGAGGCGCTGTCGCAACAGCCAACAGTGTCATCCCGCACAAGCGTCAGCGCAGAGCCGGGATCCATAATCCCAGGGAGAAGTTAGCGCGCGAGCGGGCAACTCCGAGTCTTCGCAAAATCGTTACTGCGGCGTATGGGTCCCCGGATCTGCGCTGCGCTTGTCCGGGACGACAGCGGAGGACGAGGCGCCTGTGGCGCACCTCACTCCAAATTCGTATTGAACTCGTACGATTTCTCCGGTCCGACCAGCGTGAACTTCAGCGCCGCGCCGTCGGGCTTGACGCCCGGCGGCAATCCGTCGAGCTCGAACGAAAATCGGTTCACGCCGGGCGGGCTGGGCGCGACCTTTTCAGGGATCGGCAGTGACCATTCGGGCGTCGGTCCCTCCACGAACAGATCGACCTTGCTGTTCTCGGGTGAAACCACATCGACGAGGACGTTCTTGGGCCCGTCGCGCTTGACGTCACGGATGGTCAGCGGATTGGGATCGCCGATATTGGCCGGCTTCGGCACGGTATCGAGTGCTGCGCGCAAATTGGCATCTTCGGTCGAAGCGACGTTGTTGAAGCCGAGCTCGACATTGGCCGCGACGGGAACGCAGAGCTTTTCGCACACCGCGTAATTGATCTCGGCGCGCAACGTCACCGGCTTGTCCGCCGCCTTGGCGACGATGCGCAAGGGGAGCACGATCTGGTCGTGATAGCCGATCGAGTGGCCGCCCGCGCCATCGTCGAACTTCTGCGGCGCCGGCCACATGACGGTCACCGCTTCGACATTGTCAGACTTCGAGAAATCGAACCGCGGCGGAACACCGGAATCGCCCGGCATGCGCCAGTAGGTTTTCCAGCCGGGCTGGATCTGGAACGCGATACCGCCGAGCAGCACTGCACCGCTGCGCGATCCCGCCAATAGCCGCACCGCGGAATGCCCGTCGCGCTGCCACGGCGATGCATCGTCGGCATGGGCTACCGTCGCCGGCGATGACGCAAGCAGGGTTGTCGCGACAGCAATCGCCGCATGCAGGGGAACTCTTGTCAGCATGGCACGTCTTTACAGGGTCCCCCAAAGGCAAACCATTGAATTGCTTGTGATGGATGCACCCGAATCATGTCCCTGCAAGCCTTGATTTGACAGCGGCCCGGGCCAACATCAGGATAGGAATTGAAACCGGAGTGCTTTACCGATGGCTCCCACAGGCAAACGGACGGGCGAAAGCACCCGCGGCGCGAGCCCCGCGCTTCCCAGCTCGGCCGGGTATCTCGACGGACGGCTGCTGATCGCGATGCCCGTGATGGGCGATCAGCGTTTCGAGCGCTCGGTGATCTATCTCTGTGCGCATTCCGCCGAGGGCGCGATGGGCATTATCGTCAACCATCCGGCAGGCAGCATCGATTTCCCGGAGCTGCTGGAGCAGCTTGGCATCATCAAGAAGGGCGAGCATATCAAGCTGCCGGAAAATGCCGAAAGCATGAAGGTGCTGGCCGGCGGTCCGGTCGATACCGGTCGCGGCTTCGTGCTGCATTCCAGCGATTTCTACATCGAGCATGCCACGCTGCGGATCGACGACGGCATCTGCCTCACCGCGACCGTCGACATCCTGCGCGCAATCGCCAACGGCTCGGGCCCCAAACATGCCATCCTCGCGCTCGGCTACGCCGGCTGGGCGCCGGGCCAGCTCGAGACCGAGATCCAGAGCAATGGCTGGCTGCATTGCGACGCGGATGCGGACCTGATCTTCGGCGACGACGTCGACGAGAAATACAGCCGCGCCTTGCGCAAGATCGGAATCGATCCCGGCATGCTGTCGAATGAGGCCGGGCACGCGTAGCGGCATACTCCAGTGTCATGCCCCGGCTCGACCGGGGCATCCAGTACGCTGCGGCCTCTCAATTCAATCACAACCGTCTCGGAGTACTGGATCGCCCGTCAAGCCGGGCGATGACACCGGTTATTGAGCGGTCTTACTCCGCCGCCTGCTGCTGCACGGTCGGCTCTGTTCCCGCGACCGTCGCGCGCCGCATGTCGCGGGGCTGCGATTGGTCGTAGCGGCGGACGCGGTGCATGGTCTGGCGGTTGTCCCACATCACGAGATCATGCAGCTTCCATTTGTGGACATAGACGAACTCTGGCTGCGTTGCGTGCTCAGTGAGGTCGCGCAGCAACAGCCGTCCCTCCGGCACGCTCATGCCAACGATCTTGCCGGCATGCGATGAGAGATACAGCGACTTGCGGTGATGCACGGGATGCGTGCGCACCAATCGCTGCAGCACCGGCTTGAACATCGCCTTTTCTTCGTCGGTATATTCGGTGAAGCCGAGCGATCCCCGCGAATACATCAGCGAATGCTCGCAAACCATGTCGTCGATCTCGGCCTTGGTCTCGTCGTCGAGCGCGTCATAGGCCGCGCGCATGTCGGCGAATTCGGTGTTGCCGCCCTTCGGGTTCACCACGCGTGCCGACAGCAGCGAGAATTTCGCCGGGATAGGACGGAACGAGCTGTCGGAATGCCAAAGGCAATTGCCCAGATTGAACAGATGGGTACGGCTGTCTTTCGCCAGCGGCTTGCCGTCCTTGCCGAGATTGGAGACGTCGTTGAGGCCGGACTGGAGCCGGTAGTCCTTTTCCTTGGTCACCGTGCCGCCGCGCGCATCCTCGCGCTGACCGAAATTCAGCGCAAAGGCCATCTGCTGTTCGTCGGTGATGTCCTGGTCGTGGAAGACCAGCACCGCGTATGTGTCCATGGCGGACTCGACCTCGCGGGCCTCATCGGGTGTGAGAGGCTTTCGCAGGTCGAGGCCGGAAACCTCGCCGACAAAATGCTTCTGAAGCTGCCGGATGGCGATCGTCATGGCGTCTCTCCCGCGGATCGCGAGCGGTTGGCCCCGCTCTGCTCGCGAAAAAGCTACTCCCGCGCCTGTTGATGTCAACGCTCCCCGCGCATGGCTCTTACGCGTTGCGCGCCATCAACCCGCCATCGACCGGGATCACGGCACCGGTGAGGAAGGAGGCCGCCGGCAGGCACAGGCTCAGCGTCATATGCGCGACCTCTTCAGGGTCGCCGTAGCGCAGCAGTGCCGTGCGGCGCTTGGCGTAGATGGTCTTGTGCTCTTCCGAGATGCGCTCGGTGATGGCGGTGCGGATCGGACCGGGACAAATGCAGTTGACGGTGATGCCCTCGCGGCCGAGCTCGACCGCGAGGGACCGCGTCAGGCTCGCGACACCGCCCTTCGCTGCAGAATACGGGCTATGCAATGCGGTGGCGCCGAGCGCCTCGGTCGAGGCGATGTTGACGATGCGCGGGGATTTCGACTTGCGCAGGTGCGGCAGGGCGGCGCGGATGATACGCGGATGCGCCGTCAGCATCACCGCGATGCCTTTGGCCCAGGCCTCCTCGTAGGCCTCATCGTCGATCGCGACGCGCACGGAGATGCCGGCATTGTTGACCACGATATCAAGCCCGCCGAAATGCGCGGCGACCTCGCCGACCACGCGCCTGATCTCGCCGCCGTCGGCAACGTCGAGCTTCCATGCCTTGGCCGAGCCGCCGCTGGCTGCGATTTCCTTCGCGACTGCCTGCGCGCCTTGCTCGTCATGATCGGTCACGGCGACGTTGGCGCCTTCGCCTCCGAACACGCGCGCGGTGGCGCGGCCCATGCCGCTGGCGGCGCCGGTGACGAGAACGGTCAGGCCCTTGACGGAGCGGCTGAGCTCTTTGAACTCGGACATGCTGTTTCCTCGTGTCTCTTGTTTCTTGTGATGAGATGGACAAGGCTGGCGTCGATCCGCAGACAGGTCAAGCAAGCGAGATAAAAGGGGAGGCCGCGATGGCGAACGAGCTCGATTTCTCCGGCAAGCAGGTGCTGGTCATCGGTGGTTCCAGCGGCATCGGCAACGGCATCGCGCAGGCCTTTCGTGCCAGAGGCGCCAACGTCGCGGTTTGCGGTACGCGCGCTCGCGCAACGGAATATCAGGCGGAGCAGGGCTCTGATCTCACCGGTCTTGCTTACGCGCAGCTCGATGTCGGCAACCCCGGCGCGATCGAGGCGTTCAAGCCGTCCTTCGACAAGCTCGATATTCTGGTGCTGGCGCAGGGCGCGGTGATCTATCGCCGCGGCGAGTTCGAGATGGCCGGCTTTCGCAAGGTCGTCGAGGTCAACCTCATGAGCCTGATGGCGTGCGCAACGCGCTTTCATGCCATGTTGCGGGATTCCAGGGGTGCGCTGATCATGGTGTCCTCGACCGCCGCCTATCATTCCACCATGGGCAATCCCGCCTACAATGCCTCGAAGACCGGCGCGGTCGGATTGACGCGGACGCTGGGCGAGGCCTGGGCTGAGGACGGCATCCGCGTCAACGGCATCGCGCCAGGCCTCGTCGACACCAAGATGACGAAGGTGACGACCGACAATCCCAAGCGGCTCGAAGGCGCATTGGCGCGCATTCCGCTGCGGCGATTGGGCACGCCGGCCGACATGGCGGGCGCAGCCTTGTTCCTGGCCTCGCCGCTGTCGTCCTACATCATCGGCCAAACGCTCGTCGTCGATGGCGGGCTCATCCTGTAGCGGGCGCCACTTTCGCAAACGGTTGGAACTGCGCTCCTCCTGATCGGTTACTTGGGCAGACCCCGAGGAGGAGCATCATGGATACGGATCGGATTGTCGGATCGGCCAAGGAATTCGCCGGACGCGCGGAAGGCGCTGTCGGAGACATGGCAGGCGATGCCAAGACGCAGGCGTCGGGCAAGGCGCGGGAAGCCGCAGGCACCGTGCAGAATCTCTATGGCCAGGCCAAGGATGCCGTGCGTGACGCAGCGGACACTGCGACGGGCTACGCCAAGGACGCCTATGAGAACAGCGGCGAGACCTTCCGCGATGGCTCCAAGGCGATCGCGCAGAAGGTGCAGGACAATCCGCTCGGCGCGCTGCTGGTCGCCGGTGGTATCGGCTTCGCGCTTGCGCTTCTGATGTCGCGGCCCGCGCGCCGTCCGCCGCCGCGCTGGCGCTATTACGGCTAGTTGTTCGCGAGCGGTTCCGTGCCCCGGACGCAGCGCATCACGCAGTGGTGCGCTGCTGAGCCGGGGCCCAATCTTTCTTGAACGGTGTGGGAGGAGCTAGGTCCCGGCTCTGCGCAGCAGCGTTACACGCCGCAGCGCGTCCGGGACACGAGGCTAGCGCACGACTTCCGCCGCCCGCCCGACATTCGCCGGTGGACGCGGGACCGCAGGGCCCGGATTCGGGTTGCGCGGCGCCGGCGCGAATTGACGCGGTGTTGGCTGCGGCGAACCGAAGCCGAAGAACTCGCGCAACGAGGGCGTCGCCTGTGCCGGCTGCTGCTGTGGTGCAGGCTTCTTGGGCGCGGGCGGCTTGGGCGGCGCGATTGCGGCGGCCGGCCCCGGCGTGCCCGGCGCACCGGAAGCCGCAGCACCACCTTCGGGCGTCGTCGCCGCAACTGGCGTATCGCCCTTGGCCTGTTCGCGGCCGACTTCGCGGCGCGGCCAGGCATAGTCGTCGGCACGACCTGCGGGCGCGGCCAGCGGCTCGCCCTTCACCAGCGTCCGCGCTGCAAGCGCATCGACGGCGGCGGGACGTGTGCCCGGTCCACCCAGCAATTGATCGGTCGAGATCGAGGCTGCCACCAGTGGCACGATCGGGCCGGCAAGCGGCCGGGGTGCGGGCTTGCCGGGTTCGGCACTGGTGTCGGGCGTTGCCGGTTCGCTCGGCAGAGCAATCGGGCCCGAGCGTCCGGCGAGCAGGCGCGTGATTTCGCGCTCGACATAATGCGCGAGTTTTCGCGCACCCGGCTTGGTGAAGTAGACGCCGTCACCGCTGCGGAGCTGGCGGATCTGGCCTTCGAAGTCCGGGCCCTTCTGCAGGAAGCGGCCGGCCTCGTCGACAAAGCCGTCCCAGACGTCGACATAGGTGATGCCGGCCTTGGCCGCGCCTTCGCGATAGAGCGAATCCAGGAACAGCATGTCCGCGGTGCCCTTCTGCCCGCGGATTGCGGGCAGGCCGACCCAGAGCACGGGCACGCCCTTGCCTTTCAGCACACCCGCGAGCTCCTCGATCTTCTTGCTGTAGAGCTCGACCCAGCGGTCGTCGCGGAATTCGTAAAGGCCGTTCGGGTTGCGCGCGGCCTTCTCGGGCGTCGTCGCAGGCGTATCGGGGTTGTCAGCGTCATCCTGCGGCAGGTCGGTATCGACGGGCTTGTCGTCCGGCTTGGCGGCGGTATCGGGCCTTGCGTCGCCTGGCTTCCCTTGTGGCTTGGCGCGCGCGCCCTTGTCGTTCTTCTTGTCCTTGTCGGCGGGCTTGTCGGTGACGGGCTCGCGGATCGCGATGCGGTCGTTGAGGCCGAGCATGACGACGATGACGTCCGGCTTCTCGGTCTCCAAAATGCCCTTCGCTGCTGCGGCCCAATCCGACGGCTCACCTTTCGGCTGGTACTTGATCAGGCCTGAGGTGGTCCGGTGCTTGCGGATCACGCCCATATCGGGCTGCTCGGTGTAGGCGTCTTCCAGGCCGTAGGCGAGCCAGTCGGCCATGGCGTCGCCGATCACCAGCACGTTCTTTTCAGGGATGGTGTCGCGCTTGGCGGGCGCGGGCGCGCGCGAAAAATCCTGGCGCGGGGCCTGCGGCTGCTGTTGCTGGAACGGCGCGAAGAAGTCGCCGCCGAACCAGCCACCGCCATGTCGCGGGGGCGGGGCCGCGCGTTGCGGCGGGCCGCCGAAGCCGGGGAAGTTGAAGAACTGCGCCGAAGCCGGTCCCGCAATCGAGACGAGGATCGCGAGCGCCGTTCCCAGCGCGATCAGCGGGCCGGTCTCGGTCAGCGCCTTGAAAAATGATTTTGGCTTCGACATGCGATCTCGGGCGCGCGCAGCGGGTCTGGGATTGGCTCGCTATAATAACGGAATCGGGCGCCAAACGGGCAAATTCTCTTGCGGATTCTTACGCCCATACACCGTCGAAGGGCCAAAATCCCCGCTTCAAGGTTACTTTCGGCGCGCTTTTACCGTCCGCGCAGCCGGTCCAGCACGTCGGAGGAGGCAAATCCGTCCGCGGGGGCACCGATCGAGGCTTGGAAGTTGCGCAAGGCGTCCCGGGTCTGGCCGCCGAACTGGCCGTCCGGGGTGCCCTTGTAGAAGCCGCGTTGGGCCAGAAGCTGCTGCAGTTCCAGCCGCTCGTTTCGCGACAGCTCACGCTCCTGTCGCGGCCAGGGCTGCACGAAGGGCTGCCCGCCGCGCAGACGGTCGGCGAAATGGCCGATCGCCAGCGCATAGGCCTCGGCCGGGTTGTATTTCATGATGACCCGGAAGTTCTGCAGCATCAGGAAGCCGGGTCCCTGCGCGCCGGCGGGCGCCAGCAGATAGGCTTTCTCCGCGGGATTCGGGAACGGCTGACCAGTAGCCCGCTTGAGCCCGAGCTTCTCCCACTGCGCAATCGTCATCATCCTGGCGCGGTCGGCCAGCATGTAGTTGAATCCCTGGGGCACCACGACCTCGAAGCCCCAGGTCTGGCCGCTCTGCCAGCCGTCCTTCTTCAGATTGTTGGCGGTGGAGGCGATCAAATCGGTCGGATTGTCGACGACGTCACGCCGTCCGTCGCCATCGCCGTCTACGGCAAAGCGCTTGAACGCCGTCGGCATGAACTGGGTCGGGCCGAACGCGCCGGCCCAGGAGCCGCGCATCTGCTCAGGCCGCAGATCGCCGCGATTGAGGATCTCCAGCGCGGAGAGGAACTCATCCTTGAAATAGGCCTGGCGGCGGCCGATGCAGGCGAGCGTCGCGGTCGATTGCAGCACGCTGCGGTCGCCCATCTGGGTCGAATAATTGGACTCGATGCCCCAGATCGCGGCGATGATGGTGCGGTCGACGCCATAGGTCCTCTCGGCCGCGTCGAACTGCGCTTTGTACTGGGCGAGGATTTCCTTGCCCTTGGCGAGGCGGTTGTCGTTCACGAGGATATCGAGATAGTCCCAGATCGACTTGGTGAACTCGGGCTGCGAGTCCATCAAATCCATGATGCGCAGATCGGGGGCAAGGCCTTCAGTGAAGCGCTGAAAATTCTCCTGCGTGATGCCGCGACGTGCGGCATCGGGCCACATGCCCGCGACGCAATTGCTGAAATTGCCGGCAGCTTCGCGAATTGCGGCCGCCGTCATCAAGGGATGGCCGGACGCGCCGTCCTCGCCGCTCCAGGGCTGGGCACCGCCTGGCGCTGCGGCTTGAGGCGTTGGGCCTGATCCGGAAAAAATGCCGCCGAACAGGTTCGACAAGCCGTTCTGGGCCTGCGCCTGCGCCTGAAGCGGGAACAGCAAGGCGGCCGCAAGCATCGTTGCGCCGGTCAAAGATCCCGTTGCTCCTGTCACCAAATGCCTCATGCCCCACCTGTCCGGCCAAAAATCCGCCTTCAGGAGGCCCCGTTACGGTTGCCAATATCTTAACAAAGGTGAAATTTTGTAGGCGGCCTTGTCATTAACGCCCTTAGCCAAAGGCCCTACATCCGCCTTTGTTACCGGCTGCAAACCGGCTAGCAAGTTCGCATTGCTTCGTTCACGCATCTCTCGAGGTATTCGATCACCACATGAAGATCCGCAAAGCCGTATTCCCCGTCGCCGGCCTCGGTACCCGCGTTTTGCCCGCCACCAAGGCAATGCCGAAGGAAATGCTCACCATCGTCGACAAGCCGCTGATCCAGTACGTCTATGACGAGGCGCGCGAAGCCGGCATCGAGCACTTCGTCTTCGTGACCGGCCGCAACAAGAACGTCATCGAAGATCATTTCGACAGGATGTTCGAGCTCGATGCGACCTTGGCTGCGCGCGGCAAGAAGGCCGAGCAGGAAATCCTGGCGCAGAACCAGCCGGACGCCGGTGCCGTCAGCTTCACCCGTCAGCAGGCGCCGCTCGGCCTTGGCCATGCGGTGTGGTGCGCGCGCGACATCGTCGGCAACGAGCCGTTCGCGGTGGTGCTGCCGGACGAACTCGTGCTCAACACGCCGGGCTGCCTCAAGCAGATGATCGAGATGGCTGCAGCGCTCGGCGAGAAGTCCAATTTGATCGCGGTCGAGGCGGTGCCCGATCATCTCACCCATCAATACGGCATCTGCGGCGTCGGCAAGCGCACCGGCAAGATGTTCGAGGTCGACGGCATGGTCGAGAAGCCGGCCAAGGGCACTGCGCCCTCCAATCTCTCGATCACCGGCCGCTACATCCTCCAGCCCGAGATCTTCAAAATCCTGGAGACCCAGGAGCGCGGCGCCGGCGGCGAGATCCAGCTCACCGACGCCATGATCGGGCTCGCCAAATCGCAAAAGTTCTACGGCGTCGAGTTCGAGGGCGAGCGCCATGATTGCGGCTCCAAGCCCGGCTTCCTCCGCGCCAACATCGCTTACGCTCTGAAGCGGCCGGAGCTGCGCGAAGGGTTGATCGCGGAGATGAAGAAGTATCTGGGGCAGTAGGGCTCCGCCTTCTCGTCATTGCGAGGAGCCCGCGACAAAATTGCGAAGCAATTTTGCGCTGGCGACGAAGCAATCCAGATTGTCGCCGCGGAAAGATTCTGGATTGCTTCGCTTCGCTCGCAATGACTGCGAGGGGGCGGGGGCCTCACGCCACCAGCGACAGCTGCGGCAGGCTCGCCACCACCGCCCGGTTGCGGCCGCCGGCTTTCGCGGCATAGAGCGCCTTGTCGGCGGCGGCGACCAGGATCGCCCAGTCCATGCCGGCGGTGGGCGCGAGGCTTGCGACACCGCAGGAGACGGTCGATGCCGTCTCGCCGTCGGACCACCCCTGCACCTTGTTGCGGATCGTCTCTGCGATCTTGAAGGCATCGGCGGCCGAGGTGTTGGGCAACAGCACGGCGAATTCCTCGCCGCCGTAGCGTGCGACGCAGTCTCCGGCGCGGCGCACCGAATCGGAGATGCAGATGGCGATGCCGACCAGCAACTGGTCGCCGGCCTGATGGCCGAACGTGTCGTTATAGGCCTTGAAATGATCCGCATCGATCATCAAGAGCGCGAGCTGCGTCTTCTCCCGCATGGCGCGTCGCCACTCGATCTCGATGACGGCGTCGAACTTGCGGCGGTTGCGCAGGCCGGTGAGCGCGTCCGTGGTCGCCATCTCCTCGAGTTTGCTTTCGGCCTCGGCGCGGCGGCCGATCTCGCGGGCGAGCACCAGCGTGGAGGCCAGCACGAACAGGATCAGCGCCAGCACCACGGCGCCGATGCGATAGGCTTCCTTCCGCCAGAGCTCGAATACGGCGGCCAGCGGTTTGCCCGCCACCACAAACAGCGGACCGGAGCCGCTGCCGCGCACATAGAGGCGCGGCGTCACGTCGACCGGTCCCTTGCCGGCGTAGGACCCGCCCGCCCTGAGATTCTCGGGCTTCCAGTCCTGCCGCGTTCCCAGATTCTTGCCGATGATGTCGAGATCGAACGGCCGCCGCATGATGATGGTGCGGTCGCGCTTGAGCACGGTGATGGTGTCTGCGGGATCGAGGCTCAGCCGCTCGAACAGCTCGTGGAAAAAGCTGAAGCGGATCGAGCCGGCGACGACCCCGAGGAAGCCGCCGTCCGTGTCGCTGATGCGGCGACTCAGCACGATCGAGTAGGCGCCGCGGAACAGCATCGGCCGGCTGATGAACAGGCCGGCGTCGGGATTGTCGCGATGAATCCTGAAATAGTCCTCGTCGGCGCGGTTCTCTGCTTGCGGATCGAGCGTGGAGGCGTCGATGGTCAGTCTGCCGTCGGCGTCGAACACCTGGATGGCGCCGAAATGCCGCGCCGTAGTGGCATGATCGAACAGGACGAGCTGGCGGACCGGCTTCGAGACCGTGGTGATCTCGGGCAGCAGCATGTTGCTGGCGACCGCCTTCAGCGACAGATCATAGATCTCGATGTTACGGCTGATGTCGGCGTCGATCGTCGTCGCCAGGTTCTCCAGCGTCTGCCGGGCGAGCGCCTCCTCGCCGCGGCGCATGTCGAGCATGACGTTGACGCAAATGGCGGAAAAGCCGATCACCGTCACGACGGACGAGATGATCAGCAGCTTCGCCGAAATGCGCCACGGCCGGCGAGCCGCGACGTCGCGCCACCCAGACAGCATCGATTGCTCCTGACCGTAGTGGATGCGCCTGAAATGTTGCGTAGTGTTTAAGCCGCGACGGCGCCGTCACAATGAGTTAAGGATTGGTTTCCGCGGAGCACGCTTTTGCGCAGATCAGGGCGCGGATGATGGATGAGGACGGCAGTGAACGATTACGACGCGCTACGGGATTACCTGTTGCGGCAGAAGCAGACGGAATTCGTGCTGAGCTTCGAGCAGATCGAGGAGATCATCGGCGCTGCGCTACCGCGTGCAGCGAACCGTGCCTCATGGTGGGACAGCCTGCGCAGCCCAGATATCCAGATGCCGCAACGCGAAGCCTGCCTCGCCGCCGGCTTCGTGGCAACCAGGATGCCGGATGGCCAGAGCGTGCGGTTCACGAAGCGGAAGAAGGACGGGCGAAGGTAATGCGCTAAAATCTCTCGCCGTCATCCTGAGGTGCTCGTCCTGCAACGCAGGACGAGCCTCGAAGGGCGACGGCCCGGCCGCATCTCGGCCGCTCATCCTTCGAGGCTCGCCAAGCGCCGCTTCGCGTCGCATGGCTCACGCCTCAGGATGACGGTTTGATATTGCGCGCGAGCCGAGAGATCAGATCAGCTCGCCGCTTCCAGCCGCACTTCGGTGAGCAGCCGCATCGCCGCATCGGCATCCATCGGCTCGCCGAAGGCGAAGCCTTGCGCGTATTCGCACCCCAATTGATAGAGCTCGACTGCGTCGGAATCGGTCTCGGCGCCTTCCGCCACCACGTCCATGCCGAGATCATGCGCAAGCGCGATGATCGATTTCAGGATCACCGGCCGTGTGCCGCGATTGGTGGTGCGGACGAAGGACTGGTCGATCTTGATGGTGTCGAACGGAAAGCGCTGAAGATACGCCAGCGAGGAATGGCCGGTGCCGAAATCGTCGAGCGACAGCCCGGTGCCGAGCTCGCGGATCCGCGTCAGCATCTGCGCGGCGTGCTCGGGATTTTCCATCACCAGCGATTCCGTCAATTCCAGCTTCAGTGTGCCGCGCGCCACCGAGGAGCGCGACAGCACGGTGCGGATGTCGTGGATGAGGTCATGGCGCAAGAGCTGCCGCGAGGAGACGTTGACGGATGCGAAGATCGGCTCGCGCGAGCGCATCGCGCGCTGCCACACCGAGAGCTGCTTTGCGGTCTGGTCGAGCACGAACATGCCGAGGTCGACGATCAGGCCGGTCTCCTCGGCCACGGTGATGAATTCCGACGGCGCCATGCGCCCGAGCTTTGGATGATCCCAGCGCACCAGCGCCTCGAAACCGGCGACCGAACGATCCTCCAACCGCACGATCGGCTGGTACAGGATCGTCAGCTCCTGCCGTTCGATGGCGCGGCGCAGCTCGCTCTCCAGCGTCAGGCGGTCCGTCTTCCGCGCACGCATCGCAGGCTTGTAGACGTCGATGCGATCGCCACCAATGCGCTTGGAATGATACATCGCGAGCTCGGCGTCCTTGATGATCTCGTCCGTCAGTTGCGTCTGAGGATCGGACAGCGCGAGCCCGATCGACGCCGTCAGGAAGATCTCGCGGTCGTTGAAGGCGATCGGCGCGCGGATCGTCTTGCGGATGGTTTCGGCGAAGGCGGTGATGCGGGCCGGGTCCTGCTCGGACAAAAGGATCAGGCCGAACTGGTCGCCCGCTAGCCGCGCCAGCGTATCCTGCGGCTTCAAGATACGGGTGAGGCGGCGGGCCAGCGTGAGCAGGATGGAATCGCCGACCGCGATCCCGACGGAATCGTTGACCTGCTTGAAGCGGTCGAGGTCGATCACCATCAGCGTCGGCCGCAGCGTCGGCATGGTCTTGGCGAAGTTCGCCACCGCGCCGAGCCGATCCATGAACAATTTGCGGTTGGGCAGCCCGGTGAGATTGTCGTGCACGGAATCGTGCAGCAGGCGCTCTTCGGCGTTGCGCAGCTCCGTGACGTCGGTGAGCGTGCCGACCACGCGCGAGACCTCGCCGTCGGAACCCACCACCGGGCGCGCCTTGAGCGCGAACCACATGAAATGGCCATCGGGAGTGCGCAGGCGGAAATCCTGCACCAGGCGGCCGCGGCGCTGGTCGAGCACGCTGTCGAGCGCGGCGCGGAAACGGTCCTGGTCGAGCGGGTGCAGCACCTCGAGCCAGGAGGCCGCCGGTCCCTCCAGCGTGCCGCGCTTGAGACCGAGCAGGGCTTCGGTCTCGGGGCTGGTGAAGACCTTGTCGGCAGAGACGTCCCAGTCCCAGATCAGATCGCCGGAGCCGGCCAGTGCCAAGGCGCGGCGCTCGATGTCGGAGACCACGCCGGTGGTGGCGCCGCCGCCGGCAAAGGCGTGCTGCATCACCGTGAAGCCGATCAGCATCACGATCAGCACGAGGCCGCCGAGCAGGGCAGGGCCGACGATGTCGTTGGTGACGGAGCCTGCCACCGTCATGCCAGCCGCGACCACCCAGACCACCAGCAGGAACCAGGTCGGGATCAGCAGCACCGCGCGGTCGAAACCGTGAGTCGAGAGATAGACGATCAGCGCGAAGCCGGCGAAGGCGATCAGCACCAGCGAGATGCGGGCGATGCCGGAAGCCACCGCCGGATCGAACAGCGCAAGCGCGACCAGCGAACCAAGGAAGGCGAGCCAGCCCACCGTGATGTGCGAATAGCGCACATGCCATCGACTGAGGTTGAGATAGGCGAACAGGAACACCAGGAGTGTCGCCGCCAGGATCGCCTCACCCGCCGCGCGCCAGATGCGCTCGGCGTTGTTCGACATGTCGAGCACCTTGCCCCAGAAGCCGAAATCGACGCCGATATAGACCAGCACCGCCCAGGCCAGCGCCGCGGCCGCCGGGAACATGATGCTGCCCTTCACTACGAACAAGATGGTGAGAACGAGCGCCAGAAGCCCGGAGATGCCGATCACGATCCCCTGGTAGAGCGTGAAGGAATTGACCTTGTCCTTGTAGGCTTCAGGCTCCCACAGATAGAGCTGCGGCAGCTTGTCGGTGCGCAGTTCCGCGACGAAGGTGACGACGGCGCCGGGGTCGAGCGTGACGCGGAACACGTCGGCGGTCGGGCTCTCCTGCCGGTCGGGCCGGTCGCCCGTGGACGGCGTGATGGTCGCGATGCGTGACAGGCCGAGGTCGGGCCACAGCAGGCCCGAGGAGACGATGCGGTAATGCGGAGCGACGATCAGACGGTCGAGCTGGTCGTCGGTGTTGTTGGCGAGCGCGAACACCACCCAGTTCTGGCCGCCCTCGCGGGCGCGCACCTCGATGCGGCGGACGATGCCGTCGGTGCCGGGCGCGGTGGAGACCTGGATGCGGTCGGAGTCGCTGCGCTGATGCTCGAGCACGCTGGTGAGGTCGATCGCGGGCGCGTCGCCGCGGACGCTGACGGCGTCAAGCGCGCGTGCAGGCGACGCGGCGACAAGAATCATGAGGCCCAGCGCAATGGGCGCGAGGCACCTGATCAGACGCAAGGTCAGTTCTCCGCGTTCGACGCAAACTCAGTCTGCAAGACGATTTCAGACCGGACCGAAGGGGTTCGGCGGTTCGCGATAGATGCCACGAAAGCGAGGAAAATCAAAGGGTTTCCGCCTCGCTTGGTGGCCCGGCGGCCTAGACCTCCAACACAATTTTGCCAATATGTGCTGAGGTCTCCATGCGCCGGTGCGCGTCGGCGGCCTTTTCCAGCGGGAAAGTGCTGTCCATCAGCGGTTTGACGCGGCCATCGCGCAACAGCGGCATCACTTTGGCCTCGATTGCAGCCACCATCGCCGCCTTGTCCGCATTACTACGGGGCCGCAAGGTCGAGCCGGTATGGGTCAATCGCTTCACCATCACCTTGGCGATGTTGGCGGTGATCTTGGGACCGTTGAGGGTTGCGATCTGCACGATGCGGCCGTCGACCGCGGCGGCGTCATAATTGCGGTCGACATAGTCGCCGGCGACCATGTCGAGGATCAGGTTGACGCCGACTTTGCCCGTCTCTTCCTTGATGACAGCGACGAAGTCTTCGGTCTTGTAATTGATGGCGCGGTCGGCCCCGAGCTTGAGACAGGCATCGACCTTGTCCTGCGAGCCCACGGTCACGAACACCTTGGCGCCGAACGCCTTGGCGAGCTGGATCGCCATGGTGCCGATCCCTGAGGAGCCGCCATGGATCAGCAGTGTCTCGCCGGCCTTCAGGCCGCCGCGTTCGAACACGTTGTGCCAGACCGTCATCAGGGTTTCCGGCAGCGCGCCGGCTTCCTTGATCGACAGTGCCGGCGGCACGCTCATCGCCTGGGCGTCCTGCGCGATGCAATACTGCGCATAGCCGCCGCCGGCGACCAGCGACATCACGATGTCGCCGACCTTGTGCCGCTTGGCGTTGCTGCCGACTGCGACCACCTCACCGGCGATTTCCAGGCCAGGCAGGTCGCTGGCGCCGGGCGGCGGCGGATAGGCGCCGGAGCGCTGCGCGACGTCGGGCCGGTTGACGCCGGCAGCCATCACCTTGACCAGGATCTCCTCGGGACCCGGTTGCGGAAGAGGGCGTTGTTCCGGCACCAGCACCTCCGGTCCGCCGGGCTTGGAGATGGCGACCACGGTCATTTGCGCGGGCAGCTTGTCCATGATGTGTCCTTGAGCAAAGGTGCGAGGGTGGAACGAGGCCTTTGCTTAGCCAGCGCGGTCCATGCTGGCAACCGCCCAAGCCGTGTATCAAGCCGTGTGGTCCGGTCCGCGGACGAGAGGAGGAACGACGATGCCGATCGAAGATGACGACCGTCCGCGCAGGAAGGTCACCCACGAAATCGGACAGGATCTCTCACTGTTATCGGTCGAGGAACTGACCGAGCGCATCGCTTTGCTGAAGACGGAGATCGGCCGACTGGAAGAAGCCGCCACCAAGAAGCGCGCCTCGCGCGATGCGGCGAACAGTTTTTTCAAGTCGTAGGATTTGTGCGTCGCGCCGAACTCCACCGTCATTCCGGGGCGGCGCATAGCGCCGAGCCCGGAATCCATAACCACAGACCGTCGTAACAGGCGCGCTGATAGCGACGGGCCATCATTCTGCTCGTGGCTATCGCGCCCCGGAATGACGGCCGAGAGCGCTGTTACACTCGTCCAGTGACCCACATGACTAACGAACTCTCAAAAAATTAGCTCGTTTACGCGCCATTAAGCTTTCGAGTTTATGACTGAACCGTCCTCGTTTGGACACCGAGTGGCTCCTGTCCACTCTGTTTGACGCCTCCCTGTTATCAACTTTCAAAGCCGCCGGTCTCCGGCGGCTCTTTTTTTGCGACCATTTCCGGTTGAATTCCTGGGAATGACCCGCGGAAACCATATCCTCGCTTGCCGCTGGACTCCGCCCGTCGCGCGCGCAATGATTTGTTCATCATAAGCCGGCGCCAAAGCCGGACAGGTAAACTGTTGCGTAAGGGGCGTTAACCATGGAACGTTTGCAAGCCGACGGTGCTCTCGTTCAACTCAGTGAGCGGTTCACCAATTCTGCAGCCTTTGGCGCCCTGTTCCGCGAAGGCATGGATCTCGTCGAAGAAACCGCCGCCTATCTCGACGGGGCCGGCCGTGCCGAGGCCAAGGCGCTCGACCGGGCCGTCAGCCTCACTTACGCGACCGAGAGCATGCGCCTCACCACGCGCCTGATGCAGCTCGCCTCGTGGCTGTTGCTGCACCGCGCCGTAAAGGAAGGCGAGATGACGCTGGTCCAGGCCAACCGCGAGAAAACCAAGGTCAAGCTGAGCGCCGCCGATCCCGGCCCTGCCGACACCATCGAGAAGCTGCCGACGCAACTCCAGGACCTGATCCATCGCTCGATGAGCCTGCAGACCCGCGTGCGCCGCCTCGACAGTTCGATCCACAGCCCGCCGACCGAGCAGATGTCGATCGGCAATCCGCTGGTGCCGCAGCTCAACGCGTTGAAGGCCGCGTTCGAAAGGTAAGGCATCGTCATTCCGGGGCGCGACGAAGTCGCGAGCCCGGAATCCATAACCACGATCGGGAGTATGGATTCCAGGCCCGCGCCAAGAGGCGCGTCCCGGAATGACGGTACAAAACAAAAACGCCCCCGGTTGTCCGGGGGCGTTTTTCGTCTCCAGCCTTTTCGGCGGGATCAATCCTTCTTGAGGAAGCCCGAGAACTTCTTCTGGAAGCGCGAGACGCGGCCGCCGCGGTCCATGATCTGGGCGTTGCCACCGGTCCAGGCCGGGTGCGATTTCGGGTCGATGTCGAGGTTCAGCGTGTCGCCTTCCTTGCCCCAGGTGGAGCGGGTCAGGTACTCGGTTCCGTCGGTCATTACGACCTTAATCGTATGATAATCCGGATGAATTTCGGCTTTCATGGCAATTCCTAGGGCGCCCGGCGCCTTGCTTGAGTGACTATCGAATGACGGATTTGGCGGGGTCTATACCTCAGGGGCCCCCTTAAAACAAGCCATTGTGGGGACTTGAGAACCGGGCCGTCCCCTAAGGGACTTACCGGATTTGCCACTACCCTTGCACCGGCCTATGTGGGGTTATCTTCTCTTCCTTAGGTCCGATCTCATGAGCGCAGTGGAACGGCTTGACGACCAGTACCGCGACGCGCGCGACAGCGCGCCGGCGGAAGCCCCCTCGGTCGAAGCCGAGCTGATCGAGCAGCCCGCCAAGGGCCGCGCCAAGCTTCGCCCGCTGATGGCGCTTGCGCCCTATGTGAGCCGCTATCGCGGCCGCGCGGTCCTCGCCTTTGTCGCGCTCACGGTCGCCGCGCTGACCACGCTCCTGGTGCCGGTCGCGGTGCGCCGGATGATCGATTTCGGCCTGACGCCCGAGGGCATCGAGCTGATCAACAGCTACTTCTCGGTGATGATCGCGGTCGTTGCCGTGCTCGCGCTCGCGAGCGCCTCGCGCTACTACCTCGTGATGACGATCGGCGAGCGCATCGTCGCCGATCTCAGGCGCGACGTGTTCGGGCACCTGCTTTCGCTGTCGCCGTCCTTCTTCGATTCCGCGCGCAGCGGCGAACTGGTGTCGCGGCTCACCGCCGATACCACGCAAATCAAATCCGCGGTCGGCGCCTCGGTGTCGATTGCGCTGCGCAACCTCATGATGTTCTTCGGTGCCACGGCGATGATGGTGATCACCAGCCCGCGGCTGTCAGGCTTCGTGCTGCTGGCAATTCCCCTGATCGTGCTGCCGCTGGTTGCCTTCGGGCGCTGGGTGCGGCGGCTGTCGCGCAACGCGCAGGACACGCTGGCCGATGCGTCCGCCTATGCCGGCGAACTGGTCGGCGCGATCCGCACCGTGCAGGCCTATACCAGCGAAGGACTGGCCGCGAAGCGTTTTGGCGGCGAGGTGGAGCAGGCCTACGAGGCCGCGCGCACGTCGACCCAGGCCCGCGCCGTTCTCACCGCCATCGTCATCTTCATCGTGTTCGCAAGCGTGGTCGGCATCCTCTGGATCGGATCGCATGACGTCCTTACCGGCACGATCACGCCGGGCCGGCTCGGCCAGTTCGTGCTGTATGCTGCCTTCGCCGCCGCGGGCCTCGGCCAGCTCAGCGAGGTCTGGGGCGAGGTCTCGGCTGCGTCAGGCGCGGCCGAACGCCTATTCGAGATCTTGCATGTGCAGCCCGACATCAAGGCGCCGGCATCGCCGCGCGCGCTGCCGGTGCCGGCACGGGGCGAGGTCGGCTTCGATCACGTCAGCTTCGCCTATCCCGCACGGCCCGATGTCAACGTGCTCGATGCGGTGTCGTTCGCGGTGCGGCCCGGTGAGAAGGTTGCGATCGTCGGCCCCTCCGGCGCCGGCAAGAGCACGATCTTCCATCTCCTGCTGCGCTTCTACGATCCGTGCAATGGCGCGATCTCGCTCGATGGCGTGCCGGTGAAATCAGCCGACCCGCGCGATTTCCGCTCCCGCATTGCGCTGGTGCCGCAGGAATCCAACGTGTTCGCGGCGAGCGCCCGCGAGAACATCCGCTTCGGCCGGCCCGATGCCGATGACGCCGAGGTGGAACGCGCCGCCGAGCTCGCGCATGCCGCCGAATTCATCCGCCGCCTGCCGGATGGCTTCGAGACCCCGCTCGGCGAGCGCGGCGTGACGCTGTCCGGCGGCCAGCGCCAGCGCATCGCGATCGCACGCGCCATTCTGCGCGATGCACCGCTGCTGCTGCTCGACGAAGCGACCTCCGCGCTCGACGCCGAAAGCGAGACCTTGGTGCAGACCGCGCTCGAGGAGCTGATGCGCCACCGCACCACGCTTGTCATCGCGCACCGCCTCGCCACCGTGCTGTCCTGCGACCGCATCCTGGTGATGGACCAGGGCAAGATCGTCGAGCAGGGCACGCATGCCGAGCTGGTTGCCGCGAACGGGCTCTATGCGCGGCTGGCGAGGTTGCAGTTCGAGGGGGCGTGAGGCGCTTACCTCAATGACGGTGTCATCGCCCGCCTTGTGTGCCCTTGCGCACTGGGGCGGGCGATCCAGTACTCCGTGACGATAGTGCCGAGAAGCCGCGGCTCACTGGATTCCCCACTTGCCGCCTGCGCTAAAGCTTCGGCGCGCCTGAGACGGAAACCTCGGCGAAGCCTTGGCGTAGCCGGGTCGCGGGGAATGACAGCGGAGCTTATGGGCTGCGCTCGCGGGGTCTATTTACACTTCGGCGAGCCCATCGGCACGTTCGGCCACGGCCAGTTCTTCCAGCTGCCGCCCTCACCGATACAGGCCGATCCGCCGTCGGCGGGAGGCTGGCTGTTCGTCGGAGTTGGCGAGCCCTTGCTCTCACTTGCTGCCTTGGGCTGCGGGGCCAAGCGCTGCTCGACATAAACGGTCGAGACATAACCTGCGAGGATGACGCCCAGGAAAACCGAAGATCCCTTGGCCAGATCGCTCAGCCGCATCGATCCTCTCCATCTGATGTCACGGCCGCCACGCCATCTTCAGCACCGGCCGCCCCGAGGTCGGGTTGACGTCGTCGCCGGCATGGGCAAAGCCGTTGCGCTCGTAGAAACGGATGGCGCGGGCATTGTCCTTGTTGACCAGCAGCGTGACGCCTGAAGGCGAAAGGCGCTTGGCCTCGTCTACCAGCAGCCGTGCCGCGTCCGAGCCCCAATGATCGGGATCGACCACGAGCTGGTCGAGATAGCCGTCCCCGTCGATGGTCACGAAGCCGGTCAGCGCGCCATCTTGTTCCGAGACGACGATCTGGGCCTTCGGCACCAGATCCTTGCGCCAGCGCTCGCGCCACCAGTCGAGCCGGGCGGCGAAGTCGATCTGGGGATAGGCCTGCTGCCAGGTGCGATGCCAGAGATCGATCGCCGCCGCTTCGTCGCCATCAGCGTAGGGGCGGAGGTGGATCGCGCTCACTACCGCTCCGTCAGCTTCAGCTCGATGCGGCGGTTGCGCTTGTAGGCCTCCTCGGTGTTGCCCGGGTCGAGCGGCTGGAATTCGGCAAAGCCGGCGGCGACCAGGCGCTGCGCGGGCACGCCGAGCGAGATCAGATATTGGACCACCGAGATCGCGCGCGCCGACGACAGGTCCCAGTTCGACTTGAAGTTCGGGCCGTTGACCGGCCGCACGTCGGTGTGGCCGTCGACGCGAAGCACCCAGGCGATCTCGCTCGGAATCTTCTTGTCGAGCTCGATCAGGGCGTTTGCCACGGTGTCGAGCTCGGCCTTGCCCTCCGGCAGCAGCGTCGCCTGTCCGGTGTCGAAGAACACTTCGGACTGGAACACGAAGCGGTCCCCGACCACGCGGATGTCGGGGCGGTTGCCGAGGATGGCGCGCAGGCGGCCGAAGAACTCGGAGCGATAGCGCGACAATTCCTGCACGCGCTGCGCCAAGGCAACGTTCAAGCGCGAGCCCAGGTCGGCGATGCGGTTCTGCGATTCCTTGTCGCGCTTCTCGCTGGCGTCCAACGCCTCTTCCAGCGCCGCCAATTGCCGGCGCAACGCGCTGATCTGCTGGTTCAGCACCTCGATCTGCGCCAGTGCCCGCGCCGACACGGCCTTCTCGGAATCCAGCGCCTTGCCGAGCTCGGCGGTCTTGCCTTGGGCGTCGTTGCCGGCATTGGCGAGACCCTCATAGAGACCCTTCATGCGGTCGCGCTCGCTCTCGGCCGAGGCGAGGCCTGCTTTCAACTGCGAGACCTGGTCGTCGAGCGAGAGCTTGCCGAGCTTCTCCAGCGACAAGAGCTCGGTGAGCTGGGCGATCTTGGCGTTGAGCTGCTCCAGCGCCTTGTCCTTGCCGGTCACCTCCTGCGACAGGAAGAACTGCACGACCAGGAACACCGAGAGCAGGAATACGATCGACAGCACCAGCGTCGACAGCGCGTCGACGAATCCGGGCCAGTAGTTGAAGGCGCCTTCGCTGCGGCGGCCGCGGGCTAGAGCCATTCATGTCTCCGTTCTCTCGTGTCCCGGACGCGGTGCAGCGTGCAACGCTGCTGCGCAGAGCCGGGATCCATGTTTCGTTTCTCTGGGCCCCGGCTCTGCAGCGCACGCTGAAGAAGCGCTGCGCCGCGTCCGGGGCACGAGCGCGCCTCTAACTCTTCTCGGGCTGGCGCGCGATGCGCTCCAGCAGGCGGCGGATCTCGCGGTTCTGCTCGCCCTGGCCGTCGGCCCATTCGCGGATCATCTGCTGCTCGGTCCGCATGTGCGAGACCAGGGCCTGGATCGCTTCGGCAAGGCTTGCCATCGCCGCCGTGGTGCCGCGGCTGGCGCTGCCTTCCTCGAGCACGGAGCGAAGCCGCTCGACGGCGGCCTGCAGCTCGCCGTTGGCGACGCCGCCGCCACTGCTCGCGACGGCGGTGACCTCGCTGCTGCCGTATTCGCGCACGGTGGTGGCGAGCCAGTCCTCGAGGTCGGTGTAGAAGCGGTTCTGCGCCTGGCTCGATTGCAGGTCGAGAAAGCCGAGGATCAGCGAGCCGGCGAGGCCGAACAGCGATGAGGAAAACGAAATGCCCATGCCGCCGAGCGGGGCGGCGAGGCCCTCCTTCAGCGTGTCGAACAGCGCCCCGGCATCGCCGCCGACCTTGAGCCCGTCGATCACCTTGCCGACCGAGCCGACGGTCTCGATCAGGCCCCAGAAGGTGCCGAGCAGGCCGAGGAAGACGAGCAGGCCGGTCATGTAGCGGGAGATGTCGCGGGCTTCATCCAGGCGGGTCGCGATCGAATCAAGCAGATGCCTCATCGTGGTTTGCGTGATCGACATCCGACCGGTGCGCTCGCCGCCCAGGATCATCGCCATCGGCGCCAGCAGTTTTGGGTGCCGGGCCGGCGCCAGGCCGGGATCGGCGATGCGGAAATTGTTGACCCAGGAGACCTCAGGATAGAGCCGGATGACCTGCCGGAAGGCCAGCACGATGCCGATGAACAGCACCGCCCCGATCAGGGCGTTCAGCCCGGGATTGGCGAAGAAGGCCTGGATGATCTGCTTGTAGAGAACCACGCCCACCAGCGCACACAGCACCAGGAAGACCAGCATCCGCACCAGGAAGACGCTGGGTGAGGACAGTTTTGTGTACTCGATCTCGATGGTGGAGCGGGGCGAGGCGCCTGGCGGCATGGCCGGTATCATCCATTACGAAAGCTTGCTTGCCTCTGCACTATGGCACAGCGCCCGTCCAAAAAAAGCGGCCGATGTGCGGATTTCGGGAACGAGGCAGGGAACCCAAAGCTGAAAGCGGGCTTTGATACCCACATAGGCTGCAAAACTTCGGCATCCCTCAGGCCGGGCTCGGCTTTTGCACGGCGACCGTGCTTGCTCCGCCCGCCGGGGACTTGACCAGGGGAGGGGCTGCGTGAGCGTCGTTTCCGCGATCATGGGGACTGCCGAACGCGTGCCCTTGCCCGATGTGGTGGTTCGCGCCGCGATCCAGCGCCTGTGCTCCCGCACCGCAACCCGCCTCGCGACCCACGGTGCGGCCGACGATGCCGCCTTTGCCGGACGGATGATGCTCAGGTCGATCGCCGAGCACGCGGACGCCGCCAACACCCAGCATTACGAAGTGCCGTCGAGCTTCTTTGCCGAGGTGCTGGGCCCGAACCGCAAATACTCCTCCTGCTTCTACAGGACCGATGCGACGACCCTCCAGGAAGCAGAGGAGGAGGCGCTGCGTCAGGCGGTCGAGCATGCCGCTCTCGCCGACGGGCAGACCATCCTCGAACTCGGCTGCGGCTGGGGGGCATTGTCGCTGTGGATGGCGCGGCAGTTTCCGCATGCGAGGGTGACCGCAGTGTCGAACTCGCTGTCGCAGCGCGCCTATATCGAAGAGATGGCGCAAAGCCGCGGCCTGCCGAACTTGCGCGTCGTCACATCAGACATGAACGTGTTTGCGCCCGATGGCCAGTTCGACCGTATCGTCTCGATCGAGATGTTCGAGCACATGATGAACTGGCGCAAGCTGATGACGCGCCTGCGGTCATGGCTTGCCCCGGAGGGACGCTTCTTCATGCAGATCTTCACCCATCGCGTCGGCTCCTATCTGTTCGACCACGCCAATCGCGAGGACTGGATCGCGCAGCATTTCTTCACCGGCGGCGTGATGCCGAGCCATCATCTCGTCAGGCAATATGCCGACATCTTTACAATCGAGAAGGAATGGCGCTGGAGCGGCACGCATTATCAGCGCACCGCCAACGACTGGCTCGCCAATTTCGACGCGCATCGCGATGCCATCGAAGCCACCTTGCGCAACGTCTATGGCGAGGACACCGCGTTGTGGATGCGGCGCTGGCGCTGGTTCTTGCTCGCGACCGCGGGCCTGTTCGGCTATGCCGACGGAACGGAGTGGGGCGTGAGTCACTATCGGATGAAGGCGGCGGATTGATTGCGTTGTTGTGTCGCAGCAAGCTGCGATGGAACCTGACTCACAATCAGGTGAATCCGGAAAAACAGCCAGAACTCAGCGCGATAGCTCCTGTGACATTGAGCCGCCCGCACCATGCGTTGCGTCGCAGCACGCCCATTCTATTTTTACCGCATCAGCCGCCCAGGAACCCAGGACAGGCGTTGCGCGGCGTGTGGTCAGTTCAACAATTTTGGGGCACTCAACTTCATGTCAGCACTACGAGCGCGACCGGCATGCGTTGCACTGATGCTCGCGGCCTTTGCGCCGCTGCTTGGTGCATGCGACGAATCCTCATCCGCCGTTTCCGCCGCGCAGCCGATCGAACCCGATGTCAGCATCGTCACCGTCAAGCCGCAAGCCCGCGCCGTAGTGCGTGAGCTGCCGGGCCGGATTTCGCCGACTCGCGTCGCCGAGGTGCGACCGCGCGTGTCAGGCATCGTCGTCGAGCGGCTGTTTCGCCAGGGCAGCGAGGTGAAGGCTGGCGATCCGCTCTATCGGATCGATCCGCGTCCGTTCGAGGTCGAGGTGATGGCGGGCGAGGCTGCGCTCGCCAAGGCTGATGCCGCCTTGATGCAAGCACAGCAGCAGGCGCGCCGTATCGCGACGCTGACCAGCCAGCGCGCCGCGCCGGAAGCCGAGAACGAAAAGGCCATCGCAGCCGAGCGCCAGGCCCAGGCCGAAGTCGAAGGCCGTAAGGCCGACCTCGCACGGGCCAAGCTCAATCTGGATTACGCGACCGTGCGCGCGCCGATCGACGGAGTCGTCGGTGCTGCCCTGGTCAGCGAAGGCGCGCTGGTCGTGCAGAACGAGACCAATCTCGCTACCGTGCAGCAGCTCGATCCCATTTATGCCGACTTCACCCAGTCGGTGACCGAACTCAACCAGCTGCGCCGCGCCTTCGAGAGCGGCGATCTCGACCGCATCGAGGCAGATGCGGCCAAGGTCCGCCTCGTGCTCGACGACAACACGATCTATGCGCTCGACGGCAAGCTGCTGTTCTCCGATGCCAAGGTTGACGCCCATACCGGGCAGGTGACCTTGCGCGGCGAATTCCCCAATCCCAAGCGCGAGCTGCTGCCGGGCATGTATGTCCGCGTCCGGATCGAGCAGGGCCTGGACTCCGATGCGATCGCGGTGCCGCAGCAGGCGGTGCAGCGCAACGGCGGCGGCGGCAGCGAGGTGTTCGTCGTCAAGGATGACAACCGCATCGCGGTGCAGCCGATCCGCACCGGCTCGGTGCAGGATGGCGTCTGGTTCGTCACGGACGGCCTCAAGGCCGGCGACAAGGTCGTGGTCGAAGGCTTCCAGAAGTTCGCCGCCGGCGACAGGGTCAAGCCGCAATCCTGGTCCGAGGCCGAGGCGAGCGCCGACAACCGGCACGCCCTCAAGGTCGCGCGCTGAGCTCGCGCTTGGGGCTCGGAGCACCTCTCCCCGCTGGGGAGAGGTGAACCTCAGACACCGGCCGAACCTAACTTCGAGCCTGAACGAAACAACAAGGGTCAAGCGGCAAATGCCGAGCTTCTTCATCGACAGGCCGATCTTCGCCTGGGTCGTCGCGCTGTTCATTTGTCTGATCGGCGCGATCTCGATCCCGCTGTTGCCGATCGCGCAATATCCGATCATCGCGCCGCCCTCGATCTCGATCTCGACGAGCTACCCGGGCGCCTCGCCGGAAAATCTCTACAACAGCGTCACGCGGCTGATCGAGGAGGAGCTCAACGGCGCCTCCGGTATCCTCAATTTCGAATCGACCAGCGACTCGCTCGGCCAGGTCGAGATCACGGCCAATTTCCAGCCGGGCACTGATACCAGCGCGGCCTCGGTCGAGGTGCAGAACCGCATCAAGCGCGTCGAGGCGCGCCTGCCGCGCGCCGTGATTCAGCAGGGTATCCTGATCGAGGAAGCCTCCAGTGCGGTGCTCCAGATCATCACGCTGAACTCGACCGACGGCAGCCTCGATGAGGTCGGCCTCGGCGATTTCATGATCCGCAACGTGCTCGGCGAAATCCGCCGCATTCCCGGCGTCGGCCGCGCCACGCTCTATTCGACCGAGCGCAGTCTTCGCGTCTGGGTCGATCCCGCCAAGCTGGTTGGTTATGGGCTCACCGCCGACGACGTCAACAAGGCGATCGCGGCGCAGAACGCGCAGGTCGCTTCCGGCAGCATCGGCGCCGAGCCCTCGACCGCCAGCCAGCGCACCTCGGCGCTGGTGCTGGTCAAGGGCCAGCTGTCCTCGCCCGATGAGTTCGGCGCTATCATCCTGCGCGCCAATGCCGACGGCTCGACCGTGCGCCTGCGCGACGTCGCGCGCATCGAGGTCGGCGGCCTCAGCTATCAGTTCAACACCCGCCTGAATGGCAAGCCGACCGCGGGCCTGTCCGTGCTGATGTCGCCGACCGGCAATGCGCTGGCAACGGCGAGCGCCGTCGAAGAGAAGATGAAGCAGCTGTCGCGCTTCTTCCCGGCCAACATCACTTACGAGATCCCCTACAACATCACGCCCGTCGTCGAGGCCTCGATCATGAAGGTGCTGTCGACCCTGCTTGAAGCCGTGGTGCTGGTCTTTGTGGTGATGTTCCTGTTTCTGCAGAACATCCGCTACACCATCATCCCGACCATCGTGGTGCCGGTGGCGCTGCTGGGGGCCTGCACTACGCTTCTGCTCGCCGGCTACTCCATCAACATGCTCAGCATGTTCGGCATGGTGCTCGCGGTCGGCATCCTCGTCGACGACGCCATCGTCGTGGTCGAGAATGTCGAGCGCATCATGGCCGAGGAAGGTCTGTCGCCGAAGGAGGCGACCCGCAAGGCCATGTCGCAGATCACCAGTGCCATCATCGGCATCACGCTCGTGCTGATGGCCGTGTTCGTGCCGATGGCGTTCTTTCCGGGCTCGGTCGGCATCATCTACCGCCAGTTCTCCGTGACCATGGTCGCGGCGATCGGCTTCTCCGCGTTCCTGGCGCTGTCGCTGACACCGGCGCTGTGCGCGACCTTGCTCAAGCCGGTTGCGGCCGGCCACGGTCACGACAGGCGCGGCGTGTTCGGCCGGTTCAACCGCATGCTCGAGAGCGGCAAGGAAGGCTATTCCCGCACGGTCGGCTTTTCGCTCAAGCGCACTGGCCGTTTGATGATGGTCTATGCCGCACTGCTGGTTGGGCTGTCCTGGGCCTTCGTCAGCCTGCCGGGCGGCTTCCTGCCGGTCGACGACCAGGGCTTCGTCACCACCGACGTGCAGACGCCGTCGGATTCGTCCTATCCCCGCACCGAGGCCGTGATCGAGAAAGTCGAGAAATATCTCGCCGAGCGGCCCGGCGTGAAGGACGTGACGTTCCTCACCGGCTTCAGCTTCTCCGGCCAGGGCATGAACACCGCGCAGGCCTTCATCACGTTGGAGGACTGGTCGGAGCGTGGGCCAACGGATTCAGCGGCGGCCATCGTCAATGACATCAACCGCGATCTCGGGGCCTCGATCCGCGATGCAAAAATCTCGGCGCTGCAGCCGCCGCCGATCGACAATCTCGGCAACTCCTCGGGCTTCTCGTTCCGTCTCCAGGACCGCGGCCAGAAGGGCTATCAGGCCTTGATGCGTGCCGCCGATCAGCTGATCGCTGAGGCCAATGCCAGCCCGGTGCTGCAGAAGGTCTATGTCGAGGGCCTGCCTGAGGCCGGCGTGGTCAATCTCGTGATCGACCGCGAGAAGGCCGGCGCCTTCGGCGTCACCTTCGAGGACATCAACAACACGATCTCGACCAATCTCGGCTCGAACTACATCAACGATTTCCCGAACCGCGGCCGCATGCAGCGCGTCGTGGTGCAGGCCGACAGCCGCGATCGCATGAAGACCGAGGACATCCTCAACTACAACGTCAAGAACAGCCGCGGCGAACTGGTGCCGTTCTCCTCTTTTGCCTCAGTCGAATGGTCGCGCGGCCCGACGCAGATCGCCGGTTTCAACTACTATCCGGCCGTGCGCATTTCGGGCGAGGCCAAGCCCGGCTTCACCTCGGGCGATGCGATCGCCGAGATGGAGAAGCTCGCGGGCAAGCTGCCGCGCGGCTTCGGTTACGAATGGACCGGACAATCGCTGCAGGAGAAATTGTCAGGCTCGCAGGCGCCGTTCCTGCTGGCGCTGTCCGTCTTCGTGGTGTTCCTGTGTCTGGCCGCGCTCTATGAGAGCTGGACCATTCCGCTCGCGGTGCTGCTCACCGTGCCGCTCGGCATCGTCGGCGCAGTCGTTGCGGCCATGCTGCGCGGCCTGCCGAACGATGTCTATTTCACCGTCGGCCTGATCACCATCATCGGGCTCGCTGCCAAGGACGCGATCCTGATCATCGAGTTCGCCAAGGATCTGCGGAAAGAGGGCAAGCCGCTGGTAGAGGCCACCATCGAGGCCTGCCGCCTGCGATTCCGCCCGATCCTGATGACCGGCCTTGCCTTCATCTGCGGCGTGCTGCCGATGGCCATCGCCCACGGCGCCGGCGGCGCCAGCCAGCAGGCGCTCGGCAGCGTCGTGATGGGCGGCATGATCGCGGTGGTGATCCTGGCGCTCTTGATGGTGCCGGTGTTCTTCGTCTCGGTGCAGCGCGTGCTGGCGGGGGATCGGGAGGCGAGGGCCGCAAAGGACAGCGACGCATATGGGCCACCTGCGCCCGTGAAGCCATAGGGCACAGTGTCATGCCCCGCGACCCGGCTACGCCAAGGCTTCGCCGAGGTTGAGGTCTGGGCGCGCCGAAGCCCTAGCGAAGGCGGCAGGCGGGGCATCCAGTACGCCGCGGCTCATCGATTCGATCACGACCGCCTCGAAGTACTGGATCGCCCGGTCAAGCCGGGCGATGATGGCGGAGTGTGGGACAGGACTTCCACGGTAAGCGCTTCCGTAAATTCTTCGCTCGAGGGTCGACTCAACAAGATCGGTCCGCTTGCTTTGGCGGGAGCTTCGATCCAGACTGCATCCCTGGATTGAATTCGCAAGCGCGAATGCCGAGCCAGCCTGCCGAAATGAGAGCACCTGATGCGTCCGACCGATATTGCGATCTCGAACTATCGCTCGATCAGGCGGCTCTCCCTCCCAATTCACCCCCTGTCCGTCTTCGTCGGTGAGAACGGCGTCGGCAAATCCAACCTCTACAAATCCCTGTCGCTGTTGCGCGATGCGGCTAGCGGGCGGATCACGCGCACGATCGCCGACGAAGGCGGATTGAATTCGGTCTGTTGGTCCGGCATCCGCAAACGCGGCGAGGATGGACCGCTGCGATTGTCCGCCAGATTCGATCGCCTGAAATATTCCATCGAGATCGGGTTTCCCAGCCCTGTCGCGGCAGCGTTTGCCGGCGAGCCGATGATCAAGGAAGAAAGCATCGAGGCGACGCAGGGCAAGCGAACGGTTTGCCTGATGGAGCGGAAGAACTCGCTCGTGAGCGTTCGCACCGACAGTGGCGCATGGACCAATCACAAGGATGCGGTGCTGCCGTCCGAGCCGGCGCTCGCGGGATTTTACGACGGCAAGCAATGCCCGGAGATCGATCTGATCAGAAACGCGATGCTGGGCTGGCGCTTCTATCACGACTTTCGCACCGATCCGGCTTCACCGATCCGAAAGCCGTGTCTCGCGATCACGACGCCCTCGCTCAGTGCCGACGGCAGCGATCTGGCTGCGGCCCTGGCGACGCTCTATACGATCAGGGGAGACGCAACCGATTTGCAGGACGCGATCGAGGATGCGTTCCCGGGCGCCGAGCTCCGCGCATGGGAAGCCGGCGGCTTGTGCGAATTCGATCTGCAGCTAGAGGACATGCCACGTCCGTTCAGGGCGCATGAACTGTCCGACGGGACGCTGAAATATATTTGCCTGCTTGCGGTGTTCATGGGCTATCGATTGCCGCCGTTCATCGCGCTGAACGAACCCGAGGCCAGCCTGCATCCGTCGCTGCTGGCACCATTGGCCCGGCTGATCGCCAAGGCATCGGGCCGCGCCGACATCTGGATTGTCACTCATTCTGAGCAGCTGATGGAGGCCCTGCGAAACGAGAGTTCGGTCCCGCTTCGCCGGGTGATCAAGCAGAAAGGCGCCACGATGATCGAGGGCCTGACCCTCGGCGGTGAATATCGCGATGAGGAATCCGACGACGACGACTCCTAGGCTGTCATTCCGGGGCGCGCGCAGCGCGAGCTATGGTGCGCAATTGCGCACCTGAGAATCCATTGGGCCTGAGTCGCCGCCGATGAATGGATTCCGGGCCCGCGCCAAGTGGCGCGTCCCGGAATGACGAGCGGCGTAAGAGGCGAGACCTGAGACCTACTTGCGCAAAATCTTCACCAGCTCTCCGTGCACGAACTCATTGCCGCACACGACGTTACCGGTGACCAAGGGATCGCCCGGCGTCGCAATGTCGCTCACCGTGCCGCCCGCTTCGCGCACCATCAGCATGCCGGCGGCGATGTCCCAGGATTGCAGATTGCGCTCCCAATAGCCGTCGAGGCGCCCCGCCGCGACGAAGGCGAGGTCGAGCGAGGCGGCGCCGAAGCGGCGCAGGCCCGCGACGCGGTCCTGGATCGCGGTCATCTCGCGGCGGAATTCCTCGTGGTCGCCGCGGCCGATATGGGGCAGGCCGCAGGCCACCACGCATTCGTTCAGCTGGCGGCGGCCGGCGACGCGCAGGCGCTGGTCGTTGAGGAAGGCGCCTTTGCCGCGTTCGGCGATGTAGAGCTCGTCATTGGCGGGGTTGTAGATCACGCCGGCGATCACGGTGCCTTCGCGGGCGAGGCCGATCGAGATCGCGAATTGCGGAATGCCATGCAGGAAGTTGGTGGTGCCGTCGAGCGGATCGACGATCCAGGTGTGGCTCTTGTCGGTGCCTTCGCGGGTGCCACCTTCCTCGCCGACGAAGCCGTAGCCGGGCCGCGCCTTGGCGAGATCCTGGTAGAGGATCTCCTCGGCGCGCTTGTCGGCGAGCGAGACGAAATTGGCCGGCCCCTTCAGCGAGACCTGGAGGTGCTCGATCTCGCCGAGATCGCGCTTGAGGCTGCGGCCGGCGCGGCGCGCGGCTTTGACCATGACGTTGATAGTAGCGGAATACAGCATGAGATCAGTCTTTGGTGGGGAAGGGGCGCGAAAGAGCGCCATTTGAGGGGATTGGGTGCCCCGCGAGGGGCCAAACGTCAAGTCATTCAGGGAGCTTGACGTCAGCTCATTTGTTCCCGAGCCATTTCTTGGCGGCGGCCTCCGCCTTGGCGCGGTCCTCGGCGGGCAGATCGGCAAGCTCCTTGTCGAGCTCAGGATCGCCCTTGCCGCCGGTTTTGGCCACCAGATGCCATTTGAAGCCCTCGATCTTGTCGACGGGCGTGCCCATGCCGTTGATCAGAACCCAGGCGAGGCGGTTCTGCGCGATCGCGCTACCCTGGCGCGAGGCCTTGCGCAGCAACGCCACGGCCGCGGGCTGGTTCTTCGGCGTGCCGGTGCCGTTGAACATGGCGATGGCATATTCGACCTCGGCATCGACATTGTCGGCGAGCGAGGCCGCCTGCAGCAGCCGCACCGACCGTTCGAGGTCCTTCGGCACTCCGGTGCCTTCCTTGTAGAAGGTCGCGAGCGCATATTGCGCCTCGGGCAGTCCGGCATCGGCTGCCTGGCGCAGCAGCTCGGCGGAGCGCTTGACGTCCTGCGGCAAGGTCTGACCATCAAGATAAAGCAGAGCGAGATTATAAGCCGCCTTGGGCTCTCCGAGCTTGGCGGCGGAAGCCATCAGCTTGACCGCCTCGCCCTTGTCGACGGGGCCGCCGCGGCCGGCGATGCGCAGCATGGCGAGCGCGAACATCGCCTCGCGGTCGCCGGCGTCGGAGGCGCGCTTGTACCATTCCACCGCCTTGGCGTAGTCGCGCCTGATGCCCATGGCATTGGAATAGAGCTCGCCCAGCATGGTCATGGCCTTGGCGTCGCCGGCCTTGGCGCGCTCGCTGGCGAGGTCGAAGGCGGTCTTGTACTGGCCGCGCTGATAGGCGCCGAAGACCAGGTCGACGTTGGAATTGTCGGTCGGCGGCGCGGGGATCACGGTCGCGGGCAGCGTCGGGCTCGGCGAGGCCGACGGCTTCGGCGCGGGCTCCTTCTTCTTGGTGATCGTGTGCGGCGCGACCTTCGGCTTGTCCTTTGCCGGCTCCTTCGGCTTCTGCTTTTCGGATGAAGGGCTCGGGATCGTCGCCGGCGGCGTGATCTGAAGCTGCGCGGCCGCGGGCGTTGCCAGAAGCAGCGCGGCCAGAAGCGTGATGCGAGGAAGCTTCATGGCGGGCGCTAGCCCTGGCCCGCGGCAACGGCCGCGAAGGCCTTCTTGATCGCGGCGTCGGCCTCGATCAGCGCCGCCTTGGGCCCGCGCGGATCGGCCCAGATGAGATCGCCGACCAGCACGAAATCGGCGCCGCTGGCGGCGAAGTCGTGGGCTTCCTCGAACGAGGTCGCGAAGCCGACGCAGGGCGGCTCGAACAGCTCGGCCCACCAGTCCAGCCGCTCGGCGATCGCCTGAGAAGAGGGACGCTGGCCTTTCGGGTCGGGCTCGCCGAACAGCACGTAATCGGCGCCCATCTCGCCCGCATTCATGGACTCGTGCCGCGTGGCGAGCCCGCCGACGCCGGCGATGCGATCGGGCTTGAGCGACGGCATCGCCTCTTCCAGCGCGGCGAGACTTGCCAGATGCGCGCCATCGGCCCCGCCGCGCGCGACGATCTCGGCGTGGCCGTCGACCAGCAGGGCCGCGCCGGCGTTCTGGACGACCGGCGCCAGCGCCTTGATCCGCGAGATCATGGTGCGCTGGTCGGTCTCCTTCAGCCGCACCAGCACGGCCGCGACATCGACGGCCGCGAGCAGATCAGGCAGTTGGGCGAGCAGCGAGGCGGGATCATCGACGTCAGGCGTCGCGAGATAGAGACGCGGCGCGGGGCGCGGCGGAGGCGATTTGTTCGACAAGATCTAGGCTGCTTTCTGTTCCAGGCTGCTTTGCCATTCGCCCCTGGAGGCGAGGCCGTTCATACGGGCGCGATGACTGAATGCAGCTTGTCCGGCCGCGACGTTCTCAGGCCGGCCGGACCAGGCCTTTTGCGGCGCGGCTTGCAGCGCGCGACCATAGGAGAAGGTCAGGCCCCACGGCAACGGGCCGAGCTTATGCATGGCGTTGAGATGCGCCGTCGCCTCTTCATCCGACTGGCCGCCGGAGAGAAAAGCGATGCCGGGCACAGCCGCGGGCACGCAAGCCTTCAGCAGTCGGAGCGTCTTCTCCGCGACCTCCTCGACGGAGGCCTGTTTCGCACATTTCTTGCCTGAGATGGCCATGTTCGGCTTCAGCACCATGCCTTCCAGCGCGACGCGCTGCACGCGCAGCTCCTGGAACGTCTTGTTGAGCACGCGGCTCGTGACTTCATAGCAGCGATCGATGTCGTGGTCGCCATCCATCAGCACCTCGGGCTCGACGATCGGCACGATCTGCGCGGCCTGGCACAACGCGGCATAGCGCGCCAAAGCGTGCGCGTTGACGCTGATCGCGGTCATCGAGGGGATGCCCCGGCCGTCAGTGCCGCTGCCGATGTCGATCACCGCGCGCCATTTGGCGAAGCGCGCCCCGCGCTCGTAATATTTCTTCAACCGCTCGGCCAGCTTGTCGAGCCCGACGGTGACCAGCTCTCCCGGACACATCGGCAAGCCTTGCGTGCCCTCGTCGACCTTGATGCCGGGAATGGCGCCGGCCTGTTCGATCAGCTTGATCAGCGGCGTGCCGTCTTTGGCGTCCTGCCAGATCGTCTCGTCATAGAGGATCACGCCGGAGATGTACTGGCTCATGGCCTCCTTGGAGCGGAACAGCATCTCGCGATAGTCGCGGCGGTTCGTTTCCGTCGATTCCACGCCGATCGCGCCGAACCGCTTCTTGATGGTGCCGGAGGATTCGTCGGCGGCAAGGATGCCCTTGCCCGGCGCGACCATGGCGGTCGCGATCCTGTTGAGCTCAGTCAGATTCATCGAGAGGTCCTCCCAAAACGATTCTGCCCTTGCCCGTGAAAATAGACCGTTCTCGGGCAATTGCCGAGACAACGTTGGTCGCAGGGGAGAGGGGGGAGGGGTGTCGTGCCACAAGAAGACTGTCATTCCGGGATGCGCCGGCAGGCGCAGGCCCGGAATCCATAACCCCAGGGTGTGGTTATGGATTCCGGGCTCGCCGCTTTGCGGCGCCCCGGAATGACGGAGAGGGTGTGTATTGGATCACGCCACCTTGGGATCCAGCTCGCCCTTGGCGTAGCGCTTGGCCATTTCGGCGGGGGTCAGGATCTTCTTGAACTTGGCGGCCTGGCCTGCGGTGTTGAACTCCTGGAGCCGCTGCTTGCACAGCTTGGTCATGGCTTCCATCGCCGGCTTCAGATATTTGCGCGGATCGAACTCTTCCGGATTGTCCTTCAGGACTTTGCGGATCTGGCCGGTCATGGCCATGCGGTTGTCGGTGTCGATGTTGATCTTGCGTACGCCGTTCTTGATGCCGCGCTGGATCTCGGCCACCGGCACGCCCCAGGTCGGCTTCATCCTGCCGCCATAGGCGTTGATGATGTCCTGCAGCTCCTGCGGCACCGAGGAGGAGCCGTGCATGACGAGATGCGTGTTCGGCAGCTTGCGGTGGATCTCCTCGATCACGTTCATGGCGAGGATGTCGCCATCGGGCTTGCGGGTAAATTTGTAAGCCCCGTGAGACGTCCCCATCGCGATCGCGAGCGCGTCGACCTTGGTCTCCTTGACGAACTTCACGGCCTCGTCCGGATTGGTCAGGAGCTGGTCCTGGGAAAGCTTGCCTTCGGCGCCGTGGCCGTCTTCCTTGTCGCCCATGCCGGTTTCGAGCGAGCCCAGCACGCCGAGTTCGCCCTCGACCGAGATGCCGCCGAGATGGGCCATGTCGGTCACGGTCTTGGTGACGCCGACATTGTAGGCCCAGTCGCCGGGCGTCTTGCCGTCGGCCTTGAGTGAGCCGTCCATCATGACAGAGGTGAAGCCGGCCTGGATCGCGGTCATGCAGGTGGCGGCCTCGTTGCCGTGGTCGAGATGCACGCAGACCGGAATGTGCGGGTAGATCTCGGTCACCGCGTCCATCATGTGCTTGAGCATGACGTCGTTGGCGTAGGAGCGCGCACCGCGCGAGGCCTGGATGATGACGGGCGCGTCGACCTGGTTGGCCGCGTCCATGATCGCCAGCGCCTGCTCCATGTTGTTGATGTTGAAGGCCGGTACGCCGTAATCGTTCTCAGCCGCATGGTCGAGCAATTGACGCAACGTGATCCGAGCCATCTCTGTCTTTCTCCCGTTTGGGCCTGTCGGCCGCCTGTTTACTTGATACGCAGGACTTCAACGCCGGGCAGGGGCTTGCCTTCCATCCATTCCAGGAATGCGCCACCGGCGGTCGAGACATAGGTGAAGTCGCCGGCCACATGGGCCTGGTTGAGGGCCGCGACCGTGTCGCCGCCGCCTGCGATCGAGATCAGCTTCTTCGCCTTGGTGCGCTCGGCGGCATGCTTGGCCGCCGCGACGGTGCCGCGGTCGAATGGCTGCATCTCGAAGGCCCCGAGCGGTCCGTTCCAGACCAGCGTGGCCGCATCGTCGATCGCCGCGTGCACCCGCGCGATCGATTGCGGACCGACGTCGAGGATCATGCCATCGGCCGGAATCGCATCCAACCCGTAGGCGTGCGAGGGCGCGTTGGCGGCGAAATGATAGGCGACCGTTGCGTCCACCGGCAGGATGATGGCGCAATTGGCGGCTTCCGCCTTCTCCATGATGCGCACGGCAGTCGCGGCGAGATCCTTCTCCGCCAGCGACTTGCCGACCGCGACGCCCTGGGCGTGCAGGAAGGTGTTGGCCATGCCGCCGCCGATCACGAGCGCGTCGACCTTGGTGACGAGGTTTTCGAGCAGGTCGATCTTGGTCGAGACCTTGGCGCCGCCGATGATGGCGATCACGGGCTTGGTCGGCGAGCCCAGCGCCTTCTCCAGCGCATCGAGCTCGGCCTGCATGGTGCGGCCGGCATAGGCCGGCAGCTTGTGGCCGAGGCCTTCGGTGGAGGCGTGGGCGCGGTGCGCGGCAGAGAAGGCATCGCTGACCCAGATATCGCCGAGCTTTGCCAGCTCCGCGACGAAGGCGGGATCGTTCTTCTCTTCCTCTTTATGGAAGCGGGTGTTCTCGAGGCAGAGGATGTCGCCATCCTTCATGTCAGCGACCGCCTTGACCGCCGGCTCGCCGATGCAATCCTCGGCGAAGGCGACCGGCTTCTTCACGACCTTCGACAGCGCCTCGGCCACGGGCTTGAGCGAGTCCTTGGCATCGCGCCCCTTCGGCCGGCCGAAATGCGCGAGCAGGATGACCTTGCCGCCCTTGTCCGAGATTTCGGTGATGGTCGGCGCGACGCGCTCGAGCCGGGTCGCGTCGGTCACGCGCCCATTGTCCATGGGCACGTTGAGATCGACGCGCAGCAGCACGCGCTTGCCCTTCACGTCGACGTCGTCGAGGGTGCGGAATTTGTTGGTCATCGGAGGCCCTTGTCCCGGGCGCATTGCGGCACGAAGTGCCGCTATGCAGAACCGGGACCCAAATTGCGGCGAGTCCCGCGGTTATCATGGGTCCCGGATCTGCGAAGCAGCGTTTCACGCTGCATCGCGTCCGGGACACGAGAGCGGAGTTAAATCACCTTCGCCATAGCGACGGCGGTGTCGGCCATGCGGTTCGAGAAGCCCCACTCGTTGTCGTACCAGGACATCACGCGCACCAGCGTGCCGTTCTGCACCTTGGTCTGGTCCTCGTGGAAGGTCGAGGAGTGCGGGTCGTGGTTGAAGTCGATCGAGACGTTCGGCGCATTGGTGTAGCCCAGGATGCCCTTGAGCTGCTGCTCGCTGGCCCGCTTCATCGCCGCGTTGACTTCCTTGGCGTCGGTTGAGCGCTTGGCGACGATCTTGAGATCGACGACCGAGACGTTCGGGGTCGGCACGCGGATCGCGACGCCGTCGAGCTTGCCCTTCAGCTCGGGCAGCACGAGGCCGATCGCCTTTGCGGCGCCGGTCGAGGTCGGGATCATCGACATTGCAGCCGCGCGGCCGCGGTAGAGATCCTTGTGCAGCGTGTCCAGCGTCGGCTGGTCGCCGGTGTAGGCGTGGATCGTGGTCATGAAGCCGGTCTCGATGCCGACGAGGTCGTTCAGCACCTTGGCGACCGGCGCGAGGCAGTTGGTGGTGCAGGAACCGTTGGAGACGACCAGATGATCTTTGGTCAGCGTCTCATGATTGACGCCGTAGACGATGGTGGCGTCGGCACCATCGGCAGGCGCGGAGACCAGCACGCGCTTGGCGCCGGCGGTCAGATGCGCCGAAGCCTTGTCCTTCGAGGTGAAGATGCCGGTGCATTCCAATGCGATGTCGACGCCGAGGTCCTTCCAGGGCAGCTTCGAGGGATCGCGCTCGGCGCTCACCTTGATCTTGCCGTTGCCGAGGCTGATCGAGTCGCCCTCGACGGTCACGGTGCCGGGGAAACGGCCATGGACGCTGTCGTAGCGGAGGAGATGCGCGTTGGTCTCGACCGGGCCGAGATCGTTGATGCCGACGACCTCGATGTCCTTGCGGCCGGACTCTGCGATCGCCCGCAGGACGTTGCGGCCGATGCGGCCAAAACCGTTGATTGCCACGCGGACTGCCATGTTTCGTCTCCTTCAATGACCGTTGTCATCCCGCACAACGCGCTGGTAACGCGCTTGCGAGGGTTTTTTAGGGGCGGACGCCCGGTTCGGCCGGGCGGTGCTTGATCATATGAGAGCTTTGGTAGTCCTTTTTTCGGGCAAGCTCAACACTCAGGAAACGCGCTTCAGAACGGCGTTAACCGCAGCCTCGGCGGTAATGCCGAAATGCTGGAAGATCTTGTTCAGCGGCGCGCTGGCACCAAAAGAGTGCATGCCCACGAATTCGCCATCCTGGCCGATCACGGCATCCCAGCCCCAGCGCACCGCGGCCTCGATTGCGACCTTGATCGGCGCGTTGCCGATGATGGCGTCGCGGCGTTCCTTTGGTTGCGCTAACAACAGCTCGAGCGAGGGCACCGAGACCACCCGTGTCGGAATGCCGCGCTCGGCGAGCTGCTTCTGGGCGGCCACGGCCATCTCCACTTCGGAACCCGAGGCGAACAGCGTTGCCTTGGCTTCGCCTTGGGCGGCGACCAGCTCATAGGCACCGTGCTGGCACGGATTGTCGTTCGGCGCTGACGTGCGGAGCTGCGGCAGGTTCTGGCGCGTCAGCGCCAGCACGGTCGGGCCGTCGATGCGGCTCAGCGCAAGCTCCCAGCACTCGGCCACTTCCATCGCGTCGCAGGGACGGAACACGCGCATGTTCGGAATGGCGCGGAGCGCTGACAGATGCTCGACCGGCTGATGGGTCGGGCCGTCTTCGCCGAGGCCGATGGAATCGTGCGTCATGACGTAGACGACGCCGGCACCCATCAGCGCGGCGAGGCGCATTGCGGGACGTGCATAGTCGGTGAAGACCAGGAAGGTCGCACCGTTCGGCGCGAAGCCGCCATGCAGGAAAATGCCGTTCATGGCAGCCGCCATGCCATGCTCGCGGATGCCGTAATGGATGAAGCGGCCCTTCGGCGTCTTGGCGGAGAAGGCGGTCGCCGACTTCGCCTTGTTGTTGTTGGAGCCGGTGAGGTCGGCGGAGCCCGCGAGGAACTCCATCGGCATCGCGCCGGCGATCACTTCGATCACCGCTTCCGAGGACTTGCGGGTCGCCGCGGTCATCGGCTTTTCCAGCAGCTCCTTCTTGTAGGCGCGCAGCGCCTTGGCGAGCGCGGCGGGACGTTCGTGGCGCAGGCGGCGCTCGAACTCGGCGCGCTTGCGACTGCCGAGCTCGCCGAGCCGCGTTTCCCATTCCTGCCGTGCGGCGGCGCCGCGGCTGCCGGCGGCACGCCAGGCCTTCAGCACGTCGTCGGGCACCGAGAACGGCTCCAGCGAGATACCGAGATTTTCCTTGGCGGCCTTCAGCTCGTCGGCGCCGAGCGCTTCGCCATGCGCCTTCGCGGTGCCGGCCTTGTGCGGCGCGCCGAAGCCGATCGTGGTGCGGCAGGCGATCAGTGTCGGCTTGTTCGACTTCTTCGCGCGGGTGATGGCGTCGGCAATTGCAGCCTGGTCATGACCGTCGATCTTCTCGGCGGCCCAGCCGGCCGACTTGAAGCGCTTCACCTGGTCGACCGAATCGGAGATCGAGGTCGGGCCGTCGATCGAGATGCCGTTGTCGTCGTAGAGCACGATCAGCTTGTTGAGCTTCCAGTGCCCGGCCATCGCGATCGCTTCCTGCGATACGCCTTCCATCAGGTCGCCATCGGAGGCGAGCACGTAGGTGTGGTGATCGACGATCTTCTTGCCGAACTCGGCGGCGAGCATCTTCTCGGCCAGCGCCATTCCGACCGCTGTCGAGATGCCTTGGCCGAGCGGACCGGTGGTGGTCTCGATGCCCTTGGTGTGGCCGTGCTCGGGATGGCCCGGCGTCAGCGACCCGAGCTGGCGAAAGTTCTTGAGCTGGTCGGTCGTCATCTCCGGGCTGCCGAGGAGATGGAGCAGCGAATAGAGCAGCATCGAGCCGTGGCCGGCCGACAGCACGAAGCGGTCGCGGTCGGGCCAGTCGGTCGCGGCGATGTCGAATTTCAGGAATTGCGTAAACAGCACCGTGGCGATGTCGGCGGCGCCCATCGGCAGGCCGGGATGACCCGATTTCGCCTTCTCGACAGCGTCCATCGAGAGGCCACGGATCGCGTTGGCCATGCGGTTGTGGTCGACTTGCGTCATGTCTGAAATCCGTCTGAAATGAGGCGCTTGGCGGTGGTGCGGGCCGCGCGGGAAAGATTTGGCGGCAGCTGAAGGTCGGGGCTGGATAGCACCTCGGTTCCGGGAGTCCAAGGCAATCAAACGCGCCCCGGCGCGAAAAGGTGCTTAAGGCATGATCCGGACCCGCAGGGCCGCGTTAGCGCAAAGTGGAGGCCGGTTTTCCGGCCAGATCATGCCGCAAGATCGGTGCATAGTTTCGCGGCGGCGTTGCGCTCGGCTAGCTTGCTTTGTAAATTTCTGCTTCTAACCGCTTGCCGAACCGAGTCTTTTGCCGGACGGCAGCTCTCGAGGTAAAGGCCACGGGCTTAAGCCCATCAGGTTCCGCCGTTGACTGCATGAACGATCGCGTATCCAAAAGCTCTGCCATGACGGAGTCGTCTGCCGTCGAGATCGAGATCGCGACCCGCAGGCTCACGGCGGCGCTCGACGCGCTCGAAAGCGCGGTCGAGCGACGGCGCGACGCCGATCGCGACGAGAATGAGCTTGCGATCCGAATCCAGGCGTTGGGCGCGGACCGCTCGCGCCTTGCCGACGAGCTCGACGGCGCGTTGGTGAAGGCGCGCAAGCTCGAGCGCACCAACCGCGAGATCTCCGACCGGCTGGATTCCGCAATCGTCACGATACGCTCGGTACTCGATACCGGAGAGGACGGATGAGCCACATCAACGTCACCATCAACGCGCGGCAGTACCGCATGGCCTGCGAGGAGGGCCAGGAGGTGCGGCTGCTCAAGCTCGCCGAAAGCCTGGAGACCCGCATCCAGTCGCTGCGCGGAAAATTCGGCGAGATCGGCGATGCGCGCCTCACCGTGATGGCGGCGCTGACCGTGTGCGACGAACTGGTCGATGCCGGCAACCGCATCCGCACCATGGAGCAGGAGCTGACCGAGCTCCGCGATTTCCGTAACGCCGCCGTCGAGCGCGCGCGGATGACGCAGACGGCCGTAGTGAACGCCCTGAACGCCGCCGCCGACCGCATCGAGAAATCGACCCAGGTGTTGAACCGCACGGTCGGCAACGGAATCGCGATCGGGTGATCGTGGGTAGAACGAAGCATCGCGACCCGGCGGTCCCCACCTCTCCCGGAGGGAGAGGTCGGATCGCATCGTAAGATGCGATCCGGGTGAGGGCTTAAGGTCCCTCTGTATGCCGCGGCCCCTCACCGGATTGCTCAGGCGCGCAACTGCGCGCCTCAGCAATCCGACCTCTCCCCGCTGGGGAGAGGTGGGCGCCGAGACCGCACCCGCTCTAGCGATTCGGCAGTATCGTTGTTACATTGCTCCAGCGAGGCTGCGACGCGCGTCAGGAGCCATATATCCCCGGGGCCTTATCGATCCTTTAGGGAACTGTCCCTGGCCGGACCCGTGGGCCCGGACATATGGTGCCCACCTACTTTCGTAGGGAACTCCGGGATCGAGTGCTTCAACGGCGTCCGCGGCTTCGCACTTTTGTTTGCTTGGTTTGTGCCTGTTGAACGACTGCGGCCAGTTTAGCAGGTGGTGTCATGCCCCGCGCAGGCGGGGCATCCAGTACGCCGCGGCCTTTGTGTGATCACGACCGCCTCTGGAATACTGGATCGACCGCTCCGGTGCGCGTTGCGCACAAGGCGGGTGATGACCTTGGGGACCAGCACATGCCCAACAGCAAATCCGAACTCCGCGCCAAGGCCCTCGCGGCGCGCGATGCGCTGAGCGAGAAGAAGCGCACCACCGCCGCGACAAAACTCGCCGAGCGCGGGCTGCCGTTCAAGCTGCTGCCCGGCAGCATCGTCTCCGGCTATTCGCCGATCCGCAGCGAGATCGACCCGATGCCGCTGCTGAAGAAGCTCGCGGAGGAGGGCGCAAAGCTGGCGCTGCCCTGCGTTACCGCGCGCGGCCAGTCGCTGATCTTCCGCCTCTTCCATCCGAACGACCGCCTGATGCTCGGCCCGCTCGGCATTCCCGAGCCGTCGCCGGCGGCCGCCGAAGTCGCCCCCGACATCATGCTGACGCCGCTCGCTGCGTTCGACCGTCTCGGCCATCGCATCGGTTACGGTGCCGGGCATTACGATGTCACCTTCGCGCATTTGCGCAAAGCCAAGCACATCGTCGGCATTGGGCTGGCTTTTGCAGCGCAGGAGATCAAGGCGGTTCCAGCATTGGCCCACGACGTCGCGCTGGATTATGTGCTAACGGAATCGGACGTGTTCGATTTCCGGAGTTCTGAAGTTGCGCATTCTCTTCGTAGGTGATGTCGTCGGCCGTAGCGGGCGCAACGCCGTCGCCGAATATCTGCCCGGCATGGTCAAGGACTGGTCGCTCGACTTCGTCGTCGTCAACGGCGAGAACTCGGCCGGAGGATTCGGCATCACCGAGGCGATCTACCAGGAGTTTCTCGACGCCGGCGCCGATGCGGTGACCTTGGGCAACCATTCCTGGGATCAGCGTGAGGCGCTCGTCTTCATCGAGCGCGCCGAGCGCCTGGTGCGGCCCGCGAACTATCCGCGCGGCACGCCCGGCCGCGGCGCCGCTCTGGTCGAGACCAAGAACGGCAAGCACGCGCTCGTCGTCAACGCGTTGGGGCGCGTCTTCATGACCCCGTTCGACGATCCCTTCGCGGCGCTGGAGCGCGAGCTCGGGGCTTGTCCGCTCGGCGTTGCTGCGGACGCCATCGTCGTCGATTTCCATTGTGAGGCGTCGAGCGAGAAGCAGGGCGTCGGCTTCTTCTGCGACGGCCGCGCCAGTCTCGTCGTCGGCACGCACACACATGTGCCGACCGCCGATCACCAGATCCTCTCAGGCGGCACCGCCTACATGACCGACGCCGGCATGACCGGCGATTACGACTCCATCATCGGCATGCAGAAGGAAGAGCCGCTGCGGAGATTCACCTCGGGGATTCCCTCGGGCCGCTTCGAGCCGGCCGCGGGCACCGCGACGCTGAGCGGCGTCGCGGTCGAGACGGATGACGCAACGGGCCTCGCGCTGAAGATCGCGCCGGTGCGCGTGGGCGGAAGGCTGGAGCCGACCACGCCGATGTTCTGGTTGAGTTGAGACGCGCGGCAAATCCCGCTGTCGTCCCGGCGAAAGTCAGGACCGATACGCCGCAGCAACAGTTGTCGCGCGAGATTGTCATGACTCATCTTCGCAAAACTCTTGCCGCGGCGTATGGGTTCCGGATCGGCGCGCGCTTTGGGCGCGCTTGTCCGGGACGACGGCAGGGATTGACGCGCGCCGTTGCACATCAATCTCGCCGCAGATGGCAGTGCGCTACTCCGCCGTCTGCTCCCGCAGCTCCGCTACGTCTTTCGCCGTCAACTTCGATCCCTTCGCACCGAACCTTGCCGTGACGTAGTTCGCCACCGCCGCGATCTCGTCGTCGCTATACGCATGGCCGAACGCCGGCATCGACAGCGCACCATCGGGCGTGTGCCGCTTCGTGCCTGAGATCACGATCTGCGCGACATTGGTGGCGGCGGGGTCGTTGACGGCCCAGGTGCCGGTGAGCGTCGCCATCGGTGACACCGGGCTTTCGCCGCTCCAGCCGTGGCAGCTGGCGCAGGCGCTGGCGAACACTTTCTTGCCGCGCGCGTCCGCCGTGATGCCTTCCTTGTGAGAGGCAGGCGCGACCGGCGCCGTGGTGGCGGGCAGGTCGGGTGAGGGCTGTGCCGGCACGCTGCGCAAATACGCGACGATGGAACGGATGTCCTCCGGCGCGAACTGGCTGAAACTGTGGTCGACCGCTTCGCCCATCGGGCCCGAGGCCGAGCCGTGGCCGGCCGCGTGGCCGAGCGACAGATACGCGATCAGATCCGCATCGCTCCAATTGCCGAGGCCAGTCGCCTTGTCGGAGGAGATGTTGAAGGCGTGCCAGCCTGCTGTGATCGCGCCTGCGAACTTCTTGCGGTTATCCAGCGCGAAGCCGAGATTGCGCGGCGTGTGGCATTCGCCGCAATGGGCGAGCGCTTCCGCCAGATACGCACCTCTGTTCCACTCCGGGCTCTTCGACGTATCGGGCGCAAAGCGCGTGTCCGGATTGAACACAGCCGACCAGAACGTCATCGCCCAGCGCTGGTTGAACGGGAACGATAGCGTGTTCTCGGGCGCCTTGACGCGCACCGCCGGCAGGCTGAACAGATAGGCCTTGACCGCCAGCACATCCTCGTCGGTCATGAGGGGGTAGGACGTGTACGGCATCGCGGGATAGAGCCGCGCGCCGTCACGGCGCTTGCCGTGCTGAACCGCGTTCAAAAAGTCCTGGTCGCTGTAATTGCCGATGCCGGTGTCCTTGTCAGGCGTGATGTTGGTCGAATAGAGCGTGCCGAACGGCAGCTTGAAGGCGAGCCCGCCGGCATACTCTTTCTCACCGGGCTTGGTGTGGCACACCATGCAGTCGGCTGCCTTCGCCAGATACTCGCCGCGTTCGACAAGGCTTGCCGTCTCCAGCTTGGCCGGCACGCCGGTCGGCTTGCCGGCGCGATAGTCCGCCAGCGCCACCTTCGTGCCGCCGGCAAAATCGAGCGGACCCGGTCCGCGGATGATGAAGACACCGAGCGCCACCGCGACGATGGCGATCACAACGAGCCTTGCAAGGATACGCATTGTCCGGCTCATGCCTTCTTCCCCACAGCCAGCAGTGTCCGATCGATCGGCAGACGCCGCAGCGCCACGCCTGACGCGGCAAGAATCGCGTTGCGTAGCGCTGGTGGCCCGGCATTGACGCCGGCCTCGCCGATGCCGCCGGGCGCTTCGCCGCTCTTGACGACGGTCACATCGATCTTCGGCGTCTCGTTAATGCGCATCATGCGGTAGTCGTGGAAGTTCGACTGCTGCACGCGGCCCTTGTCGATGGTGATCTCGCCATAGAGTGCGGCGGTGAGGCCGAAGATCAGTCCACCCTCGATCTGCGCCTTCACCGTGTCGGGGTTGACAGCGATGCCAGTGTCCACCACGGAGGTGACGCGGCGGAGCACGATCTCGCCGATGTCGTCGATCTCGGCTTCCACCACGGTCGCGATGAAGCTCGCGAATGACGGCTGCACGCAGACGCCGCGGCCGACGCGTGGCGGCAGCTTCTCGCCCCAGCCGGATTTCTCCGCGACCTGATTGAGCACCGCGAGCATGCGCGGATTCTTCGTCAGCATGGCCCGGCGGAATTCGATCGGATCCTTGCCGGCCTTGCGCGCGAGCTCGTCCATCGCGCATTCGACCGCGAACACGTTGTTGTTCGGGCCGACGCCGCGCCAGAAGCCTGTCGGCACCGACAGCGGTTCGGCGCGGACATATTCGACGTGGAAGTTGGCGAAGTCGTAAGGCGCATCGACTGCCGCATCGATCGCGTCGATGTCGATGCCCTTCTGGAACGCCGGCGGCAACCAGCGCGCCAGCACGGCCGAGCCGGCGACCTTGTACTTCCAGCCCGAGACCTTGCCGTCCGCCAGCGAGGCCGTGATCTGGTCGCGATAGACAGGACGATAAACGTCGTGCTGGATGTCCTCCTCGCGGGTCCAGATCACCTTGACGGGATAGTCGACCTGCTTTGCGATTCTGACCGCCGCAACGACCATGTCAGGCTCGAGCTTGCGACCAAAACCGCCGCCGAGCAGGTGCTGGTTGACGATGACCTTGTCGACCGGAAGGCCCGCGGCCTTCGCCGCCTCCGACTGTACCCGCGTCATGATCTGCGTGCCGGTCCAGATCTCGCAGGAATCCTTCGTCACCCGCACGGTGGCGTTGACAGGCTCCATCGAGGCGTGCGCCAGGAACGGCAGCTCGTAAGCTGCCTCGAACCTGTCGCCGGACGCGAGCGCCTTGGCGATGTCGCCGGTCGATTTCGCGACCACGCCAGCCTTCGCACTGGCCTCGCGCAGGTTCTGCCAGATGTCTTTGGTCGTGATCGCAGCGTTCGGGCCCTCGTTCCACGCGATCTTGAGCGCTTCGAGACCCTTCTTCGCCGCCCACATGTGATCGCCGATCACGGCAACGGCGTCGTCGAGCACGACGACCTTGCGCACGCCGGTGACCCTCATCGCCGCGCTGTCGTCGACCTTGCCGACCTTGCCACCGAACACAGGACAATTGGCGATCGCTGCGATCTTCATGTCGGGCAGGATCGCGTCGATCCCGTAGAGCGCCTTGCCGTTGACCTTGTCGGGCGTGTCGAGCCGCTTCAGCGGCTGGCCGATCAGGACGAAATCCTTGGGGTCCTTGACCGCGACGTCCTTGGGCGGCGTCTGGCCCTGCGCGGCATGCGCCAATTCGCCATAGCCGAGCTTGCGGCCGCTCGCTTCATGCGCGACCTCGCCCTTCGACGCCTTGCAGCTCGAGGGCTCGACGCCCCACTGGCTGCTTGCCGCCTGCACCAGCATCGCACGGGCGGTGGCGCCCGCCTTGCGCAGCGGCGTCCACCAGGCACGGATCGAGTTGGAGTTGCCGGTGACTTGCAGGCCGAAGGTCGGATTGCCGTAGAGCTTGTCGTTCGGCGGCGCGTGCTGCACCTCGACCTTGCTCCAGTCGGCATCCAGCTCCTCGGCGAGCACCGCCGAGATCGAGGTATAGGTGCCCTGGCCCATCTCCACCTGCGGCATCATCAGCACGGTACGGCCGGTCTCGTCGATGCGGATGAAGGCGTTGGGCGCGAATTTGCCGTCGGTCACGTCCTTCTGCTCCGGCTCGTTGGCGGCGCGCAGCGGCAGATGGAAGGCGAGCAGGAAGCCGGTGGCGAGGCCGCCGGTCAGAAGCGCGCGGCGGGAGACGTCGTGGTGTGCATTCATGGCGGATCTCACGACTGGCGGCCGTTGGCGGCGAGCTTGATGGCCTCGCGGATGCGTACATAGGTGCCGCAGCGGCAGATGTTGCCGGCCATCGCCGCATCGATGTCGGCATCATCAGGTTTGGGTGTCGAAGCCAGCAGCGCCGCGGCGGACATGATCTGGCCGGACTGGCAGTAACCGCACTGGATTACTTCGGCCTCGAGCCAGGCCTTCTGCACCTTTGAGCCGGCCGGCGTGCTGCCGATATGCTCGATGGTGGTGATGGCGCGGTTCTCGACCGCACTCACGGGCAGCACGCAGGAGCGCACCGCCTTGCCGTCGACATGCACCGTGCAGGCGCCGCATTGCGCGATGCCGCAGCCGAACTTGGTGCCGGTCATGCCGAGGATGTCGCGCAGCACCCACAGCAGCGGCATATCAGGTGGCGCGTCGAACGATTTCGTTTCGCCGTTGATGGTAAGTTTCGTTGCCATATGCATTTCCTTCTTCGCCTGATCGCTCGCGGCGATCGGGTCGGCGAATTTTCCACGCGAGCATAATCATACCGATGCGAAACGATGAAGCTTCCAAATTCGTAGCAATGCATATCTGCGCGTTCAGCGCGTCAGGCCATGACGTTCACGAATTTGTGCGGCGATGCGTGGCGCGGTTTTGAGCTATTTGATATGATAATCGTCATTTTTTGACGCTTTTTCGTCATGCGCGTCATGGATCGCGGCAGGCCATCGTGCGAACGCGCAAAATCGTATGATGACGAAGATTCGTGCGCTCAGGAAAAGTTGGACATTGAGCGAGCACGTCCGACATTGCTGTGCCCTCTCCCCCTGTGGGAGAGGGTAGCGACGCCGGTAGACGCAGACTCACTCGGGTGAGGGGTCTGTCTCCACATATGAGCCTCTTTCATTCCGAAGCAGCTTTGTCCGCCGCTGGAGACCCCTCATCCGGCGCTTCGCGCCACCTTCTCCCACAAGGGAAGAAGGGAAGAGGAGTGCATGCCGATTTCGGAATAATAGCATTATGCGCCTGTTTTGCCCGACAGGTCAAGGATTCGTCGGGGCCCGGGACGTGACGAGGCGCTAAGGCATTGATTTCACACGCCCTGGCTACTGTGCATGGGGTTGTTTTCGAGATTTTGTCTCAGCCCTGCCGGAATCCCATCCGGAACGCGCCCCAGTGCTTGCCGCGGATCATGATCGGCGACGACAGATCCTTCATCAGCACGAACTGCCCGCCGCCCATGTCGCGGCGATAGGTCTGGAGCAGGAAGGGTTTTGTGTTGGCCGCGACCTTCTTCACCGCGCGATCGGTGAAGAGGCGGCGGTTGCGGCAATTGGCGTTGTTCCAGACCGGGTCCTTGCCCTGCGGCAGGCGATAGTTCGGATTGTGAGTCGGCAAATAGCCGCCTCTGGCCCAGGCGACGCAGAACACGATGCGGGGATCGGACTTCTGGATCGGATCCTGGATGGCGGGCAGCACGCGGTCGGTGAAGTCGACATAGGCGGTGGTGTACTGCTTGGGATCGGTGCCTGATATTTCCCGGTAGTTCTCGTCCATGAGCTGGTCGAGCGTGATCTCGCCGCGATCGATCGCGGCTTCGAACTCGGCCGAGATCCTCTTGGCGGTATCGACGACGACGCGGATCAGCGGCGCATCCGACGTCTCGACGCCGCTGTCGGCGATCAGCGCGATCAGGGCTTCGGAGGTGTCGAGCAGTTTCGTCACGCGCTGGTCGGCGCTCCTGAGATCGCGCGAGGAGAGGTCGACGCCCTTGGCGAGCTCGTTGAGCTCGCTGATCACGGTATCGCAATGGCCGAGATTGGAGCTCGCCGCGCGCGTGACGCTGTCGATCTCGGCTTCCACGGAAGCAAAGCCCTGCTGGACGCGCGAGATGATGCCGGAGATCGCTTGCGCGCCTTCGCCGGCGGTCTTGGCGCGCTGCGAGGCATCGCTGCTCTCGCCGATCAGGCCTTCGATCTGGCCGTCGAGATCGCGCACGGTATCGGAGATCTGGTGCGTGGCCTGGCGCGTCGCCTCCGCGAGGTTCTTCACCTCGCTGGCGACCACGGCGAAGCCGCGTCCGGCATTGCCGGCACGGGCGGCTTCGATCGTTGCGTTCAGCGCCAGCAGATTGGTTTGCTTGGCGATCGCCTCGATCGAGCCGGAGACTTTTGCGACCTGCGCCAGCGCCGAGCCGACCGCGCCGAGACGCGCTTCGATCCGCTCCACGGCCGCGACCAGCTCGGAGATGTGACTGACCGCGGTATCGACCGCGCTGCGCGACTGCGCGATCTCGCCCACGGCCGCCGACGTGGTCGACTGCACCGCCTGGGATGCATTGGCGATGTCGTGGTTGGCCGAGACCATGGTCTCGGCGGTCTTCTGGAGGTGGTGGAATCGCTCGGACTGGTTGGCGACCCGGTTAGCGACCTCCTGGACGTTGCCGGCGACGTCGGCCAGCTCAACGCCGAGACCGCCGATGCGGTCGGCAAGCTGGTCGATCAGCCGTTCAGCGAGCGTCCTGTTGGAGCCGGTGTCCAGGACTGCAAGTTGTGCGAGCGACATGTTACGGGTTTCTCCAGGCGGAGCCGTTCATCGGCTGACCGCGGCATTCCCATTCCAATATCGATCTTACAGGATGATTCGCGCCCGGCGTCTTGCCTGAGCGTGCACTACAGTTTGTAAGCCGTCCTGAATCCGCCCCAGTGCCGGCCCTGCACGCGGATCGGGACGTCGATCTCGCGCATCATCACCGTGTTGCCGTTGCCCATGTCGCGCGCATAGCTCTGGACCAGGTACGAGCGCAAGTTGTGCGCGGCCGCCAACCCCGCCGGATCGTTGAAGATGCGGCGGTTGCGGCTGTTGGCCGTATTCCAGGCGACGTCGCCCGGCCGCTGCGGATGCGAATAGATCTTGTTGTGGACCGGCAGGAAGCCGTTACGGTCGACCATGGCGCAGAACGCCATGCGCGGCTCCCTGGCGAGAAAGGCTTCCTGGAACGGCGGTAGCGCGCGGTCGGCCCAATCGAGATATTTGGTGCGGTATTGCTGCGGATTGGTGCCGGCGATCTCGACGTAATCCGTGTCGAAGAGCTCGTCCATCCGGATCTCGCCGCGCGCGACCGCCTGCTCGAATATCCGGCTCAGCGCGGTGCCCGCTTCCATCGCGCGGGTGACGAACTCCGTGTTCTCCTCGTGGATCGACCAGAGCTTGTCTTCGATCTTTTCGCGCAAGCCGGCATCGGGGCTGACGAATTGCGCGCGGGCGCCGGCCTTGGACTGCTCGATCACGCGCAGGCGGCAGGCGCCGACGTCCGCGAGAGTGCCCTCGATGATGGCCTGAGATGCAAGCCGGCCTGCTTCCGCTCCGCCGATCAGGACGCCGTCCATTGAGATCTCGTAGACCGGCAGCACGCCGCGCGCGCTCTCGAATTTGAGATGGCAGGGCAGCCGCTCGGTCTTGCGACGGTCATCGTGCTCGCTTCTCTTGAGCAGCACCGCGCAGCGCGATTTCAGCTTCTGCGCAAAGGTCGTCACGGCCTTGCCGGCGCTGGCGACGTTCTCGCCATGGGTCTCGGCGGCCTTGGTCGCGGCATCGATCTCGGCCGCGCTCTCGCCGACCGAGCTGATGAATTGCGAGGCGCTGGTCGCGTTGTCGGAGACCTCGCTGGTGGTGGCGTTCTGCTCGGCGACCGCGCCGTTGACGGTCTCGAACACCGGGCGGATCGCCTCGATGGCCTGCGAGATCCGATGCACCGCGTCGGCCGAGCCGGCGGCGTCGCGCTGGAGCGCGTCGATCTTCTTGGTGATCTCCTCGGTCGCGCTTTGCGTCTGCACCGCGAGCGCCTTGACCTCGGTCGCAACGACCGCAAAGCCCCGGCCGGCTTCGCCCGCGCGCGCGGCCTCGATGGTGGAGTTGAGCGCGAGCAGCGTGGTCTGCCGTGCAATCTGGGCAATCAGATTGACGACATTGCCGATGGCGGCCGAAGATTCCCGCAAGCGATCGACGTTGGCGCGGGCTTCCTGCGCGGCGGCGCTGGCCTGGTCTGCGAGCTTTCCGGCCTCGCGGACCTGTGCGCCGATGCCTTGGGCGGACTGGGTGAACTTGTCGGCGGCATGGGCAAAGCCCGAGGCGTTCGACTGCGCGGCATTGGTTCGCCCGGTCAGCGCGTCGGTGCGCTGGCGGATATCCGCAAGCGTGGCCGCCGTTGCCTCCGCGCCGCCCGCCACCGAATTGGCCGCCCGCTCGAGCTGACGGATCATGGCGCCGAGCTCGAGTTCCAGCAGTTCCAGGATCTCTCGCGCCGAATCAGCCTCGGTGGCGGGGGCCGGCTCGGAATGGGCCGCCGGCTGCGCAGCCTGTGGGGCCGTCGCAGGCGCGGCCGTTTCCGGCGGACGCTTCCGAAATAATGCAAACGCCATCAGGTCACTCTTGTCGGGAGATGGGTGGGCGTTATTTTCGCCGACCGAAATGAAGTCACGGTTAACGTTGCCTGACATCTAGGCACCGGCCACTACAGTGATACCCTGTGGCGCCAAAGACCTCTTTCATTCCGGTGGGGTGGCGGCCTATAACGCCGCGCTTCCCACGCTCGCTGGCGGACGATTCCAAAGAGACCAAGAGACCACGCATGGCCGGACATTCCCAATTCAAGAACATCATGCACCGCAAGGGGCGGCAGGATGCCCAGAAGTCGAAGCTGTTCGGCAAGCTGGCGCGGGAAATCACCGTCGCGGCCAAGCTGGGCACGCCCGATCCGGCCATGAACCCGCGCCTGCGCGCCGCCGTGATCGCCGCGCGGCAGGAGAACATGCCGAAGGACAATATCGAGCGCGCCATCAAGAAGGCGCTCGGCAGCGACGGCGAGAACTATGACGAGATCCGCTACGAGGGCTATGGCCCGGGCGGTGTCGCCGTGATCGTCGAGGCGCTGACCGACAACCGCAACCGCGCCGCCTCCGATATTCGCTCCTTCTTCACCAAATCCGGCGGCAATCTCGGCGAAACCGGTTCGGTCTCCTTCATGTTCGATCGTACGGGCGTCATCGAATATGACCGCAGCGTCGCCGATGACGATGCGGTGCTGGATGCCGCGATCGAGGCCGGTGCAGATGACGTGGTCTCGGGTGAAGGCGGCCACGAAATCTACGCTTCGACCGAGGGTTATCGCGACGTCGCCAAAGCGCTCGAAGCCAAGTTCGGCGAGCCGCGCAAGGCCGCGCTGATCTGGAAGCCGCAGAACACGGTCGCGGTCGACGACGAGACCGGCGAGAAGCTGCTCAAGCTGATGGATCTGCTCAACGAGCACGACGACGTCCAGAACGTCTACGCCAATTTCGAGATTTCAGACGCGCTGGTTGCGAAGATGGGGGGGTAGGGCGGCAACGTCCTTTCCCCTGGGACTTCTGTTCTGTTTCTGTTTCGCTATCATGGGCCAACCGCTATCACTGGCCCATGACCCCGCTCCCGATTCGCCAACCCGTTCGCATCATCGGCATCGACCCCGGCCTGCGCCGCACCGGCTGGGGCGTGATCGAGGCCGACGGCAACCGTCTGGTCTACGTCGCCTGCGGTTCAGTGGAGCCGCCGGACGATCTGCCGCTGTCGAGCCGGTTGCTGGCGATCCATGAGGGGCTCTCAGCCGTTCTCTCCAGCCACGCGCCGATGGAAGCCGCGGTCGAGCAGACCTTTGTGAACAAGGACGGCGTCGCGACGCTGAAGCTTGGCCAGGCCCGCGGCGTCGCCATGCTGGCGCCCGCAATGTTCGGCATCTCGGTCGCCGAATACGCGCCGAACCAGGTGAAGAAGACGGTGGTTGGTGCAGGTCATGCCGATAAGCAACAGATCGCGATGATGCTGAAGATCTTGCTGCCCAAGGCCGAGCCGCCGTCCGCCGATGCCGCCGACGCCCTCGCCATCGCCATTACGCACGCCCATCACCGCCAGAGCACGGCGCTCAGGCTGAAGGTCGCGGGATTATGATCGGCAAGCTCAAGGGTCTGATCGATTCCTATGGTGAGGACTATGTCGTCCTCGATGTCGGCGGTGTCGGCTATCAGGTGCATTGCTCGGCGCGGACGCTGCAACATCTGCCCTCGCCGGGCGAAGCCGCCGTGTTGTCGATCGAGACCTATGTGCGCGAGGACCAGATAAAACTGTTCGGCTTCCGCACCGATCAGGAGCGCGAATGGTTTCGCCTGCTCCAGACCGTGCAGGGCGTCGGCGCCAAGGTCGCGCTCGCCGTGCTCGGCACGTTGTCGCCGGCCGATCTCGCCAACGCGATTGCTCTGCGCGACAAGGCCGCGGTGGCGCGCACGCCCGGCGTCGGCCCCAAGGTTGCCGAGCGCATCGTCACCGAACTGAAGGACAAGGCGCCGGCTTTCGCCAATGTCGATCCCGCCGTCGTGCATCTCGCCGGCGCCGTCGACGATCAGCGCGCGCCGCGTCCCGTCGCGGACGCTATCTCCGCGCTGGTCAATCTCGGCTACGGCCAGCCGCAAGCAGCTGCCGCGATTGCATCGGCCTCGCGCAGCGCGGGCGAAGGCGCAGAGACGGCGCAGCTCATTCGCCTCGGTCTGAAGGAGCTCTCGAAGTGAGCGACCCCAAGTCCAGCCGCATGGTCTCGCCCGAGCGCCGCAGCGACGATGTCGGCGATACCGCGCTGCGGCCGCAGTCGCTGTCCGATTTCGTCGGCCAGCAGCAGGCGCGCAAGAATCTCTCGATCTTCATCGAGGCGGCGCGCAAGCGCGGCGAGGCGCTGGATCATGTGTTGTTCGTCGGTCCCCCCGGTCTCGGAAAGACCACGCTGGCGCAGATCGTGGCGAAAGAACTCGGCGTCGGCTTTCGCGCCACGTCAGGTCCTGTGATCGCCAAGGCCGGCGATCTCGCGGCATTGCTGACCAATCTCGAAGAGCGCGACGTGCTCTTCATCGACGAGATCCATCGCCTCAGTCCCGCGGTGGAGGAGGTGCTCTATCCCGCGATGGAGGATTTTCAGCTCGACCTCATCATCGGTGAAGGCCCCGCGGCGCGCTCGGTCAAGATCGAGCTGTCGAAGTTCACGCTGGTCGGCGCCACCACGCGCGCCGGCCTCCTCACCAATCCCTTGCGCGATCGCTTTGGCATTCCGGTTCGGCTGAATTTCTACACGATCGAGGAATTGGAGAGCATCGTCACCCGCGGTGCGCGCGTGCTCAATGTCGGCATGAGTGCCGACGGCGCCAACGAGATCGCACGCCGCGCCCGTGGTACGCCACGCATCGCGGGCCGGCTGCTGCGTCGCGTGCGCGATTTTGCATCGGCTGCGAATGCCGACAAGATCGATCGCAAGATCGCCGATCACGCGCTCAGCGCGCTCGAGGTCGACGCCGCAGGCTTGGACGCGATGGACCGCCGCTATCTCACGACGATCGCGACGAACTATGGCGGCGGCCCGGTCGGCGTCGAGACGATGGCGGCGGCACTGTCCGAGCCGCGCGATGCGATCGAGGACATCATCGAGCCCTATCTCATTCAGTGCGGCTATCTCCAGCGCACCCCGCGCGGCCGCCTGCTTACCTCGCACGCCTTCCGCCATCTCGGCATTGCCGAGCCCTCGCGCGATTCCGCGGCCCAGTTCGGCCTGTTCGGCACCGAGGACGACGACGACTAGTCCGCGCGACCGCACGGGTACGGCCGCCATCATGAACTCCCGGCAAGGTTTGCGGAGGTCTGCACGGCGATGCAGATGATCTGCACGTACGCACCCCAATTCCGCTCCAATCGGATATCATCAAGACGCTGCATCACCATCGGGCTTCCATGATCACGCGTCGTCATCTCATCCGTTCCGTTGGCGGCCTGTCGGCCCTTGGCGTCTCGACCGCCGCTTATGGCGTCGGCGTCGAGCCGGTGCTTCGGCTCCGCGTAACCCGCTATCAACTGACGCCGCGGCAATGGCCGGCGGACTTTCCGCTGAAGATCGCCGCGATCGCCGACATCCATGCCTGCGATCCCTGGATGTCGCTGGAACGGATCGAGGCCATCGTCGACCGAACTAATGCGCTGAACGCCGATCTCATCGTGCTGCTCGGCGATTACGTCGCCGGTCTTCACCAGGTCACGCGCTTCATCCCTGCGAACGAATGGGCCAAGGTGCTGGCCGGCCTCAAGGCCCCGCTGGGCGTTCATGCGGTCATGGGCAATCACGACTATTGGTCCGACAGGACCGCGCAGCAAATCGGGTACGGACCGACGGTTGCGCACCGCGCGCTGGAAGTGGCCGGCATTCCCGTCTACGAGAATGACGCCATCCGCCTTGCCAAGGAGGGCCGCCCGTTCTGGCTCGCCGGTCTTGGCGACCAGCTCGCCTTTCTGCCGGCACGGCGCTCCCGGAGCACGGGGCACTTCGGCGCCGACGATCTCAGTGCGACCCTTGCCAAGGTCACCGATGACGCGCCGATTATCCTGCTCGCGCATGAACCGAATATCGCGCCGCGCGTGCCCGCTCGCGTTGCGCTACAATTGTCCGGCCATACCCATGGCGGCCAGATCCGCCTGCTCGGCTGGTCGCCGGCCGTGTCGCGGGAGCACGGCCTCCGCCTTGCCTATGGCCACTTTCGGCTGAAATGCGATGTCATCGTCTCCGGCGGGCTCGGTTGCAGCATCTTTCCAGTCCGCGTCGGCGTGCCGCCAGAAATCGTGGAGGTGAATTTGGGGCGGGCACCCATGCCGACTTTGTCCTAGCCGCGCTTGCGCGGCCGGCCGTTTTTGCGCAAAACGGACCGGTAGCGATAAGCGAAGAGGCTTCCGACGTGACAGCTCATCTCGACGGCGAGATCCGCGACGGCCGCCACCACATGCAGGTCCGGGTCTATTACGAGGACACGGATTTCTCCGGCATCGTCTATCATGCCAATTATCTGCGCTATATGGAACGTGGGCGTACCAATCATCTCAGGCTGATGGGCGCAGAGCAGCAGGCGTTGTTCGACCAGCCCGAAACCGAAGGCGCCGGCTTTGCTTTCGTGGTGCGATCGATGCATCTGGACTTCCTGAAGCCTGCGCGGATGGACGACGTTCTCGACGTCGTGACCTGGCCCATCGCCGTGAAGGGCGCCTCCATCATGCTGGCTCAAGAGGTGCGCCGCGGCGAGGACGTGCTGGTGAAAGCGGAGGTGCGCGTCGCCTTCATCAGCGGCGGCCGGGCGCAGCCGATCCCGAAATCGATCCGTACGCTGATGAAGGCCGATTTGGTTTCGTGATCGGTCGATAGGCGATCGCCTCTCGACTCCATCGTATGCAGGGATAGATTGCGGCTCCCAAACCGATGAGGCCATCATGTCGCGCCCGCCGCTTCCGCCGTTTACGAGAGAAACTGCCGCGCAAAAGGCGCGCATGGCCGAGGACGCCTGGAATTCGCGCGATCCGGTGCGCGTCTCGCTCGCCTACACCGAGGATAGCCGCTGGCGCAATCGCTCGGAAGTATTCCAGGGCCGCGAGGCCATCGTCGCGTTCCTCACCCGTAAATGGGAGAAGGAGCAGGACTATCGGCTAATCAAGGATCTCTGGGCCTTCGACGAAAACCGCATCGCGGTGCGCTTCCAGTACGAATGGCACGATGCCGGTGGCCAATGGTATCGCTCCTACGGCAACGAGCAGTGGGAGTTCGACGAGCACGGCCTGATGCGGCGGCGCGAGGCCTCGATCAATGACATCGCAATTGCGGAGCAGGATCGCCGGTTTCACTGGCCCGCGCCAGGGCCGCGGCCGGCGGATGTGCCGGGATTGGGAACGGACCCGTTCTGAGCTTCCCACGAGTGATGCTGCTTCACGCTCTCCTCTTCCAAGGGGAGAAGGGAAGAGGAGCGTGCCGCAGCTTCGTAGCTAGGTGCGCCGCGCCAGAAACCGCGTAATCGCGCCACCCAGCTTTGCGCTGTCCAGCGGCTGGGCGAGAGAGTCCCTCGCCGCGGCCACGACATCATCCGGCGCCTTGCCGTCGCGCAGCTCGCAGCAAATTTGCGCAAACTCGACGTCGAACTCCGGATGCGGCTGCACCGTCAGCGTCGCGCCGTTGGCGTAGAGCAGGCCGGCGTGCGGGGTGAACTCTGACGAAAGGATCGTCAGCGCGTCATCAGGCGGCTCGATTACCTGATCCTGATGTGAGGCGGCGATCGCGACCGCCTCACCCTCGATGACGCCGTTCTCCGGCAGCACTTGATAGACGTGCGGCCTATGCCCCAGCCTTTCTCGGATTTGCGCACCGTGCCGCCGAGCGCTTGCGCGATCAATTGATGGCCGAAGCAGACGCCGACCATCGGCGTCTTGTTGGCGTAGGCGGTGCGCACAAATTCCTCCAGCGGCGCAATCCAGTCGTGCCCGTCGTAAACGCCGGCGGCCGCACCGGTGATCAGCACAGACTCGAGCTTGCTTGGATCGGGCAGCTCGTCACCATTGGGAATGCTGACGACGTCCACGGTCGCCGTCGGATCCTCGGCTCGGACCATCCGCTCGAACATGTCGGGAAACGAGCCGTGCTGCTCGCGGTATTTCTGCGGAACCTCGCCGGTCTCGATGATGGTGATGCGTGCCATATGCCCTCAGGTAAGAGATCAGCCTTATCCATGCAAGCGTTCGATTATCCCGGCGCGGGCTGATCGTCGAATTCAGCCAGCGACTTGCGCACGGTCTCGACCAGATCCAACGCCACCGGCGAGGGACTGCGCTGCGCCGGAAACACTGCCGAGAATTCGAAGTCGATGCGCGGCAGGAAGCGGCGCACGACGACGCCGCGGGTGGAAAACTCCTGCGCGGTGAAGGGATCGCAGATCGCAACGCCAAGTCCTGAGGAGACCAGGCCGCACATGATCTCGGACAACGCAGTCTCCACGCGCAGCACGCGGCGGACATCGTGATGATGGAAGACCTGGTCGACGAGATGTCGGCTCGATGACCCCGCCGATAGCGAGACGAATGTCTCGCCTTCGAAGTCGCGCGGCTCCAGCACTTCTTTTTCCGCGAGACGATGACCTGTCGGCAGCACCGCGACGCGGGCAGGTGCCGGCAACTTCATGCTCGGCAAGCCGGAATGTGCGATCGGCACCTCGGCAAAGCCGACATCGCACTGGTTGTTGAGCACCCAATCGACCACGATCGGCGAGATCACGCCGAAGAAGGCGAGATTGAGATTCGGCCGCTCTTTTAGAAAGTGACCGGTGAGCCGCGGCAGATAGCCGTTCGCCAGAGCTGGTAGCGCGGCGATGCGCAGCGAGCCGGTGCGGCGGCTGCGGATTTCCTCGGCGGCGGCGGTAATGCGTTCGAGACCCACGAAGGAGCGCTCCACCTCGGTGTAGAGCGCCATTGCCGCGGCGGTCGGCACCAGCCCGGTGCCGCGCCGCTCGAACAGCTCCATCTTCAGCAGCGCCTGCAAGTCGCGCAGCAATCGGCTGACCGCCGGTTGCGTCACCTTCATCAGTGCCGCTGCCTCGGTCACGCTGCCGGTCAGCATCGTCGCCCGAAAAGCCTCTACCTGCCGCGAATTGATCCGGGCCATCCCGACTTCCATTCATAACATTTTGGCATGTAGATGGTGCCATTATTCATTGGACGATGGAAGTATAGGTTTGCGATCTTTTTCATCAGGACTGCAGACAGCCCGCTTTTTCGGCAGATTGGAGATCGGACCACATGAAGACTCTCAGCCTTCTCACAGCGGTCAGCATCGTCGCGCTCATCGCCGCCCCGACGGCCGGCTCGGCTCAGCAAAAGACGCTTTATGTGGCCGGCTATGGCGGCTCGTTCGAGAAGACCATTCGCGACGAGGTGATCCCGACCTTCGAGAAGGAGAACGGCGTCAAGGTGGAATACGTCGCCGGCAACTCCACTGACACGCTGGCCAAGCTTCAGGCCCAGAAGGGCAATCAGCAGATCGACGTCGCCATCGTCGATGACGGTCCGATGTACCAGGCGATCCAGCTCGGCTTCTGCGGCAAGCTCGATGGCCTGCCGACCGATCTGTATGAGGCCGCGCACTTCAAGGACGACCGTGCCGTGGCGATCGGCATCGTCGCGACAGGTCTGATGTACAACACCAAGGTGTTCAAGGAGAAAGGCTGGGCGCCGCCGACTTCGTGGAACGATCTGAAAGACACGAAATACGCCAAGCAGCTGGTGATCCCGCCGATCAACAACACCTACGGCCTCGAGGCGCTGGTGATGCTGTCGAAGATGAACGGCGGCGGTGAGACCAACGTCGATTCCGGTTTCAAGATCTTCAAGGAAGAGATCAATCCGAACGTGCTGGCTTATGAGCCCTCGCCCGGCAAGATGACCGAGCTGTTCCAGTCGGGCCAAGCCGTGATCGCGGTGTGGGGCACGGGACGCGTGCAGAGCTTTGCCAATACCGGCTTCCCCGTCGACTTCGTCTATCCGAAGGAAGGCGCCGCTACGCTGCTGACAACAGCTTGTCCGATCAACAAGCCCAATGCCTCGCCGTTGGCCTCCAGCTTCGTGAAGATGCTGCTCGATCCCAAAATCCAGCTCGTGATGCTGAAGGACTATGGCTACGGCCCGGTGCTGAAATCGCTGAAGGTGCCGCCGGAGCTCGGCAAGATGGCGCCGATCGGCGAGCGCGCGGCCAAGCTCTATAATCCTGATTGGACCACCATCAACGAGAAGCGCGAGGAGTGGACCAAGCGCTGGAATCGCGAGGTCGAGCGCTGATCTGATCGTCGGTAGCGGAGACAGCGCATGGCCTATCTCGAGCTCGATCGGGTCGCAAAGCAATTCGGCGCGCAGACCGTGGTCGACGATTTCAGCCTGTCGGTGGGGAAGGGGGAGTTCATCTCCTTCCTTGGCCCGTCCGGCTGCGGCAAGACCACGACGCTGCAGATGATCGCGGGCTTCCTTGATCCGACGCGGGGCGCGATTCGCCTCGAGGGCAAGGACCTGATTGCGGTCCATCCGGCCAAGCGCGGGCTCGGCATCGTGTTCCAGAGCTACGCGCTGTTTCCGCACATGACGGCGGCCGAGAACGTTGCCTTCGGCCTCGAGATGCGCAACGTGCCGCGCGCCGAACGGGCCGAGCGCGTCCGTGCCGCGCTCGCGATGGTCGGCCTTGCCGGTTACGAGGATCGGCATCCCCGCCGTATGTCCGGCGGCCAGCAGCAGCGCGTCGCGCTGGCGCGCGCGCTGGTGATCAAGCCGAGCGTGCTCCTGCTCGACGAGCCTCTGTCCAATCTCGACGCAAAGCTGCGGGAGGAGATGCAGATCGAGTTGCGCCAGATCCAGCGCACCATTGGCACCACGACGATCCTGGTCACCCATGACCAGAACGAGGCGATGTCGCTGTCCGACCGCATCGTGGTGATGAGCCAGGGCAAGATCGAGCAGATCGGCACGCCGCAAGAGACGTATGAGAGACCGGCCTCGGCGTTCGTCTCGCAGTTTCTGGGCAAGACTAACGACTTTGCGGGAACGATCGACCGCGCCGTGACGCCTTCGCAGCTGGTGGCGGGCTCCTGGAGCGCGCCGGCCCCGGCTGGGCTGAACGGTGCAGTCACGATCAGCATTCGTCCGGAAAGAATCGGATTCGGCGATGCCGGCCTCAGTGCAAAGATCGTCACACGAATCTTCCAGGGCAATCACTGGCTGTTCCAGTGCGACAGCGAATGCGGCCCGGCGATCGTGATCCGCCAGAATGACGGCACGGCGCAGCCGGCCGAGGGGGAGGCGGTTCGCCTGACCTGGCGGCCCGAAGACATGAGCGTGCGCGCGAGGGCAGGCGCATGAGCGCGGTCGCCGAGGAACGCGGCGCGCGTGCGCCCTGGGCGCTGACGGCGCCCGCCCTGATGCTGTTCGTCGGCGTGCTGCTGATTCCGCTCGCGATGACCGTGATGCTGTCGTTCCACGATTGGGGTCAGTACAAGGGTATCGAACCGGTCTTCATCCTGAAGAACTGGAAAGAGATCGCGACCGACCCCTATTACGCCGAGATGTTCTGGCGGACCTTTCGCATCGCGATCCTGACCACACTACTGACCGCAGTGCTCGGCGCGCCCGAAGCCTACATCCTGAACCGCATGAGCGGCCGCTGGAAGAGCTTTTTCCTGTTGGTCATACTCGGGCCGCTCCTGATCTCCGTGGTGGCGCGCACGCTCGGCTGGGCGCTGCTGTTCGGCGGCAACAACGGTCTGGTCAACAAGCTCCTGATGTCGTTCGGCGCGATCCGCTCACCGATTCCTTTCATGTTCACCGAAACCGGCATGGTGGTCGCGCTCGCGCATGTGATGATGCCGTTCATGGTGCTGTCGGTGTGGGCGGCGCTGCAGCGGCTCGACCCGCAGATCGAGAACGCCGCGATGTCGCTCGGGGCCGGTCCGGTCACTATCATCCGTCGCATCATCATGCCGCAGATCATGCCGGGCGTGCTGTCGGGCGCGATCATCGTGTTCTCGCTCTCGGCCAGCGCGTTCGCGACGCCCGCAATCATTGGCGGCCGCCGGCTCAAGGTCGCAGCGACGCTCGCCTATGACGAATTCCTCAACACGCTGAACTGGCCGCTCGGCGCCGCCGTCGCCACGCTGTTGCTGGTCGCGCTGGTGCTGATCGTCGTCGGCAGCAATGCGCTGATCGAGCGCCGTTATGCGGAGGTGTTCCGATGAGACGGAACGGCCCGCTCGCGCTGATCTTCCACACCATTTTCGTCGTGGTCATGGTGGCGCCCATCCTCGTAGTCTGCCTCGTCGCCTTCACGCCCGAGGGCTTCCTGTCGCTGCCGACCAACGGCTTTTCGCTGCGCTGGTTCAGGACGATTGCCCAATATCCCGAGTTCATCCACGCCTTCTGGGTCAGCCTTGGCCTCGGCGCGCTCTCGTCTTTCATGGCGCTACTGTTTGCGGTACCGGCGGCGCTGGCGATCGCGCGGTACCGCTTCCGTGGCCGTGATGCGCTGGCGGCACTGTTCCTGTCGCCGCTGATGATCCCGCATGTCGTGCTCGGCATCGCCTTCCTGCGCTTCTTTACATCAGCTGGACTTGGCGGCAGCTTCGCCGCGCTGATCATCGCGCATGTCATCATCGTGTTTCCGTTCGCGCTGCGGCTGACCTTGGCCGCCGCGACCGGCATGGACCGCACGGTCGAGATGGCCGCGGTCTCGCTTGGCGCTGACGGCTGGACGCTATTCCGCCGCGTGACCTTGCCGCTGATCCTGCCCGGCGTCATCAGCGGCTGGGCGCTGGCTTTCATCCAATCCTTCGACGATCTCACGATGACCGTCTTTCTCGCGGCGCCCGGCACCGAGACGTTGCCCGTGCGCATGTTCCTTTATATCCAGGACAACATCGATCCGCTGGTGACGTCGGTGTCGGCCTGCGTGATCGCTGTGACCATGACCGCCCTCATTCTGCTCGACCGCTTCTACGGCCTCGACCGCGTGCTCGCCGGCAAGGGCGATACGGGACGATAGGAGAGACTATGCGAATTGAATACGACGTCGCCGTTGTCGGTGGCGGATTGCTCGGCTCCGCCATTGCCTGGGGCCTCGGTCGGCTCGGCAAGAGCGTCGCCGTGCTCGACGAAGGCGACATCACCAAGCGCGCCTCGCGCGCGAACTTTGCGCTGGTCTGGGTGCAGAGCAAGGGGCTCGGCATGCCGGCCTACACGATCTGGACCGTGCAGGCCTCGCAGGCGTGGGGACGGCTTGCCTTCGAGCTGAAGCAGCAGACCGGGCTCGACGTTGCTCTCCAGCAGAATGGCGGGTTTCATCTCACGCTCGGCGAGGACGAATTCGGCCAGCGCACCGAGCTGGTCAAGCGCATGCACAATCAGACCGGTGCGGCCGACTACAAGATGGAGATGCTCTCGGCATCTGAAGTGAAGAAGTCACTGCCGCTGATCGGGCCCGAAGTATCCGGCGGCAGCTATTGCCCGCTTGACGGCCACGTCAATTCGCTGCGCACCTTCCGTGCCTTCCACACCGGCTTCAAGGCGTTCGGCATCGACTATTTTCCGGAGCGTCCGGTCTCGGCGATCGGCAAAAGCGGCGGCGAATTCCGCCTGACCACCCCGACGGGCGAGCTGCGCGCCGCCAAAATCGTGCTCGCCGCAGGCAATGCCAACCAGGCGCTCGCGCCGATGGTCGGACTCTATGCGCCGATGGGACCGACCCGCGGCCAGGTTGTCGTGACCGAGCGCACCATGCCCTTCCTGCCACATCCGCTGACCACGATCCGCCAGACCGACGAGGGCACGGTGATGATCGGCGACAGCAAGGAAGACGAGCTGGACGATCGTACGCTGAAGCCTCCGATCAGCGGCGTGATGGCCGACCGTGCCCAGCGCATGTTTCCGCATCTGTCGCGGCTCAACGTCGTCAGGAGCTGGTCCGGCATCCGCGTCATGCCCCAGGACGGCTTTCCGATCTACGACCAGTCGGAGACGCATCCCGGCGCTTTCGTCGCTTGCTGCCATTCCGGCGTGACCCTCGCCTCCAACCACGCCTTCGAGATCGCGCGCATGGTTGCGCAAGGCGCGCTCGAGCCGGAGCTGGTCGGCGCGTTCTCCGCCAGCCGTTTTGGTCGCGCGGGCGCCGCGAACGACAGCGGTTACTAGAGTTACTGAAGGAGCCAAGAGGCATCCCATGTTTAGACGATCCGAACAGGACAGACGCCCGCAGGTGCAGATCTTCGTCGACGGCGTCGCCGTCGCGGCGCGCCAGGGCGACACCGTCTCCGCCGCACTGCTGGCCTCCGGTCGCGATGCACGGCGATCTACGGCGGTCAGCGGTGCGCCGCGTTTGCCTTACTGCATGATGGGCGTTTGCTTCGACTGCCTCGTCACCATCGATGGCGTCGGTAACCGCCAGGGCTGCCTCGTGCCCGTCGCCGAGGGCATGCAGGTCGAGATCCAGAAGGGCAGGCGGGAGATCGGAAGATGAGTGTGGCTCCGAAGCGCGAAGACTACGACGTCGTGGTGATCGGCGCCGGCCCCGCCGGTCTTGCCGCCACCGCGACCTCCGCCGAAGCCGGTCTCACGACGCTTCTGCTCGACGAGAATATCGGTCCCGGCGGCCAGGTGTTTCGCGCCATCTCCTCGACTCCGGTGACCGATCGCAACCAGCTCGGTGCCGACTATTGGGTTGGCGCCGATCTCGTCCAAGCGTTACGTGCAAGCAATGCCGAGGTGATCCATCGCGCCACTGTCTGGAGCCTCGACCGCAATCTCGACATCGCTGTCTCGACCGGCGGCGCGTCCGCCTTCGTCAAGGCCAAGCGCGTGATCCTGGCGACCGGCGCGCTGGAGCGGCCGTTTCCGATTCCCGGCTGGACGCTGCCGGGCGTGATGACCGCGGGGGCGGCGCAGACCATGCTGAAGTCGTCGGGGCTGGTGCCGGACGGACGCACTGTGATCGCTGGGCAGGGGCCTCTGCTGTGGCTGCTCGCCGCGCAGATCCTGCGCCTCGGCGGCCGCATCGACCGCATTCTCGACACGACCGAGCGCCGAAATTATTTCGCGGCGTTGCCGCACGCCTTCGCTTTCCTGACCTCGCCCTATTTCACCAAGGGCTTGGTGATGATGCGCGAGGTGAAGGCGAAGGTGCAGGTCGTCTCCGGCGTCACAGAGCTCTCTGCGTCCGGTGAGGGCCAGCTCGCCAGTGTGAGTTATGTCGCCGGCGGCAAACGCGAGACCATTCCTGCCGATCTCCTGCTGCTGCACCAGGGCGTCGTGCCCAACGTCAACCTGGCGATGGCGGCCGGCATCGAACATCGGTGGGACGATCTGCAACTCTGCTGGTCGCCGGTCCTCGATGCAGGCGGTAACTCCTCGGTCGCGGGCATTGCGGTCGCCGGCGACGGTGCCGGCATCGGCGGTGCGAATGCTGCCGTGGTGCGTGGCCGTATCGCGGCGCGCGCGGCGGTGGAAGCACTCGCGCCCGCGGCTGCTGCAAAGCTTGCCACGATGGCGGCGCTCCGTTCCGATCTCGCCAAGGCCGAGCGCGGCCGCCCCTTCCTCGACACGCTGTTTCGCCCCGCATCGCAATTCCGCATTCCCTCTGACGACACCATTGTCTGCCGCTGCGAGGAGGTCACCGCGAAGGACGTTCTCGATTCCGTCGCGATCGGCGCGACCGGGCCGAACCAGCTCAAGGCCTATCGCCGCACCGGCATGGGCCCATGCCAGGGCCGGCTCTGCGGTCTTACCGTCACCGAGCTGATGGCGCAGGCGCGCGGCAAGACTCCGCAGGAGATCGGCTATTACCGGCTTCGCGCGCCGGTGAAGCCGATCACGCTCGCCGAGCTTGCCGCAGTCCCGAAAACTGAGGACGACGTCAAGGCCGTGGTGCGCGGATGACCATGAACGTGGATGCGATCGTCGTCGGCGGCGGCATCCACGGATGCTCGACCGCGCTGCATCTGTGTCTTGCCGGTCTGAAGCCGGTGCTGATCGAGAAAGACTATGCCGGCCGCCACGCCTCCGGCGTCAATGCCGGCGGCGTGCGCCAGCTTGCGCGGCATATCCCCGAAATCCCGCTCTCGATCCGTTCGATGGGCATCTGGGAGAAGATCAACGATCTCCTGGACGACGATTGCAGCTTCGAGAGCTACGGCCAGGTGTTGGTCGCCGAGAACGAGGAGGAGCTTGCGGTCTGCCGCGCGCGCGTTGCCGAGCTCAATGCACTCGGCTTTACCCATGAAGAGCTGATCGATGCGGCTGAGCTGCGGTGCCTCGTGCCGGCGGTCGCCGAGACCTGTCCCGGCGGCGTGGTCTCACGCCGCGACGGCGCCGCCAATCCGGCGCAGACGACCACCGCGTTCCGCCGCAAGGCCCAGCAGCTCGGCGCGATCGTGCGCGAGGGCGTCGCCGCCAGCCACATCCGCTACAGTAACGGCCTCTGGCATGTCGATGCCGGCATGGAAACCTTCGCCGCGCCGGTGCTCGTGAACGCCGCCGGCGCCTGGGCCGGCAAGATCGCGGCTGATCTCGGCGAGCCCGTCCCGGTCGAGACCGTGGCGCCGATGCTGATGATCACCTCGCGCGTACCGCATTTCATCGACCCCGTCGTGATCCTGCGCGGGCGAAAGCTGTCCTTCAAGCAGTTCAAGAATGGCACCGTGCTGATCGGCGGCGGCCATCTCGCCACGCCGTATCAGGACCGCAACGAGACGGTGCTGGACTGGAAGAGCCTTGCGACCAGCGCGCAGACCGTGTTCGAGCTGTTTCCGGTGATGCGCAGTGCGACCATCGTCCGCGCCTGGGCCGGCATCGAGGCGAAGATGAAGGACGACATTCCTGTGTTCGGGCCAAGCTCCCGCCACAAGGGGCTCTATCACCAGTTCGGCTTCTCGCTGCACGGTTTCCAGCTCGGTCCCGGAGCCGGTGCCGTCATGGCGGAGTTGATCGTCAATGGCGGCACCCAGACCCGCATCAGCGATCTCGGCATCGACCGCTTTCATCCCTCCGCGTTCTAAAAACAAGAGGATATCATGAGCATCACCCGCAGCATCCGCACGCCCATCATGCACCGCGCCGTCGAAGCGAATGGCTTCGTCTTCCTCGGCGGCACCATTGCCGACGACACCTCGGTCTCGATGGGCGAGCAGACCCGCAACATCCTCGGCAAGATCGCCGGCTATCTGAAGGAAGCCGGCACCGACAAGAGCCGGGTCGTCAGCGCCTCGATCTTCGTCACCGACCTCTCCAGGAAGAAGGAAATGGATGCGGCCTGGACCGAGTTCTTCGGCGACCATCTGCCGACCCGCGCCACCGTCGGCGTCGCCGATCTCGGCGGCGGCGCGCTGATCGAGGTGGTGGTCACCGCGCTGAAGGGCTGATCCGGTCAATCAGACCTTGCGAACATCGCGACCAGCGTCTCGCGCAGCCAGCGCTGTGCGGGAACGGTGTCGTTGCGCTGATGCCAGAACAGGCTGACGATGCGCGGCGGTGCCTGCAGTCGCAGCGGAATCGCCTGTAGGAACGGTGCGTGGCGAGACTCCGAGCGCAGATCGCGCGGCAGCACCGCGATGAGATCGGACTGCCGCACGGTCTCGTAGGCCGCGCTGTAATGGTTGACGGTCGCCACCAGATTGCGCGACAGCCCGCGTGAGGCGAGGAACAGGTCGTAGGACGGCTGCGTCTTGCCTGCGAGACTCACATCGATATGCCGGGCGTTGAGGAAAGCGCGCGTGCCCAGCCGCTTCCCCGTGGCGAGCGGATGGCCGCGTCGCATGAAGCAGGCATAGTCGACGGTCCATAGCGAGCGCGAGCGGATCGCGGCGGGCTGCTGCGCCTCGTTGACATAGACGCTGAGCACGCAGTCGACCCTGTTGTCCTCGAGCTGGTCGGCGATCTCCACGACTGTATTGGGCACGGTGTGAACGCGGGCCTTCGGCGCGACCTTGTCCAAATGCTTCAGCAGGTCCGGCATCACCAGGGAAGACACGTAGTCCGACATCGACAGGATGAACTCGGTCTGGGCGCGACCGGGATCGAACACCTGCTCGTCGAGCGCGCTGCGCACGCTTTCCAGCGCTTCGCCGATCGGCTCCCATAGCACCACGGCGCGCTGGGTGGGGCGAATGCCGGTGCCCGATCGCACGAACAGGGGGTCGCCGAGCGCTTCGCGCAGACGCGCCAGAGCGTTGCTGACGGCGGGCTGGGTCATGGTCAGCGTGCTCGCCGCGCGCGTGACGCTGCCCTCGGTCATCAGCGCCTCGAAGACTTTCAGCAGGTTGAGGTCGAGCGCGCGGAACGACACACATTCACCGTGGTGATATATTAGATCAAGATTATAAATTATGACGATAATGTCACTTTGTCTATGGTTTCCTCCCGAACGAGGCGCGGCGTGCCGGGCCGCAAGCGAGGGGGACTTCCATGTCAATGATATCGGCGCGCATCGAGCGCCTTCCGTTTGCACGCTTCCACACGCACCTGCTGCTGATGGGCGGGCTCGGCTACATGTTCGACGCCATGGACGCGGCGGTGCTCGCTTTCATCCTGCCGGTGCTGCGCACCGCGTGGAATCTGTCGAGCGTCCAGATCGGCGTGCTCGGCAGCAGCACCTATATCGGCTTCCTGTTCGGCGCGCTGTTCGCCGGCACGCTCGGTGACCTCATCGGGCGCCGCGCGGTGATGATGTCTGCGCTGGCGCTGTACTGTGCGGCGTCCATCGCCAGTGCGTTGGTGGACACCTGGCCGGCTTTCTTCGTCGCCCGCATCGTGGCCGGCATGGGCACCGGCGCCGAGAGCGCGATCATCGCGCCTTATCTCGCGGAGTTCGTGGCGCGACGCTACCGCGGCAGTTTCACCGGCGCACTGGCCGGCTTCTTCTCCTTCGGCTTCGTCGCCGCAGCCCTGCTCGGCTACTTCATCGTGCCCGCTTACGATAATGGCTGGCGCGTCGTGCTGGTCATCACCGCGGTGCCGGTCGTCATGCTGCTATGGTGGCGCCGGGCGCTGCCGGAATCGCCGCGCTGGCTGGAAGCCCGCGGCCGGGAGAAGGAAGCCGCGGCCGTCCTCGACAAGATCGAGGCGGGCTTTACGCGCGAAGGCCGGGTCCTGCCGCCGCCGGTGGTCGAAGCCGCTGCGCCCACTGGCACCGGTGGAACGCTGCTCGCCAATTTCGCGGCGCTTCTCGCCGCCCGCCAGGCGCGCATCACCATCATGACCTGGATCATGTGGCTTGCGATCACCTTCAGCTATTATTCCTTCTTCGTCTGGATCCCGGGTCTCTTGGTCCAGAACGGCATGAGTATCACCAAGAGCTTCGGCTATTCGATCGCGATCTATTGTGCGCAGATCCCCGGCTATTTCAGCGCGGCGTATTTCAATGAGCGCATCGGCCGGCAGGCGACGATTGCGACCTACATGCTGCTCGGCGGCGCCAGCGCGCTTGGCCTCGCCTTCGCGCAGACGGATCAGCACATCATGCTGGCGGGCATTCTGCTGTCGCTGTTCATGAACGGCACCTATGCCGGCGTCTATGCCTACACCGCCGAGGTATTCCCGACGCCGATCAGGACCACCGGCGCCGGGCTTGCTTCGGCGATCGGTCGCATCGGCGCCATCGTTTCGCCGATCCTGGTCGGCTACCTCTATCCCAATTTCGGCTTCGCCGGCGTGTTCGGCGTCACCACCACGGTGTTGCTGCTCGGGGCGATCACCGTCGTCTTGATGGGCGTGCCGACGCGGGGGCGTTCACTGGAAGAGATCGCCGCGGGCGAGGTCGCATGAACCGGACTAAGGCCGAGGCCGATCCCTGGCTCGGCGCCGTCGCAGCGGCACAGGGCCAAGTGGACCAGCCAGATGCGTTGTTTGCTGCGCTCGACCGCGCCCTGAAATCAGCGATCGGGCACAAGCTGTTCACGATCCTGACTTACGACGGCGAGACCGGCGAAGCCGCGCGAATCTATTCCAACCTTCCCGGCCCCTATCCCACGGGAGGACGCAAGCGTCTGGCGCCGGGGCCGTGGACCGAAGCCGTGCTCGACCGCGGCGAAGCCTACATCGGCCGCACGCAGGCCGATTTGCGCAACGTGTTCTCCGACCACGAGCTGATCGCCTCGCTCGGCTGCGAAAGCGTGCTCAACATGCCCGTGCGCTGGCGCGGACGTACGCTCGGCTCCCTCAATCTGCTCCACGAAGCGCACTGGTACGGTGAAGACGACGTCGCTGCGTGTCTGCCCTTTGCCCAGCTCACATTGCCGGCCTTGCTTGCGCCGGCCCGATCCTGACAGGAAACCGCGATGCCCAGCATCCTCTTCAAGAATGCCGCTCTGCTTGACCCGCTCCAGCCGGAACTGCTGGCGGGCCATGACGTGCTGGTCGAGGATACCATGATCAAAGAGGTTTCGGACCGGCCGTTGCAAACGTCCGCCGATCGAACGATCGATTTGAAGGGCAAGACCCTGATGCCCGGGCTGATCGATCTGCACGTGCACACCATCGCGGTCGAGCTCAATCTGGCGCAGCAGGTGCATATTCCCAACGTGCTGGTGACGCTGCGCTCGACGCTTCTGCTGCGCGGCATGCTGCGGCGCGGCTTCACCACCGTGCGCGATGCCGGCGGCGCCGGCCACGCGATGAAGCATGCGATCGAGACCGGCCTGACCGACGGACCTCGGCTGTTCGTGTCCGGCCGTGCGCTGAGCCAGACCGGTGGCCATGGCGACATGCGGGCGCGCTCGGACTATCTCGCCAGCGATACGCCCTGTCCCTGTTGCGTGCGGGTCGGCGCGCTGGCGCGCGTGGCCGACGGTGTCGACGGCGTGCGGAAGGCGGTGCGCGAGGAGCTCCAGATGGGCGCCGACCAGATCAAGATCATGGCCTCCGGCGGCGTCGCGTCGCCGACCGATCCGGTCGGGGCCTTCGGCTACTCCGAGGACGAGATCCGCGCCATCGTCGAGGAGGCGCAGGGCCGCCAGACCTATGTGCTCGCCCATGCCTATACCGCCGCGGCGATCGCGCGCGCGGTCCGCTGCGGCGTCCGTACCATCGAGCACGGCAACCTCATCGACGATCAGACCGCGCGCCTGATGGCCGAGAAGGGAGCCTATGTGGTGCCGACGCTCGTGACCTACGAAGCGCTCGCCAATGAGGGCGCGCAATACGGCCTGCCGCCGGAGAGCGTCGCCAAGATCGCCGACGTTCGCGACGCCGGCCTGCGCTCGCTCGAGATCTATCGCAAAGCCGGGGTGAAGATGGGTTATGGCAGCGATCTGCTTGGACCGTCGCAGCGCCTCCAGAGCGACGAATTCCGCATCCGGGCCGAAATTCTGGGCGCGCGCGACGTCATCGCCAGCGCCACGGTCATCGGTGCCGAGGTGCTCGGCATGGAGGGCAAGCTCGGCCGCATCGTGCCTGAGGCGATTGCGGATCTGCTGGTTGTCGACGGCAACCCGCTGCGGGACGTCACGTGCCTGCTCGGTCAGGGCGAGCACATTCCCCTGGTGATGAAGGCCGGGAAGGCCCAGTTCGACAGGCTGGCGGCATAGCGGCCGCTTGCACCTCGCTTGATCTCCAGCTGCAGCTGGATTAATGAACAGCTCTCACCAAAGGATATTCGCAGCCATGGATTTTACCCCGACCGCAACGCCGATCCGCTTTGCTCACGGGGAATTCCATGCCTCCTTCGATCATCCTGTCGCGCCTGTCGCTGTCCACGCCTGACGGTCGCTCGCTTCTCTCCAACATCGATTTGACCTTCGGCGCGGAACGCGCCGGCCTCGTCGGCCGCAATGGCGTCGGCAAGACAACCTTGCTCAGCGCGATCACGGGCGCGCACGTTCCGCAATCGGGGCGCGTGATCGTCAACGGCACCGTCGGGCTCCTGCGCCAGGACGCCCAGCTTGGTGCTGGCCTGAGGGTCGTCGACCTCTTCGGCGTGGGCGCTGCGCTGGACCGGCTCCGCCGGGCGGAGCGCGGCGATGCCTCGACCGAGGAGGTCAGTGAGGTCGACTGGACCCTCGAGACGCGGCTCGCAACGGCGCTAGCGCGTGTCGGCTTCGATATCGCGCCCGATACGGAATTGGATCGCTTGTCCGGCGGGCAGGTCACGCGTGTTCGTCTCGCTGCGTTGCTCTTCACCGCGCCGGACTTCCTGCTGCTTGACGAGCCGACCAACAATCTTGATCGCGACGGGCGCAAGGCCGTGATCGATCTGCTTGCGGGCTGGCGTGGTGGCGCGATCGTCGTCAGCCACGACCGGGCCCTGCTGGAGACCATCGACGCCATCGTCGAGCTGACCTCGCTCGGCGCGAGGCGCTATGGCGGCAGTTGGAGCAGCTATCGCGCGCAGAAGGCGGTCGAGCTCGCCGCCGTCAGGCACGACCTTGCACACGCCGAAAAGCATCTGTCGGAGATTGACAGCCAGGCGCAGGCGACGGCGGAACGCAAGGCGCGCAAGGACAGCAGCGGCAAGAAGAAACGCGCCAAGGGTGACATGCCGCGGATTCTCGCAGGCGCGCGCAGGGATCGCAGTGAGGACAGCGGCGGCAAGGCCGCGCAGAGCACCGAGAGGCGGCGCGCGGAGGCGATTGATGCGGTCGACGCCGCGCGCCGGCGCATCGAGATCCTTCAGCCGCTGTCCGTGAAGCAGCCCTCGACACAGTTGCCGGCGGGGAGGGAAGTGATCTGGCTCGATCGGGTCAGTAGCGGCTATCATCCGGAGCGGCCGATCTTGCGCGATCTCTCGCTCACCATCGTTGGGCCTGAGCGCGTCGCACTTGTCGGGCCAAACGGCTCCGGCAAGACGACGCTGCTGAAGCTGATCGCAGGCGAGCTGCGCCCTTTGTCGGGTGCCGTGCGGGTCAGGCCGGACTTCGCGCTGTTCGACCAGAAGGTCAGCCTGCTCGATCCCGCAATTTCGATCCTCGACAACTTTGAGCGCCTCAATCCAAGAGCGGGAGCGAATGAATGCCATGCGGCCCTGGCGCGATTCATGTTTCGCGCCGATGCCGCCCTGCAAGAAGTTGGCAGCCTGAGCGGCGGGCAGCTGTTTCGGGCGGGCCTCGCCTGTGTTTTGGGCGGATCGAGGCCGCCGTCGCTATTGATCCTGGACGAGCCGACCAATCATCTGGATCTCGAGTCGATTGAAGCGGTCGAAGCGGGCCTGCGGGCCTATGATGGCGCGCTGCTCGTTGCCAGTCATGACGAAGCGTTTCTGGGGGCCGTTGGAACTACGCGCCGACTCGATCTGGCCATCTGAGGTGTTGCTCACCAACGGCGGGATCATCTGATCCCGCTCGGCCGATCATGTGATAATTCTACAAATACCCGACGCCCTGCCCCCAGCGCGTCGGGTGGAATGAAGGAGTATCAATCGGTGATCCCAACGCCGTTGTTGTGACTCGCATCGCACCAATTTTCCATTCCGGGAAACTACCGCAATGGAACCGGGCCACGCGTGGCTCTCGTTGCGGCTCTACGCGCTGCCGCCGGGCTCCAGCGCTTCGCCGATCTCCAGCGGATGCGTCATGGTCGCGTGCAGCGCCTCGCGATCGAGCTCTCCTTCCGAGATGCTGATGCCGACGCAGTAGCCGATGAGCACGCAGCGCCATCGCGATCAGCACCTGGACGTGGAGGATCTTGTACCAGGGCTGGTGCCGCCGGTGAATGGCTGGCTGGATCGCTATCCGTGTCATAAAGTGAGTCTCGAATGCATGGAGCTTGCGTGATTTACATCATGTGATGATCGCCGCATGAGCAAATGGGGGGAACATGTCGAACGCAACGGGCACCGGCGAGCAGGCACAAGGCTATTTCCCGCGTTGGAAGCTCAAGACCTCGGGCGTGATCATGCCGGAGGAGCGGCTGTCATGGGGCCAGACCATCGTCTCCGGACTCCAGCATTGCGTCGCGATGTCGGGCTCAACGATCATCGCTCCGCTGCTGATGGGGTTCGATCCCAACGTTGCGGTCCTGTTCTCAGGCATCGGCACGCTGATCTTCTTCGTCATCGTCGCCGGGCGCGTGCCGAGCTATCTCGGCTCGAGCTTCGCCTTCATTGCCGTCGTTCTCGCCGCCACCGGCTATGCCGGACACGGGGCAAACCCAAACATATCAGTTGCACTCGGCGGCATCGTCGGCGCAGGGGTGCTGTATGGCGTGATCGCGCTGGTCGTGATGTGGTCGGGCGTCGGCTGGGTCGAGCGGCTGCTGCCGCCGGCCGTCACCGGCGCCGTGGTCGCCGCGATCGGCCTCAATCTCGCGCCCGTGGCAGTCAAGGCCGTAAGCGCGAACGGATTCGATACCTGGATCGGGCTTGCGACCGTTCTGATCATCGGCGTTGTCGCCGTCGCAGCTCCGGGCTTATGGCGTCGGTTGCCGATCATTCTCGGCGCGATCGCTGGATATCTCCTGTATCTGCTGTTCGCGAACGGGCTTGGCTTCGGCAAGCAGATCGACTTCGCGCAGCTGGCTGCAGCGCCGTGGTTCGGCCTGCCGAACTTCACGACACCGACCTTTCATGCCGATGCGATCTTTCTGATTGCGCCGGTCGCGGTCATCCTCGTCGCCGAGAACCTCGGTCACATCAAGGCCGTCGGCGCCATGACGGGCCGAAGCCTCGATGCCTATCTCGGCCGCGCCTTGTTCGCCGACAGCCTCGCGACGATCGTGGCCGCCTGCGGCGGCGGCACCGGCGTCACCACCTATGCCGAGAACATCGGGGTCATGGCGGCGACCAAGGTCTATTCGACCTTGCTGTTCGCCTTCGCCGCCACGGTCTCGATCCTGCTCGGTTTCTCGCCGAAATTCGGCGCGCTGATCCTGTCGATCCCGGGTCCGGTCATCGGCGGCCTGTCGATCGTGCTGTTCGGTTTGATCGCGGCGATGGCGGGCCGGATCTGGGTCGAGAACAAGGTCGACTTCGCCGATCCCGCCAACCTGATCACCGTCGCCGTGGCGCTGACCGCGGGCGCGGGCGATCTCACGCTCAAATTCGGCGCGTTCACGATCGGCGGCATCGGCACTGCGACCTTCGGCGCCATCATCCTCTATCAGATCCTGACCTCACCGATCGCACGCCGCGCGGAATGAATCCCAGCGATGCGCCTGCGGGATGGAACAAAACGCCGGTTCCATCCATGATGAAGCATCCCGGAGAAAGCTTATGCCGCAGACCGATCTCTCGACCGCCTTTCCGTCACGCCTTGTCGGCCGCCATGTGCTGGTGACAGGTGCCTCACAAGGCATCGGTCGCGCCGTTGCCGTCAGGCTCGCCCAGGAAGGCGCGACTGTCGCCATCAACTATATCGATCATCCCGGGAAGGCGGAGGAGACGCTGTCGCTCGCGAGGACGGGATCGAGCGATCGCGGCCACGGCAAGCTCGACCATGTCATCGTCAGGGCCGACGTCAGCAACGAGCCGGAGGTCGCGGCCATGTTCGAGACCGTCCTGGCGCGCTGGAAGCGACTCGATTGTCTCGTCAACAATGCCGGCTTCCAGCGGGAATCGCCGAGCGAGGCGCTCGACATCGAAACCTATCGCCGCATCATTGACGTCAATCTCAACGGTGCCGTGCTGTGCGCGCAGAAGGCGCTCGCGCATTTCGTCGCGCGCGGCGGAGGCGGCAGCATCATCAACTGCTCCAGTGTCCACCAGATCATTCCGAAGCCGGGCTATCTCGCCTATTCCATCAGCAAGGGCGGCATGGCCAATCTGACCCGCACGCTGGCCCTGGAATTTGCCGGCCGCGGCATTCGCGTCAACGCGGTCGGTCCCGGCGCAATCGATACACCGATCAACGCGGCCTGGACCGGCGATGCCAAGAAGCGGGACACCGTCACCAGCCATATTCCGCTCGGGCGCGTCGGCACGCCGGAAGAGATCGCCGCCGTGTTCGCCTTCCTCGCCTCCGATGATGCCAGCTACATTACCGGGCAGACCATCTATGCTTGCGGAGGGTTGACGCTCTTTCCGGAGTTTCGCGAGAACTGGGCGAGCTAGAGGGCGATCTGGCGAAATGCCGGGGCGTAGACTACATCTGCACCATGACATACGCTCCGTCGGCAAGCCCTCCGCTCCAGGAATTCGTTGAACGGCACGAAAAACTGTTCGTGCTGACCGGCGCCGGCTGCAGCACCAATTCGGGCATTCCCGACTATCGCGATAGGGATGGCAATTGGAAGCGGACCCAGCCGGTCAATTTCCAGGCCTTCATGTCGGAAGAGCCGACGCGCCAGCACTATTGGGCGCGCAGCCTGATCGGCTGGCGGCGGTTCGGACAGGCTCGGCCGAACGATGCGCATCGCGCACTCGCCCGGCTCGAGGCTGGCGGCCGCTGCGAGATGCTGCTGACGCAGAACGTCGATCGGTTGCATCAATCTGCGGGTCACCGGCAGGTGATCGATCTGCACGGGCGGCTCGATCTGGTCCGCTGCATGAGCTGTGGCCGCAAGACGCTGCGGAGCCACTTCCAGGATGCGCTTGGCCGTGCCAATCCCGAATGGCTGACGCTGGAGGCTGCGGATGCGCCCGATGGCGATGCCGATCTGGAGCACGCGGAATTCTCCTCGTTCAAGGTGCCTGCTTGCGAAGCCTGCGGCGGCATTCTCAAACCTGACGTTGTGTTCTTCGGCGAGAACGTCCCCCGCGACGTGGTTGCTGCTGCGCAAGACCATCTGTCGCAGGCCGACGCCATGCTGATCGTCGGCTCGTCGCTGATGGTCTATTCCGGATTTCGCTTTGTGCAGGCTGCGGCGAAGCGCAACATTCCGATCGCCGCGGTCAATCTCGGACGCACCCGCGCCGATGATCTCCTCACGCTGAAAGTCGAGGCGCGCTGCGAAGCGGCGCTTGCATTCCTGCTCTGATCCCGCTCCAGGCCAACATGACTTGCCTATTGCATAGGTGCCAAGCAGAATAGCTTGGCGCAGCCATGTCTCGGCATGCTCGATGGCATGGAAATTGCTGCGTTTTCACCTTGAGTCTTGACGATCAGCACGGAGATTTCTGGAATGCTTGAGGGAGCCGAGGTGCGGCTTGCCGTCGATATCGGTGGCACGTTCACCGACATCGTGCTGGACGTGGGTGCGGTGCGCAAAACCCGCAAAGTCCTGACGACGCCCCAGCGCCCGGAGCAGGCGGTGCTGGATGGGATGCGTCTCATTCTCACCGACGCACGCGCGCATATCAGCGATATCGACGTCTTCATTCACGGCACCACGCTCGCGACCAACGCCATCATCGAGCGCCGCGGCGCCAAGACCGCGCTGATCGCAACCGACGGTTTTCGCGACGTGCTCGATATCGGCACCGAGAGCCGTTACGACCAGTATGATCTCACGATCGACAAGCCGACGCCGCTGGCGCCGAGGAGCCTGCGCTTCACCGTGCCCGAGCGCGTCGATGCGCACGGTGGCGTCCGCCTTCCACTCGACGAAGCGGCGGTCCGCGCGCTCGTCCCGAAATTGCGCGCGCTGAATGTCGAGAGCGTTGCGATCGCTTTCCTGCACTCCTACGCCAATCCGGAACACGAGCGCCGCGCGGCCGCGATCATCGCTGAGGAAGTGCCTGGCATCTCCGTGACCATGTCGTCAGCCGTGTGCCCGGAGATCCGCGAGTACGAACGCACGTCCACCGCGGTTGCCAACGCCTATGTCCAGCCGCTGATCGACGGCTATCTCGCGCGCATGGCGGATGCCTTGCAGGTCGAGCAGTTCCGCGGTGCGATCTATCTCGTCACATCGGGCGGCGGCGTCACCTCGATCGAGACGGCGCGGCGCTTTCCGGTGCGGCTCGTCGAATCCGGCCCTGCCGGCGGCGCGATCTTCTCGGCGCAGATTGCTGCGCGTCTTGGCGAAAGCAAGGTGCTCTCCTTCGACATGGGCGGTACCACTGCAAAGATCTGCCTGATCGAAAAGTACCAGCCCGAGACCTCGCGGGTGTTCGAGGTCGATCGCGCGGCGCGCTTCCTGAAAGGCTCGGGTCTGCCGGTACGCATCCCCGTGATCGAGATGGTCGAGATCGGCGCCGGCGGCGGCTCGATCGCGCATGTCGACGCGATGAAGCGCGTCACCGTCGGCCCCGAGAGCGCCTCGTCGGAGCCGGGGCCTGCCTGTTACGGCCGTGGTGGCCAGCGTCCGGCCGTGACCGACGCGGACGTTGCACTGGGCATGATCGATCCGGGCGCCTTTGCGGGTGGCACGATCAAGCTCGATCCGGAGCTGTCGAAGCAGGCGCTGCTGCGTAGCGTCGGCGAGCCCCTGGGCCTGTCGGCCGAGACTGCAGCCTATGCGGTGCACGAGGTCGTCTGCGAGAACATGGCGAGCGCGGCGCGCGTGCACGCGGTCGAGCGCGGCGAGATCGTCGGCCAGCATACCCTGATTGCCTTCGGTGGCGCGGCGCCGCTGCACGCGGCGCGCGTCGCCGAGAAGATCGGCGTTTCCCGCGTGATCGTGCCGTCGAATGCCGGCGTCGGCTCGGCAGTCGGATTCCTGGCGGCGCCGATCGCCTATGAGCTGGTGCGCAGCCGGCACGTCCGGCTCGACGATTTCGACACCGAAGCGGTTTCAAGCCTCTTGCAGGAGATGGCGACGGAGGCCCGTGCGCTGGTCGAGCCGGGCGCTGCCGGCGCGCGGGTGCGCGAACGGCGCGCCGCCTTCATGCGCTATGTCGGCCAGGGCCATGAGATCTCGGTCGAGCTGCCGAACCGGCCGCTGACATCGGCGGATCTCGCAGGTCTCCGCCAGAAGTTCGAGGCGGACTATTCCGCGATGTTCGAGCGTCCGATCCCGGGCGCGGCGATCGAAGTGCTGAGCTGGTCGGTGCTTGCGACCACCGAGGCGCGCAATCCGCCTGCGGCGGCGGCCGTCACGCGCAAGCCCGCGGGCAAAGCGTCCGGCAGCCGAAAGTTCTTCGACGGACGCGCAGGGGAAGTGATCGAGATCCCGCTCTATCGGCGCGAGGACATGGCGCCGGGTGCGACCATTGCCGGCCCTGCCGTGATCGCGGAGGACGAGACCTCCACCTTCGTCTCGACCAGTTTTGACGCCCATATCGACGGTGCCGGCAGCATCGTCATGGAACGGAAGGCGGCCTGATCATGAGCAAGGCAAGCGGCGCGAGCCTGATCGACCTTCAGATCATGTGGCACCGGCTGATCGCCGTGGTCGAGGAGCAGGCGCAGGTGCTGCTTCGCACCGCCTTCAGCCCGATCGTACGCGAATGCGGCGACCTCTCGGCCGGTGTGTTCGACCTCAAGGGGCGGATGCTGGCGCAGGCGGTGACCGGTACGCCCGGTCACGTCAACTCGATGGCGGAATCGGTCAAGCACTTCATTGCGCACTTTCCGATCGAGACGATGAAGGAAGGCGACGCCTTCATCACCAATGACCCCTGGATGGGCACCGGCCATCTCAACGACTTCGTCGTGACAACGCCGTGCTTCAAGGACGGCAAGCCGGTGGCGTTGTTCTCGTGCACCAGCCATCTGATGGACATCGGCGGCATCGGCTTCGGCCCCGACGCCACCGACGTGTTCATGGAGGGTCTCTACATCCCGATGCTGAAGCTGATCGACCAGGGCGTCGTCAACGAGACGCTGATGGCGATGATCCGCACCAACACGCGGCTGCCGATCGATACTGAGGGCGACACCTATTCGCTCGCCGGCTGCAACGACGTCGGCTGCGAGCGTCTGGTCGAGATGATGACCGAGTTCGGGATCGACACGCTCGATGAGCTCGGCGATTACATCTGCGACCGCTCGCGCGAGGCCGTGCTGGCCGAGATCGCAAAGCTGCCGAAGGGCAGCTGGCGCAACAGCATGGTGGTCGACGGCTACGACGCGCCGGTGACGCTGGCGGCGACGCTGACGATCTCAGAGCAGGGCATTCACGTCGATTTTGACGGCACTTCCGCCGCTTCGAAGTTCGGCATCAACGTGCCCTTGTCCTACACCACGGCCTATACCGTGTTCGGCCTCGGCTGCGTGGTCGCCTCGCAAATCCCGAACAATGCCGGCTCGCTCTCGCCGCTGACGGTGTCGGCGCCATCAGGCGCGATCCTCAATGCGCCGAAGCCGGCACCGGTGGCCTCGCGCCACATCATCGGCCAGATGCTGCCCGACGTCGTGTTCGGCTGCCTGCGCCAGATCATTCCCGAGCGCGTGCCCGCAGAAGGCACCTCGTGCCTGTGGAATCTGAACGTGCGCGGGCAGACGCGCTCGGGCGTCGGCGGCAATTATGGGTTCTCGATGGCGGTGACCTCCAATGGCGGCACCGGCGCGCGCTTTGCGAAGGACGGGCTGTCGGCCACCGCCTATCCGAGCGGCGTGCGCGGCACGCCGGTCGAGATCGCGGAGACGCAGACGCCGTTGATCTTCTGGCGCAAGGAGTTGCGACCCGACTCCGGCGGGGCAGGACGCACCCGTGGCGGCCTCGGTCAGATCATCGAGGTCGGCAGCGGCGTCGATGCGCCGTTCGACATTCTCGCCGCCTTCGACCGCATTGATCATCCGCCGCGCGGGCGCGATGGCGGCATGAACGGAGAGGCCGGCTATGTCGGCCTGAAATCGGGCAAGAAGCTGCGTGGCAAGGGCTTCCAACAGGTGCCGCCGGATGACCGGCTGGTGGTGATGACGCCCGGCGGTGCCGGCATCGGCAACCCCATGGAGCGGGATCGCGCCGCCGTCAACGACGACGTCGCGAGCGGTCTTGTGTCTTCGGACAACGCGGTCGCAGTCTACGGTTACGGCCGGTGACGTATCAGGCGTCGTGCGCCTAGCAAAGCGAGGGGGAAAATGATCACGCGAAGGAATTTTACCGCGGGCGCGGCGACACTACTCGCCGCCAGCCACATCTCGACCCGCGCGCGGGCCGCGACCGTGAGCTGGGACATGTCGACGGTGTGGCCCGACGGCAATTTCCACACCCAGAACGCGATGGCGTTCGCGGACGAGGTGAAGAAGCAGACCGGCGGCGCGGTCGCCATTACCGTGAAGGCCGGTGGCCAACTCGGCTTCAAGGGACCCGAGCATCTCCGAGCGGTGCGTGACGGCCTCGTGCCGCTCGCCGATGTCCTCAACATCCAGCAGGTCGGCGACGAGCCCTTCATGGGCGTGGAGAGCATCCCCTTCCTCTGCGGCTCGATGGACGAATTGAAGGTGCTGCACAAATACGTGCGGCCGGAATACGAGAAGGTCGCCGCGCGCAACAACCAGAAGATCCTCTACATCGTGCCGTGGCCGACACAATATCTGCATCTCAAGGTCAAGATCGCCGACGTCGGCGGGTTGAAGAACATCAAGATCCGCGTGCCTGACAAGAACGCCGTCGACATGCTGAACGCGATCGGCATGGCGGCGGTGATGATTCCCTGGGGCGAGACGATTCCCGCACTGGCCTCCGGCGCTGTCGCCGGCGTCTCCACCTCGGCGGTATCAGGCGTCGACGGAAAATTCTGGGAATTCCTGAAATACGTCTACCCGACCAATCACGTCTGGTCGTCGCAGATGCTCACCGTCAATCTCGATTCCTGGAAGGCGCTGAGCGCCGACCAGCAGAAGCTCGTTGCCGATATCGCAGCCAAGATGGAGCCGGGCTTCTGGGCCAATTCGCTCAAGGCCGACGTCGACAGCCTCAATCGGCTCAAGGAGGGCGGTATGGAGGTGGTGCCGGTCTCGGAGGCGATGATGGCGGACATTCGCAGCAAGACCGCGCCGCAGCTCGACGCGTTCCTCAAGCACGTACCTGCTGCCGACAAGCCAGTGCGGGCCTATCTCGCCGAAATGAAGCGCGGCTGAGGGTGACGCCGTGGTGAGCGTCTCGCCCGAAGCTCCGCAGAGCCTCAACGCAGCGGCGCCGGCGCCGCTGCGCATCCTGCTCGATGCCATCGACCGGCTTGGCCGGCTCGACGGCTGGATCGGCGGCGGATGCCTGCTGACCCTGACGCTGCTGATGCTGTGCGAGGTCGCAACGCGCTTCCTTTCGAATTTCCTGCCGTTCTTCCCGCCGACGATCTCGATCGCCTGGGAATACTCTTCCTATCTGATGGCGGCCTCGTTCACTTTCGGCGCTGCCATGACCTTGCGCGTCGGCGGTCACATCCGCGTCGTGCTGCTGCTGAAGAACGCACCGGCACCGGTGCAACGCGCGCTCGAAATTCTTTCGGCCGCGGCCGGCTTTGCCTTCATGGCGTTCCTGACCTCGGCGATGGCGAAGTTCGCTTTCGGCGCCTATGTGCGTGGCCAGGTCTCGACCTCGAGCGACACGCCGCTGTGGTTTCCGCAAAGCGTCGTCACCTTCGGCATGCTGCTGCTCACGCTCCAGTTCCTCGCGCGTGCGATCCAGGCCGTGCTCGGCCTGCCGCTGGAGGATCATCGCATGAAGGCTTCTCCCGTCGAATGATCGCGCCAGCGCCCGGATATTCATGAGCATCGAAGTCGTCGCCCTGTTCGGGATCCTGTTTGCACTGCTGGCGTGCGGCGTCTGGATCGGCCTCACGCTGGCGCTCACCGCGACGCTGCTGCTCGCGATGTTTCGCTCGATCCCGCTCGACAAGCTGCTGCCGCAATACGCCTGGAACATCCTGACCACGCAGGAGCTACTGGCGCTACCGCTGTTCATCCTGATGGGCGAATTGTTGTTTCGCACCCGCCTGTCGCGCTCGCTGTTCCAGGGTCTGGCGCCATGGGCCGGCCTTTTGCCGGGCCGCCTGCTACATGTGAACGTGATCGGCTGCACCATCTTCGCGGCGATCTCCGGCTCCTCGGCCGCGACGACGCAGGTGATCGGCCGCATGTCGCTCAACGAACTCATGCGCCGGGGCTATTCGCGCGATATCGCGATAGGCTCGCTCGCCGGCGCCGGCACGCTCGGTTTCCTGATCCCGCCGTCGAACATCATGATCATCTACGGCGTGCTTGGCGACGTTTCCATTCTCAAGCTCTTCACCGCCGGCGTGCTGCCCGGCCTGCTGCTGGCCGCCACCTTCATGGGCTGGGTGATGCTGCACACGAGCCTCAATCGCGGCATGGTGCCGGAGACAGAGACCAAGCTTTCGCAGGTATCGTGGGGCTCGCGCTTTGCCGCGCTGAAAGATCTCGCGCCGGCATTGTTCCTGATCGCCTGCGTGCTCGGCTCGATGTATGGCGGGCTTGCGACGCCGTCGGAGGCCGCCGCCGTTGGCGTGCTTGGCGCAGGGCTGGTTGCCTGGGCGCAGGGCTCGATGTCGCAACAGGTGATGCGCGACGTGTTGATCGGCTCGGTCGTGACCTGTTCGATGATCGCGCTGATCGTGCTAGGGGCCTCGATCCTCGGTAATGCCGCGGCCTTCCTCGGTATCCCACAGGCGGTCGCCGCGTTCGTGAAGGGGCTTGGTCTTTCGCCCTTCATGCTGATCGTGGTGCTGGTCTTTTTCTACCTGGTCCTCGGCTGCTTTCTCGATGGCTTCTCGATGATCGTGATGACGTTGCCGATCGTGCTGCCGATCGTGAAGGGGGCCGGTTTCGACGAGATCTGGTTCGGTATCTTCCTCGTGCTCGCCGTCGAGATGGCGCAGATCACTCCGCCGGTCGGCTTCAACCTGTTCGTGATTCAAGGCCTGACCGAAGACGGTCTCGGCTACATCGCGCGCGTGACGATGCCTTATCTGCTGATCATGATCGGCTTCGTGCTGCTGCTGACGCTCTGGCCTGGCATTGTCACTATTTTACCGCGGGTGCTGTACGGGTAGATGTCGATCGCCCCGACCCTGAGACCGGGGCGACGCTTTTGACCGGATCGCCTATGCCGCCGCTTTCTTGCGCGCCTGCTCGGCCTTGTACAGCTCGAACTCCTCCGCGATCGCCTTTGCCACCGACGGCCGCTGGCGCAGGCGCTCGTAATAGGCCTTCACGTTCGGCCATTTGGCGAGCTCGATCGGCGGCGTCGCCATGGTCCAGTTGATGACCGTGACGAGATAGGCATCGGCGACGCTGAAACGGTCGAGCAGGAACTCGCGTCCTTTCAGGTAATTGTCGAGATGGTCGAGCCGCGACAGATTCTTCTCCAGCACATAGGCCTTGGCTTCCTGCGGCGCCTTGCGATCGAGCACGGGAATGAAAAGGCCCTTGTGAAGCTCGGTGCCGATGAAGCAGAGCCATTGATGCAGCCGGGTGCGCTCGATACCCGCCGCCGCGCCGAGGCCGGATTGCGGGAAGCGGTCCGCGACGTATTGCAGGATCGCCGCATTCTCGGTCAGCACCACCCCCTCGTCGGTGCGCAGCGTCGGCACGAGACCGATCGGATTCACGGTTCGGAAGTCGGAGCCGTCCTTCAGCACTGTCTTGGTCGGCGAATCGACTTCGAAATAGTTCGCCTCGGCACCGGCTTCATAGAGCGCGACGCGGGTCGCCATGGAGCAGGCGAGCGGCGAGAAATAAAGATCCATCTGTAGCCTCCTTGGGCAATTCCTTTTGCGGTGTCGCTCAACCTGGCCAGATTGATTTTTGTACTGTCTTGCATAATATAGGGCAGGTCAAGGATTAATTTGCGAAATGGTACAAAAATCGAAGCCGCCAGCTGCTACCAATGAGCCCGGGCGCCGCAGCGAGCCGAAGCGCCGAGGCCGGCCACGCGCCTATGAGCCGGACGTCGCTTTGGGCAAGGCGCTCGACCTGTTCCGCAGGCAGGGTTTTGCCGCGACCTCGCTCGACGATTTGAGCGAAGCCACCGGAATGAACCGGCCGAGCCTTTACGGTGCCTTCGGCGACAAGCGCGAGCTCTACATCAAGAGCTACCAGCGTTACCGCGAGGACGCGCGGGCTTCGATGACGGCGATCTTCCGCGAGGAGATGCCGCTGCGTCAGCGGCTCGAGCGCATCTTCGCCTCGGCCCTCAACATCTATCTCTCCGGCGACACCGGCCCACGCGGCTGCTTCACGGTGGTGACCGCGGCATCGGAAGCCGTCGGCGATCCCGAGATCCGCGCCATGGTGCTCGACGGTCTCACCGAACTGGACAAGGCTTTTGCCAATTGCTTCCGCCGCGCCAAGGAGAAGGGCGAATTGCCAGAGAGCGCCGATCCGGCCGTGTTGGCGCAGATTGCGTCTGCGACCGTGCACACCGTCGCCATCCGCTCGCGCGCCCGCGTGCCGCGCAAGGAGCTCGAGGCGATCGTGTCAGGCGCGATCGACGTGATGGTGGGGACCAAGCCTTAGCCTGACTAAGCCGCACGGATCTGCGCGAGGAAGCGATCCACCTCGTCGCGCAGGCGCTGCGACTGCTTTGACAGCTCGATCGCCGAGACCAGCACTTCTTCCGCGGCCGTACCCGTCGCCGCGATGCCGTCGGTGACGCCGGCGATGTTGTGCGAGACCTCGCCGGTGCGCGCGGCGGCCTGCTGGACGTTCTGCGCGATCTCCTGCGTCGCCGTGCCCTGCTGGCCGACGGCCGCTGCGATCGCGGCGGAAATTTCATCGACCTCCCGGATCGTCGCGCAGATCGACTGGATGCCATTCACCGCCCCTGATGTTTCGCCCTGAACGGCCGTCACCTGCGCGCCGATCTCCTCGGTCGCCTTCGCGGTCTGGGTCGCCAGCGCCTTGACCTCGGAGGCGACCACCGCAAAACCGCGGCCGGCCTCGCCCGCGCGCGCTGCCTCGATCGTCGCATTCAACGCCAAGAGATTGGTCTGGCCGGCGATGCCGTTGATGAAGGAGACGACGTCGCCGATCTTTTGCGCAGCATCCGCGAGGCTCTGGACGCGCGCGTTCGACGCCTGTCCGTCGCTTGCGGCCCTGCCCACCACTTCGGTCGCGTGCGCGAGGCGGCGGCTGATCTCGGTCATCGACGATGACAATTCCTCCGCCGCGGCCGCCACGGTCTGCACGTTCTCCGAGGCGAGTGCCGAGGCCGACGACACCGTGCGGGTCTGCTGTCGCGACTGCTCGACAATGGCCGACATCGAGCGCGCAGTGTGCTCCATCTCGACCGCAGCCGAAGATACCGTCGTGACGACGTCGCGGATGGATGCCTCGAAGTTGTCGGCGAGCGCGGCAAAGGCGCGACGTTTCTCGGCCTCGGATTGCACCTTGGCCTCGAGCTGATCGGCCTGGAGCTTGCTGAAGTTGATGGCGTTGTCGCGGAATACCGCGACCGCCTTCACCATTGCGCCGACCTCGTCATTCGTCCTGCTTTCGGGAACGGCGACGTCGAGCCGACCGTCGGCGAGTTCACGCATCACGTTCGTGATCGAGAGGATCGGCCGCGAGATTCCGCGCGCGATGAGATAGCCGACGATGGCGGCGAGGATCAGCGCGAGCGTGGCGATGCCGATCGAAAGCAGCCAGGCGCGGTCGGCGGAGGCCACGTAGTCGGTGTTGTCCATCACCAGTTCGACGGCGCCGAGCGGCTTTCCGGAAAAGTCCTTGATCGGGGCGAGCAGGGCGGCGACCGGGGTGGTGTCGAGCTTGCCTTGGCGTACCGTGAACTCACCGCCGGTGGCACGGCCGTAATCGGCGGCCTCGAAGAAGCTCTTGCCCTTCAGCGTGCCGCCGAACAGCTTGAAGCCCGAACTGTCGGCGAGATGGAAGGCGATGTCGACGTGGCGGTTGACCTTGAAATCGTCGAGGAAGGATTGGCCGAAGGTCAGGCCGAATTCCACTGAGCCGAGATGCTTGCCCGCTTGCGCGATCGGGACCACGCCGCGGATGCCAAGTCCGGCGACGCCGCCTTCGAGGCCGACCACGACCTTGCGCTCCTGATTGGCCTCGACGACGGTCTTGCGGAAGCTCGAGAGGTCGTCGCCGAACTTCGCCGGCTGGTGCACGCGCAGGAAGGAGGTCGCCGGAGGCGTGTGGAACTGGAACTGCTCGACGCCGTATTCCGATTTGGTAGCGGCGAACACTGGCCCGAACAGGCGCACCAGGGCCTCGCGGTCCTGCTTGGCCATCGCTTCCTGCGTCGCCGGCATTGCAGCCACGACCGTGCTCATGGCGGCGGCGCGGTGGGACTCTTCGGCGATCCGCGACAGCAGCGCATCATAATGACTGCGCAATTCCCGCTGGTCGGCGCGGTCAATGATCCCCGCAATGATCCACATGGCGCCGAGCACGGCAATCAGCGCGGTTGCCGCCGCTGTCACGGCCAGCGCAACCGTGATCCGCATCCTGAGGCCGAGGCTCGTCCGCATGTCCAACTCGTTCGTTGAGCGTTGATTAACAACGCCTATCAACTTCTCGCTAAAAGAGGGTGAACGGGATACCGGCGGAGCGGAAATTGTGCGGGGGCTTCAGACGGACGATGGGAACCAGAAAACCTCGAACGTCGTCCTGGCTTTCGGCAGGACGACGTCAGCCTGGCGGAGCTACCGAGTCCTAATATCCCCTCCCGCGGTCCACCACGTTCTCCAGCGCGCCGCCCGCCTCGAATGTTGCGATCTGCTCGGCGACATAGGCCGAGATCGCATCCGCATCGGTGTCGGCGGCGTTGTGTGGCGTCAGCATCACCTTGGGGTGGGTCCAGAAGCGGCTGTTCTCGGGCTGCGGTTCCTGCACGAACACGTCGAGCGAAGCGGCACCCAGCGTGCCGTCGTCGAGACAGGCGAGGATGTCAGCTTCGTTCTGCAAGCCGCCGCGGCCGGCATTGATCAGCACGGGCGCGCCGAGCGGGCTCGTGCGGTTGAGCTTGGAGAAGACGTCGCGGTTGAGGATACCGTGCGTCTCAGGCGTCAGCGGCAACAGCGACACCAGGATGTCGGTCTTGCGCAGGAACGCGTCCATGCCATTGCTGCCGTGAAAGCATTCGACGCCCTCGATCGTGCGCGGGCTGCGGCTCCAGCCGGTGACGCGGAAGCCGAGCCGCTGCAGCACGTCGGCGGCATCGGCACCTAACGTGCCGAGGCCCATGACGCCGACGGTGACCGCGCTTGCCGGCCATTGATATTTCGGCTCCCAGCGCCTGGCGCGCTGGGAGTCGCGCAGGTAAAGCTCCTGGCGATGGTGCATCAGCACGTGCAGCACGACATATTCGGTCATGCGATTGGTGAGATCAGGCACCGCGACGCGCACCAGCGGCACATTGGGTAGGCTCTTGTCCGCCATCAATGCATCGACGCCGGCGCCGAGATTGAAGATCGCCCGCAGATTGGGGAATGAGCCAAGATCGCCCGGCACCGGCTTCCACACCGCGGCATAGTGCACTTCGGCTGGATCGAGGGAGGCATCCGGCAGCAGCACCACAGGGCGGCCGCCGCAGACTGCGTCGAACCGGGCCTTCCAGCGCTCCGGAAGCCAGTTCTGCTGCGTGCTGTTGATCAGGACGGCCAGTGTGCCCATGCTCATTCGAAGTGCCTCGTCGGGTTCCGCAATTGAGGCCCTCCTTGGCACGATCCGTCGGATTTTTCTTGCAATTTTTTTCCGCAGCCCTGTCGGGGCAGGGCATAGTGGATCGTCTTCACAACAAGCATTCAAGGAAGGTGCTGCCCATGCTTTATGCGATCCTTTGCTATCATGACGAGGACTTCGTCGGCTCCTGGAGCAAGGACCAGGACGAGGCCGTGATGAAGAAGCTCGCCGTGGTGCAGGAGAAGCTCACCCAGCAGGGGCGGCTTGGGCCGGTGGCCCGGCTGCTGCCGACGACCGCGGCGGCGACATTGCGGAAGGAAGACCCGCCGCTGGTGCTCGACGGTCCCTATGCCGAGACCAAGGAGCAACTGCTCGGCTTCTACATCGTCGACTGCAAGAATCTCGACGACGCCCTTGATGTCGCGCGCGACCTTGGCGCTGCCAATCCTGGTGGTGCCTATGAGGTGCGTCCCGTCGGCGTGTTCCGGCCGGGAGGAATTTCGGCGTGAGCGACACCGACACCGCCTGGATCGAGACCGCGCTGACCTCGGCGCGACCCCAGGCGGTCGGCGCATTGCTGCGCTATTTCCGCGATCTCGATACAGCCGAGGAAGCCTTTCAGAACGCGTGCCTGCGTGCGCTCAAGACCTGGCCGCAGAACGGGCCGCCACGCGATCCTGCAGCCTGGCTGATCATGGTCGGCCGCAACGTCGCGATCGACGAGGTCCGCCGCACCCGCAAGCAGCAGCCGCTGCCCGAGGACGACCAGGCGATCTCAGACCTCGACGACGCCGAAGGCGCGCTCGCCGAGCGGCTCGACGGCTCGCACTACCGCGACGATATCCTGCGGCTGATGTTCATCTGCTGCCATCCGCAACTGCCGGCGACGCAGCAGATCGCGCTGGCTTTGCGGATCGTCTCCGGGCTCACGGTGAAGCAGATCGCGCGCGCCTTCCTGGTCTCGGAAGCCGCGATGGAGCAGCGCATCACCCGCGCCAAGGCCAAGGTCGCGGAGGCCGGAACGCCGTTCGAGGCGCCCGGCGCGATCGAGCGCTCCGAGCGGCTCGCCGGCGTCGCCGCGATGATCTATCTGATCTTCAACGAGGGCTATTCGGCGAGCGGCGACACGGCCGAGATCCGCAAGCCGCTGTGCGAGGAGGCGATCCGGCTGGCGCGGCTGCTGCTCCGGCTGTTTCAGAGCGAGCCGGAGATCATGGGCCTGACGGCGCTGATCCTGTTGCAGCATGCGCGGAGTGCGGCGCGCATTGCCGCGGACGGCTCCTTGATCCTGCTCGACGACCAGGACCGCTCGCTCTGGAACCGCACCATGATCGCAGAGGGTCTCGCCTTGATCGACAAGGCGATGCGCCACCGCCGCAGCGGTCCCTACCAGATCCAGGCCGCGATTGCCGCGCTGCATGCGCGCGCCGCGACGCCTGATGAGACCGACTGGACCCAGATCGACCTGCTCTATGGCGCGCTGGAGGTGGTGCAGCCCTCGCCGGTGGTGACGCTCAACCGCGCCGTTGCCGTCTCCAAAGTGCGCGGGCCGCAGGCCGCGCTCGACCTGATCGAGCCGCTGGCGCCGAAGCTTGCCAATTATTTCCATTTCTACGGCGTGCGCGGTGCGTTCCTGATGCAACTCGGCCGTAACGACGAAGCCCGCGTCGCCTTCGATCGCGCCATTGCCCTCGCCAACACCTCCGCCGAGGCCGCCCACATCCGCATGCACATCGATCGCCTGATCCGCGACAGCCAGCCGAAGGGGACGAGGGCGGGTTAGCCGGTGTCATTCCGCGCTCATCGCTTCGCGATGCCCCGGAATGACGCTCGACAATCAGACGAAAAAAATTCATCTCCAAATTGTCGGCGTCTGCCATCTCCCCTTCGTCTTAATCCCGTATCAGGGGAGCCATTCATGCTGAAAGCTGTTGCCATCATCGCCATCGTGCTCGCGGTCGGTATCGCGGGCGTTCTCGGTTTCGCAATGACAAAGCCCGACACGTTCCGGGTCGAGCGCTCGCTGGCGCTGAAGGCGCCGGCCGATGCGATCTTTCCACTCGTCGCCGATTTCCACTTCTGGACCGGCTGGTCACCCTATGAGGAGCGCGATCCCGCGATGAAGCGAACCTATGGTGGAACCGCAGCGGGCAAGGGCGCAACTTATGCCTGGGACGGCAACAACAATGTCGGTGCCGGCCATATGGAGATCCTCGAGGCGAACGCGTCATCGAAACTTCGTATCAAGCTCGATTTCGAACGTCCCCTCGAGGGCCACAACACCGCCGAGTTCACCTTTGTGCCGCAAGGTGATGCCACACTGGTTACGTGGGCGATGTACGGTCCGGCGCCGTTCATGTCCAAGGTGATGCAGGTCTTCGTCAACATGGACAGGATGATCGGCAAGGATTTCGAAACTGGCCTCGCCAGCCTGAAGAAGCTCACCGAGAAGTAACGCGCGTACTGCCCAGAGAAGCGAAAAGGAGAGAAACGATGCTCAACCCCTATCTGTTCTATCAGGACACCTGTGAAGCTGCGTTCAACTACTATGCCAAGGTTCTCGGCGGCAAGATCGACGCGATGATGCGCGCCTCCGATGCCCCAGCGGAGGTGCCTGCCGCGCCCGGCCGCGAGAAGACGATCATGCATGCCCGGATGTCGTTGCCCGATGGCAGCGTGTTGATGGCCTCCGACGCGCCACCCGAGCATGCTCAAAAGCTCCAGGGCTTCTCGATCTCGCTGACGATCGCGGATCCCGCCGAGGGCGAACGCAAGTTCAATGCGCTCGCCGACGGCGGCAGCGTCACCATGCCCTTCAGCAAGACGTTCTGGGCCAAGGGCTTTGGCATGTGCGTCGACAAGTTCGGCATTCCCTGGATGGTGAACTGCCCGGCCGAAGGCATGTGACGGGCGGCCTCGCTAATGTATTGCGGCTTCCTCTCTTGTGATGAGAGAGGAGGCTCGCTCTGTCAGCGGATCGATCCGGTCGTGTCCTCGCCCGGCGGCTGCGTCACGCAGCTGCGGCAGATCACGAGCTTCGAGCCGAGCTGCCTGTCGTTCTCCGCCTCGATCTCGTCGTGGACTGCCCACCACGCGTCGGAATATGGCCGCAAGGTGGAAAGCACCCTTTGCCGCTCCAGATTGGGATCATTCTCCGGAGCTGCGTGATTGGCGACGTGTCGTCTTGTGACAGACGCACGATTCGGATCCTGACCAAGTCCATCCCACGCGATGGAGCGACGCTCAGCTGCGGACGCACTTGTGCATCCCGCAAGCGCTGCGCAAAAACTGAGCAAGGCGAGAATGTGTCGGGTCATGCCGGACCTTCCGCGCAATCCGCGTGGATAACTTTGCATCGCGACGCTTAGCTCGGACTTGAGGGAAAACGACGTCGCTGGCATGGCCGAAACGAGATTCGTGCGCTCGTCGTTATCTTTGAGAAGAGCGCGAGCGGCTTTGCGACATGGCCTGGACCGCATCGCACAACAACTGGCGCAAGATTAGGCTGTGAACTTCGTGCCCGAATCGCTAATCATATTCATAATAACTACAAATTAGGGCGGGCGTGACTTGGAAGGGAGCGACCGATGGCGGCGGCGCTACAAATCAATTTTGCTCTGTGGGGAATGCTGATCTGCGCCAGCGTGAAGCTCGCGCCGGTGATCCAGGTTGTCCTCTACTAGAAACAGCCAATTTGGGATGGCTGTTGGTCGGCGCATATCTCCGTGAGGATTCATCGCGGTCACACCGGCATCTGAGGTCGAGATGTCATCGACAGCGTGGATAAATCGCGGCGAGGTCGTGGCCCTTCAACAGGAGCAGCCGTGAGGTGAGGCCGCCGCGGCGGCTGATCCAGTTGCGGACCGGGCCGGGATAGGCCGCAAGCACGGCTTCGGATGCTTCCGGCTCGGCATAAAAGCGTCCACGCCGGTCGATTGAACGCGCGGCATGGAAGCCGAGCACGGCGCGTTTGGTGACGCAGATGCGCTCGCCCGGCACGATGCTGAGCACCAGCGTACAGGCCGACAGGCAGGGACCGTCTATCACCACGCGCTCGCCGCTTTCGCGCACCTTCTCGAACAGGTCGAGGAACGGCCCGACTTGTCCGCCAGGGCTCTGAATGATGCGGATCTCGGCCCGGGCCGGGATAGAGAACAGCAGGGCTGCGAAGAGGAGCAAGACCTTGGCGAATGTGACGCATCGCATGAAGCACTCCACGAACTCGATTCCGTAGGGTGAGTTAACCGAAGGCGTAACCCACCCTCCAGGTCCTACCCGTTCCTTCGTTCGCCACGCAGCGTCGGCAGGCCGATGCCGGCCGCATCGAAGCCGCCATCGACGGCCAAAATTTGGCCGGTGATGTAGCTCGCCCGTTCCGAGCACAGGAAGAAGATCGCCTCCGCGAGTTCCTCCTCCAGGCCGTAGCGGTTGAGCGGAATGGCGTCGTGATAGTCGGCGCGGATCTCCTTCGTGTGCACCTGCTTCGCCATCGCGGTGTCGACCGGCCCCGGCGCGACCGCGTTGACGCGGATGTTGAGGGAGGCGAGCTCGACTGCGAGCTGCTTGGTGAGATGCGCGAGCCCGGCCTTGCTGGTGCCGTAGGCAGAACGCAGCGTCGAGGCGCGCACAGCCGAAATCGAGGTGACGTTGACGATGGCGCCGCCGCCTTGCTCGCGCATCAGCGGCGCGGCCGCCTTGGTGCAGAGGAAAGGGCCGGTGAGATTGACCGCCATGATCCTGTTCCAGTCGGCGTCGGTGGTTTCCAGCACCGGAGCGAACACGGCAACGCCGGCATTGTTGACGAGAGCATCGAGCCGACCGAAGCGGCTCATCACCGCGGCCATTGCAGCTCCCACGGCGGCTGGGTCGGACACGTCGCAGGTGATGGCCAGTGTGTCATCAGGACTTTTCAGCGCCGCTGCTGCGCTGGCCTGCAGCTCTCCGGCAATGTCCAGCAGCGCCACGCGCCAGCGTTCGGCAAGAAAGCGCTTCGCTGTGGCCAGTCCAATCCCGCGTGCGGCACCGGTGACGAGGGCAACTTTGGCGGGGGAGGGGGGCATGACGCGGTCCTTTGGTCGAACCTGCGGCATGACAGTTTAGTTGGCCCGGCGCAAGCGATGAGCGACCTCCGAAATAATTTCATGGGCATGTCGGTCTTGCAGGAAGCCGTTCGTCTTACAAAGGGAACGACGAAGCTGGTGAGGAACCGCATGCGATTCATGATGCTGATGATCCCGCTCGGCTACGAGACCGCGCCAGCGGATGTGCAACTCGATCCCGAACGCGTTGCCGCGATGATGCGCTACAGTGAGGACCTGAAGGATGCCGAGGTGCTGATCACCCTGGATGGGCTGCATCCGCCGTCGACGGGTGCCCGCGTCTCGTTTGCGACCGGCGCGCCTGTCGTCACCGACGGTCCGTTCGCGGAAGCCAAGGAAGTGCTGGGCGGCTATTGGATGATCGAGGTCGGCTCGCGCGATGAGGCGATTGCCTGGGCGAAGAAGTGCCCGGCCGCGGCCAACGAGATCATCGAAATCCGCCAGGTGCAGGAAATGGCCGACTTCCCGCCCGATATCCGGGCCGCCGCTGCCGGTTTTGCGATTTGAAGATGTAAACAAGGGAGAGAACCATGAGCACCGACACCTATCTCGCCGTCTTCCTCGGCAGCAAGACCGGGCCGAAATGGGCGGCATGGAATGCGATGTCCGAGGCCGAGCGCAAGGCGAAGGAGCAGGAAGGCATGGCGGCCTGGAAAGGCTGGGTCGAGAAGCACCAGGGCGCGATCCAGGCCATGGGCGGTCCTCTCGGCAAGACCAAGAAGGTCGACGGCAAAGGCATCACCGACATCGCCAACGAGATGGGCGCCTTCACGGTGGTTCGCGCCGCCTCGCACGAGGCGGCCGCAAAGATGTTCGAGAACCATCCGCATTTCGCGATCTTCCCCGGGGAGCGCGTCGAGATCATGCCGGTACTGCCGATCCCGGGCGGTTAGGCGGTCTCGTCCTTCCGGGGCGGTCCGCGGGACCGAATTATGGTGCGCAATTGCGCACCTGAGAATCTCGAGATTCTCGAGGGCGCGATTGCGCCCGAGAGTTCGATGCTGACGCATCGCCCCGGAATGACGGGGAGAGGGATAGTGACCTTCGCGCGCAGCTCATGTAAAAGTCGTTCACATGAGCTGGCGCAAGGAGCAGCGCCGCGCCGAGCGCGGCTATCACCACGGCAATCTGAAGGAAGCACTTCTGCAGGCCGCCCTCGGGCTGATCGCCGAGAAGGGGGCGGCCGGGTTCACCTTTGCCGATGCCGCACGCATGGCCGGCGTCAGTGCTGCGGCGCCTTACCGGCATTTTCGCGACCGTGACGAGCTGTTGTCCTCGATCGCTCAGCGTGGTTTTGAGCAGTTTGAATCGCGCCTCACCGCGGCCTGGGACGATGGGCGGCCCGACACGGTCACGGCGTTCGAGCGCGTCGGCCGGGCCTATCTTGCCTTCGCCCGCGAGGAGCCGGCCTTCTACAACGCGATGTTCGAATCCGGGCTGCCGGTCGACGCCAATCCGGCGCTGCAGGCTGCGAGCGAACGCGCCTTCAACATCATTCGTGCTGCCGCCGAGCGGCTCGCGGCGCTCGCGCCGCCGGGCACGCCGCGTCCACCGGCGATGATGATGGCGCTGCACATCTGGTCGATGTCGCACGGCGTTGCCTCGTTGTTCTCGCGTGGCGATGCCGCGCGCCGAAAGCTGCCGATGTCGCCGGACGAGCTGCTCGAGGCCGAGGTGCTGATCTATCTGCGCGGGCTCGGCTTCCCAACCGATCGCCGGCCGGCGGGCAAGGGCGCCGAGCCGCCCCCGGTGCCGCCGGAGGCCTCCTCCGGTTCTGGCGTGCCGCCAGGCGGGCCGTGGGGTAAGCCGAAATAAAGTTGCGCAAATAATCCCGAGACCGTGTCTGGCGGCCAGCTTGACAAAACCGCGGGATGGTCTAGCTATGTAAATGTTATTTACATTCACAACGGCGCTGATGCCGTGATGGAGAAGGGAAATGGCCTACACCGCTGATGTCAATCGCTGGCGCGGCCCCTCGGACCAATACCAATCCTACGAGCGGCCCCACATGCTCGATACGCCCTGGCATCCTGGCTGGATTGCCGTGACCATCCTCGGCTTCATCATCTGGTGGCCGATCGGACTTGCCCTTCTCTTTTTCACACTCGGGAGCAGAAGAATGTCGTGCTGGAGCAACCAGGATCGCTGGCAGAACAAGATGGAGAAGATGCAGTACAAGATGGACCGCATGCGCGACCGCATGGAGCGCCGCGGCTTCGGCTTTGGTTTTGGCCCGCCGTCCTCCGGCAACCGCGCCTTCGACGAGTACCGCTCTGAAACGCTGCGCCGTCTCGAGGAAGAGCAGGTCGAGTTCAAGAACTTCCTCGATCGTCTGCGTCACGCCAAGGACAAGGAAGAGTTCGACCAGTTCATGGCCCAGCACAAGACGCGTCCGACCCCGCCGCCGACCGACCAGCAGCAGGGCTGAGACCTCTCAAAGCCTTCAGGCGCATGCCCCCAAAGTCCTGATGGCCTCAAGCCGCCCGCCTGCGCACCTCGCAGGCGGGCGGTTTGGTTTTTGGTGACGGAATCCGCGCGCTCCTTCGCGGTTTGCCGGGGAACCAGGTCGAGATCGCCGTCAAGGCGCTCGGTCAGCGCCGGCTGAAACGTCCTGCTCCTGTTTGCGTTCAATGTATTGGAGGTGTGCCCTCTCGCTTTAACGCCGCGGGATTCCGGCCGCGCCTCCTCGCCATCCGCTCTTGCGAACCGAGGCTTTGATGACAAAACCCCGCCTGTTGATTGCGACGTCTCTCTGTGCCTGTCTCGTTGCCGTCCCTTTGTTCGCCGCCGTTGCCATGCAGGGCGACGAGTCTCAGGCCGCCGATCTCGGCTTGATCGGGGGTGTCATCCAGCTCGTGAATCGCAGCTATGTCCATCCGATCGGTTCGGATGAGCTGACCAAGGACGTGCTCAAGGGCATGCTCAACCGCCTCGATCCGCACTCCGATTACATGGACGAGGCTGAATTCAAGCAGTCTCAGGCAGACATGGCGGGCCGGTTCGGTGGGCTGGGCATCCAGATCAGCGAACAGGACGACTTGCCGAAGGTCATTTCGCCGATTGACGGCACGCCTGCGGCGCGCGCCGGAATCGAGCCGGGTGACCAGATCCTTCTGATCGACCACGCCAGCGCGCGCGGCATGCCTCTGAGCAAGGTGGTCGCGGTGTTGCGCGGCAACCCGGGCTCGAGCGTGACACTGACACTGCTCCGCGGCAAACAGGAGCCGCTGGAGGTCACGTTGACGCGGGAAATCATCAAGGTGGAATCGGTCAAGTCGAAGCTGGAGCCGGACGGCGTGGGCTACGTTCGCATCAGCCAGTTCGGCGAAGACACCTCCGGCGGATTCAAGAGCGCGTTGGAAAATCTTCAACGCGAGTCCAATGGCAAGCTGAAAGGACTGGTGCTCGATCTGCGCAACGATCCGGGCGGACTGCTGACGGCTGCTGTCGACGTCGCGGGCGACCTGCTCGACGGCGGCACGGTGGTGAGCATCCGTGGGCGGGACGCCAGCGAGAACCACAGCTTTGCCGCACCCGCCCACGGCGACATGCTTGCCGGCGTTCCGGTGGTGGTGCTCATCAACGGCGCTTCCGCCTCGGCATCGGAAATCGTAGCCGGCGCTTTGCAGGACCGTCATCGTGCCACGGTGATGGGCACCCAGAGCTTTGGCAAAGGATCGGTGCAGACAGTGATCCCGCTGAAAGGGCACGGCGCGGTCAGATTGACGACAGCGCTCTATTACACGCCGTCCAATCGCTCGATCCAGGATGAAGGGATTGCGCCCGACGTCGTAGCGGAGGCGCCCAAGGATCAGCAGATCGCGGGTGGCGCAGTGCTGCGGGAAAGCTCGCTCACCGGCGCACTTGCCAATCCGGGCTCGCTCAACGGGAGCCCGGCGCAGGCGCAAACCGGCCAGGCCAAGCCGATCTCCTCACCGCCGATCAAGGCGGAGCTGATCGGGAAACCCGACGACGCCCAACTCAAGCTGGCGCTGGCCTATCTCGATCACAGCAATCAAACCAACGGGCCGGCGCGGTGAGATGGAGGAGGCGCGCCTGTGAGACTCACGCGCGCGCCGTTTGCCCGGGGCGATTGGGCGACTTTCAGATCACCGTGGCCACCCGGGCGCGAACCGAGGCCAGAAAATGTTCGTAGGCGTGATCCACGATTTCGTTGAGCGATCTCGTTCGCGCAAACATCGCGCGAGCCTCGGCCAGAAATTCCTCGCGGGTCGGAATCTTCGGGAGATGCAGATGCGTCAGCGCATCGACGCCTTCATGGGCCCGGTTGAGGATATCGTGCAGCGACGGCAGTTGCAGCTGGGCGCGATCAGCCCGGTGCAGCGCCGACGAGATCGCGTGCGCCAGCGCGTGCGCGTCGAACCGCTCGGCAAGCTCGCGCGCTGCGCGATGGATGACTCGCGCGCCGAGCGGCTGCTCGTTGCGCAGCACCACCTCGGGCGGCGCCTTCATGTTCCAGACGATTCCGCACCAGGATAGGATTTTCAGGGCGTAATAGGTCACGTCGATTTCCCACCAGCGAAAGCCCTGTCGGACGCTGCTCTGATAGGCGTGATGATTGTTGTGCCAGCCCTCGCCCAGAGTGAGCAGTGCCAGCAGCCAGTTGTTGCGGGAATCGTCGCCCGTGACGTAGCGCTTGCGTCCATGCACATGGGCGAGCGAGTTGATGCAGAACGTCGCGTGATAGACCAGCACCGTGCTCCACAGGAAGCCGACGACGAGGCCCGACCATCCCGCAGCCAGGAAGCAAAGCACCGCAAGCGTCACGGCCGGCAGCAGCTCCAGCCGATGCAGCCACATCAGCTCCGGATAGACGGTGAGATCGCCGACTTTGACGAGGTCGGTCGCATCATGCTGCCGGTGAAAAATCCAGCCGAGATGGCTGTACAGGAAGCCGCGCTGACGCGGCGAATGCACGTCGTGTTCAGTATCCGAATGCAGATGATGGTGCCGATGCTTGGCCGCCCACCACAACACGCTCTTCTGCGCGCTGCTTTGCGCGAGGCAGGCGAGGATGAATTGAAACAGCCGGCTGGTCGCAAAAGCCTTGTGGGAGAAATAGCGGTGGTAACCGGCACCGATTCCAAACATGCGCACGACATATAGCGAACCGCAGATCGCGAGCGCCTGCCAGGTGATTCCCGACCAGATCGCCGCGATGCAGCCGAGATGGACCAGCAGGAAAGGCACAGCGGACGGGTACATGATGTCGTCGTGTTGGTCGTCGGCGGGCGCGTTGGGCAACATGTCTTGGCGTAGCCTCTGATATTGGTATCTGGGATTTGCTTCGGCCGGGCCGAAGACCATCGGGTACGAAAAACCCGCGGGATGGCGGACCACCGCGCGGGCTTGAATGAGATGCTCTGGACATCCCGGCCAACACTGCGTCGGCCGAAAATTCGCCGGACTATATGGGCGTGAGCATCTGGCCCGCAAGCTCGTAGCCTCACGGGGGAGCTGCGGCATGATGCTCGGCTCAGTCACGCTGAAGGCGGGGCGTTGCGCCCACTTGCGCAGATCTATTTAGGAGGCATCAAAATACCGGAGGCGAGGATGGCAGAAGCTGCGATCACGGCGTCAGCATCCATCCTGCCGCGGCAATCGGATCGGCCGTCTATCTCGACCATGCCAGCGGCATCGTCACCGGCGCCAAGGTCGTGATCGGCGATTGCGTCACCATTCTGCAAAACGTCGGCATCGGCCGCACCGGTGAACTGCCCGACGCGTTCGCCGCGCATCGGCCGCCATGTCTATATCGGCGCCGGCGCGAGCATTCTGGGCGACGTCAACATCGGCGATTTCGCCAAGGTCGGCGCCGGCACGGTCGTCACATCGGATGTTCCCGCCGGCTGCACGGCGGTCGGCAATCCGGCGCGACTGACCAATTGCCCCGAACCTGTCGCTTCGGCCTGACGCGCTCTTCGCTCAAGCGGCGCGGCGGTGACTTTCGCCGCCATGATGCGGCGTGACCGGCTCTGAACTGGTCTGGCCCGGCGCGTCCAGCACCGCGACGTGATGGCGGTAGACCATCTCCCAGCCCTTCCATCCCGTGAACAGGAGAATGCCGACCACCACCAGCGAGAGCACCACGCCCCAGGGCTTGATCGCAGCCTCGGTGCCTTGCGCGTAGCGCAGGTAGAAATTCACCAGCGCCAGTACGACCGCCGCAAGGTTGCCGATCATGTGGTACCAGGCGTCGTTCAGACTGCGAATGCGGGATTCGTTGAAGAAGTCCGTAAAGCCGGCTGCTGCTGCGACCAGCGCCATAACGATGCCGGCGCCGATCAGCCACATGGCGGCCCGGGCCCAGAAGGCGTCGCCGGTTCCGACGAAAGCCAGGTCGGCGAGGGGCGCGCCGACCAGGAACGCCACGGGGAACGGGATGATCATGGGGTGGAGTGGATGGTCGCCGATGGCGGCGGTCGTCTTGGGGTTGATGCTCATGGCAAATCCTCGCCAAAAGTGATTTTCGGGATAATTTACCGCGGCGTTCACTGGTTCCTTCGAGCGGAAATCAGCCAGGGAGGAAGCGGAACTCTGTGCCCCCGGACGCAGCGCGGCGGCTTCTGGATCCCGACTCTGCACGGCAACGCCAAGCGCGTTGCAGTGCGTCCCGGACACGGGATCGTGTCTCCCATCCCTCTGGGCCGCCTTCCTTTCCCGGAACCAAATTCGTCTCTGGTAACCCGGCATTAACCATCGCCGGGCTCTGGTATTTCTGGACAATCACGCCCGGAGCTGTCGTCGAGGCCCATAGTTTTGACATCTTGGCAGGGAATGCAGGCGGCGGCTTTGGACGAGCCCCTGCATCCCAGAAAGACAAGGCTTTGAGCGGGCTTGCCGGCCGCGCCGGTTCTAGCGCGGCTAAACGGGAACCGGCCGCCATTTGGCCGACCGGGACACAGGTAACGATCGCCTTGAGAGGATATTTCTGATGAATCCGGCCGACGTGGCTCAGTCCGCCCTTCCGGTTGCCGCCTCCGCCGACGTGTCGCTGATCGCGCTGTTCTGGCAGGCTCACTGGATCGTGAAATGCGTCATGCTGGGCCTGTTGTCCTGCTCGGTCTGGGTCTGGGCGATCGCGATCGACAAGATCTTTCTTTATGCGCGCACGCGGCGCTCGATGGATCGGTTCGAGCAGGCGTTCTGGTCCGGCGAGTCGATCGAGGAGCTCTATCGCACGCTCTCGGCCAAGCCGACCCATTCGATGGCGGCCTGCTTCGTCGCCGCAATGCGGGAGTGGAAGCGCTCGTTCGAGAGCCACGCCCGCTCGGTCGCGGGCTTGCAGATGCGGATCGACAAGGTCATGAACGTCTCGATCGCCCGCGAGGTCGAGCGGCTGGAACGCCGGCTCCTGGTGCTCGCGACCGTCGGCTCGGCCGGTCCCTTTGTCGGCCTGTTCGGCACGGTCTGGGGCATCATGTCGAGCTTCCAGTCGATCGCGGCGTCGAAAAATACCTCTCTGGCGGTGGTGGCGCCCGGTATCGCGGAAGCGCTGTTTGCGACGGCGGTCGGCCTTATCGCCGCCATTCCTGCCACTATTTTCTACAATAAGTTCACGTCCGAGGTGAACCGGCAAGCCCAGCGGCTCGAAGGCTTCGCTGATGAATTTTCGGCCATCCTGTCCCGCCAGATCGACGAGCGGGGCTGACGGGCGGCATGTATAGTGTGAAGGCGAGATTGGGCATCAAGCCATGGGCATGAACGTAGCTAGTTCGTCCGGAGGCGGCGGCCGTCGCAGCCGGCGCAAGCCGGTCATGGCCGAGATCAACGTCACGCCGATGGTCGACGTGATGCTGGTGCTGCTCATCATCTTCATGGTATCGGCGCCCCTGCTCACCGTCGGGGTGCCACTCGATCTGCCGCAGACCCAGGCCAAGAGCCTCGACCAGAACGACCAGAAGCCGCTCCAGATGTCGGTCGACGTCAAGGGCAAGGTGTTCATCAACGACGCGGAGGTCGCGCTGACCGATCTGATCCCGAAGCTGAAGGCGATCACGGATGCGCGAGGCGGGCTCGAGGAACGCATCTATCTGCGTGCCGACAAGAAGGCGGATTACGGCACGGTGGCCAAGGTGATGGGGCTCCTGTCTGGCGCGGGCTTCAAGAAGCTGGCGCTCGTCACGGAAGTGGATCAGGGGTCCTAGGCCAGTGAAGGTGAATGTCGACAAGACACTGGTTGCGTCGATTGCCCTCCACGTCCTCGTGATTGGATGGGGCCTGCTCACCTTTAGCAGCAAGGCCTTCATCGCGCCGGAAGAGTCGCTTCCGATCGACATCATCTCCAGCGATCAGCTCGCGCAGATCACCAACGGGCAGAAGACCGGCAAGAAGGAAGAGCCGAAGCCCAAGGTCGAGAAGATCGCCGAGGCCAAGCCCGAGGAAGATGCCGTCGGCAAGGTCACCGAGAAGAAAGAGCTGATCAAGACCAACTCGACCCCCGATACGCCGCCGCCGAAGCCTGTCGAAAAGCCGGTCGAGAAGAAGCCCGAGCCGCCGAAGCCGGTCGCCGAGGCCAAGCCGAAGGAAGAGCCGAAGCCGCAGGAAAAGAAGCCTGATCCGGCCAAGGAAGATCCGATCGCGGAGTTGCAGAAGAAGCTGGACACCAAGAAGCCGCCGCCGAAGCCGGTGGAGCAGAAGGTCGCGGCGGTGCAGCCGCAGCCGAAGCCGAAGGAACGCACCTTCGATCCCGCGCAGATTGCCCGCGATCTCGACAAGCGGGCTGCGACCCGGCACGAGCTGACGGGCTCGACACTGAATGCGTCGGCATCGCTGGGCTCGACCTCAGGGACAGCCGCCAACAATGTCGCGACTTGGCAAGGTGCATTCCAGGGCGCCGTCAAGCGCTGCTTCACGCCCACCTATAACGGGCAGGACGCCAATCAGTACGAAGCCGATATCGACATTCCCATGAGGATTGACGGATCGCTCGCGTCCGAGCCCGTCATCGTCGCGGTGCGCGGACCGTCGCGCTCGATCGCCCAGGCGGTGGCGGAGAGCGCCAAGCGTGCCATCGTGCAATGCCAAGTCTATTCGTTCCTGCCGAAGCAGCAATACGACAGCTGGAAGGTCATTCCGATGACTTTCGGTCTGAAAGATATGTTGTGACATCCAAACAAAAGAATTTTGCGATGAATGACGTCCGATCGATGAACCGCCGCCGTTTCATGACCCTGACGGGATCGACGCTCGCGATGCTCGGGGGCGGGCATGCCTTGGCTCAAGGCCAGCCGCGGCTTCGCATCGATCCCACCGAGTTTCGCCCGATCCCGATCGCGATCACCAATTTCGTGCCGGGCTCGCCGGCCGACGGCGATGTCAGCAACGGCGTCACGCAGGTCATCACCAACAATCTGAAGCGCTCGGGACTGTTTGCCCCGATCGATCAGGCCGCCTTCATCGAGCGCATCAACAGCATCGACGTCGCGCCGCAATTCCAGAACTGGAAGACCCTCAACGCCCAGGCGCTCGTCACCGGCCGCATGACGCGACAGCCGGACGGACGGCTCAAGGCCGAATTCCGCCTGTGGGACGTGATCACCGGCCAACAACTCGCCGGCCAGCAATATTTCACGTCGCCCGAATATTGGCGCCGCATCGCCCACATCATCTCGGACCAGATCTACGAGCAGATGACCGGCGAGAAGGGCTATTTCGACAGCCGCGTCGTGTTCGTCGACGAGTCCGGGCCGAAGGAGCGCCGCGTCAAGCGGCTCGCGATGATGGACCAGGACGGCGCCAATGTGCGTTATCTCACCCGCGGCGCCGACCTCGTGCTCACGCCGCGCTTCTCGCCGAATTCGCAAGAAATCACCTATATGGAGTTCGGCCAGGGCGATCCGAAGGTCTATCTCTTCAACATCGAGACCGGCCAGCGCGAGATCGTCGGCAACTTCCCCGGCATGACCTTTGCGCCGCGCTTCTCGCCGGACGGCCAGCGCGTCATCATGAGCTTGCAGCAGGGCGGCAATTCCAACCTGTTCGTGATGGATCTGCGCTCGCGCTCGACCACGCGTCTCACCGATACGCCGGCGATCGACACGTCTCCGTCCTACTCGCCTGATGGCACCCGCATCTGCTTCGAATCAGATCGCGGCGGCCGGTCGCAGATCTATGTGATGGCGGCGGGCGGTGGACAGGCACAGCGCATCTCCTTCTCCAAGGACGACAACAACGCCACCTATTCGACGCCGGTGTGGTCACCGCGCGGCGATTACATCGCCTTCACCAGACAGGGCGGCGGGCAGTTCTCGATCGGCGTGATGAAGCCTGACGGTAGCGGCGAGCGTCTGCTCACCTCCGGCTTCCATAATGAAGGCCCGACCTTCTCGCCGAACGGACGCGTGGTGATGTTCTTCCGCGATCCCGGCGGCAATTCCGGACCGTCGCTGTTCAGCGTCGACATCTCCGGCCGCTTTGAACAAAAGGTCCCGACGCCGGGCTTCGCCTCCGACCCGGCGTGGTCGCCGCTCTTGTCCGCCACCGCGGGCCAGTAGATCGATCGCGCGGCTGGCAACGCGCGATCTTTTCGAAAAAGAACGCCGATTTTTCCGCTTTCTGCGAACGCGGCAAGGTTTCCTTCACCTTGCGCTGGGCAATGCTTGCCCAGTTGTTTGATATTTCAGCGGAAACGGTTTCGCTATTGCCGAAAAACAACCCGACTTTAACGATGTTCCCTCAGAAAGGCTTCATCTGGTCTGGGTAAAACTGCGCGCAGACAGGACGCGTGCGGCCCGAAAAATGCAACTTGCAAGTCAAAGCGGACAGCCTGATCGGTGGCCGACGTCATCTACGATTTCGGCGGCGCTGCTCGATTCGTTGTTTGAAGCACCGGGTCCTTTGCTCGCCGGTCTGGCCTTCGCAGTCATCGCGGCCTCCCTGACCGCGCTGAAGACGGAAAGCGTTGTCATCTGGGGCTGTGTGGCGCTGCTTGTCCTCACGGGAGTCCTCCGGGCCTTTGGGCTACGCCGCTATCAGCAACGCAAATCTCCGCTGACCGTCGACGAAGCTGCGAGGTGGCAGACGTGGTCACAGCTCGGGACGACGGTCCAGGCCGCTGCGATCGGAATCTGGTGTTCCGCCACGCTCTTGTGGACCGACGACGCGGTCGCCCACATGATCGCCCTGTCGGTCACCACCGGGCTCGCTGCGGGCGGCGCGGGCAGGGCTTACGGACGGCAGTGGGCCTTTCAGATTCAGGTGAGCCTGATCTTCGGTCCGACCGTGATCGCGCTGGCCTTGCGCGGGACGCCTTACTACATAGCCATGTCCGTCGTGAGCGCGGTCTTTCTCGTGACCCTGGTGAAGCTCTCGGCCAATCTGCATAGAATCTTCATGCGGGCGGTCATAGCGCGCGAGCGCGAAGCGGCGCTCGCTGGTCAGTTCGATACCGCACTGAACAACATGCCGCACGGGCTGTGCATGTTCCGCGCCGATGGACGGCTGGCGGTGATGAACCATCGCTTCGTCGAGCTGATGGAGCTGCCGAACGATCTGGTGAAGCGCGGAGTCAATGCCGCTGATATCGTGTCGGCCTGCATCTCCGGTGGGGCAATCTCGGCGGACAGTGGTGAGCTGATCCTGCACAGCGTCCGCGAGGCAGAGATCAAGGAGATCGTGACTGCCGATCCCCATTCCGGGCGCGGCCGGACCTTGTCCTGGACCATTCAGCCGATGACGGACGGCGGCGCCGTCGTCCTGCTGGAGGACATCACCGAGCGCAAGAACGCCGAGGCGAAGATCAGCCATCTCGCCCGCTATGACGAGCTCACTGCGCTGCCCAACCGGGTTTCCTTCCGCGACGAGATCGAGCGCCTGCTCGCCTACGCCAACCATGCCGAGCGCCTTTCCGCGCTGCTATTCATCGATCTCGACCAGTTCAAGCAGGTCAACGACACGCTCGGCCATCCCTGCGGCGACCAGCTGCTCTGCGCGGTCGCCAATCGTTTGCGCGAGATGCTGCGGCCGGAGGATTTCGTCGCTCGCTTCGGTGGCGACGAGTTTGTCGTGTTCCAGCAGAACATCAATTCGCCCGAAGACGCCGCGAGCCTCGCCCGCCGCATCGTCGAGCGGCTCAGCGAGCGCTATCGCATCGACAACCATCTGGTGGAGATCGGAGCCAGCATCGGCATCGCGCTGACCTCGCCGGGCAGCGGCAGCGCCGACACCTTGCTCAAGAATGCCGACATGGCGCTGTACCAGGCCAAGGCCGACGGCCGCGGCACCTTCTGCTTCTTCCGCGACGAGATGGCGGCGACCGTCGAGGCGCGCCGCATCCTCGAGCTCGACCTGCGCAAGGCGCTCGCCAACGAGGAGTTCGAGCTGTTCTATCAGCCTCTGGTCAATCTGAAGTCCGGCAAGATCACCACCTGCGAGGCGCTGCTGCGCTGGAACCATCCGGTGCGCGGCACGGTCTCCCCCGTCGACATCATCCCGGTCGCGGAGGACATGGGCCTGATCGTCGATCTCGGCCGCTGGATCCTGCGCCGCGCCTGCATGGAATGCATGAAGTGGCCGGAGGGCGTGAGCGTCGCCGTCAACTTCTCGCCGCAGCAATTCCATCAGCGCGACGTGCTGAGCGAGATCCGCTACGCGCTCGAAGTGTCGGGCCTGCCGGCGAATCGCCTGGAGATCGAGATCACCGAATCCTCGCTGCTGCGTAATACCCAGCTCACCCACGACGTCCTGTCGCAGCTGCATGCGCTCGGCGTGCGCATTTCGCTGGATGATTTCGGCACCGGCTATTCGAGCCTCAGCTATCTGCATAATTTTCCGATGCAGAAGGTGAAGATCGATCGCTCTTTCCTCGAGGGCATCGATACCGATCGGCCGCTGACGTTGCTGCGCGGTGTGGCGCGGCTCGCCGCCGATCTCGGCATGTCGGTCGTGGTTGAGGGCATCGAGACCAACGAGCAGCTCGAGCTGATCAGCGCCGACGGTACGATCCGCGAAGGGCAGGGCTATCTGTTCAGCCGACCGGTGCCGGCGGTGCGGGTGCGTCAGCTTCTCAACGCCTCGCATGGCCGTCGCGTGGATGAGCCGCTCGTCGCGATCTCCTCGCGCTCGTTCGCCTGACATCCCGATTTCTCTCAAATCTCGCGTCGTTTCAATCCGTTGCAGCGTCTCCGTAGTCATACGGAGGTTAACCCTAATCAATTCAAGCCTTTGCAATCCTGTTAAGGAGTCATTAATCTTTCCAAACTCGCGGAAGTTGTTCATCGCGTTTGGAGCATCAGATGGAATCCCGGGCCGAGCCGCGCGCCCCGCTTTCTATGCGGGGGGCAGGGATTTTCGACAGAATCGATTACCGCCTCATCGAAAGTCCGGAAGACAGAGATCGCATCTGCGCGCTGCGCTACAGAGGCTATCTGCACGGCGGGTTGATCTCCGAATCGGAGTCTCAGCGCGTCACGGATCCTTATGACGATGCGCCCAACGCGTGGACGTTCGGGGTCTATGTCGACGGGGAACTTTGCAGCTCTCTTCGCCTCCACGTCCTGACGTCGGAATGGCGAATCTCCCATACCAGTGACCTGTTCAGCGATGTGCTTTACCCGCGCCTCGATCGGGGCGAGATTTTCGTTGACCCGTGTCGTTTCGTTGCTGACCCCGAGAAGGCCAAGAAGTTTCCCGAGCTCCCCTATCTGACGCTGCGGCTCGCTTATCTTGCCTGCGAACATTTCAGGGCCGATACCGGGCTTGCCGCGGTTCGTGCCGAACATCAGGCGTTCTACCGTCGGGTCTTTCTCCACAAGCCCATCACCGGGCCGCGCTCGGCTCCGAACCTGCACATCAACGTTGCATTGATGACGTCTGATTTCCGCAGCCTGCGCGAGCGCGTCCTGACCCGCTTCCCCATCATGCGCTCAAGCGCGTTCGAGCGGCGGATGCTGTTCGAGCGGGGCAATGTCCGCGCCGCCGTGCCGCGCCCGGTGCTCGTGGCAGGCACCGCTCGGGCCTCACGTGCGGCGGCTCTTGAAGGCCTCCTTCCATCCTCCTGATGGAAAAATCGGCTAAAACGCGAGCGGAATCGTCGTTTTTGCGTGTCGACCCGGCTTGCCTTCACCCTCGCGCCACATTTACAACCCATTAACCATGATGGGTGCTTTTCGCTGGTTGGGGGCATTTGACCGGCTGAAGCAAGGTTCCGTCAAGGTTGACGGAACGTTCGCTTAACCAACCCCCTGTAGACCGGACAGCAGTGGACGAACGTGAGCGTGGAGGCTCCGGAATGATGAATCCTATGCGTATCCTCCAGGGATTGAAGCTGGCTGCAGTGGTCGCGATCGCGCTGTCGATGGGCGCCTGCGCCAAGCAGAACGCGGGCCTGGACGCCAATGCGAGCGCCGCGACGCCCGGCAGCCAGCAGGACTTCGTGGTGAACGTGGGCGATCGCGTGTTCTTCGAGAGCGACCAGACCGATCTGACCCCGCAGGCGATCGTGACCCTCGAGAAGCAGGCGCAGTGGCTGCAGACCTATCCGCGCTACTCCTTCACCATCGAAGGTCACGCCGACGAGCGCGGCACCCGCGAATACAACATCGCGCTCGGCGCACGCCGCGCCCAGTCGGTGCGCTCGTTCCTCACCTCGCGCGGCATCGATCCGAACCGCATGCGCACGATCTCCTACGGCAAGGAACGCCCGGTGGCCGTGTGTAACGACATCTCCTGCTGGTCGCAGAACCGTCGTGCCGTGACCGTGCTGAACGCCAGCTCCTGAGGCTTCAGGCGCCGTTCATCTTTGCAAACCGAATATGCCGGCGCCCTCACGGGCGCCGGTTTCGTTTCAGCGACCTGTGATTTAAAACCCCTTGGTGGCAGCCACAGTTTTGGCGTACTCCCCTTCAATGTGTGGCGCGTCGCATGTTCCGTCGCAGGCCATTTCGCTTTCGTCGTCAGGGCAAGATGTCATCCAGATTTAAGGTCTTTACCGGCACCGTGGCCATCGCCGCGCTGCTCCCCTTGTGCACGCCCGTCTTCGCCCAGCAGGACGATGATCCGGAGATGCGGATCGAGCGGCTGGAGAACCAGCTGCGCCAGCTCACCGGCCAGAACGAAGAGCTGCAATATCGCAACCGCCAGCTCGAGGATCGCATCCGCCAGCTCGAGGGCGGGGCGCAAGGCGCGCCCGGGCAGGCGCCCAATGTCGCCGCGATGCCGCCGGCCCAGATCGCACCGAACCCGGTCGCCCCCGGCTATCGCCAGCCGCCGCCGCAGCAGCAGGCCATGCAGCCGAATTACGAACAGCCGCAGATCGCCTCTCCCGCACCGATCGTCCAGGAGCAGCCGGGCCCCGGCGCTCCCGGCAGCCGCCGCCGCGGCGATGCGTTCGACCCGAACCAGAATCCGAATGCGCCAGGCGCGCCGCGCGCGCTCGGCGGTGGTCAGCAGCCGCTCGATCTGAGCGCCAATGGCGGCCGTTATCCGCAAGCCGCAGCGCCGACCCAGCCAGCCTATCCACCCGCCCAGCAGGGCTATCCGCCGGCCCAGCAAGGCAGTCCCGCGCAAGGTGGTGGCCCCGCGCTCGCGACATTGCCGCCCTCGGCCACACCGCGCGACGAGTTCGATCTCGGCATCGGCTACATGCAGCGCAAGGACTATGCGCTGGCCGAGCAGACCATGAAGAATTTCGCAGCCAAATATCCTAACGACCCGCTGCTCGGCGATGCGCAATACTGGCTCGGCGAAAGTTATTTCCAGCGCCAGCAATATCGCGATGCCGCCGAATCCTTCCTCGCCGTCACCACCAAATACGACAAATCGGCCAAGGCGCCGGATGCGCTGCTGCGGCTCGGTCAGTCGCTCGCCGCGCTGAAGGAGAAGGAAGCAGCCTGCGCCGCCTTCGGCGAGGTGGGCCGCAAATATCCACGGGCCTCGGCCGGCGTGAAAGCCGCCGTCGACCGCGAGCAGAAGCGGGTGAAGTGCTAGAGAGTTAGACTTGGCGCGCGCATCGTGCTTCACCTCTCCCCAGCGGGGAGAGGTGAAGCATCGCGGGCGGCGCTCGCGACCGATCGCACCGTGCGGACGCTGACAACGCGGACGATGCTGCGCTAGACTTGCGCCGCCATTCGCTGCTGCCAGGGCCGCGTCATGTCAGACGACGACAATTCTCCGATCTCCGCGCGCGCGGCGAAGCAGCTCTTCGCCGAGTTCAGAAACGCGCCGGCGCTGGTGCTCGCGGTGTCCGGCGGCCCCGACTCTGTCGCGCTGATGTGGCTCGCGGCGCGCTGGCGGCGCAGCCTTGCACGCGGCCCGGAACTCTACGTGGTCACCGTCGATCATGGCCTGCGGACGGAGGCGGCGCGCGAGGCGCGCGAGGTCAAACGGCTCGCGACCGAGCTCGGCCTTGCCCACCGGACGCTGCGCTGGCGCGGCGCCAAGCCGACGACGGGATTACCCGCCGCCGCGCGCGAAGCACGCTATCGCCTGCTGGCGCAGGCCGCGCGCATTGCCGGCGCGAGCCACGTGCTGACCGCCCATACTCGCGACGACCAGGCTGAGACGCTTCTGATGCGGCTGCTGCGCGGCAGCGGCATTGCCGGGCTGTCGGCGATGGCGCGCCTGTCGATGCGCGACGGCATCGTGCTGGCCCGGCCGCTGCTCGACGTGCCCAAATCGCAGCTGATCGCGACGCTGAAGCGCGCCAGGATCGGCTTCGTTGAGGATCCCACCAACCGCGACGCCTCTTTCACGCGGCCGCGGCTGCGGGCGCTGCTGCCGCAACTCGCGGCCGAGGGCGGCGATATCAGAACCTTCGCGCGGCTCTCGGCGCGGCTTGCCCGGGCGAACGCTGCCGTCGAGGTGCTGACCGATGGTGCCGAGCGCTTCCTCCGCCTGCGGGATCGCGGCCCTGCGCCGCAGCCGGGCGTTCGCAGCTTCGAGGCCTCGTCCTTCGCGAGCCTGCCGGAAGAAGTCCGGCTGCGGCTGCTGCTGCGGGCCATCAACGCCCACGGGCACGAAGGGCCGGCGGAACTCGGCAAGGTCGAGGCGCTCCTGGCCGCGCTGGATCAGGCCGTGGAGCTGGCGACGACCGGAAAGCCCCGTGCAGGCGCAAAGGACCGTGCCCTTTTGAAGCAGACCCTTGCGGGAGCCTTGATCAGCCTTGCCGGGGGGCGTATCCACGTCGCGCCTGCGCCGGCCCGGCGGTCCAAAGCGGGATTCAGGGGGCAATGAGGGCGGATCATGACACCGGCTGTTTCTGCGGCCTGCCGTCAGGACACCTTAACCAGGCAGGAAAAACCCCGCCTCGGGCGCCATTATTTCAGCGGGAATCGCGCTAAGATGAGCTAAATAGTCCCATCGCGTTCCCTTGGCAGCGACCGGGGCGGCACCTAAATTGTATGCGTCTAACGATGAGGATTCCTTGGGGATTTCCTCGTAGAGCCCAAGGATGAGGCCGCGATCCGCGCGACCACGAAGGAAGATCGATGAACGCCAATCTGCGCAATTTCGCCCTCTGGGTCATCATTGTTTTGCTGCTGTTGGCGTTGTTCACGCTCTTCCAGAATCCGGGTCAGCGGGCCTCCTCGCAGGACATCGCCTTCTCCCAGCTGCTCAGCGAAGTTGACCGCGGCAACGTGCGCGACGTCGTGATCCAGGGGCCTGACATCCACGGCACCTTCACCAACGGCTCGAGCTTCCAGACCTATGCGCCGAACGATCCGACGCTGGTGAAGCGCCTGTATGACAGCAAGGTGCAGATCACGGCCAAGCCGCCGGGCGACAACGTGCCGTGGTTCGTCTCGCTGCTGGTCTCCTGGCTGCCGTTCATCGCGCTGATCGGCGTCTGGATCTTCCTGTCCAGGCAGATGCAGGGCGGCGCCGGCAAGGCGATGGGCTTTGGCAAGTCGCGCGCGAAGATGCTGACCGAAGCGCATGGCCGCGTCACCTTCGAGGACGTCGCCGGCGTCGACGAGGCCAAGCAGGACCTGCAGGAGATCGTCGAATTCCTCCGCGACCCCGGCAAATTCCAGCGCCTCGGCGGCCGCATTCCGCGCGGCGTGCTGCTGGTCGGCCCTCCCGGCACCGGTAAGACCCTGATCGCGCGTGCGGTCGCGGGCGAAGCCAACGTGCCGTTCTTCACCATTTCGGGTTCGGACTTTGTCGAGATGTTCGTCGGCGTCGGCGCGAGCCGTGTCCGCGACATGTTCGAGCAGGCCAAGAAGAACGCGCCTTGCATCATCTTCATCGACGAAATCGACGCGGTCGGTCGTCATCGTGGCGCCGGTCTCGGCGGCGGCAATGACGAGCGCGAGCAGACGCTGAACCAGCTGCTGGTCGAGATGGACGGCTTCGAGGCGAACGAGGGCGTGATCCTGATCGCCGCGACCAACCGTCCTGACGTGCTCGATCCCGCGCTGCTGCGTCCCGGCCGCTTCGACCGTCAGGTCGTGGTGCCGAACCCCGACGTCGTCGGCCGCGAGCAGATCCTGAAGGTTCACGTCCGCAAGGTGCCGCTGGCGCCGGATATCAACCTCAAGACCATCGCGCGCGGCACGCCGGGCTTCTCCGGCGCCGACCTGATGAACCTCGTCAACGAAGCCGCTTTGACCGCCGCCCGTCGCAACAAGCGCATGGTGACCCAGGCCGAGTTCGAGGAGGCCAAGGACAAGGTGATGATGGGCGCCGAGCGCAAGTCGCTCGTCATGACCGAGGAAGAGAAGCTTCTCACGGCCTATCACGAAGGCGGCCACGCCATCGTCGGCCTCAACGTGCCCGCGACCGATCCGATCCACAAGGCGACCATCATTCCGCGCGGCCGTGCGCTCGGCATGGTCATGCAGCTCCCCGAGCGCGACAAGCTGTCGATGTCCCTGGAGCAGATGACCTCGCGGCTCGCCATCATGATGGGCGGCCGCGTCGCCGAAGAGCTGATCTTCGGCCGCGAGAAGGTGACCTCGGGCGCCGCCTCCGACATCGAGCAGGCCACGCGCCTGGCCCGCATGATGGTGACGCGCTGGGGCCTGTCGGAAGAGCTCGGCACGGTCTCCTATGGTGAGAACCAGGACGAAGTGTTCTTGGGCATGTCGGTGTCGCGGACGCAGAACGCCTCTGAAGCGACCGTGCAGAAGATCGACTCCGAGATCCGCCGCCTGGTCGAGGAAGGCTACAAGGAGGCGACCCGCATCCTCACCGAGAAGCACGCCGATCTCGAAGCCCTGGCCAAGGGCCTGCTCGAGTTCGAGACCCTGAGCGGTGACGAAATCGTCGATTTGCTCAAGGGCAAGAAGCCGAACCGCGAGTCCGTGCTCGAGCCGGCAACGCCCCGTGCCTCCGCCGTGCCGCCGGCCGGCAAGTCGCCGCGCCCACGACCCGATGCGGATCCCGGTCTGGAGCCGCAGCCGCAGGCATAACGGCTGCGCCTCATGGCCGGCACGTCCGGCAAACCGTTAGTGCAAAAGCTCGGCATCAAGCCGGGCTTTTGTATTTTCGTGGACGGCCTTAGCGCGCCCTATCGCGATCTCGTTGGCGAACTGCCTGACGGGGTGAGCATCGCGAGCACCGCCAAGGCGCCGCTCGACATGGTGCATCTCTTCGCAGCCGAGGCGAAGGGCCTCGGCACCAAACTGCGCAGCTACCGCAAGGCGATCGCACCCGACGGCATGATCTGGGCGTCCTGGCCGAAGAAGGCCTCAGGCGTCGCGACCGATGTCACCGAAGCCCTGGTGCGCGAGACCGCGCTCGCCAATGGCCTCGTCGATATCAAGATCTGCGCCGTGAGCGACGTCTGGTCCGGCCTGAAGCTCGTGATTCCCGTGAAGGACCGCGCGAAGGTCGTCGAGTAACTCCGCTCTCGTAGGGTGGGCACGCTGCGCTTTGCCGACCCGCGATAGCTGCGCTCGCAATGACGATGTGGATGCAGATGCGCCACAACTCAGCCCTCGTGCCCCGGACGCAGCGCAGCGCGTCGCCCTTGCGACGTGGTGCGCTGCAGAGCCGGGGCCCATCCTTCCGCGATCTCGCTTGGGGCTTTCTGTCCCGGCTCTGCGCGGCAACGCGCGCGTTGCAGCGCGTCCGGGACATGAGAGCGATGCGCGGCTCACTTCGTCGCACCGGCTCCCATCTCACGACGCCAACCGAAGCCATACGTCCTGGCTCGCCAGCGTGCCATCAGGCGTGGCGATCTCCATGTCCACGACATGCAGGGAGCCGGGTTCGTCCCCGTAGATGTATTTGAGATGCCACACGAGCCCCAACTCCGGCGTGATCACGAAATCATCGAGCCCGTCGGTGATCGCCCGGACAGCCTCGCGGTGCGTCAGCGGCGCCGAGAACATCGCATCGAGCAAATTGGCCAGGCTCATGCCTTCGACCAGCATCAGTCGCGCGACGTCGTCGCCGTGGACGTGACGAAGCGCCGACACGATGGCAGCAACTGCGTCCGGATTTTTCAATGACACAAAGAAACGAGCCTCCGCCTCCATGATGCCGGAGGGGTATCAGTCCGCGCAAGTGCTCTCTCGACGATGCCGCCAGGCATCCGGCTCGCCTGGCTCGCGCTCCCTTACTTGTGCACGCGCCAGACGGTCCAGCCTGGTTTCGATACCGTCTGTACCGGCTCCAGATAATCCGGAGCTTCGCCGCGGCCGAGCTGCGCGGCGAGACCACCAGGCGCGAGGCGCACGAGGTCCTGCTGATCGACAGAGCCGTTGCATGTCAGGATGTAGTCGACCTCCCGGGCGCGGAGCATGTCGCGCGCGGCTTGCGGTGTATCCATCATCGTGTGCACCATGACGAGGTTGCCGTCATTGTTGCGGTGGTAGGGACCGGCAAAGACGGAGTGTTCTGTGGCGGCGAGGATCGCAGGACCGGAATCGATTGGCGCCATCACCCACCCGGGCGGCAGGTCGGCGAGCGGCGCGACGCTGGAGATGGTCTGGCAGGACGTGCCGAGATCGGGCGTCGCGATCCCAGGCCCGGCCGTGCGGGCGGCGAGTGCCGGCCAGACCGCCAAGCCGATGCCGCCAAGCGTGGCGGGCGACACGAGCAGCGCGACACGGACCAGCCGCCAACCCGCCACGACATTGGTGCGAAGCCTGACGATTCCGGCGACGCATAGCGGCGCAGCAACGATGTTGGCGGCAGCGGCGCCGCGCAATTCCCACAGGCTCACGCCGAACAGCGCTGCGAGCGTGATGGTCGAGACGATCCAACGAAAGCGCGCTTGCGGGCTGCAGCCGATCACGGCCGCAACACACAGGCCGAGCGACAGCAATGGGAACGCATAATAGCCCAGCAGTTTCTGCGGCTGCAGCTGGGCCACTTCGCTCACCGGCATGGTTTCGGCGACGCGGCCAAGCCAGAAGCTGACGAGCAGGGGATCGACCTGCGCATAAGGTGACGCCACGCAGCCCGGGTACGACTTGAAGAACGCGCCCAGCAGGAGCGCGCCGGCGAGCGCGCTCGCCGTCAGCCGCGTCCACGAGCCCTGGCGCAGATGGCTCACGCCGGCAACCGCGAGCAGCGCGATGCCGCCGCCCGCGCACAGCAGCAGGATGGGGCCGCCGAAGGCATCGCAGACCGGATCGAAGAGACTGCCCATCGGGAGCAGCAGCTGCGCCAGCAGCAATGACGAGACGGTCAGGCTTGCACCAAAGGCGCAGACGGGACGCAGGACATCGGTGCCTTTCCACACCAGAAGCGCCGCCACGGCCGCGCTCGCCACGGCGATGGCGGGGAGCATTTCCAATCCGATCGACAGCGAAAGCGCCGCGAGGAATCCCGCCATGGCCGCCCTGGCCGGATGGTGTTCGGAATCGGAAACGCAAAGCACGAAGCCGAGCAGCAGCACCATCTGCAGATTGTGATGATCGATCGCGCCGGCACGGAAGTGGATCAGGGCCGGGATCGCAAGCGCCGTGACCAGAATGGCCGCAAGCCGTGTCCGCGGCCTGTCTGCCGGGGCGCCTGCCTGACTTGCGATCGCCGCTGCAAGCCAAAGCGCGGCGCCGATCAACAGCGAGGGCCACAGTACCAGCGTGAGCGCTTCGGCCTGGTGCTGGCCGAGCAGTGGGCGGAAAAGGAGGATCAGCATGGCCAGCGGCGCATCGACGATGCGGGACCAGTGCATGGCAATCCCGGGCGGGTCGAGCCGGTATTGGGTCAGGTCGAACCAGCCCTGGCCGACCAGAAGATCGCGCACTTCGACCAGGCGCATGGCGTCGTCGGTCGACAGCGCGTCGAACACGCCGGTCTTGATCGCGGGAAGGCCGAGCGCCGCCACGATGACCGCCCAGGCGATCATGAACACGATCGCAGGCTTCGGCGCCGCGGTCGATCCTTGCCCGGTCGGTGGCACGAGCGGCGACATCGTCCGGCGGTTCAATTCGACTGCGCGGACATCGGCGCGTTGCCCGTGCCCGGCTGGTCATCGCGCACATGAATCACGGCGACGTTGTCGGCATAGAGCCGCTTCCAGCCCTTGAGGTGATCCAGGATCTGCGGAGCCGGCGTATCGGCTCCCAGCAGCGTCGCGTCGATCTTGTACTCGTCCAGCAGGCGCGGCAGCAAGTCGGGCCTCTTGCCCTCGGCGGCCTTGAAGAAGTCCATCACGAATTTTTCGCCATAGAGCTCGGCGCGGCCATCGACGAACACCGGCACGTCGCGCGAGATCAGATAGCCGCCGAACTGGTAGCCGTTGAAGACACGCTGCGCCTTGCGTTCCCGGAGCAGGTCGACGGCGGCGACCGGCGTCTGGTCCACCGTGAAGGTGAAGCGGTGATGCGACATGTAGATCGAGGTCGAGGTCCAGATCGCGACCGCGATCATCAGTGCGCCCATGATGGTGACGTAGCGCGCCGCCCAGCTTTGCGTAGCCAGCGCGTCGAGCTGCGGCAGCGGCGATCCTTCGCCGAGGGGCTTGGCCAGCACGAGCGGCACCAGAAAGGCAAAGGCCTCGATGCTCCGGACATGGGTGAGCCCCATCCAGGTGAAAAGCAGGATCAGCAGGATGCGCGGCGGCGACAGTGTCAGGCCGCGAAACAGACCGAGCGCGATGAGGCCGAGGATCGCGGCTTCGAACGCGGAGAACGAAGCGAAATTCGCCGGCGTCCATTCGGAGATGACCGACAGCAGCTCGCCGAGATTGAGGATGTTGGTCGCGCCCAGCAGCGTGCGCCAGCCATACGGCGTGACGCAGGCGGCCGCCATCGCGGCGACGCCGAACACGAACCAGCGCGCGAGCAGCCGGACCTGCTCGCCGGATTCCAGCGTCCAGATGGCTTCGATCGCCATCGGGCCGATCAGCGCCAGGCCGAGCACGAAGCCGCCATGCAGGTTCGCCCACAGCGACATCAGCGGCAGCCAGACCCAGGACGGTGCGACCTTGCGGTCGGCCGCATTCATCAGCACGCCGACCCAAGCGATCATCACCGGCAGCGCCAGCATGTGCGGGCGCGCCAGGATGTGGTGCAGCGACAGCACGATCGCCAGCATCGCGAACAGCACCGAGCGCGGAATTTCGAGATTCGCGTCGAGCAGATAAACCAGAATCGCCGCCGACGCCGCAATCGCAAGCAGGGTAAGAACCACGGGGCCGGCCCAGTCCCATTGCGCATAGGAGGCGGCGAACAGGACTTGCGACAGCCACGAGGTCGAAATCCAGGGCTCGCCAGGTCGGGTGAAGGAATAGAAATCGGTATAGGGCAGGGCGTGGTGATCGACGATCCACTGACCGATCTTGATCTGCCAGAACGAGTCGGAGTCCTGAAGCAGCGTGTCGCCGAAATAGAGGAAGAACAGATAGGCGCCCGCACCGACACATAACGGCACCAGAGCCCGTGCGCGGCCCTGCGCGGCAATGCTGTTGGTAAAGGAAAGGGACATGCCGCCTCGTGTTGTTCTTGGGGTGTTGGCCGAGCGGGCGGCATTGGACCATAGCGGTCATAACTTGGAGTAAATCGGCGTGATGAGAACGCGCTGCGACGGGACTCGGTCACCGCCGCGACAAAGGTCTGTTCCCTCCCCCCTTGTGGTGAAGGCGAATTGGTGTCTCCGCAATTTAACCGATTGTTTTAGACTTCGGTTTACCATCGCCGAATACGTGCAAACCGTTGCGTGTTTACGCAGCCGGATTAACTACGGCGCAATTCTTTGCCCCTAAGTTGGGTTCCATGGTCGGGCGGCGCTGGGAAGCCGGAATGACCAGACCATTAAGCCTCGTGTACCTTTTTTGGAGCAGTCTATGAAGAACCTCGTTTCGCGTTTCGTGAAGGACGAATCCGGCGCCACCGCCATCGAATACGGCCTGATCGCCGCCGGCATCGCGCTGGCGATCATCACCGTCGTCAACCAGCTCGGCACCACGCTGAACGCCAAGTTCGGCTCGATCTCGGCGAGCCTCAAGTAAGCCAGACGATCGACGGAATAGCGAAGAGCCTCGTCATGGACGGGGCTCTTTTGCTTTGCCCGGCGCGTCGGCGCTGGCGTGCGCTTAAGCCTCCTTCAAGTCATCAGGGTGTATGGCTTGAACGCATCCGTCGTCATATTGCGTCATAAGGAAGCCGCATGGCCGAAGCTTCGTCAGTCCCGCATGCCGTTGGTCGTCACGATGCGATCCCTGCGACGCTCCTCAACGTCTCCTTCGTGCTGGCGATCATCACGCTGGCGTATTTTCCGGCGGCCTATCTGGCGCATGCGTGGATCTTCGACGCGGAAGGTCGCGGTATCCCGACGGATTTCGTCAATGTCTGGGCGGCCGGAAAGCTGGCGCTCGCCGGCCATCCCGCGCAGGCCTGGGACTGGGACATCGAGAAGCAGGTCGAGCTAGCGCTGCTCAAGCAGGATTTCGTCGGCCATTTCGCCTGGCACTATCCGCCGCCCTTCCTGTTCGTCGCCTCGTTGCTCGCGCGATTTCCCTATGCGGCGGCCTTCATGGGCTGGGCCGCGTTCAGCATGGTGCCCTATCTCGCCGTGGTGCGCGCGATCATCGGGCGCAATGCGGGCCTGGTGATTGCGCTTGGATTTCCCGCCGTCTTCCTCAACGTCCTGGTCGGACAGAACGGCTTCCTGACGGCGTCCCTGATCGGCGGCGTGCTTTTTCTGCTGCCGACGCGGCCGGTGCTGGCCGGACTCTGTCTGGGTCTCCTGAGCTACAAACCCCAATATGGACTGCTTTTCCCGCTGGTGCTGCTCGCCGCCGCGGAGTGGACGGTGCTTTTCACGGCCGCAATCGTCACGGTGACCATCGCAGGTGCGTCCTGGCTCGCGTTCGGGACCGAAAGCTGGCAGGCCTTCTTCCATTGGATTCCGATGTTCTCGCAGGCCTTCCTGACCGAAGGCAGGGCACCCTGGTTCAAGATGCAGAGCATCTTCGCGCTGGTGCGCTACCTCGGCGGAACCGAGCAGCTCGGCTGGATCTTCCAGTGGGTTTTGACGGCAGCAATTGCCGTGGTGCTGGTGGTGGCGTGGCGGAGCAGGCTGCCCTACGCGCTGAAAGCGGCGATGCTTGCGGCGGCGGCGCTGCTCACGACGCCCTATCTCTTCATGTATGATCTGGTCGTGCTCGGCATCGCGGTGGCGTTTCTCATCCGCGCAGGACTCGATGAAGGTTTCGCGCGCCACGAGATGATGGCCCTGGCGCTCGTCTTCGGGCTGCTCGCAAGCTTCCTTTTTCTCGGCCAGCCCGTGGGCTTCCCCGCAATCCTCATCGTCTTCGCTCTGATCCTTGGCCGGTGCGCGGCCTGGCGAACGGCCGAAGCTGCATCGACGCAGCTCGCAATCACACAACCGAACTGAGAAGCTCGACCAGGCTCTGACGGACTAATCACTGCACTCCCCGCGCCAATGTCGAAGCGGCGCAAGCCATCATCGCGCTTGCGACAGCGGATTGCTGCGTGACCTATCATCTATGATAACGTCTGATTCACAGGGTTTGCGCCGGGGACACCATGGGGAACTTCAACGCCTGGGCAGGCAAACCAGTGCTCTATAGGCTCGCGCTCTATTTCATCTTCGTCGCCTACAGTGTGATTGGATTTCGGAAAGCGCCGGGCGACGACCTGTCGTCATCCTATATCGGCTGCCGTATGCTGGCTCAGGGGAGTGGCGGGCACCTCTACGACTTCCATCCGAACCTATTCCACGTCGTCGACACGCCCGCATGGGTGAGCGCCGGGGCGGACGCGGGGTTCACTGGATTCTTGCATCCTTATGTCCAGACCCCGCTGTGGGCCTGGATGCTGCAACCAATGTGCAGCCATCTGACGTTCGGCACCTTCGCCCTCATCTTCCTGTGTATCGCCGCATTCTCGCTGGCGGCGACGATCGAGATTGTCGCGCGGAACTGGGCCGGCAATTTCCTGCGGCCCCTGCCGCTTTCGATCCTGCTCCTGGCGATCGCGATCAGCACGCCGTTCCAATATGCGATGTGGCTGGTGCAGACGCACGCGCTCTTCCTGGTGATGACCGTACTGGCCCTGGCGTTGGCGGAGCGCGGCCGGGCAGTGGCGCCGGGCGCGCTGCTGGCCGCCGCCTGCGCAGTAAAAATCACGCCGGGATTTCTCCTGCTCTACTGGCTCGCCGGCGGCCGTTTTCGCGCTGCGTTCTGGTTCATCGTGTTCTCGCTGGTCCTGGCCGCCACAACCGTTGCGGCCGCGGGACTGGACCTTACGCTCGACTATGTTCAGTCGATGCGGCGGGTATCGAACGTGCTGCTGGTAGCGTTCAACAACCAGTCGCTGGCGGCTTGGCTCGGCTCCTCATTCGGCATGCAAGCCGAGGTCGGAAACTGGCGGATGCTGCCAATGTCGGCGGCGATGAAACTGACGTCCCTCGCGGCCGCGATTGTCGGCGTGGCAATATCCGGTTGGATGTCGCGGCGGCAGGCCTGGCGTGGCGCCGCGGTGGGCGTGGCCCTCGTCAGCATCACGATATTCACTCCGATCGCCTGGACCCATTATTTCGTATCGCTGATCCCCGCAGTGATGGTCCTGACCAACGCCGGAGGTGCGTTGCCTTTGGCGATTGCGGTCGCCACATTTGCACTCAACGCGCGTCCGATTGCAATCGATCCGGGTGCCCCTGACTTTGGATCGATCGAAATCCTACGAAGTCATTTTTTCTCGGCGATCATCTTGCTGATCGCGCTGATCTTGCGGTGCCGCCTTCCCGACCGGCTTCGCTATGCACCCACCTCGGCATAAGGATCGTCGCTCCGAAATCCTCGACGCCTGGTTTGGGTCGCCGCGCCGAGGCGCCATGGGCAGCACCTCCCGCTTGGTGCTCCACAACGAAAGGACTAGAACCTTTCGTGGAACCTTCCGGACCTCTCGCCAATATCAACGGTGAAATTCGGTGAAATCCTGCCACGTACTTGGCAGATAGAAAGAGGCCCGTCTTCGGGACCTGAGCTAACAGGCAACTAGCAACCCGAAACTCAGAAGCAAGCGGGCGTCCCTGCCTCGATGAGTGGCCGATCACACCAGGCACATCCGTGCCGGTAACAGGGACGGAACATGACCACAGCAACCATTGACTCCCGATCACCCGCAATTCCGACAACACGACGGACTCAGCTCATCTGCTGTGTTCTATGCATGATACTGATTGCCAATCTGCAGTACGGTTGGACGCTATTCGTCAATCCCATCAGCCAAGCGCATGGCTGGTCGATCGCCTCGATCCAAGTTGCTTTCAGCATCTTCATCGCTCTCGAGACCTGGCTCACGCCGATCCATGGGTGGATCGTTGACAGTCTCGGTGGGCGACGTGGCGCCAAGCTGGTCGTGGCAGTTGGAGGTATCCTGGTCGCTCTCGGCTGGATTATCAACGCGTATGCAGACTCCCTCACAATGCTCTATCTCGGTGCCGTGGTCGGCGGCACCGGAGGCGGCGCGGTGTACGCCACCTGCGTCGGTCAAGCCGTCAAGTGGTTTCCAGACCGACGAGGGTTGGCCGTCGGTCTTACGGCTGCTGGATACGGAGCCGGCGCGGCGCTGACCGTCATTCCTATTCGCGCGGTGATTGAAGCTGCCGGCTATGAAGCGGCTTTTTTCTGGTTCGGGCTGGTTCAGGGTGGACTTGTTTTCGTCCTGGCGTGGTTCTTACGGGCGCCGGATCCCGACGAGATGGTCGGCATCGCTGCGCCAAGAGTAATGCAGACGACGCGCAGCTATACGCCTCGGCAAGTATTGGGCACCGGGGTATTCTGGCTCCTTTACATCATGTTCATCATGGTATCGGCGAGCGGGTTGATGGCGACTGCGCAGATCGCACCTATCGCCAAGGACTTTAATGTTGGAAACGTAGTGATCCTGTTCGGCGCGTCGGCATTGAGCGTGGCGCTGGTCGTCGACAGCATCTGCAATGGGGGAGCCCGGCCTCTATTTGGCTGGATCTCGGATCAGATCGGCCGCGAATACACGATGGCCATCGCGTTTGGTCTGGGCGGCGTGGCGTATTGGTTGCTGGGGACTCTGGGTCACGCCCCCTGGGCATTCGTTCTTTTCGCTGCGTTGATCTTCCTGACGTGGGGTGAGATCTTCAGCCTATTCCCGTCCACGTGCACGGACACTTTCGGAAGCAAATTTGCGACCGTCAATCTCAGCCTGCTCTACACTGCCAAAGGCGCGTCGGCCTTCCTTGTGCCGGTTGCCAACCTCATCAAATCAGCAAGCGGCGGTTGGCACCTTGTGTTTGTATTGACTGCCATCTTGAACTTCGTCGTCGTGGGATTGGCTCTATTTGTACTCAGGCCGTTGCGGCTGCGATTCCTCAGCAACGGTTGAGCCGAGGCCGTCAATTCGAGGCGCTTGCTGGCAAAGTGCTCGCGCTCGCGCGGGGCTTCGCGGAAAGGAGGCGTTTCCCTTGCCCACTGAGCTGCCAGGCAGAACCCGATCCGCGCTGGCGTCCGAGTTCGAACTGATGGCGCCGGCCTCGCTTCTGCCATGGTGCTTGAGCCTGCTCCTCGCCTACCACAATTCCGCTGTTGCACACGCATTTCTGCTCACCGGGCAGCTCGGCTGATCAGGCGCGGAGCCGCTGGCGGCCTGATGTCCGCTTCACCCCGCAACAGCGGCGGAAAGGGATTCTGTAGAAAAAGGGCGGCAGTATTTCATTGTAAGGGCTTCGTCGGATATCCCTACTGCAACGAAAGGAAGAGCAATTGCGTTCGGTCGACCGCGTCCGCTTTGCGCGGATTCGTTGACATTGATCGGTGCCGTTGCATACTTGACGCGGCTTCGCGCACCATCGCCGCGACATGATCGGCGAGCCTCACTTGTTCGGTGGTGCTAGGAGGCCCAATCTGACCTGACCAAAACTTTGATATCAGCAGCGTCAAAAAAGGGAGGATTTCGTGGTGAAGCAGCAAGAGCATGACCAGCATCCCGCAATGCACCCGACCCGGCGAACGGTGCTCAAGAGCGCGGCCGGGGCCGCCGCACTTGGCACGACCGGCGCGCTCGGCACGTTCTCCGAGCTTGCATTCGCGCAGGCCAATCTGCGCGCTGAGATCACGAAGATTCCCGGCGTCGGCAAGGGTGCGCCCACCGACGCCGACTGGCAGAAGGTCGGCGAGCTCTGCCTCGGCCCGACCAAGGCGAGCATCAAGGAGGGTGAGTTCAAGGGCGTCGAGCTCTCCTTCATGGGACTGAATAATCAGAACTTGCACAATCTGCTGTTCCGGGGCTTCCTGAAGCCCTGGGAGGCCTATACCGGCGCGAAGATCTCCTGGATCGATCTGGCGCAGGCCGACTATAACCCACGCCTGCAACAGGCGATCGCAACCGGTACCGTCGACTTCGACATTCTCGAGATGGGAGCGCCCTTCGAGGGCGACGTCTGCGGCAAGGGCCTCGCCTCAGAAATGCCGGACTGGGTCAAGAAACAAATCGATATCGACGACTACGTCGCTTACCTGAAGCCGCCGGTCGGCACCTGGAACGGCAAGACCTATCGCGTCACGATCGATGGCGATTGCCATAACTTCAACTATCGCACCGACGTGTTCTCGGACGCCACGCTCGCCAAGGCCTGGAAGGATGCCGGCAACACAACCGAATGGGGCGTGCCGAAGACCTGGCAGCAGGTGCAGGCCGTCACGAAGTTCCTCAAGGGCCAGAAATTCAAGGGCCAGAGCGTCTATGGCTATCTGGACGCGCCAAAGCCCTGGGGTGGGTTCGGCTTCTATTTCCTCGGCAGCCGCGCCACAGCCTACGCCAAGCATCCCGACGACAAGGCATGGCTGTTCGATATCGACACGATGAAGCCGCGCATCAACAATCCGGCCTGGGTGCGCGCCATCCAGGATGTGATCGATGCGTTGCCCTCCGAGCCGGCCGACCAGCTCAACGCCGATCCGAACACCACCGGCTTCCAGCAATTTTTGGCCGGCATCGGCTCGATGATCCCCTGGTGGGGTGACATCGGCCAGGTAGCGAAGGCGAGCGATACCTCCGTCATTGGCGATACCGTCGGTTTCGACATCCTGCCGGGATCGGACGACGTCTACAATTCGAAGACCGGCAATTGGGACAAGCTACCGAGCGGGCCGAACCATGCGCCGAACTGCGCCTATCTCGGCTGGGGCATCTATGTGATGGCGCGGGTCAATGGCGACGAGAAGAAGCACAAGGCGGCCTGGAGCGCGGCGGCGCATCTCGGCGGCAAGGACCTGTCGCTCTGGATGGTGATGTATCCGTCCGGTTTCCAGGTCCACCGGACCAGCCACTCTCAAATCGATGAATGGGTGGCGGCAGGTTACGACAGGAAGTACATCACGTCCTATCTGAACTCGCAGTTCAACTCGTATAACCACCCCAATCGGGCGGTCGAGCCGCGCATTCCCGGTATCTTCCAGTACTACAGCATCGCCGAGGACGAGCTGACGAAGATCTTCTCCGGCAAGGTCGATGCGCAGACCGGCGCCAATAACATTGCCGCCGCCTGGGAGAAGCTGACCGACCAACTCGGCCGCGAGCGGCAGATCGGACTCTACAAGGCCTCTTTCGGCGTATAGGAAGGATGACTTCGCGGCAGAGCTCGAAGCCAGACGCGCTCCTCCCCCGGGCGTGCGGGGAGGGTCGGGGAGAGGAGGCGTCCTCATCAGGATTTCCGAGGTGAATGGTGCCCTCACTCGTGCCTTCGGCATAGCCGGGGCTTTGGCGTCGGCGTTTCTCGAGAGGACGGTCGTCGAAGGCGGCCTACGCTCTCCCGCACGCGGGATAGGTGAAGCGGGGTCCGACGAGATCGAATTCGATGCAAAGTTCCGTTGACATAGCCGACGCCGTGCCCCCGAGAGCAGCGATGAAGCGTGCAGTGCGCCGGCGCGCGACGGTCGGCCGCATCCTGATCGGTCTCGCCTCGCTCGTGTTCCTGCTCGTGCTGATCGTTCAGGTCCTGCATGCAGCCGGCGCGATCGCCGCCGGCTTTTCGACTTGGCGGCCGATCCTGATCGTGTACCTGCTCTGGGCCACCGCATTCGGGACCGCGCAGGTGCTCATGCGCGGCGAGCGCGGCCAGCGCGCGCTGTTCCTGCTGCCGGCCGTGTTCTTCACCGTCGCCGTGGTGATCTTTCCAACCATATTCGGGCTCTACATCGCCTCGCTCGACTGGAACCTGTCCTCGATCGAAGGCCCACACTTCAGCGGGCTCGACAACGTCAGGGCGATGCTGAATGACACCTACTACTGGAACGCGCTCAGCAATATGGTGTTCTACTCCCTCGCAGTGCTCGGCGAGTATGCGATCGCGTTCGCGCTCGCGCTGCTGCTCAGCGCTGAGATCCGCGGGCGGAAATTCTTTCGTGTCGTGTTCCTGCTGCCGATGATGCTGAGCCCCGTCGCCGTGAGCTGGATGATCGGCAAGTCGCTGTTGGAATATCGCTTCGGTCCGGCGGCGACGCTGGCGCGCTATCTCGGCTGGGACAACCCGGCCTTTTTCGCCTCCCCCTGGATGGCACGTTTCACAATCCAGGCGATGGACGCCTGGGTGTCCATTCCCTTCATCATGATCATCCTGCTCGCGGGCCTCCAGGCCATGCCCAAGGAGGTGCAGGAGGCCGCCAAGGTCGACGGCGCGAATGGTTGGCAGTCGTTCTGGCACGTGACGTTTCCGATCATGCTGCCGGTCAGCATCACCGTGCTCATCATCCGCATCATCTTCAAGCTGAAGCTCGCCGACATCGTCATCAACGTCACCGCCGGCGGTCCTGGCGGCGCGACCGACACCGTCTCGAGCTTCATCTACCGCGTCTACCGCGACCGCTCGAACGTCGGATACGGCACCGCGCTCGCCATGGTCTATCTGCTTCTGATCATCGTGCTGCTGACGCTGATGCTGCGCCTGTCCAAACGCTGGACGCAGCGGGTTACTTGAGGGAGTTGCTCACGTGGCTGTCACGACCGCGATAACCGCCCACAGGCACCCCGTCGCACCGCGCGTCAAGCGGATGGCGAACCGCGCGCTGATCTATGCCGCGCTGCTGTTCTGGACATTCATTTGCCTGTTTCCGATCTACTGGACCGTCACGACCTCGTTCAAATCGGCGGTCGACGTGACACAAGCGCACCTGATCCCGTGGGTGGACTTCCATCCGGACTGGAAGGGCTGGCGCTCGCTCGGGCTGTCGCCGGATACGCTGTTCGAAACCTCCACCGCCCGCTCCGAGTTCGTCAATCGCTTCATCAACAGCATCATCACCTCGATCGGCGCGTCTGTCCTGGCGCTGATCCTCGGATCGCTGGCGGCGTATGGCTTGAGCCGATTCCGCTACAAATTCGCCTGGATGCGCAATGACGATATCCTGTTCTTCTTCATGTCGCAGCTCATCCTGCCGCCGGTGGTGCTCGCCCTGCCCTTCCTCGTGCTCTACAAGGCGCTCGCGCTGCTCGACACCACCTTCGGGCTGATCCTGCTCTATACGTTGACGGTGCTGCCGATCGTCATCTGGATCATGCGGGACCAGTTCAATGCAATACCGGTCGAGCTCGACGAGGCGGCTTTCGTCGATGGCCTGTCGACCTGGGGCGCGTTTCTGCGCATAATCCTGCCGTTGGCTTTTCCTGGCATGGCGGCAGCTTTTATTCTCTCGCTGGTGTTGTGCTGGAACGAGTATTTCTTCGCTGCGCTGCTGACCAGCACGGATGCCAAGACCTTGCCCGTGATGGTCGCGAGCCAGACCGGCTCGCAAGGCATCAACTGGTGGTCGATGGCGGCACTATCGACGGCCGCAATCGCGCCCCTCGTCCTGATCGGCATCTTCCTGGAGCGCTACATCGTCAGCGGCCTGACGACCGGCGCGGGCAAATAGGTGACGAGCGACCTGCTTGCACCGGCACAGGCGCGCCTGCCTCGAGCGCGCGCACGGCCTTTAGTCGGCCGCCAGGGACAGCGGCGTTGATCTCCATTTCCGCTGCCTCGGAGGCGCCTTGTTGATAAGCGCGTGGATCGCCCGCAGGCGCGGTCTGCTATTCGGGGCAGAGCAGACACGTTCGGTCCGCTCTGCCGCCAAAAGCGGACCACGCCTGCGATCGGCGAAGGGTCAGCTAAGGGCCACAAGCAGACGACAAGGCAGCCGCTCAAGAGCGTTAGGAGGAAGCCCACCATCCGTCGGGAAATGGCTCAAGCACCGTCCATTCGATTTGATTGTCGTTCTGAATCGTGAGACCTCCTGCATTTCTGCTTGCTGGTGTGTAGCCGCGAAGGCGGACAGACAGGGCGCCGAGATCGCGACCTCGAAGGCGGCGCGAAGCATGGCGTCTAGGGCGTAATGCAGGCGCACCGCGGGCGTCGCGCTCTGCATCTTCGACCAGACTTCGAAGATCTTCCAGTTCTGAGAGCTGAGAGGCGAGCTCGCCAAGTCGTTGCAGAAAAAGTATTGCGCGAGAGCTTCGCATAATGTCCTCCACAGTACCAAAAAGCACTACTAGGACGGCGTCAAAGCAACCGGGATAAAGTGGCAATCTAGCATCGGTGGAAATCGGCGTTCAATACGTCAGGCTTATTGCCCGATCCGAGGGGCTATCTTGTAGGGGCGTCCGGTACGAGCACCGCGAACACCACCACCACGACGACTAGCGACCCGGCAACTTTCCGAAGGAGCTATGAGGCCGCCTTGCAAGGCGGCCTCAATCAATTGGGGCCAAGTTCTCTCGCAGCCGTCTTCGCGATCGCGTCCGGGTCATGAATGCCCGCGGCGTCGATCTCGACTACCTTCCGCGCGACGATCTCGCAGACCGGATCGTTGCGATCAACCAAATGCAGTGATTTCAGCGTGGCAGCGAACGCTTGACGGAGTCGTTCGGCGTCTGCCGAGCTGGCATTCCCCAAGATGAGGATCAACTTAGGTGCGACCAGGTGACGTTCTATTGGTCGGCGGAGGTCATTCGCGACGTTTGGCCTCGCGCCAGTCGTATCCAATCTGATCAGCGTCAACAATCTCGGGGAAGGCTCGGCTTCACGCAGGTTTTCGGAGCTGTCGCGAGGAAGCCATCTCGGTCTCCGCCTCCTTTATTGTTTTGAGAACGTTTTTCACGGACGCTTCCAAATTGGATTCAAGATCGGGATCCGCTTCGATCCGCGGTGGACACAGTAAGTAGACGGGGCGAGCATCGTCGAGGCGTGCTTCGGAGCGACGCCTCACAGCATAGGCTAACACGCGTTGGGCATCCTTATGGTGAAAGAGCAACGGGATGCCAAATGCGAGGAGTGCCATCATCATCGCTACCAGCCCGTCGAGTGACCGCGTTGTCGAGGCGTCCTCATGTTCAATAACGGAGGGCGGGCTGAGTTGAGCGACTTCCGCCGAGGCGTCTACGAATGCCGCGCCGATCGTTTGCTCGCTTTCGCGCTCGATCGCGGGCGGCGGGGCGACCTTAACCACATCCGCCGAGGCATCTACCGGCGCCGCCCCAGTCGTTTGCTCTTCCTTACGCTCGATCCCGGATGGCGGCGCGTCCAATGAGGTTCGCGTCCCGAACGATCGCACAGATTTCTGGTCCGACAGCATCTTCCGCATTTCGTGCGGCTGGAGCCTTCTTCGCTGAGCGTTGTGAAGCCTGTGGAGGTCAGACACGGGCGCTGCGTGCCTCCACATGCCCCACCCCAGCCGGGGCACGCGTTCGCGGAACGGATAAAAAGTATCGTCACGAACCCAGCCAGCACCAGACCAAGCCTTGCTCCTTTGGATCAGCTGCATGTTCGTGCCCAGCCGGCTGGAATAGGGCAAGCTGGATGCACCGGCATCATAATGGCCCCCGCCATAACCGCCACCGGCACCACCGTTGGCAACTCCCGCACCACCACCGGCACCCGCACCACCAGCGCCACCGGCACCAGCGGCACCACCGCCGCCAGCTCCAGCACCACTAGCGCCACCAACGCCAGCTCCAGCTCCAGCGCCACCGCCACTACCGCCAGCTCCAGCGCCACCGCCGCCAGCTCCAGCACCACCGCCGCCACCGCTGCCAGCTCCAGCACCACCGGCACCACCGCCGCCACCGCCCGCGCCCCCGGCACCACCACCACCGCTCCCGTGGCCAAAGGCCTGTGTGATGACCGGCGGGATAATCAGAGTGATCAACAACGTTGCTATGACCGCAGACTGGATCACCGACCTGAGCATATCTGCCTCCAATGCGCCCTACTCTTTGGCGCGGCAGCACTCTTCAGAGGCCAATAGGTCACCAGAAGCTGAAGCTGGCCGAGTTCATTAAGCGCTAAGCGGCGCTTATTGCTGCCCGACCCGGCTTTTCATCTGATGAAAATCGGGTCGAGCTTCTGCTCAGCCTTGAGCACTCGTTCGCGAAGCGCTTCCAGTTCGGCGAGCTGAGAAGCGAGTGCTTCGAAACGGTGACGAAGCATAGCAGCAGCAGCATCCGCCCAAGGATTGCCCAAGGGCAACTCGGCCGATTGGAAGAGATCAGCCCGTACGGCCGACGGGGAAGTCTGGAGATAATGGAGACCACTCATGGTCGGGTCCTCCGCGTGGCGACGTACCTAGGGCTCGAAACCTGAGCACGTTCGCACCGATTTCGTCGCGAAGAGAGATGGAGCCGTAAGCCGCGCCCCGTCGGCGACCCTCAGCTAATCTTCATCGTGTTTCAGCTAACTTTCACCGTGTTTATGATGATGGTGGTTCGTAGGCCCCCGGGCCCCCGCGCCTCGCCGCCAGGCGCCGCGACCCAGTTGATGTCGACACCAGCATGGTCACGGCAGGAGGGGTTACGGCGGCGAATTTTCCGCAGGTCTTCAAAAACTCGCGCCGGTAGTCGTGTTCGTACGAGGACATGCCGCCCCCTCATGGCTATTGCAATTAAACACGTCTTCCAGTCTGGATAATTAAATCAAGTTAATCGAGTTCAATCACTAAATATAACAAGACACGGCTTTCGCGTCCTAGTTCTTCGCCGGGGGGGTCCTCGCCGGTTCGTTCGAGTTTGCTCCTTGGCCGAGCTGATCGAGCCGCTTTTCTAGCTCGCGCTTTTCTGCAAGGAGTCTCGCCGCGAGGATCTGATCGACCTCCGTGTGCAGCGCCCACAATTCATCAATGGACAACGTGTCAAGGTATTCTCGATCCATGCCAGCCAGCTCCATACGGATAGAACGAGTTTGGGCAGCTAGAGCACGTGCCCGCGCGCAACGCCCTGGCAAAAGTTTGCTCGAGTACTGTCGTGCTTTACATTGTTTAATATTTTCAATAATTAAATTAGATTAAATCAAGGATAATTAACTTCTTCCCGTCATGTGCTCTGGCGCGAGAATTAACCAACGAGCAGCGCGAAAACGACGTGCTGGAGATAGGCGACTTATTACCTTTTCTCCGGCGAGAGGTCCGCATCGGGTCGCAAGCAGCGGTCATGGCAAGCGCGGCCCGCGTCCGGTCTGGCGCCGATGGCCGACACGGTGACGGGCCTTCCCTTTGGTCGGGTCAAAGCCGAGAAAGTTTCCCCGGGCGGATGTTCTCCGCTCGGCCATGGGGCGCCGATACGCCTTTATAAGCCCACGCCCTAACGCGAGGTCCGCTCGATCAGCGGACAGCTTTCGAGCACGGTGCCGGGGCGGGCGCCCTCGATGGCGACACAAGGCCGCGAACGATCGATGGTGAGCGCGTAGCGGTCCAGCAGCGTGCTGCGGTCGGGTTCGCCGCGCATGTGTAACTCGCGGACGCCGCCGGGCAGGGGGTCCTTCAGCCCGGCGCGGATACGCTGATCAAAGATGCCGCCGGGCACGATGGGCACGCCGATATCGGCGAGCTGGTAGAAACGCGACTGCGAAGGAAGCTGCGGCGCGATATAAGCGAGCGGCTTGCCGAGGATGAAGTAGGTCGCAGGCTGCGCGAGTTCATCGGCGATCTCAGGTCGGTAGGTTTCGGACCAGGGACGGCGCCACCAGTCCGCGGGCTGCGACCACAATGCGATCGCGGCTCCAACCGTCAACATCAGTGCGTTCGGCGGAGAGGGAGATGCCGCAGGCCATGTCGGGCCCGCGCCCGCTGCGAGGCGCGCGAGCAGCAGAACGATGAGCGGGCCGCACAACAGTTCCAGGACGACCGCATAGCGCTGGATCGAGAACAGGCCGAGCCAGGCCAGGTACGAGACACCAAACATCACCACGAGCTGGACGTCACGTCGTGTGAGGATCGCAGCACCTCGCGCGATCCGCGCGAACACGCCGAGCACGAACAGCACCGTCACGAACGCGAACCGCGCGTCGCGGAACGGATGCTCCGCGCCTCTGTGGTCGCCGACCAGCCAGTAGAAGGGATAGGCGAGTGCGTCGAGCACGCCATGGGGCATGAACTGCGCATCCATCAGATTGACGGCCGCCACCTCGCCTGACTGGAACACTGCATTGAACAGCGGAAAGATCGGATTGCCGGTGTCGCGCCACGTGATCAGGCACCATTCGCCGCCGGTGAGCGCCGCGCCGATGATCCCGCCGAGTGCAAGAAGGATGGTCGCCCGAAGGGGCCGCGCGGCAGCGAGCACTGCGGCGGCTGCACCGATCGCGTAGACGACATTGGTCAGCTTCAGCCCGACGGCGGCGCCGATCAGCAAGCCAGCCAGCAGATAGCGGACGACGGGCCGGCGATCTGCCACCAGGATCAGGAGGAAGCCGCCGATGACGGGCAATGCCAGCAGCACGTCGGAAAAGCTCGTGCCCACCTCCGAGAGCGTCATCGGTCCGAAAGCCGCGATCACAACCGCCGCCGCGACCGCCGCAACGGTTGCGGCCTCGCGCAGCACCAGGCGTGCAAACAGGCAAACCAGCGCGAGGTTGAGACCGTGAATCGCGCCGATGATCATCAGCCCATACGGCGAGGGCAGGAAGTGCCTGAGATAATAGACCGGAAAATAGACGATCGGATTGAAGTAGGTCTGAAAGCCCGGCGGGACCGCATCGATGTCGTAGCGGCCGTTCAGCAAAGCCCAGACATTGTATTCGTGATAGTTCTGCCAATCCCAGTTGACGTCCTCGCCCATCGCGAGCGTGTAGAGCGCCCCTAGCAGCATCGAGCAGACGACGATGGCGATAGACGCAAGCGCCTTCCCGCGCAGGTCCGTCATCCCGCGCCGTCGCAGGCTTTGGGCCGCGGGCATGGACATGGCGTCGGGAAAGTCAGCCGCGGGTGCCGTGCGTGGCAGCATCAAGACGCCACGCCCGAGGGGTGCAGCCCATCTTCGGCAAGGCCATGCGACGCAGAAAGCGGACTTATGGAGCGCATTCCAGAATTCCGGTTGATGCCCGTAGGACTATGTCCAGCCAGTTAAGGTCGCATGAATCACCGCAGGAAACGTCATGCTGGGGCATGTCAGAGCGGCGCCGTTGGTCCCGCGAGCCGTCCATGTCGAGCGCGGCCGGACGAGCGTGATCCGTCACGCATTTGCTTCTTGTCATCTCTCCTGAATAGTTGTTCAGTCCTTGCGGGGCGATTTGCGGCGATATCAGTGACGAAACGTTCGGCCGCAGGGCGTGCGGGCGGCGTCTGGGACAGGAAGCGCGCCATGGTTTATCGGCGGACGCATCAAGTGGTTAAGCGCCTTGCGGCTCGGCGCAGCGCCATCCTGACGGCGGCAAGGGAAGCTGCAGCCGAAGGCGGCATGGCGGCGGTGCAGATCGCACCGGTTGCGGTCAGGGCCAACGTGGCGGCCGGCACCGTCTATCGCTACTTCCCCTCCAAGGCCGACCTGATCTCCGAACTGATCGCCGAGGTCTCCCGCGACGAGCTCGCGGCTATCAGGCGGGCGGCCGATGCCGCGCCGGGGCCGTCCTCGGCGCTGGCGGCGGCGGTGACCACCGTGGCGGTCCACACCTTGTCGCAGCGCCGGCTGGCCTGGGGCATTCTGGCCGAGCCCGTCGATGTCGATGTCAGCGCCTCGCGCCTCGCCAGCCGCCGCGAGATCGCAGGCGAGATCGCGGGGCGGATTGACGCCGCGGTGCGCGCGGGTCATCTGCCGGCGCAGGACACCTCGCTTGCCGCGACCGCGCTGTTAGGGGCGCTGCATGAGGCGCTCGTGGGCCCGCTCGCGCCCGACAATCTCGAAGATCCCGTTAGGATGCGTGATGCGGTGCAGACCGTGACGCTGCTGGCCTTGCGTGCCGTCGGCGTCATGGACGCCCGCGCCCGGGGCCTCGTGGTGCAGCAGACGCTGCTGCCGACAACCAAGGCGCTGGTCGGGGCTTGAAAGGCCGCAGCAGAGGCGAGCGGGGACCTGACCGCGCTCAAGTCGTTGCCTGAACACGCTTTTTCCGAAAAACCGAGCAAAGCAGCCGGGTTCAGCCGGCTACTGTGCATGGGGTTGTTTTCGCGTTTTGTGCTGGTGGCGGCCTGCCGCCTCACATATTCGCGTCGCCTTCGGGGCCGACCGAGGCGATGCGCACCATGTTGGTGGTGCCAGGAATGCCGAGCGGTACGCCGGCGACGATGATCACGCGCTGGCCGGCGCGGACAAAGCCGTCGCGGAAGGCGATCTGGCCGGCGCGGTTCACCATGTCGTCCTGGTCGCGCGCATCCTCAGCCACCACACAGTGTACGCCCCAGACCGCCGCGAGCCGGCGGCCGGCGGTGATGTTCGGCGTGATCGCCACGATCGGCGGCTTCGGCCGCTCCCGCGCCACGCGCGTCGCGGTCGAGCCGGATGAGGTCCAGCAGATCAGCGCCGGCAGGTCGAGCGTCTCGGCGATCTGCCGCGCGGCGTCGGCAATGGCGTCGCCCGCGGTCGATTCAGGCGAGGGGCGCTGCGCCGTGATCACCGACCGGTAGGTCGGGTCGCGCTCGACCTCCTCGCCGATGCGGTTCATGGTCGAGACCGCCTCGACCGGGAATTTGCCGGCTGCCGATTCCGCCGACAGCATGATGGCGTCGGCGCCCTCATAGACGGCGGTGGCGACGTCGGAGACTTCGGCGCGGGTCGGCACCGGCGACTGGATCATCGATTCCAGCATCTGCGTCGCGATCACCACCGGCTTGCCGGCGCGGCGCGCCATGCGCGTCATTTGCTTTTGAAGGCTCGGCACGCGCTCCAGCGGCAGCTCGACGCCGAGATCGCCGCGCGCCACCATCAGCGCGTCGGAGGCATCGATGATGTCGGCGAGGCGGTCGATCGCCTGCGGCTTCTCGATCTTGGCCATCACCGCGGCGCGGCCGCGGATCATCTTCTTGGCTTCGAGCACGTCGTCGGCGCGCTGCACGAAGGACAGCGCGATCCAGTCGACGCCGGTGACGAGCGCGGCCTCGAGGTCGGCGCGGTCCTTCGGCGTCATCGCCGACACCGGCAGGTCGGTGTCGGGCAGGCTGACGCCCTTGCGGTCGCTCATCTTGCCGCCGACGACGACACGCGTCACCGCGTGCTCCTTGGAGGTCTCCTCCGCGATCAGCCGCACCTTGCCGTCGTCGAGCAGCAGCGCATGGCCGGGCCGCAGTGCAGCCAGGATCTCCGGATGCGGAAGATTGACGCGGGTGCCATCGCCTGGTGTCTTGTCGGAATCGAGCGTGAAGGTCTGGCCGTTCTGGAGCTGGACCGAACCTTCGGCGAAGGCACCCAGCCTGAGCTTCGGGCCCTGGAGATCGACCAGGATGCCGATCGGGCGGCCGTAGCTCGATTCGACATTGCGAATGGTCGCCACCAGCTCCCGCATCTTGTCATGCGGGGTGTGGCTCATATTGATGCGGAACACGTCGGCGCCAGCTTCGAACAGGCGGCGGATCATCGCGAGGTCTGAAGAGGCAGGTCCCAGGGTCGCGAGAATCTTGATACGGCGAAGACGCCTCATGGCTTATTTCCAGGCGGGGGCGAGGGCGGGGCGGCGGACGGTGGCAGGCCGGGCGAGCCCGGGGGCGTAGCACCGGGCGGGCTATTGGGCAAACCCGGAACGCCACCACCAGGGCCCATAGGGCCGGGCATGCCGGGGACGCGCTGCTGCGACGGTTGCTCATTGGCGTCGGTGAGCTGCACCGTCCAGGCCCGCTGCTCGCCGGTGTCGACCTCGAAATAGCCGGTCCGGTCGTAGCCGCGCGCCAGGCAGTCTTCAGTGCCGCGGATGGTGAATTCCTTGTCGCGCGAGCACATGAAGGCCTGCCCCGACCATTCGCCGCCGCGGTCATAGTCGATCGCGTAAATGTAGTAGTAACGTGCGACCAGCGTTCCCCTGAGCAGGGTCTCGCAGGCGCGGGACGAGATGTTCCACCAGCCCTCGGTGGTCCAGCCGTCGGCATCCTTGTAGCCGAGCGCAATGCCGACCCGGCTCGAGGTGTTGTTGCAGAGCCGGAAGTCGGCCGAGGCCGGGCTGGCCCAGAGGCACATGAGAGCAGCCGCCAACACCGGGACCAACCAGGCGAGCAGGCGAAGGGGGGAACGGGGAGATTCGGCGATCATTGTCGCGGAACGTATACCAGATGATTGACGATTTGGCGTAGGGGAGGGGGGAGTTGCCCAGACGCCGGCTTAGCGGCCGTTTGCGCCGCGATATGGCAAAATCTGTGACAGGACCCCACCTGATCCCGTAACGGTGACCACCATCGAGGTCAGAAACAGCCGAGAGGTCCAGCCATGGCAATCGACGACAAAATCAGAACGGAGCTCGAGGCGGCCGCTTTCCGGCGTCTGGTCGATCATCTGAAGACGCGGACCGACGTCCAGAACATTGACCTGATGAATTTGGCGGGCTTCTGCCGCAACTGCCTGTCCAACTGGCTCAAGGAGGCCGCCGATGCCCAAGGCGTGCCCCTGAGCAGGGATGAGAGCCGCGAGGCGGTCTACGGCATGCCATACGAGACCTGGAAATCGAAGTACCAGGGCACGGCCACGCCCGAGCAGATCGAGGCGATGAAGAAGGTCCATCCCCACAATCATTGATGGGGCTGTCCGGGGCGGGGCTGAGTCGCACCACACAACAGCTTTCTTTGCACTTCCGCAGGAAGGTGTGGGCGCGCTGTGGACGAGCGTGTTGCTTGCTTGAACGTGGCAGGCACGAACCCTAACAGTTCTGCCAGCACGCGCGGTGAGGATGCCGGCGTCACCTCGTTTTGCCAGTTCCATTGGGAGTACCAAGATGGCCACCTCCGCCGCCGTCCGCGACGACGAGCCCGCGACGAAATTTGCCAAGGACCAGCTCAAATCCATCATCGAGCGCATCGAGCGGCTGGAGGAAGAGAAGAAGGCGATCTCCGACGACATCCGCGACGTCTATGCCGAGAGCAAGGGCAATGGCTACGACGTCAAGGCGCTGCGCACCATCGTGCGCCTGCGCAAGCAGGATCCCAACGAGCGCGCCGAGGCCGAGACGATTCTCGAGACCTACATGCAGGCGCTGGGGATGATCTGAGGCCGGCAATCGTCCTTGCTTTCCGCCAGGACGACGAAGCAGTGAAATGCCGAAGCGTCAGCGCAGCGCGGCGGTGCGCATGACGAACGAGGTCGTCTCGGGCTTGACCGTCGCGCTGCCCGAGAAACTGTCGCAGGACAGGCCCTGCATGGGATCGTCTGTGAAGCCCATTGCGATCACGGTCTGCGGCTTGATGAAATAGCCGCGCAACGTAACCATATCGAGCTCGCCCATCAGCGTGACCGACATCGCGCGGCTGGCGCTCGGCGACAGCATCACGATCTTGAGCCAGATACTCTCGTTCTTGGCTGCGGACAGCCGTGTCGCTGTCGCGACCATGCCGTCGGTGCTCTTGCCGACGACGCTGCTGATCTCGGTGGCCGGCGCCTGATTGCGCGCGGTGGCCGGGCGCGCCGTGCGCGGAATCGGCGCGGACGCGGCGACCACTTTGGCGTGATCCGGTGAGGCCGCCGGCGCGAAAGCCAGCGCCTGCAGGGCTGCGTTGGAGACGCTCGCGGTCGGTTGCGGATCGGCGGCCGCGGCAAGCGCCTGACGGGCTTTCAATGCGGCGACCTGGGCCGGCGTCGCCTGCTGCGGCGCGGACGGGACATCATCCCAGAAGCCGCGGGCATTGATGATGTCGGCCGGGGTCTCGGGCTTGCTGGCTGCCGGCCTGTCAGGCGCGGGCTTCGGCTTGGGCGGCGCCACGAGCTGCGCATCGGCGGCGGCGAGCTGTATCGCCGAGGCCGCTGACGGCTTGGCGCGCGGGGTCGGCACCGGATCGGCGGGCTTGGCCGCAGCGGCGACCACGGTCGGTGCCACGGGCTTGGCGGCCGGGGCGGGCGCGCCCTCGTCATCCTCTTCGCTGCTGGCAGCTGCCGGAGCCGACTTGCCCTTGAACAAGGCGGCGAAGAAGCCCAGCTTGCTGGCGCCGTCGCCATCGCCGCGCCGCTCGATGTCGGCCTTCGCGAGCTCATAACCTTTCAGCGGCACGCCATCGGTCGGGATATGGACCGTGCGTTCGTCCGGAAAGACGCGGACGAGCTGGTCATGCGTCATGCGCGGCCAGTGCCGGACGTTGCCCGTGTCGAGATGCACAAACGGCGAGCCTGATGTCGGGTAGAAGCCGACGCCGCCACGCTGCAGGCGCAGGCCCGCGAAGCGGATCTGTTCCAGCGGCACGCCGGGAATATAGAAATCCATCGCATGGCCGAGCATGTGCTGGCTGAAGCGCGCCACGCCCGTATGGGCGGAGCGGCGGCGGAGCATGGCGTTGGTGGCGGGGGAGCGATAGGAGGAGATGATCTGGATCGGCTGCTTGGCGTCGACGTCGCGATAGACTTCCCAGAGGATGTCGAAGAGGTGACGGTCCATCACCGTCTCGTCCTGGGTGCGCCAGTCGCGCAGGAAGTGGTTGAGCGTTTTCAGCGCGGCTTCGTCGTAGCGGCCGTCGCGCTTGAAGGTGACGGTGAGATCTTCGCCAGAATGGGTGTGGTGGAAGGAGAGCGTCTTGGTCTCGTTCAGCGCGGCTGCGTTATGAACCGAACCGGCAGCCGCAAGCAGCACCAGCGAGGCAAGGCCGATCCGAGATCCGACCTTGACGCCCGCATGGAACAACGACGACGCAGCGAATTGGCGTGCGAAACCAGCCAGCACGTATGAGCCCACCCAGTCGACGAGCGTTCAAAATGGACTCTCCCGCCAACCCCGTTGGCACGCGAAAGAGGATGAACGCTTTCTTAAAGCGAGAAGGTTAATTCGAGGTTGACCTTCCCACCCCCAAACCAAGTCAGGCTACAATCCTAAACGGTTGACTGTGGCAAAAAAACGCCGGGGTGGCGGGACCCAGGTGCGGAATGGTTAACGTAGAACGGCCCCGCCGAGGGGGGGGACGGGGCCGTTGATTTCATTGAGAAAGCTCAGAAGAGCGCGGGGCGGCTCAGCGGGTGAACACCCGCTGGGTCCGGCGGCCGACCGGAGCGGGCGGCGGCGTCGGAGCCCCACCACCGAACAGCCGCTCGAAGAAGTTCAGACCGGACGAGCCGCCGCCATTGTTGGCGATCGCAACGCCGCTCGGCAGCGTCGTCGCCGGACGCGAGTAGCTCGGCTGCGAATGCGCGACGACCATTTCGAGGTCCTTGCCGCGGCTGTTCTTCAGGATGTTGATCATGGTCGCGTCGCGGCCATAGACATCCTTGCGGAACTGCAGCTTGCCGGCGTCGTCCACGAACGCGGTCTGGTAGGTGATGTTGACCGGGATCGGCGTCGGGAATTTCAGATCGATCTCGCCCGAGCCGTACATGCCGCGCACGCGCTCCGGCGTGTAATGCTCGTTCGGCATGGCGATGTTGAGCAGGACCGAGGCGTACTGATCCGGATATTGCACGCGCATGCAGCCATGGCTGAAAGCGCGCTCGTCCTTGGCAAAGAGGTACTTGTCCGGCGTGTCGTGCTGATAGACCAGGAACTTGTTCGGGAAGTTGAAGCGGATCCGGCCGAGCGCGTTGGCTTCGCCGGGCGGCTGCGAGATGTGCACCGAGCCGTCGCGGTTCTGCTCGAGCTTCAGGCCCATGCGCTGAAGCACCGTCGGGTCCTGCTGCAGGGCCGGCAGATATTCGCCATAGACGATCGACGGCGGCACGTTCCAGGTCGGGTTGACCGTGATGTACTTCATCGTCTCGGTCAGCAGCGGGGTTGCGTGCTGGCCCGGCTTTCCGGTGACGACGCGGGTGGTCCAGACCTGCTGACCACGTTGCATCACTTTCAGCGTGTAGTCGGGAATGTTGAGGATGACATAGGCATCGCCCAGCGAAGGCACGCCGAGATCGCGCGGCAGCCAGCGCCAGCGCTCCATGTTCACCAGCACGGTGTCGATCTGCTTGTCACGCTTCGGGCTGTTCAGCGCCTTGACGGTCTTGTCGTCGAGCACGCCGGTCGCCTTCATCTCGGCGCCGTCCTGGAACCTGCGCACGGCTTCGGCGACCGTCGCGTCATAGTGGTCGTCGCTCGCGTTCTCGGTGATGCCGAGCTTGGCGCGGAGCTGCGGCACGCGCGGATCCTGTACGACGATCTCAGCCTGCTTCTTGCCCTTGGGCGTGTACTTCAGCGTTGGGCCGTCAGCGATCTCGATCGCCGGCCCGTCACCCTGGCCGCGCAGCTGCGCGAGCTTGGCCTTCAGCTCTTTGTAGAGCTTCTGCGGCGGGTTGTAGCTGTCGAGCGCGGCTGAGGCATCCGCTGCGGTCGTCACCTTGGTGAGCACCTCGTTCGGATCGACCGGATGTTCGGGATACTGGATGTCGGCGCTGACCTGCGACCAATGCATGCGGCCGCTCTGCGCCTGACGCGCATAGTCGAGCATGCTTGCGGTGAGCTTCAGTTCGGCATCGGCGAGCGCATCGGGCGTCGTCGCGGCGGCGAAGTCAGGCACGGGATAATCGGCGGGATTGAGACCATCGGAAGCCGCATCCTTCAGCCGCGCGATCACGCCCTTGGCCGGAGCACTCAGGGCGCCTCCCTGCGTCCAGACCGGCGCGAAGTCGCGGGCGCCGTAGAATTTCTCGACGGCGGCGCGCTCGTTCTTGCGCTCGAAATGGCGCGAGGTCTTGGCGCCGAGGATGTCCTTGATCTTGTCGGCGACCGGCTGATCGGCGGCGGGGACGTTGCTCGCGGCCTTCACCGGCTCGGCGGCTGGCGCGGCTGCTGCCGCAGGGGCTGCGGGAACGGCCGCCGGTGCTGCCGCGCTGTCAGACTTTGCAGGCTCAGCCTTGGCGGGCTCAGTTTTGGCAGCCTCAGATTTGGCAGGCTCGGATTTCGCGGGTTCGGTCGTGGCCGTCTCGTTCTTGGGTGGCTCGTTCTTGGGCGCATCGGCTGCCGGCGTGGTGGCGACGTCTGCCGGCTTGGTCTCGACCTTGATCGGGGCGGGAGCAGCTTCGGTCTTGACCGGCTCCTTGGCGACTTCCTTCGTTGCGTCCTGCAGGGTGGCGGTGGTGTCGAGCTTGATGTCGGACGCGGTCGGGGGTGGGACGTTCGCGGGCTCGGGGCGCGGGATCGCGGCTTCGATCGCGAGCTCCGCCGCGCTGCTGCGCGCCTGGTCCTGTGCCAGCGCCGAGCCGGCTGATACCGTCAGGAAGGTCGCTGCGACCGTCGCCAAAACGCGGTCAAATCCTGCACGGTGGTTCAAACAGTCACGCATTGTGTCGCACCCCTCGGGTGAACTGTCCCTCGTGGAACAGCTTTCGTTATCGCCTAATTGAGTTTTCGGCTAAACCGCGCCGGCCTCACGGAAGTTGAACGCCTGCACGCAACGATTCATACGCAGACGATATACAGGCCCGGTTTTGGCAGCTAGCGCTAGCCCGGGAAACTCACGACAAACTGACTTCAAGACAGCCCGTTTGCAACGGATTGTGCGCCTTCGCCGCGCGCTTTTCCCAATCTCTGTCACTTCCAAGTCACGGTTTCATGTGCCGCCGAATTTCGCCGTAATTCAACGGGTTGAGGGCACATCGTCGTCTCGCGCGAACCTCCGTTCGCATCAGGTTCAGTGCGTCTCTTCACCGCTTTTCCCGCCATGACCGGGAACCCCGGCTTCGTCGAGTTTGCGATACAGCGTGGACCTGCCGATCTTGAGGCGACGCGCCACCTCGGACATCTGCCCGCGGTAGTGCGAGATCGCAAAGCGGATGATCTCGTTCTCCATGTCCTCAAGTGGCCGCACATCGCCGGTCGGGGTCAGCATCGAGAGGGACCCTGCCAGCGGCAGCGGCGCGATCGGTATTTCGTTACCTGAGACCACCGGGGGCGCCGCGATCGGCTCGATCATCAACGGGGCGGTCGGAATCTCCGTTGCAGAATACGTCTGCGACGCCAACAGCGGGAAATCATCGAGACCGAGCTGATCGCCCTCGCTCATCACCACCGCGCGGTAGACGGCGTTCTCGAGCTGGCGGATGTTGCCGGGCCAGTCGAGCTGGGTGAGATGCGCCACGGCCTCGCCAGAGACGCCGGAGATCGTGCGGTTCTCCTCGGCCGCAAAGCGCGCCAGGAAATGCCTGAGCAGGTGCGGGATGTCCTCGCGCCGGGCCCTGAGCGAAGGGATCGTCAGCGGCAGGACGTGAAGGCGATAGAACAGATCTTCGCGGAAATGACCCTGCTTGACCCGCTCCAGCAGCTTGCGGTTGGTCGCGGAGATGATGCGCACGTCGACCTTCACCGGCTTGCGGCCGCCGACGGCCTCGACTGCGCCCTCCTGAAGAGCGCGCAGCAGCTTGACCTGCGCGGTCAGCGGCAGCTCACTGACCTCGTCAAGAAACAGCGTGCCGCCATGGGCTTCGAGGAACTTGCCCGTGTGCCGTTCGGTCGCGCCGGTGAAGGCGCCTTTCTCGTGGCCGAACAGGATGGATTCGACGAGGTTGTCGGGGATCGCGCCGCAATTGACTGCGACGAACGGCTTTGCCTTGCGCTCGCCGCTGCCGTGGATGGCGCGTGCGAACATCTCCTTGCCGACTCCGGACTCGCCTTCGATCAGCACGGGGATCGAGGAATTGGCAGCCTTCTGCGCCGCGCGCATCACGCCAGACATGGATTCGGCGCGCGTGATGATGTCGGAGAAGGTCAGCCGGCCCTCGCGGCTGTGGCGGATGCGCTGCAATTCGCCCTTGAGCGCGGAGACGTTGAGCGCGTTGCGCAATGAGACTTGGAGCCGCTCCATGCCGACCGGCTTGACCACGAAGTCGGCCGCGCCGGCGCGCATCGCCGAAATCACGTTGTCGATGCCGCCATGAGCGGTCTGCACGACCACGGGCACGTTGAGGCCGGCTTCTCGGATTTTCGCCAGCACGCCCATTCCGTCGAGGCCGGGCATCACCAGATCAAGGATCACGGCATCGATCGCGGGTGCGTCGGGGGCGGTGAGGGCGGATATCGCGGCGTCGCCGGACTCGACAACGATCGTCTCATAGCCGCATTTCTGCACCATGTTCTCGACCAGCCGGCGGGCTACAGCGTCGTCGTCGGCGATCAAAATACTGGCAGCCATGGTGTTCCCCGCACGCTACTACTATCTGTCTCGAATCGGGTCACTCTGGCCGAAGCCGATTAACGCCCTCTTAAGCCTTGCTGCCCCCGCCCGCCGTCGCGACTGTTGAACACAGGTTTTCCACACGATGAATTCGCGCCTCAGCTCCGCTCTGAAAAAGCCCGCCCTTCGCAAGCCAGCCACAGAGACATCCGTCGCCAAAAAATCTGTCGCCAAGAAATCAGCCGTCAAGGCAAAACCCTCCGCAACGCCTGCGAGCAAGACTGGCAAGCTTCCGGAGTGGAACCTCGCCGATCTCTATTCCGGAATCGATGCGCCGGAAGTGGCGCGCGATCTCGAAAAGATGGATGCCGATTGCGTCGCGTTCGAGACCGACTACAAGGGCAAGCTCGCAACAGGCACAGCAAACGAAGATGGCGGAAAATGGCTCGCAAGAGCCGTGCGACGCTATGAGGCGATCGATGATCTCGCCGGCCGCCTGGGCTCTTATGCCGGTCTCGTCCACGCTGGCGATAGCGTGGACCCCAAGATTTCAAAGTTTTACGGGGATGTCTCCGAGCGGTTGACGGCTGCGTCGACGCATCTCTTGTTCTTCGCGCTCGAGCTCAATCGCATCGATGACGATCTTTTGACCCGCGCGATGCAGGCGCCCGAGCTTGCGCATTATCGTCCCTGGATCGAGGACCTCCGCAAGGAAAAGCCGTATCAGCTCGACGACAAGCTCGAGCAGCTGTTCCTGGAGAAGGCGCAGACCGGCTATTCTGCTTTCAACCGGCTGTTCGACCAGACCATTTCGAGCCTGCGCTTCAAGGTCGGGTCCAAAGAACTGGCGATCGAGCCGACGCTGAATCTCCTGCAAGACCGTGACGGCGCCAAGCGCAAGGCTGCGGCGGAAGCGCTGGCAAAGACGTTCAAGGCCAACGAGCGCACCTTCGCGCTGATCACCAACACGCTCGCCAAGGACAAGGACATCTCCGACCGCTGGCGCGGTTTCAAGGATGTCGCCGATTCCCGCCATCTCAACAATCGCGTCGAGCGCGAGGTGGTGGACGCGCTGGTCGCCTCGGTGCGCGCAGCCTATCCGAAGCTGTCGCATCGCTACTACGCGCTGAAGGCGAAGTGGTTCGGCAAGAAGCGGCTGGCCTATTGGGACCGCAACGCGCCGCTGCCCTTCGCCGCCACTGATGTCATCGGCTGGCCCGATGCGCGCAACATGGTCCTGACGGCCTATCGCGGCTTCTCGCCAAAAATGGCCGACATCGCCGAGCGCTTCTTCACCGATCGCTGGATCGATGCCCCGGTGCGTCCGGGCAAGGCGCCGGGCGCCTTCTCGCATCCGACCACGCCCTCGGCGCATCCCTACGTCCTGATGAACTACCAGGGCAAGCCGCGCGACGTGATGACGCTGGCGCACGAGCTCGGTCACGGCGTCCACCAGGTGCTGGCGGCGAAGAACGGCGCGCTGATGGCACCGACGCCGTTGACGCTGGCCGAGACCGCGAGCGTGTTCGGCGAGATGCTGACCTTCCGGCGGCTGCTGGCGCAGACCAAGAGCGCCAAGCAGCGCCAGGCGCTGCTCGCGGGCAAGGTCGAGGACATGATCAATACCGTGGTGCGGCAAATCGCGTTCTATTCGTTCGAGCGTGCGGTCCACACCGAGCGCAAGAACGGTGAGCTCACCGCGACGCGGCTCGGCGAACTCTGGCTGTCGGTGCAGGGCGAGAGCCTGGGGCCGGCGATCGAGATCAAGGCGGGCTATGAGAATTACTGGATGTACATCCCGCACTTCATCCACTCGCCGTTCTACGTCTATGCCTATGCCTTCGGCGATTGCCTCGTGAACTCCCTCTATGCCGTCTACGAGAACGCGGCCGAAGGTTTCGCCGAGCGCTATCTCGACATGCTCGCGGCCGGCGGTACCAAGCATTATTCCGAGCTGCTGCGACCGTTCGGGTTGGATGCCAAGGACCCCAAATTCTGGGATGGCGGACTTAGCGTCATCGCCGGGATGATCGACGAGCTGGAGGCGATGAGCTGACGACGAGGGTGCCTCATTTTTGGGCGGACGCCGTCAAACATTTGTTGAACGGACCCTCCGCCAATGTTATACATCTGTATAACATTGGCGGAGCAAGGCATGAAGATCGAGATCAAAAAGATCGGCAATTCCGATGGCCTGCTGCTGCCGCGTGAATTGATGCAGAGGCTTGATCTCAAACGCGGGCAGCAATTGCATATTGTTGAATTACCTGGCGGCGGTTTCCAGGCGCTACCTTACGACCCCGATTTCGAGCGGACGATGGAGATCGCCGACGAGGTGATGGACAAGTATCGCGACACTCTCGCCGCGCTTGCGAAATAGGTTTGCTGCAGAGATGAGCGATCCCCAGGAGCCGCTGTGGATCACCTACGAGCAGGCGGTCGCAATCCACAGCCGCCAACTTCGGCGCTTTGGCGGCGCGGCAGGGCTGCGAGACGAAGGCATGCTGCGCTCGGCCCTCGAGCGACCGATCAATAAATGGCGCTATGAACAAGCGGCGATGGACGAACTCGCCGCAGCATATGCATTCGGCCTGGCAAAAAACCACGCATTCGTCGACGGAAACAAGCGCCTCTCCTTCATGGCGATGATGGTGTTTCTGCGCAAGAATGGCGTGGCTTTCAGTCCCGATCCCGCGGAAGCGACAACCATCATCCTCTCCCTCGCCGCCGGCGAAGTCAGCGAGCCGAACCTCGTCCGCTGGATCCGCGATAATCTGGATTCCAAATGACCTGATTTGCGGGAAAACCACGCTCCCGTGCCGTTGCCCTGCTCAAAGCTTTGCGGTATCCCAGCCGAAGAATTCGACTTTCGACTGGGGACATCCATGGCAGATCATAGCGAAGTTGCGTACAGCACCGCCGACGGCAACGACTACGTTGCGCACGAGCAGACCTACGAGGGTTTCATCAAGCTGGTGAAGTACGGCACCGCGTCGGTCGCCCTGATCGTGATTCTGATGGCGATCTTCCTCACCTAAATCGACTTTGGCAGCTGCCCACGCTTGCGGCGGCAGCTGCCCACAAAATTTGCAAACAAGCCGGTGGCAAAGCCGGTAAGCAACGCTGCGGGAGTAACGCTATTTTTTTGTGCGCGCGCTGTCCCGCGCCGCCGGAGGACCTATGAAGATCGCCGTTGCCAAGGAAATCGATCCGTCTGAGCCGCGGGTCGCGGCTTCGCCCGATACGGTGAAGAAGTTTAAGGCGCTCGGCGCCGAGATCGCGGTCGAGCCCGGCGCGGGCATCAAGTCGGGCCTGCCGGATTCCGAATTCACCGCCGTGGGCGCCACCGTCAGCGCCGATGCGCTCAAAGATGCCGATATCATCATCAAGGTAAAGCGTCCCGAAGCCTCCGAGCTCTCGCAATACAGGCGCGGCGCGCTCGTCATCGCGATCATGGATCCCTATGGCAACGAGGCCGCGCTGAAGGCGATGGCTGACGCCGGCGTCTCCGCCTTCGCAATGGAATTGATGCCGCGCATCACCCGTGCGCAGGTGATGGACGTGCTGTCTTCGCAGGCCAATCTCGCCGGCTATCGCGCCGTGATCGAGGGCGCCGAGGCTTTCGGCCGCGCCTTTCCGATGATGATGACGGCCGCCGGTACCGTTCCAGCCGCAAAAGTGTTCGTGATGGGCGTCGGCGTTGCCGGCCTGCAGGCGATCGCGACCGCGCGCCGCCTCGGCGCCGTTGTGACCGCGACCGACGTTCGCCCTGCCACCAAGGAGCAGGTCGAATCGCTCGGTGCGAAATTCCTCGCCGTCGAGGACGAGGAGTTCAAGAACGCGCAGACCGCTGGCGGCTACGCCAAGGAAATGTCGAAAGAGTATCAGGCCAAGCAGGCCGCCCTCACCGCCGAGCACATCAAGAAGCAGGACATCGTGATCACCACCGCGCTGATCCCGGGCCGTCCGGCGCCGAAGCTCGTCAGTGCCGAGATGGTCAAGTCGATGAAGCCCGGCTCGGTGCTGGTCGATCTCGCCGTCGAGCGCGGCGGCAATGTCGAGGGCGCCACGGCCGGCGAGGTCGTCGATCTCGATGGCATCAAGATCGTCGGCTACACCAACGTCGCCGGTCGCGTCGCGGCGTCGGCCTCAAGCCTCTACGCACGCAATCTGTTCTCCTTCATCGAGACGATGGTCGACAAGAAGGAGAAAAAGCTCGCCGTCAATTGGGACGACGAACTCGTCAAGGCCACTGCGCTGACCAAGGACGGCGCGGTCATCCACCCGAACTTCCAGCCGAAGGTTTAAGGAGACCCGTCATGGAGCATGCTGCACAGGTCGTCGACCCCTTCATCTTCCGGCTGTCGATCTTCGTCCTCGCCGTCTTCGTCGGCTATTTCGTGGTGTGGTCGGTGACCCCGGCCCTGCACACGCCGCTGATGAGCGTCACCAACGCGATCTCCTCGGTGATCGTGGTCGGCGCGCTGCTTGCCGGCGGCGTCGCCAACGTATCGAGCGGTTCGGGTTGGGCGCGCGCCTTCGGTTTCGTCGCGCTGATTTTTGCCTGCATCAACATCTTCGGCGGCTTCCTTGTCACCCAGCGCATGCTGGCGATGTACAAGAAGAAGTCGAAGTGAGCGGCCACCTCGGGCTGATGGGATCAATGGGGACCTGAGATGAGCGCTAATCTCTCTGCATTCTTGTATCTCGTGGCGGGGGTGCTGTTCATCCTGTCGCTGCGCGGACTTTCGAGCCCGGCGTCGTCGCGCCAGGGCAATCTGCTCGGCATGATCGGCATGGCGATTGCCGTCGCCACCACGCTGGCCAACCATCCGCCCGCGGATGGTCTCGCCTGGGTGCTGGTGATTGTCGGCATCGCCATTGGCGCTGCCATCGGTGCGGTCATCGCCCGCCGCGTGCCGATGACGTCGATGCCGGAACTCGTCGCAGCCTTCCACTCGCTGGTCGGCATGGCCGCGGTGCTCGTTGCGGCGGGTGCATTCTATGCGCCCGAAGCCTTCGACATCGGTACTCCCGGCAACATCCACACCCAGAGCCTGGTCGAAATGTCGCTCGGCGTCGCGATCGGCGCGCTGACCTTCACCGGTTCGGTGATCGCGTTCCTGAAACTCTCCGCACGCATGAGCGGCGCTCCGATCATCCTGCCGGCTCGCCACGTGATCAACGTCGTGCTCGCGGTGGCGCTGGTCGCCTGTATCGTCGGGCTCGTCGTTACCGGCAGCCCGGTGTTCTTCTGGCTCAACGTCATCCTGGCGCTGGCGCTCGGCGTGCTCATGATCATCCCGATCGGCGGCGCCGACATGCCGGTCGTGATCTCGATGCTGAACTCCTACTCCGGTTGGGCCGCGGCCGGCATCGGCTTCACGCTCGGCAACTCGGCGCTGATCATCACCGGCGCGCTGGTCGGCTCCTCCGGCGCGATCCTGTCCTACATCATGTGCCACGCGATGAACCGGTCCTTCATCTCGGTCATCCTCGGCGGCTTCGGTGGCGAAACGGCTGCGGCCGGCGGGGCGACAGGCGAGCAGAAGCCCGCCAAGCTCGGCTCGGCGGACGATGCGGCCTTCATCATGAAGAACGCCTCCAAGGTCATCATCGTGCCCGGCTACGGCATGGCGGTGGCGCAGGCCCAGCACGCGCTACGCGAAATGGCCGACATGCTGAAGAAGGAAGGCGTCGAGGTGAAGTATGCCATTCACCCGGTCGCGGGCCGCATGCCCGGCCACATGAATGTGCTGCTCGCCGAAGCCAACGTGCCCTATGACGAGGTGTTCGAACTCGAAGATATCAACTCCGAGTTCGCGCAGGCCGACATCGCCTTCGTGATCGGCGCCAACGACGTCACCAACCCCGCCGCCGAAGAGGACAAGACCTCGCCGATCTACGGCATGCCCGTGCTCCAGGTCTGGAAGGCCGGCACCGTGATGTTCATCAAGCGCTCGCTGGCGTCGGGTTACGCCGGTATCGACAATCCGCTGTTCTACCGCGACAACACCATGATGCTGCTCGGCGACGCCAAGAAGGTCACCGAGAACATCGTCAAGGCGATGTAACGCGAGCCGTGCGTCGACTTGCACGCCGCCGCTGCGGCGGCGTGCGCCTGCCGCGGAGGCCAGCGATGACATTCCTCAAATGGATCGCCATCGTCCTCGCGGGCAGTTATTGCGCCGGGCTCGTCCTGCTGTTCGCGAAACAGCGCACCCTGCTGTTTCCGATTCCGACCATCGAGCGCACCGCGCCTGCCGCCGCAGGATTTCCGCAGGCTCAGGAGCAGGTGCTGACCACGTCCGATGGCGAAAGGGTCATCGTCTGGCACGTACCGCCCAAACCCGGCCATGCCGTGGTGCTGTTCTTTCATGGCAACGGCGATTTCCTCGCGGGACGAGTCAGCCGCTTCAAGGGCATCACGGCCGACGGCACCGGTCTCGTTGCGTTGTCCTATCGCGGCTATGCCGGCTCGACGGGCGCACCGAGCGAGCGGGGTCTGTTGCTGGACGCCGCAGCGGCCTACGCCTTCGCTACAGAACGGTACGAAGCAAGGCGCATTGTTGCCTGGGGTTTCTCGCTCGGGACCGGCGTTGCAGTCGCTGTCGCTTCCGAGCGCCCGGTCGGCAAATTGATTCTGGAGGCGCCCTATACGTCGACAGTGGACGTCGCGGCCTCGCTCTTCCGCTTCATCCCGATCCGCCTCTTGATGCGCGACCAATTTCACTCAGACGAACGCATCGCGCGCGTGACCGTGCCACTTTTGATCATGCACGGCACCGACGATCAGGCGATTCCCATCGCATTCGGCGAGCGCCTGTTTGCACTCGCACACGAGCCGAAGCAGCTGGTCCGGCTTCCTGGAGGAGGGCACGAAGATCTCGACAATTTCGGCGCCCTGGAGATTGCGCGAGGTTTCATCAACGAACCCTGAGGGCTGACGGGCGCGATCTTCTCGCGCATAATCAGTCTGTCTAATGAGGGATTCGCCTGCATGAGTGCGCACGGACCGATGCCGCGGTCGTCCTGGATCTTCCCTGCCCTGGCGGTGCTGCTGTTCCTCATCGTTGCCGTGAGCGGCTACAGCTTCACCCTGTCGGCCCGCGGCGGCCTGTTCGCAATCGTCCTGCTGGTCATCCTGTTCGGCACCGTGTTCGCGGCCGTGCATCATTCAGAGGTGATCGCGGAGCGGATCGGTGAGCCCTATGGGACGCTGCTGCTCACGCTCGCGGTGACCATCATCGAGGTCGCGCTGATCACCACGATCATGCTGGGCGACAAGCCCGCGCCGACGCTTGCGCGCGACACGGTCTTCGCGGTGGTGATGATCGTCTGCAACGGCCTGGTCGGCCTCTGCGTCTTCATCGGCGGACTTCGCTACCGCGAGCAGGGTTTTCAGGTCTCCGGCGCCAACGTCTACCTCAGCGTGCTGATTGCGCTCGCGACGCTGACGTTGATCATGCCCAACTACACGCTGTCGACGCCGGGGCCGGTCTATTCGACACTCCAACTGGGCTTCGTCGACCTCGTGACCATCGTGCTCTATGGCGTGTTCCTTTACACCCAGATGGTCCTGCACAAGGACTATTTCGTTCACGAACGGGCGAAGGGCGAGAGCGGCGGAGCCCGTCTGTCGAGCACGATGCTGGCCCTGAGCATCGCGCTGCTCCTGATCTCGCTTCTGGCCGTCGTCCTCCTCGCCAAGAAGTTCTCGCTGGTGGTGGATGCCGTCGCCGACAGGATCGGCGCGCCGCCGGCGTTCGCGGGCCTCCTGGTCGCGCTCCTGATCCTGATGCCGGAGGGCGTTTCCGCGATTGCGGCGGCCCGCAAGAACGACCTGCAGAAGAGCATCAACCTGGCGCTCGGGTCCTCGCTGGCCACCATCGGCCTGACCATCCCGGCAGTCGGGCTCGCCACCTATGTGATCGAGCAGCCGCTGGTGCTGGGCCTCAATCCGCAGAACACGGCGCTGCTGGCGCTGACATTCTTGCTGAGCATGCTGACCTTCGGCACGGGCAGGACCAACGTGCTGTTCGGGCTGGTCCATATGGTGTTATTTGCCGTCTACACGTTCATGGTGTTCGTGCCCTGAACCGCTTCCCCGAACGAGGTTCCAGATGCTTGCCGCCAGGTCCGAGGTCCAGGTCGACAACGAAGAGGTCCGGGTGACCGAATGGCGGCTCGCCCCCGGCAGCGCGACCGGGCACCACACCCACGGGATGGACTACGTGATCGTTCCCGTCGTGGCCGGCGAAATGACCATCGTGGCGCCCGGCGGCGAGCGTTCCAAGGCGCAGCTTGCGGCCGGGAAATCCTACTTCCGCAAGGCCGGTGTCGAGCACGACGTACTTAACGAAACCTCAACCGAGATCGTGTTCCTTGAGATTGAGCTGAAGCCATAAGGCACGTGTAAACTTTGCCATCGATCCGTCGCAGTTGATCCCTTACAATGCCCCAAAGTTCCCGCATCAGATCGCGCGGGGAGTGGCCGAGAAATGTTGAAATACCTCGCTAAAATCTCGATGGATATTTTCCCCTCGGTGCTCGCGACGATCATCGGGGCCTACATCGTTAATCACTACATCAACGCCAAGCCGGCGGCGGATACGCCAGCCGCGGTGGTGGCGCCCGCCAATGCCGGCAAGAACGGCAAGCCCGCCGATGTGGCCAACCTCCCGGCCCCCGGCGTCAAGGCCAAGGGCGTCTCCGAGAAGAGCATTTCCGAGAAGAGCACGTCAGATAAGCCGGCGGCCGAGAAACCCGCCGAGAGCAAAGCTGCTGACGTCGCTCCCGGCGAGTCCGCTCCGCACGGGCGTACCCCGGCACATGAGAAATCGGTTGCCAAGTCCACCCCGGCGGCGCCCGTTGCCGCGCCCGTGGTCGAGGCCAATTCGGCGCAGGCTGCTGCGTCTTCGACCGCGACCCCCGACGCCAACGATCTCGCGCGGGCCGCCATCGAGCGCCTGCGGAAGTCGCCGGAGGGCAAGGCCGCCGAGAAAGCTGCCGAGACCAAGGCCGCCGAGCGGACGCCCGAACCTGCGGTGCAGGAAGCGTCGCGGACACCGGAGGCCCCCCGCGTCGTGACCGCGGCGCCGTCGACCGTGCGTCCATTGCCGCCGCCGATCAATGTGTCGACGCCGGCGCCCGAGGCCTATGGGAATGGTAGCGCCTCGCAGGCGAATCCGCCTTACACGGCGTCGGTCGGCAACGACGATCCGAATCGGCTGACGCCGCCGGCCGATATTCCAGTCCCGATGATCGCTCCGCCGCTCGACCTCCGCGCTGATGCCAGCTCGACCGCGCCGCGGCCGAAGACCAATGTTGCCGACGAGATGCTGTCGGGCATGAAGTCGATGTTCCACGCGGTTCTGCCGAAGAGCGGTACTCCCGATTAAGACGGCTTGCGCCGCCCCGGGGCGTTTTCCCGCGACGTGGATGCGGGTTGGCGTCGAGAAGGCACGTCAGATCCAGGCTTAAGGAATTTGTCAGCCGCCGACGCGGGCCAAACCGCTGCGAGCGGCGTCATCACGTGGCCGCAACGCGACGGCCTTGTTGTAGGACGCCGCCGCCTTTGTCTTGTCGCCGAGCCGTTCATAGGCCTGTCCCCGTGTCGTCCAGACCTGGGCGTTGTGCGGATCGGCTTCGGAGGCCTCGTCGAGATCGGCAGCGGCTTCCTTGACCTTGCCAATGGCGAGATAGCTGACGGCACGGCCGAGCAGGGGTTCGGCCTTCTGTGGATTGAGTCCGTTCGCGGCACCGAAATCGGCGATCGCGAAGTCGTGCTCGTTGTTGCCCTGGTAGAGCAGGGCGCGGCCGTAAAGCGCCTGCGCGTTGTAGGGATCCAGCGCGACGGCGCGATTGAACTCGTCCAGCGCCGCCTGCGTCTCGCCCGACTTGGCCAGTGCCTGCGCTCGTGCCGTGTGGGTCTGGGCCTCGGTGACGTTGGCGGCACTGACTGCGCTATCAGGTGCAGCCGCTGCCTTAGGCGCTTCTTGCGGCTTGTCCTTCTCCGGCATCAGCGAGCCCAGATCGAAGGAGCAGCCGCACAATGCGATCCCCATCAAGATCAGCGCGAACGGCTGACGCCAGATCCGGCGCAACCGCACCAAGCCGGGCTCGGGGAAAGGGGAGGCCATCTACGGTTCGCTCGCGCTGGTGCCGCATCTGTAGTGCCCCGTCCCGGAAAGGCACCGCTCACAAAACAAATAACGCGGGCTTGGGGCCCGCGTCATCGAAAACTCAGTCCTGCACGATCGGCAAGATCAGCGCGGTCCGCGCGGACCAGCACCCGGACCGCTGCGCCCACCACGCTCGCCACCGGGGCCGGCGCCGAACACCGGCTTCGGCTTCATCGGCAGCAGGCCTTCGCGCTGCAGCTTCTTGCGGGCCAGCTTGCGCGCACGGCGCACGGCTTCGGCCTTTTCGCGGGCCTTCTTCTCGGAGGGCTTCTCGTAGTGACCGCGGAGCTTCATCTCGCGGAAAATGCCCTCGCGCTGCATCTTCTTCTTCAGCGCCTTGAGGGCTTGGTCGACATTGTTATCGCGAACGAGAACCTGCACGCGGCATCCTCTTCAGTGGATCGGATTTGAATTCTGGTAAGTCAAAGGGGATGGCAGAAAGCGCAAGCCCTTAACCTTGAGGGCGCGGATGTATCAGACAAAACCCGAGATGTCCACCGCTGTCGCGGCCTTTCGGACCAAGTTCAGCCATTAAATGCGGCGAAAATGCCCTCGAACGGCCCCGATTTGGGTGGTTTGGCGCCAATGGTGGGGCCGTTCCCGGAGCTTTGATCCGGAAGTTTTTGGAAATCAGGGGAGACGCCCAATGGACATGAAGAAATATGCCGCCGAGGCTATCGGCACGTTCTGGCTCACATTCGCAGGCTGCGGTAGCGCGGTCATCGCGGCCGGCTTCCCGCAGGTCGGAATCGGCCTGGTCGGCGTGTCCCTGGCTTTCGGCCTCAGCGTCGTCACCATGGCCTATGCGATCGGCCATATCTCCGGCTGCCATCTGAACCCGGCCGTCACGGTCGGTCTCGCCGCCGGGGGACGGTTTCCTGCCAGCCAGATCCTGCCTTACGTGATCGCGCAGGTCTGCGGGGCGATCGTTGCCGCCGAGCTGCTCTATGTGATCGCCAGCGGTGCCCCGGGGTTCGACGTCACCAAGGGCTTTGCCTCCAATGGCTACGACGCGCATTCGCCCGGCCAGTACAGCATGATCGTCTGCTTCGTCACCGAGGTGGTGATGACCATGATGTTCCTGTTCGTCATCATGGGCGCGACCCACGGCCGTGCGCCCGCAGGCTTCGCACCGCTCGCGATCGGACTTGCGCTGGTGATGATCCATCTCGTCAGCATCCCCGTCACCAACACGTCGGTAAACCCGGCGCGCAGCACCGGCCCCGCGCTGTTCGTCGGCGGCTGGGCGTTGTCGCAGCTCTGGCTGTTCTGGGTCGCGCCGTTGATCGGCGGCGCACTGGGCGGAGTGATCTACCGCTGGCTCAGCGAGGAGCCCGCTGGCGTCGTCGCGGGCGTGAAGACCGCCTAGAGCGTTTCATTTTTTGATGGAAGCGTATCCGGCATTAACGAAGTAGTTGCTGCATTCGCCGGGCAGAAGGCTTCTGACGAGGTGGCCAATG
>NZ_FOVU01000012.1 GCF_900115265.1 Bradyrhizobium sp. Ghvi | reverse complement strand
TTCGAACGCTTCAACGGCGGCTTAAATCCTGGCGCAGCGAGCAAGCGAATGCGCTGCTGTTCGCTCCTACGGAGAAAATGCCACCAAGGTCAGAGGTCTCGACAACGCAATGATGTAGCGGCTGCCAGCGGAGGAGGCCGGGCGCTCCGAAACCCCGGCCATCTCCGCACCCGGCCTCCTCCTCAACCTAAGCCAGGAGCAAAATAAATGAGGCAACCGATCGCGCCCGGGAGCATCGATACGTGAGGCAATACGCCTTCCATCCTGATCGCCGCGCGACAGTGTCGAGACGGGCTCAACAATATGGCTGCCATCTCCGGAGGTGAAAGCAGGATTAGCACCACAAATCCAGCGGGCGCAGCGGCAAGCGCAAGTTCCGCGAACATCAGCGCAAAGCACTCAGAACACGGAGCAGGTGCGATCCGATTGTTAACAAGCAATCCGTCGCCTGGCCCATCGCGAGTTTTTGCGCTACCGCCGGACCTGGGCGCTAGTCTATAGGACCAAAGCGGACTTTGCATCCAGACAGGGTCACACGGCCAGTTTGAGAGGACTCGGCTCAGGAGCGGTCTCTTGTGAACACACTGGCAGGAGGGAGGCCGGAGCCCGCGGTCACTCTGCCAATAGCCGGCTCCGGTCTGGGAGGGCCGTCACGTGCTGTGCCCAACGCTCAAGCGCCTCGCGCATCTCGGTCGCATACCGAGCGCGGTTATATACCCCAGCAACGCCCGCCCGGTGACCGCTGACATGGTTTAGGATCGCCTCCACGATGTGTGGCAACACGCCAAGCCGGTCGGCCATCATTGTGGAGGCCGATCTTCGTAGATCGTGAACTGTCCAACGGGGTAGGGGCGCCCCCAGGGTTTTCGCCATGCGTGCATCAAGCGCCGCCTTCGACTTGGACCAGCCTGAGAAACCACGATGGGGTTCACCGCTGCGCCGGGGCCCGTCACCAAAAAGGAATTCTCGGCCAATTTGGCGGTGTGGCAGTAGGGATAAGGCGGCAGGAACCAATGGTAGCGAGTGCTCGCGACGGTTCTTGGTCCGGGCGCTGGGCAGCGTCCAGAGCCCCGACAAGGTATCAAGTTCGGCCCATTGCATGCTGCCTACTTCGTCTCGGCGCTGAGCTGTGAGCAGCAACAAACGCACAATGCGCCCATAATCGTCATCGCCACAGGCGTGCCAGATGGCTGATAGTTCCCTCTCCGTGAGGACCCGTTCGCGGCTTCCCGGCTGTACGGGTCGGTTAGTGCCGAGTACCGGGTTCGCAATAATGTCGAGGCCCTCGCGTATTGCCCAGTTGAACGTTGAGGACAGGGCGGTACGGGCGCGGGCAGCTGAGACCGGTCCATGAACGCATGCGAGGTCAGCGACACGAGCCGAAATATGGCGACGGTTGATCTGGAAAACCGAGATCGGGTGCAGGGGTTTCCAACTGACCAACAAGTAGCGTTCAACTTCAGAATAGGTCCGGGGCTTCAACCTTTGCTTGGCGTCCCGGAGATACTGATCAGCGATCACCCGGAGGGTGTCGGCCGCCTGCAGGCGCGCCTTTGCTTTCTCGGCTGCCGGGTCTTTGCCATTGGCAACCAACCCCAAAAGCCGCTTGGCCTCCTTGCGTGCGAGCTCGGGTGTCCACGGGGAACCATGAGGACCGATCGTGACGAAGCGCTGACGGCTGAACACGCGGTACTTGAGGACATAGGTCGCCTGGTCGCGTTGACGCCGAACGCCAAAGCCCCGCACCGCTTCGCGGTGGTCTGCATCCCAGATAGTCTCGCCCGGCTTGAGTGCTTGCACTGCACGGATCGTGATACTCGAAACCGCCATCGATCGCCTCTGTAGCTACCACGTAGCTACCACGATAGCGCCAATTGCAGCGCACGTAAGGCGGAGATCGGCGGTCTTATTTATTGATATTATTGAACTTTTCGTACGAAAGGCGGAAATGGCGTATCGTCGGCGGAGCCCTAGCTGTGTCTGTGGAACAGGAGGTCGGTGGTTCGAGCCCACCCAACTGTACCAGCGCTGTATTTTCCGTCTGCTGAAGCTCGCTCTGGTTTTCGCCTGCCCGATCGCGCGCGCCTCAAAGATTACGCGTGAGCCTTGGCCAATTCATACTGCGAAGTCAGCAGCTCAACGGGTATGTGCCATTCAGCGCTGATCTTGCGGATCATATCAAGCGTCAACGGGCGGACGCGATTCAGGATCTCGGACGCGCGATTCCGTCCGATGAGTTCACTCAAGTCAGTCTGAGTTTTTCCCATGGAGTCGATCGCGAACTCCAGGACCTCGACTGGATCGGCATGAGGAATTTCGAAGTGCGCGTCTTCGTACGACCGGATGAGAGTTGCGAGCACCTCAAACCCGTCGCTCTCGGGCGTACCGATTGCGGGCTGGGCCTCGAAACAACGAGCTATCTCGCCAATCGCCCAGTTGTAGTCATGTTCGTTATGGAGAGGCCGAACATCCATCATCACACCGTCTCCGCATCTATCTTGTCGTAGTCTTTGTGCGTACCGACAAACTTGATCAGGGCGGCTTTGTGTAGATACGCAAAGTGAATGACGAGGCGGTACTTGTTTCCACCTATATCGAAGATGGCTCTGCTATCTCCGACAAAGTCGACATTGGCTCCAAACGCCCTCTTCAAATCCGCGGGCGACCGTATCACCACAACCCTTAGGTCGCCCTCCTCCCCCTCCGCACCACTCGCCGCCCCAAACCAAGCTGTCCCCTCAGCTGCCTGATCGCCAAATCCTCCCCTTCCACCCACCCCCCGAAATCAACATCCAGCATGTCCTCTTCCAGCGCCGCGGCATCGCCGCCGATGCCGATCAGGAATCGTCGCTTGCGCGGCTCGGCGACGATGGTGTGCAGCGTTTGGCAGTTGCCGTAGTTGTGGAAGGCCGGCGAGGCCGAGAGGTTCAGCGCACTAAAAGTCTGTTCGGCACTGAGCGCGCGCGCGGCCCAGCCTTCGAGAGGTGGCAGGCGGTCAATCGAGTGGGCAACGCGGCGGTTCAAGGCTCGCAGTTGCGCCGACTGGAAGTGATTGGTGCAGGCGAGCCAATCGCCCAGACGCACCGCGACAGTACCAGCTCCGGCTTCGACCACCGCCGCCACGCCGCCGGAATCGAGCAGCGAATAATTGTAACTCATGGCATGCGGCGTGCGACGTAGAAAGGCGACGGCTTCCGCTGTCGTCGCGCAGCTGTCGAGCACGCGCCTGATCAGCAACGTGCTGGTGAGGCCCGGCGATCGCGGTCGCGCCCGCACCAGATGCAGGCCGATGGACAGGCCGTGCTCGTTCATGCCGTCGAGGCGTCCCGTCAATTGGTGACTGCTGCCGATGCTGGCGTAGCTGCCGCGCACCTGGATCAGCGCGAAGCGCGCCTCGTAGCCGCGCGGCCAGAAATCATAGTTGCGACCATAGACGCCGCCGCTCATCACGGCCGAGCAGCCCCCCGTTGGCATCCGCAAGCCATCATTGCCGAAATGAGCAACCGCGCGCTCAAGGGGGATGTTGAGCCCTTCGGCGATCCCGCCGATCTCCTCCCACAGGTCAGGGCCGTATGTCCTGAAGGCGCGCTCCTCGGTTCGAACATTGAACCACCATGGCAGCCGCACATTTTTGCGGCGGAGAAACGCCTTGCCCCTCAGCGTCGCCGCAAAGGCATCCGCCTGAGCCCGGCCAACCTCGTAAGGCGTGCCGCGACACTGCACGACGTGGACGCGGAGCATCTTGGGAGCGGACGCCATGGGGATGCCTTGGTGAATCGTGCCAAGATGATCCCATGCGGCAAATCCGGAAGGCAATAGCCCGATCGAGTCAGCCCCCGCGGCGGTTCAGATGGATGCCGTCATCGTGAAATTTCCAGCCGTTGAGATCTCCCACTTCATCAGGAGACATGCGCAGTATCAGGGTTGGAAAGGCGTCCCGATACATCGGCAGGAGGCGAAATTCTGTAAGGGCGCACGCGGTCTGGGCGGGTGGCGAGGACGTCCGGAACAAGGACGCGTCCGCCGAAAACCGTGATGAGAATTGCGGCGAGGTGCTGGACTGCCGATCCTGCAGCCGCACGCATCGTCACTGCCCCCCAACAATCCGCACCAGCTCCACCTCGAGCCTCAACCCCGGCGCCTGTTTCGCAAACCCCGTGCAAGACGTCGACGTTTCATCGACCGACCGCCCCGACACGACGATGTCGATCTCGTCCAATCCGAACACGCCGGGCGGGGCCGCGACCACGCGCTTTGCAGAAAGACTGGCTTTGAAGTGCTCGCCCTGCTGCGTCCAGTGTCCCGCATAGGCAAACGTGTCGTCGCCGCCGTCCAGTTTCCCGTCGGGGCCGAACTCGACCACGCCGGCGCCTTCGCCGACCGGCGTTTTGAACCAAACGGAATATTTGCCCGGGGTGATCACAGCAGCCACCCTATCACCGGTATCAACGTCGAATTGAGCGAGATCAAAATGGCGATCGCGTGATCGGCGGGTGTTGCAGACTTCGCACCCGCAGAATTACGGAAGCTAAAAATTGACGACAACAGTACTTAGTTCCGCGAGCGCAGGCGATCTATCTCACCCCGCCACCATCATCACCACACCGGAAACGTCACCGCCGCCAGCAGCGTCCCCAGCGCTACCGCGCACGCCGGGTCCACCAGCCGAACGACCGCGACAGCGCACTAACCTCAAGCCTCCAAATCACGCGGGATCGGAACCCTCGCAACCAAGCAGTTGTGCACTGTCAGTTTGGCAAGAGCTTCAATTGGCCGACGCGACCCGCATCTGCGCTCGAATGTCGGGGGAAGCTGAAGCCGACTTCGATACGCCAACTGGTTTGCTGGGCGTCCCGAACGCCTGCACCGCAGAGGCAGCCTTGTCCAGATCAGTGTACAGCGTGTCCAGTGTCTGTACCGCCGTCTGGAAGCCTTCCCAGGTCAAGGTCGGATTGGCGAGCTTGTCGTTCTCATCGATGATCTGGTCGAGCAGCTTGTCGATACCTTGTACGGTCGCATCGAACGTGTAGGATTGCCGCTGCGCGAGATAGGCCTGGTAGGCATTGTCGAGTTCAAATCCATTCGCGGCGACAAAGTAGTTGCTTTGGTAGGTCGGAATCTTTCTCAAGGGCTGATCGCGAATGAAAATGAGCTTCTCGTTCGCGCACTCGTCCCACGCGCTGAACGCTGCCTGTTCCTTGGCAAGGAATTTCGGATAGTAGCGCTTCAGATACTTGACGGCTGTAGCTAGCGGCTTTTGCGCCTTGTGTGCTGCATCGCTGATCTGCCCAACGGCAATCAGTCCACGAACGTCAGTCGCGAGCGTGCCTAGCGCGCTCAGCGCCTCCGTTGCCGATTTGGTCGGGATGTCAGGAATATAGCCCGCAGCCGTGGTGCCGATCGCCACGATCTGCTTGATGACCTTCTGATCGTTTTGAGCGCTGGTCGAGATCGCCGTCATCAATTTTAGATAGGCACCCACATATTCGAGACTGGAAGTCCAATACTTGTTGACGTGATCTTCCGTGACGAGCGTGCCGGGGTCTTTCGCGGCCACGTATCGCTTGTAGAGTGTGCTCTTTGGGTCTCCGCAATTGTAGTCTTGCCCAGAGAGGTAGAGCAGGCCCTTGTTCTCGGCCTGCCACGCCGCGATCAGCTTGGCTTCCATCGCCGTGGTCGCACCGATAGACGATTGGAACGATGACACGGCTCCCGGAATAAGTTTCGACGGATCGAGCCCGGTGCAGTTAGTAAGCGCCAAACTTGCGCACGTAGATGCCAATAGTCTCTTCATCGGAGTGCCCCCTTTTATGCCCGGTTCCATTTCCGCAAGGAAAGCGGGACCGGGTAAGGGGGTGGCAGGTAGTTTTGTGCATTTTCCACAGGTAAAGGTTGTATTGGCGCACTGGCCGCAGTGGCCGAAACTGAGCGTCACTCAAAAGCTGCCGTCAAGTGGTGCCGGCGGCAGAGCTATCGCATGGGCTTGGATCGCTCTGCTCAAACGATCCCGGTGCATTTCAGGTGACCGATCTTACCTTGCCCCAGCCATCACCCACACCACCACCGGCAGCGTCACCGCCGCCAGCAGCGTGCCCAGCGCCACCGCGCCGGACACCGGGTTCACCTGCCGCTGATACTGCGCGGCGAAGATGTAGGCGTTGGCGCCGGTCGGCATCGCCGCGAACAGCACGATGACGCCGCTCGCAACCGGCGGCAGGCCCAGCAGCTTTGCCAGCACGAACGCTGTCGCCGGCATGGCGAGCAGCTTGAGCGCGCACATCACGGCGACGCTTAACGTCTCGCCCTTCACTTCGAAGCGAAACAGGTTGATGCCGAGCGCGATCAGCGCGGCCGGCGAGCCCGCTTGCGCCAGCAGCTCGATGGTCTTGTCGACCACGGGGGTGAGGCCGAGACCGGTGAAGCGCCAGATCACGCCAAAAGCGATTCCGAGCATCAAGGGGTTGCGCACGAGATCTGCGAGCACGGGCCACAGCACCGCCAGAGGCGAGCTGTTTCCTTTGCGGCTGACGAGCTCCATCTGCAGGATGCCGCAGAGCCACAGCAGCGGCGTGTTCACCGACAGGATCAGCGACATCGGCCCCGCGGCCTCGTTGCCGAGCGCAGAGAGCACGAGCGGAATGCCGAGCATCACGATGTTGCCGTAGACCGAGCCGATCGCGAACACGATACCGTCCTCTCTGGTGTCGCGGCCCTTGCGCAAGAACGCTGAGATGACAAGCGCCGCGATCCAGGTCAGCGCCAGCGCGCCGTAATAGGCGCCCCACATCCTGTAGGGACTGACGTCGGGGAATTCGGACACCACGATGGTGCGAAACAACAGCGCGGGGATCGCGATGCTGAAGGCGAACTCGGAGATGCCCTTGTGCGCGCCCTCGGAGACGAAGCGAAACAGCACCGACGCATAACCGGCCGCGATCAACGCAAACACCGGCGCGACGATCAAGATTGTGGCCATACGGTTCTCCCTCACGGGGAGATCAGGCCCACCACCCCAAGCGTCTCGATCATGCCATCATGCCGCTGTTTTGCCCGACGTGTCAAAGGGATTTCGTAAAATCCGCAAGGTGGTGCGAATTCGCGAGGCGAGCCAGGGACGTGGCTACTGTGCATGGGGTTGTTTTCGCGGTTCGGGCAGGGGGCTTCCCCGCGCGCAACCGTCATCCTCCGCGACCCGGCCACGGAGGAGATGGCGAGCCGCCCTCCCTGTTGCCGAGACCGCACACGTCCGACCTTTCGCCTCCGCCCTCGTTGCCAACCAACGCCCGTTCACCCACACTCCCGCCCGACTCGTCATTTGGGGGGATCGATGCCGGTATCTCGCGTCACGACGTCCTGGGCCGCCGCAAGCCTCGCACTCGCCGTTCTGGTCCTGCCGGGCCGGGGCTTTGCCTATACGCCGGAGGAGCAGCAGGCCTGCACGCCGGATGCGATGCGGCTGTGTGGCGAGTTCGTTCCCAACGTCGATGCCATCACCGCCTGCATGATCCAGAAGAAGGCGCAGTTGTCGCCGCAATGCGCGGTGTTCTTCCGCCGCGGGCCGGAGCCGGGCGAGGTCCGCGCCGGCAGGCCGACCAACATCAAGCCGGTCGTCGCCAAGAAGACAAAGTCGAGGGCGGCCAAGAAGAAAAAGACCGACGACGGCTAGCGCCGCGTTCCCTGCTCGAAACCTCCGCGCGCCCCTCGCGTCAAAATGAAGGGGCACACCAGCCACAGGACAGCACCGGACTCGTTTTGTTCGCGCTGCTCGCGCAACGCTTGCAGCGATTGCGCTTCTGCGCTGGAAAGCTTGCCGTAAGGATTTGCGCGGCGAGGTTGTAGCTCGAAACTTTTCCGCGCGATTGCATCAGAAACATTACGACTGCCGGGCGTGAACAGCGGTTCATAGCTGTCGTCGCGCGAGGCAGTGTGACTCAAATGTGCCATGTCCTGTTATTTCGTGGCGGCGAGGAACCCCCGGGCAAATTTTTCTTTCCCGAATCAGCGTGGTGATTCATTTTCGCGGCCTGGGGTCAATCTGGAGGCCAGAGGTATGAACGTTATTGTTTTTGCATCGCGTAAAGGCGGCTCGGGCAAGAGTACCCTGGCTGCACATCTCGCTGCGCAGATCAAGGCGAGCAAGCAGGTGATGCTGGTGGACGCCGATCCGCAGGGCTCGCTGACGCTGTGGCACAAGCTGCGTGGCACCAACGAGCCGCCGATCAAGGCGGCCGTGAACTCGGTCAGCGGCATCGTCTCCGCGGCCAAGCGCGACGGTTACGAATGGGTGTTGATCGACACGCCGCCGAATCTCTCGGCCGTCGTCGACGATGCGATCAAGAATGCCACCATGGTGGTGATCCCCGCCCGTCCCGGCGTGTTCGACGTCAACGCGGTGCAGGAAACCATCCAGATGTGCCGTGCCGCCCGCAAGCCCTACGCGGTCGTGCTCAACGGTGCGCCGGCCAAGCGCGACGAAGCCGAAAGCCCAATCGTCACCATCGCCCGCGAGGCGCTGGCCAAGTTTCGCGCTCCGGTATGGGGCGGTCAGATCACCAATCGTTCGGATTTGTTGATGGCACTCAGCCACGGCGAAGGCGCGCGTGAATATCAGGCCGAGAGCCGTGCAGCCCAGGAAATTGCAAGACTATGGGCGGCGATCGAGCGTTCAGTGAAAGCAATTCGCGGCACGGCGTCGGCTTCCGGCGCAATGCACAAGCAGGCGGCATAATTTCATTCAATCATTCCCCGGACGACGAACGCGCGGGAAGTCCGCGCGTTTTGCGTTTTTGGGGACCGACAGTGAAGTTAGGCCACCATCAGCATGTAGAACAGAATGACCGGCGACAGCGTCAGGATCACCGACCAGATGCCGACGGCCCAGATGATGTCTTCGGTGGAAAAGCCCTGCTGCTCGGTATCGTCAAGGCCGTACTGCGTGGCGCCGCAATGCGACGCCATATCATTCTGATTGGTCATGATCGCCCCCGCGATTTCTTCGCTTATGGGGATCAACAATACGCGGGACGCTTTAAGATTCCGGCTTGCAGCGCCGCTCGCATTTTGAGCGCATTTGTGACGCCGGCTTAACTATCCGCTCAGCCCGCGAGCCAGACCCGAAGCAGCAGCGCCGGCATCAGGCCGAGCATCACGGCCCAGAAGCCGAATGACGACACCAGCAGGATTCCCTGCCAAAGATCGGTAGGCGCGAAGGTTTCCGCCGCGGTCGGGCGAGCGCGTTGGCCCATGGTCATTCCCCCTTTTGATGGACATCGAGGCGAAACGATAGGCGCCTTTGCGTAAACGAGACGTGGATGCACCATGCGGCAGATGCGAAGTCCATTCGCGACCAGTTAACCAACGCGACGCTCTCACCGCCTCTCCGCGTTATTACGGGGAGAGGCGAGGCCGAGCGTTACGCCGCGACCTTCACGCGCCGCTCGCTCTCGCGATCGAGCGCGGCGGCGAGTTCGCTGCTCACCTCCACCATCGGCAGGCGCACCTCGGGGCTGTCGATCAGGCCCGACCGCCACAGCCAGTACTTCGCCGGTGCCGGGCTCGGTTCGGTGAACAACAGCCCCGTCAGCTCCTCGACCTCCTGCCAGCGGGCCTCTGCCGCGACCGGATTGCCGCGCCTCAGCTCGGCATGGACGGCGGCGAAGGTCGCGGTCTCGAAATGGGCAGAGAGCAGGATGCCGCCATCGGCACCGTCGCTGAGCGCCTCGAAATAATGGGCATCCTCGCCGGTGAGCACGGCAAAGCCCTTCGGCCGGTCGCGCAGCAGCGCGATCGATTGCTCGCGGCTCGCGCTGCAATCCTTCAAGCCGATGATGTTGGGATGCTCCGCAAGCCGCAGCATGGTCTGGTTGGTGATGCCGACGGCGCAGCGATAGGGAATGTTGTAGAGCGCGAGCGGCCAGGCGGCGTGATCGGCCAGCGCCTCGAAATGAGCCGATATGCCCCGCTGCGACGGTCGCACGTAATAAGGGGGCGCGATCAGATAGAAGTCGATCGGCCAGTCCGCGGTCTCGTCCAGTCGGCCCTTCAGCCGCGAAGTGTCCGCACCCGATAGCCCGAGCCCGATCGGAACGTTGCGGCGGCCGGCCGCGATCTCGTCGCGTACGATGGCAACGAGGCGTTCGAGCTCGTTATCGCGCAGCGTCATGCCTTCGCCGGAGGTCGCCCCCAGAATGAAGCCGTCGATCGCCTGGGTGCAGTAGTGCCGCGTCAGCCGCCGCAGCGAGGTCTCGTCGAGGCGGCCCTCGCGAAACGGCGTCACCAGCGGCAGCCAGAGTCCGTGCAGATGGGTTCGCAAATCAGTCATGTTCCTTCTCCTTCTCAAAGATGAACCTGAGACGGAGGGCACATGAAAAAACCCCGTCCAGGTGGCGGGGTTTTCGGGATTGTCTCGCGATGACGAAGTCAGCCTAGCGCGCAAGCATCCGCGGTCCCCGGATGGGGGCCTTTTTTTGAGGCGATTGCGCACGACTTCGTGATCATTTGGAAATGATGCGGGGTATACCCGAAACTGTCAATACTCGCGGAAGGCGAAAGCCTGATCGGACAGAAAAAAAGCCGGACCCGAAAGGGCCCGGCTTAGGTATTGGCCACGTGAGGCCGACACAATCACCTTCCAAGAGGGATTACTGAACTCCCGCGCCACTGGAGGAGGGGGACAAATGCGCAACGCGAAGGCTCAGCATGCAAACAGTATGGGCTTGACGAGCGCCATGCAGCAACAGCCGAGGCCGCATGTCAGACATGCGGAAATCAGGACGGCCAGCGCTGCGCCTTGCTCACCACGAAGTCGCGGAACACTTGCACACGCGCGACCGTCTTCAGCTCCTCGGGATAGACGAAGTACGTGTCGAGCTGGATCGAATCCGATTCACCGAACAGTTGCACGAGCTTGCTCTGCTCCTCGACCAGATAGTCGGGCAGCGCCGCGATACCGAGACCTTGCTGACAGGCGCGTACGAGACCGAGGATGTTGTTGACCTTGAAATAGGCCTCGCGCGGACCCGAGCCGTTGCGACCGGCTTCGACCAGCCAGTTGCGGTTCTGCAAGTGAGGCGCAAAGTTTCCGTCGGAAAGCGAGATGATGCGGTGAGCATCGAGTTCTTCCAGCGTGCGCGGCGTGCCGAAGCGCTTGATGTATTCCGGCGAGCAATAGGCGTGGAAGCCCATCGCGAACAGCTTGCGCTGGATGAGATCCGGCTGCGTCGGCTTGCGGGTGCGGATGGCGACGTCGGCCTCGCGCATCGACAGATCCAGCTCCTCGTCGGTGACGATCAGCGAGATCCGGATCTCCGGATAGAGCGCGGTGAATTCGCCGAGCCGGGGGATCAGCCAGTTGATGCCGACGCCGGGCGTGGTGGTGATCTTGAGGTCGCCGCTCGGGCGCTCGCGGCTGTCGGTCAATTTGGCGCGCGCCGCCTGCAGCTGCATGAACACGTCATGCGCGGTGCGGAACAAGAGGTCGCCCTGCTCGGTGAGGATCAGGCCGCGGGCGTGGCGGTGGAACAGCGAGACCGAAAGCTCCTGCTCCAGCGCCGAGACCTGGCGTGATACCGCCGATTGCGACAGGCCGAGCTGCTCGCCCGCATGCGTGAAGCTGCCCGCTTCCGCCGCCGCGTGAAACACCTTCAGCTTGTCCCAGTCCATATCCGTAAATCCGTCGCGTGTTCGGGGCATGATCGTTATTCCGCTGCCGCGCGCTCGCTGGCGCGAAGGGCCAAGAATCGTTCGGCCTCGAGAGCGGCCATGCAGCCGAGGCCGGCGGCCGTTACGGCCTGGCGGTAGGTTTCGTCAGCAACGTCGCCGGCGGCGAACAGGCCGGGCACGGAGGTCGCGGTCGAGTTCGGGGCGACCTCGACATAGCCCGATGGTTTCAGCTTGACCTGGCCCTTCACGAGCTCGGTCGCCGGTGCGTGGCCGATCGCGATGAAGACGCCGTCAGTCTTCAAATCCGTCAGCGCGCCGGTCTTGACGTTCTTCAGCCTGACATGGGTGACCTTGTTCGGGTTCTCGGTGCCGCAGATCTCGTCCACGGCGGAGTCCCAGACCACCTTGATCTTCGGGTGCTTGAACAGGCGCTCCTGCAGGATGCGCTCCGCGCGAAAGTGGTCGCGGCGATGCACGATGGTGACCTCAGAGGCATGATTGGTCAGGTACAGGGCTTCCTCGACCGCTGTATTGCCGCCGCCGACCACCACGACCTCCTTGTTGCGGTAGAAGAAGCCGTCGCAGGTGGCGCAGGCCGAGACGCCGCCGCCCTGGAATTTCACTTCCGATGGCAATCCGAGCCAGCGTGCCTGCGCACCGGTCGCAAGGATCACGGTGTCGGCGAGATAGACGTCGCCCGAGTCGCAGGTGAGGCGGAACGGCCGCTGCGAGGTCTCCAGCTTGGTGACGAGATCGGTGACGATCCTGGTGCCGACATGGACCGCCTGCTTCTCCATCTGTTCCATCAGCCAGGGGCCCTGGATCACGTCGGCGAAGCCGGGATAGTTCTCGACGTCGGTGGTGATGGTGAGCTGGCCGCCCGCCTGCATGCCCTGGATCAGGATGGGCTCGAGCATCGCGCGCGCGGCGTAGATTGCGGCGGTGTAGCCGGCAGGGCCGGAGCCAATGATGACGACCTTTGCATGAACAGGAGCGGACATTTCGATGGACGCCTTTCACGGGGGATTTGCAGCGCGGCGCGGAACGTGCCGGGAGGCCTCGCGAGGCGCTGAAATATCAGAGCTAATCTAAGCCTTCTGGTGAGCTATGCAAGAATTGCATTCCCAATCGGCGGATTTTTCCAACAGGGAACAAAAGTCGGTTGGTCTGACCACGCAATAAAATTGCGCAGACGGGCGGGACTGGTTATGAGGATTGCACCAGACCCACCCGATACCGCCATGAAGGCCAGGAGTTCCAATCACGTGTCGCGGAACCTAGACGAGATCGACCTCAAAATTCTCGCCGAGATCCAGGCCGACGGCCGAATCACCAATGTCGAGCTCGCCAAACGGGTCGGTATTTCGCCCCCGCCATGCCTGCGCCGGGTCCGGGCACTCGAGGAGGAGGGCTATATCCACGGCTACCGCGGGCTCTTGGATGCGCGAAAGCTCGGCTTCGACGTCACGGTATTTGCCGCAGTGCATCTCTCCAGTCAGGCCGAGGCCGATTTGCGCGCCTTCGAGGAGTTCGTCCGGGCCGAGCCCTTGGTGCGGGAATGCTGGATGCTATCGGGAGAGGTCGATTTCATCCTGAAATGCGTGGCCCCTGACATGGCGACCTTCCAGGATTTCGTAACACACCTCACCGCCGCGCCTCACGTGCGCAACGTGCGGACGTCATTGGTGCTGCACAATTCGAAATACGAGGCGGCGGTGCCGCTGGATGTGAAAGGAAGACGGTAAGACTCCGTGTCCCGGACGCGGCGCAGCAACGCTACGCGTTGCAGGGCGTCCGGGACACGAGCGTGGCGATACTGCCAGAGTCTTTCCGCGACGCCAGTCTGGATTGTTCGCTGCGCTCGCAAGGACGTGGGATTAGAGCAACCCGCCGAAACAAAAAGGCCGCGCAGTGCGCGGCCTTTTCGAAACACAACGGGCAGCGGCAAATCCCTACCGCCACTCCACCTTGGTGATCTCGTACGCCTTGGCGCCGCCGGGGGCGTTGACCTCAACTGTCGAGCCCTTCTTCTTGCCGATCAGCGCGCGCGCCAGCGGCGAGGTGATGGAGATTCGGCCCTTCTTGGCGTCGGCCTCGACCTCGCCGACGATCTGCCACACCGTCTTCTTCTCGGTGTCCTCGTCGACAAGCGTCACGGTGGCGCCGAACTTGATGGTGTCGCCGGAAAGCTTGGAGATGTCGATAATGTCGGCGCGCGCGAGCTTGTCCTCGAGCTCGGCGATGCGGCCCTCATTGTGGGACTGCTCCTCCTTCGCGGCGTGGTATTCCGCGTTTTCCGACAGGTCTCCGTGCGAGCGCGCCTCGGCGATATGCTCGATGATGCGCGGACGGTCCTCGGACTGGCGCTTCTTCAATTCTTCCCCGAGTGCGGCAAAGCCGCTCGCAGTCATCGGAACCTTTTCCATCTCTTCTCTCGTCCTTCGGACGCGCGCCCCGTCAGAGGGCGCGGCGACCTTGATTCGTCGGTATGTCCGGGGCTGAAAACGCCGCCGCCGGCGTTATGTGAGTCTGGCGCCGGAACAGAACAACCACATGGCCGGACAGTTCCTCCGGCCATTGTTGCTTCATTGCCAATCACTTAGCGCAAGGCCTACCCGGTTGGAGGTCTTGCCTTCCGCGCGCGATCAGGTTTCCGAAAAGTAGCTCTGCAGGGTCCGAACCTCAAGATCCCCGCCCAGATAGGCGCGGATGCCCTGCGCGGCCGCCACGGCCCCAGAAAGAGTGGTGTAATACGGCACTTTATGCAAGAGGGCCGCGCGCCGCAGCGATCGGCTGTCGGCGAGCGCCTGCGGGCCTTCGGTGGTGTTGAGAACGAGCTGGACGTCGCCATTGGTGATGGCGTCGACGATATGCGGCCGTCCCTCCAGCACCTTGTTCACCTTCTCCGCCGGGATGCCCTGATCGGTCAGGAAGCGCGCCGTACCCGAGGTCGCCAGCACCTTGAAGCCAAGCGAATGCAGCTGCCGCACGGCTTCGGCAATACGGACCTTGTCGCTCTCGCGCACGGAGACGAACACCGTGCCCTTGCGCGGTACTCGCGTGCCGCCTCCGAGCTGGCTCTTGGCGAATGCCACCGCAAAGGAGCGGTCGATGCCCATGACCTCGCCGGTCGAGCGCATCTCCGGACCAAGCACCGTGTCGACGCCGGGGAAACGGGCGAACGGGAATACTGATTCCTTCACGCCGACATGTTTGAAGTCGCCCTTCTTCAACTTGAAGTCGGCGAGCTTCTCGCCGGCCATGATGCGCGCGGCGATCTTGGCGACCGGCGTGCCGATCACCTTGGCGACGAACGGCACCGTGCGCGAGGCACGCGGATTGACTTCGAGCACGTAGATCTCGCCGTCCTTGATCGCGTATTGCACGTTCATCAGGCCGACGACGTCGAGGCCGAGCGCGAGCTCGCGCGTCTGCCGCTCCAGCTCCTCGATCATCGCAGGCTCGAGCGAGTGCGGCGGCAACGAGCAGGCGCTATCACCGGAATGGATGCCGGCTTCCTCGATGTGCTCCATGATGCCGACGATGAAGGTGTCTTTGCCGTCGCAGAGGCAGTCGACATCGATCTCGGTCGCGTCGGACAGGTAACGGTCGAACAACAGCGGGTTCTTGCCGAGCACGGTGTTGATCTGCCCGGTCTTGTCGTTCGGGTAGCGTGCCTTGACGTCCGCCGGCACCAGCTCAGGCAGCGTGCCGAGCAGATAGTCGTTGAGCTGGTTCTCCTCGCGGATGATCTGCATCGCGCGGCCGCCGAGCACGTAGGACGGGCGAACCACCAGCGGCAGGCCGAGATCGGCGGAGACGAGCCTCGCCTGCTCGACCGAATAGGCGATGCCGTTCTTCGGCTGCTTCAGCCTGAGCTTGTCGAGCACACGCTTGAAGCGGTCGCGGTCCTCGGCAAGGTCGATTGCGTCGGGCGAGGTGCCGAGGATCGGCACTTCGGCGGCTTCGAGCGCACGGGCAAGCTTGAGCGGGGTCTGGCCGCCGAACTGCACGATCACGCCGTGCAGCGTGCCGTTGCTGCGCTCTTTCGCGATGATCTCCAGCACGTCTTCGGCGGTGAGTGGCTCGAAATAGAGCCGGTCGGCGGTGTCGTAGTCGGTCGACACCGTTTCCGGGTTGCAGTTGACCATGATGGACTCGTAGCCGGCGTCATGCAGCGCGAAGCAGGCGTGGCAGCAGCAATAGTCGAACTCGATGCCCTGGCCGATACGGTTCGGGCCGCCGCCGAGAATGATGACCTTCTTCTTGTCCGATGGCGTGCTCTCGTCGGCGTCGCTGCCCGCGAACGGCGACTCGTAGGTCGAGTACATGTAGGCGGTGGGCGAGGCGAATTCGGCCGCGCAGGTGTCGATGCGCTTGTAGACCGGACGGACACCGAGCGCGTGACGCTTTGCGGTGACCTCGGCCTCGGTCGTCTCGGCGAGCACTGCCAGCCGCGCGTCGGAGAAGCCCATGGCCTTGAGCGTGCGCATGCCAAAGGCATTGCCGGGCAGGCCGTGCTTCCTCACCTTCTCTTCCATGTCGACGATGCCGCGCATCTCGCCGAGGAACCACGGATCGATCTTGCAGGAGTTGAAGATGTCCTCGTTCGACCAGCCGAGGCGCATGGCCTGCGCGACCTGCAGGATGCGGTTCGGCGTCGGCGTGCCGAGCGCAGCACGAATCGCGTTCTTGTCGTCGTCGCGGCCGAGGCCCTCGATCTCGATCTCGTCGAGGCCGGTCAACCCGGTCTCGAGCCCGCGCAATGCCTTCTGCAGGCTCTCCTGGAAGGTGCGGCCGATCGCCATGACCTCGCCGACCGACTTCATCGAGGTCGTCAGCGTGGAGGAGGCGCCGGGGAATTTCTCGAAGGCGAAACGCGGGATCTTGGTCACCACGTAGTCGATCGTCGGCTCGAACGAAGCCGGCGTCGCGCCACCGGTGATGTCGTTGGCGATTTCGTCGAGCGTGTAGCCGATCGCGAGCTTGGCGGCGACCTTGGCGATCGGGAAGCCGGTGGCCTTCGAGGCCAGCGCGGACGAGCGCGACACGCGCGGATTCATCTCGATCACGACCATGCGGCCGTCTTCGGGATTGACGCCGAACTGCACGTTGGAGCCGCCGGTTTCGACGCCGATCTCGCGCAGCACCGCCAGCGAGGCGTCGCGCATGATCTGGTATTCCTTGTCCGTCAGCGTGAGTGCCGGGGCGACCGTGATGGAATCGCCCGTGTGCACGCCCATAGGATCGAAATTTTCGATCGAGCAAACGATGATGCAATTGTCCTTCTTGTCGCGCACCACCTCCATCTCGTACTCTTTCCAGCCGAGCACGGATTCTTCGATCAGCACTTCGTTGGTGGGGGACGCGTCAAGGCCGCGCTCGATGATGTCGAGGAACTCTTCCTTGTTGTAGGCGATGCCGCCGCCGGTGCCGCCCATCGTGAAGGAAGGGCGGATGATCGCGGGCAGGCCGATCTCGGACAGCGCCATCATGGCCTGGCCGAAAGCGTATTCCTGGTAGCGCTTGCGGCGGTCGCTCTCGCCGAGCGTCCATTGCCGATCAAGCTCTTCGAGCGCCGCGCCCGACAGCTTCTCGCGTTCGGCGTGATACTTGTCGCGGAAGGACTTCTTCAGCTCGGAGGCATTGGCGAGGCGCGACTTCGGCGTCTCGAGCCCGATCTTGGTCATGGCCTCACGGAACAGCTGGCGATCCTCGGCCTTGTCGATGGCATCGGCCGTCGCGCCGATCATCTCGACGTCGAACTTTTCCAGCGTGCCTTGCCGGCGCAGCGATAGCGCGCAGTTCAGCGCGGTCTGGCCGCCCATGGTCGGCAGCAGCGCGAAACCGCCGGGAATGACGTGACGCTCCTTCTCGATGATCTTGGCGACGATCTCGGGCGTGATCGGCTCGATATAGGTCGCATCGGCCAATTCCGGGTCGGTCATGATCGTGGCCGGGTTGGAATTGACGAGGACGATGCGATAGCCCTCTTCCTTCAGCGTCTTCACCGCCTGCGTACCCGAATAGTCGAACTCGCAGGCCTGGCCGATCACGATGGGACCGGCGCCGATGATAAGGATGGTCGAGATGTCGGTTCGTTTAGGCATCACCGCTCGCGGGCTGGAATCTGGGCACAAAAAAAGGGCGCGCTTGCCGCGCGTCCCCTTGTGCGAGAGCGCGGGGTCTTCCCTCGCGCGCGGGTGGGTCTTAGACCAGTTTTCCGGGCGGCGAAACCCCGAAAAACGCCCATCAACCGGCAATTTTAACGGGTTTTGGCCGCGCCTGCCAGCCACGGGCGAGATGCACCAGAAGTGAGCCCGCAACGCTCGTTCCGCCAATCCAGCCGAGATCGTTTGGCGAGAGCGCGGCCAGTACCGCCCCGCCCAAGGCGCCACCGATGGCGAAGCCGAGATACATCGCGCTGGCATTGAGCGAGAGCGCGATCATCGAGGCCTGGGGCTCGATCCGGATGATGCTGGCGATCTGGGCCGGGTAAAACGCCCAGCCCGACAGGCCCCAGAGAAAGATTGCGCCAAGCACGGCATAATGCGCCTGGCTCGGCATCAGCTTCAGAACCAGCGAATGCAGGATCAAGGCGCTTGCCATGCCGGCGAGGCCGAGCGCTGCGGTCGCAACGGTGCCGAGCCGGTCCGCCAGGATGCCGCCGAGCATGTTCCCGATCGCAGCCGCGCCGCCGAACACCAGCAGCGCCAGGCTGATCCGCGAGGCGTCGAAGCCGAGACCGCGCAGGGGGACTGCGAAATAGGTGAACACGGTGAAGCCACCCAGCGCCCATAAAATCGTGATCACAAGCGCGATCAGGACGTTGCTGTGGCGCGCGACAGCCAGCCTTTCGCCGAGCGAGGCCGTATTGCGCGGCAGGCCGCGGGGCAGGCCAAGCAACAGACCGGCGAGCGCGACAGCGCCGATCATGGCGACCATGGCGAAAGTCGCACGCCAGCCGAGCAGGCTGCCGACGAGATTGCCGAGGGGAACGCCGATGACGGTCGCGACCGTGAAGCCCGAGGTGACCAGAGCCACCGCGCGGCCGCGCCGCTCCGGCGAGGCGACTGCCACGGAGACCGCCAGTGCCGTCGGCATGCAAAGGCCGGAGCCCAGCGCCATCAACATCCGCGAGGCCAGCAGCAGCGCGTAGTTCGATGCGACCATCGCCGCGAGGTTTCCGGCAATGAAGGTCGAGAGCGCCAGCGCCAGCACGGTGCGGCGGTCGATGTTGTTCAGCGTCACCGCCAGGATCGGCGAGCCCACGGCATAGGTGAGGGCATAGGCGGTGACCAATTGGCCGGCCGCCGGAACCGAAATCGAGAGGTCGTTGGCGATCGCCGGCAAAAGTCCAGCAATGACAAAGCCTTCGGTGCCGATCGCGAAGGCCCCCAGCGCCAGCCAGAACACGCTCATGAGACGGAATCCTTATGTTCAACGCTTATTGAACTATCGAAGATGACGATCGGTGAGTCAATTGGTTCAAGAACCATTGAACATTTCGCGCGGACCGTTATGATTTCCGGATCATGAGCCGTACGCCTCCCCACCCCACCCGCGAGCAGATCGAGCTGCCGCTGGTGCTGGATTGTCTGAGCGATCCGATCCGGTTGGCGATCGTGTATCAGCTCGCTCAGCAGGAACGTGTCAGCAGCGAGCTGCGCTGCGGTGACTTCAATGGCCTCGCCGGCAAGTCGAACCTCGCCTACCACTTCGCCAAACTGCGCGAATGCGGTCTGATGCTGACGCGTGTCGCGGGTACCAACCGCTTCATGCGGCTGCGCCGCGAGGATCTCGAGGCACGCTTTCCGGGCTTGCTCGATGCGGTGCTGAGATCAGCGGCTAAGGATGCGGAGCGGTTGCAGCTGCTTGCGACGTGCGACGTCGTCGAGGCGGAGTGAAGATTGGGCGGGTAGTCCGTCTTTGCTTGCGCTTCGCTCCAGCTAAGCCGGACACGCTTCGCCCCTTCGGCCTTGCGTGGCTGGCCACGCGCAGCCCCGAAGGGGCGAAGCGTGGAGGCCCGGCCTGGATTTGAACCAGGATAAAGAGCAATGCACTGCTCCCGCGTAGACGCTTCCGCCACCGGGCCGCGGCGATCATGTCCGATCGGGATGCGACAAGCCACCTCAGGTGGTTGTTATGCTTAACGCACCAGCGGCGGCCGCGCGACGAAGGTCATGCGCCAGCGATTGTGGCCGATATTGGTGTTGGCGCGCTGGCTGGCGAAGCCCGCCGCCTTCAGCTTGGCCGTCATCTCGTCCTCGCTGTAGCGCTGGAGCCCGATGCGCGTGCGCAGATGACGGTAATCCGACAGCGCGGTGCTGATCAATCCGATCAGCGCGTCCTTGAAGAAGCCGTTGCGCAGCCCGAAGGAGAGCAGTGCCGCCACGTCCCTGAACATGCCGACATGCGGCTGCAGGATATCGCCGAGCACCAGCTTGCCCGATGGCTTCAAGATCCGCCTGATAGTGACGAGCGCGGCATCGAGCTCTTCCGCCGACATATATTGCGCGACCGAGTTCATCACGACGAGATCGATGGATTGGTCCTGCATCTTGCGGACGTCGTCGAGCGAGCGGACGCGGATCTTGGTATTGGGGGCAAACCGTGCGATCAGCCGGCCGCGCACGCCGGGCGCCGGCTCGGCGAGGATCAGCTGACCGCAGGCGGATGCCACCTGGTTCGCCGACAGCGCTTCGCCGCAGGCATAGTCGAGCACCGTCGCCTCGGGCGAGGTGATATAGCCGATGATGTCCCGCGCGATGATCTGGAAGTGCAAGTCGCGATGCAGCTTGCTGACATAGATCGTATGCGTCGAGTCGTAGTAATCGATCCAATCGTCCATGGGTATCCCGCCCGGCGGTTCCTATCGAGGAACTGCATTGCCCGCCTTGCGTTAGGGCTGCGACGGCGCGCCGTCAATGTCCGCGTCCTAACAGGAAGGTTTCCCGTGAGCAAAGCCCCCAGCAAGGTCTCGCCCGATCTCGACACCCCCACCGATCTGCAGCCCCAGGCCGTCAACAGGGTTTCCGAGGCGCTCAACGTGCTTCTGGCCGACTCGTTCGCGCTGTACCTCAAGACCAAGAATTTCCACTGGCACATCAGCGGTCGGCATTTCCGGGACTACCATCTGCTGCTCGACGAGCATTCCGAGCAGATTTTCGCCACCACCGACCAACTTGCGGAGCGCGTCCGCAAGATCGGCGGCACCACGCTGAAGTCGATCGGCCAGGTCGCCAAGCTGCAGACCATCAAGGATAACAACGAGGACTACGTCCCTCCGCGCGAGATGTTGCGCGAGCTGATGCAGGACAACAAGCACGTCGCCAGCGCGATGCGCAAGGCGCACGAAGTCTGTGACGACGCCGGCGACGTCGCCAGCGCCAGTATCCTCGAAGTCTTCATCGACGAGACCGAGCGCCGGACCTGGTTCCTGTTCGAAGCCACGCGCCAGGAAGGCGGCAACGAGGCGTAGGGCTTGCGATTGCGCGAAGCGCAATCGCTGGGCGTTAACCCACCTCTTCTGCTGCTGCGGATACAGACAGTGGTGGGTTACGCCTTCGGCTAACCCACCCTACGCATCGGCTTTGTGACTACCGCCACAACCGCATCAGCGCGCCGTGCTTGCCGGTGACCGGATCGGCCGGCGGCAGCGCAACCTTCGGAATCGTCTTCAACGCCTTGGCGTGGTTCTCCGGCGTCGGCCGCGTGATCTCCATCTTCGCGCCCGGCGGATAAGCGCCGATCACGCAGAAATCGTCACTCGCCTTGATGCACTGATGCCCGGTGCCTGCGGGGAGGATCGCGACGTCGCCGGCCTTGACCTCCAGCTCCTGGCCGTGATCGCCGCCGAAGCGAACGCGGGCGTGGCCGCGCGCGATGCCGAGCACCTCATGCACGGTCGCGTGGTAGTGCAGATAGTCGTAGATGCCGTTGCGCCACGTGCCGCCCCATCCGTTCGTTTCGAACAGGTTTTCGATGGTCTCCTCCGGCTGCTTCGGATCGAGCATCACCGCACCCTGGTAGACCAGAAATGGAACAATATTGTTTGGCACCAGCCCGTCATCCTCGAAGACGATGGCGAGCGGCTCGGCATAGTCGCGGACGATGGACATGGGGAGCTCCTGCACGAGAGTCACAGGAATTAACGAGGGCCGCGAAGGCGTGTTCCTCCGTCATTCCGGGGCGACGCACAGCGTCGAGCCCGGAATCCATCATGCTGCAGAGAGTGGTGCCCAATGGATTCCGGGCTCGCGCTTCGCGCGCCCCGGAATGACGAAGAAAAACTACCTTACGCGCTCTTCTTCTGTCGCATCAGATCGGCAAAGCGCTGGAACAGGTAGTGCGAGTCGCGCGGGCCGGGTGAGGCCTCGGGGTGATACTGCACCGAGAACACCGGCTTGCCGTCGAGCTGGATGCCGCAATTGGATCCATCGAACAGCGAGATATGGGTCTGCGTCGCGCCATCAGGCAGCGTCGCCTCGTCCACGGCAAAACCGTGGTTCATCGAGGTGATTTCGACCTTACCCGTGGTCTCGTCTTTCACGGGATGATTGGCGCCGTGATGGCCCTGATGCATCTTCTTGGTCTTGGCGCCGACTGCGAGGCCGAGCATCTGATGGCCGAGGCAGATGCCGAAGGTCGGCGTGCCCGACTTGATGACGTCCCGGATGACAGGCACTGCGTATTTGCCTGTTGCGGCCGGATCGCCCGGACCGTTCGACAGGAAGACGCCGTCCGGCTTCATCGCCAGGATGTCTTCGGACGAGGTCGTCGCCGGCACCACCGTCACTTTGCAGCCGACGCCGGCGAGCAGGCGCAGGATGTTGCGCTTGATGCCGTAGTCGATGGCGACGACGTTGAACTCAGGCTTGTCTTGCCGACCAAAACCCTTGTCCCACAGCCAGGGCGTCTCGTCCCAGGTGAAGCGCTGGCCGGAGGTGACCATCGGTACGAGGTCCATGCCTTCGAGGCCGGGCCATTCGCGCGCCTCTTCCTTCAGGCCATGCAGGTCGAACTCGCCGTCCTTGGCGTGTGCGATCACGGCATTGGGCATGCCCTTGCTGCGGATCAACGCCGTCAGCGCGCGCGTGTCGATGCCGGACAGACCGATGATGCCGCGCGCCTTGAGCCAGGCATCGAGATGCTTGGTGGCGCGGTAGTTCGAGGGATCGGTGATGGCGGTGCGCAGGATCACGCCGCGCGCACCCGGCGTCGCGGCCATGTTCACCGTCTCGATGTCTTCCTCGTTGGTACCGACATTGCCGATATGCGGGAAGGTGAAGGTGATGAGCTGGCCGGCATAGGAGGGATCGGTGAGGATCTCCTCGTATCCGGTCATCGCGGTGTTGAAGCAGACCTCGCCGACGGCTTGGCCTTCGGCGCCGAGACCGAAGCCTTCGAGCACCGTGCCGTCGGCAAGCACGAGGAGCGCGGTCGGTTTGTGGTCCGGCCAGGCAGGATCGTTGTCATGTTGTGTCATGAGCGCGTTTCATAGTCCGCCCGCGTGCGCACGTCAAAGCAGAGAAGGGCCGATTCACATGCGTTTTTGCATATTTGACGGGCGGCTCGGGCCCCTTACCGGCTCGCGACCCGGAACAAGCAATTTTGAGCCGTTTGGGCCCCCGATGGGGAAACAATGCACCGAGGGGAAGGTCCGGTATGGCCTCTTTCCTGCGAACGGCTTAGATCAGGCGAGATCGAACCAGAGGACCCCGGCCATGCTGCGCGACGACATCAACAATGCGGTCAAGGAGGCCATGAAGGCCAAGGACGAGCGCAAGCTCTCCACGCTGCGCATGGTCAATTCGACCATCAAGAACGCCGACATCGACGCCCGCGGTAGCGGCAAGCCGCCGCTGTCGGATGCCGACCTGCTCGCCGTGCTGCAGAAGATGATCAAGCAGCGGCAGGAAGCGGTCGAGCTCTACGACAAGGGCGGCCGCGCCGAGCTTGCTGCGCAGGAGCGCGAGGAGATCGCGGTGATCTCGGCGTACCTGCCGAAGCAGATGTCTGAGGACGAGGTCAAGAAGGCGATCGCGGATGCGATCGGCGAGACCGGCGCTGCCGGCATGAAGGACATGGGCAAGGTGATCGCGGTGCTGCGCGCGAAGTACGCGGGACAGATGGATTTCGGCAAGGCCAGCGGCCTGGTGAAGGCCGCGCTGTCTACCTGAGCTGTCATTCCGGGGCGACGCCAAGCGTCGAACCCGCAAATCCATCGCGCCGCTCGATCCGTTGTTCAATGGATTTCCGGGTTCGCGCCAAGAGGCGCGCCCCGGAATGACATGCAATGGAGCGTCATGCCCGGGCCTTCGCCGCGCCGAAGCGGCTTCGGCCGCGCAGGCGGGCTTGTCCCGGGCATCCACGGCCTTAAACTACGGCAACGAACGAGAACGTGGATGGCCGGGACAAGCCGTTCGTGGAAACGCCAAGCCCATGCTGACCGAAGCTGCATCCTACGACGAGCTCTATCGCAACTTCCGCTGGGATATCCCGGCGCGCTTCAACATCGCGGAGGCCTGCTGCGACCGCCACGCTGACGGCACCGGCAGGCTCGCGCTGGTCTATGTCGACGAGAACGGCGCCACCACGCGCACGTCCTTCGACGAGGTCGCGGAGATGTCGCGTCGCTTCGCCAATGTGCTGAAGGCGGACGGACTTGCGCGCGGCGACCGAGTCGCGGTGTTTCTGTCGCAATCGCTCGAATTGCCGATCGCGCACATGGCGGCATTTCGTACCGGTATGATCTCGGTCCCGCTGTTTGCGCTCTTCGGCGAGGACGCGCTGGAATTCCGCCTGTCGAATTCGCAGGCACGAGCCATCGTCACCGATGAGGCGGGCTGGGAGAAGCTCACCAGGATCCGCGATCGGCTGCCCTATTTGCAGGACATCTACGTCACGAGTGGCGCCGTCCACGCGGGCGCAAAGCCGTTTTGGTCGGCGATCGAAACCGCCTCCGAGGACTTTGCAAACGTCGATACTTCCGCCGACGATCCCGCGCTGATCATCTACACCTCCGGCACCACGGGCAATCCCAAGGGCGCGCTGCATGCGCATCGCGTCGTGCTTGGCCATCTCCCCAATGTCGAGATGTGCCACAACTTCCTGCCGAGGCCCGGCGATCTGATGTGGACTCCGGCGGACTGGGCCTGGATCGGCGGCCTCATCAACGGCCTGCTTGCGTTCTGGTACCACGGCATTCCGCTGGTCGGTCATCGCGCGCGAAAATTCGAGCCGCAGGCCGCGATGCGGATGATGGCCGATCTTTCAGTGCGCAACGTCTTCCTGCCGCCGACCGCGCTCAAGCTGATGCGGCAGGCCGGCGTGAAACATCCCGGTGTCAAGCTGCGCAGCATCTTCACCGGCGGTGAATCGCTCGGTGGCGAATTGCTCGGCTGGGTGCGCGAGACCTTTGGCGTCGACGCTCATGAAGTGTTCGGCCAGACCGAGTGCAATCTCGTGATCGGCAGCAACGCGAACCTGTTTCCGATCCGGCCCGGTTCGATGGGCAAGGCGACGCCGGGCTTCGATGTCCGCATCGTCGACGACAGTGGCGAGGAGCTGCCCCGCGGCCAGCGCGGCATCATCGGCGTGCGCCAGCCATGCCCCGTCACCATGCTCGAATATTGGCGCAATCCCGAGGCGACGGCGAAGAAATATGCCGGCGAATTCCTGCTCACCGGCGATCTCGGCGTGCAGGACGAGGACGGCTATTTCTGGTATGTCAGCCGCGAGGATGACGTCATCACCACGGCAGGTTATCGCGTCGGCCCGTCCGAGATCGAGCACACGCTGATGAAGCATCCATCGGTGGCGATGGCGGCCGTTGTCGGCATTCCCGATCCGATCCGTACCGAATCAATCAAGGCCTGGATCGTCTTGCGTCCGGGGTTTGCGGCGAGCGATGCGCTCGCGCGCGAGATCCAGGAGTTCGTGAAGGTGCAGCTCGCAGCGCACGAATATCCGCGCTTCGTCGAGTTCACGGAGACCTTGCCGATGACGGCGACAGGCAAGGTGCTTCGGCGCGAGCTGCGGGGGAGAGGCTAGCTTCCGACATGCCAAAGACGTCTCAAGCCGCGGGGATTCACCGCGCCTCTCTTGCGAAGCTCGACGATCTCGATGCAGCGCTGGAGCTGATGTATTACGGCTGGCGCGGCATGACGCTGGAAGCCGATGCCTATCTCGCCAAGCAGGGCCTGTCGCGCTCGCACCATCGCATCCTCTACGTGGTGGCGCGCCGGCCTGAAATCGCGATCGGGTCCTTGATCGAGGTCCTCGGCATTTCCAAGCAAGCCATCAACCGACCGCTCAACCTTTTGCTCGATCGCGAGCTGCTGACGTCGCGGCGCTCACCCGAGCAGCATCGCTCCAAGCTGTTGCGTCTGACGGCTGCTGGGCAACGCATCGAGCAAACGGCGTCGGAGCGCGAGCGCAAGGTCATGCGCGAGGCATTCGACCGCGTCGGGACGCGCGGCGCGGCAGCCTGGATGGCGGTCATGGAGACCATCGCCGACAACAACTGAGCGCTCTCAAGTCAATAATGTTGACATGAAGGGCGGGCTTTGCCACTTTGCTCACGAGCCGGAAAAGGCTTGTGACGGGAAACAGCCATGCGTCTTTCGGATTTCGTCCTGCTGCTCAACGCGCTCTGGTTCGGTGGCGCCTTCGTGCAGTTCAGCATCGCACAAACCAACACGCTGAAGATCCTCTTGCCGCGCGAAGAGCGCGGCAATCCGATTGCGCCGACCCTGGCGGCCAGCGTGGCGTTTCTGGGCGGCATGAATCTGCCGATCGGGCTGTTGTCGCTCTATCTGCTGGTCGTCCGACCGTCCGTCTTCCAGCCGGTCGAAGCGCAAGTGGTGTTGTTCCTGTTCTTTTCCGCCTGCCACTTCAGCCAGTTCGTCTATAACGTCCCCGTGCTGATGCGCGGCGGACGTGTCGGCGTGGCATACTGGCCGGTGCTGAAGGGCCCGATGCTCAGGATCTTCGTCATCGATGCGGCGCTGTTTGCGGCCAATCTCGGCGTGGCGCTGCTGCTCGTGTCCCGCTAGCGGGAGGGCGTCGACAGAGCGGATCGCAGCATCGCCGCGAGTTCTTGTCGCTTGAACGGTTTTGTCAGAACCCGGGCATCGAACCCCTCGGGCGTCTTGACCGGATCCTGGCTGTAGCCGGAGGTGAAGAGCACCTTCAGACCAGGTCGTAACGCCGTTGCCTGCCGCGCGAGCTCCGGCCCGAACATGCCGCCGGGCATGACCACGTCGGTGAACAGCAAGTGGACATCGCCGGGCTGGCGCAAGACGTCCAACGCCGCAGGCCCATCCGACGTCGCGATGACGCGGTACCCGAGGGCTCTCAGTTCGCTCTCGACATAGGCTCGCACCATGTCGTCGTCCTCGACGACCAGAATGGTCTCGCTTCCGTCGGGGGCTGTAATCGGTTCGGCGGGAGCCGGCTCCTCATTCGGCGTCGGGGCGATACGGGGAAAGAACAGCCTGACGACGCTGCCTTGCCCCGGCGCGGATTCCATTTGCACGAGACCACCGGACTGTTGCGCAAACCCGTAGACCATGCTCAGGCCGAGGCCCGTGCCCTTGCCGACCTCCTTGGTGGTGAAGAACGGCTCGAACGCGCGGCCGGCGACGTCGGTCGCCATGCCGCAGCCTGTATCCGTCACGGCTACCATGACGTAGTCGCCGGGCCGCGGCTCGCCGTTGACGTCGAGGTCGGAATCGCCGAGCGAGCTGTTGCAGACTTCGACCGTCAGCTTTCCGCCGTCCGGCATCGCGTCGCGCGCGTTGAGCACGAGGTTGAGCAGGGCGGTTGCCAGCTGGCCGGGATCGACGCTGGCGGGCCACAAATCCACGCCGAACGCGAAGCTGCATTCGATGTGCTCGCCGAGCGAGCGGCGCAACAGTTGCTCCATGCCAAGGACCTGCTTGGCGATGTCGATCTCGCGTGGCCTCAATGGCTGCTTGCGCGCGAAGGCGAGCAGGCTGCGCGTCAGGTCGGAGCCGCGCTCGGCTGCGGTCGCGATGTCGCTGGCGATCTTGTTCAATTCCTTGTTGCCCGCCAGGCGGTCAGCGAGATGCTCGGAGTTGCCGAGAATGACAGTGAGGAGATTGTTGAAATCGTGCGCCACGCCGCCGGTGAGCTGGCCCATGGCTTCCATCTTCTGGGACTGGCTGAGCTTGTGGCTGAGGTCCGCAATGGCGGCGCGCTGCTGCTCGAGCGACTCGGCGGTGTTGTTGAGCAGGGCCATCAATCCGCCCAACTCGCCGCTCGGATGCGGCGGTGGAATGCGTGCGCTGAGGTCGCCAAGCCCGAGTCGCTTCGCCATCGCGGCCAGCCGACCCACCTGACGCCCGACGCTGACAGTTGCAAGGATCCAGATGCCGGCCAGCAGCAGCAACGAAGCCACCGCGAGGATCGCCATGTCCTCGTAGAGCCGGCGGTTCGCCGCCGCGACCAGTCCATCCTTTGACCGTCCGACCAGAACATAGAGACCGGCGTCGCGGATCGAGGGCGAACGGGCGACGGCCCAGACCTGGGTCTGGCCGCTGCGATCGGTCACCTCGCGAGACGCCTCGCCATCGGGCGCTACGGCGAAGCGGAACAGGTCGGACCCCGCAATCGACGCACCAACGGGCTCACTCCAGCCGCCCGTCTTGGGGGCGACGAGGATCACCCCTTTGCTGTCGGTCAGCAGGATCTCCTTCTCGGCGAGCAGACGCTTGTGGTGAAATTCCACGAATTTGTTCAGGTTGAACGAGGCGAGCAGCACGAATTTCAGCGCACCGGCCTCCGATCGGACGGGATAAGCGATCTGGAGCACCGACATTCCGGTGAGGCGGCCGAACACCGGCTCAACGGCGACGGCGCCCTGCGAGACTTTCGCCTGTTTGAAATAGGCACGATCATTCAGATCGAGCGTGCGGTTGGTCCGAAGCGAGTCACAGAACAGGCGGCCGTCCGGATCAATGGTCAGGATGCCCGTGAACTGCGGATATTCTTCGCGCACGTCGGACAGAAACGCCGAGCACGCGGCCTTGTCGCGTGTGTCGAGGTCGCGGGCACGGGCCAGACCGTAGTCGAGCTGGGCGGTGCCTTGAATCTTCTCGTTCAGATCGCTCGCGATGTCGTCGGCGGATGCCGCCAGATCGGCCAGGGCCGCGTTGATCTCGCTGATCCGGTTCTGCATGAAACGCAGGCCGACGAGGCTTGCCGGCACCAGCATCGCCGCGATGACGAGGATCAGTAACCGGGTACGCAGGCTCATCGGAGGGCGGTCCGCTCTTCGCGCGTGGCTGTTCGGAGGTACAATTTGCGGCACGATCGTCCGTGCAGTCCATAGGCAACGCGTGCAAATCGTACCGAACGCCCAGGAATTCCGCGCCCGCGTGCATTGCGGCGCCGCTACAATCCTTCCGCTTCTATCAAGTTGCACGTGCGCGCGGCGGCGCTAATATCGCGGTCAATGCGCGACGAAAGATCGCGCTGATGTGCGGAGGGAGCTGATGTCCATTTCGGGCAAGGTCGATCCTGTGGTGCGTCCCGTCGCGGCGACCGACATCGCCGAAGCGCTGGTCGAGGGCCTGCGCGATTTCCAGGCGCTGCCGCTCTATGGCATTGCCTTCGGTGCGCTCTACGCCGCCGGAGGCATCACGATCATGCTTTGTCTCACGGCCTTTGGCATGGTTTATCTTGTCTATCCGCTGGCCGCGGGGTTCGCGCTGATCGGGCCATTCGTTGCGATCGGCCTCTATGAGGTGAGCCGCCGCCGGGAGCACGGCGAGCCGGTGTCGTTCGGCGCGGTCTGGTCGGCGATACGCTCGCGCAGCGAGATCGGCTGGATGGCTTTCGTCACGCTGTTCGTGTTCGTGATCTGGATGTACCAGGTGCGGCTCCTGATCGCGCTGCTGCTCGGCCTGCACGCCTCGTTCTCGAGCCTGCAGGAATTCATCACGGTGGTGCTGACGACCAATGAGGGCCTGATGTTCCTCGCCATCGGCAACGCGGTCGGTGCCGTGTTGTCGCTGATCTTGTTTTCGTTGACCGTGGTGTCGTTTCCGCTGCTGCTCGACCGCGAGGTCGATTTCGTCACGGCGATGGTGACGAGCGTGCGCGCTGTGGTGAGCAGCCCGCTGCCGATGATCGGCTGGGCCGCGGTGATCGTGATGCTGCTGATCGTATCGGCGCTGCCGTATTTCCTCGGGCTGGTGGTGACGCTGCCGGTGCTCGGGCATGCGACATGGCACCTTTACCGGCGACTGGTGGTGCCGGTGTAAAGTGCCGTTCCCGCTGCTCCTCTTCCTTCTCCCCTTGTGGGAGAATGGAGCGCTGTAGAGAACGCGAAATCCGGCCGAATTGTCAAGCTGTTAGCGGATCGGCCGGAAATCGGTTTCTCTGGAGTTTCCCTTATCCCGCTGCGAAGCGGATGCAGCAGAAGCGCAACGTGCTCGACGGCATCGCGGCCGAGCTGCGGCGGATCATCGGCACGAAGGGAAAACACGCCGACGCAAGGATGGCGGCGTGATCGCTGCGCCACTACATGCGAGCGGCAATCATCTCGGCAATCTGATGTCGTCTCCGGCGCAATTCGTGCACATCCTCGTCTGGGCACGGATGGCGGCAAGCGATGCATAGAAGCCGGTGGTACATCCAGAGCGTTTCGAGCGAAACCATATTGACTTTCCTTTAACGGCGTCGATTCGGCCATGATCAGGTGATTCGAACTCTTGATCAAGTCCGACGCCGCCGCCATCGCCCGCCTTGGCGGTCTGCGCTTCATCACCTTATCCACAGGCACCTCCGTAGTCGCACGGGTTCGCACTACCCTGCATTGTGGCATCGTCTTGGTTCCCGATTCGTCAGAAGGACACACGCATGGCACTGAATGACGGTGAGATCGCGATTGTTAAAGGCATGCTGTTGCGCGGAGACCGGCAGCACGACATCGCGGCGTACTTCGGCATCAACGGTGGCCGCATTGCCGAGATCAGCACAGGACAAACCGGCAGCGGCATCACGGCATCGCCAGCGGAAGACTTGCCACCAGCAGGCCCATACATGGCCGGCCGCTCGGCACTCCGCGCGCGCGATACACTGACTGCGCTACGCGATCTGATCCAAGATGCGATCAACGATATCGATCTGTACGAAAAGCCAAAAGACTGACCAAGGCACCAGAAATGGCAGCTACCTCACTATGGCCAGTCGTCGTCGGCGGTTTGCTGACTATGTGCGGCGTTGCCGTTTCCGGTGGCGTGACCATCGCGTTGAATCGGGTTCAAGCTCGCGATGAGCAAAAGAAACGGCGCGCTGAAAAATTCGAGCAGCTGGTGAACGCGGTCTACGAATTTGATCTCTGGCTCGACATTAAAGAAGACGTGCTTGCGCGCCTCGAAAAGATAAAGCTAGAGGTTTCGCCGTTCGCAAAGCTCGAAGCGATATCCGCTGTGCACTTCCCGCAGTTTTTGCCAAAGATCGAAGAGCTGCACCAAGCGACTTTGCCGTACATAAATTGGATGACGGAAGCCGGAATTAAGCGAGCTAACGGCGACTTCACCATGCACGAGGGCTTGAAAGAACTGTACGGCAATTACGCGCAAAAACGGCGTGAGCTGCTAGATCAATTAAAACAATACGCGGTGGATCATTTCAGATTAACCGACGCTCACGCCGCCCTCGGCGGATAGCTCGTGCCCAGCTCACGACACACCACGCGCTCGCCTTGACGTTCGAGCACATCGCGCAGGCGCGGCCCGCTCGCATTCCAGACGGTGAATGAATCAGTCGTCACGTCGCCCGGCAGGCTGTTGTCCTTGGCGACGGCTTGCGGACCAGCAGTGTGCAATAGCGCGAGAAACGCCGCCAGCCGACCACTGACCGGCACGCGCTCGCCGTTGTCGTAGATGCGGCGCATGGTGTTGACCTCGTCGACGGTCAGTTGCACTGGCTGGCCGCGCGTGTCGCCGGACGGCGAGAGACAGAACTTCTCGACCCAAGCGATGGCGAAATCGGCGCGGGTGTGTGGGCGCATTGTTCAGTCCTCCTCTTCCTCATCTCGCGCCCACGGGCGCGGTCCGTCATAGGGCAGATTGCGCGCGATCGTCTTCGGATCACTGCGGCTGGCTGGCGTCAGTCTCAGCCGCGTGGCGAGCGAAGCCTGCAGCCGCGTCGCCTTCTCCCATTTCGTGAATTGATCTGGATCGTCGGCGAACGCGCGCACCGCCAGCGTTGCCTTGATGAACGATTCCAGCATCGGCAGATCGGCGCGGACGAAATGCTGCTCGCTGCACGCGCCGACTATCTGCGCAAAGAGCTTGCGCTCCGGCGCTCTAAGAGTCGCTGGAGCCCGGAGTCGCTGAGATCGACGTCCTCGCACTCGGGAAAGATTGCTTGCTTCAAGCGCTGCAGCGCTTGCCCTTCCTCTGTTGCGCATAGCGTTTCAAACTCCCATTGCGCGGCGACGTCCAAGTACAAGGGCCGATGCGTGGTGCCGACAGCCGGGTGAAAATAGCCGGTCGCCGGATCGACGTAATAGGCGACGCGGCCAGCATAGTCGTAGACCGCCTTGTCCTCGCGATAGAACCGGCACCGGGTCCGATCATACAGCACCTTGCCGTTGAAGTAGAACGCCGGACTGCCGGTCGTGGCATCGTATGCGACACACCGGAATTCATCCGGGTTGACCTCGACCTGTCTGGCGATTTCCTCGATCTCACCGAGCACTCTCCCGCCCTGACCGCCGCTGCGCCGGTAGGCCGTCAGCAACTGGTGCACGATCTGGTGAAAATTCATGGACGCCTAGCCTTGGCCGACCGGACCGGAAATTTGAGGACGTTAAGCCGAATTGGGGCTGCGGGCCGATCGGGTGGGCATAATGCCCAGCATTTCTAGAGGTCCCCCCGCCCAGACTTTAAAAGCGCCGATCCGTGTAACCGCGCCTCATCGATCAATGAAAACGACATGCGACGCGTCAGGGTGTCGTGCAGATCGAGCACTTGCTGATCGAGCGCCAGCGTCTGGCGATCCGTCAGGCCGAGCGAACCTCGGTCGACGCGTTCGATCAGCGATTTCAGGAGGCCCAATCCAAATGGGTCGGTGCGCCTGCGATGCGCTTCCTCTGCCTCGCGACGGCCGCGTTGCTTGCCGCGCTGGAAAGCCGCTTCCAATTCAGCCTGCATCTCGCGACCTCTTCAGCCACGTGATCGACGCACCACTGCGATCGACAACATCATCGGCTAGTGTTGCGATCTCGGCGCGCAGATCGTCGATCGCGGCAAAGACGTCCTCACGCAACGTCGCGATCTCGATGCGCAGCGCAGTGACCGCATCGTCCTGTCGTCGGATGAGACCGGTTTCGATCTCGAACAACAGTTTTGACACATCTCGCAATTCGAAGTTAAGACGTTCCCAATCGCCGACGAATTTCCAATCCTTGTCTTCCGGCGGTGGGTTGTCGTGCGTCTTGTAGACCAGCGCAGATCGCGGCGCGTCTTTGCGCCGCATCGTCGGCAGCGGTGCATAGAATTCGTGATCTTCGTGGCCGGCGCGCCATTGCGCGTATTCGCGCTCCTGCGCTTTGCGGTTGGCGAGAATATTGCGCGCCCGGTCGAGAACATCGTTCATTGCGGTCACCTCACCATGTCACCGAGGAAGTCCACGCAATCGCACTGGTCGATCGCAGCGCCCATGTGAGATCAGCGATCAGCCTGACGATCACCGCGTCGACTTGAAAAGCGCTGACTAGCGGAAATGCAGCAACATTCGGCGTTCCGGCTGACGTCAACGGTTGCGGACTGGTATCGGCATGAATGACAGCCTCAATCGACCGTTCGATCTTGATCGGCTGATCAGAGCCGCAGACAGCGAGCGCGTCGACGGCAACGCATGCGATCGTGCCATCGGCGAGTGCGCCGGTCGTCAACACCGGGACCGTGAACTGCGGCAGATAAGCCGCGATCTTGATTTTTTCCTTGAGCGGCGCGATGAACACGACGTTGCTTGAAACGCCTTCGACCGCTGCGGCGAGTTGCGCAAGATCGCCGACCAGTGCCGCAAGGCCGCCGCCACTCGTCGCCGTCAGTCCGGCCTTGTTGTACCTGAGCCCCTGCGGCCTGACCGCCGTGCCCGCGACGTCGTCGAGCAACAGCGTATCGACGGCCAGCGGAAACTTCTCGCGCATCGCGCTGGTGATGAAGGCCTCGGCATTCGAACCTTCAGTCAACTCGCGCACCAGCCCGAAACCCGCTGCCATCTTCTGTGGCTTCAATTCCGTCGTCGATGACAGATCGAGCTGCACGATCGGCAATGGCGAGCCCTGCCCGATGAAAGCGACGTCGGTCGCCGACGCTGTGTAGTTCGGAACGATGAGCGAGGCGGATTGACCGAACTGCAGCTGCAGCGCTTTTGAAAACAATTGAGCCGCACACGACGCCGGACCGAGAATGCTGATCAGATTGCTGATGGTGGCAGCCCCGAACGTCGTTTGCGACGTCGTCGAGGCCGGCGTGACGGCACTCTTGGTCGCGATCTCGATCGCGGTGCGATCGTCGGGCCACATCGCCTTGGCAAAGTCGGTCACGGTGCCGAGACCTTGTGCGCCTCTGGCAATGGCGGTGATGCCGCGACAGATCGAGGTGGCGCGGGGGGTGCGGTGCAGGTCTTCCGGGACCAGCGGCCGACGAACGGATGCTGTGCTCATGGTCGGGCACGGTAGGCCGGACCCACCAGAAACCAGCGTCACGCGTGATTTCACTCGTCGCGATACAGTGGCAACCACCTCGCGACGAAGTCCGCGATGATCTCTTCCAAAGCGGCCTTGACCTTCAACGGCCTGCGCGTCTCGTCCGGCGACAATCGTTCTCTAGCGACCGGCGACAATCGTTCTCTGGCGATCAGCGCCTTGGCGATGTCGATCCGGTGCACGTCGATCCGGACCGACTTCAGGCCCTTGCCCTGCCGGGCGGTGGTGCGACGTCGTCGGACGGCGCCGGGGTTGTCCGACAGGATATGGAAGCGCTTGCCCTTGGGGATGATCGGCGGCCCGCCCACCAGACCAGCCGCACAGAGCCCTACAGGCGGCTCAGGATGCGCGTCTCCTACTGGGGGATCAAATCCCCCGGTAGGATCGGCGAACGCATGGACGGGGCTCATGGCCGGGCCCTCCGCTGAAACGCCCACGATGGCCGGGCCGAGAGCCGCAACCGCGCGCTCGGCACGCGGATCAGAATGCCGATCGTCTCGCCCGTCACCGGGTCGAGCCGCTTGCACGGCCCAGCCTGCGCCGGCAGCTCCTCACGACGCCAGCCGCGCCTGACTTGGACGACAGCGCCGGCTTTCAGCTTCAGGCGGGTCGACCGTGGCAATTTGTGTCCGGGCATTTTGCGGTTCCTCCTGTTCTGCACACCCTGCACACCCCCTCGGTTGTGCACGGGCGGGCAAGTGTGTGCATTCGAGGTTTTGCGGTACCTGCGGCACCCAGGGTGCCGCAAGAGTGCCGCAAGGTGGCGCAACAAGGCTGCGGCACCTTACCCCTTTCTCTAAGGGGTAAGGGTGCCGCTGCCGCAGGGATCAGGTGTCAGTGTCAAGGTGCCGCAAAAGGTCTCTATTCATCGTCGGCGACCTCCACGAAATCCTTGGGCTTGCGAAACGGATCGAGCCGCTTGACCACGACCAGACTGCCGGTTCCCAGCCACGTCTTGAGCAGGCGTCTCACCTTGGCCTTGGCGGCCGGGTTGATCAGGTCGAGCCCCAGCGCCTTGCCGATCGCGTAGCCCACCCAGTTCGCCGCCTGACTGTCCTTGCGCCATTCGCCCGAGCGGATCACGGCGGACACCTTGTCGAAGTCCGCGCCGGTCATGCCGTCCAGCGCCTTCGGATAGGTCCATGCCGTCACCACCCCGACGCTGTCTCCCGGCAAGGTCGGTCCCAGCGGCCCGTTGTGCAGGTCGACGCTGATCAGCTTGAACCAGTCCGACACGTCAGCCGGCGGGGCAAGGTTGTTCTTGTCGACATAGGCCCGGAAATAGAGCCGATGGTTGTCGGTGACGCCGGCCGTGGTGGCTTCGTCCTTCGTCATGCGGTTGACGACGCGGACCATGCGGCAGCCGTCGCCGAACGATCCACCGCCGCGCGCGCTTTCCGCCTTCACCTCCTGCTCGCCCTTGCGCACATGGTGCACCAGCTCGATGCCGCAGTTGGTGGCATCGGCGACGCGGCCCCATTCCTTGATCACGGCGTCGATCGCGTTGTTGTCGTTCTCCGGGATACGGTGCGAGCTGATGAAGGGGTCGACAATCGCGACGTCGATCTTGTGCTGCCTGATCTGAGCGATCAGCGTCTCGACGATCGGCCGGCAGATCAAGACGCCATGACGGTTCGTCTCGGCAATCACCAGTGGCTGCTCGCGTCCGCAGTTGAGAAACAGGCCGTCGAGATCGTCGCGCTTGAGACGATAGTGCTTCGCCGTCGCCTGTACGCGGCGCACGGTCTCTGCGCGGGGGTCTTCCAGATTCCACAGCCATACCCGCAGCAATTCCGAGGGCTGGACACCGAGCAAGGCCTTGCCGGACACCATCGCCAGCGCCTCGGTGATCTCCAGTGTCGATTTGCCGAGTGCACCGGGCGCAATCGTTGCGGTGACGAATTTCCTGATCAGACGATTGCCATAGAGCCAATCGCGCGGCGGGATGTCTTGCGGCTCGGTCCAGATGTAGGGCTCGGCGATGATCGATGCTACGGGCTGCTGGTCTGTCTTCTGCTCGGCGCCGTTGACCAGCCTCGGGATGTCGTCGTAGCGCGCCTGCCATCTCGCATCGTGCGGTGCGCTCGATCCATTCATCGCAGCGCGCAACAGGTTGACGGCCGCGCCGGCCGCCATGCCGCTGGTGATCAGCTTCGCGGCGAGACTGAGCAGGCTGTCGTGCAGCTTGTGGCCGTCACGGATGCGATCGAACAGCGACTGCCAGTCGGTGGCGGTGTTGTCGTCATCAGGCGCGGCAGTGACTTGTACGTCATCTTGATTATCGTACAAGTCGTCGCTTGCCTGCTTCTCCTTCTTCTTCTCTTCCGCCGGTCTCAACTGCACCGCCGCAAGCAACCATGCCGGCGCCTCGGCCACTTCGCCCTCGTTGAGCCAGCGATAGGTGCCGATGCCCGGTTTGATCGATGGCGGCGCTAGCACCATGCCGCCGTCACCGCGCACGTCGACACCGGGCGCAAGGAAGCTCTCGGAATTCCAAACCTTGATGCCGGCGCCCGGATGTTTGTAGTAGCGATGAACTGATCCGCTCGGTGAGATCGCAGTGCGGGTCTCCGGCAACGGTCCGTGCTTGGCCTCCAGCTCCCGCAGCGATGCGATACCGTCGACGTTGTGACCTTCGGCGGTGTCCGCCTCGACAACGAAGATGCCCCAGTCACCGCCGGATGGTTCACCGTCGCGCTGAAGCTGAAATGGCGTTTGTCCGGTGACGATGCCGACATTGGCGTCGGGCCACTTCGCGAAGTCGCGCCTGATTAGTTTGGGATTGAACGTTGCGCCCCAGTTGGTCTTGCCCGGACTGTGCCTCGCGCTCTTGTAAGATTTCTTGGTGCCGGGCGGTACCGGGAACACCCACCACCCCATCGCGGCATAGGCGAGCGCGGCCTCCAACATTGGCTGCGGTTTACTGCTGGCAGTAAACTCCGGCTCCCCGACCTCGGGCGCCGCATTCGCCAGCGCCGACGTCATCAGGTCGGCGATCTGGTCTTGTCGCTTGGCGAAGTTGAAATCGATGACAGTGCTGCTAGGATGGTGATTAGGCATTGATCTTCCTCACGCGGTTGATTCGGTGCTGCATCTGGTCTTCCTCGATCGGTGCTGTGCATTTCGATCTCCCTTGCTCGGTGGTCGTTCTTTGCTCTGCTCAGTCAGTTAACCGCCGGACGGCTTTTTGAGAGAGGGCCGCCCGGCGGTGTCGTTAGTGTCAGTGAATATCGACGCTGAGGACTTTGCCACCCATCACGCGCCGGTAGTGCTCCAACGACTGCGTTGCCTCCTCCACAGCCGCCGCTTCGGAAGCAAACGGCCCGACATCGAGGCAGCCGTCGTTGAGGGAATACCACCAGTCGCCGGCCGGATGATCGACGAGGCAGACTTCAATTCCATCCGCCCGCCGCCAACACTCGAACGTCACATCATTGATCTTCACTTCGTCTTTCTTGACCGCTGCGCTGCACTGGTACGTGGTGATCACGTAGTTGCCCGTGGTGAGAGCGTTCTCGACTTCAGCCGCGCGGCGGGTGTGATCGTTAGGCATGGTGCGGCCCTTCCTGCTTGTGGCTGCGCAGATTGTTGTCGTGCCTCCACACATCGATCAGCAACCGATTAATAATGAAACGCGTCGCCACGACGCGGCCAGCCTCATCACAGGTCGAGAAGAACTTGCGCAGTGAAGTCGTCATGGCACCGCGCGTGAGGTGATCAGGACCATCGCGACCCTCGTAGGCGTCAACCTCATCGAGAGCGTCAGTCAGCATACCGCTGATAAGCTCCAGTTCGATTTGCATCTGCTCTTTGATTGCCATTGCTCTCGCTCTCCTATGCTCTCGCCCCTCGGCCCCTTTCGCAAAACAAAAGCTCGGCGCGCGGCCGGGCGTGGTGATCAATGTTGTATCCGCTTCAGGAATTTCGGCATGCCGTTGGCGTCGACATCCATCAACAGCGCGGCGGCCTTGGCGGTGCGGATCGCCCCGCCGGATTTCTTCTCCAGCATGACGATGCACGCGAGGTGGCAGAATTCGTCGCGCTGTCGTTCGGTCATCTGCTCGAAGAGGCACAATGCCTGCTTAATGATCGGATCGTCGTCGGCTGACATGATCTCGGCTTCGAGCTCGACAAGCTCGGCCTCGGTTACCGGCTTGCCCTTGCTCGTCTTGCGCGCCCTGCCGTCCTTGCCGACCGTTCTCGTCAACTGGTCAATCTGTCCAGTTGATTCCAGCTCGGACCGGACGGCGCCGACCGTCACATGGCTGGCCTTCACAGTGTCGGCGATCTGCCGGTTGGACTTCTCCGGCGTCGCTTTCAGCAGCTTCGCGATCAGCTCGCGCTTCTGCTCGGTGGTGAGATGGCGTCGATGGATGTTGGCGGCGAGAACGAAGGCGAAAGGGTCGTCGTTTTCGATGACGAGGCAGTCTCGTCCCGGCGTTATCGGGGTTGAAACGATATGGACGTACCAATCGCAGAAAGAACAGCCCTTGACGCTCCTCAGCTCGAACTGAACCCCGACCAGCTCCATGGCATCAAGCCTGTTGCGGCCATCGAGCAACACATAGCGATCTTGCTCCTTGTATAGCGCGATCGGAATTTGCAGTCCGTTCTTCCTGATGTCCTCACCCAGCTCACGCAGCTCGGCCTCGCTCAGCATCGGAAACAGATTGGCCGCCGCATGAACCGGCAGGATGTCGCGCCAAGATTTCGGTGCGGTCATGACTGCGCCCCCGACTGCTCGCGCTCCTTGCGCCAATCGGCAGCGGCTTCCAGCGTGATCCTGATGCGGCCGGTTTGCCGCTTGTCCTCGGCAGTCTCCTTGCCGTGGACCGTCAAGCGCATCTCGCGCGGGCCGAGGCCTTCCTTCTTGAGCTTGTAGTAATAGGCATCGCTGATGCCGTGCATCCGGCAGAATTCCGGAATCGTCAGCACAGTGCGCGGCAACGGCGGACCGTCGATCGCGTCGTCATCCTTTGCCTTGCGCTGTTGACGGTGGGCCCGGCGCTTCTTGGCCTGATCTTTCTTGCTGGTCTTGCCTGCGATCTTGTCGCGCTCGATCGCGGCTCGCACATGCTCTGGCATGGCAGCCTCTCCAATGGTTTTGGCGGATCAAGCGGGCGACGGACAGATTGAGTAACGTGGACGGAAAAGTCCACGCGCTCGATGTGGGCGCAACGAAAATAAAGTGAGGTACGACGAGTCGGTTTTAGCTTGCAATCTGAATCGCGCCACTCTCGTTTTGGCGAGTCAGACTGCAAGCTATGGTTTGTCAGAAAAATTGCACGTGAGCGCGGTTGAGAAACCTCGCGGATGGATTTGGGAAACTGGGCCGGCTCCGGAGTTTTGGGCCAGATATCCCGCGAGGTCTGTTCCTATGCCGCTGCTCCCCTGATCGGCGTGACGTTGCTCGCGGGCGGCTTCGCGTCGAGATCAAGCAGCGTTGCGCGCGTCAGCGCATCGCTGTGATTCAGGATGTAGGCCGAATAGCTCCGTTCGATTTCCCGGATGCTCGAATCGTGATGTGTGGCGACGACGCGAACCGGCACACCCTTCAACAGCATTCTGCAAATGCTCGAATGTCGGAAACTATACGGCACGATCTTCGGATCGAGACCGAGCCGCTTAACCACGGGCGAAAGCCGCGTCGCCAGATTCCACATCTTGTCGAACAACGGCTCATCCAGTGCACGGCCGTTGGCCTGAAGCCGCAATTTCGCGGCGAGGCGCGGCGTGATCGAGAGCTTGCGCGTCCCGACCTCGCGAATCCTCTTGCGGTTCGAACCCTTGGCCGAGTCCGGCATCTCCAATTGCGGCTTGGCCGGGTCGTCGTCCAAGAGATGATGAACCCGCAGCTTGAACAGCTGGCTTTCGCGGCAGCCGATTTCGGCCAAGGTCTCGATGATCAGGCCGAACTCGGCATCATCCTGATAGCAGCCCGCGACCAAGTCGGGGATACTGCGGTCGGGCACGAGAATGTTGCGCGGCTTGTGCTTCTCCTTGTTCGGCCCCTTCAGGCCCTCGCGCCACATCGCGGCATTGCCGATGCTCTTGTCCTTGGCGGCAACGAGATTCAGCGCCGACTTCAGCGACCGCGCGATGCGGTCGGCGCTCGACGGCTTCAGGCCGCTTTCGATCAGACCGGCGCGCCAGTCCCGGAAATCATCCTCCGTGCACAGCGCCACCGTCTTGGCCTTCAGCTGCTCGGTGAGATGGCGATCGAGTTGCGTGGCGTTGTACTTGCGCTGCCCGTTCACTTCGAGCGCTTTTCCGTAGGGCTGCACGACCTCGCCGACCTTGATCGGATGCTTGCGGGTTGAGCCTTCGTTGACGCGGGCGAGCTTCTTGGCCTGCTCCAGCGCCTGCCAGTAGTCCATGATGGTGTTGTTGTTGCCGTCCTCATGATCATCAGCAATCGCGAACCGCCTGACCAGATCGCCCTTGCGGTAGGACCACGTGCCCGGTCCCTTGCAGCGCCGATAGAGCAGATGCAGGCGCGGCGCGATGCGCACGCCATAGGCGCGTTTCCTGATCTCCAGCTTGAGCCGGTTGGTTCTCGTCTCTAGCGGCGTCGAACGCGTGCGGCGGGCCATGATCTCTCCCCGAGTTTCCCAGAAGTTTACCCAACATGGGTCAAAAGTGGTGTGGAGCGAGCTGGAGCGCAATAGAGAGAAACTAAGGAATCTCAGTCACTTGCGCAGGGGGAGTATATCAAGCTAGAGTGCTGTACACCACGCTTTCTCCCCTTGTGGGAGAAGGTGGCGCGAAGCGCCGGATGAGGGGTCTCTATCAGCGCGATCAACTGCAAGACGTTCGCGGGGAGAACCCCTCACCCGCCTCGCCGCTATCGCCGCGAGCCACCCTCTCCCACAAGGGGAGAGGGGAAGAAGGCGTGCTGCTGTTCGTTCGTTATTGCCTACGGCGTCTTGATCCCCATCGCCTTTAATGCATCGAGCATCCGCTGCGGCGGGCCCATCTGGACCATCAATGGCTTGCCGGTTTCCAGGACGCTCTTGAGGCTCGAGAGGATCGCAGGCCAGCCCGAGCGGCCACCGGACAGGATGTCGTCGCTGAGTTCGCGGTCGTGGCCTTCGCTCATCGTGAGCCTGACAGCATCGCCGACCTGCTCGATGTCGTAGGTGACGAGGGTCGGTCCCAGCTTCTCGATCAGCGCGGGCCAGTTGACGTTGAACGTCACCGCGAGCTTGCGCGGCGGATCGTAGGCGAGCACCTCGCCGCCGATGTGCAGGGCGCCGTCGGGGGTACGCACGGCGAAGGCCCCGCCCAGCCGTGGCTCGACCTCGACGGCATTGCCGAAGAAATATCGCCTGCTGAACTCCGCCGACGTCAGCGCTTGCCACACCTTCTCCGGCGTCGAGGCGATGTAGATGGTGTAGACCGTGAGCGGCTTGAACTGATCGAGATTCATTTTGCGTCGAACCCCTTGTTGAGCGCCGTGCGTGGGATGGCGAGCACCTGGCCTCGCTCCAACAGGCTCTTGAGCCCGGACAGGATCGCCGGCCAGCCATTGGATACGGCGCCGAGATATTTGCCCCCCTCGACGAAGCCGTCATGTAGCACGGTCAAGCGCACGAGCGGCCCGAACGGTTCGATCGTGAAGACCACACGCGAGACCGGCTCGCCGCGCAGTTCCTCATATTTGTGGTGCTTGAAGCTGTAGGACAGGCGACGCGGCGGATCAGCCTCCAGGATTTCGCCTGAATCGGTGACCTCGCCGTCGAGTGCGAGCGCGAAGGGCGAGCCGACCTTCCAGTCGGAACGGACCTCGGCGCCGAACCAGTATTGCCTGGTGAACTCGCTCGACGTCAGCGCCTGCCACAGCTTTTCCGGCGTGGTCTCCATATAGGTGACATAGACGAATTGCGGTTTACTCATCACGCTTCTCCAGCTGTCGTTTTAATTCGCTGAGTGCGGCGAGCTTGCCGCGCTCGAATTTCCTGATCCAGCGCTCGCCGATCTGATGGATCGGCACCGGGTTGAGATAGTGAAGCTTCTCGCGACCATGCCTGATCGTCGTGACCAGATTGGCCTCTTCGAGAATGACAAGGTGCTTCGTCACGGCCTGGCGCGTCATCGCGAGGCCTTCGCAGAGCTCGTTCAGCGTCTGGCCGTTCCTGGCGTGAAGCCTGTCCAGCAGCGACCGTCGCGATGCATCGGCAAGCGCTTTGAAGACCTCATCCATGAAGGCGATAATAGGCAACCAAATGGTTGCATGTCAAGATGGTGTCTTGGGTGCGTGCAAGTGGCTGTGCTAGCCTTGAAGCTCAGCCAACGCAGATTGGTTCCGGGAGGACTTTTGATGTTCCGTTGCGTCCTGACTGCTGCCGCCCTCGTCGTTTTCGCCGGCAGCTCTGTCGTTCACGCCCAGAAGCAGACGATCGGTGCGCCACCCGAGGCGTCCAACATGAAGCTGGTGGGTAGCAACGATCTGCAGGCGCGCAGTGCCTACCAGCCGACCATCCACCATCAAGGCGACCGCTGGATCGCCTATATCGGCCATCACGGCGGCACCGATGATGTGCCTGCTCCCGTCAATCCGATGACGGGCCAAGCGGAGCCGAACGGGACCTCGATCGTCGACGTCACCGATCCCGCGCATCCCAAATATCTCAAGCATCTGCCGGGGCAGGCGGGTAAATACGAATCGGGCGGCGCGCAGATGGTGCGGGTCTGCGACGGCAAGTCCCTGCCGAAGGGCGATCCCAACGCGGTCTACATGCTGCGCACCTTCGGCAGCGAGGCGCACGAGATCTGGAACGTCGCTGATCCCGTAAACCCCGTGCTGGTCACGCGCATCGGAGGCTTGAAGGACACGCACAAGAGCTGGTGGGAATGCGACACCGGCATTGCCTATCTCGTCTCGGGCGCGCCGGAGTGGCGCACGCGGCGCATGACGCAGGTCTACGATCTCTCTGATCCCGCGCATCCGCAGAAGATCCGCGACTTCGGCCTGCCCGGCCAGGAGCCGGGATCGACCGGTGCGGTACCGACCGAATTGCACGGGCCGATCTCGACGGGTCCCGACGGCAATCGCGTCTATTTCGGCTACGGCACCAACAAGGGCGGCATCTTGCAGATCGTCGATCGCGAAAAGCTCCTGCACGGGCCGAAGGAGCCGACACCGGACAATCTGCGCTATCCGGAAATCTCGCGGCTGCCGATGTCGGCGTTCAATGGCGCGCACACCACCTTTCCGATGCTCGACATGCCGATTGCGGAATTTGCTGAAGACAAGGACGGCAAGACGCGCGACATCGTCATGATCGTCGACGAGGCGATTTTGAACGAATGCGGCGAGGCGCGGCAGATGGTGTGGTTCGCGGACGTCACCACCGAGACGCGGCCGATGATGATTTCGAGCTACACAGTGCCCGAAGCAAGCGGGCAATTCTGCCAGCGCGGCGGCCGCTTCGGTTCGCATTCCTCGAACGAGAGCATGGCTCCCGTCTATTACAAGAAGATGGCCTTCATCGCCTACTTCAATGCCGGCGTGCGCGCGCTCGACATCCGCGATCCCTATCATCCCAAGGAGGTCGGCTATTTCATTCCCGCGATCACGCAGGCGACCGACAAGCGCTGCATTCCGGTCGAGGGCGGCGAGCGCTGCAAGGTCGCGATCCAGACCAACAATGTCGAGACCGACGACCGCGGCTATATCTACATCGTCGATCGCGCCAACACCGGCCTGCACATCCTCGAACTGACCGGGCCCGCGCGCGCCGTGGCCGGCCTGCCGAAGAATTGACGATGCGGCGCGCGGCGGCAACAGCGGTGGCTGTGATCGCGCTCGGCGCCTCTGGCGTCGGCGCTTATCAGCTTGCGCCGCAGCCTGCGGCAATTTCAGCGCATTGGCGCGAGCTCGCCTGGCCGTTCCCACGCGACGGCTGGCCCGCGGGCCGTGCGTTTCGCTGCGAGGGTGGTGCTTGTGATGGCGCCGAGCTCTACGTCCGCGCCAAACGCGGCTTTTGCAACTGTGACAGCGGCGTCGCCGATGATGACGAAGTCGACCGCGTTGCCGATATCGACCTGATCACGCCGCGTTTCGCAGCGACTGCGCCAGGCGAGGCGGTGCGTGTCGGTGAGGTGCACGGTCGCGCGCGGCGCTACGATCTCGCGACATATGACGGCGCCGGCCACGCTGCGGTCGGCATCGCCCTCTCCCGCCGCTGCGATCTCCTTGTCGCGGCCGCGCAAGGACGAGACGATGCCAGCGCGATAGAGCAGGCGGCGCTTGCGCTCCTGGCGACGCCGGAGATCAAATCGTGGACGATGGCCGCGCTGGACGGGAAGTGAGTGCCATGCATTAATACCCACAAACGCACGGAGCTTTGAGTCCTCCCCATGATGTCCATGCAAGCCTATCTCGCCTTCGTCGCCGCCTGCATTGCGCTCGCGTTGCTGCCGGGGCCGATCGTCACGCTCGTCATCGCCAACGGCCTGCGCCACGGCACGCGCGCGGCGCTGACCAATGTCGCCGGCGCGCAAGCCGGCCTTGCCATCGTCATCGGTATCGTCGCGGTCGGGCTCACCTCGCTGATGTCGACGATGGGCTACTGGTTCGACTGGGTCCGCTTTGCCGGCGCGGCCTACCTGGTCTGGCTCGGCATCAAGCTGATCCGGGCACCGATCGAGGGCGTCAAGGTGGACGAGCCGCCGGCCCCGCCACGCGGCGGCTTCTTCCTGCAAGGCTTCCTGGTGCTGCTGTCGAACCCCAAGGTGCTGGTGTTCTTCGGCGCCTTCATTCCGCAGTTCATGGACATGAACCAGCCGCACGTTCCGCAGGTGGCGCTGCTCGGCGTCACCTTCATGTTCACCGCCGTGATGACGGACGCGCTCTACGCGATCGCTGCCGGCCGCGCCCGAAAGTTCTTCTCGGCACGGCGCACCCGGCTGATGTCGCGGATCTCCGGCGGCTTCATGATCGGCGGCGGCATCTGGCTGGCGCTGACCCGGGCGAAATGAGCGCGATGAGGGGCAGGCCGCGATGGCGACGCGCTGGCCGGTGGTGCCGGGCACCATCAAGCTGTCGGGAATCGAGGAATATCACGAGGCGAGCGAGCCGGGGCAAGCGCGCGGCGCCGAGATGTTCGGCAAGCGCGTGACCTACACCTACAGCTACCAGAACGTTCGCTACACCAATGAATGCGCGCGGGTTGCGGCGAACACGGCATCAGCTTCCGACAAGATGCTGGAGAAGCTGATGTCGCGCTATCAGGACGGCGCGGCCGTCGACGTCCGCGTCAATCCTGACAACCCTGCCGAGGCCACGCTGGATGCCCGCGGCGACGGGCGCATCGCCTATGTGCTGTGGAGCATCGCCGCGATCTTCGCCGCGCTTGCGCTGTTTGTCGCAACGCGCGGTTAGCCGACCAACAGCTCCGCCCGCAGCTCCAGCTCGATCTCCGTAAAGATCCGCGCCAGCCGCTCTGCCCATTGCTGCTGGCCGGACTGATCGGCGATCAGGTCCTGACGGATCTCGATGCCGGTGTTGATGAGGCCGCGCGCCTCGCCGTGGACGGGGATGGTGTAGTCGGTGAGGTCGCTCACCGCATAGGGCTCGTTGTTGCCGACGACGAGATCACCCTCGCTGCGCAGATGCTTCAGCAGCAGCTTCGGCAGCACTGTGTCGCGGTTGTAGAGCGCGCCGATGTGCCAGGGCCGCGCGACGCCGGCATAGACAGGCGTGAAGCTGTGCAACGACACCAGCACGGTCGGCCGCTTTGCGCGAATGCGGCCGTCGATCGCAGCATCGATGCGCTGATGATACGGCTCGAAGATCTCGCGCCGCCTGAGCCCACGCTCGCCGTCCGAGATGCCCTCGTTGCGCGGGATCGTCGTCGCCTCTGACATCACGGGAATCGAACTCGCGACGCCGGGTGGCCGGTTGCAATCGATCACGAGCCGCGAATATCGCTGTGCGATCAAGTGGGCATCCAGCATCTGCGCCATCCGGTCGGCGACGCCGGCGATGCCGATGTCCCAGCCGATATGCCTGACGAGCTCGCTCTCGGGAATACCGAGGTCGCCCAGCGCGCGCGGCAGGACGCGGCCGTAATGGTCCGATGTGAGCAGGAAGGGCGATGTGCCCCCTGCATTCACCTCATGCACCGGCGGAACATCGCCCTCGCCAAGCAGTCGATCGGTCGTGTCGGCCGTGCGCAGGTCCATCCTGATTGCCTATCAAACGATAATCTGTCTAAACGGAGTAACCCCATTACACCGACGCCGCAACGTCAGGACAACATGATCTCCGATCGTCTCTTCGTTTACGGCACCTTGATGCGCGGCTTCGACCATCCGATGGCGCGGCTCTTGGCGCAGCATGCGGATTTCCTCGGCGAGGCGACCTGTCGTGGCCGGCTCGTCCTCGTGAAGCATTATCCGGGATTGCTGCTGTCGGACGCGCCATCGGACTTCGTTCATGGCGAGCTGTTCCGCTTGCGCGCAGGCGATGAGCTGCTGCGCGAGCTCGACATGTACGAGGCCTGCGGCGAGGGCTTTCCGGAGCCGACCGAATATCTGCGCCGGCTGGTCGATGTGACCGGCGCGGATGGCACGACGTCATCGGCCTGGACTTACGTCTACAACTGGCCGGTGACTGATCTGCCGCACATCGAGTCCGGCCGGTTTCTCGAGCATTAAGCGGACAGCACTTCCTTCACCACGCGTATGTCGACCTCGCGCTCGACATAGGCCCATTCCTCGGTCTGCCGGAGCATGCCGACCAGCTCCTCGAACAGCGAAGCGTCAACGGGCGCGAACTCGAACCAGGCCAGGAAATCGAAGGGCTCGCCGAGATCGCGGCAGTGATAAAGCTGGCGCGCGATCGCGGGCAGGAAGCGCATGCTGCTCGCGATGTGGTGCGACTTGTCTTCGAAGATCTTGCGCCGCTCTTCCTGGGTCAGGTCCCACCAGGCCTGCGACTTGCGGATCGGGATCAGCGCCGCGCTGGTCGCCTCCAGCCGGCCGAGGCCGGCCTGCACGCTCTCGAGCTGCTGCTTCTCGCCCCGCTCGGTGTAGCGCAGATTGCTGGGCACGCCGACCAGGCGCCAGGAATTGCGCGAGGGTATCAGCGGCAGCGAGACGGCGTTGCCGTCGGTCACCGACAGCGCCGGCATGAAGGGCAGGGGCTCGCCCGTGACCTGCGATAGCGAGGTCACGCGCCAGCCCCCGCTCTGGCCACCTCGAAAGGTCCTGAACATGGCGCCATGGAAGCGTGGAACCGGGCGGGGTTCAAGTGGGCTCTCGTGCCCGACCCGTCATCCTGAGGCGCTCACACTGCAAAGCAGTGGGGAGCCTCGAAGGATGAATCGGCCCGATGCAGCCGGGCCATCGCCCTTCGAGGCTCGCCGAAGAGGCGAGCACCTCCAGCGACAATGGCTTCGCCATTGCGCGGGGGTGACGGAACGGATCTTGGGGTGACGGAAGGGGCCTGTGCATAGGTCGAATAGTCAGGATAACCCGCCCAAACCTGACTTCTGGCCCCGTCATCCCTATATCCCTGATCCCTTCGCCCGACTCACCCTGGATTGCGCTACACCCACGCCATGCGCTTCACGCCCCAATTCCTCGACGAGCTGCGTGCCCGGCTTTCGGTTTCCGAGGTCGTGGGCAAGCGCGTCAAGCTGAAGAAGGCGGGGCGGGAGTGGAAGGGGCTGTCGCCGTTCCAGCAGGAGAAGACGCCGTCCTTCTACGTCAACGACCAGAAGGGTTTTTATCACGACTTCTCCTCCGGCAAGCACGGCGACATCATCAGCTTCGTGATGGAGACCGACGGCCTGCCGTTCGCCGAGGCGGTCGAGCGGCTCGCCGGCATGGCGGGCCTGCCGCTGCCGGCGGCGACGCCGGATGCGGCGCGGCACGAGCAGCGCCGCCGCACGCTGCATGACGTCATGGAGCTCGCGGCCAAGTTCTTCTCGGAGACGCTGGCCTCGCGCGTCGGCGCCAAGGCGCGCGGTTATCTTGCCGATCGCGCCATCTCGCCGGCGACGCAATTGCAGTTCCGTCTCGGCTATGCGCCGCCGCCACCCGAACGCTTCGCGCTGAAGGAGCATCTCGGCAAGCTCGGCGTCTCCGTCGAGGACATGATCGAGACCGGTCTTCTCGTTGCCGGCAACGACATCCCTGTGCCCTACGATCGCTTCCGCGATCGCGTGATGTTTCCGATCACGGATTTGCGCGGCCGCGTCATCGCCTTTGGCGGACGCGCGCTGGAGAAGGACGTTCCCGCGAAATACTTGAATTCGCCGGAGACGCCGCTCTTCCACAAGGGCGACAATCTCTACAATCACCAGGCGGCGCGCAAAGCCACCCATGATGGCAGCGCGCTGATCGTGGTCGAAGGCTATGTCGACGTCATCGCCATGGTCACATCAGGATTTCCCGGCGCCGTGGCACCGCTCGGCACCGCGCTCACCGAAAGCCAGCTCGCGCTGCTCTGGAAGATGGCGGATGAGCCGATCCTCTGCTTCGACGGCGACCGCGCCGGACAGAAGGCCGCCTATCGCGCCGCCGATCTCGCGCTGCCATTTCTTAGCCCTGGCAAGAGCCTGCGCATCGCGCTTCTGCCGGAAGGGCAGGATCCCGACGATCTCGCACGCTCCGGCGGGCGTGGCGCCATCGAGGAGGTGATCGCGGCGGCGCGTCCGCTCGCCGACATGATCTGGTCGCGCGAGCTCGAAGGCGGCAATTTCGCTACCCCCGAGCGCCGTGCAGCGCTGGAAGCACGCATCAAGGAGCTCACCAACGGCATCCGGGACGAAGTCGTGCGTCGCTACTACCGCGACGATTTTGTCGAGCGGCTCCAGCGCACCTTCTCGCCCGACGGCGGGCGCGGCGGCTTTGCCGGCCGGGGCGGTTTCCGCCAGGGCGGCGGCGGCCGCTCGTTCCAGCCCCGCGGCGGGCAGGCGAATCGATTCGGCGGTCAGGGATTCGGCGGCCGCCGCGGCGGCCCGCCTGGCCCCACCCCACTACCTTCCGGCCCCTATCAGGCGGCGAGCCCGCAGCTGGCGGCGAGCCCGATCATGCGCGGGCAGAGGAGCGCCATTTCCCGCCGCGAAGCCCTGATCCTGCAATGCCTGATCAACCACCCCTGGCTGCTGCATGATCATCTCGAAGAGGTCGCCGCCCTGGAGATCGCCCACCCCGAGGCCCACAAGCTTCGGGCCGCCATCATCAGCGCCTTCGTCAACGATCATTATCACTCGCCGGACCCGGAAGAGCAGGCCGAGAAGATGCGCGGCGATCTCGACAGGAGCGGATTTTCTCAGGTTCTTCAACGGGTTGAAGGCGCCATCACCACCGCGGCGGTGTGGGGCGCCCGCGAGGGCGCGGCGCGGGACGACGTTCTTGCCACCTGGCATCAGCTCGTTGCCTTGCATCGGCAATGGCATTCACTACTTAGAGAGCTGAAAGACGCCGAGCTGGCCTTGGGGGAGGACCCCAGCGAGGCCAATTTGGCGTGGCTGCGTGACGTCAAGGCTCGGATAGGAGAGGTCGACGGTACTGAGGCCCTGATCGAGGGTTTTGGCGAACTGTCGGGCCGGCTCCAGAAGAGCGTGTGATGAAAGAATCATGCGGACGGCCGTGGTCGGAACCGCTAAAAGACTCGCCAAATCCAAGGTTTGGCGGCAAAAACAGGGTTAATCGAGGCTTAACGGTCTTGTAGCACTTTGGCCCCCGCGGCCGCAGGCAGAACAGACGCGTCAGGAATGAATCCGCGCAATAGCTGTTGGCACTTCACCTGCATCCGCCGCGACAAAGAGGCTCACGAAGCGTTAGGCAAATCCGGCGAGAGAAAGGTCGGGGTGGCGAGATCTGTGCGCGCCGCCCTTTCCGTGTCGAGATCTGACGAAGCGAGAGCGTCGAACAACAGGTTCAAGTGAATTCACGCTGGGAGGCGATGAGTCTTCCGCATGAAGCGCGTTTAGGAGCAATGGATGGCCACCAAGGCAAAGACGCTGCAGGCGAAGGACAAGGAAAAAGACGACAAGGCAGCGGACGCGCCGGAGAAGGACTCCCAGGACGCGCCGTCTCCCTTGCTCGATCTGTCCGATGCGGCAGTGAAGAAGATGATCAAGCAGGCCAAGAAGCGCGGCTTCGTGACCTTCGATCAGCTCAATGAAGTTTTGCCGTCCGACCAGACCTCCCCGGAGCAGATCGAGGACATCATGTCCATGCTCTCGGACATGGGCATCAACGTCACCGAAGCCGACGACAGCGAAGGCGAGGAGGAGAAGGACGAGGCCGACGACGAGACCGATAACGAGCTCGTCGAGGTCACCCAGAAGGCCGTCACCGAGGTCAAGAAGAGCGAGCCGGGCGAGCGCACCGACGACCCCGTGCGCATGTATCTGCGCGAGATGGGCACGGTCGAACTGCTGTCGCGCGAAGGCGAAATCGCCATCGCCAAGCGCATCGAGGCCGGCCGCGAGGCGATGATCGCGGGCCTCTGCGAAAGCCCGCTGACCTTCCAGGCCATCATCATCTGGCGCGACGAGCTCAACGAAGGCAAGATCTTCCTCCGCGACATCATCGATCTCGAAGCGACCTATGCCGGCCCCGACGCCAAGGGCGGCATGAACACGGCGATGATCGCAGGTCCCGCCGGCGAGAACGGCGAGGCCGCGGCTGAAGGCGGCCAGCCGGCAGCGGCGGTAGCGCCCGCGCATGTCGCCCCGCCCGCAGCTCCGCCGTCGCCGACCCCGTTCCGCGCCGCGCAGCCGGCCGCCGCCGGTGGCGAGGACAAGGATCCGGGCGAAGCCGCCGCCGAAGCCGACATGGACGAGGACGACGAGTTCGAGAACCAGATGTCGCTCGCGGCGATCGAGGCCGAGCTCAAGCCGAAGGTCGTCGAGATCTTCGACAAGATCGCCGAGAGCTACAAGAAGCTGCGCAAGCTTCAGGAACAGGACATCCAGAACCAGCTCGAGAGCACCTCGCATGGTCCCTCGCTGTCGCCGCACCAGGAGCGCAAGTACCGCAAGCTCAAGGACGAGATCATCGTCGAGGTGAAGTCGCTGCGCCTGAACCAGGCGCGTATCGACAGCCTCGTCGAGCAGCTCTACGACATCAACAAGCGTCTCGTCTCGCATGAGGGCCGCCTGATGCGCCTCGCCGACAGCCACGGCGTCGCGCGCGAGGACTTCCTGCGCAACTACACCGGCTCGGAGCTCGATCCGCGCTGGCTCAATCGTGTGTCGAAGCTCTCGGCCAAGGGCTGGAAGAATTTCGTCCATCACGAGAAGGACCGGATCAAGGACCTCCGTCACGAGGTGCATCAGCTCGCGGCGCTGACCGGCCTCGAGATCGTCGAGTTCCGCAAGATCGTGCACTCCGTGCAGAAGGGCGAGCGCGAGGCACGCCAGGCCAAGAAGGAGATGGTGGAAGCCAACCTTCGTCTGGTGATCTCGATCGCCAAGAAATACACCAACCGCGGCTTGCAATTCCTCGACCTGATCCAGGAAGGCAATATCGGCCTGATGAAGGCGGTCGATAAGTTCGAATACCGCCGCGGCTACAAGTTCTCGACCTACGCCACGTGGTGGATCCGGCAGGCGATCACGCGCAGCATTGCGGACCAGGCCCGCACCATCCGCATCCCCGTGCACATGATCGAGACGATCAACAAGATCGTGCGCACGTCCAGGCAGATGCTCAACGAGATCGGCCGCGAGCCGACCCCGGAAGAGCTCGCCGAAAAGCTCGGCATGCCCCTGGAGAAGGTCCGCAAGGTCCTCAAGATCGCCAAGGAGCCCTTGTCGCTCGAAACCCCCGTCGGCGACGAAGAGGATTCACACCTCGGCGATTTCATCGAGGACAAGAACGCGATCCTGCCCATCGACGCCGCGATCCAGTCCAACCTTCGCGAGACCACCACGCGCGTGCTGGCTTCGCTCACCCCGCGCGAAGAGCGCGTCCTCCGCATGCGCTTCGGCATCGGCATGAACACCGACCACACGCTGGAAGAAGTGGGCCAGCAGTTCAGCGTGACGAGAGAGCGTATCCGCCAGATCGAAGCGAAGGCGCTGCGCAAGCTGAAGCATCCGAGCAGGTCACGGAAGTTGCGGAGCTTCCTGGATAATTGATCTGGAGGCCATCATTGGCATATGGAACGGCGGGCGTGAGTCCGCCGTTTCTTGTTTGGATCATTGCCGGGGGCGTAGGCGGATAACGTCTTCGTCGCGCGGCTTTCGATTGCCGGTACCCCATACATTTTCGATCTGGCCGGCCTTGGCAAGGTCGACACAAATGTCCTTCACGTTTGTTTCCCGCAACATGAATGGTTGCAGTAGGGCAGGAACGACTTCAGAAAACTTGAGCGCCCCGTGCTGGATAAGCAACTCCAACATGTGACCGGCGGCTAATCGTTTCTGTTCGGCAACGATTTCCTCAACTGTTGCCTCGCTCAGTTCGGCGCGATGATCTGCAAACATATCGACAACGTTTGATCGCTCCTCTCTTTTTGCTTCTATTGCGTTTGCCCTACTTTTAGCGTGCCTTCGCAGTGCGTCGTATTCAATCTGACGAAACGTCTTCAATCCTTCAGTGCTCTTGGTTCCGTATGCGATAAAGAAATGCGGTCGTTCGGCTGTCGCCTTGTCGATCTTCGTGGATATCACGAATTCGAAGTTACCTGCTTTTTGGAGTGTATCGCGGAATAGCTTCTCAACAGCGAGACCGCGGGAGATGTTTCCGTCGAGACGCTTGGGCCAGTCGGCTCCGCCCAGAATGGGAGCTAGCGAGTCTATGATTTCTTGGTCCGCGCTATGTGCAAATCGATTGATAAAGTCGTACATGAAGTTGATCAGCACCTCGCATTTAGCTTGAGCAAATAACGGTCTGATCTTATCGAATGGATAACCAGTCCACCCGGTTGGATCGATGAATATTAGAGGGAAGGATGTGCCAACGAAAGGTCGAATTATTTCGACCGCGTCCTCGAAGTTTCCTTCGTAAGTTTTAATTTCGAAGTCGTCCTCAGGTTTATGAAATTCGGCAACTGCGCTCGCCAGCTGGGAATAGGCCCTTGCATTTTTCTCGGAAAAGAAACATTTGATCCGTCGTCTTTTTCCGGTTCGCGTTAGCACTTGGCTTTGAGCGTCCTTCAAGACGTGGATTGCGATCATGAAGGAGGAGTCGCTAAAGTCCGTAGTCTTGGATTCCCATGGACCTGAAAAGCCGTCGACATACGTCACGTCAGAAAAATTCAATACCTTAAACGCGAGCGCCTGAAGGTAGCTCTTCAAGATGAAATGCTTGGCCTTGGTCTGCTCGCGACCGAAGTAAGGGTCGCTCACAACTAACCTCTCTATTCGGCTGCGTCTAATAGTCTTGTTCGGGAAATTCGGGGATATTGATTCCATTCGCGGCCCTGCAGGAGCCGCCCGCCAGACTTCGGTCGGGTGCCGCCCCATTGCTTAAAGAAGAAGGCAACCTTCGCGGTTCGACATTGATCGCGAATTTCGATTGCCCACTCCTCTGCCATCGGCCGTGCGCGCGGGCCGCTTTCACCACCCACAATCGCCCAATCGATCCCTTCGAGATCAAGCTTGCCGACAGGACCAAGCAGGGGCTCGAACGAAACGAACTTCGTCGATGCGCGCGCGGCATGAAGGTGCTTTAGCCGAATAGCGTTCTGCGCGTCCTCGATAGATACGCCTAACCAAATGTGAGGAGGAGCCTTCTCCACGCGGTATCGGCTCAGAAGATATCGCGTCATGAGCGAACTGCGCTTGGTCAGCACTTGAAATGTATGCCAATTGGCTGTCTCCATCGTCTTGAAGATAGAGTCGATGAACGACTTCGGTATCTCCTTGTGAAAGAGGTCGCTCATGGAGTTGACGAAGATGCGTCGCGGCTGGCGCCAAGTGAGCGGTTGCTCTAGTCGTTCCGGACGCAGTTTGAGATCAAACCCGGATTCGAATGGGTGACCGTGCACGTCCCTAAATCGCTCCGAAAAGCGTTCCGCGTAGCAGAGGTCGCAGCCACGTGTAATCTTTGTGCATCCGGTGACCGGATTCCACGTGGCATCGGTCCACTCAATCTGTGTCGAGACAGCCATATCCCACCTTAGAACAAACGGAGAACATAGTCAAACCTATAAAGACGTATAAGAAATCAGCACTACCTTGAGTTAACCTAGCCCCCGCGCAACCCGAATTCGCTCGCTCCAAGATTCCAGAGTTCTGCTTCGCCTTACCCAGTCATGTCGAGTCCTAGCCTCACCGTCTACTACAACACCCGCTGCCCCGTCTGCGACGCCGGCATCGACTGGCAGCGCAACAAGCTGTTGGCGTTGGTGCGGGCGGGCACCATCGAGTTCAAGGACATCAACGAGCAGCCTGATGCGCTGGCGCAGTTTGGTGCTTCGCTCGACGACATCAGGCGGCGCCTGCATGCGACCGATGAGGCCGGCCGGCTCATCGTCGGTGCGGATGTCGCGATCGCGCTGTGGAGGCTCACGCCGGGCGAGGGGTGGCTTGCGGCGCTATCAGGCAATCGCGTGGCGCTGCCGGTCACGCGGTTCGTCTACGACCGTTTTGCCGATCTGCTGTTTGCCTGGAACAGATGGTGCGGGCGCTGGTGAGCGCGCGCCTGGAGCCACTGTGGCTTTAGATTGAGTCGGTGGGCCAGCCGCGGACTCTGACACCTCTCCCCAGCGGGGAGAGGTCGATTTGCTCCTGGCGATGCGGAGCATCGTCCAGAGCAAATCGGGTGAGGGGGGCAGCACGCGGTGAGACCGTAAACCCTCACCCGGCGCGCGGGACGATGCTTCGCATCGCCCGGGACGCGCCGACCTCTTCCAAGGGAGAGGTGATTCCCGATGCCGCACCAGTTCAGCGCATCTCGTCGAGCTCTTAGTCGCGCCTACTTCTTCTTCGCCCCCACCCGCTCGATCCGCTCGATCTCCAGCGCCGGCTTCCCGCTCTTTTCCGCGATTTCGCGGTCCTGCTCCCTGATGAAGTTGCGCGCGGGTTCGTCGCCGTCGAGGCCGCCGAGCAGCTCGGTGGGGACGCGGCGGTTGGAGCGTTGGGAGCCGTCTTCGTAGACGACGTTGAAAAAGGCGAATTCGCCCTTCGGATTGGTACCGGGTTTTTTGGCCATGGCGGCTTGTCGTCGATCAGGGCGCCGCAGTCAAATGACTTCGCGGCTCCCAGACATCGGCGTTTCGGCCGAGCCGGGCGCGGAACTGTCTGATGGCGCTTGTTTCGTGGGAACGGCTTGGGCGCAGCGCGAAGCCGCCGGTGGCCAGACCAATAAGCGGCGGGCTGGGGGAGCCCGCCGCTTATCTTGGTCTTCAGCGTTGCCCGGGGCTGGCGGGGCAACAACCTGAGATAGAAGGCTATCGCTAGCGTCTCGCCAAGGCAAGATGAATCGGCATGGTCTCGATGTCGCAGCCGTCGCCTCAGATATGCAACTGACCTGCGCGGGGGTTCCCGCACGTTCGAAAAACAAATGCTTGGACTTCCGAAATACTTTGTTCATCGTGCGCGGGCGCATGCAGGGGAATGCTGATCGATCCGGCATTTTGTAGGCGTTGCATGCACGAAGTCTGACAACGCGCGCCAGGAAACCGCCATCGTGCGTTGCACACATCACATTGGCTGCGTGCGGCGCGAGACTTTCTCGGCGGCCAACCTCAATCGACGGCCGCCACCGCTGTTGCCATCCTCCTGCTTGCGACCCTGAGCCATGATCGCGCTGCCCATCGCGGCGGAGCCGAAGGTGATGACGAAGGATGCCAGCAGCAACGCAAGGCCGATGCTAGGGGCGCGATCGGCGAAGATCAGTTCGCGCAGGTGGCCTGGGTTGAGCCAGAGCAGTCCGCCGACAAGGAGCGTGGCAGCACAGGCGCCGGTCGCGAGGTTGATGACGAGCAGGCGGAAAAGCGGGATGCGCAGCAGGCGGAAGGAGCGCGGCCTGGCCCGTCGTCTGGTGTTCGGCACAACACTTTCTCCGCCAACGTAGCTCTCGTCTGTCGGGTTTGCGGGTCGCCCGCCTTACGCCGCCGGCGCGATCCGGTCGTCCGCCCCGGGCTGCTGCGCCTGCTGGCGTTCCATCATGCCCTGCCAGAGCGTCGCGATGCTGGCCTGCGTCTGCGGCGCGATCAGGCAGTGGCCCTCATTGTCGTAGCCGCAGAACCGCGCGGTTGGATCTTTCCTGACCACGGTCAGCGCCTGGTTGATCATCTCCAGACAGGTCATGACTTGCCCGATCTCCTGCAGCCGCGTGTGATGCAGGATATCCATCAGGCGGAACGTCATCACCGCGGGCTCGCCGTAGGTGATGCCGGGCCGGCCGAACTCTAAGAGAACGTTCACCGCCGGGAACGTGCCGCGGATGTGCTCGAGCACGCCGGCCACATCATCCACGCTGCAGGCGACGAGATGGGCGGTTTGGCTAGGTGCGGCGACAGGCGGGCGCGGCGCAAGGCCGAGCGAACTGATCACCTCCTGCTCGATCCATTGCCGCACGGGCGCGGGCGCGTTGCGGATCTGCTCAGTGGTGAGGGTAATTCCGGTCATGGGCTGGTCTCCTGCGCGGGCGCTCCTGTTGATCCCAGTCTATGAACGAGGCCGTGAGCCACGTTGATGCGGATCAAACCTGCCGCCTTGACGCTGGCCACTTTCAACGGGCGCGTCGCGGGCGGGGGCCAACGCCCGGACTTTGCGATGCTGGCACCATACGCCTGTTTTGCCCGACGGGTCAACTCGAATTCGGAAAATCAAAATCGGCGGACGCGCTGCTCCTACTGTGCATGGGGTTGTTTTGCGGTTTTTGTCTCAGTGCCGTTGATCGCGGGTATCAGACTGATCGGTTCCGTGTCGCTTTGACGTGAATCCCGTTCCCGGGCATGATCGCATTCTGCTTCGCGCCAAAGTTTCGCGCCCAGTTCATGAGGATGCTTGTCCGATGTTGAGATCGCTTTTCGCCGCCGCCGTCATCGTCTCCCTGGCCGGCGGCTCGGCCGAGGCCGCGCGTTGCGGTGGCGACTTCAACAGTTTCATCGCCGGCATGAGCGCGGAGGCGCAAGCCGCAGGCGTGTCGGCGGGCGTGACCAGCGCGGCGTTCAGCGGCATCACCCCCGATGGCGCCGTGCTCGCCTTCGACCGCCGCCAGCGCTACACCTTCAACAAGACCTTCGAGCAGTATGTCTCGACCCGCGTCGGCGCCGGGCGCATCAATGGCGGGCGCGCGCTGCTGCAGCGTCATGCCGCGCTGCTCTCGCGCATCGAGCAGCAGTTCGGCGTGCCCCGGCAGATCCTGGTCGCGATCTGGGGCCTGGAGAGCGATTTCGGCAAGGGCGACATGGGCAAGCTGCCGGTGATCCGCACGCTTGCGACACTCGCGCATGATTGCCGCCGCACCGAGCTGTTCCAGGGTGAACTGCTCGCCGCGCTCAAGATCGTGCAGCGCGGCGACCTGCCGCTGCGCGACCTGATCGGCGCCTATGCCGGCGAGATCGGCCAGACCCAGTTCCTGCCGTCGTCCTACATCAAGTACGGCGTGGATTTCGACGGCGACGGCCATGTCGACCTCCGCCACAGCGTCCCCGACGTGCTCGCCTCGACCGCGAACCTCTTGCACTCGAACGGCTTCAAGATGGGCCAGCCCTATGGCGAAGGCTCGGCCAATTTCGAAGCGATGCGCGAGTGGAACAGGGCCGTGATCTACCGCAAGACGATCGGGTATTTTGCGGACCGGCTGGTGGGGCAGTAACCACATCCACCTACGAGAGCGGAGCGTGAGGCGACGTTTTCGCCTCACGTCCCCTTCGCCATCTTCTCGATCCGCCGCTGCAACGGCGCCCAATACGTCCCCGGGCGGAAGAACGCGATGCACGCTGATCTTGCGTTGCGCTCCGATTTCGGCGGGAAGCGTTTTCAAGCCGGCCTCGTCACGATCGGCGAGCGCGAGGTCGCAGCCGCGTTGCGCAAGCTCGATTGTGAGCGCGCGACCGATGCCGCTCGCCGCTCCCGTGATAGCGGCCGCGCCGCGAATCGCCGTCATGAGATCTTCCGTCAAGCTCCGAACGGGGAACAACAATTTACATTTTTTCAGATTGGAACAGAACCGTCCTCCGGTTCCCGTTTTAACATGGATTACTTGGGCAAGGCCAAGCATTGGGAGCCACCAATGAGACAATCAGAGCCATTCACGGCAACGGCACTCATCGTTGAGGACGACCTCATGCAGCGGGAGATGCTGTGCCTTCTCCTGGAGGAAAGTGGCTATCAAGTTATCCAGTGTGAGAGCGCCGAGGCGGCCGAGCTTGTGCTGGAGAAAAGTGCCGGCGCACTCTGCCTGATGCTGACCGACGTCCAACTCGCCGGCCGCATGAACGGTGTCGAGCTCGCGCACGTCGCCAAGGACCGCAATCCGAAGCTCGACGTGGTCGTGACCTCCGGCCGCCCCTTGATGCAGCCCTTGCCCGCCGGTGCGAAGTTCTGGGCCAAGCCATGGGCGCCGCTCGACGTATTGCGTGAAGCCGAAATCGCCCAGCTGAACTGAGGCGCGCACGCGCTGCGCTGACCGTGTCGTGACTTCTCCGACCGCGTCAGGGGTGGTACGAACAGGACATGTCCTGGTCCTTCCTGCTCACCTCGCTCATCGTCGTGGCTTCACCGGGTACCGGTGTTCTCTACACGCTGGCTGCCGCACTGACGCGGGGCTCGCGCGCCAGTGTCGCGGCGGCCTTCGGCTGTACGCTGGGGATCGTGCCGCACATGTGTGCTGCGATGCTCGGCCTCGCCGCCGTGCTCCATACCAGCGCGCTCGCTTTCGCCGCGCTGAAATGGTGCGGCGTGGCCTATCTGCTCTACATGTCCTGGCAGGCGCTACGCGAGAGCGGGGCGCTCGCGGTCGAGGCTGATATCAGGGAGCGCTCCAGCGCCCGGGTCATCGTCACTGGCTTCCTGATCAACATCCTCAACCCGAAGCTCTCGATCTTCTTTCTCGCTTTCCTGCCGCAATTCATCGCGGCGGACGAGACGCATGTGCTGGCGCGGATGCTTGAATTGAGCGGCGCCTTCATGGCGATGACCTTTGCGGTGTTCGTCGTCTACGGCCTCTGCGCGGCGTCCGTGCGCGAGCGCGTGATCTCCCGCCCCGGTGTGATGGCCTGGCTGCGCCGCTCCTTCGCTGCCGGCTTTGCCCTGTTAGGGGCCAAGCTCGCCTTTGCCGAGCGATAGCCAATGAAAAGATAGCCAACAAAAAAGCGGGCCTTTCGCCCGCCACCTTCAACCCCGTTCGACCCGACGCCCGGGCGGAGCGTGCTCCACCCGGGCAAAGAAAAAGAAGCCGCGTTACTTCTTCTTCGCCTTCTTGGCCTTTTTCGCCTTCTTCTTCGTCGCCTTCTTCGCTTTCTTAGCCATAGGATCCTCTTAAGGGTTAATGGTGAAACGCGACACGAGGAACGCTCGGCGGAGGGCCAGCCTCGCAACATCCTCGATGACAAACTCAGCAGATTCGCGCCTCGCTGCCCTGCGTCGTCACATCTGTGTCATCCCGTTATCCACAGCTCAGATGCATTTTCAGGTGATTTTGGCCTGCGAATCCGCTTCGCCATGCGCATGCATCGACGCCCGCGACGTGCCTAACGATCTGATAATCGAGATCCCCGCATTCATGAATCCAAAACCAAGGGCGCGTTTTCGACGGTCGCAGTGAGGTTCCGTTAAGTGCAACTCGCGCATGATCACCGCAAGAACACGGGGGCGGTGATGGACGGACGGTGGCCGATCGAAGGGGGCGGGACGTGGCATGTCCCGATGTCGTCATGCTGAGCGTGCCGACACTCTGGACCGTGTTCATCATCAATTTCCTCGCGCTAGGCCTGATCTGGGCCTACGTGGCGCGCTCCTATCCCAAATTCGCGGCGGCGCGGTTCTGGATGGCATCGGCGTTCGTCGGCGCCGGCGGCGCGATGACCGCGCTGGTCCGCCTGCTCATCGATTCCCCCGTGCCGACCGCGGCCGGCGCTGTCGGCATCATCACGGGGTGCTGCCTTGCAGCCATGGGTATCCAGCGCTTCTACGACCAGCCGGTGACGTGGCGTCTCATGACCGCAACGACCGCGTTGAGCTTCGCCGGCATTCTGGTGTTTCTGTTCGTCTTCGATCACATGCTGCTGCGCATGGCGAGCTACACGCTCGGGCAGGCCGTGCCGCTGGTGGTGGCGCTGCCCCTGTTGCTGTCGCCGCCCGAAGGCCGTGCCAGTCCGGGCGCGCGGCTGTCAGGCACGGTCATCATCGCCATTATCGCCATGTTCGTGACGCGCACGGCGGGCAATCTGTTCGGCTACGACTTCTCGGCGCGAGGCGGCGGTCAGGTCCATGGCTTCCTGGTGCTCGGTCTGCTGTTCTTGTCGATGACCCTCAATTTCGGCTTCCTGCTGATGGCGATGGATCGGCTGCGCAACGAGGTTGCAGATCTCGCGCTGCTCGACGATCTCACCGGCGTCGCCAATCGCCGCCATCTGTTGCAGCGGCTGTCGGAGGAATGCGCCCGTTCGGAGCGCAGCAATGAGCCGTTCTCGCTGCTGGTGATCGACCTCGACGGCTTCAAGACCATCAACGACACCCATGGCCACGCCGCGGGCGATGCCTGCCTTCAGCACTTCACCTTGATGGCACAGACGCGCTTGCGGCCGGGCGACATGCTCGCGCGTACCGGCGGCGACGAGTTCTGCGTCGTGCTGCCATCCTCATCCATGCGCGAGGGCGCGCTGATCGCCCGCCGCATTCTCGAGGTCTGCCGCCAGGACGCCGCCACCTGCTCCGGCAACGACATCCCGATCGCGATCTCGATCGGTGTTGCGGAATGGGATCGCGGCATTGGTCAATTCCCCGACAGGCTGATCGCCCATGCCGACCACGCCCTTTATGCCGCCAAGAAGAACGGCAAGAACGATTTTGCCGTCTACGATCCGGCCCCTCCGCTGTTGCCCGAGCCGGTCGAAGCCGCGCGCAAATTCGCATAGATCTGCTAGGTTCGGATCCGCCCTTGGATCCCCCGTGATGATATTTCGCCTTGTCGTGGCTGTTCTGGCCGCTGTTCTGATCGCTCCCGCCGCCGCCAACGATGACGGGCTTGCAAGGCTCGCACGCAGCCGCGGCACGCCCGACATTCCCGGGCTGAAGGTGGTCTGGCTCGCGCCGTGGGGCGATCTCGCCAACGCCCATCCCTGGCGCAACATCATCGTGCACCAGACCGAAGGGCCGGCGGGCTCGGCGCGCGGCGGCGCCGAGGCGCAATCGAAGAATCCCACCCGGCGCGGCGTGATGGTCTGGGTCGAGACCGATGGCACGGTCTACTGGTCGGTCCCAGACGATCTGGTGCCGACCCACACCGACGGCGCCAATCGCAACGACAACAAATACATCGACAACAGCGCGACCTATCATCAGGTCGTGCGCGACAATTCGATCGGCGTCGAGTTCGCCGGCAACTATCCCGATGTCACGATCGGTCCGACCGCGGCGCAGGTCGCGGCCTGGAAGATCCTGGTCCAGGTGCTGCGCGCGCGTTACGGCATTCCGCTCGACCACGTCTATGCCCATAATTGGATCGACTTCAAGGACGCCCGCTATTGCGAAGGCTGCTGGCTCGCGACGCTGGCGCGCACGTGGGGGAAGTGAGGGCGCGTGCAGACGAGCCGGCGGAGGCCGAGACCTCGTCGCTCTAGTCCAGCCGGCGTTGCTCGCGGACATGCTCAAGTTCATGCAACAAAAAAAGCCGGCGTTGCCGCCGGCTTTTGGTCTCGTCTCGATCCGCCAATGTGGCGCGGAAAGCCTTCGCTCAGTGCGCGGCTTCCAGCGCAGCCTGTTCCTGCCTTGCGATCGTGCCCTTGACCGCGGACTGCACCTTCTCGAAGGCGCGGACCTCGATCTGGCGGACGCGCTCGCGCGACACACCGAACTCGGCGGCAAGGTCTTCCAGCGTCATCGGCTCATCGGCAAGGCGACGGGCCTCGAAGATGCGGCGTTCACGCGGGTTGAGCACGCCCATGGCGCCGTTCAGCGCGTCACGGCGGTGGTCATACTCCTCGTGCTCCGCCATCATGGCTTCCTGGTTGGGCGTGTTGTCGACCAGCCAGTCCTGCCATTCGCCGGCTTCGCCGTCGTCGCGGATCGGCGCGTTGAGCGACGCATCGCCACCGAGGCGGCGGTTCATGTCGATCACGTCCTGATCCGTGACGCCGAGGCGCTTGGCAATGATCTTGACCTGGTCGGGGCGGAGATCGCCCTCTTCCAGCGCGTTGATCTTGCTCTTCGCCTTGCGCAGGTTGAAGAACAGCTTCTTCTGGTTCGCGGTGGTACCCATCTTCACGAGCGACCAGGAACGCAGGATGTACTCTTGAATCGACGCCTTGATCCACCACATCGCATAGGTGGCAAGACGGAAGCCCTTTTCAGGCTCGAAGCGCTTCACCGCCTGCATCAGGCCGACGTTGCCTTCCGAGACGACCTCGGAGATCGGCAAGCCGTAGCCGCGATAGCCCATGGCGATCTTGGCCACGAGCCGGAGATGGCTGGTGACGAGTTGATGTGCCGCGTCGCGATCGTCATGCTCGCGCCAACGCTTGGCGAGCATGTATTCCTGCTGGGGCTCCAGCATCGGGAATTTGCGGATCTCGGCGAGGTAGCGAGAGAGGCCGGATTCTCCATTGAGGACCGGCAAAGCAGCGGTACGGGCCATATGTAAGCCCTCCAAGGTTCAGGCCCCCGATAGCGGCGGGCCAGGCAGACGACCGCTTGGTTAAAGCCGATCGTAGCTGCGATGTTCCACGTTGGTCATTTCCAACGCAGGCGCAATATACTCCATCGGGGGGCAAAAAGGGAAGGATTGCTGACGTCACGTCCCCGTGTGGCAGCCATAACTTTTTGTAAGGTAACGGTTTTCTCAAAGCCCCTGCGTCATAGCGCCGCTTTCAGGGGGCTTTCGAGGAGAAGCAAATCCGCCGGCAGACCCGTCTCCCAGTGCAGAAGTTCTCCGGTTCTGGGGTGCTCTAATACCAGCAAATAGGCATGCAGGGCCTGCCGGCCGAGCGCCGTTAGGGCAGCCTGCGACTCGGGGCCGAGCTGGTTGGCCTTGGTCTTGAAATGGGGACCATAGACGGCGTCGCCCATCAAGGGATGGCCGATATGGGCGAGGTGGACGCGGATCTGGTGGGTGCGGCCGGTCTCGAGTTCGCAGGCCAGCAAAGCCGCGACCGGTTTGCCGTCGCGGCCGGCAAAACTCTCGAGCAGCTCCCAATGGGTCACCGCCTCGCGACCACCCTGGCGCACCGCCATTTTTTCCCGCGCATGCGGGTGGCGGTCGATCGGCGCATCGACGGTGCCGCGGTGCCGCCCCGGCACTCCCCAGGCGAATGCCATATAGCCACGCCGCATCGGCCCGGTGCGGCCGTGATCGGCGAATTGGGCAGTGAGCGAGGCATGGGCGAGGTCGTTCTTGGCCACCACCATCAGGCCGGTCGTGTCCTTGTCCAGTCGGTGCACGATGCCGGGCCGGCGGACCCCGCCGATGCCCGACAGCGAGGTGCCGCAATGGGCGATCAGCGCATTCACCAGGGTGCCGGTCTCGTGGCCGGCTGCGGGGTGCACGACCAGTCCTTTGGGCTTGTTGATGACGATGATGTCGTCGTCCTCGAACACGATATCGAGCGCGATGTCCTCGCCCTTGGGCTCCGGCGGAGCCGCTTCCGGCACAGCGATTATGATCGTATCGCCTGAAGCGACGTGATAAGCGGGGTCGCGGACCTCGGCGGCCTTCAGGGTCACGGCGCCCGCCAGAATCAGGGCTTTCAGCCTTGATCGCGACAGCTCGGGAAGGCGCGCCGCCAGCACGCGGTCGAGCCTGGCCGAGCCCTCGTCGCCTTCGACCACGACTTCCAACCGCTGCGCTGAACCTGAGCTTTGCATGACGACGTCTGATACCGCTGTTCCCGAACCGACCCCCGAGCAGGCCGCGCTGTTCGCGCGGGTGCGGCGGATGATGCTGATCGCGGGGTTGACCACGGCGCTGGCCGTCTGCGCCGTCCTGATCGCGGTGGGCTACCGCCTTTTCAAGTCGGAGGGAAGGGCGGCCGGGTCCGTGGGCGACGTCATCGCTACCCTGCCGAAAGGCGCCAAAATCGTCTCCACCGGCCTCGCCGGCGACCGTCTCGTCGTCACGCTCGATATCGGTGGGGTCACCGAGATCCGCACCTTCGATGCCCAGACGCTCAAGCCGGCGGGAAAGCTGAAATTTGCCAATGAGCCGTAAAACGGCTCCTTGGGTCCTTGCGGCGGACAAATTTCGAGGCTATTCGGTACCCCTCACGCTCCCTTCGTCTAGCGGTTAGGACGCGGCCCTCTCAAGGCTGAAACAGGGGTTCGATTCCCCTAGGGAGCGCCAGCCTTTTTCTAGCCCCCTGTTTTCACGTCCCTTTTCGGCAGCTCCCCAAATTTGAAGCCGCGTGTTGGGGAAGGCTTGTGCCGGTTCTGTTCGAGCTTGGTGATCGCGTTCTCGGCAAGTTGCCGCTGCTTGGCTCCTTGCGTGTAGATGCGCAAGCTCGTGGCCGAGCGATGCCCGAGCACCGCCATCATTTCCTCGTCGGTGCATCCGGCTTCCGCCATGCGCACGCCTGCCAAGTGACGAAGTCCGTGCGGCTTGCAGTCAAGCGGCAGGCCCGCTGCGGTGATCGCGTCACGAAGCCAATCCGAGAACCCTGCCACTGTGAAGCCGATCCCGGCTTCGGTTTTGATGATTGGATCATTCAGCCCCACCACCGTGCCTCGCCGCGCGTGCGCGTCGTCGAGCACATACAGCAGGTCCTCGTGGATCGGAATTTCCAGCTTAGCCTCAGTCTTCTGCTGCACCACCTTGATGCGTCCGGTACGGGGGTTGATGTCGCTCCAAGCCATGCGATGGGTGTCGCTGCGCCGCTGCCCCAGATACTCGGTCAGGCAAAACGCAAGACGCTGGCGCGTGCCGAGCGGCCACCGCTCTTTGAACTGCTCAACTTCGTCCTCGGTCCATGACCGGATCGAGCCGCCTTTGGGCCGTTTCAGCCCGACCATCGGGTCGCCCGTCATCCACTTGATGTCGATGGCGTGCTTGATGAGAATTTTGAACTTCTTGTGGGTGTCGAGACCTGAACCAGGGCGGTCATCGAAGTCGTCAAGAAAATCGATGATGCGCTCACGCGTAAAGCCGATCAGCGGACAATCGCCGTAGTCGCGATCAATAGCGTTGAGCCGCGAAGTGTAGCCCTTCTTGGTTGTCCCATCTCGATTGGCTTTAAACTGCGCGTTGTTCGCCTTGTACTGCGCGATCAGCGTCGAGATGGTGCGCACTTCCGTGGAGCGACGCGCCAGCGAGGGCATGGCGATGCCCGTGCGACCTTCCGCCGCCGCCTTATACGATAACATGAATTCGTCAGTGTACGGCACGCCGCTCAGTGGCGTGCGGGGGCCTTTGCCGATCCGGTAGTAGTACCGGACGGTTTCCTGCCCATTGCGCCGGTCAACAACGGCGTCAATGTTGGGCAACAGGTTTTTGCGCCTTGGCGGATTTACGGGCTGCATCAAATCGCTCCAATGCCTGCCGGTCCTTGTCGCTCAATGCGATAGGCGCGACAGCTTCAATGTGATCCTTTCGCGGAAGTGCCGCAATGGCTATGTCAAGCTCGCGCTGTATCCAGCCGAAGCGCCGCTCCGACAAGATGACAGCCTTGGGCATGCGCCCCATGGCTACCATTTCATCGAACAGGCTTGGACTGACGCAGACATACTCGGCGGCTTGCTCGCGGCTGAGCACGCCGAGGATGTAGCCGATGGGCAAGGACGATCCTTTCATGTGCGTCCAGTTAATAGCCTTCGATATCTGCGGCCTTGCCGACCTTGACCCCCCAAAGGACACCCGGCACAGCGGGGAGGTTGGCTTTCCGTTGTTGGGCTGGCCGCGTCGCCCGCATTTCGTCCTGTGCCGAAGCTCAATAACCTTTCGTCGAGCGCACGACGGCGACTGTCGGCGTCGTGGTGCCCATGATCTGCGCGATCTCGCTCTGAAGTGACGCGATAGCCGCGCGCATCTCCTCGCCGCTGACGTAAGAAGTCGAGCGACCGTCATATTCGACAGTCCGGACACCAGAGCGGTACGCCCGCTTCAATGCGTCGAGCTGCGCCTGCAACGTCGCGAGATCAGCCATCGCTTACTGACCCGCGTTCGTCACGAGGCCGCGCCACTCCACGGCACCACAGCCGTAGTCCAGACGCACCTTGGTCTGAACGCCATCGACCTCGAAGCCCGCGCGGCTCTCGGTCTGCGGACCCGGCGCGCCCGCCAGATAGGCGAACTCAATGCAGGGCAGCAGTGCCGGATCGGCCGACAAGTACCAGCGATGGGTATCGGTCAAGCGCGGCTCGACGATCAGATCGAGGAACGCGAACGGATTGACGTTGGCGGTCTGCGTCGCCTGAACCGACGTGATCAGCTTCTCGGCGTTGGTCTCCAACGCGCTCGGCACAATCAGGTAGCGCGGCACGACGCTGATGCCGCCGCCGCCGGGGCCGGTCTGGTTGCGCATCAACAGGCGCGCTTCTGACAAGCTCGTCTCGCTCGGAACGCCGCCCGTGCCGACATTGCCGTGGCTCGCGTGGAAGAGCGTCAGGCTGTCGGACATGGTCGGGCCGAGACCCGCATTCTGCACGATCAGGTCAACGAGCTTCTGGCGTTCGAATTCAGCCGCAGCGAGGCCAAGCCGCTGCGTCACGTCGCCAAGACCGCCAAGGTCGTCGTTGACCAGCGCTTTGCGCGTGATGGCGAAAATCTTGCCGTAGGTCGCGACGCTATAGCTCTCAGCGCTGTCAATGAAGGCACCATAGGGATACTCGGCGCTCTCGTTGATCAGGTCGAGCGTGAAGCCGGAATGATCGATCTGAATGCGGCTCTTGGCGCGGAAGTCGTTGGCCTCAGTCTGGCGGGCGATGCGGCGGACACCGCTCGGCGCGATCTGGTAGGCTTCGCGCAGCGACTTGTTCATCAAGTTCGCGAGCAGCGCCGGATAGTCGCTGGTGGTCTGCAAAGCGCGGGTGATCAGGCTCGGCGCAGTCATGCCGAGCGTCGAGATGCCAGAACGATGCAAACATTCGCGGGCGATGTCGGCACAGCTCATGCCGATATACTGACGAGCCTGCGGCGACGGCGTGAAGCTCGGCACGATACGCATATACATGGCTTCAGCAGCGGCGCGCTGGAAAACGTCGGGATTGTCGAGAGTGGCAGCGTTGTGCATGTTCGTGGTTCCTGCGCTACGAACCGTCACGGAACGGTCGAGCATGTCATTGAGAAAAGCGCGGCGCGCATCATCGATGCTCGCGCCACATTCGACCAGGGTGTTGACGCGATCCGTCGCGACACCGGCACGACGGCCGAGTTCACGGATGGCACGGTCATCGTTGGCGGCGCGGGTGCGCGCCGTGGGATCGGCGGGCACGGCGACAAAGCTGGCCTCACGCACCGACCAGCGAACAGCAGTCATGGTACGCGCGCCGCTGGCATCTTTACCCGCCTTCCACTCGCCGACTTCATAGCCGACTGACACATTGCGGATGATGCCGTTGCGGATGTCAGTCACGACCGGCGCGATCTCGGGACGCGACGAGAAGCGGATACGAGCAATGACTTCGTTGCCTTCAACGCGCACGTCATCAATCACGCCAATCACATTGTCGATGCCGCCCTGCTGGTGGCTGTCGAGAACGGACGCGCCACGAGTGACGGCGAGGTCGAGCCCCGAAGGATCGAGGATTTCGAGAAAGTCGCCACGCGCATCACGACGCCGAACCGGCGTGGTCGATGCGATGACGGCTTCGACGGTCATCGCCTCGCCGTCGAACGTGCGCGGACGCGGGATCGCGTCGCGGCGGGTCAGGTCAACTGCGCTTTCGCGCAGCAAGAGGGCAGTTGAATTACGCATTCTCATTCTCCGTTTCGTTCTGGCTGGCAATCGAGCCAGCGCTTGCCGACAAATCATCGGCGGCAAAGGGGTCGTTCTCGATTTCGGCATCAACGTCGGCGGGATCGCGCCCGCCTTCGCTGATGATTTCTTGACGCGAGCGCAGCTTGGCGGCGACCGCGAGCGTGTCGGCTTTCGCTTTCTTCAATTCGTCGATGGCGGGCCAGCCCGGGAACAGGAAGGACGCGCCGTAGCGCTCAGGATTGCTCTCATAGTCGGGCGCGCGCATGCGTCCGCTCAGCACTTCGAGCAGCACCAGCCGATCCCAGATCGGGTTCAAGAGCTGCGCGACGATGTGGTTCTGCTGAAGCGCCTTGATGCGACGCTGAAAGGTCGCCAAGCCGAGCTTGCCAGCGGAAAAGTTAATCGCGCCGAAGTCGCCCGTTGCCATGAAGGCGGGCACGCCAGCGCCCGCGCAGACCAAGCGCTCGATATGCGACAAGACTTCCGCGACCGTATTCATCTCAGAGGTCGGCGGGAAGCTGACATCAGCGCCGGGAGGCAAGCGCAGGGTTGCGCCGGGTTCGAGGTACAGCGATGCCGGATCGGTCGTCGGGTCGAAAGGAAAATTGCCCTCAGGGTCGCGAACGACCATGCCGACAAGGCAAGTGGTGCGCAGCTTCACGACAGCCGCGTCGATGCAGTTATCGAGTTCAAGGGCAAGCGGCGCAATGGCGGTCAGCGGCGACATACCGCGCGGCGCGCCCGGAAAGCGCGGTTCGAACACATGGCAGATGTCGAGAGCAGAGATGCGGGCCGGAGGCTCGACGCTGGCCCACGGCGCGTCCGGCGGCGTCGGGAGAACCCAGAAGGCAACGCGGCGGCCGGTGCCGTCGAATTCAACACCGGCCACGATCATGGGCATATCGCCGGTCAGTCCGAGCGACGGAACAGTCTTGGAATGATCCACCTGATCGGCCGTCAACAGGCGCAACTTCAAGCGCATGGTGGCTGGATCGGTGACAAGCTGAGTGAAGCTCTCGCCATCGACATAGAAGCCGCGAGCGGCGCGAGACAGATAGCCGCCGAGCGACATGCCGCCTTCGACGCTGCAATCTTGGAAAAAGCTGTTCCAGGCGTGCAGCAGTTGCGCGGCGGTCTCGGGATTGGGATGCATCGCGCGAACGGTCGGGCCGTCGCCGACAATCGCGTTCACGCCGTGCAAGATGATGCTGCTGACGAGCGCATTGTTCTCGGCCTGATGCGCGATCTTGCGCGACGCGAGACGACCGGCGGCGAGCTGCTGGGTGACGGGCGAATGCAGCGCATAGGCTGCGGGCCAGCGAGCAGAGCCGCCTGCGATGTCATAGCCGGAGAATGCGCGGGTGAAGGCGCGGAAGGCGTTGCGGGTGCGGGTGATGATGCTGGTCATTTGCGATCAATGGGGATGTTGAGGGCGTTGCACACGTGAGCAACGACGGCCGCCAGATCGATCACGATCATGACGCCGCCCGCTTTGCTCAACACGTCGAGGAAGCCATTTTGATCGAGGAAGTAGAGGTCCGGCTTCTCATTGCCGTCCTTCGCATCCCAACGAAAACCAAGCACGCTGCTGACGGTTTCCCCGCTCAGGAGCGCGAAGATTTGCAAGCGCACGAAATCGTCATCGGCGGCCATGATTGCGCCTTTGGCGCTGATACCAGCATCGGTGAGCAGCTTGACCGCGCGCGCCACGCAAGCGTCGGTCAAGGAGAGGCGCTTCTCCACCTTGGTGCGCGTCACGGTGTCCGCGAACAGGTTGAGGCGATTGCGCCACGCGTCGAGCGTCGGGCGCGGGCAACCGACTGCGTCGGCGACCTCAGGAATGGGGAACTGCGGGGCTTCGAGGTGCATGCGACTTAATGTACTTGCATTAACTGATATAATGCAAGTACATTAAGAACGCTTTTACGCAGAAAAGCTCGCCGCCGGTTGTCGGACCGAAAGCGGCCTAGAGGAGCCAAATCACTTATGGAAACAACAACTTACAGCTATGCTCCGGATCTGTCCACCACCGGACCGGTGAAGATCGGTGACTATTGGGCCTGTTCGGCCGGGTTTTCGACTGAGGATTTCGGCGATCCGATCCCGGACGACGTCCAACGCAGCCAAGTCGAGCTCGTCAAATCCGTGTTTGCTCGGTGTCGCCCGACGCGCGCTGTGCAGCCCGATGAGTATCTGACTATCGGTTGGCTCAAGCATGATGTCGAGCGCTTGAGCCGCCGTGGCTACATCTCGCGCGGCGCGGTGCTGGTCGCGGCGTCGGAGATGGGCATCAACATCATTCCCGTGTTCGGCGAGGACGGTCCGGCTAACGAAGGCTTCGCGCCGGTCAGCGCTTACATCGGCGTGAACCGTCGCGATGTTGATCGCCTGCTGCGCGAGGTGCGCGCATGAACGAGATCGCAGACGCCGAAAAGACGTTCTTGGCGCAGCTCAAGCGCCGAACATCGTTAATCGTGCAATCCAACAACATGGCTCAGGTCATCGAGGAGCTGATCAAGGATAACGAAACCGACCATGACATCCAGGCATTTTGCGCATCGTTTCGCCGTCACACCCCGGCCGATATCCGCAAAATGATTTCCAATGCCCGCACGACGCTTCAGATTTCGGAGCATATGTTGCGCGGCCAGATGCGCGCAACTCCGTATCGCTGGACGCCGCCAGAGCAAATTCCGATGCGAGAGTTTCTTTACGGCAAGCATCTCATCCGTGAATATGTCAGCGCCACGATTGCGCCGGGCGGTCTCGGTAAATCGTCGCTCATCATTGCCGAAATGCTCTCGACGGTCTCAGGGCAGGCGTTGCTCGGCATCACTTCCGAACAGTTGCGCGTCTGGTATTTCAATCTTGAAGACCCAGCCGTGGAGACGACACGTCGCATTCAAGCCACCGCCAAATACTTCAAGCTCACGGAAAACGACATCGGCGACCGGCTGTTTATCGACCATGGCCGTGAACGTCCCCTTGTCATCGCCAAGACAGAAGGCCGCGACACTGTGATCTGCGCGCCTGTCGTTGACGCCCTGATCGCGGAGATTAAGGCGCGCGGCATCGACGTTGTGATCGTCGATCCGTTTATTTCGTCGCATAAGGTTCCTGAGAACGACAACAACGCCATCGATATGGTGGTGAAGGAGTGGGGCAAAGTCGCCGATCAGGGTAATTGCGCGGTCGAGCTCGTCCACCACGTTCGTAAGGGCGAACAGGAGGTCACGGTGCAAAGCGCGCGCGGCGGCGTCGCGATGACCGATGGCTGTCGCTCCGTTCGTGTGCTCAATCGCATGACCGAAGCTGAAGCCAAGAAAGCAGGCGTCGATCAGCATCGGTCCTATTTCTCAGCCTATGCCGATAAGGCCAACCTGACGAAGCCAGCCGACAAGCGGGACTGGTTCAAGCTGGTTTCGGTCGATCTCGACAATAACCTGCTGACCCGTCTCAGCGGCAACCCCTTCGGTGATCTGAAGGGCGACGAGATCGGCGTTGCGACCCGCTGGGAGTGGCCCGACTTGCTGGCCGGGGTCACCGGATCGGACTTCGAGCGGTGTGCTCAAGCGATCAAGGCGGGCCAATGGCGCGCCGACCAGCGGGCGAATAGCTGGGTCGGCATCGCCATTGCCAAAACATTGGGCCTCAGCCTTGCCGACAAGCAAGACCGCGCCAAGGTCCTTGCGTTGATCAAGACCTGGCGTGAAACGGGCGCTTTGATCGAGGTCGAGAAGCAGGCCGAGAACAGGCAGATGAAGAAGTTCGTTGAGGTGGCCGACGATTAAGGGATGCTGACCGCTCCAGTTGCTCCAGTTGGCCGGAGCAGAACTAGAGCAACTGGAACAACTGATCTGCTCCGCTCCAGTTAAATCCCTTTAGGGATTAACTGGAAGTGGAGAGCAGAGGGGCGGTCGGAATGACTGGAGCAGAGCGGGGGTGTCGGAATGAAAATCAATCTGGGGCGGCGCGTGCGTCGTCACGTCGTAGCAGAGGAGCCAATCGAATGTATGTGATGCCCACGAACCTTTTCGAACAATACTTCCTGCACTTCGCAGGCAAGCTCGCCGATGCGCCCGGCGCGCCGCACCTCGCCGAGCTGGCCCAAACCGCGAAGGCCATTCCTGTGCCGGTTCTGGCGAGCCTGACGGCCAAGATGGCGCGGCTCAATCCGCGCGCGGTCAACTGGACCCTAGCGACGCTGGCGGAGGAGATCGCCGATGGCTGCGCCCACTATGGCGATGCGACCGGCTTCGCGCGTGCTCTGGACCGTGATCTGGAGTGGCCGGAGCTGGTGGAGCTGGCGATGGGCGAGGTGGAGCGCAAAGGTCGCCGCAGCATGCATTAGCCGGGGCGGTAGTTAACCTGCGTGAAGGCAACCCTTCCCGGAATGCTGCATTCTCTGGGGTATGACCGACCTATTACTTGCCCGCGCTCAACTGGCGCTAGAGGAAAGCCGCAAGGTGCGCAAACAGCGGCTGACACTTCAGGCTGAGCACGACCACGCCGCAAATGAGTTGCACCGCAATCTTTTAGAGAATGCTTCTTTGCGGATCGAAATTGAGGCGCGACGTCAGGACGGGCAATCTCGGAACAAAAGAACTTAACATGAGTTAAGCCTCCGGTTTGGCCGGAGGCGCTGCCATGGTAACTGGCGACTTGGAATGGCTTGCCGAGCAAATCGAGATACGATTGGAGCGGATGCGCGCCAAGAACCTGCGCGAGCAGGAAATGATATTGCGGTCGGCCGAATTGATCGCTAAGGCCAAAGAGCTGCTTAGCCAACCTGCGCCGAAGGTTTGGCCCCGCCAGTAGGATCGCCCAAGGGCGGCAGCACGATCTTGTTGCTCCCACCTGTCGATGGTACAATGTTCCCTTCGGGAACGACTGCCATGGACTACCGCGCTTACATCTTGAACGATGAAGGGCGTATTACCGGCGTGCATGAGCTGGATTGCGCCAATGACGATGAGGCAAAAGAGAAGGCTGCCCAATTGCTCGATGGGCACGACCTTGATGTCTGGCGGCGGGAGCGGCACGTGGCGCGATTGAAGCATCACACGCAACAGTAAGGCCGCCTCAGTTGGCGGCCTCCTTTCATTTCAGCTTCCCTTGACTTCCGCCGTCGGCCCCAACTCGGACCTGGTGAGCTCTTGCCCTCGCCGCTTATCACGGTCAGAGCGGACCTCACTCGCGGGGACCACAACAACCGGCCACCGGGTCCTGTGCCCTCCGGACCAATGCGGTTGCCGCCCCAGCCCCCGGGGTGGCTAGGGTCAGAAATTTTCAAGAGGGTTGATATGACAAGCTCGGCGAACGGCGCGCCCGCCGAGCGTGCTCCGGCCGAACTTGGCAGGCCGCGTTAGCTCTCGCTTTTGCGCTGCCAACGATAGTGGGGGTTCACCTTAGCGTTCCGGCAACCGCCGAAATTGCAGTGGCATTCTACGAGTTCATCGCGATCATCGGTGACCCACGCTCGAAAGCCCGCCCGACCTAGCTGCCTAGTTGGCTTCACGTGGTTGTGAACCAAATAGTGTTCTGGGGGTAATTTGTTGGGGGGAAGAAACTCGCCGCAATAAACCGCGTGCTCCGTTGGGCCGGCATACGTTTCCAGCTCTTCAGGGCTAGGTGACACGCCCCATGCACTTTCGAATAATCGCTGAAGGCGCTCACGCTCAACTACCCATGTGACCTGATCATCCTCAACGTGAGGTAAGTCCCGTTTGAGGCGCTTGATCCGGTGTTCGAGTGTAAGCCCTCGCGTTTGGGCGAATGCGGCGAGCACTTTAGCTTTAGTTAGGCGCGGCATTGCATCTTCCTCACAGGTTCGTTGCGCGCACGATGGCGCTTCTTCTGAATTCCCGTGGGGAAACAGAAGCGTTGCGGGTCAAAACTGTGCATGCCGCAGCAAATGCTGCGTGCTGCTCAGCCAATCGAGGATTGTTGTCGGCTAAAACGCCGGGGACCGGGCCGGGGTGGCTCAGTCGTTGAAGCGCAACGCTTCGTGATACGCCCCTAAAGGCACAGCGTCGAAAAGTTGCCGGTGCCAGCTAAGCAGACTGATTGCAGACGTGACAAGCGACGGGAAAAAGGGGCCTGTGAGTTGCGGGGATAATGCCCAAGCCTGCTCTGGCTCGGGAGGACTGAGAATTTAGTCCCCATGAAATACCGTGGATGATTGAATCCTCACTTGCGGCCACACGCGTGGCGAGTAAAAAGATCAGTTGCCCTCGCTGCCTAAACTGAGGGCCGGGGGACTGGGAATGGCATTCAAAAAGGTGTTCTTCGCCTATCCGGCAGGCGGGAGGGAACTCGTCGGACCAATTGAGGCTGCAAGCAAGTTAGTCAATTCGGCCAGTTCCTCAATCGAGGTTCGTATATGGCCCCAACTTGACAATTTCGGCTTGAGCATCCCTGACGATGTCAGAAGCGCTATCGTTGATGCGGATGTCTTTGCCTGCGACATCACGCAGGCAAACCTCAACGTATACTACGAGGCCGGGTTTGCAATTGGGAAGGGTAAGCCAATTGCCCCTGTCCTGAATTCATCGTTTGCTGATGCGTCGGCGGCCATACAGCGTGACGGCTTCTTCGACAACATTCGCTACAAGTCTTATGAGAATTCGGAAGGTCTAAAAGCGTCGCTGCTTGATCTGCCCTCTGGGGACCTGATTTCGCTCTTTTCTAAGCCGGTAAATTTTCAGCAACCTCTATATTTTCTCAATGCGTTTAAAAAAACGGATTTCATCAATTCAATTGTTTCGGCCGTAAAGGATACCAAAACTCACTTCAGAAGTTTTGATCCGGTGGAAGCCCCACGCTTTTCTACGGTTTCAGTCATTGCGGACGTCTCAGCTTCTTCCGGCGTAATCATTCCATTTTTGTCCTCGCAGATCGAAGACGCGTCGCGTCACAATCTCAGAGCTGCGTTTCTAGCCGGACTTAGCCATGGACTAGAACGCCAAGCGTTGTTGATGCGTCTCTTCACGCAGGACCCCGCCGCCGCCGATTTTCGCGATCTGATCGAGAACGTGAGAAACGAAGATCAGATCGCTGAGAAGGTGACGGCTTTCGTCCAGGGTTCTCTGATCGCTGGACAGTCAATTTCCAAGCCGCAGCAACGTGGAGGTCGGACAATACTACAAAATCTTGTCCTCGGAGCATCTGCTGCGGAAAACGAGTTCCGAACGCTTGAGGACTATTTTGTAGAAACCTCCGAATATCTAAAGGCCCGGCGCGGTGAAGCTAAGGTGGTTGCAGGAAGAAAGGGGTCTGGCAAAACAGCAATCTTTTTCATCGTCCGTAACGATATTCGAATTCAAAAGAATACACATGTCACTGATCTGAAGCCGGAGTCCCACCAGCTCAGTCTGTTTCGCGAAAGCCTGCTCAAGATGACGGTGGGCGAGGGGGTTTTCGATCATACGCTGGCTTCCTTTTGGTACTTTGTAGTTCTGTCGGAAGTGCTACTCACCATAAAGGAAAATCTTGATGTCAGATCAAAATACGATGGGCGAGCTGTCGCAGCGTCCCGCGAGATTTCGGACGTCTTGGAGAAGCAAGGCGTAGTTGAGGCGGGAGATTTCACCGCGCGGATCAATCGTCTCGGATCGTTTGTTCTTCAAGAGATTGAGCGGGCTGCATCGCGCGGAGAAAAACTAACTCCGGAGCGGTTGACCAACATCGTGTTCCGCGACGCGGTGGGAGCGATCAAAGAACTAATTATTCGGAATACAAATAAGGACTCCGAGATTGTTCTGCTTTTCGATAATCTTGATAAGGGCTGGCCTGCCGCAGGCGTTGACAAATTTGATATTCGACTGTTGAGGCTGCTGCTTGAAGCGTTGGACAAATTGCGCCGGGATTTTGCGAGCAGCGACCGTCGCTTTATGCACGTTGTATTTCTTCGCAACGATATTTACGAGCTTTTAGTGGAGAGTACGCCAGATCGCGGCAAGACAGCGTATGTGAGACTTGACTGGACAGATCGCATCAAGCTGCGCCAAGTGATTTATCGGCGGTTGCAGGCGGCCTTAGACGACCGGCGGGCTCCATTCGAGGAACTTTGGAAGCGGATCGCCATTCTCCACGTTGGCGCTCAGGACTCCTTCGAATACTTGGTCGATCATTCACTGATGAGGCCGCGCTTTCTGATCAACATCGTAGAGAATGCAGTAGCGCATGCCATCAATCGCGGACACACACTGATCACCGAGGAAGACTGTCGGGATGCCGTGCGTCAGCACGCGAATATTTTGGTGGATGATTTCGGATACGAAATACGTGATGTTTCTGGGATTTCGGCGGACATTTTGTACTCCCTCATCGGAGCAACGAAGTCCCTAACCCGGAAGGATGTCTTGCAGCGTTTCGCTGTGGCTGGGATACCCTCAGACGATCTCGATAAGGCGTTTGATCTGATGATCTGGTATGGGGTTCTTGGCGTGTCCGTGAATGGCCGCGAGAAATACATTTACGATTTCGACTACAACGAGAAGCGAATGGCCGCTGAGGTCGCCATACAAGGCAGCGGTACCTACGTGATCAATGAAGCCTTCCACATCGTTTTGAGCTAAGAAAAAAGCGGGCGCAATAAAACTGCCCGCTCTACTCCTCGTTTGTCATTTCGGTAGCTCGGATGCGGTTACATCGTAAAACCCCTTGAAACCGGTTTCTAAGCCAGTGGGTTGACCATATTCGGTGCATCCCAACGCGGCAAGCAGAAAAAGGTTCGACAAATCGAAGGCGTATGCGGAAAAGTGCTGCGGTTCACGGATCGTTCCGTAGGACAGAGGGGGACCGCTGGCCCCGGCGCAAACCCCAGCCGCCGGTTGGGAAAGCCCAAGAAAAAGCATTACAAAAGAGTAGAAGAAATCCTCCCCAACAATGCTCTTAACTTATTGATTTTGCAGGAAACGACGGCTCCCCTAGGGAGCGCCATTTCTGCAAATCTTCTCCTATCGATCTTGATTGGTTGTTCCACCCCTGGGTGAGCCCGTGGCATTGGCGATCAACATTCGTGCCGACAATAATTCGGCAGACGAGATCGAGCAGTTGTGGGATCAGGTCGGCGCATTCGAGGCCGCACCATCGATGCGCGCGCTCGGTTACCGCCCGCATTTCACATTTGCGATCTACGATGGGTCCGCGATCGAGCAACAGGTCGCATGGGACGCCATTCTGGCAGCCGTCGTTGGTGAAACGCAGCTGCGCATCGAATTCAAGCGAATACGCTGGTTCGAAGGCTCTCCGCTTGTGCTCTGGGCGGAGCCGGTGGTCGACAGCGCCCTGGCCCGCATCCACCGCGCCGTCAGCGCGGCGATCGATCCGGCACATTGTCGTCCTCACTACCAGCCGCGCGCATGGATTCCGCATTGTACCCTCGGCACTGCCGTCGCCGACGAACGGCGCAATGATGCCATTGCCTTTGCGCGGGCGTTCGATCGCAGCATCGAGGTGACGTTCGACGTGGTGGACTGCGTTGTCTTTCCGCCAGTGCGGATAATCGCGGAGCGGCGGTTGCCGTCGTAATTTTCTGGTACGACTGTGCCCGCGATCGATCGTGCTTCGTCTGGCGAGCTGGGCCCGGAATTTAGGCTGGACGTCGTCCTTGCTAAGGGCGTAACGGCCTTTGCCGGCAAATGGACGCCCGCCGTTGCGCTGCAAACCCCGATGTAGCTCCTTGCGTTGATAGGCCTCATGTACAAGCATGCAGCATCGGCACCGGCGGCGGTGGTCACTCCCTCAAAATTCTGCCTTGATGCGCGCCGGGACGCGCGCGATGCGGCCAGTCTCCGTCTCCGAAGCTGCTGCCGGGCCTTTGGAGGCTTTGGAAATAGCTTGGCGGAGTTGACGATATGGGCGGTTTGGTGATCTCGGGCGGCCGGGTTGTGGATCCGGCTAGCGGCATGGATGCGCTTGGCGACGTGGCCGTGGCCGACGGCAAGATCGTCGCCGTCGGGGCCTCGCTCGGCGGCGCCGAGCGGGTGATCGATGCGACCGGGCTCGTGGTCGCGCCCGGCTTCATCGATCTGCACGCCCACGGCCAGTCGATCCCGGCTGATCGCATGCAGGCCTTCGACGGCGTGACGACGACGCTCGATCTCGAGGCCGGCGTGCTGCCGGTCGGGTCCTGGTACGAGCGGCAGGCGAGGCGAGGCCGCGTGCTGAATTACGGCGCCGCCACCAACTGGGCCTTCGCGCGCATCGGCGCGATGACGGGCTCCAATGCCGAGAGCTCGCTGGAGGCATTCGGTAACGCCATGCGCGACCGGCGCTGGATGGACAATGTCGCGACCGATGCGGAGGTCGCCGGGATCCTCGACCGCCTGGCGCGCGGGTTGAATGAAGGCGGTATCGGCATCGGCATCTTGAACGCCTACGCGCCTGGCGCCGGCGTGCAGGAGCTGACCGCGGTGTGCCAGCTCGCGGCCAAGCAGAACGTGCCGACCTTCACGCACGTCGCCTACATGTCCCGCATCGACCCCGAAAGCGCGGCGGAGGCCTATATCCGTCTGATCGGCTATGCCGGCGCCACCGGCGCGCACATGCACATCTGCCATTTCAATTCATCGAGCAAGACCGACGTCGAGCGCTGCCGCGTGCTGATCGAGAAAGCGCAGGCGCAAGGACTCCCCATCACGGTCGAGGCTTACCCTTACGGCACCGGCTCGACCGTGCTGGCGGCGGCGTTCTTCAGCGATCCCCGGTTTGTCGAACGCAACGGCACCGGTTATGATTCCGTGCAGCGCGTGACAGACGGCTATCGCTTCCACGATCGTGAGGAGCTCTTGAAGGCGCAGGCCGAGGAACCGTCCTCGCTGGTGCTCTGGCACATCCTCGACACCGAGAACAATTCGCATCACCGCGACCTGCTCGACATGTCTGTGCTCTATCCCGGCGGCGCGATCGCCTCCGACGCGATGCCATGGACGCTGTCGGATGGCACCACCTACAAGGGCGACGCCTGGCCGCTGCCTGATGACGCCACCTCGCATCCGCGCTCGGCCGGCTGCTTCACGAAGTTCATCCGCGAATGGGTGCGCGAGCGCAAAGCAGTGTCGCTGCTCGAAGGCGTCCGCAAATGCGCGCTGATCCCCGCAGAGATCCTGTCGCAGAGCACGCCCGCGATGCGCGCCAAGGGCCGGCTCGCCAAGGATGCGGATGCCGACATCGTCGTGTTCGACTATGAGAAGCTTTCGGACCGCGCGACCTTCACGGCGATGAATCGCCCGTCGGAGGGCGTGCGGCATCTCGTCGTCAGCGGTCAGGTGCTGATCAGCGACGGCGTGCTCGACGTCGCTGCGCGGCCAGGAAAGCCCGTGCGCCGTCCCGTCGTCGGGAGCTGATCCATGCCGGTCCCCATTCTGCTGGTGACTGGCTTTCTGGGGGCGGGCAAGACCACGGTCGTGAACCATCTGCTGGCGAACGCGGAGGGACGGCGGATCGCCGCCATCGTCAACGATTTTGGCGCGATCAACATCGATGCCGAGTTGATCGCGGGCGCGAGCGACGGCGTGGTGAGCCTCAGCAACGGCTGCATCTGCTGCTCGCTTGAAGGTGATCTCTTGCGCACGCTTTCGGCGCTGCTGCGGCGTGATCCGAAGCCCGACTATATCGTCATCGAGACCAGCGGTATCGCCGATCCCGCCGACATCGTCCGCAACCTGATGGACCCCATCATCCTGCGCGAGGCGCCGCTGGAAACCGTGCTCTGCGTGCTGGACGCCGCGACGCCGCCGGCGGCGCTGGACGATGCGCTCCAGCGTTCGCAGCTGCGCGTCGCCGATATCGTTGCGTTGACCAAGCTGGATCTGGCCGGCGAAGGCGCAGGTGTGCGGACGCGCGAGGCCATCCGCTCGCAGCGCGTCCCAGCCGTGGTGGTCGACGCGAAGCACGGCGAGATCCCGTCCGCCCTGCTGTTTCCCGCGAGCGATCGCGCGCCCGCGCAGCGCCAGCCGGGGCCGAAACGCCCGGCAGAAGAGCGCTTCGAGACATTGAGCTGGACCTCCGATTTGCCACTCTCGCTGCCGCGGTTGCAGCAGGCGATCGGCAAGCTGGCGCCGAAATTGGCCCGCGCGAAAGGTTTGTTCGAAGCGGTCGAGCAGCCCGGACGTTTGATCGAGTTCCAGTTCGCCGGCGGCCGCGCGACGCTTGCCCCTGGCGAGGCGCCGGCACCGGGTGTGCCACGTGCGCGGATCGTCTTTATCGCTGAGCTCGGCGTGCTCTCGAAGGCGGAGATCGATGAGCTCATGGCCCGGTGTGTTGCTTCAGGTTGAATTGAAGCGATAGAGTCAATCGCTCCCATTACCATCCGCCATCTGTCGTGCTGCGTTGATCCGAGGCCAGCTATGCCCCTGAAAACCTCATCCGCTCCCGCCGACGCGGCCTTACGTCGCGCTGCCAAGCCTGCCATCGTCTATCCGGCCGGGACGATGCCCGGGCCAGATATGGCCACGCTCGAATCCGCGCGACAGACGATGGTCAAGACGGACGAGATCGTAGTGCCGCCGCGCGATGCTCGAGCATTTCGCGTGGCGCGCGGCCAGTTTTTCCGCATCGTCAGCATCGAAGGACCTCAGGTCGGCGACCTCAATCTTTGGAATGCTGGCGATCTTTCCGAGCGCTTCTTCAGCGGCAAGACGCGGGCACTTCATGGTACGCATGTTGGTCACGGCGACCGACTTTGGAGCGCTATGCCTTATTTGCGCCCGATGGCGACCATCAGTCACGATACGCTCGGCTGGTACGGCTTCGATGCGGATGGTGCCGGCATTCACGATGTCATCGGCACGCGCTGCGATCCCTACACCAATCTTCTGCTGAACGGCACGACTTACGACTTTTGTTGCCATTCCAACTTGTCCCGCGCGCTCGCGGGCGAATTGAAGGTCGATCCCGCCACGGCTGAGCACCATGTTCACGACGTGCTCAACGTGTTCATGTGCACCGGTTTCACACAGGATACGCACCAATATTTCATGAAGGCAAGTCCGGTCCGCCCCGGCGACTTCATCGAGTTTTTCGCGGAGATCGACCTGCTCGGCGCTTTGTCGGCCTGTCCTGGCGGTGACTGTAGCGCGACGCATTCGAGCGACGTCGCGGCATGCCATCCGCTCAAGATCGAAATCTTCGAGCCCGATCGGGCGATTCTGAAGGATTGGGCCTGGCCGGCGCCGAGCGCGTATCACCGCTCTCACGGCGTGCAGGCGGGAAACTGAGCTTTAGTCTTCCACCGGTAGTCCATCGCCGTGTACATACCACTCCGCGCGTGAGGTCCACTGCACATGCCGGTCGGGTGTCGCGTCCAGCGGCTCGTCGAACGCGCCGGCATGGATGATCGCTTCGCGCCCGCTGCGCGTCAGATGCGGCATCGGGCTGCCGCAGGTCTTGCAGAACGCGGTCGCAAAGCTCTTTGCATTGGGCAGGTCGAAGCGCCTGACGGATGCTTCGCCGCGTAGCCAGCGCAGCGCGCCGGCCTTGACGATGACCTCGCATGAATGAGCGGCGCCGGTCGCCTTGCGGCAGCGAGAGCAATGGCAGTTGAGGAAGCGATCGAACGGACTCTCGACCTCGAACGCGACCTCACCGCACAGGCAGCTTCCCCGGAGCGCCGTCATCTCACTCCCCCTCCGGCTCGGCCGGCTTCTCAGCCGCTTCTTCCGCATGGACCGGGACCGTGCCGTGCGCACCGCGCAACCGGATCATCGTGTCGATCACGTCGACTTCGATCTTCAGCATGTCGAGATCGCGCGTCGTCTCGCGCACCTCCTGGCCCTTGCGCGCCAGTTCCTCGGAAACGTCCACCGCCATCTTGCGCTCGGTCACGTTGCCCTGGGTATTGACGAACAGTTTTGCGCGCATCCATTCGAGCCGCGCCCGCTGGGTGTCGCGCTCGAACTTCTTCTCGGCATAGCGACGCCGCGCCTCGGCATAGGCACCGACCAGCGCGATCTCCGGCAGGCTCCACAATTGCTCGACCGACATGGTCATGCGGTTCAGGTCCCGTCTTTAGGCGGCGGAGGCTCGCTCCTCGGCCTATCAGACCCTTCCGGCCGGCAATTCTCAAGAGGGTGTTGGCAGATCCGGTACGCTCACGCGAATTGCGCGACGCCGTGGCCGACAGACCAATTTTCCGCGGGCGCATCGAGCACGTTGACGAACACGTCCTCGGTGCGGATGCCCGGGTTGTCGCCGAGCAACTCGGCAATCCGCCGATACAGCGCCTTCTTCTGCTCGGCGGTGCGCGAAGCGAACACGGTGATCTGGATCAGTACGGCGTCGTCGCTGCGCTTGATGCCGTAGGCATTGCCGCAGCGGAAATTCGTGGGCGACAGCTCGCTGATGCTCATGAACTCGTCGCCCTCGGGCACGTTCAGTGCCTCGCGCATGGCGCGATAGAGACCGTCGAGGATCGCCTGCCGATAGGCATCCGGCTTTCCGGCGCGCATCGAGATATGAAGGAGCGGCATGGGCTAGTCCTTTGCATGCGGGTTCGTCCGGCCAGGCGCATGCAAGCGCCTGCCGCTTGGCCCGTTGACGAAACGGGCTATCAATTCCAGCTGGTATTTGACACGATGTCCAGAAACCATGTTTTTGACATCGTGTCAAATATACCTTGATATAGGAAGCATGCTGTGAGACCGCGCGAATTCGATCACGATGAGGTCTTGCGCATCGCGTTCGACCAGTTCTGGCGCAAGGGCGTGCGCGGCACCTCGCTCTCCGACATTGCGCGCGATGCCGGTGTCCAGCGCGGCAGCCTCTACAATGCCTTCGGCAGCAAGGAGGCGTTATTTCTCCAGGCCTATGAGCGTTATGCCGGCGACTACCTCGTTGGGCTGGAAAAGACACTCGCCACAGGCTCAATGCGGAAACGGCTCTCGGCATTCTTCGACCTGACCATCACGAACTTTCGTTCCGGTTCGCCGCCGCGCGGATGCCCGACGACACGGGGGCTGATGGAGATCGGCGCCGCCGAAGGCGAAGGGCTTGATGAGGACGCGCGGAAAGCTTTTGCGAATCTCGTATCGCGCATCACGGGGCTGGTTCAGGATGCATTATCGGCGGGCGCCGCGCGCGGCGAATTCAGCGGTGACCCGGCGGCCGCGGCGTTGCACGTCATCACGGTGACGCGCGGCCTCGCCGTGCTCGAACGCGCCTTCGATGACGAGCCCCAATTGCGCAAGATCGCAGCCCACACGATCGACCTCGTGCTCGGCAAGCGGGGCCGTTGAGGATCAGTAGGCCGCCCGGAATTGGGCGCCCGCGATGTCCCGGTGATTTGCCCGTCGCGCGGGAACCCGAATGCTTAAAGCTTTGCTAAGGAGGTCGGGATAAAATGGCATATCAGCCCCGCCCAATTTTGCGAGCCGCGATGATTTTCTCCCGCATCAGTTTCAAGCTGATCCTCATTGTCGGCATCAGCCTCCTCGGCATGATCGCGCTCGTGCCGATCGCGCTGTCGACCCTGCGCAGCCAGATGGTCGCAGATCGCCAGGCCAAAACGCAGCACATGGTCGATGTCGGCTACGGGATCCTAGCGCATTATCAGAAGCTCGAGAGCGAGGGAAAACTCCCGCGCGAGCAGGCGCAGGCGGCCGCAATGGCCGAGATCAAGAGCCTGCGCTACGACAAGGTCGAATATTTCTGGATCAACGACATGACTCCGAAGATGGTCATGCACCCGATCAAGCCCGAGCTCGATGGCAAGGATCTCGCCGGGATGAAGGATCCCTCAGGCAATGCGCTGTTCCTCGGCTTCGTCGACGTGGTCAAGAAACAGGGCGCGGGCTTCTACGGCTATCTCTGGCCCAAGCCCGGCTTCGAGCAACCGGTCGGGAAAATCTCCTATGTGAAGGGCTTTGCACCCTGGGGCTGGATCATCGGCACCGGCATCTATCTCGACGACGTCGACGCAGTTTTCCGCCAGGATGCGATGACGTTTGGGCTCGTGTGCCTCGCGGTGTTCGTGCTCGTGCTTGGCGCATCCTTCGTGATCGGCCGCAGCGTGACCCGGCCGCTTGCGACGATCACCGGACTGACCGAGCGCCTCGCGGCCGGCGACAGCGCGTTCGAGGTGCCCTACACCAACCGTCGCGACGAGGTCGGCGGGCTTGCCAAGGCGCTGGCGGTGTTCAAGGACAACGCCGCGGCCGTGGGTCGGATGCACGCCGAGCAACAGGAGACTAAGCAACGGGCCGATGACGAGAAGCGCAAGACCATGGCCGAGCTCGCCGGCAGGTTCGAGGCGAGCGTCCAGGCCGTGGTCCGCGACGTCTTCAGCGAGGCGCGCGCGATGCAGCAGGCAGCTCAAGGCATGTCGGAGACCGCGAACAAGGCGACCGACCGCGCCAGCTTCGTCGCCACCGCCTGCCAGCAGGCGTCAAACAACGTACAGACGGTGGCTGCCGCCGCCGGCCAGTTGTCGGCCTCGATCACCGAGATCAGCCAGCGCGTTGCGCAGGCGGCAACCGTGGCCGACAAAGCCGCCGCCGACGGCCAGCGCACCAACGACACCGTGCAGGGGTTGGCCGCGGCCGCCCACAAGATCGGGGAGGTCATCGATCTCATCAACCAGATCGCCTCGCAGACCAATCTGCTCGCGCTCAACGCCACCATCGAAGCAGCACGCGCCGGCGAGGCCGGCAAGGGGTTTGCCGTGGTCGCGAGCGAGGTGAAGTCGCTGGCGAGCCAGACCGCCAAGGCGACCGACGAGATCGGCGCCCAGATCACCGCGATCCAGGCCGAGACCAATCAGGTCGTCGGCAATATCGAGAGCATCCGCGCCACCATCATGGAGGTCAACGAGATCTCCTCGTCGATCGCAGCCGCGGTCGAAGAGCAGGGCGCCGCGACGCAGGCCATCGCCCACAGCGTGCAGGAGGCGGCCTCCGGCACCGACCAGGTTTCGCAAAACATCTCCGGCGTGACCGACGCGACCGCGGAGACCGGCGAGGTAGCCGGCCTCGTGCTGCAGTCGAGCGGTCGCCTGACCGAGAAGCTGCAATCGCTGGAGAACGAGGTCAGCGCCTTCGTTGCGGGTGTGCGGGCCGCATAACGAAGAAGCGCTGCAACACGCCTGTTATTTCCGCCTCGCGGCATCAACCGCGATGCCGATGCTGTTTTTCTTGACATGACCTCGGCCGTGCTCGACGTGTAACGATGTCGAATGAAGGCACGTGCGTGCCTTACGAAAAGAAAAGCAACACGGGAAGAACGTCATGAACGCGGGCCTCGACGAGAACGACTACCTCGCCACCTTGCGCGGCTTGTGGGGCAAGGCCTGGCCGAAGGGCATACCGCGTTCGCCCACCTACCTGCACGGCGAAGTTCCCTTGACGGAGTATCTTCGCGCCTGGACGAAGCGAAGTCCCGAGCGCCCGGCGGTGATCTTCTACGGGCACGTCACCACCTACGCCGATCTCGACCAGCAGAGCGACCGCTTTGCCGCGCTGTTGCAAGCCAAGGGCGTGCGCAAGGGCGATCGCGTCGCGGTCTTTCTGCCGAATTGCCCGCAATTCCACATCGTGTTCTTCGGCATCCTGAAGCTCGGTGCGGTCCACGTCCCCGTGAGCCCGCTCTCGCCCGCGTTCGAACTGTCGTACGAGCTCAACGACACCCAGGCGGAGGTGATCGTCGCGCTCGACCAACTCATTCCCGTCGTCGAGCAGGTCCGCGGCGAGGTGCGCCTGCGCGAAATCATCGTCACCAGCTTCGCCGAGGTCATACCGGCAATGCCGGCGTTTCCGGTGCCTGACTCGATCCGCACCCCGCGCATCGCGGTCTCGGGCGCAACCGATCTGCTGCCCGCGCTTGCTGCGATGTCGGCACCCACGCCGCTGCCACCGACGGGCCTCGATGAGGTCGCCGCGCTGAACTACACCGGTGGCACCACGGGCATGCCCAAGGGCTGCGTCCACACCCATCGCGACATGGTCTATACGGCTGCGGCCAATTATGGCGTCTCGATGCAATCAGATGAGAGCAGCGTTTCCCTGTCGTTCTTTCCGGAATTCTGGATCGCCGGCGAGAACGCCGGCCTGATCTTCCCGCTGTTTTCAGGAGGGACGTTGGTGCTGCTGGCCCGCTGGGACGCCGTTGGCACGATGGCAGCGATCGACAAGTACAAAGTCACGAACACGGTGATGCCGGTCGATTGCGCTGTCGAGCTGATGGACCATCCGCGCTGGAGCGAGTTCGACCTGTCCTCGCTGCAACATGTCCGTGTCGTCTCCTTCGTCAAGAAGCTCAACGCCGATTATCGCAAGCGCTGGAAGGACCTCACCGGCACCATCCTGATGGAGGCGGCCTGGGGCATGACGGAGACCCACACCTCCAACACCTTCACTGCCGGCTTCCAGGACGACGACTTCGATCTGAACAACCAGCCGGTTTTTGTTGGCCTGCCCGTCCCCGGCGCTGAGTTCAAGATCACTGATTTCGAGACCGGCGAGCTGCTGCCGCTTGGCGCCGAAGGCGAGATCCGCGTGCGCACACCGTCGCTGCTCAAGAGCTACTGGAACAAGCCGGAGGCGACCGCGGAGTCGCTCGTCGACGGTTGGCTGCGTACCGGCGATATCGGCGTGATCGACAAGGATGGTTTCCTGCACTTCCTTGGCCGCCGCAAGGAGATGCTGAAGGTCAAGGGCATGAGCGTGTTCCCGCCGGAGATCGAGGCGCTGCTGGGGCAGCATCCGAAAGTGCTGGGCTCGGGCGTGGTCGGCCGCGACGATCCTGACAAGGGGCAGGTGCCGGTGGCCTATATCCAGCTCAAGCCGGAGGCGGTCGGCAGCATCTCCGCCGAGGACATTCGCGCCTGGTGCGCCGAGCGCATGGCCGTCTACAAGGTCCCCGAGGTGCGCATTATCGAGGCGCTGCCCTTGACGGCCACGGGCAAAGTGAAGAAGCAGGATCTCGACCCGAACCAGACTGCCCCGGTCTGAGTGAGAGATGTGATGTCGTCTAGGAAGCTCCTGATCGCAAATCGCGGCGAGATCGCCATCCGCATCGCACGCGCCGCAGCCGACGCCGGCATCACGACCATTGCGGTCCATCCCGCTGACGACGCGCGCTCGCTGCATGTGCGTGTGGCCGACGAGACGATCGAAATCCCCGGCCGCGGCGCGCGGGCCTATCTCGACATCGACGCCGTGGTGAGGGCGGCGACGAGTGCCGGCTGCGATGCGGTGCATCCCGGTTACGGCTTTCTCAGCGAGAACGCGGCGTTTGCCAAGGCCTGTGCGGATGCGGGCCTTGTCTTCGTCGGACCGAAGCCGGCCGCGCTCGAGCTGTTCGGCGACAAGGTCGCGGCCCGGCAACTGGCAAGGCGTTGCGGCGTGCCTGTGATCGCCGGCACCAGCGGGCCTTCGTCGCTCGATGAGATCACGGCCTTCTACACCTCGCTTGGCAGCAATGCTGCGATCGTGATCAAGGCGATGGCAGGCGGCGGCGGCCGCGGCATGCGTGTGGTTGAAAACGCGGTCGACCTCGCGGAAGCCTATGCGCGTTGCCAATCCGAGGCCAAAGCGGCCTTCGGCTTCGACGGCGTCTATGCCGAGCGGCTGATCCGCCAGGCGCGCCATATCGAGGTGCAGATCATCGGCGACCGTCACGGTGCGATCTCGCATCTCTGGGAGCGCGAATGCACCATCCAGCGCCGGCACCAGAAGCTGATCGAGGTGGCGCCGAGCCCCTCGCTGAGCGATGGCTTGCGTAGTCGCATCATCGAGGCGGCGAAGCAGCTCGCCACGGCGGTGGCTTACGACAATCTGGGTACCTTCGAATTCCTGGTCGACGGCTCCGCCGACGACAGCTTTGCCTTCATCGAAGCCAATCCGCGGCTTCAGGTCGAGCATACCGTGACGGAGGAAGTGCTCGGACTCGATCTCGTCCGCGCCCAGCTTGCGGTCGCATCAGGCGCGACGCTTGCTTCGCTCGGTCTGGTGCAGGCATCCATTCCGAAGCCGCGGGGCTATGCTATGCAGCTGCGCGTCAACATGGAGACGCTGGACGAGACGGGCGCGACGCATCCGACTGGCGGCGTGCTCGCTGTGTTCGAGCCGCCGTCCGGCCCCGGCGTCCGCGTCGATAGCTTTGGCTATGCCGGCTACAAGACCAGCGCCGCCTTCGACTCGCTGCTGGCCAAGGTCGTCGTGCATACGCCGGGCGAAGCCTGGCATGACGTCGTGGCGAAGGCCTCGCGTGCGTTACGCGAATTCCGCATCGACGGTGTCGTCACCAACATCGCCTTCCTCCAGGCCGTGCTGGCGCATCCCGATTTCAGGACCAACCGCATCGCAACCGACTTCATCGATCGCAACATCGCCAAGCTGGTCGAGTCGGCGGACGGTGCAGCCAAGCCGCTCTACTTTGCCGCGACCGAGCGCGGCGGTGCGCACGTTGCTGAAGCGGATATCACGCCAGTCGTGCCCGAGGGCGCGGTGATGGTCGCGGCGCCCTTGCAAGGAACCATCGTCACCGTCCAGGTCAAGGAAGGCGAGATCGTACGCCCCGGCCAGCAGCTCGCCGTGATCGAATCCATGAAGATGGAGCACCTCGTCATGGCGGAGCAGGGCGGCCGGGTGACGAAACTCGTCGCCGGCGACGGCGTCACGTTAATGCATGGCGAGCCGATCCTCTATCTGGAGCCGCTCGATGTGGCGGCCGATCACACGGCGGCGGAAGCTGACGTCGATCTCGATCACATCCGCCCCGATCTTGCCGAGCTGATCGCACGTCAGGCCAACACGCTCGACGCAAACCGTCCGGCCGCGGTCGAGCGCCGCCGCAACACCAACCAGCGCACCGCGCGCGAGAACGTCGCGCAGCTCGTCGATGACGGCTCGTTCATGGAATATGGCAGTCTCGCCATCGCGGCGCAGCGGCGCCGTCGCAAGCTCGACGATCTCATCAAGAACACGCCGGCCGACGGCCTCGTCATGGGCGTTGCCACCGTCAACGCCGAAAAGTTCGGCGCAGACGCCGCGCGCTGCATCGTCGTGGCCTATGACTACACTGTGCTCGCCGGCACGCAGGGCCATATGAACCACAAGAAGATCGACCGCATGCTCACGCTGGCGGAAGACTGGCGCGTGCCGTTGGTGTTCTATGCCGAAGGCGGCGGCGGCCGGCCCGGCGACACCGACCGGCTCGGCATGACCGGCCTCGACGGGCCGTCCTTCGTGCAATTCGCAAGGCTCTCCGGCCTCGTGCCTGTCATCGGCGTCGTCTCCGGCTATTGCTTCGCCGGCAACGCCGCGATGCTTGGCTGCTGCGACGTCATCATCGCCACCAAGAATGCCTCGATCGGCATGGGCGGTCCCGCGATGATCGAGGGCGGCGGGCTCGGCGTTTATCATCCGGCCGAGGTCGGCCCCGTCTCGTTCCAGTCGCCGAACGGCGTCATCGACATCCTGGTCGAGGACGAGGAGGAGGCGACATCAGTCGCGCAAAAATACCTGTCCTATTTCCAGGGTGCGGTGAAGGACTGGGAGGCCGCCGACCAGCGCCTGCTCCGCCGCGCCATCCCCGAGAACCGCCTGCGCGTCTATGACATCCGCGCCGTGATTGATCTCGTCGCCGACAAGGACAGCGTGCTGGAACTGCGCCGCGACTACGGCGTCGGCATGATCACCGCGCTGATCCGCATCGAAGGCAAGCCGTTCGGCCTGATCGCCAACAATCCGCGCCATCTCGGCGGTGCGATTGATGCCGATGCCGGTGACAAGGCGGCGCGGTTCCTCCAGCTCTGTGATGCCTTCGATCTGCCTGTTGTTTCGCTCTGCGACACGCCCGGCTTCATGGTCGGTCCGGAGGCCGAGAAGACCGCAATCGTGCGCCATGTCTCGCGCATGTTCGTGACGGGCGCGAGCCTCACCGTGCCGCTGTTCGGCATCGTGCTGCGCAAGGGCTATGGCTTGGGGGCGCAGTCGATGATCGGCGGCGGCTTCCACGCATCGTTCTTCACTGCGGCCTGGCCGACCGGCGAGTTCGGCGGCATGGGCCTGGAAGGCTATGTCCGGCTCGGTTTCCGGAGAGAGATGGAGGCGATCACTGATCCCGAGGAGCGCGAGACCTACTATCGCAACAAGGTCGCGGAGCTCTACGCCAACGGCAAGGCGGTCTCGATCGCCTCGGTGTTCGAGATCGACAACGTCATCGACCCGGCCGAAACGCGGCGCTGGATCATGGCAGGGCTCCGCTCGGTGCCGAAGCCGCCGCCGCGGACGGAGAAGAAGCGGCCGTGCATCGACACGTGGTGAGGGCGGTGCAGCAAATCAGAGCCGATTGAGGCAATCTGCATCCACATCGTCATGCCCGGGCTTGTCCCGGGCATCCCCGTTCTTGTGCCTTGCTGGCAGGGCGTGGATGGCCGGGACAAGCCCGGCCATGACGAGCGTTGAGACGGTATGCCATACGCAGGTTCCCGGTTCCCGATTGACATCCGCGTCCGTGGTGCCAGACTTTGCACAATAATACAGGGTGGAGACGTCCGCGATGGCCAGCCTTTCGGCCTCGAACCATGTCGCCCGTGTCTTGTCCGTGGCCAATCATGTGGCCGACGTCGATGCCTCCTCGCGCATCGAAAACTCCTGGCGGCGCTGCCTGATCAGCCACAAGCTCGACCCCGCTCGACAAGGCCCGCCGCAGACGCTCACCGAGGCCGAGATCCGCCACGTCGCCGAGCCCTTGGAAGAGACCATCCGGCTGCTCACGCCCGAGCTCGACGATCTCGCACGCGTGCTGCGCGATGCGGGCTATTGCGTCAATCTGGCTGACGCGAACGCGACCATGTTGTTCAGCCGCCTGCCGGGCGAAGCCGACGCGCGGATGTTTCTGGACTGGAAGATCTATACCGGCTCGAACTTCGCCGAGACGTTCGAGGGCACCAACGGGCTCGGTACCGCGCTCGCCGAGCAGAAGCCGATTCTGGTGCATCGCGACGAGCATTTTCGAGCGCAGTGGCACATGTTCTCCTGCGCCGTGGCACCGCTGTTCGACCATGCCGGCCGTCTCGCCGGCGCGATCAACATCACCTCGTGCCGCGAGGACCTTGAGCGCGCCGCGCATCAGCTTGCGCTGGCGGTGACGATGGAGGCGACGCGGCGGATGGAGGCAGCGATCTTCCGCGACCATTTCCGCAACGCCTGGATTGCGAGCGTGCCTGATAATGGCGGCAGCGGCCTGCTCGCCTATGATGACGACCGCCGCATCGTTGGCGCCTGCCGCTCGGCGCGCGCGCTGCTCGGCCTCACTGACGGCCTGATCGCATCAGGCATCGATCTGTCGCGCTACATCAAGCCCGACCATGCGCACCATGCCGACGACGTCCTGGAGATGCGCCGCGCCGATGGCCGCCCGTTGGGCCAGAGCCATGTCGCTCCGCCGCTGCGCGCAAAGTCAGCGACGTTACGCCGGGACGCGCCCACCGATCGTTTCGATGCGCTGCACCGGCTTGCCGGCCGCGATCCCGCCCTGGTCAGGAGCGTGAAGCGCCTCAGGAGCATCGGCGATCACAATCTTCCGGTGCTGCTGCATGGCGAGACCGGCGTCGGCAAGGACGTATTCGCGCGCGCCATTCATGCCGCCAGCAACCGCGCGCGCAATAATTACGTCGCGCTGAACTGTGCGGCGATGCCGGAGAGCCTGATCGACGCCGAGCTGTTCGGCTACGAGGCCGGCGCCTTCACCGGCGCGCGGCGCGACGGCTCGAAGGGCCTGATCGTGCAGGCGGACGGCGGCACGTTGTTCCTCGACGAGATCGGCGACATGCCGATTGGCTTGCAGACACGGCTGTTGCGCGTGCTGGAGAATCGCGAGGTCTGGCCGCTCGGTGCGCTCAAGCCGGTGCCGGTGGATATCCGACTGATCAGCGCCACCCATCGCGACCTTGGCCGCATGGCGGAGGAGGGGGCTTTCCGCGCCGACCTCTATTTCCGCCTGCGCGGCATGGAGGTGCGGCTGCCGGCGTTGCGCGACCGCGCGGACCGGGATGACATCATCGCCCACGTCGCGCGCGAGGAGGCGCCGAACTGCCGCCTGTCGGACGAAGCCTGGGCGCTGCTTTCGGCCTATCCCTACCCCGGCAACATGCGCCAGCTCCGCCACGTGTTGCGGCTGGCCGGCTGCACGGCCGAGGATGGCGTAATCACGGACGCCGATCTCGATCTGCCGCCGTTCGGCGCCAGGATGGAGGCCGACCTCGAAGCGGCCGAACGCGCCACGATCATTGAGGCGCTGCGCAAGCATGGCGGCCGCGTCACCGAAGCCGCCCGCGCGCTGAAACTCAGCCGTGCCACACTGTATCGGAAGATCAAGGCGATGAAGATCGAGACCGCGCGGTAGCACCCTTACGAAAAATCCGTCCAACTCAGATGACGGGAATCGAGATCGCCGACTGAAACAGTCTCGCGGATTTCCTGTGGCGTGTGGAAACTGCCGCGCAAGTACACCAGCGGCGCCGCCGCGGCCGAATGCGTCGCACTACGCACTTCGCCGACGAAGATCGAATGCGTCTTGGTCTCGAACTCCTCCGCCAGCATGCAATCGAATGCGGCGACCGCGTCCGTCAGAACAGGCGCGCCGGTGACCCCGCGTGTCCATTGGCCGAAGGCAAACCGGTCGTCGCCGTTGACGCCCTTCTGGCCGCTGAAGGTCAGGGCCAGCAGCGCGTGATCCTCGTGCAGGAAGTTGATCGCGAATGCACCTTCCTCGCGGATGCGTGCATGCGCGCTGGCGTTGCGGTTGACGCAGACGATCAGCGAAGGAGGTGAATCCGACAGCGAGCAGGCCGACGTTACCGTGAGCCCGGTGCGCCTGCCATGCTCGGCGCCGACTGTAACCAGCGCGACCGCGCCGGCACACTGGCGCATCGCCTGCTTGAAATCCTTTGCATCGACGCTCACGCGGACATCTCCGAAAATTGAAGCGGGTGCGACACGGTCGCGCCGCACCCGGTAAGCGTCAAGCTGCCTTCTTCGGGGAGCCGAGATGCTTCAGGCGCGGCATCACCTCGTTCTTGAGCAGCGCGAGTGAGTGGTGCCAGGCTTCAGGCTTGTGCTTGTAGTCGAAGCCGAACACGCAGAGCACGCCGAAGCCGCCGACCTCGTCGTAGATCGTCTCGATCTTCTCGGCGACGGTCGCGGGCGAGCCGACGATCCAGTTCCGCTTGGCGCAATATTCAACGGTGACGTCGCTATCGGGCACGTCGGGGGCGTGCTTCAGATAGTCCTTGAAGCCGAAATGGCCGAGCAGGGGCAGGAAGTACTCGCTCATCATCCGGCCCATCATGTCGCCGGTCGAGAGCTTCCAGGCGTCTTCATCGGTGTCGGCGACGAACACCTCGCGCACCAGCCGCCAGTCCTGCCGGTTCGGCTTGCGGCCGGTTTTCGCCGCGCCGATCTCGACCGAGTCCCAATGGCTGGAGACATAGGCCGGGTTGAGGTTGAGGCTCATCGGAATGAAGCCGCGCTCGCCCGCAAGCTTCAGCGTGTCGGAGTTCTTCGATAGCCCGGCAACGCCAATCGGCGGATGCGGCGCCTGCAACGGCTTGATGTGGGGCTTGAGGAAGTCGAACATGGTGTCCGGCTTGGTCACCGTCCAGAACTTGCCCTTGTGGGTGAACGGCGCCGGCTCGGTCCACAGTTTCAGGATGATCTCCAGCGCCTCGCGGGTCATGTCGCGGTTCTGGCCGCTCATGCCGTCGACGTTGAACATCGCCCAGTCGCTCGGCAGGCCCGAAGCTGCAACGCCGAAATTGAGCCGGCCCTCGGAGAGATGGTCCAGCATCGCAACGCGATTGGCGAGCTCGGCGGGGTGATGATAGGGCAGCAGGAAGCCGCCCGGCCCGATGCGTAGGCGCTTGGTCTGCATCAGGGCCTGCGCGATCAACAGATCCGGCGTGGGATTGGGTTCCCAGGGCGCGGTGTGGTGCTCGCCGATCCAGGCTTCCTGATAGCCGAGCTCGTCGAGCCAGCGCAGGACCTGCAGGTCCCAATCGTGTCCTTCCTTCAGGCCGCACTCCGGCGGATGCGAAGGCATCGTGAAATAGCCGATCTCCATTGGGGGTCCTCATCTCATGTTGACGCGTCTTGCTGCGCGTTCTCTGGTGTGAACAGGAACAGCTTCAGCAAGGGGTGTGCCAGCGTGAGGGGCACCTCAGAGCCGCGAAAAAAGTCTGGTTCGGTGGCGCAATTGCCGATATCCCGGGACGGATTTGCGAGGACCCGTCTCATTGTCGCGAGACGGTGTCTCAGCCGTGAGACCTGAGGATACGATTCGAAATGACCGAACCCGCTTATGTCGCGGTGGACTGGGGCACCAGCAGCTTTCGGCTCTGGCTGGTCGATCGCGCCGGTCGTGTGCTGGCCGAGCGCCGTAGCGATGAAGGCATGCTGGTCGCGGCCAAGGCCGGCTTCCCCGGCGTGCTGCAGTCGCATCTTGCCGCCGTCGATGCGCCCGCTCATCTGCCGGTTCTGGTCTGCGGCATGGCCGGCGCCAAGACCGGCTGGGTCGAGGCCGGCTATGTTGATACGCCGGCGCCTTTGTCCGCGGTTCTAAGGCGGGCCGCCCGCGTGCCCGACGAGGCGCGCGACATCCGCATCCTGCCGGGCATCGCGCAGCGCGACCTGAAAGCGCCGGACGTGATGCGCGGCGAGGAGACGCAATTGCTCGGCGCACTCGGCCTGGACGCTGCAGGCGAGGCGCTGGTCTGCATGCCCGGAACGCATTCGAAATGGGTGCGCGTGAAGAACGGCGTTGTCGAGCATTTCGCGACGTTCATGACCGGTGAGCTGTTCAGCGTCGTCTCGCGCGAGACGATCTTGGCGCTCGCGGTCGCCGGCGCCGGCGAGGCCGAGGATGTCGCGAGTTTCAAGGCGGCGGTAACGGCGGCGTTCGAGGCGCCGGCTTTCGCGGCCAATCTCCTGTTCACCGCGCGGTCGCGCCAGCTGCTGTTCGGCAGCACGCCGGCTGCCGCGCGTGAGACGCTGTCGGGCACGCTGATCGGCGCTGAGCTCGCGGCAGGCCTTTCCGGCACTGTGCTGAAGGTTGGCATCACGCTGATCGCCTCGGGACGGCTGGCCGCTCTGTATCGTCAGGCTTTCGATGCGTTGTCGGTCCATGTGAATTCGATCGATGCCGATGAAGCGGTGCGCCGCGGCCTGTCGATGGCGGCTGCGGCGATCTGGACGAAATAGAAGGATACTTGAGATGAGCGTTCCGTTTCCGCCGATGAAGCGACCTCTGGTCGCGATCCTGCGCGGTGTCAAGCCGGAGGAGACCGAGGCCATCGTCGGCGTGCTGATCGACGCCGGCATGACCGCGATCGAGATTCCCCTGAACTCGCCGGATCCGTTCCGCTCGATCGGCATCGCCGCGAAGCTCGCGCCCACGGGCGTGCTGATCGGCGCCGGCACGGTGCTGACGGCGCAGGATGTCGATCGCCTCAACGATGTTGGCGGGAAGCTGATGGTCTCGCCGAATGTCGATACCGATGTGCTGGCGCGTGCGCATCAGCACGGCATGGTGACGCTGCCGGGTGTGTTCTCGCCGACCGAAGCGCTGCTCGCCGCGCGCTCCGGCGCATCAGGCCTCAAATTCTTTCCGGCGAGCGTGCTCGGCGCATCAGGTATCGCCGCGATCCGCGCTGTGCTGCCCGCGGGCGTGACGATCGCCGCCGTCGGTGGCGTCTCCGACCAGAATTTTGCCGAGTACATCAAGGGCGGCGTCACGGCGTTCGGGCTCGGCTCGAGCCTCTACAAGCCCGGCATGTCGGCCACCGATGTCGCCACGCGCGCAAAAGTGACGATCGTTGCCTACGATCTCGCCGTTCAGAGCGGCTGATTTCTTGCGCTAGCCGCGCTTCACCGACGGCACGGGCAATCGCTCATGGCGGCGCTGGAAGCGCTGCCAGTGCAGCACGATGCCGATCAATGCCGCCGGCAGGAAGCCCAGCGCGATCAGGAAATGCGGCAGCTCCTTCGGCGAGATGAAGGCGATGGCGATGTCCGAGATCAGCCAGAGCGCTGCGAAGATCACCGCGAAATCGGTGCGCGGGCAGCGCAGATAATAGAACACGGCCGTGATGATCACGGCGGGGCCGATCGCGAGGGCGATCATGACCGCCGTCAGCTCCTTCGGCGTCACCGCGTCGAGCACCATCGAGGCCAGCAGCCAGATGGCGGCAAACATGGCGATGATGTCGATCGGATGCCGCAACCCAATACCTCTTGCTGGAACATGCTATCGCAGGGCCAACCCTTCGACGTCAGGCTTTGGACGTCAAGCCCTGGGTCAGTAAAATACGCCTATTCCTCGTCGTTTCCCGGCGTTGGCCGTAACATGAAATGCCCGAAGGCGGAGGCGATCGGCTTGCCCGGATCGTCCTGCCAGGCCCGCGCTTCGAAGGCCACGATTCGCCGGCCCTGCTTCACGATCGAGACATTGGCGATTGTGTCCAGCGCCCGGCCGGAGCGCAGATAATTTATGGTGAGCCCAATGGGCTTTGGCAACGTCACGATGCCGAGCTCGCGCCGCACGCCGAGGATCGCCGTGGTCTCGAGGAAAGCGCCGGTCATGCCGCCATGGATGGCGGGCAGGATCGGGTTGCCGATGATCTTCGGCGAGAACGGCATTGTCAGCGTGCCCTCGTCGTTGATGCGAATGCCGAGGGCGCGCGCGAACGGGCTGGTGGCGAACGGGCCGTACGGATCGTCAGGCGCCTCCAGCGTCGGAATGCTGCGCGCATGCATCTTGCGGTCCGCCAACATGTTGGTGCGGTTGGCGCCGATCATGAAGCAGGCAGTCGCCGTCGCCACCGGATCGTCCTCGGACTCCTGATATGCGGTGGAGCGTACGAAGGCGATCGAGCGGGTGGTGCGGTAGCACACCGAATGCGCTTTGATGGCGAGGCCGGGCGTGGCCGGCTTCTGGTAATCGATGCGCAGGTCGAGCGTTGCGATCGCGCTGGTGCCGTCGAGCGCGAGCTGCACCGCCATGCCGCAGCTCTCGTCCAGCATCGCTGTGACGACGCCGCCATGGAGAACGCCGGTCTCGGTGTCGCCGACGAAGACGGGGCGGTAGGGCAGGCTCGACCAGGCCTCGCCGGGCGCGAACCGGTCGAGCTGAAGCCCGCTGATATGGCCGTAATCGGAACGGCGGCCCTTGATGGCCTCGGCGAGTTCCTCAAAGGAAAGCGTGGTGGATGTGCTGGGCATGACGACGTTTCTAGACCAGTGTCGCGGGCGGCGCAAAACCCCGCACGGCGGCCCTGCAATGCCGGTTTTGCCTCGACACAGCCCGCCGAAGCAACGATGGTGAGCCTCCCACTGCCTGCGAGGAGTATCCCCATGGCCGACCCCGAAGCACCCGTCACCAATCCGGGGCCCGTCACCATTTCCAGCTCGAGCTCGGAGCGGGCGCCGATCATCTATTTCGACGGCGCATCCTGTTTCGGCCATCACAACGGCGCGATCCAGATCGAACTCGCCGCGAACCTTCTGATGCCGGTCGGCGCTGCCGTCAGGGTCGACGTGGTCCAGACCGCACACTTGCGTTGCAGCGTGGCCGCTGCACTGGCGCTGCGTGAAGCGCTCGACAAGGCGTTGGCGATGTACAAGCTGGGCCAACAGCAGCCGCCACCGGAAGACATTCCGGCCGTGAAGAACTGAGGCTCCTGCAGAGCGATCGCATTCTAATACGATCGAAGCTCATCAGCCGACATGCACCGTCGGCTTCTTCCCGCCGTTCCACTTGCCGTCGAGTGCGCGCTCGATCTGGGCGGCGAGTTGCAGCAAGAGGCCGTCATTGGCCTGCTTCGCGATCGCCTGGATGCCGAGCGGCAGGCCGTGATCTTGCGCGGCCATCGGCATCGAGATCGCCGGCATGCCGCAGAGGTTGGCGAGCGGCGTGAAGGCGAAGAAGCGCCAGAGATTGTCGAACCAATCGCGCACATCAGGATTGTCGGAGATCGTGAGGTATTGCTTCGTGCCGACCTTCGGCGTCGGCAGCGCCGTGATCGGCGTCAGGATCACGTCCCACTGCTCGAAGAAGCTGCCGAAGCCGCGCGAGGTCGTGTTGAACACGCCCTGCATCTTCGCGCGCTCGGCGAAGCTGGTGTGGCGGCCGTCCTCCCAGATCCGGATGTTCATGGGCTCGATCAGATCTTCCGGCGGCTTTTCCAGCCCGCGCGCGGCCAGCATGTTGGAGATCACCACCGCGAAATTCGAGATGTAGCAGGTGGTCTGCGCCTCGAAGGCTGCGGGCAGGTCGAGCTCCGGCAAGGCGTAGTCGACGTGGTGGCCGAGGCCTTCGAGGAAGCGTCCGGTCTTCTCCAGCTCGGCGGCGATCTCCGCCGTCGCGGTGTACTCGCCCCAGGTGTGGGACAGCGCGATGCGGAGCTTTCCCGGATCGCGCTTGATCATCTCACTGTAGGGCTGCGCCGTGGTCCAGAACGGCATGAACTCGCCGGGCGCAGGGCCGCGGGCATGATCGACGAACGCCGCGGTGTCGCGCACCGTGCGCGACTGGCAGCCCTGGATCGAGACGAGGCCGGTCAGGTCGGACATGTGCGGCGCCAGCGAGAACACGCCGCGCGACACCTTCAGGCCGATATTGCCGTTGACGCCGGCGGGAATGCGGATCGAGCCGCCGCCGTCGGTCGCATGCGCGATCGGCACCACGCCGGCCGCCACCATCGCGGCGCTGCCGGCCGACGAGCCACAGGTGGTGTAGTCGGTATTCCAGGGATTGCGGGTCACATAGACCGCGGGGTTGTCGGCCGAAGAGCACACGCCGAACTCCGGCGTCGTCGTGCGTCCGATCAAATTGAGTCCTGCCTGGCGGAATTTACCTGTCAGGAATGTATCGGCCGCCGCGCGGTTGCCGCGCATCAGCAGCGAGCCCATCTCCTGGAGCCGGCCCTTCATGGTCGGACCCAGATCCTTCATCAGGAAAGGCAGGCCGGCGAAGGGACCTGAGAGATTGGCGCCATCCTTGGCGGGATCGGCGATCACGTCCTCGAACAGCTCGACCACGCCCGAGAGCGTCGGATTGACCTTGGCAACGGCCGCTGCCGCCTGACGTGCCAATTCCTTCGCCGTCAGCTCGCCCTTGCGGACGCGCGCCGCAAGGCCAACGCCATCGTGCTGCGTCCATTCATTCCAGCTCATCGGCAAAGTCATGCAGTCAGATCCCTCGAGGTGTCGCATCACCTTTTTCGCAAGGGCCGGCATGAATCAACCGAGCCGCCGCGAGGGGCAGGGTTGCACGGAGAGGAGAGGTGGCCGCGCACAGAGCATGATCCGGAAAAGTGTGCAGCGGTTTTCCGGCCAAGATCATGCTCAAACAATAGATTAGAGCGCGATGACGCGCTTTAGGAGAGCCGGGCGATCACCGCAACCGGTCCGCCGCCCGCCGGCCCCTGATGTTCGGCGCCGCCGGAGACGTAGACCGCGCCGGTGCCGGCAAGGCCGGCGATCAGGCCGCCGACGGCCGCGCGGGCATGGCGTGTCGAGCTGATATCGGTGTCTTCGAGCATGGTGTGGCGGAAGCCGCGTACCGTGCCGTCGGGCGAGGCCTCGGCCTTGGCGAAGATGTTGACGAGTTCACGGTTCGCGGCAACTTGCGGTGCGACGCCAAGCCCGACACTCGTCAATGCCGATACCACGGCCGGAGCATCGATCGCATCGCTCATGACGGCATGTCCGATTTCGAAATCGCTCGCGGAGCCTTCCGAATTGCCGAGTACGATGACGACGTTGTGCATCAGCTCGATTCCCGACGAGGTCGACGCCACCTTCGAGAACAGATCATAGCGCCGCAGCACGTCTTCATCGCCGACGTCGGCGGCGATCTCGCCGAGCGCGACGGCCACCCCGAGCGCAGAAGCGCCGCGCGAATACGCCATCGAGCTGTAGGCGCTGCTCGTCGCCGTCTTGTTGCCGCGCGAGGCGGCCGCCTCGACACGCTCGCTGGTCAACAGCGGACATTTGATCTGGACGAAATGGACATCGGCGGTGTCGGTGATGCCCGCATCCGCCATCGCGGCCTTCACCGCCTTGGCGGTCTCGGTGATCTGCGCGGAGCCGCCGAGCTCCTCGGGCAGGAAATCGCGGGTCTGCGCCATGCCTATGCTCAGGCGCTTGCCGGAGAGGCCTGCCGGCCGCTGTTGAACCTCCTGGCGCGTGAACACCGTGATGTGCGGGCTGAGCACGCCCTCGGTACCGCCGGACATCACGAAGGCGATGCGATGCTCGACCTCTTCAGGCGTGAGCTCGAGCTTCGGCGCCAGCGCCGCGCACAGCGCCGCGACGGCATATTCCCGCGTGAAATCGTTGACGCCGCCATTGCCCTCGGTCTTGCCAAGGATCGCCAGGATGGAGGCGGGATCGATCGCGCGGGAGCCTATCATGTTCATCAGGCCGGAGACGTCGCCGGGGCCCTTGGTGGCGATCTTGAAGACGCCGACCGATGTGGTGCGCATGGATGGTCCTCGTGGGCAATTCGATGGTCCGGCGCGCTTAACAGCAGTGGAAGTGGGTTGGAAGTCAAGTGCGGGGGGGCTGCGCGGCATACTCAGTTCGCGTGCCCCGGACGTAGCGCAGCACGAAGTGATGCGCTGCAGATCCGTCAGTACCGCAGTCGTCTGGATCCCGGCTCTGCGCAGCAGCGTTTCACGCTGCAGCGCGTCCGGGACACGAGAGTGCGACATCCCCACGATTGTGGCGAGATGGTATCGATTCAACAAAAAAACCTCTGTCGACGGTGTCCCACCGCACCTTGATGAATCAACCTCGGTTGGTCCATAAGCGGCGTCCCGCGGCCGGATTCCGGTCTGCGTCGCGTGCTTGGGAATACAGAGGAAATCTCGCGTGGCAAATATCAACCAGAAAATTGCGCAGGAGCTTGGGGTACGGGCGGAGCAGGTCGAGGCGGCGGTGACGCTGCTCGACGGCGGCGCCACGGTTCCCTTCATCGCCCGCTACCGCAAGGAAGCGACCGGTGCACTCGACGACGCGCAATTGCGGACCCTGGAGGAACGCCTGGTGTACCTGCGTGAGCTCGAAGACCGCCGCAAGGCGATCCTCGAATCAGTCCGCGAGCAGGGCAAGCTCGATGCCACGCTGGAGGCCTCCATTCTCGCCGCGGACAGCAAGGCGCGCCTGGAAGACATCTACTTGCCGTTCAAGCCGAAGCGCCGCACCAAGGCGGAAGTCGCCAAGGAGGCCGGCCTCGAGCCGCTCGCCGTCAAGCTCATGGCCGAGCCCGGCAACGATCCAAAGGTCGTCGCAGAAGGCTTCATCAACGCCGAGAAGGGCATTGCGGATGCAGCGGCCGCGCTCGACGGCGCCCGCGCCATCCTGGTGGAGCGCTTCGACGAGGACGCCGACCTGATCGGCGCCTTGCGCGAGGACATGTGGACCAATGCGCGCATGGCCTCAAAGGTGCGCGACGGCAAGAAGACCGAGGGCGAGAAATTCGCCGACTATTTCGATTTCTCGGAGCCTCTGACCAAGCTGCCATCGCACCGCATCCTCGCGATGTTCCGCGGCGAAAAGGAAGAGATCCTCGATCTCCAAATCCAGGCCGAGGAAGCGCCGCCCGCCGGCGTGCCGGGCGCCTATGAATTGAAGATCATGAAGCGATTCGGCATCGCCGATCTCAAGCGCCCCGGCGACCGCTGGCTGATCGACACCGTGCGCTGGGCCTGGCGCACCAAGATCCAGGTGCATCTCAACATCGACCTGCGCATGCGGCTGTGGAATGCGGCCGAGACCGAGGCGGTGCGCGTGTTCGCCTCCAACCTGCGCGATCTCCTGCTGGCCGCGCCTGCCGGCACCCGCGTCACCATGGGGCTCGATCCAGGTTACCGCACCGGCGTCAAGGTCGCCGTCGTCGATGCGACCGGCAAGGTGGTCGACACCACTGCGATCTATCCGCACGAGCCGCAACGGCAGTGGAACGAATCGCTGGCGACGCTGGGCCGGCTCGCGATCAAGCATCGCGTCGAGCTGATCGCGATCGGCAACGGCACCGCCTCGCGCGAGACCGACAAGCTTGCGACCGAGCTGGTCAAGGGCCTTCCCGAGCTCAAGATGTCCAAGATCGTGGTGTCGGAAGCGGGCGCCTCGGTCTATTCCGCCTCGGCTTTCGCCTCGGAGGAATTGCCCGGCCTCGACGTCACTCTGCGCGGTGCAGTCTCGATCGCCCGCCGCCTGCAGGATCCGCTTGCCGAGCTCGTCAAGATCGAGCCCAAGGCGATCGGCGTCGGCCAGTATCAGCACGATCTCGGGCAGGCCAAGCTCGCCAAATCGCTCGATGCCGTGGTCGAAGACTGCGTGAACGCGGTCGGCGTCGACGTCAACACGGCGTCCGCGCCCCTGCTGGCGCGCGTGTCGGGCGTCGGCTCGGGCCTTGCGCAGAGCATCGTGGCGCACCGCGACGCCAACGGTCCGTTCAAGTCGCGCAAGGCGCTGAAAGAGGTGCCGAGGTTGGGTCCGAAGGCGTTCGAGCAATGCGCCGGCTTCCTGCGCATCATCGGCGGCGAGGATCCGCTCGATGCCTCCGGCGTGCATCCGGAAGCCTATCCCGTGGTGCGCCGGATTCTCGCGGCGACCAAGAGCGACATCAAGGGGCTGATCGGCTCGAGCGAGATCGTGCGTACGCTGAAGCCGAAGGACTTCGTCGACGAGACCTTCGGTCTGCCGACCGTCACCGACATTTTGAAGGAACTGGAAAAGCCCGGCCGCGATCCGCGTCCGGCGTTCAAGGCCGCGGTGTTCAAGGAGGGCGTCGAGGAGATCAAGGATCTTCAGAAAGGCATGATCCTCGAGGGCACCGTCACCAACGTCGCCGCCTTCGGCGCTTTCGTCGATATCGGCGTGCACCAGGACGGTCTGGTGCACATCTCGGCGATGTCCAAGACCTTCATCAAGGATCCGCGCGAGGTGGTGAAGCCCGGCGACATCGTCAAGGTCAAGGTGCTGGACTTCGAGGTCGCCCGCAAGCGCATCTCATTGACGCTCCGTCTCGACGACGAGGTCGGGCCTAAGAAGGACGCGCCCGGCATGCAACGCGACAACGGCGCGCGCAATCCGGCCCGCATGACCTCGGCGGCCCCGCGCAAGCAGGAATCCTCCGGCGGTGGCGGCGCGCTCGCGGAAGCGATGCGCCGCGCCGCGGAGAAGAACAACGGCAAGCGGGCTTGAAACTGGGGCGGTTCGAGGTAGGGCAGGCTCTACCCACGCCGTCATTGCCAGCGCAGCGACTTGTCCGCCGAAGCCTTGGCGAAGGTGGAAGCAATCCAGAATCTCTCCGCGGGAGCAGTCCGGATTGCTTCGTCGCAAGAGCTCCTCGCAATGACGGGGAGAGAGCTTGATCCTAACTTCCGCGTCAGAATCTGGCGCGCTTGTAAGTTGAAGCGGCCTGTCCCTTCCTCTCTCATCCTCCTGGCGCGGCAGGTCTCGCGCAGCACGGAGGATGCTTCGATGGACAACAGGCTTCTCAAAGGCCTCACTGCGGTGGCAATCGCCGCAGCGATGGCGCTGGCTTCACCAGTGTTCGCCCGCGGAGGTGGCGGCTTTGGTGGCGGCGGTCACGGCGGTGGCGGCTTCGGCGGTGGCGGCTTCGGTGGTGGCGGGCATTTCGGTGGTGGCGGGATGCATGCCGGCGGCATGGGCGGTGGCATGCACTTCGGCGGGATGGGCGGGGCTCATTTCGGTGGCGCGCGCTTCGCCGGTTCGCCGATGGCGGCCCATGCGGCCATCGGGCCGCGCTTTGCAGGTGCACCGCTTGCGACCCGCGCGGCCTTCGGGCCGCGGTTTGCCGGTACGGGCTGGCACGGCAGGCCCTTCATCGGTCGCCATGCCTTCTTCTTCCGACATCATCGCTTCCACCGCTTCGCCTTCTTTGGCGCGCCCTTCTACTACGCCAATTACTACGACGACGGCTGCTGGCGCAGGAGCTGGACACCCTACGGCTGGCAATGGGTCAATGTGTGCGGGGACACCTGGTACTAGCATCGCCGGTCCGCACCATTGTCGCGATCGCCACCGGGTGGTTCCGCTCAGCCCCGGAACGGGATAATCTGGTGGCGATCGTCGCGCGGAGTTTGTCATGACCGGAGGCCACCGCCGCATCCTCGTCGTCGAGGACGATCCGGAAACCGCAGGCCAGCTCGCCGAAGAGCTGACCACATCGGGCTACGACGTCGATCTCGCCGCCACGGGACGCGAAGCGCTCAGCCATGGCGTGGCGCGCGACTATGCCGTGATCACCATCGACCGCATGCTGCCTGATATCGACGGCATCACCGTGATGCGCCAATTACGCGACGACGGCATTGCTTCGCCGTTCCTGATCATCTCCGCGCTCGGCGAAGTCGACGACCGCGTGCGCGGCTTGCGTTCCGGCGGCGACGATTATCTCGTCAAGCCGTTTTCCTTCGTCGAGCTGCTCGCACGGCTCGAAGCGCTCGGCCGCCGCAGCGAGACCATCGCCAAGGAAACCATCCTGCGTGTCGGCGATCTCGCCATCGACCTGATCGCGCGCAATGCCAGCCGCCGCGGCCGCAAGATTCCGCTGCTGCCGCGCGAGTTCCAGCTGCTCGAATACCTCGTCCGCAACGAGGGCCGCGTCGTCTCCCGCGCGATGCTGCTCCAGCACGTCTGGGATCTGCATTTCGATCCCTCCACCAACATCATCGACGTCTATGTCGGACGCGTCCGCCGCAAGGTCGACGATGCCCAAGCCTATCCGCTGATTCATACCATCCGCGGCATCGGATATTGCCTCCGTGCTCCTGGCTGACACGCTTCGCTCCTCGACCTTCCGACTGGCGCTGATCGCAATCGCGATCTTCGGCCTGATCGTCGCGGCGATCCTGGCCTACGTCTATTTCGGCACACTCGCTTATGTGCGGAGCCGGGTCGGCGACGCTGGCGACCACAGCGGCTTCACGGCGATGCTCGAGCTGGCGATGATCGCAGTTGCCGTGCTGCTGGTGGTGGTATCGGGCGTCGCCGCCGTGCTGGTGACGCGGCGCACGGTCGGGCGGATCGAGGAGATCAATGCCACCAGCCGCGCCATCATGCTCTCGGGCCTCGACCGCCGCATTCCCCTGCGCGGCAGCCATGACGAATGGGACCGCGTCGCCGAAAACCTCAACCAGATGCTCGACCGCATCGAGACGCTGATGGGCGAGGTCAAGCAAGTCAGCGACAATGTCGCCCACGATCTGCGCACGCCACTGACTCGCATGCGGGGCCGGCTGGAAAAAGCCTATCACGTCCCGCGCGACGGCGAGTCCGACGCCGCGCTGATCGGCGATACCATCGCCGATCTCGACGCCGTGCTCGGCATGTTTGCTTCCATCACGCGGATTTCGGAGATCGAGACCCGTGCCCGCCGCAGCGCTTTTCGCGCGCTCAACCTCGCCGAGATCGCCGGCGAAGTCGTCGAGCTCTACGATGCTGCCGCAGAGCAGGTCGCAACGCGCCTGAGCCTCACCGGCGACCGCGAGGTCGCGGTGACAGGCGATCGCGACCTGTTGTTCGATGCCATCGCCAACCTCGTCGACAACGCGATCAAGCACGGCCGTCCCGGCGGAAAGGTCACCGTGAGCTGTCGCAATGCCGGCAATCACGCAACGATTGCCATCGCCGACGATGGTCCGGGCATCGCCGCCGACCAGCACGATCACGTGTTCAAGCGCTTCTACCGGCTCGAGCAGAGCCGCTATACGCCCGGCAACGGCCTCGGCCTGAGCCTGGTGGCGGCGGTATCGCGCCTGCACGGCGCCGAGATCGCGCTGCGTGACAATGCGCCGGGCCTGACGATCCAGCTCAGCTTCCCAAATGCGCTATAGCTCGATCACGCCGCGGCGCGCCGCATGCGCGACCGCATCGGTGCGGCCGGTCGCATCCAGCTTGTCGAGCAGCGAGCCGACGTGGAACTTCACCGTGTGCACGGAAATGTTGAGCTGGCGCGCGATCATCTTGTTGGAGGCGCCTTCCGCCATCAGCGCCAGCACGTCGAGCTCGCGCTGCGTCAGGGGAATGTCCTCCGGCATGACGCGCGGATCGCGCGCGACGATGGTTGCATTGGCTGTCTCCCCGGGCGCCGCAAGGCGGAGCCCCGCGACATTGCCGAGCAACGTCGCGAGGCGGTCGGCGAGGGCGGGATCGTCGATCTCCAGCGACAGCACGATGTCAGGCGTGGTGTCCTCGCTCACGCCTCCGGCCTCTCGCCGATCGTGACCTTGAAGCTGACAGGCTCGCCGCCACGGCGGACCGCGACATCGACCACCGTGCCGACGCTTGCAGGCCCCAGCGTTCGCGACAGCGCGCGGACACCAGAGAGCTTCTGGTCGTTGACCGCGACGATCACGTCGCCCTGGCGGATGCCGGCCGTGGCCGCCGGACCTGCCTTGTCGACTTTCATCACCATTGCGCCGAGGCCGTCGTCGAGCCGCAGCGGCTGCAGCCCGAGCCCGAGATATCCGCGGGCAATGCGGCCGCGGTTCTCGAGTTGGGCTGCCACGCGCTCGATCGTCGCGGTCGGGATCACCAGCACCCGCCGCGGCCCGAGCACCGCCATGCCGAAGGGCTCGCCCGAGGCATCGAGCGCAAGGCCGCCCTCCTGGCTCGGACGCAGGCGAACATCGAGCTCGATCCGCGCATCGATCTCGCCGCCGCGCAGGGAGCGCCAGCCCGTGCCGGAGACCGACACCATCCCGAGCGCCGCGCTCGGGGCGTCGCGATTGGTGGCCACCACGACCGACAGCGTGCCGAGGGCAGGGACGCCCGCGGCCATCTTAAGCGGGGCAAGGGCGGTATCCGCGCGCAGCAGCGCGATGTCAGTGGTATGGTCGCGGCCGGCGACCGTTGCGGCAACCGTGCTGCCGTCGGCAAGCACGATCTGGACGTCGCCCTCGTCGGCCAGGGCCTCGTCGGCGGTGACGATCAGGCCTGCCTTCCAGACGAAGCCGGTCGAGCGGGCGCGATGCGAGTGCACGGACACAACGGAGGGCGCGATCCGCGCCACGACATCCGCAAGCGCGGACGATAGAGAGGCAAGAGGAGTGAGGTCGGTCATGGAAAGCTCCTGTAAGCTGTCCACAATCTGGGATATTACGGCCGATTGCGAAACTGGCCGGGTGGCCAGTCTTCCCGGGCCACAGCCGACGAACACGTGTTGGGGAGCGGTTCACGGGAACGTGTAGCCGCACGCCGGTGCAGCTGCTCAAGCTGTGAGCGGCAGCTCAGAGCTCGCGATAGGCTCGCTCGCCGGTTTCGGGCCGCATGAACACCGCGACTCGCTTGTTGGTCTCGGGATCGATGAAGCGCTCGCCGGTATCGACCCAACCGGGTCCGAGCGACTGCTTCGAAGCCGGCTTGTAGCGGGTGTCGTAGATGTAGCTCGCGATCAGACCGATTCCAACGAATGTCACCGGCACGCCGAACGGAAAGAAGTGGCCGACCGCGAGCAGCAGGATCGCGATCACAAGCGCGGCGATACCGATCGGCAGCGACATGCTAATGCGCGGGTTCGATGACGACGGCCGTTCCGTAGGCGACGATCTCGCTCATGGTCTGGCCGATCTCGGCGGAATCGAACCGCATCATCACGATCGCATTGGCGCCCATCGCGGTGGCGTTCTCGACCAGACGATCGATGGCGTGGCGGCGCGCGTCCTCCAGCAGCCTCGTATATTCCGGAATCTCGCCGCCGACGATCGAGCGCAGGCCGGCGACGATGTTGCCGCCCAGTCCGCGGCTGCGGACGACAATCCCAAAACACTGGCCCAGCGTCCGGACCACGCGGTGGTTCGCGACATTCTCGGTGGTGACGATCAACATGGGGTTTCCTGCCTGGTTGCACGCCACCATTAGTCCTGTCCGGGAAGGAACGGTTCATTGGCGCCTATCCTCAGGATATCATCAATGCCGTCTCGCCGTACCCAGGACGTTGTCCCAGCGGTACGAATAGCCAACGCCGACGATGTAATCCGGCGAATTCCTGTTGAGGCCGAACGCCACGTGGAAATCGATCTGCTCGGTCCGGTTCAAGAGATAGCCGCCGCCTACATTGAACAGTGCCGTGATCGCCCCGCGCGATGGATAGTCGCCGACATATTCGGCAAACAGCTCCAGCTCGTCGTTGACCTTCCGCTCGATCGCGAAGGTCGCCTCGCTGGTCTGGCGGTTAGCGAGATCCGACGGCTTGAAGAAGCTGGTAAACATGCCGCTGATGCCCCAGCCGCCGCCGAGCTCATAGGACCAGGGGAATTGCAGATAGGGCTGAAGGCCTGTGCCTGATATCGCGGGCGTGCCGGTCGGTAGGCCAAGGCCTGCTACCAACGAGAGGTTTGCCGGTTCAGGCAGTCCGCTGATCTGCCATTTCACGCCGGGGGTCACGTTGGTGAAACCGGTGTCGATCGGGCCGGCCAGCCGCCCCACATAGCTCGGCACATCAATCAGCACTTCGAGGCACGGCGCGAGGCCGAAACGGAGGCGACTGTTGCTGCCGTCGAATCCCTTCGCCGCGCTCTGGCCGGACGTGTTGACGCCGTTCTCGATCTGGATGCTGCCGTCAGGCACGACCAGGCTTGAATTGGTCACGTCAGGCCGATCGGTCGCGATCTCCGATTGCGGCGAGGGGCATTCACCGGCCGCAGCCATGCCGGGGCACATCGCAACGGCGAGGAGGCCAACGCAACGCAAAAAAGCCCGCCAACGATGCAGGACAAGTCCCAAAACCACAAATACGCTCTTCGATGGCCGATCGCTTGCTGGCAATTAGACCCCATGGTAGCACGCACCGGATCGCACGCCTGCCAGACAAGACTAATCTCCTCCGGACTTTATTCCCGACATGACCGATTTTCGCGGCGTCTTTCCTTATCTCGTCTCCCCTGTCGACACCGACGGTACAGTGCGGACGAACGTGCTTGCCAAGCTCTGTGACGATCTGATCGGCGCTGGCGTGCACGGCCTGACGCCGCTCGGCTCGACCGGCGAGTTCGCCTATCTCAATGCCGCGCAGCGCATGGCGATCGTGCAGACCACGATCGAGGCCGCGAAAGGCCGTGTGCCCGTGGTGGCGGGCGTCGCGTCCACCTCGACCGCCGACGCGGTGGCGCAGGCGCGAGCCTATCAGAAGCTCGGCGCCAACGGCATTCTGGCGATCCTCGAGGCCTACTTCCCACTCACGGATGCCCAGGTCGAATCCTACTTCCGCAGCATCGCCGACGCCGTCGACATTCCGGTCGTGATCTACACCAATCCGCAATTCCAGCGATCGGACCTGACCCTCGACGTCATTGCGCGCCTCGCCGAGCATCCGCGCATCGGCTATATCAAGGATGCCTCGACCAATACGGGCCGGCTGCTCTCGATCATGAACCGCTGCGGCGATTCCTTGCGCGTGTTCTCCGCCTCCGCCCATATCCCTGTTGCGGTGATGCTGATCGGCGGGCTCGGCTGGATGGCGGGACCGGCCTGCATCATCCCTCGCCAGAGCGTCAAGCTCTACGACCTCTGCCGGGCCGGCCGCTGGGACGAGGCCATGGCGCTTCAGCGCAAGCTGTGGCGCATCAACGAGGCCTTCGCCCGCTTCAACCTCGCGGCCTGCATCAAGGCCGGCCTTGCCATCCAGGGCTATGACGTCGGCGATCCCGTCCCGCCGCAGGCGCCGCTGACGGCGGATGCGCGCAAGGTGGTGGAAGCAGCGCTCAAAGAGCTGGCCTGAGCTGTCATTCCGGGGCGTCCGAGGGACGAACCCGGAATCTCGAGATTCCGGGTCCGGTCCTTTGGAGCGCCCCGGAATGACGATCCTGAAATCGGCATGACGAAATCGTAGGTATCCCGCCCGAAACCGCGGCTGGTCTGACCCCAATTGGTCCGCTAAAAGGCTGCCCGCATTTAAGACCTCGAGGACCCAGCGGAATGAACATTCTTCCCGGCAATTTGCGTTTCGGAGCGGGCCAGCCCGTCAAGCGTTTGGAAGACCAGCGGCTGCTCACCGGGAAGGGGCAATTCATCGACGACAAGCCGCAAGACGGCGCGCTGTGGTTGCACGTGCTGCGCTCGCCGCATGCGCATGCGAAGATCGTATCGATCGACACCAGCGTGGCCGCGTCGATGCCTGCTGTCACCGCGATCTACACTGGCGCTGATCTCGTCAAGGACGACATCGGCGCGATTCCGACGTTGAGCATCTTCAAGCGTCCGGACGGCAAGCCGATGACGGTGCCGCCGCGCCGGTTGCTCGCGCATGAGGTGGTGCGCTATGCCGGCGAAGCCGTTGCGGCTGTGGTCGCCTCGTCGCGTGCCGACGCGCAGAGCGCCGCCGAGGCGATCGTCGTCGAGTATGACGTGCAGCCCGCTGTGGTCGATCCGGTCGAGGCCGTCAAACCCGGCGCGCCATTGGTGTGGCCGGAGGCGCCCGACAACATTGTCGGAGCGATGAGCTATGGCGATGCCGCCAGGGTGGATGAGGCCTTCGCCAAGGCCGCACACACGGTCGAGCTTGATCTCGTCAGCCAGCGCCTCGTTCCTTCCGCGATGGAGCCGCGCTCGACCATTGCCGAGATCGACAACAAGACGGGCCGTCTCTTGCTGCATGTGCAGTCGCAGACGCCAGCCTCGACCCGCGATGTGCTCGCGGAGGCCGTGCTGAAGCGTCCCAAGGACAGCGTGCGCGTCCTGGTCGGCGATATCGGCGGTGGCTTCGGCCAGAAGACCAATCTTTATCCCGAGGACGGCATCGTCGCCTACGCCGCGACCAAGCTGAACAAGAAGATCCGTTGGCGCGGCGACCGCACCGACGAATTCGTCGGCGGCACCCACGGCCGCGACCTGACCTCGACCGCGTCCTTCGCGCTGGACGAGAAGGGCAAGGTGCTCGCTTATCGTGTCAGCTCGATCGGCTGCACCGGTGCGTACTCCTCGGGCGCGGGCAACATCATTCCGCTGGTGCTTGGACCGTTCGTGCAGACCGGCGTCTATGACCTGCCGCTGGTGCATTTCGAGGTGAAGTCGGTGATGACCCACACCGCCCCGGTCGGCGCCTATCGCGGCGCGGGCCGGCCCGAAGCCGTCTTCATCGTCGAGCGCCTGTTCGACGCGGCCGCGCGAAAGATCGGCATGGATCCGCGAGCGATCCGCAAAGCGAACTACATCAAGCCGGCGCAGCTGCCCTACACCAACGCGGCCGGGCAGGTGTACGATTCCGGCGCCTTCGCCCATATGCTCGATCGCGCTGTGAAGCTCGCCGATTGGGACGGTTTTGCCGCGCGCAAGAAGGCGGCGAAGAAGAAGGGCCTGCTCTACGGCCGCGGCCTCACCTCCTACATCGAATGGACCGGCGGCCGTGCCCATACCGAGAAGGTCACTCTGCAAGCGACGGCACAGGGCCGCGTCGTGCTGCATTCCGGCACCATGGCGATGGGGCAGGGGCTGCAGACCACCTACACGCAGATGATCTCTGACACCCTCGGCATTCCCATGGACAAGATCGACGTCGTGCAGGGCGACACGGATCTCGCCATGGGTTTCGGCAGCGTCGGCTCGCGCTCGCTGTTTGTCGGCGGCACGGCGGTCGCAGTCTCCTCCAATGACCTGATCCAGAAGGCGCGCGAGAAGGCGGCTGATGTGCTGGAGACCGCGGTCGAGGACATCGAGTATCAGGGCGGTATGCTCACCGTGGTCGGCACCGACCGCCGCATCAGCCTGTTCGATCTGGCCGAGAAGGAGAGCGGCGCCAAGCTCAGCGTCGATTCCGAAGGCGAGGTGGATGGCCCGAGCTGGCCGAACGGCACGCATATCTGCGAGGTCGAAATCGATCCGGAGACCGGCGTGTCCAAGGTCGTGCGCTACACCACCGTCGACGACGTCGGCGTTGCCGTGAACCCGATGCTGGTCACGGGCCAGATTCATGGTGGCGTTGCGCAGGGCATCGGCCAGGCGCTGTACGAAGGCGTCTCCTACGACGCCGACGGTCAGCTCCTCACCGCGAGCTATCAGGATTACTGCATCCCGCGCGCCGACGATGTGCCTCCGATCGTGGTGACGCTGGACGACTCCGCGCCCTGCCGCACCAATCCGCTCGGCGCCAAGGGCTGCGGCGAATCCGGCGCCATCGGCGGCCCTCCTTGCGTCACCAACGGCGTGATGGACGCGCTCGCCGAACTCGGCATCACCCAGCTGAACACGCCGCTGACGCCGCAGAAGGTCTGGCAGGCGATCAGGGACGCGAAGGCTGTCTAAGTACAGTCTCCGCTCTCACAAAAAGACCAACTGTCGTCCCGGCGCGCAACGCGCGAACCCGGGATCCATAACAACAGGGAGTGGTTTGGTGCGAAGCTGCTAACTCCGAGTCCCCGCAACCACCACTCCCTGTGGTTATCGGTCCCCGCCTTCGCGGGGACGACAGCGGAGGGTGTCGCGCCAGTGGGACTACACGCCTTCAAATCCCCAGCATTATCTTCGCAATAATATCCCGCTGAATCTCCGACGTGCCGCCGAAGATCGTGTAGGCCCGCCCGTTGAGATATTCCGGCACGACCGTCAGCATGTCCTCAGGCAGCGCCGGCTCATGGTTGAGCTTGTAAAGCGGGCGCATCGGCTCGACGGCGAGCGCGTCGTGGCCGATCACATCGACTCCTAACCGTGTCACGGCCTGGCGGATCTCGCTGTTACGCAGCTTCAGGATGGATGACACCGCGCCGGGGTTTTGCCCGGTCTGCAGCGCCGAGAGCACCCGCAGCTCGGTCATCTCCAGCGCGTCGATGTCGATCTCGACCTCGGAGATGCGCGTAGCGATATCGGGGCTGTCGATCGCGCGTCCCGTGAGATCGGACTCGGCGAGCTCCGTGATGGCGCGCAGTCCTTCGCGCAGCTTGGCGGATGCGATGCCGGAGCCGCGCTCGAATTCGAGCAGATATTTGCCGTAGGTCCAGCCCTTGCCTTCCTCGCCGACGCGGTTGGCGACGGGCACGCGCACGTCGTCGAAGAACACCTGGTTGACCTCGTGGTCGCCGCCGATGGTGAGGATCGGCCGCGTCGTGATTCCAGGCGTCTTCATGTCGATCAGGATGAAGCTGATGCCGTCCTGCTGCCGTGGCCCGTCGCTGGTGCGGACCAGCGCGAACATGCGGTTGGCGTGATGGGCATGCGTGGTCCAGATCTTGGTGCCGTTGATGATGTAGTCGTCGCCGTCGCGCACCGCCCGGGTCTTCAGCGAGGACAGATCGGAGCCGGAGCCTGGTTCGGAATAGCCCTGGCACCAATAGTCCTCACCCGAGAGAATCCGCGGCAGATAGAAATTCTTCTGCTCGGGCGAGCCGAAGCCGATGATGACGGGCCCGACCATCTTCACGCCCATCACGTTGACGTTCGGCACGCCGGCCCGCGCGCATTCGGTCTCGAAAATCCAGCGCTGCGCCGGCGTCCAGTTGGGTCCGCCATATTCGACCGGCCAGCCCGGTGCACCCCAGCCGCGGCCGTGCAGCGCGCGCTGCCAGGCCATGCCGATGTCAGGATCGGAGAATACCGATGGCGTCAGCGCGGTGGCGCGCTTCATCTCGTCGGTGAGATTTTTCGCGATGAAACTTTGCACTTCGCTCTGGAAGGCGCGCTCTTCGGCATTGAACGACAGGTTCATGATGCGCTCCTCTTTAGGCCGTGCGGCCAAGCTGGGCGTGACGGGCGTAATGATGCGCGCTGCCGCCGAACAGCGTGTCGAAGGCGACGAGCCGCTTGAAATAGGCGCCGACCTCGAGCTCTTCGGTGACGCCCATGCCGCCGTGAAGCTGGATCGATTGTTCGCCGACGAAGCGCGCGCATTTGCCGATCTTGGCCTTCGCGCCAGATGCGGCCCGGGCGCGTTCGACCGGCGCGCTATCGGCCTTCAGCGCGGCTCGCAGCGCCATCGAGCGGGCTTCGTCGACCTGGATCGCCATGTCGGCGAGGCGATGCCGGATCACCTGGTTGGCCGAGAGGGGGCGGCCGAACTGTTTTCGGATCTTGGTGTAGTCGAGCGTCGTCTCCAGCAGCATCTGCATGATGCCGACGGCTTCGGCGCCGAGCGCGGCCATGGCGCGATCGAGCGCCCACTCGATCGCCGGCAGCGCGTCATTGCCGTCGCCGAGCAATGCGTCCTGCGGCAGCTGCACGCCGGAGAGTTCGACGTTGCAGGCCCGTCCGCCGCCCAGGCGCGGATAGTCGGAGATCGAAAGTCCCGGCGCGGTTGCCGGCACCAGAAAAAGGCCGAGCCGCCCCGACGGTCCATGATGATCATGCAGATGCGCGGAGACGATGATCTCGTCGGCGGCGTGGCCATCAAGCACGGCGATCTTGCTGCCTTCGAGCCGCCAGCCTTGCGCCGTCCTGGTTGCTGACGTCGCGACCCTGGCAAGATCGAACCGCGCCGCGCGCTCGGAATGCGCAAACGCCAGCTTGAATGATCCGTCGGCGATCTTGGGCAGGCTCGCCTGCTTCTGCGCCGTGCTGCCGCATCGCTCGATCAGCGCAGCGCCCAGCACGATCGTCGCGACATAGGGCTCCGACACCAGCCCGCGTCCGAAGGCTTCCATCAAGATGCCGATCTCGATAGGCCCGCCGCCGAGCCCGCCAAACTCTTCCGCGATCGGCAGGGCCAGCCAGCCGAGCTCGGCGAACTGCTTCCATACATCAGGGCTGAAGCCGAGCGGATCATTCGCCATCCTGCGGCGGTGCTCGGCATCATAGCTTTCCGCCACGAAGCGTTCCGCGCTCTCGCGCAGCAGCCGTTGCTCGTCGCTGAGATCGAGGTCCATGTTTCTACTCCGCGGCTGCCGGCTTGCGCACGGAGGGATGCAGTCCGGATGGATCGACCACCATGCCGAACTCCTGAAGATTGTGGGCATGACAAAGCTGATGCAGCGCAAAGGCCTGGTCGATCGCGGCCGGCTGCCCCATCACGTCGATGGAACGGTTCACCGCTTCCTTGGTCAGCTTCAGCGCGAAGGACGGCTTCGAGGAAATCCGGCGCGCCAGCTCCAGCACGCGCGCCGACAATTCCGCGCGCGGCACGACCTGGTTCACCATGCCGAGTTGATGCGCCTCCTGTGCGCTCCAGCTGTCAGCGGTGAACAAGAATTCCTTGGCCTTGCGCGGCCCCAGCTCCCAGGGATGCACGAACCATTCGACGCCGCAGACGCCCATGGTGACGACGGGATCACAGAACTGCGCGTCGTCGCTGGCAATGATGAGGTCGCAGGCCCAGGCCAGCATCAGCCCGCCGGCGATGCATTTGCCGTGCACTTCGGCAATGGTCGGCTTGGCGAGGTTGCGCCAGCGCCGCGTGATCTGGAGATATATTTCCTGCTCGCGGGCGAAGCGGCCGTGGGCATTTGGTTCAGCAAAGCCGCCCCAATTTCCCACTGGCGGAAAATCGACGCCCGCGGCGTTTTTGCCGCCGGGACGCAGATCGTGGCCGGAGGAGAAATGCGGCCCGTTGCCGGCGAGGATGATCACCTTGACCGTATCGTCCTGCACCGCTGCGTCGAAGGCGGCATTGAGGTCGTAGGTCATTTGAAGGTTCTGCGCGTTGCGCGCGTCCGGCCGGTTCATCACGACCCGGGCAATCGCCGGCTCCGGTCGCTCCACCAGAATGGTCTCGAACGAGGACATGGCGCGCTCCCCTGTCTTGTTGTTTGCTTCGAGTTGACTATGCCGCGTGGTGATAAGCAAGAGGCTTGCGTCAGCCGGCTGGCTTGCGCTCGTCCACCGCCGTCATTCCGGGATGGTCCGAAGGACCAGACCCGGACTCTTGAGATTCTCAGGTGCGCAAATGCGCACCATAGTTCGCTTCGCGCCCCGGAATGACACCGGAAAGCTAGCATGGTCTGATCGCTATCTGATATTGAGTCACGGGATTCACCGGGAGAAATTTGATGCGCAAGATCCTGACCGTGCTCGCAGCGCTGGCCTCGCTCAGCCTCACCAATTGCGGCTACAACGCCATCCAAGGCGAGGACGAGCAGATCAAGGCCAATTGGTCCGAGGTGGTGAACCAGTATCAACGCCGCGCCGATCTCGTGCCCAACCTCGTCAATTCGGTGAAGGGCTTCGCGCAGCAGGAGAAGGACGTGCTGCTCGGCGTCACCAATGCCCGCGCCAAGGTCGGCAGCATCCAGGCAACGCCCGAGGTGCTGAACGATCCCGCCGCCTTCCAGAAATTCCAGGCCGCCCAGGGCGAGCTCTCCAGCGCGCTGTCGCGGCTTCTTGTCGTCACGGAGAATTACCCGCAGCTCAAATCGGATGCCCTGTTCAAGGACCTGATGTCGCAGCTCGAGGGCACCGAGAACCGCATCACGGTCGCGCGCAACCGCTACATCAAGTCGGTGCAGAAATACAACGTCACCATCCGCTCGTTCCCGAGCAACCTTACCGCGATGATGTTCGGCTACAAGGAGAAGCCGAACTTCTCGGTCGAGAACGAGAAGGAGATCTCGACCGCGCCGAAGGTTGATTTCAACCCGGCGCCGGCGCCATCGAAGTAATAGCGTTTGGCTTTGCGAATGGCGCCCACTCCACCCACCAGTGTCATTCCCCGCGAATGCGGGGAATCCAGTACGCCGCGGCCTCTCCGTATCTCGCTGGCGTCTCTGGAATACTGGATCGCCCGGTCAAGCCGGGCGATGACAGCGAGGTTGTGGCGGGCGATAGCCCTAGTCGCTCTTGTGTTCGCCTTCGCCTTCCCCGCCCTCGCCGACGTTGCCGTCCCCCAGCTCACCGGCCGCGTGGTTGACCTCACCGGGACGCTGTCGAGCAGCGATATCGCCGCGCTGTCGCAGAAGCTCGGCGATTTCGAGACGCGCAAGGGCAGTCAGATCGCGGTGCTGATCGTGCCGACGACGGACCCGGAGACGATCGAGCAATTCTCGATCCGTGTCGCGGAGGCCTGGAAGATCGGTCGCAAGAAGGTCGACGACGGCGCCATCCTGGTGGTGGCCAAGAACGACCGGCATCTGCGCATCGAGGTCGGCTACGGCCTCGAAGGTGCGCTCACCGACGTCACCTCGCGGCGGATTATCGACGAGGTCATCACGCCGAAATTCAGGGAGGGCGACTTCGCCGGCGGCATCTCGGCCGGCGTCGACCGGATGATGCGCGTCGTCGATGGCGAACCGCTGCCGGTGCCCTCGCGCAGCGTGAACTTCGGCAGTTGGGACGATCTCCAAACGTTGTTCTATTTCGTGCTGTTCGGGCCGCTCGTCGTGGGCGGCTTCCTGCGCGCGATGCTCGGGCGGCTGCTCGGCTCGGCCGCAACGGGCGCGGCGGTCGGCGGCCTCGCCTGGTTCGTGTTGGGCTCAGCCGCTATTGGACTGGGTATAGGTGTGCTTGGCGCCATCCTGACCTTCATTGGCGATTTGTTTCCAGGGATCGGGCTCGGCGCGGGCTCCTCAGGCGGTGGCTCGTGGTCGAGCGGCTCGTCATCAGGCGGCTGGAGCAGCGGGTCGTCGAGCGGCGGTTTCAGCGGCGGTGGCGGCAGTTTCGGTGGCGGCGGCGCCTCGGGGAGCTGGTAGTCATGGGCATCGGGCGTATTGTCAGCCATCTGCTCCCGCACCATTGGCGTGCGCGGCAAGTGTTTCCGCCAGTCGTGCTCGACCGCATCGAGCAAGCGATCAAGCAAAGCGAAACCACGCATTCCGGCCAGGTCCGCTTCGTCGTGGAAGGCGCGCTCGATGGTCGTGCGCTGTTCCGAAACCAGCACGCCCGCGCGCGTGCGCTCGACGTGTTCTCGCATTTGCGCATCTGGGACACCGCACACAACAATGGCGTGCTGATCTACCTGTTGCTGGCCGACCGCGACGTCGAGATCATCGCCGATCGCGGCATCGATGCGAAGGTTGGTGCCGCGGGTTGGGAAGCGATCTGCCGCGCGATGGAGGCCGCATTCAGCGCGGGCCAGTTCGAGCGCGGCGTAATCGAAGGTATCGCGGCGGTGTCGCGGGAGCTCGCCAAGCATTTCCCGCCGGGCGGAGCGCATCCGAACGAGCTGCCGGACAAGCCGGTGGTGATGTGAGGGAGCCTCAACCCTCTCTCACCGTCACCCTGAGGTGGCCGCTTCTTCAGCGGCCCTCGAAGGGCAACGGCCCGGCTGCAGCAGCGGGGCCGTGCATCCTTCGAGGCTCCCGGCGCGATGCTTGGCATCGCGCCACTCGCACCTCAGGATGACGGGTCTGATACAAGCGGTGACGCTCAATCATCCAGCTTGTTCAGATCGCGCACCGACTGCATGATGGGCTCGAAGTTCGCGCGCGCGTCCCAGCGCATCGAACAATTGCGCGGTATCCTCCAAGAGGCCGTGCGACCGCTCGATCGCGATGCGGACGTCCTCTTGCGGCGTATCCGACAGCCGTCCGTGGCCCGACAGCAGGATCTTCGCGTCCAGCCCCTTGATGCGCTCCAGCGACTGGATGTAGTCGGAGATGCTGCCGGAGCCGAACACGCCGCCCATTACGCCGCCGGGCATCAGCGTGTCGGCGGCGAACAACAGGCCCTTGTCCTGGTCGAACAGCGTGATGCAGGCCGAGGTATGGCCCGGCGTGTACATCACGTTGAGGCGGAAATTGCCGAGATCGATCAGATTGCCTTCCTCGAGCCAGATGTCGATATTGATCGGCACGTTCGGCTCGTTGAACATCTTGCGCAGCATCGAGAAGTCGTCGCGCAGCATGATCTTGTTGGCGGCAAGCCGATGCGCGGCGACATAAGTCCGGCGCTCGTTGAAGTGCCAGGCGGCGCCGATATGATCGAGATGCTCATGGCTCAGCACGACCATGTCGATCTTCTCGGGCGGGCATCCGGCGAAGTTCAGGCATTCCACCATCGCCGGATAATTCGAGGACAGCCCGACATCGATCAGGATGGTCCGCGCCGAGCCGCGCACGAGATAAGCGTTGGCGGCGCGGTTGGAAAAGCGGATCTGGAAGACGTCGTCCGCCGCCTGGATCAGCGAGCAGATGTCGTTCTTCATCAGGATGGGGAATGCGGTCGGCTTTCGTTCGCTCATGATTGCGCTGCCCGATAGGTGACGGCGTTGGACGCGCGCAAGCGCTTCGACAGCGCGTCCATTACCATCAGCGCGAACGCCGGCTGCTGGCTGACGAGGTAGACGAAGCGGGCGTGGTTGATCCGCATCACCTTGGTGTTGGGCGCCGAGGCGATCGCGGTCGCCGAGCGGGCTGAGCCGTCGATCACGGCCATCTCGCCAAAGAACTCGCCCTTGCCGAGCTTGACGATGCTGGTCTTGCGCGCGCCGTCGAACTTGGCGATCTCGACCTCGCCGTCGAGCACGACGAACAACTCGCGGCCGGTCGAGCCCTCCTCGAAGATGACGTCATCGACACCAAACGCGTTGATGCATTTCTCGATCGTCATGGCACCCCCAAACGCCTTCTGGCTAACGGGACGACCCATGTTAACCGGGGAACAATCACGGGCAAACACTCCTTCGGCTGAGGCGCGCGGCCTATCGCAGGGCGGCATCGGCTGACAATTTGTTGCGCGACGCCACGCCGGTTCCACCTTCCTGACCAAATTCGGCCTCGGACGAGTTCCTAAAATTTCGGTAAGCGGGTCCTGAGGTAAGGAATTCGCAAGCAATGAAAGTTACCAAAAAGTCAACCTAGACTGGAGTATTTGAGCCGTGAGCGAACCCATGCCCGACCTGGCCGGCCAAGAGACCAACGACCGGACCGGCACCGTTGAGGCCGCCGCCGGCGTCGAGGCCCCCTCGATCGCCCCCGACCATGAGGCGCCCCCTAAGCCTGATGCTCCGACGGTCGCGCCGCCCCGGATCGAGGTCCCGAAGTTTCAGACCAAGATCGAACCCAAGATCGAACCCAAGATCGAACCCAAATCCGAGCCCAAGGCCGACGTTAAATCCGAGCCGAAGCCCGGCAAGCTCATTGTCATGGCGCCCTCGGAGCGGTCCTGGGAGCGCGAAGAGTTTGCCCCGCATGTGAAGGCTGAGGACGTGCGCGACGCCGGCGGCAAACGCCGCTTGTCGGCAATGGCCGCTGTGGTCGCGATCGCGGCCTGCGTCGGCGCCATCAGCGGCGCGCTCGCGACCGCGGGCATGATGCATTTCGCCGCTGCCCCGGCCCCTGTGCAGGTCGCCGATACCAGTGCGCTGGACGCTTCCGTTGCGCGGATGGATGCCGACATCGTCGCGCTTAAGGCCAATGTCGAGCACACCTCGAAGACCGATCTCAGCCAAATCAACCGGACCAATGATCGTCTCGACAGGCTCGAGAAGGCGCAGGCCGAACCGATGGCCAGGCTGGCAAAACTCTCCGAGACCGTCGACAAGCTCCGCGCCACCCCGCCGGCTGCCCCCGCGCAGGCCGCCGCCGCGACGCCCGCGAAGGAGACCACCGGCACGATCGCGCCGGCCTCGGCCCAGGTCGGTACTGCTGTTCCCGCAACTGCTCCTGCGTCGGCCGCGCCCAAGACCGAGGTCGGCCGCTTGCCGACTATCGAAGGCTGGAGGCTGCGCAACGCCGCCAATGGCGGTGCGCTGATCGAGGGCCGCGGCGGCCTCTATGAGGTCTATCCCGGCGATCCCATTCCCGGCGTCGGCCGCGTCGATGCGATCCGTCGCCAGGACGGCCGCTGGGTGGTCGTCACCGCCAAGGGCCTGATCGTCGCGCGCTGAAAACCTCCCGGAGCTGAATTTCGAAGAGGCGCTTCACCACCGCGTGAAGCGCCTTTTGACTTGAATAGGCTGTCACGCGCGGTGTTAGTGGAGGCATGAGCCGCGCGCTGCAAATTCTCCTGGCCGCCTCGCTGTTGCTTGGCGGCGTCATGTCGCTCTCGGCGGCGGAAAACCCGCCGCACGCACGCGGCACCGCGATCACCGATCCCGACCTCCTGCGCAAGCTCGACCAGAGCGATGCGCTGTCAATCTCGCGGCTGCTGCAGCCCGAGGGTAGCAGCACTGTTCCGCTGACGACTGATGCACTGTTCGCCTCACTGCCGCAGCTCAAGGAGATTCCGCCGGCGATCGACGCCGAGTTTGATCGCTACATCGCGCAGCACAAGCAGGCTTGGCCGAGCGAGACCATCGGCGTCGGCGAGGGTTTCGACGTCCAGCTATTCGATCCGGCCGTCATGGCATCCGCAAACACACGTTTCGTCCTGGCTGGAATCGTCAATCGCATGGACCGCGCCTATGTCTCGGAAGAATCCTGCGGCGAGATCCGGCTGATCTATCGCTTGGCGCGGTTCGGAAGCGGCAATACCGCGACGCGCCTGCCAATGACCTTCAATCTGGTGATGAAGGCGCGCGATGCGCACCAGATCGATCAGAACGGTAAGCCCGTTACTTGTGCCGAAGTCGCGCGGCGCTGGCTCCACAATGGCGACTGGCAGGCGTTGATCGGCAGTCGCTCCGCTCCTTACGATGCCATGATCGACCGCATCGAGACCAATATCCAGATATCGATTGCGCCGAGATCGGCGCTGCACGACTTTCGCTCGGATTATCTGCTCAAGGTGTTCAAATACGATGCGGCCAGCAAGACATTCGTGGAATCGACGCTGGAGAACCAGATCGACCGCGATCGCATCCTCGCCGTCGAGGCGCTTCGGCGGGACTTCAAGGTCTGGCTGCTGACGCCGGCGAATCTTCGCGAGTTCGACCGCGGCACCGTACTGATCCCGGAAAAGTATCTCGCCAAGGCGGCGGTGGCGCCGACACCCGCAGGCCTCGATGCGTCGATATTGCAGCCGGAGTTCGGGATGCTGCAAGGTGAGGGTGAGAGCAATCATCTGTTCACTGACGACGACGTCGTCGGCGCGCTGAAGCAGGCGGCGGCACGCGGCATCGCCCTGGAAAACATCCGCTCGGTCGCAGGCTTCCAGCGCCGTCTCAACGATGTCACCTGCTCGGGCTGCCATCAGACCCGCGGCATCGGAGGCTTCCATTTCCCCGGCGTGGACTGGCTGACGGACGGGGCGTCGAATTTCACCATCGTGCCGGCCTCGCCGCATTTCTTCGGCGATCAGCTCCGTCGCCGCGACATCCTGGCGGCGTTCGCGGAAGGCAAACGCCCTGATTTCTCACGCGGATTTGCCAGCAGGCCGCAGACCCGCGGCAACGGTGAGCTCGCCGGGACCGAATATCAGGACGGCTGGGGCGCGCATTGTTCCCTGCAAAATGCGGGATCGGGAGAGGCCGACAAGAGTTTTAAGTCATGGACCTGTGCTAAGGGTCTCACCTGTCAGGCTGCGGCGGCTTCCAACCGCATTGGCATGTGCTTCATCAAGACGCGTTAGCGCATGATCCGGAAAAGTGTGTAGCGGTTTTCCGATCAGATCATGCGTAAATCAAGCGACCCAACCGGTTCGGATGACCCATGACGGACACCAGCGACGCCAACAAGCAGCGCAATCGCGAGATTGCGCAGAATGAGGAAGCCAAGCAAATCGCAGGCAGCGTCCGTGTCAGCGCCTCGGCTGTCACGGCGGCGGTCATCATCTGCGGCATCCTGTTCACGCTCGGCTGGCTGGCACTGAGATAGTCGGCACCCTCACTTCGCGTAGTTCGTCATCCGCTTGCCGGGCAAGAGCTCGTAGGCCGGCTTCCAGCCGGGCAGTGCAGCCATGCGGCCGAGCCAGGCGTGGATGGCGGGATGGCTTTCCGCGAAATCAAAGCCGTGCTCGTCGCTCGGATAGTGCAGATAGGCCATCATCGAGATATCGGCGATGGTCGGCTTGGTGCCGATCGCGAACGCATTGTGCTGGAGATGACCGTCGAGAATGCCGAGGAAATCGTCGAGCCGCCGGCGAAAGTGCTTCAGCACTTGCGGATCGTTCTTCTCCGTGAAGGCCCGCATGAAGCGATAGGTCGCCATGTAGCCGGTGAGCTTGTGGTTGTCCCAGAACAGCCAGCGCAGCAGCTCGAATTTTTCGGCTTCCGTCGCCGCGCCGAAGCGGCCGTATTGCTCGGCCAGCTTGAGCAGGAGGGGCGCGGTCTGCGTCATCTTCACGCCGTCGACCTCGAGCACGGGAATCTCGCCCATCTCGTTCACGCTCCGGCGCCATTCCGCCGTGCGCGTGACGCCGCCGCCGAAATCGGTCCACACAGGCTCGAACGTCTCGCCGCACAGCGTGAGCATCAGCGCCAGCTTGTAGCTGTTGCCGGATTCGGGGAAGTAGTGAAGGCGGTAGCTGGGCATGGGACCTCGCGGCATTCGTGTTTTGCCGATGATTATACCGGCCTGGTTCTACGTCGTCATTGCGAGCCAACGGGTCCGCGCTTTGCGCGGACCCGTTGGCTCGCAATCGCGGGGTTAGAGCGGTGCGTCCCTTACCCCACCGCCCCCTTCGCCCGCAGCTGCCTGATCGCGGCCTCGTCATATCCCGCCCCACGCAAAATCTCGTCACTGTGCTCGCCGACGCCGGGCGGCTTGCGCGGTTGCACCTTCTTGGTGCCGTCGATCCAGATCGGAGAGTTGATGGTGAGCATGGTGTCGTTCTCGAACGGCACCAGCACCTCGTTGTCGAGCATCTGCTTGTCGTTTGGAATGTCGTCGAGAATGCCGACGATGCCGAACACCAGGCCGCTGCCGTCGAGAATCTTGCGCCATTCGGCGAGATCCCTGGCGGCGAAGGTCTCGTCAAAAATCTTGATCAGCTCGACCGAGCGGGCGTGACGGTCGGCCTTTGTCGCGAAGCGCGGATCGTTGATCAGGTCCTCGCGTCCGAGGCATTTGGCCAGCGTCGGCCACTGCTTCTCCTCGCTCAGCAGCGACAGGATCAGCCAGCGGCCGTCCCTGCATTGATAGTGGTTGGCGACCGCGTTGAGCGCGCGCTCGCGCGGGCGCCGCTCGCCGAATTTGGCGCCGCAGAGCTTGGCCTGCGCCAGCACGCTGGCCGCCCAGACGCCGTTGGCCATCAGATTGGAGGCGACATGCGAGCCCTTGCCGGTCTTCTCGCGCTGATACAGCGCGGTGACGATCGCGCTGTAGAGCGCCATGGCACAGGGATGATCGCCCATGCCGGCGACCGAGCGGGCTGGCGTGGTGTGGGTATCGGCGCGGACGAGATCCATCAGGCCGGAGCGCGCCCAATAGGCGTTGCTGTCGAAACCGGGCTTGTTGGCCTCCTCGCCTTTCTCGCCATAGCCGGTGAAGGAGGCGTAGATCAGCCGGTCGTTGAGGTGGGCGAGATGGTCATAGCTGATACCGAGGCGACCGCGCACCGGCGGCGGCATGTTGGTGATGAAGACGTCCGCCTCTTCGACCAGTCTGTAGAGCACGGCCTGCGCCTCGGATTTGGAGAGATCGAGCGCGAGGCTCTTCTTGTTGCGCGCCTCGAGCAGCCAGGCGAAATTGTGTTCGCTGGTGGGATAGCCGGGCAGGTTGGGCAGATTGCGGTAGGGATCGCCGGCACCGGGCGGCTCGATCTTGATGACGTCGGCGCCAAAATCGGACAGCACCGTCGCAGCCGCGGGCGCCGCGATGAAGCTCGCGCAGTCCAATACCTTGAGCCCTGCAAAAATGCCTTTTTTCATTGCGGCGTTGCTCCCTCGCTCTTGTTGTTTCCCGCCGGCTGGAATTGGCGCGGGCACGTCATGGGAGTCATTAGACCGATGTCTTGCCGGGATGCAACGGCGTCCGGCGCAAGGCGCATTGCGGTGGGTTAACAGCAATGAAGCCGAATCTCTCCTCCGTCCCCTGAGGTGGCCGCTTCTTCAGCGGCCCTCGAAGGGCGACGGCCCGCCTGCATCCGGGCCTTTCATCCTTCGAGGCTCCCGGCGCGATGCTTGGCATCGCGCCCCTCGCACCTCAGGATGACGGGACTGATATCGCGTATTGTCGCGAGGAACCAATCCAGAAGCGGCCTCACTCCTCTCCCGCAAGCAACGCTGCGTTGCCGCCGGCGGCTGCGGTGTTGATGGTCACGGTCTGCTCGGTGGCGAAGCGTGCCAGATAATGCGGGCCGCCGGCCTTGGGGCCGGTTCCGGACAGGCCGTTGCCGCCGAACGGCTGCACCCCGACCACGGCGCCGATCATGTTGCGGTTGACGTAGATGTTGCCGACCTGGACGCGGTCGATGATGGCCTCGACCGTGTCGTCGATGCGGGAGTGGATTCCGAGCGTCAGGCCGTAGCCGGTGCGCTCGATCGCTTGCAGCACGCGTTCGAGGGTCTCGGCGCGGTAGCGCACCACATGCAGGATCGGACCGAACACCTCCTCGGTGAGCTGGCCGGCATCCCGGAGCTCGAAAATATGAGGCGCGACGAAGCAGCCATTCGGAGCCGTGCCTGCGAAATGCAGCCGCGCCTCGCTCTTCATCCGCGCAATGTGGGCATCGAGCCGTTGCTTGGCGTCGGTATCGATGACCGGCCCGACATGGGTCGCGACATCTGCGGGATCGCCGATCTTGAGCTCGCGTGCGGCGCCCGCGATCATCTCGATCATGCGGTCGGCGACGTCCTCCTGCACGAACAAGAGCCGCAGCGCCGAGCAGCGCTGGCCGGCGGACCGGAAGGCGGAGGTGACGACGTCGTCGGCGACCTGCTCGGGCAGTGCGGTCGCATCCGCGATCATGGCGTTGATGCCGCCGGTCTCCGCGATCAGCGGCACGATCGGTCCGTCCTTGGCGGCAAGCGTCCGGTTGATCTGACGCGCGACCTCGGTCGAGCCGGTGAAGACGACGCCGGCGATATCGGGGTGCGCGGTGAGCGTCGCGCCGACACGGCCGTCGCCGATGACGAGGTGGAGTGCATCGACAGGGATGCCTGCCTCGTGCAGCAACGCGACAGCCTCGCGGGCGACGCGCGGCGTCTGCTCGGCGGGCTTGGCCACGACGCTGTTGCCGGCCATCAGCGCCGCGGTGACCTGGCCGAGGAAAATGGCCAGCGGAAAATTCCATGGCGAGATCGCGACGAAGACGCCGCGGCCGCGCAGGCCGAGAGCGTTGCTCTCGCCGGTCGGCCCCGGCATCGCAGTCTCGCCACGGAACAGTTTGCGGCCCTGCGCGGCGTAATAGCGACAGAAATCGGCGGCTTCGCGCAGTTCGGACAGTGCATCATCGAGCGTCTTGCCGCCTTCGCGCTGAAGCAGCGCGATGAACTGTGCGCTGCGGCTCTCCAGCAGGTGGGCGGCCTGTTCCAGCGCCGCCGCGCGCGTCGAGGCCTGCGTCCGGCTCCATCCGGAAAAGCCCGCGCGGGCAGCCGCGACAGCCGCGCTTGCCTGCTCGGACGTGGTGTCGGGGACCGGCTTGAGGTCGGGCATCGCCGCCTTGACCTCGGCCAGCAGCCTGTCGAGCGCCGCGCGCTCGCCGAATTCGATGCCGGCTGAATTATGTCGCTCCGGCGCGAACAGATCGCCCGGCAGCGGAATCTTGGCGTGATGGGCCTGATCCGGACGAACGATGAGATCGACCGGACGCTTCAACAGCGCCGGCACCGGCACGCGATAATCGGCCGCCTGCGCCACGAAGGACGAGTTGGCGCCGTTCTCGAGCAGCCGCCGGACCAGATAGGCGAGCAAATCGCGATGGCTGCCGACCGGGGCATAGGTGCGGTAGGCGGTCTCAGGGTGATCCTTGGCGAGCTGCTCGTAGAGCGCTTCGCCCATGCCGTGCAGGCGCTGGAATTCGAAGCCGCCGCTCTCGCCCGCGAGCTCCAGCACGGTCGCGACGGTGAGGGCGTTGTGGGTGGCAAATTGCGGGAAGATGCGCGGCCGCAGACCCAAAAGCTTGGAGGTGCAGGCGACGTAGTTCAAATCCGTCATCGCCTTGCGGGTGAACACCGGATAGCCGTCGAGCCCGCGCTCCTGCGCACGCTTGATCTCGGTGTCCCAATAGGCGCCCTTGACCAGCCGCACCATCAGTTTGCGGTCATGCGCGCGGGCCAGCTCATGGATGTAGTCGATCACTGCGCCGGCACGCTTCTGATAGGCCTGGATCGCAAGGCCAAAGCCGTCCCAGCCCTTGAGCGAGTCATCGGCGAGCGTTGCCGCGATCACATCGAGCGATAGCTCCAGCCGGTCGGCCTCTTCGGCATCGACGGTGAAGTTGAGGTCATAGGCCTTGGCGCGGCGGGCGAGATCGAGCAGTTGCGGCACCAGTTCGGCCATCACGCGACCGTGGCTGATCGCCTCGAATCGCGGATGCAGGGCCGAGAGCTTGACGGAGATACCGGGCCGGTCGGGCAGGGGATGGTTGCCCGCGGCCTTGCCGATCGTCTCAATCGCGCTCGCATAGGCATCGAAATAGCGCTTCGCATCCGCAGCCGTGCGCGCGCCTTCACCGAGCATGTCGAAGGAGTAGCGCGACTTCTGGCCCGAGCGCGGCTTGCCACGTTCCAGCGCCTGCTCGATGGTCTCACCCAGCACGAAATGATTGCCCATCAGCCGCATCGCCTGGCGCGTGGCGGTGCGCACCGCCGGCGCGCCGAGCCGCTTCACAAGCCGGCCGATCGTGCCGTCGGGCGTCTCGCCGGGCTGGATCACCCGCGCCGACAGGCCAAGCGCCCAGGCCGATGCGTTGACCAGGAACGCGGTGGACTTGGTCTCGTGATGGATGAAGTCACCCTCGCCGAGCTTGTCTTCGATGAACTGGTCGGCTGTACGCGCATCAGGCACGCGCAGCAGCGCCTCGGCGAGCACCATCAGCGCGAGGCCCTCCTTGGTGGAGAGCGCAAACTCGCGCAGCATGTCCTCGACCCCGCCGAGCCGGTCGTCGCGCTTGCGGATCGCCTCGATCAGCCGCGTCGCGGTGCGGTCGATCCGGGCTTCCTGCGCTGGGCTGAGATGCACCAAGGGAAAGAGGCGCGCAGCGATGTCGGCGTCATCAGGCGCGTAGGGGGCAGAGAAAGGGGCCGGGAGGTTTGGCATGGCGTGTCCTGTGGCTGAGATCAGGATAAGACCCGCGTGACCGTGGTTCGATAGACAAATTAGGCGCTTTGGCTTAGAAAATGAAGATTGATGACCCTTTATCCGCACAAAGCATGGAACTCGATCGAATAGACCGGAAAATCCTCTCCATTTTGCAGGAGGATGGGCGAATCGCGAATGTCGAGCTCGCCGAACGCATCGGCCTGTCGCCGACGTCAATCGGCGAGCGGCTGAAGCGGTTGCAGCGCGAGGGCTTTGTCGAAGGCTATGGCGCGCGGCTCAATCCGCACCGGCTCGGGCTCGGCTTGCTCGTGTTCGTCGAGGTGCTGCTCGACAAGACCACGCCTGACAATTTCGAGCGCTTTGCGCGCGCGGTGAAACTCGCGCCCGAAGTACTGGAATGTCACATGGTTGCAGGCGGCTTCGACTATCTGGTGAAGGCGCGGCTGGCCGACATGACCGCGTATCGGCGTTTCCTCGGCGAGACCTTGCTGTCGATGCCGGGCGTGCGCGAGACGCGCACCTATGCGGTGATGGAGGAGATCAAGCGCGACGCACCGTTGCCGGTGGGCTAACCACATGCGGTCGCGATTGTCATTGCTGCGGCGTTGATTGGCGATCTCTCGAGGCAAACAGCCCTTCGCGTGCAGTCGCAACGCCTGTCGTCGAATGCACTGGCCGTCTTCTAAATTTTTATGGCCTCACCCCCGGATCAATCCGGGAGGCAGCAAAGGCTGGCGGGCTTATACTTTGAGGTTCTCTGCGGACGTCTTGCCCCGGTTTGCGATCTCTTCATATTCAACCGTCTGTCCCTCGTTGAGCGAGGACAAGCCGGCTTTCTGCACTGCCGAGATATGCACGAACACATCCTTGCCGCCCGACGCAGGCTGGATAAATCCATAACCCTTGGTCGGGTTGAACCACTTGACCGTACCTTTAGCCATCACGTCTTCTCCGCGGGTCTTCCTCCGAGATCGCGAACCGCCAGTCCCCGCCAACCAGCCGGTTCGGTCCTACAGGATACGCGGAATGTGGCGGGCTTGGTAGATCAAACCACATCCGCATTTTACCGAAATTCGCTCAACTTCGCGGCGTTTTCGCCTGTTTTGCCCGTTTCGCGGTCAATTGGCCCCGATGCCGTCAATAAGTCGCGGCCAGATAATCGACGATCTTGCCGACGTCGGCGTCCGCAATCGGCGCGCCATAGACCTTGATCATCTTGGTCACCTCGGCCTGCCAGAAGGCTTTCTTGTCCTTCATCGGCGGCTGGGTCGCGATGTAGTCGGACGAATGGCAGGCGGCGCAATTGCCCTGCACCACCTCGAGATTGGGCCCGGGCTTGAAGGCTGCGGTCTCGTCCGGAGTCTTGTAATTGACCGGGGCGGCAAGGACCGACCCGACCAATGCGGCGGCGACGAGCGCGATGGCGCTGAGAACGGTGCGCTGCATGATCATTCTCCTCAGGCCACGCTGACGCGGACGGTTTCGACGACGTTGCGTAAATAGCCCGCCGGGTTCCAGCGCGGCGTGTCCGGCTGCGTCTCGCCGGAATTGCTGGTAGCGCGCACCTTGAGCTCGACCTGGCCGGCCGCGAGCTTCACCGGCAGCTTCCATTCGCGAAACGAGTACTTGCCGAGGTCTTTGCCGAGCTTGGCGGAGGCCCAGGTCTTGCCGCCGTCGGTGGAGACCGAGACGTCCTTGATGCCCTTGCCGCCATCGAAGGCGATGCCGCGCAGCGTCGTCCGTCCGGCCTTCAGCTTGGCGCCATCAGGCACGTTGGTGATGAAGGAGCGGATGGTGAAGCGGTTGATCGGGATCGTCGCCTTCGGCGTCGTGCCGGGTTCGACGGAATTGTCCGGGGTGTCAGGAATCCGGTAGGCCGACTTCATCCAGAAGCCATCATAGACGCTGTCGATGACGGTGATCTCGTTGAGGTGCTTGACCCAGTAGGTGCCGTAATAGCCGGGCACCACCAGGCGCAGCGGAAAGCCGTTCAGGAACGGCAGATCCTCGCCGTTCATGCCATAGGCCAGCATCACCTCGCCGTCGCTGGCGTGAGCAAGGTCGAGCGCCTTGGTGAAGTCGGGCGTCTTGTCGCTGACCGGTCCGTCCATGCCGCCGAAGACGACCTGCTTGGCGCCGGCCTGCACGCCCGCCATGTCGAGCACGGTCTTGAGCGGCACACCGCGCCAGCGCGCATTGCCCATCGCGCCATTGGCGAGCTGGCCGCCGGCAACGCGCGGCTCGAAGAAGCCGCGGCTGTTGCCGGAGCATTGCGTGACGGCGACGATCTCGGTCGCCTTCATCTTCTTGATGTCCTTCAGTGAAAGTTTGAGCGCCTTGTCGACCTTGCCCTTGACCTCGAGCGTGAACTTATCGGGATCGAGATCGTAGGGCAGGCCGGCGAGGTGATAGCGCACGAAGAACGCGTTGTTCGGCGTGATCGGCCCGTCGTTGAAGATTGCAAATGGCGTCTCGAGCTGCGGCGGACGGCTGGTCAGGCCGATCAACGGCCGCTTCTGCGGATATTTCACCAGCGGCCGTTCGCCATTGCCGAACGGCAGCGTCACGGTCTCGAGTGCCAGGGCCTTGGTGGAATTCAGTGTGGCCGCCATGGCGGCAAGCCCCGCTCCTTTGAGCAGGTCGCGTCGGTCGAACATTCAGGTCTCCTCCCGGAGCTTTTCGTTGGCTCGTGGTCATCACCGCGAGACCCGCGCTCATCTGTCTCAACCATCCGGCTGAAGTCAATTCGTGCTTTCGCAGCAAGCCCATGCCGTTGCGTTGCAACAGGCCGGTGTTACGCCGAGATGATTCCTGCTTCACCTCTCCCGCTCTTGTCCGCCGAAGCCTTGGCGAAGGCGGATGCGGGAGAGGCCGGGAGAGGGCTTTCACCTCTAGGGGGCTGTCCCGTTCCGGAGACACCCTCTGCCCAACCCTCTCCCGCAAGGCGGAAGGGGGAGCGCGCCTCTCGTGTGGTTAGCTCTACGCCGCGACGCGCTCACCGCCTGCGATGACCGAAGACAATGTCCTGGTGTCGGCGATGACGCGCACGACCAATGGCTCGTCGCGGCCGCGGATCGCGACCTCCTGCTTCGGCAGCGCGTCCTCGTGAAGGCCCGCGGTGCGGCGGACCTCTTCGGAGACGATCGCTTCGCACTGAAGCGTCTTGGTCATGTCCTGAAGCCGGGCTGCGACGTTGACGGCATCGCCAAGCGCAGTGAAGACGATGTGGTCGCGATAGCCGATGTCGCCGATGATGACCTCGCCGCCATGGACGCCGATGCCGAAGCGGATCGGCTGGCGCAGATCATGGCTCAGCAGCTCATTGAGCTCGTCCACATGGGTCGCGATGCCCGCCACCGCCTTCAGCGCCTGCCGGCAGGCGGTGTGCGGATCGCTGGTGAGGCCGAACAGCGCCAGCATGCCGTCGCCGACGAATTGGTTCGGCTGACCGCCATTCTCGATCACGGCCTGCGACACCGCGCCAAGGAAACGGTTGACGATGAAGACGGTGTCGAACGGCAGCCGCTTCTCGGCGAGCTGCGTCGAGCCGCGCATGTCGACGAACAGGCTGACGAGATAGCGCTCCTGGCCGATCCTCACGGGCGAGGACGCCTGCGCGTTGGCCGACAGCATGTGCGGCATGAACAGCTGGAAGAAGGACAGATCGCAGGTCGGCCGCAGCTGGCAGGCCAGTCGGATCGAGGGATCGGCGGTGCCGACGCGGGCCAGCACGAAGGCTTCACGCTGCGATGGCTCGGGCAGGGCGCCGTGGTCGCCGATGATGCGGATGCGACAGGTCGAGCAGCGAGCGCGGCCGCCGCAGACGCTGGCATGCGGCACGTTGTGGCGCAGGCTCGCCTCCAGCACGGAGAGCCCCTTGGGCACGCGCACCGTCTTGCCGTTGCCGTAGGACAGCGCGATCATGCCGCCGCGCCGCTCGCGCCAGCCGCGCACGCCACGCGCAAGCAGCGCCAGTCCGAGCAGGCCGAAATAACCGATCGTCAGTCCGCCGGTGATGCGGTCGAGCGTATCGGCCTGGGCGAACGTTCCGACCTCGCGCTGCGTGTAATTTTGCTTGCGCCAGTCTCCGTCCTCGCTGTCGGCGGCGACGCTGCGGCCGCCCTGATAGATGCCGAGCAGCGCCAGCGTCGGAATCAGCACCGCGGCCGCCAGCAGATATGGCGCGACCCGGACGAAGAATGGTTTGAGCCGGAGCCAGAAATAGATGCCGATGCAACCGTGCACCCAGGCGACGATCAGCAGGATCGTCATGGTCCAGAGCCGGGCGGGCGCCACGACGAAAAACAAATAGAGCTCCTGCGGATAGAGCTTCTCGTGCCCGTAGAGCATCTGGCCGAGCCGGATGCCGATCACATGCGCCATCACGAGCGCGGGGATGCTCAGCCCCAGCAAGAGCTGCAGCGGCTCGATCGTCCGCCAGCGGAACTGGCGGCGCTGATACAGCGCGTAGACGCCGAGACCCATATGGGTGAGAGCGGCGGTATAGAACACGATCGCCACCGGAAGGAACTGCCAGAACGATGTGTGGTAATAGACCCCGACCTGCATCGCATCGACCGAGATATTGCCGAGCGCGTGGTTGAGGAAATGGCTGACCACGTAAGCGAACAGGATGATTCCGCAGACCAGCCGGACCTGCCGCGCGCTGGTCGAGCGGACGAGTTCGGGCAAGCGCAAAAGGACGGTCCTGGCCATGATTCGGTTGTATCAGCTCACTGAGGAGAACAGCCAGCGGAGAGTTAAATTCCGGGAGTGAACAGCCCCTCCGATCACATGCGCGGCAAGGAGCCAGACAGTCGGTCGTCGTCCCGGACAAGCGCGCCCTCAGGCGCGCGCAGATCCGGGACCCATCCCCACAGGGAGATTTGTAGGGCAGTCTGGTAACTCCAAATCTTCGCCAAACGCCTCCCTGTGGTTATGGATCGCGGGTCTGCGCTGACGCTTGCCCGGATGACGCCGAAATATGGCGCACTCCCCCGCCACATTGACTCCCCCTCTCAAGTCGGGGAAAAGCGCGGCCGTGACGATCGCTCCCGACATCACCGTGAAGCCCAACGACGCCTCGCGCCGGCCGCTTGTCTTGGCCGCGCTGGTGATCGCCGCGATGACGGTGCTGCGCATCGTCTACGCCTCCGCGATCGAGCTGCGCACCGACGAGGCCTATTACTGGACCTGGTCGAAGGAGGCGGCGTTGAGCTTTCTCGATCACCCGCCCGGCATCGCCTGGCTGATCCGCTTCGGCACCGCGATCTTCGGCGACACCGTGCTCGGCGTCCGCTTCGGCGGCATTGTCGCGATGCTGGTGACGCAGCTTCTGCTGGCCGACATGGTCCGCCGGATCACCCATGATGTGCGCGCGATCGTCGTTGCGGTGCTGATGCCCGAGGCCGCGCTCTATTACGGCCTGCTCATGGCCAAGGTCGCGCCCGACGTTGCCATGATCCCGTTCGCGATGGCGATGATGTGGTCCTTGGTGCGGCTCGCGCAAAGCGGCGATGGCCGCTGGTGGCTCGCGGCGGGCCTGTTCGCAGGGCTCTCGATGCTCTCGAAATTCACCGCGATCATGTTCGCGCCGGCGGTTGCCGCGTTTCTGCTGGTGCCGGATTGGCGCTGGCGCTGGCTGCGCAGCCCCTATCCTTATCTGGCCGTGCTGATCGCGGTCGCATTGTTCTCGCCGGTGCTGATCTGGAATGCGCAGCACGACTGGGCCTCGTTCCGTTTCCAGGGCGTGCGCGCGACTGCCAATTACGGCATCTCGCTGCGCACCATCGGCGACTACATCGGCCTGCAACTCGGGCTCGTCGGTTTCGTCATGCTGCCGGTGGTGTTGTCGGGCCTCGTCCTGACGGCATGGCGCGGCACCCGCTCCCGCGAGCCGGTGGCGATCCTGCTGTCGACCGCGGTGCTGGTGCCGTTCGTCTACTTCTTTCTCAAGTCGTTCACGCTCAGGGTCGGCGACACCTGGCCGATGTTCATGTGGCCGGTCGGTTTCGCCGCCGCCGCGGTGAACCTTGCGATGCTGCCGAAAGAAGGCTGGTCGGCACGGATGATCCGGTCCAGCATGTTCTGGGTGAAGACGGCGCTGGTGTCCGGGATCGCTTTCGTCGTGATTGTGTTTCTTTATTACGTCGCCGCGCCCTGGAATTTCCTCGGCAAGATGGATCCGATCGGCGCCGAGGCCGGCTACGACCAGGTCGCCGCGCGTGCCCAGGCCGCGCTGGACGAGACTGGCGCGACCTGGATTGCGACCACGGATTACCGCACCTATGCCATGATGCGCTGGCTATTCCGCGGCCGCGTGCCCGTGGTCGAGATCAACGAGCGCGGCCGTTTCCAGGATTTCCATGATCCTGGAATGGACAGGATCAGGGGACATGCGGGACTCTATGTCGGTCGCCAGCCCGATGATCATTCACCTCTGTGGGAGACCATCCCCGCAACGCGTACACCATTGGGGCAAGTCGAACGCCATTGGCGCGGCGTCCTGATCGATACCTATACGCTCGACAAGCTCACCGGATGGACTCCGGACCTCTCGCCGCCAAAGGACTCGCCGCTGTTCCAGTGGCGCGTGCTAGCGGGGGAATTTGAGAGGCGTTCGCGCGGCTAGCGAGGTTCTTCTTCCTTCTCCCCCTGTGGGAGAACGTGGCGCGAAGCGCCGGATGAGGGGTATCTCTCCACTCGCAAAATCGTTCGTGAGGATAGATACCCCTCACCCGCGAAGCGAAAGCCTACTCGCCGTCCTCTTTCCTCCGCAACAAATCGGTCGCGAGGTCCGACAGTTTCGGCGGCGGCAGCGCGGCGAATGGCAGCGGCCGCGTGACGTCGATCGCCGCCAACCCGAGCCGTGCTGTCAGCAGCCCGTTGAGCATGCCTTCACCCAGCCGCTGCGACAGCTTTGCCGCAATCCCGTGGCCGAGCATCTGCTGCACCAGGCTGTCGCTGGCGGCGAGACCGCCGGTGATGGCGAGATGGGCGATGACGTGACGAAGCAGTCGGATCATGCCGAGTGCGCCGGGCCTGCCGCCATAAAGCCGGGCGAGCTGGCGGATCAGGCGCAGCGAGGCCACGAACACGAACAGCACGTCGAACAGCGCGCGCGGCGACACTGCCGTGACGATCGAGACCCGCTGCGCGGCCGACGACACCAGCCGCCGCGCCTCCTCATCCAGCGGTGACATCAATTCGCGCTCGGCGAGCCGGATCATGTCGGCGCCATCGATGATCTCGCCGCTGTGGCTCTCCAGCGCGGCACGGGCGCGCGCGAGCCGCGGATTCTGGTGCGCGATCGCGATCAGGTCCTTGACGATGTCGCGGCTCTCCTTGCGATCGTCGCTCAAGAGTACCTCGGCGGCACGCCGATGCAATTTTTCGATCGTTGCAAGCCGCGCCAGGCCGAACGCCTCGCGCCCGATCACCACCGCGAGCGCAAGCGTGGTAACGAAGGCGAGCGCCAGCCCGACGAAGCCGAGGCTCTCGCTGCGCGCAAACAGATCCTCGATCAGCCTGACAACGCCGAGCCCGGTGCCGAGCAGCGTCAGGCCGGCAACGCCGGACCAGAACAGCGCGCCCCAGGGAAAGCCGCGCCGCGCCGGAAGCGCGGTTTCAATGGGTACCGGCAAGTTCGCCGGATCGGGCTCCGGCGTGATCTGAATGGTGGCGCGGCCGAGCCGGCTGGTCTCGTCGGCCTCGGTCACGACGACATCGGGATTGTCGAGCCGGAACGTCGCCGGCCGCCGTGGCTTCGATCGGTCGTTCATGCGAGCTTGTCTCCGATCAGGAACTGCAGGGCACGGTCGAGGCGGATGTGCGGCAGTGCGGGCTCGTTCGTTCCTTCGCGTTCGAGCTTTGGCGGACGGAAGCGCAGGAAACGGAAATCGCTCTTCTCCGCGGCTTGCGTCGACAATCCGCGGAACGCGTCCGTCCCGCCAAAGAGCGGCTCGGGATCATCTGGCAGATCGCCCGGAAAGGTCGCCACCTCCGTATTGCCGTCAAAGAACTCGCCGTTCGCGCTTTCGCCCGCGGCCGGTGTGCCCAGGATCGAGGGCAAGACGTCGCGGCCATGCGCAACCTGCGCTTCGCGCGTGGCGCGGACGGCGGCGAGCGCCACCACGTCGATCGCAGCGCCGGTATCTTCAGCACGCGCGACGGCGCGGGTGACGGCGCGGCGCAGCACGGCCTCTAACCGGTCATGGCTGGAATGATGCAGATGATCCGCTTTCGTCGCGGCGAACAGGATGCGATCGATCCGCGGCCGAAACAGGCTGGAGAGGAGCGTGCTGCGGCCGATGCGGAAGCAATCGAGAATGCCCGATAGCGCCGCCTCGAGATCGTGCAGCGCCTCGGGTCCCGCATTGAACGCGGAGAGTGCATCGGCCAGCACGATCTGGCGATCGAGCCGCGCAAAATGATCCCTGAAGAACGGCCGCACCACGACGTCTTTATAGGCTTCGAAGCGACGCACCATCATCGCCCACAGCGATCCCTCCGGCGCCTGTCTGCCTGCGGGGACGTCGAGTGGCGCAAAGGTCAGCGCCGGCGTATCGGCGAGATTGCCGGGCATCAGGAAACGGCCGGGCGGCAGGAGACTCATCGCGAAGCGTTCGTCGCGGCAGGCGCGCAAATATTGGGTGAACAGTTTTGCGGCTGTCAGGGTCGCCTGCTCGTCCTCGCCTGCTTCGGGCTTGAGCGTGGCGAGATGCGCGTGCCAGTCCGCGGCCAGATGCGCGCGCGGCGCCTCGCGCGATAGCGCCAGGCTCTCGGCCGACCATTGTTCGTAGCTCTTTTGCAGCAGCGGCAGGTCGAGCAGCCATTCACCGGGATAATCGACAATGTCGAGCGTCAGCGTGCGATCGGCACCGTTCGGGCGCTGATAGTCGATGACGAGACGCAGCTCGCTGATGTCCACCGTCGAGTTCGGCCAGCGCCGCTCCTCGATCAGTGCGCGCAGATGGTTCTCGTAGGCAAAGCGCGGCACGGCATCGTCGGGCTGCGGCGCCAGATGCGCCCGCGCGATCCGGCCCGAGGCATAGGCTTCGAAGACCGGAAACCGGCCGCCGCGGGTCAGCCCGTGGATCAACGCGGTGATGAATACGGTCTTACCGGCCCGCGACAGGCCGGTGACACCAAGCCGCACCGTCGGATTGAAGAAGTGCTCGCCGTAGTCGATCAGAGCCCGTGCCGAAAGCCGCGCCTCCTCGACCATGTCCTGAAAACTGAATGCCATATGAACGGGATGAATCTCGGGCGGGCGGAACAGTGAAGCCGTTCACAAAAGTGGCAATTGCGTGAGGAAAATCAAGCTTCATACTTCCACCGTCTTTGTCGGCAAATCAGCCGATTGAACGACGCGCCGGTCCCGAATGACCGATATACGAGGGCATTGCCACAGCTACCGCGGATTGCCATGACCGTCTTCCAATTGAAACAACTTGCATCCACCTCGGTCCACGCCGCTGCCGACGCGATCGGCTGGAATTACGATCGCGCCGAGCTGATCGCCGACGGTATCATCCATGGGATCGGCGTGCTCGCCGGCATCATTGCGGCGACGGTGCTCGTGGTGCTGGCAGCGGTCTATGCCGATGCGACTAACATCGTCGGCGTCTCGATCTATGTCGCCGGGCTGATGTCGATGCTGGTGCTGTCGGCAAGCTACAATCTCTGGCCGGTCTCGCCCGCCAAATGGCTGTTGCGACGTTTCGATCATTCCGCGATCTATCTGTTGATCGCGGCGACCTACACGCCGTTCATCCTGGAGGTGAAGGACAGCGCGTTCGCGCTGGTGCTGCTCATCGGCGTCTGGTGCGCCGCTATCCTTGGTATCGTGCTGAAGCTGTTCTATCCGGGCCGGTTCGATCGCGTCTCGGTCGGCATCTATCTCGCAATGGGCTGGAGCGGCGTGATGCTCTACGATGCGGTGGTCAGGGCGCTGCCGACGCTGGTGCTCGGCTTCATCCTTGCCGGCGGCTTGCTCTACAGCTTTGGCGTGATCTTCCACGCCTGGCGGCGGCTGCGCTTCCAGAATGCGATCTGGCACGGCTTTGTCTTGGCCGGCGCGGCATGTCATTATACCGCGGTGCTCGACCTCGTGTTGAGCTAGCTGAGTTCCGCGAGGCGGCAAAAGCTGTGCGGCATAGGACAAGAGGAGACGTCGCATGCGGGTGACCGGCAAGGTCGTGGTTGTCACGGGCGGCGCAAACGGCATCGGCAAGGCGCTGTGCGAGGCCTTTCACGCCGAGGGCGCGGCCAAGGTGGTCGTCGCCGACATGGATGCCGCCAACGCGCGGGCTGTTGCCGCCATGGTGGATGGTGCGGCGTTCAAATGCGACGTGGCGCAGGAAAAGGACATTTCGCACGTCATCGAGGAGACCGAGCGGCAGTTCGGCCCGATCGATCTGTTCTGCTCCAATGCCGGCATCGGCGGCGGCTTCGATCCGATGGCGGAAAATGCCGGTGGTGCCTCCGACGAGCCCTGGCAGCGCAGCTGGGCCATTCACGTCATGGCGCATGTCTATGCGGCGCGGCATCTCATCCCGCGGATGAGGGCGCGCGGCGGCGGCTATTTCCTCAACACCATCTCGGCCGCGGGCCTGCTGTCGCAGGTCGGCAGCCCGGCCTATTCCACCACCAAGCATGCGGCGGTGGGCTTTGCCGAGAATCTCGCAATCGCGCACAAGGCTCACAACATCAAGGTCTCGATCCTGTGCCCGCAGGGCGTAGACACCAACATGCTGCGCTCGATCCCGAAGGGCCCGCAATCCGGCGACGGCGACCTCACGCCCGAGCAGGTCGCCAAGGACGTGCTCGCCGGCCTCGAGCAGGAAACGTTCCTGATCCTGCCGCACCCGCAAGTGCTCGGCTACATGCGCAAGAAGACGGAGAATTACGATCGCTGGATCGGCGGCATGGCCAAGATCCAGGCGAAGATGCGGGAGGAGTTCGGGAAGTGACCGATAGGTCATCCCGGGGCGATGCGCAGCATCGAACCCGGGATCTCGAGATTCCGGGTTCGGTCCTGCTTACCGCCCCGGAATGACGGAAGCGAGGTCAGTCGGGACCCGGTCCCCTAATGCTTCTGTCCGTAGAGCACCGGTACCGCCGAATCCACAATAACCTCGACTAGGCTCGTGCCCTCAAACGCCATTCCACGCTTGAGCGCTTCGCCGAGCTCGGCGGCCTTGCTGACCCGCACCGCATGGCAGCCCATGCCTTCGGCGAGTCTGATAAAATCGATCCCGGGCAGCTCGAGCCCCGGCACGTTCCGCACCTGCATCACCTGGCTGAACGAACGCATCGCGCCGTAGCCGGAATTGTTGATGACGACGACGGTGAGCGGCAGCTTGCGTTGCGCTGCGGTCCACAGCGCCTGGATCGAATACATCGCCGAGCCGTCGCCGATCAGGCACACCGTGCGTTGCTTCGGCTTGCCCAACGCCATGCCGACGGCGGCCGGTAGCGAGTAGCCGAGGCCGCCGCTTGCCATGGTGTAGAAGGAATCCTGACCGCGCATAGGCAGGAACTTCTGCATCGCCGGCCGGTGCGAGGGCACTTCCTCCACCAGCGAGGCTCCCTCCGGCATCGCCTCCGACAGCGCGTGCAGCAGGAATTCGACCGGTAGCGGATCCGCAGCCTGCGGCGCCGGCGGCAGTGTGCGGCCCTTTGGCATGGCGCGCTTGCTCTCGGGCAGCACGTCGAGCAGCGAGCTCAACGCCGGTTTCATGGTGGCGATGATGCTGGTGCCAACCGGGGTTACCGCCGCGGCATCCGCATCGTCTGTGATCTGGAAGATCGTCGCGCCGCCGTCGAAGATCGCGGCATGGCCTTCGACATGGAAGGTGAACACCGGCGCGCCGATCACGACGACGAGGTCGTGCTCGCGCAATGCATCTGAGAGCTGCGCGGGCGAGGCGTGCAGGAAGCCCGCGAATAGGGGATGCCGCTCCGGGAACGAGCAGCGCGCCGAGAACGGGCTGGCCCAGACGCTCGCCTTGGCCTTCTCGGCCACGCGCACCATCAGATCGACCGCGCCGGCGCGATCGACGCCGGGGCCGACGACGAGGGCAGGGTGCTTTGCGGAGCCAAGCGCTGCGGCAAGCGCCTTCATTGCCTCAGGCTCAGGCCCGATCTCGCGGCTGATCTTGCGCGCTGCGACCGGCGCGCAGGCATGCGCCCAGTCGTCGATCGGGATCGACACGAAGGTCGGTCCGCAGGGCGGCTGCATCGCGGTGTAATAGGCGCGCGCGATCGCGGCCGGCACATCCTCGGGCCGCGCCGGCTCGACGCTGTACTTCACATAGGGACGCGGGAATTCGGAAGGCCGCTCGGCATAGAGGAACGCCTGCAGCGGCAGGATCGAGCGCGCCTGTTGGCCCGCGGTGATGACCAGTGGCGTCTGGTTGCGATGCGCCGTGTAGATATTGCCGAGCGCGTTGCCGACGCCGGCGGCCGAATGCAGGTTGACGAAGCCGGCATTGCGCGTCGCCTGCGCGTAGCCGTCGGCCATGCCGACGGCGGAGGCTTCCTGCAGCGCGAGCACGTAGTCGATGTCGTCGGGCCAATCGCTCAGGAACGGCAGTTCGGTCGAACCGGGGTTGCCGAACACCTTGTCGATGCCCAGGGCACGCAACAGGTCGAGCGTCGCCTGCTTGACGGTGACGGACTTGCTGCCGGTCTTGCCGTTCTTGGCCATGGTTGTCCGTCCCTGAATGTTTGTTATTGAGCCGTCATGCCGGGGCGCGAAACGAACCCGGAATCTCGAGATTCCGGGTTCGATGCTTCGCATCGCCCCGGAATGACAGAAACTACCACACCGCCGTGCCCTTCATCGTCGGCTGCCCCTCGGCATTCGCCGTCCAAAGCTCGAGACCCTGTTCGATATCGTTGGCGTTGACGGAAAACTCGCTGCCTTCGAACAGCGGCTGCAAACCGCGATAGGTAAACTTCTTCGGCGCCTTCCCGCCGCGCAGTTTCGCCGCCATCTCGACAATGAGCGCCGCTTGCAACGGTCCATGAAAGATCAGACCCGGATAACCTTCGACCTTGGTGACGTAGTCGCGGTCGTAATGGATGCGGTGGCCGTTGAAGGTCAGCGCGGAATAGCGAAACAGCAGCACGGGATCGGAGACGTGCGTCTCGCGATGCTGCGCCATCGGCGGTGGGGGCGGGGCCTTCGCGCCAGCCGGTGCACTGCTCGTCATCTCGCGATAGACGATGTCCTGCCGCTCGCGAATGGCGAGCCCGCGTGGGCAAGAGATGCTGTGCTCGATCGAGACGAAGCACAGCGTGCCGGTCGAACCCGTCTTCACCTGCACGTCGGCAATGCGCGAGGTCCGGGTGGATTCGTCGCCGACGCGCAAGGGCTGCAAAAACTCGATCTCGCCGCCGGCCCACATCCGGCGCGGCAGCGGCACCGGCGGCAGGAAACCGCCGCGGGTCGGGTGGCCATCAGGCCCCAGCATCGACATCGGAAACACCGGCTGCGCCAGGCACCAATGCACCGTGAACGGTGCGGCGTCGCCGGTCTTGGGCGCGCCGACTTCCTGGAACAGCGTGGCACGCAGGCCTTTGACAAGCTGCGCGGTGACGATATCGGTCGCCTCTTCGCTGCGGCCGATCCATTGCCTGAGGTGATCGATGTCGAGCTTTTCGGTCATGACGCCTCGCTCTTGTTATTTCTTGGGTCGTTCGCCGATGGCAGGCACGGCGCCATAGCTCCGCTTCTCGCCGATGATGATCGGCGCCGGCGCGGGATAGCTGACGCGGCCGTTCGGCGTATCGACCTCGATGCGGCGCAGATGCGGATGCCTCGTGAGGTCGGCCATGGTGTTGACTTCGGCGAAGGCAATGTCGGCGTCCGACAGCCGCTTCAACAGCTCGTCGCGCGTCATCCTGCCGAAGATATCGGCGACCGTTGAGTCGGTGAAATCGCGATTGCGCACGCGCTCCACCATGTTGGCGACGCGGGGGTCCTTGGGCAGATCAGGCTGGTCCAGCACCTCGGCGCACAGCGTCTTCCATTCGCGCTCGCTCTGGATCGAGATCAGGATGTCCTTGCCGTCCTTCGAGGTGAAGACGCCGTAAGGCGCGATCGAAGGATGACGCAAGCCCATGCGCTTGGGCGGATTGCCGGCCTCGGCGTTGAGCAGCGGCACGGTGCACCAGTCCGCCATGACGTCGAACATGGAGATGCGGATATCGCAGCCCTTGCCGGTACGGCTGCGTGCGATCAGCGCCTCCAGGATCGCCGCATGCGCGGTGGCGCCGGTCGCAACATCCACGATCGACATGCCGACGCGCGAGGCGCCATCGGGATTGCCGGTGATGGAGGCAAGGCCGCTCTCGGCCTGGATCAGCAGGTCATAGGCCTTGCGATGCGCGTAGGGACCCTCATCTCCATAGCCCGTGATCGCGCAGGAGATCAGTTTCGGATAGTCCTTCAGCAAGCGCTCGCGCGAAAAACCGAGCTTGTCCATCGAGCCCGGCTTGAGGTTCTGCACCAGCACGTCGGCGCTCGCGATCAGCTTTTCCAGCTCAGTGCGGCCCTCCTTGGTGGCGAGATCGACGACGGCCGACTGCTTGCCGCGGTTGAGCCAGACGAAATAGCTGCTCTGGCCCTTGGCCGCCGCGTCATAGCCGCGGGCGAAATCGCCCTCGGGCCGCTCGATCTTGATCACCTCGGCGCCGGCATCCGCCAGCCGCGAGGAGCAGAACGGCGCTGCCACCGCCTGCTCGACCGCAATCACCCTGATCCCGTCAAGTGCTCCCATGATGCGACCTCAGTACGAGCGGGGCATGCCGAGCACGTGCTCGGCGACATAGGACAACACGAGGTTGGTCGAGATCGGCGCGACCTGATACAGCCGCGTCTCGCGGAACTTGCGCTCGACGTCGTATTCCTCGGCAAAGCCGAAGCCGCCATGGGTCTGGATGCAGGCATTCGCCGCTTCCCAGGATGCATCGGCCGCCAGCATCTTGGCCATGTTGGCCTCAGCGCCGCAGTCGAGCCCGGCCTCGTATTTGCGCGTGGCTTCCTTCACCATCAGCTCGGCCGCGCGCATCGAGGCATAGGCCTTCGCGATCGGAAACTGGATGCCCTGGTTCTGGCCGATCGGCCGGCCGAACACCACGCGTTCCTTGGCGTAAGCGGTGGCCTTGGCGATGAACCACTTTGCGTCTCCAATACATTCGGCCGCGATCAAAATGCGCTCGGCATTCATGCCGGAGAGGATGTAGCGAAAGCCCTTGCCTTCCTCGCCGATCAGGTTCTCCGCCGGCACCTTCATGTCGGTAAAGAAAACTTCGGTGGTGGCGTGGTTCATCATGGTCCGGATCGGGCGGATCTCGAGGCCGTTGCTCTTCGCCTCCCGCATGTCGACGATGAACACGGAGAGACCTTCCGTGCGCTTCTTGGCCTGCTCCTTCGGCGTGGTGCGCGCCAGCAGCACCATCAGATCGGAATGTTCGGCGCGGCTGGTCCAGATCTTCTGGCCGTTGACGATGTAGCTGTCGTTGCCTTCCTTGCGCGCAAAGGTTTTCAGCGACGACGTGTCGGTGCCGCTGGTGGGCTCGGTGACGCCGAAGGCCTGCAGCCGCAATTCGCCGCTGGCGATCTTCGGCAGATATTTGGCCTTCTGCTCGGCGCTGCCGTGACGCAGCACCGTGCCCATCGTGTACATCTGGGCGTGGCAGCCGCCGCCATTGCAGCCGGCGCGCTGGATCTCTTCGAGGATCGCCGCGGCGGCCGAGAGCTTCAGGCCCGCGCCGCCATATTCCTCGGGGATCAGTACCGAGAGATAGCCGGCCTCGGTCAACGCATCGACGAACGCCTTCGGGTAAGCCATCTCGCGATCGAGCTTGCGCCAATATTCGCCGGGAAACTGCGCGCAAAGCTTTGCGACGGCCTCGCGGATATCGGCGTAATCCTCGCTGTGGTGTTCGTCTCGCTTTTCTTGGCTCATGGCGTTTTTCCGTATCTAGCGGCAGTTAAGATAACGCCGGCCGATCCTCCGGCGTTGTGAAAACAACGCCAGCCCCCTATGCTCATTTGCTATAGCGTATGGAGTAGCCTTCCAGGATTGGCAAGCATGGATTTCCGGCAGCTCAGGACCTTCAGTTGCGTGGCGGAGCTCGGCAGCCTCTCCAAGGCTTCCGACACCTTGCGCGTGGCGCAGCCGGCGCTGTCCCGGCAGATCAAGCTTCTGGAACACGAGCTCCGCACCGAGCTGTTCACGCGCAATGGCCGCGGCATGGTGCTGACCGAGGCGGGACGCCTGCTGCTGGCGCGCACCTCCGGCATCGTTCGGCAGATCGACCAGATCCGCGACGACATCCAGTCGGCCAAGGGTCCGCCCTCGGGGCAGGTCGTGCTTGGCCTCGTACCAACCGTCAGCTGCGTGCTCTCGGCTCGCTTCGCGCGCCGCTGCGTCGAAACATTCCCCGGCATCTCGCTGCGCATCGTCGAGAGCTACAGCGGCCATCTGGTCGAATGGCTGCATCGCGGTGAGATGGACCTCGGTATCCTCTACGGCCGCTCGGCCGATCTGCATCTCAATGTCGAGAGCCTCGGCCGCGACAACATCGTCGCAGTCGGCCCGCGCGGCTGCGGTCTTGCGCGCAGGAAGAGCGTCGATGTCGGCTGGCTGTTGCGGCAGCGGCTGGTGCTGCCCAGTCATTCGCACGGCCTCCGCGCGCTGATCGAGCACGCGGCGGCGCAGCGCAAGATCAAGCTCAACGTCCAGCTCGAAGCGGATTCCTTCCGCGTGCTGACGAGCCTCGTCGAGGAAGGCCTCGGCTTTGCGCTGCTGCCGCCCTCGTCGGTCCACGGCGAGGTCGCGGACGGGCGGCTGGAAACCGCGCCCGTCTCCAAGCCGATGACGCGCGAGCTCATTTTTGCCTCTCCGATCGACCGCCCGGCCTCGACGGCCTCGCTCGCCATCACCGCGCTGCTGCGCGAGGAGGTTGCGGCCTGCCGCAAGGACGGCGTGTGGGACATCAGGCTGAGTTAGAACAGCTGCGCGCCATCGTGCCTTCGCATCTGGTGCGAGCTGTCATGCCGGAATTTTATAGCTGCCGACCTCATACTCCGCTGTCATTGCCCGCGAAGGCGGGCGATCCAGTATTCCAGTGGCGGGAGTACTAGAGCCGAGAAGCCGCGGCGTACTGGATGGCCCGGTCAAGCCGGGCCATGACAGTGGAAATTGCGGAAGCGGATTGCCTCAGCTCGTCGAATGACGGCGATGAAAATTCTACCCCGGAATCCGCACCGGCAGCGACTCGTATCCCTTGATGAAGCTCGAATAGATCCGCTTGGGCTCGCCGACCACCTCGATCCGGTCGAAGCGCTTCAGCATCTCCTCCCAGATGATGCGCAGCTGCAGTTCGGCGAGCCGCATGCCGACGCAGCGGTGGATGCCGAAGCCGAAGGAGAGATGGGTGCGCGGGCGCGGGCGGTCGATGATGAAGTCGTTCGGCTTCTCGAACATCTCCTCGTCGCGGTTGCCGGAGACGTACCACATCACGACGCGGTCGCCTTTCTTGATATGCTTGCCGCCGATCTCGGTGTCCTGCAACGCGGTGCGGCGCATATGCGCCAGTGGTGTCTGCCAGCGGATCACCTCCGGCACCATGGAGTCGATCAAGGCAGGGTTGGCGCGCAGCTTGTCGTACTGCTCGGGGTTCTCGTTCAACGCCAACACCGACCCGGTCATGGTGTTGCGCGTCGTATCGTTGCCGCCGACGATGAGCAGGATGATGTTGCCCATGAGATTATCGGGATCCATGTGGCGCGTCGCCGGATTGTGCGCCATCAGCGACAGCAGGTCGTTGCGCGGTTCGGAGTTGACGCGCTCGTTCCACAGCTTCGACATGTAGGCGTAGCACTCGTCCATCTCGCGGCGGCGTTCTCCGGCACTCGCCACGATGCCGCTCTTGGGCAGTGCGGTCGAGACGTCGGACCAGCGCGTCAGCTTGCGTCGCTCCTCCCAGGGGAAGTCGAACAGGGTCGCCAGCATCTGCGTCGTCAGCTCGATCGAAACGCGCTCGACGAAATTGAAGGTCTCGTTGCGCGGCAGGTTGTCGAGCACGGTCTGCGAGCGCTGACGGATCAGCTTGGCCAGGTCGTCCAGATGTGTCGGCGTGAACATCGGCGACACCGTCTTGCGCTGCGCCGAATGCTTGGGCTGGTCCATCGCGATGAAGCTCGGCCAGTCGTAGCCCTCGGGCACGTCGCGGATCGAGATGCCACCGAGCGTCGAGTCCGAGGAGAAGATGCCGTGATTGGTATCGACATGCATGATGTCGTTGTATTTCACCACCGACCAGTAGGGCTCGATCGGCGCGTTGGTGCAGTAATGCACGGGCTCTTCCTTGCGCAGCCGCTCGAACCAGGGCCACAGCGTGTCGTCCTGGAACAGCCGGGGCGCGCCGGGATGGAATTGCGCCAGCGGCGTCGCATAGGCCTCCTCGCGAGCCCTGCGCATGCGTTCGGCCTTGTCCACTCTCACCGGCGCTTGGATGTTCATGGTCGAGGCTCCAGTTGGTTCTCACTCACGCCGCAATCTTCACCGGTAAGGTTTCAAGACCCTTTACGAAACTCGAATAAACCCGCTTCGGCTCACCGACTACGTCGATATGGTCGAACCGCTTCAGGATCTCCTCCCAGATAATCTTGAGCTGCAGTTCGGCAAGCCTGAGGCCGACGCAGCGGTGGATGCCGAAGCCGAAGGAGAGGTGGGTGCGCGGCCGGGCGCGGTCGATGATGAAGTCATAAGGCTTGTCGATCGCCTCCTCGTCGCGGTTGCCCGAGACGTACCACATCACGACCTTGTCACCTTTCTTGATCTGCTTGCCGCGAAACTCGAAATCAGTGAGCGCGGTGCGGCGCATATGCGCCAGCGGGGTCTGCCAGCGGATCACCTCCGGCACGAAGCTGTCGAGCAGATCAGGATTTTCGCGCAGCTTGCGATATTGCTCCGGATGCTGGCTCAACGCGTAAATCGAGCCCGACATGGTGTTCCGCGTGGTGTCGTTGCCGCCGACGATCAAGAGGATGAGATTGCCCAGGAAGTTCTTGGCATCCATGTCCCGGGTCGCGGCGCCGTGAACCATCATCGAGAGCAGGTCGCTCTTCGGCGGCTGCGCGGCGCGTTCCTTCCAGAGCCGCGAGAAATAGGCCGCGCATTCGCCAAGCTCGGCCATCCGCTCCTCGTCGGTGGCGACGAGTCCATCGGGGCCGGGAATGGTGGTGGCAATGTCAGACCAGCGCGTCAGCTTGCGGCGATCTTCCCAGGGGAAATCGAACAGCACCGCGAGCATCTGCGTGGTGAGCTCGATCGAGACCTGATCGACCCAGTCGAACACCTCGCCGCGGGGCAGATTGTCCAGGCACTCGGCCGAACGCTTGCGGATGTTGATGGCGAGATTGTCCAGATGCGTCGGCGTGAACATCGGCGCCACGGTCTTGCGCTGCGCGGCATGGCGCGGCGGGTCCATCGAGATGAAGCTCTCGCGGCGCAGATCAGGATCGACGTCGCGGATGGTGATGCCGCCGAGCGAGGAGGCCGAGGAGAACACCGAATGATTGGTTTCGATCTCCATGATGTCGTTGTAGCGCGTCACCGACCAGTACGGCCCGAACATCGAATCCTTGCAATAATGCACGGGATCTTCGCGGCGCAGCCGGTCGAAATAAGGCCAGAACGTATCGGTCCTGAACAGCTCGGGGTCACCGGGATCGAACTGCTCGAGCGGAAGTGACGACGCGCGCGCGCGCAATTCGTCGAGCTTGGCCGCGCTCTCGATGGTCCCGTGCATGACCGTTCTCCCTGTTATGGACCGCTATGGACCGCGCGATTCCTGTGAATTCTGCGCTGCGGTATTTGAGCTACAATTACAACGCGTTACGTGCGTCGGAGCAAGCGACAGTTTTGCCGCAAGCGTGATCTCCAGCACGCCGCTTGTCATGAAATCGTGAGAGAAACAGAGGGAAACCGAGCCAAATCGAACCCACTCATCTTGGGGATCGACCAATCTCTGATCTATAGTTTGAGCGGATCAGATCCGCATCCCGAGGTTGCCGCCGTGAACGACATGCAATGGGCCCCCATCGGCCCCTCCGAACCGGTCCCGCCGCCGCTGCCGCCCACGCGGGTCGATTTCACCGGCAATCGTTCCGAGTTCCGGAAAATTGTCACCAAGGGTGCCATGCTGGAGCTCGTCACCTTCGGCTTCTACCGGTTCTGGCTCGCCACCGACATCCGCCGCCATTTGTGGTCGAACACCGTGGTTGACGGCGATGCCGCTGAATACACCGGCCGGGCCAAAGAGCTGCTGGTCGGCTTCCTGTTCGCGCTCGCGATTCTGGTGCCGATCTATCTCGCCTATTTCCTCGTTGGTATCGAGTTCGAGCGCTGGCAAGGCTTTGCCTCGACGCCGCTGTTCATCTCGTTCTACGCCTTCGGCCAGTTCGCGATCTTTCGCGCGCGTCGTTACCGGCTGACGCGCACGGTCTGGCGCGGCGTGCGCCTCTGGATGGACGGCTCCGGCTGGGCCTATTCGTTCCGGGCGATGCTATGGGGCCTCTTGGTGTTCCTGACGTTCGGCCTGGCGCTGCCATGGCGTGAGGCCTCGCTCGAGCGCTACAAGATGCAGCACACCCATTTCGGCGATCTGCAAGGCGACTTCGAAGGCAACGGCTGGGAATTCTTCAAGCGCGGCTGGTGGCTATGGTTGCTCAGTCCGATCGCGGTCGTGATCTTCCCGCTCGCGCCGTTCTTTTATGCCGAATTCAAGGCGCGCGAATGGCGCTGGTGGCTGAACGGCATCCGCATCGGTGGCGTCAGCCTGTCCTCGGATCTGCCGCACAACGCTTTCTATGGCCTTTACTGGAAGATGGTCGGCTGGTGGGTGCTGCTCTCGACCCTGTTCGGCTTCTATCTCGGCGGCGCCACCCTGCTCGTCGTCAAGCTGAGCGGCGTGCCGGCCGAGGAGCTGTTCGCGCCGGGCCACGCAGCCAAGAGCATTCCGATGCTGGTGCTGATGGTGATCGGTTATTTCGCGCTGGCCCTCGCCGTGAACATCATCATGCGCGTCTATCTGCAGCGCGATCTCTGGGCCAAGGTGCTGGAAACCGTCGCGGTGCACAATATCGGAGCGGCGGCCGATGTCCGCGCCAGCGGCGAGCTTGCCAGTGCCCTCGGCGAAGGCTTTGCTGATGGCCTCGATGTTGCAGGATTCTGAGCCGTGAGTGATGTGACCGCCGAGCCCGGTGCCGAGACGAAGCCGGGACAGAAGGCGATCTTCTTCGACGGGCAATCAAGTCGGCGCCGTCAGGTCATGCTGACGCTGGGGGATGCGCTCGAGATCGCCGAGCCCGGCGATGTGCAAGCCAGCGGGTTCGTCACGCGCTGGAGCTATGACGAAATTCGCCGAGCCGATAGTCCACCCGGCATCCTGCGCCTGACCTCGACCACGGCGCCGCCGTTGGCGCGACTGGAGATCCGCGACACGGCTTTCGGAGCCGATCTCATCGCACGCTGTCTTCGGCTCGACGAGCATCAGACCACCGGTCGTGGTGTTGCGAAAATCGTGGGCTGGTCGGTGGCAGCGGCCGTTTCCATCGTCTGCGTCGTGCTGTTCGGCGTGCCGCTCGCTGCGGACCGTCTCGCGCCGCTGGTGCCCAAACCGATCGAGCGGCGCATTGGCGATGCGTCCGAGGTGCAGGTGAAAACGATCTTCCGCGGCGAGGCTTGCAACGACGCGGCCGGTCAGGCGGCGTTCCGCAAGCTCGTCAACCGGCTGCGCGATACTGCCGGCCTCGACGACGATTCCATGACGGCTGGTGTGCTGCGAACCTCGGTGCCGAATGCGTTCGCACTGCCGGGGGGCAAGGTCTACGTCCTGAGCGGCCTGCTCGACAAGGCCGAAAGTCCCGACGAGCTCGCCGGTATCCTCGCCCACGAGCTTGGCCATCTCAAGCATCACGACAATATGCGCGGCCTGATCTACAACGGCGGCACCTCGTTCCTGATCGGCCTGTTGTTCGGCGACGTCACCGGCTCGTCCGCCGTGATCTTCGCATCGCGCAGCGTGGTCGAAGCCTCCTATTCGCGCGAGGCCGAGACCGCCGCCGACAGTTTCGCCATCGACATCATGCATCAGCTCGGTCGCTCGCCCAAGCCCGCGGCCGAATTGATGTTCCGCATCACCGGCAAGGAGGGCGGCTCGAGTTTCGCGACGATCCTGGCAAGCCATCCCCTTACCGAGGATCGTCTCGCTCGCATGACCAGGGAAGATCGCCCCGCCAGCGGCCCGCCGCTGTTGACGGACAAGGAGTGGCAGGCGCTGAAAGGCATCTGCGGCAGCGGCAAGGTGTGAAACCCCCGAGGAACAATCGTCGCGGCACACGCATATCCTGTCGGACAACGATAGGATGTATCACATGTCTTACGGCCGCTTTGCCGCGATGATCGCGGCTTCCACGGTGATCATGTTCGGGCTGATGTACCTGAACACATTCGCGCTGGATCACGTCTGGTACAGCCAGACACGGACCTGGATGGCGCTCGTGATGGGCGCCGTCATGGCCGCCGTGATGCTTGGCTTCATGGGGGGCATGTACAGGAACCGCACGGCGAACATGGTCATTCTGGCCGCGAGCGCCGTGGTGTTCGTGCTCTCGCTCTGGCTCGTTCGCAGCCAGGAGACCGTGACCGATGTCTCCTATATGGAGGCGATGATCCCGCATCATTCGATCGCGGTGCTCACGAGCGAGCGGGCACATATCAGGGATCCCCGCGTCCGCAAGCTGGCCGACGGCATCATCGAGGCGCAGGTACGGGAGATCGGCGAGATGAAGAACCTGATCGCCGAGCTGAAGGCGCACCCGGCGCCTGCCGATGCAAAGGATCTGCCGCCGAGGCCGCCAACCTGATGGTGTGGCGAGGCTGCCTTCATCTGGTTCCGTAGGCGCGATCGCCGGCGTCGCCGAGTCCCGGCAGGATGAAACCGTTGTCGTCGAGACCTTCGTCCACCGCCGCAGTCCAGATATGCACGTCCGGATGCAGGCCCCGCAGGCGCTCAAGTCCTTCCGGCGCGGCGATCAGGCAGGCGAGACGGATGTCCTTGGCCCCGCGCTCCTTCAGCCGGTCGATTGCGGCGACCGCTGTGTTCGCGGTCGCGACGACAGGCGTCACCACGATGGCGAGGCGCTCGCTGAGATCGGACGGCGATTTGAAGAAATACTCCACCGCCGCAAAGCTCTCGGGCTCGCGGTAGAGGCCGATATGGGCGACGCGCGCGGTCGGCACCAGGTCCATCATTCCGTCGACGAAGGTCGTGCCCGCGCGCAGCATCGGCACGAACACCAGCTTCTTGCCCGCGATCTTGGCGGAATGCATCGTCGCCAGCGGCGTCTCGATCACGGTATCGGCGAGCGGCAGGTCGCGCGTCACCTCGTAGCACAGCAGCATGCCGATCTCCTTGATCAGCTCGCGGAACGACTTGGTCGAGATCGACTTGTCGCGCACCAGCGTCAGCTTGTGCTGTACCAGGGGATGATCGACGATCGTGACGCCTTCCATGATGGGATGCTCTTGCTTCTTCCCTTCTCCCCCTGTGGGAGAAGGTGGCGCGAAGCGCCGGATGAGGGGTATGTTTCAGCAAACTCCAGTGAGTGATGTGCCCGCGGAGGCATACCCCTCACCCGGCTTCGCTTTCGCGAAGCCACCCTCTCCCGCAAGGGGAGAGGGATTAAAACACGGTGCCGTCGCTGATCACCTTGAGCGGCGGTGATCCGTCGGGACGGCGCGCAAATGCAATGGCCCGGCCAGCGGCCCAGGTGCCGCCTTCCAGAATGCTGGCGAGCGGTAGCGACTGTGGCGTGCGACCGAGCTTGGCGCGAACGCGTTCGGCAACGCGGTCCAGCAGTGCGACGGTCAGCGCGCGCCACTCGACGACGAGCAGGGAATCCACCGCATGCGCACGATCCGCATCCGCCGCATCGCGCAGGCGCAGCACTCCGTGATCCACGAACAGTCCGCCATTGCGGTATTCGGCAAGCCCGGTCAGGCCGTCGATGTCGGTAACCTCGAATCCGGCGCGCTGGAGCGGCTCGATCAGCGAATAGCTCAGCCATTGCGACAGCTTGTGCAGCGGGACGAGACCCGCGGTCGTATCCTCGGCCTTGATCGCGGGATGGCGCCAGCAATCGCCGAGCGGAACACCGGCAAGCTCCAGACGCGACGGCCAGATCGACCCGAGCTGGTTCAGCACAGCGGACAGAATCGTGGGTGCGGGGATGCTGCCATCGTTTGCCTGCGCGGCGATATGATCGAACAGGCCGCCGGGCCGTGGCGTGTCCTGCATGCCGAAAATGTCGGGGCGCGCTGCCACCAGCCGGCCCAGACGTTGCAGCAGATCGGTGCGTCCCTCGAGACCGAGCAGCGGATTGGCATCGCTGGCCTGGAAGGCCGACGTCAGTGCCGAGAGCGGCAGCTGTGCCAGCACATCCGCATCGACCCTGAACGGCGCGCGCGCATCGCGGGAAAACAGGCCGCCGGCAAACATGTCGAGGCTTGCGAGAGCCAGTCCCTCGGAGCGGCCGATGCCTTGTCCCGTCACCGCATCACGGTATCGCCAGGTCGCGCCGGCGCCGGCGTCGAGCAGCACACTGACGATGGCAAGGTCGAACTCCGCGCGCGCCCGCGCGGCTCGATCGGGCCACGATGTTGCGCCGGCCAATTGAGCCCAGCGGTCGAGGCCGCCGAACACAAAATGCCGCCACCGCGCATGGAAGGGAATGTCGAGCGTCGGATAGGCTTTCCGCGTCACGTCGAGCACGGCATCTGCAACGCCATCCATCCGATCGAGATCGACGGTGAAATGTGTCAGCCCGCCGGACAGGCCGATGTCGAGCATTTGTCCAGCCCGCGCGCGAACCGCCTTGGCGGTGAGCAGCGCGCGTGCCTCGTGTTCCAGAACGTCCGCCATCACGAGATCAGTATTTTTCCAGCGAACGCCCGACCACGCCCTCGACGTCCTTCTCCGGCGCGATGTCGGTCGAGTAATAGCCGGCGGCCTTCTTCGCGGCGATCTCGACATAGGCGTCGGCCGGGATCAGCTCGGGGGGGATCGGCACGCGCTCGACGATGTCGATGCCTTGCGAGGTCAGCGCGTCGTACTTCATGTCGCTCATCGACAGGAAGCGGTCGATCCGCTTCAGGCCGAGCCAGTGGATCGTATCCGGCATCAATTGCTGGAAGCGCGCGTCCTGGACGCCGGCGACACATTCGGTGCGCTCGAAATAGGCGGCGGCCGCATCGCCGTCCTCCTGGCGCTTGCGCGCATTGTAGACCAGGAATTTGGTGACCTCGCCGAGCGCGCGGCCCTCTTTCCGGTTATAGACGACGAGCCCGAGCCCGCCCTCCTGCGCGCCGCGTGCGGATTCCTCGATGCCGTGGATCAGATAGGGGCGGCAGGTGCAGATGTCCGAGCCGAACACGTCCGAGCCGTTGCACTCGTCATGCACGCGGCAGGTGATCCTGGTGCGATGATCAGGCAGTTTGGTCACATCGCCGAACATGTAAACGGTGGTTCCGCCGATCGGCGGCAGGAACACCTTCAGGTCCGGCCGGGTGACGAGCTCGGGGAACATGCCGGCGGTCTGCTCGAACAGCGTACGGCGCAGCTCGGTCTCGTTGGCTCCGAAGCGCTCGGCAAGCCCGGGCAGGTACCAGACCGGATCGATCGCGATCTTCACCACCGACACGCTGCCATTGGCGTGCACGACCTCGCCGTCGGCGCGCAGCCGTTTTGCGGCGAGCGCCTCGCGAATCTCCGGCAGGTCCAGCCGTGCGCGCGTCACCGCGATGCTGGGGCGGATGTCGACGCCTTCGGCGATCTCCTGACGAAAATTCTCGGCGACCAGATGGCCCCAGGGATCGAGCGCGACGATCTTGGCGGGATCGCGCCATTGCTCGAACGGACCGATGGTCGCGGCCGGGAAGGTGTTGGTGAGGTCGGGCCTGCGGATCGGGTCGAGCGCGCCGGCGGAGACGGCCAGCGCGCGGTACATTGCATAGGAGCCGCCATGGCTGCCGATCACGTTGCGGTCGCCCGCGCGTGACACCGTGCCGATGATCGGCCCGCGGGCGCGTGCGTCGGGGGCGCCCCAGTGAATCGGAAAGGCCGCCTTGCGGCCGGGCTCGGGGTGCGAGGTGAGACGGATGTGGTCAGTACGGTTCGCGCGGCTCATGGCCAAACTCCCAAAAAGCCAACGGCCCGCCGCTTGGACGGGCCTGGCTTATCAGCGTTGCCGGGACAGAGCCCGGCGATGCAATCCAACATATTGTAGCGGCCAGCCACGACAGACAAGTTAATCGTAAGGGGCAGGCAAGACGGTTCTCGGCCGAATTCTCGCCGTCGCCCCGCGGGGGCAGTGACGCCGCGCCGGCGACTTCCATTAAGGCATTGAAATATATCTTGTTATCGTGTTTTCAAGAGGCGCTGCAGCGTTTGGAGCGCGCGCGTCGAATCCTGGATAGGACGCGCCAGCCGACCGATCGTACAGTCCACCTTCGACCCGGAGACCCCCAATGACCGCCGCCAGCTACATCGACCCCCGCAACGGAAAGCTCTATTCCCTGCATGAGCCGCGCTGGTGCTCGGATGAGCGCACGCCGCTGCTGGTGACCCCGGGCGCAGGGATTTCGCGCGCGGATATCGACGGCAGCACGCGGTCGCTCTGGCGCTACCGCGCGGCGCTGCCGGTCGAGATCAAGGACCCGATTTCGCTCGGCACGGGCTGCACGCCGCTGGTGCAGCAGGCGTGGGGCGATTTGCGACCGTTCTTCAAGCTCGAATGGTTCAATCCGACCGGCAGCTTCAAGGACCGCGGCTCTTCGGTCATGCTGTCCTTCCTGCGGCAGATCGGCGTCAACGCCATTCTGGAGGATTCCTCCGGCAACGGCGGCTCGTCGATGGCGGGGCTTGGCGCGGCCGGCGGCATGCGTGTGAAGATCCTGGCGCCGGCCTCGACCTCGCCCGCCAAGATCGCGCAGGTGCGCGCATATGGCGCCGAGGTGCAGCTCGTTGAGGGCCCGCGCGAGGAGTCGGAGGCGGAAGCCATCAGGCAGTCGAGCCGGACCTTCTATGCCAGCCACAATTGGCAGCCGTTCTTCCTTGAGGGCACAAAATCCTTCGCCTATGAGATCTGGGAAGATCTCGGCTTTAAAGCGCCCGATAACGTCATCGCTCCCGTCGGCGCCGGCAGCAGTCTTCTGGGCTGCGCCTTCGGATTTCGCGAGCTCCTGAAGGCGGGGCAGATCGCACGGCTGCCGCGCCTGTTCGCGGCCCAGCCGCTCAACTGCTCGCCGGTCGATGCGAGCTTCAAGGCCGGCGTCGATACGCCGGTCGCACGCGAGGTGAGCAAGACCATCGCCGAAGGCACCGCGATCAAGTCTCCGCTGCGGCTGCGCGAGATCATCGCCGCCTTGCGTGAAAGCGGTGGCGGCACGGTCGCGCTCACCGAGGACGAGATCGTCGCGGCGCTGCGCCGCCTGGCGCGGCAAGGCCTGTTCACTGAACCCACCAGCGCCAGCGCGGCGGCAGCGCTGGAGAAGCTCTCGGCCAGTGGGGCGATCAAGGCGAACGAGACCACCGTCGCCGTCCTCACCGGCACCGGGCTGAAGGCCGCGACCACGGTGGCTGATCTGGTGAGGTAATCGTGGGGTGGGTTAGCCATGCGGATGCGCAAAGCGCAGCCGCCTGGCGTAACCCACCATTTCCGTCGACGCGGAAGAAGCCAAAGAGGTGGGTTACGCTAGCGCTAACCCACCCTACGAGTTCTCGCAATGGCGCCGGCAGCTCACTCCTTCAAATCGTTCACCCGCTTCACCCAGGCGCGCACGTCGGCGAGCACGTCGGGCAGCACTTCTCTCACCTCCGGCACCGTCATGCCGGCCTTGATGCGGGGATCGTACAGCAGGTTGAGGATGTACTGGTCGTAGACGTCGAAATAGCCCATCGACACATTGTCGTTGAACATCGTCCACGGCACGCTCGATGTGTCGTTGATCGGCCCGAGCGATTGCAGCACCTCCTCATAGGCGCAGTCGAGGAAGGTGAAGTCGCCGACGTCGACGGTGAGGATGACGTCGGAATGCTCGATCTCGAACTGGTCGTTCTTGCGAAAGCCGGACAGGCACTGCGGATCGAGCGAGGTGCGGATCTCGCGCGCCTTCTCCGCGCCGTAGAAGCTCGCAATGGTGCGATAGAGATCGCGGTCGCGCACCATCTTGACCCGCACGTTCGCCGCTTCGCTGCTGTCGGCCATGGCGATGTCGAGATGCTGTACGTGCTTGCCGATGTCGGCCACGACCCTTGCGAGCTGCGCCTTGCGGTCGGCGCGGTCGGTCTCGGCGAATACGCGCACCGGTTCGTCGAACTTGCGGATGCGGTCGACGCGGCCGGCGAGGTGGTACTCGGCGCCGAAGGCGGTCTTGAAAAAGCCGTCGACGATCTCGGCGTCGGTAAAGCTCTTCTTCTCGGTGCGCTGGCGTGAGGCGATCGCCGGCAATTCGCCGGCGCTCGCCGAGCTCACGACGCCAAGGGGGACGATGTCAGCCGCAAGCGCGAACGCCGCAAGCGCCAGCGGGGAGAAGCGGAGGATAGCCGAGGGCCGGTTGAAAGCGCGCATCGTCACGCAACGCTGCCGCATTCGCCGGCAACGCACAAGTCCGCAGATTCGCGGGCGAAGCCGGTTCCCGCCTTGCCGCGCTCTAGTTGTTCAGCACCACCACGGTGGTGCCGACCGAGACGCGGCCGTAGAGGTCGGTGACGTCGTCGTTGGTCATGCGGAAGCAGCCCGAGGACACTGCCTGGCCGATCGTCTCCGGCTCGTTGGAGCCGTGGATGCGGTAGAGCGTCGAGCCCAGATACATCGCGCGGGCGCCGAGCGGGTTCTCGATGCCGCCCTTCATGTGGCGCGGCAGGTCGGGCCGGCGGGCGATCATCTGCGACGGCGGCGTCCATTCCGGCCATTCCTTCTTGGCGGTGATCTTGTGCACCCCGCCCCAGCGGAAGCCGTCACGGCCGACGCCGATGCCGTAGCGCAGCGCCTGGCCGTTCTGCAGCACGAGATAGAGCCGGCGCTCGGCGGTGTTCACCACGATCGTGCCGGGGGCATAATTGCCGTTGTACATGACGGTGGTGCGGGGGATCGGGCTCGCTCCGCCGCCGAGAAAGCCGGTGGAGCTGGTGCCCGTGAAGTCGATCATCCCCGCTGCAGACGCGTCGGCGGCGCCAGCCAGCAAGAGCGCGATTGCGGTGATCGGTGCGGCAAAAAACCGGATCATTGTTTCCCCCAACAAAAATCGATTCAACGGAAACCACAGGCCATATTTGCGGGCATTCCGCAAGCCACGGCCCCGTGAGGCAAACCTTCTTAACAGACGGGGCATCGTTAACGGATGGCGTTACCAAATCGGCAACAGCACCAATTTGTCGGAAAGCGTTAGCCAAGCGGGCGCATCGCCCTGCCGGGCAGGGCCGCTATGCCGGCTATTGCTTTGACGGGCCGAGCGAACAATGATTGATCGGATGGAACGTTGGAAATTGCCTGCGGGAGTCTTGGGATGAACGGTGCGGAAAGCCTGGTGCGGACGATGGTCAAGGGCGGGGTGGATGTCTGCTTCACCAACCCCGGCACCTCCGAGATGCATTTTGTCGCAGCGCTCGACCGCGTGCCGGGCATGCGGTGCGTGCTCGGCCTGTTCGAAGGCGTGGTGACGGGTGCCGCCGACGGCTATTTCCGCATGAAGGGCACGCCGGCCTCGACCCTGCTGCATCTCGGTCCCGGCCTCGCCAACGGACTTGCCAATCTGCACAACGCCAAGAAGGCCAATTCCGGCATCGTCAACATCGTCGGCCAGCATGCCGTCTACCACATCGACTACAACGCGCCGCTGACTTCCGACATCGAGGGCCTTGCCCGGCCGATGTCGTCCTGGGTCCGCACCTCCCCGAACTCCAAATCGGTCGCCGCCGACGGCGCCGCCGCGATCGCCGCCGCCAGAAGCGCCCCGCCGCAGATCGCGACCCTGATCCTGCCCGCCGACACCGCCTGGAACGAGGCCGACGGCGTCGCCGAGGTCCCGGCCGAGCAGCAGCGCGCCAGCTATTCGCCGCAGGCGGTCGAGCAGGCCGCAAAAATCCTGCACGGCCACGGCGAGGGCACGCTGCTGCTGATGACCGGCAGCGCGCTCAGCGAGCAGGGCCTGGCCCTGGCCGAGCGCATCGCGGGCAAGACCGGCTGCACCGTGATGGGCCCGACCTTCCGTCCGAAGATGGCGCGCGGCCGCGGCCGCTTCTCGATCGACCGTATCCATTACGTCATCGAGCACGCGCTGCCGATGCTGGCCAAGTTCCGTCACATCGTGCTGGTCGAGGCCGACGATCCCGTCGCGTTCTTCGCCTATCCGAACAAGCCGAGCATGCTCAAGCCCGAGGGCTGCGAGGTGCATCGCATGACTTCCTGGGGCGAGAATTCGGTCGCCGCGCTGGAAGCGCTCGCCGGCGCCGTCAAGGCCAGCGCCAAGGACGTCAAGCCGCAGACCTTGGCTGAGCTGGCCAAGCCGACCGGCGCGCTCACCTTCGCCTCGATCGCGCAGGCGATCGCATGCGCGATCCCCGAGAACGCGATCATGGTCGACGAGTCCTTGACCACCGGCCGCGGCTTCTTCCCGCCGACGGCGGCCGCCGCGCCGCACGACTGGCTGCAGAACATGGGCGGCTCGATCGGCTTCTCGACGCCGCTGTCGATCGGCGCCGCGATCGCCTGCCCGGAGCGCAAGGTCATCACCATGGTCGGTGACGGCAGTGCGATGTACACGATCCAGTCGCTGTGGACCCAGGCCCGCGAGAATCTCAACATCGTCACCATCGTGTTCGCCAACCGCATCTACCAGATCCTGCGCGGCGAGTTCGACAATGTCGGTGCCGGCGAGCCCGGCCAGCGCGCCAACGACATGCTCCGGCTCGACCGTCCGACGCTCGATTTCGTCGCGCTGGCCAAGGGCATGGGCGTGCCCGGCCGCGCCGTCACCAATGCCGACGAGTTCAACAAGGCGCTGGCGGAAGCCGTCGCCGAGCCGGGGCCGCGGCTGATCGAAGTCCAGATGTAGGCGCGCAGACAGGGAGCGCCGAGGGCCCGGAGGCAAGATGCAGACCGAGCTGAACAAGGTGATCGCGGCGCTCAGGGACTTCTACGCCCACGAGGGATTCCTGTTCGAGAAGGACATCGGCGAGCGCGCGATCACGCATCGCTTCGCCGTCCATCTCGAGCGGCAGTTTTCAGGCTGGGCGGTCGATTGCAACTACGACCGGCTTGGCGAGCGCACGCTGCATCTGCCGCACGGCACGATCATCTCGACCGACGATCATCTGGGCAAGTCGATCTACCCCGACGTCGTCGTACATCAGCGCGAGATCCCGAACAATCTGCTCGCCGTCGAGGTCCGCAAGGCCAGCAATCACACCCCGCTCGAGCACGATCAGCACAAGCTGAAGGCGATGACCGATCCGCATGTCTGGTTCGCCTATTGGATCGGCGTGCTGCTCGTGCTGGACAAGCACGGCGTGACGTCCTCGGAAGTCTATGTCAGCGGCGTCTCCGATGAGCAGCAGTCGCGATGGTTCGCGGCCAGGCTCGAGGAGAGCGGTCGTGGGGCGATGAAATAGGGCGTCCACTGACCGCGTCAGAGGCGCGCGGATTTGCACAACTCGCGCGCCTCGAGGGCACATCACGGGCTTCGGCTGAACAACCGTTCAGAGCGGCCGCCAGCGACGCGGATGGTGCCGGTAGTAATCGTAGTCGTGATCGCAGTCGTCGTAACCGTAACCATGACCATAGTAGCCGGGAGAGCCGAGCACGATGGTTACACCACCCCCATGACGCGAGCCGCCGAACTCAAATGCGGAGGCGGAGGTTGGGGCCAAAGCGGCCGTGCCCAATAAGGCCGCGGCGACTGCAAGAAGTGAGAATTTGCGCAACATGGATCGTTCCTCTCTGATGGTTAGTCGATGTCATTATCGACCGTCGCAGCATGGACCATGCGACGACGCCCGACTGTGACTTCGGGCACGTTCGGTCTGCGCTCGGGACGCTGTTCATCCCATACCGTCGGGAAGACGTGAATCACGAGGCCGCTCGCATCACACGAGCGGCCCCTGCATTCTCTACCGTGGCGACCTCAATGCAGCGCAGCCCCCCCGCCCAGCGCGTAGGTCACCAGATCCTTCAACTTGAATTCGGGGCCGGTCACCGGCGTCCAGTTCGGATCGAGCGACAGCACGGAGGAGGCGTCCCCGAACATCATGCCGAGGAAGACTTCGGCGACGATGCGTCCGCCGACCGGGCCGAGTTGCGGCGTGTTGACGCCGCCCCCTGGCGCACCCGTGGCCGGGACCGCGACGGCGGTCTTGAACTGGCGCGCTTCCGCGAGGATGTAGGTCCAGAGCGGGCAATTGCCCCTGAACACGCCGTTGGCAATCGATGCGATCGGAACTTGGGGGTCGCCGACCGGATCGGGATTGTTGACGGCACGGCCGATGATGATCTGCTCGTCGGTCAGCGGCGTCACCTGCATCGCCCTGGCGACCGCCTGGCCCGACGGCAGGCCAAGCCGCCAGCCGCGTTCGAGATTGCGAAGCGCCAGTGACGACGGATTGGAGGCGACCTCCGGCGGCAGCTTGCGCAAGGGATCGACCAGCGATGTATCGATTCGATAGGCGAGCTGGAGCCGCCTCCTGTTGTCGGGGTTGGTGCTGTCGCCCTCGACGCCATAGGCGCGCGTGTCGATATCGATGAAACGTCCCCAGTCGATGGCGCGTCCCGGCCCCATGGCGCGGAAGCCCGTCAGCGCGTTGTTGTCGGGGTTGTTGGGGTCGGGGAATATCTGCAGCAGCATGTTGTCGGCGTCGTTCAGCCGATAGCCGGGCCGGATCATGGAGTGTCCGAGCCGGTAGGCCGCGACCGAAAACTCGACAGGCATGTATGGAAAGCTCTTCCAGTGATAGTAGGCGAGCTTGCTGCGATCGTAGCGCCCGCCGGTCTTGAGATCGTTCAGCACGGCGGCATTGACGATGCGCGGCAGGAAGTCGTTCAGCACGACGTATTGATAGTGGAAGCGCACACGCTGCTGCACGTCCTGGAAGGAGAGCGTGTCATTGTCGTCGACCATGCGGTTGTGGAAGCGCAGCATCAGCCCCTGCAGCTGCGAGACGATGCTGTTCTCGTCGTTGCGGGGATCGCCGATCAGCGCGCGGCCCTTGAATCGCGGCAGGTCGAAGGCATTGGATACGCCGGTGCCGGTCAAGGTCTCGCCGAGCAGGAACTTGCCGTTGTTGTCGTACATATAGGGTTGGTCGTTTGGTCCGCGTCCATAGAGATTGTCCAGGTCGAACGACGGCGTGCGGAAATCGACGAGGCCGTCCGGGTCCTGCTGCTTGGCCAGCGAGCTCACCGGATCGAAAGTGATGTCGTGATCGACGAACTGGCCGAAATAAGTGTAGAGCGCGGGAATTCCGCTCTCCTCGGCATCGGGGCCGTCCTTGGGCGGATCGAAATCGCCGACCATGTCGTCGGCGAGCGCGGCGAGATTTGCGATGTTGTCGGCCTCGTTCGGCCCGAATGTCGCCGGCGTCAGCGTGCGAAACATGCGGCCGAAGCGGCCTTGTGACAGCGGCGAACGGGTGGCGTTGAGACCGCGCGGCGTAGTGGCGTGACGACTGCTCATAAATGACCTCCATGAAAACTGACGACGGCTGGCAACTAAATCGAGAGGTGTTCGTCATAAGATATGCATGTGAGGGTAGATCGCGAAATTCGGCGTTGCTGTGCGCTGCTTCACACATTGCGCGATGTCGATCCGGCTCCATGAGCGAGCGTTGCGATCAAGCTGCGGATGCGCTTTGCAAATTTTTCTCGCCTCCACGCCGAATAACATTCTCGTCATCGATATATTCGACGCGAAGCAATGTCAGCCTGGCCGACCTATCAGGCGACGCCGAGATCGTGGCGAGCCGCGCGGGTTGCCTCGCGCGTTGCGGACTCACCCGACACGTTGTCGTGCGCGTCCTGGTCTCGGAGCGTGCGCTGCGTTCGGCGTGCGCCTATGATGGCGCAAGCCGTCGTGGCAACGTGATCCCGGCCGCAGTTTGCAGCCCTGGTCTCGCCTATCCTCGGCGGACTTGCATGCGTCGATCCCGCGGGACGATTCCGTCATTGGGGATCAGGCATTTTGGAGGTTCTGATGCAAAAGTCATATTTGCTGGTTGCGACCGCGGCACTGGCGCTCATCATGCAAACGCCGCTCGCGCTGGCGCAGACCGCCCCGGCTGCAGCGGGCACGCCGGCGACCCCCGAGACCACCGCGGCCCCTGCTGCGACCACTGCGCCGGCCGCGACCACAGACACATCGACCCCGCCGGCCGGCCCGAAGAAGAGCGCCGAGAAGAAGCCGAAGAAGAAGATGACGCGCCGGCAGGAGATCGATCATTCGATCGACACCGGTACCGTCCCTGCGCGCTATCGCAGCTCCGTGCCGAAGCAGTATCAGCAATATATTCCGTTCGAGAAGCAGTGACCGGTCGCACCGCGGCGCGAGGTGCTCCCCGCCTTGCGCCACGGTGAAACTGATCGGGAGCCATGCAGCAGCGAGGGCTCGATCTGATCGGCTGACCCTGTGGCAGTCCACGATGCCGGTGCTAGACTGGCGCCAGCCGGGGGGAAGCCGTGATGAGTGACGATGCAAAGGATGCTGGCCTGGTGGCCATGATCAGCAGCATCCTGGGAGGCAACAAGCGCGCAGAGGCCGCCAGCCCGCCGCCGCTTGCCGACGTCGCGCCGTCGGCGCCACCGGTCCCGGACGTGGCGCAAATCCCGGAGGCGGACTCTCCGAAGCTGCAGGAGCCATCCGATGAAGCCGTGCCGGCTCCGGCGCTGGTCGCGCCTGCCGCTCCATCCCTGACGCCGGACGGCAAGCGGCTGCTGCCGGCGGAGGCGATTGCCGAGCTCGTGCTCGGCGAACTGCGCAAGCTCGACGATTTTCCGGCGTCGGGCGTCTCCGTAACGGTCTATGGCTATCGGAACTGGAACGCGATGCTGACCTTCGCGCCGTTCTCGACCAGTTTCCAGAACGCGACCCGGTTCCGCCAGGCCTTGCCCGACCTCGTCTTCAAACTGCGCCGTTTCGTCGAACTTGAGATATAAGGGATCGAGCGATTTGGTTTAATCGATCCGGGCCGAGAACTCGTAAGAACGCCGACGAAGCTTCGGCTACGTCGCATCGCAAGATGCGGCCCGGGTGAGGGGTTTCGGCCTCATGCTCCAACTCTGATACAGTCGCGTAAGACTGTTCGACAGGATTTTCGAATTGAGCGTCGCCTTTACCAAAGAAGAGAGCGCCGAGACCGCCTCCGAAACGTTGCTGCCGGATCGCCCGATCTCGCCGCATCCGAACCTCGTGACGGAAACGGGCCTGCAGGCCTTGCAGGCCCAGCTCCAGGCTGCGCGCGAAGCCTATGAGGCCGCGCAAGCGATCGACGACGTCAACGAAAAGCGCCGGCAGTCGGCGGTGCCCTTGCGCGATATCAGATACTTCGCCGAACGGCTGCGCACCGCGCAGCTCGTGGCTAGTCCAACGTCGAACGAGACGGTCGCCTTCGGCAGCACGGTGACCTTCAGCCGCACGGATGGCCGCGTGCAGACCTATCGCATCGTCGGTGAGGACGAAGCCGATCCGAAGGCCGGCTCGATCTCGTTCGTGTCGCCGGTCGCGAGGTCGTTGATGGGGAAGACGGTGGGGGATGTCGTGGGAGCTGGCGCGCAGGAGATCGAGATCTTGGCGATCGCGTAGAGGCACGGAGTAGAGTGTGCTGGAACGACAACCCAACGCGCGGTGACGATTCCTCCCAATCTATCGCGCTTGTGAGCAGGCTCACTCCCTCTGCGGAGGGGCTCGCTCGTCGTCCCGCTGACGCTCTTCCAGCCAATCAGCGAGGGTCTTGTATTCCCGCTCCATCTTCTTGAGTTCTGCTCTGGTCTCCTTATGCCCCGTGATGGCGGCTTGGAAACGGCAGTCGCGCTCCAGAGCACGGTACTTGCGATGTGGCATTGTGACTCCCTTGTCACAAACGGAAGCCCCCCGCTTACTCGATATTCCTCGATCGCGAACTTAACTAGGTTAGTCGCTGCCAGTTTGGTCTTGCCTCCTCGATCTCCCGAGGGAACGGTTCTTGCGTCTTCCGGCCCAGGAATGTGTCAGGCGCGGGGCAGCGTCTCAGAACGTCCGCCGCTTTCCTGGCGAACTCACGTAAAAGCTCCAGGTTCTGGGCGTCCTGTTGGGACGGACGGCAAATTCCGCGCCGCAATACCATTGCTGCGTTCCTCGTCCTGTGCAGGCGGGAGCGCGCTTGGTCTCTCTGCCACCGGCGCCCACGGATCAGAGCCGTTGCCGATGATGTAGAAACAATACGCTTGATAGTCGAACTAGGACAGCACGTTCTTCAACCGGGCGCAGATCCATGGTCGTTCGTCAATACGGCCGTGATAGTGCTGGCTATCGCTGCGGCAAGGGCGCATGGTCATGCCAGCCGCGGCACCGGTCGGGCTTCACTTGCGAAAGGCAGGCGTGCATGGCCACCCGCTCGCGGCGAGAAGCCGTCACGTTCAGGCGTCCATTCCGCATCCGCGGCATCGAGCCCACTGGGCCGGTCGATAGGCTCAGTCGATCCTGCGAACGCGCAAGCCGCAGGCGCGGGCATCGCCAATGACTGACCACACCGTCGATCTCGATAAGCACCGCGGCATGGCAGCGCAGAAGGCGACCGAGCTGCGCCGCGCGCTGGCCGAGGTCGAAGCCAATGTCAGGGAGCTGCGCGAGCGCGAGGCCGACCTCGAGAACCGCATGATGACGGTGCCGGCCGGGTCCTGGGCCGAGGCCGCGACCAAGGCCCGCTATCTGCTCAACCTCTATGCTGCGAGCCTACCCGTCGAGGACACCCGCCATCGCGCACTGGTGGCTGCCCTGTTCGACGATTTCGCCCGGCTGTCGGAGGAAGGCTGAGGCGGACGCCGGGCACCTGCGTTCTCGACATGTGCCCCGCAACGACCGCGAAGGCGGGCATTGCTGCTGCAGGTGTGAAGAAGGGATCACGTAAGGGAGTAAGCCATGACGTTGACCCGCGGCCGCTTTATCAGCCACGAATACGAGCGGATGATCGTCCGCTTCTCGATGCAGGACGGCACCCGAGAGATTCCTTGCGCGATCTCGACCTCCGCGATGGATTATCTCGAGCCTGGCCCGCAAGTCAGGCCCGAGCAGCGGGAAGCACAGTTCACCCGCCTGCGGGACCGCATCGAAGCACGGGCGGCGAGCAAATACAGCGCGACGGAGTTCGAGGGCATTCCGCCCGGGATCGTGCTGCGCGGGATCGATTTCAGGCCGTAGGAGCTTTGATCTCCGGCAAAGGCGGTTTGCGCTCGAAGGGTTTCTTTTTCGGTGGCGCCGGCAACAATCCCTCCCGGATCGCCTGCTTGCGAGCGAGCTTGCGCGCGCGGCGAATGGCTTCGGATTTTTCGCGCGCCTTTCTCTCCGACGGCTTCTCGTAGGAGCGCCGCTGCTTCATCTCCCGGAAGACGCCTTCGCGCTGCATCTTCTTCTTGAGAACACGAAGAGCCTGCTCAACGTTGTTGTCTCTGACGACGACCTGCATTGATGTTTCTCGCTTGAGGCTGCAGATGCAACAGGTCCTGCAAGCAGCCGATTGCGCAGGAGCTTCATTGCGAATTTTTCAGGATAGCGGCCGCGACTTCAGTCGACAGCTCCGGGCCGGCCGAAGTGCTTTCACCGGCGACGCAGTCTGGTGCGCTCACGTGAACACTCTCGCACGGACAAGTCAATCGACAACGCCTGCGACCATTTCGGCAGATCCGATGGCAACGACCAGCCGAAAACAAATCGGCTTCCGCCCTTGTAAAAGAACGGGCGCGGTGTATATTGTGTTTGTTCGATCAGCCGCTGTGCCTTGTTGAATGCGCCCGCGGGCTCCTTTTCCAAAGACATCGACGAAGTTGAAAATGTCCGCGTGATTGTCGCGCGGCGTAGATGCGCTCGTGCGCTTTGGAGAAGATAATGACGACAGGTACCGTGAAGTGGTTCAACGGCCAAAAGGGCTTTGGATTCATTCAGCCGAACGACGGCAGCAATGATGTGTTCGTTCACATCAGCGCCGTCGAACGCGTCGGCCTTTCGGGTCTTGCAGAAGGCCAGCAGGTCAATTTCGAGACCAAGACCGACAAGATGCGAGGCAAGGTCAGCGCCGAGAATCTCTCGCTGGCTTGATATCGTGGCGCCGTTTCACGGATGTACTGAAACGGCCACTTGGCCCGCTCGATCCCTGGATTGAGCGGGTTTCGTCGCGTGCAAAACGGAGTGAAGCATGAGTGCCAGGAAAACGGCCGAGCTGTCACCCGAGGGCATCGCGCGTTCCGATCGTAAGCGCCTCGCCGCAGAAGAGGGCGTGCGCGCACTGGCAGATGTCGAAAAGCAGGCCATCGAAGTGCGCAAGAACATGGCGCGGCTTCGAGCGATCCGCGAGGCCAGGGAACGCGAGAAGGAGGCGGCTGAAGCAGCTCTCCACGCCGCGCTGCCTGTACCTGCGGCCAAGAAGCGTACAAGGAAAACCGCACGATAGCCGTCTTCAGCGTCGTCGCAGCAATTCGAAGGTGCCGATCCCATTCCGGAGAGTGCAGCTCGTGCGCAGAGTCAAATCGGACCACGGAACCATCACTTTCTTCGTAGCGTTCGGCGCTAGCAGGCAGATGTGCCGACTTGCGACGACCTTCGACACGCAGAAGCAGGCGTTCAGCTATTTCCAGAAGCATCGAACGGAGTTCGAACATATGGCGCGCAGGCGCCTTGCGTCGGGGGAGCTCGAAGATGGCATCGTCGTGCTTTCGATGCTTTGAACGGGTCGATCAGCTATTCTGCGAAGGTCAATGAATCGGCGGACATCTTAACCGAACGAACGTCGCTTTCAGGACGGGGCCACCCATCCCGAACTTCGATAGCCAAGTCCTCGCTGCTGGCGAACGGTTGGAGCTCTCTGCCAATATCGGCAAGAGAGATCGCCGCTTCGATCTCCGCGGCCCTTGATTGGACAAATCCAGACCTTCTTCGTCCAGACGAGCGCCTCACTGTCGCGTATCTCGAAGTAGAATCGCGACAACTACCGCGTCCTGTCGGGTGGGCTTTTCTGTCGGGCATCCCGTGCCAGGCGTTCGGCTTTCAGCCGTTCCCTGTTCGCGTGGAAAGCCTGTTGTGCCTTCTCGTAGTCGGTCGCGACTTTTTGCGGGGCCTGCTTGAAATAATTGTCCGCCGCCTTGGCGGCAGGCGATCGAAATTGCTGTCTCATCGCTTGTCCTTTCTATCAGTCGTGATTCGAAGTCCTCCTGTGTTGGAAACTTCCGGATTGGTTAGCTCCGTCCCTGACCAACCTGCTGCGTTTGGGCCGATCAATTCGCACACGGCCGAACTCTTCGGGGCCGTCGAGTAAATCGCGCTTTCGGCTCGCCCGAGTATCTGCCGTCGTCGTTGCGTCGCCCACCCGGTCGATCGTATCGCCAGCCAGTTTCCTGGCGCGTCGTGTCTGCCGATCGTGGTCGGTGTCCGATGCGAGTCCCAGCTCCACGAGGCGGCCTATCGCTTCGGTCAGGCTCGAGACGTCGTTCCGACGAGCCATCCACGCCGTGATGGCTCTCGACAGAGATTGCGAGGGACGAAAGCAAACAGTGTGAGCAGGATTACCGCTGTTTTTCGGTTTTTTCATCGAACCCAGCAGTTGCAGAATATGGCCTGACCGGGGCTTGGCACCGGCCGCAAGGTCAACCGCCGATCTTCTGATGGGTTCCTCAAATAACGGCCGTGAGAGCCGGGGAGGGGAGCGAAGAGCGGCGCGGACCGAATGGCATGGAAACCATCCGGAAGTTCGTCGATTGCTGCCCGGTGTCGAAGAGCCGGAAGCCGAACAGATCGGCGTCGAGGGCAGAGCGCCGATGGTCGCTACTCCAGAGTAGATGTGCGGCCAAAGCCAGAGCTCCGAGGATGGCCGGGGCGGCGAGATAGGGGAGCAGGCGCCTCATTCGTTCACGTCCTCCTCGACAGGGGCAATGTCCCGTCCGGCCGGTCCGGTAGCAGGAACACTTCGGATCCCACTCCAGTATAAAACGATCGTTCAAGAATATATAACGATCGGTCAAAAAGCGAAAAGCGCGCTGCGAGGGTGAAAATGCGAAAAGCTGGAAATTGCCGTAGGCGGACACGCTTGACGGCGCAGGCGCGCTGACGATTGCCCAGTCAATAGGCAGGGTGACCCGCAAGGTGCTGCGATACCGGGCTCAGGAGCAGATGCTTTCGGACGCGGACAAGTGCCGCTGAGCGTGAGGCACTCAGTCGCCCTTCCTGCTCGGCGCGGCCGCGCCACCGGACAAACCAAGCCCACCGAGCACGAGCTGGACGATCGTGGCCTTGGCTGCTTCGTAGTCGGCCTCTTCGAGCTGCCGCTTGCGTTTCATGATGGCCATCTGGCTGGAAAAATCGGCGTAAGCCTGGGTCATGGCCCAAATACAAAAGAACAGATCGGCAGCGCTGACCGGCCGGACGGCGCCGCGCGCGGCCAATGTGTCGATGGTCTTGACCTTCTCGTGCAGCAGCGGTGTCGAGACCTTCTCGATGAAGTTGCCGATGAATGGCGCTCCGCTGATGATCTCGTTGGCATAAATCCGCGAGAGATGCGGGTGATCGCGGGAGAAATCCACCTTCCTGTGGATGTAGCGCACGAGAACGGTTTCCAGATCGGTTGTGGCGTCGAGAGACTCCATGTCTCGCGCCCATTTGTTCATCGCGCGTTCGAGTATCGCGCGATACAGATCCTCCTTGTCCTCGAAGTAGTAGTAGATATGAGCTTTCGCCACGGACGCCTTCTTGGCGATGAGGGCCGTCGTTGCTCCGCGGAAGCCGAAATGTCCGAACACGAACTCGGCGGCATCGAGAATCTTCTCCTCGATGTCGGGGGCCGGCGCGGTGGCCCTGCGTCCACCTTTCGGCCCGCGGCGGATGCGAAAGTGCGATTTGGTGGTTGCGTCCGCCGCCATGGTATTTTCCCGAATATGGCCGCTCGAGCGGCAGACTGGGCCCAGTGCCGTTCAGGTACATCAAGGCTCCCCAGCATGCAATTGGCGGTCCGTCGTCATACCGACGAAAGACTTTCTCGACGTGGATGATGTTTGGCCTGCAGCGATGGCCGAGAGATCGCTGACACGCGGCCGGGGATGCTGCCATCATGCCCCTGTTTTGCCCGACGGAGCAAGCCGTTTTCGGAAAAGCCGCACCACCTTGATCCGACCGAGGTCGGCTACTGTGCATGGGGTTGTTTTCGACTTTTCGATCGGGCGGGAGCAAGACCCCCGATTCCGTTGACGCTCTTCGAGCCATGCCGGATACGTTTCGCCATCATTGGGCGTGGCTGCGCCACGCGAAGGCGAAGCGTGGTGGGCGCACAAGGGATCGAACCTTGGACCTCTCCCGTGTGAAGGGAACGCTCTCCCGCTGAGCTATGCGCCCGGGACCATCATGCAGACGGCCGGACCTTTCGGCCGGCCGGCGCATCGGAGCCCGCGATTTAGAAGTGCGGGTGAGAAGTGTCAAGTTTTCAGGCGGCTTGAGGCCGGAAAACCTTTCGCCGATGGAGCAAATCGGCGGCGAGGCCGGGGTTTCGGACGATTTACGCGCCCTGCTGGCGGGCGCGGGAGGCGTGGGCCTGGAGCGCGCGGATGCGCTCGGCCAGCGTTCCGCCGCCCTCGGGCAGGGGGCTTGCTGCCGCGCCGTTGGTCGCGACGCCATTGGCCGGGCGCGGCGCCGGCTTTGCGGGCTGGCCGGCCTCGGCCGCCAGCAGCGCCTCGATCGGCGAGTTCGGGCCCTCGAGCTGTATCGCGAGCTTTGCCACCTCGGCGGCGATGTCGTTGATGCGCTCGCGCAACAGCGCGTTCTCCATCCGCTCGGTCGCCCAGGAGCTTTCCGCCTGCTGCTGGATCGCATTGATGTCGCGCTGGAGTTTTGCGCGCTCGTCGCGAGCGATACGCAGCTGCTCTTCGAGCGCGGCTTTCTCGGCGCGGAGCTGCTCCATCGCGGCCGACGACTTGCCGCCGCTGTGGGCGGCCATCTCGACGCGCAGCTCCTTGATGGTGCGCTCGGCGTTCTCGTTGCTCTGGCGGAGCTGGTTGTTCTCATAGTCGCGCTCGGCGAGCAGCTTGCCTTGCGTGGCGAGCCGCCCTTCGAGATCGGCGACGCGGCCCGAGAGCATCTCGGCTTCCTTCACCTGCACGATCAGCTGGCGATCGAGCTCGGTGACGCGCTGGCTCAGATTCTCGACGCGGCCGCGCGCCTCAGCAAGCTCCCGCGAGGCGGTCTCGGATTCGGTCCGCTCCTGCGCCAGGCGCGCCTGCGTCGCCGCGAACTCCTTCTCGGCGTCGCCGACGCGGTTCTTCAATTCCTCGATCTGCGCGCGCACCGCGACCAGCTCGACCTGGCGGCTCTCCGCCATCATCGAGCGGTCGGACAGCTCGGAATTGATCTTTGTCAGTTCGGCCTGCTTGTCGGCGAGCGCAATCTCGGCCTCGCGCAAGGCTTCGGTCTTGGCGTTGAATTCCTCCTCGGTGGCGCGGAGCTGCTCCTTTACCGCCTTCTCGCGCGCCTCCAGCGCGAAGATCGTGGCGTTCTTCTCCCCGAGCTCGATCTTCATGCGGTTGATGGCATCGCTCTTCTTGCCGAGCTCGGCGAGCTGGCTCGTCGTCTTGTTCTTGAGCTGGTCGACGCTCATCTCCAGCCGCCGCGCCGACATCGCGAACTCGGCGCGGAGCTGGTCCTTGTCGGCCTGGATCTCCGCCATCGACAGCGGCGTGGCCGCCTCGAGCCGGCGCGTGGTCAGGCGGACCGCGCGGTTATGCACCAGCGGCACGATCGCAAGCCCGCACAGCATCGACAGCAGGAAACCGATCGCCAGGTACATGATCGGTTCGACCATGGGCCAGAACTCCGAGAGCTAAGGAAAAATTTACCAACGACAATGCATGCGAGGCCGGCAAAAAGCCAGCCCCCGCCTCTCGTTAACCTTGATCCGTAGGGATACGGAGGCGTTTGCCTAGAACGGGTTCCAGGTCGCGCGCGGCGTGTATTTGAGATAGCCGATATTGGCGCCGAGGCGTAAGCCCAGGCCGGAGCGGATCGGTACCAGCACGATGTTGTTGGCGGTGAGCGCCGTCATGCCGAAGCCGCCGATGATATAGGCCGAGCCGTCGATGCCGGCGAAGCGCTGGTAGATCGCGTTGGTGGCGGGCAAGTTATAGACCAGCGTCATGGTGCGCGCGCCGTCGCCGCCCCAGTCGAAGCCGAGCGAGGGACCCTGCCAGTAGACGCGCAGGTCGCCGGCATTCTTGGTGTAGAGCGTACCTTCGCCATAGCGCAGGCCGGCAACGAAGGCGCCCGAGCCTTCCTCGCCCAGGATGTAGCCGTTCGGCAGGCCCCATTGACTGACCGCCTTCTCGATGATCGAGGCGAGCCCGCGCGAGACGTTGCCGAAGAAGCGGTGGCCGGCGGTGACAAGCTCGTCCGGCCCATAGGTGCTGGGCGACGGGGTCCGTTGCGGCGGCGGCAGATCCGGCGGCGGCGCAGCCGTCTGGGCCGAGGCCGGCACGATCCAGCCGGCCAGCGCGACGAGCGCCACTGCGGCAAGGCGTGATGCGAAAGTCATAAAAGAACCCCTGATACCGATTCCGTCCGCTTTCCTTAACCTGACGCCAACAGGCACGGCTCTAGGTTGCGCCGGATGTCCCCTCGACTCGGATGTTATCCGCAGCAACTATGACGGCACAACGGCAGGAAGATAGCCCTTTGCGCCCCGGAATTGCCTTGATCGGCCGTCTGGCCTGCATGCTGGCGGGCATTTGGCTCGCCTGCTCGGCGTTGTCGGCGCAGGCCGCGACCACCGAACGGATCGTCGTCAACCGCTTCTCGGGCGTTGCCATCGAGGGCTTCGACCCCGTGGCCTATTTCGTCGATGGCGGCCCGGAGCAAGGGACCGCGGACTTCGAGGCCAACCTCTGGGGCGCGGTCTGGCGCTTCCGCAACGACGGCAACCGGGCGGAATTCCTCGCCCATCCCGAAATCTACGGGCCACAGTTCGGCGGTTATGACCCCGCCGACATCGCACGCGGCGTGATCACCGCCGGCAATCCGCGCTTCTTCGTGATCTCGGCGCAGCGGCTCTATCTGTTCAACCGCGAAGACAATCGCGACGCCTTCGCCGCCAATCCGGGGCGCTTCCTGTATGAGGTCGGCAAGCGCTGGCCGGCCCTCCAGGACAAGCTCAGTCAGTAGCTTGCTACCGCTTCGGAGTCGCCCCAGGCGATGAACGCCGGGATGATGAAGCCGGTGTCTCCGCGCTCGCCGAAGCGAAGCTCGCCGCCCCTGTCGTCGGTGACCTTGCCGCCGGCGGCGGTCACCACCGCGCAGCCCGCCCCAACGTCCCATTCGCAAGTCGGCCCGAAGCGAGGATAGATATCGGCGCTGCCCTCCGCGATCCGGCCAAACTTCACGGCCGAGCCACAGGTCTTTCTGACGGCGTTGGGCCTGGCATCGATGAACGCTTCGCTCTTGGCATCGCCATGCGAGCGGCTGACCGCGGCGACCCAGGGCTCACCAGGCCCGGGCAGTTTCCGCGTCCGGATCGGCTCGGCAGTGCCGATGGTCGCGCCGTCAAATCTCACGCGCTCGGCGCCACGGCCGACGATACCGCGCCAGAGCAGCCCGAGCGCGGGTGCGCTCACGATGCCGAGCAGCGGCACGCCCTCCGTCACGAGGGCTAGGTTGACGGTGAACTCGTCTCGGCCGGCGACGAACTCCTTGGTGCCGTCGAGCGGATCGATCAGGAAGAAGCTGCCGCGAAATGGGGGTGAGGCGAGGTGGGTCCGCTCTTCCGAGAGTGTCGGCACGTCGCCGGCAAGCCTCGCCAGCCCATCCGCGATGATTTGGTCGGCGGCGAGGTCGGCCTCGGTCACCGGCGAGCCGTCCTGCTTGCCGTCGACCCGCATCGCCGCGCGATTGACGCGCATGATCGCCTCGCCGGCCTGCACCACCAGCGCAGTCAGAGGCTCCATCAGCCGGTCAGCGGCGTCGCTGTCGATGTTCCTCACCTGCATGCCTCATTGATCGGCAAGTCTCGCCCTCTCTTCACGTGATTCGCCCCGATTGGTTCGACTGGCGCCTTATGGCCGCTTCGTACCTATCGCAAGCTAGCTGCCACAGGCTGGCGAATGTTAGAACTCCCAGCATCCGTCAAGCATGCGTGATTCGCCGCGTCCGCGCCGTGCAATTCCAGGAACCCTTTATGTCCGACGCTCCGTCTTCCGGTACCGCTTCCGCTCCCGATATGCTCGAACTCGCGGCGCTCCTGTGCTCGCGGGTCTGTCATGATCTCATCAGCCCGGTCGGCGCGATCGTCAATGGGCTCGAAGTGCTCGACGACGATCCCAAGCCCGAGGACCGCGAATTCGCGCTCGACCTGATTCGCAAGAGCGCGAAGACGGCCTCCGCCCGCCTGCAGTTCTGCCGCCTCGCCTTCGGCGCCGCCGGCTCCTCCGGCGCGCAGATCGACCTCGGCGATGCCCAGACCATGGCGCGCGGCCATATCGAGGACGGCAAGTGCTCGATCACATGGAACCTGCCGCGGCTGCTGCTGCCGAAGAATCGCGTCAAGCTGTTGCTCAACATGTTGGTCGTTTCCCAGCATACGATCCCGCGCGGCGGCACCCTGACGGTCGATCCGATCGGCGAGGGCGAGTCGATGAGCTTCCGCATCACCGCGACCGGACATAACGCACGCCTGCCGCAGAACATCTCCGAGCTTCTGAGCGGCGCGCGCGGACCGGCCGCGGATGCACACGCGATCCAGCCTTATTATACGCGGCTGTTGGCGCAGGCCTGCGGTCTCACCGTGACACTCAAGCCCGAAGGCGAAGCAATCATCGTTACCGCTTCGTAAACGCGTACGTCGCTCTCAGAGGTTAATCCAATCTTTACGAGGCGCTTCGGTTTGTCCGGAGCGCCTTATCTCTTTGTTGGTTCCGTTCTTTTGCACATACTCAACCAATATTAAACGCTTTGCGGTGAAGCTGGCCCCATTCTGAAGTGGCGCATCACAACACGTGCGTGCCCCTCCCTGTATGAAGGCCTGTTTTCATGGATGATCTGTTGCGGGAGTTTCTGACGGAGACCAGCGAGAGCCTGGACACCGTGGACAATCAGCTGGTGAAGTTCGAGCAGGAGCCGAACAACGCCAAGATCCTGGATAACATCTTCCGCCTGGTCCACACCATCAAGGGGACGTGCGGCTTCCTGGGGTTGCCGCGACTGGAAGCGCTGGCGCATGCCGGCGAGACCTTGATGGGCAAATTCCGCGACGGCATGCCGGTGACGGGACCGGCGGTGACGCTGATCCTGTCCTCGATCGACCGCATCAAGGAGATTTTGGCCGGCCTCGAGGCGACCGAAGCCGAGCCCGAGGGTAACGACCGCGATCTCATCGACAAGCTGGAGGCGATGGTCGAGCAGGGCATGGCCGCAATGTCAGGCTCGGCGCAGCCGATGCCGGCTGCCGGCGCTGCTGCTCCTATTGCCGAAGCCCCGCCGCTGGTGCCGGAAGCACCCGTCGCCGCTGCGCCCGCCAAGGAGATGACCACGGGCACGCTGATCGAGCAGACGCTGGAGCGCCCCTTGCGTCCGGGCGAAGTCTCGCTCGACG
>NZ_FOVU01000022.1:9637-53869 GCF_900115265.1 Bradyrhizobium sp. Ghvi | reverse complement strand
TGATCTACAAAACTGTTCGAATATTGCGCGATCCTGCGCCGGATACATTCCTTGGCCGCAAAACCTGCGAACCCTTCCCGAGCGAAGACGATAAGTAGCCCTTTAGTCCTGATCGCAACGATGCCTTCTCACTGGAGTTTCCATGCCGCAGCGTTCGGCTATCCCCGTTTTTCAAAAGGTGATGAGCACCGGGGATGAGCGCGCCAGAAACATACTTCGCGATTTGCATGCCGCCGAGGAGGAGTTGCTCGGCAGAACCGTTGTGATGACCGACGGCAAGGCTGGCGCGATAAATGGTATCGAGCTCGATGGCGTGCACGGGCTTCGCATATCGATCAGTGGACATCACGGCCATTGGCCGATTTCCACTATAAGATACATCCAGGGCTGAGTCCGTAGTTGCAGGCAGCTGCCCCGGTTTCGACGAGGCTCTCCTGCCTCTGGCGCACCGCACACATCAGTTGCTGGCCGATCGGCGCTCAGTGGGAGCTCAACTAGGTGTCGGCTGCGAGTGTAGACCGGAAAGCGGATTGCGACGCTCTAGACCCGCCGATTTTGACCCAAGGCCGACGCGGGTGGCCGGTTATGGTGGAAACTCTGCGATTGTTGCAGGCAAGGTCCTGTGACACGCAGTCCCGATTTTCATGATTTCAGTCCGGAGGTCGCCCGCGTGGCTCGCCCTGATGGGAGCGGGCTATTACGAGGAGGCGCGGGCCTGGCGAGACTTCGGCAGCATGTGGGCCTCCAACTACCCGGGCATGGGGGCCTTGACGGTGTCCTCGTCGTTCGGTGGGGACCTCTTGCGGCGTCGGTTGAGCACCGGTCCGGAGGACGATGACCCCGTCAAATGCGCCGGGCGCCATTCGCACGCCCATCAACCGGCCCGCCCGCTCGGTGCCGTGGTCGTCGTACCCGGTGCTCCGCACTCGCGGAGGCGCTGAATGCGCTTTCCCCGCGAGAACGCACTATCGTTGAAGCCCGCTACATGGCGGAAGAGCAAAGCACGCTTGACGATCTTGCTCACGCCTTCGGGATTTCTCGTGAGGTATCCGCCAGATCGAGCAGCGTGCGTTGAAGCGCATCAAGACCATGCTGTGCGCACGCCTTCCGGATCTTGAGGCTGCTTCAGCAAGCGCGTACTAGAAGCAGAATACGAAAAACCGCTGACCGGCTGCTGATGGATCGCTCAGCAGCCGGTGCAGATGTCAGGCACAATAGCCTCCGCCGAAAACTCACGATCCTTGCGGCCATCGGGCTTTCTTCTTGCAGGCTTGCCCAAAGGCTGGCCGCTTTAATTGCTGACAATCTGCCTGACGGCGGCGTCGGGGCTTCGCACTGCTCTCGGCGAATCTGTCTCTTTCGCATGCAGCGAAATCATCATCCCGAGCAGAGCAGCAAGCACCACCAACGTCCGCATTCTTGGTTACCTCCTTTCGACCACGCTCCAACCTGCCGCGCAGAGATGTTCTGCAGCCGAGAAAAGACCTGTCGTCGGGCTCCGCGATTGCGGTGCAGCACGTTTGGGGGATTGACGTCCCGCGCTGCCTCTGCAATTTTTTGCAGGACGCGAATAATTTTGCAAGTGGGCTTATCCTCGGTGGTAATGCAACCCGACAGGCCGGCGGCGATCGATGGCGAAGCTTCGCTCGCGACGCGCGCGGCATGGCTCTATTTCGCCGCCGGCCTGACCCAGTCGGAGGTCGCCGACCGCCTCAATATCCAAAGCACGAAGGCACACCGGCTGATCGCGCGAGCGAGCCGCGAGGGCATGATCCGCGTCTTCGTGGAGGGGCCGGTCGCCGAATGCGTAGCACTGGAGAACGCTCTCACCGAACGCTACGGACTCTCGTTCTGCCGCGTGGCACCCGACCTCGGCGAGGGGGAACTGCCGCTGAAGGCGCTGGCACTCGAGGGCGCGAGCTTCCTGCGGCAGAGTCTCGAGCGCGGCGAGCACAAGGTGATCGGTGTCGGCCATGGCCGGACGCTTGCGGCCGTCGTCGAACAGCTACCCCAGACCCCGGCGCGTGGCGTGCAGTTCGTATCGCTGCTGGGCGGGCTGACGCGGAAATTCGCCGCCAATCCCTTCGACGTCATTCATCGTCTCGCCGAGAGAACCGGCGCTGAGGCCTATCTTCTGCCGGTTCCGGTGTTTGCCAATTCCGCCGCCGACCGTGCGGTGCTGATGCAGCAATTCGGCATTGCGGAGGTCTTCGCGCTCGCACGCAAGGCCTCGCTACTGTTCGTCGGCATCGGCCAGATCCACGCCGAGGGCTTTCTGGTGTCGAGCGGCATGATCAAGCCGGACGAAGTGGTCGAACTGAAGCGCGCCGGCGCCTGCGCCGATCTGCTCGGACACTTCTTCAATGCAGACGGCGAGATGCTCGACATCGACCTCTCGGCGCGCGCCACCTCGATGCAGGCGGCCGATTTGAGGAAACACCGCATTGTCGCCATTGGTGGCGGATTAGCCAAGGTCACGGCCCTGCGTGCCGTGCTGCGCAGCCGCCTGCTGCACGGACTCATCATCGATGAAGCCACCGCGCAGGCACTCGCTACCGACAAACCGGAGGCAACATCCGGCAAAACCAAGAACAAGGGTCGGAAGGGATAGTAAACGCGCAACTATGGGAGGTTACAATGCACGATCGCGAGAAGAACCTGTTCGATTCCTACGCCGCCAAACGCATCAGCCGGCGTGATCTGCTCGACGGAGCCGCCAAGCTCGGCATCGCCGGCGTCGCCGCCAACGCAGCCTTCGCCTCCGCCATGTCGCGGGCGATGGCCGCGGACTTCAACTGGAAGGCCCATAGCGGCAAGACCATCAAGCTGTTGCTAAACAAGCATCCTTACGTCGATGCGATGATCGCAGACCTTGATGCCTTCAAGAATCTGACGGGAATGAACGTCACCTATGACATTTTCCCGGAGGATGTGTATTTCGACAAGGTGACGGCCGCGTTGTCGTCGAAATCGGACCAGTACGATGCCTTCATGACCGGGGCCTACATGACCTGGACCTACGGTCCGGCCGGTTGGATCGAGGATCTCAATGCGTACATCAAAGATCCTGCCAAGACCAATCCGGCCTTTGCTTGGGACGACGTGTTGCCGAATTTGCGCGCATCGACCGCATGGGACGGCGTTGCGGGGTCTGAACTCGGCTCAGGCAAAGCCAAGCAGTGGTGCATTCCCTGGGGCTACGAACTCAACAACATCACCTATAATCGCGACATCTTCGACAAGGTCGGCGTCAAGCCGCCGAAGAACCTCGATGAGATGCTCGATGTCGCCGCGAAGATCACCAAGGACGCGGGTGGGCCTTACGGCATAGGCGTACGCGGCTCGCGGTCCTGGGCGACCATCCATCCTGGATTCCTCTCGGCCTATTCGAACTTTGGCCAGAAGGACTTCGTGATGGAAGGCGGCAAGCTGAAGGCCGCGATGAACACCAAGGCCTCAAAGGATTTTCATGAGAAATGGGTCAAGATGATCCAAACCTCGGGCCCGAAGAATTGGTCGACCTACACCTGGTACCAGGTCGGCACCGATCTCGGCGCCGGTGCCTCGGGCATGATCTTCGACGCTGACATCCTCGGCTACTTCATGAACGGCGGCGACAACAAGGAGAAAGGTCATCTCGGCTACGCGCCCTTCGCCGCGAACCCGGCAGCGAAGGCGCCGACCCCGAATGTCTGGATCTGGTCGCTGGCTCTTTCCAGCTTCTCCAAGCAGAAGGACGCCGGGTGGCTATTCATGCAATGGGCGGCATCGACCGAGCACGACCTGTTCGGCGCCAGAAAGATGGATTTCGTCAACCCGGTGCGCGCCTCGGTATGGAAGGACCAGGAGTTCCGCGACAGGATCGCGAAATCCTATCCCGGATATCTCGAGCAATTCGACGTCTCGTCTCCAGGTGCGAAGATCTACTTCACGGCGCAGCCGTTGTTCTTCGACCTGACGACAGAATGGGCCGCGTCCCTGCAGAAGATGGTGGCCAAGGAAATCAGTGTCGATGAAGGTCTCGACAAGCTCGCCGACAGCATCAATCGACAGCTGAAACAAGCCGGACTTGGGTGAAAGGTCTTAGTTGAAAGAGACTTGGTCGACGCCTTTCGTGGTGCCCTTATTCCTCCGCGCCACGACGACCCGCCGGTTCGGAGCAACTACCCGATCCGGGCCGGCGGTGTTGCAGGAACGATGTGATTCCGTATCATCATGAGCATGGTTCAACTCCTTCAGTCTTCCGCGCTCCCACGTCGCACCACGAGATTGCGCGGACGCATGCTGCCATATCTGCTGAGCCTGCCGGCGCTGCTCGTGTGCATCGCCATCCTGGTGCCCTTCGTGACGGCGGCGGTCTATTCGCTCCAGCGCTATCGGCTGAACCTGCCTTATCTGCGCGGCTTCATAGGGGTCGACAATTACATCGACTTCCTCTCCGACCCGGCCTTCTGGAACACGCTGCGCATTTCGCTCGTCTATACCGCTTCGACGGTAGTGCTCGAGCTCTTGCTCGGCCTTGGGATCGCGTTGCTCTTGCGGCGGCCGACACGGTTCCACAATGCGGTGTCGATCGTGCTCCTGCTGCCGCTGATGACGGCGCCCGCCATTGCCGCGCTCATGTGGAAGCTGATGACCAATCCGGGATTCGGCATTCTGTCCTATTTGATCGGCCTGTTCGGCGTGCATGACTTCAAATGGGCGTCCGATCCGTCGACTGCGCTATTCACGGTGGTCCTGGTCGATGTTTGGGTCTACACGCCCTTCATCATGATCCTGCTGCTGGCGGGCTTGCGCTCGCTGCCGCGCCAGCCGTTCGAGGCGGCCGCGCTCGACGGCGTGCCGACGAGCTTTGTGTTTTTCCGCATTACGCTGCCGATGCTCGCGCCCTATATCATCACTGCCTCGCTGTTCCGTCTGCTCGATTCTATCCAGCAATTCGACATCATCTACGCCATGACCCAGGGCGGGCCCGGCGACCGGCTGATGGTCTTTCAGGTTCAGGCCTATCTCGAATTCTTCCAGTACACCAACGTCGGGCGCTCGGCCGCGCTGCTGATGATCCTGTGGCTGATCACCAACATTCTCTCGAACATCTTCATCAAGAACTGGTTGCGGCTGCGCGCACGCGCCCATGGTCATGCGTAGAGCGCGGGAGGCGGTGATGGATCACTCCAGTCTCGCAGGTCGAATCTTCCGCGGTGTCGCGCTGGCGCTTGTGCTGGTGTTCTTCATGTTCCCGATCGTCTGGATATTGCTGATGTCGTTCCAGACCAACGAGCAAATCCTGCGAATTCCACCGCATATTCTGTTCGAGCCGACGCTTGCCAACTATGAGGCGCTGATCTCGGGCCAGCTCCGGACCGCTGCCGGCAATCTTGAGATTTCCTTCATGCGCAACCTGATGAACAGTTTTGTGCTGTCGAGCGCGGCAGTGTTGCTGGCCTTGCTGCTCGGTGTGCCGGCGGCCTATGCCTTCGCGCGGTTCAAGTTCCGCCTAGGCGAGAGCATCGCTTTCACGCTGCTGTCGTTCCGATTCGCGCCGCCTCTGCTCGTGCTGCTGCCGCTGTCGCTCTATTATCAGGAGCTTGGCCTCAATGACACCTATTTCGGCATCGTGTGGGTCTATCAGCTCATCGCGCTTCCCTTGATCCTGTGGATCGTGCGCGGTTATTTCGAGGACATCAGTCCGGACATTGAGCACGCCTATCGTCTCGCCGGCCACACCTGGCGTGAGGCTTTTACGCGCATTGCGGTGCCGCTCGCCGGGCCCGGTATCGCGGCTGCCGGTCTGCTGTCCTTCATCTTCTGCTGGAACAATTTTGTTTTCGCGCTGATCCTGGCGTCTGCCGATAAGCAGCCGGTGACGGTAGGTGCGCTGGCCTTCGTCACGGCATCCGGCATTCAGTACGGCCAGATCGCGGCCGCGATCGTGCTCTCGGTGACGCCGACGCTGCTGCTTGCGCTCTATGCGCAGCGCTATCTGGTCGAGGGGCTCTCGCTTGGCGCGGTGAAAGGCTGACAGATGGCGCGCCTCGAACTCGATTCGGTCGGTAAGGCATTCGGCGCGGTCCATTGCGCCGATGGTCTGTCGCTCGTCGTCGAACCCGGCGAGATCGTCGCGGTGTTTGGGCCCTCGGGCGGCGGCAAGACCGTGCTGCTTCGCATGATCGCGGGCATGTTCGAACCCGATGACGGAGATATCCTGGTTGGCGGACGCTCGATCGTCGGCGCGCCGCCGGAGCAGCGCGGCGTCGGCATGGCGTTCCAGAACTTCGCGCTCTTCCCGCATATGAGCGCGCAGGAGAATATCGCGAGCGGCCTTCGGGCGAAGGTCGGGAGTGGTGAGGTCGCCTCGAGGGTCACCTCGATTAGCCGGCTTCTGAAGATAGAGCACGTGCTCGGCCATATGCCCCGCGAATTGTCGAACGGACAGAAGCAGCGCACTGCGCTTGCGCGCGCGCTGATCGGTAATCCGGAAGTGCTGCTGCTTGACGATCCCTTGCGCAACGTCGACGCCAAGCTGCGCTACGAGATGCGGCTGGAGCTGCCGAGCCTGTTGCGCCGGAGCTCGGCCGCGGTGCTCTACGTCACCCAGGACTATCGCGAGGCGATGGCGATCGCCGACCGCATTGCGGTCCTGATCAACGGCCGGCTCGTCCAGGTCGGGCGTCCGGAAGAGATCTATGCCAGGCCGGCCTCGGTTGCGGTGGCGCGCCTGTTCGGCGATCCCAGCATCAACCTCGCCGAGGTGACGCCGCAAGCCGTACAGGGCGCGCTATGCGCCGAGATCGCCGGGACGCGTGTCCTGCTGGAGTCCGACGAGCGGACACCGGTCGATCATGGCGTGTGCTGGCTCGGCGTTCGCCCCGACGATCTCGTCATCGCCCGGGACTTCGGCGAAGGCGCGATTCCGGCGCGGATCGTTGCGATCACGCCGATGCATGAACGGGCCGTGTTGCTGTTGCGTTTTGCCGACGGCACCGAATGGCTCGCCGCTTTGCCACCTGACGCGATGGTCGGCAGCGCGGAAGATAGTGTCTTCGTCCGCTTTGCGCCGGATGCGGCGCTTCTGTTCGATCGCGCGACCGGATTGCGTATTGGGCCGCAACAACGGCGGCAGGCCGCGTGAGGGGAGCGGACGATCATGGCAATGCTCGAAATCCGGAATGTCGACAAGGTCTATCGCAGCCGCGGCAAGCCGCCCGTACATGCGGTCCGCGCGCTCGACATGGCGGTGACGAAGGGCGAGATCGTCGGGTTGCTGGGCTCCTCGGGTTGCGGCAAGACCTCGACCCTGCGGATGATCGCGGGCTTCGAGAGCGTGACGTCGGGCGAGATCGCGCTGTCGCAGCGGCGGATCGACGAGCTGCCGCCGGCGAAGCGAAAAGTGGCGATGGCCTTCGAAGGCTATTCGCTCTATCCGCCGCTGACGGTGCGTGAGAACGTCGCCTTTGCGCTGAAAGCCCAGCAGTTCTCGCGCAGCGAAATATCGCGCCGAGTCGAAGCGATCGCTCGACTGATCGAGATCGAGGACATCCTGGACAGCTTTCCGCGCGCGATCTCCGGCGGGCAGCAGCAGCGCGTCTCGCTGGCACGCGCCCTGGTGCGCGATGCCGACCTCTATCTGCTCGATGAACCGATGGGACAGCTCGAGCCGCAGCTTCGCGCGGTGCTACGCGGGCGGATCAAGAGCCTCTTGGCAGAGCGCGGCATGACGGCGATCTTCGTCACTCATGACCAGACCGAGGCCAGCGCACTCGCCGATCGCATCGCCGTCATGGAGGAAGGCGTCCTTCAGCAGTTCGCAAGCGAGAAGGAATTGAAGAACCGCCCGGCCAATCTGTTCGTCGCAAGCTTCATCGGGGAGCCGCCGATGAACGTGCTGGAGACGGAAGTCGCAGTCGGCGATGGTGGCTTCCGCCTGTCGGCCGGCGCCGATATCGTATTCCATATCCCGGGCGATACGCTCAGTCGGGCCGCCCGGCTTGCACTCGAGCCTGGCAAGCGGGTCCGGGTCGGTATCCGCCCGCAGAAGGTCGCGGTCGGAACGGGCGACATACGCGTGCGCGTCGTGTCCAATCAGTGGCTCGGTGATCAGTCGCACATCGCCGGGGAGTGCGCCGGCAAGCTCCTGATTGCCGTGACGCCGAACCGGATCGCAGCGCGGCCAGGCGAGGTCATCCCGTTCGCACTGGAGCCGCGCCACCTCCACATCTTCGGAGCCGACGGCACCTGCATTCGCCATGCGGAGGGCGGCTGATCATGCAGACCTCGCTGCAGCGGGACGTGATCATCGGGATCGATGCCGGCACGTCTCTGATCAAGGCCGTGGCGTTCTCGTACGACGGGCGGCACCTGGGCGATTTCTCTCTGCCCAATACATACATGACCTCGCCGGGCGGCCATGTCGAGCAGGACATGTCGCGGACCTGGACCGACACGGTCGCCGCCTTGCGCGGGCTGGTGGCGGCCGTACCTGATATTTCCCAGCGCCTTGCTGCCGTCGGGGTCACGGGGCAGGGAGATGGCACCTGGCTGATCGACGATGACGGCCGTCCGGTCGCGCCGGCGCTGCTATGGCTGGATTCCCGCGCTGCCAGCCTCGTCGAAGGAATCCGCTCGAGCGAACGCAACGCCGCGCTCTATCGACGCACGGGATCGGGACTCAACGCCTGCCAGCAGGGGCCGCAGCTTGCCTGGTTGCAGGCGCACGCACCCGAGGCTCTGTCGCGCGCAAAGACGGCTTTTCATTGCAAGGATTGGCTCTACTTCCTGCTCACCCGTCGGCGTGCGACCGATCCGTCGGAGGCGACCTTCACCAGCGGCGATTTCCGCAAGCGCCATTTTGATGCGGAGACGGCGCGTATCATCGGCATCGCCGACTGCGCGGCCCTTTTTCCCGAGGTCGTCGACGGGGTCACGACGACGCATCCACTTTGTGCCGCCGCTGCAATGGAGACCGGACTGCCTGAGGGCGTGCCGGTCTCGCTTGGCTATGTCGACGTCGTCTGCAATGCGCTCGGCGCGGGCCTCTACGATCCATCGCCCGATATCGGCTGCACCATCATCGGGTCCACCGGCATGCACATGCGTCTCGTCACCAGCGCTGACGCGGTCACGCTGAATGCGGAGGCGACCGGCTATACCATGCCGTTCCCGGTCGCCGGGCATTACACCCAGATGCAGTCGAACATGGCGGCAACGCTGAACATCGATTGGCTGCTCGATCTTGCGCGCGATCTTTTGGCCTCCGAGAACATCGTGCGCTCGCGTGCCGATCTGATCCGCCATCTGGACGAGAAGGTCCTGGAGGCAAAGGCCGGCGAGCTCCTGTTTCATCCCTTCATCTCCGATGCGGGCGAACGCGGGCCGTTCGTCGCGCATGAGGCCTGCGCGCAACTGATCGGTCTTCGGACGCGACACGGCTATTGGGACCTGATGCGCGCCGTGATGGAAGGGCTCGCCTTCGCCGCGCGCGATTGTTATTCCGCGATGGGGACGTTGCCGGGCGAGGTCCGGATCACCGGCGGCGCCGCGCGCAGCCGCGCGCTTGGGTCCATCCTTGGGGCTGCGCTAGAATGCAATGTGCGCGTCTGCTGCCGCGGCGAAGCCGGGGCTGCTGGGGCTGCGATGATCGCGGCCATCGCGACCGGACTGTATCCGGATATGAGGGCCTGCGCGGAGGACTGGGTGAGACCGTATTTGAACGAACCACAAACGCCGGATCCGGCGTTGGCCGCGCGCTATGCAAAGATTTTCCCAGCTTATGTGGAGGCCAGGCTCGCGGCGCAGCCGGTCTGGAAGCAGCTCGCGGCACTGCGTGCGGGAGCCGGTCATGTCTAGTTCCATCGCCATCGTCGGTGATCGCTTCATGCTGCCGTCGGTATTCGCCGAGAAGATCACGGCTGCCTGCGGCAACGGCGTCGACATCCGTCGTCTGGAGCAGCCCTGGCCGGATCAGCCGATGGAGCACGGCTATGCCGGCTCGACGCTCGATGGGCTGAAGGAGTTCATGGGCGACCCGGACGAGGTTGCCGACTTCATCGGTGATTCGGCGCTGCTTGTGACGCATCTCGCCCCGATCACGCGATCGATGCTGGAGCGTTTGCCGAACCTGAAATTCGTTGCGGTCTCGCGCGGCGGTCCCGTCAATGTCGACATGCAGGCCACGCGCGACCACGGAGTGATGGTCGTCAACACGCCCGGCCGCAACGCGAGCGCGGTGGCTGAATTCACCATCGGTGCCATCCTCGCCGAGACGCGCCTGATCCGCAGCGGGCACGAATCCATGCGCGGTGGCGAATGGCGCGGCGATCTCTATCGCGCCGATCGCACCGGCCGCGAGCTCGGCGAGATGACGGTCGGCATCGTCGGCTATGGCGCAATCGGCACCCGCGTGGTGAAGCTGCTCAAGGCCTTCGGCTGCAAGATTCTGGTCGCCGATCCCTACGTTCAGCTCAGCGCGCAGGACCGCAATGACGGTGTTGAGCATGTTGCCCTGGCGGATCTGCTGGCGCGCGCCGATGTCATCAGCCTGCATGCGCGCGTCACCAGTGAGACGACGGGCTTCATCGATCGCACGGCACTCGCGCAAGCCAAACCAGGCGCCTTACTGATCAACACGGCGCGCGGCCCGCTGGTCGACTACGTGGCGCTCTATGAAGCCCTGTCCTCGGGACGTCTTGGCGGCGCCATGCTCGATACCTTTGCAGTCGAACCTGTGCCGCCGGACTGGCCGCTGCTACAACTGCCGAACGTCACGCTGACGCCGCACATCGCTGGCGCCTCCTTGCGCACCGTCACCATTGCTGCCGATCAGGCCGCGGAAGAGGTTCGCCGGTATCTCGCCGGTGAGCCGCCGCTCAACCCTTGCTGAAGACGAAAGGTGTTTCGACATGACTCGTGAGGAGCGACAGTTGCGCGAAGCGATAATCGCCAAGTGCCGGTGGATGAACGCCTCGGGCCTGAACCAGGGAACGTCGGGCAATATCTCGGCCCGCTACAAGGACTGGATGCTGATCACGCCATCGGCGACGCCCTATGACGCCATGAAGCCGGAGATGATTGCTTCGATGCCGCTCGAAGGCGAGCACGGCTCCTGGGAAGGACCGCTGCAGCCCTCCACCGAATGGCGCTTTCATCTCGATATCATGCGTGGTCGGCCGGATGTTGGCGGTGTCGTCCATACCCATTCGACCTATGCCACCGTGCTTGCGATCGCGCGCAAGCCGATTCCGGCCTGCCACTACATGATGGCAGCGTTCGGCGGCAACGACATCCGCTGCGCGGGCTACGCACGCTACGGTACCGCGGAGCTGTCCGAACTCGCCCTGCAAGCGCTGGAAGGTCGCAACGGTTGTCTGCTCGCCAATCACGGCATGATCGCGGTTGGCGCCAATCTGGACAAGGCGATGTGGCTCGCGGTCGAGCTCGAGACTATCGCGCGTCAATATTATCTCTCGCTCGCGCTCGGCGCGCCCCACATCCTGAGCGAGTCGGAGATCGCCGATACCGCGAAGGGATTTTCCACCTACGGATTGCAGCAGCCCAAGAGCAAGCCGGCGAAGCGCGAAGCCGTGAAGGGGAAGGCTGCCAAGGCGCGCGTCGCGGCTGCAGGACGAGCGTCCGAGAAGAAGCGCAGCAGCAGAAAATGACCGTGACGGTGCCGGGCCCGGCTCGAGATCACGGGCTGGTCGACATTGCCATCATCGGCGGCGGCATCAATGGTGCCGGCATCGCCCGCGACGCGGCCGGCCGCGGACTGAGGGTCCTGTTGTGCGAGAAGGACGATTTTGCCGAAGGCACCTCGTCGCGCTCCGGAAAGCTCGTGCACGGCGGCTTGCGCTACCTCGAATATTACGAATTTCGCCTGGTCCGCGAGGCCCTGATCGAACGGGAGGTCCTGCTTGCGTCGGCGCCGCACATCATCTGGCCGATGCGCTTCGTGCTGCCCCACTCGCCGGAGCAGCGGTCCGCATGGCTGATTCGCACCGGTCTGTTTCTCTACGATCATCTCGGCGGCCGTAAGCGCCTGGCGGCAAGCCGCGGCCTCGATCTGTCGCACGCACCGGAGGGGGCGCCATTGCGCGCCGAATTCAGGCGAGCCTTTGAATATTCGGACTGCTGGGTCGATGATGCCCGGTTGGTGATATTGAACCTCATCGATGCCGCACGGAACGGCGCCACGATCCTGCCGCGCACCCGCGCCGTGCAGGCGCGGCGCGAAGATGGCATGTGGCTGCTTGAGGTGCAGAGCGATGACGGCAGGACGCAGGTGGTGCGCTCTCGTGCGCTGGTCAATGCGGCAGGCCCCTGGGTTCGGGATGTGCTCCAGGGGATCGTGGGGCTGAACTCCGCGCACAACGTGCGGCTCGTCAAGGGCAGCCACATTGTGGTGCCGAAATTCTGGAGCGGGCCGCAGGCTTATCTGCTGCAGAATGCGGACGGTCGCGTGATCTTCGTCAACCCCTACGAGGACGATCTAGCGCTGATTGGCACCACCGACATTCCGTACCGAGGCAAGGCCGAGGACGTCACGATCGACAAGGGCGAGACCGACTATCTGTTGCAGGTGCTGGGTCGGTACTTCCGAACGCCGCCGCAGGAGAGCGAGATTGTGCACGCGTTTTCCGGCGTCCGACCGCTCTACGACGACAGTGCCGAAAATCCCTCCGCGGTGACGCGCGACTATGTCTTCGAGGTGCACGGTGCCCATGATGCGCCGCCGCTGCTGTCCATCTTCGGCGGTAAGATCACGACCTACAGAAAGCTGGCGGAGCAGGCGCTGCAGCGCCTCGTGCCCTGGTTTCCGGCAATGTCGTCGGCCTGGACGGCGGACCGACCGCTGCCGGGTGGCGACATCGGTGGCAGCTTCGATGATTTCCTCGGTGGTCTTGCGCGCGACTATCCCGATCTTCCGCGCAGGCTGATTCATCACTATGCGCGCCTCTATGGGACGCGCGCACGCGACCTGCTCGGATCGACCCGTATCGCGGCTGATCTTGGCCGGCACTTCGGCGGCGATTTCTATGAGCGAGAAGCAAATTGGCTCCGCGAAACGGAATGGGCGCGCCGGGCCGCCGATTTCTTGGATAGGCGCACCAAGCACGGCCTACATTTGACGCCTGCGCAGAGGGACGCGTTTGAGAGCTGCATCTAGAGATGGTATGAAGAGGCGGGAACACGTGGGCGCACGTGTGACTTCCGGGGGGACGTTCTTGCCATCTATTGTGTCGTAGTCGCCGAAGCTCGTGAACGGTACGGGACGGCGGGCAGTTCTTGAAGTCGACCGAAAGCCTTTGGCCTCGAGCTTTTGAGCGCGCTTCTTGGTTGCGTCCATAAGGCATTCTCCATCGCACCAGCACGATCTCACACCCACCCGCGGCGTTCCGGACGATGGGGCGGGATAGTCACGATGGATGCTCGGCATGCTTGGCAGATTTCCCACGCGGCTGTTCAGCGCTCCAATCGGAGGATGGCATCAACGTTTTTTGGTCACCGAGTAGAGATTGCACATCGTTACATCTCGGGAGACGTGGGAGCTAGGGCGCACGAGAGAAGAGGGCTGATGCTGGACGAGGTCCGAGATGTCGCTCTGAACCGCGAGTTGCGAGATTTCACTAGCCGCCAAGCTGCAAGACGAAAAAGTGAGCCGTAGACAGATAGTTTATTGCGCGGGCGAATTCGACTGGACATGCGCTTTCTTGCCAAAGGAGCTGCTTTCCGATTCGCATCGCGCCTCCGATATCGCAAAACACCTCATAATCGCAGCCGGGCGCGATCCGGAGATCGGCTTGATCGAAGTAATCTCAACTGCGCGCTCGCGAGGTCGTGTTGCCGTTCGACTTGAAACCAAACGAGCTCGGTCTCGTCAACGTACATCCAATTGATCGGAAATGTCGGATCGAATCCAAATGACCTCTTGCCTTAATGTTCGTCGAGCTGAGCAACTTTGCGCCCTGGTGCTCATCCTTCGCGTTGACACGTCGCGGCAAATACATAGGCTGCGCATCACCACGTACGAGACCAGCGCGTCATTGAGACCGCGGAGAAGGGCAGCAATCCATCATGGTTTCGCAATCGGCTTTGCCGCGTCGCACCCTTGGCCGGACCGGACTTGAAGTTTCCATCCTCGGCTTCGGAACCGCGCCACTGGGCGATCTCTTTCTCGAGCTCGACGACCAGACCGCGATCGCCGCTGCAAGCCGTGCCTTCGAGCTCGGCATCAATTTGCTCGACACGTCGCCGCACTATGGCAATGGTCTGTCGGAACATCGCTGCGGAACGGCGCTGCGGCGTGTGCAGCGCAAGGATGTGGTGCTTTGCACCAAGACGGGTCGCTGGATGGATCCCTTTCACGAGCCCGAGACTCGGTCCGGGTTTGTCGGCGGCCAGCCGCACCGGGCCGTTGTCGATTATTCCTACGACGGCACCATGCGCTCGGTCGAGCAATCGCTGTTGCGGCTTGGCACTGACCGTATCGACCTGTTGCTGATCCATGATGTCGATGTGTGGACCCACGGCAAGAACGCGATCGAAGATCGCTTTCGCGAGGCGATGTCAGGGGCCTATGTAGCGCTCGACAAGCTTCGTTCCGAAGGTGTCCTGGCGGGCATTGGGATCGGCGTCAATGAAGCCGAAATGTGCGTGCGCTTTGCGCAAGCCGGATCCTTCGAGGTGATGCTACTCGCCGGACGCTATTCGCTGCTGGAGCAGCCGGCACTCGAGGAGTTCATGCCGCTGGCGCTGAAGCAGGGCATCGCGGTGCTGCTCGGCGGAGTGTTCAATTCGGGGATTCTGGCGACGGGCGCCATCAAGGGCGCCAAGTACAATTATCAGGATGCGCCGCCGCACATCCTTTCGAAGGTCGTCGAAATCCAGCAGATCTGCGCAGCTCATGGAGTACCGCTGCCGACGGCCGCTCTGCATTTCGCGCTTGGTCATCCCGCTGTCGCGAGCGTAGTGCTCGGGGCGCATAACGCGCAGGAGGTCGAGCGCAACTTGGCAGCGCTGACCGCCTCAGTGCCAGCCGCACTCTGGAGCGATCTCAAGGCAGCGCGCCTGCTGGACACAGAAGCGCCTGTTCCTGGGTAGAGCGGAGGATATGCTAAGGATCGAAGCCGACAATCAGATCACCTCGCTCCGCGCTGGAGATGCAACGACGGTTGATCTCATCAAGTGGCTCAGCGGTGGGCCAGCGGCGAAACACTGACTTTCGGTCTTTTAGGTGCTTGCACACACCACTCAAGCGGGTGCGGCCGCAGAGATCAGCCCCAGCAGAAGGTGTCGATCGTGTAGTCCGGAAAGACGCCCATTCGCTGAAACAACGCCGTCAGATCGGCGGTGCTTTTGAGTATACCCGAGAGCACCAGCGTAGTCGCAAGCCCCACCCGACGCCCACCGACGATGTCATGCTCCAGGCTGTCGCCGACGCAGACGACACGTGCACGGTCTGGTCTGCCTGCAAATTCGAGCGAGGTCTCGAAGATTTCCGCGTTGGGTTTGCCGATCCGGATGACAGCGCCTCCCAGTTTCTCATAGAGATTAGCCAACTCGCCGGCTCCGAAGCGCGGACCGACAGCCGTCAGCATAACCTTGTCGGGATTCGTACAGAAACATGCTATGCCTCGCGCGGCCGCCGGAGCGAGCAGCGCACGATAATGGTCGAGATCATAACGGTCACCCTCGCTGCCCGAAATGAGGACCAGTTCGGCATCGCCACCGCTATCAGTCAACGTGAGGGGCAAGCTTTCGACTGCGGAGCAATCAGCGTCGCGGCTGATCAGCAGACATTTCGTACCTGGTCGCAATCTCCCCGCCGTTATCATGTCAGCGAAGGAGCGCCACGCTACCTCGCCGGAGGAAACGAAGTGGTCCCAGCTTCCCGCATCAAAGCCAAGTTTCAACAAGCGGGCTTCGTTCGGCGCAGCGCGTTTGCCGGAATTCGAAACCAGTATAATGGTCTTGCCCGCGCGCTTCAGTGCAGAGAGAGCGTGCACAGCGCCGGGGTAGGCCCGCCGACCATCATGCAGCACCCCGAACTGATCGAGCAGGAAAACGTCGTATCGTTCGGCGAGCGGGCTGATCCCGTTAAGGTGTTGGATGTGCATCGCGCTACAGCAGTCCCGCCTGGCGCGCACCGATCAGCGCGAGCCTTGCGACGCCGGCAGCCGCCTCGTCCGAGAGTGGCGGCAGCATCGCGACCCCTAGCTTACGCTGCCGGATCCTGGTCCAGGCTGGATTCGCAGCCCCACCGCCAACACTCCTGAGCGACGTCAGCGGGGGCGCACCAAGCTCGGCCAGGCGTTTATAACCGAGTGCCTCGATCTTCGCGATGCCCTCAAGCATTGCTTTCAGATGATCGGCATCGGCTGCCGGTCGCGGCCCCATTCTTGGCTGAAATTCAGGATCTGCGATCGGAAAGCGCTCGCCAGCCGCGGCAAGCGGGTAGTAGTCGAGGCCAGTATCGGTCTCAGGTTCGATCGTGGCGCTCAGTTCGACGATGCGTTGAACTGCAAACTGCTGGGCCAACACCCTGCCTCCGGAATTCGAGGCACCACCTGCGAGCCAGGCGTCACCCAGCCGATGACTGTAGATCCCATAGCGCGGGGCCGAAATCGGCCGATCCGAGAGGATCTTGATAGTCAGCGAGGATCCCAACGCTGTGACGCCGTCTCCAATCTGTGCAGCGCCTGTCGCCAGAAAGGACGCGCAGCCATCGGTCGTGCCCGCAACTACGACCGCTTGGCGTGGCAGGCCGAACTGATCGGCCGCACTTGTCGTGATCGGGCCAACGACCGAGCCAGGTCTCGTTACGCGCGGCAGCAGTTCCATCCGCATGCCGGTTGCGGCGATCCAGTCCGGCCACCGACCGCCCTCGGCATCGTAGCCGGTCTTAAGCGCGTTGTTTTCATCGCTGGTGTCAAAGCGACCTGAGAAATGTCCAGCTATCCAGTCTGCCTGATGCAGAACCGCTGCTGCCCCGGGCAGATCCTGGAACGACAACGCCTTGGCCAACCCCGATGTCGCCCCGTGCGCAGCGCTGGCCTCCGGCGCCTCGCGGGCAATCGTGTTCAAGATGCCGCCATCGGTAACGCGGTCGTTGTACATCAACGGTTCGGCGAGGGGGCGGCCGGCGTTGTCGACGGCCAGCACTGTGCCGGACGTACCGTCGACGGCTAAGGAACACGCCTCCGCGCGATCGCAGCGCGACAGCAGCTCCGTTAGAGCTGTGGAGACGGCCGTCCACCAGATTGTGGGGTCACGTGCATTTTCGCCAAATCGGTCCAGGGAAACGGCAGAATGCGCGGCAATAGAGAAGTCCGCACGCATTGCGACGGCGCGCGCACCGGAGGTGCCGATGTCTATGCCTATCGCAAGTGGTGTCATGCTGCCGGCCTCAAGCCGCGCCGTTGAGTTTCTGGCGATATTGTTCGGCGTCCCAGTTGACCAACTCGTTCGTCTCGACCTCAGTCAGGTAGTTAAGCGAAGCTGCCGGATCGATCCTCGCTGTCACATCGGCGAGGCACCGTTGCAGGGCATGGGCGCTCGCACCTGCATCGCCGTGCATGAGGACGCCGATTCCGGGAAATAAGATTGACATGGGCGCGACGCGACACCGCTCGACGACACGAGCTACATCCTCACCAGGGTTCGCCACGACCGATCCTGGGCCGAGGAAGATGACGTGGTCGGGGTAGAGGCTGCCTGCCTGCGCAATACGTAAGCTCTCCGGATCGATCGCGGTCGCATGCGCTTCGATATCTGTTGGTAGGCAATAGTCACTGTCGCCCGCGAGCGCACGCAAGGCGTCGAGGTCCGGGTCTCGTGCTCGGCGAGCCGGTCGCGTCAGCAAAGTGGTGATACGACGAAGCAAAACCTCGGCTTCGGCGACGGTCTCCGCCGCAACGACCAGCCCGTGATTGCCAAGGATCAGAACATCGATGCCCGGCCGCAGCAGCTCGGCAATGGCCAGGGCAAGCGGCAGTCCTGGCCTGAAATAGGGAACGAATGCCCATCGATGATCTCCCAGCCGCTTTGCCACTTCGGCTTCGCAATTAGCCTGCACGGCGAGCGAAATGGTCTGGACGCAGTGCACGTGCAAAACCACACGATGCGGCATCAGAGCATGCACCGTGGTCTCAATCGATGGGCGCAATCCACGCGGGTTGAGCGCCTCGTCAGTGAACGCCTGCGGCTCGTCGGCGGCCTGGTCGCGCCTTTGCACGGCGCTCAAGAGCGGCGACATCGTCACGGGCACCATGATGTCCTCGGCGACCGCGTCCTTCAACCAGGTGCCGGAAGCTTTGATCCATAGCGTATCGCCGGTCTTCAGCGATGTGTTTCCTCCCGCCGCCTGGATCAGATCAGGGTTGTGGCCAATTCTCGCGGAGAGCGAACGAAGGTCGGACAGTTCTTGCGCATTTACAGCGCTCGTCATTGCGCATTCCTCCGCTAGTTCGCCCGCACATCGCGGCCTACCAGGCCATCTACCGGCAGGATTGTTGCACCCTTTATTGCAGGTGCGAGCGAGTTCAGTCAAGAATGATCTAGATTAATCAATTAGGCTTGCAATTCCGCCTGTTATGAGTAACTTACATCAAACAATGGACCAAACGGCCTTGGGGAGGAAAACTGTTGAGCGACGCCGGCCGCCAACGCCAGATCGTCGAGCTGTTGCGGGATCGCCCTTTCGCTTCAGTGCGCGAGTTGCAGGAGCGGTTGGGCGTTTCGGCCGCAACTGTCAGGCGCGACATCGACAAGATCGATGAGGCCGGCGAAGCCCGGAAAGTCTATGGCGGTGTCTCGGCGCTCGATGGCGCCTCGCAGGCCGGCATCGCCTATGCCCGACCCTACGATGAGAATCGCGACCTCGCCGTCGAAGCCAAGCGACAGATCGCTGCTGTGGCGGCGACGATGGTGCGCGACGGCGACGCAGTAATCGTGCATGGCGGCTCCACCTGTTTCCATCTCGGCGTGAAGCTCGCCGACCGCAACATCCGCCTGTTCACCAATTCCATGCCACTCGCTGCCTATCTCAGCGACCACGGTCACTGCAGCCTGACCGTTGCCGGCGGCGAATTGCATCGCGAGCCGGGCATCATCCATTCAATGAATCAAGCCGCGCCGTTCTACGCCTCCAAATTTTTTCTAGGCGCACAGGGCCTCGGTCCTGCGGGGGTGCTGGAATCGCATCCGCTGCTGGTTCGCTCCATCGTCGACCTCAGCCTGTGTGCTGACCAGATTGTGGTGCTGGCCGACAGCCGCAAATTGTCGATCCACGCGCGCAATGTCGCGCTGCCGTTGTCGCGGATCGGCACCCTCGTCACCGATGACGGCCTTTCCGAAGTTGACGCGCGCATGCTGGAAGACGCCGGCGTCGCGGTACGGATCGCCCCGACCTCGGGAGTTGTGCCATGAACGTGGCGGTGCTCGACTTCGGAAAGACGAATTCGAAGCTGCTCGTCTTCCGTCAGGATGGGAGCGTTCTCCAGGAGATGCGGACCAAGCCTAACTGGATACGCCAGGGCGGCTTTCGCGTGCTTGATGACGCGGCGCTCTACGACTGGGCGGTTGGCGCCATAGAGGACGCCGTCGAGCGCCACGGCGTGGAAGGATTGATGGTCTCGGGCCACGGCTGCACCTTCGCTCTGGCAGGCGAGGGCGGCCTGACCCATCCTATCCTGGACTACGAGCAGGAGCCTCCGGTTGAGATTGCTGCGCAAATCGATCGGCGGATTCCGGAGTTCAGCGAGACATTTTCGCCGCGACTGCCGCTCGGCTTCAACTACGGCCGCCACATGCTTTGGCTGAAAGCGGTCGATCCGCGGGCCTTCACCGCCGCCACCTATATCCTGGGTTATCCGCAATATTGGACCTGGCGATTCGGCGGCCGACCGGTTTCGGAAGTCTCGTATCTCGGCTGCCACTCACATCTTTGGGCTCCACGCAGGCGCGATTTTTCATCCCTGGTGGAGGCGGAAGGCTGGCGCCCTCAGATGCCTGAATTTGCGCGGGCAGGCGCCGTTATCGGCGATCGGTGCTTCGGCAGCGCCAGAAAGAATCTCACCATCCACAACGGCGTGCACGACAGCAATGCAGCGCTCTATGCCTACCGGCGTCAGCAACTCGGAGCTTTCACGGTCGTATCGACTGGCACCTGGGTGGTCGTGCTCAATCCGGAGTGCCCCCTGAATGCGCTAGATCCCGACCGCGATATGCTGGTCAATGTCGACGTCGACGGCGGCCCGGTACCGACCATCCGCTTTATGGGAGGGCGCGAGTTCGAAACGATCAGCGGCGGGTGGCAAGGGGCGATCGCACATGCCGCGGTTCAACAGGCGATCGAGTCCGGAATCATGGCTCTCCCGAGTTTCGCTCCGGGTGGTCCGATGCCCGATCACCATGGAGAATTTCTCGGGTGCGCACCCGGCTCCGAGGAGCGGGCGGCCGCCGCGCTGCTCTACGTCGCGCTGATGACCGATGTTTCGCTCGATCTCATCCATTCCGACAAGACCGTCATCATCGACGGGGGGCTTAACACTGGTGGCCTGCTCGCGAGCGTGCTGGCGGCCTTGCGTCCCGACCAGGATTTCCTGCAGGGCGCGATGCTGGAAGGCAGCGCGACAGGCGCGGCCGCGCTCGCATTCGAAAGCGTGGGGCGCAGTTTTCCTGCCGCGGCGCCCGAACCGGTCCGCGCCGCGCACTTCGCTGGATTGGCGGGTTATCGCGACGACTGGCGCGGTCTTGTGTTCGATCGCAGCGCCGCCAGCAAGGCAGCGGGAGGCGTCCAGTGAACGCGACTGCCGAAATCGCGGTTCGGCGCCGCCCCGTGCTGGAGATGCGCCACATTTCGAAGACGTTCGGCGCGATACGCGCCCTGCAGGATGTTTCACTCGACGCTCATGCTGGCGAACTGCACGCGCTGATGGGCGAAAACGGCGCTGGCAAGTCAACGCTGATGAAGGTGTTGTCGGGCGCCTATCGGCCAGATCCCGGCGGCGAGATCCTGATCGACGGCACGCCATTGGCCACCGGCAATCCCATCACGTCGCGCACACAAGGAATCTCCGTCATCTATCAGGAGCTTTCGCTGGCGCCCAACCTGACGGTCGCACAGAACATCTTCCTCGGCAACGAGCCGAGACGCTTTGGCGTGGTCGATCGCGACCGGCGTGATCGGCGAGCCCAGGAGATTATAGAACGGCTCGGCGTCTCGTTTTCGGCACGCGATCTTGTGTCCAGCCTTTCGCTTGGCGAACGCCAACTCGTCGAGATTGCCCGGGCGTTGTCGACCAGCGCTCGCATTATCGTCATGGATGAGCCGACCACGTCGCTGACCTCGCGCGAGACCGATCGGCTGTTCGAGGTGATTGCGACGCTGAAATTGCAAGGCATAGCGATCATCTACATCAGCCACCGCATGGAAGAGGTCTACCGGCTTGCTGATCGAGCCAGTGTGCTGCGTGACAGCGGCTATGTCGGCACGCTCGATCGCACGGACCTGAACGCCTCGCGCCTTGTCTCGATGATGGTCGGTCGTGAGCTCTCCGCGTTCTACAAGAAGGATCATCGTCCGCCCGATGCAGCGCGTGCGGTCGCACTGTCGGTGCGCGGCATGTCCGATGGCAACCTGCTGAAGGATTGTTCTTTCGACCTGCACAAGGGAGAGGTGCTTGCTCTGGCGGGCCTGGTCGGCTCTGGGCGCACCGAGCTCGCGCGCTTGATCTTCGGTGCCGATCGGCGCATCGCCGGAACGCTGCAGCTCGATGGCAAGCCGATCACCATCGGGTCGCCCCGCGAGGCACTCGATGCCGGCATCGCCTATCTCACCGAGGACCGCAAGGAGCTCGGCCTCTTTCTCGACATGCGGGTCTCGGACAACATCAACATGGGAGTGTTGGCAAGGGATGCGCGACCAGGCGGCTTTCGCGATTTCGCCGCTGGCGAGAGGCGAGCGGCCAATGCCATCACGAATCTCTCCATCCGCACCGCGTCCACGCGGGTCAACGCCGGTTCGCTTTCGGGCGGTAATCAACAGAAGGTACTGCTCGCTCGCCTGCTGGAGACCGAGCCGCGTGTCATCATCCTTGATGAGCCAACCCGCGGTGTCGACGTCGGCGCGAAGTCGGAGATCTACCGGCTGATCGACAGCTTGGCCAACAGGGGCGTGGCGATCCTGATGATCTCCAGCGAGTTGCCGGAGGTCGTTGGCATCGCCGATCGCGTATTGGTTATGCGCGACGGTGCGATCGCCGGGGAGGTGACCGCATCGGCGGGCGAGCCGCTCAGCCAGGAAGCGATCATGGAACTTGCAACGGGAGCGCCACAGCGATGACCGAAAGGGCGATCGGGATGACTGGCACAGTGGCCCAGACCTCAGTCGGCAGTCGTCGGCTGCGCACCGCATTCACTGCGCTCGGCATGTTGCCAGTCCTGCTTCTGTTGGCTGCGGCGTTCCAACTTATCAACCCGCGCTTCCTCACGGGAACCAATTTTCTGATCGTGACGCAGCAATCGTCGATCAACATCGTGCTAGCAGCGGGCATGACCTTCGTCATCCTGACCGGTGGCATCGACCTGTCGGTCGGCTCCATCCTTGCAGCCTCCGCGATGACGGCGGTTCTCGTCTCTCTGATACCGGAGTGGGGCATGCTGGGTGTATTGGCAGCCGTTCTGGTCGGCCTCGGCTTCGGGTTCATCAATGGGCTTTTCGTCGCCTATCTCCGGCTGCCACCCTTTATCGTCACGCTGGGTTCGCTCACCGCGGTACGCGGCGTCGCACGCCTACTCGGGAACGATACGACGGTGTTCAACCCCGACCTACCATTCGCGGACATCGGCAACGGCTCGTTCTTCGGTATTCCCTGGCTCGTAATCATTGCGCTCACAGTCGTGATTTTGTCATGGCTGGTGCTCAAGTGCACGGTACTTGGGACGTGGATTTACGCAGTCGGCGGTAACGTCGAGGCCGCGCGCCTCACCGGCATCAAGGTGCCGCTCGTGCTGATCTTCGTTTACTGCGTTTCCGGTCTACTTGCCGGACTTGGCGGCGCCATGTCTGCCGCCAGGCTCTATGCCGCCAACGGCTTGCAACTCGGGCAATCTTACGAGCTCGACGCCATCGCGGCGGTCATTCTCGGCGGCACAAGCTTCGTCGGCGGCATCGGCTCGATCTGGGGCACGTTGATCGGCGGCCTGATCATTGCGGTGCTGTCCAACGGCCTCATCTTGGCCGGCGTCTCCGACATCTGGCAGTACATCATCAAGGGACTGGTCATTGTGATCGCGGTCGCCCTCGACCGCTACAGGCTCCAGGGAGGAGCAAGAACGTGACTGAACGTAGCCGCCGGCAACGAACCGGCTTGTGTAACGCGCCGTGAGAGGCACGGGGCAATCGGAGGAAGCAACGAAATGACGAACATCGCTAAACTGCTCTGTGGTGCTGCGCTCGCTGCCATCGCCATCGCGCCGGCTTCGGCCAAGGAATTGAACAAGGTCGGTATCTCGGTGGGCCTGCTCGGCAATCCCTTCTTCGTCGCCACGATCAAAGGCATCGAGGATGAGGCCAAGAAGATCAATCCGAAGGTCCAGGTGACCTCGGTATCTGCCGATTACGACCTGAATAAGCAGGTCTCCCAGGTGGATTCTTTCATCGCCGCCGGCGTCGACGTGATCATGCTCAATGCGGTGGACGCAAAGGCGATCGCTCCGGCGGTGAAAAAGGCGCAGGCGGCGGGTATTGTGGTCGCGGCTTTCGACGTCTCCGCTCCGGGCGCCGACGTCACAGTCATGACCAATAACGTGAAGGCCGGCCAGGAGGCCTGCCAATATCTCGTCGATCACACCGGCGGGAAGGGCAATTACGTCATCCTCAACGGACCGGCGTCGTCGTCAATTCTCGAGCGTGTCAAGGGATGCAAGGACGTGCTCAAGCAGCATCCGGATATCAAGATCCTCTCCGACGATCAGAACGCCGAAGGCTCGCGGGACGGCGGCTTAAAGGTCTTCCAGTCGTTGCTGACCCGCTTCGACAAGATCGACGCCGTATTCGCAATCAACGACCCGACGGCGATCGGCGCCCAGCTCGCGGCGAAGCAGCTCAAGCGATCGGAGTTCGTCATCACCGCCGTCGACGGCGCGCCTGACATCGAGAAGGAGTTTTCCTCCGGCACCTCGCTCATCAAGGCCTCGGCCTCGCAGGACCCGTATGTGATGGCCGGCCAGTCGCTGCGGATGGCTGCCGACGTGCTGGCGGGTAAGAAGCCGGCCGAGCCGGTCGTGCTGCTCGACCCCAAGCTGATCACGGCCGAGAACCTGAAGGACTATAAGGGTTGGACGGCGGTGCGCTAGAGCTGCTGCAAACTAGGCGCGGTCGCTTCGTTGCGGCCGCACCAGATTTCCCGACAGGCGGAGATGATTATGTCGCGCATTGGAATCCACTCGTTCGTCTGGTCGGCCAGTTCCGCGCAAGCCGAACTCGAACGGACGCTGGCCAGTACCAAGGAGGCCGGCTTCGATCTCATCGAGTTCTCCTATCTCGATCCGGCCAATGTCGATATCGACAGACTGGCCGGGCGCATTGCTGACTTGGACCTCGGCGTTGCGATCAGCATCGGCCTGCCGGATGAGGGCGATATTTCCAGCGCCGACAGCGCGATCGCTGCGCGCGGCATTGAAATCCTGAACAGAACGATATCGCTGACGCGCGATCTCGGCGGCCGGAAGCTCGGCGGAATCCTGTCCTCCGGCCATGGACTGCAGACCGCGGCCGGCACCTGCGATCAATGGAAACGCAGTGCGGCCACGCTTGCCCAGGTCGCGGAGCGAGCCAAGGCCGCCGGCGTCACCCTCAATCTGGAGATCGTGAACCGCTTCGAAAGCAATCTGCTCAACACCACGGCACAAGGGCTCGCGTTCATTGAGGATAGCGGCTCTGACAACATCTTCCTCCATCTCGACACCTTCCATATGAACCTGGAGGAGGCCGATATCGGGCTCGCCATTCGCCGTGCCACGAACAAGATCGGCTACGTCCATATCGGCGAGAGCCATCGTGGCTTCCTCGGTACCGGCAGCATCGATTTCGGAGGGGTCTTCGACGCGCTCACGGCGATCGGCTACAACGACGATCTCAGTTTCGAATCTTTCTCCTCTGAGATCGTTGATCAGAACTTGTCCAGAAAAGCCGCCATCTGGCGCAATCTGTGGACCGACAATATGGAGCTGGCGCGTCATGCTCGCCGGTTCATTGCGCTCGGTTTGGAGACGGCGCGGCGGAAGGCAGAGCTCGTTTGGGCGGCGCAGAAACCGTGAAGATAGTGGTGGTACCTGCAGTTCGCGAAGGGCGGGTCTAGCAGAGAAGTCTCGGTGCCTGAACGTTAGGGCGGAGCCGTGTGACCAAACGACGCGAGCGCGGATGCCGGTTCTACGTCTGGCTCATCGACCGATTGGGTCGACGGCTGCCATCCAGGCTTGGCGATAGGAATCAAGGCCGACAATCGATTTCGGATCGACGGGGTCCGGCTCCGCGATACGGTAAGAGGGCGGCCATTGCGCGAGCATCGCGGCGCCGCGCGCCGTTCCAGCGGCATCTTGCGCCGAAAAGACACGCTGCGTCGGTCGCAGCGCGCCAAGGGTCTGGCAGAAGGCAAGATTGCCGGCGAACGTCCCTTCGATAATGAGATCTCCAACGGTTGCTCCCATCCGGATCAGCATCAGGTCGCTGACCAGGGCGCAATAGAGCGTCGCTAGCGCGGCCCGATTGCGGCTCGCGACGTCGCCGCGGATCACGCCCTTGGTCGCCGCATAAGGTCCGCCCTGGCCGGAGAAGCAGGGCAGGGCCATTGCGCCGGAGGCGATGACGCGCTCGATCGCGTCGAGAGCCGCGTTGCCGCCGCTACCCGCGATCATAGCGTATTCACGTCCACCCATGAAGCGTCCGCAGGCAATCGGGCGGCCCAGGGCGTCGACATTGGCGAGTGTGTCGTCGCGAGGATTGAGCTGATCGAGCGAAAGACCCACACTCATCAGGATCACCCAGGTGCCGGTCGACAGCACGGTGAATGGCGCCCGGCGCGAGACGAGGTAGGGCAGAAGTGAAGCGTTGGAATCGTGGATACCGCAAAAGACCGGCGTATCGGGCGCGAGCCCGCATCCGGCGGCGATGTCGGGCTTGATCGGACCGAGCGGGTCGAAGGCCTGGCGCATCGGTGGCAGCAGATGGCCGACGCCGAGGGCTTCGACGAGGCTCGAGATGTGTCCCTGCCGCGGCGCCCAGAGATCCGTATGAGCGCCGATGGTGGTGACTTCGGAGACCGCGACGCCGCTCAGCCGCCAGGCCCAATATTGCGGATAGCCAACGAAATGCCTCGCTTTGGCGAAGAGGTTCGGACAGCGCCATTTCTGATAGGCGAGTTGCCGGCCGAGATTGAGGCCTGCGGGCAGTTTCGGCGACAGGCTCTCCGAGAAGCGCGGGCGCAACGCAGCATAGTCGGGTTCGATCGCATCGACGTCAGTGAATTCGTAGTCCATGACCGGAGCGGCAAGCTCGCTCTCGCCGATCAAAGCACCGGCTGCGCCATGCGCGGTCGGAACGATCGCGCCGATCTGATGCGTGCGTGCGGCTTCACGAAGGGCATCGAGGAAGAAGCTCCACGCGCTCTCGACGTCTTCGTGCGGATAAGGCGGCCCGGGCAGAACACGATTGGGCGCCGACTTTTCCCAGAGCAGCCGGTCGTGATCGAACAAGGCAAGCTTGACGTTGGTCTTGCCGATGTCGAGCACCGCAATCGTCTGGCTCATCGTCAAGCTCACGGCAAAAGACGATCACTATGGGTATCGCCCGACCGCGTTCTGCGGCCGGGCGCGCACCTGGATCAGAAATCGAAGTCCTTGATATTCTGCTTGGTGAAGACGAAAGGCGAGCCGAGCAGGATCTCGCTGCCATTGACCACGTTCAGCTTGCCGAGCTTGCCCGCCTCGACCGACGTCGCGCCCGGCTTCAGGCTACCATCCACCACGGCACGCATCACATAGGTCGCGGCATAACCGAGATCGACCGGATTCCACAGCACGACCGACTTGACGCAGTCCGCGTTGACATACGGCTTCATCGCGTTGGGCGTGGCGAGGCCGACCACCGCGATCTTGCCGCACAGCTTGGCCTTGGTCACGGCTTCCGCCGAAGCAGGGGTTGCGACCGAGGTCATGCCGAATAGGCCAGCCAGCTTGTCGCCATGCTTGTTGATCAGCGTCGTCGCCTGGTTGAAGGACAGGTTGTTGTCCTCCTGTGCCTCGACCGTTTCCAGCCATTTCAGCTTGGGATGGCATTTCTGGGCATAGGCCCACATTTCGGCGATCCAGCGTGCCTGGTTCGGCGTCGTGAAGGTTGAGGTGACGATCGCAAAACCCTTGTCCTCGCCGGCCTCCTTGGCCATCGAATCGATCATCGCTTTGGCAATGCCGTTGAATTCGGCCTGGTTCACGAACCATTCGCGCGCATCCGGCGTCGAGTTGGCGTCGTAACCGACGACGTGGATGCCCTTGGACAGCGCCTTCTTCAGCACGGGCGCGATCGCCACCGGATCGTTGGCGGCGAAGAGAATGCCGTCGACGCCGCTGGTGATGTAGTTGTCGATGAACTTGATCTGCTCATCGATCTTGGCTTCGGTCGGGCCGTCGGTCTTCACCGTGACGTTGCCGAGCGCCTTGGCGGCGTCCTGCATGCCTTTCGAGGTCGCGTTGAAGTAACCGATGCCGATCAGTTTTGGCACGTCGACCAGCGTGATCGGTTTGCCGGCCTTGTCGGGCGCATTGGTCGGCTTGCCGCCGTCGTAAAGCTTGGCGGCTGGCGCGGCGTTGGCCTCGCCCGCCGAGCAGGCCAGCGGATTGACCGGCAGGTCGTCCGCGCCGTCCCATCTCTTGTCCGCCGCCGAGGCCGTTCCGGCCAGCAGCGTCGCGCCGAGGAATGCAGCAGCTAATCCGAGCTTCATCTTGTTTCCTCCCATTTTGATGCCGCTTTTTTGCGGCTAGACACGCCGTCAAACGCCCTCGCGTCTCCGCTGGAGCGAACTCGCCACAAGAGTTGAAAGGATGAGGACCGTGCCGATGACGACAATCGTCGCGTCGCCCTTGACCCCGGTCAGGGCGAGCCCGTTTTTCAAGAGCTGGATCATCGCGATGCCCACCACTGTGCCCCAGATGGTGCCAACGCCTCCGAATATGCTGGTGCCACCGAGCACGACCGCCGCGATCACGTCGAGCTCGTAGCCGATCCCCATGTCCGAGCGGGTCGTAGTCACCCGCGAGACGAGAACACAGGCGGAAAGGCCGGCCATCAAGCCCGACAGCGTATAGATGATCAGCTTGACGCGATCGACCGGCAAACCGGAGAATCGCGCGGCAGTCTCGTTGTTGCCGATCGCATAGAGCGTCCGGCCAAACGTGGTGCGGTCGAGAACGACTGCCGAGACCACGATCGCGATCAGCAAGAGCCAGAGCTGCGCCGGCACACCCAAGAGATTCTCCTGTCCGACGAAGTAGAACCATTCCGGGTAGCCGCGCACCGAACGCGCCTGGCTGATGCCCTCGGCGAGGCCGCGATAGAGCGCGAGCGTCGCGATGGTCATGATCAGGGGCGGCACTTTCACCTTGGTGATCACGATGCCGTTGAGAAAGCCCGCCGCGGCGCCGACAAGCAGCGAAAAGCCGATCGCCAGCGGCAGGGGAAAGCCGAAGGTCTTCCAGGAATAGCCGAGCAGGATCGCGCAGAGGCCGACGATCGAGCCGACCGACAGATCGATGCCGCCGGTAATGATGATGAAGGTCATCGGCAGCGCGATCAGCCCGACCTCTGTCGTCAACCTGCCCTGGTTGAGCAGATTGTCGAGCGTGAGGAAGCGGCTGTTCATGCCGCCGAGCCCGATCAGCGCGATGAGCAGGATGAGCGCCAGCATGGTTTCGTGGCGCAGCAGCCACCAGGGGATGACGCGCTTGGCGGCCTGGGCGAGGGGGATCTCGCTCATGGCGCTCATGCTCCGGCCATGCGCCGGCGCCGCAGAATGTCGGCGATCACGGTCACGAGGATGAGCACGCCCTGGACCGCGCGGATCCAGTAAGGGGAGACGTCGATGAAGACCAGCGCGCTGGCAATCTCGGCGATCAGGACGGCCGCAAAGGTCGAGCCGACCACCGTGCCAACGCCGCCGAGAATGCTGACGCCGCCGACGACCGACGCGGTGATGATCGTCAATTCGAGATTGGGCGGCACGGTCGACTGGATGACGCGCAACTGCGTTGCATAGAGCAGGGCGGCCGCCCCGGCGAACAAGCCGTGCAGCGCGAAAACCATCACGATCGTGCGCGGCTGCGAAATGCCGCATAGCCGCGCCGCTTCGGCGTTGCCGCCAACGGCATAGATGGCGCGGCCCGAGGCCGAATAGCGCATCCATAACGCGGCCAGGATCGTCACCAAGATCATGAGAAAGACCGGAAACGGCAATAGGCCGAAGAGCTCGATATCGGCGAGATGGAAACTGTCGGGCAGGTCGGTTATCCATTTGCCTCCGGTGACGCTGATCAGGCCGCCTTTGAGGATCGAGAGCATGCCGAGGGTCACCACGATCGCCGGAATGCGCAGATAGGCGATAATGACGCCCTGAAAGGCCATCACCACAACGCCGGCAACGAGTGCTGCAAGCCAGGCGACGACAATCGGCGCGCCATTCACGGCCAGAGTGCCGCTGATCGTCGCCAGGACGCCGATCAGCGCGCCGACCGAAATATCGATGTTGCCTGATACGATCACCATCGACATGCCGACTGCAGCGACGGCGATATAGGCGTTGCCGAGCAGCACGTCGGACAAGTTGCGTGCCGCCAGAAAGCGCGGATTGTTAAGACCGACGGCGATGGCAAGGCCGATCACTGCGATCGCGAGCAGAGCCTCCTGCGAGGCAAGCACCTTCAGCCGCCGTCGCGGATCAGTCCCGACGCCGGCCAAGGTCATCGCCGTCATGCCGCTTTCTCCGCGTTTTCGTGGCTGCCCATCATCGCCGCGCCGACCGACTCCTGGGTCGCTTCTTCGCGAGAGAATTCGGCAACGATACGGCCCTCGCGCATCACGAGCACGCGGTCGCTCATGCCGAGCACCTCCGGCAGCTCGCTGGAGATCATCAGGATGGCGAGCCCCTGGGCCGCAAGCTCGCCCATCAAGCGATGGATCTCCGCCTTGGCGCCGACATCGATGCCGCGTGTCGGTTCGTCGAGGATCAACAGCTTCGGTCCATTGGCGAGCCATTTACCGAGCACTATCTTTTGTTGATTGCCGCCGGAGAGCTTGCCAGCGATCTGCTCGAGCGAGCTCGTCTTGACCGCAAAGCGCCTGACGCCATCGCCGGCGAGCCTGCGTTCGGCTCCGCGATCGATGAAGCCGCCGATCGCGACCTTGCCCAGCGCGGCGAGGCTGAAGTTTTCGCGCACCGTCATCGGCCGCACCAGCCCCTGCGTGCCGCGATCCTCGGGGACATAGGCGACACCCAGAGACCTTGCCTGGGCCGGCGAGCGAATATCGACACGCTGTCCGCCGATCCGGGTTTCCCCGCTCTCGGCCGGTGTGACGCCAAAAATGGTTTGGGCGAGTTCGCTACGACCCGAGCCGACGAGGCCGGCAAGGCCGACGATCTCGCCGGCCCGCACTGTGAGCGAGACGCTTCTTGTCAGCGGCTGTCGCTCGAGCTCCGTCACCTCCAGCACCGGCTCGCCGATCGGAACCGTGACCTTCGGGAACAGGCTTTCGATTTTACGCCCAACCATCAATTGCACGAGCCCGGCTGCGTCCGTCTCGGCGACGCGTCTGGTCGCGACATGCGCGCCGTCGCGCAGCACGGTGACACGATCGGCAATCGCAAAAATCTCATCGAGGCGATGGCTGATATAGATCACGGCGACGCCGCGGGCCTTCAGCTTGCGCACGATGTCGAACAGCCGCGTCACGTCGTACTCGGTCAGGGCCGCGGTCGGCTCGTCCATGATCAGGATGCGCGCATCTTGCGACAGCGCGCGCAGGATTTCGACGCGCTGGCGATTTCCCACGCTGAGCGAGCCGACGATCCGGTCGGCTTGCAGATCATGAATCTCGAGCGAGGCGAGCAGGGCATTCGTCTTCTCGCGCATCGCCCGCCAGTCGATCCGGCGCAGGCCCGCGCGCGGCGCGTGACCCATGAAGATGTTCTCGGCGACCGTGAGTTCCGGAAACAGCAGCAGCTCCTGATAGATTGTCGCGATGCCAGCGCGCCTGGCATCGTCCGGCCGTGCGAGGTCGACCAGCTTGCCGTCCACGAGGACCTCGCCGCGATCGGGCGGGAACACACCGGAGATGATCTTGATCAGCGTCGACTTGCCGGCACCGTTCTCGCCGAGTAAGGCGTGGACCTCGCCCCTGGCTGCTTCGAAGGAGACGCCGGACAGCGCCCGCACGCCCGGAAAGGATTTTTCGATCGCGCGCACCGATAGAAGCGGTGCCGCAGAAGCGTCACGATGCGGATCCGTTGTCATGGTCACGCCGCCGCAGTGGTTTGAGCGCTCGCATCGACGACGACGACGCGGACATCGTGTTCACGCAGCATGTCGAGTGCGTCGTTCGGCGCGTCGGCATCGGTGATCAGCGTGTCGATGCGCGAGAGGGGACAGACGACAAGGCTGCCGCGCGAGAGGAATTTCGAGGAATCGGCGAGCACAATCAGCTTGTCGGCACGCTTCAACAGCTTGGATTCAGCGCGGGCGAGCAGAGGATCGCCTTCGATCACACCGAGAGGTCCGATCGAGATCGCACTCATGAACATCCGCGTCGCCGAATAATGCTGGATCGCATCTTCTTCAAAGGGGGAGACGATCATGCCTTGCTCGCGATAGACCTCGCCGCCCGGCAACGCGACGCGGCATTTCGATGTGTGGATGAGCGTGTCGGCGAGCAGATAGGAATTTGTCAGCACCTTCAACCGGCGTTCGCGCAGATACTCACCCATCTGATAGGTGGTCGTGCCGCCATTGATGATGATAGTGTCGCCGTCGGCGCAGAGGGCGACGGCCGCCTTCGCGATGGCGCGCTTGGCGTCGATGTTGAGTGTTTGGCTGACGTCGAAGGACCGCGTGGCAAGCGAGAGGACGTCGCTCGGTGCGTTTGCGGCTTCGGGCAAAGCTTCGAGTCCGCCATGTACCCTGATCGCGACACCTTGCTCGGCGAGCCTGGCGAAATCGCGCCGTATTGAGGCTTCGGAGACGCCGGTCGCGCGACAAGCGTCGGCGATGCGCACCAGTGACCGCTCGCGCAAGAGCGCTTTGATGACCTGCCAGCGTTCCCGCTCGTGCACGTCGCCCTCCCTTTTGCCCGTAAATAGGTCACGCTCTCGGCCGTCGGTCAACTGTAATCCGTCATAATCAATCATTATCGCGCTGCATCAATCATATTGCGTCGCGATGATGGGTGTCAGTGATTGACCTTGATTGAATCTGTAGCTTAAGCTGCCCGGAGATCAAGCACAGGGAGGATGCGTCATGAGCGAGGTTGCGGCCACGCCCCTGCCAAATCTATGGGACGACGCGCACGCCGCCGGGCTCGATGAAGCAGATCAATTGCTGTACCGCTCGAACCTGCTCGGGGCCGATCTGCGCATCACCAATTTCGGCGGCGGCAACACCTCGGCCAAGATCGAGATGAAGGATCCACTGACGCGCGAGAGCGTGCGCGTGCTCTGGGTCAAAGGCTCAGGCGGTGACATCGGCTCAATGAAGCGCGACGGCTTTTCGACGCTATACCTCGACAAGCTCGAGGGACTAAAAGGCCTTTATCGCGGTCTCGCCCATGAGGACGAGATGGTCGCCTTGTTCAATCACTGCACCTTCGATCTCAATCCACGCGCGACGTCGATCGATACGCCCTTGCACGCCTTCGTGCCGCACCGGCACGTCGATCATGTCCATGCCGATGCGGTCATTGCCATTGCCGCCTCTGAAGACGCCGAGCGTCTGACCCGCGAAGTTTTCGGCGGCAAGCTCGGATTCCTGCAGTGGCAGCGGCCCGGCTTCGATCTCGGTCTGAAGCTCGGCGAGATGGCGGCGCGCCACCCTGATTATGTCGGTGTGGTCCTCGGCGGCCACGGGCTCTTCACCTGGGCCGAGACGTCGAAAGCCTGTTACAGGATGACCTTGCGCGTGATTCAGCAGGCCGCCGATTGGCTTGCAGCACATGAGCAGAAGCCGGCCTTTGGTGGCGCCAAGGTCCAGACGGCCACAGCGGAACGGCGCCGCACAATCGCGGCGAGGCTGATGCCGCTGATCCGCGGCAAGATCTCCGCCGATGAGCGCAAGATCGGCCATTTCACCGATGCGCCGGAGGTGCTGGAGTTCGTCAACTCCAGCGCGCTGACAAAGCTGGCGCCGCTCGGCACCTCCTGTCCGGATCATTTTCTTCGCACCAAGATCCGCCCCTTGCTGCTGCCCTACGAACCCGCGCGTGACAATCTCGAGGAGGTGGTCGCCGGTCTCGACAACGTCCTCGCCGCTTACCGGCGCGACTACACCGCCTATTACGAGCGCTGCAAGCATCCCAATTCGCCGGCCATGCGCGATCCCAACGCAGTCGTGTATCTCGTGCCGGGAGTTGGCATGTTCACCTTCGCCAAGGACAAGCCGACGGCGCGCGTTGCAGCCGAGTTTTACGTCAACGCGATCAACGTCATGCGCGGCGCCTCCGGTGTCAGCGCCTATGTCGGCCTAGCCGAGCAGGAGGCCTTCAATATCGAATACTGGTTGCTGGAAGAGGCCAAGCTCCAGCGCATGCCCAAGCCGAAATCGCTCGCCGGGCGGATCGCCTATGTGACCGGCGGCGCCGGCGGCATTGGCGGGGCAACCGCGCAGCGGTTGCTCGGCGAAGGCGCTTGCCTCGTCATTGCCGATATCGACGAGAAGGCGCTGAACGAGCGCGTTACGGCGATCACGAAGCGCCATGGCCGCGACGCTGCGATCGGTGTGAAGCTCGACGTGACCGACGAGGCCGCGGTCGTCGCTTCGTTCGAAGAGGCCGCACGTGCCTTTGGCGGCGTCGACATCGTCGTCTCGAATGCCGGGATCGCATCGGCCTCACCTGTCGAGGACACGAGTCTTGGGCTCTGGCAGAAGAACATGGACATTCTCGCTACGGGCTATTTCCTTGTCTCGCGCGAAGCCTTCCGGCTGATGCAGCGCCAGAACATCGGCGGCGCCATCATCTTCGTGGCCTCGAAGAATGGCCTAGCCGCATCGGCTGGCGCCTCGGCCTATTGCGCCGCCAAGGCGTCGGAGATTCATCTCGCCCGTTGCCTGGCGCTGGAAGGCGCGGCCCATGGCATCCGCGTCAACACGGTCAATCCGGATGCGGTGCTGCGCGGATCGAAGATCTGGGAAGGCGAATGGCGCCAGCAGCGCGCGGCATCCAACAAGGTTGCCGAAGACCAGCTCGAGGAAGTCTACCGCCAGCGCTCGATGCTCAAACTGTCGGTCTTTCCCGAGGACATCGCCGAGGGCGTCTACTTCTTCGCCTCCGACCTTTCGGCCAAGTCGACCGGCAACATTCTCAATGTCGATGCCGGGAACGCCCAGGCCTTCACGCGATGAGCGCCCCGTTCTCGATCAGTGCGGATTTCATCGCCGAGCACAATGCGCGGCTCGAAGGCGCGACCGGCGAAGACTATGACGCCCTCAAGCGCGCGCTGGCGCGGCACGGCATTGATGCGGACGTTCTGGTACGGAAGGTCATGGCCTTCGGCGTCGCCATTCCGACCTGGGGCGTCGGCACGGGCGGCACGCGATTTGCCCGCTTTCCCGGGCCGGGCGAACCGCGCAATGTTGTCGAGAAGATCGACGATTGCGCGGTGATCCAGCTGCTGGCGCGGGCTACTCCGACGATCTCGCCGCACTTCCCGTGGGACAAGGTGGACGATTACGCCGCGTTGCGCGAACAGGCCGCGAGTCACGGCTTGGCCTTCGACGCGGTCAACTCCAACACCTTCCAGGATCAGCCGGGGCAGGAGCTTTCGTACAAGTTCGGCTCGCTGTCGCATACCGATGCGCGGGTGCGCGCGCAGGCCATCGCCCACAATTTCGAATGTATCGAGATCGGCCGCAAGCTCGGCTCGAAGGCGCTGACCGTCTGGATCGCGGACGGTTCGAACTTTGCCGGCCAAGCGAATCTGACCAAGGCGCTCGACCGTTACATCGATGCGATGCGTGAGATCGTCGCGGCACTGCCCGCCGACTGGCGCGTGTTCCTCGAGCACAAGCTGTACGAACCGGCGTTCTACTCGACCGTGATCTCGGATTGGGGCACGAGTTTTGCCGTCGCGCAGGAGCTCGGACCGAAGGCGCATTGCTTGGTCGACCTCGGCCATCATGCGCCGAACGTGAATATCGAGCAGGTCGTGGCTCGGCTCGTTCGTTACGGGAAGCTCGCCGGCTTTCACTTCAATGATTCAAAATACGGCGATGACGATCTCGACAGTGGCTCGGTCGAGCCGTTCCGGCTGTTTCTCGTCTTCAACGAACTGATCGACGCCGAACGTCGCAAAGCGGAAGGGTTCGCGCCCGCTTATATGATCGACCAGTCGCACAACGTGACCGATCCGATCGAGAGCTTGATGCAATCGGCGATCGAGTTGCAGCGCGCCTATACGCAGGCGCTGATCATCGATCGCGCAGCGCTCGAGGCGGCGCAAGAGACTAATGACGCGCTCGGGGCACATCTCGAACTGAAACGGGCCTTCACCATCGATGTCTCGCCACTCCTCGCCGTCGCCCGGATGCGAGCTGGCGGGGCGATCGCACCTATCGAGGCCTATCGCGCCTCCGGCTACCGGGCGCGAAAAGCGAGCGAACGTCCCCTGGTCGGCGGAGCTTCGGCAGGCATCGTCTAGGAAGGTGATCTCTATTTTCAGGATGGCCGGCGAGCGACCGCAAAACAATGTTTGGCTGGTTCTAACTAGATCAAAATGGCCCATGATGGATTGGACAGATTCACACTGCCAATAACGCAGAATTCTCAAACGCGCTGAGGCTCAGATAGATCCTCACTTCATTGCCAATCGGACCATACTCTGCTTGCCCCCGGGAAGCGGGCCACAGATCGCATTACACGCCTCTCCCGAGCCAACCGTGCAACTCACGATCTCGGGCTGACGCGCTCAAGGTAGCAAATATCGCGCTGCTAATCGCCTGCTGCTGGCTGCGCAGATGATCTCCGAGGAGCTTGTGCCGCGTAATGTAGCCGCGTTTACTCCGGGGATGGCATGGTTCATTAAGAGTTTGGCACCAACTTCGGATACACCGACTGCGGTTGCAATCGTACGGACGGTTTGACGGAGGTCGTTGCCCCATTTCGAGAGCATTTCCCGATCCTCCTTAATTCCGCTAAATGCCCTGACGCGCTGTCGGCCGGAAACACCCACGCTTGTGCTTGCAGAGGATATATCTGGCGACCGAACCTGACCGCGCGGATGAGGCAGATAATCATCTGACGTGACAGCGGAATATCGAAGGCCTTCTTCCTGCCGCCTTTTGGTTTGGGAATGTGCAGCGTGCGGCCGCGAAAATCGATGTGTGAGCTGCTGCCGGTTTGATGGACACCGAGATCAGTTGTTTCATGAAGCCGGAGGTTCGCGATGAAGAGACGGAAGTTCAGTCGCGAGTTCAAGATCGAGGCGGTCAAGCTGGTCAGGGAGCGTGGGGTGTCGGTGGCGCAGGCAGGTCGCGACCGGGATGTTCATGAGAACGTTCTGCGCAAATGCGTGAAGAAGTTCGGCTCCGATCCGGTGCAGGCCTTTCCCGGTTGCGCCGTGAGGTCGCCAAGTTGAAGGCCGAGCGGGATATCCTAGAAAAAGCCGCAGCCTTCTTCGCGAAGGAAGCGACATGAAGTTCGTCTTCATCGCGAAGCACCGGGCGATCTGGCCGGTGGCATGGCTATGCGATGCGCTGGGGGTGTCGCGGTCGGGCTTCCATGCCTGGCTGAATCGCTCGCCCGGCGCCAGATCCCGCAGCGACGAAGAGCTCGGCGGCAAGGTGAAGGCCAGCTTCATGGCGAGCGACCGTACCTATGGCGCGCGCCGGGTGTGGCGTGATCTGCTCGCCGATGGGGCGGACTGTGGCCTGCACCAAATCAAACGGCTGATGCGCCTGCAAGGCTTGCGGGCGCGACCGCGACGCCGGCGCTTGCCGAAGGACAGCGGCGATCGACAGCTCGAGACCGTGCCGGCGAACCTCCTTGACCGCAGTTCGCCGCCGAGCGGCCGAACCAGAAGTGGATCGCCGACTTTACGTATCTCTGGACGGCCGAGGGCTGGCTCTAGGTCGCAGCAGTGATCGCCCTGTTCTCAAGCCGGGTGGTGGGTTGGTCGATGAGCGCCGCCATGAAAGCTCAGTTGGTAACCGACGCCCTGCTGATGGCCGTCTGGCGGCGCGGCAAGCCGGACGCCCTGGTGCACCACTCCGATCAGGGCAGTCAGTACACCAGCGAGCAGTTCCAGCGTTCGATGGCCGACAACGGCATTCTCTGCAGCATGAGCCGTTCCGGCAACGTCTGGGACAACGCGGCGATGGAGAGCTTCTTTTCGTCGCTCAAGACCGAACGGACCGCCAACAAGATCTACCGAACCAGAGACGAGGCACGAGCCGATGTGTTCGACTACATCGAAAGATTTTACAACACGGTCCGCAGGCACTCGACCATCGGCTGTTCAGCCCGGTTGAGTTCGAGCGCAAGGTGGGATTAGCTTAACCTGGTGTACATCAAACCGGCAGCAGCTCATACGTACTTTTCATGGACCCGGAAGCTCTCGAAGCCAAGGGGCTGCGTCCATCGCAGGTTAGGCAGGCTCATGTCGAGCATTTTGAAATGAGACTTGGTGAGCGCGCTACGGTCGTCCCAGTAAAGGAGGGCAGGGTTTACGGGATGGTCATGCGTCTCACACACGCTGAGATCGACCAACTGTATTCGCAGCCTAGCGTCGTTGAGTACAGGCCCGAGCCGGTTCTCGTAGATTTGGGCGACGGCAGCGCCGAGCCCGCTCTATGTTTCAATCTGCCCGACGCGTGCCTCGCGCGGCATACTTCCACGCGGTCCAATCCAAGCTCTTCCAACGGCGCGAGCGCTCTCGAAGCTCGCGGCGGTCCCAAGGTGCATTCGGCTGCGCGTTATCCTGGATGTGCTTCGGAAGGGGCGTACGTCGTTCTCAGATGCAGACCGTAGCTTGCAACCCGATATCATCGGCACGCAAAAGGTGTTTAAGTTCAGCGATTTGCTCTGCACGGTGCGTAATAATACGCAACCAGCGTTAAGACTAACGTGGAAAGTTGGATGTACGGTTTTGGTAGGGCGCCGACTTCGGGCGAGCGGACCAATGAGGCCTGAATCCCTGTCGCGCTTTGCGGGAAGCCGTTTGCCAGAGGCTCGTCGAATCCGTCGGAGCGCTCAGCCCAAGTGACAAGGCAGCTCCGAACCACTCATGGGGTTGAGGAAATGCCGTCCACAAATGCACCTGCGCAAGCCGCAACGATATGGAGTATTCGAAATCTGCTCGTCGCAGCAGTCTCGCTACTCGCGCTCTTCGGCGTTGCTATCTCCGGGTATGTCTTGCGCAGTGCAAGCGTGGAGCGTGCCACGGCGGCCGACGCGGCTTCAGTGAACGAGACGGCCGACATGCTGCTGGAAAGCGCCGGCCAATGGGCACGAGAGCGGGGCGCAACCAATCTGGCGCTCAACGGTGCCGACTTTGCCTCTGATAGCCAGAAGACGGCTATCGCAAACTTCCGCAAGCTCGGCGATCAGCCGTTCGAACAGGCGCTGGTCCGTATGTCGGAAAGGCATTTCTCCGGGAAGGATCAGATGATCGCGAGCGCGAGGCGTGCGCATGAGCAGCTGACGGCGCTTCGAGCACTGGCAGACGCCGAAATGACGAAGTCGGCGAGCGTGCGAGACAAAGCCGTCGTCTCTCAGTGGGCGCCCACAATCACCTCACTTATCATTGCGAGCCAGTCTCTCCGTGTGGCCGCAGCAATGGAGGAGGATGACATCCGGTCTCGACTGTCGAGCGTGCAGAACTTCAAGCATTTCGTGTGGATAATGAGCGAGTATCTCGGTCGCGAGCGGGCTGCGGTGGCAGCGCTTGTGGCATCCGGCAAGCCGATGAGTTCCCAGGAAATTAGCAATCTGTCCGCCTTTACAGGACGACTTGAGGCGGCGTGGGACTATGTGCAGGCCTATGCCGCTAAATCGTCGGCACCGGCAAGCATCGTGGCGGGCACCGAGCGCGTGCGCGAGAAAGTCTTCCGCAGCTTCGAGGAAACCCGCAAGCGTGTCTATGCCGCCGGTCTTGGCGGCGGGAATTATCCGATCAGTTCCGCTGATTGGTTTGGTCAGTCAACCCAAGCGATTGACGAGGTGATCGCGCTCAGCGCGACGGCCAGTCAGGAAGCCGCAAAACTCACCGACGCAGCGCAGCGCAACAGCCTGCACACGCTGCTTGTGAATGGCGTTCTGATGGCTCTGTCTACCCTCCTTGCGGCCGGCGCCCTCTGGATAGTCTTCGAGCGAATAATTTGTTCCATGAACCAGATGACGCGGGCCATGGGTACAATCGCCGGAGGCGGGACCGAAATCGTGGTGCCTTGCCTGGATCGTCGGGACGAGATGGGGGCGATGGCGCACGCATTGCTCGTGTTCCAGGATAATGCGGAAAAGATCCGGTCGATGCAGGCAGAGCGCGAGGCGCTCGAAAAAGCGGCCCAGGCGGAAAAGGCTGCCGCAATGAAGCTGCTTGCTGATGACTTCGAAGCTAGGATTGGCGAGATCGTCGAGACAGTTTCTTCGGCCTCTACTGAACTGGAGGCATCCGCCAAGACGCTCACCGCCACGGCAGATCGGTCGCAGCAGTTGGCAACGGCTGTAGCAGCTGCCTCAGAGCAGGCCACTGCCAATGTGCAATCGGTTGCCTCGGCGACTGAGCAACTGACTTCCTCGGTGACTGAGATTGGCCGCCAGGTTCAGGAATCGGCCCGGATGGCCGGCGACGCCGTTGGTCAGGCTCGGGCCACCAATGACCGCGTCGGTGAGCTGTCGAAGGCAGCTGGCCGCATTGGCGACGTTGTCGAGCTCATCAACACCATCGCGAGCCAAACGAACTTGCTAGCGCTCAACGCCACCATCGAGGCGGCGCGCGCAGGCGAGGCAGGTCGCGGCTTTGCCGTGGTCGCTTCCGAAGTGAAGGCATTGGCCGAGCAGACTGCGAAAGCAACTGGTGAAATCAGCCAGCAGATCTTGGGCATCCAGAGTGCAACCGGTGAATCGGTCGGTGCGATCAAGGCAATTTCGGGCACTATCGAGCGCCTGTCGGAAATCTCTTCGACTATCGCCGCGGCCGTGGAAGAGCAGGGCGCGGCGACGCAGGAAATCTCCCGCAACGTGCAGCAGGCTGCGCAAGGCACCCAGCAAGTTTCATCGAACATCAACGACGTTGAGCGCGGTGCAGGCGAGACCGGGTCGGCGTCCTCGCAGGTGCTTTCGGCAGCGCAAATGCTGTCCGGCGACAGCAATCGGCTGAAGCTCGAGGTGACGAAGTTCCTTCAATCCGTTCGTGCGGCTTAACACCCCAGGGCGCCGAGTGAGGGCGGTTTTTAGCAGGCCACTGCCAACGTGCAATCGGTTGCGTCGGTACCGTACGCAAAATTCTGGCAATTGGAGCTGTCGGAGATGATTGGCAGCGTCGGCGTATCCGGATCGCGGTTTTGATCGTATCTAATTTGCCAAAAGCGTATGGGTATCGTGTCCGCCGAAATGCTCCTCATGCCATTCTCCTCGCATCCGATCAGCGAAGCTCAGGCCGCCCACTATACCGATCCAAAAAGAAGAAATGTCGCCTGTTGGCCCCTGGCGGGCCTTGCCGCACCGCTCGCGAACCGTCAGCTCGTGACCCGATGTATGGTCCGGCCGCGCGTTACAAGAGTTTTCGTCAACCTGTCAGATCGCGGTCTTGCATCAATGTATGCGGCCTCTGATTGGAGCGTGCTGTGCTCCGGGCCATCATGGATATCAGCGCGCATTCGAGCTGATTAGCGGACTGGCCTCGAAAGGGCCATTCGGGTCACCAGTGTTCGCATGCGCCAGGAAGACCGATCTTCCATCGTCGTCTCATCCTCTCGCAGACCTCGGCGGGTAAGGGATGTTGGCTACGTCATCTCGATAGCTCCTCACTTCGCGCTATTCCTTTGTTCGTGCGTGCCGGGCGTTCCTTCGTCCCGGCCTGCGCGCGCAGACGCGCCGCGCGCAAGAGGCCGTCAAGGCCGTCGTGCTGTCCTGACGTCTTGCTCTACGCTACGAGGCTGCGCCTTGACGGCCCCGAGCACGGCGCGAGGATCTGCCGTAGCGCTCCCAGCACTTGACCCTGACCAGAATGACCCATGCGGCTTGCACGAACAGCGCGCGTAGGTAGCGGTTGCCACGCCTTGATATCTTGCCGAGGATCGTGCGGTCGTCGGTCGATATCTGCTTCGGCACCAGTCCGAGCCAGGCACCGAACTCGCGGCCTTTCGAGAACACGTCTCCAGTGACGATCGCGGCCGCCATTGCACTCGAGATAAGCGGGCCAATGCCGGACACCGTCATCAGTCGCTCGCAGGCCTTATCTTGACGAGCCAGCGTTTCGATCTCGCTAGACAGCCCCTCGATACGCGCATCCAGCTGGCGCCAGTCGCCCGCCAGATCCTCGATGATGCGTGACATGCGAGGCGAAAGCACATCGGCGCGCGTCGCGAGCATATCCGGCAACTCGGACCGTAGGGAAAGCAGGCCTTGCCGTACGGCGATGCCCCGCTCCAGCAGGAACGCACGGATCTGATTGATGACGCCGGTACGCTGACCGACCAATCGATCGGGGACGCGGTGCAGCGCCCGAAGGTCGAGCTGATGGCGATCTTGGTTGCGACGTATTTCATGGTCGGGCGTTGGACAGCCTCGGCGATGGCTTCCGCATCTCGGAAGTCATTCTTCTGCCCCTTCGAGTAGGGGCGCACGTATTTCGCCGGCACAGGCGGGCGTCGTGGCCAAGCATTTGGAGCTTCCGGCTGAGATGCTGCACGCCGACGCAGGCCTCCATACCGATCAAGCACGGCAGCAAGTTGGCGAGCCGTGTTTCCACCTGGCTGAGTGACCACTTCTGCCGCAGCACGATGGCACCGCGGTGATCGTGACCCACGAGGTGGAACGAGTTCTTGCCGATATCGACGCCGATCACGGCGATCGCTTTGTTGAGGTTCTGAGACATGACTTGAGCGCCCTTGCCAGCTTCTCGCACTGGCGGGCCGGAGCACGGCCGGATCATTCCATTAGCAGACGTAGGCCTGGGGAGGTTCGCGACAGCCGCACCGTCGAGGCGAGCCCGAGATGACCGGAGCGCAAAGACTTTCATGGTGAGCTCCTTAACCAGTGTTTCTGACCGCCTCAGCCAGAATGGCGTAAAGCTGCTGTCTGCTGAATTCCTTTTTGGTGGCTGGCTCTCTGCTGTACTCGACACTTTCCGCGCGATGGGACGTGTGCAGTCTGCCGACGACGGCTTCAGCGTCGGCGCCGGCCTTATCTGGGGCCGTGCTGTGGTGGCTTGTGGCCGCGGTTGAGGTGCATGTAGACCTGCTTGAACAAACTGTATCTTGTCGTTCGCTGTATTGGCGCTTTCGCGGTCGTCAAATATCATCACGGCGATACTGACACCGTCGCCCGCCATCCAGCATATAGTAGGACCTGAAACCCGGCGATTGCCTCAGGATCTGGCCGACCGCACTCCTGGCGCGGCGAGCGGCGTCTGCTACCGAACGAACCTTGGTGTACTTGCGAATGAGCATGTACATGAGCTCACCACGCTGCCAAACGCGCCTCGCATCAAAGGATGTCGGTCCCCGTCAGGCTAGCGCCGACTTCCGGAGCTGGGTCACACCGCCCAGCTGGGCGGGCCTCGCAACGCGCCTTTTTCCAATGAGCCATCTTCGCGCACAAGCGCGGGCGAGGTGCGGAGGCTTAAGAGCCCTCGAACTTGAATGATACGTTGAGCTTGGCGCGATAGGCCTCAACTTTTCCCTTGTCATCAAGTTGCATATCGAGCTTGATGACCTCTGCAATGCGAAGATCGCGGAGAGATTTTGCTGCTTGCTCGACCGCATTGGCGGCCGCTTTCTCCCACGAGTCACTGCTGGTACCGACCAGTTCTATGACCTTGTAGACGCTATCAGGCATGTCGTCCTCCTGTCCGGCTGACCCAGGAAATCTAGCATCAGGATCTCGACGCCGATACCGTTTCGCGAATGCCCCGGAACCGGGAAGGAGACAACTGCATTTGGCGGAGGGCGGCTCTTGGCCCAAGCTAACCTGTCGGAATAGCGCCATCATGTCCTGCGGCTGGCTGACGGAAAAGGGGCCGACTGGCTGTCGCTTACCTGTTGAGCTGTCCTCTGTCCCAATCGCCCTGATGCTGGCCTTGGGGCCGCAGGGTCGGACAGCACCAGGATGCCCGCTTGTGACCCGGATCGTACGTCGGATCTCGTGTTGCGGCGTAGCCGTAGACACCGCTGCCCCATGGAATGCTCTTCATTTAAACTTCGACGGAGCAGTCGTTGACGTTCTGAAGCGCAGAGGCGTCTACTTCGGCTCTTGGCCTGAGGCTGATTACATCCGAGTCTGTCAAAACGTCTGCTGCTGAGGGTCAACTGGAAGCAGCTGCAGCTGGATCGACCGCCGATTTTGACCCATTGGGGAAGTCGCCTGCCAATTCCGCGATGAGGCAAAACACCGCGCCAAATTCAGTAACGTGGTATGATGTAGTCTGGGCTAAAGGAGCCAATGGTGCGGCGATCGGCAGCGACTGGAAAGACGGCCGGCGGACGTCAGAGGACAACCGTCCCGCGCCGCCGCGCCGCGCTCCCTCAAGCTGATCAAGAACTTCACGCTGTTCTCGACACGATCGACTACGGCATTCTGTTCATGGGTTCCGATCTTCGCGCCAAGCTGATCAATCGCGCTTTCCGCAAAATGTGGGACATCTCGGATGAATTCATCCGCGATACCCGCCCGACGATGCGCGACCTCGTCACCTATGTCTGGGGCAAGAATCTCTATGACGTCCCAGCGGATCAGTTCGAGCAATATGTCGAGAAGCGTGTCGA
>NZ_FOVU01000022.1:0-9502 GCF_900115265.1 Bradyrhizobium sp. Ghvi | reverse complement strand
CCGACGATGCGCGACCTCGTCACCTATGTCTGGGGCAAGAATCTCTATGACGTCCCAGCGGATCAGTTCGAGCAATATGTCGAGAAGCGTGTCGAAGCGGTACGCAAGGGTACGCTCTCCACAACGGAGATGCGGCTCCGGGACGGCCGAGTGATCCAGTTTCAGACGAGACCGCTGGCGGACGGCGGCCGTATGCTAACCTATTTCGACATCACCGACCTGAAACGCAGCGAAGAAATGGCAACCAAGGCGCGTGACGTCGCTGAGGCAGCATTGGCCGACCTTAAGATCGCACAGAACCGGCTTGTTCAGACGGAAAAGCTTGCTTCCCTCGGCCAACTCACCGCCGGCATCGCTCACGAGATCAAGAATCCGCTGAATTTCGTCAACAATTTCTCCAGCCTATCGGTCGAGTTGGTCGACGAACTAGAGGTCGTCCTTGGTGATGCGCCACTGAGCGGAAAGGCGCGTGAGCAGATCAATGAGCTTTACGGTACCCTTCGCGGTAACCTCGATAAGGTGGTTCAGCACGGCAAGCGGGCGGACTCCATCGTCAAGAACATGCTGCTGCACTCGCGCGAGAGTTCCGGCGAACGCCGGTCCGCCGACATCAACAGTCTGGTCAGTGAGAGCCTCAATCTCGCCTATCACGGCGCACGTGCGGAGAAATCGGGCTTTAGCATAACGCTCAAGCACTACCTCGACCCCGAAGCGGGTACGGCTGATCTGTATCCACAGGAGATCACCCGGGCACTGCTAAACGTAATTTCAAACGGCTTCTATGCCGCAACTAGGCGCAAGCTCGAAGCGGGCGATGAGGCCTTTGAGCCTGTCCTCATCGCTACGACCAGGAACGTCGGCAAGACAGTCGAAATTCGAATTCGCGACAACGGGATCGGTATCCCGCCCGAGGTGAGAGAAAAGATGTTCAATCCCTTCTTTACCACAAAGCCGACCGGCGAAGGGACGGGGCTCGGCCTCTCGATGACCCACGACATCATTGTCAAGCAACACGGTGGCAAGATCGACGTCGAGACCGAGACCGGCGCATTTACCGAGTTCATCATTACCCTGCCGCGGGGCCATCCTTCCGCCCTTGGCAAGAAGCCGGAATGACTGCTCGTAGCCCCAGGCTGCCCAACCTGGTTCTCATGACTCACGGTGTATCGGAAATGGCAGCTTGGCTGCCGAAACGGCGGGGCGGATTCCGCCCATGGCGCGAAACTCAGGATTTGTTTATTGTTAGGTCCTCGTTCTGACCCATCTCGGGGGAGCGAAATGCGGCAACGCGGTGCAAGCGAACATCCGATCAAAGGTCAGCGCGCGAGCCGGCGCAAAGCGTCCAAACCATTGGTCGCAGCAATCCCATCAATTGCCGACCTGCAACACCAGATAGGCACTCTAACGCGCGAACTGCACGAGGCGCGCGAGCAACAGATCGCGACCACAGAGGTGCTCAAGGTCATCAATTCCTCGCCTGGGCAGCTCGAGCCGGTCTTCTCTGCCATGCTCGAAAAGGCCACTCAACTGTGCGAAGCCGCGTTTGGAATCTTGTGGCTTTGTGGTGGCGAGCAATTTCGAGCTGCCGCCCTGCACGGCGTGCCCGCAGCATATGTCGAGATCGCTCGCAAACCGGTGCGCCCGCTCCCGACCAACCCGCTTGGCCGCTTGTTGCGTGGCGAGCGCGTCATCGTCAGCACCGACGTCGCCGACGAGGAGCCCTACCGGACCGGTGACCCCGTACGGCGTGCCCTGGTTGATCTTGGGGGTGCCCGCAGCGTCATTCAGGTCGCGCTAGTCAAGGATGACGGGCTGCTCGGTTCGCTGACCGTCTATCGGCAAGAGGTCCGACCTTTCTCGGACACGCAAGTCGCGCTGCTACAAAACTTCGCTTCGCAGGCGGTCATCGCGATCGAGAACGCTCGCCTCCTCAACGAGTTGCGCCAGCGCACGGCCGATCTCACCGAGGCCCTAGAGCAGCGGACCGCAACGTCGGAAGTACTCCAGATCATCAGCAGTTCTCCCGGCGAGACCGAGCCGGTGTTTACCGCCATCCTGGAGAACGCATCGCGCATCTGCGAGGCTAAGTTCGGCGTCCTGATGTTGGCGCAAGGTGATGCTTTCCGATTAGGCGCGGCCCACAACGCGCCGCAGGCATTCGCCGAATTCATGCTGCGTGGACTGGTGCAGCCCAATCCGCAAATAACCTTTGGCCGCGCCGTAGCAACCAAGCAGGTTGCGCAAACCGCCGACATTACGATCGAGCAACCTTACCTTCAGGGCGACCCTTTGGCGGTGGCAGCCGCCGAGCTTGGCGGCTATCGCACTGTCCTGGCTGTGCCGATGCTCAAGGAGAGCAACGTCATCGGTGCGCTCGTCTTTTTCCGCCAGGAAGTGCGCGCGTTCGACGACAAGCAGATTGCGCTGGTGCAAAACTTTGCCGCCCAGGCTGTCATCGCCATCGAGAATGCGCGTCTCTTGGGCGAGCTGCGCCAGCGCACGAACGATCTGGAAGGGTCGCTCGAATACCAGACCGCGATCGGCGACGTACTCAAGATCATCAGCCGCTCGACCTTCGATCTCCAACCGGTGTTGGAGACGGTCGCCCGGACTGCTGGACGCTTGTGCGAGGCAGAGATGGCGTTCCTGTCGCAGCGCGAGGGCGACGCCTTCCGGTATGTCGCGGCGGTCGGCTCGACGCCTGAAGCGACGGCCGATGCCGTCAGGTTCCGGAGGTACCTGGAAACCCATCCGATTTCCGCAACTCCGGACCGGCGCACGATGACCGGGCGGGTGATGTCGGAACGTCGCGCCGTGCAAATCGCCGACATCACCGCCGATCCCGAATATCAGTTTCCCGAGACCTTCAAGCTCGCCAAAATCCGTGCGGTCCTTGGCGTCCCGCTGCTGCGCGACGGCGAGCCGATTGGTGTCATGAGCCTGGCGCGCCAACGCCCCGAGCCGTTTACCGAGCGGCAGATCGAGTTGGTACGAACCTTCGCCGACCAGGCGGTGATCGCCATCGAGAATACGCGGTTGTTGATCGAGCAACGCGAAGCGCTCGAGCGGCAAACCGCGACCGCCGAGGTGCTGGAAGTCATCAATTCATCGCCCGGCAACCTCGCTCCGGTGTTCGATACGATCCTGTTGAAGGCACACCGCCTCTGCGGCGTCGCTTATGGCAGCCTGCAAGTCTATGACGGCGAATGGTTCCGAGCTGTCGCTGTGCATGATTTACCAGAGCAGTTCGCTAATCTCTTGCGCCGGGGCTTTCGGGCCTCTGACCATCCGGTAGGCGGGGCCTTGCTTGGCGGCGCCCGCCTCGTTCATCTGGACTGCGCACAAATTGACCACCCGGTCATGCGAGGTGCAGTCGAGCTCGCCGGCATTCGTACCGCGCTCTTTGTGCCGCTGCGTCGAGACGAGACGCTGCTCGGGATGATCGTGTCCGGCCGACGCGAGGTTAAGCCTTTTACCGAGAACGACATCGCTCTGTTGGAGGGCTTCGCCGCGCAAGCAGTGATCGCGATCGAGAACGCGCGTCTTCTGACCGAGACGCGCGAGGCGCTGGAACGGCAGACCGCAACGGCGGAGATCCTCAAGGTGATCGCTTCCTCTCCGTCGAACGTCCAACCCGTGTTCGCCGCGATCGTTAACAGCGGAGCAAGACTGTTCGAGCCCTGCGCTGCGACCATAACGACTCTGAAAGACGGTATGCTCCACTGGAACGCCACGGCGGCGCTGCTGCCCGGTTTCAATGTCGAGCTGACACGCGCAATCTATCCACTTCCGTTCGATCCGGTCCGTTCCCCTTCAGCACGTGCGACTCTCGAACGCAGGGTCATCGAAATTCCAGACGTTGAAGCCCCTGACACGCCTGAGTTTACGCGCAACGCGGCCGCCGCCGGCGGGTTCGGATCTATTACGTTTGTGCCGTTGATCGACCAGGACCGAGGCATCGGCACAATCATATTTACCCACCGGGATAAGGGATTCCGTTTTTCGCCAAAGCAGCTCGCGCTTGTACAGACCTTTGCTGATCAGGCCGTCATCGCAATCCAGAACGCCCGGCTGTTCAACGACACCAACGAGGCCCTGGAACGTCAGACCGCAACCGCCGATATCCTCAAGGTGATCGCGAGTACACCTTCCGACGCGCAGCCGGTGTTCGATGCGATCGCGGCCAGAGCCAAGAGCCTGCTCGGCGGCTTTTCCGCCACCGTGTTTCTCTTCGTCGACGGCATGTCCCACCTGAAAGCGTTCACGCCGACGACACCGGAAGCAGATGAAATTCTAAAATCAAGCTTCCCGCGTCCCGTGGTCGATTTCGCCGCGTTTCGAATGGTCCGGGCCGGCGACGTGACGCAAGTTCCAGACACTGAAGCCGGGACCCACGAACTCAGAGACATTGCCCGCGCACGCGGGTACCGCAGCATGTTGTTCGCCCCGCTGATGAACAAGGGCGAGGCAATCGGGTTCATCTCGGTCACGCGCGTTCAGCCTGGCTCCTTTGCCGATCACCACGTCCAGCTCTTGCAGACCTTCGCCGATCAAGCGGTGATCGCAATCCAAAACGCCCAGCTGTTCAACGAACTCGAGCACCGCACCAGGGACCTGAGCGAATCCCTGCAGCAGCAGACCGCAACCGCGGATGTGCTTAAGGCCATCAGCCGCTCGACCTTCGATTTGCAGAAGGTGCTCGACACGCTGACCGAGTCGGCTTGTCGCTTGTGCGAGGCCTACGATGCCGCACTCTTCGTGCGAGAAGGCGATTTCCTGCGCCTCGGAGCTCACAACGGCCCAATCCCGATTGACTTCGACAAATCGCCGATATCAAGGCAGTGGGTCACCGGACGCTCGGCGGTCGATTGCAGGCCTGTCCATGTCCACGACCTGCAGGCGGAGACATCCGAGTTTCCTGTTGGCTCCGACATGGCTCGACGGCTGGGGCACCGGACGATTTTCGCTGTACCTCTCATGCGAAAGCAAGAGGTCATTGGGTCTCTCGTCGTCCGTCGAACCGAAGTGCGCCCCTTCACCAAACAGCAAATCGCCTTGGTAGAGACATTCGCAGATCAAGCCGTAATCGCGATCGAGAACGCCCGGCTCCTGAGTGAGCTGCGCGAACGTCAGGCCGAGCTGCGCACCACCTTTGACAACATGGGCGACGGCGTTGCGATGTTTGACGCGGCGGCCCGGCTGGCGGCATGGAACCGCAATTTGCAGGAGATGCTCGATCTGCAGGAGGTCTTTCTTGCCCAGCGGCCGAGTTTGTCCGAACTATTCCGCTATCTTTCTGCGCGAGGAGAGTTCGGCTCGGGCGATCTCGAAGCGCAACTAGGCCGCTCCCTCGAGGACACCAGACAGGAGATGCGCTACGAGCGGACGCGACCGGACGGTCGCGTCATGGAGGTGCGCCGCAATCCAGTGCCGGACGGCGGCTTCGTGCTGATCTACGCCGATATCACGGAGCGAAAGCACGCCGAGGAAGCCATTCGCGCAGCGCGCGATGCCGCCGAAACTGCACTGCGCGAGTTGCAGACGGCGCAGGATCGTCTGGTTCAGACCCAGAAGCTCGCGTTACTGGGTCAACTCACTGCCGGCATTGCGCATGAGATCAAGAACCCGCTCAATTTCGTCAATAACTTCTCGAGCCTGTCGGTCGAGCTGATCGACGAGTTGCAGGAGGATTTGCGGCGCGTGCGGGTCGACGACAAGACGCGGGCCGAAATCACTGAATTGGCGGATACCTTGCGCGATAATCTGGGCAAGATCGTACAGCACGGCAAGCGTGCCGATTCGATCGTCAAGAACATGCTGCTGCATTCGCGCCATGGGTCGGGCGAGCGTCGTCCCGCGGATATCAATGCACTCGTCGAGGAAAGTCTCAACCTCGCCTATCACGGTGCGCGTGCCGAAAAACCGGGCTTCAACATCACGCTCGAGCGAGACCTCGATCCCACTGCGGCGACCGTCGAGATGTACCCGCAGGAAGTCACGCGTGTCTTCCTCAACCTGATTTCAAACGGCTTTTACGCAGCCGCGAAACGCAAGGAAGCCGCGGGTGATGGTTTTGAGCCAACGCTGCGCGCAACAACGCGAAATCTCGGCAGCGCCATAGAAATCCGGATTCGCGACAACGGTGCCGGCATTCCACCCGAGGTAAAGGAGAGCATATTCAATCCGTTCTTCACCACCAAGCCGGCCGGCGAGGGAACAGGGCTCGGCCTTTCGATCTGCCACGACATCATCGTGAAACAGCATGGCGGAAGGATCGACGTCGCTACCGATCCCGGCGCTTTTACCGAATTCATCGTCACGCTGCCGCAGACCGCGACCGCGCCATTGCAGACGGGAGGCAAGAGTTGAGCGTCTATATTCTGGTCGTCGACGACGAGAAAGACGTCGAAGCGCTATTCCGTCAGCATTTCCGACGCGATCTGCGAGCCGGCCGATTTCTCATGGAGTTTGCGCCTTCGGCGCATGTGGCGCTGCAACGCGCAATCGAGATACGGGATGCCACGCTCATCCTGATCTTGTCCGATATCAACATGCCCGGAATGAGCGGGCTGGAGATGCTGCCGATCGTGCGCTCGGCCCGGCCCGACGTTCCCGTCATCATGATCACGGCCTACGGTGACGCCGAAACCAAGCGCAAGGCGCTGGAAAACGGTGCGGCCGATCTATTGACCAAACCAATCGACTTCGCGGCGCTGCGCCAGGAGATCGATGCAAGGCTCGAGCAGGCCGCATGACCGCCACCATCCTCGTGGTCGATGGCGATCGAAGCTCGCCTCGCTGCCGAGCAAGCAAGGCGCGGTTAGCATCAGAACTCTGCAAACCGAGGCCGCCTCGGTCGCGGCCTCTTTCATGTCAGGCAGCCAAGCGCGATGTGCGGCGCTGTTGGCTACAATAATATTACTAGTTGGCCGATAAGGCCCTCAAGGAGCCTTAGCCCGTGCCGATCTGCGAGATCGTCGCGCGGAAGGTAATCGAGATCGACGCCGCGGGCACTCATGACCCGGACGAGATCGCCAAGACGGCCGCGAGAGATCGTCAGTCATGATCGACGTCTCCTGCGACCATTTCGTCACCCAACTAGGTAGCACACTAAAAAAATTGGACGGTACGCGATTAGACCGCCCAAAGGATCAACCCTATGCGATGCCCATGGGCGCCCAATCGCCCGTCAATCGGAGTAGACCAGAAGCGACCGGCGGCGACCAAAGCGACGCCTTTGACCCAAGGGCGACATTAGTATCATCGCCCACAGGACAGCGACCAACCGCAATGTCGGCATGCTTCGCCTCGAGCTGGAGGCCTAAACACTTGAAGGTATACGCGCAGCCAGCGAGGGCATCGGCACCGCTTTCAAAGCCTAGCGCGGGAAACGCTGGTATGCCAATGTAGTGTTGTGGCAAACCTGCGGGAGGTCAGCATGCGAACGAACATAGTGGGAGCACTTTGCGCTATCGCAATGGTCGCGAGCGCACACGCAGCGATCAGGGAAGAGCCGGTCACCTACACTGACGGTCAGACCACGATGAAAGGCTTCGTTGTCTACGATGACGCGACCCAGGCCAAGCGGCCCGGCATCGTCATGGTGCCGGAATGGTGGGGCATCACCAAGCATATCCACAACGAGACCCGGAAGTTCGCAGAGCAGGGCTACACAGCGTTCATTGCGGATATATACGGCGACGGCAAGACCGCCGACAACCCGAAGGACGCAGGCGCGCTCGCGGGGGCAGTGATGAAGGACCCGAAGGCGATGGAGGCGCGCTTCAACGCCGCGCGGGAGCAACTCGCCAAGCAGGCCTCGGTCAATCCGCAGCGGATCGGCGCGGTTGGTTACTGCTTCGGCGGCGCCGTGGTACTGAACATGGCACGCGCCGGCGCTGATCTCGCCGCGGTTGCGGGCTTTCACGCATCACTTGGTCTCAACACTCCTGCACCGGCGCCGGGATCCGTCAAAGCTAAGATCCTCATCCTGAACGGCGCGGACGATCCGTTCGTGAAGCGCGAGCAGTACGATGCGCTCAAGAAGGATTTCGACGCAGCGAAGGCCGATTATGGGATCATCGAGTATCCCAGCGCTGTGCACGCGTTCACGAACCCCGAAGCGACCGAACTCGGCGAGAAGTTCAATTTGCCGCTCAGATACGATGCTAAAGCCGATCAGGAATCGAAGGCAGAAGCTGCCAAGTTCTTTGCCGCGAACCTTCACAAATAACCAAAAAGGAAGAAACTTCAATCCGTCGCTATTGAGAAAGAAGAGGGGGCCTGACTGGACCGAACTAAAGGCCGCTGCCGTGAGAGCCCCACCGAAGCAGGCTCCCGTATCGATGTTGACGCGATTGGCTTGAACGTCGGGAGCACGCGTTGCCGTTGGCGTATGGCCGTGCACCACAAGAGCACCGTGCCACAGCCTTGAGGACAGGAACGGCTCACGTATCTACAACATGTCTTCCTTTGACGAGTGGCAAGGATACCGATCAGCTTGGTCCTGGTGATCTTCTGAACGCGGCTAAGGTGCTCACGAGAGCAGAGGAGTTCATCTCGAACGAGATATAAACAAGGCCTTCGACCTGCGGGGCTTTTCTCTATTTCTTCTTCTTTCGCTTCTTCGGCGCGATGATGTTCGTGAGTTCGGAGACGACTGAGATTTCACTCTCGATCTTTGCTTTCCTCGGCACGCCTGCAAAGAGGATCTCGTGTTGGTAAGGCTATGCGAATCCTTGGAAGGTCGGGGTGGTGTGCTCGCCAAAGAAGCGAAGAGGCGCTCCCATTGACATAGCGAAAGCGTCGCTTGCATCCGAGCATCGTCAAGCCAACGGTATACCTCTACGTGGAGGAAGCGGCCGACTACATTGCCGACGAACCGCTCATTGGGAAGGTGATCGACAAGGTTGCAAGAATGGCCTCGCCATGACCTTTACGACCCAGCGCAAACAGAATATTCCTTTGGTGATGGACGCTCTGCGCCAGGTCTATCCCCAACGTCGAGCCGCATCCTCGACGAGACCGAAATTGCTGTCGCGGAAATCTTGAGCGAATCCCTAGCTCAGCAACTGACCAGACCGCATTTTAGCAACACAGCCACAGACTTGACTTCGGATATTCCATAATGAAGGTTATGCGAATCTTTCGTGTAGACGCTCATTAGAAAGGTCACCATCCTCCCCATTAGAGATGTCACGCTCGGACTTGTCTAAGGCATGGGGCCTGGGGGTTGTGAGTGATGACGGTGCTGTCGATGAGCCGGGCTGAGATCGACCGGGTGCATGTGTTGCGGGATGTTGTGGCGGAACGGATTACAGTGCGAGAGGCCGCGCAACTGCTTCGGGTAACATCGCGGCAGGCATTCCGGCTGCTGAAGGCCTATCGGATCGGAGGCCCCGCGGCACTGCTGTCAAAGAAGCGCGGCAAGCCGAGCAACCGAGCCTATCCGGCGATCGTGCGGAGCGAGGCACTGGCGCTGATCAAGACTCACTACGTGGAT
>NZ_FOVU01000041.1 GCF_900115265.1 Bradyrhizobium sp. Ghvi | reverse complement strand
AGGAGGTGCTGAACTCGGCGAAGACGCTATCCAGTGAAAGCACGCGCCTGCGTGCCGAGCTCGATCGCTTCATGGCCAATATCCGGGCGGCTTAAAGTCCGGACCGCTCGACGCCGGCCGAACGACACGTGGCTCGGGACTCCCATCCCGGCGTCATCTAACCGCAAGTTGCGATGTGGTAAATTTACCGCAGCTTATCCTTTGCCCATTACCGTGAAGACGAGTCGGGGAGCGGGCTGCTGCCCGGCTGCGCCTGGTTTTCCGCGAATGGAATGGGGTGGGGGAATGTCCGTCAAGTCCAAGTCGAGCTCTTTGAGGCTCCTCACCTTGCGTTTTCGTGCCAAGATCATCCTCGCCTTCGTGGCGGTGCTCGCTATCCTCGCCGTCAGCATGGCGTTCGCCTATTTCGGTTTCGAACGGATCGCGGGCGCCGTCGCGTCCTATCGGGCCAGCGTGGCCGAAGCAGACCTGGCGCGGACCATCGATCGCGAGTTGATCAGCTATCAGGGACTGACCCGGGCCTACACGCTGACGGGCGCGGCGGACGATGAAACGGCAGCCAAGGCGGCCGAAGGAAACCTGAAGGCTGCGATTGCGAAATCGATGTCGGCCACGTCTGGCGCGGCGCGCCGCGAGGAGATTGGCAAGCTCGACGCCGAGTTCCAGCGCTTCACGAAGGTGTTCAGCGAGATCATTACGCTGACGCGTGAAAACAACAAGATCGCGACCGACGAGCTGAATAGCGTCGGCAACAAGATCCGCTTCAAGTTTGACGATCTCGCCGATACCGCAGCGCTCGCCGGCCTGGCATCGGTCCAGACCACGGCCAAGGACATCACCTCGCAATATCTCGCGGTCTCCACCTCGGTCAGCGCCTTTGTCGCCAAGCCCGAGCCGAAGACCGCCGACGGCGTGATCGCCCGCATCAAATTTTTGGAGACGCTGCTAGTCTCGATCTACGCCAGCGACCAGAAGATCACCGACCGTGTCACCGAGATCGGCAATTTGCTGAAGCAGTACCGCGCCTCCTTTGCGAAACTGTCGGAGAACGTGAAAGTCATCGTCAAGTCGAACGGCGAGATGACCAAGACGGCTGCGTCTATCCTCAAGCTCTCGGGCGAATTGCGGTCGGACCTGTCGGCCGATCAGCAGCGGATCGAGGCGAGCGCGAATGTGACGATCGGTGAAACCGAACGGCTGATGCTGATGTTGGCGCTCGGTGGTCTTGCCATCGGCGGTGTCCTGGCCCTGATGCTCGGCAACGGCATCTCACGGCCGATGATCGCGATGTGCAAGGCGATGCGCGAGCTGGCCTCGGGTAATTTCGACGTCGTGCTGCCGGGTCTCGGCCGCAAGGACGAGATCGG
>NZ_FOVU01000021.1 GCF_900115265.1 Bradyrhizobium sp. Ghvi | reverse complement strand
GCGGCGGGCCCTACCATTTTTTTGAAAGGAGCTCGCGAAGGGCGGCTGCATCGAGCATCTGCTCGGCAAGAAGCTTCTTCAGCTTCGCGTTCTCCTCCTCCAGGGTTCTCAGCCGCTTGGCCTCGGAGACATCCATGCCGCCGAATTTGGCCTTCCAGTTGTAGATTGTCGCTTCGGAGATCCGGTGCCTGCGAGCCAGATCGGCCGTCTTCGCCCCGGCCTCATGCTCCTTCAACACCGCGATAATCTGCTCTTCCGTAAACCTTGCTCGCTTCATCTGTCCGTCCTTCTTCAGGCCGGACTCTAACTACTTCTGGAGGAAATACTCAGTGGCAGGTCAGCGGTCCTCGCTCGGCTGCGTGCACCTTCAGGAACGCGATCATCTAATCCTCAGTGAACCGTCGCTTCAACCGAGCGTCCCGCGTCTGGCTTGACAAGGAAGATGCGGACGATTGATCGCGATGTCTCATCAGGATCGTCGATTTCCTGACATGTTGCGTTCCTCGTGCCGAACTTGCGACACTGCTCATGGAGCGATGTTGCGATCACATGGGCGATCTGTAGAGCCAATTCCCTATATTCCATTCGCAGTCTGATGATGCGTCGCCTGATTTGATCGTCGGCGGCTGAAGACTGGGTTCAGGATCTTCATCTGCGTAGGCAGTCACGGATTGGCTTCTTCGTTTCAAAGCTCAGATAGCCTTTCGTGCCCTGACGCGCTTACGCAGTTTACAAGTGACATAGATATTCGCATCCGCCGGCGCTGGCGCAGGATTTCGGCTACGCGGGGACGAAAATTAAAGAAATTCAGCTCTGCGAGGCCGATAATCTTTTCGTGAAAAGAAGAACTTCCGTCGACCGCAAGGTCGCGCGGTCAAACGTAGGCTGGGACGGAATGCGCCATTTGGTCAACCGAAGACGGCTCGTGCAGGCCTATTCCTGTGATATCGAGAAGCTGCAATCCATCAAACAAGAACATCAGGGTCTGGTAGTCGGCGGCGCTGCAGTACCGGGAGAAGCGCCCGGACCGAGGAGAAAGCCGATGCCGCGCACGGATGATGCCTTTGTGAAGTTTTCCAGCGTCCAGAAAACCTACGACGGCCAAACTCTGGTCGTTAAGAATCTTAATTTGGACATCGCCCGAGGTGAGTTCTTGACCATGCTGGGTCCCTCCGGCTCCGGCAAGACGACGACTCTCATGATGCTCGCGGGTTTCGAGGTGCCCACCCACGGGACGATTCTTCTCGGGGGAATCCCAATTGATAAAATGCCCCCGCACAAGCGCGACATCGGCATGGTGTTCCAAAGCTATGCGTTATTTCCGCATATGACGGTGGAGGAGAATCTCGCCTTCCCACTCAAGGTTCGCAATCTCGCCCGAGCTGACATCGGGACCAGGATCAAGAGGGCGCTCGACATGGTCCGGCTCGGCGCCTATGGCACCCGGCGTCCCGGTCAACTTTCCGGTGGCCAGCAGCAGCGCGTCGCGCTTGCCCGAGCCCTAATCTTCGATCCCAAGCTCGTGTTGATGGACGAGCCGCTCGGTGCGTTGGATAAGCAATTGCGCGAGCAGATGCAGCTCGAAATCAAGCATATCCACGAGGGGCTCGACATCACGGTTGTCTATGTGACGCATGACCAGGGCGAGGCGCTGACCATGTCGGACCGAATCGCGGTTTTCAACGACGGGGTCATCCAGCAGCTCGCTGCGCCCGCCGAGCTGTACGAGCGGCCACAGAACGCCTTTGTCGCCCAGTTTATCGGCGAGAACAATCGGCTGCAGGGACGCGTCGTGGCGATGAACGGCGGGACGTGCAAGGTGGAGATTGCGGGCGCAGGGAATGTGGAGGCGCTGGCGATCAATGTCGAGGCGGTTGGCCGGCCGACTGTGCTGTCGTTGCGGCCAGAACGAGTGAAGCTGAACCCGACGCCGGGTTCGCTGCCGAACATCTTCGCCGCGGAGGTTGCGGAGGTGATCTATCTCGGGGATCACGTGCGCGCCCGGGTTTCGGTCTGCGGCCGTGATGATTTTGTGGTCAAGCTGCCCAATTCGGAATGTGTGGTCCAGATCGAGGCTGGTTCTGCGATCACCATCGGTTGGAAGACAGAGGATTGTCGAGCGCTCGATGCGCTCTGACGACGACCGAGCCTTCACGGCAACAAGGTGACCTGGTTCTTTGGCAACGCACCTCCATCCTTGGGGGTGACATAGCAGCGAGAGGGGAGACATGAGAAAGTCATTGATGATCGCGAGCATCCTAGCCATGACCGGCTTCGCAGCGGTGGTGCTTGCGCCCGCGAAGCCAGCTTTCGCCGGCGATCAGCTAACGGTCACCTCCTGGGGCGGCGCCTTGCAGAAGAGCATGCGCGGCGCCTATTTCGAGCCATTCTCGAAGGTGACCGGCATTAAGGTCACCGAAGACGAGTGGAACGGCGAGATCGCCAAGATCCGCGCCATGGTCGAGTCCAAGACTGTGAGTTGGGACGTTGTGGACGGCGACCGGAGGTCTGCAATCCAATTGTGCAATGAAGGCATCCTCGAGAAGATTGACTGGACCAGGCTTGGACTCGACCGGTCCAAGTTCATCGGGGGCGACAAGTATGACTGCGGGGTGCCTTCCTTCATAAGTGCCACCGTCGTTGCATATGACAAGGATAAGCTGCCGAACGGCCCGAAGACCATGGCTGACCTTTTCGATCTGAAGAAATTTCCCGGCAAGCGCGGGCTGTGGAAGAACCCTTACCAAAATCTCGAATGGGCACTGGTTGCGGACGGCGTGGCTACCAAGGACGTCTACGCGGTCCTCAGCACGCCCGAGGGTGTCGACCGCGCTTTTAAGAAGCTCGACACGATCAAGAAGGATGTTGTCTGGTGGGAAGCCGGCGCCCAGCCGCCGCAGCTCCTCGCCGATGGTCAGGTTGTCATGACGTCGGCCTGGAACGGCCGCGTCTACGATGCGATAAAAAACTCCGGCAAGCATTTCGGGATCATGTGGGATGCCGAGATGTGGGGTGCGGATCTCTGGGTGATTCCGAGGGGTGGTCCGCGGTTGGATGATGCCTACAAATTCATCGCCTTCGCCAGTTCTGCTCAAGCGCAGGCCGACCTGACACACTATATCTCCTACGGGCCCACCAACAAGGACGCGCTCGCGCTTGTCGATGCGCCGATCCTTCCCGACCTCCCTACTGCGCCCGAACATATGGCCAATTCTATTGAGACCAATCATGCCTTCTGGGCTGAAAGGGGCGACGAACTGCGCCAGCGCTTCACGGCCTGGCTCGCGAAATAGACTAAAGTGGGACGGCCGGGCGCTTCGGTCTCCTCGCCGCAATCGACAAACTGAGAGAGACGCTTCGATGTCGACAACGGTCGTCCAAATCGCTGGCGAGCCCGACACCGTTCCGCTGCGGCTCAAGCTGCAGCGGATCGAGCGCCGGCGCAAGCTGAAGGCCGTTACGCTGGTCCTGCCGCTGCTGCTGTTCATTCTGTTCGCGTTCGTACTACCGATCGGTCAGATGATGTTCAACGCAGTCCATGACAGTACGCTGCTGACACTGATGCCGCGAACCACGGCAGCGCTACGCGCTTGGGATGGCAAGGACTTGCCCGACGAGGTTGCCTATGCCGCTCTCGCCGGAGACCTCAGCCAGGCTTGGGAGCAAAAGACCATGGGTGCCATTGGCAAGCGGATGAACTATGAGCTGCCCGGCACCGGCAGCGAGTTCACGTCGAGCGCCCAAAAGGCGCGAACCCTTTCCGCAGGCCCATACAAGGCGGCGTTGATCGAGATCAGTCCGTTGTGGGCGCGGCACGACGTCTGGAGCCTACTTAAGCGCGGAAGCTCGGCCTATACGGCCTATTACCTGCTGCGCTCGGTCGACTACCAATATGGCCCTGACAGCCAGATCGTTGCCTCTCCCCCGGACAACTCGATCTTCCGCATGATCTTCCTGCGCACGCTAGGCATCAGCATTGCTGTGACCGCCGCGACCCTGCTGCTAGGCTTCCCGCTGGCCTATCTGCTGGCAACCTTGCCGCCAAAGACCAGCAATCTGCTTATGATCATGGTCGTGCTGCCGTTTTGGACCTCGCTGCTGGTGCGCACGACGGCTTGGGTCGTGCTTCTACAGCAGCATGGCGTGGTTAACGACGTCCTGCTGGCGTTACATCTTATATCGCAGCCTGCCGAGCTCATCTACAACCGGGTAGGCACGGTGTTGGCCATGACTCATATCCAGCTGCCATTCACGCTGCTGCCCATCTACAGCGTCATGAAGACGATTCCGCCCATCCATGTCCGCGCCGCCCGCTCGCTCGGTGCCGGCCCGTTCTACGCCTTCTGGAAGGTCTACTTCCCGCAGACCCTGCCGGGGATCGCCGCCGGCTGCCTGCTGACTTTCATCTTGTGCCTGGGCTATTACATCACCCCGGCCCTCGTCGGGGGGCCGAACGACCAGATGATCAGCTACTTCGTCGCCCACTACACGAACGAGGAACTCAATTGGGGGATGGCTTCGGCCCTTGGCGCTATCCTGCTCACCGCGACGCTGCTGCTTTATTATGTTTTTAACAAGTTAGTCGGTGTCGACCGGATTAAGCTGGGATAGAACAATGGCCGCTTTCCCTTATGCCTCGCCTCTGGAGAAGGGCTGGTACTATCTGCACCGGGTAATGTGCGGGATGGTACTGCTGTTTCTGATCGCGCCCATCCTCGTGATCATCCCGCTCTCCTTCAATTCCGTGCCTTTCTTCACCTATCCAATCTCGGGGCCGTCGCTGCGTTGGTACGATGAATTCTTCTTAACAATCCGCTGGCAGGGCGCGCTATACAACTCGATCTTCGTCGCGGTATCGGTCACGCTGCTGTCGACCGTGCTGGGCACGCTAGCCGCGCTCGGACTTAGTCGCCCGAACTTCCCCTGGCGCACAGCAGTGATGAGCCTGCTAATTTCGCCTATCGTCGTGCCGGTCGTAATCACTGCGGTGGCCGTATATTTCTTCTATGCAAATGTGGGGCTGCTCAACACCTACACCGGGCTGATTTTGGCGCACACGACGCTGGCCACGCCGTTCGTCGTCATCACCGTGACCGCGACCCTGATGAGTTTCGACCACTCCCTGACCCGCGCGGCCGCCGGACTTGGCGCGCCGCCGATCACTGTCTTCTTCAAAGTCATCCTGCCGCTCATCCTGCCGGGCATGATTTCAGGTGCCCTATTTGCCTTTGGCACCTCGTTCGACGAAGTGGTGGTCGCTCTTTTCATCGCAAGCGCTGGGCAGCGGACCTTGCCGAAGGTCATGTTTTCTGGCATCCGCGAGCAGATCAGTCCGACTATTACTGCCGCCGCCACCGTGCTGATCCTTTTCTCAATCGCCATGCTGACAACCGTTGAGCTGCTGCGGCGGCGCTCGGAACGCATGCGCGGCATCCGTAGCAATTGACGTTTCCTGTCGCATTAAATCTCATGCAGGAAATCCCTGCTGGATCGCCGCGAGCGCCTCCTCGTCGGCCACCGATTCAACCGAGTGTACCTGCTACCTTTGGCTGAACTGCGCGCGGGGACAGCGCAGGGCGACCGAGTCTTTGAGAGGGGGTGTTCATGCGAGGGCTGTAGAAGCCGACGCGACTCAAGTCGCTGTCGGCTGCGATCGACGACCTGGGCAGGGGGGGCCGGTTTCTGCTCGTTACTGAGGCGCTCCAGCGCGCTGGGTCGTACCCTGGCGTGAATGAACCTCCTTGTTGCGTTTGAACTATGGTAACCGGTATGAACTCCCACGTCCGCAGTGATCAGCGGGCGCGTGGGTAGCGGATCGGCATCCAGTATTGGCGCAGCGCCTCGACGGTCGCTGGAATGTCGAGGTGGGCATTGCGGAGAAAGTCCTCGGTCTCGCGGCCGCTTCGCGGCGGTCCGAGCCGCGGACGGCCCTGATCGTCGCGACAGTGCAGCAGGATGGGCAGCAGCAGGCCGTGATTGACGTTGCTGGCGTCCAGCAACGGCGCCCACACCGACAGCCTGAGCCGCATCGCGGCATAGAAGCCCTGGCACCAGGGACGCGGATCGATATCGCCATTGACTTCACGCGGGTGCATCGGCGCGAACTGGCGAGGCGTGGTCGACAGGGTCTGGCTGATCTCGTTATGACGCAGCGCGACGGCGGAAATCGCCGCGAACTCCGGGGTGCCGCCGTGGTTGAAAGCATCGGCATCGATGGCGAGCAGCGGGCAGATCCAGTCGAGTGGGCTCATCGACACCGGTCCGGTCACGATCGCGGCGACATAGCCATCGAGCGTGGGAATGCTGGTGGCGACAGGATGCCGATCAACGCGAGCCTGGAGCCATCGCTCGAGTTCCTCAAGTGGCATCGCGGCTGCCGCCGACGACGCTGCTTTATGACGACGCGGGCTCATGCCGCGGCCTGTGCGGTGCGCTGGCACGCCGCCTTCCAGTTCCAGGCGAGCAGCTCGTGCAGCTGATGGCTCTTGGTTCGCCCGGACACGATGCGCTCCAGCACGTCGGCCAGGTAGGCCTGCGGATCGAGTTCATGGAGCTTTGCCGTGTTCACGAGCGACGCCAGGATCGCCCAGCTCTCGGCGCCGCCCTCGCTGCCGCTGAACAACGAGTTGCGTCTTCCCATGGCAATCGGGCGCATGGAACGCTCGACCGTGTTGGAATCGACCTCGACGCGGCCGTCACGGAGAAACAGCGTCAGGCCATCCCAGTGATTGAGCGCATAGTTGATCGCCTCTGCCAGCTTCGACTGGGAGAAGAGCTGGCCCACGATCTCGGTCAGTCGCGCCTTGAGCGCCGCCATCAACGCTGCGCTCCTGGTGCGGCGGGTGGCCAGCCGCTGCTCCGCACTGTTGCCGCGGATCTCCGCCTCGATGGCATAGACCGCCTGCAGGCGTTCGATCACCTCGCGCGCAAACGGCGACTGGGTCGTCTTGAACACCTCGACGAATTTGCGTCGGGCATGGGCGAGACAAAAGGCGAGCTGGATCGCGCCGCCGTGACCGCGGGCGAGCGCCTTGTAGGCGGCATAACCATCCACCTGCAGAATGCCGGAAAAACCCGTCAATTGTCCGGCGATCTCCTCGGTGCCGCGGCCGTCGGCGAACACGTAGGCGACCGCCGGCGGCGAAGGGCCACCCCATGGCCGGTCATCCATGGCATGCGCCCAGAACTGGCAGATGCGAGTGCGATGTCGTCCGGGATCGAGCACCGGCACCGGGGTCTCGTCGCAGAACACGCGCGGCGAGGCCTGGATTGTGCGCAGCTGGAGCTCATAGAGGCTCTTGAGCCACCAGGCCGCACGCTTCACCCAACCGGCAAGCGTCGACCGGTCAAGATGGACGCCCTGGCCGGCCAAAATCTGCACCTGCCGGTACAGCGGCAAATACCAGGAGAACTTGGAGACCACCACGTGAGTCACGAGCGCGGTCGAGGCCATGCCGCTCTCGATCAGGCGCGGCAACGCCTTCACCTGGACCACGCCATCGGTGCAGCTGCGGCCGCCGTATTTGGGACGGATCGTCCGCGGCACGCGCAGGATCGCCGGGATCACGTCCAGCACCTCGCTGACGTCCTCGCCGATCTTGTGGAGCTGGCCCTGGCAGCACGGGGGCGGTCGCCTCCGGCTCCAGCACCTGCTCACAGCGCCGCAGGTGCTTGGGCAGCGCGCCGATGTTGCGGCGCGCCTTCTTGCGCAGCTTATCAGACGGCTTCGCCGCAGGCGCATCGTCGTTGGCAGCCGCAGGCGGGGTGGCGCCGGTCTCAAGGTCGTCAAGCTCAAGCGCGAGTTGCTCGGCCACGAGCGTGGCAAGCCGCTTTGAGCGCTTCCCGAAGATCATCTCCTTGAGCGTCTGCATCGCCACGCGCAGCTTCTCGTTCTCGACGTCAAGCGCGAGCACCATCTCGGTCAGAGTCGCCGGATCGGTCGGGAGAGCATCGGGGCGAATCGCCATAATCGAACGATACATGCGCCCGCTCCATGCTCCAGCGAAATCCTCACCTCTCAGCCAACAACGGTCGGCTGCTTCACAGGCTTGGGTGAGACACGCGTCCACTCGAGTCCGTCGAGCAGCATCGCGAGCTGCGTCGCACTTAGATGCACCACACCGTCGCGGATCGGCGGCCAGGTGAAACGCCCCTGGTGCAACCACTTCGTCACCAGCACCATGCCGCTGCCGTCCCACGCCAAAAGCTTCACTCTGTCCATGCGTTTGCTGCGGAACACGAAGACGTCGCCACAATACGGGTTCGCATGCAGCGCTTCGCTCACCAGCGCCGACAGCGTGTGCACCGACTTGCGGAAATCGACCGGCTGTGTCGCCAGCACCACCTTGAGGTCAGACCGCAGCGCAATCAACGGATGCCCCGAAGCGCCGACAGCACCGTCGAAAGCGTCGCCAGCTCCACGCCCGGCTCAACCCGGATGCGCGCCCCACTCAGTTCGATCTCGATCACTCCGCAGGCCTTCGCCGGCGGCGCGGCGATCTCCAAAGGCCTCGTCTGTGCTGGCGAACTGCACTCGGACTCGCCGGCCGTCTCGCCGTCGCTCTCGGCCCCAATTTGGATCGGCACGAAGCTCGACGCCTTGCCGGCCACCACCGCCGCAACCTGGCGTCGCCACACCGTGAGCAGCCCGCGGGAAACGCCATTGCGTCGCGCCACCTCGGAGATGTTCGCACCTTCCTCAAAGCTCTCCGCCGCGATCCGGGCCTTCTCCTCGCCCGTCCATCCTCGCCGCCGGCGCTCCCCCGTGATTACCTCGACGCGACGATAGGAATCGCCTTCCTGCCTGGCATCAAGCATGGCATTTGCCATCGTTCCACCTCCAACGAACCGCTCATGCCAGGCTGTATCGCGCGCAAGCCGAGGGATGGCTAGGTGGGGGCGTCACGCCGGTTACGAACTATGCATAGGTGAACTGGGGCCAGCAATCGGAAACGATATCAATGTGTGCGAGCAAACGTTTTCCGGCCGCAGTGAGGAGGAAACGCTGGCGCGGCTGCTGCTCTCTTGCTGCGCTTGGAGCGAACGCAGAGCAATCATTTGGCCCTGCTCGCCTTGTACATCCATATCCCGCGCACGCGCATAATTCCTCGATCCTCAAAGGCTGACGAGAAATTATGGGCGCTGCTCGCGCGGCAGACGCCGCCGCCAAGGTCGTTCCCAATATTATTGTAGTCTCCTCGGCTGCCGGCTCCCTTTGAAGTGGGATTAACCAGCATGGTTTCACCAACCCGTTGAAGCTTGGAAAGACCTCTCATAGCGACCTTGCATCAGTCCTTAGGCTGACAGCGCGAAGCTTCATGCTTTGCTATTGCGCGCACAATTTCTGCTCGACCGCCGACAATATTAGTGAAATCCCGATTCTGCACCGAGGTATTAGTTTGAAGTTATTGCCGCTTTGGCGCGGCTTCGGAAGTAGGTTCCGGAGAGAGGAAAGGTCGGAATGATTTCCGAGGGGTTCGGCACCTGTGCGGCGGCACAGGCTTGGAGTTCGAGGGAACGTAGCCCGGAACAGATTGCGGACTCCGCAATCGAGGAAGTAGGGGCGGCAATGGTGTCCATCCATGTGCCCGATCTCCAACCTGCGCAGGGCTCGCAGAGGCCGGCGCTGTATCGGGCGGTGGCAGGGCGCACCTGGAAGTTTGACATCAATTGGGTCATTAACCTGAGTGCGGCGGTGGGCGGCGCCTCCACATTGGTTGTGGCAGAATCTCGCTCGCACCTAGAATCGCGGCCGCGTGGGATCGATGGACGTGTGCCGGTGGGGCCGCGTGTCGCGCGACGCGGGCGTCGAGCGCATCTGCGAAAGCGCGTCGGAAATCCAGCGCAATACCATTTCTCGGCGCTGGTGCGCCTGTGTGGGATCTGATCAATGCATAGACTGGAACGTCTCCTGCGTCCGAAATCGATCGCTGTGTTCGGTGGCATGCAGGCGGCCCGCGTCGTCGCGCAATCGATCAAGATGGGCTTTGCCGGCGAGATCTGGCCGGTACATCCGGCCAAGGACGAGGTTCATGGTCGCAAGGCCTACCGTTCAGTGGCTGACCTGCCCGATGCGCCCGATGCGGCCTTTGTCGGCGTCAACCGGCACCTCACCATAGAGGTGGTCAAGGGGCTGGCCGAGCGTGGTGCCGGGGGGGGCGTCTGCTATGCCTCAGGTTTTCTCGAAACCGGAGCGTATGACCCGGACGGCGAACGGCTGCAGGCCGAGCTCGTCACTGCCGCCGGCAAGATGCCGATCATTGGTCCGAACTGCTATGGACTGATCAACTATGCCGACGGCGCGCTCTTGTGGCCCGACAATCATGGCGGCATCAGGCTGGCCGAGGGAGGCCGTGGCGTCGCCATCATCACGCAGTCCTCGAGCATCGCTATCAACATAACGATGCAGAAACGTGGCCTGCCCATCGCTTTTCTGATGACTGCGGGGAATCAGGCTCAGACCGGTCTTTCCGAAATGGCGCTCGGTCTGATCGAGGATGAGCGGGTCACCGCACTTGGCCTGCATATCGAGGCCTTTGACTCGGTAGTCGGCTTCGAAAGGTTGGCGGCCAAGGCTCGTGAGCTAAAGAAGCCCATAATTGCCATGAAGGTTGGTCGTTCCGAGCAGGCAAGGCAGGCGACGGTCTCGCACACCGCATCGCTGGCCGGCTCCGATGCTGCTTCCGGCGCCTTCCTTAAGCGGCTCGGCATCGCGCGCGTCGATTCTGTCCCGGCATTCATCGAGGCACTAAAGCTGCTGCACATCACCGGACCTCTTTCCGGCTATAAGCTCTCCTCAATGAGCTGCTCGGGTGGCGAGGCTTCCCTCATGGGCGACAGTGCCGAAGGCCGCCCGGTTTACTTCCCGGGGCTAACGGCCGACCACCGCGCCCTTATCAAATCCACGCTCGGGCCGCTGGTCGCGGTCGCCAATCCGCTCGACTACCATACCTTCATCTGGAACAACGAGCCGGCGATGACAGCCACCTTCACGGCCATGGTATCGGGTGGCTTCGACCTCAACATTCTGGTGATCGATTTCCCGCGCCGCGACCGCTTGAAAGTTGATGAGTGGGGTTTGGCGACCTTGCGTTCCTTTGAAGCGGCGCTGAAGACGACCAAGGCGCACGGCGCGATCGTGTCCACGATTCCCGAGAACTTGCCAGAGGACTACGCGGCCGGGCTGATCGCCCGCGGTATCGCGCCACTGTTCGGTATCTCGGAAGCTATGGAGGCAGCTCAGGCGGCGGCGTTCATCGGCGAGGTTTGGCGCGAGCCGCAGGCGCAGCCTGTCAACACCACGGCTACAGAGGCGTCATCTGAGGCCAAGCGCCTGACGCTGGACGAAGCCGAAGCCAAGGAGAAGCTGATCAAGGCAGGCCTTCCGGTGCCGAGAGGGAAGCGCGCCAGCAATGTGGAGGAAGCGGTGAGTTCATCAATGGCGCTCGGCTTTCCAGTTGCGCTGAAGGCGCTGGGTGTCAGCCATAAATCGGAAGTTGGCGCGGTGCGGCTGAACCTCACGGACGCTGGCTCCGTCAATACAGCGGCACATGCTCTCTTGCCGCTCGGATCTGGTCTCTATGCGGAGCGAATGGTGAGCGACGGGGTCGCCGAGCTGATCGTCGGCTTCACCCGCGATCCGATATTCGGCGCGGTGATGACGCTCGGCAGCGGCGGTGTGCTGGTCGAGCTGTTGCGGGACAGCGTCACCCTAATGCTGCCGGCCACGCGCGAGGACATCGGGACCGCGCTGCGCGGCCTAAAACTCTACCCATTGCTCGAAGGTTTCCGTGGTCGGCCGAAGGCCGATATCGCGGCGGCTATCGATACCATAGCAAGAATCGCCGACTTCGTTCAGAGGAATGCCGGCGAGATCGAGGAACTCGATATCAATCCACTGATCGTCTGTGGAGAAGGCAAAGGCGCTTGGATCGCCGATGCGCTGCTGGTACTTGGAGAACAGAAGAATGGCTGACGTCATCACCACTCGCCGTGAAGGCACTATCCTTGAGGTCACGCTCGACCGCCCGAAAGCCAATGCCATTGACTGGAAGACGTCGCGGCTGATGGGGGAGGTCTTTAAAGCGTTTCGCGACGATCCGAACCTGCGCGTCGCGATCCTCAAGACTGCCGGCGACAAGTTCTTCTGCGCCGGCTGGGATCTCAAGGTGGCTGCCAGCGGCGACGTAGAGGGCGCAGAAGTGGTCGACCGAGATTTGGGTGTCGGTGGATTCGGCGGGCTGCAGGAACTGCCCGACTTGAACAAGCCGGTGATTGCTTGCGTCAACGGCATGGCGGTCGGGGGAGGCCTCGAGCTGGCGCTCTCATGCGATCTGATCTATGCGTCGGATCATTCTTCCTTCGCGCTGCCGGAGATCCGCGCCGGAACGCTGGCCGACGCAGCCACAATCAAACTGCCGAAGCGTATCCCCTATTACATTGCAATGGACCTTCTGCTGACCGGCCGTTGGATGGATGCCGCAGAGGCGCATCGCTGGGGACTGGTCAACGAGGTGCTGTCCAAGGAGCGGCTCGAGGAGCGTGTCTGGGAGGTTGCTAGGCTGCTCGCTAGCGGCCCACCCCTGGTCTTCGCAGCGATCAAAGAAACGGCGCGCGTGGCGGAATCGCTGACCTTCCAGAAAGCGAGAGACAAGGTAGCCCGCCGCCAGCTTGCAACGGTCGACGCGCTCTACGACTCAGAGGACACGCGCGAGGGCCGCCGGGCTTTCGCAGAAAAGCGAGAACCGGTTTGGAAGGGGAGATAATCGCAAAATTGCCGAGGTGGCGCTCCAGTTGCGTGGTAACGTCCCAGGCAGCACACGCCGCCCGATGAGAAGCGCTGCCGTCCCGTTTGTCTCGAGTACTGCATTCCACATTTCAAGGGATGATCGTCCGCCGGAGAGTTCTCTCATCGCCTTCGTCAATGGTCCTGCTCTCCTCATTGGGGCGGCGCCTGGCGGGCTCAGGCTTCTCTTGATAATCGATCGCAAATCTTGACATGTGTTCGCGTTTAAGCGCGTGGTTCGACATGGCATTAGCGGTTCCGTCGGACAGCATGCCATGGAGCGACGTCAGCCGCGGACCGTCCCCGCGAGACCCGCATCATGAGAACTAGGGCGACCCATGAATGCTCTGCTCGGCGCGGGCCTCAATCGCGGATCAAGACGCCTTGATCCACCCGATCATGGAGCGGTGAGCTTCGATGGTTGCATCGATATCGTGCTGATCTCAGGGGCGGGCCCTCAACTCGCCGGAGACGAATTCCTCTTCACGTGGCTTAAGCTGGCGCCGCTCCAACATGACGCCGCGAATTTCGCGCCGTCCTCGGATCACTTTCTCGACATTGCCGCGAATGGCGACCAGGACGCCGCTCGCCGCCGCAGGATGCGCGCAACATAGGCGCAGTGGCTCTTGACGCGGACTTCCTCGGACCATTCCGTCTGCACCTGCCCAGCGGAGCAGATTCTATCCGATATTCGCAAGCTGCCTGCCTTTCCGGCCAGTGCCTCTGCCCCGTCGCACATGGCGCGACTTCAAACCGTAGAGTTGGCAATGCTGGAGCAGTTCTTAACCGCGGCAGATACTCCCTGGGCTGTCGCCGAGCGAGCGAGGCAAAGATCGTGCGGGTTCAGTCTCGATGACCGTTCCGCGCTGCCACAGCGGGATGTCATGCTCCTTCCGATTGCGAAGAAGTCTGCGAGCACTCCGTTGAGTCGCCTTTGCGAGGACCGAAATCCGGTTCAGCGCCCGCACGCCCTTACTCCGAAGCCATGATGGCGCATTAACTCATCCAACCCTGCCAAGACGCTGCATTTAGGCGCGAACCGAAGCCTCAATGCACAAAAAAAGAATTGAGGCAGACTATAGTTACCTGGGTCGAAGGAGTTCTGAGTGTGATCGCTGAAACAGGCGGCCATGGACCCGATGGGATCGAGGGTCGGAAGAGCTCAACACCTTGTGCGCAGGCCGCTCAACGGATCCGCGTCGTCAAATTGGCGCGCGGATAGCGGTAGTTCACAGCTGAATTCGCTCAGTGGGGAGTCTAATGGATCTCGCGTTCACAAAAGAAGAGCGGGCATTCCGCGAAGAAGTGCGTCAGTTCCTGCGGGACAACGTGCTACCGGAGATCCGGCGCAAGCTGGCCGAAGGTCGGAAGCTTGCAAAAGATGAGATTGCCGCTGGGGCACGTATCCTCAACAAGAGGGGCGTCCCGACTTGGCCCAAAGAATATGGAGGCGCGGGGTGGACCCTCGTGCAGCAGTACATTTTCGAAGAGGAGGTGCGTGCGTTTCCGGCGCAGCTTACGTTCGGCATGGGGGAATCCCTGGTTGGCCCGGTGATCTACACCTTCGGCAGCGAGGTGCAGAAAAAATACTATCTGCCGCGTATCGCGAACGCTGAGGATTGGTGGTGTCAGGGCTTCTCGGAGCCCGGCGCGGGCTCCGACCTTGCCTCATTGAAGACGCGGGCCGTGCGCAATGGGGACCGCTATGTTGTCGACGGCCAGAAGATCTGGACGAGCGGGGCGCAATACGCCGATTGGATCTTTTGCTTGGTCAGGACCGATCCTGACGTGAAAAAACAACAAGGTATATCCTTCCTCCTCATCGACTTGAAGACGCCCGGCGTTACCGTGCGTCCAATCCGGTTGATTGACGGCGATCATGTGGTAAACGAAGTATTCTTTGACAGTGTTCGTGTTCCGATTGAGAATCTCGTTGGTGAGGAGAACAAGGGGTGGGGATACGCCAAGTATCTTCTCGGCAACGAACGCTTCGGCGATGCCGGCGTAGGCATTTCTAAGGAGCGCATCCGGCTCGCCAAGGAACTCGCCGAGCGGGCTTGCGTCCGCGGGGCGCGCCTCATCGATCAGACCGCTTTTCGGGAAAAGGTCGCCGCGGTCGAAGTTCAGCTGAAGGCGCTCGAGATAACTCAGCTTCGCGTGGTTGCGAGCGCATCGAAGCAACAGAAAGGTACGCAGGATCCCGCAAGCTCCATCCTAAAGTTGAGGGGCTCGGAGGTCGAACAGGCGTCGGCGGAACTTCTCATGGATGCGGCCGGACCCTACGCGCTTCGCGATCTCTCGCAAGAAGAGCGTGAGGGCCGCAACGAGCCGCCGGTCGGCGCCTATGGCGCAGCGCGGAGTGCCCCCACTTACTTCTACAGCCGCGCGGCCTCGATCTATTCGGGCTCCAGCGAAATTCAAAAGAACATCATCGCTAAGGCGATCCTCGGCCTCTGATGCCTCAAGGGTCGCTGGCACCGCGTCCCGGTTCAGGAGAAATTCGGCAGTGAACTTTGATCTATCAGAAGAGCAGCGGCTCTTGAAGGATAGCGTCGAGCGACTGATGCTTGACAGTTATAGCTTCGGTGACCGCCGCAAATACCAGACGGAGAAGCGCGGCTTCAGTGAAGCGATGTGGGCGCGCTATGCTGAACTCGGACTCTTGGCGTTACCATTTGCCGAGGAGCATGGCGGCTTCGGCGGCGGCGCCGTCGAGACGATGATCGTCATGGAGGCCTTTGGCAAGGCGCTGATCCTGGAGCCCTACTTTGCGACCGTGGTTCTCGCTGGCGGCCTGCTTCGGCTTGGTGCAAGCGAGGCGCAAAAGGCCGAGTTGATCCCCTTGATCGCGGAAGGCCGGACAAAATTAGCCTTTGCTTATGCGGAGCCGCAGTCGCGCTACGATCTCGTCGACGTTGAGACGCGGGCGAAGCGGGACGGGGACGGATGGATTCTGAACGGCAGCAAGGACCTCGTTCTCCACGGCGATGCGGCCGACAAGATTATTGTATCGGCGCGAACGGCCGGAGACACGCGAGAGAATGATGGGGTCGGACTCTTCTTGGTCGACGCCGATGCGCCGGGCCTTACACGGCGCGGTTATCCGACCCAGGATGGTTTGCGTGCGGCCGACATTACTCTTGAGAGGGTGCGCGTTGAGACAGCCAATGTCATTGGCGATCCTGCAGGCGCGTTTCCGGTCATTTCGCGGGTGGCGGACGAGGCTGTCGCGGCGCTCTGCGCCGAAGCAGTCGGCTCGTTTACCCAAATGCAGGCCATCACTCTCGACTATCTCAAGACGCGCGAGCAATTCGGTAAGAAGATTGGCTCATTTCAGGTGCTGCAGCACCGGGCGGTCGACATGTTTGTCGATTTGGAGCAGTCGCGCTCGATGGCCATTTACGCCGCGATCATGGCGGTCGAAAGCGACGCATCCGAGCGCGAGCGCGCGGTCTCGGCGGCAAAGGTCCAAATTGGCCGGTCGGCTAAAGCGATCGGGCAACAGTCAATTCAGCTCCATGGCGGCATTGGAATGACTATGGAGCACAGCGTCGGTCACTATTTCAAGCATGTGACCATGCTCGACACGCTGTTCGGGGATGCCGAGCATCACCTGAGACGGCTTGCCGCCCTTGGAGGGCTGAGTGGCGATCAGCGAATGGAATAAGATCCAAAGGAATTTGGTGCGGGTGAACTGATCAAGCTGGAAGGTCGCGCATGATCGCGATTGTCGTGGTCAGCGGTCTTTCCGTAGACGCGATGACGCCGCGACGGAAAGCGGACGCATTCGATGCTGAAATAGCTTAGAGGATGAAATGAAGCTGCTTGTGCCCGTGAAGCGGGTTATCGACGCAAATGTAAAGGCCCGGGTGAAGGCAGACGGCTCTGGCGTGGAACTCGCCAACGTAAAGATGGCGATAAATCCTTTCGACGAAATCGCGGTGGAAGAAGCTATTCGGCTGAAGGAAGCGGGCAAGGCGGAGGAAATAGTCGTCGTTTCGATCGGCCCGGCGCAGGCGGCTGAGACGCTGCGTACAGCACTTGCCATGGGTGCAGATCGGGCCATCCTCGTTAAAGTGGACGAACTGGTCGAGCCGCTCGGTGTAGCCAAGGTGCTCAAGGGCGTCGTCGAGGTTGAACGACCCCGCCTGGTCATACTTGGCAAGCAAGCGATCGATGACGACAGCAATCAAACCGGCCAGATGCTAGCCGGATTGCTCGGCTGGGCGCAGGGCACCTTCGCCTCAAAGGTTGAGGTTGCCGCCGATCGTGCCCGGGTAACGCGTGAGGTGGATGGCGGTCTGCAGACGGTCGATTTGAAGCTGCCGGCAATTATCACCGTGGACCTGCGTTTGAACCAGCCGCGCTATGCCTCTTTGCCCAACATCATGAAAGCCAAGAAGAAGCCTCTGGACGAGAAGGTCCCGGCCGATTTCGGCGCCGACGTAAAGGCCAAGCTCAAGGTCATCAAGACCGAGGAACCGAGTAGCCGCAAGACGGGAGTCAAGGTTGGGTCCGTCGCCGAGCTGGTGGACAAGCTCAAGAACGAAGCCGGCGTGCTCTAAGGCGCACTAGTGGAGACAGCCTCATGACTATCTTGTTAATCGGCGAACACGACAATACCTCTCTATCTGAGCAGACGGCCAAGGCTCTGACGGCGTCCCTGCAGATCGGGTCGGATGTCGACGTGCTGATCTCTGGCAAGGACGCCAAGGCAGCTGCTGACGCCGCCTCCAAGCTCAAGGGTGTACGAAAGGTTCTATTGGCCGAGGCCGATGAACTCACCGAGCGTCTACCCGAACCGACAGCAGCACTAATCGTGTCGCTTGCCGGCTGCTACGATGTCATCGTCGCCCCTGCTACCTCGACAGGCAAGAACGTTGCCCCGCGTGTAGCGGCGCTGCTCGATGTCGCGCAGGTTTCCGAGATCATCGAAGTGGTTTCGTCCGATACCTTCAAACGCCCGATCTGCGCGGGCAATGTCATCCAAACCGTGCAGTCGACCGACGCCAAGAAGGTTATCACGGTGCGCACCGCTTCCTTTGCATCTGCGCCTGAAGGCGGTTCGGCCTCGATCGAGACGATCCGGCCTGCGACCAACCCCGGCATCTCCTCCTTCGTGGAAAACAGGCTGTCCGAGAGCGAGCGTCCCGAGCTGACCTCGGCCAAGATCATCATCTCCGGGGGGCGTGCGTTGGGGTCGGCCGAGAAGTTCGAAGACGTCATCCTGCCCATCGCAGACAAACTGGGGGCGGCCGTCGGTGCTTCTCGCGCCGCCGTTGATGCTGGCTACGCGCCGAACGACTGGCAGGTAGGTCAGACCGGCAAGGTGGTTGCGCCGGACCTCTACATCGCGGTAGGCATCTCGGGCGCTATCCAACACTTAGCCGGCATGAAGGATTCGAAGATCATCGTGGCGATAAATAAGGACGAAGAGGCCCCAATCTTCCAAGTCGCCGACTACGGCGTTGTTGGCGACCTCTTCGCCATCCTGCCCGAACTCGAAAAAGTACTTTGATCTCAACTATCTCGCGCTCAGACGGCTTTCAATCGCGGGTAGGCGGTGCTCAGCTCGTGCTGAGTGAGGAGCGCGAGACGATTCTCGGGCATCGAGGTGAGATCGCGGTGCACCGGATGTTCCGCCGAGATAACGCGGCTTGCACTCAGGAGACGTGCTTCGCAGGAGGGATCGGCCTGGGCGCCAATGCCTCGTGACGCGGGCGCCCTCTAACTCTGGCGCTGCGGTGAATCTCGGGCGGCTTTCAGGAGCGTCCGTGCTTCCATACCCTTCCGTAGCATCCGCGCGGGACGTTTCAGTTCGGTAGGTAGCAGCAATGAACGGACATCCTAAAAAAAGCTCCCGTTCCAAATCCGGTGGCGAAGCCAAGGCCTATGTCGATCCGTGCGTGAGTGAACCGATCCTGGACCCCACGCGACCGATCATTGATCCGCATCATCACCTATGGGATTGGCGGCGATTTGTAGCGGGCATGAGGCCTCAGTGTGCCTACGACAATGTCCTGCACCGCACGCCGCGTTACTTGCTGGACGAACTGCTCGCGGATCTGGAGAGCGGACACGACATCCGAGCCACCGTCCATTTGGAATGCGGCTCGATGTATCGCGGATCGGGCGCGACCGAGATGACGCCCGTCGGAGAAACGGAATTCGTCAACGGCATAGCGGCCATGGGCGCCAGTGGCACATACGGCGACCGTCGGCCTTGCGCTGGAATCGTTGGCTATGCCGATCTCACCCTAGGATCGCGCGCTGCGGCGGTGCTCGAAGCTCATATGGCGGCGGGCGCAGGACGATTTCGTGGCATTCGGCAAAGCGCGTCGTATGACGCGGATCCAGATGTCTTAGGATATCCCTCGCGACGGCCCCAAAGGCTCTATCGCGACGCGCAATTCCGTGCGGGGTTCCGCAGTCTTGCACCGCTCAATCTTTCCTTCGACGCATGGCTTCTCGATCCGCAGCTTCCGGATCTGATAGATCTAGCGCGCGCCTTTCCCGACTCACCAATTTGCCTGAACCACGTCGGCACGCCGCTGGGGTACGGCTCCTATGCCGGCAAACGCAAAGATCGGTTTGATATTTGGCGCGCTAATATCGAGGCGCTCTCCGAATGCCAAAACATTTATGTGAAACTCGGCGGCCTTGGTATGCACTACTCCGGTTTTCCATCGCTGATGGCCGAACCACCAGCATCCTCCGTGCAGCTCGCCGAAGAATGGCGCCCCTATATCGAGACCTGTATCGAGGCCTTTTCCCCCTCGCGCGCGATGTTCGAGAGCAATTTTCCGGTCGATGCGTTGACGTGCAGCTACGCAACCTTATGGAACGCCTTCAAGCGCATAACCGCCTCCTATTCGTCAGCTGAGAAACATGAACTCTTTTTCGGCGCCGCGGCCCGATTCTATCGACTGCAGGTCTAGCCGACGATCCGGTGTGTGCTTCCATACGCCCCATTCTTCTGAAATTGGCTGTTCAAGCGCAAGTTCCGGGAGCTAAGCCCAACCGTCCAAGTATATTTTAACCTTGGCACGACGTGGTCGTCACTTTCCCAATGAAGGTGCCGTTACACAGCCGGTGGGCGCCCTTCTGCTCGAGCAATACGATGAGTGGAGCATTCAGCGTGGGCCGCTCCGCTGAGCGATCATTCTATCATGTGGGAGAGCACGCCCGCCTTAGCCTGGTCTATCAGCGCGGCGAGCCATGGCGCTTGGGCTGGTCGGCAAGCTCCCGCCGCTCTGTTTACGGCGGCGCCGGCGTCGTCGGGGGAATCGTTGCCGGATAAAGGGCGCGACGACGCGCCTCCTGCTTATCCGCTTCATCGAGATGGGCGGCGCGCCGAAGCGCTCCATTCCAGCACTATCGAGAAGCAGACAAGCCACTTTCCGGTCAGCTATTCTCGTGTGCAGTGCTATCATCGAAGCGCGTAGCGCGCGTTCTCACAGCTTGCGAAAACCTGCCGCATCTTTTCAGCTGTCTCGGACCAATCGACCTAGCGGCGGCAAATCATCTCCATCACGTGCGCCTTGCAGATTGGCTAATCTGAGCAGTCACTTCCGACGCTGCAATCTCGGTAACAACACGTCCATATTGCGTGAAAGCTTCGCAATCCCCAAACAGGCACAGCATTTCGGCCGTGCCCGCGCCAAAATTGGCGAAATTCGGCTTTGCTGCGACGCTATAGTCTTGCGTGGCGCCTAAGGCGAGGCCCTCGGCGCTATCATCAACCCGGGTGACATCCGGACATCCCAGAAGTTAGGCCGCCGGCGGCCGAGCCAAGTACCTCGACAAAAGCTATGTTCATCTACCGCTGCTCCGTTCAGAGATCTTGGCTTGATATGAACGGCCATATGAACGCCCGTCCGTACTTCGATGTGTTTTACGAGGCCGGAGACCTTGCTTGCCGGGACTTGGGGTTAGGCATGTCCTATCTCGAGGAAGGCCATTCCGTCTTCACCGGCGATTTCCACATCACTTACGTCCGCGAGGTTCGCGCCGGAGGAAGCCTGACGGTGGCCACTCGTGTACTCGATCTCGACGCTAGGCGCTTCGTGTTTCACCAGGAGATGATAGACGACCGCGACGGCGCGCTCGCGGCGACGGCGGAGCAGCTGCAGCTCAACGTCGGCGTTGCAAGCCGGAAAGTTGAGCCGTTCCGCCCCGAGGTCTTCGAGCGCCTCCAGAAGGTGCAGCGTAGTCCGGATGCGGGTCCGCCGCGAAATGTCGGCCGAGCGGCATCTCTCATGGTGCGTGCGCCGGCCCGATGAGCTGGCGCCCCAACATTCTCGCGCCGATCGCGCGGCTCGGCCGAAGCGTCGCCGGCAGGGCCTTCGTAAACTTTCAATGCCAGAAAAGGACTTACCGATGGACATTCATCATGCCGGTGGGCTCAGCAGATCGGAGGCCAAGTCATGAGCGTTTTCCGTGGGCCTGATCGCATTCGCAGGGTCGCCTGCCTCGGAACGGGACTGATCGGCGGCGGGTTCATCGCGCTCTTTCTCTCGCGTGGGCTCGACGTTTTCGTGTGGGACCCGGCGCCAGACGCCAAGGATCGCCTAAACCAACTCCTCACGACGGCCTGGCCGACTCTGGAACGCCTCGGCGCGCGCGCGGAGGATCGCGGCACCTTAAGCTGGGCGAAAACGGCGGCAGAAGCCGTGGCGGCCGCAGATTTCGTGCAAGAGAGTGCTCCCGACCGGCTGGAACTGAAGCGAAGCCTCTACGATGAGATCGAGCCGTTAGTGCCGGCGGATGCGGTTATCGCCTCATCTACCTCCGGGATCACCATCGCTGATCTCCAAGCCGGGCGAACGCAGTCGCCACGCGTAGTCATCGGACACCCATTCAACCCGCCTTATCTAATCCCGTTGGTGGAGATCGCCGGTGCGCCGTATACGAGTGGGGAGGCGCTCGCTGCTGCAGATGCCTTTTACCAGTCGGTCGGTAAAGTCGTCATCCGCATGGATCACGAGATTCCTGGTTTCATAGCCAATCATCTGCAGGCAGCGCTGGAGCGGGAGGCCATGCACCTCGTGGCTGAGGGCCACGCGACGCCACAGCAAGTCGATGCCGCGGTTGTGCATGGTCTCGCCCCACGCTGGACCGCAATCGGTCCCTGCATGGTGCGCAACATGGGGAATCTTGCCGGCATCCGCCCCTATTTCGAGCGCTTCCATCTGGGCAGCGAGCCGCTTCTTTCCCACTTGCAACCCGCGGAGTTCACGCCTGAGCTGATCCAAGCGATGGAGGAGGGCTGCCGCGCCATGGCGTCTGGTCGCGATAATGCCGCCCTTGCGGCAGCGCGAGACCGCATGGTGATCGAGACGCTGCTTGCGCAGCGCCGCGCAGGGCTATCGACACACGGCATCTGAACGGGGTGTGGGTGGAGATCGAGGGCTTGTCCCGGAAATCTGGACCTGCGCCCTGCACGAATGTTGGAAGCTCGACGCGTTCGCTATCGCTGGAGATCGCACTAGTCGCTCAAGGCAGGCTCGGCTCAGTCCAAACGGAAACACTATAGGAGTTCTCAATGTCTCAAAAGGTTATCATCACATGCGCAGTGACCGGCGGGGGCGCTGCGGTGCTTACGAAGCATCCCAACATTCCCAAGACGCCAGCGCAAATTGCTGACGCAGCGTTGGAGGCTGCTAAAGCCGGGGCTGCGGTTGTTCACCTTCACGTCCGTGATCCAGAGACTGGAGCCCCGTCCAACCGATTTGATCTCTACGATCAGGTCGTCAAGAGGGTTCGCGACGCGGCTACCGACGTCGTCATCAACTTGACGAGCGGAATGGACGGCGAGCTTGTGCTCGATTCCATTGACCCGTTGAAGATCGGAGCGGCGACCACGCTCAAGACCCCCTTGGGGCGCTGTCTCCACGCTGTCAAACTGCAGCCAGAGCTTAGCAGCTTGGATTGCGGCACCATGGCGTACGGCGAACGCATTTTTGTTGCGCGCATGTCGGACGTTCGAGAGCTTGCGAAGCTCATGCGAGAAGCCGGCGTCAAGCCCGAGCTTGAATGCTTCGATCTCGGGCACATCGAAATTGCCAAAAGGCTCATATCCGAACACGCTGTTCAAGATCCTCCCCTCTTCCAATTCTGTCTGGGCACGGGCAACGGCGCTCCCGCTGTTCCGATTGCTGTGCAGGCGATGCGAGACCTTTTGCCGCCAGGCGCTGTCTGGGGCGGGTTCGGTTGCGCTGCCGATGAAATGCGCATGGTAGGACAGTTGGTGGCAATGGGCGGACACGTCCGGGTAGGATTGGAAGATAACATCTATCTGCGACGTGGCGTGCTTGCCTCCAACGCCGAGCTCGTCGACAATGCTGTGGGGATCATCGAGCGCATGGGCGCCAGCGTCGCCACGCCGGCCGAGGCGCGGGCAATTCTCGGCGTCGAAAAGCGCGGATAAACCGCACTCAGAATCCAGCATGGACTGCGCCATGCTGGATTCCGCACCACTGAAAACCCCCGTGTTGCAAGCGTTTCCGATGCGATCGACGATTTGATTTGTCCATCATTCTAGCTGGCGTCGTGGGCGACGCGACGAGACTGCGGGCCTGGAATTTCGATACTGGCGGGCGTGCTTCCCTCTGTGGTCACGATTCTCCGATGGCTGCCTTGGTTACGGGTAAGGTCCGTTCCACCCTGGCTGCCTAAGGAGTGGGCGAAGAAGCTTTTTGATTGGCGATCTCGCGGAGCAAACGCGGCTCTGTTCGACTGTCCGGGCCGCGGTTGAGCTAGCCGACATGCCGCGTATGCTCTTACGCTTTATTGCAAAAGCTTAGCTCGATGATCAAGCGCTCAAAGCTGCTCCAAAAATGCTTCCATGCAGAAAAATTGCGCTCTTCGCGCAGATCAGCCGAAATTCTTCGATCATCAATCGCTAAACTGGTCCTCGCAAAGAAATCAACAGAGGCGCCTCTCCTGGCGGTTTCCCTTTCTCTGAAACACGCGTGCAAAGGGACTTGGACAAGATGATCATGACATCCGCTACATCTGCAGCCAGCGATGCCGTCACCGTGCTCGTCTATGGTTCCGACGTCGATCGGTATGGATCATTGATCCGGCATCGCTTTCCTACTCTGTGCGTCTTGAGCGCCAAAAACACGGCATCACTAGAGCGCCACGTGGCCGATGCAGACATTATCCTGGCCTCCGCCTCCAGCTTTCCTGTCAAGCTCTTGGAAAAAGCGCGTCGGCTGCGTTGGTTTCAGTCAACCACCGCCGGCGTTGAATCGATCTTGCCGATTCGGCATCGCATCGGCGACCTCATCCTTACAAATGCACGGGGCATTCATGGCGAACTTATAGCCGATTTCGTCATGACGGGCATGGGCATGATGCACTGGGATTTCCCCGGTTTATGCGGGATCAGTCTGATAGGGAATGGCATACGCGATGCATTCCGCCGATGTCCGAGCGAACGCTCGGCATTATCGGGCTCGGCTCGATCGGTGCCGCTATCGCACGCCGCGGTAAGAGCGCTGGAATGACGGTGGTCGGCTCAAAACGTGACATCACTGAACCGATTCCAGGTGTCGACAGGCTTTTTCCGCCGGACGAACTCGCTGAGCTTTTGCAACTCTCCGACTTTGTGGTGATGGCCGTTCCCCACGTTCCCGAAACTACCAAGTTGATTGGTCGCGAGCAGCTTCAGCTCATGCGCCGCAGTGCCTTCCTGATCAACATTGCCCGCGGTTTAGTGATCGCGCAGAGCGATCTCATCGAAGCGCTTCAGGCAAATACAATCGCCGGCGCGCTACTCGACGTGTTTGAGCGGGAACCACTCCCAGCCGACAGTCCGCTTTGGACGATGCCCAACGTTATCATCACTCCCCACGTCTCCGGTTACCCGAGCAAATCCCGCTCGCGTATTCGAGCTCTTCAGCGGGAACGTGCAGCGATTTCTTGAGCAGAAGTCGCTGCGCAATGTGGTTGACCTGAAGCGAGGCTACTGACGCAGGTCCGCGAGCCTCAGACATTCAATATGTGCGACTTCTGGTGCAAGACGTGCTCGCCCAAGTTGCAGCCGTTTCCGGTGGGCAGGATCAGCGGTGTCGCCGTTTCAGCATCCGGAACAGGCCGGCGGTGGAGGAATGCACCGAACCGGTATCGCTGCAACGTCAGATCGCCCCCGCGTGCGAAGCCGTAGCTTGATGCATCGAAGCGTCGCATCTTCGCAATCGAGCGCCGAAATTCGACCATACAACGGCCTTCCATTTGGAAATTCGGCTTCAATTCGAACTATACTTGACTTTACGATGCTGATGTCTCCTGGGCCTCTCAATCTCGAGCGAGGGGCCTGCGCAATGCCGTTGACGCCTGTGCCCGGATACTCAGCTCGGCTCTCCGGCCGTCCCGGAGATGGATAATGCGGGCATCTGCCGGATAGCGTTGGAGCTCATCTCCAGATGGCACGGTTGATTGGAAGAATGGTATGTTCGAACTGAATGGTATTCGTGATGCACGTGGGCGTATCGCCCCTCACATCCTCTCGACACCACTCGTACGCTCGCCGACTCTCTCAGAGATTTGCCGAGTTCCGGTGGGCCTGAAGCTTGAGCACTATCAGACCACCGGCAGTTTCAAGTTGCGCGGTGCGACCAACGCGATCCTCAAGCTGACCGAAGCTGAGCGGGCACGTGGAGTCATCGCCGCTTCGACGGGAAATCATGGTCGAGCGCTTTCCCATGCAGCCAAGGCTGTGGGCTCGCGTGCAACAATCTGCATGTCGCGGCTGGTGCCTGAAAACAAGGTCTCTGAAATCCGGCGCCTCGGCGCCGATGTGCGGATCATCGGCGAGTCGCACGACGAGGCGCAGCAGGAAGTCGATCGCCTGGTGGCCGAAACGGGACTCGTGATGCTGCCGCCCTTCGACCATCCGGACGTGGTGGCCGGGCAGGGGACGATCGGTCTCGAAATTGTCGAAGCAATGCCGGATGTTGCTACCGTGCTCGTACCGCTCTCGGGTGGTGGGCTGGTAGCCGGAGTTGCGGCAGCGGTAAAGGGCTTGCGGCCACGTGCGAAGATTGTGGGAATCACCATGGAGCGCGGCGCGGCGATGAAGGCGAGTCTCGACGCCGGTCGGCCGGTACAGGTCAAGGAATTTCCAAGCCTTGCCGATTCGCTCGGCGGCGGTATCGGCCTCGACAACAAGGTGACGTTCGACATGTGCCGGGTCCTGCTCGATGAAATAGTGCTGCTGAGCGAGAGTGAAATCGCGGCCGGCATTCGTCATGCGTACGAAAATGAGCGCGAGATTCTCGAAGGCGCCGGCGCCGTCGGCATCGCGGCGCTGCTCTCCGGCAAGTGCGCCGGATTGCGAGGGCCAGTCGCGCTCGTACTCTCAGGTCGCAATATCGACATGGAGCTGCATCGACGCGTCATCAATAAAGTGAGCAATCCTCTTGGGGAGGAGGTTTGATGCGGAGAATCAACATTCTGACAGAGCGCGACCTTAGGCAGGTCGTGCCGCTTGACCTCGAAGCTGTGCAGTGCGTCGAAGATGCATTCCGTTCGCTTGCCACCAAGGCAGTTGCGATGCCGCCGATCCTGCGACTGGATATTCCAGAACATCGGGGCGAGGTGGACGTCAAGACAGCCCACATTCCAGGCCTCGACAGCTTCGCTATCAAGATTAGTCCCGGTTTTTTTGACAACCCCAAGATCGGTCTCCCAAGTACCAATGGCATGATGGTGCTGCTTTCCAGCAAAACCGGTCTGGTGCAGGCGTTGCTGCTGGACAACGGGTATTTGACCAATGTACGCACGGCCGCCGCAGGCGCGGTGGCAGCAAATCATCTCGCCCGCAAGGACGCTTCAGTGGCTGCGATTCTGGGGGCAGGAATTCAGGCGAGGCTACAACTGCAGGCGCTCGCGCTGGTCCGGCCGATTCGTGAGGCTCGCATCTGGGCGCGCGATGCCTCCAAGGCCCGAACGGTTGCACGGGAACTCTCGGCGCAACTCGGTTTTCCCATTGCCGCGTACAAGGAACCAAAAAATGCGGTGGCCGGCTCGCATGTCATCATCACAACGACGGCGGCCAATCAACCGGTTCTGAGCGCTGCATGGCTGGAACCCGGGCAGCATCTAATCGCGATGGGATCGGACGCCGAGCACAAGAATGAAATCGAGCCAACCGCGATCGCACATGCGGATCTCTACGTCGCCGACAGCCTCGCCCAGACCCGGCGCCTTGGCGAACTCCACCATGCCATTGCGGCGGGAGCGGTCGCGGGCGGCGCAGAGTTTCCAGAGCTTGGAGAAATCATTGTCGGGTCGAAGGTGGGGCGCACGAGCAAGGCTCAGATCATCATTGCCGATCTCACCGGCACCGGCATCCAGGACACCGCCATCGCTACTCTTGCCTTTGCGAGGGCAGAGGCAGCAGGCGTCGGGTCGCTGTTCGAGAGTTGAGCAGCTGAGGCGGTCGAACGCGGAATCTTCGCTCTCAGAAACTCAAACCCGATGAAGCCTTCCGTCAAGGAGTGCCGCTGAGCGGTTGTGTTGTCAACGGCGCTCCCTTTTCTGAGTCGCAGCTTTCGAATGTTGAGCGCCAGCCAAGTGGCAACTGTACAACTTGCCACTCAGGCGCCTCGTCCGTGACATCCGCCGTAAGATCAACGTCATGCAGCTCGGGGCGGCCCTCGAGCATCGGGCGTCACGTACGGCGCAATTCTGATCTCGAGAGCTGCGATCCGCGCACAAGAATGCTCTGTATCTTCAACGCCGCTTACATGGAATGCGTCGCTTAAGGAGAAATTCAGCGCAACTTGCGAATTCGGCCTGGAGGCTTGCTGCTGACGGCTATCGCCCGCGGTGACACGCCGAAGATCCTCCAGAGGCGACAGTGGCAAGGAGAAATGACTGCCCTGCTGAAAGAAACCTGTCGCTGCCTACCCTCGAGAGTCACGCAATCTAAGAGAAGGTGGCGAACGGTCGAACGTAGCCGAGGCTCACGCGTCAGCTCTCTCGACGCGGTTCATCAAGGAGGCCGACGAATTCCGGTTTCGGCGGACGGCCAGCAATGATCATTCGCCAAAATATGCCGAACTCCGTCGCCAGAGGTCGAGGGCTGGCGAGGTGCTGAGCCGGAAAGCGAAATACATATGGAATTGGCAACTTGGATCTAAGTGCGGCAACGTTGAGCATACGCCTACTCATGCGAGGGCATACTCAGCCGGACTGAAATCTGTCGAATAAGGGCACCCTAACGTCGGATTTAAGCGTGGACGCACGTCTTATTGCATTAATCCATATCAAAGCGTCGTTACAGTCGCCACAAGGTCAAAGGCAATATGAGACGTTGTAACGGGGAGGAGACATCGCATGAACAGACTTGCAAGAATGTTGCCGGTAGCAGTTTCGCTCGCAGCGGCTCTGGCGGCTCTGCCCGCGAATGCGGGTGCCGTGCTCGATCGCGTGCTCGCCACAAAGACTCTAAAAGTGGCGGCCGGGGTGGACTGGCCGCCGGCATCATTCATGAACGATAAGGGTCAGCTCGATGGTTATGATGTCGACGTCGTCAAGGGCATCGCGAAATATCTGGGCGTGCAGGTCCAATTCGTAACGCCGGGCTGGGACGTTGTCGCCGCAGCCAAGTGGGAGGGCCGTTGGGACATGGCGCTTGGTCAGATCACGCCGACCAAGGCGCGTGCCGAAAAACTCAGCTTCCCAGTCATTTACATCTATGGGCAGTCGGTTGCCGTTGTTCACAAGGACAGTAAGGCGAACCAGCTTTCCGATCTCGATGGGAAGACAGTCGGCGTCACCGCAAACACGACGCAAGAGGCCTATACCAATCGCAACCTGACGCCAGACTGGCTCGGCGGTCGGCCAGTGGAATTTCAATTGAAGCCCGGCAAGGTGAAGACCTACGAAAGCACCAATATTGCACTTGACGACCTTCGTCTCGGCGATGGTGTTCGTCTCGATGCGGTCGTCGCTCCGGCACCGATAGTGGGCAGGGCGATCAAATCCGGCTATCCGATCAAGCGCCTCGGTGGCGTGCTGTTCTCCGCCCCGGCAAGTTTCGCGACCCTGCACGGGGACAAAGAATTTGACGACAAGATTGCGGCCGCCGTCAAAAGCATGAAGGACGATGGCTCACTCTCTGAGCTGTCGCTAAAGTGGTACGGGGCCGATTACACCGTTGCAAATTAAGCCCAAGTGGGCGGGTGGCGGTCCGCACTAGCTGGGCCGCCCTTTGAGGGCGAAGCATGCTCTATTCTGATACTGTTGAATCTGAGGTGCTTGTTCACAAGCCGTGGTTTGTCGTCTCGATCTTCGCGCTTGTGCTCTTGTTGTTTCTTGTCTTCAACCTGACGGGTACCGCGGTTGGCGAACTCATGCGGCCGGTGATCGGCGATCCGCTGCAAAGTGGCCTCTACGGGCGTTTTGCGATCGCGTTCGCGATTGCCGCCATCTTCTGCCTGAACCTGGTGCTGATCGGCTTTGCCTCGCTCAGGCTCCAAATCGGCATTGTCTGGCTTGAAGTGCTGCTTCTTCTTCTCGCGTTTTTCGCAGCCTTTCACTTGAGCCTGCCGTTCATTCGGGAAAAGCTTCCCTTCCTCATCGCGCAGGGATTGGTCACGACAATCTATATCTCGGCGATTTCGATCATCTTCGCTTCGATCGTCGCGATCGTGGCCGCCGTTGCAAAGCTTTCAGGCAATGGTTTTGCGTACGCCATCGCCAGCTTTTACACCTCGTTCTTTCGCGGCATGCCGCTCCTCATGCAGATCTACCTGATCTATCTCGGTCTGCCGCAACTGGGATTTGTGATTGATGCCGTCCCTGCAGGTGTGCTGGCGCTTTCGCTCTGCGTCGGGGCATACATGACGGAAATCTTCCGTTCGGGCATTCTGAGCATTGACCGCGGCCAATGGGAGGCATCCCGATCCATGGGTTTCGGGTTCAGCCTCACGATGCGCAGGATCATCCTGCCCCAGGCGCTTCCTGTGATCGTTCCTCCAATGGGCAACATGTTCATTGCGATGCTGAAAGACAGTTCGCTTGTCTCGGCCATCGGCGTTTGGGAGCTGACGTTCCTTGCCCGCACGGTTGGTCAGGACAGTTTCCATCACATGGAGATGCTGATATCGGCCGCCGTCATCTATTGGCTTATGTCAATCTGCCTCGAGCTTGTTCAGTCTCGAGTCGAGCGACGTTTCGCCAGGAGCAAGGCGCGATGAACGTCGGCCAGGGCAACGAAGCCAAGAACGTTTCAATGTCGCGCCTCATCTCTGAGGTGCCCGTGGATCTGCCTCAAGCTGATTCGATCCCGGGTCGAGCGTCATTTCGCCAGGAGCAAGCGGCGGTGGCCGAGGACAAGATTATCGAAGCGAGGAAGGTATCGAAGTGGTACGGGACCTTCAGGGTTTTGACGGACATCAATCTCAATGTTCGCAAGGGTGAGCGCATCGTCATTTGCGGCCCCTCCGGATCGGGGAAATCAACCCTGATCCGCTGCTTCAACCGGCTTGAAGCGCACCAGGAGGGCGAGATCATCGTGAACGGGATCAGGCTGCACAACAAAATGCGCAACGTGGGCGAAGTTCGGAAGAACGTCGGCATGGTCTTTCAGCACTTTAATCTCTTTCCACATATGACTGTGCTGATGAATTGCATGGTTGGTCCGATGTGGATCAAGGGGATGCCCGAGACCGCAGCAAGGCGGAACGCCTTGAGATTCCTCGAGCGCGTGCGCATTCCAGAACAGGCGGACAAGTACCCGGTTCAGCTCTCCGGAGGACAGCAGCAGCGTGTTGCAATCGCCCGCTCGCTCTGCATGGAGCCTGCGGTCATGCTGTTCGATGAACCGACCTCGTCGCTCGATCCGGAAATGGTTGCTGAAGTGTTGGAGACGATGACCAGCCTGGCGCGCGACGGCATGACTATGGTTTGCGTCACGCACGAGATGGGCTTTGCACGTGCCGTCGCGGACCGTGTACTCTTCATGGACACCGGTCGGATCGTCGAAGAGGGCAAGCCCCAGGATTTCTTTACCAATCCGCAGCACGACAGAACGAAGCTCTTCCTCAGCCAGATCTTATCGCACTGAAGGGCCTCACCCCAACTTCAGAGTCGCGCCGTGCCTCTCGTTGCAGAATAAGTTCATGGCGACGCGGGCAAGCGCGTCCCGGTAGCTCAAATCGAGGATCCTCAATGAAAATCATACCGGAGATTCAATCTGCTCAAGAAGAGATGAAGGCCCTCCGCCGCTGGTTCCACGCTTATCCAGAGCTTAGCTTTGAGGAAGAGCAAACCTCGGAGCGCGTCGCAAAGACGTTGGAGGGGTACGGCATTGAGGTGCATCGTGGCCTTGCCCGTACGGGTGTCGTTGGAGTTCTGCGCGCAGGGCACGGCAATCGTTCCGTGGGCTTGCGCGCCGACATGGATGCGTTGCCGATGCACGAGCTCAATACGTTCGCTCATCGCTCGCAGTACCCTGGCAAGATGCATGCCTGTGGTCACGACGGGCACATGGCGATGCTCCTCGGCGCCGCTCGCTACCTGGCGAAGAGCCGAGACTTTGATGGCACGATCGTGTTGATCTTTTCGCCTGCGGAGGAAAATGGATCGGGCGCAAAGGTCATGATCGACGAGGGGATTTTCGACAAGTTCCCGGTCGACGCTGTTTTTGGACTGCACAATTCGCCGGGCACGCCTCTTAACACTTTCGGCGTCCGGCCAGGCCCAATCCTCGCGGGGAGCGCGGAGTTTGATATTCGCATTATCGGCGTCGGCGCACACGCTGCTTTCCCGCAAGACGGGAAGGACCCGGTCCTAACTGGTGCGCAGCTCGTGACCGCGCTGCAGGGAATCATCACGCGCAATAAAAAGCCGCTCGATACCGCGGTACTTTCGGTCACTCAGTTTCATGGAGGCGAGGCCAGAAACGTTATCCCGGATATCGTGACAATCGGCGGTACCGTAAGAGCATTTAGCGAAGCGACGCTAGACCTTATTGAATCGCGGATGCGTACAATCGTTGGGAGCGTCGCTGAAGCGAATGAATGTAAGGGCGAACTGAAGGTCAGGCGTTGTGCGCCGACGATCAATTCACCGGATGAAACGCAGTTTGCGGCTAAAGTCATGAAATCGATTGTTGGTGAAAGCAAGGTCAACCTCGACGTCGAGCCATCAATGGGCGGTGAGGACTTCGCCTACATGCTACAGGCGCGTCCCGGTTCTTTCGCCTTTTTGGGCGCTGGAAATGGCGAGCACCGCGAACTGGGCCACGGACCAGGCCCCTGCAGTCTCCACAACACGAGTTATGACTTCAATGACGAAATACTGCCAGTGGGATCCACCTACTATGTCGAGCTAGCACGGCAGTGGCTTGGCGGCGCCCGCGCGTAAAGTCGGGTAGTTTCACGTGCGGACGACAGAGCAGACACTATAGGACATTAGAAAGCAGGCAATGAGCGAGCGCGGCAGCTTTTATCTGGGTAATGATGACCCCTCACCAGTCGAGATCCTTCACGCAAAAGCTCATAGCGAATTTCTCCTGATGTGTGAGCATGGAGGAAGAAAAGTTCCAAAATGCCTTGGAGATCTCGGGGTAGATCGCAGCGAGATGGATAGGCACATCGCCTACGATGTCGGAGCGGAAGCCGTGGCCCGCCGCGTCGCCAGTGCTCTTTGCGCACCGCTATTTATCCAACCGTACAGCAGGTTGGTCGTTGATTGCAATCGCCCGCCCGAAGCTGCGGACTTGATTCCAGAGGTGAGCGATGGCACCAAAATTCCTGGGAACCTTGGGTTGACGCGGGAAGAACAGAGTCTCCGTTTCGAACAGATCCATCGACCATTTCACGAAGCAGTTTCAGCCGGCCTAGATCGCGTGACGGCCCGGGGACAACAACCAGTACTTCTGACAATTCATAGCTTTACACCGATCATGCGGCGCACGGGCGAAGTGCGAGAGATTGAATTTTGCATTTCTTGCAATAGAGACGATCGCCTCGCAAAGGCGATGCTCTTCGAAGTACGTGCTGCTTATCCGGCCGTGAATGTTGGCTTCAATGATCCCTATCCTGTCACCGATATGGAAGACTACGCCATACCTGTGCATGGCGAGCGCCGAGGAATTCCACATGTTCTCGTCGAAGTCAGAAGTGATCTCATTTCCGACGAGGCGGGACAAACGAAGTGGGCGCACATCGTTTCCAGCACAATCCGTGCTGCGGTGGAGAGGGTGAAGCCTCGAGATGCTATGTCATAGCTGACCAGCAGAGCTAGGTCATGGCGAAGGTTACAGCGCGAGTCATGCGGCCGGGGTGAGCCAAGCCAAGCCAAGCCAAGCCAAGATCGAACGTGCAACGCTCTTGGTCAAATCACTGGTGCTGAGCGTGTGAACTGAACAATGACTGACCTTAAACGTACAATTACCGAAATTCCGCCGGCTCGGCGAGCCTCTGCTCTTTACCAGCCCTGGGTCATAAGCGGCACCCAATTGTTTGTCTCGGGCCAAGTCTCCGATCACCCAATGGTCTCTGTGAGAGGTATCGTTGGCGAAGATCTGAGCACTGAACAAGGCGTGATGGCGGCCCGCCTGTGCGGGCTCAACCTGATAGCACAAATCACCGATGCAGTCGCCGGCGACCTTTCATTAGTCAAGAAAATCCTGCGGGTGACGGGCTATGTGCGGTGCGCACGAGAATTTACCGATATCCCGAAAATTGTTAACGGATGCTCAGAGGCATTAATCGAGGTCCTTGGACCAGAAGTTGGCGGTCACGCAAGGACAAGCGTTGGCGTATTCGCGCTTCCGAGGCTATTCGCGGTGGAATGTGACGCGATCGTAGAACTGAACGGTATCGTCGATCGCACCCGCTAGAGCATCCGCCGAGCTGAATGAATCGAAAGAGATTCCCAAATCAGCGGTGAGATGATTCAAGCTGCCTGCCGGAACTGGAGGCCGGCAGGCATGTCGAAGGCTCTCTCGCTGGATCTTCGGGTTAGGGTTTGGGCCGCGGTGAAGGCGGGGGCATCGCACCGCGAGGCGGGCGAACGAAGGTGGGACGGTGGACGCCGGTTTTGTAGCTGCCGATCTGGCGAAGATCGGTGAGGTCCGCGAGGAAACGGTCGGCGTCAATATCCGGCATGCTGGTTCCTGATGGGGTCCGCAAAAAACCTTTGGGGCGATGGGGAATAAACTAAAACAGAGGTTGGCTGGGGAGCCACCGGATGATGTAGTGTTCCGCCTCGTTCACGGATCGTGCGGATTGTCGTGGAGGCAGCCTAACAAGCGTCAAAGCCGACATTGCCCGATGTATAGCTCATCGCGCCGACTTTGCGCGACCAATTGGGAAGTGTGACGCTTTCCTGCGCTACTAGCCAGGCAATCGGCCGCAGAAATCCGGCGCAACGAACCCTGCCATTGCTCAATATCGACTTTGACATTTGCTATTATGTGCTGATGACGACAGTAGATTTGCCCTCCCTCGGTATCCTACTCCTAGATCGCGCGCTTCCCCCCGACGTCACACCACCGACGCCGCCGGCGGGATCGATGCGAAGTCCAGCTACCTTCGGTTTTCCAACTATCTCGGAAACCGTCGCTGGTGCTTATGGCGACGATGTCATTCGAGGCAAGCCAGAGCTGGACTCGGCCTACATCGCGGCTGCCCGACGCTTGGTCGAACGAGGCGCCGTCGCAATAAGCTCCAACTGCGGCTTCACTGTTCGGTATCAGGCGGCGGTGGCCGCGTCGGTGAAAGTCCCTGTTGTGCTGTCTAGTCTACTCCTGTTGCCGGCGTTGCTCCGCCAGCTGCCAGCTGCCTCGAAGCTTGCCGTCGTAACCTTCGATTCAACGCATTGCGGAGAAGATCTGCTCGGGCTCGACGATCCTGCAGCACGGGCGCGGGTGGTTATCGGCGGAATCGAAGGCGGCAAATTGTGGCACAACGAGATGAGGCGTACGCCGCTGCCGACCAGTCTTGAAGATATTGAGGAAGAAGTGGCCGCCCGCATCGCGCGACTCCGAACTGCGCACCCGGAAATCGCGGCAATCCTGTTCGAATGCACGGTCTTCCCCTTGGTTGCGCCCGCCATCCGCCGGATTACAGGGCTGCCCGTCTATGACATCACCGCCCTGTGCCGGATGACGTTCGCATCCGTCGCGCGCGGGTGTGTAACGGTTTAGTCTTCAGGGACGCCCTCCAGGAGGTACGCAGGCCGCCCAATTGGAGCGATTAGACTTTAAGCGATCGGCGTCCAGGCCATCGGCGCACCCGCTCGCTGCGGCATGACATTCGATGGACTGGTCGGCGTCGGCCGTCCGCCTCCAACGTCGCTAGTCCAGGCGTCTATGACGAAGTCCTGCGTTAAGATGAAAAATTCGCCTGATGGATGTGCGCTTGGACAGAAGTTCACCGGCTTTCTTTTTCATGCCGGCGTCCCAAGTGCGTTTAGAGATTGAACAATGAGCAGGCGCAGTAACGACCTTCGGTCGGAAGTCCGACGCCGTGATCAAGCTGCGTCACGCCATGCATCGGGAGCCTGAGTTCTCCAACGCGGAATGGAAGACGCAGGAGCAGATCCGCAGCATACTGCAGCGTTTCGGCCTCGAAGCAGTCAAGGTATTCCGCAACACCGGCCTCTATTTCGTCATCGAAGGCACCGCCTCCGGTCCGAAGCGGTCGATTGCTGCGCGTGGCGACATCGATGCGCTCCCAATCCAGGAGGCGCGAGGATCTGCCCTATCGCTAGCAGGTCGATGGCATTATGAATGCCTGCGGCCATGACATGCACGGCTCTATCGCGCTCGGCACTGCGCTGGCCTTCCACCGGTGCGGGTCTTGTTCCAGCCGGCGGAGGAGGCGGAGCCGCTCGGTGCAACAGGAGAAGCTGCTGGGCGGCTTCGATCGAGCAGTTGGCTTCCGCGTCAGTCTCGGGATTCCTACCGGCAAATTCGGTGCACGGGAGAGGGGCGGTAAGCAAATCCGCCGACCAGTTCAAGCTCACCATCACCGGCGAAATGGCCCATGGCGCGACACCGCATCACGGCGTGGACGCAATCGCTGCCGCCTTGGTCAATGAGGTGCAGAAGGTGGTCTCGCGCGAGATGCCAGTCGCCGCCGGCGCAGTCATTACAATCGGGACCATCCATGGCGGCGAGGCGACGAACATCATCTGCCCCTCCGTTGTCATGCAGGGGACGACCAGGACCTGCAGCCAGGAGTGCCGGGCGCTGCTGTCGAAACGCATGCGCGAGCTGGCCGAAGGCGTCGCTCCGGGGCCGCGACGTGGGATACGTAACAAGAGCAGAGTATCTATCAGACCGGCAACAGCCCCCGATTGTGTCAAGCCGCCACGCGCAACGTGGTCTTCGGTTCTTACGCTCTGAACCTCTTTGAATCCTAGGTAGGTGATAAGCAGCAAGACTTCATCGGTACCGTGCCAGCTCGAACGTTTCCGGGCTCAAATCATCTCTCGTGCCCTGCTCAAGTACATTCGGCGGTCGACCGCTGAATGAAAAGGCGATGAGTTTTCCGTTCAATTGCAGAATTTCTGAGCTGTCAGGCACGACATTAGGGAATTTCGGCTTCAGCAGCTTGGTAATAGGTGCGTAAACAGATGGTAGATGGCGAAGCCTGACAGTCGTCGATGCGGTTCCCGCTGACCTCTACACGAGTTTGTGGTCATTTATCCTGAGGGCAGGGCGAGAATCAGCACTAGGAGCTGAATGGTAAAGCAATGCTGGTTGTCTAATGCGAGGGAGAATCTTGCGTGAAGTGGCCAATGAGCACCCCATGTTTCTAAGTCTCGGCGTCCTCGGATCGTCGAGAGCTTATCAGCTTGCCTCAAGCGTCCTCAGGATTCAGTCATGAAGGCTATCAAAATTGATGGAAGGTCCATCGCCGAGGCCCTCCGGGCTAGCGTCGCGCGCGATGTGGCATTACTCCGGGACGAATGCAAGTTTACCCCGGGGCTCGCCGTGGTGCTGGTTGGCAAGGATCCGGCCAGTTCGGTTTACGTGAAGACAAAGGCCAGACAGGCGCAAGCCGTGGGGTTCAAATCTCAGCAATTCCAGCTGCCGAGCGATGTCGATGAGGCTGAGCTGCTGGCAGTGATAGAGGAGCTCAATGCTGACGAGTCCATAGATGGTATCCTGGTTCAGCTTCCGCTCCCCGGGCACATAAACCGTTGGCGCGTGCTGGAGGCGATCAGTCCGGCCAAGGATGTCGACGGCTTTCATCCCTACAATGTTGGAAGGCTGGCAGCCGGTCGACCAGCTCTCGCGCCTTGCACTCCGCTGGGTATCGTCCATCTCATCAACACAGTCGTGAGCGACTTGAATGGTCTCGACGTTGTCGTTATTGGTCGCTCGAATATCGTCGGAAAGCCTCTGGCACTTCTGCTCGGCGACGCCGGATGTACCGTAACAGGCGCGCAGCTCCAGACGCGAAACCTGCCTAGTATCTGTCGAAAGGCCGACATCGTCGTCGCTGCCGCAGGTTGCGCTGAGCTTGTCAGGGGCAATTGGCTCAAGCCGGGTGCGATTGTCATTGATGTCGGTATCAATCGTGCGATCGATTCAATCGGCAATATCAGACTTGTCGGAGATGTAGCATTCGCCGAGGCGAGCGAGCGCGCAAGCTACATAACTCCGGTGCCTGGCGGTGTCGGGCCCATGACAGTTGCCTACTTGCTCGCGAACACCGTCAAGGCGGCAGTTTCGCGGCGAGGTTTGTCCTTGGTCAGGAATTTTGAATCCAGCTACATTTCGCAATCCTGCTCGCGGGAGCACGATCGTGCGCTTGATTTGGAGCGGTTAACTTAGAGTGTCGGCATCGTCGCCGTTTAGCGGGCATTTCTTGCAATCACTCTATTCGTGGAACTGAGCAAAGCGACTCCGTCTTAGCGTGGCGCCAAGTTTCTCAGCCGGCGATAGCTGTCGACGATGCAGGCGACGGCGTGTCCGTATTCGTCGAGCGCCTCCAGGAAGAAGCCTTCCATGGCCAACGGCCGATCCTGACGCTCGGTTTTTCCTGAGCGATACCCGGAGAACGGCAGGCGCTGATTTGGCACGACCTGGCTGAGCAGATGAACATGCCCTCAAGGGTTCGAAAGAAGTGCGAAGCGACGGTCAGGCTTGAGAAAGAGAGTGGTTCGCGGAGTTATTGGGTAGGGCGTTGGACAATGTACATCACGTGGGAGCCACGCCGTGGAATTGACACCTGACCAACCTCAGGAAGTTCTCAACAGGGTGCGATCGCGAGCGGGTCTCCAAGCACGGTTTTATCACATCGCGAATTGAACGGCGGCGAGAAACGGCTGAACGCCGGCTGGCGTTATCGGCATGTCAGGTAACGCCCGCCGATCGCTCCAAATCTCAGAGCGGCTCAATGTCAAAGGCTCGCGCGACAGAAGAGCTTCAGTTTTGCCGATCAGGCGCAGAATTCCTGCTTCGCGAAGGCCCACATTAATGAAATTCGGATCTGGGGACCGATAACATCCAAACATCAAACTTTCGGTTTGGCCAATGGATGGAAATCAAAATGCTCAGGAGGCGGTCGAATTTTGCAGAGTGCTGCAGAAAGTCCGCACAGTGTCACGCATCGTTCGTCGACAGCGGCGTCAACTATCAGGCGCAACACTTGTGCAATCGTTCGATATCGCAGGAGGGGCTCATGAAAGGCACGGCGAAAGAAATCTCCAGATCGAGGGGTACGTGATGCGCCACGCCGCCAAGTGCGAAACCGTAAATGACCGCGAGGATTCGAATGATATCCGAGCACTGATCCTGGATCTCGCTCAGATCCGCCTGCAATCATTTTTCTGAGTCGTCGAATGCAAAACAAGCTACCCTCCCATGCCGAATACGTCATCGTCGGCGGTGGCATCATCGGTCTGTCCATCGCCTATCACCTGACGCGGCTTGGGCATCGCGATGTTTTGCTGCTCGAACGCGATCAGCTCACCTGCGGGACCACTTGGCATGCGGCGGGGCTGGTGACTCAGCTTCGAGCCAGCGAAAACATGGCGAAGCTGGCCCAATACACGGCGGGTTTGTTCGAAGAACTCGAGAAGCTGACTGGGCAGCACACCGGATTTCGTCAATGTGGATCCATTACTGTCGCGGCGACACCGGCGCGCCTTGAGGAGCTGAAGCGAGGAGCGTCGATGGGACGCTCCTTCGGGCTCGATGTCGAAATTATCGACGCCGCCGAGGCGAGGCGCCGCGTGCCGTTGCTCGATGTGGCCGACGTACTTGGAGCGGCGTGGATTCCCTCCGATGGCAAGACGAATCCGGTGGATACGGCGCGCGCGTTCGCGGTCGGCGCGCGGAAGGGAGGGGCCAAAATCCTGGAGCGTACACCAGTAACGCGCATCGTAGTCGAAAAGGGGCGCATCGCCGGCGTCGAGACTGCAGAAGGCATCGTGCGCACTGAAAAAGTCGTCATCTGCGCGGGGATGTGGACCCGGGCGCTCGCTGCCGATCTCAATTGGACGGTGCCGCTGCACGCGGCAGAACACTTTTACGTCGTGACAGAGTCTATTGCCGGCTTGCCGCCCGATACTCCAACGGTGCGCGACCTTGATGCGTGCTTCTATGCAAAGGAAGATGCGGGCAAGTTGCTGGTGGGTTTCTTCGAAACCAACGGCAAACCTTGGGGGATGGAGGGAATTCCGCGTGAGTTCAGCTTCGATTCCCTGCCTGACGACCTCGATCACATCGAGCCCTATCTTGCCGATGCCATGCGGCGAATGCCGCAGCTGGCAAACGTGGGGCTCCAATTGAACTTCAATGGTCCGGAGAGCTTCACGCCGGACAACCGATTTCTGCTGGGACCTGCGCCTGACATCGGGGGCCTCTATGTAGCCTCGGGCTTCAATTCCTGCGGTATCGAGTCATCGGGCGGGGCTGGAAAAGTCATGGCCGAGTGGATGTCGACGGGCATGCCCGCCAACGACTATTGGGAAATGGACGTTCGACGCGCTATGCCGTTCCAGCGCAACCGCCGATATTTGCGGGATCGAACTGGCGAGGCGGTTGGGCTCCTTTACGCCCTGCATTGGCCTCACAAGTCGCCCGCGACGGCACGTAACGTGCGCGTCTCGCCGCTGCATGATCGGCTGTTAGCTGCTGGCGCGAAGTTCGGCGAGGCTGCCGGGTGGGAGCGGGCGCAATGGTTTGGCGTCCCTGAAGCGGAGGCGAACGCCTGCGCCACATTTGCCCGCGACGATTGGTTCAAGGCGAGTGGGGCGGAACACGAGGCGACTCGCTCCGGCGTGACTCTGTTTGATCAGACCTCCTTCGCGCATCTGCTGGTGCAGGGGCGTGACGCGCTCGCCTTTCTTCAGCGCCTTTCCACTAACGATCTTGACGCTCCAGTGGGCCGCATTGTGTACACGCCGTGGCTCAACGAGCGCGGCGGCATGGAGTCGGACGTCACCATCGCACGAACGGCCGAAGAGGAATTCCTGGTTGTAACGGCCGCCGTACAACGCATTCGGGATCTCGCCTGGCTGCGAACGCATGCTAGAGATGCTGGTCATGTATCCGTCAGCGACGTGTCGTCAGGCTACACATGCCTCTCCGTTATGGGACCGCTCTCGCGAGAACTGCTTATGCGCGTGAGCCCGGCGGATTTTTCCGATGCAGCGTTTCCGTTCGCGGCGGTTAGAGAAATCGAGATTGGCTATGCCCTGGCGTTCGCTTTCCGCATGACCTTCGTCGGGGAGCTCGGATGGGAGCTGCACATTCCGACCGAACAGGCGCTGGGCGTCTACGACGCGCTCATCGCTGCAGGACGCGATCTCGATCTGCGTCACGCGGGCTACGTGGCACTGAACACATTGCGTCTTGAGGCGGGTTACCGCGACTGGGGCGCGGACGTAAGCGATGAGGATTCGCCGCTCGAAGCGGGACTTGGGTTCACGATCGCGTGGAAAAAGCGTGAGGATTTCATCGGGCGGGCAGCTCTTGAACCGCAGCGCGGGCACGTTCCGCGTCGACGTCTAGTGCAATTGGCTGCGCCCCGTGCGGTGCCGCTCATGTTCGGCACAGAGCCGGTCTGGCGCAATGGATCGCTCGTAGGCTATCTGCGCTCCGCCGGCTTCGGTCACACCCTGGGCTGCGGCGTCGGCATGGGATATCTGCACTCCGACAGCGGCGTGAGTGCCGAATGGCTGTCTGAAGGAGCTTTCGAGATAGAGATCGCGGGCAAAAGGCACCCTGCCATCGCATCACTCCGCGCGTTCTATGATTCGAACCGCACTCGAGTGAAAGGCGAAATGCGCAAGGTCGAAGACCTCATCGCTCCGGAGCTGCTCATGGCACGCTCCAAGGGATGATTGTTACCTCAACCATTCTTCAACGCAGTTTTCGAGGGGCCGCCGTCGGGCGGGGACCGCAATGTCGGATCGTTCCATGATCCTCGCCTTATCCTGCCCTGATCGTCCAGGCATCGTCTCGGCGGTCTCGAGTCTTCTGTTTGAAGCCGGTTGCAACATCCTCGACGCTCAGCAGTTCGATGATACCGAGACCGGTCACTTTTTCATGCGCGTTGTCTTCGACCGCCTCGATCTGGCGAAATCAGAGGCGGAAATCATCACATTGATCGAGGGCCTCGCCGAACGCTTCGCCATGAAGTGTTCTTTGCGGCAGAGCGCCGTCAAGAAACGTGTGATGCTACTGGTTTCCAAATTCGATCATTGTCTGGCTGATCTGCTCTATCGCTGGCGCATCGGCGAACTGCCGATGGAGGTGACGGGAATCGTTTCCAACCACGGCCGCGAGCATCTGGTTTCCAGTGACCTGACCGAGCTGCCCTTCTATCATCTTCCTGTCACCAAGCAGACAAAGATGGAGCAGGAGGCGCGAATCTGGGAACTCGTGCAGGAGACCAACACCGATCTCGTTGTCCTCGCACGTTACATGCAGATTCTGTCGGACGGCTTCTCGGCCAAACTGTCGGGGCGCTGCATCAACATTCATCACTCCTTCTTGCCAGGGTTCAAGGGCGCTAAGCCCTATCACCAAGCCCATGAGCGAGGCGTCAAATTGATCGGTGCGACGGCGCATTATGTCACGTCCGATCTCGACGAAGGACCGATTATCGAGCAGGATGTCGAGAGAATCTCGCATCGGGACACGCCGGACGATCTCATCCGTAAGGGCCGTGACATTGAACGGCGCGTACTCGCCCGCGCCGTGCGCCATCACCTTGAGGATCGCGTGGTACTGAATGGTAGGAAGACTGTCGTCTTCACCGGCTGACCGAAACATGCAGAGTTAGAGAGTGGCGCGAGAGGGTTGCTCGTGGTTCTACTTCAATCGAAAATCCACGCGATCGAGACACACGTCATTCCTCCGACGGAGTCTCAATCGGAACCGCAAAACCCGCCTTTACGCGGTCCATTATGACCATCGTCTTGACCGCCTTAATGTCCGGGTTCTCATAAAAGAATCGCCGAGTAAATTGCTCATAATCTTCCATGCTATGCGCGGTAATGTAGAGAACAAAGTCGGCATCGCCAGTGACGTAAAATCCGTTGACGACTTCAGCCGACGATTTAATGGCCTTCTTGAACCTATCGATAATATCTGACCGCTCGCGCTCCAACGTTACCAGCACAAGCATTTGGATAGGATTTCCTACCGCCTTCGGCGAAACAATCGAGACGTCAGCCTCGATGATGCCTTCTGAGCGGAGCCTCTTCAAGCGTCGTTGACATGCGGTAGCGGAAAGCCCCGCCAGTTCGCCGATCGTCTCGGAAGTCAGCCGATTATTCTTTTGCACGATCTCAAGGATGCGTGCGTCTATTCGATCATACTGCATAGCGGCTTCAGCCTTAGGTGAACTTCGCCGCAAAATACGTGCCTGATGCAGGAAATCATCCGAGCGGCAGGAAAGTGCGACGCAAATATCCTTGCAGCATCAGTATCCTGAATGCATGGACAATTTCAACGGGCCTGGGATGGATAATTTCTGGTTAAAACAGGCGTTCGAGCGCCTTGGGAAGCCGCAAGTGCGGTCGCTGTCGAAGCATGTCTTGGCTGACGTGACGATCGTCGGCGGCGGTTACTTGGGATTATGGACAGCCATCAGGATCAAGGAAGAGTCGCCCTCCCTCAAAGTCGTCGTGGTGGAAAGGGATCTGTGTGGGGCGGGCGCAAGCGGGCGCAACGGCGGATTCGTCACCAGCTACTGGGCCAAATACCTCTCGTTGCACAAGAAATGCGGTACGCATGAAGCCGCTCGGATTGCAAAAAGTTCGGCAGAAGCGGTATTGGAAATCGGCACTTTCTGCCGGGAGAATGGCATAGACGCGGAGTTCCGCGCGGACGGGTGGCTTTGGACCGCGACCTCTGCAACACAAGTCGGCTGCTGGAATGTCCTGCTCAATGAGCTGGCCAAGCATCATGTGCGGCCCTTTGAGGTTCTGGACAATGCGGAAGTGGCGCGCTTGGGCGGGACCGATCGCAATCTGGCCGGCGTCTTCGAACCAGGTGCCGCCACGGTCCAGCCGGCCATCCTTGCGCTTGGCCTCCGAACTCATGCTCAGAAGCTGGGCGTGACGATCTACGAGCATTCGCCCATGACCCGCCTTGAGCGGACCAGGACCCCAAAAGTCGTAACTCGCAAAGGCTCAGTTACGAGCGAGAAGGTCGTTCTGGCCATGAACGCCTGGGGGGCCCAGTTCTCACATCTGCGCCGCAAAGTGGCAATCGTGTCCAGCGATATGATCGCAACGACGGCCAACCCGGACCAGCTGAACGAGATCGGCTTAAAAAAGGGAGTTGCGATATGCGATTCCCGCATGTTCCTGAACTATTACCGAAATACCCCTGATGGCCGCATCGTCTTCGGCAAATCGCTGGGACACTTCGCGTTCGCCGGGCGGGTCGCCGATCACTATGAAGGGCCATCGCCCAGAGCCGGCGAAGTGGAAGAAAGCTTCCGGAACCTTTACCCGATGCTTCATGGCATGGACGTCGAATCATCCTGGACTGGCCCAATCGACAGATCCGTGGACGGTCTGCCGTTCTTCGGCCGTCTGGACGATCACCCGGACATTTTTTTCGGCATCGGCTTTTCCGGCCAGGGCATCGGGCCGACCGTCCTGGGTGGAAGGATACTCGCCTCGCTTGCTCTCGACGAAGCAAACCAGTGGTCCCACTGCGGATTGGTCCGTGACGATGTCGAAGAATTCCCGATAGAACCTTTCCGCTATGTCGGTTCTATCCTTGTGCGCGAAGCCTTACGCCGGAAGGAGGGCCTGGAAGATCGTGCCCGGCGCCCCGACGCCCTTACTCTTGCGATCGCGAAGCTTGCTCCCGTCGGTTATGTGCCTTCGAGGCGCAACTGACATTTCAACCTACAAACAGGAATAGATCATGACTCCGGTTGTTCTCAAAGCACCCGTCAACCTGCCCTCCGACTCCCTCGACAGCATCAGCCCGGTTTCTCGCCCGGTCGGTGAGCCGGTCTCGATTATGCGCAGCAAGGTTGCCTTCCACTCCGCGACGGACGAAACCAACGTCGGCGTCTGGGAATGCTCGCCTGGAAGATGGCTTCGTCAAGTTGCCGAGGCGGAATTCTGCACCTTTCTGTCGGGACGCTGTACGTTTACGCCAGATGGTGGTCCCGCGGTCGTTCTTGAGGCCGGCGACTCCATATATTTTCACGCGAACACGAATGGCGAATGGAATGTCATCGAGCCGCTTCGAAAGGCGTACGTCATTCTTCCTGGGGCACGCTCGCGAGTGTGATCGCAGACTGACCGAACATCCTGAGCATTGCGTCCGAGCGTCGGAGGCTGCGATCAGGACCGCAATCACGCTTTCATGCCTGCGCCGTCGGACAGACCGAAGGCAGGGGGCGTACCCACAAAGAAGGTGAACTTCGCAGATCTTCGGTTCTGCTGCTGAAAATTGGCTATGATGGAACAATCTCTCCCGGTCGGCCCCGCCGACATCGATGCTGCGGCACGCGTGATCGCGCCCTTCGCCATCCGCACACCGCTTCTGTCGTCCCCGGCGCTCAACGAGCGCGTCGGCGCAAATGTCTTCCTGAAGGCGGAGATGCTGCAGCGGACCGGCTCCTTCAAGTTTCGCGGCGCTTTCAACAAGATCTCCTCGATTCCGGAGGACAAGCGCAGCAAAGGCGTCGTCGCGTTCTCCTCAGGCAACCACGCCCAGGGCGTGGCGGCGGCGGCCAGGATTCTCAACGTGCAGGCGACCATCGTCATGCCGTCGGATGCCCCGCTGTCGAAACGCGAGCGTACCAAGTCCTACGGCGCCGAAGTCGTGCTCTATGATCGTGACCGCGGCGACCGCGAGGCGATCGCACGAAGCATCGCCGAGGAGCGCGGCGCGACGCTGGTCAAGCCCTATGACGATCCCTTCGTGATCGCAGGGCAGGGCACGGCCGGTCGTGAGATTCTGGAAGACATGGCGGCGCTCGGGACTAAGCCTGATATCGTGGTGGCGCCAACCTCCGGTGGCGGCCTGATCGCCGGTATTGCGACCGCGGTGAAGGCGCGCTATCCACAGGCGCAACTGATCGCGGCCGAGCCTGAGGGCTTTGACGATCACAGCCGCTCACTCGCCGCTGGGCATCGTGAACCGCACGCGTCCGGTGGCCGCACCATCTGCGACGCGCTGATGGCGTTGATGCCGGGCGAGATCACCTTCGCCATCAACCGCAAGCTCCTGTCGCGCGGCGTCACGGCGTCGGATGCGGAAGTCGGTGCTGCGATCGCGTTTGCATACCGAGAATTGAAGCTCGTAGTCGAGCCCGGCGGCGCCATCGCTCTTGCGGCGCTTCTTGCGGGTCGTCTCGATGCGACCGGCAATAACGTCGTCATCGTGCTCTCGGGCGGCAATATCGATGCCGACCTGTTCGCAGAATTTGTTGCCCGACACTGAACCTGAGGAGGGTGGAGCATTGAGCTCCGCCCGTTCGCGCTTATCGTCGTGAGCCCGATCGTCAATGCACGAAACCGACGCGTTTCTTTGACGGTGTCTGTTTCGTGTCTTGGGCAAGTACCCTTGAAGTTGCTGTTCACCGTGCCGTCACCATCGCTTGGATGGGGCATCGTGGTGAACTGCGGTCGGCCGATCAGCACTGGGGCTGTCGGTCCCTGCTTGACCACCGCCGGTGCTGCCGTCGTCCTTGAGCTGGCTGGTCTCGTCTGGCACCTGGTTCGGCGAGACATTGGCTCTCGCTTCGATGCTCTAGCTCCGACAGCCGGGTTGGCCTTGCGTACTCTGTGGCAGCTTCACGATGCCGCTATTATGGCGCGCGATGTTCGACGGTTGGCGGCGGATTATTACCCGACAGCATAACGAACTCGCTCCTCGTGAGGCGGTGATCGGTGTTGGCAGAAAAGCCTCTTGCCGGACTCGCACCTGTTCGAATCGGGGATAATCTCGCGCGCGCTGCTCGCGTGGTCTCTTTAATCGCGTGAATGCTTCGGATGCTCGGCGGTGGGCGCAGAGTTTCGGCCGTCAAGGCGCCTACATCAGCGAAATTAGGCGTTCAGTCCCGGTAATAATCTCATGGTGAGACGATGCCGTCGCGTGTCGAAGCGTCCTACAATACCTGCTGCTTGGCCTTTGCCCGACGTCCTCGCCTTCGCGAAGCAGATCTGCAACAAACTTCCCGATGCCTCTCTCATCTCATCCACAATCGCAAGTGGTTGATCCGAGGTGGGACCCGATGGAGCTAAGACAATGATGATCAGCAAAGGGCCGCAGGCCTTCCCGCGAACTGAGTACTTGCGCAGGCTTGCCGAAGTGAAATCAGAAATCACGCGGCGCGACATCGATGCGCTCGTGGTAACCAACCCCTCGAACATCGCCTATCTCACGGGCTACACCGCGCGATCGTTTTCCGTCCCACAAGGACTTGTGGTTTCGATCCAGCAGGAGGAGCCAACGATCATCCTGCGCAAGCAGGATGGGCCCGCAGCCGTGCATCAGACCTTCATGGGGCGTGATAAGGTAATTGGCTATCCAGAAGCGCTCATAGGCAACCCTGACAAGGATGGCTACGACGCATTGATCGATTTCCTTCTCGAACTCGGTGTCGCAAAGCGCGGCGTCGGCCTCGAATTAGATCACCTCCCGGCCAGATCGGCGGAGAAGTTCAAGGCACTACTGCCTCAGGCGAGAATCGTGGATTGCGCTGGCGCCGTGACCTTGATCCGAATGGTCAAGTCCGATCTCGAGATATCCCTCATGAAGGAAGCGGCTGCGATCACCGATGCGGGAATCATACGTGCGGCGGAAGTGATACGCCCTGGCGTGCGAGAGGCGGACGCCATGGCCGAGATTGTCACGACGCTGTTGCGCGGCGCCAATGGCAAGCCCGGAACGTGGATTGCAAACCCCTATTTATGCGTCTCGCCGCTCATCGGAACAAGCCACATCCCGTGGACCGAGAATGTCCTTCGCGACGGCTCGCAGGCCAACGTTGAGATCGCCGGTGTGCGCCATGGCTATACTGCGCCGATCAGCCGAACCTTCTCAATCGGCCGGCCCTCGGACCGTCTCCGTCGCGTACATGAGGCCGAAGTCGCCGGCCTGGAGGCCGGGCTGGCCACCGTCCGTGCGGGACGTACCTGCAACGACGTCGCCCAGGCAGTCTATCGCACGATTGAGAAGCTGGGCGTCAAGAAAGAGTCCCGTTGTGGCTACCCCGTTGGCATCGATTGGATGGAGCGGGTAGCCAGCTTCAAAGAAGGGGATATGACGGTTCTGAAGCCGAACATGACCTTCCATCTGCATCTGGGTAACTGGATGATCGATGGGGATGAGGACTTCGGTTATGTCATCAGCGAGACCTTGCGTGTGACCGAGTCCGGCGTCGAAGTGCTGACGAGTGCGCCACGGAAGCTTTTCGAAATCACTTGAGCTGGAGCCTGTAGGGTTTCTCCGACGGCCAGTCGCCGACCGGCGCGCGTCGCGGCGACTTGCTGCTCGCGGAGAGACCCTTCCCTTCCTTGATCAGCAGAAGCACGAGGGAAGCATTTGCTGTCACATGGATTTTGCGGTCCTCTGAAAACGCATGCCAGTTGTCGGTAAGATCGGGGAACCAGGCTGTCTCGAGCCACACCGGCGCCTGCATCTCGCGCCGGTTCCGGTCATGTGTTTATGAGCCGCTGACGTCGACGTGATCGCGAGGAGCTCTGACGGCCCCCAACGATCATTCATGGAGAAGGCGTGGCGCCGGTTGCATTGGCGCACAATCGTTGATGGCGTTTCTTGTCTGATCAACATCAGAGAGTCCTCGGGGCGCGCCAGATGGGCGCTGGTTCGAGGACCAGCGAAAAGTCCGTTGCTTTCCAACGCATTGAAGCTTTCAGGCAAGGTCCAGTTCATCCTGCGACGGGATCGCGCTTGACGCCGTGAGCCCGGCAATTGTGAGAAGCATCAGGACGGCTTCTGCTGAGTCAGCAATGGTCCGATCGCGGCAGCGTGACCAGTGCTTCCGTTCAGAATTCCGGCATCGCGCGCAACAGATGCGCCTTGCGAATTAGACTCGTTCTAGCTGAACACCTCGCCCGTACTTCGCCGCAAGCCCCGAATGTAATCTAGTACCGTAGGACCGCCGAAATCCTTGCCGATAGTCCGCCAGTGCCCTGCCTTCATGCAATGGGTGCTGTGACCGCGACTGTGCCGACCATGATTGCCGGCTGGGCCTGCCGCCGCAGTTTGTGCCAGGAGCCAAGCATAATACGCCGCAAAGGCGCACGAAATCTTCACGTGATGGCTTGAAGTTGCAGGATTTCTGCTATGGCAGGCTCAATATCAATTAAACTCAGATGGACGGTCCGGTAATATTTGCGTGAGATAGGACCTAGCGGTTGACCAAAGTCACGGAATCAGCCGGCTCAAGAGGAGGCCGAATTTGCCAAGTCACCGAGAGCTACGGGCGCGTCGCCGCGGCCAGGGACTTGCGGCTGATCTTTCTCGAGTTCGTGGCTGTTCTCGGTGCGAGCGGGTCGGCTTGGACCACCGACTGTTGCTACTCGCCGGCTTCGAGTCACCTGAGGGGGCGACTCCTCGATTCCGGTCCTTCCATCGCTTCAGTGCTGTCCTGGCGGCGCAACGAGCGTATCGTTTTCCGAAGCCATGTGCTTTTTCTGCACCTGAATGTGCAGAGCCACCTCGAATTTTCGCTCAAAGGGAATGGCCGGAAGGTTGCTGAGAGACAGCTGAGTGGCAGTCAGGAGCGGCGCATGACGCTTCGGCAGCGATACCGGAGTCTCCGCCCGATGAATAGTCCGGCCTGCTCGACGCAACGAGAGTTCTTGCCGCCGAACCTCTTTTGTAAAAGTGAGAAGCAGGTGAAACAATAGAGAGGGAGGTCGGGAAAATGAAAAGGCGAGCGTTCTTAAAATTCGCGACAGCGGCCGCCGCCGGCGCAGTGGCCATGCCGTACGTCCGGGCTCAGTCGAAAAAATTTGCCGGCATTACCTTGCGTGCAAACGGATTCGGTGGCGCCTTCGACGAAGCTCTTCGAAAGAGTGTGGTCGCGCCACTCGAAGAGAAGTACGGACTGAAGAGCCAAATTCATCGCCGGTGCGACAGGAGCAGACCTCGTCAAACTGATCGCGAACAAGGACAATCCTCCGTACGACATGTTTATGGCCGACAGCTCTTACATAATTGAACTCCTTAAGGCTGGTGTCATCGAAGAGATCAAGGCGTCAGACGTTCCCAACATCAAACGCATCCTTCCCGGCTTCCGAGAATACGGCGATTACGGTGTGCCATTCTGCGTCTCGTCCGTCGTTCCTGTGTACAATTCAAAATACATCAAGCAGCCACTCACGTCGTACTCGGATATTGCCCGGGCTGATCTCGCCGATCGCGCGGTCATTCCGACCCCGGACAACGTCGCCAGCGCCCTGTATCTTCTTGGCTTGGCCGAGGAAAATGGTGGCTCGGTTTCGGACTTGGAGCCAGCGTTCAAGGTGCTGGCCGCCGCGAAGAGGAATATTGTCGCGCTCGCGCAGACAACCGTCGCCGAGCTGCAGATGTTCCAGAACGAAGAGGTCTATGCGGGATTCTTCTGGGATGGCCGCGCCTACGAACTTCGAACGAAGGGCATCCCCATCGTGACCGTTGTTCCGCCTCAAGGCGTGTACGCGACGACGAGCTATGTCAATGTCGTCAAGGGGATGAAATATCCGGAAGCCGCCCACGCGTTTGCTGAGCAGCTGCTCTCGGATCAAGGTATGCTCGGACTGCCTCAGGCGCTTCGGTTTGGCGCCACCACGGACGTCAAGTTGCCCGACGAACTTCGCCAGGACCTCCTGTTCAACTCCCCTGAGCGCAATGCGCTGAAGAAGAAGATTGACTGGGAAAAGCTGTGGGAAGGACGCAGTGGCCGGATCGAAAAGGTCAATAAGATAATTCGAAGCTAGGTTGGGGGGCGATACCATTGTGGTGTTACGCAGACCCTTGAGGGTCTGCGCAAGACCACTCTAAATTCAGCAGGTCCCTACCAGTTATTGGAAGGTCGATCGTGAAGGAGCCTCTGCTTAGTCGACGTATCGTGAGGCCAGCGCTTTTGCTGGCCCCAATGATCATTCTTCTCACCGGTTTTCTGGTGGTGCCGGTGCTCGGATTGCTGCGGTCGAGTTTTCTGTCCGGCAACCATCTTCTCGAGGGCAGCGGTTTCAGCCTTGAGCAATATTTCCACTTCTTCTCGGATTCGTATTACACGTCAGTGCTGGTGGAGACGTTTTTCGACGGACTTGTTGTCAGCCTTATCTGCGTGGTGATCGGCTTTCCTACGGGATATTCGCTTGCGCGCCTGCCGCCACTGGCGCGGCGATGGCGGATGATTATTGTCATCATGCCGCTGACGCTCAGTCTCGTCGTCGTCGTATTTGGCTGGTTGATAATCCTTGGCCGGAACGGTCTCCTCAATTCGCTCTTCGTAAGTCTCGGGATTTTTGCCTCGCCGAAAATCCTCCTCTTTTCACGGCCTGCCGTGCTGATTGTCCTGGTGCAGCAGTTCCTTCCATTCATGATTTTGTCTGTCATGAGTGTCGTGACACAAATAGATCCAGTGCTGGAGCAGGCGGCTGCAAACCTGCGCGCCAATCGTTTTGCCACTTTCCGAAAGGTTATAATTCCACTCGCGGTTCCTGGTATTCTCGTTGGCTTCAATCTCGTCTTCGTGCTGTCGGTTTCAGCATTCATCACGCCGCGTCTTATCGGTGGAAGTCGCGTCGCGATGCTCGGAAGCCTCATCTATGAGCGCATCATGGCGGAACTGAACTGGCCGTCCGGAGCAGCCATGGCTTTCGTCCTCTTCGTGAGCGGACTTGGTTTTACCGCGGCGCTCAACGCTTTGGCTGCGTCACGTTTCATCGTTCGAGGGCGTCGTCATGCGCTTTGATCTCATTGACCACGCAATGGCTGTGACTGGCGCGATCATTCGCGTGCTCGTCTATTCGATTCTCACGCTGCCAGCGATTCTGGTCGTTATGTCATCTTTCACCAACGGCGAGACGATGAGCTTCCCTCCCACTGGCTTTTCTCTGCGCTGGTATAGGGCGGCGTTCGAGAACGATCTGTTCATGACTGCGCTCTGGACCAGCACGTACCTTGCCGTGCTCGTTGCCATCATCGCGCTGGCAATTGGCTTTTCCGCCGCGTTCGCAATCAACCGGTTTTCCTTTCGAGGGAAAGCGTTCCTGCAGGGTCTGGCTTTCTCGCCATTGATCGTCCCGGCTGTCGTGCTGGGCATCGGACTGTTGCAGCTCTTCGCGTGGCTGGACCTTACGCAGACAATCTACCCGTTGCTCCTGGGCCATCTGGTTCTTGCGATCCCGTACGTCGTTCGCACGATTCTCGCGAGCCTTACCCTGCACGACCAGCAGCTTGAGCAGGCGGCGATGAACCTCAGGGCGACGCCGTTGCGGGTCATTCGCCGTATTACCTTGCCGCTCATCCTGCCCGGCTTGCTCTCTGCTGCGATCTTTGCCTTTGTGACATCGTTCGGAAACGTGACGGTTTCGGCGTTTCTCACCTATGGCGGTCGCGTGACCCTGCCGGTGCAGATCTTTGCTTACCTCGATACGAGTTCTGACCCACTGGTTGCGGCCGTATCGAGTCTCATGATCGTGGTGACAATGGTCGTCATCCTGGCGATTGAGCGTTTGATCGGCACAGAAAGATTAGCGTAAGACGAGAGGGAAGATGCTAGCACTGTCGAAAGAGCATGAAAACACCGTGCGAGAAGCTGGTGATTTTGTCGTCGAATTGCGCTCTGTTTCAAAGTACTACGGGGAGCTCGCTGCTGTCGAAGACACGTCGCTCGGCGTCCGTCGTGGCGAACTGCTTTGCCTGCTTGGACCATCAGGCTGCGGCAAGACAACGACCCTGCGCATGGTCGCTGGATTTGTAGAGCCGACCTCGGGCACCATAAGTATCAATGGCGTCGACATGACGCATCAGCCGCCTTATCGGCGGGATACTGGAATGGTGTTTCAGAGTTATGCCTTGTTTCCGCACATGAGCGTCGCTGAAAACATCGCATTTGGACTGGAAAATCTGAAGTGGCCTCGCGACAAGCGCGAGGAGCGGGTTGATGAGATGCTCAAGCTTGTTGAGTTGCCCCATCTGGCCCGGCGACTGCCCGAGTCAACTTTCAGGTGGTCAGCAGCAACGGGTTGCCCTAGCGCGCGCACTCGCGATGAGACCGGCAGTACTGCTGCTTGACGAGCCGTTCTCAAATCTGGACGCGCAGCTGCGGGTGCGCATGCGAGAAGAGCTGCGAGAAGTGGTGCGCAGCGTCAATGTCACGACACTGTTTGTGACGCATGATCAGGAAGAGGCGCTGACGATGTCGGACCGCATTGTCGTCATGAACGCCGGTCGGGTCGAGCAGGTTGGTACGCCTGGCGAGATCTACGAGACGCCGGCGACGCCGTTCGTCGCCAAATTCATCGGCTGGTGTTCTCTCCTGAAAGGAACGGTAGGAACTGATGGCAGTTTCACGTCCGTTGCCGGGCTGCGTCTGGCGGGTAATTGGAGTGCTGGGCCTGCGACCGCGGTGATCCGGCCAGAACACGTCAAGCTGTCGGCTGATGGCGCTGCCGGACTGTCCTGTCAGGCCCGCGTCCTTCAGGCACATTACTATGGAGGCGCGACGCGGATCATGCTTGACATCAACGGAGAGCAACTGACGATGCAGGAGCGCTTTCCGTTCGGGCGCAATTTGAGTCCCGGCGATCTCCTCAGCATCACAATCGGCGCGAATGACATCCGCGTCATTCCAGCGAATGAAGGTCATTCCTGAGCCCGCGCTCAACTAATTCGAGCGTGTACGGGAAGAAGGACCCCAGGCCAAACGCTGTTCCGAGGTCACCGACCAAAATCGAGTCCGCTGACGCACTTGATCATTGCCATGGTCCCTGACTGAAGCTGCGGACCTGCGCCCGATCGAAGGCAAGATGATCGTGTGGAGCTGCAGGCCAATGCTGACCCACACCCTGAAACAGAGTCGGAAGTCAGCCTGAAGGACGTTGTGGGTAACGGGATTGCGACTGAGCGAAGTGGGCGAGCATGGGTTGGGGAAGGGACGTTTCGACCCGTCATGCCAATGCCAGCTCCCGGCACGTCAGATCGTCGCCCCCTGTCAAGACTGCTTGCTCGCCCATCCAACGCCTTTCCTTTAGCCCAAGGCCGTCGGCTGAGCAGTTTGATGCAGCCGAGCCCTCCTTTTTGCCGGGAAGAAGAACCTGGTTTCAAGGGGCCGGTTCCGCGGGAGCTGATTCACGTGAGCATTCAAACCTGCCCAATGCATCCAGGAGAGCCGCTCCGGTGCGTACTCCCTTCAGAAAGCAGTCAATCTTGATGTTCTCGTTCGGAGCGTGATTGGCTTCGTCGAAGTTGGCGTAGGGCACCACAAACGAGGGGACGCCGAGGATCTTCGTGAACACGTAGTCCGGCAGGGATCCGCCAAGCGAGGGGTAGATGAGAGGCTCTACGCCGTGCGCGGTGTGCACTGCAGACTGAACAACGTCTGAAAACGGTGCATCAAGCGGCGTCCTCGACGGCGGCGTGGACTCGAGGCGAACGAACTCGACGTGCGGAGCGCGCGTTTTCACGTGAGCCTCTATCTTCGCTAGAATGTCATCAGGGTCTTGCCGTTCTACAAGACGGACATCACATTTGACGAGGGCCTCGTGGGGCAGGACTGTTTTCGCTCCGGGGCCACCATAGCCGCCGTTGAATCCGTTGATGGTCAACGTTGGGTGAAACATGAGCCTATCCCCCAGCAGCCGATCTGCCGGGCTGTCCAGCACTTTGAGGCCGAGACTCCGCTTGATGTCTTCAGGGTCCAAAGGCAATCGTGCTGCTGCGGCGCGGTCAAGGTCTGTTGGCGCCACGACATCATCATAAAAGCCATCAACTGTAATCTCCCCGTCTGCATTCTTCATTGTTGCCAGCAAGTGTACCAGCATCCAGATCGGGTTTGGGACGACACCGCCGAAGTTGCCTGAATGAACATCGCTATTGGCCGCGCGGGCCCGCAGTTCGAAGGCCGCGATTCCGCGAACGCCGTACGTAATGACCGGCCGACCTGACTCGTGCAAAGGGCCATCGGCTGTTACGACCAGGTCTGTTCTTAGCTGGTCGCGGTGGGCGCGAACGAAATCCGCTATGTGCGGGCTTCCGTTCTCTTCTTCGCCTTCTAGCAGGAACAGGACGTTGCATGGCAACCGGCCATGGACCGCCAAATATGACTCAACGGCCAGGATCTGAGCGAAATGTTGACCCTTATTGTCTCCGGCGCCGCGCGCATATATGCGCCCTTCTCGGATCGTCGGTTCGAATGGTGGGCTGATCCAGGCGTCCAGCGGATCTGGAGGCTGAACGTCATAGTGGCCGTAGAGCAAGACCGTTGGTGATCCAGGAGCGCACTCCCAGCGCCCCACTACCATCGGGTGCCCGGATGTCGGAATCGTCCGAGCTTCGAACCCCAGGCGACTCAGCATGTGTACAAGGAGTTCGGCCACCTCGCCGATGCCGATGTTGTGGGCGCTGATACTGGGGTGTCTCAGGTAATCGAGCAAACGACTGACGAACTGATCTTTATTCGTCTCGATGTGCTCGAAAACCCTGGACAATTCCACGCCGGCGATCGGGGCAGTATCCGCACTCATAGGCGGCACTCGCTTTCTCGGAGATATTAGCCAGTCTAGGCTGAAACTACCTAGTCATGATAGGATTGATGACGCGGCGAAGGCACGCATTCGATGCTATTGTTCGCCGAAACTCGGCTTTTTCGAACAGCCAAGTATGTTTTTTCGGCGAACACGTATGGCTGTTGTGGATGTGCCCGCCGGCAAGGCGTAGGGAGGGTTGCTTACAGCTGAATATTGCCGCATTGCGATCGGAGAAGCCTCGAGTCCAGGATCCGATTCGCGCGCGAGTTGAGCGCCGGCGAGGCTAAACACCGGCTTGCGAATCGTTCAGCGTAGCAATTTGCCGCTCCGATCATTCCAAATTACATCCACCTCTTGAGCCTTGAGGGCGTCGCCTCAAACGCCGATGACGGAAACGTCACGCTCGGCCCATCATGCGCAGAATTTCTGCTGCACGAGGCGTTAGATTAGCGAAATTCAAATTTGCGACCCGGCAATATCCAAAATTGAGCTTTTCGGTTGAGAAGGTCGCGGGGATCGAGCTTTGCAAGGTCACCCCCGAGGTGCGGGCTGACCTTGCCCCTCGGGCTTAATCCAGTTTGAAGTTCGTTCTGGCCCACGACAAGGACCAGAGCATGAAGCGCAGCCGCTTTACGGAAGAACAGATCATCGGGATTTTGAAGGAGCATGAGGCCGGCGTGTCGGTCGCCGATCTTTGCCGCAAGCATGGCGTCAGCGACGCCAGCATCTACAAATGGAAGGCCAAGTTCGGTGGGCTGGAGGTGTCGGAGGCCAAGCGGCTGAAGACGCTGGAGGACGAGAACACGCGGCTGAAACGGTTGCTGG
>NZ_FOVU01000001.1:345000-1403493 GCF_900115265.1 Bradyrhizobium sp. Ghvi | reverse complement strand
CGTCGAGCGAGACTTCGCCCGGACGCAAGGGGCGCTCCAGCGTCTGCTCGATCAGCGTGCCCGTGGTCATCTCCTTGGCGGGCGCAGCGGCGACGGGTGCTTCCGGCACCAGCGGCGGGGCTTCGGCAATAGGAGCAGCAGCGCCGGCAGCCGGCATCGGCTGCGCCGAGCCTGACATTGCGGCCATGCCCTGCTCGACCATCGCCTCCAGCTTGTCGATGAGATCGCGGTCGTTGCCCTCGGGCTCGGCTTCGGTCGCCTCGAGGCCGGCCAAAATCTCCTTGATGCGGTCGATCGAGGACAGGATCAGCGTCACCGCCGGTCCCGTCACCGGCATGCCGTCGCGGAATTTGCCCATCAAGGTCTCGCCGGCATGCGCCAGCGCTTCCAGTCGCGGCAACCCCAGGAAGCCGCACGTCCCCTTGATGGTGTGGACCAGGCGGAAGATGTTATCCAGGATCTTGGCGTTGTTCGGCTCCTGCTCGAACTTCACCAGCTGATTGTCCACGGTGTCCAGGCTCTCGCTGGTCTCCGTCAGAAACTCCCGCAACAGATCATCCATGAACTACGCCTTACTGAGCTGGACCTCGACGCCTGCGCCGACCTTGGTATCGACGGAAGTCCGCTCCTAGATCGTTAGACAACCCATTTCACGGTCCCGTTAATTTCGTCCTCCGTGTTAATACGGATATTGAAGCGAAGTTTGCCGTTCGAGTGCACGGGACAGCGGTTTTCGGCAAATCCGGCACGCGGCATCAAGCCGGAGACGCGACGAGCAAACGTGCGGATAACAGCGTCACCAGCGGCGCAAGTAAAAATCCTGCCGATGTCGGGGGATATGCATGACAGGCGCGAATTGAATGAAACCACCTGCGATCGGAATCGCCTAACTGTCGAAGTGCCGATAAATCCGCGAAATCCGCGATTGAGGTAAACGGACTCTTACTCCAGAGGCGTCGCCGGCGATAACGCGCTAACCCAACCGCGCGGCGGCGGCACGGTGCTCGGCGAGACAGTCCCTGATCGCGGCCAGCAGCGCGGCCGGCGTGAACGGCTTGCGCAGGCAACGCGCGGCGCCGAGCTCCAGCGCCATCCTCAGGAAGTCGGGCGCTGGCGAATTCAGATCCGCGAAGGCATAGCCGGACATCGCTATCAGCGGCGTGGCGGGCGCGCGTTCGTGAAAGAGCCGGATCGATTCGAATCCGCGCATGTGCGGCATGAAGATATCGATGATCATCAGGTCGAACGGTCCGTTCTCGATAGCTCGCAACCCCGCCTCGCCGCCGTCAGCGACCGTCACCCGAAAATTGTTTCGCTGGAGATAGATCTCGATGGCCATGGCTACCATCGGGTCATCGTCGACAACGAGAACATGGCGCAGATTTTCTGTCGTCATTTGAAGGTCCCGCTTAGGCGATTCAACAATTGAACCGTTGCGCACGCATTTCTCCTCTCGCTTGCATTGAAATCGTGATGACCGCCCCGGCGGTCGATCGGGTGCGCCATGCGAATGGCGTGCACGCGAGATCTGCGGCCAAGCCACGCAATGGCGCAAAACTGACGCCTGCAGGCAATCGGCGCAAGGTGGCCTGGACCGGAGAATGTCCGATGGAAGGACGGTTACAATTTCTGCGGTCGGTTACCCGCTTCCAGCTCATGAGGCCCCCCGCCACACTTTCCTGGGTCGCGACGCAGGATTGGCTCGCCGCGCATGCCCGCGAATCATGCGCGGCATTCTTATTTCCGCCGCAAATGCGGCACGCTGTCTGCCCTCCAACGGGTATATGGACAGCATCACAACCACTAGAATAAGTTTACACCGCTGCGAGATGACACTGTTCGACCACTGTGAGCCTGTCCGAAGGACAGCCGATCGGGGTGGCGATGCTGACAGGGTCGTCGGCGACGGAGCGGGAACCGCTTCCGCGTTTGCGGTTCCGACCTTTCGAACGATCGCCGCCAGCTACCGTTCCGTGACTACGGCGTGCACAGGGCGGAGCCACGCTAAGCCGAGCCGCGCAGTTAACACTGGACCAATTGCCAATATATCCCGATGAAAACTTGACGGAATTTGATCAGACGGAGGACGGTGATGTCGCTGGCGGCATTCACCGGCGGAGGTGACGGGAGGCAGCTTTGGAAACGATGGTGCGCCCATCCAACGGTTTCTTGTCGGCGCTCCCGGCAGAAGACTATGAGTTGATCCGTGCACATCTGCGCACGGTCGAGCTGCCACATGACGCGGTGCTGGTCGAGACCGGCGAGACGCTCAGGCGCGCCTACTTCCCGCACCGCGGCGTGATCTCGCTGGTCGTGAAACTTGCCAAGGGCGAGCATGTGCAGGTCGCCATGATCGGTCGCGACAGCCTGCTCGGGGCGCTTGCGGCCATGGGTGACGCATGCGCGCTGAACACGGCGGTCGTGCTGGTTCCCGGCGTCGCGTCGGTGATGGACCTCGACCGGCTGCGCGTCGCGGCCGAACAGAGCTCCACCCTGCGGACCAGGCTGACGCGGCACGGGCTCGCAGTCTACGCGCAGGTGCAGCAGACTGCGGGCTGCAACGCGGCGCATCCGGTGGAGGCGCGGTTGTCGCGCTGCCTGCTGCACACCCATGATTTGTCGGGCGACTACCGGCTGCTGCTGACACAGGAGGCGATGGCCCAGATGATCGGGGCGCGGCGCAACAGCGTGTCGCTGGTCGCCAATACCTTGCAGCAGGCCGATTTCATCCATTACAGCCGCGGACACATCCAGATTCTCAATCTGGACGGGCTGCGCCAGACGGCATGCGAATGCTACGCCACCGTCAAGGCCCAGTACGACCGGCTGCTCGGACAGTGACAGCACGCGCAAAGCGGCACATGGTAAAGCAAATGCTTAGCGCCGTCCGCAAACACCGCGCGTCCGTTGACCAGAATCGCAATCGGAATGGCGTAGATGTCCCGGGGCCGCGCAAGGAGAACCCCGACCATCATGCTCGACGCCGCATTCGCTTCCGCGCCAGGCGCGCACGACACCGCCCCCCTGCGCGAGCCTGAACCGCTGCGCGAGCCTGAACCGCTGCGCGAGCCTGGCGCGTTCGATGCGCTGGTGCGCGAGATCGGTGAGGACGGCGCCCGTGAGGTGCGCGCGGTGTTCTGGAGCGATACCAGCGTGCGGCTCCGCCTATTCCGTACGCTCGCACTCGATCAGCATCGGGCCAGGATCGCGCGCGAGGCGCATTCGCTGAAGAGCACGGCCAGGACGTTCGGCTATGTCAGGCTCGCAACGCTGGCGCTGCGGCTGGAGAGCACCGCGGCCACCCTCGACGGCGGCGAATTTGGCGATCTGCTGCAGCACATGGACGAGGCCTTTGCCGGCGCCAAGGCGCAGGAACCGCAGGATTGACCATCCTTGTGCAAAGACCCGCCGTACTTATACGGTTTGCGATTTTTAGAGATGACTAATCATAGGTGGCGATAGTCCCCGGAAACCAGGAGGGTTTCCATGTTCACCTATGAGACTGCGGACCAGAAAGAGGTTCGACGCTTCCGCATCGCACAGTTCAACGGCCGGATGGCAACGGTGAAAGCGGGCGAGTCCACGGTGACGGGTTTCGTCCGCTCCGTGCTGGAGCAGGAATCGACCATCCCGCCGCGCTGGACCATCACCATTATCCCGAATGCGCCGAAGGAAGAGCCGAGGGTTTTGCGGCCCACTTCGCGCGCTCGTCCCTTCGCCGAAGACTTTTTCTAGGCCCAACCGCGCCACTTGATATCGGCGCCGGACGACAGCTTCAATCGATCGAATGCAGCAAGGCCGCGCGGACGAGGTCCGCGGTGTTTCGCGCGCCGAGCTTGCGCATCGCTTCCGCCCGGTGGCTCTCGAAGGTGCGCGGGCTGATCTGCATCCGCAGCGCCCCCTGCTTGTTCGAAAAACCCTCGCTGATTAGCCGCAGCACTTCGCGCTCGCGCTTGGTCAGCCGTTTGCTCGACAGGCTCGAGAGCTCGGACCCCGCCTCGCGCAGCGCCGGCAGCACGCGGCCGGCCTTCAACTCGGCATCCTCGGTCTTGGACGGCGTGGGCAGACCCCCCTTGTGCGGGCCGGCGAGTTGCTTGATCAGGCCGCAGACGCGCTCGGTCTGCGCCAGCGCGTTCTCCACCACCTGCTGCAGATAGGCGCGATCGCCGCCAGCGGGCGTGAGCTGATCGCTGTGATGCTTGATTTCGCCCATGTAGAGCAGAAGTGCGGTCAGGGGGCCGTTGAGCTCGCGGGCGATGGCTGCGGCCATCTCGTCGGCGGCTTTGGCGCGGGCAGCATTCAGCCGGACGAAATCAAGCTCTTCAGGCGCAGAAGTGCTGCTTTCGAACCATTCCGACGGCCGCGAATCGGTGGCCGTATCGTTCTGTGACCCCATGTGATTCGTTTAGCGGAAGCCGGGGCGGTCTGTGGTTAACTTTTTGCTCCGTAAGACTACGGTTAATTCGTCAGTTTTGTGCCGAAATACCGGCATCGGCACAATTTATGCTTGCGCACGCTGGTGCCGGACCATACAGGGGTTGATGAAACCGCCCAAGTCATAGGCAGACACCCAAACGCATTCTTAACGATCGCAGCCGCGCCCCGTCCCGGCGCCCCCGGATTTTACGGATTAATTAACGGCGGCTTGCTTCTCTATGTCGCAATTGAGAGCGCGCAAATGCCTCCATGCATTGGGCCGGTAGGCCTGCTGGAATCGTTGCGAGAAAATTGCGTGCCATGAACGAGATCGACCAGTTATCGGAGTTCCTGCAGAAGCTGACGCCGTTGTCGCGCAGCTGCCTGCTCAGCGAACTCGAGCGGCTCGAGCTGTGCGGCATCGACATGCCGGGCTCGGCGGAGATCCAGGCCAAGCTGCGCGCCGAATTTCGCAAGGACGGATCGACCCAGGCACGCGCCACCAATCCGTCGCGCTATTTCTTCGCGCCGCTCGAACTGCTGCTGATCGACGGCGCGCCCGAGCACGCCAATGCGGGACGGATCTCGCGCAACACCCTCACCCCGATCTGGGAGTGGATCTGCCGCGACCTGCTGCCGACCATGGCTCGCGACTACATCAAGGCGATCAACGACCAGGTCACGGCCAACAATCAGAAGGAAGTGCTGAAGATCGCGACGACCTTCCAGGTCAAGGTCCTCAAGGTGCTCGAGAACACCCTCGCGTCAGCCGAGAGCACCGAATTGGCGCGCAGCAAGCTCGCGCAATACACGGCTTCGCGCACCGCCTTCGACGACGTGAAGAAGATGCAGCAGGTTCTGCGCGCCGGCGATGCGCTATCGAAGTTCAACGAGAAGCTGCCGGCGACGATCGCAAAATTCGACGACGGCCAGGTCGCGCAGATCACCGCGCGGCTCGACGCATTCAGAAAGGCCCATCCCGAGGCGGTGCCCTTTGCGCTGACGCTGGTGGCCCGGCGCTTGAAGACCTCATGGCAGCTGGTGCGCCTCGCGACCAAGGCGGCGCCGAGCAAGAGCGCGGCCGACGTCGCCGCGACGCCCTACGCCGGCGTCGTCCACATGGTCCTCGACCGGCTCGACGACAAGCGCCTCGCGCTCAGGATCGCGCTCCGGAACAACCGCGTGCTGGTCGCGCGCGACCTGCTCGCCGACATCTACGACACCGAATACGCGCTCAAGGTTCGCATCGACGGCATCGAGCATTGCGAATGGGGCGTGCGGCTTCAGCAATTGATGGATGCGATCGCCGCGCTGGTGTCCGCCGAAGTCAGTCGCTTCCCGGACAATGTCGGCCACATCCTGGGATCGCGCCGGCTGCGTAGCCACGACTCGCTGAGCGGCAAGCTGAGCTACCTCGCCTGGAAGGGCCGCGACGTCGTGCAGGACGGCGCGGCGGCGTTTCGCAAACTGATCGGGACGACCTAATTCCCCTCGGCTATTCGGGCGCGTGCGGCAGGGACAGGAAGCGATCGAGAAATCGCCCTGACATCACGAACCTGAACCACCAACGGATCATCCGCCGCGTCGTCATAGCTGCGATCTCTGACAGCCCACCACCGGCCAGGCGGACCAATAGCGCGCATGCGGCAATAGCGATGTGAGATGCTTCACACTCGCACCGAATTCTATCAGTCGTATGACGACGAGCCGGTCGGCATGGCCGAACACGACAAAGCCACAGCCAATTGAGGCGTCCATTATTTAATTGGGCAAAGCCACGTGCAGCTTCGTCCAATTACAGGACACGGCCCTACGCGTCATCGAAACGCGGCTTTCGAAAATCCTGCATTGATTGTCGCCCGTGCGTGCACACCGCGCCGACGAACGTAAAGACTTCTCGAACGAGATCCGAACAATTTTAGAAATGATGGGGGCTTTAACGTTACCCAGATAAATCAACGATCGGCTGACGCCCTCCTTATTTGAAACTGCTCACGTCGCTAACACCGGTCGCGGAACGGGAGTGGCTTGAGATGAACGAAGAAACTGTGGAGTTCGCCGGACGAAGGCTCAGGACCTTCGGGCGGCGAAAGGTAACGCCGCGCGCATGCGTCGCTGACGGCAAGCGCCATTTGCGCGCCTTCCTCGCCGAGGTGCTGGAGGATCTTGGCTTCGTCACCTGCGAATGCGCCAACGTCGACGAGCTCAAGACCGTGCTCGCCGGCGAGTTGCCGGATCTGATCCTGTTCGGCGTCGCCGCCGACGGCATCGAGCCCGGCACGTTTCTGGAGACGCTGGTGCGCGAGGCCTTCGACGGCAAGGTCCTGGCCGTCGGTGCCCGCGACTCCATCATCGTGAAGGCGGTGCAGCAGGTCGGGGAGGAATACGGCCTTGCCATGCTGCCGCCGCTCACGACGCCCTTCGCCGCGGAGACGCTGCGCGATCGCGTCGCGATGCTGCTGCCGGACGAGCCGGTGCCGAGCCCGGCCGTGCATGTCGGCGAGGCGCTTCATGCCGGCTGGCTCGAGCTCTGGTATCAGCCGAAGATCGACGCCCGCACGTTGATCCGCAGCGGCGCCGAGGCCTTGGTGCGGATGCGCCATCCGACCTGGGGCGTGGTGCCGCCGGCTTATTTCATCCCGGAAGAGCACGATCCGCATCTGCGCGATCTCTCCGAGTTCGTGATCGAGCGCGCCGTGCAGGACTGGCATTATCTGCTGGAGCGGCAAAGCCCGGTCGACCTGTCGATCAACCTGCCGGCGTCATATCTGAAGGAGCCGCAGGCCGTGCGTGATCTCTGCCGCCGCGTGCCGACGCATCCGGCCTTCGGCGGACTGACGATCGAGATCGACAGCGAGGAGGCGATCCGCGACCTCGATGTTCTCATCGAGGTCGCGCGCGAGGTACGCCTGCACAACATCGGGCTGTCGATCGACAATCTCGGCGCCAATTGGCCGTCGCTGATGGATCTCGGCAAGATTCCCTTCATCAAGCTGACGGCGGACCGGCACTTCGTCACCGGCAGCGCCAACGACCGGCTCAAGCGCACGGTGTGCCGTCACATCGTCGAGCTCGCGCAGGGCTATGGCGCGCGCGCGGCCGCCGAGGGCGTCGAGAGCCGCGCCGACCTCGTCGTCGCCAACGAGCTCGGCTTCGATCTCGTGCAGGGCTTCCTGTTCGGAAAACCGTTGCCGCTGAAGAAATTTGCGCGGAGCACGCTGACCCGAACGGTGCTGGACCCGGCGTGAGTGAAGAAACTCGAAAACAACCCCATGCACAGTAGCCGCGAGGGGCGGCCTGGCGCCTGACGTTTTTCCGAATCGAATTGACTCGTCGGGCAAAACAGGGGCATAGTGCCATCATCGGGGGGCGCGTGATCGGCAGGCATTTTGCCGACCCGCCATCATGCGCTCAGTACCACGGCTCCTCGTAAACAGGCTCGCCGTCGAGCAGCAGCCGCTTGATGGCGGCGCGGCCCGAGGGCAGCACGGCGGCAACGATGCGGAGCTTCCGCGCGTTGCGGGCCTGCTCGAGCTTCCGGCCCTCGCCTTCCGGCACGAAATAGCTTTCGAGGCCGTATTTGATAGTCAGGCTGTCGCAGAAGGTGCGGCTGCTCGAACCGCAGGAATAGGTCACGCGGCCGCGGATCAGGATTTCGGGGGCGTTGACCGGGACAGGCGCCGCATGCACCGAGACGGCCTGGTAGAGTCCGCCTGCATCAGGCGCGAGCTTCACGAACACGATCGGATACCGCTCCGCCGCCGGCTGTCCGGCGAGCGGGCCGGCCGGCATTTGCGAGATGTCATAGCGCAGCACGACATAATCGCCGCGCAGGAGATCGCGGGGATCGACCGGCTGCGTCTGCAGGGTCACCTCGCGGCCCTCGCGCAGGATCTGCATGCGATCGGCGACCATCAGGACCAGCAGCCCGCACTGAAGCATGATGGCGAGGCCGAACCGCACGGCTTTCGGGATGCGTTGCCAGATTTGCGTGATGGAGGCGATCATCGCGCGGCCCTCGGCAGCATGCGATTGAGCACGGATGCGAACACCACGGCAATGACGCCTGATACGGCGAGGAAGGCCGAGCGGCGCAGCAGCGAGCCCTTCACGGCCCAGGTGATGCCGGCGATGACGCCGGCAATGCCGAGCCAGCCGGCGGCGATGCGCGGGCGCACATCGTCGAGCACGCCTGACACGACGAGGCAGAGCATGGCGCAGAGCAGCGCGGCATAGGCGAACCAGGGCTCGCCGCCCGCCGAGGCCGGCCAGAGCGGCGCGGCGAGCAGCACGAGGCCGATGGCGCAGGCCGCGAAGATTTCACCTGTACGTTTCGTGATGCCGGCGGAGGCGAGCGCAAGAGCTACGCCCGCAACGCCGCACAAGACCGCCCACAGCGGCTGGGGCGCTGTCGCGCCTGTCCGCAGGCGGAAGAGATCATCGACTGTCGTCACCTCCAGGAAGGCGACGATGGCCAGCGAAAACGCGCCGTAGATCGACAGAACCGATCCAAGCCGCTGTGCCCTCGCCGACGGCGCGGCTGAAATCGCAAGCCCGGCGCCGAACAGCAGCGCCGCGCCGTTCGCCAGCACGAATGACGGCTGGTCGCCGTGGAAGTCGAAACGCAGCGACGTCGCGGCCCACCACGGGATCACCGCGAGCGCAACGAGATGCGCCGCCGCGCGGGAATTCCACGCGAACGCCAGCGCGGCGGCGACGAGCCAGGCCAGCACGAAGGGAAGATGAAGATTGTCGGGCGCGTCATAGACGCGCATGCAGGTCCAGATGCAGGCGGCGACGAGGGCGGCCGCCAGCGCGCCGCGCGAGCCGGTGAGCGCTGCCGCGGCGAACGCGCCAGACGACCACAGCAGCATGCCGCCGGCGAAATCGTCGCCGAGATGATACATCTGGCCGACCAGCGCGATGCCCGCGCCGAAGATGATGGCACCGAGGCTGGCGCAGAGATCGGCGAGAACGTCGCGGCCGGTCGCGGCGAACCACGCGCCGAGACCGCCTGAAACGACCATGCCGGCGAGCAGGATCGAAAAGCGCAGCAGTCGCGCGATCTCGGTCCAGTGCGCCGCGACGAAGGCAAGGAAAGCCGCCGCGATCAAGAGCCCGCCGACGATGCCGACGACCACCGCGATGTTGATGCCAGGCGAGAGCGGCGGCAGCGCCTGGCGGATGGCGCCAGCCGCCGCCGGCGCGATCACGCCATCGGCCTCCCATTGCGCGAGGTCGGCCTCGAGGCGCTGGCGGTAGGTTTTGTCGAACATGGTGGTGGATCACAGGGTCCGTGCCGGGGCGGATGTTGGTCGGGGCGCGGCGGTGGCGGGTTCAAACTATCACCGCGCTTGCGGGCTTCGGTCGCCGGGCAGCGATGAACTCGACGTGCTCTCTCTCCGTTCCCTCCCCCCTTGTGGGGGAGGGGCAGGGGGGGGTGCCACACGGGGGCTCCTTCCATCGCGCCCTCTACGTAATTCATCAACAACCAGCACCTTTTCCTGAGCTACCCCCCCTCCCTAGCCCTCCCCCACAAGGGGGGAGGGAACGCACCTCCGTCGGTGGACTAGACAAGTCTCATCCCATCACGCTCTTGACGGCGTTTGCCGCCGGACGGTGCGTTTTTGTGCACTGTCACCGCAACATCCAGCATCAGCTCAGGCGAATTGGGAATATCGGGACAGCTGGAAGAAGGGTTCTGCTTGGTAGGACGGATCGGTGGCGAGACGAGCAAGCCTTTGCCCGATGGCGGGCGCGAACTTCGCGCCATGGCCTGAACACGCGGAGCAGACGATCAGGCGGGACTCCGGCCAGCGATCGATGATGAATTCCTCGCCCGCGTCTAGCCTGATGTCGGCGGGCGGGGTGTTGGTGTAGAGGCAGACGTCCCGATCGACGATGGGGCCTGCCGCGCCCGGAACGAGGGCGGCCAACGCTTCGCCGATCGGGCGGAGTTCGGCATCGGTGGCGGGCGGACCCCAGTCGTCGGGGCCGACCACGGGCCCGTGGTTGTGAGGCGCAGCCTTGACGCCGCGCTGTTCGAAATCCGGAAAGCCGTAGACATTGTCATCAGGACCTCGGTCCAGAATGAAGATCGGGAAACGACCCAGCGCCACCGTGTCGGGGCGAACAGGCTTGAACCAGCCGACCGCCTGGCGGGTGACGTTCAGCAGCGCACCCAGTTTCGGGAGTGCGCGGCCGAGCCACGGGCCGAGCGCCAGAATCGCGCGCTCGGCGAAGAACTCTTCGCTATCAGTGCGGATCGACACGCCGTCGCGGCGCGGCGTGAAGCTCGCGCGTTCCGGAATCACCCGCGCGCCGGCGCGTTCGCGCATCAGTCGCATGACGACCTCGGTATGCAGGATCGCGCCGCCGTCCTGTACGACGACGTCCCAGTCGTCGGGCAGGTTGAAAGCCGGAAATTCCTTGTTCGCTTCAGCCGCGGTGACTAGCGGATCCGGGCGGCCTTTCGCGATCGCGGCCGCGCGCGAGGACGCCACCATGGCGGAGCCGGGGCGGCCGGCCTCCAGAATGGGGGTTTCGGTCAGAACCGTTTGACCGCTTTCGGTCTGCAGCTGGATCCAGCCGGCATGAGCCTCGTCGCTCAGGCTGGTGTAGTTGGGGTTTTCGAAATTGAAGCGACGGAAAATGCGACATGAACCATGTGACGAGCCTCGATCCGAACCTGCTGCGACAGGGTCGAAGCCGAGCGCATCGACGCCGGCATCCAGCAATGCGCCCAGCGCCGCTCCGCCCATGAGCCCCAGACCCAGCACGGCGACTTCGCATTTTCGCATGAAGGCCTCGCAAGCGATGTGACGGCGCGAAGATCATCGTGATGATTTTGGGTGTTTGCAAGGTCTGCGGGAGGGCGATACGGCCGGCATCGACAACGCCGGGTCAGATAAATGGGGCAGCATCAGCGCCATCAGGTCCGCCCCTGTTAGCGACGGGAGGAATTGATCTTGGTGTCGATAGACATCTGATGACATCGCGCTCGTTTGACCTGTCGGGCAAAACAGGAGCATGATGTCATCATTGTAAGAAGTGCCGTTCGCAGCCCGCCGAAGGGATACGAGATCAGGTCTCGGATTCACATGGGCAAGTATAGACTCCAGTCTGGTTGGTGATCACGGAGGCTTCTGGACGCGCTTTGGACAAGTTGACACCGGAAAAGCGGAGCCAAAACATGGCCCGCATCAGGGGACGAAACACCGGCCCGGAGTTAGCGGTCCGAAAGGTACTGCACGCACTCGGTGTTGGTTATCGATTGCATGTACGGGGGCTACCTGGGAGGCCAGACATCGTGATGCAGGGCCGACGCAAGATCATTGAGGTCCGCGGATGCTTCTGGCATCGACACTCCGGTTGCCAGTTTGCGTACATGCCAAAGTCAAACCACTTGTTCTGGCAAGCCAAGTTCCAAGGGAACGTGGATCGAGATGAGCGGAATCTAAGCGCTCTTCAGAACAGTGGATGGGACGTCCTCGTGGTCTGGGAATGCGAAACGAACAAGGTTAATGTGTTGAAAAGGCGATTGGAATCATTCGTTCGGGGAAAGGGGCATCGGGGTGAAAAGACCTCCCGAAAAGAGCATTCTCAAAAAGCTCGAGCGACTTGCGCAGGGACACAAACCGCGAGTGCTGGATCTCTTCGCGGGCTGCGGCGGAATCTCGCTCGGGTTTGATGCGGCTGGCTTCCAGATCGATGCCGCTGTAGAGATCGACTCTGCGGCCGTGGAAACTCATGCCCGCAATTTCCACTCTCATCTGACTTCCGAATTACTTGCGGCCCATATGAAGCCGCGCGATCTGACTCGCATCGAGCCCGATGAATTGACGGAGGAACTCTCTCTCGGACCTGTGGCGGATGCTTTCGACGTTGTCGTCGGCGGACCACCTTGCCAAGCCTATGCTCGGGTCGGCCGAGCAAAGCTTCGGGACGTCGCTGATCACCCGAGCGCATTCAAGGTCGATCCCCGCGGCAATTTATATCTTCGCTATCTGCATTTCGTTGCGGCAACACAGCCCTTGGCTCTTCTCATGGAGAATGTGCCGGACGCAATGAACTATGGAGGCCACAACGTAATGGCCGAAGTGGCCGAAGCTCTTGATGAGCTAGGATACGTTGCAAGGTATAGCCTGATAAATACAGCCTTCCATGGTGTTCCGCAGATGAGAGACCGCGTGTTTCTCGTCGCACACCATCGTTCCTTAGATAGTGACGTTCGTTTCCCTGAGGCGGCCAATCACTTGATCTTGCCGCCAGGTTACGCGGGTACTCGAGCGGTGGCGCTCAAATTCATCGATCTCTTTGACAAGCAGTATTTCGTTGAGGCAGACCACGGAGACACCTCGTTGCCCGGCCCGGTCACGACGCAGGATGCACTCGGCGACCTACCGCCGATAACTCTTCACCTCGAAGGCAAGCTCAAACGGGGAGCTCGGCGCTTCAACGAAATTGTCCCTTACGAGCCGACGTGCAAATTGACGAGGTATGCTCGTCTCATGAGGCAGTGGAAAGGATTCGAAGCTCCGGATGAGGGGTTGCGAGACCACGTAATTCGCTACCTCCCTCGGGACACAGACATCTTCAGGCACATGCCAATAGGCGGAGAATATCCCGCTGCCCACGCCACTGCGGTGAAGCTCTGGGAAAAAAGGGTTCGCCAAATTGAACGGCGGCTGAAAAAAACCCTCAGCGAAAAGGACAGAACGGCATTGTATGCGGAGATGGTGCCTCCCTATCCTGTTAGCAATTTCCCGAATCGATGGTGGAAGCTTCGCCCCGACGCGCCTTCACGTACACTTTTGGCTCACATCGGGAAGGACACCTACTCGCACATTCACTACGATAGCGCTCAAGCCCGCGTTATCAGTGTTCGAGAGGCAGCGCGGCTACAGAGCTTTCCAGATGGATTTTCCTTCTCGGGGACGATGAATCCAGCCTACAGGCAGATTGGCAATGCCGTTCCGCCTATCATGGCGAAGAGTCTCGCCACGACCATGATGGAAACGCTTCAGAACGCTGCCCTAAGGCGCAGCAAGCGACTGGTCGCGGCTGAGTAGCTACTCCGGTTCGCTCTCTTCGACTTTGATCGTCTGGGCGGCGCTCCAGTCCCCGAAGTTATTGACTGCAACGGTGTACGAATCGGGCCTGACCTGCGGACTTAAGGGTTGGACCACGCTCAGAATTCGCTTTGCGATGACGCCAATATCACGCGAGATCGCCAGCTGCGCATGGCCATCTGAATACTCGTATAACCGATAGAGATCTGTTGGCGGGGCTGTAGGTTCGGCGGCAAACTCCAGCTCGGCTTGGCTGATTTGAATCGGCCGTTCAAACCCTGAGCGCGTTGTCTTAACCTCGATCCTGCGCACTGCGCCGTTGAGATCCTCGATCTCAAAGTCCCAGGGGTTCACAGCATTATCTTCTGCAAACCACTTATAGGATCTGATCCGTCCAGCGGACAGTTCTTGCTCCAGCCAATCGTTCATGAGTTGCTCGCCACCGATCCCAGTAGCCTCAGCCTTTAGCCGAGCCTCGCGGAACGCCTCTGCCGTCATTCGCCTGGGCGATCCCCTCCGGCGAAGCCGTTGCAAGCCCTCCGAAGAACCTGCGGCTGCCTCCTCAAGAGCTTCGTCTAGATCGGGGTCTACTAATTCGCGAATCGGGTGACCGAGGGGTGCGCTCGCCGTTAGAGCATTGAGATCCTCCTCACTGATCACCGACATTCGTCTGTTGCCAACCGAATTGGCGAGGGCAGCGAAAATTGTCGCATCAGCCGGATCTGTTTGGGACAACAACACCAACGACATCGAGATTGGCTCGGTCGTGCCGCCGACTGCAATAAGAACTAGGTCACCCGACCTCAGCCCATCGTAACGGTGGATATCAAATTCTGGGTTAGGAATAAGCTCGCCATTCAAGCGCCAATTCTTCCCCCCGGCCCCCGCGGTAATCACCTTCCTGGTTAAGGTTTGCGCCTCTGAGCTTAGGCCAGGACCATAGACGGAGACGGGAATATTGAACCGGTGCCGTTGTCCATCTGTACGGGCTGCCGGAAAGAACCTCTCTGCAAACACGTCGGCATTGAGATTGATGCCTTTTTGCTTGCTACCCTTCTCACCCGCCAGCCGAGCCTCATCCTGCAATCGACGGTACTGGGACTGAAAGAAGGTAAGGTCCGACATAGTCAGTTTCTTGATTGCGTACTGCAAAATAACCCCCTGCAGGATGGAGATGTCCGAGGTCAGCCCAAATATTCGGGACTACATCTACCTAAAACTCTCCCCGCCTTCAATTTGCCGACCTCTACCAACGAATGGACAACCTATGGAGGTTACGGCCACGATCCAACTGGAGGGCCGACAACACGTCGCCTATTGCAATGGCGAATGCGGCGCGTCCGTCAATGCCGGCCTATGATCCTTTCCGCAGGCCGTAAACTACATTACTCGCGTCGAAGCCTGGGACAATCGACGTGACCGCGAGGGGCAATGGCACGATCACTGTCCAGCCTGCGGCGAATACGCGAATCCCGAGCACGCCCTAGCGGTCTCCATTTCTGCAGGCGAGCAGTGGCGGACGATGACTAAAAGTCAAACATATCCGGCGTCCGGTGGAGTACCGAACGCCGGTCCAAGTTAGGCCGCAGCCGCCCTCGAAGATTCGATTTCCAAGCGCTCCTTCTCTCGGGATTTTTCCGCTGCGCCTCGATTTTTGAGGCCGAGCTTCCAGCGAATGAGATCTCCAAGCCGGGGATAGATGTCATTGTGGGCCGTGCTGTAGCGCACCCACCCATTCAGGGCGTCAAATTCCCCAGGCTTAGTCTGAGCAGTCAGGTGAACGTAGTCATTGATGTTAATGCCCTGCTCATTCTGCCCGAACTCCTTTGCCCGCTCTTCGTCATTCAGGAACAGTGCCCGCCAGAGCTTTTCCGAGTGGGAGAAGCTAATCTTCTTCGAGAGAATGGCCTCATAGAGTTTCCACAGGCCCGCCTCGTCAACCAGCTTCGGAACACCATACGCATGATCGTACGCCAGTTTGGCAAGCGCCTTAAGCATGACAGGCTGCCCCGCAACGGTCTTGGTACGTTGCGACTCGTCCCCAAAGCCCTCAATGCGCTGAACTACCTCCCAGAAGCGCTTGATGAAATCGAGTTTGGCATCAACCTGCGACTGGGGCGTCGCCTCCTTCGCGTTTGATCCGTGCACCAAGAGCCGATTGATCATGATGATATCTTTCAACGGCAGCCCCGTGCTGTTCCAATGCTTCGCATCGCTCTCGTCGGCGATGTGAAACCGGATAATCTCTTTGTCACGGCTGACCGCGGCAATAGCATCAGACTGATCGTAATTCTGAACGAGCGAACTTTGGAGCGGCTTGCTGCGAGAGTTGAGATCAGAGAAAAGCTGCTGCTCTTCGGGTTCATTGAGCCCAATGTGGATCTCGATGGAGACGCTGCATTCGTTTAGGGCAACGTTCCTAACTGCCTCCCAGAACTCAAGCTCGTCGGGTGTCAACCGACCATCGCGGCCGGTAGAAGCAGGCGCGTAGAGAGCCTTGCCACCCGGATATTTTCCATTCTTAAGGATCTGGTCGAGATAGGCGATGACGCGGTCAAATGCGTCGCGGCGGTGCTGGCCGTCAACCACCCAAAGCTTCTGCGTTGAGCCCAAACTCAAACGGAGCACGTCCGGCGGAAGATCCTTGTCGTCGATGTGCAGGTCTTCCTCATCGACGTGACGCAGGTTGCAAACCAAGGGCTGGAGTGCTGCATAGGGTCCAGCTGCCAAATCATTCTTGATCCGCAGAACGTCCTCCGGCACCGACTTGCCGTTCATGTCTAGAATCGCCGACCGGACAAGCCCGCCCAAAACGTATTTGGCCAACCCCCGGGCATGTTCAGCGCTAAGACTGCGCTGAGCAATAAATTCGTCGCCGTGATCTTCATGCTCGCGAATGTCCTTGTTCGCCACGAGCGACCAATCGATGAACTTCTTGATCGACATGCGGGTGGTCAGCGTTTTCCGACCCAGGTTGACCCCATCCATTGCCGTCAGGGTCAGATATTCGTTGCTTCGACCACGCTTACGATCGGCCAAGGTGCGCGTCTGCTCGTCCATCTTTCCTCCAGGAGCATTTGATACCAACCAGATCTTACATTTGTTTACGCCCTGGAGCAAGCTAAAAAACATCCTGGAAGAAAATTTTTAACACCAAGCGATAATGGACCGCGCCATCGACAACTTGGGCGAAGATTCCAGCAATCGGGCGCATTGCAATCTTAAATGGATTCTGAGGGAAACAAGTGATCATCCGGCGCTGGTCAGCACCGAACTCCACACTCTCTATAAGGGCAATTATTCCGGGCAAGCCAACTCAGGCTACATGGCGGAGAGGGAGGGATTCGAACCCCCGATAGGCTTGCACCTATGCCGCATTTCGAGTGCGGTGCATTCAACCACTCTGCCACCTCTCCTGAAGGCGCCATGAGGGGCTGCGGCCCCTGTGGTTGGGGGCGTTCATAAGCGAGGATGGCGGGCCAGACAAGGCGCGAAAGGGGAAAATCGGGGGGTTGTTTCAGCCTCGCACCGGCTAGAGCCCCCGTTCCCTGGGGAATGGGGCTCCGGGTTCTGGTTTTGACGCGTTTTCCCGGCGCGTACCGCACTCTTTCAAGGCGGCGGCTGAGATCCCCGGGCAATCCCCCAGAGGAAAGAACCCTCACCCGCCGCACTCTGCGAGTGCGTCGGCCTCTCCCGCGAGCGGGAGAGGCGAAGCAAGAAAACGGGGTGGGACCGCCAGACGCGGTAAACACTGGCGGTCCCGTGCCGCTCATTAAAATGCTGGCCAGGAAGGGCGGCTTCGCAGGCCTGCGTGAGGCGACGGTTCCACCAATAGCGTGCGGCCGGGGCATTGCAACCCAAAGCTGTCCTTAACCTAACCGAACAAGGTTACTCCTTGTCCGCCTTGGCCGTGTCTTTGTTGTTTTCCTTGGACTTTTTCTTGCCTTCCGTGGAATCCCGCTCCTTGCCGTTGCGGCGGTTGGTGAAGCGCGCATTGCCAAGGCCGGTGCCGATGGTGAGCACGCCCCAGCGGTCGATGCCTTGCATGAACGGCACCTCGGAGAGGCCCTGAACCACGCCGTCATTGTGCATCAGGACCGCGGTGTCGTGCTCGCCAACTTGCGGAATCGCCTCCACGAGGCTCGCCGGCAGGTTGAACTTGCTGCTCTCCCAATTGCCGGGCAGGTTCTGTGCGCCCTTCTCGATGGAGCCGTCCGCGTTGATCACGCCGGGACAGGCGATGCCGATGAAGGGAGCGAGCTTGAAGCCCTCGGCTTCGGCGTCCTCGATCAGGCCTTGAAGCATCTTCACCAGCCGCTTCACCGCGGCCTCGCGGCTCGGCTCGTCATCGGCGTGGCGCCACAGATCGGACTTGAAAACCACGGCCTTGGACAGATCAGGCGCCTTCTTCCAGCGCGTCTCGACGATGCCGCAGCGGATGTTGGTGCCGCCGATATCGACCGCGAGGATGCTGTCATAGGCCTCGAAAATCCATGATGGCGCGAGGTGCAAGGCGCCGATCAGGCCGGCATCGTCAGGATCGAAGCGGATCGGCACCAGGTCGACCTTGAAGCCTTCCGATTTCAGGATGATCTCGGCGCGGGCAATGGCGATCTCGCCGAGCCTAGAGGCGCGAAAGCCGCCGCCGACCACGATACATTCGGTCCTAGCCCAGGCCTTGGTCTTGAGGAATCGCCGCGTGACGTAAGCGAGCTCCTGCGCGAATTGCTCGATCGCGCTGTGCACGACGGCCGCGGCCTCCGCGTCGTCGCCGCTGAGGACGGCATCGAGTGCCTTCTTGCTGATCTTGTCCGAGGGCTCGTCGCCGAACGGATCCTCGCCACTCTTGCGCAGGGGTTTGCGCCATTCCTCGAGGATCTCGCGAAACGCGCCCTTGCTGGCGCGGTCGCCGAGAAAGCCCTCGTCGTCCTTGATCTCGATATTGAAGCTGTCGACCTCGACCGAGGGCAGGCGGCTCGCCCCGTGCTGGGCGATGCCCGTTGTCTTGACCAGTTCGTCCGTTGCCATCGAAACCCTTGCCCGAATGCCTAATCACGGGGACAACCGCCGGGGAACCCATTGGTTGCTGCGTGGGCCGAGATTCAGTGGCGGCGGCGGAAATGGCCCAAATCCTTCAAATCCGGGCGCTTTTCGGCTGAAATCCTTGACTCTTCGCCGCCGGCGGCTATAAGTCCGCACAGCCGGCGCGGGGCGTTTCTCGCGCCGCTTGTTTTTGCGTGGGTTTTCAAAGGGATAACTCCCACCCGCACAAAACTCGCGATAACCCATAGCGACTGATCAAAAAGCCGACCCGGGCGATGTTCGTCCCGAGGCCGGGATTGAACACGGAGAAAAAACGATGTTCGCAGTCATCAAAACCGGCGGCAAGCAATACCGCGTCGTGCCGGATGATGTTCTCGAAGTAGGCAAGATCGAAGGCGAAGTCGGCTCGATCGTGCAGTTGAATGAAGTTCTGGTGGTCGGCGGCGACACGCCGGTGCTGGGCGTTCCGACGGTGGCCGGTGCCTCCGTTGCGGTCGAGGTGCTCGACCACAAGCGCGGCCCGAAGGTCATCGCGTTCAAGAAGCGCCGCCGCAAGAATTCGCGCCGCAAGCGCGGCTACCGCGACGAGATCACGGTTCTGCGCGTCAGCGAGATCCTGACCGACGGCGCCAAGCCCACCAAGGGCCCGCGTCCGAAGAAGGAAAAGGTCGCGAAAGAAGCCGCCGAGTAAGCTGAGACCGATCACGCCAATTCACGAATTGAGGCGTGCGACGTTTTGAAATGATTCCGTCAAGGAATTGACCTAGAACTACGCAGGATTTCGGAGACGAGCCATGGCTCACAAAAAAGCAGGCGGTTCATCGCGCAACGGTCGCGATTCCAAGGGTAAGCGTCTGGGCATCAAGGTGTTCGGCGGGGAGCACGTGATTCCCGGCAACATCATTGCGCGTCAGCGCGGCACCACCTGGCATCCCGGCCTCAATGTCGGCATGGGCACCGACCACACCCTGTTCGCCAAGATCGAGGGTCGTGTTGAATTCCAGGCCAAAGCCAATGGCCGCACCTTTGTCGCGGTACTCCCGCTCGCAGAGGCTGCTGAATAGACGGTGGATCATCTTGGAGTCCGCCGGGTCCTTGACCGAACCGGCGGAGTCCCCAGAGATCATAGAGATCGAAGGCTCCAGGGGAGGCAGGGAAACCGGCCTCCCCTTTCGTTTGACCAATGACTTCATTTGGTGACTTTGACGGAGCCGGACATGTTGCAGGATTTCTCGAGCGTGACCTTGCGGGAGGCGAGACCCAGCGTCGTCGCCACCGAACGGCTGACATTGCGGCGGCCGACGCTGGCCGACGTCAGGACCATCGCCCGGCTCGCCAATGACCGCCGCATCGCCGAGAACTCGCGCCGCCTGCCGCATCCCTATTCGCAGGACGATGCGGTCGAATTCATCCGCGCCACCTCCGCGCTGGGAGCCGAGACCGTGTTCCTGATCGAGCACGACAGCGGGCCGATCGGCATGGTCGGCATCGACTGCTCCACGCCCGACAATGCCGAGCTCGGCTACTGGCTCGGCGTCGAGCATTGGGGCCAGGGCTTTGCCACCGAGGCCGCGCGCGGCGCGATCGACTTCTTCTTCGAGGAGTTCGACGACGACCATCTCCATGCCGGCGCGCGCGTCACCAACCCGGCCTCGCGCAACGTGCTGGAGAAGTGCGGCTTCCAGTGGAGCGGCGTGCAGCTGCATCGCTTCCTGGCGCTGGGCTCCTCGACCCCCGTCGACTGCTTCCGCCTCTCGCGCGGCGTGTGGTCGTCGCTGAAGAGCTGGAGCAGCGCGCGGCGGATGAGGTAGGGGGCGCGGCGCGCGCCTCGAATCACGCTGTCGTCCCGGGGCGCGACGAAGTCGCGAGCCCGGGACGACGTTGTGGCTACACCGGCGGGTTCACCTCTTCGCTCGCACGTCCCAGATCGCGCTCACGAAGATAGATATAGAACCCGGCGCCGATGATGATTGCGGCGCCGACCAAGGTCGCGACCTGCGGCACGTCGCCGAACACGACGAAGCCGAAGATCACGGCCCAGACGATCATCGAATACTGATAGGGCACCACCACGCTCGCCGGCGCGAGCTTCAGCGACCGATTGACGCAGAACAGCGCGGTCACGGAAATCAGCCCCGCCATCGCGAAGAACACGAGGCTACCCGGCGTCGGCGGCACCCAGTGGAACGCCGACAGCACCGCGCCCAGCGAAAACGTGCCGATGAATTGCGACGACGCCATCACGATATCAGGCGTCTTGCGCAGGCTGCGCGTGATCAGCATCAAGGTTGCGAAGGAGAGACTGCCGCCGAGCGCGATCAGTGCCGGCAGGCTCACCGTCTGCGCCGACGGCCGCAGCGCGATCAGCACGCCGCAGAAGCCGATCAGGATCGCGGTCCAGCGCCGCCAGCCGACCTTCTCGCCCAGGAAGATCGCCGACATCGCGGTGACGAAAATGGGACCGGCGAGATAATAGGTGATGACGTCGGCCAGCGGCAGATAGACCGTTGCGAGGAAGAAGGCCGCCACCTCCAGCGTCGACAGCACGACGCGAACCAGCTGCAGCCGCGGCCGCTCCAGCTGCAGGAACTGATGCCGCTGCCGCCAGATCAGCGGCGCCAGTAGCAGCAGCGCTGCGCAGGCGCGCAGGAACAGGAGCTGCCCCACCGAATACGTCCCGACCAGGAACTTGCCCGTGGCGTCGCCGAACGAGAACATGAAGATCGACAGCACCATGAGAGCGATGCCGGCGAGGCGCGCGGAGCGGTCGTCATAGGCGGAGAGTTTCTTGAACAGAGACATTGAAGGCCGTTTTAACCGTGCAAGCGCCCGGGACAAGCCCGATCCGGGGAAGACAGCAATTCCAGATCCGACGTCTGACCGAGTTAAGCAACCTCCGATAATCCCAGGAATTTCGGCCGATTTGCGGGCAAACCCGGGTTGCCGGAGGGAGCCGGCTGGCCTACCTATGGCCCATGAAATTCCTCGACGAAGCAAAGGTCTATATCCGCTCCGGTGACGGCGGAAACGGCTGCGTGGCGTTCCGCCGCGAGAAGTTCATTGAGTTCGGCGGTCCCTCCGGCGGCAATGGCGGCCGCGGCGGCAATGTCATCATCGAGGTCGCCGATGGCCTCAACACGCTGATCGACTACCGCTACCAGCAGCACTTCAAGGCCCAGAAAGGCGAGAATGGCATGGGCTCGGACCGCCACGGCGCCAACGGCAAGAACATCGTGCTGAAGGTCCCCGTGGGCACGCAGATCTTCGACGAAGACCGCGAGACGCTGATCCACGATTTCACCAAGGTCGGGGAAAAATTCGTGCTGGCCGAGGGCGGCAACGGCGGCTTCGGCAACGCGCATTTCAAATCCTCGACCAACCGCGCGCCGCGCAACGCCAATCCCGGCCAACCCGGCGAAGAGCGCTGGATCTGGCTGCGGCTGAAGCTGATTGCGGACGCCGGTCTCGTCGGCATGCCCAATGCCGGCAAGTCGACCTTCCTCTCCAAGGTCAGCGCGGCGCGGCCGAAGATCGCCGATTATCCCTTCACCACGTTGCACCCGCAGCTCGGCGTCGTGAACGCCGACGGCCGCGAATTCGTGCTGGCCGACATTCCCGGCCTGATCGAGGGCGCGCATGAAGGCACCGGCCTCGGCGATCGCTTTCTCGGCCATGTCGAGCGCTGCCGCGTGCTGCTGCATCTGATCGACGCCACCTGCGAGCACGCCGGCAAGGCCTACAAGACCGTGCGCAAGGAGCTCGACGCCTATGGCGGCCAGCTCACCGACAAGATCGAGATCGTCGCCCTCAACAAGATCGACGCGGTCGAGCCGGACGAATTGAAGAAGCAGAAGGACCGCCTGAAGCGCGCGGCGAAGAAGACGCCGCTGCTGATCTCGGGCGTCACCGGTCAGGGCGTCAAGGAAGCCTTGCGCGCGCTGGCCGATGTGATCGGCGAGAGCCCGGTCTCGGCCAAAGCAAAGAGCGCGGCCGAAGCGGAGCCGTGGTCGGCTTGAGGCGGGCGACGCTCTCTCCACACCTCTCCCCAACGGGGAGAGGTCGATTTGCTCCCGGCGATGCGAAGCATCGTCCGGCGCAAATCGGGTGAGGGGGTTCAGGTCCCACGAGAGAGCGTAACCCCTCACCCGGCGCTGCGCGCCGACCTCTCCCTTCGGGAGAGGTTGTCTTCGCGCCATCGATAGAGCAGCATCCGGAGGATCGATAAGGGCCGGAGATAAGCATGGCGAGGCCGAAGAACGTTCTCTGGATCATGTGCGACCAGCTTCGCTATGATTATCTCGGCTGCACCGGCCATCCCACGTTGAAGACGCCCAACATCGACGCCATGGCGAGGCGCGGCGTGCTCTTCACCAAGGCCTATGTGCAGTCGCCGATCTGCGGTCCGTCGCGGATGTCGTTTTACACCGGCCGCTACATGCGCTCGCACGGCTCGCACTGGAACGGCTGGCCGCTGCGCGTCGGCGAGCCCACGCTCGGCGATCATCTCAACAAGATCGGCGTGCGCAACGTGCTGGTCGGCAAGACCCACATGGCCCCTGATATCGAAGGCATGAAGGCGCTCGGCATTCCGCCGGAATCCGTCATCGGCGTGCATGTCGCCGAATGCGGGTTCGAACCGTATGAGCGCGACGACGGCCTGCATCCAACCGGCCGGGCGCGTCCCAAATACGATGAATATCTGCGCGAGCACGGCTTTGAAGCCAGCAACCCATGGGAGCATTGGGCCAATTCAGGCGCAGCGGACGACGGTAGCTTGCAGAACGGCTGGCTGCTGGTGCACGCCGACAAGGCCGCGCGCGTGCCGGACGAACATTCCGAAACGCCCTACATGACGCGCCGCGCGATGGACTTCATCAGCGAGGCCGAGACCGACGGCAGGCCGTGGTGCCTGCATCTGTCCTACATCAAGCCGCACTGGCCCTACATTGCGCCAGAACCCTACGCCAGCATGTATTCGACCGATGACATGATCCCGGTGATCCGCTCGATGCGCGAGCGCCAGAACCCGCATCCGGTGTTCGGCGCCTATATGGACATGCGCTACTCCCGCAACATGGCGCGCGACGAAGCCCGCGAGAAAGTCATCCCGACCTATATGGGCCTGATCACCCAGATCGATGACCAGATGGGCGTGCTGATGAAATTTCTGGAGGCGCGCGGCCTCCTGGACACCACCATGATCGTGTTCACCTCGGATCACGGCGATTATCTCGGCGATCACTGGATGGGCGAGAAGGATCTGTTCCACGAGCAGTCCGCGAAGATTCCGCTTGTTATCATCGATCCCTCGAAAGAGGCCGACGCCACCCGTGGCACGCGCTGTGATGCACTGGTCGAAGCCATCGATCTCGCGCCGACCTTCGTCGATTATTTCGACGGCAAGGTGCCGGGCCACATCCTGGAAGGACGTTCGCTGCTGCCGCTGCTGCGCGGCGAGAAACCGGAATGGCGCAAGGTGGCATTCTCCGAATACGACTATGCCATGCAGGATGTCAGGCTAAAGCTGAACCAGCCGATCGAGCGCTGCCGCCTGTTCATGGTGTTCGACGGCCGCTGGAAATACATCCACGCCTCCGGCTTCCGCCCGATGCTGTATGACCTGGAAACCGATCCGGAAGAATTTCTGGATCGCGGCGACGACCCTGCCTGCGCCGGCATCATCGCGCGGCTGCAGGCCGAGCTGTTCGATTGGGCGCTGCATCCCAACAACCACATCACCACGCCGCGCGAGAAGATCGCGAACTATGCCGACAATCAGCTGCAGGTGAAGGGCGGGATTCTGATCGGCATCTGGGATGAAGCCGAGCTCGCGGCGATCAAGGATGGGATCGCCCAGCGCGCGAAGATGTGAGTGAACAGGGCAACTCTCTCCGCTCCTCATGCCCGGGCTTGACCCGGGCATCCACGTCTTGCGTCAATCGGTGATGCACGTGGATGGCCGGGTCAAGCCCGGCCATGACGACGGAGTGCAAGGCGCGAGCAATGCCTAATTCTCGATCTTGTATCCCGTCTCCTTCACGATCGGCTGCCAGAACGCCGTGTTCGCAGCGAGCTCCTTCGATAGCTCCTCCGCGCTGCTGCCGACCGGGATCAGCCCGATTGCCGTGAGCTTCTCCTTCACCTCAGGCTTCGCCAGCGCCGCACTCGCAGCCACGCCGAGCCTATTGGCAAACTCCGGCGGACTGCCGGCGGGAAGCCACATGCCGTACCACGCATCGGCAACGAGATTGATGCCGTCCTCCTTCAGGGTCGGAACGTCGGGCGCGAATGGCGAACGTTGCGCGCTTGAAACCCCGATGATCTTCACGCTCTTGGCGCGATGCTGCGGCAGCGCATCGGCCAATGTCACGATGCCGAATGAGATGTGGCCGCCGATGATGTCGTTGAGAACTGGCGCGCTGCCGCGATAGGGCACGCGGGTCAGGGGAATGCCGAGATCCTTCTCCAGCTTCGAGCCGGCGAAGTGCGGAATGGTGCCGTTACTCGGCACACCGAAAGAGGTTTTGTCGGGATGCGCCTTCAGCCAGGCGACGAATCCCTTGAAGTCGGCGACATCCATCGCCGGCCCAACTACAAGCGCGAATTCGAACCGCGCCAGCAGCGAAACCGGCATGAAGTCTTTCGCCGTATCGAAGCTCGGCGTCGTCTCCACCATCGGTAGGAGATACATGGTGGGGCCCGTCGTCACCAGCACCACACTGCCGTCGGGGCTTGCGCCCTTCACCGCCTTGATGCCGATCAGGCCATCACCGCCGGTGCGGTTCTCGACTACAATGGTCCGTTGCAGCGTCGGCGCCATCTCCTGCGCGATCAGCCGGCACAGTGTATCGCCGCCGGCGCCCGCCGCGAACGGGAAGATGATCTTGCTCAAGGCGGCCTGCGCTCGCACCTCGCCGGCTTGCGCCAGCAGTGGCAGACCGACACATCCGGCGATGAATTTGCGGCGATCCATTCGTTTCCCCATCGGCCTGTTCTTGGTTGACGGCATTAGAACCGTGCCAGCGAACAAGACAAGGCCGACCTTCGCCGTTTACCATCCCGGCCGCCTTGCGCCGGCCATCGTCCTGCTGCAAAAGGCAAGCCTAACCGGCGCCGCCAGTCGCTTCGCCGTTTTCCGAGCAACTTCGTCCTGTAGCGCCAACATATACGCACATGGCCAGCCCCGAACTCAGTCAATTCCGCCGCATCGTCGTCAAGGTCGGCTCCGCGCTGCTGGTCGATTCCGACAAAGGCGAGGTGCGGGCGTCCTGGCTGGCTGCGCTCGCCGACGACATGGCCAAGCTGCACAAGGAGGGCCGCGACATCCTCGTTGTGTCGTCGGGCTCGATCGCGCTCGGCCGCAGCCGGCTCAAGCTGCCGCGCGGGCCGCTGAAGCTGGAGGAGAGCCAGGCCGCCGCCGCCGTCGGACAGATCGAACTGGCAAGGATCTGGTCGGAGGTGCTCGGGGCTCATGGCATCGGCGCCGGGCAGATCCTGGTGACGCTGCAGGACACCGAGGAGCGCCGCCGCTATCTCAATGCCCGCTCCACCATCGGCAAGCTGCTGGAGTGGCGCGCGATCCCCGTGATCAACGAGAACGATACGGTCGCCACCACCGAGATCCGCTACGGCGACAATGACCGTCTCGCCGCGCGCGTCGCCACCATGGCGAGCGCCGATCTGCTGGTGCTGCTGTCGGACATCGACGGGCTCTACGACGCCCCGCCGAAGAACAATCCGAACGCCAAGCTCATTCCGGTGGTCGAGAGCATCTCCTCCGAGATCGAGGCCGTGGCGGGAGACGCCGAGTCCGAGCTCTCGCGCGGCGGCATGCGCACCAAGGTCGAGGCCGCCAAGATCGCCACGACCGGCGGCACGCACATGCTGATTGCATCAGGCAAGATCGAGCATCCGCTTCAGGCGATCGCCGATGGCGGCCGCTGCACCTGGTTCCTCACGCCCGCCAACCCCATCACGTCGCGCAAGCGCTGGATCGCCGGCACGCTGGAGCCGAAGGGCACGCTGACCATCGATGCCGGTGCGGTGAGGGCGCTACGCGCCGGTGCCAGCCTGCTGCCCGCCGGCGTCATCAAGGTCGAGGGCCAGTTCACCCGCGGCGACGCCGTGATCGTGCGCGGCCCCGACACCAGCGAGGTGGGCCGCGGCCTGATCGCCTATGACGCTGAAGTCGCCGAACGGATCAAGGGCCGCTCTTCGCCTGAGGTGATGACCATCCTTGGCATCAGCGGCCGGTCGGAGATGATCCATCGCGATGATCTGGTGGTGGGAGGGTAAAGGGTCTTCTCCGTCATTCCGGGGCGGTGCGCCAGCACCGAACCCGGAATCTCGAGATTCCCCGGTGCGCAATTGCGCACCTGTGGTCTGGTCCTTCGGACCATCCCGGAATGACGGCAAAACCGCCTTCCGAAGCCCTGCCATACCCTCCCCGCCCTTCGCAGACGCGGGATTTCCGTGCTAGGACATCGCCTTAGCAAAAGGTTTGACCCCATGGCCGCCCCCCTCAAAGCCGTCGACGGCAATGCCGATCTTCAGGCGCTGATGTCCGATCTCGCCACCAAGGCCCGCGCGGCCGCGCGCGTGCTGGCGCTGGCGCCGCCGGAGCAGAAGAACCGGGCGCTGGAAGCCATGGAGCGGGCGATCCGCAGCAGTGCAGCCGCGATCCTCGCCGCCAATGCCGAGGATGTCGCTGAAGCGCGTGCCTCGGGCAACGCCACGTCTTCCTTCATCGATCGCCTGACGCTGACGCCGGCGCGGGTCGAAGGCATGGCCGAGGGCATCGCCATCGTGCGCGGCATCGCCGATCCCATCGGCGTCGTCACCGAGAGCTGGCAGCGGCCGAACGGCATGACCATCGAGCGCGTGCGCGTGCCGCTCGGCGTCGTCGGCGTGATCTTCGAGAGCCGGCCGAACGTGTCCGCGGACGCCGGCGTGCTCTGTTTGAAATCAGGCAACGCCGTGATCCTGCGCGGCGGCTCCGACAGTTTCCGCTCCTGCCGTGCGATCCACCAATGCCTGGTGCAGGGCCTGCGCGAAGCGGGCCTGCCTGAAGCCGCGATCACGCTGGTGCCGACGCGCGACCGTGCCGCGGTCGGCATGATGCTGTCCGGTCTCAACGGCTCGATCGATGTCATCGTGCCGCGCGGAGGCAAGAGCCTCGTCGCGCGCGTCGAGCAGGAAGCGCGCGTGCCTGTCTTCGCGCATCTCGAAGGCGTCAATCACGTCTATGTCGACGCCAGCGCCGATCTCGCCATGGCGAAGTCGATCGTGCTCAACGCGAAGATGCGCCGCACCGGCGTCTGCGGTGCGGCCGAAACGCTGCTGGTCGATCGCGCCGCGGCCGGCAGAAACCTGAAACCACTGATCGAGATGCTGCTCGATGCCGGCTGCGAAGTGCGCGGCGATGAGACGGTGCAGAGAACGGACGTGCGCGTAAAACCTGCGAGCGAAGACGATTGGGACACCGAATATCTCGACGCGATCATCGCGGCAAAGGTGGTCGACGGCGTCGACGGCGCCATCGCACACATCCAGGACCACGGTTCGCACCACACCGACGCGATCGTGAGCATGGATGAAGCGGCTGCAAAGAAATTCCTGAGTGAGGTGGATTCCGCGATCGTACTGCACAACGCCTCGACGCAGTTCGCCGACGGCGGCGAGTTCGGCTTCGGCGCCGAGATCGGCATCGCTACCGGCCGCTTCCATGCCCGCGGCCCCGTCGGCGCCGAGCAGTTGACGAGCTTCAAATATCGCGTTCACGGCACCGGTCAGACGCGGCCGTAAGCAACGTTGCAGGGCGCGGGGCATTGAGCAACAAATTCGTCGTGCCGCGCTTCGTGGCGCAAGCGGTCCCGCCCCACACACCGGGCATGCGCATCGGCCTGCTCGGCGGCTCGTTCAACCCGCCGCATCAGGCCCATCGCGCGATCAGCCGCTTCGCAGTCAAGAGATTGCAACTCGATCGCGTCTGGTGGCTCGTGACCCCGGGCAATCCGCTCAAGGAGAACGGCAATCTTCATGAGCTCGGCGCGCGCATGCAGGCCGCGCGCGACGTCGCCAGCGACCCCAGGATCGAGGTGAGCTGTCTCGAATCCGTCATTCGCACCCGCTATACTATCGACACGATCAACACCTTGCGCCGCCGCTTCCCGGGCCTGCGCTTTGTCTGGATCATGGGCGCCGACAACCTCGCTCAATTCCATCGTTGGCAGGACTGGCGGCGTATCGCCGCCCAGGTGCCGATGGCAGTCATCGATCGCCCGCCGCAAAGCTTCCGCGCCCTCGCCTCTCCCGCCGCCAGGGCGCTGGCGCCATACCGCCTGCCGGAGAACAAGGCAGCGCTGCTTGCGGAGCGGTCGGCGCCGGCGTGGGTGTTCCTGACCGGATTGAAGCTGAATCTGTCCTCAACCGGCCTGCGGAACCCGGACGGGAGCTGGAAAGGTACGATGTGAGGTGAAGTGTGCGGATGTGGGGCTCTCTGGCATATTGAAACCCTTAACCCCACATGATGTAGTGTAACCAGTGGGCGCCGGATTCGGCGTTCGCGATACAGTGAAAGGAATGGTCCCTGACCACATCTGTATTGTCCAAGGCTGTTTTACCCAAGGTTGCCAAGCCTACGCGTAAAACATCGACCAAAGCTGCGGCCTTGAAGGCGCAACCCGACGCCGACAAGACGCTGAGCCTGATCCTCTCCCGCCTCGAGGATATGAAGGCGGAAGAGACGGTCACCATCGACCTTCGCGGCAAATCGGCGTACTCCGACTACATGATCGTCACCACCGGCCGGGTGAACCGGCACGTCGGCGCGATCGCGGAGAACGTGACGAAGAGCCTCAAGGAAACCGGCATCAAGAACATCCATGTCGAGGGCTTGCCCAATTGCGACTGGGTGCTGATCGATTCCGGCGATGTGATCGTGCACGTTTTCCGACCCGAGGTCCGCGAGTTCTACAATCTCGAGAGATTGTACACCCAGGGCCCAGGGGCGGCGAAGGCGATCTAGGCCGGCTCGATAGGCCGACTTTGGCCGATTTCAAATCGGCTGACGCGCATGCTAGCGTCGTGCGCGCGCATGGTGCGCGCGATTTAAGAGACGCTATGCGTGTTGCTGTCATTGCGGTGGGCCGGCTGAAGCAGGGCCCCGAACGGGAGCTTGCCGACCGCTATTTCGAGCGGTTCGACGAGACCGGCCGCAAGCTCGGATTCCGCGAGCTCACCATCCAGGAAATTCCGGAGAGCCGCGCGCGCGACACCGCAACGCGGATGGCCGAGGAGGCCGCGGCCATCTCGGCCCATATCCCGGACAAATCGATCCTGGTGGCGATGGACGAGCGCGGCCAGAATCTCGCGTCCACCGTATTCGCACGGCATCTCGGACGCTGGCGCGACGAGGGCGCCGGTCATACTATCTTCGTGATCGGAGGGGCGGACGGACTTTCGCCCGAATTACGCCGTAAGGCCAAACTCGCGATCGCGTTCGGCTCTGCGACCTGGCCGCATCAAATGGTCCGCGTCATGCTTCTGGAACAGCTATACCGAGCCGCCACCATCCTGGCCGGCCATCCCTATCATCGCGCGTGATTCGCGCTACGACGAGCACCTTGCCCAAGAACCTTGACCCTGCCCGACAGATGCGAGCGCCGATCCTCAATTGGTTGCTGATTGCGAGCTGCGCCGGTGCAAGCCTCTTCGTCGGCGCAAGCCTCGCGCAAGCTCAGACGGCGGCACCGTCGCCAGAGACCGCGGCTATCTCGCCCGATGCCATCAAGCAGCGCGAGCAGGAGCTGGAAGCCGCGCGCGCCCGGCAGAAGAGCGCGGAGGAAGCGCAGGCCAAGCTCAAGGCCGAGATCACCGCGCTCGGGCAGGACCGCACCCAGCTCAATCAGCAATTGATCGACACCGCCGCCAACGTCCGCACCGTCGAGACCAAGATCGACGAGGCCGAGGGGCGGCTGAGGACGCTGAACGGCCGCGAGCAGGAGGCTCGCGCCTCGCTCGATTCGCGCCGTGCCGACATCGTCGAGGTACTGGCGGCGCTGCAACGTGCAGGACGGCGCACGCCGCCGGCGCTGTTGGTGCGGCCGGAAGATGCGCTGCAATCGCTGCGCACCGCGATGTTGCTCGGCGCTGTCGTGCCGGAATTGCGCAGCCGTGCCGAAAAGATCGCAAGCGAGCTCGGCGAGCTCGTGGCCTTGCGCAAGAGCATCGCGAGCGAGCGCGACCAGCTCGCCTCCGACCGCGACAAGATCCGCAACGACCAGGCCAGGCTCACCGCGCTGGTCGACGAGCGGCAGCGCCAGCAGGCTTCGCGCGAAAAGGACCTCGATGCCGAGAATTCGCGCGCCATCACGCTGTCAAAGCAGGTCGGCGATCTCCAGGGGCTGATCGCCAAGATGGAGCAGGACCTGCAAAGCGCCGCCAAAGCGGCCGAGAAGGCGGCCGAGGCCGCAAAGCAGGCGGAGGCCAAAGAGGCCAAGGCAGCGGCCGACGCCAAGCCTGGACCTGCCGTGTTCAAGGACCGCTCCCGGACCAGCCCGGCCATCCTGTTCGCCTCGGCCAAGGGGCTCCTGCCGCTGCCGGTTAACGGTAACAAGATCAGGGACTTTGGCGGTTCCGATGGGCTCGGCGGCGTACAGAAGGGCATCTCGCTGGCCACCAAGCCCGGCTCCCAGGTCACGACGCCGTGCGACGGCTGGGTGGTCTATGCCGGCCCGTTCCGCAGCTATGGACAACTCTTGATCCTCAATGCCGGGGGCGGGTATCATGTCCTGATCGCCGGGATGGAGCGCATTTCGGTCAACATCGGACAGTTTGTGCTCACGGGGGAGCCGGTCGCGACCATGGGGTCGACCTCTCAAGTCGCCTCCATTCTCGCCACGAACGCGAGTCAACCTGTGCTGTATGTCGAGTTCCGTAAAGACGGCACTCCAATCGATCCAGGCCCATGGTGGGCCGCAAATGAAGGCGAGAAGGTTCGCGGATGATGCGCAAGACTTCAGTTATCCTCCTCAGCGCGGCCACCGGTGCGGCGCTGACGCTGTTCGTGACCCAGCCGCGCGCGGTGTTCATGGGCTCCAGCGCGCGAGCCGCGACCGCGGACACTTATCGCCAGCTCAACCTGTTCGGCGACGTCTTCGAGCGTGTGCGCTCCGACTATGTCGAGAAGCCCGACGACACCAAGCTGATCGAATCCGCCATCAGCGGCATGCTCTCCGGTCTCGATCCGCATTCGAGCTACATGGACGCCAAGAGCTTCCGCGACATGCAGGTGCAGACCCGCGGCGAGTTCGGCGGCCTCGGCATCGAGGTCACGATGGAAGACGGCCTGATCAAGGTGGTCTCGCCGATCGACGATACGCCCGCTTCGCGCGCCGGCGTCATGGCCAACGACATCATCACCAATCTCGACGATGAGGCGGTGCAGGGCCTGACCCTGAACCAGGCGGTCGAGAAGATGCGCGGGCCGGTCAACACCAAGATCAAGCTCAAGATCATCCGCAAGGGCCAGGACAATCCGATCGACGTCACGCTGGTGCGTGACAACATCCGCGTCCGTTCGGTGCGTGCCCGCGTCGAGGCCGACGACATCGCCTATATCCGCATCACCACCTTCAACGAACAGACCACCGAGGGCCTGAAGAAGGAGGTTGCCAACCTCTCGGGCCAGATCGGCGACAAGCTCAAGGGCTACATCATCGACCTCCGCAACAATCCCGGCGGCCTGCTCGAGGAGGCCGTCACCGTGTCCGACTCGTTCCTGGAGAAGGGCGAGATCGTCTCGACCCGTGGCCGCAATGCCGAGGAGACGCAGCGCCGCACCGCGCATGCGGGCGACCTCACCAAGGGCAAGCCGGTCATCGTGCTGATCAACGGCGGCTCGGCCTCGGCGTCGGAAATCGTCGCCGGCGCGCTGCAGGACCACAAGCGCGCGACCATCGTCGGCACGCGCTCGTTCGGCAAGGGCTCGGTGCAGACCATCATCCCGCTCGGCTCGGGCAACGGCGCGCTGCGCCTGACCACCGCGCGCTACTACACGCCGTCGGGCAAGTCGATCCAGGCCAAGGGCATCGTGCCCGATATCGAAGTGCTGCAGGACGTGCCGGACGAGCTGAAGTCGCGCACCGACACCAAGGGCGAGGCTTCGCTGCGCGGCCATCTCAAGAACGACGGCGACGAGAAGACCGGCTCGCAGTCCTACGTCCCGCCGGATGCCAAGGACGACAAGGCGCTCAAGCTCGCCGACGACCTGCTCCACGGCATCAAGAACAGCGCCTCCGCGGCGCCGACGCCGGGCAGCGACAACAAGGCCGCGCCCGCGGACAAGCCCAAAGCGGCGAACTGATCGCATTCATCCGATCTGTCGGAAAAGGGCGGCTCCTGGAGCCGCCCTTTTTGCTTGGAACTCCCGGCCCAAACGCCCGGCCTAAACTCCTGGCCTCCCCGGCCTATCCCGGCCTGCCGCCACTTGACCGCGGCGTGGTATCGTCGGTGGAGTGATTCGGGATCGCGCATGACTGAGACGGTCGATGATCTGAGCGCCCCGCTCGGACAGGACAAGCCGCGCCGGAAACGGCGGCTGCGGCTGCCGTTCACGGCCATGCAGCTGCTGGCTTTCATGCTCGGCCTGTTCCTGGTCGCCTTCGCGGGTTTTGCCATCTTCAACAAGGACCCGCTCGGCGGCGAGCCGATGACGCGGATCGCGATCCCCGATCCGAAGGCCCCAGGTGAGAAGGCCGCCGCGGCCGCCGGCGAAGAGCACGCCCGCGAGGGCAAGCATGCGACCAGGGAAGCGCCGAAAGAGGCCGCCTCCGGCGAGCACAAGACCGTCACCATGATCGACGGCTCGACCGGCGCCCGCCACGATGTGGTGATCGGCGCTGGCGATGCGGCCGACAAGGGCGAGGCGGCTTCCGCGCCTCCGGCCGTCATGGGCGGGATTGACCCAAAGCTGCTGGAAAAATCCCGCTATGGCATGATCCCGGTGATCTCGGGCGATCTCAAGCCGTTCAACGTCTACGCAGCCGACGCCGACCGCGCCAAGGCCGCGAAAATGCCTGTCGTGGCGATCGTGATCGGCGGCCTCGGCGTCGGGGCCGCCAAGACCACCGATGCGATCATGAAGCTGCCCGGCGCCGTGACGCTGGCGTTCACGCCTTATGGATCGGATCCTGGAAAGCTCGCCGAGCGCGCCCGCGCCCAGCGCCACGAGATTTTCTTGCAGATCCCGATGGAGCCCTACGACTTTCCGGACAATGATCCGGGTCCGCAGACGCTGCTGACCTCGCTCACCACCGACCAGAATACCGATCGCCTGTACTGGCATCTGAGCCGGATGCAGGGCTATGCCGGCATCACCAATTTCATGGGCGCCCGCTTCATTGCGACCGAGCCGGCGATGCAGCCGATCATCCGCGAGGCGGCCAAGCGCGGGCTCGGCTTCTTCGACGACGGCTCATCGCCCCGCAGCGTCGCGTCGATGGCTGCGGCAAGCCTGTCCGTGCCGTTCGGCAAGGGCGACATCGCGCTCGACGCCGTGCCGACCCCGACCGAGATCGATCGCGCCCTGAACAAGCTGGAATCCATGGCCCGCGAGCACGGCGTCGCCATCGGCACCGCCTCTGCGCTGCCCGTCTCGATCGAGCGGGTCGGCGCCTGGATCAAGACATTGAGCGACCGAGGTATCCTTTTGGTGCCATTGACATCAGCGATGCTGAAATCAAAATCCAGCTAAATCAACGAATTGGTACGCCACGGGCCCGCGCGCCTGATAGCGTCCCGGCAGCACGCGAGAGGGTTTGGCGGAATGGCGCGTTATGAGGATCTGCCCTACCGAACCTGCGTCGGTGTCATGCTGATCAACAAAGAGGGCCTGGTGTTCATCGGTCGCCGCGCCGGCGGCATCGAGCATGTCGACGAAAGCCATGTCTGGCAGATGCCGCAGGGCGGCGTCGATCCCGGCGAGGACACTTGGGACGCGGCCAAACGCGAACTCTACGAGGAGACCAGCGTGCGTTCGATCGAGCGGCTCGGCGAGGTGCCGGACTGGTTGATCTACGACATCCCGCGCACAGTGGCGGGACGTGCCTGGAAGGGCCGCTACCGCGGCCAGCGTCAGAAATGGTTCGCGGTGCGCTTCACCGGCAAGGACAGCGAGATCAACGTCGCCAATCCCGGCGGCGGTGGCCACAAGGCCGAATTCGTCAGCTGGCGCTGGGAGCCGATGAAGAATTTGACCGGGCTCATCATCCCGTTCAAGCGTCCGGTCTATGAGCGCGTGGTGCAGGAGTTTTCCGCGCTGGCGGAGGATTGATCCTTGGTGTCGTCCCGGGACGATGCGCAGCGTCGAACCCGGGACCTCGAGATTCCGGGTTCGATGCTACGCATCGCCCCGGAATGACGACGAGAGATATTTGCAAGTGAACGATCAAAAGCCCTACCGCCCCAACGTGGGCATCGCCCTCTTCAACGCCACCGGCCACGTCCTGATCGGCCACCGCTTCAAGGGCGACGGCCCCGAAATCATCTTGCCGGGACTCGACTGGCAGATGCCGCAGGGCGGCGTCGACGAGGGCGAGAATTTGCGCGATGCGGCGATGCGCGAGCTGTGGGAGGAGACCAACGTCGTCAGCGCCGAATTCCTCGGCGAGACCGACTGGCTCACTTACGAATTCCCGCCCTATGACGGGCCGCAGACGCATCGGCTGGCGAAATTCCGCGGCCAGCGCCAGAAATGGTTCGCACTGCGCTTCACCGGCAAGGACGACGAGATCGACCCGCTGACGCCGCGCAACGGCCAGCCCGCGGAGTTCGACGCGTGGCGCTGGGAGCGGCTCGATCGCGTTGCCGACATCGTGGTGCCGTTCCGCCGCGACGTCTATTGCGCCGTGGCGCAAGAATTTGCGGCCTTCGCTGGCTGAAATCGCAAAAACAACCCCATGCACAGTAGAATGGGGATTGAAATCATTGCAGCATTTTCGCCGCGCAGGCCACCGGCCTAATTCGTCGGCGCCACCGTGAACGGGCCGATCGCGATCACGTGGCAGTCGCGGTCGTGCTTGCCGCAGTCGGCGAGCGCGCCGTTGACGGCGCTCTGCTCGTCGACCGCCTTGATACCCAGACCCGGGCGGCCTGCGGTGCCGACCGCGACCGCGTTCCAGCCCATGCCATCGCCGAGCTTGCGCACGACGTCGTCGCGGGCATCGGCAATGATCGAGGGATGAGTCGCGACGTGGAAGAAGCCAACGGCCCTGAGCAGGGTCGGGATCGGCACGACGAAGACGTCGTCGACCGCCACGATCATGCAAGGAGAGCCCGCGATTGCGCCGCAGGACTCCAGCGAACGGCGCGCCGCATCGTCGACCGACGTCGCGCCCAGCGCCATGAAATATTGCCCGCCCGGACCGAGCGCGACCGTGCGCGATTTTGCGGCCACCGCGTAGATGTTCTCGAGCCGGGTCTTGGCCTGGTCACGCAGCATCGGAAAATCCTTCGGCGCGAATGGTCGCTCGGTCGTGCTGTCGTGCCGCACCCAAGGCTGCGGCGGCATCGGCGGACTGCCGTGGCTGTAGACCACCTTGTTGCCGACCGCATAGATCTCGCAGCGCCGCGGTGATTGCGCGGCGTCGGCGCGCTTCTGGCACTGGTCGACCGCAGCGTTGCGCGCGACCTCCTCGGTCGACTGATTGAGCGCGGAGCCGTAGAAGCCGCCGATGTTCAGGGCATAAGCCTTGTAATCTCCGGCGGTCGAATATTCGTTGCTGAGAAACGAACGCTGACGCTCGCCGATGAACGGCACCGCGTCCACGGGAAACTTGCCGTTCGATTCCGCCGGGGCCATTGGCATTGGCGTCGCCGCAGCCATTTGGGTCGGCGCGGAAGTCGGCATGGGCGCGGACATTGACGCCTTCGCGGCCATCGCCGGCGTCGGGCTGGGTGATGGCACGGCAATCGGAGGCGACGATGCGGCGGTGGATTTGACCTGACCGGTCTCGAGCTTGGCGAAATAGAGAAAACCGCCGACGCCGATGGCGACGACCGAGACCACGCCAACCACCAGCGGCCACATCCAGTGCGGCGCGGCTGCCGGTTTGGCGATCTTCTTCAGCTGCGGCGTCGCATAAGACCCATCCTCGCGCCGCATCGCCACCATATAGGCGTGCACCGGCATCGGGATGTTCTTCACCTCCTGCGCGCCGATATCGGCGAACTGCACCGACAACTTGTTGGCGACCTGTTCGTGCACCGCGCGGGAGACGCAGATGCCGCCGACTTCCGCCAGTCCCTCGAGCCGGGCTGCGATGTTGACGCCGTCACCCAGCAGATCGCCGTCGCGCTCGACCACGTCACCGATGGTGATGCCGATGCGGAACGACATCTGCCGGCTCGGCGGATAGGCCATGTTGCGGGTTCGCAAGGACTCCTGGATGTCGATCGCGCAGCGCACCGCGTCAACCGCGCTCGGGAATTCGGCGAGCACTGCGTCACCGGCGGTGTTGAAGATGCGCCCGTTTGCCTTGGCGATGAAGTCGTCAATGACCTCGCGATAGGAGGCCAGACGCCGCAGCGTCTCCTCTTCGTCCTCCGCGACCAGCCTTGAGTATCCGGCAATATCGGCTGCGAAGATCGCTGCGATCTTGCGTTTCATCTGTGACCCGCCCCGGAACAAGTTCCGCGGGCGCAGAATGCCGCTATCTCCGGCGCGGTGCAACAAAGTTTCAGCGCCCGTCACATCAGTGACGAGCGCTGAACCTGTTCAGGAATCTGGAGTTCTATGCCCCGGTGCGATGCGCCGGGGCTTAGTGCATAGCCGTCGTGTTCAGCTGCTGCTGGATGCTCTTGAAGTGATCGAGCCGCTCGATGGCATGATCGAGCTCGTCACCCTCGTGCTCTTTCAGGTTTTCTTCCATCTCCGAGATCGTCTCGGCGAATTGGGCCCGGTCGAGCTCCGCCAGCGAGGTGGCGACGTCGGCGAGCACAGTCAGGCCCTTTTCGGAAACTTCGGCAAGTCCGCCCAGCACGATGATCTTTTCGTGCTTACCGCCGGTGGTGACGGTGAGGATGCCCGGGCGGATCGCAGCCACGACCGGCGCATGACCTGCCAACACACCGAAGTCACCCTCGACGCCGGGAACGTCGACCTGATCGACTTCGCCCGAGAAGGCGAGCTTTTCCGGAGAGACGAGATCGAAGTGGAAGGTGGCCATGGGAAACCTTGCGAATGGTGAGTAGCGAATGGCGAGTGGCGAAAAGAGCAGCGCGTCTATTCGCTGCTCCCTATTCGCCATTCGCCCTTAGGCGGCTTCCGCTGCCAGCTTCTTGCCCTTCTCGACCGCCTCTTCGATGGTGCCGACCATGTAGAAGGCAGCTTCCGGCAGGTGGTCGTACTTGCCTTCCACCAGGCCCTTGAAGCCCTTGATGGTGTCGGCGAGGTCGACGAACTTGCCAGGCGAACCCGTGAAGATTTCGGCGACGTGGAACGGCTGCGACATGAAGCGCTCGACCTTGCGGGCGCGGGCCACGGTCAGCTTGTCCTCTTCCGAAAGCTCGTCCATGCCGAGAATGGCGATGATGTCCTGAAGCGCCTTGTAGCGCTGCAGCACCTGCTGGACCTGACGGGCGACCGCGTAATGCTCCTCGCCGACGACCAGCGGGGAGAGCATGCGCGAGGTCGAGTCGAGCGGATCCACCGCCGGATAGATGCCCTTTTCAGCGATCGAGCGCGACAATGTGGTGGTCGCGTCAAGATGCGCGAACGAGGTCGCGGGCGCCGGATCGGTCAAGTCGTCGGCCGGAACGTAGATGGCCTGCACCGAGGTGATCGAGCCCTTCTGCGTGGTGGTGATGCGCTCCTGCAGCGCGCCCATGTCGGTCGCGAGCGTCGGCTGATAGCCCACCGCCGAAGGAATACGGCCCAGGAGCGCCGACACTTCCGAGCCGGCCTGGGTGAAGCGGAAGATGTTGTCGACGAAGAACAGCACGTCCTGGCCCTGGTCGCGGAAGTCTTCCGCGATGGTCAGGCCGGTGAGCGCGACGCGGGCGCGGGCGCCGGGCGGCTCGTTCATCTGGCCGAACACCAGCGCGCACTTCGACTTCACGCTCGGATCCGGATTCTTCGGGTCGGCGTTGACCTTGGATTCGATGAACTCGTGATAGAGGTCGTTGCCCTCGCGGGTGCGCTCGCCGACGCCGGCGAACACGGAGTAACCACCGTGCGCCTTCGCGACGTTGTTGATCAGCTCCTGAATCAGCACGGTCTTGCCGACGCCAGCGCCGCCGAACAGGCCGATCTTGCCACCCTTCGCATAGGGAGCGAGGAGATCGACGACCTTGATGCCGGTGACGAGAATTTCAGCCTCGGTGGACTGGTCCGTGTAGGTCGGCGCTTCCTGGTGGATGGCGCGCAGGCCTTCGGTCTTGACGGGACCGGCTTCGTCGATCGGCTCGCCGATGACGTTGATGATGCGGCCGAGCGTGCCTTCGCCGACGGGAACGCGGATCGGCGCGCCGGTGTCGGTCACTTCCTGGCCGCGGACCAGACCTTCGGTGGTGTCCATCGCGATGGTGCGGACCGTGGACTCGCCGAGATGCTGGGCGACTTCGAGCACCAGGCGGTTGCCGCCGTTCTTGGTCTCGAGCGAGTTGAGAATGGCCGGGAGGTGGCCTTCGAACTGCACGTCGACGACGGCGCCGATGACCTGGGTGACGCGACCGACCTGGGCTGCCATTGAATGTCTCCTTCGATCCGAACTTCTAAGCCGCGGTCAATTCGACCGGGATGTTGCGTTGATGGGTGCCGATGCGTCTTTGCTAGACGGCTTCGGCGCCCGAGATGATTTCGATCAGTTCCTTGGTGATCTGCGCCTGACGCGTCCGGTTGTAGACCAGCGTCTGCTTGCGGATCATTTCGCCTGCGTTGCGCGTCGCATTGTCCATCGCGCTCATCTGCGCGCCGTAGAACGAGGCGTTGTTTTCGAGCAGTGCGCGGAAGATCTGGACCGCGAGGTTGCGCGGCAGGAGACGGGTGAGGATCTCGTCCTCCTCCGGCTCGTATTCGTAGGACGTCGTGTTGGCGCCAGCGCCCTCCTCGACCACCAGCGGGATGATCTGCTGGGCGGTCGGGATCTGTGCGATCACCGAACGGAAACGCGAGTAGAACAGCGTGCAGACATCGAACTCGCCGGCATCGAACCGCGCCAGAACCTTCTTGGCGATGTCCTCGGCGTTGACGAAGCCGAGCTGGCGCACGCTGCGCAGGTCGAGATGCTCGACGATCTGCTTGTCGAACTGGCGGCGGAGCTGCTCGTAGCCCTTGCGGCCGACGCAGAAGAATTTGACTTCCTTGCCTTGCGCGATCAGCGCCAGCGCACGCTCGCGGGCGAGACGCACGATCGACGAGTTGAACGCGCCTGACAGGCCGCGCTCGCCGGTGCAGACCAGCAGCAAATGAACCTGGTCGCGGCCGGTGCCGGCCAGCAGCGTCGGCGCGCCGGGCGAGCCCGCGGCCGCGCTGGCGATATTCGAGATCACCGCGCTCATCTTGTCGGCATAGGGACGTGCAGCTTCCGCGGCGGTCTGCGCGCGGCGCAGCTTCGAGGCCGCGACCATCTGCATGGCCTTGGTGATCTTTTGCGTCGCCTTGGTGGAGGCGATGCGCACGCGCATGTCTTTAAGTGACGCCATTCTTCGTTCACCCCGGCGGCCTGACCCTTTGGCCTGACCGCAACCCTATCCATTCGTCATGCCCGGGCTCGTCCCGGGCATCCACGTAGCTGCCTCGCACGCCGATAGACGTGGATGGCCGGGACAAGCCCGGCCATGACGGCAGTTTTATGCAAAGGACTTCGCGAAACCTTCGACCACCGACTTCAGCTTGGCAGCGGTGTCGTCGGAGAGATCGCGGCTGTCGCGGATCGCGTTGAGGATGTCGACATGCTTGCCGCGCAGCAGCGAGAGCAGGCCGTCCTCGAACGCCTTGACCTTGTTGAGCGGCAGCGGATCGAGATAGCCGTTGGTGCCGGCCCAAATCACGCAGACCTGCTCTTCCATCTTCAGCGGCGAGAATTGCGGCTGCTTCAGGAGCTCGGTGAGGCGCGAACCGCGGTTGAGCAGGCGCTGCGTCGAGGCATCGAGGTCGGAGCCGAACTGCGCGAACGCCGCCATTTCGCGGTACTGCGCGAGCTCGCCCTTGATCTTGCCGGCGACCTTCTTGGTGGCCTTGGTCTGCGCCGAGGAGCCGACGCGCGACACCGACAGACCGACGTTCACCGCGGGACGGATGCCCTGGAAGAACAGGTCGGTTTCCAGGAAGATCTGGCCGTCGGTGATCGAGATGACGTTGGTCGGGATGTAGGCCGACACGTCGTTGGCCTGGGTTTCGATGACCGGCAGCGCCGTCAGCGAGCCCGAGCCCTGGTCCTTGTTCAGCTTCGCCGCGCGCTCGAGGAGGCGGGAATGCAGGTAGAACACGTCGCCGGGATAGGCTTCGCGGCCCGGCGGGCGACGCAGCAGCAGCGACATCTGGCGGTAGGCGACGGCCTGCTTGGAAAGGTCGTCATAGATGATGACCGCGTGCATGCCGTTGTCGCGGAAGTACTCGCCCATGGTGCAGCCGGTGAAGGGCGCGATGTACTGCATCGGCGCCGGATCGGAGGCCGTGGCGGCGACGACGATGGAGTATTCGAGCGCGCCCTGCTCTTCCAGCACCTTCACGAATTGCGCGACGGTGGAGCGCTTCTGACCGACCGCGACATAGACGCAGTACAGCTTGATGTTCTCGTCCGGCTGCGCGTTGAGCGGCTTCTGGTTCAGGATGGTGTCGAGCGCGATCGCGGTCTTGCCGGTCTGCCGGTCGCCGATGATCAGCTCGCGCTGACCGCGGCCGATCGGGATCAGGGCGTCGATCGCCTTGAGGCCGGTCGCCATTGGCTCGCTCACCGACTTGCGCGGAATGATGCCGGGCGCCTTGACGTCGACGCGCATGCGCTTGTCGGCCTGGATCGGACCCTTGCCGTCGATGGGATTGCCGAGCGCGTCGACGACGCGGCCGAGCAGGCCCTTGCCGACAGGCGCGTCCACGATGGCGCGGGTGCGCTTGACGGTCTGGCCTTCCTTGATCTCGCGGTCGGCACCGAAAATCACGACACCGACGTTATCGGTTTCGAGGTTCAGCGCCATGCCGCGGGTGCCGTTCTCGAACTCGACCATTTCGCCGGCCTGGACGTTGTCCAGACCGTAGACGCGGGCGATACCGTCGCCGACGGACAGCACCTGTCCGACTTCGGAGACTTCAGCTTCCTGGCCGAAATTCTTGATCTGGTCCTTGAGGATCGCGGAAATTTCCGCGGCGCGGATGTCCATCAGCCTGCCTCTTTCATCGCGTGCTTGATCGAATTGAGTTTGGTGCGAAGCGAACTATCGACCATGCGGCTGCCAAGCTTCACGACGAGGCCACCGATGATCGAGGGATCGATCTTCACGTTGAGCGCGACGTCCTTGCCGGTCACCGACTTCAGGGCAACCTTGAGGGCATCGAGATTCTTGTCCGAGAGCGCTTCCGCCACCGTCACATCCGCCGTCGCTTCGCCCTTGAACTTGGCGACCAGGGCGCGATAGGCGCGGATGACGTCAGCTACCGCGAAAAGGCGGCGGTTGGCGGTCAGCACTTTCAGGAAATTGGCGGAGATGCCGGCAATGCCAGCCTTGTCCAGCACGGCCGCGAGGGCCTTGGACTGGGCGTCGGCCGCGAAAACCGGGCTGCGGACGAGGCGCTTCAGATCGGCGCTCTCGTTCAGCAGAGCCTCGAACCTGTCGAGGTCGGCTTTGACCTCGTCGACCACTTTCTGGTCGCGGGCCAGTTCAAACAAGGCCGTTGCATAACGGCCCGACACACCTGAAACGGACGTATCTTCTGCAGCCACAGACGCGCTCTTTGTGCTGTCAAATTCGCAAGGGAAAAACCGTCGCCACAACGCGGCGCCTAGCGATCCAAGCCCTTGGAATTCAAGCGGGACTTCGATTTTCGACCGACACGGGAAGTGCCGGGCTCGTTAAAATCGCGGCTTTGCTAACATAGCAGGCGCGCAGGTGCAACATGACGCCAAATTAAAGGCACGACCTTCTGTCGCCAGTTCGTCGCACATTGCGACAGCTCCGCAGCGATCGACGCGGGACGCGTCATGTCACGGAATTGCCGCGAGCGTTACGGCGGCCTGACGCCCGTTGGTTCCCGCCCTCAGCGCATAGCGGCTATGAACACGGCTCGCTGAGCCGTGACCGGGCTCTGCCCGCCGAATACTTACCGAATTCTAAATGCCGCGAGTAAAGACTTCGCTCTACAGTATTCGCAAGTAATACCTTGGTTAAAGATTCGTTAAAGTGAAATATTACGGAACATCCGCCGATTATCGATTCCGGTCACAAGATATTTCATCAGGACACATACCGGAATTACTGCCCAATTCATGCCTCATTGGGAATCGAAACGCCAACCCGCTCACAAACTGATGGGGGCTCCACTAGCCACATATGTGGCAATACTAGCGTAGGGACCATTCAATGCTGTCTTTGAAGACGCTGGGCACTGTAACCCGGCCGCGTACGGCGATCGCATTCGTCGCTGCAACTCTCCTCGTCGGTGGAACTGCCACCGAAGCTTCGGCCAAATCCAGGCATCACCATCGGGGTTCTCACCGCCACCACGTCCAGGACGCGTCCAACGACGCCTTCGGTTGGCGCAACGCCAATGCGTCGATGACGCCGTCGCAGGGCACGGGCCGCAGTTTCTCGGGCATGGCCTCCTATTACGGCAACGAGTCCGGCAGCCGCACCGCCTCGGGTGCACGCTTCAACCAGAATGCCCTGACCGCTGCGCACCGTTCGCTGCCGTTCGGCACCAAGCTGCGCGTCACCCATGGCGGCCAGAGCGTCATCGTCACCATCAATGACCGTGGCCCGTTCGTGCGCGGCCGCGTGCTCGACCTCTCCACCGGCGCGGCCCGCGCCATCGGCCTCACCGGTGCCGGCGTCGGCCGCGTCACCGCGGAAGTCGTCTCCTAACGGCGCTTCCCGAGCCTGATCTCACACGCGCAGTTTTCATCAGTTTGCTGCGCGAATGAAACAAGCCCGCGGTCTTGGGGGACCGCGGGCTTTTTGTTATTTGGCCAGCGCCCTCAATGTCCGTCATTCCGGGGCGCGCATAGCGCGAGCCCGGAATTCATCAGGCGGCAGAGTTGGCGGATGAATGGATTCCGGGTTCATGCTTCGCATGCCCCGGAATGACGGAGAGCTACAAAAAGCTCTGCGGATCGACGTCGACTTCGAGCTTCTGATTGCCGGTCGGCTTCGGGCACACCGCGAGCCAGTTGCGCAAATAGTCCGAGAGATCGAAACCCCGCGCCGATTTCACCAGGATGCGGAAGCGGTAGCGGCCCTTGATCACGGCGAGCGGGGCTTCGGCCGGGCCCAGCACCACGACGCGCTCGTCGCGCGGCGCAAGTGCAACGAGCTTGCGGCCAAGGCCTTCGGCGCTCGGACGATCGCCGGCGGAGATGATCAGGCTCGCGAGCCGGCCGAACGGCGGATAGAGCGTCTTCTCGCGCAGGTCGATCTCGCTGTCGTAGAAGGCCTCGCGGTCGCAGGCAATCAACGCCTTCATCACGGGATGATCGGGCTGATGCGTCTGCAGATAGCCGACACCGCGGCCCTGCTCGCGTCCGGCGCGGCCGATCACCTGGTTGAGCAATTGCCAGGTGCGTTCCGCCGCGCGCGGATCGCCGTTGGAAAGACCGAGATCGGCATCGATCACGCCGACGAGATTCAGCCGCGGAAAATTGTGCCCCTTGGCGACGAGTTGCGTACCGATGATGATGTCGACGCGCCCGTCGGCGATCTCCGCGAGCTCGCTGCGCATCGTCTCGATCGAGGTGATGAGATCGCTCGACAGCACCATGGTGCGGGCATCAGGGAAGAGCGCGGCCGCCTCCTCCTGCAAGCGCTCGACGCCCGGACCGACCGCAACCAGCGATTCCTCCGCTGCGCAATGCGGACAGGTCGGGGGCCGCGGCATCGAAAAACCGCAGTGATGGCAGACCAGGCGCTGGCGGAATCTGTGGTCGACCAGCCAGGCATCGCAGATGGTGCAGGCGAAGCGATGGCCGCAGGCGCGGCACAGCGTCAGCGGCGCATAACCGCGGCGGTTGAGGAACAATAGCGCCTGCTCGCGCCGCTCGATCGCAGTTCTGATTTCGCCGGCCAGGCGCGGCGAGATGTAGCGGCCACGCGCCGGCGGCTCGCGGCGCAGATCGATGGCCTCGATTTCAGGCATATGCTGGCCGCCGAAGCGCGAGGGCAGCGCGATGCGCTGATAGCGGTTCTTGCGCGCGTTGACCTCGGATTCGACCGACGGCGTGGCGGAGGCCAACACGATCGGGATCTTTGCGATATGCGCGCGCACCACCGCCATGTCGCGAGCGTGGTAATGCACGCCCTCGTCCTGCTTGTAGGCCTGGTCGTGCTCTTCATCGACGACGATGAGCCCGAGATTGGCGTAAGGCAGAAACAGCGCCGAACGCGCGCCGACCACGACCGGCGCGGTGCCTTCCGAGATTGCCGCCCAGTTGCGCGCGCGGGTGCGCGGGGTGAGTTCGGAATGCCACTCGATCGGGCGCACGCCAAAGCGCCGCGCGAAGCGATCGAGGAACTGGCCGGTCAGCGCGATCTCCGGCATCAGGATCAGCGACTGCTTACCGCGACGGATGGTTTCCGCCACCGCCTCGAAATAGACCTCGGTCTTGCCCGAGCCGGTGACGCCGTCGAGCAGCGCGACGTGGAAGGTGCCGTTGGCCGCGAGCGCGCGCATCGCATCGACGCCGGCGCGCTGGAGCGGCGAGAAATCCGGGCGGCCGAACTCGGGATCGGGGCGAGGTGGCGGGGGCGACGGCGGCATCGGCTCGACCGTCAGCGTGCCTTCATCGACGAGGCCGTCGATCACGCCGGCCGAGACGCCGGCTTCCTTGGCGGCCTCGGATTTGCCATGCAGCAGCCGGTCCGACAGCACCTCGATCACGCGCTGCCGCGCCGGCGTCAGGCGCCGCGGCGGATCGCCTGTCAGCCGGACGCCGGCGCGAACCCGCTCGGGGCCGAGGTTCTCGCCCATCCGCAGGCACATGCGCAGCACCATGCCGCGCGGGCTCAGCGTGTAATTGGCGACCCAGTCGACGACCGCACGCAGCTCGGGTTTCAGGGGCGCAACGTCGAGCTTCTCGCTGACCTCCTTGAGGCGGTTGTGCAGGCGTGGATCGGGATTGGCGTTTTCAGCCCAGACCACGGCGAGCACCTCGCGCGCGCCCAGCGGCACACCGACGAGATCGCCCGCCTTCAGCTCCATACCCGCAGGCACCTTGTAGGAATAGGTCTGGTCGAGCGCGACCGGCACCAGCACGTCGACCATGCGGGTCGCGTAGGTGGCGGCGGCGTTGCTGCGCGACGTGTGATCCATGAGGAGAGAATCGGAACCTTGCGGGAGTGAAGGCTAGCGCGCCGTCGGCACCTTAGCGAACAGTAAACCTGTGGGATGCGATATACTGTGCGGAATCATTCCGTCCAGAGCGCATGAGCAAAGCAGCCGCCCCCACAATCGAGCTCGCCAGCGCCGATCCCTCCATTGCCCAGGAGATGGCGCGCTGGCTGTCGCATCTCGGCGCCGAGCGGCGGCTGTCGCCGAAGACGCTAGAAGCCTATGGCCGCGACTTGCGGCAGTGCCTGGATTTCCTCTGCTCCCATTGGGACGAGCGCGTGACGCTGGAGCGCTTCGCCGCGCTCGAAGCCACCGACGTGCGCGCCTTCATGGCGATGCGCCGCGCCGACGATATTGCCGGCCGCTCCTTGATGCGCGCGCTCGCAGGCCTGCGCTCGTTCGGCCGCTTCCTCGAGCGCGAAGGCAAGGGCAAGGTCGGCGCACTCTCCGCCATCCGCGCACCCAAGGTGGCAAAGAGCCTGCCGAAGCCGCTGCCGATGGCATCGGCAAAACGTCTCGCGGACGCCGACGAGCGCGCCGGCGAGGAACGCGAGACCTGGATTCTGGTGCGCGACGCCGCGGTGATGGCGCTGCTCTATGGCTCGGGCCTGCGCATCTCCGAGGCGCTCGGCCTGAAGCGCCGCGAGGTGCCAAAGGCAGGGGAAGGCGATGTGCTCGTCGTCACGGGCAAAGGCAACAAGACCCGCATGGTGCCGGTGCTGCAAAACGTGCTGGCGCTGATCGACGAATATGTCGCGATGTGCCCGCATGCGCTCCCCGCCGACGGTCCAATCTTCGTCGGCGCGCGCGGCGGACCCTTGAGCCCGCGCATCATCCAGCTCGCCATGGAGCGGCTGCGCGGCGCGCTCGGCCTGCCCGACAGCGCCACACCGCACGCGCTGCGGCACTCCTTCGCCACGCATCTTTTATCGCGCGGCGGGGACTTACGCGCGATCCAGGAATTGCTCGGCCATTCCTCGCTCTCGACCACGCAAGTGTATACCGGCATCGATTCCGAGCGATTGCTGGAAGTCTATGCCAGCGCGCATCCAAGGCGGTAGATCAACCGACGCTCTCGTGCCCCGGACGCAGCGCAGCGCTGCTTCAGCGGTGCGTTGCTGAGCCGGGGCCCATTTCGCGGCAAATGACTGGGTCCCTGCTCAGCGTCGCAGCGTTGCACGCTGCGACGTGGCCGGGACACGTTAGCCGCTGACACACTCCCGTCATCACGCGCGTGCCTCTTGCGCAGGCCGCTCGGTTCAGTCAATCGTTGCGGAACCGCGACAGGAGGGATTCATGAGCGCACACGAAAGCATGGAGCACGCCGAGCATGCCGAGCACGCATCCGGCGAGAACAAGAAGATCGCTCTTCTGATCGCGGTGCTGGCGCTGTTCCTGGCAATCTCGGAAACGCTCGGCAAGGGCGCGCAGACCGAATCGATCAGCAAGAACGTCGAGGCCGCCAATCTCTGGGCCTTCTTCCAGGCCAAGAGCATCCGCCGCACCGTGGTGCAGACCGCCGCCGAGCAGGGCAAGCTGACACTGGGGGCTGCCACCGACGACGCCACGAAGGCGGCGGTGCAGAAGCAGATCGATGACTGGCAGAAGACCGCGGCCCGCTATCGCTCGGAGCCCGAGACCGGCGAAGGCACCGAGCAGCTTGCCGAGAAAGCCAAGGAAGCCGAGCACGAGCGCGACGAGGCGACGGCGAAGTATCATCACTTCGAGCTCGCCTCCGCTGCCTTCCAGATCGGCATCGTGCTGGCGTCAGCCACGATCATCACCGGCATGATCGCGCTCGCCTATGTCGGCGGCCTGCTGACGCTCGCCGGCATCGTCATGACCGCGCTCGGCCTGTGGTTGCCGCATCTGCTGCATTTGCATTGAGGGGCTGTTGCCAACGCCTCACTGCTAATTCCGTCATCCTGAGGTGCGACGGCCGCGATGCGACGCATAGCGGGCGGAGCCTCGAAGGATGAACGGCCACAGCTGCAACAGCGCGGAAGGAGTCGGGCCGTCGCCCTTCGAGGGCCGCTGAAGAAGCGGCCACCTCAGGGTGACGGTGACAGAGTGAACATCGCCCTCAGCGCGCTTCGTGCACGCTCTTGCGGAAGCGCTGGATCAGGCGGAACGTGCGCGAGGACCATCCTTCGCCGTTGCCTTTGATCAGCTCGCGGATGCGGCGCTTGACCGGCTCGACCAGTTCGGCCGCCTTGGCGCGAAGCCTCAAGACCAGCTCATAGAGCCGCTCGAACCAGTGCATCTCCAGCAGCTTGTCGCGTGTGACGTCGAACACGAAAGCGGTGACGCCGACGCCGAGCATCTTGGCGAACAGGATCGTGAAGACGGCGCTGGTCCAGTATTCGTGCGTGAGCAGCCACAGGCCGACCAGCTTGAGCGGAAACAGCGGGATGATCGGAACGGCGAAGACGATCAACGTCATCGCCGGCGACAGCGCATCGACACGCTCCGCCAGCCATGCCTTGAACCGGGCAAGCGGGATCAGTGCGACGACCTTGGCGACGATCGGCTCGAGATGGTCCCACAGCCAGGCTTCGATCAGGAAGATGATCGCCAGCAGGACCCAGACCGGTTGAAGAAGGCGGCGCAGCATATGATGTCCCGCCCGTTCGGCTCTGGGCACGAACCTACATATGGATGGCCCGCTTGCCGACTGCAAGCGCGGCTTCCTTCACGGCCTCCGAGCGGGTCGGATGTGCGTGGCAGGTGCGGGCGAGATCTTCCGCGCTGCCGCCAAACTCCATGAGAACGCAGGCCTCATGGATCATCTCGCCGGCCTCAATGCCGATGATGTGCACGCCGAGCACGCGATCGGTCTTCGCATCTGCGAGAATCTTCACGAAGCCATCAGTCGTCTGGTTGACCTTGGAGCGGCCGTTGGCGGTAAAGGGAAACTTCCCGACGGTATAAGCCACGCCCGCCTGCTTCAGCTCTTCCTCGGTTTTGCCGACGGAGGATACTTCCGGCGTGGTATACACGACGCCCGGGATCACGTCGTAATTCACGTGGCCGGCCTGGCCTGCGATGATCTCCGCAACCGCAACGCCCTCGTCCTCGGCCTTGTGCGCGAGCATCGGGCCGGCGACGACGTCGCCGATGGCATAGACGCTCTTCAGGCTGGTGGCGAAATGTGGGTCGATCTGCACGCGGCCGCGCGCGTCGAGCGCGACGCCGGCTTCCTTCAGGCCAAGACCATCGGTGTAGGGCACGCGGCCGATGCAGACCAGCACGACGTCGGCCTCCAGCGTCTCGGCCGCGCCGCCGGCGGCGGGCTCGATCGTCGCCTTCAGCATCTTGCCCGAACTGTCGACCGCGGTGACCTTGGCCCCGAGCTTGAACGCAAAGCCCTGCTTCTCGAGGATGCGCTGGAACTGCTTGGCGATCTCGCCGTCCATGCCGGGCAGGATGCGATCGAGGAATTCGACGACGACGACTTCGGCGCCAAGACGTTTCCACACCGAGCCGAGTTCGAGGCCGATCACGCCGGCGCCGACGATCAGGAGCTTGCCCGGGACCTTGTCGAGCGACAACGCGCCGGTCGAGGACACGATGCGCTTCTCGTCGATCTCGATGCCCTTGAGGCGCGCGATGTCGGAGCCGGTGGCGATGACGATGTTCTTGGTCTCGATTACCTGCGACTTGCCGTCGGCGGAGATCTCGACCTTGCCGGTCCCCAAGATCTTGCCGGTGCCCTTGAGCACGTCGACCTTGTTCTTCTTCATCAGGAACTCGACGCCCTTGACGTTGCCGTCGATGCCCTGCTGCTTGAAGTTCATCATCGCGGGTAGATCGAGCTTCGGCGCAGACACCGACACGCCCATCTTGGCGAAGGAGTGACCGGCCTCCTCGAACATCTCGGAGGCATGCAGCAGCGCCTTCGAGGGCATGCAGCCGACATTGAGGCAAGTGCCGCCGAGCGTGGCGTTCTTTTCGACCACGGCGACTTTCATGCCGAGCTGGCTGGCGCGCACCGCGCAGACATAACCGCCAGGTCCGGTGCCGATGACGACGAGATCGTAGGTAGCCATGAGAGAAAGTCCCGTAAGGTTAGGCGTGATGAGGTGTCAGCGTCCGCGCGGTGCGTCAGCGTCCGCCGGACACATCGAGAATGGCTGAGGTGACGTAAGAGGCATCGTCCGACATGAGCCAGACGATGGTGTTGGCGATTTCATCCGCGGTGCCGACGCGCTTCATCGGCACGAGATGGGCCAGGCGATGGGCGCGGTCGGGCTCGCCGCCGGCGGCGTGGATTTCAGTGTCGATCAGGCCGGGGCGGATCGCTGCGACGCGGATGCCTTCGGCTGCGACCTCATAGCCAAGGCCGATGGTGAAGGAATCGACCGCGCCCTTCGATGCGGCGTAGTCAACGTAAGTATTGGGCGAGCCGAGCTTGGCTGCGACCGACGACAGGTTGACGATGACGCCGCCCTTGCCGCCATGCTTGGTCGACATCCGCTTCACCGCCTCGCGTGCGCAGAGAATGGAGCCGGTGACGTTGACCGCCATCACGCGCTGGATCCGCTCGGCCGACATCTCGTCGACGCGCACGCCGCTCTGGCCGACGATGCCGCCATTGTTGACGAGCGCCCCGAGCGTGCCGAACTTGTCGGCTTCCCTGAACAGGTTGAGGATATCGCTTTCCTCGGCGACGTCGCATTTCACCGCGATCGCCTTGCCGTTGTTGGCCGCGATCTGCGCGACGACCTCGTCGGCGGCCTTCTTGTTGCTGGCATAGCCGACCACGACGCGATAGCCGCGCGCGGCCGCTGCGAGCGCGGTCGCCCGCCCGATGCCGCGGCTGCCGCCGGTGATGACAACGACCTTATCCGTCACATCAGCCTCCATGGTTCGACACGCGCCGTCGCTCACATGAGCGACGGCGCTCGCAGAGCACTAGGGATCAGAGATCGAGCACCAGGCGCGCCGGATCTTCCAGGCTCTCCTTGACGCGAACCAGGAAGGTGACGGCTTCCTTGCCGTCGATCACGCGGTGATCGTAGGACAGCGCCAGATACATCATCGGGCGGACCTCGATCTTGCCGCCGACGACCATCGGGCGATCCTGGATCTTGTGCATGCCGAGGATGCCGGACTGCGGCGCGTTCAGGATCGGGGTCGACATCAACGAGCCGTAGATGCCGCCATTGGTGATGGTGAAGGTCCCGCCCTGCATCTCGTCGATCTTGAGCTGACCGTCACGGGCGCGGCGGCCGAAATCGGCGATGCCCTTCTCGATGTCGGCGATCGACTTGTGGTCGCAGTCGCGCACGACGGGCACGACGAGGCCCTTGTCGGTGCCGACGGCGACGCCGATGTGGTAGTAGTTCTTGTAGATCAGGTCGGTGCCGTCGATCTCGGCGTTGACGGCCGGGATGTCCTTCAGCGCCTGCACGACGGCCTTGGTGAAGAAGCCCATGAAGCCGAGCTTCGAGCCATGCTTCTTCTCGAACGCATCCTTGTAGTGGGCACGCAAGGCCATGACGTTGGTCATGTCGACCTCGTTGAAGGTCGTCAGCATGGCCGCGGTGTTCTGCACGTCCTTGAGGCGGCGCGCGATGGTCTGGCGCAGGCGGGTCATCTTGACGCGCTCTTCGCGGGCTGCGTCATCGGCCGGCGACGGCGCGCGAACCTGCACGGCGGCGGCGGGCTGGTTGACCGGGGTCGGTGCGGAGGCCGCACGCTCGATCGCGGCGAGCATGTCGCCCTTGGTGACGCGGCCGTCCTTGCCGGAGCCGGGAACGGTCGAGGCGTCGATGCCGGTCTCGGCCGACAGCTTGCGCACGGACGGCGCGAGCGGCGCATCGGCCGGCGGCGCCTTTGCGGCGGGAGCAGCAGCCGGCGCGGCGGCAGCAGGTGCCGGGGCAGCAGCGGGCTTGGCGGGCGCGGCAGCGGGCTTCGCAGCGCCGGCACCGTCGGTGATCTGGCCAAGCAGCGCACCGACCGCAACGGTCGCGCCGTCGGCGGCGATGATCTCGCTCAGCGTGCCCGCGGAAGGCGCCGGGACTTCGATGGTGACCTTGTCGGTCTCGAGCTCCACCAAGGGCTCATCGACGGCGACGGGATCGCCAGCCTTCTTGAACCAGCGGCCGATGGTGGCCTCGGTGACGGATTCGCCGAGCGTCGGCACACGAATTTCAGTCATGGTCTTTTCCTCAAGGGGATCGCAGTCGCGGACAGGAATTCATAGGTCAGGCCCCGCCTGGTGCGCCATTGCGCACGGGGGGCGGGGCATCCAGTACTCCGCAACGTTCGTTCTGATCACGAATTTCACGGCGTACTGGATTGCCCGCCTTCGCGGGCAATGACAGGCTTTAAAAAACTTCAGCTCAACGCTTCGTCCAGGAACGCCTTCAGCTGCGCCTGATGCTTGGACATCAGACCCGTGGCGGTCGCAGCGGAAGCGGCGCGGCCGACATAACGCGGACGCCGGCTCGCGCCGTTCACCTGGTTCAGCACCCATTCCAGATAGGGCTCGATGAAGTGCCAGGCGCCCATGTTGCGCGGCTCTTCCTGGCACCAGATCACTTCGGCCTTCTTGAAGCGGGACAGCTCGGCCACCAGCGCCTTCAGCGGCACCGGATAGAGCTGCTCGACGCGCATCAGATAGATGTCGTCGATGCCGCGCTTCTCGCGCTCTTCGTAAAGGTCGTAATAGACCTTGCCGGAGCAGAGCACGATGCGACGGATCTTCTCGTCGGGGACGAGCTTGATCGCCTCGTTCGGCAGCATCTGGGCGTCATCATAGAGGATGCGGTGGAAGGTCGTTCCCTTCGCCAGCTCCTCGAGACGCGACACCGCCCGCTTGTGACGGAGCAGCGACTTCGGCGTCATCATGATCAGCGGCTTGCGGATCTCGCGATGCAGCTGGCGGCGCAGCACGTGGAAGTAGTTCGCCGGCGTGGTCGGGTAGACCACCTGCATGTTGTCTTCCGCGCACATCTGCAGGTAACGCTCGAGGCGCGCCGATGAGTGTTCCGGACCCTGGCCTTCATAGCCGTGCGGCAGAAGGCAGACGAGACCGGACATGCGCAGCCATTTGCGCTCGCCCGAAGAGATGAACTGGTCAAACACGACCTGTGCACCGTTGGCGAAGTCGCCGAACTGGGCTTCCCAAAGAGTGAGCGTGTTCGGCTCGGCGAGCGAGTAGCCGTATTCGAAGCCGAGCACCGCTTCTTCCGACAGCAGCGAGTTGATGACCTCGTAATGGCCCTGCTCGTTGCCGAGATGGTTGAACGGCGTGTAGCGGCTCTCGTCTTCCTGGTCGATCAGCACGGAGTGGCGCTGCGAGAAGGTGCCGCGCTCCGAATCCTGGCCCGACAGGCGGACGTGGTGGTTTTCCTGGAGCAGCGTGCAGAACGCCAGCGCTTCGCCGGTCGCCCAGTCGATGCCGGCACCGGTGTCAATCGCCTTGGCGCGGTTGTCGAGGAAGCGCTGGATGGTGCGGTGAACGCGGAAACCATCCGGCACCTTGGTGATCTTGCGGCCGATGTCCTTCAGAACGGGAAGATCGACGCCGGTGACGCCGCGTCGCGCATCCTCTTCCTGGTCGGCGATCTTGAAGCCGGACCACTTGCCGTCGAGCCAGTCGGCCTTGTTCGGCTTGTAGGAGGTGCCGGCCTCGAACTCGGCGTCGAGCCGCGCACGCCAGTCGGCCTTCAGCTTGTCGACTTCCCCCTCGGTGACCACGCCTTCGGCGACCAGGCGCTTGGCGTAGAGCGTGAGGGTCGAGGGATGGGCCCCGATCCGCTTGTACATCACCGGTTGGGTGAAAGCCGGCTCATCGCCTTCGTTGTGGCCGTAGCGGCGATAGCACCACATGTCGATGACGACGGGCTTGTGGAACTTCTGCCGGAATTCGGTCGCGACCTTCGCGGCAAACACCACGGCTTCCGGATCGTCGCCGTTCACGTGGAAGATCGGCGCGTCGATCATCTTCGCCACGTCAGACGGATAGGGCGAGGAGCGCGAGTAGCGCGGATAGGTGGTGAAGCCGATCTGGTTGTTGACGATGAAGTGCACGGAGCCGCCGGTGCGATAGCCCTTCAGATCGGAGAGACCGAAGCATTCCGCGACCACGCCCTGGCCGGCGAAGGCGGCGTCGCCATGCATCAAGAGCGGCATCACGGAGATGCGCATGTCAGGCGGATCGCCGTGCTGGTCCTGCTTGGCCCGGACCTTGCCGAGCACGACGGGATCGACGATCTCGAGATGCGAGGGGTTGGCAGTCAGCGACAGATGGATGCGGTTGCCGTCGAACTCGCGGTCCGAGGAGGCGCCGAGGTGATACTTGACGTCGCCCGAGCCTTCGACCGCGTCGGGATTGGCCGAGCCGCCCTTGAACTCGTGGAACAGCGCGCGGTGCGCCTTGCCCATCACCTGCGTCAGCACGTTGAGGCGGCCGCGATGCGGCATGCCCAGCACGATTTCCTTCACACCGAGATTGCCGCCGCGCTTGATGATTTGCTCGAGCGCGGGGATCAGGGCTTCACCGCCGTCGAGGCCGAAGCGCTTGGTGCCGGTGAACTTGGTGTCGCAGAACTTTTCGAAGCCCTCGGCCTCGACCAGCTTCATCAGGATGGCGCGCCGGCCTTCGCGGGTGAACGAGATCTCCTTGTCGGGTCCCTCGATGCGCTCCTGGATCCAGGCCTTCTGCGCGGCGTTGCTGATATGCATGAATTCGACGCCGAGCGTCTGGCAGTAGGTGCGCTCGCAGATCGCGGTGATCTCGCGCAAGGTGCCGTATTCGAGGCCGAGCACGTGATCGAGGAAGATCTTGCGGTCGAAATCGGCCTCGGTGAAACCGTAGGTGCGCGGGTCGAGCTCTTCGCGGTTGCGGGGGGCTTCGATGCCGAGCGGATCGAGCTTGGCGTGAAAATGACCGCGCATGCGGTAGGAGCGGATCAGCATCAGCGCGCGGACGGAGTCGCGCGTGGCCTGGAGCAGGTCGGCGGAGGAAATATCGGCGCCCTTCGCCTGCGCCTTCGCGGCGATCTTGCCGCCGACCGCTTTCTCCACCTGGGCCCAATTGCCGTCGAGGGCGGAGGTCAGGTCATCCTGCGGCGTCAGCGGCCAGTTGTCCCGCTCCCAGGACGGGCCTTCCGCATTCTTGCTGATGTCGGCAGGCGGGTCGTTCAGGCTCTTGAAGAACTCCTGCCACTCGGCGTCGACCGAGGAGGGGTCCTTCTGGTAGCGGGCGTAGATTTCGTCGATGTAGGCGGCGTTGGTGCCCTGCAAAAATGAGGACAGGGCAAAGGCTGCGTTCGCGTCCTGGCGAGACATACTGGGTTCCTGGCGATTTCGGTTCGCGCATAACAAACGGCGCTGGCGCCGAGCTCCCCCGACAGGGCTCGACGCGACAGGCACCCTTTACCCTATTTGCTGCGAAACTTCGCCCGGAAAAGTACGAAGAAGTGAATTAGCCTTTCAACTTTTCGGCAAGCGTATGGCCGAGGCGGGCGGGCGACGGGGACACTGTAATCCCTGCCGATTTCATCGCTTCGGTTTTGGAACCGGCATCGCCCTTGCCGCCCGAGATGATCGCACCGGCATGACCCATGCGGCGGCCGGGAGGTGCGGTGACGCCGGCGATGAAGCCGACCATCGGCTTCTTGCGGCCGCGCTTGGCTTCGTCCTTGAGGAACTGGGCGGCGTCCTCCTCGGCGGAACCGCCGATCTCGCCAATCATGATGATCGACTCGGTCTTGGGGTCGGCCAGGAGCATTTCCAGGACGTCGATGAACTCGGTGCCCTTGACCGGATCGCCGCCGATGCCGACCGCGGTGGTCTGGCCGAGCCCTTCCTGGGAGGTCTGGAACACGGCTTCATAGGTCAGCGTGCCCGAGCGGGAGACGATGCCGACCGAACCGGTCTTGAAGATGTTGGCGGGCATGATGCCGATCTTGCACTCGCCGGCGGTCATGACACCGGGGCAGTTCGGCCCGATCAGGCGCGACTTGGAGCCGGCGAGCGAGCGCTTCACACGCACCATGTCGATGACGGGAATGCCTTCGGTGATGCAGACGATCAGCGGGATCTCGGCGTCGATGGCTTCGCAGATCGCGTCCGCTGCGCCCGGCGGCGGCACGTAGATCACCGACGCGTCGGCGCCGGTCTTCTCGCGCGCTTCGCGCACGGTGTCGAACACCGGCAGGCCAAGATGCGTCGCGCCGCCTTTGCCCGGCGAGGTGCCGCCGACCATCTTGGTGCCATAGGCGATCGCGGCTTCGGAGTGGAAGGTGCCGTTCTTGCCGGTGAAGCCCTGGCAGATGACCTTGGTGTTCTTGTCGATCAGGATGGACATGAGACGAGCCTGCTTTCGTGGAGTTCAGTTACCTGGCCGGATGACGGCTATTTGATGTGGCTGTTTAATCGAAAGAGTAACCGCCGAAGAAGATTTCGTGCGGCTCGCCCTTTTCGAAAATGACTGTGTAGACCGCCGATCCGCGTTCGATGCGATCCCACATTCGCTTGTTGGTCGCGACCTGTTCGCGCGTCGGATTCGGCGTTCCGAACAGACGCTCGACGTCGGGCGGAGCCAACGGAAAGGCCGTCATGAATGGCATTCCACTTCCATCGAAGGGCGCGGGCGCGACTTGCGCGATATCGAGGATGGATCGGGTACCGGATTCGTCACACTGCTCCATGACCTCCTCGATCGAAGCATGCCTCGCACCGGGCACGGGCGCAGAGATATCGACTGGAAAGGTCGGAAAAGGCATCACAGGATTGTAGCGACCTGCCTTGAATTCGCGCTCCCGCAACTTCTGCAGCGCTGCACCAAAATCGTCCTCATACGGAACGAAATACCAGTATGGATGTGCTCCCATGGATTCGTCCTAATGCACCCGGCGGTAGACGCCGGTGAGCACGTCGGCCCAGCCTTCCGCGTCCGGCGAGAACTGGATCTTCAACGAATAGCAGTCGTCGTCGATGATTTCATAGACGTGGCGCGCATTGCCGCGGAGCGAGCCGCGCACCAGCGTCAGGGTCTTGCCGACCCACCCGCCCGAGGCGGGCGAGGGCGGCGTGTAGCCGAGCGAATCGTACCAGAACAATTTGTAGGTCCGGTCGTCGCGGTCGAAAGTGAAGAGGCCGTGGGTGGCAAAGCTCTGCTTGCCCTCACGCATCTGGACCGTGTCCTGGATCAGATAGAATCCATTGAGATCCAAGCGCGCGACGACATGCGACGTGGCCGGCCCGCCTTCCGTCCAGCGCGACGGAAAGACCGTCTCTTCGCCATTCCATTCGCCGGCGAACGCGGCGAGACGCGCATGCTCTGCAAGTGGAGATGATGCGGAGAGATGGTCCTGGGCCATGGCCTTAGCCTCCCTTGACGGCCTTCACGATCTTCTGCGCGGCGTCGTCGAGATTGTCCGCCGGCACCACGTTGAGGCCGGATTCGCGGATGATCTTCTTGCCGAGTTCGACATTGGTGCCTTCGAGGCGAACCACCAGCGGCACGCTGAGACCGACCTCGCGCACCGCAGCGGTGACGCCCTCGGCGATCACGTCGCACTTCATGATGCCGCCGAAGATGTTGACCAGGATGCCCTTCACGTTGGGATCGGCAGTGATGATCTTGAACGCGGCCGCGACCTTCTCCTTGCTGGCGCTGCCGCCGACGTCGAGGAAGTTCGCCGGCGCCATGCCGTAGAGCTTGATGATGTCCATCGTCGCCATGGCAAGACCGGCGCCGTTGACCATGCAGCCGATATTGCCGTCGAGCGCGACGTAGTTGAGGTCGTACTTCGATGCCTCGATTTCCTTGGCGTCTTCCTCCGTCTCGTCGCGCAGCGCGAGCACCTCAGGGTGCCGGAACAGCGCGTTGTCGTCGAATGACACCTTGGCGTCGAGCACGCGGAGCTGGCCCTGCTTGGTCACGACCAGCGGGTTGATCTCCAGCATCGACATGTCCTTGGCGACGAAGGCCGCATAGAGCTGCGCGGTAAGCTTCTCGGCCTGCTTGGCGAGATCACCGGAGAGCTTCAGCGCCTTGGCGACGGTGCGGCCGTGATGACCCATGACGCCGGTGGCGGGATCGACCGAGAAGGTCACGATCTTCTCGGGGCTGTTATGGGCAACGTCCTCGATGTTGACGCCGCCTTCGGTCGAGACGACGAAGGAGACGCGCGAGGTTTCGCGGTCGACCAGGATCGAGAGATAGAATTCCTTGTCGATGTCGGAGCCGTCCTCGATGTAGAGGCGGTTGACCTGCTTGCCGGCGGGTCCGGTCTGCACGGTCACCAACGTGGCACCGAGCATCTGCTTGGCGAATTCGGCAACCTCAGCGGCCGACTTGGCGATGCGGACGCCGCCCTTGTCGCCGGCCGAGGCTTCCTTGAACTTGCCCTTGCCGCGGCCGCCGGCATGGATCTGGCTCTTAACGACCCAGACGGGGCCTGGCAGGGCCATGGCTGCGGCGTCTGCATCAGAGGCGCTCAGGACCGGTACGCCCTTGGAGATGGGCACGCCGAACTCATTCAGCAGCGCTTTGGCCTGATATTCATGGATATTCATATGGTCGCTCCCTGAACCCGCGGGCGGTGACCCCTCAAGGCCCACCTCAGTCTTGTGGCTGGCATACCATATACCACATGAACTGCAACCCGGATTCTTTGACATCAAAATCCTGGACCAGACCCACCCCGGTCAGCAGGGTCCGGAAATGAAACCGCCGAAGACCGGGTTTCGATCTTCGGCGGGGAATTTTCGCGCTTAGCGGCCGAGAAGATCGGGCGCGATCTTCTTGCAGGCATCGACGAGGCCCTGCACCGCACCGACCGACTTGTCGAAGGCTTCGCGGTCCTTGCCGGCGAGCTCGATCTCGACGACGCGCTCGACGCCCTTGGAGCCGATCACGACCGGCACGCCGACATACATGTCCTTCACGCTGTATTCGCCGTTCAGATACGCGGCGCAGGGAAGCACGCGCTTCTTGTCACGCAGATAGCTCTCCGCCATCGCAATCGCGGAAGCGGCCGGGGCGTAGAAGGCCGAGCCGGTCTTGAGCAGGTTGACGATCTCGGCGCCGCCGTTGCGGGTACGATCGACGATCTCGTCGAGACGCGCCTGCGAGGTCCAGCCCATCTTGACGAGGTCGGGTAGCGGAATGCCGGCGACGGTGGAGTACTTCACCAGCGGCACCATGGTGTCGCCATGGCCGCCGAGCACGAAGGCGGTGACGTCTTCGACGGAGACGTTGAACTCGTCGGCCAGGAAGTAGCGGAAGCGCGCGGAGTCGAGCACGCCGGCCATACCGACGACTTTCTTGTGCGGCAGGCCGCTAGCCTTCTGCAGCGCCCAGACCATGGCGTCGAGCGGGTTGGTGATGCAGATGACGAAGGCGTCGGGCGCGTACTTCTTGATGCCAGCACCGACCTGCTCCATGACTTTCAGGTTGATGGAGAGGAGATCGTCGCGGCTCATGCCGGGCTTGCGCGGCACGCCGGCGGTGACGATGCAGACCTTGGCGTTGTCGAGCGCTTCGTAGGAGTTGGCGCCGGAATAGTTCGCGTCAAAACCGTCGACCGGCGAGGACTGCGCGATGTCGAGCGCCTTGCCCTGCGGCACGCCCTCGGCGATGTCGAACATCACGACGTCGCCCAGTTCTTTCAGGCCGATGAGGTGAGCCAGCGTTCCGCCGATCTGGCCGGAGCCAATCAAAGCAATCTTGTCGCGCGCCATGTGAACCTGTCCTTTAGACACGTAAGGAGGGGAAAACTGAGAGGGTGGTTATCCCTTTCGCCTCCCCCGTTCAAGTCGGTGGATGCCCATTTGTCGGGCTTGGCGCGATAGCAGCCAGCATACCCCGTCTGTCATTCCGGGGTGCGCCGACAGGCGCAGGCCCGGAATCCATCGGGCGACAGAGATCGAGGCGCGACGGATTCCGGGCTCGCGCTTCGCGCACCCCGGAATGACAGCGCTGGCAAATAGGACTTAAGTCTCCACCAGACCCTTGGTGGAGCCGCTGGCGGTGGAATCCTTGCGGCCGTGAGCGAGCGCCAGATAGGATTCCGAGCTCATCTCGATCAGGCGCGAGGCGGTCCGCTTGAACTCCATGGCCTCGTTGCCCTCGGTGGCAAGATAGAGCGAGATCGGATTGGCGTCTGCGGAGGCCATCAGCTTCACGGCATTGTCATAGAGCGTGTCGATCAGCGTGATGAATCGCTTGGCGGCGTTGCGCTGGGAGAAGTCCATCACTGGAATATGGTCGACCAGGATGGTGTGATAGTCATGCGCCAGCCTGAGGTAGTCGGATGCACCTAACGGCTTCTCGCAGAGATCGGCGAACGAAAATCGCGCCACGCCATGGGCCGCGCACGGCACGTGCAGGGTGCGGCCCTTGATCTTTATGTCGTGCGACTTGCATTTGGCGTTGCCGGTCATCTTCGCCCAGGCGCGGTCGAGCGCGACGTCGGCATCGCCGTCAGCCGGCGTCAGCCACATCGGCACGCCCTGAAGTTTTTCCAGCCGGAAGTCAGTGCGCGCATCGAGCCGCGAGACGTCCATGTGCTCGGTGATCTGCTTGATGAAAGGCAGGAACAGCGCGCGGTTCAAACCGCCCTTGTAGAGATCGTCAGGCGCGACGTTTGAGGTCGCGACCACGATGGTACCGAGCTCGAAGAGTTTTGCGAACAGCCGCCCGAGGATCATCGCGTCGGCGATGTCGGTGACGTGGAATTCGTCGAAGCAGAGCAGCCAGCTTTCCTCGAAGATCGCATTCGCCGTCAGCGCGATGACGTCGCCGTCAGGGATCTGTCCGCGCGCGATGCTCTGGCGATAATCGTAGATGCGCTCGTGCACGTCGGCCATGAATTCGTGGAAATGCGCGCGGCGCTTGTGCTCGACATTCGAGTGCTGGAAGAACAGGTCCATCAGCATGGTCTTGCCGCGGCCGACCTCGCCATGGATGTAGAGCCCGCGCGGCGCCTCGTCCTTGTCGCTGCTGAACAGGCGGGCGAGCAGGCCCTGCTTGCGCTTGGGACTGTAGTTCGCGAGCCGCAGATCCAGCGCCGTATAGGCCTCGGCGACTTCGGCTTGAGCAGCATCCGGCTCGATCGCGCCGGACGCGATCTGGGCCTGGTATGCATCGCTGAAGGAAGAATTCGGGGTGGAGAGCATCGCTCTTTACCGCCAGAGACCGGCGGAAATTGCAAGCCGTCAATTGGTGGACGGGCTATGCGTTCCGTGTCCCGGACGCGCTGCGGCACGGAGTGACGCTGCGCAGAGCCGGGACCCACCATCTCGTATCTCGTCCATCAACATCGTGGAGGATGGCCCCGGCTCGGCAGTGCACCACGTCGTGGCGCGCTGCGTCCGGGGCACGAGAGCGGTGCTACTCACACAGCTCGTAGGCGTCCTCGACCACGTAGGGGCCGCCGCCGGTCGATGCGCGCGAGGAGAACAGCACGAACCGCTCCGCCATGAACGCCTTGCTGGGGAAGTAGCCTCGGATCGAGAGATAGTCGGCGACATCGCGGTCGGAGGCGTCGTGCAGCCGGGCCAGCGTGACATGCGGGATATATTTGCGCCCCTCCGGATCGAGGCCGATCCGCTGCATCATGCGTTCGAGCTCGGCCTGCAATTCCATCAGCGGCTTGCTCGGTGCGATCGTCGCGACGACGGCTCTCGGCTTGCGGCCGCCGAAGCTCGTCAGCCCCTGCACCTTGACCTCGAACGGCTTGCGATCGACGCGAAACAGCATCGATGCGATCTCGTTGGCGGAGGCGCCGTCGATATCGCCGATGAAGCGCAATGTGACGTGATAATTTTCGGGGTCGATCCACCGGGCGCCGGGAAGGCCGCCCCTAAGATTGGAAAGCGACTGGCCGATCTCGGCCGGAATTTCCAGACCAGTGAACAAACGCGGCATCGTTTCGCACTCCCGATGCTTGGGTACGGTCCCTTGGAAGCAAGGACCCTATCCAAATTAGAGCCGGCGACGAATCACCGGTACCCTGATTCCTATCGCAGTTGTGTGACTCTGCGAAGCATCACGCGCCTCGTCCCGGGAAAACCCTGGGAGTTAGGGTTAGCGCTGCCTGTTTTTCAACGCCGATGCTCGTTGATGGTGCCAAGGAATGCCTCGACGGTGGGCAGCATCCTGCTGACGACAATGTCGACGCCTTCAGCGGTCGGGTGAATGCCGTCGGCCTGGTTGAGCTTGGCGTCGGCCGCAACACCGTCGAGGAAGAACGGATAGAGCGGCACGTCGAACTGTTTCGCCAGATCCGGATAAATCGAATTGAAGCGCGCGCCATAGTCGGCGCCGAAATTCGGCGGCGCCAGCATGCCACATAACATCAAGGCGATCTTGCGCGCCTTGAGACGCTGAACGATGTCGGTCAGCGCCGCCCGCGTCAAGTCGGGGTCGATGCCGCGCATCGCATCATTGGCGCCGAGCTCGAGGATCACGCCGTCGGTTCCATCGGGCACCGACCAGTCGAGCCGGTCGCGACCGCCGGACGAGGTGTCGCCCGACACGCCGGCGTTGGTCATCTCAACCTCTATGCCCTTGGCCTGCAAGGCTTTTTGAAGCTTCGCCGGGAACGCATCCTGGGCCGGAAGGCCAAGACCGGCGCTCAGGGAATCGCCGAGAACGACGAGCTTGATCGGTTTTGTCGTTTCGGCCCGAGCCGGATGGGCGAGCGTCATCAAAGCGAACATCAACACGGCTATGTGCATGAACAATCCGTAACGCCCCTCGACCGCGCGTGCGGACTTGCCATATGACCGGACCATGGACAGTCGCATCGAATCCTCTTCGCTCGCCGGCACCGTGCCGGACACCATCGCCATCTCCGACGTCAATCTCTCATTGGGTACGGGAGCGGCACGCGTTCACATCCTCAAGGATATCAGCCTGCGCGTCGGCTCGGGGGAGACGATCGGCCTGATCGGCCCGTCAGGCTCGGGCAAATCCACGCTGCTGATGGTGATGGCGGGGCTGGAGCGTCCTGATAGCGGAGAGGTGGTGGTGTCAGGCACCCGTTTCAATGCCCTCGACGAGGATGCGCTGGCGCGCTTTCGCGGCCGCCAGATCGGCATCGTCTTCCAATCCTTCCATCTGATCCCGACCATGACCGCGCTGGAGAACGTCGCAGTGCCGCTCGAGCTCGCCGGCAATCCCGACGCCGGCAAGCGCGCAGCCGAGGAGCTGCAATCGGTCGGGTTGGGTGATCGCCTGCATCATTATCCGACGCAGCTCTCCGGCGGCGAACAGCAGCGCGTCGCGCTCGCGCGGGCACTGGCGCCCGATCCCGCCATTCTCGTCGCCGACGAGCCGACCGGCAATCTCGATGAGACCACTGGCAAGCAGATCATCGATCTCTTGTTCACTAAGCACGCCGAGCGCGGCATGACGCTGGTTCTGGTCACGCACGATTCCTCGCTCGCGCATCGCTGCGATCGCGTGATCCGCCTGCGCTCAGGCCGCATCGACACGCAGACGACCAACGCATGAGCGTCGCCGTCGAACCGTTGGCGAAGCCGAACGGCGTCGCGCTGTCGCTGCGCTATGCCTTGCGCGAATTGCGCGGAGGCCTGCGCGGCTTCTACGTCTTCATCGCCTGCATCGCGCTCGGCGTGATGGCAATCGCCGGCGTCGGTTCGGTGTCGGCGAGCCTCTCCGATGGTCTCGCGCGCGAGGGACGCACGCTGCTCGGCGGCGACGTCTCCTTCGTGCTGTTCCAGCGCGAGGCGAAACCGGAAGAGGTTGCGTTCCTGCGCTCGCGCGGGACCGTCTCGACGGCGGCCACTCTGCGCGGCATGGCGCGCTCGGCCGAGGGCAAGCTGGCACTGGTCGAGATGAAGGCGGTCGATGACACCTATCCGATGCTCGGGCAGCTGACATTGGCGCCACAGCTGCCGCTGAGCGACGTGCTCGCGGAGCGCGACGGTGCGTTTGGCGCGGCTGCCGATCCGGCGCTGCTGGCGCGGCTGTCACTCAAGATCGGCGACCGCGTCACCATCGGCTCTGCGACCTTCCAGATCCGCGCGAGCGTCGAGGCCGAGCCCGACAAACTCGCCGGCGGCATCGGCTTTGGTCCGCGCTTTTTGATCAGCCAGGCGGCCTTGCGTGCCACCGGGCTGATCCAGCCCGGCAGCCTGGTGCGCTGGGTCTACCGCGTGAAGCTGCCTGACACCGCCAACAGCGATCGCGCCAGCGACGCCTTCATCGCTGATGCCCGCAACGCGGCGCCGCAGGCCGGCTGGGAGGTACGCAGCCGCTCCAACGCCTCGCCGCAGCTCGAACGAAATATCGGCCGCTTCACCCAATTCCTGACCCTGGTCGGCCTTGCAGCGCTGTTGGTCGGCGGCGTCGGTGTCGCCAACGCGGTGAAGAGCCATATCGACCGCCGGCTCGAAGTGATCGCGGCGTTCAAGGCCGTCGGCGCTACCGGTCGCGACGTGTTCCGTATTTATCTCGCGCAGGTGATCCTGCTGGCCGCGATCGGCTCGGTGATCGGGCTGGCGCTCGGCGCAGCGATGCCGTTTGCGATCGTCGGCCTGTTCGGCAAGCTGCTGCCGCTGCCGGTGGTGCCGGCGGTGCATGAGGGCGAGCTCGCGCTCTCCTTCGTCTATGGCCTGCTGACCGCGCTGGCCTTCGGCCTGTGGCCGCTCGGACGCGTGCACGACGTGCCGGTCGCCGCGCTGTTCCGCGACACCGTCGCGGCCGAATGGCACCGGCCGCGCGCGAGTTATCTCGTCTTCATGGGCGTCGTCGTGGCCCTGCTCGTCGCGGTCGTGATCGGGTTGTCCTTCGACAAGCGCATCGCGGCGGTGTTCGTGGTCTCCTCCGTCGTCGTATTCGCGGTGCTGCGCGGTGTCGCCGCCGTGCTGATGGCGATCGCGCGGCGGCTGCCGCGCAGCCGCTTCACCATGCTGCGGCTGGCGATCGCCAACATCCACCGGCCGGGCGCGCTGACGCCCTCGGTCGTGCTCTCACTGGGGCTCGGCCTCGCGGTGCTCGTCACCATCACCCAGATCGACGGCAATCTGCGCCGGCAGTTCCTCGCCGCGCTGCCCGATCGCGCTCCCTCCTTCTACTTCATCGATATTCCGAGCACGCAGGCCGCAGCGTTCGACGATTACCTGCGCCAGGTCGCCCCTGGCGCGAAGGTCGAGGACGTGCCGATGCTGCGCGGGCGTATCGTCGCCGCCCGTGGCGTGCGCGCCGAGGACCTCAAACCGTCGACCGATTCCGAATGGGTGCTTCAGAGCGACCGCGGCCTCACCTACACCGGCGAGGTGCCGAAAGGCTCCAAGGTGGTCGAGGGCGAATGGTGGAGCGCCGACTATTCCGGTCCGCCGCTGGTCTCGATGGAGAAGAAGATCGCCGACGGCCTTGGCCTCAAGCTCGGCGACGAAGTCGTGGTCAACGTGCTCGGCCGCGACATCCCGGCGAAAATCGGCAATCTGCGCACCATCGACTGGCAGGGGCTCGGCATCAATTTCGTGCTGGTGTTCTCGCCCAACGCCTTCAAGGGCGCGCCGCACACCCACATTGCGACGCTGACCGAGACCGGCGGCGATGCTGCGAGCGACGGACAGATCATCAGGCAGGTGGCCGACGCCTATCCGATGGTGACGAGCGTGCGCGTGCGCGAGGTGATGGAGACGGTCGGCTCGGTCGTGACCAACCTCGCACTCGCCATCCGCGGCGCCAGCGCCGTGACCCTGATCTCGGCGATCCTTGTCCTCGGCGGGGCGCTCGCCGCCGGCCATCGCCACCGGGTCTATGACGCGGTGATCCTGAAGACGCTCGGCGCGACGCGGCTGCGGCTGCTCGGCGCCTATGCGCTCGAATATCTCCTGATCGGACTTGCCACCGCCGTCTTCGGCGTGATCGCCGGCAGCATCGCAGCCTGGATGATCGTGACGCGGCTGATGACGCTGAGCTTCGTCTGGCAGGGTGCAAGCGCCGCCGGCGTGGTGGCGGCCGCCCTGGTCGTCACCGTCGGACTGGGACTCGCCGGCACGCTGCTGGCGTTGAACAAAAAGCCCGCCACAGTGTTGCGGAATTTGTGACAAAAGGTAGCGGATGCCGGCGCGGGACCGGAATCGCACGATTCCTGCGATTAACCACGTCTGCTTGTCAGGCTGTCGTCAGGAAGGCGCGCGGAGGGCGACATTCGGCCGCGCGTGGACGGTTGCAGCGGATGTGTTAGTTTCCCACATATCGAGTGGGTTCGGAGCCCCGATTGTTAGCCAAAATTAATGTCGGCGGGCATCGGTATCCGAGATAGAATTTGACGAACCGGCGGCATGGTGACCCCTATGCCGGACCGGACCAACCAACGGGAATTCGACCATGTCGGACCTCAACCGTAACTACGCTTCTCCTTTCGGCAGGGCCGCCGGGCGTGTTGACGCCGCGACGGTCGATGCCGGTCTGCGCGCCTACATGCTGCGCATTTACAATTACATGAGCATTGGCCTGGCCATCACCGGCCTTGCTGCGCTCGGTGTCTATATGGCGGCCGTGACCGACGTCCCGACGGCGGACGCTGTGCGCGTCGGCAAGATCTTCCTGACGCCGTTCGGCTATGCGATGTTCGTCAGCCCCCTGAAGTGGCTGTTCATGCTCGCGCCGCTCGCGATGGTGTTCGTGATCTCGGCGGGCATCAACCGCCTGGCACCCTCCACCGCCCAGATCCTGTTCTGGGTGTTCTCGGCGCTGATGGGTGTCTCGCTGTCGTCGATCTTCCTGGTGTTCACGCATACCTCGATCGTGCGGGTGTTCTTCATCACCGCGGCGACCTTCGGTGCGTTGAGCCTCTACGGCTACACCACCAGACGTGACATGACCGGCATGGGCTCGTTCCTGTTCATGGGCCTGATCGGCATCATCATCGCGAGCCTGGTGAACCTGTTCCTGGCGAGCTCTGCGCTGCAGTTCATCGTCTCGGTGGGCGGCGTTCTGGTATTCGCAGGCCTCACCGCCTGGGACACCCAGCGGCTGAAGAACGACTACATCTACGGCTACGCCTCGGCCGGCGGTGACATCGCAGAGCGCGCGGCCATCACCGGCGCACTGTCGCTGTACTTGAACTTCATCAACCTGTTCACGCTGCTGCTGCAGCTCCTCGGCCAGCGCGATTAGGCGCTAGACCCGAGGGAACAGACACGAACCCCGGCCGAAAGGCCGGGGTTTTTTGTTTGCGCCACGTACATGCCCCGCGCCCGCTGTCGTCGCCCGGCCTTGACCGGGCGATCCAGTACTCCGAGACGTCAGTGATTTATCGAGAAGCCGCGGCGTACTGGATGCCCCGCCTTCGCGGGGCATGACGACGGAGAAAGTGGAGGCTGCGCTCGCAACGACGGGTGTGGAAGCATCGTTGCCCCTTCCAGCCGCTCCGGGAAAGCTCTAGTCTTCCCCCATGTCCGCACCCGAAATCAGGCCCACCCTCGAGGCCGACCTCCCCGCCATCACCGCGATCTACCAGCAGGCCGTCCGCGAGGGCACCGCGACGTTCGAGCTGGAGCCGCCCGACCTCACCGAAATGACGCGCCGCTATCGCGCGCTGGTCGACGGGGGCTACCCCTATTTCGTCGCCATCCTCGACGGCCGCGTCGCCGGCTACGCCTATGCCGGAGCCTATCGGCCCCGTCCGGCCTATCGCTTCACGGTCGAGAACTCGATCTATCTCGACCCCAGCTTCCACCGCCGCGGCATCGGGTCGTTGCTGCTGGAGCGGCTGATAAGGGAATGCGAGGCGCGCGGCTTCCGCCAGATGATCGCAGTGATCGGCGATTCCGCCAATGCCGGCTCGATCGGCGTGCATACCAGAGGCGGCTTCAAGATGATCGGCACGCATCCGAATGTCGGCCTGAAATTCGGCCGCTGGCTGGATACGGTGATGATGCAGCGCGATCTCGGCGAGGGCGCGACGACGCTGCCGGCGAAGTAGGATTCCTGCTTGTCATTCCGGGGCGCGACGAAGTCGAGAGCCCGGAATCCATTCATCCAGCGTCTGTGTCGTTCAATGGATTCCGGGCTCGCGCTACGCGCGCCCCGGAATGACGACCGTTGGTCGGGTTAGACCACCGCCAATTTCCGGTCGATCACCAGCAGCACGCGCTCGAGCTCGTGGCCGCGACGCAGGATCAGGCCGGTCGCCGAAATCACACTGTACATGCCCTGCTTGCGGGCGAGCCGCGGATCTTTCTCGATGCGGTAGATCGGCACTTCGGAGGCACGGCGATAGACCGAGAACACCGCGCGGTCCTTCAGGAAGTCGATGGCATAATCGCGCCACTCGCCGTCGGCGACCATGCGGCCATAGAGGTTGAGAATTCGGTGCAGCTCAAGCCGATTGAACGTCACACGGTTCGGCTGGGCATTTGCAGCGGCGGGGCGCGCCACTGCGCGCTGCTCGCTCGGATCGGCATCCTCCGACGTCAAGCTCATGGGGCGCCTCCTCATCGCATCGCATGACCGCCTCCGCGAAGACCGTCCCCGGAGCCGCGGATCATGACAATGGTATGATTGCGCCAACTGTTCCCCACCGCAAGGGGCTCCTGAACGGCCTGGAGGACCGTGGCCTCCTCGCCGGGGGTTGCGAGCCATGATACACGCAGTGGTGGAACTTCGCAGCGGCAAACCGTCACGGGATCGTTAGCAGGAATCACAGGATCGCCGCTTTTCCGCCCATCGCCTGCCGCCCTGCATTGCGAAAAGACCTGTGTGCGTTGACCCGGTCCTTTCGGTTCCGGATTCCTCAGCCCCCAGCCCCCCGGGGTCGAACAGGATCGGGTCTGTACGCACGACAAGGAGGGCCAGCGCGAGTTGGTCCTTTTTTGTTTGTGGCGGGATGTTTCACTCTCCGCTGTCATTCCGGGGCGCGCGAAGCGCGAACCCGGAATCCATTTCTCAGCTCGGATAGTGGATCGATGGATTCCGGGTTCGCACCGAGAGGCGCGCCCCGGAATGACTGCGACCGGTTTTGCAGAGAGGGCTCGCGTTCGCTTCAATGCAGCGACGTGTACGCCGCGCCCAGCATCGCTCCGGGCTTCTCGCGGCTGCCGTCCTGGACGTAGACCACCGCACCGTCCACGCCGTCGCGCGACGTCAGATTCTCGAGCGGCACGGTCCAGCTTTCCGGATGTCCGTTCCAGTCGCCGACCTTGAGCAGATTGCGCACGACGTTGTGGTAGGTGATCTGCTGTCCGCGGTTTTCGCCGCGGCTGATCTCGATCGGCACCGCTTTCGCGATCGAGCAGATCCAGACCTCGCCATGGGACACTGCAGGCTCCTTGCTCGCGGCCACCGATACGTTGATCTGCCTGCCTGCGAGCGACATCGAAACGGGGACGCTCATCACGCCTAGCCCCTTGTCGGTCTTGCCGATCGCATTTTCGATGCCGGCACGGTCGCTGCCGATGACATGCGTGGCGCCGTTGACCACGACTTGCGGCGTATAGACCTCGCGGTCGCCGCGCATCCGCGAATAAGCGCGCTGCCGCGCCGTGAAGCGCGAGTCCGCCAACGTGTCCTTCCAGCCGAGATAATCCCAGTAGTCGATCGGCATGCTCAGCGCGATGATCGAGGGGTCCTTGGCGAGGTCGCCGATGACCTTGTCGGCGGGCGGGCAGGACGAGCAGCCCTGCGAGGTAAACAATTCGACAACGGCGCGGGGGTCGGCCTGGGCGGGACGGATGATGGCGACGATGGCACAGATACCGAGCGCTCCCGACCAGAATGCACCGGACCAGCGCGTAACGAGATTAGAAGCCATACCAGTCATATCGAACGTCACACACCGTCATTCGTTGGGGAGAAAGCTTATCGCCTGATGGTCACCGTAGTCTTACGGGGCGCGGCACGTTCAACCATCCAGTGCGGGATTTCCGCCAGACGGGCCCATCTGAAGCATGCCGCAAACGCGCGAAGGCGGCCTTTTGATAGGCCGCCTTCGTCTAACCTTCTACTCACGTCGCGGTGAGCCACCGTTCACAAATTCGCGCTTAGGCCGCGAGCTTGCGCAGCACGTAGTGCAGAATGCCGCCGTTCCGGTAGTAATCCAGCTCGTCCAGCGTATCGATGCGGCAAAGCAGCGAAACGCGCTGCAACGAACCGTCGGCGGACACGATCTCCGCGGTCAGCTTCTGGCGCGGCTTCAGATCGCCGACCAGACCACGCAGCGTGACCTTCTCGTCGCCCTTCAGGCCGAGCGACGACCAGGAGGTGCCTTCCTCGAAGGTCAGCGGCAGCACGCCCATACCGACCAGGTTGGAGCGATGGATGCGCTCGAAGCTCTGGCAGATCACGGCGCGCACGCCGAGCAGACGGGTGCCCTTCGCGGCCCAGTCGCGCGAGGAGCCGTTGCCGTATTCGGCGCCGGCGAACACCACCAGCGGCACCTGCTCCTGCTGATACTTCATCGCAGCGTCGTAGATCGACATCTGCTCACCGTCGGGCCAATGCTTGGTGAGGCCGCCTTCCGGAATGTTGCCGTCAGCACCCTTCAGCATGAAGTTCTTGATGCGGATGTTGGCGAAGGTGCCGCGCATCATCACTTCGTGGTTGCCGCGACGCGTGCCGTACTGGTTGAAGTCGGCCGGACGCACCTGGTGCTCGCTGAGATATTTGCCGGCGGGCGAGGTGAGCTTGATCGAACCGGCCGGCGAGATGTGGTCGGTGGTGATCTTGTCGCCGAACATGGCGAGGATGCGCGCCTCGACGATGTCGGTGACCGGCTCCGGCTCCTTCTTCATGCCTTCGAAATAGGGCGGGTTCTGCACATAGGTCGAAGACATGTTCCAGCGGTAGGTCTCGCTCTCGACTGTCTTGATCTTGCGCCAGTTGGTGTCGCCCTTGAACACGTCGGCATACTTCTTCTTGAAGATCGACGCGGTCACGAACTTCTTCATGAAGGCATTGATCTCTTTCGTCGTCGGCCAGATGTCCTTGAGGTACACCGGCTTGCCGTCCTTGCCTTCGCCGAGCGGCTCGACGGCGAGATTCTTGGTGACGCTGCCGGCGAGCGCGTGCGCGACGACCAGCGGCGGCGAGGCCAGATAGTTCGCCTGCACGTCCGGCGAGACGCGGCCTTCGAAGTTGCGGTTACCCGACAGCACGGCGGCGGCAACAATGCCGTTGTCGTTGATCGACTTCGATATCTCCTCGGGCAGCGGACCGGAATTGCCGATGCAGGTGGTGCAGCCGAAGCCGACCAGGTTGAAACCGACCTTGTCGAGTTCCTTCTGGAGACCGGAATCGGCGAGATAGCCCGCGACGACCTGGCTGCCCGGAGCCAGCGAGGTCTTCACCCACGGCTTGGCCTTGAGGCCCTTCGCGGCGGCGTTACGTGCCAAGAGGCCGGCGCCGATCAGCACGCTCGGGTTCGAGGTATTGGTGCAGGAGGTGATGGCGGCAATGACGACGTCGCCATGACCGATCTCATAGTCCTTGCCTTCAACCGGGAAGCGCTTGCTGGGCTCTTCGGCCTTCTTGTACTCGCTGCCGAGCGCGAGCGAAAAACCTTCGGCGACCGACGGCAGCGCGATGCGGCCTTCGGGACGCTTCGGACCGGCCATCGACGGCACGACGTCGGCGAGGTCGAGCGTCAGCGTTTCCGTGAACACGGGATCAGCCGACTTGGCGGTCCGGAACAGGCCCTGCGCCTTGGCATAGGCCTGCACCAGCGCAACGCGCGGCGCCGCGCGGCCGGAGGTCTTGAGATAGTCGATCGCAGCGGCGTCGACGGGGAAGAAGCCGCAGGTTGCGCCGTATTCGGGCGCCATGTTGGCGATCGTGGCCTTGTCGGCGACGGAGAGATTGTCGAGGCCGGGGCCGAAGAACTCGACGAACTTGCCGACCACGCCGAGCTTGCGCAGCATCTGCGTGACGGTGAGCACGAGATCGGTGGCGGTGACGCCTTCCTTCATTGCGCCCTTCAGCTTGAAGCCGACGACGTTGGGCAGCAACATCGACAGCGGCTGGCCGAGCATGCAGGCTTCCGCCTCGATGCCGCCGACGCCCCAGCCGAGCACCGCGAGACCGTTGACCATGGTGGTGTGGGAGTCGGTGCCGACGAGCGAGTCGGGATAGGCGACCTCGAAGGTGCCGGTCTTCTTGCCGACCGTCATCTTCTCCTTCTTGGTCCAGACGGTCTGGGAGAGATATTCGAGATTGACCTGGTGGCAGATGCCGGTGCCGGGCGGCACGACGGAGAAGTTCGAGAACGCCTTCTGGCCCCACTTCAGGAACTCGTAGCGCTCCTGGTTCTGCTTGTACTCTTCAGTGACGTTCTTGGCGAAGGCCTTGTTGTCGCCGAAGAAGTTCACGATCACGGAGTGGTCGATGACGAGGTCGACGGGGACCAGCGGGTTGATCTTCTCGGCATCGCCGCCGAGCTTCTGCATCGCGTTGCGCATCGCGGCGAGATCGACCACCGCGGGCACGCCGGTGAAGTCCTGCATCAGCACGCGCGCCGGGCGGAACGCGATCTCATGCTCCAGCGACTTCTTGCGCAGCCACTTCGACACCGCGACGATGTCTTCCTTCTTGACCGAGCGGCCGTCTTCGTTGCGGAGCAGGTTCTCGAGCAGGACCTTCATCGAATAGGGGAGTTTCGAAATTCCCTTCAGACCATTCTTCTCGGCCGTGGGCAGGCTGTAATAGACATAGGTCTTGGCGCCGACCTTGAGGGTCTTTTTGCATTTGAAGCTGTCGAGCGAGGTCATGTAGGAATCCCAATTGTTAGACATACCCGGCAGAGGGTATTGTAACACCGTCAGCGTATCAGGCTGGGCCGCTTGCAGGGGCAGGTTGAGTTGCTGCATCAAGTAGTTCCGGGCTTATAGAAGCTTTCTAACCGCGCCGCCACAGCCACAATCGTGCCGCAGCAATTCGCCAGCCAAAAATTCCCATGCGCTACCCCAAGTTTTCCTGAGGCCTGGCTTTGAGCTTGATGATGCAAGGCAAGCTGCAGCTTTCCGGACGCGGGGTCGGCTGCGTGCGGGGCGGCCGCGAGGTGTTTTCCCGGCTCGATTTCGAGGCGACCTCCGGCGAAGTCGTGGCCGTCGTCGGCCGCAACGGATCGGGCAAGACCTCGCTGCTGCGACTGATCGCGGGCCTGCTCGTTCCGGCCGGCGGCACGATCGTATTGGAGGGTGGCAACCCCGAGATGACGTTGCCGGAACAGTGTCACTATCTCGGTCATCGCGACGCCCTGAAACCGGCCCTCACCGTTGCCGAAAACCTGTCGTTCTGGGCGGATTTCCTCGGCGGCGAGCGCGCTGATGCGGCCGAGAGCCTCGCCACGGTCGGGCTCGACCATGCCACCCATCTGCCCGCGGGCTTCCTCTCAGCGGGCCAGCGCCGCCGGCTGTCGCTGGCCCGGCTGCTGACGGTCCGGCGGCCGGTCTGGCTGCTGGACGAGCCGACCAACGCGCTTGACGTCGCCGGCCAGGACATGTTTGGCAGCCTGATGCAGCAGCATCTGGCGCGCGGCGGGATGATCATCGCGGCGACTCATGGGCCGCTGGGGGTTGAAACGCGGGAGCTAAGGATCGGGGAGATGGCATGAGTCTGGCCGACCCTCAGCTTTCCAAGCGGCCAGGCGCCGCTCTCTCCGTTCCCTCCCCCCTTGCGGGGGAGGGTCAGGGAGGGGGGTGCCACACGGGGACGCTCTCAATCGACCGAAGTTCTTCTCTACCTCCAAGCGCACCATTTCCTGGGCTACCCCTCTCCCCCGCCCTCCCCCACAAGGGGGGAGGGAGCGCAGTGTGCCCGGGGCGCGAGCTCGGCTCTCATGACCACCTCAGCGCCGAGGCCACCCCATGACCCCCCTCTCCGCTCTCATCCGCCGGGACATCAAGATCGCGCTCCGCGTTGGCGGCGGGGCGCTGATCGGGGTGCTGTTCTTCCTGACCGTCGTCGTGCTGATGCCGTTCGCGGTCGGGCCAGACCTTGCGCTGCTGTCGCGGCTAGGGCCTGCCATCCTGTGGCTCGGCGCGCTGCTGGCGAGCCTGCTGACGCTGGACCGGCTGTTCATGTCCGACCACGAGGACGGCTCGCTCGACCTCATCACCATGAGCCGGACGCCGCTGGAACTCGCCTGTGCCGCCAAGGCGCTGGCGCATTGGCTGGCCGCGGGCCTGCCGCTGATCGTCGCAACCCCCGTGCTGGGTCTCCTGCTCAACCTCGACATGGTCGCAACCGGGGCGGTCGCGCTGACGCTGCTCGCCGGCACGCCGGCGCTGACCTTCACCGGCATGATCGGCGCTGCGCTGGCGGTGACCCTGCATCGCGGCGGGTTGCTGATGGCGGTGCTGGTGCTGCCGCTGTCGATCCCGGTGCTGATCTTCGGCGTCGCTGCCTCGCAGGCCGCGATCGTCGGTCCCATGACGTTCGGCGCGCCGTTCTCGATCCTGTGCGCGCTGTCGCTGGTCAGTCTCGTGATCGGCCCCTTCGCGGCGGCCGCGAGCCTGAAACATGGACTGGACTGAAATGGGCTGATGCCTTGACCCCGATCAACTTTCGCTGCGCGCTTTCATGCTGATTGCGTGAGCAGCCCCCGGTGATTATCACGATACCATGTCGCTGATCGACCTCGCCAACCCCACCAGGTTCCTCGCGCTCTCGGCGCGGGTGTTGCCGTGGCTTGCGGCCGCGACCGCCATCCTGTTTGCGATCGGCCTCTATCTATCCGCTCTCGCGCCCGACGATTATCAGCAGGGCGCGACCGTGAAGATCATGTTCATCCACGTGCCCAATGCGTGGCTGTCGATGTTCGTCTGGGGCGTGATGAGCATCGCCTCGCTCGGCACGCTGGTGTGGCGGCATCCGCTCGCCGACGTCGCAGCCAAGGCCGCAGCCCCGATCGGCGCTGCCTTCACCTTCCTTGCGCTGCTCACGGGCTCGCTGTGGGGCCGGCCGATGTGGGGCACCTATTGGGAATGGGACGCGCGGCTGACCTCGGTGCTGATCCTGTTCCTGATGTATCTCGGCCTGATGGCGCTGTGGCGGGCGGTCGAAGATCCCTCCCGCGCGGCGCGCGCCGCGGCGGTGCTGACGCTGGTCGGGGCACTCAATCTTCCCATCATCAAATTCTCGGTCGACTGGTGGAACACGCTGCACCAGCCGGCCTCGGTGATGCGCATGGGCGGCTCCACGCTCGACAAATCGTTCCTGATTCCGCTGCTGGTGATGGCGGTCGCATTCACGCTGCTGTTCGTCACGCTTCATCTCGCCGCCATGCGCAACGAGATTTTGCGCCGACGCGTGCGCTCCCTGCAGATGATGCAGGCGAGCCGCGTCGCGTTTTCCGGCGACGTGAGTACCGGTTCGCGCCAGGAAAACGCATCGACAGGAGCTGCATGATGATGTCGCTCGGTCCTTACGCGCCCTTCATCGTGACCTCCTACGTCGCCGCAGCCGTCGTGGTCGTGCTCCTGATCGGTTGGATCGTGCTCGATCATCGTAACCAGACGGAACGTCTGCGCGAGCTCGAGCGCAGCGGCATCAGCCGCCGCTCCGGTCGCAGCGCGACGGGCACGCCATGACGGATCAATCGACCTCCGCACCGCCGCAGCGCCGCACCTTCCTGATGGTGCTGCCGCTGCTCGCCTTTCTCGGACTTGCCGTGCTGTTCTGGTTCGGGCTCGGCGGGGGCGATCACTCGCGGATTCCCTCCGCGTTGATCGGAAAGCCCGCTCCACAAATCACGCTGCCGCCGCTCGAGGGACTGCAGGCCGACAGCACGCAAGTGCCGGGGCTCGATCCCTCCGCGTTCAAGGGCAAGGTCAGCCTCGTCAATGTCTGGGCCTCCTGGTGCGTGCCGTGCCATGACGAGGCGCCGCTGCTGACGGAGCTCGCCAAGGACAAACGCTTCCAACTCGTCGGCATCAACTACAAGGATGCGCCTGACAACGCGCGGCGCTTCCTCGGCCGCTACGGCAACCCGTTCGGCCGCGTCGGCGCTGACGCCAACGGCCGCGCCTCGATCGAATGGGGTGTCTATGGCGTGCCGGAGACTTTCATCGTCGGCCGCGAAGGCACCATCGTCTACAAGCTGGTCGGCCCGATCACGCCTGAGAATTACCGGGCGGTGCTGCTGCCGCAGATGGAGAAGGCGTTGAAGGCGGGGAGCTGACCCTGATCTCGCGTGCCCCGGACGCAGCGCAGCGCCTCTTCAGCGGTGCGCTGCAGAGCCGGGGCCCATGTCACCGCGACCGCGCGCTTGGAGAGAGTCTGGATGCCGGCTCGCGCTTCGCGCGTCCGGGACACGAGACCGCGCTCAGCCCTTCCTGATATCCCCCGCCTCGGCCTCGCTGGTCTCCAGCGAGACCGGCTCGACCCCGTAGCGCTTGGTCAGCGGCATCTGGGCGATGGCGAAGAGCATGGTCAGCGGCGTGACGCCGAACACCTTGAAGTTCACCCAGAAGTCCGTGCTCTGGGTGCGCCAGACGATCTCGTTCAGCACCGCCATGCCGGCGAAGAACAGCGCCCAGCGCAGCGTGAGGATGCGCCAGCCCTGCGGGGTCAGGTTGAACATCTGGTCGAACATCACGGCGATGAAGGAGCGGCCGAACAACAGGCCGCCGCCGAGGATCGCGGCGAACAGGCCGTAGATGATGGTCGGCTTGACCTTGATGAAGGTCTCGTCGTGCAGCACCAGTGTCAGCGTGCCGAACACCAGCACGATCACGCCTGTCACGATCGCCATGATCGGGATGTGACGCGTCACTACATAGGAGGCGATCATCGCCGCCACGATCGCCACCATGAAGGCACCGGTCGCGGCGAACAGGTTGAACTTCGCATTGACGAAGAAGAACACGAGCAGCGGACCGAGCTCGGTCGCAAGCTTGAACAGCGGATGCGGCTGGGTCTTGTCCATTCTCTAGCTTTCGATTCCGGCAATCGCGCGGGCAAAATCGCGCGCCGTGAACGGCGCAAGATCGTCGACGCCTTCACCGACACCGATGAAATGCACTGGCAGTTTGAATTTCTCCGCGAGCGCCACCAGAATGCCGCCGCGCGCGGTGCCGTCGAGCTTGGTCATCACCAGGCCTGTGACCCCAGCGGTGCGATGAAAGGCCTCGACCTGCGACAGCGCGTTCTGGCCGACGGTGGCGTCCAATACGAGCAGCACCGCATGCGGCGCCGTTGCGTCCACCTTGCGGATGACGCGCACGACTTTCTCGAGCTCGTTCATCAGCTCGGCCTTGTTCTGCAAACGGCCGGCGGTGTCGATCAGAAGCACATCGATGTTCTGCTCTTTGGCAGCCGTCAGCGCGTTGAAGGCGAGGCTCGCCGAGTCCGAGCCCTGCGCGCCTGCGATGACCGGCGTCTTCGTCCGCTCGCCCCAGACCTTGAGCTGCTCGATGGCGGCGGCGCGAAACGTGTCGCCGGCGGCGAGCATCACCTTGCGGCCTTCGGAGGCGAATTTCTGCGACAGCTTGCCGATCGTGGTGGTCTTGCCGGAGCCGTTGACGCCGACCACGAGGATCACGAACGGCTTCCTGGCCGTATCGATCTCGAGGGGCTTCGCCACCGGCGCCAGCACCTTCTCGACCTCGGTCGCAACCACGTCCTTGACCTCGTCGGCAGAGATCGCCTTGTCATAACGTCCCGTGCCGACCGCATCCGCGATCCGCACCGCGACTGATGTGCCGAGGTCGGCGCGCAGCAGCACGTCCTCGATGTCGTCGAGCATGGCGCGGTCGAGCTTGCGCTTGGTGACGAGGTCGGCGACCGCGGTTCCCAGTGAGGACGAGGTCCGCTTCAGCCCGTTGGACAGGCGGCGCCACCAGCTCAACTTGGGGGGATCTGACGTGGTATCGTTCATGGCGGGGGTGTGTTAGCCGTTCCGGCCTCCAAACGAAAGTCTTGACCCTGAAAGTCTTGCAATTGCTCGATGTTCCCGAATTGACCGCAGATGAGATTTTAGGCCGCGTGCTCCATCGCGACGGCTTGATGCTGGTCATCAACAAGCCGGCCGGTCTGCCGGTGCATCGCGGCCCCAAGGGCGGGCCCAATCTGGAAGATTCCTTCGACGCGCTCCGGTTCGGCCTGCCGCGGCCGCCGGTGCTGGCCCACCGCCTGGACAAGGACACCTCCGGCTGCCTCGTGCTCGGCCGCCATCGCAAGGCCACCGCCTCGCTCGGCCTCCTCTTCAAGCATGGCAAGATCGGCAAGACCTACTGGACCGTGGTCGAGGGCGGACCGGCTGAGGACGAAGGCACCATCGACATGCCGCTCGGCCGGCTCAATGCCGAGCGCGGCTGGTGGCAGAAGCCGGACCCGGAAGGGCAGAAGGCGATCACCAACTGGAAAGTGATGGGCCGGGGTGAGGGTTTTACCTGGCTCGCCATGGAACCGGTGACCGGGCGGACCCATCAATTGCGGGTGCATTCGTCCGCGACCGGCTGGCCGATCTTCGGCGATAATATTTACGGCAATGGCCCGCGCTTCGGCGAGCCGAAGCTGCATCTGCATTCCCGCGAGATCGTGGTGCCGATCTCCCGGAACAAGGAGCCGATCCGCGTCGTCGCGCCGGCCCCGCCCCACATGCACGAGAAGCTCCGCGCTTGTGGCTGGAACGGGGAATAAGGGGCTCTCCAAGCCATGGTTTACCAAACGTTCAGGGCTCGTCGCTAATCCTAACGGTTGCTTAGAACAAGCCTCCGTCATCCGCTCAGGACGAGCAACGCGTCATGTCCACGGCCGCGCTATCTGTTATCGACGAGGTCGAGTCCGCGATCCGGACCGGCTCGCCGGAAAAGGGCCTGGAGACCGCTCGGCGCGTCACCGACCTGTTTCTCTCCTCCGCCGGAAGCTTCAACGACGAACAGATTGCCCTGTTCGATGACGTGCTCGAGCGCCTGATCGGCACCATCGAGCTGCGCGCCATCGCCGATATGGCTGCGCGCATTGCGCTGGCTGAAATCAGCGCCCAGCTCGCGCCGATCGCGCAGGCGCCGCCGTCCGTGATCCGCCGTCTCGCCAACAACGACGAAATTCGCATCGCCGGTCCCGTACTGCAGGAATCCGCGCGCCTCGACGACGGCGAGCTGGTGAAGATCGCCTCCAGCAAGGGCGAGCCTCATCTGCTTGCGGTCGCCGGTCGCTGGTGGCTGAAGGAGATCGTCACCGACGCGCTGCTGGCGCGCCGCTATCCCAGCGTCAGCCGCCGCCTCGCCGCCAACCCCGGCGCGCGCATGTCCGCAAAGGGATTTACCGTCATCGTTGGACAGGCCGAGAGCGATCCCGAGCTCGCGGCAAGCGTCGGCATCCGCGTTGACCTTCCGTCGGATCTGCGCCGCCGATTGCTACGTTCGGCAACCGACGCCGTTCGCACCCGCCTGTTGTCACGCGCCCCGCCTGACCTGTTCGAAGAAATCCAGAATGCGATCGCCGCAGTGACCGTCGGCATCGAGCGCGACATGTCGGGCGTACGCGACTTCGAGGGCGCCAAGCGGGCGATCGCAGGTCTCAAGGCAACGGGGCAGCTCAACGAAGCAACGCTGCTCGGTTTCGCCAGGCAGCGGCGCTACGAAGAAACCGTGGCCGCATTAGCCGCGCTGTCCGGATCGACCGTCGAGGTGATTCGTCCGCTGATGCAAAGCCTGCGCGAAGACGGCCTGCTGGTGCCGTGCAAGGCGGCGCAGCTCAGCTGGGAAACGACGGCGGCCGTGCTGGAAAGCCGTTTTGCGACGGGTGCGATGAAGCCGGCCGATCTCGAGAGAGCGCAAAGCAATTTTGCGCGCATGACCGCTGAGAATGCACGACGCACGCTCAGGTTCTGGCAGGTACGCGCCTCGTAGTTCTTTCCCTCTCCCCTTGTGGGCCCCTTGTGGGAGAGGCTGGCTCGCCGCATGGCGGCGAGACGGGTGAGGGGTATTTCTCCGCGAGTCCACACCTCAGTTTGAGTACGCGGAAGCAACCCCTCATCCGGCGCTTCGCGCCACCTTCTCCCACAAGGGGAGAAGGAAGGACGCAGCTCTTACGTGGCCAGCCGCTCGCCATCGTTGCCAATTATCCTTCGCGGCACAACGCTCCCCACGCGCTCGCCCGCAATCGCCACCGGCAGATAATGCTCGGTACGCCCCTGACCGTCGCTCTCGATCAGCACCTCGCGCGTCGCGCCGATCTCTGCGTTCAATCGTTGCCGCAACGCGACCTCGCCAGCCGCACGCAGCCGCTTCGCGCGCGCCTTGATCGCACCGCCCGCAACCTGCGGCATCTTCGCAGCCGGCGTGCCGGGGCGCGGCGAATAAGGGAAGACGTGCAGGAACGTCAGGCCGCACTCCTCGACCAGATCGAGCGAGCGCGAAAACATCTCCTCGGTCTCGGTCGGGAAGCCCGCGATGATGTCCGCGCCGAACACGATGTCTGGGCGCAGGTGCCGGACCCGATCGCAGAACGCGATTGCATCCTGCCGCGAATGCCGCCGCTTCATGCGCTTCAGGATCATGTCGTCGCCTGACTGCAGCGACAGATGCAGATGCGGCATCAGCCTGATATCGTCGGCAATGGCATCGAGCAGATCGGCGTCCGCCTCGATCGAATCGATCGAGGAGATGCGCAGCCGCTTCAGTTCCGGCACATGCCGCAAGATCTGCTTGGTCAGCATGCCGAGCTTGGGCGCGCCCGGCAGGTCAGCGCCGTAGCTGGTCAGGTCCACGCCGGTCAGCACGATCTCGGCATGACCACGTTCGACCAGGGTGCGAACCTGCTCGACCACGGCGCCCATCGGCACCGAGCGCGAATTGCCGCGGCCGAACGGGATGATGCAGAAGGTGCAGCGATGATCGCAGCCGTTCTGCACCTGCACGAACACGCGCGGCAGGCCGCTCGCATAGCCGTCGATGAGATGCGGCGCCATCTCCCGGACAGCCATGATGTCGCTGACGGCGATCTTCGCGCCGGCGCCGAGATCGAAGGCATCGCGCGCCGCGCGCCAGGCATCGCCGCGCATCTTGTCGTCATTGCCGACGACGCGGTCGACCTCGATCATGTCGGCGAACATCGCGCTTTGCGTCTGCGCCGCGCAGCCGGTGACGACGATGCGCACCTCCGGTCGCTCGCGCTTCAATTTGCGGATCGACTGCCGCGCCTGTGCCACGGCCTCGTTGGTAACGGCGCAGCTGTTGATGACGATGGTGTCGGAGAGGCCCGCATCCTCCGCTTTGCTGCGGATCACCTCGGCCTCGAAGGCGTTGAGGCGGCAGCCGAAGGTGACGACGTCGACGGCCATTAGCCTGCAGGCGCGAACAGCGCCGGATCGAACTTGCCTTCATATTCGAAGGTCGCCGTTCCCGTCATCAACACGTGATCGTCGCGCTCGCGCCATTCGATACCGAGCTTGCCGCCGGGCAGCGTCATCTCGACCTTGCGCTCGGTGCGCTTCAGCCGCGCAGCCGCAACCGCAGTCGCGCAGGCCGCAGACCCGCAGGCCCTGGTCAGCCCGGCGCCGCGCTCCCAGGTGCGCATGGTGATGTGCTCACGATCAACGATATGGGCCAGCGTGATGTTGGCGCGCTCCGGGAAGATCGGATGATTTTCCAGCAGCGGACCGAAACGTTCGAGATCGTAGGCATTGACGTCGTCGACCCAGAAGATCGCGTGCGGATTGCCCATGCTGACCACGGAGGGCGAATGCAGGATCGGATTGTCGATCGGCCCGATCTGCAATTCGATGTAGCGGGTGTCCCGAAACTCTTCCGCCAGCGGAATGTCCTGCCAGCCGAACTTCGGCGCGCCCATATCGACGGTGTAGAGGTCGGGCGCCGGACCCTGCCAGGCATTGAGCAGGCCGGCGGCGGTTTCGAACGTCGCGGTGGTCTGCCCGCTCTTTTCGAAGATCCGGCGCACGACGCAGCGCATGCCGTTGCCACAGGCACCGGCTTCCGAGCCGTCATTGTTGTAGATGCTGATGAAGGCTTCGGTGCCGCCGAGCCGCGGCTTCTGCAGCACCATGAGCTGGTCATAGGGCACGCCGCCATGCGCGGAGGCGACGGCGCGGGCGTCATCAGGCGTGATGCGGCCGGCGGAATCGCGCATGTCGACAACGACGATCTCGTTGCCGATGCCGTTCATCTTGGCAAATGCGTGGTTGGCCAGCGCGCTCATGAAAATTCCCGAATTTCGCCTGCCTTATATGGCGATCCTTGCCGACTTGGCCAGTGATTTGGCTGTGGCAGCCGAGATGAACTGCCATGACGCATCTGTCATGGGACGAATTTGGCACTCGCGTGTTAGAACGGCGCAGTTCGCGCGACCGGGGATGTGCGACCGGATGTGGGCCTTGGTCGTTAAGGCCTTGGGGAGAATAGAATGATTGGGTTTCGTCGTCTTGCTCTGGCCGCGCTGATCCCGGCAGCGGTCTTGTCGCTGGGCTTTTCGGGCGCCCTGGCTCAGAGCCCAAGCCCGGCGCCGTCAGCCTCGGCAAGCCCCTCGCCGGCCCCGTCAGCCGCGCCCTCCCCGGCCGCAAGCGCATCGCCCGCGCCCGCAACAACGCCCTCGCCGGCACCATCGCCTGCGGCCAGCGCCTCACCGAGCCCGGCGGCGCCGCCGCCCGCAGCGGCCGCCACCCCTGCCCCGGTGCAGACCGCCGACCCCTTTGGTCAGGAAACCACGCTCGAGGCCAAGAAGGTCGTGATGGTCAAGGGCACTGCCAATTGGGACACCGCCTTCGACACCCTGATTGACGCCTTCAAGGCGCTGAACGCGCTGCTCGACAAGCAGGGCATCAAGCCATCTGGCAACCCGATGATCGTCTATACCTCGACCGACGACACCGGCTTCACCTTCCTCGCCGAGATCCCGATCGAGCAGGACCCGAAGAACCTGCCGAAGGACATGAGCATCGGCAAGTCGCCCGAGGGCAAGGCGCTGAAATTCGTCCATCGCGGCTCTTACGACAACATGGACAACACCTACGAGGCGATCACCAATCACCTCGACGACAAGAAGCTGGAAGCCAAGGACACGTTCATCGAGGAGTACCTCACCGATCCCTTGAAGACCGTCGAGGACAAGCTCGTGATCAATGTTTTTGTGCCGTTGAAGTGAGACCGATGAAGAAGCCTGCCGTAATCGCCGCCCTTTTCACCGCCGCGCTGCTGGCATCGCCTGCCTTTGCCGATGATTTCCCGTCCGCCATCACCGTAAGCGGCCAAGCAACCGTCTCGGCCGCGCCCGATCTCGCGCAGATCGATGCCGGCGTCGCCAATGACGCCAAGTCGGCGAAGGAAGCCTCCGATACCAACAACGCCGCGATGGGCAAGGTGCTGCTGGCACTGAAGGGCGCCGGCATCCCCGAAAAGGATTACCAGACATCGCGGCTGTCATTGCAACCGCAATATGCGCCGAACCGCTCGAGCGGCGCCTCGCCCGTGGTCGGCTTCCGCGCCTCCAACCGCGTCACGGTGAAGATTCGCGATGTGGCCACGGTCGCTAGCATCATCGACACGCTGGTCAGCGCCGGCGCGAATGATATCGGCAACATCTCGTTCGAGGTCACGCAGGCCTCGAAACTGCTCGACGATGCCCGCGAGCAGGCGGTGGCCGATGCGCGGCGCAAGGCCGAGATCTACGCCAAAGCCACCGGCGTCACGTTGGGTGCGCCACTCAGCGTCTCCGAGGGCGGCGCTCCGATGCCGCTGTTCAAGGGCCGCATGGCCGCAGCCCCGATGGCCGCGCCCGCGGCCGTCGCACCGGGTGAGGAAACGCTGGCGGTGACGGTGAATGTGAGCTGGGCGATCAAGGCGAAAGAGCAATAGGTCTTGAGAGGAGCACTGCCCGCTCCAAGCATAGCTGTCGTCCCCGCGCAGGCGGCGACCCATAACCACAGCGAGTGGTTATGATTCGACGCAGGTAACTCCGAGCCTTCGTCAAACTCCTCCCTTTGGTTATGCATCCCGGGCTCGCGACTTCGTCGCGGCCCGGGACAACGAGCTGTATGTGTTGGAACGGCGGAGATTAAATCTCCACCACTTGCCCCGGTTTCATCGCCACGAACCGCGCCTGCGGAATCTTCGCCGCGTCAAGTGCTTCCACCAGCGCCTTGGCCGGCGCATCGATGGCTTCATCCGTCAGCTGAAACGTGCCGTGATGATGGCCTAGCGCCCGCTCTGCGCCGCAATCGGCGAGCGCCTTCACCGCATCTTCCGGATTCATGTGCTGGTCGCGCATGAACCAGCGCGGCTCGTAAGCGCCGATCGGCAGGATTGCCAGACGCAAAGCTCCGTGCCGCTCGGCGACACGACGAAAATGCGTGCCGTCGCCATAGCCGGAATCGCAGACGACGTAGATCTTCCCCGCAGGTGTCTCCAACACGAAGCTCGCCCACAGCGCCTTGTTGCGGTCGAACAGGCTGCGCGCCGTCCAGTGCCGCGTCGGGACCAGATGCACCGCAATGCCGCCGCCGAGTTCGATCCGATCGTGCCAGTCGAATGCTTCCGCCTTGATGGTGGAGTCAGCCCGGCGCATCGTCACGTCATTGCCGAGCGGCGTCAGCACACGCGGGGCGAAGTTCTTGGCGAGCCGCGACAGCGTCGCGATATCCAGGTGATCGTAATGGCCGTGCGACACCAGCACGACGTCGATGTCAGGCAGGTTCTCGAATGCGATGCCGGGGTCGTTGTGCCGCTTCGGCCCAGCCCAGGCCACCGGCGAGACCCGCATCGACCAGACGGGATCGACCAGGATGTTCAGGCCGCCGGCCTGGATCAGCCAACTGGCATGGCCGACGAAGGAGAGCCGTACCTTGTCGCCCTCGACGCGCCCCGGCGGGATGTCGGCATGAGGGCTCGGGGCCCATTCCGGCCATTTCGCCCGTTCCCGCGCGCTGAACTGCCAGCGCAGCACCTCGCGCAGCGATTTTGGCGGCGCGCCGTCCGGATCAAAGAAGTGCAGGCCATTGAAATGGTCGGAGGCGGGACCGTCATAGGTTTTCATGCGGGACATCAAGGCTGGTGAGGTAAGACATCACCGGCTATATGGGCGGGGTCACCGAAAAAGGAACCCGTGACCGGAAACCTCCTGTTTTCAGGATCTTAGCCCGGCAAAGGCGTCCCGGCACCCTAACTTTCCTTGACTTTTGGCCGGGAGCGGCGTTTAACCCCGCTACTTTCTCGGAAAGGCTTTCTTTTCGACCCGCCGACTGGCCCTGGAGGCCAGAGGTCAACGCCCGACAGCGCGATGCGCCCTCGGGCGCAAAGGTGTTTGGAAGATCGCCATTCTGGCGAGCAGGACAAGGACAACTTCATTGTTCGACAATCTGTCGGAACGGCTTGGCGGCATTCTCGATCGTCTAACGGGGCGCGGTGCGCTGACCGAAAAGGATGTCGACGCCGCGATGCGCGAGGTGCGCCGCGCGCTGCTCGAGGCCGACGTTGCGCTCGAGGTCGTGCGCAGCTTCACCGAACGCGTCCGCGAACAGGCGATCGGCGCCACCGTCGTCAAGTCGGTCACCCCAGGCCAGATGGTGGTCAAGATCGTCCATGACGAGCTGATCAACACGCTCGGCGCGGAAGGCCAGACCATCGACGTCAATTCCGTGCCGCCGGTGCCGATCATGATGGTCGGTCTGCAAGGCTCGGGCAAGACGACCACCACCGCCAAGCTCGCCCGCCGCCTCGTCCAGCGCGACAAGCGCAAGGTGCTGATGGCCTCGCTCGACGTCTATCGCCCGGCGGCGATGGAGCAGCTGGCCGTGCTGGGCCGCGACCTCGACATTCCGACGCTGCCGATCGTGGCGGGCCAGCAGCCGTCGCAGATTGCCAAGCGCGCGCTGGAAGCCGGTAAGCTCGGCGGCTACGACATCGTGCTGCTCGACACTGCCGGCCGCACCACGCTCGACGAAGAGATGATGGCGGAGGCGGCCGCGATCAAAGCCGCGGCCAATCCACATGAAGTGCTGCTGGTCGCCGACAGCCTCACCGGTCAGGACGCCGTGAATCTGGCGCGCTCGTTCGACCAGCGCGTCGGTCTCACCGGCATCGTGCTGACCCGCGTCGACGGCGACGGCCGCGGGGGCGCCGCGCTGTCGATGCGCGCGGTCACCGGCAAGCCGATCAAGCTGATCGGTACCGGCGAAAAGACCGATGCGCTGGAAGACTTCCATCCTGATCGTATCGCCGGCCGTATCCTCGGTATGGGCGACGTGGTGTCGCTGGTCGAGAAGGCCGCCGCCAATATCGATGCCGAGAAGGCCGCGCGTACCGCCGAGCGCATGCGCAAGGGGCAGTTCGACCTCAATGACATGCGCGAGCAGCTGCTGCAGATGGCCAACATGGGCGGCATCAGTGGGTTGATGGGCATGATGCCCGGCATCTCCAAGATGAAGAATCAGATCGCCGCCGCCGGCATCGACGACAAGATCCTGAAGCGCCAGGTCGCCATCATCGATTCCATGACGCGCGACGAGCGCCGTCATCCCGATCTGCTCAAGGCCAGCCGCAAGAAACGCATCGCCGCAGGGTCCGGCCAGAGCGTCGAGCACGTCAACAAGCTGCTGAAGATGCACCGGAACATGGCCGACGTGATGAAGGCGATGGGCTCGGGCAAGCGCGGTCCGCTCGCCGGCATCGCGCAGGCGATGGGCTTTGGCGGCGGCATGAAGATGCCGTCTCCGGAAGAGATGAAAGCGCTTCAGGAAAAGATGGGCGGCGGCGGACAGGGTCTGCCCAGCCTGCCCAAGGATTTGCCGCCCGGTCTTCGCACCGGCCTGCCGAACCTGCCCGGACTGACCGGGCTGAGCGGCAAGCCGACGCTGCCGGGTCTCGGCGGTTTCCCGGGCAAGAAGAAATGAGGAATTCGTCGCAAGGGATCGCATCGGTCTCGCGCGACGCGGAATACCAATCAACCGAACAAAACGTACTTTGCAAACCACACTTTCAAGGAGAAACTGAATGTCCGTCGTTATCCGCCTCGCCCGCGCAGGCACCAAGAAGCGTCCCGTCTATCACGTCGTCGTCGCCGACTCGCGCTTCCCGCGCGATGGCCGCTTCATCGAGCGTCTCGGCTATTTCAACCCGCTGCTGCCGAAGGACAACGAAACCCGCCTGAAGCTCGACATGGACAAGGTGAAGGCCTGGCTCGCCAAGGGCGCGCAGCCGTCGGACCGCGTGTCCCGCTTCCTCGACGCCGCCGGCGTCAAGAAGCGCGAAGCGCGCAACAACCCCGAGAAGGCCGTGCCGCGCAAGGAGCGCAAGGCGCAGGCCGAAGCGGCTGCGAAGAGCTAAGGCGAGACCATGTCGGCGCTGATCTGCGTCGCGCGGATCGGCGCTGCGCATGGTGTGCGCGGCGCGGTCAAACTGTGGACTTTCACCGAAGATCCCTTTGCCGTGAAGCGCTACGGTCCGCTCCTCTCCAAGGACGGCAAGCGCCAGTTCGAACTGGCGCAAGTCCGCGAAGCCCGGGATCATCTGGTCGCGACCTTCAAAGGCGTCGCGACCCGCGATGAGGCCGAGCGCCTCAACGGCATCGAACTCTACGTCGCGCGCGAAAAACTGCCCGCCACCGATGAGGACGAATATTACCACGCCGATCTGATCGGGCTCGCCGCCGTCACCACCGACGGCGATGCGCTCGGTCGCGTGCTCGCGATCCATAATTTCGGCGCCGGCGACATCATCGAGATCGCACCCCTCAAGGGGGCGACGATGCTGGTGCCGTTCTCCAACGCAGTGGTGCCTGAGGTCGATATTGCGGGCGGCCGCGTGGTGATCGCGCTGCCGCAGGAGATCGAGGGCGACAGGGACGCGGACGATGATCTCTCCCCGGATCGTCCCCGCGAAGGCAACTGAGATCGAATGAGCAATCCCTCACCCTGGCACGTGACGGTGCTGACGCTGTTTCCGGAGATGTTTCCGGGGCCCCTCGGCGTGAGCCTGGCCGGCCGGGCCCTCGCCACCGGGATCTGGCAGATCGAAGCGCGGGACATCCGGGCCTCAGCCACGGACCGTCATCGCAGCGTCGATGACACTCCGGCGGGCGGTGGCCCCGGCATGGTGCTGCGGGCGGACGTTCTGGCGGCCGCCATCGATGCCGCTGATATCGCTCCCGAGCGGCCCAGATTGCTGATGAGCCCACGCGGTCGGCCATTGACCCAGGCGCGCGTCATGGAACTCGCGCAAGGCCCCGGCCCCCTGATCGTCTGCGGGCGATTCGAGGGGATCGACCAGCGGGTGATTGACGGCCGCAGCCTGGAGGAGCTCTCGATCGGGGATTACGTGCTATCGGGGGGCGAAATCGCCGCGATGGCGCTCGTCGACGCCTGCGTCCGGCTACTGCCGGGCGTCATGGGCAAGGAAGCCTCGGGGACCGAGGAGAGCTTTTCCGACGGCCTGCTCGAATACCCCCAATACACCCGCCCGCAGCTGTTCGAGGGGGTTCCGATCCCTGAGATCCTGACCTCCGGCGACCATGCCAAAGTCGCTGCCTGGCGGCGGGCGCAATCCGAAGCCCTGACGGCGGCCCGGCGGCCGGATTTATGGGCCCAAATCCCGCCCAAAGCCCCGAATCGGCCCGGACGCCAAAAAACGCCAAAAAACAAGACAGACGGGTGACAAACGCTCCGGCTTGCCTTATAGGAGCGCCCACATCCGCAATGGCTGGATAAACGAATTTCGCGCGGCCCCCGTTTTCGAAGGCTGGGCGCGCCGATGGAGATTTACCCATGAACCTGATCCAACAGCTTGAAAAAGAGCAATTCGACAAGCTCTCCGCCAGCAAGGACATTCCGGAATTCGGTCCCGGCGACACCGTGATCGTCAACGTGAAGGTCGTCGAAGGCGACCGCACCCGCGTGCAGGCCTATGAAGGCGTTTGCATCGGCCGTTCCGGCGGCGGCCTCAACGAGAGCTTCACCGTCCGCAAGATCTCTTACGGTGAAGGCGTGGAGCGCGTGTTCCCGGTGATGTCGCCGATGATCGACTCGATCAAGGTGGTGCGTCGCGGCAAGGTGCGTCGTGCCAAGCTCTATTATCTCCGCAACCTGCGCGGCAAGTCGGCCCGCATCGTGGAGAAGAGCGAGCACGCCAAGGCCGTCAACGAGTAAGCTTCGCCACGAGGCGATTTTTCGAAAGCGCGGGCAGGTCCCGCGCTTTTTTGTTGCGTCAGCCGTGCGCGTCAAACCACTCGCGCTTCCAAACCGGCCTGCTATATATTCCTGGAATGTTTCCAGATCTGACCAGCTTCGTGAGCCCCCGGCGCATCGTCATCGACGATCGCTCGCGGCTGCCTGGCCGATTTTTCGGACGCTTCGCGACCTCGGCAACGTCAGAGCTTATTCGCGCAGCCTGAGAGCTGCGCCGACGATTTGTTGCCCGCGCGTACTCGCGCACATCCGCTTCACACATTCTTTGGAGCTGACGCTCATGTCCAAGCCGACCACCCTGTACGACAAGATCTGGAACGACCATCTGGTGCACGAAGCCGACGACGGCACCTGCCTGCTCTATATCGACCGCCACCTGGTGCACGAGGTGACCTCGCCACAGGCCTTCGAAGGCCTGCGCGCCACGGGACGCAAGGTCCATGCGCCTGAGAAGACGCTCGCGGTCGTCGACCACAACGTGCCGACCACCGACCGCACCAAGCCGAATCCCGATCCTGAAAGCATCGAGCAGATCAAGGCGCTGGCCGAGAACGCCAAAGAGTTCGGCATCGAATATTACAACGAGTTCGACAAGCGCCAGGGCATCGTCCACGTCATCGGCCCCGAGCAGGGCTTCACGCTGCCCGGCACCACCATCGTCTGCGGTGACAGCCACACCTCGACGCATGGCGCGTTCGGCGCGCTCGCGCACGGCATCGGCACATCAGAGGTCGAGCACGTGCTGGCGACGCAGACGCTGATCCAGAAGAAAGCGAAGAACATGCGCGTCACCGTCGACGGCAAATTGCCCGACGGCGTGACCGGCAAGGACATCATCCTCGCCATCATCGGCGAGATCGGCACCGCAGGCGGTACCGGCTACGTGCTGGAATATGCCGGCGATGCAATCCGCGCGCTCAGCATGGAAGGCCGCATGACGGTCTGCAACATGTCGATCGAAGGCGGCGCGCGCGCCGGCCTCGTCGCGCCCGACCAGAAGGCGTACGACTTCCTGCGCGACCGTCCGAAGTCGCCGAAGGGCGCGGATTGGGATGCGGCGATGCGCTATTGGGAGAAGCTGCGCTCCGACGACGGCGCGCATTTCGACCACGAGCTGCGGCTCGATGCGGCCAAGCTGCCGCCGATCGTGACCTGGGGTACCAGCCCTGAGGACGTGATCTCGGTGACCGGCATCGTGCCCGACCCCGATAAGATCGCAGACGAGGCCAAGCGCATCTCCAAGCATCGGGCCCTGAAGTACATGGGTCTGACGGCGGGGACGAAGATCACCGACATCAAGCTCGACCGCGTCTTCATCGGCTCCTGCACCAACGGCCGCATCGAGGATCTGCGCGCCGCTGCGAAGATCGCCGAAGGCAAGACCGTTTCGGCGAATGTCAACGCCATGGTCGTGCCTGGCTCCGGCATCGTGAAGGAGCAGGCCGAGGCCGAAGGTCTGGACAAGATCTTCATCAAGGCCGGCTTCGAATGGCGCGAGCCCGGTTGCTCGATGTGCCTTGCGATGAACCCGGACAAGCTGAAGCCGGAAGAGCGCTGCGCCTCGACCTCGAACCGCAATTTCGAGGGCCGTCAGGGCTTCAAGGGCCGCACGCATCTGGTATCGCCGGCGATGGCGGCGGCCGCCGCGATCGCGGGCCATTTCGTCGACGTCAGGGATTGGCGCTAAGCTGCTCCCGACAATTGTAACTGATGCGGCAAGCCGCCGTTAATCGCCTGCACCGACACTGCGCCCTCGCGAGGACGCAGTGTCATGGCCAACAAGCCTGAATATGTCGACCTGATCAGCGATGCGACGCGCCAGCACCGGCGGCGCGCAACGCGCTTGCGCATCGTCGCCAAGCCCGAGGTCGAGGAGAGCTCGAAGCTGAGCCGCTGGCCGCCGGCGATGTTCCGGAAATGGAAGATCGAGACGCTGATGCGGTGGAAGCCGTCGTCATGGAATGTGAAGGATTGGCTTTGAGTCACGCACCAAGGGCGCCATGAAACAGCGGCGTGAACGCGCCCTGAATGAGCGAGGTTGCTGGCGTCACCAGAACGGCCCGTAGCCGAACACGAACGGCGCGGGCACGCGGTAGGGATAGGGACGGTAATAGACCGGCCGCGCGTAATAGTACGGATCGGGACGCGGCGTGTACCGCGCAACGTCGTATCGCGCATGCCGCCGCCCGTCGAACACCGCGCGCCCGGCGGAGGCATCGGGCAGCTTGGTCACGCGCTGCGTCGCGGACGCCCGGGACAGGCCGGTCGCAAGTGCGACGACAACAGCGAATGCGATCCATCTCGTCATGCTGACCTCCGCTGCAACATCGGGCAGCGCGTATCAGCCGCGGCGCCAGTAGCAGCTCATATGCGGCGTGATCACCGTGCCGCTCGGCCTGTGTTCCTGCACATAGGCGACATTGCACTCGCGCACCGCATCGGGGCCCGGATTGTAGCGCGGATAAACACCATCAGGACTGTAATAGGGCGTAACGCGCAGACGGGTCTGGGGCCGCCTGTGGGGCGGAGGGACGTCGTCGGGCGAGACCGCCTGGGCGATACGGACTTCGGTACCGGCTGTCTGGGCCTGCGCGCTCACGGCAACTTGCGAAAACAACCCCATGCACAGTAGAGCTACCGCTGTTCTTGCTCGCATTTTTGCGCCCACCTGAACTGTCCTCGACCTAGCGCCCACGCTCCCCGTTTTGGCGGCGCCCGTCAACCTCGCGCGCTTATAAAGCTGGATGCGCCAGCGGGAAACCCGCGCTAAGACAAGCCGATGTGGACGAACCTGAAAGCGCCCTCGCTGGCCGAGATGGAGGTGGCGGCGCACGACATTTTCGAGCGCCTGCCGGCAGAGTTTCGACGGCTGTGCGAAGGCCTGATCATCCGCGTCGACGACTTCCCGACCGAGGAGGTCCTGGACGAGATGGAGTGCGAGAGCGAGTTCGACCTGCTCGGCCTGTTCCAGGGCGTCGGCCTGCCCCAGCAGAGCCTTGGCGACGTGGCGCGGCTGCCCAACATGGTCTGGCTCTACCGCCGGCCGATCCTGGACTACTGGGCCGAGCACGATGAAAGCCTCGGCCATATCGTCCGCCACGTCCTGATCCACGAGATCGGCCACCATTTCGGCCTCTCGGACGACGATATGGCTGATATCGAGGCTCAGGCGGAGTAGGAGGCGGATTTGTCAAGGCGCGGTGCGGGGAGAAGCATCGTCAGTCGATAATCGGGCCAGCCCGCGAGAGACAGCGACACCTGCTGATAGTTCAGCAATCCCATGGTCGGATGATTGAAGGCGCGTTCGCCACCTTCGCGTGCCAGCACCCCATGCGTCTCCCAGCAGCGTGCGAAGTCGGGGCTTGCAATTCTCAGCTCGTCGACGAGCCGGCGAATATCCGGATCGTCGGAGTAGGCCGTCACCGCGGCGCGGAACTCCGCGACGACGCGATGCGCACGGGCCATCCAGTCAAGGATGAGCGTTTTGGCCTCAGGCCTGAGAAAGATGTAGCGTAGCAGGTTCGTCTCGCCGCCGGCATCGAGCCACTCCGCAAACAGTCGGGACGCTTTCGCATTCCAGCGACGCGCGCTCCATGTGCGATCGAGGATGTAGGCGGGACCGTCGATCGCATCGACGCAGGCCAGCACCGCCTCGGGTGGATCATCGCCGCCGCCCGGGCGCTCGGGGTCGCGCTTGCCGGCCACTTCGAACAGATAGCTGCGCTCGGCCCGTGACAGCCGCAATCCGCGTGCGAGGCGCGCAAGGGTCGAAGCCGAAACGGAGACATCGCGACCCTGCTCGATCCAGGTGTACCAGGTGGCGCTCAATCCGCAGAGCTGAGCGACCTCTTCGCGCCGAAGCCCGGGCGTGCGCCGTCGTGATCCGCCGGCGAGGCCGAATTCTGCCGGAGATTGCCGCTCCCGGAGCGCCCGCAGGAATGCGCTGAGCGAGAGAGCCGGGGCGGTCGGATCTGTTCCCTTCATGGTGGTTTTTATACCAGCATAAACAACTCTCTTAAACGGGTATATCTTACCTGATAGCTTTTGCGGCGGCGCTGCGCAAAGGACGCACGGACATGGGCAAGCAATTCGCGAAGATCGAACCAGAGCATCAGGCGTTCATCGAGCGGCAGAAGATATTCTTCGTCGCGAGCGCCCCGCCGAAGGGACGCATCAACGTGTCCCCCAAGGGCCTGTCCTCCTTCCGGGTGCTCGGAGACAGCGATGTCGCCTATCTCGATTGCACCGGCAGCGGCAGCGAGACCCGCGCACATCTGATCGCCTCCGGCGACAAGCGGCTGACCATCATGTTTTGCGCCTTCGATGGCCCTCCGATGATCCTGCGACTGTACGGCCAGGGCCGATCGATCATGCGCGGCACGCCTGAGTACGCCAATCTTGCCCCTCGGTTCGAGGACATGGCCGGGGCGCGCCAGATCGTGCGCCTTTCGGTCGACCTCGTGCAGACATCGTGCGGTATGGGCGTGCCCCTGTTCGACTACAAGCAGGAGCGCGGCAGCCTCATCCGTTACTGGACGGCGCAGGGCGTCAACAACTTACGCAAGTACTGGGGCCTGAAGAACGTGAAGAGCATCGACGGGCTGCCGACCGGCTTTGCCCCCGACAGCATGGCTCCGCAGATCTGACAGGTCACCGCTGACAGATCAGGTCTGACAGACCAAGATTGCCGAATCCGGCCTAGGATTTGTATTCCAACCGGGCTAAACAGCCCACCCTGACTGCAACCCGGGAAGCGCAACCATGGACAAGTTCACCACGCTGGAAGGCGTCGCGGCGCCGCTGAAGATCATCAATGTCGACACCGACATGATCATTCCGAAGCAGTACCTCAAGACGATCAAGCGCACCGGTCTTGGCAAGGGGCTCTTCTCCGAGCAGCGCTATAAGGACGACGGCAGCGAGAACCCGGATTTCGTCCTCAACCAACCCGCCTATCGCAACGCGAAGGTGCTGGTCGCCGGTGATAATTTCGGCTGCGGCTCGAGCCGCGAGCATGCGCCGTGGGCGCTGCTCGACTTCGGCATCCGCTGCGTGATCTCGACCTCGTTCGGCGACATCTTCTACAACAACTGCTTCAAGAACGGCATTCTGCCGATCCGCGTGTCGCAGGAAGATCTCGACAAGCTGTTCGACGACGCCGAGCGCGGTGCCAACGCGACGCTGACGATAGACCTGCCGAACCAGGAGATCCGCGGCCCCGACGGCGGCACGGTCAAGTTCGAGATCGACCCGTTCCGCAAGCACTGCCTGATCAACGGCCTCGACGACATCGGTCTCACCATGGAGAAGAAGGCCTCGATCGACACCTATGAAGAGAAGCTCAAGCGCGAGCGCGCCTGGGCCTGAGATCATATCTTTTGAGCATGATCTTTTCGGAAAACCGCTGCACACTTTTCCGGATCATGCTCTGAATTTCGTTCGAGCCCCGGTGCGTGCCGCGCGCCGGGGCTTTTTCTTTGCCCTTGATATCCCTATAGCTCGCCTATGCTGCCCGAGATCGTCACCTTCTGGCATGGCCCGATGGACGCATTGCGCCAGACCTGTCTGCGCTCGCAGCTGGCGGCCGGCCATAAGGTCACCGTCTACAGCTTCGACCCCATTCCCGGTCTGCCTGCCGGGATCGAGAATGCGGAGGCGGAAGCGATCTTGCCGCACGCGTTCTCCGAACGACTGCGACCGCCGCAGCCTGATGGCAGCTGGCGCGACTGGACCATTCTGCAGTTCAGCGATTTCTTCCGCATGAAGCTGATGGCGAGGGGTCTCGGCCTCTGGCTGGATGCCGACGTGCTGCTGCTCAAACCCGTCGAGATCGATCCGGCAAAAACCTATTTCGCCTGGGAGCGGCCGCGCCAGCTCGGCAATTCCGTGATCTATCTTCCGCCCCAGCACGGCATCGTGCGCGCGTTCGAGGAGCTGATGGCGCAAGAGGAGCTGACGCCGAACTGGCTGTCGCTGCGCCATCGCATCACCTTCGCGATGCGCCGCCTGCGCGGCGGCTCCAACCGTCTCTCCGATATTCGCGTCGCGATCTACGGCCCGGCCGCGCTCACGGCGCTCGCGCGCCGCACCGGCGAACTGCACAACGCGCTGCCGAAGCAGTCGTTCTACGCCGTGCATGCCGAGCCAAAGCTGTTCTTCGATCCCTCCAGCTATCTCGGCCTCGTCACCAACCCCGAGATCATCGGCCTGCACATCTCTCCTAAGGGCCGCGGCGGCGAAAAACCGATCCCGGGGAGTCTTTATGCGTGGGCGACGGAGCGGTTTGCATGAGGCTCCTGCGGCCGCTTACGATCCACGAGAGATGAGGCTCATGACCTCATGACCCATCGGATTTTCCTGCACGGTGTCCCCGATACGCCCACGATCTGGCAGCCTCTGATCGACAGGCTGGGCGAACCGGTGAGCGTCCCCTGCCTGCCTGGCTTCTGCGCACCAGCCCCGGACGGGTTCGGCTGCAGCAAGGATGAATACGTGCAATGGCTGGCCCAGCTGCTCGAGAGCCGATGCGAGCAAGACGGTCCGGTCGATCTGGTCGGTCATGATTGGGGAGCCCTGTTTACGCTTCGCGCCGCCTCGCTGCGTCCGGAGCTGATCCGGTCCTGGGCAATCTGCGGTGCGGCCATCGATCCCTCATATCGAGGTCACCTGATCGCCCGCATCTGGAACACCCCCATGCTGGGGGAGATCGCCATGGCGTTGTCGGGGAAGCCGGCCATCGAGAGCAGTTTTCGCCGAGGCGGGCTCCCGGCCGGACTGGCGCGACAGGAAGCGTCGGCCTGGACCCCTCACATGCGCAGCGCGATCCTCAGGCTTTATCGTTCGGCAAACGGCCTCCGTTTCGAAGGGGATTGGGTCGACCGCCTCGACCGGCTCCCCAAACGCGGGCTCGTGGTCTGGGGTGCCCTGGACCCCTACGTGCCGCTGTCCGTCGCCGAACGCTTTGCCGCAAGACATGCCAGCAAGCTTCACATCGAAGCGGACGCAGGCCATTGGCAGATCGTGGAGCGTGCGGAGACCGTTGCCGAGGCTCTGCTCGCGCACTGGCGCGATTGAGACTTTGCGGGCGCCGCGGCTTCCATTCCCAGTTTGATCCAGCGCAACGCGCCTCTGCATCATTGTGCTTAATTCGCTCCAATTCCGCCGTCCGAAGGGAGCTTTCCATGAGCACCGCAAGCAGGCCCTATCCCCTCGTCCAGGATCTCATCGAGTCCTTTGCCGGCTGGCTGAAGCATCGCCGCGAGCTGAGCGAGATACGGCAGCTCGATCGTTTCGATTTTGACCGGATCGCGAACGATCTCAGGATCGCGCCTGATGATCTCGAGGAGCTGGTTCGTCACGGCAAGCATTCCGCCGACGAGCTGCCGAAAATGCTGGAGCAGCTCGGCATCAGCGCGGAGCGGCTCGGGCAAGTGCAACCGCTTCTGCTGCGCGACATGGAGCGGGTCTGCTCGCTCTGCCAACACAAGGCACAATGCGACCGCGACCTTGCCGACGGCACCGCCCCGGAGAACTACCACGGCTATTGCGGCAATGCCGCGACGCTGGAATCCCTCGACCGCGCCGACGTCGCGCAGCATTGAGGCGGAAGACGCCGTCAGCGCCACGAATCGATGCCGGAGGGTCATCGAATCTGACCCTTCGCCTCAGCTGGATTCGAATCAGAACCATTCTTAAGAACGAACGCTGAGCCACCGAGTTACACAGGAAACTCGCGAGGTGAGACCATGCGTCGCTCAGATCTAGCAATCGTCTTCATCGTGGCCTCTGCATTGATTCCTGCCACGGCATTGGCTCAGCAGAGCGCAACCGACACCAACCAATCTTCGAGCCAGGTTGGGCCCAACGGCAATCCGCTGCAGGCCGGACCATCCCAAACTCAGAGCACACCAACTCAGCCGGAGCGCACGCCGCAGCAGTCCGACGAGCACCGTGAGCGAGATCGCCGCAGCGCGGAAGACACGCGCATCAATCGGGACTGGACGACGCGGCAACGTGATCGCGATACAATGGACATGGATCGTATGCGACAACGGCAGATGGGTCGCATGATGGACCAGGACGAGGAGCATCGGACCACGGGCCGGAATTGGCGGCGAGACGACGACGACATGGATCGCGGCCACAGATATGGCTCAGGAGACCGGAGCGAAGGTCGCTACTATGACGAGCCCCGGCGTCCTCGCGTGAAGACCTGCATCGAATACGAGAATGGCGACGAGTTCTGCCGGTACCGCGACTGAGCACTCTGCCGACGAGCGCGCCGTGCAGCGATAAGGCACGATGTGACCGCGAGCTTCCCGACGGCACCGCCGTCGAGAACTAGCAGAGCTATTGCGGTAACGCCGCGGGCTGGAATCGCTCGATCGCGTAGACGTCGCGCCGCACTGAGGCGGAACATTCGCCAGCGCGGATCAGACGTTTCCGCCGAGCCATGAGATCGTGAATAGTCATACGAATGCAAGATTTTGCTTGCGGGGCGGGCGCCCGCAATTGTCCGTGCTTGATCTCGACCGATGGCTCTGTTTGGATCAATTCGGTTCGACAATTGGTATCTCGTATCTCCGATCATCATGGTGAATGAAATCGTTGGATTGCGTCGTCCGTTGGGTGCCCGTTCACACGGAAGCACCGTGACCGCCCACCGCGCTGGCGTCGGGAATCGGCTACTGGCGGCGTTGCCGGCGGCGGATCTCGGCCTGCTCACGCCCTATTTCCAGAAGGTCTCATTCGAACCCGATGCCGTCCTGGTACGGTCGGGCGAAGAGCTCGACCCGGTTTATTTTCCCCATAGCGGCGCAATCGCTTTCATGCTCGATATGCCGGACGGGCAAACGGTCGCCACCACCCTGATGGGGCGGGAAGGCGCCTTGGCCTCATTCTCCGTGCTCGGCCCGTCGCCTTCATCCGTCACTGCAATTGCTCGCGTGGCGGGCACGGCATCGCTGATTTCCGCCGCCAAATTTCGGGCTGCCTTTGCGCAAAGCGCCGCCATCAGGCACGTCGTGCAGGTCCATGCCCGCGCGGTCTTGTTGCAGCTCCAGCATGTCGCCGCTTGCAACGCGCTGCACCGGGTGGATGGCCGCATGGCGCGCTGGCTCCTGCAGCTTCACGACCGCGTTCCCGATGACATGCTTCCGGTCACGCAGGAGGCGCTCGCGCAATTGCTCGGGGTGCGGCGCACGACAGTGACTCTAACGATGAGCAAGCTGCGCGAGGTCGGCGCCGTTCCGTCTGACCGACGCGGGTTCGTCGAAATCGATCGAGCGCGGCTCGAGAAGGCCGCATGCCATTGCTATGCGCTCATGCAGCGCACGATCGACCAGATGTATTGCGAGGAACTGGCCGCATCGCCGCCTGCTCCCGGCGAACAGAAGATGCCCGCCTGGAGCGGAGCAGCGGACCGCGCTTTTCCACGTTGATGCCTTAGCCCTTCCCCATCGCCGCGATCGCATCCGCGATCTCGATCGTGCGCCTGGCCATGTCGGCGTGCAGGCGCTCCACCATCGCGCCGTCGAGACGGATCGCGCCGCGCGAGGCGTTCTCCGGCAGCTCGAACGCCGCGATGATTTTTCGGGCGCGCGCGACTTCCTCTTCCGGCGGCGTGAAGATCGCGTTGCAGGCCTCGATCTGCGAGGGATGGATCAGCGTCTTACCGTCGAAGCCGAGGTCGCGGCCTTGCGCGCATTCGGTGGCAAAGCCGTCGGAATTGGCAATGTCGCTGTAAGGGCCATCGAGGATCTCGAGGCCGGCGGCGCGCGTTGCCAGGATGCAATGGGTGATCATCGGGATCATCGCGGCGCGGCCGGGCAGCATCTTGATCCGCGTCTCGCGCGAGATGTCGTTCGGGCCGAACACGAAGCCTGCCAGTCGCGATTTGGGATCGCGACCGGCCTCGGCCAGTTCCTCGGCATGCAGCACGGCCCGCGCAGTCTCGATCATCGCCCAGACCTTCACCGTCGGCGCCGCGCCGAGCCCGGCGAGGTCGCGGCCGATGGTCTGGAGTTCCTCGATGCTTGAAACTTTTGGAACCAGGATGCCGTCCGGCGATGCCTTGGCGGCCATCGCGATGTCTTCAGCCCACCACGGCGTGTCCAAGCCGTTGGTCCGGATCAGGATCTCGCGCTTGCCAAATCCCCTGGCCGCGATCGCGGCGGCGATGCCGTCGCGCGCCGCCGCCTTGGCGTCGGGGGCGACGGAATCTTCGAGGTCCAGGATCAGGCCGTCGGCGGCGAGGTTCCGCGCCTTTTCCAGAGCGCGAGGGTTGGAGCCGGGCATGAACAGATGGCTGCGGCGCGGGCGGGTCATGCTGATGGTCCTTCCGGTTTCCTCACGCGGGCTATTTCCTGGAGGCGATAGCATCCGGCCTGCCTGTTCGAAAGGCTTGTTCGCTCCAGCGGTATATGATTAGGCATAGGCCATGATCACATTCCCGAAGTCCTTGCTGGAAGGGTACAAAGCCTTCGCCACCCAGCGGCTCCCCGACGAGCAAAGCCGCTATCGCGAGCTGTCGGTGAAGGGGCAGTCACCTGAAGTGATGGTAATCGGCTGCTGCGACAGCCGCGTCTCACCCGAGGTGATTTTCGACGTCGGCCCGGGCGAATTGTTCGTCGTGCGCAACATCGCCAATCTGGTGCCGACCTATCAGCCCGACGAGAACGCGCATGGCGTCTCCGCCGCGCTGGAATATGCGGTGACCGTGCTGAAGGTGAAGCACATCGTGGTGCTCGGCCACGCCCAGTGCGGCGGTATCCGCGCCTTCGTCGACAAGATCGAACCGCTCACGCCCGGCGATTTCATCGGCAAATGGATGCAGATGTTCATCAAGCCCGGCGAAGTGGTCGAGCAGCGCGACCACGAGACGATGGCGCAATTCGTCGAGCGCATCGAGAAGGCCGCGGTGTTCCGCAGCCTGGAAAATCTCATGACGTTTCCGTTCGTGCGCAAAGCCGTCGAGAACGGCCAGATGCAGCTGCACGGCGCCTATTTCGGCGTCGCGGAGGGAACGCTGTTCGTGCTGGACAAGGCGACCAAGGAATTCAAAAAGGCGAATGGCGAATAGGGAGTGGCGAATGGCGCGTTGCGAATGGAAAATCCATTCGCCATTCGCTACTCACCACTCGGCTCGTTTCAGGCCGCCTGCTTCTTCGCGCTGATCAGCTTGCGGTTGATCAGGACTTCCGCGATCTGGATCGCGTTCAGCGCTGCGCCCTTGCGTAAGTTGTCGGATACGCACCACAGCACGAGGCCGTTCTCCACCGTCGCGTCCTCGCGGATGCGGCTGATATAGGTGGCGTCCTCGCCGGCGGCTTCATAGGGCGTCGCGTAGCCGCCGGGCTCCTGCTTGTCGATCACGAGGCAGCCGGGCGCCTTGCGCAGGATCTCGCGCGCTTCGTCGGCGGTGATGGGATTCTCAAACTCGATGTTGACGGCCTCGGAGTGACCGACAAAGACGGGCACGCGCACGCAGGTGGCGGTGAGCTTGATCTTGGGATCGAGAATCTTCTTGGTCTCCGCCATCATCTTCCACTCCTCCTTGGTGAAGCCGTCTTCCATGAAGACGTCGATGTGGGGGATGACGTTGAAGGCGATGCGCTTGGGGAATTTCTTCGCGATCAGCTCGTCATTGGTGTAGACGGCCTTGGTCTGCGAGAACAATTCGTCCATCGCGTCCTTGCCGGCGCCCGACACCGATTGATAGGTCGAGACCACGACGCGCTTGATCGTTGCCTTGTCGTGCAGCGGCTTCAGCGCGACCACGAGCTGCGCGGTCGAGCAGTTCGGGTTGGCGATGATGTTCTTCTTCTTGAACCCTTCGGTCGCAGCCGCATTCACCTCAGGCACGATCAGCGGCACGTCCGGGTCCATGCGCCAGGCCGAGGAATTGTCGATCACGACGGCGCCGGCGGCGCCGATCTTCGGCGACCATTCCTTCGACACCGAGCCGCCGGCCGACATCAGGCAGATGTCGACGTCGGAGAAATCGTAATGCTCGAGCGCTTTGACCTTCAGGGTGCGGTCGCCATAGGAGACCTCGACGCCGACGCTGCGGCGCGACGCCAGGGCCACGACCTCGTCCGCAGGGAATTTGCGCTCATCCAGGATGTTGAGCATTTCCCGTCCGACATTGCCGGTCGCGCCGACGACTGCGACTTTGTAACCCATCGTTCACTCTCCGATGAAAAAGCCCGTTCCTGAAGCTGACGCTTAAACAGGAGGAGCAGCGCTTCTATGCGAGAACCGGCCTCAAGACAACGTTGGACCATCTCTGAAGGCCGTGGATGCAGTCGCCTGAGGCCGGCCCGGCCGTCAGCCCCACCCAGATCCACCTGACGCTCGCCAATTTCGCCGACGAGGTCGTCGGCACGCTGGCGCGCCTGTTCGCCTATGTGGGGACGCTGGCTTTGTTTGCCATGCTCGCCCTCGCAGGGCTCCGCCAGCTGCCTGATTTGCGCGACGATGATCCCGCCGGGAAGCCGGGCTGGGCCGTGGCCACCCGCTCGCGCCCGGCGTTCGCTCTCAGCCGCCTAGATTCGTCCGATAAAACAGCGTCTTACACCATCTTCCGGCACCCCGGGGGCGGCCGGCGCGACATCCTGCGCTGGGCTGGCGATGCCGACAGGCCGGTGGCGGAGCTCGAGATCTACCGGGAAGGCTACGAATTTGACGTCACGCGTCCGGCGGCTGCCGGTCTCGCCGTCCAGATGGGCCTGGATGCGGCCACCGCGCTCGAGCAGGCCGGCCTGATCGAGACCAAATTCGGCCCCGTCGCCCTGTTCCGGCCATCCGGCACCACGGCCTGCCTGGGTTACCTCAAGCGCCACGAGGAACCGGGCTTGCAGATCTCCGGCTTCTCCTGCCAGGGCGACACGATGCCGGCGAGGCGTGCGGCAATCGCCTGCACGCTGAACCGGCTGACGCTGCTGACCTCAGGCAACGAGCCGACGCTCGCCGAATTGTTCGCCCATGCGGAGCTGAAGCGCCGCGCCTGCGACGCGCAGGGCTCGGCGGACTGGCTGGTGGGTGCCGCGAACGCGCAATTGCGCGGCACGCTCTAGGCCGCATCAAGCCCAAGTCGCTGGTATCCATGCAACTTTTGCGGGCGCGCCCCATTATTCCGGCGCGGTGTGACTGAATAGACCTAGTTCCGGTCCCCCCGGCCGGGGTAGTATGGGGTGAAATCGAGTGGCGGCTTGCCGCCTGAAGGGGACGTGATGAGCTCGAAATTCTCTGCCAAACTGGCGGCCTTCTTTGCGGCTGGCGCTGTTGTCGCTGTGGCCTTCGCGGCGCCGGCCTCGGCCGACACCAAGACCAAGCAGCGCTTTGACGATCGCGGCCGGCACTATTACGGCCCTGCTGGTCCCAACGCCGTGTATCAACAAGGCCGCACCCGTATTTACGTGAGCAAGCGCTCCTGGCTCGACGGCGGCACCGAGGTCAATCCGGGCGACCGCAAGTTCACCGATTACGCCTTCCCGCCGGCTGTCGGCTATCCGTCCTTCGCCCGCGAGAACCTCAACCGCCCGATCGATCGCCAGCCGCTGGCGACCCCGGCCGATGTCGGCGGCTACCCGCAGAATTTCCCGCTGTACTGAACGGCGTATCTTTCGAATCAAAACGGCCGGGCTCGCGCCCGGCCATTTTTGTTTGGGGAGATCTCGTAGGGTGGGTTACGCCAAACGGCCTGCGCTTCGCGCAGTCCGCATGGCTAACCCACCCTATGATTCTGTACCCGCCTTACGCGTGCAGCTTCTGCAATTCCTTCAGGATCGCTTCGCCCATTTGCGTGGTCGAGACGGCCGTGGTGCCTTCCGACTTGATGTCGGCGGTGCGGAGACCGCCGGCGAGCACGGCCGATATCGCGGCGTCGACCTTATCGGCGAGCGCGCCCATGTCGAAGGAATAGCGCAGCGCCATGCCGAAGGACGAGATCATCGCGATCGGATTGGCGAGGCCCTTGCCGGCGATATCGGGGGCCGAACCGTGCACGGGCTCGTACAGCGCCTTGCGCTTCTTGGTCTTGACGTCGACCTCGCCGAGCGAGGCCGAGGGCAGCATGCCGAGCGATCCGGTGAGCATCGCCGCGATGTCGGACAGCATGTCGCCGAACAGATTGTCGGTGACGATGACATCGAACTGCTTCGGCCACTTCACCAGCATCATGCCGCCGGAATCGGCGAGCTGGTGCTCGAGCGTGACGTCGGGATATTCGCGCTTGTGGACCGCCGTCATGACCTCGTTCCAGAGCACGCCCGACTTCATGACGTTGCGCTTCTCCATCGACGTCACCTTGTTCTTGCGCTTCCGGGCAAGCTCGAAGGCGACGCGGCCGATGCGCTCGATCTCATAGGTGTCGTAGACCTGGGTATCGATGGCGCGCTTCTGACCGTTGCCGAGATCGGTGATGGTCTTGGGTTCGCCGAAATAGACGCCTCCGGTGAGCTCGCGCACGATGACGATGTCGAGACCCTCGACCGCCTCGCGCTTCAGGCTCGAAGCATCCGCCAGCGCCGGATAGCAGACGGCGGGACGCAGGTTGGCGAACAAAGCGAGATCCTTGCGCAGGCGGAGCAGGCCGGCTTCGGGGCGGACCTCGTAGGGCACCGCATCCCACTTCGGGCCGCCGACGGCGCCGAAGATCACGGCGTCGGCGTCCTTGGCCTTGGCCATGTCGCCTTCCGAGATCGAGACCTTGTGGGCGTCATAGGCCGAGCCGCCGACGAGGCCGGTATCGGTCTCGAACTTGGCGATCCCTGCCGAATTCAGCCAATCGATCAGCCGCTTCACCTCGCCCATCACCTCGGGGCCGATACCGTCGCCGGGGAGCAGCAGCAATTTGTGGGTCGCCATGGTCGTTCTTCCTCAGATTTTTCTCGTCATTGCCGGGCTTGACCCGGCAATCCAGCTCTCTTGAACGATGGATGCCCGGGTCAAGCCCGGGCATGACGAACGGGATGAATTTCGGCCGGAGTGCTAGAGCGGCGTTGCGCGCTTGGCAAGACACCATTGCCGCGCCGCGGCTGTGCAAGGCGGGCGGGGCCTGCCACAGTGCGGGCCGCCGGAGTAGCCCTTTGCACGCGCCTGACCGCTCGCCCCCAGCCCATCCCGCAAGGCTGATCCTGACCCTGTCGCTGGCCGCAACCGTCGGGCTCGGCATCGGCCGTTTTGCCTATGCGCTGGTGCTGCCCGACATGCGGGAGGACCTCGGCTGGTCCTATTCGGCAGCCGGTTTCATGAACACCATCAACGCCGTCGGCTACCTCGTAGGCGCGCTGGCAGCGTCGCGGCTGATCCAGCGCGTGGGCTGGTCGGCGGCGATCCGGCTGGGAACCGTGGCCTGTGTTGCCGCGCTCGCCACTTGTGCGCTGACGGGGAACTTCATCGCGCTGAGCCTTGCGCGCCTGGTGCTGGGCTTAGGTGCCGCGGCGGGCTTCGTCGCCGGCGGCGCGCTGGCCGCGACGATTGCGCAATCGCGACCGGAGCGGGCGAATTTCCTGCTGAGTCTGTTTTACGCCGGGCCCGGCATCGGCATTCTCTCCTCCGGGCTGATCGCACCGTTCACGCTGCAGCATTTCGGCCCGGGATCGTGGTGGATCGTGTGGTGGGCGATGACGCTGCTCTCGGCCGCGATGACGGTGCCGCTGTTCCTGATCCCCATCGAGAGCCGCGCGCGCTTCTCCGAAGACAGCCACGCATCCTTCGCCATTCTTCCCGTGCTGATCTACCTCGCCGCCTATTTCCTGTTCGGCGCCGGTTACATCGCCTACATGACCTTCATGATCGCCTATGTCCGCGACGGCGGCGGCGGCGCCGCAGCGCAGGCGGCGTTCTGGAGCCTGATCGGCCTGTCCGCCTTCGTCACGCCCTGGGCCTGGCGCGGCGTGCTCGCGCTCGACCGCGGCGGGCTCGCCACCGCGATCATCCTCGGCACCAACGCACTGGGTGCGGCCTTGCCGATCCTCGGGCATTCGCCGGCATGGCTCGGAATCTCGGCGGTGGTGTTCGGCGTCGCCTTCTTCGCCGTCGTCGGCTCGACCACCGCGTTCGTGCGCTTCAACTATCCGCCGGAGGTGTGGCCGACCGCGATCGCGGCGATGACGATCTCGTTCGGCATCGGCCAGACGCTCGGCCCGATCGTAGTCGGCGCGATCACGGATGCGCTGGGGAGCTTGAGCTACGCGCTCAACGTGTCGGCGGCGCTGCTGGCGCTGGGAGCGGTGCTGGCGCTGTGCCAGCGAAAGGTGGGGCCGGCCAAGCAACCGGTGCCGTAGGGTGGGTTAGCGCCAGCGTAACCCATCACTTCTGTCACCGTGGAAACGAAAGAGGTGGGTTAGGCCGAGCAGATGCGCTTCGCCCATCTGCAGGGCTAACCCACCCTACAAGGCTACAAAATCGTCAGCTCCCGCTGAACGAATTGTAGCCCTGGTCTTCCCAATAGCCGCCCTTGTAGTCGTTGGTGACTTCCATCGACACCACGTATTTGGGGTTCTTGAAGCCGAGCTTTGTCGGCACGCGGATCTTCATGGGAAAACCATAGGCGCGCGGCAGGATCTCGTTCGCATATTTGAACGTCATCTGCGTCTGCGGATGCAGCGCGGTGCGCATGTCGAGCGGCGAGTTGTAGCCGTCCTTGTCGGCGCACTGGAACCAGACGTATTTCGCGCGGGTGTCGGCGCCGACGAGTTTGAGGAAATCGCGCAAGGACGTGCCGGTCCAGCTGCCGATCGCGCTCCAGCCTTCGACGCAGATATGACGTGTGATCTGCGTGACCTGCGGGAGCTTATAGAGCTCGGGCAATGTCCACGACTTCTTGTTGTCCACGAGGCCGCGCACCTCGAGCTTCCAGTCGGCGCCGTCGACGTCAGGCGCATCGTCGAGATCATAATAGGCGTTGAACGGGAACGGCTTTGTAATCGCGCTCTCCGGGAAGGTCGGTGCCAGCGCATCGGGATTGAAGATGAAGGCCTGCACGGCATCGTTGAACTTCGAGACGCTTTTCAACATCTCCTCGGCCGAGGAGGAGTCGACGACATCGCAACCCGTGAGCAAGGTCAGCGCGCCCAAGCTGGCGCCGCCCGCGATGAAGCGGCGACGGGTGAGATCCGGCATCGTCTTGAGCGAGTCCTTGATCAGCAGCCGCTTGTCGACGCCGGATATCAGGAATGAACGCTTGGCCATGATGGTTCTCCTAATCAGCGACCGATGATCATCGCGCGCAGGCTCTTCGGCACCAGGAACGCGAGCAACACGTGAACGACGAGGAAGGCGCAGATCGCGGCCATGCAGAAGAAATGGACGTAGCGGGCCGTCGGGTAATCGCCGAACAGCTTCACCAGATAATAGAGCTGCACCGGCTTCCACATCGACAGACCCGACAGCACGATCAGCACGCCGACCACGATGATGCCGGCATAGAGCAGGCGCTGGACGTAATTATAGACGGTGAGATCGTCATGACCTAGCTTGAAGGTCAGCGCCGCCCTGACGTCGTGCAGCACGCCCGAGGGCGTGATCGGCAGCAGCTTCTTGCGGAAGCGGCCGGTGGCGAAACCGGTGACGAGATAGGCAAGGCCGTTGACCATCAAGAGCCACATCGCCGCGAAGTGCCAGAGCAGGCCGCCGCCGAGCCAGCCGCCCAGCGTGTACTCGCGCGGGAAGCTGAAGCCGAACAGCGGCGAAGCATTGTAGATCTGCCAGCCCGACAGGATCATCAGGATCATGGCGACCGCGTTGGTCCAGTGCATGACGCGGACCCAGACCGGCTGGATCACCTTGGCCCTGATGGCGCTGGTCTGCTCGTCGGTCATGGTGAGGCTCGACATGATGGTTCCGTCCTGAAGGTCGTCTGACACCCGAATATACGCCGATGCTTCCGCTTTCGTTACGCCCCGCTGGCCATGGAATCGATGTCGGCAGGCTATCAGGGTCACAAAAAGGCGAGCCGGGCACCCCCGGCTCGCGGTTTAACCGCATCCTGTTCGAGGGATGAAACAGGGCGGCGCGGGGTTACGTCGCCGGCATCAGCACGGTGTCGACCACATGGATGACACCGTTGGACTGGTTGACGTTGGAGATCGTCACCATCGAGGTGCCGCCCTTGGCGTCGACGATCCAGACCTTGCCGTCCTGCTTCTTCACCGTCAGTTCCTCGCCTTCGACGGTCTTCAGCTTCTTGCCGTCGGTGAGGTCGGAGGCCTCGAGCTTGCCGGGCACGACATGATAGGTAAGGATCTTGGTCAGGGTCGCCTTGCTCTCGGGCTTGACCAGGGTGTCGACGGTGCCGGCCGGCAGCTTGCCGAAGGCGGCGTTGGTCGGCGCGAACACGGTAAACGGGCCCTTGCCTTCCAGCGTCGGCACCAGGCCGGCCGCCTTCACCGCCGCAACCAGCGTGGTGTGGTCCTTCGAGTTGACGGCGTTCTGGACGATGTTCTTGGACGGGAACATCGCGGCGCCGCCGACCATGACGGTCTTTTCCTCGGCACGCGCGGGCGCAACGATAGTCGCAGTGATGGCCAGGGCGCTGAAGGCAGCGGCGGTGAGATAGGCAATGCGCTTGGACATGGAGAGTCTCCCGAGTTTCGATGATGACCGGCGTTTGCGTTGGGCAACAACGGCAGCGAGCGACAGTTTGACGTGAAGCAGCCGCGCGTCGTTGGCCGAACTACGGGAGGGCTTGCGATGCGGTTTCGGGAAATAATTTATTGTGATGGGTGAAACTATGGAGCGGTGTGGCCGTGTGCTCGCTCCAGCGTCATTGCGAGGAGCCCTTGCGACGAAGCAATCCAGACTGTCTCCGCGGATGGATTCCTGGATTGCTTCGCTTCGCTCGCAATGACGGAGCACGTGGCGCGTATGCCGCCTCAATCCCTGTTGTTCGGCGTCTGGATGAATCCGCGATTATGCGTCGGGCTGATCAAGAGCTCGTTGATGCACACGCGCGGCGGCATCGATGCGATGAACGCGATGGTGCGTCCCAGATCTTCCGGCTGCAGCATCTTGGCCTGTTCTTCCGCGCTCGGCACCACCGGCCGCAGCTTCAAGATCGGCGTCGCCACTTCGCCCGGCATCAGGCAGCAGGCGCGCAGGCCATTGACGCATTCGTCCATGTTGAAGGAGTGGGTCAGCGCCAGCACCGCATGCTTGGTGGTGGTGTAGGCGGGGCCCGGCATCTTCGAGACGTGACGCCCGGCCCAGGACGAGACGTTGATGATCGATCCGTCCTGCTGCTTGCGCATCGTCGGCAGCACCGCGCGCATGCAATAGAGCACGCCGTTGAGGTTGACCTGGACCAGCTTGTCCCAGCCTTCCAGTTCCATGTCCTTCCAGCTGCGCTTGGGGACGTTGATGCCGGCATTGTTGACGAGTAGGTCAATGCGGCCGTGCTTGGCCACGATCTGATCGGCTGCGTTCTGGGCTGCGGCGGCGTCAGCGACGTCAAGCGCAAGCGCCTCGGCCGCCCCGTCGGCCTTGGTAATCTTGGCCACCACGCCTTCCAGGGCATCCTTGCGGCGCCCCGACACCACCACCGTCCAGCCGTCGGCTGCCAGTGCCTCGGCGCCCGCCTCCCCGATCCCGCTGCCGCCGCCCGTGACCCAGGCCACGCGTTTCCCTGATTTTGCCATGCCAACTGTCTCCGTTGCTTCATCGGGGCGGTTTTTGCTAATCCAGCCCTCGGTTTTGACCGGCCCCCGCCGGCGAGGAATGTTGCATGAACAAAGCTGCCAACGCCAATTTGTTTTCCCGCCTGTTCGACGACCTCGACGACCCCAAACGTCTCGCGATCGAGACGCAGGACGGCGCCCATATCAGCTACGGCGATCTGATCGCGCGAGCCGGGCAAATGGCGAATGTGTTGGTCGCGCGCGGCGTCAAGCCCGGTGATCGCGTTGCAGTTCAGGTGGAGAAATCCGTCGCGAATATCGTGTTGTATCTCGGCACCGTCAGGGCCGGTGCGGTCTATCTGCCGCTCAACACCGCCTATACGCTCAACGAGCTCGATTACTTCATCGGCGATGCCGAGCCGTCGCTGGTGGTTTGCGATCCCTCCAAGGCCGAAGGCCTCGGCCCGATCGCCGCCAAGGTGAAGGCCAAGGTTGAGACGCTCGGAGCCGACGGCAAGGGTTCGCTGACCGAGGCGGCGGACAAGGCGAGCTCCGAATTCACCACGGTGTCACGGGCAAACGATGATCTCGCCGCGATCCTCTACACCTCGGGCACCACAGGCCGCTCCAAGGGCGCGATGCTGAGCCACGACAATCTCGCCTCGAACTCGCTCTCGCTCGTCGACTACTGGCGCTTCACCGACAAGGACGTGCTGATCCACGCGCTGCCGATCTACCACACCCACGGCTTGTTCGTGGCGACCAACGTGACACTGTTTGCCCGGGCGTCGATGATCTTCCTGCCGAAGCTCGATCCCGATCTCATCATCAAGCTGATGGCGCGCGCCACGGTGCTGATGGGCGTGCCGACCTTCTATACCCGCCTGCTTCAGAACCCCGCGCTGTCGCGCGAGACCACCAAGCATATGCGGCTGTTCATCTCGGGCTCGGCGCCGCTGCTGGCCGAGACGCATCGCGAATGGTCCGCACGCACGGGTCACGCCGTGCTCGAGCGCTACGGCATGACCGAGACCAACATGAACACGTCGAACCCGTACGACGGCGAGCGCGTGCCCGGCGCGGTCGGCTTTCCCCTCCCCGGCGTCTCGGTGCGCGTCACCGAGCCCGAGACCGGCAAGGAGTTGCCGCGCGAGGAAATCGGCATGATCGAGGTGAAGGGTCCGAACGTCTTCAAGGGCTATTGGCGCATGCCTGACAAGACCAAGGCCGAATTCCGGCCCGACGGCTTCTTCATCACCGGCGATCTCGGCAAGATCGACGCCAAGGGCTACGTCCACATTCTCGGCCGCGGCAAGGACCTCGTGATTTCGGGCGGCTTCAACGTCTACCCCAAGGAAATCGAGAGCGAGATCGACGCCATGCCCGGCGTGATCGAATCCGCCGTGATCGGCGTGCCCCATGCCGATTTCGGCGAGGGCGTGACGGCCGTGCTGGTGCGCCAGCCCGGCGCGAGCATCGATGAAGCGGCCGTGCTGAAGGGCCTGGAAGGGCGCCTTGCGAAATTCAAGATGCCCAAGCGCGTCTTCGTCGTCGACGAACTGCCGCGCAACACCATGGGCAAGGTGCAGAAGAACATCCTGCGCGACACGTACAAGGATATTTACGCGAAGAAATAGGGGCGAATGCTCCGGGCTGGGGAAGACATGAAACTCGATCAGGCGGTCCGGATCAACGATCATCTTCTTGATGCCGGCGCGGCAATGGAAAAGGCCCGAATGGCCATCGCGGGGCTTGGCAAGGTTGAGCGGATCGAGCTCGGAGATTGGCTCGACGCTATGATCGGCGTTCTGGAAGACAAGCTACTCCAGCCAATTTACGCGGCGCGATCGATGCCGGGGTACTCGAGCCTCATTGCCCGCCCAACAAACTCATCACAAAGCGGCTGCCGACGATGAACAGGTAGCACCCAAACGCGGCCTCGAGCGTACGCTTCGACATCGCATGCGCGGCCCGTACACCGAGCGGCGCGGTGACGAGACTCATCGGCATCACCAGCACGGCACCGATCAGCGAGACGTAACCGAGCGCGAATGGGATTTGCAGAGCCGTGACGGCGGGATAATTCGCCGCCGCCGGCCACCCCGCATAGATGTAGCCGAGCGCGCCGGGGATCGAGATCAGCACGGCGAGTGCCGACGAGGTCGCCACCGCCTGATGAATCGGACGGCCGTAGAAGGTCATCAGGAGATTGGAGAACAGACCGCCGCCGATGCCCATCAGCGTCGAGAGAATGCCGACGCAGAAGCCGTAGACGCGCATCAGCGGGCCATCGGGCAGATCGTCGCCGAACTTCCAGCCTTCGCGCGCGAAGATGAGGCGGGCGGCGGCGGAGTAGGCGACGGCGACGAACACGATCTTAAACAGCCGCTCCGGCGCATAGCGCGCGATGACGCTCCCCGAGATGACGCCGATCACGATCGGCAGCCACCACGTGCGCAGGATGGTCATGTCGACGGCGCCGCGCTTGTAATGCGCCTGGAACGAGCGGATCGAGGTCGGGATGATCACTGCGAGCGAGGTGCCGATGCAGAGCGGCATGCGCACCTCGAGCGGGACGCCGGCCATTCGGAAGCATTCGTAGAACACCGGCACCAGGATCGCGCCGCCGCCAATGCCGAACACGCCGGCCAGGAGGCCCGAGAGCGCGCCGACCGCGATCAGCAGCAGAGCGAGCTCCACGAGCTCGGAAATATCGAGACCAGCCATCATCACGTCCCACGCCCGGTTCGCGCTTGCCCCCTGTAGATAGACCCTTTCATATTCCGCGACTATGCGCGAACATCGGCGGGGTATCTTGCGGAAAACGGAAGAGCGGCATGGACCAGCTCGCGGCGATGGCGACCTTCGTTCGGGCGGTGGACGCCGGCAGCCTGTCGGCGGCCGCGCGGGCGATTCCGAGCTCGCTGACATCGGTGAGCCGGCAGATCTCGGCGCTCGAGCAGCATTTCGGCACGCGCCTGCTGCTGCGGACGACACGGCAGCTTGCGCTCACGGAAGACGGACGCATTTTCTACGAACGCGCCCGGTCCGTCCTCGGCGAGATGAAGGAGATCGAGGAAGCGCTGGCGAGAAACCGCCGCGAGCCGGCGGGGCGCCTGCGGGTCAGCGCACCGGCCTTGATGGGGCGCCTGCTGATCGCGCCGCTGCTCGGTGATTTTTTGCGGGCCTGTCCCTCGCTGTCGGTCGACCTGCTGCTGATCGATCGCAACGTCGACTTGATCGAGGAGGACGTTCATCTCGCGCTTCGCGTCGGGCGCGTGGCCGATTCGCAGCTGGTGACGCGAAAGCTCGGTGAGGTGCAGATGATCCATTGCGCCTCGCCGGACTATCTCGCACGCCGCGGCGAGCCGCAGAGCCCGTCCGACCTCGCGCAACATGATTGCCTGGTGTTTTCCGACGCGCCGGGCGTTGCGACGTGGCGATTCGGCCGCGATGCCGGCAGCGGACAGAGGGTGCGGATATCGGGGCGGCTCTGGGTCAACAGCCTCGATGCGCTCGCCACAGCCGCCGAGAGCGGCGCCGGCGTCGTCCGCGTGCCGTCATGGCAGGTCGAGCGCCAGCTCGCCGAAGGGCGCTTGCGGCGGCTGTTGCGGGAGCACGAACCGGCTCCGGCGCCGCTCCACGCGCTCTATCAGCCGTCGCGCCTGGGATCGGCGAAGATCCGGGTGTTCGTCGATTTCCTGGTGGAGCGATGGCGCGGCAGCGATCCGTTCCGCCGATGATCTCCAGAGCGATCCAGCAGCCATCCTCCTGGCGGGGTTGGGATGCGGGGCGCGCATATCCGCCGCGCGACGGAAGATCGGTGCGCATGACGAAATTTGCAGGAGACGTTCGGCTGACCAGGTGGCGCGCAGGTGTGATGAACTGACTAGTTCGAATCCGAGACGCCGCGCTACGTCTTAGAGCCGTTCCAATAGTAATTTCAATGCGCCTCGACAGCTGCACCAAATAGTGAATTAACGTTCCACTCTTGGTCAGTGCACCATCGCCCTGGTATACCAAGCCCCTGATTGGCCTTGGTTCATCAACGTTCTAGAGCTGAACGCTGGTTCGATTTATGGCGATTTGGTGATTGCGCGGGGCAATTCGACTCCGTAAATAGAGCCGACCTTTCGCGATCCCCGCGCGCCCCCTGCTGGGCCGCAACAAACATCAAAAGCCCATGACCGCACGGATCGAACGACCGCTTTCACCACACATGCAAGTCTACCGCTGGACGTTGACGATGGCGCTGTCCATCGTCCATCGCGCCACCGGTATCGCTCTCTATGTCGGGACCCTGCTGCTGGCCTGGTGGCTGATCGCGGCAGCGTCAAACTCCGCCGGGGCCTATGCCAATGTGCAGGCCTTCACCGGCAGCATCATCGGCCGCCTCATCGTGTTCGGCTACACCTGGGCGCTGATGCACCACATGCTGAGCGGTATCAGGCATTTCGTGTGGGACCTCGGCTTCGGCTTCAAGGCCAACGAGCGGGAAGCGCTGACCTGGGGCGCGCTGATCGGCGGCATCGTGCTGACGATCCTGATCTGGATCATCGCCTACGCGATCGGAGGTGTACGATGAGCGCAGCCGATACGCCCAAGCGCTCCATGCGCACCCCGCTCGGCCGCGTCCGCAATCTCGGCGCCGCGCATTCGGGAACATCTGATTTCTGGCGCCAGCGGCTCACGGGCGTCGCAATGACCCTGCTGATGCTGCCGGCGATCGTCGTCGTCATGATGACGCTCGGCAGCAACCAGGCCGGTGCCAAGGTGATCCTCGGCTCGCTGCCGATCGCGGTGATCATGCTGCTCTTCATCATCGCCAGCGCCTGGCACATGAAGATCGGCATGCAGGTCGTGATCGAGGACTACGTCCATAACGAGAAGCTGAAGCTGATCTCGATCATGCTCAACAACTTCTTCTCGATCGCCGTGGCGCTCGCCTCGACCTACGCGATCATCAAACTTTCATCCGGAGTGTAACCCATGGCCACCGAGACAAATGGCAAGGGCAACGGCGCTCCCGCCACCAACGGCAAAGCCTATCCGATCGAAGACCACACCTATGACGTCGTCGTCGTCGGGGCGGGCGGCGCGGGCCTGCGTGCCGTGGTCGGCTGCAGCGAGGCCGGACTGAGAACGGCCTGCATCACAAAGGTGTTTCCGACCCGCTCGCACACGGTGGCGGCGCAGGGCGGCATTTCCGCATCGCTCGGCAACATGCACAAGGACGACTGGCGCTGGCACATGTACGACACCGTGAAGGGGTCGGACTGGCTAGGGGACCAGGACGCAATCGAATACATGGTGCGCAACGCGCCCGAGGCCGTCTACGAGCTCGAGCATTGGGGCGTGCCGTTCTCGCGCACCGAAGACGGCAAGATCTACCAGCGTCCGTTCGGCGGCATGACCATGGACTTCGGCAAGGGCCAGGCGCAGCGCACCTGCGCGGCTGCCGACCGTACCGGCCACGCCATGCTGCACACGATGTACGGCCAGTCGCTGCGCCATGCGGCCGAGTTCTTCATCGAATTCTTCGCCATCGATTTGATCATGGACGACCAGGGCACCTGCCGCGGCGTCATCGCGCTCAAGCTCGACGACGGCACGCTGCACCGCTTCCGCGCCCAGACCGTGATCCTCGCCACCGGCGGCTATGGCCGCGCTTATGCGTCCTGCACCTCGGCGCACACCTGCACCGGCGACGGCGGCGGCATGGTGCTGCGCGCCGGCCTGCCGCTCCAGGACATGGAGTTCGTCCAGTTCCACCCGACCGGCATCTATGGTTCGGGCTGTCTCGTCACCGAAGGCGCGCGCGGCGAAGGCGGCTATCTCGTCAACTCCGAGGGCGAGCGCTTCATGGAGCGCTATGCGCCGTCGGCGAAGGACCTCGCCTCGCGCGACGTCGTCTCGCGCGCGATGACCATCGAAATCCGCGAGGGCCGCGGCGTCGGCAAGAAGAAGGATCATATCTTCCTTCATCTCGACCATCTCGATCCCGCCGTGCTGGCCGAGCGCCTGCCGGGCATCTCCGAATCCGCCAAGATCTTCGCCAATGTCGACGTGACGCGCGAGCCGATTCCGATCGTGCCGACCGTGCACTACAACATGGGCGGCATCCCCACCAATTATCACGGCGAAGTCCTGACCAAGAAGGACGGCGACGACAACGCCGTGATCCCCGGCCTGATGGCGATCGGCGAAGCCGCCTGCGTCTCGGTGCACGGCGCCAACCGGCTCGGCTCGAACTCGCTGATCGACCTGGTCGTGTTCGGCCGCGCTGCCGCGCTCCGTCTCGCCGAGAAGCTGACGCCGAACGCCAAGCAGCCCGAGCTGCCGGCGAACTCCGCCGACCTCGCGCTCGGCCGCCTCGATCATTATCGCTACGCCTCCGGCGGCACGCCGACCGCGAAGCTGCGCGAAGGCATGCAGCACGTGATGCAGAACAATTGCGCCGTGTTCCGCACCGGTGAAGTGCTGAGCGAGGGCCAGAACCTGATCGCGAAGGTCCACAGCGGCATCACCGACATCGCAGTGTCCGACCGCTCGCTGGTGTGGAATTCGGACCTGGTCGAGACGCTGGAGTTCGACAATCTGATCTCGCAGGCGGTGGTGACGATGAACTCGGCCGCCAACCGCACCGAGAGCCGCGGCGCGCATGCGCGCGAGGACTATTCCGAGCGCGACGACAAGAACTGGATGAAGCACACGCTGGCCTGGCTGGACGATGCCGGCAAGGTCAAGATCGAGTACCGCCCGGTTCACGACTACACCATGACCAACGACGTGCAGTACATCCCGCCGAAAGCGCGCGTGTACTGATTGCTGCTTGTCATTGCCGGGCTTGACCCGGCAATCCATCCCTCAAAGATGGCTGCGCGGGTCAAGCCGCGCATGACGAAAGAAACCAGAGGCAGGACTAATGGTTGAATTCGCACTTCCGAAGAACTCGAAAATCACCGGCGGCAAGACCTGGCCGAAGCCCGCGGGCGCGACCGAGACGCGCGAGTTTCACGTCTATCGCTGGAATCCGGACGACGGCAAGAATCCGAGCGTCGACACCTATTACGTCGACGTCAATGATTGCGGCCCGATGGTGCTGGACGGCCTGATCTGGATCAAGAACCACATCGATCCGTCGTTGACCTTCCGCCGCTCCTGCCGCGAAGGCGTCTGCGGCTCCTGCGCCATGAACATCGACGGCCAGAACACGCTGGCCTGCACCCGTTCGATGCACGACGTGAAGGACGGCGCGGTGAAGGTCAATCCGCTGCCGCACCAGCCTGTGGTGAAGGACCTGGTTCCCGACCTGACCAATTTCTATGCGCAATATGCCTCGGTCGAGCCGTGGCTGAAGACGACCTCGCCGACGCCGCAGAAGGAGTGGCGCCAGAGCCACGAGGACCGCGAGAAGCTCGACGGCCTTTACGAGTGCATTCTCTGCGCCTGCTGCTCGACGTCCTGCCCGAGCTACTGGTGGAACAGCGACCGTTATCTCGGCCCCGCGGCCCTGCTCCAGGCCAACCGCTGGGTGTCTGATTCGCGCGACGAAGCCACCGGCGAGCGGCTCGACAATCTCGAGGACCCGTTCCGGCTCTACCGCTGCCACACCATCATGAACTGCGCCAAGGCCTGCCCGAAGGGGCTGAACCCGGCCGAAGCCATCGCCGAGCTCAAGCTGAAGATGGTCGAGCGCCAGATCTAGGACTCTCCTGGTCGCGCACTACCCCGGCCAAAACGGCCGGGGCGTTCTACGAACGGAACAATTTTAGGGAGAATTTTCTCCATCCCGCGCTACGCGCGGATTGGCGGGTTGCAACCTCCGGGTCCGCCACAAGCCGCTTCCTTCCCGGCGCACGATTCAAGTAAGCTCTCCGGTCGGGGGACCGGAGCGACCGTGCAGGGCCTGCAACGTAATTCGCTGAAACTGCTGCGGTGGATGATGGCTGCATCCCTGGCGCTGCCGATTGCGCTGTTCGCCATTGCCTCCGCCATCTCGTACCACTCGACACGAGAGATCGCCGACCGGGAGATCGAGCGCACGCTCGATGTCGCGCATGAGCACGCGCTCAAGGTGTTCGAGACCATCGATCGCAGCCTTGCCGAACTCAACGAGGTCGTGCGCGACCTGCCCGACGATGCCATCCGCTCACGGGAAGGCGCGCTGCACCTGCGCCTGAAGCGGCTGGCCGATGCGCTGCCGCAGCTCAAATCGGCCTGGATCTTCGATGCCAACGGCAAAGCGCTGGTCAACAGCCTGGCATCGCCGCCACCGGATTTGAGCTTTGCCGACCGCGATTACTTCTATGCCCATGTCGACCAGAGCATCGGCACTTACATCGGCGCTACGCTGACGCCACGCCTGCCCTATCAGGGCGCGCGCTTCTTCGGCGTCAGCCGCCGCCGCGAGTCCGAGGACGGCAGCTTCATCGGCGTGATCCAGGCCTCGGTGTTGCCGGAATATTTCGAGAGTTTCTATGCCAGGATCGGTACCGATCCCGGCAGCTTCTTTGCGATGGGACGCGCCGACGGCGTGCTGCTGGCGCATTTCCCGCGGCTCGATCGCGACTTCAGGCTCGATCCGAACGGCCCGGTCGGCCGAAGCATCGCAGCCCATCCCGATCACGGGCTGATGACCATCGCCTGGCCCTCGGACGGGATCGAGCGGCGGATCGGCTACCGGCGCGTCGCCGAATATCCGATCTATGTCAGTGCCGGCTTCGAGACCTCGGCGATCCGCGCACGCTGGCTCGGCACCATCAGCCAGCATCTGGTGTTCGGCGCTCCCGCCACCGCGCTGCTGTTCGTCCTGCTCGCCTTCGCCTTCCGGCGCACCCAGCATCTCCAGCTTGAAGCGGCAAAACGCCGCGAGGCCGAGGAGGCGCTCAAGCACAGCCAGCGGCTGGAGGCGCTGGGCCAGCTCACCGGCGGCGTCGCGCATGATTTCAACAACCTCCTGACCGTGATCCGCGCCTCGGTCGACCTGTTGAACCGGCCGCAGCTGAGCGAGGAGCGGCGGCAGCGCTACATCACGGCGATCGCGGAGGCCGTCGCGCGCGCGGCCAAGCTGACCTCGCAACTCCTCGCCTTTGCGCGGCGCCAGACCTTGAAGCCGGAAGTGTTCGACGTCGGCGAGCGCATGCAGTCGCTGCGCGACATGCTCGCCACGTTGCTGGGACCTGCGATCGAGATCGTCATGCAGCTGCCGGCCGAGCCCTGCCTCGTCAATGCCGATGCCGGACAGTTCGAGACCGCCCTGATCAATATGGCGACCAATGCGCGCGACGCCATGCAGGGCAAGGGCCGGATCGTCTTCACGGTGCACGCGGCGACCACCGTTCCCGACACCGTGACGCACGCTTCGGGCACTCAGACCTCGAAAAATCCCGGCTTCGTCTGCGTCGCGGTCAGCGACACCGGCATCGGCATTCCCGCCGCGCAACTCGGCCGCATCTTCGAGCCGTTCTTCACCACCAAGCAGGTCGGCCAAGGCACCGGCCTCGGCCTGTCGCAGGTGTTCGGCTTCGCCCGGCAATCCGGCGGCGAGGTGACTGTCATCAGCGAGGTCGGCCAGGGCAGCACCTTCTCGCTCTACCTGCCGCGCGTGCCGGCGGCGCTGTTGCCCCGGAGCCAGGCGCCGACCACCGCGCCCGCCGTCGCCGGCAGCGGCATGTCGGTGCTGGTCGTCGAGGACAATATCGAGCTCGGCAATTTCGCCGCCGACGGGCTGACCGAACTCGGCTACAGCATCACGCTGGTCGACAACGCAACCGACGCGCTCGCCGAGCTGGTCAGCGACGCCAATCGATTCGACGTCGTGTTCTCCGACGTCGTCATGCCCGGGATGACCGGGCTCGATCTGGCGCGCGCCATCCGCGATCGCTGCATCAACGTTCCGATCGTGCTGACCACGGGCTACAGCCACGCCTTGTCCCAGGACGGCGCCGCCGGCTTCGAGCTCGTGCAGAAGCCCTATTCGATCGAGGAGCTGTCGCGCGTGCTGCATCGGGCCGCGCGGCTCAAACGGGTGCGCGACGGCGCCGCCGAGTGAGGCGGGGAACTGGAGGGAACCGGACCGCGTTGTCCCCTCATGCAGAAGCCGGTCCGGAAAAAGGAGCAGGGCAAGACAGCGCCCATCGTGAAGGTCACCGGCGAGAACGGCGATGATGTCGCGCCGCCGCCGCCCGAATTGCTGGAGCCTGATCCCGAGCTGACGCCCGAAGAGGCCGAGCAGGCGCGCAAGGATTATCTTCTCACCCGCTTCTGGATCAGCGCGCGCGGTTTCTGGAGCCGCAAGGGCGATCGCCTGGCTTGGCCGTTGTCGATCGGCCTTGCCCTGATGATCGTCCTGACCGTCGGTTTCCAATACGGCATCAATGTCTGGAATCGCGCGATCTTCGATGCCATCGAGAAGCGCGATGCGACCACGGTCTTCCACCTCACCGCAATGTTCTTCCCGCTCGCGATCGGCAGCATCGTGCTCGGCGTCGCGCAGGTGTTTGCGCGGATGGGCATCCAGCGGCGCTGGCGCGCCTGGCTCACGAGCAGCGTGCTGACGCGCTGGCTCGAGAACGGACGTTACTACCAGCTCAATCTCGTCGGCGGCGACCACGACAATCCCGAATACAGGATCGCGGAGGACTTACGCGTCGCAACGGACTCGCCGGTCGACTTTCTCGCCGGCGTCACCTCGGCGCTGCTGTCGGCCGCGACCTTCATCGTCGTGCTCTGGACCATCGGCGGCGCGCTCACCGTCACCTCAGGTGGATCGTCGATCACCATTCCCGGCTTTCTCGTGATCGCCGCGATACTCTACGCCGCCATCGCTTCCGGTTCGATCCTGGTGATCGGTCGTCAATTCGTGCAGGTCTCCGAGGACAAGAATCAGGCGGAAGCCGATTTCCGCTACACGCTGACGCGCGTGCGCGAGAACGGCGAAAGCATCGCGCTGCTCGGCGGCGAGGAAGAGGAGCGCGGCGGCATCGACCGCAACTTCAGCAACGTGTTGCGGCAGTGGGCCCGCCTCGCCGGCCAACACATGCGCACCACGCTGGTGTCGCAAGGGTCAAGCCTCGTTGCGCCTGTCGTCCCCCTCCTGCTTTGTGCGCCAAAATTCCTCGACGGCAGCATGACACTCGGACAGGTGATGCAGGCGGCCTCCGCCTTCACCATCGTGCAGAGTGCATTCGGCTGGCTGGTCGACAATTATCCTCGACTCGCCGACTGGAACGCCTGCGCCCGCCGCATCGCTTCGCTGATGATGTCGCTCGACGGCCTCGAGCGTGCCGAGCAGGGCGACGGCCTCGGCCGCATCAAGCGCGGCGAGACCAGCAACGACGCCATGCTGGAGCTGAACGACCTGTCCGTCACGCTGGACGACGGCACCGCCGTGGTCGGCGAGACCGAGGTGGTGATCGCGCCGGGCGAACGGCTCTTGGTCGCCGGCGAATCCGGCACCGGCAAGAGCACGCTGGTGCGCGCCATTGCGGGCCTGTGGCCATGGGGCGGCGGCAGCGTCAATCTCCACCCCGACAGGCGGCTGTTCATGCTGCCGCAGCGGCCCTACGTACCCTCGGGGTCCTTGCGCCGAGCGGTCGCCTATCCCGGCACGGCCGAGAACTGGAGCGAGGAGGAGATCGGCGAAGCCCTGCACAAGGTCGGCCTCGACCATCTCAAGGAAAAGATCGAGGAGGAGGGGCCGTGGGACCAGACGCTGTCGGGCGGCGAGAAGCAGCGCCTCGCTTTCGCGCGGCTGCTCTTGCACAACCCCGACATCGTCGTGCTGGATGAAGCGACCTCCGCGCTCGACGAGAAGAGCCAGGACAAGATGATGAAGATGGTCACGGACGAGCTGCGAGAGGCCACCATCGTCAGCGTCGCGCATCGCGTCGAGCTGGAGGCCTTCCATAGCCGCAAGATCGTGCTGGAGCGCCGCAAGGGCGGCGCCAGGCTCGTCAGCGACGTCGACCTGATCCCGCGCAGGGGCCGACGCAAGCTGCTTGGCCGCTTCCTAAGGCAGCGCAAGAAGGTGGCATGAGGCTTTGCTCTGCGTCATCCCGGACAAGCGCGCCTCAAAGCGCGCGCAGGTCCGGGATCCATAACCCACAGGGAGAGGTTTGGTGAAGACTCGGAGTGGGTATCTCGCGTCACATTCCTCCCTGTGGTTATGGATCCCGGGCTCGCTTCGCGCCCCGGGATGACAGTGAGTTTGTAGGCCCCACCAAAACCGGCTATGCATGCGCCGCCTGCAACGAGGACCGCCTGCGTGACGCCCGACAATGCCCTTTCGACTGCACCGTTTGGCACCTTTGCACCGAATGCAGCGCAGGCCGCGATTATCAGGCTCGCGCAAGCGTCCAGGCTGAAGCGCGGCGCATTCCGTCCATGGATGTCGCGACTGGTCAATCTGCTGCGCGGCGGCCCGGTCGACGTGCAATATCAGGGCGCCTCGTTCCGCTTCTATCACCAGGGCAGCGCCACCGAACGCGGCGCGCTGTTCAACCCCGACTATAACATCGACGAGCTCGACTTCCTGCGCCGGCACACACCTGAAGGCGGCACCTTCGTCGATGTCGGCGCCAATGTCGGCACCTTTGCGCTGGTGATGGCGCGGCAGGTCGGGACCTCGGGCAAGGTGGTCGCGATCGAGCCGCATCCACTGACGTTTGGACGGCTCTCATTCAACCACGCCGCATCGAACGCAACGCAGGTCCGCCTGGTGCAGGCCGCCGCGGGCGATGCCGACGGCGAGCTGATGATCGAGAGCGGCGGCGGCAATCTCGGCGCCACGCATGTCGTCACCGGGACCGCCAGCACGGATGCGATCAAGGTGCCGTCGTTGCGGCTCACGCGCATCCTCGAAGAGGCCGGCGTCGCACAGGTCGATTCACTCAAAATCGACGTCGAAGGTTTTGAAGACCGCGTCCTGATCGGCTTCTTCCGCGACGCACCGCCATCGCTGTGGCCCCGCGCCGTCGTGATCGAGCATCTGTCACAAAACGAATGGCGCGAAGATTGTATCGCTGACATGGTTGCGCGCGGCTTTGCGATCGCGCGCAAGACGCGTAGCAATACGTTCCTGTCACGTTGAACAGCGGAGGTTGGTGATGATCGATCATTTGGGTTTGTCCGTTTCCGACTATGAGGCCGCGAAGGCGTTCTACGCCAAGGCCCTGGCGCCGCTCGATTACAGCCTGATCATGGAGGTGACGGCGGAGCAGACCGGCCACGCCGCAGCCGCCGGCTTCGGCGCCGAGGGCAAGCCGGATTTCTGGATCGGCGGCGAAGGCGCGATGAACAAGCCGGTGCATGTCGCGATCCGCGCCAAGGACCGCGCGACCGTCGATGCGTTCTACAAGGCCGCGATGGCGGCAGGCGGCCGCGACAACGGAGCGCCCGGCCTTCGCCCGCATTACCACGCGAACTATTACGGCGCCTTCGTGCTCGATCCCGATGGCCACAACATCGAGGCGGTCTGTCACGCGCCGGAATAGGACGGCGCGATGCGGGAACATCGGCGCGGCATCGTCGTTGTCGTTCTCCTGACAACTGATCTTCGTGAGGCCGATGCCAATCGAACCGCCCGAGATACCACCATCGACGCCCGGCACGCCCGCTGAGCCGCCGCCGGGAATTCCGCCGGGCAATCCGCAGCCTGAGATCACGCCACCGGTGCGCGAGCCCGGCGAATCACCGCAGCCCGATGAATTGCCGGGACACATGCCCGAAGAGATTCCATCACGCGGACCGAATGGTCCGCTCACACCCAATCCCGCGACGGATGCCAATTCGTCGCAGGATCACATGTGAGACGAGAGCGATCACATGTTGGGCGATTGCAACCTGCGTCTGAATGCGCAATGAACGTCGCCATCGTGACGTGATTTGCGTGCAGAAATAAATCGGGCCGCGACCGCTTCGCCCGCCACAATGCGGCCTAACGCGTAGCCGTTCATCACCAGACTTCGTCAAAGAACCTTCCGGGGAAGTTGAACCACATGACCAACCTTCGTTTCGTGCTGCTTGCCACGACGGCTCTGACCGCGATGCAATTCGCAAGCTCCGCATCGCATGCGCAATCCGCGCCGCCACTCGTGGTCGCGCAGGCCCAGCCAGAGACGGGCCCTGACGGAAAACCGAAGCAGCCTCCGAAGGAAGCGCCGAAGGGACCGCCGCCCGCCGCGCGTCCGGCGACGCCGCCTCCACCGCCTGCGGCTCCCGCTCATCCGACCGCGCCGCCGCCCGCGGCGGCACCGCCGCATCCGCCTGCCGCACCTCCGCCGGCTGCCGCGCCGTCACGCCCGACGCCGCCACCTCCGCCGCCCGCAAGCCGTCAGGCGCCTCCTCCGCCCCCGCCGCCGCCTGCTGCACCCAAGCCGCCGACGCCGCCTCCGGCCGCGGCTCCGCAGCAACACGCGCCGACACCACCGGCTCCGCCTCCAGCGCCGCAGCAGCACGCGCCGACACCTCCGCCCCCGGCGCCGCAACAGCACGCACCGACACCGCCGCCTCCGGCCGCGGCCCCGCAGCAGCACGCTCCGACACCGACCCCTCCGCCGCCGCCCGTGACGGCACCGGGGCGGCCGGCTGCGCCGCCTCCGCCTGCTGCAGCGACGACGCCGCCTTCGGCTCCTGGCGCACGACCTGCGCCGACGCCGACGCCAGCTCCGACTGCAACGCCATCGCCCGCGGCGCCGGCAGCTCGCCCGGGGACGACGACTGCTACTCCGACTCCGACGCCGTCCGTGACGCCAGCGCCGGGACGCCCCGGCGCTCCGCCGGCCGCGGGGACGCCAGCTCCGGGTGCCACCCCGGCTCCGTCGGCAGCGCCTGCACCCGGCACCACGCGTCCGGGGGCGCCGGCTCCAGGTGCAACCCCGGCTCCGTCGGCAACGCCTGCCCCTGGTGGTGCGACGCCGCTTCCAGGACGTCAGGGTGGAGCGCCGGCTGCGGGCGCGCCCACGGCTGGAACACCGCCTGTGACGCCCCAGGCGGGTGCCGTGCAGCGTCCTCCGGCACCGCCGCCCGGCGCCGCTGCACCGACCGTCGTCCCGGCCACGCCGGCCGCGGCACCGCCGCCCAACAAGGCTCAGTACGCACCGCCAACGGTTGCACCGGCGTTCCGCGCGGCGCCGACGGTTGCCGCACCGCTGCCGCCTCCACCGCCTCCGCCGAAGCGTGACCTGACGCCGCTGGCGTTCGGCGCGGGGATCGTGGCCGGCGCCGTGATCGGCGCCACCATCGCCGACTACCGCAATCAACGGCAGGAAGTCGTCGAAGACGGCCGCACCATCTACACCGAGCCCGACCGCATCATCATCCGCGACCCCAGCGGTCAGGAATATGTCCGCGGCAACGATCTCTATCGCTTCCGCTACGGCGCCCGTGACATCCGCACCGAGACCGTCGGCGGCGAAACCCGCACCGTCGTGTTCCGGCCTGATGGCAGCGAGGTGATCACCGTGGTGGGTCCCGATGGTTCGCTGCTGCGCCGAATCCGCAGGGATCCCAGCGGGCGCGAGATCATCATCATCGACAACACCTATCGCGATCCGCGCGCGGTCGGCGGCTTCTATGTCGACGTGCCGCCGCCGGTCGTGAGCATCCCGTACGATCGCTACATCGTCGATGCCCAGGAAGCATCGCCGGACGTGATCTACGAGACGATGCGAGCGCCGCCGGTGCAGCGGATCGAACGACGCTACTCGCTCGACGAGATCCGCTACTCGCCGAACGTCCGCATGGCGATGCCGAGCGTCGACGTCAACACGATCAACTTCGAGACGGGATCGTGGACCATTCCGCCTGACCAGGCGGCGCGACTCCAGGTGATCGCCGACGGCATCAACCAGGCGATCCGGGCCAATCCGCAGGAGGTGTTCCTGATCGAAGGACACACCGACGCGGTCGGCAACGACGTCGACAATCTGTCGCTGTCGGATCGCCGGGCGCAGGCCGCGGCCGAGTTGCTGACCCAGCAGTTCGGCGTGCCCGCCGAGAACTTGACGTCGCAGGGCTACGGCAAGCAGTACCTGAAGGAGCAGACCGACGGCCCGAGCCGGATCAACCGGCGCGTCACCGTCCGTCGCATCACGCCGCTGCTGAACGGCGGCCAGGCCAACGCTGCCCCGCCGCCGCGCCAGTAAGACGGTCGCAAAAAAGAAAATGGCCGGGAGCGATCCCGGCCATTTTTGTTTTGCCTTGTAGGGTGGGTTAGCCGAAGGCGTAACCCACCGCCGCTTATATCCGCGAAAACAGAAGAGGTGGGTTACGCTACGCTAACCCACCCTACGATCTCAGCCCTTGTCGCTCTCGAGCCGGAAGATCTGCGAGCCTTCGCTGCCCGAGAGCAGGCCGGTCTTCGAATACAGACCGAGCTTGGTGCGGGTGTCGGCGATATCGAGATTGCGCATGGTGAGCTGGCCGATGCGATCGGCCGGCGTGAAGGCGGCATCCTCGACCTTCTCCATGCTGAGCCTTTCCGGCGCATAGGTGAGGTTCGGACTTTCCGTGTTCAAAATAGAATAGTCGTTGCCGCGGCGCAGCTCCAGCGTCACCTCGCCGGTGACGGCGCTTGCAACAAAGCGCTGCGCGGTATCGCGCAGCATCAAGGCCTGCGAGTCGAACCAGCGGCCCTGATAGAGCAGACGTCCGAGCCGCATGCCGCTGATGCGGTACTGCTCGATGGTATCCTCGTTGTGGATGCCGGTGACGAGGCGCTCATAGGCAATATGCAAGAGCGCCATGCCCGGCGCCTCGTAGATGCCGCGGCTCTTGGCCTCGATGATGCGATTCTCGATCTGATCGCTCATGCCGAGGCCATGGCGGCCGCCGATCGCGTTGGCTTCGAGGAACAGCGCGACGGGATCGGGGAAGGTCTTGCCGTTCAGCGCGACTGGCTGGCCTTCCTCGAAACGCACCACGACCTTCTCGGCCTTCACGACGCAGTCATCACGCCAGAACGGCACGCCCATGATCGGATTGACGATCTTGATGCCGCTGGCGAGGCTCTCGAGGTCCTTGGCCTCGTGCGTGGCGCCGAGCAGATTGCTGTCGGTCGAATACGCCTTCTCGGCGCTCATCTTGTAGGCAAAGCCCTGCGCGGTCATGAAGGCCGACATCTCGGCGCGGCCGCCGAGTTCGTCGATGAACTGCTGGTCGAGCCAGGGCTTGTAGATGCGCAAGCTCGGATTGGTCAAAAGGCCGTAGCGATAGAAGCGCTCGATGTCGTTGCCCTTGAAGGTCGAGCCGTCACCCCAGATGTTGACGCCGTCCTCCTTCATCGCCGCGACCAGCATCGTGCCGGTGACTGCGCGCCCGAGCGGCGTGGTGTTGAAATAGGTGATGCCGCCGGTGGAGATGTGGAAGGCGCCGGACTGGATCGCGGCGATGCCTTCGTGAACGAGCTGCGTGCGGCAATCGACCAGCACGGCCTTCTCGGCACCGAACGCTTCCGCCTTGCGCGGGATCTCGTTGTAGTCGGCCTCATCGGGCTGGCCGAGATTGGCGGTATAGGCGTAGCAGCGCGCGCCCTTCTGCTTCATCCAGAGCAGCGCCGCAGAGGTGTCGAGGCCGCCCGAAAAAGCGATGCCGACTTTCTCGCCCTTGGGCAGGCTTTTCAGGATCGTGGTCATGGGGCTTCCAATCGGGTCTCAAAGGCTGATGAGGGGCGTGGTTTGATCGGGCGAATATCAAATTTCGCAGACCGGGGCACGCATTTAATGGCTCAAACCGAGGGCTCGGGACCCGCCTTGCGGCTGAACAGGCGCTGGCGGAGCCTGTAGGCGGGCATGTTCAGCCGGGTCAGGGCCGCATCGACCGCCTCGTCCGAGAACCGGGTCGCCGGCCAGCGGTAGATCAGCGCGAAACCGAACCAGATCACGACGAAGGTGACGAGGCCGGCGGTCGCGACGTCCGTGAAGAAGTGGCCGCCGAAGGCCATCCGCAGCCCGCTGGTCACGGCGCCGAACACCACGGCGCCGGCATAGGCGAGCGGCCGCCATGCCGGCGGCGCCAGCGCGGCCGGCGCCAGGGTCCAGAACGCAGTCGCGCCTTCACCGGAGAAGAACGAGCAATTGCGCGCGCAGCCGCCGCGCGGATCCCACCACGGCACGAATTGCTGGTCGCCGGCAAACTCGGTCACCACCACTGGACGCGGCCGGCCCCAATAGGTCTTGAAGGTGAGGTTGGACAGAATGACGGCCGACAGGATGATCGTCACCAGCAGGAACACGATCGCGCGCCCCGACACCATCAGGGGACGGTCGGGCCTGATCATTTTCGCCACCAGGGCGACCAGCGACGGCAGCACGCAGGCCCAGGAGACCCACATCGCAGCGTTCCGCGCGATCTCGGCCCAGCCGTTCTGCTTGAGCGGAAATGTCCTGGTCGCGGGATCGAAGAACAGCGAAGCGAGCTTGAGATCGAGCTCGGGATAGAGGCCGAAAACGACGCCGATCACGAGCCACAGCGTCAGGGCGATGAAGAGTCCAGTCCGGTTCATGGCGGGCGGTTTAGCGGAGCGGGACGAGGATGAAAACCCTTGCCGGTGTCATTCCGGGGCGGTGCGCAGCACCGAGCCGGGAATCTCGAGATTCTCAGGTGCGCAATTGCGCACCATAGTTCGCGCTACGCGCGCCCCGGAATGACGGTGCAAACTAGCGCGCATCCGGCCGCGAATTCGACGGCAGCGGCGGAGGCGGTTGGCGCGGAGCCGGCGGGATGCGCCAGGCGCCGGCATTGCGGCCGGCGATCAGCCAGTAGACGACGCCGGCAACAATGCCCGCGCCGGTCATGATCTCCAGATGGCGGCGTACGATGCCTTCGAACTGAAACGTATCTGAATCGAACGGGACGAGGCCGAGATAGCAGGCGAGACCGACGAGGCCACCGCCGACCGCGTAGGCCAGCGCACTGCGGATATAGAGGGCTTCCGTGATCGCGACGATCACCGCCGCCGGTACCAGCGCGAAACCAGAAACAAAAATGAAGCCGAAGCCGAGCAGGATATCGATCGTGCCCTGATCGACGGGGCCGGCGCCGAGATCGGAAAATTCCGGAAACAGCAGCGCGCCGACCACGATCGTGCCGCCGACGAAACAGGCGGCGAGGAAGCCGATGAAGATGACGACGAGGCGGCCGATCAGGGACATGACATAAGCAGGTTGTCGACAAACGATGTCGCCACGTTCTCAACCGTCATGCCCGGGCTTGACCCGGGCATCCACGACTTTCTTGCTCGCGGTTCGTGGATGGCCGGGACAAGCCCGGCCATGACGAGAGCGCGTGAGGCACTCATCCTCAATCCGTCATCGCCATCGCGCGCAGCGCTTGACGCTCGCGTGCGCTGAGCTTTTCCGTCTCGGACTTGAGCTGGCCGCAGGCGGCGAGGATGTCGCGGCCGCGCGGCGTGCGCACCGGCGAGGAATAGCCGGCGTTGAAGATGTATTCGGAGAACTTTTCGATCTGGTCCCAGTCCGAGCATTCATAGGCGGTGCCGGGCCAGGGATTGAACGGGATCAGATTGATCTTGGCGTGAATGCCCTTGAGCAGCTTCACCAGCAGCTTTGCATCGTCGAGCGAATCGTTGACGCCCTTGAGCATCACATATTCGAAGGTGATGCGGCGCGCATTCGAAGCGCCGGGATAATCGCGGCAGGCCTGCAGCAGCTCCTTGATCGGATATTTGCGGTTGAGCGGCACCAGCTCGTTGCGCAGCTCGTCGCGCACCGCATGCAGCGAGATCGCGAGCATGACGCCGATCTCCTCGCCGGCGCGCACGATGTTCGGCACCACGCCCGAGGTCGACAGCGTGATGCGGCGGCGGGAGATGCCGATACCCTCATTGTCGCCGACGATCAAAAGTGCATCGCGTACCGCGTCGAAATTGTAGAGCGGCTCGCCCATGCCCATCATCACGATGTTGGTGACGCGGCGCGTGCCGTCCTCGCGGTCGGCCCAATCGTTCAAGCGGTCGCGCGCGACCATGATCTGGCCGACGATCTCGCCGGCGGTGAGATTGCGCACCAGGCGCTGCGTACCGGTGTGACAGAACGAGCAGTTCAGCGTGCAGCCGACCTGCGAGGAGACGCAGAGCGTGCCGCGATCGGTCTCGGGAATGTAGACGCACTCGACTTCATGCGCCTTCTCGACGGAGTCGCCGCTCGGCAGGCGTAGCAGCCATTTGCGGGTGCCGTCGTTGGAGATCTGCTCGGCCACGACTTCGGGCCGGTCGACGGTGAAGCGCTGCGCGAGATCGGCGCGAATGCCCTTCGAAATCGAGGTCATGTCGTCAAAACTCTGGGCGCCGCGGAAATAGAGCCAGTGCCACAGCTGCTGCACACGCATCTTGCGCTGCGCCGGAGCGACGCCGATCTCGCCGAGGCGATCGGCAAGCTCGGTGCGCGACAATCCGATCAGCGAGGGTTTTGCCAGCGGCACATAGGTTTCGAGTGGCGTCTTCTCCACCAGGATTGCGTCGCGCGGCTCGGTCGTCGGTTGCATCGATTAGGCCTGATTGTGTTTTGTCGTTCCGGGGCGGCGCAAAGCGTCGAACCCGGAACCTCGAGATTCCGGGTCTGGTCCTTCGGATCATCCCGGAATGACGGAAAAGCTAGGAACCGCCCTTATATAGCAACCGGAACGGCCGATTGCGACCTTCTCGCCCGCAGCCTTAATGCCTGCAATCCTGCGCGATCTTGTCGAGCGCCTGGGCAAGGCCCTTCAGCGAGAACGTATCGGTCGTCTCCGTGCCCTTGGCCGAGACGCCCTTGACCACGAGATCGGCGGATTTGCGCATGGCCTCCACCATTCGCTCCTCCTCGGCCGCATTCTTGATCCAGAGGCCGTCGCCCTGCGTGTACATGGCAAAAGAGGCGCCGCCGACCTCGATGGTGGATTCGGAGCCCGGCTTCAGCGCGTAGCCGATCATGACCGAAACTTCGTTGTTCACCTTCTCGGCCGGCCGGGTCGAGACGAAGGCATAGGCGGGATCGCGCGGCCGGTTCGGCGGATTGGTCTTGGACGATGACGGCTTGGCCAGCGCAAAGCAGACCTTCTTGCCATTGGGTGCCGCCGAATAGGCACCCCAGGTGCCGAACTGGCCGATCAGGGTCGGCTCTGCGCCGCCCGCAACCGCCGCGGTAGAGGCCGCTGGCTTGCCCTCGGGCTTTGCTGCCGTCTTCGCGGCCGTCTTGGCGGCAGCGGGCTTGGCCGCAGTCTTCGGGGCCGGTTGAGCCGTCTGCGCGCGCGCGGAATCACTGAGTCCCCACGCCGTCACGCCAATCATCAAAGCCAAAAAGAGCACCCGCCACATGCCGGAGTGGTTCCCTCAATATTGTGACTGGAAGATGGCCCGATCGCGCTTTGTCCCCGGTCAGGGATAGCTGGGAAAGTTCAATTTGGGAAGGCAGTTAGCAGGGCGACGCGGCTAGCTTCCGGACCGCGCCGCGCGCTGTTCGGCCCATTGCGCGTCCGACCATTGCAACAAATCCTCGGCGCCGGAACTGCGCAAATGCGCGCCGCCGTCGATCACCACCATCTCACCATTGATGTAAGCAGCGCGATCCGAGACCAGGAAGCTGGCGAGGTCAGCCAGCTCGCTATGCTCGCCGGTGCGGCCCAGCGGATTGCGCGCCGTCCAGCTTTCGTCGCGGCCCTCCGGGCGAAGCTGCCCGGATGCGCCCGGGGTCGGGAACGGTCCCGGCGCGATCGCGACGGTGCGGATGCCTTTCGGGCCCCATTCCACCGCCAGGCTCTTGGTCATCGCCAGCACCGCCGATTTCGCCATCGCGGAGGGAACGGTGAAGGCGCGGCCGGTGATGGTCGAGGTCGAGAGAATCGAGAGCACGACGCCGCCATGCTTGCCTTCGATCCAGCGCTTGCCTGCGGCGAGCGTGCAATACATCGCGCCATGCAGGGTCGGCGCCAGGATGGCATCGGCCGCGCGAAACGACAGATGCTCGCTCTGCGCGATGAAGGTCGCTGCGGCGTTGTTGACGAGGATGTCGAGCGGCGCTTCACGCCAGATCGCATCCATCATCGCATCGACGGCGGCGCCATCGCGAACATCGCAGGCGTTGGTGGTGACCTTGCCGCCGGTCTGCGCGCGCATCCCCGCTGCGGTTGTCTCCAGACGATCGAGCTTGCGGCCGCAGATCACGAGCTCGGCGCCGAGCGTGAGGAAGCGTCGGCCCATCGCAGCGCCAAGGCCCGAGCCGCCGCCGGTGACGAGGATGCGCTTGTTCTTGAGCAGGTCCGTTTCAAACATCGTTTGAATCCCTTCTCCGCGATTTCGTCATTGCGACCGCAGCGACTTGTCCGCCGAAGCTTTAGCGGAGGCTGAAGCAATCCAGAATCCGTCCTGCGGAAATAGCCCGGATTGCTTCGCTTCGCTTGCAATGACGAGGATAGGGCGAACGTCGCCGCAAGCAAAGAATCCGGATTGTCGGACCGCACTAAATCCGGCAAAACCGCACCAACTATAATTCCCCTCGAAACGCTTCAGGTGCCGCCATGAAAGCCATTCTCTGCTCGCAATATTGCCAGCCCGACGACCTCGTGCTCGCCGATGTGCCGGACCCGGTGGCCGGTCCCGGCGAAGCCGTGATCGCGATCAAGGCGGCGGCGCTGAATTTTTTCGACATCCTGATGATTCAAGGAAAGTACCAGATCAAGCCGCCGTTCCCGTTCTCGCCAGCCGCGGAAGTTGCCGGCGTGATCGAGAGCATCGGCCATGGTGTCACTGATCTCAAGGTCGGCGATCGCGTCGTCGCCTCCTGCGGCCACAACGGCGCGCGTGAAAAGATCGCGCTGCCCGCGGCATCAATCGTGAAGATCCCCGACAATCTCGACTACGACCGCGCAGCCGGCATCATCATCATCTACGGCACCGCGCTGCATGCGCTGGAGGATCGCGCCAGCCCCAAGCCGGGCGAGACGCTCGCGGTGCTGGGTGCGGCCGGCGGCACCGGCCTTGCCGCCTGCGAGCTCGGCAAGCTGATGGGCCTGAAAGTGATCGCCTGCGCTTCGTCGGACGAGAAGCTCGCTTTCGCCAGGGCGCACGGCGCCGAGCTGACGCTGAACTACGCCAAGGAAGACCTGAAGGAAGGCTTGCGTAAACTCACCGACGGCAAGGGCGTCGACATCATCTTCGATCCCGTGGGCGGCGCTTACGCCGAACAGGCGCTGCGGTCGATCGCCTGGGAAGGCCGTTTCCTGGTGATCGGCTTTGCCGCCGGTGACATTCCGAAGATGCCGCTGAACCTCGCGCTGTTGAAGGGCTGCGATATCAGAGGCGTATTCTGGGGCGCCTGGACCCGGGTCAATCCCGCCAAGAACCGCGCCAATCTCGAGAAGCTCGTGAAGTGGACGGCGGAAGGAAAGATCTCATCGCATGTCGACCGTACCTTCCCGCTGGCGCAGACCGCCGACGCGCTGAAGGTTCTGGCGGGACGCCAGGCCATGGGCAAGGTGATCCTGCATCCGTGAGGCCGCAGGCGCCCCGCCACATCCACAACCGCCATCGCACGAATCACCGGCGTTGCTGAAGCAGCGCCGGCTTTTTCGCGCGGCGCCGTCTGGTTGAACCGTCCTCAACCATCACCGCCAAAATTGCGGTGCATTCCTCCGCCTCGCCCCAATCAAACCCAACTATTTCCCAATTCGCGCAAAGCGCTGACGTTTTTTGGGCTGATTCAAACGGCGTTTTACCGGCTCCATTTGCGGGACACTTCTGGACAAAAGCAAGAAGACTGAAGCCGGGAATGCCCCCGCGTTGCGTTAGTATGGGGAGCATCACCATGGAGACGACGGCGCATCGCCCGTCGACGGAGTCGAGCGCGCTCGACTCCCATCGAACAGCATCACCTTCACCGACCGCGTCCTTCATCCGCGCGCGTGCCGCACGCGCCGAACTATCGCAGGACGATCCAATTCCACTGTTCCTGTCCGATCCGCTCGGCGCGCCGGACCCACGCGAATATGCGCAGATGGAGGTGCGCTCCAGACTCATCCCGCGTGTTCTTGCGGTCGTTCTGGCGGCATCCTCGCTGGCTGTCTCGGCCGCGCTGTTTCAGTCCGACCTTCGCGGCCTGTTTGCCGCCAACGCCGGTAGCTGGATGGGCATCGCGGCAGACCAGGCCATGGCGTCGACCAATGCGCCGGCCGAGCCGCAGACGCCGCGCAAGGATCCGGCGCGCGCGAGCGACACGAGGCTGGCGAGTGCCGATGCGCAGGACCCCCCTGCGCCGCAAACGCCAAGTCGCGAGGCGATCGCAAGCGCCTATCAGACGGCGCTGCAAGCTCAGACCCCGGCACCTGGGCCGGCGACCGTTGCTGCGCCGCCCGAGCCACCGCCGCCCGCCACGACCCTCGACGCAGACACGCTGGCGGGGCTCATGGCACGGGCCAGGAGCCTGATGAGCGTCGGCGACATCGCCGCGGCGCGGCTCCTGCTCGAACGCGCGGCGAATGCACAAGATGCGACGGCGGCGTACGTGCTGGCGCAGACCTATGATCCAGCCGTGCTGGGCACCAAGGACACGCGGAGCATCACTGCGGACCCCGCAGCCGCGCGCGACTGGTACCAGAAAGCCGCGCAGCTTGGATCGGCCGAGGCGCGGCAGCGCCTCTCCCAACTTCAGAACTAGATTTGGCAGGGGACATCATGCGTTACGCTTTGAAAATGGCGCTTGCCGCCATCATGACCATCTGTTCCTGCGCGGCGCGCGCCGAGCAGACCGAATACGATCCGGCCAAGGTCTCGGACGGTTTGAAAGCCATCTTCCAGTTCGGCTCGAACTCGACCAAGCAGGCGCTGAACGCCAACACCGTCACGCTGATCACAGGCACGATCGGCGGTACCTATGTGCAGTTCGGCGCCGACCTCGCCTCCGTGCTCGACGACGGCAACAAGATCCGCGTGCTTCCGATCGTCGGCCGCGGCTCGGTGCAGAGCGTCGCCGACATTCTGTTCCTGCAAGGTGTCGACCTCGGCGTCGTGCGGGCCGATACGCTCGACTATCTCGAGCGCAAGGGCTTTGCCAAGGACATCAAGAAGCAGTTCACCTATGTCACCAAGCTCTATAACGAGGAGATGCAGGTGATCGCGCCGAAATCGGTCGCGACGCTCAAAGACCTCGAAGGCAAGACGGTCAGCGTGGACCTGCCGAACGGCGGCACCTTCATCACCGCACTCACCGTATTCGAACGGCTCGGAATCAAGGCAAAATTCGTCTATGTCGAGCAGCGGATCGCGATGGAGAAGCTGAAGGCCGGCGAGATCGACGCCGTCGTCGTGGTCGGCGGCAAGCCGTACAAGTCGGTCTCGACCTTCGGCAATGACGGCCGCTTCCACCTGGCGAAGGTTGACTACGCAAAGCCGCTCCAGAGCGACTATCTGCCGGCGACGCTGACGTCAAAGGACTATCCGAACCTGATCAAGGACGGCGAGAGCGTGGACACGATCGCCGTGCCGGCGGTGCTCGCGGCCTACAACTGGGCGCAGAACACCGAACGCTACCGCAAGCTTGCGCTGTTCGTGGACGCGTTCTTCACGAAATTTCCGGCGCTGCAAAACCCGCCCTTCCATCCCAAGTGGAAGGAGGTCTCGCTCGCGGCCCCGCTGGCGGGCTGGAATAGATTGCCGGTGGCGCAGCAATGGCTCGACCGGCACGGCGTCGAGCCGGTGACGCGGCAACGCTTCGAGGCCTTCCTGAAGCAAAGCCCGGCAGGTGCAAAGGTGACCGACGCGGAAAGGGAGACGCTGTTCAAGCAATTCCAGGCCTGGGACGCCGAGAATGCGCGGGCGGAGAAGAAGTAGCGAGCTCGTCTCCACACCTCACTGTCATCGTCCGGCTTGACCGGGCGATCCAGTACTCCTAGACGGCTGTGATTGAATCGAGAGGCCGCGGCGTACCGGATTCCCCGCCTACGCGGGGAATGACAGCGGAATACGGGGCTCGCTACTGTGCCACCTCATCCACGCCGCGCTTCAGCGCGGCGCGGTGCTCCGACGTGATGTGGCTCGCGACCATGCGAATGGCGGTCGCGAGCACGGCGGCATCATCGGTGAAGCCGAGCACTGGCATCACATCGGGGATGAAGTCGAACGGCAGGATGAAATAGGCGATCGCAGCCAGCAGCGACGCCTGGACATGGCGCGGCGTCTGCCGATCGAACGCACAATAATAGGCGGCGAGCAGATCTTCCGCGAACGGCAGCTGCGCGGCGACGCGCTTCAGCTTGCGCCAAAAGCGGCGGCGAACGCTGTCACGATCTTCCGCGAGCCGATCGGCCGGCTCGAAGCCGACGCTGTGTTCGGCAGCCATGTTCGAGAACTCCCCGCTCAATCCGCCGCGGCCGAAGGCCGCATCTGACGACGATCACAACATGGGGATGCGCATCCTGCCTGCAAGATCTCAGCCTGATGTCAGCTTAGCGATGGCGTTCATCGCGGTGGCGAGCGCGATATCACGTTGGGTGACGCCACCGGCGTCATGGGTCGACAGCACCACCTCGACAGTCTTGTAGACATTGCGCCATTCGGGGTGGTGATCCATCTTCTCGGCGACCAGCGCTGCACGGGTCATGAAGCCGAACGCCTCGTTGAAATCCTTGAAGACAAAGGTCTTCCCGATGGCGTCGCGGCCCTGAACCTCGGTCCAGCCCGTGATACCACCCAGCGCCTGCTTGCGTGCGTCCGCCGATAGCCGCTCTGCCATGATGGCCTCCGTTTTTCAGGGGAACTTTACCCTAACACCGTGCTTACGGTCCGGGTCCAAGGGGATTTCGCCCGATCCGCTAACCATGACGGAGATGTAACCCCGCCGGACAAGAAATTTGCTACAATTGCCGGCGTAAATCGCCGGCCAAGATGAAACTGAGCCTGAAGCGCCTGTTTGGGAGATCGATGACCGGGGGATTAGACCTGGCCGAAACGCCCGCTCCGCCTTCGCCACGATCGGCGGCGCGGAAGACGGCGCTCGTGTCTCTGGCGCTGGTGCTCGCCATCATCGGCGCGCTGGCAGGCGGCTACTATTTCGCGATGCGGCCGGTGGTGCTGAAGATCGCGGTCGGTCCAGCCAACAGCGACGACGTCAAGGTGGTACAGACGCTGACGCAGGCCTTCGCGCAGAGCAAGGGTTACGTGCGGCTGCGCCCGATCCAGACCGACGGCGCCATCGCCAGCGCCAATGAGCTCGCCCAGGGCAAGGCCGATCTCGCCATCATACGCGGCGATCTCGAGGTGCCCAAGAACGCGCAAGCCGTCGCGACGCTGCGCAAGAACGTCGTGGTGCTGTGGTCGGTTTCCGGCAAGGGCAAGAAGAAGGGCGCGAAGATCACCAAGATCGCGCAGCTCGCCGGCCATCGCGTCGGCGTGGTCGGCCGGACCCCGGCCAACGTCAATTTGCTCAAGGTGATCCTCCAGCAATACGGCGTCGATCCCGCCAAGGTGGAGGTCGTGCAGTTCCCGGCAAGCGAGGCCGCCGAGGCGATCAAGGCACAGAAGGCCGACGTCTATCTCGCGGCCGGCCCGGTCAACAGCAAGATCACGTCCGACGCGATCGCCGCCTCAGCCAGGGATGGCAGCGCGCCAACCTTCCTCGCCATCGATTCAGCCGATGCGATCGCGCAGAACCATCCGGTCTACGAGTCCTCGGAGATTCCCGCCGGCACCTATGGCGGCTCGCCCGACCGCCCCGACGACGAGGTCAAGACCATCAGTTTCTCGCACCACATCGTGGCACGCAAAGGCCTGTCGGAGACCACGGTCGCGGCCTTCACCCGGCAGCTCTTCGCCGTGCGCCAGCAATTGCTGGCCGATTTCCCGCAGGCCGCGAAGATCGAGACACCCGATACCGACAAGGACGCGGCGATCCCGGTGCACCCGGGCGCGGCCGCCTTCGTCGACGGCGAAGAGAAGACCTTCCTCGACAAGTACAGCGATTACATCTGGTGGAGCCTGATGGCGCTTTCGGCCATGGGCTCGATCGGCGCATGGTTCGCCGGCTACCTGAAAAAGGATGAGCGCAACAGCAACAATCATCAGCGCGAGCGCCTGCTCGACATGCTCGCCGCAGCCCGCAAGAGCGAGACCGCCGACGAGCTCGACCAGATGCAGGCCGAAGCCGACGACATCTTGCGCGACACGCTGCGTTGCTACGATGACGGCGCCATCGAAGAAGGCGCCCTGACCGCCTTCAACATCGTACTCGACCAGTTCCATGCCGCAATTGCCGACCGCAAGGTCGTGCTGTCCAGCCTGCCGCCGAACCTGCAACGCGCCGGCGCGCAATTCCGGGCCGCCGGCAACGCATAAACGCCCGTCCGCGTAATCGCCGCGTCACACTGTCTCAATATAGCGTCGTACTTCGTCCCAGCGACCGTCGCCTTGGCGGGGCTGCGCGATATCGAGGGCATCGTCATGAAGATCAAATTCTCCCGCCGCAAATTCCTCAGCACCAGCGCCGGTGCGCTCGGCGCGATCGCGATGCCGCATCTGTCGCGCGCGGCCGACCGGCCCATGGTCACCCATGGCGTGCAATCCGGCGACGTCACGGTGGACGGCGGGGTGGTCTGGGCGCGGACCGACCGGCCAGCACAGATGCTGGTCGAGGTGGCGACGACGGATTCGTTCAAGAACGCCCGGGCGCTGCCGCCGATCGCTGCGCTGCCCGAGAGCGACTTCACCGCCAAGATGCTGGTGGAAAATCTGCCCGCGGGCCAGGACATCTTCTATCGCGTCCGCTTCCGCGATCTCTCGCACACCGCGATCGAAGGCGAGCCGGTGGTCGGCCGCTTCCGCACCGCGCCGGCCGATCGTCGCGATGTCAGCTTCGTTTGGGGCGGCGACGTCGCAGGCCAGGGCTGGGGCATCAATCCCGAAGACGGCGGCATGCTCACCTTCGAAACCATGCGCAAGCACCGGCCGGATTTCCTGCTGCATTCCGGCGACACCATCTACGCCGACGGCGTGATCGCCTCCGAGGTCAAGCTTGCCGACGGCAAGATCTGGAAGAACCTCACGATCCCCGAGAAGGCCAAGGTCGCCGAGACGCTGGACGAGTACCGCGCCGCGCACAAATACAATTTCACCGACGACAATGTCCGCGCCTTCAATGCCGAAGTGCCAATCTTCGTGCAGTGGGACGATCACGAGGTGACCAACAATTGGTCGCTGTCGAAGGATCTGCCTGCTGCCTACAAGGTGCGCGACATCTCGCTGCTGGCGGCCCGCGCGTCCCGCGCCTTCCACGAGATGTATCCGATGCGCGAGAGCATCAATGAGCCGGGCCGGGTCTATCGCCAGATCTCCTATGGCCCGCATCTCGACGTGTTCGTGCTCGACGAGCGCAGCTATCGCGGCCCGAACGGCGCCAATCTCGAGACGGAGTACGGCCCGGCCAGCTATTTCCTCGGCCCCGACCAGATGGCCTGGCTGAAGCGCGGCCTGCTCAATTCGCGCGCGACATGGAAAGTGATCGCCTCCGACATGCCGCTCAGCATCATCGTTTACGACGATGCGGCGAACAAGAAGGGGTCGGAAGCCTTCGCGCAGGGCGACGGCCCGGTGCGCGGGAGAGAGTTCGAGATCGCCGACATCCTGCGCTTCATCAAGACGGCGCCGATCAGGAATACGGTGTGGCTGACGGCGGACGTGCACTACGCCGCCGCGCATTATTACGATCCCAACAAGGCGCAATTCCAGGATTTCGAGCCGTTCTGGGAATTCGTCTCAGGGCCGCTGCACGCCGGAACGTTCGGCCCGAACGAGCTCGACAACACGTTCGGCCCCGACGTGCGTTTCATCAAGGCGCCCGGCCTCGACAAGCAGAACCTGCCGCCATCCGCCGGCATGCAGTTCTTCGGTCACGTCAAGATCGACGGTGCCTCCGGCCAGATGACGGTGACGTTGCGCGACCGCGCCGACATCGCGCTGTGGTCGACCACGCTGGATCCGAAATTCGCCTGACGCCGATCTAAAGCGCGATGAGATTAGGATGAATCATCATCGCGCTTCAGGTTGTTGTTTGAGCAGGATCTTTTCGGAAAACCGCTTCGCACTTTTCCCTTAGCCGCCGCGGGCCTGCAATGCCGCCTCCAGCGCATCGCTGGAGCACGGCTTTTGCAGCCGCGGCCGTGCGGCAAACTCCGGCGGGATGCTGGTCTCCGCGCCGTAGCCGGTGACGAAGACGAAGGGAATTGCCAGCACTGCGAGCCGCTCGGCGATCGCAAAACTCTTCTCGCGGATCAGCTCGACGTCGAGCAGCGCGAAGTCGGGCGCGCGTGCATTGATCGCGTTCAGCGCCTGCGCCACCGAACCCACGCTGCGCACGCTTTTGACGCCAAAGCCGAGCAGCCGATCCTCGAAATCGATGGCGATAATCGGATCGTCCTCGACGATCAGCACGTCGGCGGGGAGTTCGGCCGGGCGGTCCGGGGAGGCAGGTATCATGGTCCTGACTATTGAGAGCTGCATGTTTCACCGGTCAGGACAGCCCCAAGCCGATACCTGCGCCCAGCGCATCGGAGGGTTCCCGGAACGAAACTCACCACAGAACAGTTCTTACGTCTGTCCACATGTGCACACAGGCCATGAACGGAAGTCGCTACTGTGGAGAGGAGGACCGGGAGTTCGCGATGGACGCGCGTATCAGCACGATAAACGATGTCGAGAGCCGGCCCGCCAACAACCTGCTGCGGCGCTTGCGCCCGGCTGATTATGCGCTGCTCGCACCCTCCGTCACCGTTGACGAGGTCGCCGCGAACCATCTGCTCTACAGTCCCGGCGACGACGTCCAGGTGGTGCATTTTCCCTGCGGTCCGTCCCTCGCAACGTTTCTCGTCCCGAATGAAGACGGCCGCGATGTCGAGACCATTCTGGTCGGTCGCGAGGGCGCGGTGGGCGGCATCGTCAGCGAAGGATTCCTGCCGGCCTATACCCGCATCTGCGTGAAATTCGGCGGCCCGTTCGCGCGGATTCACGTCGGCAAACTGGAGGCGGCCAAGGCCCGCTCGCCGTCGCTGCGCAACATCTTCGCCCGCTACGCCGATTGCATGCTGGCGCAGATCTTCCAGTCGACCGCCTGCAACGCGATTCATTCGATCGAGCAACGCACGGCGAAATGGATCGTCGCGGCGATGGAGCGGACCGGCGACGAGCACAGCGTGCCGCTGACGCACGAGCAGCTTGCGACACTGCTCGGTGTCGGTCGCTCTTATGCCAGTCGCGTGCTGCAATCATTCAAGGCCGAAGGTGTGCTCGATACCAGGCGCGGCGCGATCCTGGTTCGCAACCACGACGGCTTGCGCATGCGCGCCTGCCTCTGCAACGACGCCGTGAAGATGCATTTCGAGGAGGTGCTGCGCGGAGTCTATCCGACAGAGGAGGCGGAGAGCCGCGCCGCGCCGGGCTGACCGGGACAGCCGGGTGCGCGAATATCAGGCCGATTTGGCCGGGATCGCCTAAGCTCCGGGGATTCCCGGACAAAATTCAGTCAACCAACCCCGAAAGAACGCATTGTTTTTTGGCGTTTTTTCCCTATATTGCGGCGCAAACGCGTAGGGCTACCCGGTCGATATGGCCGGGTTTCCTTTTTGGGCATAACAGGCCCCGTTTTCCACGTTTCAGCGTTGTTCCCGCGAAGAGGTCCCGGCTTGACCGGCGAGATCGCGCTTAACCCATTGTCCGACCGCAAAGAAGCTCACTCATGAATCTTCGTAACGTCGCCATCATCGCCCACGTCGACCATGGCAAGACGACCCTCGTCGACAAGCTCCTCCAGCAGTCCGGCACGTTCCGCGAGAACCAGAAGGTGACGGATCGCGCCATGGACTCCAACGACCTGGAGCGCGAGCGCGGCATCACCATTCTGGCCAAGGCGGCCTCGGTGCAGTGGAAGGACACCCGCATCAACATCGTCGACACCCCCGGCCACGCCGATTTCGGCGGTGAGGTCGAGCGCATCCTGAACATGGTGGACGGCGCGCTGGTGCTGGTCGACGCCGCCGAAGGCCCGCTGCCGCAGACCAAATTCGTGGTCTCCAAGGCGCTCAAGGTCGGCCTCAAGCCGATCGTCGTCATCAACAAGGTCGATCGCCCCGACGCGCGCCCGACCGAAGTCATCAACGAGGTGTTCGACCTGTTCGCGGCGCTCGATGCCAGCGAGGAGCAGCTCGACTTCCCCATTCTGTATGGATCAGCCAAGCAGGGCTGGATGGCCGATAGCCCGGAGGGTCCGCAGGACAAGGGCATGGAGCCGCTGTTCGAGCTGGTGCTGCGCCACGTCGCGCCGCCGAAGGTCGAGGAAGGCCCGTTCCGCATGATCGGCACCATCCTCGAGGCCAATCCCTATCTCGGCCGCATCATCACCGGCCGCATCTCGTCCGGCGTGCTCAAGCCGAACCAGCAGGTCAAGGTGCTGCATGCCGATGGCAAGCTGGTCGAGACCGGGCGCATCACCAAGATCCTGGCCTTCCGCGGCCTCGAGCGCACGCCGCTCGAGGAAGCCGAAGCCGGCGACATCGTCGCGATTGCGGGCCTGACCAAGGGTACCGTCGCCGACACCTTCTGCGATCCGACCGTCGAGGTGCCGCTGCCGGCCCAGCCGATCGACCCGCCGACCGTGTCGATGTCGTTCATCGTCAACAACTCCCCGCTCGCCGGCACCGAAGGCGACAAGGTGACGAGCCGCATGATCCGCGACCGTCTCTTGCGCGAGGCCGAGGGCAACGTCGCGCTCCGCGTCGTCGAATCCGCCGACAAGGATGCGATGGAAGTGTCGGGCCGCGGCGAATTGCAGCTCGCGATCCTGATCGAGACCATGCGCCGCGAGGGTTTTGAGCTCTCGGTGTCGCGTCCCCGCGTCGTGTTCCAGAAGGACGAGGCCACCGGCGGCGCGCTGGAGCCGATCGAGGAAGTCGTGATCGATGTCGACGAGGAGCATTCCGGCGTCGTCGTGCAGAAGATGAGCGAGCGCAAGTCCGAGCTGATCGAGATGAAGCCATCAGGCGGCAACCGTCAGCGCCTGGTGTTCTACGCGCCGACCCGCGGCCTGATCGGCTATCAGGGCGAGCTGCTCACCGACACCCGCGGCACCGCGATCATGAACCGCTTGTTCCACGGCTATGCGCCGTACAAGGGCGAGATCCAGGGCCGCCGCAACGGCGTCTTGATCTCCAACGACCAGGGCGAAGCGGTGGCCTACGCCATGTTCAAGCTGGAAGATCGCGGCCCGATGATGATCGAGCCCGGCTGGAAGGTCTACAAAGGCATGATCGTCGGCGAGCACACCCGCGACAACGATCTCGAGATCAACGTGCTCAAGGGCAAGCAGCTCACCAACATCCGCACGACCTCGAAGGACGAAGCGGTGCGCCTGACGCCGCCGATCCGCATGACGCTGGAAAAGGCGCTCGCCTATATCGAGGACGACGAGCTCGTCGAGGTCACCCCGAAGTCGATCCGCCTGCGCAAGAAGCACCTCGATCCGAACGAGCGCAAGCGCGCGGAAAAGGCCAAGGAAGCGGTGGCGTAATTGGGCGAATAAGGCATGGCGAGTAGCGAGTAGGAGCGTTTGGCCGGAGCCTGCGTTTCTTATAATCTATTCGCCATTCGCCACTCACTATTCGCCCCTCCATGTCCTTCCCTTCCTCCGTCGACGTGGCCATCATCGGTGCCGGTGCCGCCGGCCTCGGCGCGGCGCATGCGCTTGAAGGCTCCGGCCTCTCCGTGATCGTGCTGGAGGCACGCGACCGGCTCGGCGGCCGCGCCTGGACCGTGCAGGTCTCGCCTGAGGTCACCTTCGACGTCGGCTGCGGCTGGCTGCACTCTGCGGACAAGAACTCTTTCGTCGCAATCGCACGGCAGCTCGGTTTCGAGCTCAACAAGGATTTGCCGCCCTGGCGCGAGCGGGCCTATGGGAATGCGTTTCCGCAGGAGCTGCGCGACGATTTCATGCGCGCGATGGACGCGTTCTATGAGCGGCTCTGGCACGCCGCGCAAAAAGGCAAGGACGAGCCCGCGAGCCTCGGTCTCGAGCCCGGCAATCGCTGGAATCCCATGATCGACGCGATCTCGACCTACATCAACGGTTGCGAGCTCGCGGACATGTCGACGCTCGACTGGGATGCCTATGAGGACAGCGAGCTCAACTGGCGCGTCCGCCGCGGGTATGGCGCGCTGATCGCGGCCTATGGCGCGCCCTGCCCGGTCGCGCTGGACTGCAACGTCACGCTGATCGATCACTCGGGCAAGCGCGTCCGCATCGAGACATCACGGGGTACGCTGACCGCGGACAAGGTGATCGTCACCGTGCCGACCAACCTGATCGCCGATGAAGCCATCCGCTTCTCGCCACCGTTGCCGGCCAAGCTGAGCGCCGCAGCCGGCCTGCCGCTCGGCGTCGACGACAAGGTGACGCTGGCGCTCGAGGACGCCGAGGCCTTCCCGAAAGAGGGAAACCTGCGCGGCGCCACCATGCGCACGGAAATGGGCACCTACCACATCCGGCCGTTCGGTCAGCCCTGCATCGAAGGCTTTTTCGGCGGCAGCTTTGCCCGCCAGCTGGAAGAGGCCGGCGACGGCGCCATCGCCGCGCACAGCATCGACGAGATCGCCGGCTTCCTCGGCAACGACATCCGCCGCAAGCTGAAGCCGCTCTATGAGTCGCGCTGGGCACTTGATCCGTTTGCGAGAGGCTCCTACTCGCACGCGCTACCGGGGCATGCGGGCGATCGCGCTGTGCTGGCCGCGCCCGTCGATGGGCGGTTGTTCTTCGCGGGGGAAGCGACGTCGCCGACCTTCTTCACGACGGCGCATGGGGCGCGGGACAGCGGAGAGCGAGCAGCGCAGGAAGTGTTGGCGGCTTTGGGAAGGTCCTAGCCGCCCACTGCGTCATTGCGAGCGCAGCGAAGCAATCCAGACTGCCACCGCGGAAAGACTCTGGATTGCTTCGCTGCGCTCGCAATGACGAGTCACTCGATCATCCGCGCCCGCAGATCCGCATCCGGCACGAAGCACGAATCGTACTGGCCGAAGATGCGATAGCGGTTTCGGGCGATCAGGCTGTAGATGGGGTCGCGCAGCGGCTTTGGTACGGCGAAGAGTGCGCGCACCCAGCCCCAGCCGGGAAGCTGGGACAGCACCGTCAGCGCAGCGTCGGACTTCAGGAACGCCTCGCCGCGATGGACGACGGCGTTGGTGTCAGGGTCATCGGGGTCAATGCCGAACGTGCGCGCAAGCTTCGCACCATAGTCCGACTGGATCGGCGTAAAGCGAAACCGTCTCGCTGTGTCACGCTGCGCAACGAAGCGTACCCAGCGCGAGCAGAAGATGCAGACGCCGTCGTACAGAATGACGTCATCGTCGGGCCACCTTGCCATCAGCGATTGTCCAGCATCAACAAGGCGACCAGCATCAGCACGATCGCCGGCCCTGTCTTCACCAGCGCGCCGAGCGGCTCGATCCAGAGATCTGGCGTCAGGATCGCCGCGCCGAGCATGTAGCCGAGCGAAGTGATGATGCCCGCAACCAGACCGGTCGCAGCGGTGCGCCGGAAGGCTATCAGCACGCCGATGCCCATGTCCATCAGGCTGGTGCCGATCGTGATGGGATCGACCAGCGATGGCGGGAAATCATGCGAACTCAGGATCGCGGCGGCGGCGCGGTAGGACACGAACAGCGCGATGAATCCGGAGGCGAGCCAGAATACAACCAGGCTCGCGACAACAAGCGCCTTGATCAGGAACAGCCTTGCGAACCATTTGTCCTGGATGGTGGCGGGATGACGCCCAATCGCATCCCTCAGCGTCTTCGGGACGATGCCGGTGGCAGCGATCCAGGTCGAGGGATCACCCGTTACGCCGCGACGGAGCTCGGCGATGGCGGTGGTGCGCATCGGCGGCATCCAGCCGAAATGATTTGCGAGATCGCCAACTCTTGCGCCGAGATCCAGCATGAAGGACGGCATCGCGACAGCGGGCCATCCCGCCGTCCCAAGCGCAAGCCGGAAATGCTTGATGACACCGGCCATCGTGATGGGCTGGGATTGCATCAGGTCCCAGGTCGCCGCCTTCACGGATGGATCGTCGATGTCGCGCGCGGCAAGCCAGGCGATGGTCGCGGATATATCATCGACCGCAACAGGCTGGAATGGCGTCGCCATCTCGGCAGCAGGCAGATCGAGCGGAAAGGCGGCGAGCGCGCGCAGCATGGCGCTGCCGCCATAGGCTGACGGCGCCACCACGAAGCCCGGCCGCAGGATGGCGTGGGAAATGCCGGAGGCTCCGATCAGCCGCTCGGCCTCGCGCTTGGTCGTGGCGAAGGCGGTGCGATCAGCGTCCGTGGCTCCGGGGATCGAGATGTGCACCAGCCGGATCGCGCGACCGCTACCCGCGATCGCCTGAAGCAGCCGCGAAACGAAATCGCGATGCACCGCCTTTGTGTCGCTACCGGGGCCATCCTGGAGCACGCCAAGGCAGTTCACGACGACATCCACCGCATGTTCGCGCAGCAGTCGCGCCAGCGCGGATGCATCCAGCGAGAGAATCGGCAGCTCGATATCGAGCGCACTCATCTTCTGCGCGGGCGACAGGCTGCGTGCGAGGCCGACCACGCGGAAACCTCGAACGCGCAGATCGTCGGTGACGAATCGGCCGATCAGGCCGGAGGTGCCAAGCACCAAAATGGTCCGCTGCTTCATGGCGTCCTTCAAAACGGTTTTGCGATCATCAGCCAGAGGATCAGCATCGTGGCGCCGAAGCCGGGGAAGCCGAAGCCGAACCAGCGGCGAAACAGCACGAAGTAGCGCTCGGGCAGCGCGGCCTGCTGCTCCGCAGCCTTGCGCGCGAGATCGCGCATCTCGATCTGCATGAAGACGACGGGAATCCAGAACACGCCCGCGATGGCATAGAGCGCGAGCGAAGCGAGGATCCAGCGCTCGGTGATGGCAGTTGCGGAAAACATCATCAGCAGGCCGCCCGTGACCGGTTGCAGGATCACGGCCGAGAGCGTGAAGATCGCATCTGCGATCACCACCACCGAAGCCGTGCGGGCGATGAACTCCGCATTGTCGGTGCGATGCGCCATCAGCATGAAGAAGGCGATTCCTGATCCGGTGCCGAGAATGACGATGGCGCCGAGCACGTGCAGATACTTGACCAGGAAAAACAGCATCATGGCTTCTTGGTCGCCGCTGGTTTCGGCAGGTTCAGCGCGCGCGCGAGCTCGCCGCTCGCGGCCTGGACGCCGGCATCAAGCTCGATCATCCAGTGACCCTCGCTGCCCACCGCCGGTAGCGTGCGAAGATCGTCCTTGCCGCCGCCGCTGCGAAACGCGTCCGCCAATCTTTGCGAAAATGCCGGCGCAAAGTAACTGTCATTGGCTGCGACCAGCGATGTGATGGGAATGCGTGCGGCCTTGCCGAATTCGGCAGCAGCCGCAAGAAGCGTATGCGGCGCGCAGACCTTGTTCGGTTCATCATTGGCGTGACCACCTCGCCCTGGCGCGAACGCGATGATCGCGGAAATCGCTTTCGGATCGGCATTCGCAAGCGCCAGCGCGCCCCACCCGCCGGCGGAATGGCCGATCACGACCGCAGCATCCCGGCGAATAAAATCCTGCTTTTGCAGATAACCCAAAGCGAGCGAAATTTCTTCCGCAGTGGCGCGACCCGCACGTGCATAATCCGCTTCATCGCAACCGTTCTGATCTTCGACATAGCGGCCACCCGTCGCGCCATGGCCGAGCCGCTCCGGCACCAGCACGGCGAAGCCGCGCGCAACGAGAAAGGCTGTCAGCGCGCGATATTCCGGCTGCGGCATTTGCGCACGACGCAGCACATTCTGCGTCGACGCGTGTGCGATCACGGCAAGCCGGAACGGACCCGCCCCAATGGGACGAAATAACAGCGCGCGCGCGGCGATATCGCTATCCGATGACGGCACGCGCCATTCCTGTCGGCGGAATGGTTCGCCCTCCTGTCCCGACGGCCCGAACGTGAGCTGTGCGCACACAGTCGACGGCGTCGGAATGACCAGCAGAAGTACAAGGGCAAGGATGTTGAAGAGCCGCATGAATGGCCGTAGGCGAGCATGGACAGCGACGCCCACCCTAGTAGGAACGAATCATTTGGGGCGGACTTTCTGCGCTGCCATTGCAGTCCATTCGCTTTCGCAACGCAGTTTTGCACCGACCGATGGCAGGTTGGTGCCGTCCGAAGTGGCCTCTTGTCTTTTTTCGGCACAACATGGTTAAAATACTGATGCAGAAAGTCCACAGGTTAACCGATAATTAACGATAGGTCTTGCCGCCAGCGCGGCGACTTGGTTTGATCGCGTCCATGAGCACAACCCTGATCGAGGTCCGTCCGGCCAAAGCCGCAGATGCAACTGCGGTGGCGTCCACCCATGACGAAGCCTGGCGCTCCGCCTATCAGGGCATCATTCCCGGCGCCGAGCTGGAGAAGCTGATCAATCGTCGCGGTCCGCAGTGGTGGGACAGCGCAATCCGCAAAGGCAGCCGCGTCAGCGTGCTGGTGTTCGGCGACAAGATCGCGGGCTACGCCAATTATGGCCGCAACCGCGCCCGCAGCCTGCACTTCGACGGCGAGATCTACGAGCTGTATCTGCGTCCTGAGTTTCAGGGCCTCGGCTTCGGCCGTCGCCTGTTTGCCGCCGCCCGCCGCGACCTCATGCAGAGCAATCTGAACAGCATGGTGGTGTGGGCGCTCTCGGACAACGATCCGGCCACCGAGTTCTACCGTGCCTTGGGCGGCCGCATGGTGGCTCGCTCTTCGGAGCGGTTCGGACCGAAGGCGCTCGACAAAGTTGCCTTCGCTTGGACCAACTAAGGCTTGGACCAACTAAGGCTTGGACCAGCTAAGGCTCGGACCAACCAAGGCTTGGACCAGTTAAGCTGCTGAATAGCCGGAAACGTTTCCCATCCGTCGATACCGCTTGCTTTTTAGCCGCTGATCGCTGGATTCATTTTTTCACAAGAACACCATGGATCGGCGGGCCAAGCCCGCGTATGACAGCGCCAAAATCGCTGCCGGGCGCGATTTACCCTCGGCAACAACGGAGCCTTCTGAATGCGTATCGATGCGGTCTCGATCGGAAAAAACGTACCCCACGACGTCAACGTCATCATCGAAGTCCCCGTGGGCGGCGAGCCGATCAAATACGAGATGGACAAGGAGGCCGGCACGCTGGTCGTCGACCGCTTCCTGTACACGCCGATGCGTTACCCCGGTAATTACGGCTTCATCCCGCACACCCTGTCCGATGACGGCGATCCCTGCGACGTCCTGATCGTCAACACCCGAGCCATCATTCCCGGCGCCGTCATGAGCGTCCGCCCGGTCGGCGTGCTGTTCATGGAGGACGAGGCCGGCGGCGACGAGAAGATCCTGGCGGTGCCGTCGTCGAAGCTGACGCAGCGCTACGACAAGGTGAAATCCTATTCCGACCTGCCCGACATCACGCTGCAGCAGATCCAGCACTTCTTCGAGCACTACAAGGATCTCGAGAAGGGCAAGTGGGTGAAGATCCTGCGCTGGGGCGGCCCCGAGGACGCGGCGAAGCTGATCCTCGAAGGCATCGAGCGCGAGAAGAAAAAGAAGGGCTGAGGCATCCGTGTCCCCGACGCGGCGCGGCATGAAATGACGCGACGCTGAGCCGGACCCCTGCCGCCACTGGGCCCCGGCTCAGCAGCGCACCGCTGAAGAAGCGCTGCGCTGCGTCCGGGGCACGAGAGTTTGACTTTACACCGCCGGCTTTGGCACGCCCGCGATCGCACAGGCGGCGCGGAGCGTATTCACCAGCAGGCACGCCACCGTCATCTGGCCGACCCCGCCCGGCACCGGCGTCACCGCACCGGCAACGCCAAGCGCTTCCTGATAGGCGACATCGCCGACGAGGCGGGTCTTGCCGTCCTCCTGCGGAATCCGGTTGATGCCGACGTCGATCACGGTCGCACCCGGCTTCAGCCAATCGCCACGCACCATTTCAGGCCTGCCGACCGCGGCATAGACGAGGTCGGCCTGCTTCACGAGCCCGGGCAGATTGCGCGAGCGCGAATGGGCGATCGTCACCGTGGCGTTCTCGTTCAGCAGCAACTGCACGAGCGGGCGGCCGACCAGATTTGAGCGGCCGATCACGATGGCATTCATCCCTTCGAGCGAAGCATGCACGCTCTTGGTCAGGATGATGCAGCCGAGCGGCGTGCACGGCGACAGCGCCTGGAATCCGCCGGCAAGCCGGCCCGCATTGTTCGGATGCAGGCCGTCGACATCCTTGGCGGGATCGATCGCATTGATCACGGCTTCGGTGTCGAGGCTCTTGGGCAGCGGCAGTTGGACCAGGATGCCGTGCACGGCGGGATCGCGGTTGAGCTTGGCGACGACCGCCAGAAGATCCGCTTGCGAGACGTCCGCGGGCAGCTTGTGCTCGAACGAGGCCATGCCGGCCGCCTGGGTCTGCTTGTGCTTGGAACGGACATAGACCTCGCTGGCGGGATCGTTGCCGACCAGAACGACGGCGAGGCCCGGCACCAGATTGTGCTCGCGCTTGACCCGGGCGACCTCGTCCGCGACGCGGGCGCGAAGGTCCGCGGCGATGACTTTTCCATCGATGATCTTGGCCGTCATGTCAGCTCCTTGTCCCTGTCGATTTGACTGATGCGAGCGCGCGCAATGCGTCAGCAAGCCGTGCCGGATCGCCCTCGACGGCGACCTGCTTCAGCCGCGACGTCGCCCCCGACAGCAGGCTGACGCTCGCCTTGGGCACGCCAAGCGATTTTGCCAGCAGCGCCAGAACCGCGCGATTGGCCTCGCCGCCATCGGCAACGGCGCGCACACGCAGCTTCAGTACGCTGCGGCCGTCGGACAGCTGCTCGATCCCGTCGACGGCGTCACGCCCACCACGCGGCGTCACCCGCAGAGCGATGCTGATGCCCGTGGTGGAGTTGCGCCAGGGTTCGGTCAAGGGGCCGTCGAGGCTCCGTCAAGGTTCCACTGGCTTAGGGCACGTTCGGATAGACGTACTCAGCGAGATAGAGCTGAATCAACCACAGCACGAAGAAGGCAACGATCGGAGAGACGTCGAGCCCGCCCATGTTGGGCAGCCTGCGCCTGATGGGCCCGAGGACCGGTTCGGTGATCCGATAGAGAAACTCTGCGACCGCACCGACGAACTGGTTGCGGGTATTCACGACATTGAACGCGATCAACCAGGACAGGATTGCCGATGCGATCAGTAGGTAGATGTACAGATTGATGATCTGGATCAGAATGAAGACTATCGGGCGCATCAGCGAAACGCTCTCCGAGCTAGTGTCGTTGGGGCAGTGTTTGGGGTGGTGTCGAGATTCTCTTGGCTAAATATCGGTTCCCCCCGGCCCAAACAAGGGAAGTCGGTGCTAGGGGCGGTTAAAACCGCCTTACACGCGTCCTTGACTTGACCTTTGCGGGGACTTAAATGGCGCCCGGTTGTCGGCCGCGTTTACCAGAGCGGTCAGCAAAGGGGCCATAGCTCAGCTGGGAGAGCGCGTCGTTCGCAATGACGAGGTCGGCGGTTCGATCCCGCCTGGCTCCACCAGCCTTCGCTCGCTTCGCGAGCTACGGCTAGGCAAGCCCGGGAAGTTCCTCGTACCGAAGTGAGCGAAGGCTGGCTCGCCATAGCCCGAAGGGCGACGGCGGGCTGCTACTTCCCCGTGAACCTTGGCGCCCGCTTCTCGATAAAGCTCGCCACACCCTCCCTGAAATCACTCCCATTCAGCGCCACCATCATCTCCCTGTTGGCCTCGATCGTGGCTTCGGCCAGCGTCTGGAATGGCACCTCGTAGAGCTGCCGCTTGATCACGGCCATCGCGCTCGGCGAGACGAAATCGGCGAGATCGCGGGCGTAGGCGTAAGTCTCCTCACACAGCTTCTCGGGCGAGCAGAGCCGGTTCACCAAACCGATTCGTAACGCCTCCTCGCTCGAAACGCGTCGGGCCGAGAGCAGCAGGTCCATCGCATTGGCGTGGCCGACGATGCGCGGCAGCATCCATGAGATTCCGTGCTCGGCAATCAGGCCGCGCCGCGCGAAGGCCGTCGTGAACACCGCGTTGTCGGCAGCAAAGCGCAGATCGCAATAGAGTGCGTGGACCAGACCGATGCCAGCCGTTGCACCGTTGAGCATGCCGATGATGGGCTTGCCGATCGAAGGATAGAAGCCGTAGCGCGTCTGCCAGTCCGGCCGGCGGTTCATATCGAAGGGCGGCAGGTTCGAGGCGCGCCTGACGTCGTTCGGATCGAGACCTTTCAGCGCATCCATGTCGGCACCGGCGCAGAAGGCGCGGCCCGCCCCGGTCAGCACGATGACACGGACATTGTCGTCGGCGCTCGACGCTTCCATCGCGTGGCGCACGTCACGCTCCATGGTCGGCGTCCATGCATTCATGCGATCGGGACGATTGAGCGTGATGGTCGCGATCTTGTCGCTCACCTCATAGAGAATGTGCTCATAGGCCATTGCGCTCTCCCTTTGTCCGCCGGCGCGCGTTCACGCGCGCTCGTTGGCAGCGAGCCTAGCATATCCAGGGATGAGGCAAGGACTTGCGCCGAGTATCTGCGCGGACGCGCGATTACTCGGCCGCTTGTGCCAGCAGGGGGCGGCGCGCCAGCCAGCCGTCGATGAAATGATCGAGCCAGGCGCGTTCCGCCGCGTCGTAGACGGCCCGATCCGCGAAATGATGATGCCGCTCGCGCGCACCGGGCGCGTTGAGGCCGTCATAGCCGCGCGTGGTCCAGCAATGCATCATCGCGTAGGTCACATCGGGGTGAAACTGCACACCGAAAGCATTGCCTGATCGGAACGCCTGGTTCGGAAAATCATCGCCTTCCGCCAGCAATTCGGCACCGCGCGGCAACTGAAAGCCTTCGCGATGCCAGTGATAGACCTGCGCTGGCCAGTCCGGACAGAGCGTGTGGCCGGCCGCCGTGGGACGGATCGGATAATAGCCGATCTGGGTCAGCGCCGCCGGATGCGGTGCCACCCGTGCGCCGAGCTGCATCGCCAGCATCTGCGCGCCCAGGCAAATGCCGAGGAATGGCCGCTGTTCGCGAAGGGGGACTTCGATCCAATCGATCTCGCGGCGGATGTAGTCGTCCGAATCATTGGCGCTCATCGGGCCGCCGAAGATCACGGCGCCGGCATGCCGATCCAGCGTATCGGGCAGGGAATCGCCGAAGCGCGGCCTGCGGATGTCGAGACGATGGCCGAGCGCGCGCAACGCATTGCCGACACGGCCGGGGGTCGAGGATTCCTGGTGCAAGACAATCAGAACCGGCAAGAGAGGTTCGGAGGCGGTCGCGCTCGGCGTCCTTCCGGGGAAGGGCACCACTTCTGCGCCACCAAACCTGTGCGTCCGAAACGACATGGCCTTTGCGAGTGCTATCGGTTCAAGTCGCCAGCATAGCTAAGCGAAGGTTAACATCGTGTGAGTTTGCGCACACACGCCCCGATATTGAAGCAAGCTCCGGGCCACTACGGTGATTTGAGGCTTTCTTTAATGCCTCCGCCGCTGGAAACGGCTGGTGGCGAACAGGATGAAGCCGCGCGGGAAGAACCGGAGAGCCAACGGCACAATCTTGATGCCGAAACCCGGCAGCACTGCCCGTTTGTTCGCCATCAGGCCACGATAGGCCTGTCGTGCAACCTCGGCGGCAGAGACGTTGAGAATCGCCGTATCATGCCCCGAGCCAACGCCGGCGCGCCCCTGGAATTCGGTCGGCACCGGACCCGGACACAGCACCGTGACGCGAACGCCGAGCGGCGCGAGCTCCGCGCGCAAAGCCTCGGTGAACGAAATCACATAGGCCTTGGATGCGTAATAGACGGCCATGCCGGGACCCGGCAGGAAACCGGCAACGGAGCCGACATTGAGCAGGCCGCCCTTGTTCCTGATGAGCTGATCGGCAAAACGCAGCGACAGATCGGTCAGCGCCCGGACGTTGACGTCGACGATGCCGACCTGCTCGTCGCGGTCGCGGTCGATGGCATCGCCGAACACGCCGAAACCGGCATTGTTGACGAGATTGTCAAGCTCGACCTCTTCGGCCGCGAGCGTGGCGGCGATCCGTTCGCCCGCGTCGGCTTGCTGGAGATCACAGACGATCACGATCGGCTTCTTGCCGCACGTGGCGGCGAGCTCGTTCGCGAGCGCCTCGAGCCGGTCGGCACGTCGCGCCGTGAGGGCGAGCCGATGTCCGTTCGCGGCAAACACACGCGCCAGCTCCGTGCCGATGCCCGCCGAGGCACCGGTGATCAATGTTACTCGCTCAGTCACGATTACAGTCTCTTGAATTGAAGCATTTTGGCCCGGCAATGACGGAACTGGAGCATAGGCCGGTCATGACAGGCAAGCGGCGCCGCAGCATGGCGGCCTGAGCGAACGACAGGGAACGGGAGAAAGCCGCGGAATTGCAGAGAAATCCGGAACCGTGAGGTTCAGCGGTTACATTAAAGTTTCGTCATGTGATCGGTACAACCAGCAATGATGCCGCGTTACCGACAGCTCAGCCGCCGACGGCGCTGTCCTTGACCTGGCTGCCGGTGCGGTCCGCGACCGCGTGCTTCAGCTCAATGCGGTCGCGCTGGGAAATCCCGAGCAGATCGGAGGCACGCCAGACGACGTTGTCCTCGAACTCGGTGACCTGACCGTCGGCATAGACCAGCTCCCACATCATCTGGACGATGCGCTTGCGCCCCTGTTCATCGAGCGAGCGCATGATGACGCTGGTGAAGTGATAGAGATCGACCGCCTCGCCCTCGACCTGCGTCGCGTCGGCGATCAGCCGGTCGGCGGTGCCCCGATCGAGCTTGAAATGGCTTTCGATCAGACTATGCAGCTTGCGCTGCTCGGCCTGGGTCGGCTGGCCGTCCAGCGAGACCACGTGGATCAGCAGAGCGGTCGCCGCCAGCCGATAATCGCTGTCGCCGAAGGCACGGTCCTGGGCCTGGGGGGCAACAATGTCGGCGATGAATTGGCGCAGGCCGTCGAGCATAAGAGTCCTACCGAAATCGATGACGCCGCGAGGGAAGCGCGGCGGCTACCAGTCACTATATGAGCGGGAAACTCAACCGGCGCAACGTGCGTCAGTTCCGCGCGATGCATTACGTTTCGGCAATCTGGATACGGTCATTCCGGGGCGATGCGCCAGCATCGAACCCGGAATGACGAATGACGCCTCACGGTATCTCGTACACCACCATCTTGTCGGCAATGCCGCGCAAGGCCGCCTGCTTCTGGATCGGCTTGATCTCGCGCCGCTGGAGGATCTCGGCAACCGCCGGCGCGTCCAGGACGGGGCCGGTGACGTGAATCTCCTGCGCGGTCGACAGGCTCTGTACGCGCGCGGCGATGTTGACGGTCTGGCCGAAATAATCCTGCCGCTCGTTCAACATCACCGCAAGGCACGGGCCTTCGTGGATGCCGATCTTGAGCACGAGGTCGTTGGCACCACGCTGCTTGTTCAACTCATCCATGGCCGCACGCATCCGCAGCCCTGCGGTGATCGCATGTTCGGGCCTGATGAAAGTTGCCATGACGGCATCGCCGATCGTCTTCACGACGGCGCCCTTCTCGGCAGCGATGATCTCCAGCAGCGCCCGGAAATGTGCACGCACCAGGTCGAAGGCACTGAGGTCGCCAACCCGCTCGTACAGCGCCGTCGATCCTTTCAGGTCCGTGAACAGGAACGTCAGCGACGTGATCTTCAATCGCTGGTCGACATTGAGATTGTCGGCCTTGAAGACGTCGCGGAACGTCTGATTGGACAGCATCCTCTTGGCAGTCAGGATCGGCTTGCGCTTGCCGATCATCTCGTGCAGCGCGTCGGCGGCAATCCAGACCGAGGGCAACACGCGATTGCCGGACTGATTCTCCAATGTGAGGCGCAGCGGTCCGGGGCGCACCACCGTGGTCCCGGTCGGCGCCTCCAGCTTATTGAACATGATCGAAAGCTGCTGACGTTCGCTGGTCGGCTCACCCTGGACATCCAGGAAATGGGCGGAATGGGTCACCGGCTCGAACACGATGATGAACTGGCGGGGCAGGTTCAGCGACAGGATTGCCTTTTCACCGGCGGGCAATTCCAGCGCTTCGAGCGTCACCTCGTTGATCAGGCGCGAAAAAGCCTCTTCATTGATGTCGACGCCGGAGCTCCAGAACATTTGCCGCACATATTCCCAGATCGGCAACGTGTCGGGATCGTGAGCACCGATGCGGCGGACGCGCGGACTGACGGTAAAGGCCACCTCGACCATCTCGTCGACGGAGGCCTCGTATCCCGCCGCGCAAAGCGCGCAATTGTAGTCTTCGTGCTTGAGTGATTTCAGCGTCGCATGCGCGCCCAAGACCCCGCCACAGCCGGGACACAGCACGTTCCAGCTCATGTCGAACAGGCCGAGCCGCGAGGCGTGCAGGAATCCGGAAATGACCTTCTCCTGATCGAGCCCGGTCCGATTGGCAAAATCCAGCACATTGATGCGGTTGAGGTCGCGATCGTGCCCCTTGGCGATCAGCTCGGAGATGGCCTCGACCACGACGGGATCGGCCGTCTGCCTGAGAACGGAAAACTGGGCCTGGATGTCGCTCATGGCGCAACTCCATCTGGGGCGGATCACGTCGTCGGTCGGGCAATGCCCGTCACCGAGGCGTGACGCGGAACATCGGTGAGTGGTCCGGCTGTGTCGTGACAACACCGCACGGAATGACAGGATCGGCGTCGACGAGCTCGACGCGGAATGCGCCGATCAGCCGCGCCAGCGCCAATACGGATTCGGCCTGTGCAAACGGCGCGCCAATGCAGACACGCGGACCGGCGCCGAACGGCAGATAGGCGAAGCGGTCGGGCGGCTCTTTCGACATGAAGCGTTTTGGGATGAATGCGTTCGGCTGATCCCACAGCTTCTCGTGCCGGTGCAACAGCCAGGGCGCGATCATGATGATATCGCCCTTGCTGACCGCAGTGCCGGCGACATTGTCCTTGTCGCGTGCGGCGCGGGCAATCAGGAAGGCCGGAGGATAGAGCCGCATGGTCTCGTCGATCACGGCGCGGGTGAATTTCTGCCGGTCGATATCGGCGATGCTGTCGAGATGCTCGCCTGATGTCTCGGAGGCAACTTCCTCCTGCGTCTGCGGATCGAGCGCAAGCAGATAGAGTGCCCAAAACAGCGCGGTTGCAGTCGTCTCATGACCCGCCAGGATCATGGTCGCGACCTCATCGACGAGCTGCTCGTCCGAAAAACCCTTGCCCGTTTCGGGATCGCGCGCCTCGTCCATGAGATCGAACAGATCGCGCGGCGGCGCGCCGTCCTTCTTGCCGGCCGCCCGCCGCTCGGCGATCAGCATTGCAACGAATTCGATCCAGCGTGCGCGGAAGCGGGCACGGGCGCGATCCATGGGCGTCGGCCACGATACGGGCAGCAGCATATCGAGGAAGTAGGCCCGCCCGAGCCGCTCGCCATACTCCATGACGAAGTTGCGCAGGGTCGGTCCGTGCCGGTCCATGCCGAACGAGAACATCGTGCGCCCGGCGATCTCGAGCGTCATCCGCTGCATGACCTCACGCAGATCGACCGTCTCGTTTGTGCGCGCATCCAGCTTCGCAATGGTCTCGTCGAGCACCGCCGTCATATGCGGAATGAGGTTGGCGATGGCGCGCGGCGTGAACGCCGGCGACAGCGTGCGCCGTTGAAATGTCCAGGCATGGCCTTCGGCGAGCAGGAGACCTTCGCCCAGGACGGGACGCAGTATGCGGATGCCCACCGGCGTCCGTATGTAGTTCTCGTAATTGTTCAGCAGCACGTGCCGGATCGCGTCCGGCTGGTTCAGGATGAAGCTCTTGCGCAGCAAGAAGCGCCCCTCAATGATCCCTTCCTCGTAGGCGCGCTGCCCCCAGGTGGCGATCATGTTCTGCCTGATCGCCGCGAGCCGGCCGAAGAACGACAGATCGTCCGGCGCGCGCGGCGGGGTCGGGGGGATGATGGGCCGACGCACGCTGGCGATGTTCATGGCTCTCTCCCGCAGATCCGGCGTAGGCAAATAGCTAGTAAGTCAGTTCGGCAACCGCAATCCTGTTCTGGGAGGCCGGCCAGGCGCGTGCCACAATCCGTTCTTCGTTGAACTGGGCCACGACGTTACGCCCGATATCACTGGCCGAAAGGCGCAGGGTTGCTGTCGCATCGGTGGGTACGCCCGGATGGACGTCGGCGGGCTCCTTGCCGTCGAACAGGACGATGTCGCGCGGCAGCCCGAAATAGCCGCGCGGGCGGGACATGATCACCACCGCGCCGGCGTCCTTATCCGCAGGCATGAACTGGCGCGCGGCGCGCAGATGCACGACGTCGGAAGAGCGCGGGAAGGGCGAACGGTAGAAGTGCGTGATCGGGGCGTCCGGCGAGGTCAGGACGATTTCGAGCGGCCAGGTGGATTCGACTTCGACCGGTCCCCAGCGGCCGTCTGCCTCCGTCGTCGAGCGGTGCACGACATCGCCCCTGCGCTCGCCGCTCTCACGATCGACGTGGTGGACCTCGACGGTCGCCCCCACGACCGGACGGTTGGTCGGCACGCCGTCTGCAGCGCCCGTGACCAATCCGCTGAGGCGGACAGTCCGCTCCGGCGTGATCGCAATGCGCGCGGGTTCGCGGCCGGCGATGAACTTGTAGATCTCGCGGAACGCGCGCGGAGAATACGCCGTCTCGCGATGGTCGATGGTGCCGAGCACGAGGTTGGTCGCGCCCTTCAGCTCCGGCCCTTCAGCCGTGACATTGGTCGGCACGCCCGGCTTGCCGATGAAACGGCCATCGGCTTGCGCGTATTTGTCCATGCCGTCACTGCGCAAGGTGAGGAAGGCTGTGCCCGGCGTCACCTCGCTGTCGCCCTCGTTCAAGCTGCGCAGGAAGGCGCCGCGTCCGTTGAACTCGCTGCCCAGGAGATCATCGAGCACAAACACGCCGTGATTGGGCGTGCCGCACAGCACGGCGTGGCTGACATCGCCGGCGCCGCCGTTCTTGATGACGTTGCGGATGGAATTGCCGCCGCGCGAATTGCCGACCAGCGCCACGCGGGCCGCGCCGGTACGGCGCTTCAGCTCGGCGATGGCGGCGGCAAGCTCGCGGCGCTGATCCTCGGTCGAGGAGTGGTTGGCCTGCTCGACCGTGTCGTCGGTCCGCGCACTGGGATTGGTGAAATTGATCGCCATCATGCGATCGTGTGCGACGCCGTTGGATTCCATCCGCCACAACGTCGTGATCCAGAGCGCGTCGTAATCGCCATTGCCATGCACGAACAGGATCGGCGGCACCTCCGAGCTTGCGGTCGCGGACGGTGCCTGCGCCAGCGCGTCCATCGGTAAGTTCGCAACTGCGAAAGCCAAGCCACCTGCACCTTGCAGGATCGTCCGTCGTGACAGCTTCATCTATTCCTCCCTGGTGAAACCCGCGTCTTTGCACCGCTTATAGCGGCCTAACCACTGGACAGCGAAGGACTTTCGCAGGCATCACTGAAGTCGCCGGAATCATGAAGCCATTTCTGCCAGACGACTTGGAAGGGGATATGACCGAGCAGACGAACCGTCAGAGACGTTCCGCCGACGGCATCACCGCGCCCCTGCGGTACACTGTATTCCGGCGCATCTGGCTCGCCAGCCTGCTCTCCAATCTCGGCCTCCTGATCCAGGGCGTGGGCGCGGCCTGGGCGATGACGCAGATGGCGGCCTCGGCCGACAAGGTGGCACTGGTGCAGACCGCCTTGATGCTGCCGATCATGCTGATCTCGATGCCCGCCGGCGCCATCGCCGACATGTACGACCGTCGTATCGTGACGCTCGTCGCACTGATGATCGCGCTGACCGGCGCATCCGCGCTCACGATCCTGGCCGGGCTCAAGCTGATCGCCCCGGAATCCCTGCTGGCCTTCTGCTTCGTCGTCGGCAGCGGCAACGCGCTGTTCGGACCGGCCTGGCAGTCCTCGGTCAGCGAGCAGGTGCCGCCGGACGCGCTGCCGTCGGCGGTGGCGCTGAACGGGATCAGCTACAACATTGCACGCAGCTTTGGACCGGCGGTCGGCGGCGTGATTGTCGCCGCAGCTGGCGCGGTGGCCGCATTCGCCTGCAACGCGCTCCTGTATCTGCCGCTGCTGGTCGTGCTCCTGCTGTGGCGGCGGACCACCGAGCCGTCGCGCCTGCCGCGGGAGAAGCTCAACCGCGCAATGGTCTCCGGCTTCCGCTACATCACCAATTCGCCGCCGATCAAGATCGTGCTGCTGCGCACGCTGGTGATGGGCCTGATCGGCGGCGCCGTGATGGCGCTGATGCCGCTGGTGGCCCGCGACCTGCTGCACGGCGGCGCACAGACTTACGGCATCATGCTCGGCGCTTTCGGCATGGGCGCCGTGGTCGGCGCGCTCAACATCCACGAGCTGCGCAAGCGGATGAGCGGCGAGGCGGCGATCCGCGCCTGCACGATTACGATGGCGTTCGCGATGGCAGCGCTTGCGCTCTCGACCGAGCCGGTGCTCACTGCCGCCGCGCTGGTGCTGGCGGGCGCGGTCTGGATGGCTGCCGTCGCACTGTTCAATATCGGCGTGCAGCTTTCGGCACCGCGCTGGGTCGCCGGACGATCGCTCGCCGCATTCCAGGCTTCGATATCAGGCGGCATCGCCATCGGCGCCTGGGGCTGGGGCCATCTTACCGACTATGCCGGCGTCGAAACCGCACTGCTGACGGCCGCCGGCCTGATGCTGGTCTCGCCGCTGCTCGGGATCTGGCTCACGATGCCGCGTGTCGGCGCACGCAACGAGGACGCCGAAGTGCTGGCCGATCCCGAAGTCAAGCTGTCGCTCACGGGGCGCAGCGGGCCGCTGGTGGTCGAGATTGAATATCGCGTTGCCCAGGAGAACGCGCGCGCCTTCCACAACGTGATGCAGGACGTGCAGCTCTCGCGGCAGCGCAACGGCGCCTATGGCTGGTCGATCGCACGCGATATTGCCGATCCGGAGCTGTGGACCGAGCGCTATCACTGTCCGACCTGGCTCGATTACTTGCGCCAGCGCAACCGTTCGACCCAGTCCGAACGCGCGCTGCATCAGCAGGCAATCGACTTCCATATCGGCTCCGAGCCGGTACGGATTCGCCGCATGCTGGAGCGGCCGTTCGGCTCGGTGCGCTGGAAGGAAGAGACGCCGGACCGTGCCAGCGCCGAGGTGCTGCCTGTGGTCGCGACGGCGGCGGGCAGCAGCACATAGGTTTTGCTTCGTCATTCCGGGGCGCGCCGTCAGACGCGAGCCCGGAATCCATCAGACCGCAAATACGTGGAGAAATGGATTCCGGGTTCGCGCTTCGCGCGCCCCGGAGTGACAGTCACTGTCCGTGCTCAGCCAACACCTTGTCGCAGGCCTTGCCGAGGCGTGTGCGATGCTCTTTCAAGCAGGCGAGCACGGCGCTATCGCCATTGTTCATCACGGCGCGGCAAAAGCGCGTAACGTCGCGCGCGCAGGCGTCGTGGCCGGGCTGCTGCTGCGCGAATGCACCCGATGCGCATAGAACCAAAGAAACAATGCAAAGAAATCTGGTCATCGCGTAATGCCTCATGCCCTTTGAGATATGCGGGCGAAGCTAGTGCGACGACCTCCTGGTCGCAACGGCTTTATTGGCAGGCGTTCACGCGCTGCCGCGAAGCCCCGGCCTGACGCCGGGATACATCGCGAGGGGAGCTTTGAAGCGCGCTCTTACTGGCTGTCCTGGACGTCAGCGACCTTGCGCGAGGCGCCCTTGGCGAGGTCCTTGTCCATCACCGCGCGGCAGCCGGCGCTCAGATCCGAGCGATGCTTCATCATGCAGGCAGTGATTTTCGGGATATTGGGGATTTCAGAGGAGCACAGGCGGAAGGCATCGCCGGTGCACATCTGCTGCGCTTCGGCCGAGAAGGCGAAGCTCGAGGTCGTCGAGACGATCGAGACGAGCGCGGCAAAGCCCAGGGCCAGGCTTGTGTCGCGGATTTTGACGGAAAACGACTTCGTCATGTGAAGCTCCCATTGGCACCGCGGAAAGCGGGCCCGTTGTTGATGGGAATGACCATGTTCCAGGAAAGTCCTTTCCACTGTGATGACGGTCACGGGCGACCCTCCCTCTGTGACATCGGTCACTTTGGCGCACCTACCTGAAAATCCTCCGCATCCGCCGTCGCGTTGGTGTCACGTTAACTGTTCCTTCGCATTAATGGCTCGTCGCGCGGGAAATTCCGCCGGTTTGGTTGCGTATTTGGAAAGAGTAGCGATGCGTAATGCGTTAGGCCTGATGCTGGCCAGTGTCCTCGCGGCGGTCCTGATCGCCGGAGGTTGGTACTTTTATTCCTCCCGCGCCGATCAGGGCGCTCCCAAGACAACAGCCGCCCGTGCCGCCGATCCCCTGCCGGCCAAGCTCGCCGCCAAGGATGACGTCGAGACCACCGCGGCGATCGCCGCCAAGCCCACCGCTGTTGCCGCCGCGCCAGCCCCGGCCCCAGTGCCCGCGCCGGCCCCGGTTCAGCAGACCACGACCTGCACCAATCCGGATGCGTTGGGCGTCTCGCGCGTGGTCGAGATCGACACGACGGGCGGCCCGGGCTTCGGCTTCGAGCAGTTCAAGCAGTTTGATTTCCTCACCGACAAGGAGGTCGTGCTGACCTTCGACGACAGCCCCTGGCCGCACAACACGCCGGCCGTGCTGAAGGCGTTGGCCGATGAATGCACCAAGGGCCTGTTCTTCTCGGTCGGCAAGCACGCCACCTGGCATCCGGAGATCCTGCGCCAGGTTCTGGCCCAGGGCCACACGGTGGGCACGCACACCTGGTCGCACGTCAATCTCGCCGGCAAGAAGATGACGGAGCAGCAAGCCAAGGACGAGATCGAGAAGGGCTTTAGCGCGGTGAAATGGGCGCTCGGCACCAATCCGTCGCCGTTCTTCCGCTTCCCGCAGTTGTCGCAGAGCCCGGCGCTGGTCAGCTATCTCGGCACTCGCAACCTCGGAATTTTCTCGACCGACATCGACTCCTTCGACTTCCGCAAGGAGAACACGCCGGACAAAATCGTCAGCAACGTGATGACCAAGCTCGACAAGCTCGGCAAGGGCATCATCCTGATGCACGACTTCCAGAAGCGCACCGGCGAAGCGCTGCCGACACTGCTCGCGCGGCTGAAGGCCGGCGGCTACAAGGTCGTGCAGATCAAGGCCAAGACCACGTTCGACTCGCTGCCCGAATATGACGAGGCCATCCTCAAGGAGTTGAAGGTGCCGACGTCAGGCAGTGCGACGAACGCGCGCCCGATCTCGAGCGTGGTGCAGACCGTTTCTCAGCGCTAAGCGCGTCAAGTCACGAAAAGCATGATGGCCGGGCTCAGCCCGGCCATTTTCATTTGGGAGCTGGCGCGTTGCTCACCAATAAATGCCATGTCGGTGCAGCTCAGCGATGATGCGGCCTTCAGTCGAGCTACGCTTGTGCTTGGGCTTGTCAGCTCTTGCCGTCGTCTTCGGTGCGGGACGAGTCGCGACAGGCGCGGACGGCGGCGGCGTGGTCGTGGCTGGCGCAGCGGCCGGGGTGGTCGACACCGCCGGCGGGCGATCGACATAAACAGGAACAGCCGCCACTGGCGCGGCTTCGCTCACCTGCGTGGCGGCAGGCATCGGCGCCGTCGTCGACTGAGGTGCCGGCGCCTGCTCGTCGGCCGCGGCCAGCGAAAGACTGCGCGAGCCGCCCGCCTGGGCCGATGCAGAGATCAGAACCATGGCGGTTACCAGAACGATCTTGCGCATGTGAGAACTCCCCGTGTTTGCGTGAGGGGATAGTAGGAGAGAGCTGCGCGAGGCGATGTGATGAGAATCACGGAAGCACAGGCGTGGCCTTCAGGCTGGCCTGTATCAGTCGAGCGAAATGAGGGAGCCCGCCGTCGCCCTTCGGGCTATGGCGTGGCAGCCTTCGCTACGAAGCGGCTTGCCGAGCCGAAGCAGGCGTAGCTGCGAAGGCTGGTGCCGCAAGAGGGATTCGAACCCCCGACCCCGTCATTACGAATGACGTGCTCTACCGACTGAGCTATTGCGGCGAACCCTGCCGGGGCTGGGCGATGCCGGCCCCGATACGCGCTCCTGATATCGGGCATGGCCCGAATTGGCAAGGACAAGGGAGACGCGAAATGCGGCTCACGCGCCCCAGCGGGACCAGAATCCGCGCCAACCGCCGGCCTGGGCCTTTGGTGTGCCGATTTGTTCCGTAAATTCATCGCTCGGACCGTCGTCATCAATGCCGGGGTCGTCAGGCGCGCGGACGATCGGAATGACGGTCTGGATCGGCGCCTGCGCGGGCTTTCCGAGGTCGGCACGGGTCCGGAACACCGGGGTTTCCGCCACAGGCGATGATTCGGCGACGCCAGGGGCGGGGTTGACCGGCTCGGCAGGCGTCACCGCCGGCTCCTCCCTGGCCACCGGGGGTGCGTTGTCCTGCGCGGCCGGAGCCGCAGCCGGGGTCGGATCCGGCGCGATCACGACCGGTTCCTCCGGCGCCTCGCTCGCCGCCGTCACCCGCTTCGGCGGCGGGGCGGCGAGCATGGCTTCCTCGAAGGCCGAGGACTCGATCGTCGTGCCCTTGTCCGAAGGCAGGCTCGCCACCGGCGTCTGCCACTGGAAGGCATCGAGCCTGCCGGTGACCGGGGAGACCGGCCGCCAGCGGTCGCTGACATAGCCGTCCGCGGTCCAGGCCGGGTCGTGACGGGCGCGCACCGCGCGCAAGGTCCAGGCGCGGGCGCGGCCGCCGTCGCCGTGTTCGGCGCGCTCCAGCTCGGCCATCAGCAGCGCCACGCGCTGGGTGGGATCGTTGACGTAAGGCGCGAGCACCTCGCGCGCGCGGGCGAATTCGGAGGCATCGATCGCCGCGCGCGCGATCGCGAGCTGTCCCTCGACATGGCCGGCCTTGTCGGCCGGCGTCTTCGCCGCGAGCGTCTCGACCCGCTGCAGACGCTGCCGCGCCGAATCGCCGAGTTTCACGTGCGCATAGGCGTCGGCAAGATCAGGATGCGGATTGGCGAGCCAGGCGGCCTCGACCAGCTTCATGGCGCGGCGCACCTGATGCGCCTCGCTCTCGAATTTCGCGGCGAGCACGGCAGCCGGCACCAGGGTCGGCGCCAGCTTGACGGCCTCCATCACACTCTCGCGCGCGACGTCGCGGTCCATCGTCTCCAATTCCAGAGCGCGCGCCGTGAGCAGCACGCCACGCTGGCGGCGGTAGGCAGGCTTGTCGATCAACCCCGCAGACAAATTCGAATCGAGGATCGCGAGCGCGCCGCTCCAGTCGCCGCGCGCACAGCGGAAGCCGAGCACCGCATGCGAGGCCCATGTCGAGGATGGCGACAGCTTGATCGCTTCCTCCGCGATCATCACCGCATTGACCGCATCATCAGCGCGCTGAGCCTCGATGAACAGGCCACGCAGGCCGAGCAGCCGCGTGTCTTCGCGCTCCGCCATGGCACGGAAGGCGCGCTGCGCCTCGTTGTGATTGCCCTCGAGCTGAGCCGATTGCGCATGCAAGAGAAGCGCGAGCGGATCATCGGGCGCATGCCGCCGCGCCGCTTCGGCGTGACGACGGGCAAGCGCGGTATCGCCATGGCCGATCGCGAGCAGGCCGTGGGTGATGGCGTGACGGCCGCGGGCATGGCGCTTCTCGTGACGGCGGCGCCGGATTCGTCCGGGCGTGCGCCATATGGCGGTCAGGACGCTCCAGAGCAACACGACGAGGACTGCGAAGATGCCGAGACAGAGCACGAACACAGGAATGCTCGGCGAGGCCCGGAAACCGCCCCAGGTCAGCACGACATTGCCGGGCTGATCGGCGACCCAGGCGGCGCCGGCGCCTGCAAGCGCAATCAGAACGAGGAAGAGGACGATGCGAAGCATGGCGATCCCTATACGCGCGGATTGTTGCGCTGTTCTTATCGAGCAGTCTTATGGAGCCGGTTTGGCAAGGCCAGCCAGAGCATCGTCGGCGAATTTGCGGGAGGCTGCGAGCGCGGCGTCTCTTGCATCGGCCTTGTCCAGCCACGCCTTCGCCGGCTCACGTTCGCTCTCGGGCAGCGTCATCAGCTCGCGCCGCGCCTCAGCGAAATCATTGCGCAGTGCCGCGGCCGTGACCCGCGCGACGATCGCGCCGCGATCGTTGCCGACCCCGTCGGTGCGCTCGATGCGGACCAGCTTCGATGCACCCGCCTGAAGGCGCTCGACGATGCCGGCGCCAGCGGGCGGAGCCTCCGGCGGCGGCGACAGCTTCGGCACGATGTTGAGGAGCTCGCGGGTCAGCGCGAACGGCGTCGGGATGCCCGATGCGGCGAACATATCGAGCGGCTTGAGCAATTCCGGCTTGGCTGCGAACGGCCGCGCCGCAGTGAGCTGCGCCTGATAAGGATCGTTGTGACGGACGGCCACGTCGAGCAGGGTGGCGGCGACCACATAACGCAACGGCTTGTCGTCCATCACCTTGACATCGGCGATCTTCTCGCCCTGCTGCGCGAGTTCGGCGCGCGCGGTCTTGCTGGCAAGCTCGAGCTGGGAGATGCGGTCGTCGAGAGCGGCGAGGGCGGATGGCGAGGCATCGCGTGGCGTGGATTTCGCATCGTTCAATGCGCTCGCGGTCTTGTCGGACTGCGCACGCAAATTGGCGACGTCGTTGCGCAAAGTGCCGACGGATTTCTCCAGCGCGTCGAGCCGCGCCGTCGTCGTCGGATCAGCCGCCGGCTTGCCGGCCTTGGCTTCGACTGCGGCGATGCGACCGCTCAGCGCATCGACCGCGGCACTCGTCACTTGCGGCGCGGCGGGCGGAGCCTGCACTGCGGGCCACCCCAGCATCCAACCGACTGCGATTACGACAGCCGCTGCGGCGGCGCCGGAAAATGGCGCGATGACCCAGGGAGAAATGGCGGCAGACGTTGCGGCCGCCTGCGCCTCCGCGCGCTGCGGCTCCGCCTCGGTTGCTTCGGCCTTGGTTGTTTCGGCTTTGGCCGCCTCGCTCTCGGCGTCCTCGGCAGCGGCGTGCTCGGAGCTTGCCGGCTCGGCCGCTGACTGCGTGTCGGGCTCACCCGGTACGTCCTGCGGCTGGGTGGAGACTTCGGTCGCCTCGAGGTCGATGGTCGGCGGCGTGCGCTTGGCACGGCCGGACTCGGGAGCCAACCCTGTGTCTTCAGGCTTGTCGTCGGCCATCGTGACGGTTCCTCACACTTGCATCCCAGAGACGAGCCCGATTGCGTCGGATTCGGCCCGTCCTCTTACGCCAAACGGGTGCGCAAAGCACGCTCCAAGGCGTCAAATAGGGCATTTTCGTCCGGGCTCGCGGCGACCAGCACCTGCGAGGCGCCGGCATCGCGCAGCACGCTTGCGACCGTCTCGGACAGGCAGCATTGCGGGATCGCCAGCGCCGAGATTTCGACGCCTTCGTCCCGGGCCGCATCCAGGAAGGCGCGCGCGCTGCGCCGGGAGTAATGCAGCACCGCCTCGATGCCATGCGCGGCAAAGCCTTCGCAGACCTCGCGCGGGAGAACCTTGACCGGAGCCATGCGATAGATGGTCTGCGTGACCACGCTGAATCCGTCCGCGCCGAGCTCGCCGCCGAGATCCCGCGACAGATCCGCCCCGGCAAGATAAAGCAGCGCGCTTTTCTTCTTCAGCACCTTGTCGCCCGCGCTTTGCATGACTTTGTCGCGCAAGGAGGCGGCATCACCGCCGGCGACGACCACATCCGTGAAACCTGCCTGGCGCGCCACGGAAGCCGTGTGCTCGCCGACCGCGAATAGCGGCAGCTCCGCGAGGCCGAGATCGCGCAATTTCGGCGCGACGGCGCGGATCGCATTGGCCGACGTGACGATGATGGCACCATAGCCCGCCTCGCTCTCGTCATGAAAGGCAATCGGCTCGCATTTGAGCACCGGCGCGAGCAGCACCTCATGCCCCCGCGCGCGCAGATTTTCCGCCGTCGCCTCATTGTCGGGATGCGGCCGTGTGACAAGAATGGACATCGCTCGTGTTCCCGAACTACCTGGCGGTGACGCATTCGCGCGGGATGCACGGCGCGTGACGATTGCGCAAGATGACCCGGGAATGCTACCGCGTTAGCAGAACTCTGCTTTAAGGATGAGCGCAAGGGCGCAAATTGGATAACAATTCGCCAATGCTGGTACTGGGTATCGAGACCACCTGCGACGAGACCGCGGCGGCCGTCGTCGAGCGCGCGCCTGGCGGCAGCGGCAGGATCCTGTCCAATATCGTGCGGTCACAAATCGAGGAGCATGCCCGCTTCGGCGGCGTCGTTCCGGAAATCGCCGCGCGCGCTCATGTCGACCTGCTCGACGGCATCATCGACCGCGCCATGAGCGAAGCCGGTATCGGCTTCGCCCAGCTCGACGGTGTCGCAGCCGCCGCGGGGCCGGGGCTGATCGGCGGCGTCATCGTCGGGCTCACCACCGCCAAGGCGATCGCGATGGTGCATGACACGCCGCTGATCGCCGTCAACCACCTCGAGGCACATGCGCTGACGCCGCGCCTGACCGACGGCATCGAATTTCCGTATTGTCTGTTCCTCGCCTCCGGCGGCCACACCCAAATCGTCGCGGTGACCGGCGTCGGCCAATATGTGCGACTCGGCACCACTGTCGACGACGCCATCGGCGAGGCCTTTGACAAGGTGGCAAAGATGCTGGGCCTGCCCTATCCCGGTGGACCGCAGGTCGAGCGCGCCGCGGAAAACGGCGATGCCGCGCGCTTCGCTTTCCCACGACCGATGCAGGGACGCCCCGACGCCAATTTCTCCTTGTCAGGATTGAAGACGGCCGTCCGCACCGAAGCGAGCCGCCTGGCCGAGCTCACGCCGCAGGACGTCAGCGATCTCTGTGCGAGCTTTCAGGCCGCTGTCCTGGACTCGACGGCCGATCGCCTCAGCGTTGGCCTGAAGCTTTTTCGCCAACAATTCGGCGCGCCGCGCGCGCTGGTCGCGGCCGGCGGTGTCGCTGCCAACAAGGCAATCCGCAGCGCGTTGTTCGACGTTGCTCAGCAAGCCGGGACGCAGCTGATCATGCCGCCGCCGGCGCTCTGCACCGATAACGGCGCGATGATCGCCTGGGCCGGCGCCGAACGCCTCGCGCTCGGCATCACCGATACGATGGACGCGCAGCCGCGCGCGCGCTGGCTGCTCGACGCGAATGCGACCGCACCTGATGGTTACGGCAAGACGCGGGCGGGGTACTGACGATGGCTGTGTTCCGGTCCGTCGCGGTGATCGGTGCCGGAGCCTGGGGCACGGCGCTGGCGACGGTGGCCGCGCGCGCCGGACGGAATGTGACGCTATGGGCGCGCAATGCGGAACATGCGACGCAGATCGCATCAACCCGTGACAATCCGCGGCTGCCGGGCGTGCGGCTCGCACCTGACATCGTCGTGACGAGCGATCTCGCGCTCGCCGCACGTGCCGACATGCTGCTGGTCGCAACCCCGGCGCAGCATCTGCGCGGCGCGGTCAATATGCTGGCCTCGCACATCGCGAGGCCCGTGCCGGTCATCGCTTGCGCCAAGGGCATCGAGCACGGCACCCACAAATTCATGACCGACGTGATCGCGGAAGCGGCGCCCCATGCGCTGCCCGCGATCCTGTCGGGCCCGAGTTTTGCCGACGACGTCGCGCGCGGCCTGCCGACAGCGGTGACGCTCGCGGCAAAGGACGAGGCCGTGGCGAGCCAGATGGTGCAGGCGCTGGGCTCGGCGACGTTCCGGCCCTATCACACCACCGACGTCCGCGGCGTCGAGATCGGCGGCGCGGCCAAGAACGTGCTCGCGATCGCCGCCGGCATCGTGGTCGGCCGCAAACTCGGCGCATCCGCGCTCGCCGCACTGACGACGCGCGGCTTCAGCGAACTGGCGCGGCTCGGACGCGCCTGCGGCGCGCGTGCGGAAACGCTCTCGGGTCTCTCCGGCCTCGGTGACCTCTTGCTGAGCTGTTCGACCGCGCAATCACGCAATTTTGCGCTCGGTGTCGCGCTCGGCCGTGGCGAAGCGGCGCCCGCAGGCAAGCTTGCGGAAGGTGCATTCACCGCGCCGGTGCTGGTCGAGCTCGCGGCTTCGCAAAACGTTGAGATGCCGGTATCAGAAGCCGTCGCGGCGATCCTCGCCGGTAGGAGCACGATCGATGCCGCGATATCGGGGCTGTTGACCCGTCCATTCAAAGCAGAGGAATGAACATGGCGTACTGGCTGGTGAAATCCGAACCATCAGTGTGGTCCTGGGACCAGCAGGTCGCAAAGGGCGCCAAGGGTGAAGCCTGGACCGGCGTGCGCAACTACACTGCACGCCAGAACCTCGTGAACATGAAGAGGGGCGACAAGGCATTCTTCTATCATTCCAACGAGGGCAAGGAGATCGTCGGCATCGCGGAAGTCATCAAGGAGGCCTATCCGGACCCGACGGACAAGACCGAGAAATTCGTCTGCGTCGACATCAAGGCCGACAAGCCGCTGAAGACGCCCGTGACGATGGCCGCGATCAAGGCCGAGAAGAAGCTCGCCGACATGGCACTGGTGAAATATTCGCGCCTGTCGGTGCAGCCGGTGACTTCAGATGAGTGGAAGCTCGTCTGCAAGATGGGCGGGGTGTAATTCGCTCCGATTGAGGGCCGAGTTGTGACGAATTTGTGATAGCGAGACAACCCTGTCACAACCATTGATATCTGCCGGCAATATTCCTAGGTTTGGCGGAGGAATGGAGTTCAACAGGTCTTCTCGCGTCATGGCGATGCAGGAAAGGGACGGCGGCGAGCAATCGCCATGGTCCACGGACGGCCCCGCAGGGGCCTTTCCATTCCGTCCCCGAAAAGATACTTCATCAATGCTGGCGATGCTGCTGGCCGGCGCCGCCATCATCGGAGCCCTCACGGGATGGCTTCTGACGCTGCGCGCGGAGCCGGATGCGCCGGTCATCGCACTCGTGCCGCAGGAGCAGGTGGGCGATGCCATCCCGACCCTGACACCGGACAGCCAGCGGGTCGCGCAATCCGACAGCCGGCAATGCCGTTACCCCGTCGCATTCATCACGGTGTCGACGCCGGGCAATCCGACCGGCGGGACCGTCACGTTTCGCACCAGCAAATATCGATCGCCATCATTCCGCATCACCGACCAGCCGCAGAGAATCGCGCTGCCAAATCCGCTGCCTGACAGCGGCGGGCTCGACCCGCTGACCGTCGATGGTGACGCCAAGGGTTTGCTGGTATCCCTTTATCCGACAGCGCGAATGGAGCCGATCGGCGGCTCCAGCGCCGTCACGGTGCGTTGGCCTGCGCGTCCTCCATGCAAGTGAGATTTCCGAATTGAGATTTGAATGCAGAATTTTCTGAACGCACGCTTCATCCTCGCCTTTATCTTGATCGGCGTGGCCACAGCAGGGGTCAGCGCGCTGCTGTTCAATCCGCAGATCGGCTTTTTCGGATGGATCGGCTCGCTCTTCTCCGACATCACCCCGCTGCGATTTGTCGGCGTCGCGCTGACGGCCGTATCTGCGACCGGCGTCGGCTACATTGCCTCGCGGCTCGGCGCCGACCCTACGGCATCGGGTTTCGTCCCTGTTGGAAGCGGCTACACCTATGGCCGCAGGCTGACGACGGATTCCGCGACCGGCGAGACCCGCATGGTGACGCGCACTGCGGACGACGCCCTTGACGACCTTGACATGATGGTGGGGCTCGCCTCGGTCAAAACCGAGATCAACAAGCTGCTTGCGAGCCTTGAGGTCGAGCGCCGGCGGCGCGAGCAGGGCCTGCCAGTGTTCGCGACGAGCCGGCACATGGTGTTCACCGGACCTCCCGGGGTGGGCAAGACCGTGGTGGCGCGCGCCATCGGCGACATCTATCGCTCGCTCGGTGTGTTGCGCAAAGGCCATTTGATCGAAGCTGACCGCAGCCAACTCGTCGCGAGCTATGTCGGCCAGACTGCGCCGAAGACGCTCGAGGTGTGCCGCACTGCGCTGGACGGCGTTCTGTTCATCGACGAGGCCTACAGCCTGACCGCGGCTGAGTGGAAGGGTGATTTCGGCCGCGAAGCGATCGAGGCGTTGCTGAAATACATGGAGGATCATCGCGACCGGCTGGTTGTGATCGTCGCCGGCTATCCCGCCGAGATGCACCGGTTCATCGGCAGCAATCCCGGACTTGCCAGCCGCTTCACCAAGACGATCGACTTTCCGCCCTACGATGCGCTCGAGCTCTGCGAAATCTTCCGCGCCATGGCGTCCGAGCAGCAATATCTGCTGCCGATCGGCTTCGAAGCGACTCTCGCGCCATGGATCGACTCACAACGCGACGATCCGCAATGGGGCAATGCGCGCTCAATGCGAACGCTGCTGGAAAAGACCCGCGAGGCGCATGCCCTGCGCACGTCGCGAGACCCTCATGCGAGCGTTGCCGAGTTCGAGCTCAGCGACATTCAATCGGCGATCCGGGACAGCTGATCATGAATCCGACGGCCCGCATCGCCGCGTTGCACGGTGCATTGTGGAGCATCGATCCCTGGTATCGGTGGTCGTGGTACGCGTGGCCGGCCGCGATGGCCGTGCTGATCACGGGCTGGATTCTGATCAGTAGACCGGTCAACACCGGCGCCTGGGGCAATGCCGGAAGCTGGGCCAAGCCGGTCGCGCAGAAGGCGACAACCTCGACCGCGACCCCGATCAAGACGACGACGGTCAATGCGCTGGACCTCGAGATTATGAGTTGCTTTGCCAATAGCAGCATCGGCTCGGAAGCCGTCTGCACCAAGCTGATCGATGGTGGCAAGATATCCGGCTCACGGCTGGCCTCGGTCTATACCCAACGAGGCTTCATGCGACGCGACAAGGATCCGGACAGCGCAATGTCGGATTTCAACGCCGCGCTGAAGATCCAGCCCGATTACCCTGCGGCCCTCAACGACCGCGCGTGGATCTACATGACGCGCGGAGATTACGACGCCGCGCTCCAGGATCTGAATAAAACAGCCAGCCAGACAACGCCATGGGCAATCGCAGCCGTCGCATATTATTACCGTGGCTTCGCCTATTTGCGGCTGAAAGATTACGCTAAGGCGGTGGCCGATTTGAACGAAGCGATCAGGCGGCTACCCAACAACGCCGACTATTATTTGGCGCGCGGCGAAGCCCAGCAGGCTCAGGAGAGCTATGACGCTGCCTTGCGCGATTTCGACGAGTTCGGCAAGCGCGCGCCGAAAGATCCGCGCGGCTTATTGGCGCGGGCCGTGATCTTCGAAACCACCGGCAAGCCGCGCGAGGCCCTGGCAGCGCTGGAGAATGCAGTCACGTTGGCACCCGACAACGATTTCGCCAGATCGGAACGCGACCGCTTGCGCGGACAGGTGAAAGACGATGCGCCTGAGAAGAATAATCCTGGCGGACAGCCCCCGACCTGACCGTCAACCGTACCAGGATCTGGCCGGGCCGACGAACAAATGGAAGCTGATTTGCAAGATGCGAGATTTATTAGCTACGACGTCGCAACCTGCGCCTCCAGCAGCGCAAGCACCTCGCACGGCGAAGCAATGCCACGCAGCCTGTGCAGCCCAAGCGAGACCAGCGGAATCTCCGTTTCGGCGGCGAGTGCGCCGGACACCAGCACGGTCCTGCCCAGTGGCTTGCACAGGCCCTCGAGCCGACTGGCCAGATTGACGGCGGGACCGATCGCCGTGAAGTCAAGCCGGTTGGCGGCGCCGATATTGCCCCAGAGCATCTCGCCGAGATGAAGCGCCGCGCCGAACGCAAGCGGCGGCAATCCTTGTGCCGTGCGCTCGGCGTTGAGATACGCCATCCCGGCTTCGGCAGCGCCTGCCGCGCGCAGAGCAGCCTCGCAGGCACGACGCGGTGAGGCCTCGACCACAGGAAAGATTGCCAGCACGCCGTCGCCGATGAATTTAAGCACCTCGCCGCCAAAGGCGTGAACGGCACCGGCGATGCGGTCGAACCACGCATCGAGCGCAGCGATGACATCGGCCGGCGGGCTGGTTTCAGACAAAGTTGTGAAGCCGCGCAGATCCGCATAGAGCAGCGCGGCCTGGATGGTTTCGCCGAGGTCGCGCCGCAGAGGTGCCGCCAAGACCCGCTCGGCGCTGCGCTTGCCGAGATAGGCCTCGAGCGTCGCCCGCAGCGTGGCGCGTGCAGCGAGCGCGGTGAGCGGTGCCACGGCAAAGCGGGCGGCTTGGCGCAGTTGCTCGATCTCGTCTGCAGTGAACGGTCGCGGCCCGATCCAGCCGAGCAACGGCCCATCGCGCCCGACAACGTCTTCGTGCACGTCGCCATCCGCGATGTCGCGCAGCCAGCGGCGGCCGCCATCGTCAGGCAAATCGGGCGCCGGTCCGCCAGGCACAAAGCCGAGCGCCTCGATCACCCGGCCGCTATCCGCACGCCACAGCCAGGTCCGCTTCGCGATCAGCGGATGCGGCACCTCGAGCGTCAGGGCGCCAGCTACAAGCGGCACGCCATCAGCAAGCAAATGCGTGCCGAGTTCCGCCAGCAGGCGATCGGCGCCAGAACATTCCGAGGCGGCATCGACAAGCCAGGCGAGGGTCTGAGAAAGTTGCATGCTCCGATGATGGCGAAGAAGCGCCGTCTTTGTCACGGGCAATCCTTGACGGGCTGCCTTGGCGCCGCCATGTGCGAGTGACAGCCCAGGGATGATCGCCGATGAACGAGCCGTTCGTATTGCGACGCGAGACCCAGATCGCCGCCCCGCGCGCCACCGTCTTCGCCTATTTGACCGATCCTGAGAAAATCCTGAACTGGATGGGCTCGGATGCGACCACCGAGCCGCATCCCGGCGGGCTCTATCTGCTCAAAGGCATCGGCCCGCGCGGCAGCGTCGCCCGCGGCACCTTCCGCGAGGTCGTGCCGGTACATCGCCTGGCCTACACCTTCGGCTGGGAGGGTGGTCAGGAAGTGCCACCGGGCTCGAGCCTGATCGAAATCGACCTGATCGAACGCGACGGCGGCACGTTGCTGCGCATGACGCATAGCGGGCTGCCGACCGAGGAACAGATGGCCGCGCACGCGAAGGGGTGGGCGCATTATCTGGAGCGATTGACGAGCGCAGCCACAGGCCGCGATCCCGGTCCCGACAAAGGTCTTTCGGACAATATGTAGCGCCGCGGCGGACTACACCGCCGCAGTTGCCACCACCTGCGCCAGCAGCTGCTCGCGTCTTGCCTGCGAGCGCTGACCTTTCATCGTCGCGGCAAAGCGTTCGAGGATACCTTCCTCGAAGGCAGTGACGATGGTGTCGTGGACGTAGCTCTTGCGGCAGATTGCCGGCGTGTTGGAGAGCTTGTCGGCGGCGGCCCGGATCGCATCCAGCACCTGCTTCTTGCGGCCACGCTGGCTGGTCGCCGGCGTGATCCGCGACAGCGATTCCACGACGACGGCGGAGGCCATCAGCGTGCGGAAATCCTTCAGTGAAATCTTGATGCCGGCGATCTCGCGCAGAAACGCGTTCACCTGCGTGGTGCTGACGGCGCGCACGATGCCGTAGGCATCGCGATACTGGAACATGCGCTTGCCGGGCACGCCCTGCAAAATGCCGATGGCGCGCACCAGCTTGGCGGCATCGCATTCCTTGCGCACCGCCTTGCCGCCCTTCGCCTTGAAGGTCAGCACGAAGCAGTCGTCTTCCAGCGTGACGTTGGACTTCAGCAGCGTAGTCGCGCCGCGGGTGCCGTTGAGGCGGGCGTAGGATTCATTGCCGGGACGGATCGCGGTGCGCGCGATCAGCTCGATCACCGCCGAAAGCGCGAATTCCCGCGTCGGCTCGTCGCCCGACAGGAACGCCGAGACCTTGCGACGGATCTTGGGCAGCGCACCGACGAGCTTTTCCAGACGATGCGCCTTGCGTTGTTCGCGGACCTTCTCCCAGTCGGCATGATAGCGATATTGCAACCGGCCCGCGGCATCGCGGCCCACCGCCTGGAGGTGCGAGCTTGGGTCCGCGGAGTAGCGCACTTCGCGATAGGCCGGCGGCACCGCCATGGCGTGCAGCCGGCGGATGGTACGGGCATCGCGGATATGCGCGCCGTTGGGGCGGACGAACGAATAGCCCTTGCCGCGCCTGATGCGGCGGATGGTCAGCTCGTTTTGGTCACCGAGCCGCAGGCCCAGTTCCTTGGCAAGTGCCTCGACCGTCGCCGGCGGCGCCGTGTCGTAGACCTTTTTCGGGCTGGGGCGAGAGGAACCGGCCGGTTTCGGCCATTGTCCGAGGGCTTTGGCCAGCGCAATGGCGGCAGGATCGGCCGAAGCGGGCCGCATCGTGCCGAGATTCTGCTGATCCATCATAGTCTTAAGCCTTAGCCCTGTCTGTTACCGGTCAATGCCGCTGTTCTGATTTTTGTTCCAAGAAGTCTCTTCGGACCCCGGGTTGGCCATGTAGGGGGTTCCGAACCGCATTGCGAGTCCCGAATCAGTGAAAAGAGGTTGCTAAATACCTTCGATCGTGCATAGACGCCCTGCGCGGGCCTGTTCCGGGGGTGTGGGTAAAGGCCGAAAGCAGCCGCTCGGCCTGTTTCAGATTTGCGACAACCGGACCGCGAACGTTGATCCTCCGCATGGTCGGCCCCTCATCGAAGGTCCAGCTTGTGCTGCTTGTCGGGTCCGGTTAGCCCGACGCATAATCGCTCAATGATGAAAGTCGGCTGGCCAGTCACCTGTGCTCGGCTTGCCGTATGTGGAGGGAAGCATGTCCGAGAAGATCTACGACGTCCCCGCGGAATGGGCCAAGCGCGCCTGGGTCGACCAGGCCAAGTACAAGGACATGTACGCCCGCTCGATCGCGGACCCGAACGCCTTCTGGGCCGAACAGGCCAAGCGCATCGACTGGATGCGCGCGCCGACCAAAATCGAGAACGTCTCCTTCGCGCCCGGCAACATCTCGATCAAATGGTTCGAGGACGGAATCCTCAACGTCGCCCATAATTGCATTGACCGCCATCTCGCCAAGCGCGGCAATCAGACCGCGATCATCTGGGAAGGCGACGATCCCTCGCAGTCGAAGCACATCACCTACAAGGAGCTGCACGACGAAGTCTGCCGGATGGCCAACATCCTGCGCACCCGCAACGTCAGGAAGGGCGACCGTGTCACCATCTATCTGCCGATGATTCCAGAAGCGGCCTACGCGATGCTGGCCTGCGCGCGGATCGGCGCGATCCACTCCGTGGTGTTCGCGGGCTTCTCGCCCGACAGCCTCGCCCAACGCATCAATGACTGCCAGTCCAAGATCATCATCACCGCGGACGAAGGCCTGCGCGGCGGCAAGAAGGTGCCATTGAAGGCCAATGTCGACGCCGCGCTCGCCAAGGCGGACGGCGTCGACTGGGTCGTCGTCGTCAAGCGCACCGGTGGCAAGATCGACATGAACCCGACGCGGGACCTCTGGTATCACGAAGCGGCTGCGATGGTAACGACCGATTGTCCGGTCGAGCACATGCACGCCGAAGATCCGCTGTTCATCCTCTACACGTCAGGCTCGACCGGCCAGCCCAAGGGCGTGCTGCACACCTCGGGCGGCTATCTCGTGTTCGCCTCGATGACGCATCAATACGTCTTCGACTATCACGATGGCGACATCTATTGGTGCACCGCCGACGTCGGCTGGGTCACCGGCCACAGCTACATTCTCTACGGGCCGCTCGCCAATGGCGCGACCACGCTGATGTTCGAAGGCGTGCCGAATTACCCGGATAATTCCAGGTTCTGGAACGTCATCGACAAGCACAAGGTCAACATCTTCTACACCGCGCCGACCGCGATCCGCGCGCTGATGCAGGGCGGCGATGAGCCCGTGAAGAAGACCTCGCGCGCCTCGCTGCGTCTGCTCGGCTCGGTCGGCGAACCCATCAACCCCGAAGCCTGGGAGTGGTATCACCGCGTCGTCGGCGACGATCGCTGTCCGATCGTCGACACCTGGTGGCAGACCGAAACCGGCGGCATCCTGATCACGCCGCTGCCGGGCGCGACCAAGCTCAAGCCCGGCTCGGCGACGCAGCCGTTCTTCGGCGTGGCACCTGAGATCGTCGACGCCGACGGCAAGGTGCTGGAGGGTGAGACTACAGGGAATCTGTGTCTGACGCGTTCATGGCCCGGCCAGATGCGCACCGTCTATGGCGATCATGCGCGCTTCGAGCAGACCTACTTCTCGACCTACAAGGGCAAATACTTCACCGGCGACGGCTGCCGCCGTGACGCCGATGGCTATTACTGGATCACCGGTCGCGTCGATGACGTCATCAACGTCTCCGGCCATCGCATGGGCACCGCCGAGGTCGAAAGCGCGCTGGTGGCGCATGAGAAGGTTTCGGAGGCTGCCGTCGTCGGCTTCCCGCACGACATCAAGGGCCAGGGTATCTATGCCTATGTCACCCTGATGTCCGGCATCGAGCCGACCGAGGACCTGCGCAAGGAGCTCGTCACCTGGGTGCGCAAGGAGATCGGCCCGATCGCCTCGCCCGACCAGATCCAGTTCGCGCCCGGCCTGCCCAAGACCCGCTCCGGCAAGATCATGCGCCGCATCCTGCGCAAGATCGCCGAGGACGAGCCGGGCAGCCTGGGCGACACCTCGACGCTGGCCGATCCCGCCGTAGTCGACGATCTCGTCAAGAACCGGCAGAACAGAAAGCCGGCGTAAGGTCGTCTCGTGCCCCGGACGCAGCGCAGCGCCAGTTGGCGATGCGCTGCAGAGCCGGGGCCCATCCATCTGCGCAGAAGAATGAGCTGGGTCCCGGTTCTGCGTCGCAGCACTGCGTGCCGCGCCGCGTCCGGGACACGAGCTTTGACACAGCACCCCGAAAAAACCCCGGTTCACGCCCTCACGCACTTGTCAGGATGCTCGCCGCCGCGGCTGCATGTTTCCCACCGAGTGTTGTTTCCAGGTCATTTACTTTATTTCGAACATTTCCTTTGTTTCCCCTGTCGGCTCGCCCCTGGCTGCCGCGTGTGGAAACCGTCCGGTTAACAAGCGCGGTTGAGAATGTCTCGGCGGGCAGGCTATTGCCGGTTTTTGCGTGAATTTGGATGATCCGTTCGGGGCAGGGGAAAATCGATGTCGATGAAGATTGCGCTGGTGCTGTCCACCACCATCGGGGCCGGGCTCTTGATGTCGACGGCGGCCGAGGCGCGGCCGGAAATGGTGGGTGCGCACATGGCCGATTATTCGCCAGGCACCATCGTGGTCAAAACCAATGAGCGGCGGCTTTATCTCATCCTCGATGACGGGCACGCGATGCGTTACCCGGTCGGCGTCGGCAAGTCCGGCAAGCAATGGGCTGGCACGACCCGCATCGACGGCAAGTATCGCAATCCGGCCTGGTCGCCGCCCGCCGAGGTGAAGCGCGACAAGCCGCAGCTTCCCGACGTCATTCCGGGCGGCTCGCCGCGCAACCCGATGGGCGTTGCTGCGATGACGCTGGCCGGCGGCGAATACGCCATCCACGGCACCAACGTGCCGGGTTCGGTCGGCGGCTTCGTCTCCTATGGCTGCATCCGCATGCTCAACGACGACATCACCGATCTCTACAGCCGCGTCTCGGTCGGAACGAAGGTCGTCGTGACGCGCTGATCGCCGCAACCAAAATAGAGGTTGCTACAACAGAGATTGAAGGAGCCGCGTTTCGACGCGGCTTTTTTGTTACCAGAAGCGCCAGCCTCGCGCGCACCAGCCGTCGCGATGGCCGCCATTGTAACTGCGCGCGTAACCGCCCGCGAGCATCGCCGCCGAAACGTTGGCGGTTCGCCTGGTCGCAACGTCGGCGAGAACGCGCCCGTATTTTTCCGAGCCGAGATTGTAGATCGTGACGCCACCCTGGCCGAGCAGATTGCGCAACGCCTCGGTGGCGGCTTCCGCCTTGTCCAGTTCTTCCCGGCAAGACGCCTTCAACTCGGGTGCATCGATGCCGCGCAGGCGAACCCGCGCGACGAGATCGCGCTCCCCGCGCCGGTGCACACGCGCCAGGAAGGTGTCGCCGTCAACGGTGCGGATGATATCAACCGGCAGGCGATCGTCGGGACTGCCTGACTGCCGAAGAATGATATCGGCATTCTGCGTGCGCTCATCGGCCGGATGCCGAAGCGGCCAATTCGCCCCATGCCGGAAGCTGAGTACGACCGCCGCCATGATGGCGACCACGAACATCCACGGCAACAATCCGGAGAAGCGGTGGCCGAACGGCGAGCCGCCGAACCGCGGCCGCTGGAGATTTGGGCGATCCTGGACACGCATCAGCTCACGCTAGGACTGAGTCGGGGAACACGGCAAGGCACCGCGCAGCGGGGCGATAGCGCGACCGCGGCGGCCGGGCTGGAAGGTTACCGACCGTAAAAGCGTACCTATGTGAGGCGCTGTTCCAAGCAGTCTCCATTCGATACCTCCTGTAGTTGTACGGGGTGTGATCTTCAGCTCTCGTTTAGTAATAAAGCGGAGTACTCGGTATGCGTGTGGGGAGCGGTAAGCATGGCATCGTTCAAGTTTCGCATCGGTACAAAGCTCGGATTGACGGCAAGTGCGGGGGTCCTTCTCGTTGGTGGCATGCTCGCCAACCAACTCATCAGGAACGGGCAGATCGCGGGACTGAGCGAATTGGTGGTCATCAACACCGCCAACAAGGCCAATGCCCAGGGCGCCGAGCTCGCAGTAACCCGGGCGCGCCTCGCAGTGGCGGAGATCGGATCTGCCGCCACCGCCGACAGCCTCGCCAAACAAATGGAAGTGCTGCGCAATTCGATTGCCAATGCCACCACCGAAATAGACGCGGCATTGGAGCGGTCCAAGCGCGCCGAAGCCAAGGAGCTCTGCCGCGAGGTGAAGGTCCAGCTCGAAGCTTCCCTCAAGGCCGGCAACGATCTCGGCGAGGCTCGTGGCATCGCCATCAAGGAATTCGCCGCGACTAACCAGATTGAAGATACCTGGAGCAAGTCCCTCGAAAAATTGCTGACCTCGCCCGCCCTCGCCGCAGCGTCGAATCACCTCAACATCGAGGTCGCATTGCGCGAAGCCGACGCGTCCTTCAAGGCGGTCAGCGCCTCCGATTGGCATTTCACCGCAACCGGTGACGTCGTGCAGAAAGATCGTATCGCCGTCCTTGCCGACGCGATGATCGGTGTCCTGAAACGGGTGCGCCAGTCGGCTGGCGACAAGGAGATCGCGGACGGAATCGACGCGCTGGCGGCGCTCGCGGGACGCTACAAGGCCGCGGCCGCCGAAGCCGTGAAGGCGGAAGACACCAAAACACGCATCCTTGAAGAGCGGCTGCGTCCGGCCGCAAGGGAAATCTCAACGCGCGTCGACAAGCTGGTCGCCGCGAACAACGAATATACGGCCCTGCGGCAAAGCCAGCTCATGACTGCCCTGGAACAGGCGACTTGGGTCAGCCTGGCCGTCGGCGTCCTCGTGATCCTGGTCCTGGCCGGCTCGGCGCTGTTTTCGGTGCTGAACATCGCCCGTCCGATCCGTCGCATCGGCGACGTGTTGCTGCAACTGGCTGGCGGCAACAAGGCTGTCGAGATTCCTTATACCGCCCGCGGCGACGAAGTCGGCGACAACGCCCGGGCCGCCCAGACGTTCAGGGACAATCTGATCCGCATCGAGCAGATGGAAGCCGAGCAGAAGGATCAGGAGGCGGCAGCCGCCACGCGGCGCAAGCAGGAGATGATCCGCTTGGCCGGCGCGTTCGAAGACGCGGTCGGCGGCATCATCAACTCGGTTTCGTCCGCTTCCCAACAGCTCGAATCCGCCGCCGGCACATTGTCGGGGACTGCGGAGGAGACCGAGCAGCTTTCCGGAATGGTGGCCGCGGCATCCGAGGAAGCCTCAGCCAATGTCGGGGCCGTGGCATCCGCCGCCGAGGAAATGAGCGCATCGGTCGTCGAGATCGGACGCCAGGTCCATGATTCCAGCCGCATCGCCGGCGAGGCGGTCAAGCAGGCCGAGCACACCGACGCCCGGATCAACGAATTGCTCAAGGCCGCGGGCCGGATCGGCGACGTCGTGAAATTAATCACCGCGATCGCGGAGCAGACTAATCTGCTCGCATTGAACGCCACGATCGAAGCGGCACGAGCCGGCGAGTCCGGCCGCGGCTTCGCCGTGGTGGCCAGCGAGGTCAAGGCGCTCGCGGCCCAGACTGCGAAGGCGACTGATGAGATCAGCGCGCAGATCGCCGGCATGCAGTCGGCCACGGAAGACTCGGTCGGCGCCATCAAGGTGATCGGCGCGACGATCTCCAAGATTTCGGACATCTCGACGACGATCGCGGCGACCATCGAAGAGCAGGGCGCCGCGACGGCTGAAATCGCTCGCAATGTCAGCGAAGCCGCCAAGGGAACGGTCGAGGTTGCTGACAAGATCGCGCAGGTCAGCCACGGCGCCAGCGCGACCGGTTCGGCGTCGACCCAGGTTCTGGCATCCGCGCGCTCACTCTCGATGGAGAGTGGCCGCCTCAAGAACGAGGTTGCGAAATTCCTCGATACGGTGCGGGCGGCCTGACGCCCGGACACCCAGCGGGCGGCGCGAGGCCGGCCGCGTTTCATCTTTCTGACGCGTGAATAACCAACGGCATTTGGGAGGCCCCCACGCCGAGCCCCCGCTTGTGCCTGGGACAAACGAGATAATTTGGGGGGTTGAGCGATGATCATCAGCATTGTCGGCGGCGGTGCAACCGGCATCACGATCCTGCGCCATCTGGCGGAGCTCGCCGCATCAGGGCGAGACAACGGCGCGGTCAGCGGAATTCAGCTGTTCGACAAGAGCGGTTTCGACGGCGGGCTCGCCTATCGCACGCAGAGCGATCGCCATCTGCTCAATATGAAGCCGTCGACGATGTCGATCCGACCCGGCGACGCGGACGAGTTTCCCCGCTGGCTCCAGGCTCGCGGTCTCTCCTGCCCCGCCAACAAGCATCTGCCGCGGATGGTCTATCGGGACTATCTCGACGCCGTGCGATTGGCTGCGATCGCGCAATGCCGGAGCGTCGGCCTGCCGGTTCATGTCGAACATGCCGAGGTGGTCCGTATGCGGTTCTCGCCGGATCGCGACGTCCTGCTGACGACCGACCGCAACATCACGCACATCTCGTCGGCACTGATCCTCTGCACCGGTCACAATCCGCCCGATGATCCCTACGGTCTGGCAGCACACCCGAAGTACATCAGAGATCCCTACGCCCAATTCACCTTCGCCGATCGGCCCGGCGCGGAAGTCGGCATTCTCGGAAGCGGGCTCAGCGCGGTCGACACCGCGGCAGCGCTCGCCAAGACCCACCAGGCGGTCAGGATGACCTGCTTCTCGAGAAGCGGCCTGTTTCCCACGGTGCAGCCGGCGAAGGCGCCCGTCATCGCGCACGACTTCCGCGACGCTCTGCATGGTTATGTGACCAGCTGCACGCAGATCGAAGCGGACGCTTTCGCCGCCCGCCTTTCCGAACTGCTGCTCGAGACCACCGGGATGCGCTGCGATTTGTCCTGCCGCAACGTCGGAGGCGATGCGCTTGACGATCTCGAGCACAACATCGCGCGCGCCGAGACCGGCGAGCCCAGCGTCCACTCCTATCTCGTCAGCGTCATCGACGTGATGTGCGAGGCCTGGAGCCGAATGAGCGGTACCGAGAAGATGCGCTTCATGGACGTCTACAATTCCGGCTGGCTTCGCAACCGCTCGGCGATGCCGCTGGAGAATGCCGTCCGCATGCGCGACCTGATGCGTTCGGGACGGCTCTCGACGCGCGCCGGGTTGCGCAGCGTGACCGCCACCGGCGACCGGTTTCGCGCGATCCTGGCCGATGGCCATTGCCGCGAGGTCGATTACGTCGTCGACGCGACAGGACCGTCCTACCGGCTGGACACCAGTCCGCTCTACCAGGACATGCAGCGGCAGGGCCTCATTGCCTTCGACCCGCTCGGCGGGATTCGCTGCGGCTATGACGACAGCCGCGTCCACGACCGCCACGGGACTCCCTATTCGAATGTCTATGCGGTCGGCGGTCCGACCAAGGGCACGCACTTCTACGCCGCCGCGATCGACATCAATTTGCGCCGCGCCCAGACCGTGGTCGACACGATCCTCAACCCGAAAGGTCCCGAGATGAACAGCATCATCACGTCAGTCGAAGAAACCGACCGCCTGGCCGATCTCGTGCGCCGCGACCATCCCTCGCTCGACACCATGGTCCTCGCGCCTGACGGCAAGTACCAGAACAGACCGGCGGCGCTGGACGAATTGATGTGGGAAGTGAGGGACTGCCTCGGCGAAGCATTCCGGCATTGGGCTCCCGAGGATTTCCCGACGCTCTACTGCGCATGGGGCCGCTGCCGCGTGGGTTCGACCGCGCTCACAAATCTGTTCGGCGTTGCCGGCATGCCCTCGTACTTCCAGCCGGTGAAGGTCGTCCTGCGCCATCGCTTGCTTGGAAATCCGGGCGAGCCCTGGGCCGCGCCGACGGCCGCGGAGCAGCCGCACATCTTCAGCAAGGAAATGGCTGGTCCCTATGTGCTGGCTGAAAGCCTGTTCCTGCCGCTCCAGCCACTGATCGAGGCGGGCTGGCCCGCCGAGAAGCTTCACATGATCATGCTCGACCGCGACCCCGCGAGCTCGCTCGCATCCTGGCTCGAGAAATGGTCGGACCGCGTTCCCGAGGACCGCCTGATCCAGAACTATGTGATCTCTTCCCTCAACGCGCTTCGCGTCGAGAGCTATGCAAGGCGGCACGGCGTGCCGGTGACACACTATGTCTATGAAGCCAGCAAGGACGCGACCGGCTCGGTGAGAAAACTGTTCGACCAACTCGGCCTTGGCGAACGCTTCATCGAAAGCGCCGTCACCGACTGGAAGGAGCGCGGACAGATCGAAACGAAGGGGTCGGGCGTGACCTTCCTCAGCGAGCCGAAGATCTACACCGTGGTCGGCCTTCATGGGTCGGATACGGCCTATCGCTACCGGAGCCGCAAAACGGCCTCGCTGAGCGAGGCTCTGCTCCAGGTGATCGGACGCTACGGCATCGACGACATCTATCGCGCCTCGGTCGCGGCCTGCATCCGTGATCTCTCGCTGGACACCGACACCGCGGCGCGTCTGTTCGGCGATTGCCTCGGTACCGCCGCATGAGCGGACAGCTCGCGCCCACGATGGTGGCAGCGCCGGCGCAGGACGCGTCCGATGACGCCGCCATGCGCCACGGTGCCACCAGCCATCTTCGTCGCCTCGAAGCGGAAAGCATCCACATTCTGCGCGAGACGGCGGCCGAGTTCCGCAAGCCGGTCATGCTGTATTCTATCGGGAAGGACTCTTCGGTCCTGCTGCATCTGGCGATGAAGGCGTTTGATCCCGGCAGACCGCCGTTTCCGCTGCTGCACGTCGACACGACCTGGAAGTTCCGCGAGATGATCGCGTTTCGCGACCGCCGCGCGCGCGAGCTCGGCCTCGATCTGATCGTCCATACCAACCAGGACGGATTAAACCAGGGCATCACCCCCTTCACCCACGGCTCGGCCCGCTACACCGACGTGATGAAGACGCAGGCCTTGCGGCAGGCGCTGGACCTCCACGGCTTCGACGCCGCGATCGGCGGCGCGCGGCGCGACGAGGAGAAGTCGCGCGCCAAGGAGCGCGTGTTCTCGCACCGCAGCGCGGCGCATCACTGGGATCCCAAAAACCAGCGCCCGGAGCTATGGAGCCTGTACAACACGATGCTCGCGCCCGGCGAGAGCATGCGGGTGTTCCCGTTGTCGAACTGGACCGAGCTCGACATCTGGGACTACATCCTGCTCGAGAGCATCCCCATCGTCCCGCTCTATCTGGCGGCAAAGCGCCCGGTGGTCGAGCGTGACGGCGCGCTGATCATGGTCGACGACGAACGCATGCCGCTGCTTGCGGACGAAGCGCCGCGCTGGCGCTCCGTCAGGTTTCGCACGCTGGGCTGCTATCCGCTGAGCGGCGCGACGATCTCGACGGCGGCAACGCTGCCGGAGATCGTGCGGGAGATGATGGCTTCGCGCACGTCCGAACGGCAGGGACGCATGATCGATCGCGACAGTCCTGCTTCGATGGAGCGCAAGAAAGCGGAAGGCTACTTCTGATGTCCTATCACGAGGCCCCCACGATCGCCGCTCCCGATGCGCCGCGGCTCGACCAGGACGATCGCCCGACATTGCGTTTCGTCACCTGCGGCAGCGTCGACGACGGCAAGAGCACGCTGGTCGGGCGGCTGCTCTACGATTCCAAGACGCTTTTGGACGACCAGCTCGACGCATTGGCGTCGGAAAGCAAGACCGCAGGCACCACGGGCGGCGATCTCGATTTCGCGCTGCTGGTCGACGGCTTGCAGGCCGAGCGCGAGCAAGGCATCACCATCGATGTCGCCTACCGGTTCTTCGCCACGAAGCTGCGCCGCTTCATCGTGGCCGACACGCCGGGACACACACAATACACCCGCAACATGGCAACCGGCGCCTCCAATGCCGACCTTGCCGTCGTGCTGGTCGATGCGCGCAAGGGCGTGATCACGCAGACCCGGCGCCACAGTCACATCCTGTCGCTGCTCGGCATTCGCCATGTCGTGCTCGCCGTGAACAAGATGGATCTGGTCAGCTTCGACGGCGGCCGTTTCGCGGCCATCACCGCCGAATACCTGACCCTGGCCGGACAGCTCGGAATCTCTCAGGTCCAATGCATCCCGGTCGTGGCGCCCGACGGCGACAACATCGCCGTCGCAAGCACGCGCATGCCCTGGTACACCGGGCCGACAGTCACGGCCTATCTGGAATCGGTCGACGTCGCCGGCGACATCTCGGCGCGGCCCTTCCGGCTGCCGGTGCAATGGGTCAACCGCCCACATGCGGAGTTTCGCGGTTTCTCCGGACGGATCGCCGGCGGAGCGATCGCAGCCGGCGAGACCGTCACGGTGCAGCCGTCGGGCCGCCGGACGCTTGTCGCGCGGATTCTCACACCTGGTGGCGAGCGCGATCGCGCCGCGGCCGGCGAATCCGTGACACTGACATTGACCGACGAGATCGACGTCAGCCGCGGCGATGTGCTGACGGCCGGAGCCGCACCGCTCGTCTCGGATCAGCTGGCGGCGCATCTCGTCTGGTTCGACGACGACGCCATGGTGCCGGGCCGGCGCTACATGCTCAAATGCGGCACCGCCTCATCAGGCGCAGTGATCACGACTTTCAAGCACCGCATCGCCATCGACACGATGGCGCAGGAGAGCGCCACGACGCTCGATGCCAACCAGATCGGCTATGTCCATCTCAGCCTCGACCGCGCGCTGGTGTTCGAGGCCTATCGCGACAGTCGCGAGATGGGAAGCTTCATTCTCGTCGACCCGATCAGCCATCGCACGGCTGCGGCCGGCATGATCGATCGGTCACTCCGCCGCGCCACCAACATTCACTGGCAACGGCTTGCCGTCGACAAATCCGTTCGCGCGCGGCTCAAGCAGCAGCGGCCCTGCGTGCTGTGGTTCACGGGACTCAGCGGCGCCGGCAAATCGACCATCGCCGATCTGGTCGACCGGCGACTGGCCGAATTCGGACGTCATGCCGCGTTGCTCGACGGCGACAACCTCCGCCACGGCATCAATCGTGACCTCGGCTTTTCCAGCTCGGAAAGGATGGAGAACGTCCGGCGCGTCGCCGAGATCGCGGCGCTGTTCGTCGACGCCGGCATGATCGCGCTGGTCGCGCTGATCTCGCCGTTCCGCAGCGAGCGCGAAATGGCGCGGCACCGCATCGAGGCGGGCGAGTTCATCGAGATCCATGTCGCAACCCCGCTCGCCGAATGCGAGCGGCGTGACCCCAAGGGGCTGTATCGCAAGGCGCGGGCGGGAGAGCTGCCCGGATTCACCGGCATCGACGATCCCTATGAGGCGCCGCAGGCGCCCGAAATCACGATCGACACCTCGGAACTGACGAGCGAGGCGGCCTGCGAGCGCATCATCCGCTACTTGCAGGAGGGCCATTATCTGTAGCGGCTGGACGTCGTGGCGTCAGGCCGCAGGCCTCAAAAATCCGAGGCGATACCCTTGCGCTCCCAATCGCCGTAGCGCGTCGGCTCGGGTCCCTTCGGCCCCTGCAACTCCTTGGGTGCCGTCTCGGCTTTGGCTGCGGCGGCTCGCCGGCGGGCCTCGGCTTCGGCCAGCGCGCGCTGGGCGGCCGGCGGCAAGGGCTTGCGGTTGGGAGTGGGAGGCTGGTCGTTCATCGTTCGGGTCCTAGCGCAGGATCGAGACCTGCGCGACGTCCAATAACACATTGCTGAAATGGTCCCGACGGGCTGAAATCGCCAGAGACCATTCTTACATTTGGCATATTCGCATGCCACACAAGCTGATCTCAAGGCATGCGCCCATCTCGGCGGAACTGCCGCTCGCTCAGAACCTTACGTCCGCATGCCATCTCAACGTTTTGCTCCTCCAACCGAAGTGCCCGGTCTCGCGGCGCGGCGGATCGCTGCCGACATCGTCGACGGCGTCCTGCACAAGCACCGTACGCTTGACGACCAGCTCGACGGCCCCGGCGCCCATCCCGGACTGAAGACGCTCGCCGACCGTGACCGCGCGCTGATGCGGCGCTTGGTTGCGACCATCCTGCGCCGGCTCGGCACGCTCGGCCATGTGCTATCGCGCCTGCTCGACAAGGGCATCCCGTCCGACGCGCCGCGCGCGCAGAGCGCGCTGCTGATCGGCGCCGCCCAGATCCTCTGGATGGACGTGCCCGATCACGCCGCGGTCGATCTCTCTGTCCGCCTGGTGCAATCCGACCGGCGTGCTGCGCGCTATGCCGGCCTCGTCAACGCCGTGCTGCGCCGCTGCGCGCGCGAAGGCCAGGCGCTGGTTGAAGAGGTCGCCGCCGAATCACTGGATCTGCCGCCTTGGCTGCTGGCGCGCTGGAGCGCACATTACGGCGAGGCGACCGCGCGGGACATGGCGCGCGCGCTCGGTCACGACCCCTCCCTCGACCTGACCGTGAAGTCCGACGCTGCGCAATGGGCAAGCCGGCTGCACGGCGAGGTGCTGCCGACCGGAACGGTGCGCACGCTGCTGCACGGCTCGGTCACGATGCTGCCCGGTTTCGCTGAAGGACAATGGTGGGTGCAGGACGCCGCCGCCGCGCTGCCGGTCCGGCTGTTCGGCGACCTCAAGGGCAAATCCATCGCCGATCTCTGCGCCGCTCCCGGCGGCAAGACCGCACAGCTGGCGCTGGCAGGCGCGCATGTCACGGCGATCGACCGCTCCCCCGCCCGGGTGGCACGTCTGCGCGAAAATCTGGCCCGGCTGTCGCTCCAGGCCGAGACTGTCGTCGCCGACGCCGTGGAATGGGCAGGGCCGGCCGAGGGCTTCGATGGCATCCTGATCGACGCGCCCTGCACCTCGACCGGGACGATCCGTCGGCATCCCGACGTCGCATGGCTGCGGCAGGAGTCCGATGTCGCCGCAATGACGGTTCTGCAACAGCGGCTTCTGCGCAAATCCGTCTCGCTGCTCAAGCCCGGCGGCACGCTGGTTTACTGCACCTGTTCGCTGGAACCCGAAGAGGGCGAGCAGGCGATCGCCACGCTGCTGGCCGCAGAGCCCGCGCTTCGCCGCGTGCGGATCGAGGCCAGCGAGGTCTCTGGGCTCAGCGAGATCATCACCCCTGACGGCGATCTGCGGACCCTGCCGAGCCACCTGCCACACGCCGACCCGAAGCTCGGCGGGCTCGATGGATTTTTCGCGGCCCGGCTCGTTAAATCCTGATTTTGCACCGGATTTTGCTACCGCTGGACTGATTCGGCGCCTTTCAAGGTGGTGTCAGCGGACCTTTTTTGGGATTAATAAGGATTCGTCGGAATCCTCTCCCCTTCAAGGCAAGGCGTGTCGGTCGCTCAACGCAGACGTATCTCGACGCTGGTGATGAACCGCTTCGCGCGGCACATGCTTGCGCGCGCGAGCGGTGGTTCCGTTGCGCTGTCACGGGTCTGGCCCGGCCGGACCGATCGGCTGATCATCGCGCCGCATGATCTGCGCACCGCGGATGCGACGCGCGCCGCCGAGATCTATGCCGGACGCTTCGTCTTCGCTGGCAAGATCGTCAATTGCCACGGCCGCTCGATCTTCGATCTCGATCCGCCCTCCGAGGACTGGGAGGTCGCGCTGCTCGGCTTCGGCTGGCTGCGGCACCTGCGCGCCGCCGACACCGCGCTGACCCGGGCGAATGCGCGCTCACTGGTCGAGGACTGGATCAGCAACCCCGCCAACAAGCGCCGGCCTGTCGCCCGCCGCGCCGACGTGCTGGCGCGGCGCGTGATCTCGCTGCTGTCGCAGGCACCGCTCGTCCTGAACGATACCGACAACAAATTCTACCGCCGTTACCTGCGCGCGCTGGCCCGCGAGATCCGCTTCCTGCGCTACACCATGGTCAACATCCCGGACGGGGTGCCGAAGCTCCAGGTGCAGATCGCGCTGTGCTACACGACGCTCTGCCTCGCCAACCAGGCCCGTCATATCCGCAGCGCGTCAAAGAAGCTCTCCGACGAGTTGCAGCGACAGATTCTGCCCGACGGCGGACACATCTCCCGCAATCCCGGCGCACTGATCGAGCTGCTGATCGACCTGTTGCCGTTGCGGCAGACCTTTGCCGCGCGCAACATCGCGCCGCCGCCGGCACTCCTCAATGCGATCGACCGCATGATGCCGATGCTGCGCTTCTTTCGGCACGGCGACGGCAATTTCGCGCTGTTCAACGGCATGAGCGCAACCCCGTCAGACCTGCTTGCAACGCTGCTGGCCTATGACGATACCCATGGCGCGCCGATGGCGAACATGCCGCACACCGGCTTCCAGCGCCTCGATGCCGGCCCGACCACTGTGATTATCGACACGGGCCCCCCGCCGCCGCCCGGCGTCAGCCACGATGCACATGCCGGCTGCCTGTCGTTCGAATTGTCCTCCGGCACCAGCCGCATCGTCACCAATTGCGGCATGCCGACCACAGGCCGCGACAATTGGCGGCCATTCGCGCGCGGCACCGCTGCGCATTCGACGCTGACCTATCACGATACCTCGTCATGCCAGTTCGTCGAGATGTCGGCGATGAAGCGGCTACTGCACGGTGCGCCTGTTATCAGCGGCCCCCATGAGGTCGAGAGCTATCGCGAGATCGTGCAGGACGGCACGCTACTGACGACCTCGCATGACGGCTATCTCGGCAAGTTCGGCGTGATCCATCGTCGCGTGCTGATGGTTGCCAATGACGGCGCGCGGATCGACGGCGAGGACACGCTGTCGCCGCCGCAAGGCGCACGCCTCAAGGGCGCCGGTGCCGATTTTACGCTGCGCTTCCATCTGCATCCCGCGGTGAAGGCGAGCCGGCTCTCGGATGCGCGCGGCGTCATGCTGGTGCTGCCGAATCGCGACGTCTGGACCTTCGAGGCTCTCGACGACAAGGTTGATCTCGAGGACAGCGTGTTCCTGGCCGGCAATGACGGCCCCCGCCGCACCGCCCAGATCGTGATCCGTCAGGACGCCCGTCAGGCGCCGTCGACCCGCTGGAGCTTTGTCCGCTCCTCGGCCTCGCCCGCGGTCACCAATGCCCGCCGTAACGCCCGGCGCGAGCCGGAACTTCCACTGTAAAGAGACGCGATTCAGCCCGATCCGAGCGTTGTGAAGGACGCCGAAAACTGCTATCGAGCGCTCGTTCGCGCGACTGGCGACCTTGGATGGAGCACCATCGGGAAGCGCGACACATATCCGCCGCGCGCCTGGGCATAGACACTCCCTTAGCAGAGGATCTTGCTCATGACTGACCATCCCCGCCGCGTCACCCGCGCCCTTCTCTCCGTCTCCGACAAATCAGGCCTGATCGAGTTCGCCAAGGCGCTTGCCGCCCATGATGTCGAGCTGGTCTCGACCGGCGGCACCGCGAAGGCGATCGCCGCGGCCGGCCTCAAGGTGAAGGACGTCTCCGACCTGACCGGCTTCCCCGAGATGATGGACGGCCGCGTCAAGACGCTGCACCCGAAGGTGCATGGCGGCCTGCTCGCGATCCGCGACAACAAGGAGCATGCGGAGGCGATGAAGGCGCACGGCATCGCGCCGATCGACCTGCTCGTCGTCAATCTCTATCCGTTCGAGGCCACCGTCGACAAAGGCGCGGGCTTCGAGGATTGCATCGAGAATATCGACATCGGCGGCCCCGCGATGATCCGCGCCGCCGCCAAGAACCACGACGACGTCGCGGTCGTGGTCGAAGCCGACGACTACAAGGCCGTGCTCGACGAGCTCGCCGCCAACGACGGCGCGACCACGCTGAAGCTGCGCCGGCGGCTGGCCGCGAAGGCCTATGCCCGCACCGCGGCTTACGACGCCGCGATCTCGAACTGGTTCAATCGCCAGCTCGAAATCGATGCGCCCGACTTCCGCGCCTTCGGCGGCAAGCTGATCCAGTCGCTGCGCTACGGCGAGAACCCGCACCAGACGGCCGCGTTCTATGCCACGCCCGACAAGCGCCCGGGCGTCTCGACCGCACGACAGCTCCAGGGCAAGGAGCTCTCCTACAACAACATCAACGACACCGATGCGGCCTATGAGTGCATCGGCGAGTTCGACACCAAGCGCACCGCGGCCTGCGTCATCGTCAAGCACGCCAACCCTTGCGGCGTCGCGGAAGGCGCCAATCTCGTCGAGGCCTATCGCAAGGCGCTGGCCTGCGATTCGACCTCGGCATTCGGCGGCATCATCGCGATGAACCGGCCGCTCGATGCCGACACCGCGCGCGAGATCACCAAGATCTTCACCGAGGTGATCATCGCCCCCGATGCGAGCGAAGAGGCAATCGCCATCATCGGCGGGAAAAAGAATCTGCGCCTGCTGCTCGCCGGCAGCCTGCCTGATCCGCGCGCGCCTGGGCTCACCGCCAAGACGGTCGCCGGCGGCCTCCTGGTGCAGAGCCGAGACAACGCCGTGGTCGACGACATGACCTTCAAGGTGGTGACCAAGCGTGCGCCAACCGATGCGGAGATGCGCGACCTGAAGTTCGCCTTCAGGGTGGCCAAGCACGTCAAGTCCAATACCATCATCTACGCCAAGGATCTCGCCACCGTCGGCATCGGCGCGGGCCAGATGAGCCGCGTCGATTCAGCCCGCATCGCCGCGCGCAAGGCGCAGGATGCAGCCAACGAGCTCAAGCTCGCGGAGCCGCTGACCAAGGGCTCGGTGGTGGCCTCGGACGCGTTCTTCCCGTTCGCCGACGGCATGCTCGCCTGTATCGAAGCCGGCGCCACCGCCGTGGTGCAGCCCGGTGGCTCGATGCGCGACGACGAGGTGATCAAGGCCGCCGACGAGCACGGCATCGCCATGGTGTTCACGGGAACGCGGCACTTCAGGCACTGATCTCGCCGTCATTCCGGGGTGCGCCACCTGGCGCGAGCCCCGGAATGACGCTGAATTGCGGCTACTCCCGCACCCGCATCAGTAGCGCCAGTCCCGCGACGAAGAACACCACCAGCACGGCCATGCCGGCCTTCTGGCTCGCTGTTGCTGCGGTGATCACGCCGATCAGCAGCGGGCCTATGAAGGACGTCACCTTCCCGGTCAGCGCGAACAGACCAAAATACTGCGCGATGCGATCCTTTGGCGCGAGGCGGATCAGCAGCGTGCGTGACGCCGCCTGAAGCGGGCCACCTGCCGCGCCGATCAGGCAACCCAGCACGATATAGGCTCGCTCGGCAGTGGCGGCGAACAGCGGCCCGCCCGGCTGGGGCGGCGCAACCTTGACGAACAGCACGCTATCCTTGTCGACGAGCAGGATCGCGGCGACCGAAAACAGCAGGATCAGCATGCTGCCGGCGATGACGCGCTTCGGACCGAGGAGGTCGTCGAGCTTGCCGCCGAGCCAGGCACCGAAGGTGCCGGCGATGGCGAGGATGATGCCGAACGTGCCGATCTGGATCGTGTGCCAGCCGAACGTGCCCGCGGCATAGATGCCGCCGAACGCGAACAGCGACACGAGGCCGTCGGTGTAGATCATGTTGGCAAGCAGAAACGCGGCGAGCGATTTCTGCTGCGGCAAGGTCTTCAGCGATCGCTTCAGATCGGCGAGGCCTTCGCGTAGCGCCTCGCGCACCGGACGCTTCGCCGGATAATCCGGCGTGAACAAGAACATCGGCGTCACGAAGACGATGAACCACAGGCCGGTCAGAGGTCCTGCGGCGCGGTCACCCTGGTGGGTTGCGGGATCGAGCCCGAACAGTGGCGTGAAGCCAAGTAGCGTTCGGCCGGTCTCGGGATTGGCGGCGAGGAAGCCGAGCACGATGACGAGGCTGACGATGCCGCCGACGTAACCCGTGGCCCAGCCGGTGCCGGAGAGCCGGCCGATCCGCTCCGGCGGCACCAATGTCGGCATCATCGCATTGTTGAAGACGGTGGCGAATTCCGCGCCGACGCTGGCGAGCGCAACAGCGGTCAGCAGCGGCGGAATGATGGCGTGATCGCCGGGCTTGCCGATCCACAGCGCGCAGGAGGCCAGCACCAGGACGGCGCCGAACGCTGCGATCCACGGCTTGCGACGGCCCGCAGCGTCCGCAATGGCGCCGAGCACGGGCGACAACAGCGCAATCGCCATGCCGGCTGCTGCCATGGCAAAGCCCCACAGCGATTGCCCCGAGGCGGGATCCGGCGCGACGCTGGTGGCGAAATAGGGCGCGAATACGAAGGTGGTGATCAGCGTGAAATAAGGCTGCGCGGCCCAATCGAAGAAGATCCAGCTGACGACGGCGGCGCGCGGCGGATAGGTCCGCGGCACGTCGGCCAGGCGTGCCTCCGGGGCGATCGTCGTCATTGCGCAGCTCTCATCACGAACAGTTTTGCCTCTCTCAGCGCAAACCGTATAGCATTGCAGTGACGCGTGTGAATTAGCCCGAAGGCTCGGCGGAAATTTGATGATGGCATCATTTTCGACACGACGGACTTTCTTAGCATTTATCGCCACTCTGGCGTTCGGTCTTGCATCGGCAACCGCGCAGGACGCGCGGCGGGCTTATGTCCCGCCTGCGCTGGATACGGTTCACGCTTTGCCCGCCGAGCATGGCATGGTGGTGGCGCAGGAAAAGATATCTGCGCAAGTCGGCGCCGACATCCTAAGGCGCGGCGGTAATGCCGTCGACGCGGCAGTCGCGACCGGCTTCGCCATGGCGGTGACTTATCCGCGCGCCGGCAATATCGGCGGCGGCGGCTTCATGGTGATCCATGCCGCCGAGCGCAACGAGGACATCGCGATCGATTATCGCGAGACCGCGCCGGCGGCGACCACGGCGCAAATTTTCCTTGGGCCCGACGGCAAGCCTGATGCCGCCAAGTCGCGCGATTCGGGGCTTGGCATCGGCGTGCCCGGCACAGTCGCGGGACTGACGCTCGCGTTGGAGAAATACGGCTCAGGCAAGTTCACGCTGGCGCAATTGCTCGAGCCAGCGATCGCACTCGCCCGCGATGGATTTATCGTCACCGACGATATCGCCGACACGCTGCCGGGCTGGTTCACGCGGCTCGCACGCTGGCGATCCTCTGCAAAGATTTTCGCAAGGCCCGACGGCGGGCCCCTTGGCGAAGGCGACAGGCTGGTGCAGAGCGATCTCGCGGACACGCTGGCGCGCATCGCGGCCGAAGGACCGCGCGGCTTCTACGAGGGCCCGGTGGCGGAGAAGATCGCCAGGGCGGTGTCCGATGCCGGCGGCATCATGACGCCGGCTGACCTGAAGGCCTATCAGGCCGTGATCCGCGCTCCTGTGCGCGGCACCTATCGCGGCTACGACATCGTCTCGATGCCGTTACCGTCATCCGGCGGCGTGGTGCTGCTGGAGACCCTCAACATTCTCGAAGGTTTTCAGCTCGCGGACCTCAAGCAGGGCTCGCCGGCATCGCTGCATCTGCTGATTGAAGCCATGAAGCGCGCCTATGCGGATCGTGCGCGATATCTCGGCGATCCCGCCTTCGTCGACGCGCCGATCGAAACGCTGATTGCGAAGGACTATGCCGCCAAGCTGCGCGCCGGCATTTCCACCGAGCACGCGACGCCGTCGAAGGACCTCGTTTCTGCTGCGACCTCGCCGCGGGAGGGCAGCAACACCACGCACTATTCCGTCGTCGACAGCAGCGGCAACGCGGTCAGCAACACCTATACGCTGAACTTCAGCTACGGTATTGGTCTCATCGCCGACGGAACCGGCGTGCTGCTCAACAACGAGCTCGACGATTTCACTGCGGCCGTCGGCGCCTCCAATGCTTACGGCCTCGTGGGCTACGAGGCCAACCTGCCCGGACCCGGCAAGCGACCACTGTCCTCGATGTCGCCGACCATCGTGCTGAAAGACGGAAAACCGGTGCTGGTGACGGGCTCGCCCGGCGGCAGCCGTATCATCTCGACCGTGCTGCAGGTGATCGTCAACGTGCTCGACTACAAGATGGACGTCGCGGCCGCAGTCGCCGCGCCGCGGCTGCATCATCAATGGCTGCCGGACGAGGTGCGCGTCGAGCGCGGCTTCCCTGAAGACGTGCTGTTCGAGCTGAAGGCAATGGACCATCTCATTGTCGAGCCGATGGGACAGACGTCAGCCAATTCGATTCTCGTAACACCGAATGGGCCTCTCGGCGCGCCCGATCCGCGCACGCGCGGTGCGGAAGCGGCGGGACAGTAACGCTGTCCTTGCATGGCACGGGCGGCTTGCGTCGCGACCTGCGCGTGCTACCACCGCCGGGCAGAAGATTTTGCCGAGGAAACGCACATGACAACAGCCGATCCGACTGGGCGCATCGAGCGCGCCGAGATCGAGGACACCAGCCTACTCGCCTTCTATCGCGACATGAACGTCGCCGAGCGCCGAACCTTCTGGGCCTGCGCGGCGGGCTGGGCGCTCGACGGCATGGATTTCATGATCTATCCGCTGGTGATCGGCACCATCATCGCACTGTGGAAGGTCGATGCGGGTTCAGCGGGTCTCGCCGGCACGGTGACGCTGCTGGCCTCTGCCATCGGCGGCTGGCTCGGCGGCTATCTCTCCGATCATATCGGCCGGGTCAGGACACTCCAGATCACCATCATCTGGTTCTCCGTCTTCTCGCTGGTCTGCGCAGTCGTGCAAAACTTCGAGCAATTGCTGATCGCACGCGCGGTGCTGGGCCTCGGCTTCGGCGGCGAGTGGGCCGCCGGCGCGGTGTTGATGGGCGAAGCGATCCGACCCCAGTATCGCGGGCGCGCGGTCGGTTCGGTGCAGTCGGGCTGGGCCGTCGGCTGGGGCCTTGCGGTGCTGTCGCAGGCGATCCTGTTCTCGCTGATGCCGGCCGAGACGGCATGGCGCTGGATGTTCGTGATCGGCGCGCTGCCGGCGCTGCTAGTGTTCTACATCCGCCGCTCAGTGACCGAGCCGGAGGTCGCGGCCGCCGCACGCGCCAGGCACGCGGAAACGGGTAGCCATCCAAAGCTGTGGGAGATCTTCACCTTTCCGATCGTGAAGACCACAGTTCTTGCGTCGCTGATGGCCACCGGCTGCCAGGGCGGCTATTACGCCGTCACCTTCTGGGTGCCGCAGTTCCTGACCAAGGAGCGGCATCTGTCGATCGTCGGCTCGACCGGCTATCTCTCGACACTGATCATCGGCTCCTTCATCGGCTATCTCACCGGTGCCTGGCTCGCCGACCGGATCGGACGACGCAACCTGTTCCTGATTTTCTCGATCGGAGCGATCGCCGTGGTGCTGCTCTATACGCAGCTGCCGCTGACCAACGAGATCCTCTGGGTACTCGGTTTCCCGCTCGGCTTCTTCGCTTCGGGTTACTTCTCGGGGGTCGGCGCATTCCTGACCGAACTCTTTCCGACGCGGCTGCGCGGCTCGGGCCAGGGCTTTTGCTACAATTTCGGCCGCGGCATCGGCGCGCTGTTTCCGTTCCTCGTCGGCGCGCTGTCGGCGACGACGTCGCTGGCCAATGCAATCGCGATCTTCGCAGTCGTCGCCTACGCGGTGTTCTTCATCGCCGCCTTCGCACTGCCGGAAACGCGCGGGCGCGTGCTGCACGCGGATTAACGTCATTCCGGGGCGCCCAAAGGGCGAACCCGGAATCCGGAGATGATGCCGCGAGATTCCGGGTTCACGCTTCGCGTGCCCCGGAATGACGGGAAAAAGCTTACCGCCCCACCTGATACGGCCCGCCCTTCTCGAGGGCGCGCGCATAGGCCGGCCGCGCGTGGATACGCTCCAGGAACGCCATCGCCTTCGGATGGCCCTGCTCGAGCCCACCGCGCGCTTGCGCGGCTTCAAGCGGGAAGCTCATCTGGATGTCGGCGGCCGTGAACTCATTGCCGGCGAACCATTGGCTTTTTCCCAGCTCGCCTTCCCAGTAGTCCATATGCTGCTTGAGCTGCGGATTGACGAGCGCCGTGAGCGCCTGGTTCGAGACCTTGCGCACCAGCGGACGAAGCAGCGCCGGCGCACGCTTCGGCATCAGCGTGAACAGCAGCTTCAGCAGCAGCGGCGACATCGCCGATCCCTCCGCATAGTGCAGCCAATAGGTGTAGCGCAGCCGCTCCGGCGTATCGGGCGGCGGGATCAGCCGGCCATTGCCGTAGATCGCGATGAGATATTCGATGATCGCGCCTGACTCGGCGATGGTGTTGCCGTTGTCGGTGACCACGGGCGACTTGCCGAGCGGATGGATCGCACGCAGCTCCTTCGGAGCACGCATGTCGGGCTGGCGCTGGTAGCGCACGATCTCGTAAGGAACGCCCAGCTCCTCGAGCAGCCACAGCACGCGCTGCGAGCGCGAATTGTTGAGGTGGTGGACGGTCAGCATCGCGAGATCCTCAAGATGTAAGCGTGGTCGGTCGGCCGGGTACCTGCCAGTCCCGGAACACATTGTCGAGCCATTGGCGCGGACATTTTCACCCGGGTATATTGACTACAGCAATTTACCCGGGTATTAAATTGATCGACAACGTCCAATATGGCAATGATTCCAATGCAAAAGACTTTCACCGCCTTCCAGGGACCTCACCGCCTGGCGTCCGGGCCGGCTGGAGAGGTCGCACTCGTCGTCAAACGGGTAGCGCCACGGCCGGACGAGCCCATCGTCATCTTCGAGGACGCCACGGGCCGATCGATCGACTTCGATCTGCGCGGCGGGGATCGCGAGGTGCTTGCGCGGTTGGCGAAGCTTATCCCACCGCCGGTCGAGGAGACCGCAGCACCGACTGAGCCGCGCGGGCGCGGCCGGCCCAAGCTTGGCGTCGTCGCGCGCGAGGTGACGCTGTTACCGCGACACTGGGAATGGCTCGGCGCGCAGCCCGGCGGCGCCTCGGTTGCGCTGCGCAAGCTCGTCGACGAGGCACGGCGCACAAGCGGCGACAAAGACCGCGAGCGGCAGGCGCGCGATGCGGCCTATCACTTCATGTCGGCCATGGCCGGCAATCTGCCTCAGTTCGAGGAAGCTTCGCGCGCGCTGTTTGCCGATGACCGGCGACGCTTCACCGGACTGATCGCCGAATGGCCCACTGACATTCGCGACCACATCGTCAAGCTCGCCTACAGCGACCGCGCGTAAACGCGCGCGGCACATTCTCACCCCATCAACGGCCGAGCCGCGCATTGCGCGGCAACGGTCTTGCACGCCCGATGAAAGGCACATCCATGTCCGCTTCAACACCACTCTGGAAAAACTTCCTGCGCTTTCTCGCGCCGTTGATGCTGAGCAATGCGCTGCAATCGCTATTCGGCACCCTCAGCAATGTCTATCTCGGCCATATGATCGGCGTGGACGCGCTCGCGGCCGTCTCGACCTTTTTCCCGGTGTTCTTCTTCCTGTTCGCCTTCGTCATGGGACTGAGCACGGGTGCCACCGTGCTGATCGGCCAGGCCTTCGGCGCGGGCGAGTACGGACGAATCAAGATCGTCGTCGGCACGACGCTCGCGGCCGGCCTTCTGCTCTCGATTTCGGTTGGATTGCTCGGGAGTCTATTTAGCCGGCAATTGATGATGGCGCTCGCAACGCCCGCGGACATTCTCGATGCGGCCAGCGCCTACGCTCGAATCATGATGCTGACGATGCCGCTCGGCTTTGTCTTCCTGCTGATGACGGCGATGATCCGCGGCGTCGGCGATGCCGTGACTCCGCTGCTGGCGCTGGCGTTGTCCACGACGATCGGCCTGATCCTGACGCCGATGCTGATCCGGGGCGCGGTCGGCATCACCAGCCCGGCCTGGGCGGCTGCTATCTCCAACGCGGTGACGCTGATCGTGCTGGCCGTCTACCTGCTGCGCAAGAAGCACGCGCTCGCACCTGACGCCGCACTGCTGCGCCATATCAGGCTCAACCGCGCGGTGATCGGACAAATCCTTGGCATTGGATTGCCCAGCGCGATCGGCATGGTCGTGATGGCCATTGCCGAGCTGGTTCTGCTCGGCCTGGTCAACGGCTTTGGATCGGACGCCACCGCCGCCTATGGCGCCGTCAACCAGGTAATGGGCTATACGCAGTTCACGGCGATGTCGATTTCGATCGCGGTCTCGATTCTCGGAGCGCAAGCGATCGGCGGGGGCGACCGGGCGCGGCTCGACGGCATCGTTCGCACCGGGCTTGCGTTCAACCTTGTGCTGACCGGCGGGCTGGTGGCGTTGATCTATCTCGTCCCGCGCGCCGTGCTCGGCATCTTCATCACCGACGCCGCCGTGCTCGATCTGGCAAAGACATTGCTCTTCGTCGCCCTATGGAGCTCGGTGCCGTTCGGCCTTGCGACGACGTTTTCGGGCGCGATGCGGGCCGCCGGCGTGGCGCTGACGCCGATGCTGCTGTCGATCTTCGCGATTCTCGCGATCGAGCTGCCGTCCGCGGTATTCCTCAGCCGCGCGATCGGGCTCGAGGGCGTCTGGGCCGCCTATCCGATCGTATTCTGCAGCATGTTCGTCTTGCAGATGGGCTATTACCGCCTGGTGTGGCGTAAGCGGGCGATCCGGCGCTTGATCTGACCATCAAGATATTATGACCATCATTAAACGGTGGACCTGTGGCGCACGCTGCGCCACAATGGGGAAAAGCGATCTCAGGGAGAACGAATTTGCCCCGCACTTCTCCGCAGTTCCTGTTCGATTTCGGCAGCCCGAACGCCTATCTCAGCCACCTGGTGATCCCGGCGATCGAACAGCGCATCGGCGTCAAATTCGAATATGTGCCGATCCTGCTCGGCGGTATCTTCAAGGCGACCAACAACAGATCGCCGGCCGAGACGCTCGCCGGCGTCAAGAACAAGCGCGAATTCCAGCAGGTCGAGACCGAGCGCTTCATCAAGCGCTTCCACGTCCAGCCCTATGTCTGGAATCCGCATTTTCCTGTCAACACGCTCAACCTGATGCGCGCGGCGATCGCCGCACAGCTCGAGGGCGTGTTCGAGAAATACGTCGATGCCGCCTTCCACCACATGTGGCGCGAGCCGAAGAAAATGGACGATCCTGAAATCGCGGCGAAGGCGCTGGCCTCCTCGGGGCTTGACGCCCAAAAACTGTTCGCCCGCGCCCAGGAGGGCGACGTGAAAGGCAGACTGATCAAGAACACGGAGGATGCAGTCGCCCGCGGCGCGTTCGGCTCGCCGACGTTCTTTGTCGGCGACGAGATGTTCTTTGGCAAGGAGCAGCTGCGCGAAGTCGAGGAGATGGTATCGGGAAAGTGAAGCGCGCGAATGGTGGATAGCGAATAGCGAGTGGAAATCGGACCGACTATTCGCTACTCCCTATTCGCCATTCGCCACTAAAAGCGGAGTTCTACAATGCGTATCCTCGTGGTCGGCGCCGGCGCCATCGGCGGCTATTTTGGTGGCAGGCTGTTGCAGGCGGGCCGCGACGTCACCTTCCTGGTGCGCCCCAAGCGCGCCGGCGAGCTTGCCCGCGATGGCCTCGTCATCAAGAGCCCGAATGGCGATGTGACCTTGAAGAACCCGCCGACCGTGCAGGCCGATGCTCTCAAGGACAAGTTCGACGTCGTGCTCCTAAGCTGCAAGGCGTTCGACCTCGACGATGCCGTCGCCTCATTCGCCGCGGCGGTCGGGCCGAATACGGCGATCATTCCCATGCTCAACGGCATGAAGCATCTCGACATCCTCGATGCTAAATTCGGCAAGGAGCGCGTGCTCGGCGGCCTCTGTGCCATCGCCGCGACCTTGAACGAGAAGCGCGAGGTGGTGCAGCTGCAGCCGATGCAGTCGATCAATTACGGCGAGCGCGACGGGAAGACGTCGGACCGCGTCAAGGCGATCGACGAGGCGTTCAAGAGCGGCATTATCGGCGCCACCGCCAGCCAGAACATCATGCAGGACATGTGGGAGAAGTGGGTGTTCCTGTCCTCGCTCGCAGCTTCCACCAGCCTGATGCGCACCTCCGTCGGCAATATCCTCGCCGCGCCGGGCGGGCGCGATTTCCTGCTCGGCATGCTGGACGAAACCAGTGCGATCGCCACCGCGTCGGGTTACCCGCCGGGCGGCCCGTTCTTCGAACGCGTGAAGGGCAACCTCACAACCGAGGGCTCGCCGATGACGGCCTCGATGTTTCGCGACATCAAGGCGGGCCTGCCGGTCGAAGCCGATCACGTGATCGGCGACCTCATCGTGCGCGCCGATGCCGCCAAGGTGCCGGTGCCGAAGCTCCGCATCGCCTACACGCATCTGAAGGCGTATGAGCTGCAGCGAGTGGGGTAGGTGCCGAACGCTATTTGAAATACGCCAGATAGTGCGCGACCGCGGTGATTTCCTCGTCGCTCATGCGATAGGCGACATCGGCCATTGCGGCGACGCCGCCGCCGACGCGCTGGCCCGCCTTGTAATCGTGCAGCGCCTTGACCAGATATTCCTCGCGCTGACCCGCAAGCCGCGCGACCGCCTTGGTGCCGGCAAAGCTGTCTGTGTGGCATGAGGCGCAGCGGCGGCCCTCGGCAACCTGCGCGCCTTTTTTCGACAGGTCAGGGTCCTTGTCCTCTGCCGGCTTCGGCGGCGTCATGGCAGCGAAATAGGCGCCGAGACTGCGAACGTCCTCGTTGGCAATCGCCTCGGCAATCGGCTGCATCTGCTCGTTCTTGCGCGAGCCGGCGCGGAAGAAGACAAGCTGCCATTGCAGGAACTGATCGGGCTGGCCGGCCAGCGAGGGGATGTTCTCGGTCTGCGAGATGCCGTTCTCGCCGTGACAGCCGGAGCAGACGGCCGCCTTCTCCTGGACGGCGGCGTTGTCAGCAGCCCTGGCGGAGAGCGCGCCGAGCGCGAGGAGCGCAGCCGCGCTGATGGCGTGCGAGATGAACTGCCGGCGCATGATGAGAATTCCGATCTATTTGGCTCGTCATTCCGGGACGCCACGGACTTGCGCTTCCGCGCATCCGGAACGACGGCATGAGACTCTAAAACGAAAGAGGCTGCGAACCATCGCGCGGTCGCAGCCTCGTGTCGCTTGCGCTACTTACTGTAGCTGATGCGATAGATTGCGCCGGCCCAGTCGTCGGCAACGAGGATCGAACCGTCCTTGGCGAGGATGATGTCGTCGGGACGACCGAGATAGCCCTGGTCGCCTTCGATCCAGCCGGAGGCGAACACCTCCTGCTTGGGGTTCTTGCCGTCGGGATCGACGATCACGCGCATGATGCGTGCGCCCTGGTACTTGTGACGATTCCAGGAGCCGTGCTCGGCGATCAGGATGTTGTTCTTGTACTCGGCGGGGAACTGGTCGCCGGTATAGAACTTCATGCCGAGCGGAGCGACGTGCGCGCCGAGATTCAGCACCGGCGGTGTGAACTCGGAGCATTGGTGGCCCATGGCGAATTTCGGATCGGGAAGATCGCCCTGGTGGCAGTAGGGATAGCCGAAATGCTCGCCGATCTTGTTGATCATGTTCAGCTTGTCCGAGGGCAGATCATCGCTGACCCAGTCGCGGGCATTTTCGGTGAACCAGTACTTGCCGGTGCGCGGATCGACGTCGCCGCCGACCGAGTTGCGAACCCCGAGCGCCCAGATTTCGGCATTGCCGGTCTTGGGATCGACGCGCCGTATCTGCGAGACGCTGGTCGGGGGAATGCCGATGTTGAAGGGCGGTCCGAACGGAATGAAGAACCAGCCGTCCTTGTCGACGGCGATGTACTTCCAGCCATGCGCGGCATAGGACGGCATGTCGTCATAGACGACCTTGCCCTCGCCGGGATTGTCGAGCTTGTTCTCGATATCGTCGTAGCGGATCAGCTTGTCGACCGCGATGACGTAGAGCGCGCCGTCCTTGACGGCGAGGCCGGTGGGCATATTCAGCCCCTTGAGGATGGTCTTGACCTCTTTCTTGCCGTTGTTGTCCTTGATGGCATAGACGTTGCCGAGGCCGAACGAGCCGACGAACAGCGTGCCCTTGTCACCCCAGGCCATCTGCCGCGCGGCCAGCACGCCGGAGGCGTAGACCTCCATCTTGAAGCCCGCCGGCAGCTTCACCTTCTTCACGATGTCGGCGAGCTCGGCATCGGATGCGCCGGTCGGCGGACCCGAGGGCGGTGCGAGACCCTTCTGCGCCTCGGTCTCGTCGCCGAGGAACCAGTCATCCGGCGGATGGGTCCAGAATTCCTTGGTGCCGGATTCGTATTTCTTCAGGGCCCGGTTGTTGTCCTGTTGCTGCGCATTGATATTGCTGGTTCCGGCCAGAAGGGCCACGGTCGCAAGCGCCAGCACGGATCGATAGATCATCGATTTCATCGCGTCACTCCCCTAAGGCAGCCGTGAGGGCTGCGCGTTCTTTGTTTTGCTGTTGTCGAGTAGGCGAAGTTCGGAGTCTGTCGAGAGGCAGACGCAAAAAGGTTAGCACATCTGCGCGCGGTGGAAAGCACGCCGCGTGCGCTGCGATTGCACTCCGTAAGAATTGAGACTGATCGTCTCACAGTGTCGCAAGCGGCCATGGCAACGCTCTCGCTGCAACGCGGAATCGGTCTCGCGAGCACCGCAGCCGCGAGCTGCAAAATTAGGCGACCAATGCAAAAACGCGAAAACAACCCCATGCACAGTAGAACGGCCGAGGCCGAATGAGGCGCGGTGACATCGGCCACGCGCCTGATTCATCGCGCGAATTGACAAAAGCGGCGACTACGAGGCGACCGGGTACGGGCCGTCGTCAAACAGCGTGTCGTGATAGCCCTTCGACCCCACCTCGCGCGCCAGGGCGCTGCGGAAATCGCAACCTTCGCGAAGGCTGTGCAGCACATGGGCGAAGTCGAACTCGGGATGCCATCCGAGCTCGCGCCGCGCGCGGTCGTTGACATAGACCCGGTCGATCGCGGGAAAGAGCCGCCAGCCGCGCGCCGCGTAGAGCTGCGCACATTCGGGATACAGCTCGCGCACGATTGCAGCCGCATCCCGGGCGAGCTGCGCGAGGTGGTGCTGCCTGAACGGACTCGTCGCCGAGATGATGTAGCGGCCGAAGCCGATCTCGCCCGCGCGCGCCATCGCAGCCAGATGCGCACTGACCGCGTCCGCGATATCCAGCCGGCGATAAAGCAGCTCGTTGGCCTGCGCGTTGTCGAGCGAAAAGGCCGACCGCATCGCCGGATCGTCGTCATCCTCCGGGAAGAAGCGCGAGGTCCGCAGCACCGCGACCGGCAAGCCCCGCTCGCGAAAGAACAGCTCGCACAGATTTTCCGCCGTCAGTTTCGTGGTGCCGTAGATGTTCTTCGGCACTGACGGCAGCTCTTCGGTGACCCACACTGCCGCGTGGTCCGCCTCGGGCCGAAGCTGCGAGCCGAACGCGCTGGTGGTGCTGGTGAAGACGAAGCTCGTCACGCCGGCCGCATCAGCCGCCTCGAGCAGGTTGAGCGTGCCGGAGACGTTGGTGTCGACGAAGACCTGCTTGCGGTGGGTCGCCACATGCGGCTTGTGCAGCGTCGCGGTGTGGATCACGGCCGTGATGCCGTCCATCTGCGTCCGGACGAAGGTGGGGTCGACGATCGAACCGACGGCATCGGTGAAAGGCGAGGGCTTAAGATCGATGCCACGCGCTGATGACCCGCGGCCCCGGAGCGTCCGCAAGATGGCCTCCCCAAGATGGCCGGCGCTGCCTGTGACGAGAATTGTCATGTAGGACCAAACGAACCAGCCGGGCGGAATACCAACGTGCTTAAGGTATTCAAGTAGTGCTTACCGCGAGACCTGTCGAGGGGGTTTGGTTACTCCCATGGCAGTCGTATATTGACCGGGTATCGTGATAGTGACGCAGATGAAGAGCCCCGCCTTGGTCCTGACGACTGTAAATGCGCCGTACAGCAAAAAGCTGGACGCGCATGAGCTCGTCCATTGCCTACTGGATCCCTCAGCGGCGAAGGCGGCCTGCGGGACGTTGAACCCGAACTGCAAATCGCGTTCGCTGAGATGCATGGCATCAATCACGATCAACTGGTTGCTGCTGCGAAGACATTTGCGGACTTTTCGGGACAGTCCTATCCGCTTGCGGCGTGACCGGTGAGCGCTCAATCACATTGGGCAAAGCTGTTTCGCATCCCTGTGCGATGATCCGGCAAGTCAACGCCGAACAGAAGATTTATTGATCATTGGACGTTTGGCGGCGGCACGGCGATGATGCTGCAAATCGATCATCGGAAGTCACGATGTCGATATCTTCCTACCGGATCCTCAAGCGCTTCCATTTCTTGATCCGCAGACGCACGACTTCGATTTCGAGATGAGGCCCGTTGACTACAAAGGAGATGGCGCACGGCTCCTGAAGCTCGGCTTTGGGTTTGGTGAGATCGATTTTAGCGTTGCACCATCACTAACCTCCTCCCCGACCACGCAAGCGACGGTTGGAACCAATGTGGTCCTCCTGGAGACAATCCCGGAAATCATTGCGAAGAAAATCTATCATCGAGGCGATCGCATCGCGCCGCGCGATATATTCGACATTGCGGCGAGCAGTGAAAAGCACGCGGAGTCGATTGTCAGGGAGCTAGCCGTTTATCGCGACAACGTCTCAAACACGCTGGCCGCAATCGACAGATTAAAGCCTGACTTTGTGAAGGCGGTGATCAATCAGCTTTCGATCAAAGAGCCATACAGGCCAATCGCGAACGTTGCGCTGGAAAGGACGAAGGATCTCCTTCGCGCCATATAGCCGGGACGAATCGCTCTGGATTGACGTCCATGGCGGGGGCGCCCGGGAGTTCAAGCCGTCCCATCCCACCCGCGCAAAAATCGGCACGAGTTCCTCGCCCGGAGGGTGATATGGCTAGCCTGGCTGGATGCTTCTCGGGAAAAACTGGAGCGGGCGAAGGGGCTCGAACCCTCGACCCCGACCTTGGCAAGGTCGTGCTCTACCACTGAGCTACACCCGCATCCTGTGTCGGTCGCGTGACGCGCCGGCAACGGCTGTCGTATGCCAAAAGCGGGAGGCGAATGCAACAGCTACCGGCAGCATCATCTCGTTTTCGGAGCCCCAATATGAGCCCTGAAACGGCCAAATCGAGCAAAAATGGTCCCGAGCTGCCGAATCGGCCGCCATGGATTGAAATTCGGCCCATTCGGCCCAATTTTAGGGCCTGAAACGAAGCATAGGAAGCGGCGACGTGCTAAAGACCCGCCATTCCAGACATCAGACGAGGGGATCCCGTGACGATCATCGACCAGGGTAACGGCGCGGCAGGCCCGGCTGCGGCCGATCTGATCAAGGACACCACCACCCAAACCTTCGTGAAGGACGTTATCGAGGAATCGAAGCGCCAGCCGGTGCTGATCGACTTCTGGGCGGAATGGTGCGGCCCCTGCAAGCAGCTCACCCCCATCCTCGAAAAGGCGGTCAGGGCGGCCAAGGGCAAGGTCAAGCTGGTCAAGATGAACATCGACCAGCATCCGGCGATCCCCGGCCAGATGGGAATCCAGTCGATCCCGGCCGTGATCGCCTTCGTCAACGGCCAGCCCGCCGACGGCTTCATGGGTGCGGTGCCCGAGAGCCAGCTCAACGCCTTCATCGAGAAGCTGACCAAGGGCGTGACGGCACCGGGCGAGCCCAACATCGCCGAGATCCTGCAGGAGGCCGAGGCCGTCCTTGCCGAGGGCGACACCGCAGCGGCCGCGCAGATCTATGCCGAAGTGCTTCAGTACGATGCCACCAACATCGCCGCGCTGGCCGGTCTCGCAAAATGCTATGCCACGTCAGGAGCGATGGAGCAGGCCAAGCAGACGCTGGCCATGGTGCCGGAATCCAAGCGCAACGACCCCGCCGTCAAGGCGGTGCAGACCACGATCGATCTCGCCGAACAGGCGGAACAGCTCGGGCCCATCGCCGAACTCGAACAGAAAGTCGCCGCAAACCCGCTCGATCATCAGGCGCGTTTCGACCTTGCCACCGCGCTGAACGCAAAGGGCGACCGCGCTGCTGCCACCGAGCAGCTGCTCGCCATCGTCAAGCGCGACCGCAAATGGAACGACGACGGCGCGCGCAAGCAGCTCGTGCAGTTCTTCGAGGCCTGGGGCGGCACGGACGATGCAACCGTCGAGGGGCGAAAGCGCTTATCGACGATCCTGTTTTCTTAAAGCGCAGATTGGAAATCGCCGCGGGGACTGAGATGCCGATCAATATCGAATATCGCGGCCCCGCCGACCTTCCGGAGATCATCCCGGTGTTTCCGCTGCCCGGCGCGCTGCTGCTGCCGCGCGGCCAGATGCCGCTCAACATTTTCGAGCCGCGCTATCTGGCGATGGTCGACGACTCCTTCCGGGACGGCCATCGCCTGATCGGCATGATCCAACCCGACGTGGCGCATTCGCCGAAGGACTCCGACAAGCCGGTGCTGTTCCGGGTCGGCTGCGTCGGCCGCATCACCCAGCTCGCCGAATCCGGCGACGGTCGCTACATCCTCGAGCTCACCGGGGTTGCCCGCTTCAGGGTGGTCGAGGAGCTCGAGGTGCTGACCCCGTACCGGCAGTGCAAGGTCGATTTCTTCGCCTTCACAGATGACTTCACCGCGCGCATGGGCGAGGAGGCGGTGAACCGCGAGGCGCTGCTGGTGGCGCTGGCCGATTTCCTGAAGGCCAACAATCTCAAGGTCGACTGGGAGGGCGTCGAGAGCGCGCCCAACGAGGCGCTGGTCAACGCGCTGGCGATGATGTCGCCGTATGGCCCGGCCGAGAAGCAGGCGATGCTGGAAGCGCCTGATCTGAAGACCCGCGCCGAGATCCTGATCGCCGTGACCGAAATGGACCTCGCCAAGAAGCGCACGAGCGGCGATCCGCCGCTGCAGTGAAGGCGCGAGGGCTTACGCCGCTCGGACGGCTGCCTTGTCGCCTCCTTTGGCGCCTCGCCTCAGCATTTCCGCGACGCCGGATGCAGGCATCGGCCGGCCGAAATAGTAGCCTTGCGTTTCGGCACAGCCTTCCTCGCGGAGGATATCGAGCTGCTGCTTCGTTTCGGCACCTTCCGCGGTCGTCGTCTTGCCGAGGCTGACCGCAAAGCGAACGACCGCTCGCGCGAGATGATGCGCGTCCGGGCTAGTGCTGGACAGTTCGTTGACGAAGCTGCGGTCGACCTTGATCTTGTCGAACGGGAATCTCTGTAGAAAGCTCAGGGATGAATAGCCGGTGCCGAAGTCGTCCAAGGCTATTCGCACGCCAAGCTCGCGCAATTGGCCAAGCGTTGCGAAGACAGCTTCACTGTCATGCATGATGACCGTCTCCGTCACCTCCAGCTCGAGTCGGTGTGGCGCAACGCCCGAGCTCGCCAGCGCGCCGACAATGACGGGGACGAGCTCCTTGCTCCTGAATTGGGCCGGAGACAGGTTGATCGCGATCCTGAGATGGGCGGGCCATTTGGCAGCCTCGCTAACTGCCGTCCTCAAGATCCATTCTCCCAGCGGCACGATCAAGCCGGCCTCCTCGGCGAGAGGAATGAATTCGCCGGGCAAGACCAGACCTCGCAGTGGGTGATGCCAGCGTAGCAGGGCTTCGAAGCCGCGGATCTCGCCCGTCACAGTATCGACGAACGGCTGGTAGTGCAGCTCGAATTCGCGGCCAGCAAGCGCATCCCGCATGTCGCGCTCCAGGTTGCGTCTCACATGCATGAGCTGGTCGAGTTCCGGCTCGAAGAAACGAAATGCGCCGCGTCCACCGCTCTTGGCCGAATAGAGTGCGAGATCTGCGCTCTTCATGAGCACGTCGGAATCGTCGCCATCGCGAGGTGCAATGGCAATGCCTATGCTGGTGCCCACCGTGACCCGGTGATCGCCAAGATCGAAGGGCTCGCAGAGAGCCTTTCTGATGTTCTCGGCGAGCGCGGCTGCCTCAATGGCCGGGTTGGTCACGTAGTCGATGACGGCGAACTCATCACCGCCCAATCGGGCAATCAGCGCGGCTTCGGTGGTGCATTCGCGCAAACGTGCGGCGACGGCGCACAACAGGGAATCGCCCGCCGGGTGCCCCAGTGTGTCGTTGACCTCCTTGAACCGGTCGAGATCAAGCATGAGCACCGCCAGATTGAGACTGCCATTGCGCGTCAGGACAAGTGCATGCTCCATGCGCTCCCTGAGGAGCACGCGATTGGGCAAATCGGTCAACGCATCGTGTTGGGCCATGTGAGCGATCTTGGCTTCGGACCGGCGCTGCTCGGTAACGTCGAGATGAGTGGCTACCCACCCGCCGCCGGCCATCGGCTGTCGGGTCACGCAAATCAACCGACCATCAGCGAGCTCGTCGATTCGGCTCGAGACTGCATCGAACGGCAACGCGGCCAATTTCGCGAGGAATTGCTCAGCGGCGCCCTCGCTGGTATCGCTCTTGAGGATCCCGGTCATGATGCGATGCCTGATGATGTCGGTATGCGGGGTCCCCGGTATCAGCAGCTCCGGCGGCAATCGATAGAGCCGGGCATAACGCTCGTTGCTGACGACAAGTCGCCTATCGGCATCGAACATGCACAACGCCTCGACCATGTTGTTGATGGCCGTATCCAGCCTGAGTTTCTGATCCTGGATTTCCCGTTGCGAATCCTCCACCTGTTGCCTGGCGCGCGAAAGTTCGCTGATGATTTCCTCGAGACTGCTGGTTCTGCTCGCAAGGCGACGATCCGCGACGACGCCGACGAAGCTCATCCCGAGCACTGACAGAGCCACACCGGCAATTGCAATGGCGAGGAAGCCCGGCGAAAGCGACAATGTATCGTTTTGCAGTGTCGGGTCCGGGACGATCTGCACGGCTCCCATGGCCGTGAAATGATGCGAGACGATGGCGAGCGTCAGCAGCAGTGCCGCGATAAAGGTGCCCCGCTTGTCCTTGCGGCCCATGGCGACCGCAAGCGCTGCATAGCCCAGGGCCATGCCGAGGCCGATCGAGACAAGCACCAGCCTAAGCGACCAAGTCACATGCCCCGGCACTTCGAGGGCCCACATGCCGATATAATGCATGCTCGCGATGCCGGCGCCGATGATGCTGCCGCCGGCAGCTGCGCGCCAGCGGCCGGAATTGTTGGCAGCAACTCCGAAGCCGCTCGAGGTCAGGATCATCGCCGCGGCAAGTGACAACGCTGTCAGAACGAGGCCGTACCCAGTCGAGACGCCAGGCTCGTAGGCGAGCATTGCGACAAAATGCGTCGCCCAGATTCCGTAGCCGATGGCGGCGCCAGCGATCGTAATCCACATCAAGCGCGTTCTGGCGCGCGACGCCCTGGCGCGATGAAAAATGGCGACGGCGACGATGCTCGCCGCGAAGCAAACCAGGCCAGCGAGCAGAACGAGCCGCCAGTCGTGCTGCGTCGTCAGGCAGGAAAAAACGCGGAACATGCAATATCGCTCCCTCGTCAATATGACCGTAGATTGATCCGGTCGGACTTGTTGGCGCGTTACTTTTCTTGCAATTCCTAGTTGTATGCCTATTGAGAGGTAAACGTCACTCTGCAAAAGACGCCAATTAGCCATGGTTGTGCGGGTAAGCGGGTACGGGTCCCGTAAAACTACGCGGGCAAGTGCTCGCGTGGCTCTGTCACGCCGCCTCAAATTTACTGATGGCGACGGACGCGTTTGCATCCCGAGGAGCTCGAGCCGGGCACTATCGGCGCGCCCGTCGACCCAGCCAGACATGAAGCGGGAGCATCATGGCCAGCGCGAATCCGGCGCCCAGATGGATCCAGCTCATAAAGGGCCGCACCGCTTCCGATCCCAGATAATAGAGTCCGAATGCGGTCATGATCAGCACGGCATTGATCGCAGCCATGACGGATCCGGACCCGAGATTTTGGCCGCTGCGCCAGGATCGCTGCACGTGGAGGGGAATGAGGGCTCCCAGCAGCAGCAGCGCCAGCATCGCCATGCCGCCATGGACCATCAGCAGGTTCGCGGCGATCTGCTGCCAGATCTCGTCGCCGGCAACGTCCTTCTGCCAGTCGCTCACGAGCCAACCGGCTCCTGTCAGAACCAGAGCCGCGAACGTCGCATAGAGCGGATAGCGATAAGAGGTTCTAAGCCGCAAGGTGCACCCGGTGATGCCAATCGGAGGTGATCTGAACGTCGCCACCGGCCGAGATCAGCAAGGCGCCGGCGTGATAGGATTCGAGCAGCTCGCCCGCGTCGGTCCCGCAGATCATCACGATCTTGGTCAAGGCATCGGCGATCACGCAGGACGGTGCGCGAATCGTGACGCCGTCGACGAGGCTTGCCGGCCGCCGGGTTGCGGGATCAATCACCGCCGAACCACCGGGCTCACGGCTGTCAAACAGCTCGACGCGGCGCGCAGTCGAAGCCAGCGCTTCGTCGGCGATGTCGATGCGGCAGACCGCGCGGCCGGGGTCGCGGGGATCGCGGACGTGAACTGTGCGCAATTCCACACCGAAAGCGCGGAGGTCGCCACCCGCGTTCACCATGCCGCCGGCAATGCCGAAATCGCGCAGCACGGCCACCGCGCGGTCGACCGCATAACCCTTCGCGATGCCGCCAAGGTCAATCATCACATCGCTCGACTGAAAGCGGACCTGATGGTCGGGACGCAGCTCGATCGCGTCGGCGAAGCCCGCAAGCGGCGCCTGCACCGGTCTATCCTTGAGAGGAGGCAACAGGCCCAGCGCCTGCAGCGCCGGCGCGATCGTGACATCGAACACCCCGCTGGAGCGGCGATGCAACGCGACGGCTGTGGCGAGCACCTCGTACGTCCAGGCATGAACGCTCACAGGGCGAAGACCGGCTTCGCGGTTGAGCCGGCTGACGTCGCTATCCACCTCGTGAAAGCTCATGAGCCGATGCACCTGCGCAACGGCACCGAATGCAGCCTCGAGGGCGCAGTCCAGCTCGGATCGGCGGGCGCCCGCAAGCTCGATCTCCACGAAGGTGCCGAGCAGCGGCCTGGCGCGACGGATGCTATCGGAGGCGATTGCCATAGGCCGCCAAGATGCGTTTCACGCCTTCGGTGATGTGGGTCGACGACAGCGTCGCACCAGCGATATTCCTGATGTCGCCATTGATCTTGAGCGCACTGCCGCTGGTCTTGCCGACGAACTGTGCAAGCCAGCTCGGGCTCCTGACGTCACCGCCGTAGGATTCCCTGTATTCCAGGATCTCGACCTTGTGGACCGCACCGGCTGGCGTCAGCGCCACCGCGTAGTCGATGAAAAGATGCTTGCCGACCACCCGGTCGAACACGAAGAAGCCGACCACTTTGCCGCCGGCTTCGGCTTTCCAGACGCGGCCCGCCTGAACTTCGGAAAATTGTGTCGCGGACGGAAATGCTTCCTTCTGCGCCTCCTCGATCGACAGATACCGGACGGCATAAGCGGGAGAGGCGGCAGACAAAACTGCCGCTGCCGGCACGGTGTATCGAACCCAACTCATCGTCACCTCGCTGGTCGTCCTGTCATCAGGTCCTGCAACATTGCCCTCATCGCCATCAGAAGAAGAACCCGACGCCGCCGAGGAACGAATCCGAAAGCGCGCCGGTGGCGCTCTTGTCGATCACGTGCTGATAGCTCGCCTTCAGCACGACCTTGGGCGATGGAAACACCGCAAAGCCGGCCGTGTGATACTGCCGCTGGCCCTGGCCGGTCGGCAGATTGGCATCGGTGCCGGCGAAGCCCGCCGTCTGCAGGTTCATGGAGGTGTAGCGGTAGAACGGCACGGCCTCCCACTCGCTGCCGAGGACCGTGCCGAGCGGCACATGATAGGCGATCTCGCCGGAATAGCCGTACATCGACTTGCCGACATTGTTGGTTGGATCCGTGTCGTTGTTGGCGCGCAGGTTTTCCGGGTGCCCGAATTCGGCGCGGACATATTCGCCGCGGAGCTCGAGGCCCGTGTCGGGCACCCTGTAGCGGAATTCGGCGTCGAACATCGCAAGGCTCGACCTGCCGAGGAAGTTGCCGAAATCGTCATGCGCGCCGCGCGGCGTCGTGTTGGGCGAGTAATAGGCGCTGACGCTTCCGGCGAAACCGGCCCAGAATGTCGGCGTGAAGTCGAGCCGGCCCGACACCGCCATGGCGTTGTTGAGCTGCTGGAAATCGCCGAGCGGGGGCCTGGAAAATCCGAGCGCGTTCACGCCGTCAATCCCAGCAGTATACCCCGTGCCGGGAAGCGGGACCGTCTTCGCATCGGTACGGTTGTCGAATGAATCGCCGAAATCCTCGTTGCTGGTGCTGACCATGACCTGGTATTTGAGGTCCTCGGTGATCGTCCCATAGACGCTGGTGGATGGCACCTTCCAGGTCGACGGAATGATGCTGTTGTAGAGCTCGGGACGGTTCACGCTGTAGAATTGCGTGGGCTCGTGATGCTGATTGATGTAGCCGAACGGCACGAGATCGACACCCGGAGACCGCCAGTTGAACTGGTCGATGATCTTGAAATCGATCCACACCTGCTCGATCTCGGCGGTGCCGTGCAGCTTGTCGTCGTTGTCGAAGCCGGCGCCGGCATGCTCGAACTCGATTTCGGCGTTGAAGATGATGTTCGGGGTGATCGCATAGGTCGGCAGCAGAACGAATCTCGCCGCGTCAAAACCCTTCTGCCACTGGCCGGCCGCGGCGGAATTTTGCATGGTGCCGAACTTGATCTCGCCATAGGCCCCGATGCTGAGACCTGGGACCGGAGAATCCGAAAGCCCGAGGATCGGTTTGTCCGACGCCGCCGGCAACGGCGGCAGGGCCATGAAATCTTTCGACTTCGGCTTGGTCGACTTCTCCGACGATTGGGGGTCGGTTTTTTGATCCGCGGGCTTGGCTGTCGCATCCTTTGCGTCGACAGATGGCGCCGCCGCATTGGCGTTCGTCAGCGCTGCCGTTTTCGCCGTCCGCTTTGCGTCGGCATCGGCCGCCGGGCGATCCTGCTTTTGCTTCAGTTCAGTTTCGAGCTGCTGGATGCGCCGCTCCATCTTCTCCAGCTTCTTGAGCAGGGCATCGTCGGCCCCGCCTTCGCCGGCGTAAGCTGCGCCAGAACTCAGAAGAAAATGGCGGTCGCCGCGAGCAAGGCTGATCGGCCCCGGTATCGGCGAGATCCAAAAGCTGGCGCAACTTGATCCGTGAAGACGCGAATTGACATGCACTCCCCCCAAAGCCTTGCGGCATTCGACCGCAGGAAAAACCTGCAAATTCCCGCCTTGGAAAGCAGAACGAGGGGAAGCGAAGCTAGAATAGCTCCACATTAGAATTAGAATAATGAAAAGGATGGCGCTTGCACGCCCGACGCAAGCAAATGATCCGACTGGAATCCCTGCGGAATTCAGTGGGCGCGCGCTCAGGAGCAATGGCGGATGCGCTTGCGGCCGGTGATCATGGCGCGGATCAGGTTCTCGCGCTGGAGCATGCTCATCAGCACCACGCCCACGACATGCAGCACGACGAGGACGATGGCGACGTCCGATGCAATGGCGTGAGTGTCCTCGATCCACCAGACGCCGAAGAAGGGGACAGTCACCGACAGCGCGCCCGTGATCGCCGAGATGCCAAGTGACAGCAGCAATGCCACCAGCATCAACGTTCCGGCGGGATTGAGCCCGATATAGCGGCCGGTGATGCCGCGGCGCAGATTGAGGAGATAGGAGGGCGCAGCGCGAAGCCTGACACCGATCACGCGAAAGCGCGAATAGCGGCCGCCGCAGAAACCCCAGAGCAGGCGGAAGACGAGAAGGCCGATCACTGTATAGCCGACGATGCGGTGAAGATTGTCGTGGACGGTGGGCGTGAACCACGCGGTCAGGACACTCACCGCGAGGGCCCAGTGCCAGAGCCGCAGCGGAAGGTCCCAGACCGCGACCGTTCGATCCGCGGGGGTCCGTTCGGACACCCCGCGCGCGTCTGGCACCGCTTTGTCGATCAAGCCGCGACCATCCTCAGCTGCTTCACTTGGCGATCGTGTGCTTCAGGCTGAGATCTTCCGGGCTGTAGAACAGCTCGTAGAGCTTGCCCTCCTTGACGCCATAGACCTCATAGCACGAGCCTTCGATCTTGGAGCGACGCACTTCGTAACCCAGCGCCTTGGCCTTGGCTTCGGCCTCGCTCGCCGGCTTCCACGATGCCTTGTCGAGCTTGGTGCAATCCTTGAAGCCGTCGGCCATCGCGGCCGATCCCATGCCGATCCCGGCCGTCAGTGCGATGGCAAGAACACGAATGACTCTCACTGATATCTCCTTCTCTTTCGTCTGCGCGAAGCGCGGGTCGTAGGAAGCCAAGGAGAGGATGAAGTCAATCGCGTTCGAATGAGCGCGGCGTTAGAGAAATTCTAACCATGGCGAAAACATCAGCGCGCTCCGTGCGCAACGCATGTTCGGCAGTTCAGTGCGGCCTTAAGCCTCACGGGTTCGACGGGACGCAATCCGTTCGCACTCAGTAGCCGGCCACCGCCATGGCGACGACGGCGCTGAGCGCCATCCAGCCAAAATGCCGGCCGCGCGTCGCCCAAGCGTTGGCGCAGGCCGAGAAGCCGAACACACCGATCATTGTGATCACGATCCAGCGGCGCGCCGCACCTGAATCCATCCAGGGCACAGCTATCAGCAGCACGCCGCAGCCGATCCAGGCGATGGTCGAGGCCTGCCAGACCAGGCGGATCAGGGTGCGGAGCCGCTCCGGCTCGATCCGGGCGCGGGGAAAGACCTTGGTCTCGCCGAGGACGCCGTGGATGAGCGCCACGACGATGGCCCCGACGCCGGCGCACTGGAGCAAGAGATCACGCATCGAGGCCTCCATACATCTATGTATGGTGAGATAGGCGCTGGCCACTGGCCTGTCAATACACTATTGTATGGTCGAATTCGGAATCGGACATGACCGAGCAGCTCTCAGCCGACGACTGGATCAAACAGGGGCTCAAGGCGCTCACCAGGAGCGGCTTCACCGCGTTGAAGGCCGATCCATTGGCAAAGGCAATGGGGGTCTCGCGGGGCAGCTTTTACTGGCATTTTGCCGATCTCGGCGCATTCCACGCGGCCATGCTGAAGCGCTGGCGCGAGATCGCGGCTGAGGAGATCATCGCCGCCGTCGAAGCCGGTGGCGACGAGCCGCTGAACGCGTTGTTGCGCAGGACCTTTGGCGCCCGGCTCGACCTGGAGCGCGCGGTGCGCAACTGGGCGGCGTTCGATCCGGCGGCGCAGACGGCCGTCCGCGCCATCGATCGCCGCAGGCTCGATTATATCGAGACGCTGCTGCAGCTGCGCGGCTTGTCAGCGGCCACCGCCCAGGCGCGCGCGCAGATCCTCTATTGGACGTTTCTTGGCTTCGCCCTGTCAGGCACGCCGGTGCCGCCCGCGCGCCTCCAGGGTCTGCTGGACGAGATCCAGAAGATGGTCTTCGCATAAGCCGCGGTGGGCTGACGACCTATTCTATGCTACAGCCAGCCGATCGCCGGAGACCCCCATGAACGCGCCTACCGAACGTGCCGAAAACAGCGTCGATCCAAAGCTGCTGGAGATCCTGGTCTGCCCGCTGACCAAGGGCCCGCTGGAATTCGATTCCGCCAGGCAGGAGCTGATCTCGCGCAGCGCCAAGCTCGCCTATCCGATCCGTGACGGCATTCCGATCATGCTGCCGGAGGAGGCAAGGAAGATCGATTGAGATCCGGGAATGGGGAGTGGCGAGTAGCGAATGGAGCTACTCGCAATTCGCTACTCGCCATTCGCCCTTACAACGTCTCGCCCTTCAACAGCCGCGGGATCTCGCCGGTCAGGCCGGCGGCCTGGCGGATGAAGAGGTTTTTCAACGGCGGGGTGCGATCGACGATGCCGAGACCGATGTCGCGCAACGAGCGCAGCAGCGTCGACTGGTTCGAGAACAGGAAGTTCAAGGAGTTGGTGGCAACGCCCATCGCCATGGTGTCGAAGCGGCGCCAGCGCTGGTAGCGCTCGAGCACATCTGCGCCGCCGAGATCCATGCCGAGCCGCGCGGCATCGACCACGACTTCGGCCAGCGCCGCGACGTCCTTCAGTCCCATGTTGAGGCCCTGTCCCGCGATCGGGTGAATGACGTGCGCGGAATCGCCGACCAGCGCGAGGCGCTCGGCGACGAAGGAACGCGCGACGAAATAGGACAGCGGGAACGCACGCGGCTTGTCCAGCGCCCTGAGCTCGCCGAGATGCAGGCCGAAGCGCTGCTCGAGCTCGCCGTGGAATTCCTCGTCGCTGAGCGCGATGATGCGCGCGGCTTCGGTGCGACGCTCGGTCCACACCAGCGAGGAGCGCTTTCCCGTGAGCGGCAGGATCGCGAACGGACCTGCGGGCAGAAAATGCTCTTCGGCGCGACCCTCGTGATCGCGCTCATGGCCGACCGTGACGACAATGCCGGATTGATCGTAGTCCCAGCCATGGGTGGCAATGCCGGCGCGCTCGCGCAGTTTCGACTTGGCGCCATCGGCCGCAACCAGCAGGCTCGCTGCAATCTTGCTGCCGTCGCCGAGCGTCACGTCGATGCCCTCGGCGCTGGCCTCGTAGGCCGCAACTGTCGTCGCGCGCAGATCGATGCCTTCAGCCTCGGCGCGAACAAGTAGCGCATCGATCAGACGGCGGTTCTCGACCATATGCGCGAAGGGCTCGCCGGGCGCGACATCGCCGGCGAAATTCAGGAACACCGGACGCGTCGCGTCCTCCAGCCTGGAATCGGTGACGACCATATCCAGGATCGGCTGCGCCTCGGCCTTGACGTCATCCCAGGCGCCGAGCGCCTCGAACAGGCGGCGGCAGGCCGCGACGATCGCAGTCGCGCGGGGATCACGGCTCGGCCGCGTGGCGAGCGCGGGGTCGGCGACGATGACGGGAATCTCGGGGCCGAGCCCCTGGCGCAGCGCCAGCGCGAGCGCCAGGCCCGCAAACGCGCCGCCGCCAATGACAATGTGACCCTGTACCGACATACCAAGCTTCCCGATCAATCCTTGGTCTTGCTAGCAGACTTGAGGTGGGCGAAACAGTGCGGTGAAACAAGGGCGGAACGATCTCACTCCGTCATTCCGGGGCGCGCGCGAGCGCGAAGCCGGAATCCAGAGGTTATCAGCTCGAGATTCCGGGTTCGCACTTCGTGCGCCCCGGAATGACGAGGCATTCGAAAGCACCACCATGTCCAAAAGCCTGATCGACCTGATTTCGATCCTCGACCTCGAGCAGCTCGAGGTGAATTTGTTCCGCGGCAACAGCCCGAAGACGAGCTGGCAGCGGGTGTTCGGCGGTCAGGTGATCGGACAGGCGATGGTGGCGGCCTGCCGCACCGTCGAGGGCCGGCTGCCGCATTCGCTGCATTGCTATTTCATCCTGCCGGGCGATCCACAAATTCCGATCATCTACCAGGTCGAGCGCCTGCGCGACGGCAAGAGCTATTCGACGCGACGCGTCACCGCGATCCAGCACGGCAACGCCATCTTCTCGATCATGGTATCGTTCCATGCCGAGGAAGAGAGCGCGTTCGACCACCAGGACAAGATGCCGGACGTGCCACCGCCGGAGAAGCTCACGGCGGAGGAGGTGGCGAAGCAACCGATGTTCCGCGAGATGCCGGAGTTCATCCGCCGCTACTACGAATCCGATCGTCCGATCGAGTTGCGCCCGGTGGAGCTCGGCCGTTATTTCGGCCAGAAGATCGAGGACGGCCGCATCCATGTCTGGATCAAGACGGCGGCCACGCTGCCCGACGATCCGGCGCTGCACATGTGCGCGCTGGCCTATGCGTCGGACTTCTCGCTGCTCGACGCCATCATGGCGCGCTATGGCCGCACGCTGTTCGACAAGCGCATGATGCCGGCGAGCCTCGACCACGCGATGTGGTTCCATCGCCCGTTCCGCGCCGACGAATGGCTGCTCTACGCGCAGGATTCACCGAGCGCGCGCGGCGGCCGCGGCTTGACCCGCGGCTCGATCTTCAAGCCGGATGGTACGCTGGTCGCCTCCGTCGCGCAGGAAGGCTCCGTGCGCGAGCGGCGGAGCTGACTTACATCGAACCGCGCGGCGCCAGTTCGGTCTGCGATGCGAACCAGTTCATGATCCAGCGATAGACCCACGGAATCGGAATGATGAGGCTGCACAGGATTGCGGCGACGATTCCGCGCCAAAGAATGTCGAGTCCACTGCCCTTGAACAAGATTTCACGGCGCGTGCCCTCGATGTTGCGACAGAACCAGCGCATCTGAGCCGCGGCCACCCAGGCCCAGCCGATGATCGTGATGATCGAGATCGCAAACAGCAGATTCCAGCCGATATAGGCCCAGACTGATCCGGTGAAGCTGAGGCCCAGCGGCTGCCCGTTGGAGGCGAGGTTCGCGATCATCCATTTGATCAGCATCCAGTAAAGGACGATCTGGACGACGAACAGGAGATTGCTCAGCAGCTGGCTGCCGATGAAGCCGACGACGATCGCCAGCACGATGAAGCCGAAGAACCAGGGTACGATCGCCATCGCATTGCCGGTGAAGGAGAGGTTCGGCCGCCCCGGAACCTTCACGCAGGGCACGAGCCATTCCGTGTACCAGACGAGCAGCCATGGCACCGGAATGACGAAGCAGGAGCCGATCACCATCACCAGCGTGCGCCAGGTGAAATCAAGGATGCCGAAATCGACCGACAGCGATCCGCCGGCAGCGCTACCGCTCCCTGCATAGCCACCGCCGCGCATCATCGGAGGACCACCGGCCGGGATGATCGGCGGCGCGCCTCCGCCCGAGATCAGGCCTGGAATTTCGGCGGCCTTCTGCCAGCCGGCCATGCCCTCGGTCCACACCAGCGTCTCGGGGCGCACGATCCCTTGCGCGATCAGGTCGCGGAACTGACCCTCCGGATAGGGCCCCTGCTGCTTGCCCTCGGATGCATAGAACCAACTCGCCATGACGCGTCCCCCAAAATACTTATGTACCGCTCGGCCGGCGCGGGTTCACCACATCCATGCCAAAAATGCATTGTGAAGGATGGACTGATGCCCTGTACAGAGGCGGTCATTCACATGACCGCCCTCGGCCAAACGTTTTTCCGCTTCAATGTGCAAGTTTTTTGTGCCATTTGCCCGGAAAGATGCCAGATTGACGCAGCGCCGGGGACAAGCGGCGCGGCGCATCCCGGGGAATAGGCCTGACCATGAAACTCGTCGTCGCGATCATCAAACCCTTCAAGCTCGATGAGGTCCGTCAGGCCCTGACGGCGATCGGCGTCCACGGCATGACCGTGACCGAGGTGAAGGGCTATGGCCGCCAAAAGGGTCACACCGAGATCTATCGCGGCGCGGAATATGTCGTGAACTTCCTGCCGAAGCTGCGGATCGAGATCGCGGTTGCCTCCGACGTCGCCGACAAGGCCGTGAGCGTGATCACCGCGACCGCCCGCACCGGGCAGATCGGCGACGGCAAGATCTTCGTCACGCCGATCGACCATGCGCTGCGCATCCGCACCGGCGAAACCGACAGCGACGCGCTCTGAAAACTCCGTTTGACGCGTTTTCTTCCGCGAACCGGTCATCCACTTCGCTCGAAAACGACTTGCTTCATCTTCGATCGCACCGGGCCGGGACGCCATCGCGTGCAAAGCCACCACGATGCCGGGGGAAATGACATGGCAGGATTGTTGCGCCGCGTAGCCGCGTCGGCTGCGCCGGTCGGATATTTGTCGATCTTCTTTTCGATCCTGACTTCGCCGGCACACGCAGCAAGCCCCGAGATCAACACTGCCGACACCGCCTGGATGATCGTCGCCACCGCGCTGGTGCTGATGATGACGATCCCCGGACTTGCGCTGTTCTACTCCGGCATGGTGCGCAAGAAGAACGTGCTTGCGACCATGGCGCAGAGCCTCGCCGCAGTGACGCTGATCTCCATCCTCTGGGTCGCGTTCGGCTATTCGCTTTGCTTTGTCGGCGACGGCCCGTGGCTCGGCACGCTCGACCGCTGGTTCCTCGCCGGCATGACCATGGACAGCGTCAACCCGGCGGCGAAGACGATTCCGGAAGCGCTGTTCATGCTGTACCAGATGACCTTCGCGATCATCACGGTGGCGCTGGTCGCGGGCTCGGTGGCCGACCGGATGCGGTTCTCCGCCTATCTCCTGTTCTCGGTCGCCTGGTTCATCTTCGTCTACATTCCGCTGGCGCATTGGGTTTGGGGCGGCGGCTTCCTCAACAGCATGGGCGTGCTGGATTTCGCCGGCGGCCTCGTCGTGCATCTGTCGGCGGGCACTGGCGGCCTTGTCGCCGCGAAGGTGATGGGGCGGCGTCACGGCTATGGCACCGAGAATCTCTCGCCGTTCGATCTCTCGCTTGCGGTGATGGGCACCGGCCTGTTGTGGGTCGGCTGGTTCGGCTTCAACGGCGGATCGGCCGGTGCTGCCAATTCGCGCGCGGTGATGGCGATCATCGCAACGCATCTGGCAGCCTGCTCCGGCGCGCTGACCTGGGGTGCGATCGAATGGTCGACGCGGCGCAAGCCGTCCGTGCTCGGCATGATCTCGGGCGCGGTCGCCGGGCTCGGCACCATCACGCCGGCCTCGGGCTTTGTTGCGCCGTGGCACGGCATCGTCATCGGCATCGCCGCAGGCGTGATTTGCTACTGGGCCTGCACCTGGCTGAAGCACCGTTTCAACTACGATGACTCGCTCGACGTGTTCGGCGTCCACGGCATCGGCGGCCTGACCGGCACGCTGCTCGCCGGCGTGTTCGCGACCAGCGCGATCGGCGGCACGGCCGGCCTGATCGAGGGCCATCCGCAGCAGTTGCTGATCCAGCTTTACGGCGTCGCCGTCACCTTCGTCTGGTCGGCGGGCGTGAGCTTTGTCCTGCTCAAGCTGGTCGGTCTGTTCGTCCCCTTGCGTGTCTCGCGCGAGCACGAGCTCGAGGGGCTCGATATCTCGCAGCACGGCGAGGCGCTTCAGTAAGGACTTGTCAGTAAGGACTTGTCAGTAAGGACTTGCGCAACACATAAGTACGTGCTTATGTGTTGCCATGATCGAAGCCGACATCTTCAAAGCGCTGGCAGACCCGACGCGCCGCAAGGTCTTTGAGAGGCTCGCGGGCGGAAGCCAGAATGCCAGCGCTCTGCGCGACGGATTGGAGATCAGCCAGCCGGCGATGTCGCAGCATCTTTCCGTGCTGCGCGCGGCAGGTCTCGTGCGCGAGCAGCGGCAGGGCCGCTTTGTGAATTACGCAGTCGATCCGGACGGAATCGCCGCCATCGGGACATGGCTCGCGCGCTACCGCGCCTATTGGCCGAAGCGCATGGAAGCACTCGCCGACCTCTTGAAGGACATGGATCAATGAGCGACGCCGTGAAGCCTGATCGTCCTGACGCAAAGCTGGTGCTCGAATTTGAGTTCGATGCACCGCCGGCTAAAGTCTGGCGCGCCGTGACCATTCCGGAATTGCGCGAGCGCTGGCTGCCGGATTGCGACCTTGCGGGTGCCGAGCCGGAAGCATCGATCCCCGGCGAAGAGGTGCGCTACCGGCTTCGCGATTCCGAGCCGCCGTTTCGCGAGAGCCACGTCATCTTCCGGATCGAGCCCAACGTGTCAGGCGGCACGCGCTTTCGAATCATTCAGCAAGCCTGCGAGATCAGCGTAAACCGACCGCAGCCGGCCAACACGAATTGCTGCCTGATGCGCGCAGCCGCCTAACGGAAAACAGACTTCATCGCCAGCAGACATGGAGGTCGCCGATGCGCGACATGCTTCAGCTCGTCCCTATGGTCGTCGAACAATCCGCGCGCGGCGAGCGATCCTTCGACATCTACTCGCGGCTGCTGCGCGAGCGCATCATCTTCCTCAATGGCGAGGTCAATGATGCAATGTCGGGTCTCGTCTGCGCGCAGCTCCTGTTCCTGGAGGCGGAGAATCCGAACCGGCCGATCAATCTCTACATCAATTCCTATGGCGGCGTGGTCACCTCCGGTCTCGCGATGTACGACACCATGCAATTCATCAAGGCGCCGGTTCATACGTTGTGCATGGGCACCGCGCGCTCGATGGGCTCATTCCTGCTGATGGCCGGCGAGCCCGGTCAGCGTGCCGCTTTGCCCAATGCGAGCCTTCATGTGCATCAGCCGCTCGGCGGCTTCCAGGGGCAGGCCTCTGACATCCTGATCCATGCCAACGAGATGCAGGAAACCAAGCGGCGCATCACGAGGCTCTACGCGCAGCATTGCGGGCGGACCGAAGAGGAGGTGGAACGGACCCTCGACCGCGACCACTTCATGACGGCGCAGCAGGGGGTCGAATGGGGGTTGATCGACAAGGTCTTTGCGGAGCGCGAGGCCGCCTGACGGTGCCATAGCGGCCCTCGGTCGCTTCCGGCAGGGGTGCCGGTCGCCTCGCGCGCCGTGAGCAGCAGGCGCGGCAGCTCGATAGTTCTCGTTTGTCTGAGAGTAATAAAATACCATGCAGCTGCCCGACGCGTGAGCAACATTGTGTCGGCAGCCTGTTGCTGCCCTGATTTTAATCAGGGCTGACCACGTATTGAGCGCGACGTAATAGCGCACCGCAGCAGAATACCCGTCAAAGGCGAAAACCTCCGTTTTCATAGTCCATTAGGCAAGCCGCCCGATCTGGCACGGCATTTGATTCTAGAGGGCCCGGCTGTGCCCGCGTAGTGAAACTTTCTCCCTCGTGGCGAACCAGTCGAGAAACGCCCGGCCACGTCCGGACCGGGCCCAAGCGGGGATAGGACCCATGAAAATTGTTATGGCGATTATCAAGCCATTCAAGCTGGAAGAAGTCCGTGACGCCCTGACCGCCATTGGCGTTCACGGTCTCACGGTGACGGAAGTCAAGGGATATGGCCGGCAGAAAGGCCATACGGAAATCTACCGCGGCGCCGAATATGCCGTGAGCTTCCTGCCCAAGATCAAGATCGAAGTCGCGATCGCCTCCGAGCAGGTCGACAAGACCATCGACGCCATCACCTCGGCCGCGAAAACCGGGCAGATCGGCGACGGCAAGATATTCGTCATCAACCTCGACCACGCGGTCCGTATCCGCACCGGTGAGGCCGACGCCGCGGCCCTTTGATTTCGCGCTCAACCAAAATTCAATCAGGAGTAAATGAAATGACGTTTAAGCGTCCCTATGGCGCGGGATTGGCGGCTCTCGCAGTCGGCCTGTTCGCTGCGACCGCAGCCTATGCCGAGCCAACGGTCAACAAGGGGGATAACGCCTGGATGCTGACATCGACAGTGCTCGTGCTGTTGATGACGATCCCGGGTCTTGCGCTGTTCTACGGCGGCCTCGTTCGTTCCAAGAACATGCTCTCGGTGCTGATGCAGGTGTTCTACACCGTCTGCGTCGTCACCGTGATCTGGGCCGTGTACGGCTACAGCCTCGCCTTCACCGGTGGCTCCGACTTCATCGGCGGCTTCTCCAAGGCCTTCATGATGGGCGTCACCACCGACTCGAAGGCCGCAACCTTCTCGGTCGACGCCAACATCTCGGAGCTCGTCTATGTGTGCTTCCAGATGACCTTCGCGGCGATCACGCCCGCCCTCATCGTTGGCGCCTTCGCCGAGCGCATGAAGTTCTCGGCGATCGCCCTGTTCATCCCGCTCTGGGTGACGCTGATCTACTTCCCGATCGCGCACATGGTCTGGTACTGGCCCGGCCCGGACGCGATCCAGGACGCGGCCAAGGCTCTGGCGGCTGCGACTGACGCGGCGGCGAAGACCGCGGCTCAGGCCAAGCTCGACGAGATCAACGCCGACGCCGGCTGGATCTTCAAGAAGGGCGCGATCGACTTCGCCGGCGGCACCGTGGTGCACATCAACGCCGGCATTGCAGGTCTCGTCGGCGCTCTGCTGATCGGCAAGCGCGTCGGCTACGGCAAGGAGCTGATGGCTCCGCACTCGCTGACCATGTCGATGATCGGCGCCTCGCTGCTCTGGGTCGGCTGGTTCGGCTTCAACGCCGGCTCCAACCTGGAGGCCAACGGCGGCGCTGCGCTCGCCATGACCAACTCCTTCGTCGCCACCGCGGCCGCCGCGCTGTCGTGGATGTTCGCGGAGTGGATCGTGAAGGGGCATCCGTCGGTGCTCGGCGTCATCTCCGGCGCCGTCGCGGGCCTCGTGGCCGTCACGCCTGCCGCCGGCTTCTCCGGCGTGATGGGTGCGATCGTCCTCGGCCTCGTGGTCGGTGTGGTCTGCCTGTTCTTCTGCACCGTCGTGAAGAACGCGCTCGGCTACGACGACTCGCTCGACGTGTTCGGCGTGCACTGCATCGGCGGCATCGTCGGCGCCCTCGGCACCGGCATCCTGGTCAATCCGGCTCTCGGTGGTGCTGGCATCATCGACTACACCGCGATCCCGCCCAAGGTTGCCGATTACGACTTCGCCGCGCAGATGATCTCCCAGATCGAAGCCGTCTGCACCACGCTGGTGTGGTCGGGCGTCGGTTCGGCGATCCTCTACAAGGTCGTCGACGTGATCGTTGGCCTGCGCGCCAATGTCGAGAGCGAGCGTGAAGGCCTCGACATCACCGACCACACCGAGCGCGCCTACAACATGTAAGCACTCCTCCCGGGCGCGATCTTCTTCGAGGATCGCGTCCACTCCTACGGTTTGGGCACATACCCGGCAATGCCCCGACCGTTGAGGGGCTCCAGCGCAAGTTGGAGCCCCTTTTTTTTGGGCTTGGTGCCACAAGAAAAGGGATTGCCATTCCGCACCGCCGGCGCAGAAATATCGGCCTCAAGAACAACAAACGGGAGGTCGTCATGCGTTTGGAAGGCGGATGCTATTGCGGTGAGGTGCGCTATGTCGCCGAGGGCGATCCGATGATGCAGGCGCAATGCCACTGCCGCGAGTGCCAGTACATCTCGGGCGGCGCGCCCAATACCTTCATCGCGATGCCGGCGGCCGGCTTCACCTACATCACCGGACAGCCCAAGCAGTTCACCCGCAAGGACCTCGAACGCGCCGTCACGCGCGAATTTTGCGCTGAATGCGGCACCCATCTGGTGACCAAGGTTCCGGGACTGCCGGCCGCCGTGGTGAAGGTCGGCACCTTGGACGAGCCGGAACAGTTCCAGCCGCAGATGGCGATCTACACCTGCGACATGCAGGAATTCCACACGATCCCCGCGGGCATCAAGACATTCGAGAAGCTGCCGAGGCGTTAGACGCGATGACGGTGCGCTCCCTCCCCCGCATGCATGCGGGGGAGGGCTGGGGAGAGGGTGTTTCCGCGGTGGGACAGCCGTAAGACGCGACCTCTCCCGCAAAGGTTAGGACCGTCCCGCCATCCCGTTGTTATCCGGGCTCATTATTCCCGCTCTGGACGGGCCGGCCGGCCGATGGTTAATCGCGTCTTAACCTCGCCCTATCTATGGTGAACTGAACCGCCTTCCCGCCGGCGCCTGCGCGCGTCCGGCCGTTCCGAGAGTACTGGCGCCCAGAATGGTCATGACCGCTTCATCCCGTGCGCCGCAGGCCAGTGGAAGCTCCAATAACGAACGCTCGCCCTTCGTCCGGCTGAACGAGCTGCTGGCGCCACATCAACCCGGTAAGCCCTTGATTTCGCTTGCAGTCGGCGAGCCCCAGCATCCGGTGCCTGACTTCGTCGGCCCTGTGCTGGCCAAGCACATCGCCGATTTCGGCCGTTACCCGATGAATCAGGGCACCGAGCCGTTCCGAGACGCAGCGAGCGCATGGCTATCGTCGCGTTTCAAGCTGCCGCGCGCGCTCGATCCCAAGACCGAGATTCTGGTCCTCAATGGCAGCCGCGAAGGGCTGTTCCTCGCCGCGATGGCGGCGGCGCGCTATGTCGGCCCGCGGCCCGGCAAGCCCGCCATTCTGATGCCGAACCCGTTCTATCCGGTCTATGGCGCCGGCGCTCTCGCAGCGGCCTGCGAGCCGGTCCATCTGCCGACCACGGTTGAAAACGGCTTCCTGCCCGATCTCGATGCCATCGACGAGGCGACGCTGGCGCGCACTGTCGCGTTCTATCTGGCCTCGCCCGCCAATCCGCAGGGCTCGGTCGCTTCGCGCGATTATTTCACGCGGTTGAAGCAGCTCGCCGATCGTCATGGCTTCATGATCCTCAGCGACGAGTGCTATTCGGAGATCTACACCCGCGAGGCGCCGGGCAGCGCGCTCGAATGTGCCGGCCCCGATTTCACCCGCGTCGCTGCATTCCAGTCGCTGTCGAAGCGCTCCAACCTGCCGGGCCTGCGCGTCGGCTTCGCCGCCGGCGACAAGAAGTTCATCGGCATGTTCCTGGAGCTGCGCAACATCGCAGCACCCCAGGTGCCGGTGCCGCTCCAGCATGTCGCGACCGTTGCCTATGGCGACGAGGCGCATGTCGAGGAGAACAGGCGGCTCTACCGGATCAAGTTCGATCTCGCCGACCAGATCATCGGCAATCGTTACGGCTATCGCCGGCCCGATGCCGGCTTCTGCGTCTGGCTCAATACGTCCGAGATCGGCGACGACGTGTCGGTGACGCTGAAACTCTTCAAGGAAGCAGGCGTGCGCGTGGTGCCCGGCAGCTTTTTGGCGCGGCAACAGCCCGACGGCTTCAACCCCGGGGCCGGCTACATCAGGTTGGCGCTGGTGCAGGATAGTGAGACCACGGCGCAAGCGCTGCACCGGCTGGTCGAAACTCTGGGTTAGGCGGGCCCATGAGCATGTCGGCAATCGAACGTGTGATTCCCCTGGTCGGCCATCTGCCGCCCTCGATCCGCGAGGCGCTGAGCCGGCGCATGCGCGAGCTCACTGGATTGGGCCTCGTCACGCTGTCGGGCGTCGCCTCCGCCGCGCTGATGACGTGGTCGGTGCAGGACCCGAGCCTCAGCCACGCGACCTCGCGGCCGATCCACAACATTCTCGGCTATGCCGGCGCCATCGGCGCCGACCTCGCGATGCAGATCCTCGGGCTCGGCGCAATCATGCTGATCCTGACGGTGGCGGTGTGGGGCTGGCGCATGATGACCCATCGCGCGTTCGATCGCGAGGCGCTGCGGCTCGGCTGTTGGATTCTCTGCACCGTGATCGCGGCCGGCTTTGTCAGCTGCTGGCCGCATGGCGGCGCCTGGCCGCTGCCGACCGGGCTCGGCGGCGTGGTCGGCGACGCGCTGGTGCGCGCGCCCGCGGTGATCTTCGGCCCGCCCGGCGTGATCTATCGTCTGGTGCTCGGGGCCATCCTGTTCGTCGCGCTGGCTGCGACGTTCCTGATCGCCTGCGGTCTCGGCGCACGCGAGCATGACGAAGAGCTCGCTGACATCGAGGACGACGACAAGCCGCTCGTTGACGACGAGGAGAGCGATCGCGGCTCGGTGTCGCTGGGCTGGCTGTTTCACGCGCTGATGAGCACCAAGGCGCGGCTGATCTGGCTGTTTGGCGCGGCCTATCGCTCGCTGGTCTCGAGCGGACCGAAGGCCAAGGCCGTTTCGTTCAGCCGGCAGGAACCCAATCTCGGCGGCGGCCGCGCCGCACCCTCGATCTCACCGCAGTCCAGGGACGAGGACGACGAGCACGAGCACGAAGAGGAAGAGGACGAGGAGGAGGAAGAAGAGGAACAGGCGCCCGCGCGCGCTGCGCGCAAGAAGGCCGCGCCAAAGGCAGCGGCCAAGAAGGGCTCCGACAAGTTCGATCTTCCCTCCGTCTCCATGCTGGCCGCGCCGAAGGCCGGTGATCGCCAGCCGCTCAGCAAGGCGGAGCTTGAAACCAATTCACGCTCGCTCGAAGGCGTGCTGCAGGATTTCGGCGTTCGCGGCGAGATCGTGAAAGCCAATCCGGGGCCCGTCGTCACGTTGTACGAGCTGGAGCCGGCGCCCGGCATCAAATCCTCCCGCGTGATAGGCCTTGCCGACGACATCGCGCGCTCGATGAGCGCGCTGTCGGCACGCGTTGCCGTCGTTCCCGGCCGCAACGCCATCGGCATCGAGCTGCCGAACGCGCATCGCGAAAAGGTTTACTTGCGCGAATTGCTGGTGGCGAAGGAAGCGACCGACACGGTCGCGAAGCTGCCGCTCTGCCTCGGCAAGACCATCGGCGGCGATCCTGTCATCATCGACCTCGCACGCACGCCGCACATGCTGATCGCCGGTACCACCGGCTCCGGCAAGTCGGTCGCCATCAACACCATGATCCTCAGCCTGGTCTATCGGCTGCGGCCCGATCAGTGCCGCTTGATCATGGTCGATCCCAAGATGCTCGAACTCTCCGTCTATGACGGCATTCCGCATCTGCTCACGCCCGTCGTGACCGACCCCAAGAAGGCCGTGGTCGCGCTGAAATGGGCGGTGCGCGAGATGGAAGAGCGCTACAAGAACATGGCCAAGCTCGGTGTGCGCAACATCGACGGCTACAACACGCGCCTGCTCGAGCTAAAAGCCAAGGGCGAGGAGCCGACGCGCACGGTGCACACCGGCTTCGACAAGGAAACCGGCAAGGCGATCTACGAGGAAGAGAAGCTCTCGCTCGATCCGCTGCCCTACATCGTCATCATCGTCGACGAAATGGCAGACCTGATGATGGTCGCGGGCAAGGACATCGAAGGCGCGGTGCAGCGCCTCGCACAGATGGCGCGCGCCGCCGGCCTGCATGTGATTCTCGCGACACAGCGCCCGTCGGTGGACGTCATCACCGGCACCATCAAGGCGAACTTCCCGACCCGCATCGCCTTCCAGGTCACCTCGAAGATCGACAGCCGCACCATTCTGGGCGAGATGGGCGCCGAGCAGCTGCTCGGTCAGGGCGACATGCTCTACATGGCGGGCGGCGGCCGCATCAGCCGCGTGCACGGACCTTTCGCCTCGGACGAAGAAGTCGAGAAAGTGGTGCGCCACCTCAAGACGCAGGGCCAGCCCGAATATCTCGAAGCCGTTACGGCCGAAGAGCCGACCGAGGACGAAGATGGCGGCGCCGTGTTCGACGCCAGTGGAATGGGCGCGGATGGTGGCGGCGACCTGTTCCAGCAGGCCGTCGCGATCGTCAAACGCGACCGCAAGGCCTCGACCAGCTACATCCAGCGCCGCCTGCAAATCGGCTATAACCGCGCCGCATCGCTGATGGAGCGCATGGAACTGGAAGGCATTGTCGGACCCGCCAATCACGCCGGCAAACGCGAGATTCTGGTCGAGGAAGAAGACAGCCATATGTGAGGCGAGAGTCTTACAATGACATTTTCACGCAAAATCGATCTCTGCTTTTGCCCGAAATCACGCTAAAACGACGCCCAGCCAGACAGGACGACGCGTTGACCAGACATCCGGACATTCGATTCGCAGCCTCTTTCGCTGCGCGCGGCGCGCGCGTGGCGGGCGTGCTTCTCGTTACCGCCACGATGGTGACCGCAGCGTCGTTTGCGCAGAACGTACCCGTACCGAAGCCTGCACCGAAGGGCCGCGACAGTGCTCAGCCCCCGGCCGGGCCGGCGACCACGGGTGCAACGCAGACGCCGCCGAATCCGGTCATTCCCGATCCGCGCCGGAACGTGCCGAGCAGCATCTTCCAGACCTTCGACGACAAGCAGAAGGCGCAGGCCGCCAGGGTCAGCGCCTACCTGTCGTCGCTGTCGACACTGGTCGGGAATTTCGTCCAGGTCGGCCCCGACGGCAGCAAGACGCAGGGCGACTTCTACATCCAGAAACCGGGCAAGCTGCGCTTCGAATATGACCCGCCAAGCCCGATCGACATCATCGCCGACGGATCGTCGGTTGTGGTGCGCGACCGCAAGCTCGCAACGCAGGACGTCTACCCGCTGTCGCAGACGCCGCTGCGTTTTCTGTTGTCCGACCGCATCGACCTGATGAAGGATACCAACGTCGTCAACGTCACCGCGGATGATCTCTTCATCAGTGTCACCATCGAAGAGAAGCAGGCGTTGGTCGGCACCAGCCGACTGCTGCTGATGATCGGCGCCAAGGACGGCCAGCTGAAGCAATGGACCGTCACCGATCCGCAAGGATACGACACGACTGTTGCGGTCTACAATCTCGATGCGGGCAAGAAGCTCGATCCCAACATGTTCAAGATCGACTTCACCAATTACAACGTGCCGTCGCCGGGGTGAGACCCGTTGGCTGTTCCGATGGTCGTCATGCCCGGGCTTGTCCCGGGCATCCACGTTTTTGGGCCTACAAAAAGACGTGGATGGCCGGGACCAGCCCGGCCATGACGGATGGAGTTTGTTAGATCCTTCAAATGCGCCTTTCCCTGACAACCTGGAACATCAATTCGGTGCGGCTACGCATCAATCTGGTCGCGAAGTTTCTCAAGAGTGCACGGCCCGACGTGCTGTGCCTGCAGGAGACCAAGTGCATCGATGATGCCTTTCCGCGGAAGCGCTTCAAGCGGCTCGGCTACGAACACGTCGCGCTGAACGGGCAGAAGGGCTATCACGGCGTCGCTATCGTCTCGAAGATTCCGTTCGAGAACACCGACATCCGCACCTTCTGCGACAAGGTGGATTCGCGCCATATCTCGGTCTCGTTCGGAGAGAAAGCGCAAATCGCAAAGCCGCTCGTGCTGCATAATTTCTACGTGCCGGCCGGCGGCGACATTCCCGATCCAGCGCTGAACGAAAAGTTCGACCACAAGCTTCGCTTTCTCGACGAGATGAAGGCCTGCGAGCCGCTGCATCCGCGCGGTGATGACAGGCACATCCTGGTCGGCGATCTCAACGTCGCGCCGCACGAGAACGATGTGTGGTCGCACAAGCAACTGCTGAAAGTTGTCTCGCACACGCCGATCGAAACCGAGAAGCTGAAGGCGGCGCTCGATGCCGGCGAATGGGTCGACGTCGCGCGCGACCGAATTCCGATGTCGGAAAAGGTCTACACCTGGTGGAGCTACCGCTCAGCGGACTGGACCGTCGGCGACCGCGGCCGCAGGCTCGACCACATCTGGGTCTCGCGCGCGTTGAAGGATGCGGTGCAGGATTTCAGAATTCTGCGCGATGCGCGAAGCTGGGAGCGGCCGTCGGATCACGTGCCCGTCACGGTGACGCTGGACGTGTAACTCTCTCGTCCTTCAGAGGCGCGCGTAGCGCGAGCCCGGAATGACAGGAGAGTCACGTATTCAGCTTGGCACCGGCCATCAGGATATCGCTGGCGATCTGGCTGGAGCGGACGGCGAATTCGTCGCGCAGGCGGACCGCCGCAGCAGGATCGCTTTCGAGCACCCGCTGAAACAGGCTGCGCGCGACGCGGATGACGGAGGAATGCTCCAGCGCGACCGCGCTCGAGGGCCGCTTCATCGGCACCACCAGCGCGAGCTCGCCGATCAGCGTGCCGGGACCTGCGATCATCTCGGCGCCGGCGCCATCGTCGACGCGAAAGGCACCGCGCTGGACCACGAAGCCGGAATCGGCATCGTCACCGAGATTGAACAGGATGTCGCCGCGCACGAAGTCACGCTGCTCGGAGCCGATCGCCAGCATGCGCAACGAAGCGTCTCCCAACAGGCGCAGTGTCGGGACCCGCTCGAGAAGCGCTACGTCGTCGTCAATTGACATTCAGATCCGAGGCTCAAGGGCGGGCAATCCAAAACGATTCGCACGCCCCCGAAGCGTATCACGGCACCAGCTTGTAGCCACCGGCTTCCGTCACCAGGATCTCCGGGTTGGCGGCATCCTTCTCGATCTTCTGGCGAAGACGGTAGATATGGGTTTCCAAGGTGTGGGTGGTGACGCCGGAATTATAACCCCAGACCTCCTGGAGCAGGGTTTCGCGCGACACCGGCATCTGGCCGGCCCGGTAGAGGAAGCGCAGGATCGCCGTTTCCTTCTCGGTGAGGCGCACCTTGCGGGCATTGGCGGCGGTCAGCATCTTGGAGCCGGGACGGAAGGAGTAGGGGCCGACCGAGAACACCGCGTCCTCGCTGGCCTCGTGCTGGCGCAGCTGGGCGCGGATGCGGGCCAGCAACACGGCAAAGCGGAACGGCTTTGCGACATAGTCGTTCGCCCCGGATTCCAGGCCCAAGATCGTATCGGAATCGGTGTCGTGCCCCGTCAGCATGATGATCGGCGCCTTGAAGCCGCCTTTGCGCAAGGAGCGGACCACCTCGCGGCCATCGGTATCGGGAAGGCCGACATCCATCAGGACCAGATCGGGGGCATTGGCCTTTGCGGCGCTCGCGCCCTTGGCGCCGGTATCGACCGCGGAGGCTTCAAATTCTTCGTGTAGCGATAATTGCTCCACCAACGTATCGCGCAGATCGGTATCGTCATCCACGATCAGGATCTTGCGGGCATTGGCCATGGGGGATCATCCTTTTGGGTCGGACGGGCGCGCAGGCATATGCCGCACCCAGCCGTGATGGGAAGTTTAGGGGTCGCTGTTTTTATTGTTGTTCGTGTTGAAGTAGTGGGCTGTTACCGATTCACAAGCCGGAATTACTTTAACCCAGAATAGCAGGGCGTATTGATGAATGTCCTGTAATGAATTCGACATCGCGCATTCACATGAAAAATGAAGCTGTGTCAGCCAGTTACGCCAGGAATCGAGGTCCGGGACCGCTATCCGCGATCCACGTTAAGGCTGCCGCCGGCAATCCGCGCCGAGGCTGGCTGACGGCCGGCCACCTGACGATTCCGGTTGCGCTCGGGCGCAGCGGCATCCTGGCCAACAAACGCGAGGGCGACGGCGGGACCCCGAGAGGCTGTTTTCGTCCCAGGCAATTGTGGTGGCGGGGCGACCGGCACAGCCGTCCCAAGACTTTCCTGCCGGTGCGAACCATTCACGACACGGACGGATGGTGCGAGGACCCCGGCGATCGTCACTACAACCAGTGGATCCGGCGCGGGCAGGGCGAGGGCGGCGATCGGCTCAAGCGAGCCGACCATCTCTATGACTTCATCATCGAAATCGACCACAACACCAGGCCGCGCATCGCCGGCCGCGGTAGCGCCGTCTTCCTGCATCTGGCGCGCGACAATTTCGGCCCGACCGCGGGCTGCGTCTCCATGACCAAGGCGGCGATGCTGCAATTGCTGCGGCGGATGGGACCAGGAACGAGAATCATCATCGGGTGAGGACAGATGCTCGACAAGGATCAGATCAACGCCGCTTCGCAGGTCCTCGTTCGACATTGGCGCGACGGCAGCAAGCTTGACGCGCTGGAGACGCGGCTGCGGCCGCAGAGCCGCGCTGATGGTTACGCCGTGCAGGCCGAGCTTGAAAACCGATCGTTCGGAAAACTGTTTGGCTGGAAGATCGCGGCGACCAGCGAGGCCGGCCAGAAGCACATCAATGTCACCGGACCGCTGGCCGGCCGCATCATGAGCGACACGGTGATCGCCGACGGCGGCATCGCATCGATGAAGGGCAACGCGATGCGCGTCGGCGAGCCCGAATTCTGCTTCCGCATGGGGCGCGATCTGGCGCCGCGGCCTTCGCCCTTTGGCGTCGACGAGGTCCTTGCGGCCGTCGACAGCTTGCATCCTGCCATCGAGATTCCGGACTCGCGGTTCGCCGATTTCGCCAGCGCGGGCGAGGCGCAGCTGATCGCCGACAACGCCTGTGCACATCTGTTCGTGCTTGGCGCGGCGACGCCAGCGAACTGGCGCGCGATGGATCTCGTCGAGGAGCGGCCGCAGATCACGCTGCGCGGCGAGCGCTATGTCGGTCACGGCAAGAACGTGCTCGGCGGTCCCCTGATAGCGCTGACCTGGCTTGCCAACGAGCTGCGCGGGCTCGGCATCACCTTGCGGGCAGGGGAGGTGGTGACGACGGGAACCTGTCATCCGCCGCTGCCGATCCAGGCCGGCGATCATTTTGCGGCGGATTTCGGTATGCTGGGGAAAGTGTCGGTGGGGTTTGAATAGGCGATCTCAAACTCCGCCGTCATTGCGAGGAGCTCTTGCGACGAAGCAATCCAGGCTGCCTCCGCGGAAAGATTCTGGATTGCTTCGCTGCGCTCGCAATGACGAAATCAACCACCTTGACTGACGCAGCTCTCGCCGACGGCTGTCACCGATGCCCGAAGATCGCGCTTCCCACGCGCACATGGGTGGCACCCAACATGATGGCGGTCGCATAGTCGGCGCTCATGCCCATCGACAGATTCTGCAATCCGTTGCGCGCGGCGATCTTGGCGGTCAGTGCAAAATGCGCGGCCGGCGGCTCGTCCACCGGCGGAATGCACATCAGGCCTGATATCGTCAGGCCATAGGTGTCGCGGCAACTCGCGAGGAAGGCGTCGGCCTCGCCGGGCGCGACGCCGGCCTTCTGCGGCTCCTCGCCGGTGTTGATCTGGACGAAGAGTTGCGGATGCTTGTTCTGGGATTCGATTTCCTTGGCTAACGCCACGCAAATGCTCGGACGGTCGACCGAGTGAATGGCATCGAACAGCGCGACCGCCTCTTTCGCCTTGTTGGATTGCAGCGGCCCGATCAGATGCAGCGCGATATCAGGGTAATCGGCCGTTAACGCCGGCCACTTGCTTTTGGCCTCCTGCACGCGATTCTCGCCGAATACGCGCTGTCCGGCGCCGATAACCGGGAGAATTGCATCCGCAGCGAACGTCTTGGACACCGCGATCAGCGTGACCGAGCCACGATCGCGCTGCGCATCCTTGCAGGCGCGTGCAATCTCCGCTTCGACCGCGGCAAGCGCGTTTGGTGAATCGCCGGTTACCGGCGCGGCTTTGTTGTCTGTCATGATGTCGATCGGGCTATGTCAGTACCGGAGGTAGTTCCAATTTTACCCAGTTCAAGAAAGAGTTTTTGAACCCTTCGCTTTACCTTGCCCGCGGGGTGGGTAGCGAAGATGGCCAACATCAGTTTCAACCGCAAACGAGCAAAACTCAAGCAGGCCCTCGGCATCAGGGCCCGCCTTGCATTGCTCGCGGTGATTCTGGTCGCGCCGTTGATGCTCGAGCGCATCCGCTCGCTTGAAGACACCCGCACCAAGCAGATTGCGCAGGCGGCCGCCGAATTCACCACCATCGCAAGACACAGCGCCGATGCGCAGCGCGAGGTGATCTCGTCGGTCGAAACCATCCTGAAATCGGAAGCCTTCATCCGCGCCTCCGCCGGTGGCGTCAGCAAGAGTTGCGACGTGTTGCGCGCGAGCCTGCCGGCGAACCTTCCCTGGATCCGCACGCTCCTGATCGCCGGCCAGGACGGCCGCATCCAGTGCGCGACCAACAACATGTATGTGGGCCTCGACCTTTCTGACCGGCCTTATTTCCAGCAGGCACAGGAGACCGGCCGCTTCGTGCTGTCCGACTTCATCCTGTCCCGGCCGTTGCAGGCGCCGACCGTGATGGCGGTCTATCCGGTTTCCGCGTTCAGCGGCGCCGCTGACGCCGTCGTACTCGCAACCGTCAACCTCGACTGGATGTCGAAGGTGATGAACAATCTGGGCGGCCGCGCCGGCATTACTGCGGTGCTGGTCGACAGCGCCGGCACCGTGTTGGCCGCGCCTGCGGACCAGCATAGTGCCGTCGGCCGGCCCCTCGACAACATGCCGCTGATGTCGGCGATCGCCGACATGGCCCTGCGCTCGAACCAGGACGAAGGCTCGCTGTCCTTCCTCGCCGCTGACGGATCACGTCGCGCGGTCAGCTTCATCCGCATCGCCGGCACCAATTCCCGCCTGATCGCCAGCATCGACGAAGACAAGGTCTCCGCGGCGGTGAACCGCGACATCCGCACCGCCTATCTCCAGCTCGCCTTCGTCGTCATGTTCGTGCTGCTAGGCGCGCTGATCGCCGCCGAGAAGCTCGTGATCAACCCGATCGAAATGCTCGCCGACATGGCCAAGCGTCTCGGCGAGGGCGATCTGTCGGCCCGCGCCGCGCGCAACCGGCTGCCGGCCGAATTCGTGCCGTTGGCGCGCGCCTTCAACGCGATGGCAGCCCAGCTCAGCCAGCGCGAGCGCGAGTTGATCGCATCCAACGACCGGCTGACGGTGATGGCGTCGATCGACATGCTCTCGGGACTTGCCAACCGTCGCGGCTTCCAGAGCCGGCTCGACTTCGAATGGATGCGCGCGCAGCAATATGGCAGCGAGCTCGCGCTTCTGATGATCGACGTCGACCATTTCAAGCTGTTCAACGACACCTACGGCCATCTCGAGGGCGATTCCTGCCTGACCCGACTCGGCGAGTCGCTGTCCGACATCGCCGCCGACACCATGGGCTTTGCGGCCCGCTATGGCGGCGAAGAATTCTGTCTGCTGGTGCCGAACACCGACGTCAACCGCGCCGTCGAGATTGGCGAGCAGGTGCGTGCGGCCGTCCTGAAACTCTGCCTGCCGCACATCACTTCGACCCACATGGTCGTCACGGTGTCGATCGGCGTGGCGGCGGCGCGACCGAACGAAGCCTTGCGCCCGGGCGATCTGATCGAGGCTGCCGACGCGGCGCTCTACGCCGCCAAGCATCGCGGTCGCAACAATGTCGTCGAGCATGGCGTACAGGCGATCGAGAGCGGCGCGGCCAAGATCGCGATGGCAGGCTAAACCACGACTATGAGTCCTGATCTCACAGTGCGCCGCTAACCTGCCGCCTCGGCGCGGTCGAGTTCGCTCTCCGTCACCACGCGGTTGCGGCCGCCGCCCTTGGCGAGATAGAGCGCGCGGTCGCAGCGCTCGATCAAATCGGCGATCGCCTCGCCAATCCGATACTGCGACACGCCGATTGAAACCGTGATATTCGGCAACACCTCGCCGGTCGAGCGGCGCGTGATGGTGCACTCCGCGATCGCCCGCCTGATGCGCTCGGCGATGTCAGCGCACGCTGCAAGATCAGCGTCGGGCAGCACCGCGATCAACTCCTCGCCGCCGTAGCGGGCCGGCAGATCCTGCGGCCGGACCTTTTCACGCAGCACGTTTGCGATCAGACGCAAGACCTGGTCGCCGACGCCGTGGCCGAAATTGTCGTTGAAGGTCTTGAAGTGGTCGATGTCGAGCAGCAGGACGCTCAGCGGCTCGCCCCAATCCGCCGTCGTCTGCGCCTTGCGCAGGAACTCATCCAGCGCCCGCCGGTTGGCGAGCCCCGTCAGCGTGTCGGTCCGGGCGCGCTCCTCGGACTTGGAGAGCGAATCTCTGATGACGTCGAGCTCGCGAGTCTTTTCCGCAAAGCCTGCCTCGAGCCGCGTCGTCCTCGTTGCGGCCCGCGCCAGCTCGTTCATGAGCCGGGCGACCAGCGCCTTCGGATCGACGCCCGCCTGGCCCTGATCGGCAACCTGGCTGATCACCTGCATCTGGGAGCGGTTGTCGGCGATCGCGGTGGCCAGAAACTCCTTCGCCGCGCTCATGAGTGCATGCAGCCGCTCGGACGTATTGACCACGGCGGCGCTCACATGGGGCGCGATATAGGTCTCGAACAGATCCTGATTGGTTCGGCTGTCGAAGGGACGGTTGTGGTCGATCAAGAGATCGATGGCATTGCGCAGATCGTCATGGCCGCCGGCGTAATACTGGAACCAGATGGCGAAATTGGTCGGCGTCGGCGGAATCCGCTGCTCGGCCATGCTCCGCACCGCCCGCCCGGCGATGGAGGCGGCATAGTCATAGTCGGGATCGTCGAAATTTGAGGCCATTGCCTGACGCGGGGTACCCTATTGACGGCCAAACTCGCATCGACCCCTTAATCCGATCCCAATGCCCTCATCCGTACTTTTGCGGAGCAGCATTGCGCGCCACCACTTCCCTCGGCAACCCATTGACCCCCCGAGGACTTCTATGGCCTAGTCCGGCCTCTTCAGGCCGCCGAAACCACGAAAACCCAACGATTCCATGACCTCCGAACGCTATAACGCCCGCGACGCCGAACCGCGCTGGCAACGCATCTGGGACGACCAGGCGATCTTCGTCTCGAAGAACGATGATTCGCGGCCGAAATATTATGTGCTGGAGATGTTCCCCTACCCCTCCGGGCGCATCCATATCGGCCATGTCCGCAACTATACGCTCGGCGACGTGCTGGCCCGCTTCATGCGCGCCAAGGGGTTCAACGTACTGCATCCGATGGGCTGGGACGCCTTCGGCCTGCCGGCCGAGAACGCCGCCATCGAGCGCAAGGTGGCGCCAAAGGCCTGGACCTACGACAACATCGCCGCGATGAAGAAGCAGCTCCGCTCGATCGGGCTATCGCTGGACTGGAGCCGCGAATTCGCGACCTGCGACCCCAGCTACTACAAGCATCAGCAGAAGATGTTCTTGGACATGCTCGCCGCGGGCCTCGCCGAGCGCGAGAAGCGCAAGCTCAATTGGGATCCGGTCGACATGACCGTGCTCGCCAACGAGCAGGTGATCGACGGCCGCGGCTGGCGCTCCGGCGCTGTTGTCGAACAGCGCGAGATGAGCCAGTGGGTCTTCAAGATCACGAAATACTCGCAGGAATTGCTGTCCGCGCTGGATGGGCTCGACCGCTGGCCCGACAAGGTCAGGCTGATGCAGCGCAACTGGATCGGCCGCTCCGAGGGCCTCTTGATCCGCTTCGCGCTGGATCAGGCGACGACGCCGGCCGGCGAGAGCGAGCTGAAGATCTTCACGACGCGCCCCGACACGCTGTTCGGCGCGAAGTTCATGGCGATCTCGGCCGACCACCCGTTGGCACAGGCTGCTGCAGCCAAGAACCCTGAGCTTGCAAAGTTCATCGCCGACATCAAGAAGATCGGCACGGCGCAGGAGATCATCGACACTGCGGAGAAGCAGGGCTTTGACACCGGCATCCGCGCGGTGCACCCGTTCGATCCCTCCTGGAAGCTGCCGGTCTATGTCGCCAATTTCGTGCTGATGGAATACGGCACCGGCGCGATCTTCGGCTGCCCCGCACACGACCAACGCGACCTCGATTTCGTCAACAAGTACAACCTCGGCAACACGCCGGTCGTCTGTCCCGAGGGCCAGGATCCAAAATCATTCGTCATCACCGACACCGCCCATGACGGCGATGGCCGCATGATCAATTCGCGCTTCCTCGACGGCATGACGATCGATCAGGCCAAGGACGAAGTCGCCAAGCGGCTGGAAGGCGAGCTGCGAGGCAACGCGCCGGTCGGCGAGCGCCAGGTCAATTTCCGCCTGCGCGACTGGGGCATTTCGCGCCAGCGCTATTGGGGCTGCCCGATTCCGGTCATCCATTGTCCGAAGTGCGACGTGGTGCCGGTACCGGACGACCAGTTGCCGGTGGTGCTGCCGGAGGATGTGAGCTTCGACAAGCCGGGCAACGCGCTCGACCATCACCCCACCTGGAAGCACGTCACCTGCCCGAAATGCGGCGGCAAGGCGACCCGCGAAACCGACACCATGGACACTTTCGTCGACTCGTCCTGGTATTTTGCGCGCTTCACCGATCCCTGGAACGAGACCGCACCGACGACGCCTGCGATCGCCAACCGGATGCTGCCGGTCGACCAGTATATCGGCGGCGTCGAGCACGCGATCCTGCATCTGCTCTACAGCCGCTTCTTCACCCGCGCGATGAAGGCGACCGGTCACATCGCGCTGGATGAGCCATTCGCCGGCATGTTCACGCAGGGCATGGTGGTGCACGAGACCTATCAGAAGGCCGACGGCAGCTGGGTGCAGCCCGCCGAGGTGAAGATCGAGGTTGGCGGCAACGGCCGCCGCGCGACGCTGCTGGCGACCGGCGAGGACGTCGCGATCGGCCCGATCGAGAAGATGTCGAAGTCGAAGAAGAACACGGTCGACCCCGACGACATCATCGCGACCTATGGCGCCGACGTCGCCCGGTGGTTCATGCTGTCGGACTCACCGCCCGACCGCGACGTGATCTGGAGTGACGAGCGCGTCCAGGGCGCCTCGCGCTTCGTGCAGCGGCTGTGGCGGCTGGTGAATGACGCTGCGGAACTCGGCAAGGCCGCCCCCGCGGCCCGGCCGGCCTCGTTCGGTCCGGATGCGACCGCCTTGCGCAAGGCTGCCCATGGCGCGCTCGACAAGGTCACATCAGGTGTCGAACGGCTGCACTTCAACGTCTGCCTCGCCCATATCCGCGAGTTCACGAACGCGTTCTCGGAGGTGCTGCAGCGCCCCGGCCAGCCGGCGGCGGATCTCGCCTGGGCGATCCGTGAGGCTAGCCAGATCCTGGTCCAGCTGTTCTCCCCGATGATGCCGCATCTGGCCGAAGAGTGCTGGCAAGTGCTCGGCCAGCCCGGGCTGGTTTCCGAGGCCAATTGGCCGCAAATCGAACGCGATTTGCTGGTTGAAAACAGCGTGACCCTGGTGGTCCAGGTCAATGGCAAGAAGCGGGGTGAGGTCACGGTTGCAACAGCGGCCCAAAATCCGGAAATCGAGGCTGCCGCTTTGGCCCTCGATGCTGTAAAACTGGCCCTGGACGGCAAGCCCGTCCGCAAGGTGATCATCGTCCCCAAGAGGATCGTGAATGTTGTCGGCTAGGATCCGCATCGCAGCCCGGCTGCTCGCGGTCGCCGCCTTGGCGGCGACGACAGCTGGCTGTTTCCAGCCGATGTATGCCGAGCATACCGACGGCACCCCGGGTTTGCGTGAAAAGCTGATGGGGGTCGAGCTGCCGCCGATCTCCAAGGCCAACGCCTCGCGCGAGGCGCGGGTCGGCGTCGAGGTCCGCAATGCCCTCGCTTTCAAGCTCTACGGCTCGGCAACGGGCATGCCCCCGACCCACCGGCTGGATATCCGTTTCAACACCAGCAAGACATCGCTGATCGTCGATCCCAATACCGGCCTGCCTAATACCGAGAACTACGGCATCGACTGCCAATACAATCTGGTCGAGGTCGCGACCGGCAAGTCGGTCATGACCGGCACCACCTTCTCGCGCGTGTCCTATGACCTGCCCGGCTCCTACCAGCGCTTCGCCCGCAACCGCGCGGTGCGTGACGCCGAGGATCGTGCCGCGAACGAGATCGCCGAGAACATCAACACCCGGCTCGCCGCGTTCTTCACTGCGGGCACCTGACCCTCCCCGTCATTCCGGAGCATGCGAAGCATGAACCCGGAATCTAGAGATTGTGGATCGAGATTCTCAGGCGCGCAATTGCGCGCCGTAGTTCGGCTCTTCGAGCCGTCTCGGAATGACGCCGTTGAGACAACATGGTCGCGCTGCGCGGAAAAGAGATCGACGCCTTCCTCGCCCGTCCCGATTCGGGCCGACCGATCATCCTGCTCTATGGTCCTGATGCCGGCCTGGTACGCGAGCGCGCCGACGCGCTGATTGCCTCCGCTGTCGATGATCCCAACGATCCCTTCTCCCTCGTGAAGCTCGACGGCGACGAGCTCTCCGCCGAGCCGTCGCGCCTGGTCGACGAAGCCATGACGGTGCCACTGTTCGGCGGCCGCCGCGCCATTCGCATCCGCGCGGGATCGCGCAGCTTCGCTGCCGGTGTCGACACGCTGGCCGAGATGAGCGTCAGGGATTGCCGAATCGTGATCGAGGCCGGCGAGCTGCGGCCGGAATCACCGCTGCGCAAGGCCTGCGAGAAAGCCAAGTCCGCCGTGGCGATCGGCTGCTATCCCGACACCGAGCGCGATCTGGCGAAATTGATGGAGGACGAGCTCCGCATCGCTAACTTGCGCATCGCCCCGGACGCCCGCGCCGCGCTGATGTCGTTCCTGGGCGGAGACCGTCAGGCCTCGCGCAACGAGTTGCGCAAGCTGACACTCTATGCGCACGGCAAAGGCGAGATCACGCTGGATGACGTGACGTCAGTGGTTGCGGACGCATCCGAGCTGAAGCTCGATCCGATCGTCGACGGCGCCTTCGCGGGCCGGCCCGACATCGTCGAGACCGAATTCGCCAAGGCCATGATCGCCGGCACCTATCCCGGCGTGATCATCTCGGCAGCGCAGCGCCAAGCCGCGTGGCTGCACAAATCCGCGCTCGCGATTGCCGACGGTACGCCGGCCTCCGCCGTGCTCGACGGTGGATATCCGCGGCTGCATTTCTCACGGAAGCCGATGGTCGAAACCGCGCTGCGCAATTTCAGCGCGGCGAAGCTCGCCGCGGTCATCGAGCAGCTCGCAACCGCCGCACTCGATACCCGCAAGCAATCCACGCTCGCCGCCGCCATCGCCCAGCGCACGCTGATGGCGATCGCCGCGAATGCGAAGCGGCGGGGCTGAGCCCGCGCTCTCTCCAGGTCATTGCGAGCAAAGCGGAGCAATCCAGAATCGCCAATCCGTCATCCTGAGGCGCGACTGGCGCGATGCCAAGCATCGCGCCGGAAGCCTCGAAGGATGAACGGCCCCGATGCAGCTGAGCCGTCGCCCTTCGAGGCCCGCTGAAGAAGCGGACTCCGGGTGACGGATATGCAGAGGCGGCGCGACTACAGCGCGCCCTTCGCCAGCCGCTTCATCACCTCGTCGAGCTGATCGAGGTTGCGGTAGTTGATCTGGACCGAGCCGCCGGGATCGCGGTGATTGACGGTGACCTTGAGGCCGAGTGCGTCGCTGACGCGCTTCTCCAGGTCGATCGTATCAGGGTCTTTCTCCTTGCCGCCGCTGCTGCGCGCCTTCTGCGGCTTGCGCTCCGGTACGCCCTCTTCATGCGCGAGCGCCTCAGCCTGACGGACGTTGAGACCTTCCTCGACGATGCGCTTGGCGGCGGCCAGCGGATCGGGCACGCCGATCAGCGCGCGGGCGTGACCGGCAGTCAGCTCGCCGGTCGCGATGAAGGCCTGCACCTCGGCAGGAAGCTTGGTCAGCCGCATCATGTTGGCGACGTGGCTGCGGCTCTTGCCGACGACCTTTGCGATGTCGTCCTGGCTGCGTTTGAACTCGCTGGCGAGCGCGTGATAGCCCTGCGCCTCTTCCATCGGGTTGAGATCTTCGCGCTGCACGTTCTCGACGATCGCGAACTCCAGCGCATCGCTGTCGCTGATATCGACCGGCACGATCGGCACTTCATGCAGGCCGGCCATTTGCGAGGCGCGCCAGCGCCGTTCGCCGGCGATGATTTCGTAGCGATCCTGCGCGCCCTTCACAGGACGCACCACGATCGGCTGGATCACGCCATGCTGCTTGATGGATTCAGAGAGCTCCTTGAGCTCGGTGTCCGAAAATGTTCGACGCGGATTGCGCGGATTGGCCTTGATGAATTCGATCGGCACCTTGCGCTGCGCACGGGGACGGTCGACGTGCTGGGCTTCGCCGCCGACATCACCAATCAGACTCGCAAGACCCCGGCCCAATCGCGAACGCGCTTCATCGGCCATCGCCAGCTCCCTTGGATTCACGCTGCAGCACTCCAGAACTGAATTTCAAACTGTAGGGTGGGTTAGCCCTGCAGATGCGCCTCGCATCTGCTCGGCGTAACCCACCTCTTCTGTTTCCGCGGAGATAGACAGTGGTGGGTTACGCCTTCGGCTAACCCACCCTACGGCACCGCTAATGCGTGACGCGCAGCTCGCGCTCGCGCTGGATCACTTCGGTGGCGAGCCGCAAGTACGCTTCGCTGCCGACGCATTTGAGATCGTAGACCAGCACCGGCTTGCCGTAGGACGGCGCTTCCGAGATGCGCACATTGCGCGGGATCATGGTCTTGTAGACCTTCTCGCCCATGAACTGGCGGACGTCGGCGACAACCTGGTTCGAGAGGTTGTTGCGGGAGTCGAACATGGTCAGCACGATGCCGTGGATCGACAGGTTCGGATTGAGTGTCGAGCGCACCTGCTCCACCGTCTGCAGCAATTGTGAGAGACCCTCGAGCGCGAAGAACTCGCACTGGAGCGGCACCAGAATCGCATCCGATGCAGCCATCGCATTCACCGTGAGCAGGTTCAGCGACGGCGGGCAGTCGATCAGCACGTAGGTGTAATCGGCTTCGGGCGAGACGTTGTTGTTGAGCGCGCCGATCGCGTCGCGCAGCTTGAAGGCGCGGCCGGCCGTGGTGCCGAGCTCGAGCTCGAGGCCGGAGAGATCCATGGTCGAAGGCGCGATGTGCAGCCGCGGCACCGCGGTGGAGACCACCGCTTCCCGCAGAGGCGCTTCGCCGATCAGCACGTCATAGGTCGAGCAGGAGCGGTTGCGGCGATCGATGCCGAGGCCGGTCGAGGCGTTGCCCTGCGGATCGAGATCGACGATCAGGACGCGTTCCCCAATCGCAGCGAGCGCCGTTCCAAGGTTGATCGCTGTGGTTGTTTTCCCCACACCGCCCTTCTGATTCGCCAGCGCCAGAATGCGAGGGTGGCCATGCGGGACTTGGTCCGTCTCTCGGTCCAGCTCTTGGGCGGTCTGTTCTTGCGGCGGCTCGTCAATCACGGTCATCGAAATTCCTCAACTCACTCCTGAGCGCCTTACCCGCGCCGTTCAACCGAAGTCAGTTCGACGATCCACCCGTCGCCGGTCCGGCTTCGGTGGAGCTGCGGTTGAATATTCCAATATTTAGCGGCTTCGGTCAATTCAGCCTCTACATCTTGACCCTTCGGAAATAACGCTTTTGCGCCTTGGCGCACCAGCGGCTCCGCAAAGCCGATAAGTTGATGTAGCGGAGCCAGCGCGCGCGCGGTGACGCAATCGACGGGGCCGGTGATTCTATCCACATTATCCCCGATTTCAGCGAGATGTACGATCCCCGGGGATGTGGTGACGCGTACAGCTTCGCGCAAAAACGCGGCCTTCTTGGCGATTCGCTCGATGAGGTGAACGTTCGCGCCCGGCGTGCCGGCCATGGCGCAAGCCAGCACGATGCCGGGAAAACCGCCGCCGCTGCCGAGATCGGCCCAGCGTTTTGCTGACGGCGCGAGATCGACGAGCTGAAGCGAATCGGCGATGTGCCGGGTCCAGAGCTGGGGCAAGGTCGAGGGCGCGACAAGATTGGTCTTGGCCTGCCACTCCCGGAGCAGTGCGATGTAGCGATCGAGCCGCGTCTCCGTTTCATGTGAAACGGGTGCCAGCTTGAGCGCCGCGCGCTTGTCGGCAGCGATGGTGGAGTCGAGCGCCTGATCGTTGGCGTTGGCCTTATTGACCTTCGATCTGGATGGAGCCGGGTCGGATCGAATTGCCGCGCCCTCACCCGCTCCGGGTCGTCGCGATGGCGGTCTATCCCCGCCTCGTCCGCGCTGTTTCACGTGAAACCCTATGCGATGGCCTGGGAGGTCTTGCGCGCCTCGCGGCGCAGATAAGCCGCGAGGATGCCGAGCGCCGCCGGCGTCATGCCGTCGATCCTGCCGGCCTGACCGACGGTGAATGGCCGGGCCTTCTCGAGCTTGGCCCGCACCTCGTTGGAGAGACCGGGGACGAGACTATAGTCGACCTCCGACAGCACCAGGCCCTCGTCGCGCCGGAAAGCTTCGACATCGGCGCTCTGGCGCTCCAGATAGACGTCGTACTTCGCGTCGATCTCAAGATGGGTGGCGATGCCGGGATCGATGGCGGACAGCTCAGGCCAGATCGCGCGAACCTGGCTCCAGCCGATATCAGGATAGGCCATCAGCTCGAAAGCCGACCGGCGCTGGCCATCCCGGTTCAGGGACAGCCCGTGCTTGATCGCCTCGTTCGGGGTGATGGTCAGAGACTTCGACAGCATCCGCGCCGCGTTCAAGGCATCCATCTTGGCGCGATGATGCCGAGTCCGAGCGCTGCCGACGCAGCCCAGTGCAATTCCCTTCTCGGTCAGGCGCTGATCGGCATTATCCGCCCTCAAGGTCAGCCGGTATTCGGCCCGCGAGGTGAACATCCGATAAGGCTCGCTGATCCCGCGGGTCACGAGATCGTCGATCATCACACCGAGATAACCGTCGGCGCGGTCGAACACCGTCAGTGCGGCACCACTGGCGGCGAGCGCGGCATTCAGGCCGGCCACAATGCCCTGCCCGGCGGCTTCTTCGTACCCGGTGGTGCCGTTGATCTGTCCCGCCAGGAAGAGACCGCGCAGACGTTTGGTCTGCAGGGTCGGATCGAGCTCGCGGGGATCGACGTGGTCGTATTCGATGGCATAGCCCGGACGAACCATCTTCACCCGCTCGAGACCCGGGATGCTGGCGAGGATCGCGAGCTGGACGTCCTCCGGCAGCGAAGTCGAGATGCCGTTGGGATAGACGGTCGTATCATCGAGCCCTTCCGGCTCAAGGAAGATCTGATGACCATCGCGATCACCGAAGCGGACGATCTTGTCCTCGATCGACGGGCAATAACGCGGCCCGGAGCTCTTGATCTGGCCGGAGTACATCGGCGAGCGATGGACGTTGGCGCGGATCACCTCATGGGTCGCTGAAGTCGTCCGGGTGATGCCGCATTGGATCTGTGGCGTGGTGATCCGCTCGGTCATCACCGAAAACGGCTCCGGCGGCTCGTCTCCGGGCTGCATTTCGACTGCCGACCAGTCGATTGTGGTGCCATCCAGGCGCGGTGGCGTGCCGGTCTTGAGCCGTCTGAGCTTAAAGCCGGCGCGCTCAAAGGAGACTGAGAGACCCATCGCCGGGGCCTCGCCGACCCGACCGGCGGGCCAGTTCTTCTCGCCGAGATGGATCAGACCACGGAGGAAGGTGCCGGTGGTGACGACAACAGCCCCTGCCCGGAGCTCCCGGCCGTCCGCCAAGCGCAATCCGGTCACCCGGCCATCGGCGACGATCAGCTCGTCGGCCTCGCCTTCGATCACGGAAAGGCCCGCGGTCTCCTGGATCGCGGCCTGCATGGCGGCGGCATAAAGCTTCCGATCGGCTTGGGCCCGGGGGCCACGAACAGCCGGACCTTTCCGGCGATTGAGGACACGAAACTGGATGCCACCGGCATCGCCGACCCGGCCCATCAAACCGTCGAGAGCATCCACTTCGCGGACCAGATGGCCTTTGCCGAGACCGCCAATGGCGGGATTACAGGACATGGCGCCAACGGTGGAGAAGCGGTGCGTCACCAGCGCCGTCGTTGCACTCATCCGGGCAGACGCAGCCGCGGCCTCACAGCCGGCATGGCCGCCGCCGATGACGATGACGTCGAAACTCTCTCGCTCTGATCGCATGCGCGGACTTCTAACGCAGAGGCGGGAAAGCCGGAAGTAGAAACTGGCGGAACCGATGTTTCACGTGAAACGGGCCAGCGACCAGTTTCACGAAATCAACCCCATGCACAGTAGCAGTCGGCGGGTGTTTCACGTGAAACAGGTGACGGGGAGCTCGCGGGGCCCCGGACGGAACGCTGCGAAGCCGGGCCCGGGCAATCGCGCCGGACTGCGCCGTACTCCCTCCGGGTTAACGAACTCCGGCTGCTTGCCGACCTGATCGTTTCACGTGAAACATAAACAGTGGAACAAGGGCTAGTTCTACAATGTAGAATTAGTCATTACTTGCCGATGCAGAACTTCTGGAAAATGGCCCCGAGCACGTCCTCGATGTCCACCCTGCCAAGCAGCCGGCCCAAGGCATAGGCAGCGGCGCGCAGCTCTTCGGCGGCGAGCTCTTCGCCCTCTTCTACAAGCTCAAGACTCCGGCGCAAACTGTCTGCCGAGCGGCTCAACAGATCTCGCTGCCGGGCCCGGGTGACCAATGCGCCCTCGTTGGTGCCGAAGAACTCAGCCGCGAATTTCACGAGAGCCTCGACCAGTTCGGCAATCCCATCGCCACGGCTCGCCGAGATCCCGAACCCCTCCCGCGGCCCGGCTGCTCCCAGGTCCATCTTATTGCGCACGATCCAGACCGCCCCGTCCGGCCGATCGCCCGCTCCGGATTTCCGAACTGACCGCAGCGCGCCGGGATCGACGGCCTGCCCACCCTCCACCAGCCACAGCACGAGATCGGCGTCCTCGGCGCGCGCCCGCGCACGACGCACGCCCTCCTGCTCGACCGGATCATCGGTCTCGCGAATGCCGGCGGTATCGATGACAGTGACGGGATAGCCATCGAGATCGAGCTGCACCTCGATCACGTCGCGCGTGGTGCCGGCATAGGGCGAGACGATCGCGACCTCCCGGCGGGCGAGCTGATTCATCAGGGTCGACTTGCCGACATTCGGCTCGCCGGCGATCGCGACCACCAGGCCGTCGCGCAGGCGTTCAGAATGTCCCTGTGCCGCAAGGACATTAGTGATTTCATCATGCAGCGCCTTGATCGCCTTGATCGCCGGCGCCCTCAATTCGGAGGGTACATCGCCCTCATCGGAAAAATCGATGCCGGCCTCAATCAGCGCCGACGCCTCGATGATCCGCTCGCGCCAGTCGCGCGCGCGATCGCCGAGCAAGCCCTGCAGCTGGCGCAACGCCTGGCGGCGCTGGCGATCGGTGTCGGCGTGGATGAGGTCGTCGAGGCCCTCGGCTTCCGTGAGATCGAGCTTGCCGTTATCGAAGGCGCGTCGCGTGAACTCACCGGGTTCGGCCGCGCGCGTATTCGGAATAACGGAAATAGCTCCAAGGAGCGCCGCCAGCACCGCGCGGCCGCCATGGACGTGGAATTCGGCGACGTCCTCGCCCGTCGCGCTTCCCGGCCCCGGAAACCAGAGCACCACCGCATCGTCGATTGATTGGCCGGCACCGTCACGGAGCAGGCGGCGGCTGGCCTGCCGTGGCGCGGGCGGTTCGCCGGCCAACGTTGTCAGCACCAGGCCCGCCTGCGGGCCCGAGACACGCACCATGGCGATCGCGCTCGGCGGACGGCCGGACGACAGCGCAAAAATGGTCTGGTCTCGCGGGTGCATGGCCTATTTGTCCGGCTGGCGGGGAAAAGGCAAACAGCCTGTTTGAGCGCTGATTGCCCATTTTTGCTGCGCTTCGGACTGCAGCAACAACTATATTGCACCGCAATATAAAACGCAGCGTTTGCTGCAAAATTCCCTCTCGGTCACCGAGCCCGGCATCGCCGGATCAAGCATTTTTCATATATGTCAATGGGATAGGAGAAGACCAGCAACCCACCCAGGCTATCCTCTGTGCTGCACGTCCTCTGCGGCAACGCCGCACAAACAAAAAGAGCGCCCGAGGGCGCCCTTTTAATCCTATGCTGCACCGCACTCAGGTGTTCATGGAATCGAAGAATTCTGCGTTGCTCTTGGTCGAGCGCAGCTTGTCGAGCAGGAAGTCGATCGCGTCCATGGTGCCCATCGGGTTCAGGATGCGGCGGAGCACATACATCTTCTTGAGCACCTGCGGGTCGGTGATGAGCTCCTCCTTGCGGGTGCCGGAGCGCGAGATGTCGATCGCCGGGAAAGTGCGCTTGTCCGAGACCTTGCGATCCAGGATCAGTTCCGAGTTACCGGTGCCCTTGAACTCTTCGAAAATGACTTCGTCCATGCGGCTGCCGGTATCGACCAGCGCGGTCGCGATGATGGTCAGCGAACCGCCTTCCTCGATGTTGCGGGCAGCACCGAAAAAGCGCTTCGGCCGCTGCAGCGCGTTGGCGTCGACACCGCCGGTCAGCACCTTGCCAGATGACGGCACCACCGTGTTGTAGGCGCGGCCAAGCCGCGTGATCGAATCGAGCAGGATGACGACGTCGCGGCCGTGCTCGACGAGGCGCTTGGCCTTCTCGATCACCATCTCGGCGACCTGGACGTGACGCACCGCCGGCTCGTCGAAGGTCGACGACACCACCTCGCCCTTCACCGAGCGCTGCATATCCGTGACTTCTTCCGGACGCTCGTCGATCAACAGCACGATCAGGTAGCAGTCGGGATGATTGGCCGTGATCGAATGCGCGATGTTCTGCATCAGCACGGTCTTGCCGGTGCGCGGCGGCGCCACGATCAATGCGCGCTGGCCCTTGCCGATCGGCGCGACGATGTCGATCACGCGCGCAGACAGGTCTTTCCGCGTCGGATCGTCGATTTCCATACGGAAACGCTGATTCGGAAACAGCGGTGTGAGGTTGTCGAAATTGACCTTGTGCTTGGCCTTTTCCGGGTCCTCGAAATTGAGCGTATTGACCTTCAGCAGCGCAAAATAGCGCTCGCCCTCCTTCGGGCTGCGAATGTGGCCTTCGATGGTGTCGCCGGTGCGCAGGCCGAAACGGCGGATCTGCGACGGCGAGACGTAGATGTCATCCGGACCCGGCAGATAATTGGCATCGGGTGAGCGGAGGAAGCCGAAGCCGTCGGACAGCACTTCGACGACGCCTTGGCCGACAATGTCGGTCTCGGCCAGCGCGAGTTGCTTGAGGATGGCGAACAGCAGCTCCTGCTTGCGCATGGTGCTGGCGTTCTCGACCCCATTTTCCTCCGCAAACGAGACGAGTTCGGCCGGCGTTTTGGACTTGAGGTCTTCGAGTTTGATTTCCCGCATTGGGGTGGTCCTGTGGGGTAACCTTGGAAGGGGGTGCGAGGTGGCTCTGAAATGCGGACGCGAGCAGGTGCAGGTAAGGTCCGCAGGTCTGGCAAGGTTAAGTGCCCGTAGGGCTTCAAACCTGATGCGGTGTCCGGCCTCTGGAAAGCTCGGACACAACCACATCCGCCTGCGTTGGGTGGGATATCGATAATATAGAAAATCGCTTCCCACTCCGCAAGCCGAAGCGCTGAGCGATCGTTCGTGATTGCTGCTTAGAACGGCTTCACGATCACCATGATGACGATGATGATCATCAGGACGGTCGGCACCTCATTGATAATCCGGAAGAATTTCTGGCTACGGGGACGCCGGTCGGCAGCGAAATCCTTCACCCAGCGGGAAAAAAAGCCGTGGACCGCGGACATTGCGAGCACCATTGCCAGTTTGACGTGCAGCCAACCGAAGGTGAACCAATGGCCCGACCAGGCGAGGTAAAGCCCGGCGAGCCAGGTGATGATCATCGCGGGGTTGATGATCGCCTTGAGCAGGCGGCGTTCCATCACCTTGAAGGTTTCGGACTGTTTCGAGCCGATCTCGGCCTCGCAATGATAGACGAACAGCCGCGGCAGATAGAGCATGCCGGCCATCCAGGAGATGACCGCGATCACGTGCAGCGCTTTGATCCAGAGATAGACGTCTTCAAACATATCCGGCGTCCGACTTTGCGCCCAGCCATCAGCCGGTCTGGGGATAGTAAGAACTCGTTAAGGTCTCACCTGCACACATATCCGTCCGTAGCGCCTTCCTCAAATCTAGAATCTTAGATTCTTAAAGGTTTGAGTCTGAGTGACCGTGGATTGGACTCACGCAACGCCATCCGCGCGTTCGCACGCGCTTGTTCACATCCCTCAACATGTTCCGGGCAGACCTGGCCCGTTCAGATAAGCCGCCGCGCTTCAAAGGCTTGCGCCTTTTTGTCGGCAGCTTATCAAGGGGGTTGTCCGCGCAATCCCGCTTCTCTCCCGGCATGGCGCCGGACTTGTTCTGACGGGCAGCGGTGTGAAGAAAATCGGCACTTATCCCGCCCGTGGTGTCGCGCATCCCTTTCCGAGGGGTTAAGCTCCACAGAAATCCACAAACCACCCAACGACATTCAAAGAGTTTTTGTGCCGACCTCGAGCAATTATTTCCATCTGCATCTCGTCTCCGACTCCACCGGCGAGACCCTGATCACGGTCGCGCGCGCCGTCGCCGCGCAATACGCCAACGTCACGCCGGTCGAGCATGTCTATCCGCTGGTGCGCAGCCAGAAGCAGCTCGACCGCGTGCTCGACGAAATCGAGGAAGCGCCCGGCATCGTGCTGTTCACGTTGCTGGAGAAGGACCTGGTTTCGAGACTCGAGGACAAGTGCAAGACGATCAATGTTCCGAGCCTCTCGATCATCGGCCCGGTCATGCAATTATTTGAAGCCTATCTTGGCGCGGCGACCACGGGCCGCGTCGGCGCGCAGCACGTGCTCAACGCCGAATATTTCAAGCGCATCGACGCGCTGAACTACACGATGATCCATGACGACGGCCAGCATGTCGAAGGCCTCGAGGAGGCCGACGTCGTCCTAGTCGGTGTGTCCCGCACCTCGAAGACGCCGACGTCGATCTATCTTGCCAATCGCGGCATCCGCACCGCCAATGTACCACTGGTTCCAGGCATTCCCGTGCCCGCGCAGTTGGAGACGCTGACCCGGCCGCTGGTGGTCAGCCTTCACGCGACGCCGGAACGCCTGATCCAGATTCGCCAGAACCGCCTGCTCTCCATGGGCGCCGAATCCGGCAGCGACACCTATACCGACAAGCAATCGGTGACCGAGGAGGTTGCGTTTGCGCGCAAACTGAGCGCCAAGCACGATTGGCCGCTGCTGGACGTCACGCGGCGCTCGATTGAGGAAACCGCGGCGGCGATCATGAAGCTCTACAGCGATCGCCAGCGCAACCGGCCTTCCGAGTAAGTGGCGGCGATGGGTCTGTGGCACGGTAAATCTCCGTTGATCCTGGCCTCGCGGAGCAGCGCGCGAAAAATGCTGCTGGCGAATGCCGGGCTGCAATTCGAGGCTGTGACCGCCGATATCGACGAGCGCGGTATTCAGGCCGCGTCCGGACTTTCGAACCCGCGCGAGATAGGCCTGCTGCTGGCGCGCGAGAAGGCCAAAGCGGTCTCGGTCAATCGTCCTGGTAGCTATGTGATCGGCGCCGACCAGACGCTGGCCCTTGGCGACCGTCTGTTCAACAAGCCCGCCGGCCGCGTCGCGGCAATGGCGCAACTGCGTGATCTCGCCGCCCGCACTCACGAGCTGAATTCCGCCGTCGCCGTGGCGCATGACGCCAAGATTGTTTTTGAGGATGTATCGATCGCCCGTATGACGATGCGGCAAATGTCAGAAGCCGAGCTGTCAGCCTATCTCGATGCCGCCGGCGATGCCGTCACCGCCAGCGTCGGCGCCTATCAGCTCGAAGGCCTTGGTATCCATCTGTTCGAGCGGATCGAGGGTGACCATTTCACCATCCTCGGCCTGCCGCTGCTGCCGTTGCTTGCCTTCCTGCGGCGCGAGCGGCTAGTTGCGGTGTGACTGACAAGGATGATTTTGCGCTGATGCGGATCCTCGGACTGACCGGCTCGATCGGGATGGGCAAATCCACCACCGCGAAATTGTTTGCGGAGGCGGGCGTGCCCGTCTACGACGCCGATGCTGCCGTCCATCAGCTCTATGAAGGTGAGGCCGCGCCCGCGATCGAGGCCGCCTTTCCCGGCACCACCGCACACGGCAAGGTCGACCGGCAGAAATTGTCGGCGCGCGTGGTGCACGACCAGGCCGCGATCAAGCAGCTCGAGCAAATCGTCCATCCGATGCTCGGCGCTTCCAGGCAAAAATTCTTTGCCGATGCGGAAGCGGCGAAGGCACCGGTCGTGGTCCTCGACATCCCCCTGCTGTTCGAAACCGGCGGCGAGAAGCGCGTCGATGCCGTGGTCGTGGTCTCGACCTCGCCGGAATTGCAGCGCGAGCGCGTGCTGGCGCGGGGAACCATGGACGAGGCCAAATTAGAGGCCATCATTGCCAAGCAGATGCCCGACGCCGAAAAACGTAAGCGGGCCGATTTCGTGGTGGATACGTCACACGGACTTGAGCCGGTGCGCGCGCAAATCACGCACATCCTGGCCGAGGTCGTTAAGATGCCGCAGCGGCGGGCCTGATTCGCCGACCTCTATGGCTTCCTGCGCGGCATCTCAAAATCATGCGTGAAATCGTTCTCGATACCGAAACCACCGGCCTCGATCCCCTTCGCGGCGATCGGCTGGTCGAAATCGGCTGTGTCGAGATACTTAACCGCATGCCGACGGGGCAGACCTATCACGTCTATATCAACCCCGAACGGGACATGCCGGCGGAAGCGTTCGCGGTGCACGGGTTGTCGGCCGAGTTTCTCTCGACCAAGCCGCTGTTCCACGAGGTCGTCGACTCGTTCCTGGAGTTCATCGGCGATGCGCCGCTGGTGATCCACAACGCCTCGTTCGATATCAGCTTCATCAATGCCGAGCTCGACCGGATCAAGCGCGCTCCGATCCCGCGCGAGCGGCTGGTGGATACGCTGCTGCTGGCGCGGCGCAAGCATCCCGGCGTGTCGAACCGGCTCGACGATCTCTGCTCACGCTATTCGATCGACAATTCACATCGCACCAAGCACGGCGCGCTGCTCGACTCCGAATTGTTGGCAGAGGTCTATGTCGATCTCGTCGGGGCGCGGCAGTCACAGCTGCTGCTGGCGTCGGAATCCCAGGAAATCCGCATCAAGGCGGGCGGCGACGCGCCGCGGCGGCAGCGGCCGGTGCCGCTTGCGCCGCGGGTATCTGACGCCGAGCGCGAGGCCCATCGCGCCTTCATCGCGACCATGGGCGACAAGGCAATCTGGAACGAGTTCCTGCCCGCTCCAGCCGCCCCAGCCGAGTAGTCTGCAGCTTAGGCCTGACCGGCCGGCTGCTGGGCGGCCATTTGCCGCTCCATGTTCTGGCGATAGAGACCGACGAAATCGACGGGGTCGAGCATCAGGGGCGGGAACCCACCGTCGCGCACGGCGGTCGCAATGATCTCGCGGGCGAACGGGAACAAGAGGCGCGGGCACTCGATCATGACCAGCGGATGCAAGTTCTCCTTCGGCACGTTTGCAATGCGGAACACGCCGGCATAGGCGAGCTCGAACGAGAACATCACCTTGCCCGCGGTCTCGGCCTTGCCTTCGACCGACAGCGTCACCTCGAACTCTGTTTCGCTGAGATTATTGGCGCCGACGTTGATCTGAATGTTGATCTGGGGCGGCTGGCTCTGCGGCTGGAGCGAGCTCGGGGCGTTCGGATTCTCGAACGAGAGGTCTTTGGTATATTGCGCCAGCACATTGAGCTGGGGAGCCTGGGCCGCCTCGGGAGGGGTGCCGTTACCATTGGTCATCAGAGTGTCTCCTTACCCGATTGGGGCTGAATTTCGCGGCGGTTGGCTAACATAGGGCTGCCTCATTCCACAAGGACGAAGGGCTTTGCCGGGTCGGTCCCGGCTGCGCCCACCACTGCGACGTTTGACCCGCCCCCGAACACAAAATAACACGTTAAGCGCTTGAAGATGCGCGATTTCCACCCACGATCGGGTTTCCCCTTAAGCATAAAACGCGCTACACTTCCCACTGTGCCAAAAGGCGCCATTGGCCGGGCCAAATTTCGTGCCTACATCCAGCGGACATGACGCGCGGGCCAAAATGGTGATGTCATCTTGCCGTTCGGGTATGGAACGGTCTACTTGCCGGATCGATTTTCCCGGCAGCGACCCCAAAGCAGACCTGAGTTCAAGACCAGAAAGCGATACGACGTGGACATCTACACCATCATCTTCCTAGCGCTGGCGGTCTTCATCTTCCTGCGGCTGCGCAGTGTGCTGGGGCAGCGGACTGGCAATGAGCGGCCGCCGTTCGACCGCACGGCTCGCAATGCGCTCGGGGGTGCCCCGGACAAGAACGTCGTGACCATGCCGGGCAAGGTGATCGACCAGCCGCCGCTCGCGCCCACAGCCGAGCCGACCCCGCCCTCCGACCGCTGGAAGGGCCTGGCCGAGCCTGGCACGGCACTGGCCCAGGGCCTCGACGCCATCGTCGAAAAAGATTCCACCTTCGATCCGCGCCATTTCATCTCGGGCGCCCGCGGCGCCTATGAGATGATCGTGCTGGCCTTTGCCAACGGCGACCGCCGTTCGTTGCGCGACCTCTTGTCCTCGGAGGTCTATGAGAGTTTTGACGCCGCGATCAGGGAACGCGAGAAGAACGAGCAGAAGACCGAGACCCGCTTCGTCTCGATCGACAAGGCCGAGCTCGTCGGCGCCGAGCTGCGCGAGCGCACCGCGCAGCTCACCGTGCGCTTCGTCTCGCAGATGATCTCGGTCACCCGCGACAAGGCCGGCAACATTGTCGACGGCAATGCCGACAAGGTCGCCGACATCACCGACATCTGGACTTTCGCCCGCGACATCACCTCTCGCGATCCGAACTGGAAGCTGGTTGGCACCGGAAGCGCGAATTAAGAACTTTCTGAAGAACGGCGCGACGACGCTTTGCGCAGGCCTCGTCGTGCTGTCGTCGTTTTCGCTCGGCGCCGAGGCGGCTCGGCGCCATTACCGCAGCCATCATCATCGCCTCCCCGAAGCGGCCGCGATCCCCCCGCGCGCGCTGCTCTACCCGCAGCTGCCTCTCCCGTTCGAGATTGCCGGCGCGCAATATCTGCCGCTGGCCTGGCCCGACGTGAAAGGCTGGAACGAAGACGATCATCTCGCGGCGTACAAGACCTTTCGCGCCAGCTGCCGTTCGATCAACGCGCAGACCGGTGCGCTCGAGCCGAAAGCTCTGGCTGGCTCGTTGAGCGAGCCCTGCCGGGCCGCCAAATCGCTCGACGCGACCGACGACGCGAAGGCAAAAGCCTTCTTCGAAGAAAACTTTTCGCCGCTGCGCATTTCGCGCCTTGGCGAGCCCGACGGCTTCGTCACCGGCTATTACGAGCCGGTGCTGGAGGGATCGCGCACGCAGACCGACGTCTACAACGTTCCGGTCTACCGCCGCCCCTCGAACCTGTTCGTGCGCGGCTTCAATCAGGCTTCGGTCAGCCTGCCCAACAAGGGCCCGGTCTATCGCAAGATCGGCCGCCGCAAGCTGGTGCCCTATTACGATCGCGGTGAGATCGAGGACGGCAAGATCGCCGGCCGCGGGCTGGAGATCGCCTGGCTGAAGGATCCGACCGATCTCTTGTTCGCCCAGATCCAGGGCTCGGCGCGGATCAAGTTCGACGACGGGGCGACCATCCGGATCAACTACGATTCCTATAACGGCTATCCCTACACCGCCGTCGGGCGCGTCCTGATCGAGCGCGGCATCATTCCGAAGGAAGAGATGTCGATGCAGAAGATCAGGGAGTGGATGGCGCAAAATCCCGATGGCGCCAAGGAGCTGCGGCGCCAGAACAGGTCCTACATCTTCTTCCACGAGGTCAATCTGTCCGACAAGGACGAGGCGGTGGGGGCGCAAGGCATCCCCCTGACCGCCGGCCGCTCGATCGCGGTCGACAAGTCGCTGCACGTCTACGGCACGCCGTTCTTCATCGAAGGCGAGCTGCCGATCGAGTCCGATCGCGCCAAGACGCCGTTCCATCGCTTGATGATCGCGCAGGACACCGGCTCGGCCATCATCGGTCCCGCGCGCGCCGATCTCTATTTTGGCGCGGGCGCCGAGGCCGGCCGCCTCTCGGGGCGGCTGCGCCACCCCATGCATTTCGTCATGCTGGTGCCGAAGAGCCTCGATCCGAATTTGCGCGCGGCGCGGCTGCCGGTGCCGGATCCGCGGCCGTCGGAGAAGATCGCAAAACTGTTTCCGCAGGGCGATCCGGCCAAGGATCCCAAGGCCGAGACCGTGGCCATTGCCGGCCCGGTGCCGTTGCCGGCACCGCGTCCTGTGATAGAGCCTGTGCGCGAACCACGCAGGCATATGAAAACCCGTTCCCACCAGCAATGAAGCGATCGTCCCGTCCGCCCGTGCTGGATCCGCGTCCCTCGCCGCGCCGCCGTGGGCTCAGCGACGAAGATCGCGAACTGTGGGACCTCGTCGCAAAACAAGTCAAGCCGCTGCGAAAGCACCGCGCGACGAAAGTGCACGCCGTGGCGCGCACCGAGCCTGCGCCCGCAATGTCTGTTGCCAAGCCCGCGCCATCGCCGCGGCCATCGGCTGCGGCTCCCGCTTCGCGTCCGTCAAAACCGGCGATGCCGCCGCTCGCCCCGATCGGCAAGCGCGAACGCACAAAACTGTCGCGCGGCCGCAGCGAGATCGAGGCGCGGCTTGATCTGCACGGCATGACCCAGATGCGCGCGCACCGGGCCCTCACCGGCTTCCTGCACCGCGCCCATCACGATGGCCTGACCTTTGTCCTCGTCATCACCGGCAAGGGCCGGAGCGGCGGCGAAAGCGGCGTGCTCCGTCGCCAGGTGCCGGAATGGCTGAGCCTGCCGGAGTTTCGCGGCTTCGTCGTGGGGTTCGAGGAAGCCGGGATCGGTCACGGCGGCGAGGGCGCGCTGTACGTGCGGATCCGGCGGGCCCGTTTCTAGAACGGGCGGACGATTCCGACCCGCGGGATCAGCGTGACGATCAAGCCGAAGACATTCGTCCCCTGATCCTCTTCCGGAATCGGCGCTGTCTCCTGCCTCGCCGGCAGCATCTTCACAGCGTGCAGGATCAGGAACATGCAGACCGCCCAGTTCGAGATCCAGCGCGAATAGTCGAACACCATCGCGAACATCACGAGATAGGCGAGGCTGACGCCGACCAGGGCCGCGATGACGAGCCTGCGGTGGGTCTCGCTCGCGAGTGCAGCGATCAGCTTCGCAAAATAGCGCCACAGCGGCGTGTGCAGCCAGATCAGCAGGGCGAACACGGGAATGCCGAGACTGTTGTGCGGCAGCCGGGCCCAGGTATCGGTGACTTCCTTCGCCAGCGGCTGGTACCAGATATAGGCGAATTGCAGGAGATCGTTCCGCGAAGGGTCGGCCATCCGGGTCTTCAAGTAAGCGACGAAATCCGCTTCCGGGATCGGCATCGTTCCCAGGAATTGCGCGGCGAAGAACAGCGAGGAGACCAGCACGAAAGCGACGGCGCCGAACGCGAGGTTTCCGCGCTTGAGGCCGTAAACGAGATAGTGCCTGATCACGACGATGGTGATGATCGTCGGCACATACATCAACAGATGAATGTGGTGGATCAGGACGAGGATGATCGAGAACAGCGCCGCGATCGCCACGAACAGCAATGATCCCGCCGGCATCAACAGCAGGACGATCGCGAAGGCGCAGCCATAGATGTCGAAATGGCCGAGCGTATGCATGAAATTTTTGAAGAAGAACGGCGAGCCCGCAATGAAGACGAACAACGGCAGCGTCTTCGCCGTGAAGCCGAACGTCTTCTGAAACAGCCTGGCGTAGAGGCCGAGCGTCGTGAGCCACGTCATCCCGCCGAGCGCAAACACCAGCCAGACCGGCACCGTGTCGGTAAACAGCGCGACGATCGCCCCGATCAGCGCGCGCTTGATGAAGCCGAAATGATAGTCGACGAGGAGATGGATATAGGGGACGTAAGGCGGCAGCTGGATCTTGTGCACGAACACGCCGGCGATCACCGCTGCGTTGATCGGGAGCAGAAATCGCCAGGGGTTTTGCAGGATGCGCGCGGTCACGTCGCATCCATAGCGCGGCAGGCCAAAATTACAAAATGAACCTGCTCAGATCGGCGTTCTTGGCGAGGTCGCCGACGTGCTTCTGCACGAAATCGGCATCGACCCGGACGGTCTCCCCGTTGCGGTCGGGGGCGGTGAAGGAGATCTCGTCCAGCACCCGCTCCATCACGGTCTGCAGCCGCCGTGCGCCGATGTTCTCGACGGTGGAGTTGACGGCGACCGCGACGTCGGCGAGCGCGTCGATGGCGTTGTCGGTGATGTCGAGCGTGACGCCCTCGGTCTGCATCAGGGCGACATATTGCTTGATCAGCGAGGCTTCGGGCTCGGTCAGGATGCGCCGCATGTCGTCACGGGTCAGGGCCTGCAGCTCGACGCGGATCGGCAGCCGGCCCTGCAATTCCGGCAAGAGGTCGGACGGCTTTGCGACGTGGAAGGCGCCCGAGGCGATGAACAGGATATGGTCGGTCTTGACCGCGCCGTGCTTGGTCGAGACCGTGGTGCCCTCGATCAGCGGCAGGAGATCGCGCTGCACGCCCTCGCGCGAGACGTCGCCGCCGACGCGGCCGTCACGGGCGCAGATCTTGTCGATCTCGTCCAGGAACACGATGCCGTTGTTCTCGACCGCGCTGATCGCCTCCAGGGTCAGCTGGTCGGTATCCAGCAGCTTGTCGGATTCCTCGTTGACCAGGATCTCGTGCGAACCTTCCACCGTCAGCCGCCGCGTCTTGCTGCGGCCGCCCAGCTTGCCGAAGATATCGCCGATCGAGATCGCGCCCATCTGCGCGCCAGGCATGCCCGGGATCTCGAACATCGGCATGCCGCCGCCCGAGGACTGGGTCTCGATCTCGATTTCCTTGTCGTTGAGCTCGCCGGCGCGCAGCTTCTTGCGGAAGGATTCCCGCGTCGCCGAAGAGGAATTGGCACCGACCAGCGCATCGAGCACGCGCTCCTCGGCGGCGAGCTGGGCGCGCGCCTGCACGTCCTTGCGCTTGCGCTCGCGGACCTGGGCGATGGCGACTTCGACGAGATCGCGCACGATCTGCTCGACGTCGCGGCCGACATAACCGACCTCGGTGAACTTTGTCGCCTCGACCTTCAGGAACGGTGCATTGGCGAGCTTGGCGAGGCGGCGCGCGATCTCGGTTTTGCCGACGCCGGTCGGGCCGATCATCAGGATGTTCTTCGGCAGCACCTCTTCGCGCAGGGAGCCGGAGAGCTGTTGCCGGCGCCAGCGGTTGCGCAGCGCGATCGAGACGGCGCGCTTGGCGTCGCCCTGGCCGACGATGAAGCGGTCGAGTTCGGAAACGATTTCGCGGGGGGAAAAATCTGTCATGGGACCTTAGCTAGGATCAGAAGCCGGCGGCGACAAGCCGCTTTTTTGGCCGTCAGATGATCGGCGGGCCGGATTGCCATTGCTTCACGGCCTCGATCGGGTGGATGAGCATCAGGATATTGAGCGTCAGATTGTCTCTGATGTGCAGCGCCAGCATGATCTCGAAGGCAAGCCCGAGCGCGACGGTCGCCGCGACGGGCAGCACGCGTGCGGTGAGGAACCCCAGCACCATGAACAGGGTGTCAGAGACCGAGTTGACGATGCTGTCGCCGTAATAATCCAGCGAGATCGTGCCGGCGCGATAGCGCTCGATGATGAAGGGCGAGTTCTCGACGATCTCCCAGGCGCCCTCGATCAGCATGGCGATGATCAGGCGGGCCGGCCAGCCAAGACGCCGCGAGAACAATAGCCACGTCAGCCCGTAGAACAGGAAGCCATGGAGCACGTGCGAGAAGCTGTACCAGTCCGCGATGTGCTGGGAATTCTCCGAGCTGTTCACCACGCCATGCCAGAGCTTGACATAGCCACAGGTGCAGATCGGCACTCGCCCCATCGCAAACAGGATCGAGGCCTGCAAGGCCAGCAAGAGCAGCGCGATGCCGACCCAGGTGAGCGGCGAAACGGCGGCCTTGCTTTGGTGCGTGCGTGTCAGCGTCACGGCTCACGCGCCATCAAAAGAGCGGCCCCGTCCGGGGTATCGACCATCCGATCAACGACGAAGCCTGCCTTCTCATAAGCACGCAGGGCCCGTGCGTTGCGCGGATCCGGATCGGTGACCATGCGCGGCAGGCCCTGCCGGAAGCTGTCGTCGACAAATTGGCGGATGAACGCCGAGCCGTGGCCGCGTCCGATCATGTCGCTTTCGCCGATGAACTGGTCGATCCCACGCGTGCCCTCCGGTTGCGGCCCGAAGCCCGTATTCCAATCCGTGAGCTGATAGCACTGAAGATAGCCGAACGGCCGCATCGCGGCCAATACGATGAACTGGTCCATCGCCGGCTCGTCGAGATCGCCGCTGACGAGTGCAAATTGCTCGTCCGGATCGCCCCACCATTCCCGCACATGCGCCTCGCCCAGCCATCGCCGGATCAGCGGCAGATCGTCCCTGCTCATCGGGCGGAAGGTATAGGCGGGCACCGTGGCCTAACCCGTTGCCAGGCTTTCGATGGTGACGTTGCGGTTGGTGTAGACGCAGATGTCGGCGGCGATGTCGAGGGAGCGACGGACGATGGTCTCGGCGTCCTTGTCGGTGTCGACAAGGGCGCGGGCTGCGGCCAGGGCGTAATTGCCGCCGGAGCCGATCGCCATCACGCCGGCCTCGGGTTCGAGCACGTCACCGGTGCCTGTGAGGACCAGGGAAACGTCCTTGTCGGCGACGATCATCATGGCCTCCAGCCGGCGCAGGTAACGGTCGGTGCGCCAGTCCTTGGCCAGCTCTACGGCAGCCCGGGTCAATTGCCCCGGATATTGCTCCAGCTTGCTCTCCAGCCGCTCAAACAGCGTGAAGGCGTCGGCGGTGGCGCCGGCAAAGCCGCCGATCACGTCGCCCTTGCCGAGTTTCCTGACCTTCTTGGCATTGGACTTGATCACGGTCTGGCCGATCGAGACCTGGCCGTCGCCGCCGACCACCACCCTGCCGCCCTTGCGGACCGTCAGAATCGTGGTGCCGTGCCAGACCGGCGAGCTGTTCTGGGAATCCTGCATCATAACCCTCGTTGTTCGGCCTGATTTAGGCCCTCGGGGGCAGGGGCACAACGGGCCGCTCCGGGCCGAATTTCGCTCACCATAGGCGGAAGTAGAGACCCGGCCAGCCGTTCCCGCAGTAGCGAAGGCATCATTTGGCTGTTAAGAGACTGGCGTTTTCGGCTCAAAGAGCATGATCCGGAAAAGTGGGTACCGGTTTTCCGACAAGATCATGCTCAAAACTAAAGTGGAAACCGATTTTCCATGCGCACCGCGACGATCAAGCGCAAGACCAAGGAAACCGACATCGAGGTCTCCGTGAACCTCGATGGCACGGGCGTGGCCAATATCGCGACCGGCATCGGCTTTTTCGACCATATGCTCGATCTCCTCGCCCGCCATTCCCGCATCGACCTCACGGTCAAGGCGGTGGGCGATCTGCACATTGACTATCACCATACCACCGAAGACACCGGCATCGCGCTCGGCCAGGCGGTCAAGCAGGCGCTCGGCAACATGGCGGGCATCACCCGCTATGCCGGCGTGCACATGCCCATGGACGAGACGTTGTCGCGCGTGGTCATCGACATCTCGGGTCGCCCGTTCCTGGTGTTCAAGGCCGACTTCCTCCGCGACAAGATCGGTGAGTTCGACACCGAGCTGGTGCGCGAGTGGTTCCAGGCCTTCGCCATGAACGCGGGTGTGACTCTCCACGTCGAGACCCTATATGGCGATAACAGCCACCATATCGCCGAGTCCTGCTTCAAGGGCCTGGCGCGGGCGCTGCGCACCGCGGTCGCAATCGACCCCAAGGCGGCGGGCGAAATCCCGTCCACCAAGGGCTCGCTCGGCGGCTGACATCTCCGCCGGTCAACGAAACGCCGCCGGCGGCATTGACTTGAATTCTCGAGCACGGGGCATCGACAATGCCTGTCTACACAGTTCATGCTCCCACCCCAGGCGGGGCGGATCTGCGCGCGACCGACAAGTTCGTGTTCGTGCGCGACGGTTTCCATTTCTGGGCGATGATCTTCGGCCCGCTCTGGCTGCTCTGGAACAGGCTCTGGCTGGCGCTGATCGGCTGGATCGTGTTCCTCGCCGCGTTCGATGCCGGGCTGTCCAGCCTCGGCCTCGGCCGCCGCTCGATCTTCCTCGCCAACATCATCGTCGCGCTCCTGATGGGTTTTGAAGCTTCGAGCCTGCGTCGCTGGACGCTGTCACGGGGCAAGTGGCGGCAGCTCGACATCGTCGTCGCCGACAACCGCGACACCGCCGAGCGCCGCTTCTTCGAGCGCTGGAGCGACAAGCAGGGTGGCATAGCTGGCGATCAATGGGCCGTCGATCGCGGCGGCCCGCCGCCGACCCGGGGCGTGCCCGGCCAGCCATTTTCGAATCCGCCGCCGATTCCGGCCGGCGGCATCATTGGATTGTTTCCAGAACCGGGAGGGTCAAGATGAGCGTCGCCATCATCGATTACGGTTCCGGGAATCTGCATTCCGCCGCCAAGGCATTTGAGCGCGCCGCGCGCAGCCTTGAGAATCCGCAAAAGGTATTCGTCACCAGCGATCCCGATCAGGCCTACGAGGCCGATCGTCTTGTGCTGCCTGGTGTCGGCGCCTTCGCCGATTGCCGGCGCGGGCTCGATGCGGTCAATGGCATGGTCGAGGCGATCACCGAAGCCGTGCGCGTCAAGGCGCGGCCGTTCTTCGGTATCTGCGTCGGCATGCAGCTGATGGCGAGCCGCGGCAAGGAGCACGTCGTCACTGAAGGCCTGAACTGGATCGGCGGCGACGTCGAGAAGATCACGCCGCGCGACGAGAGTCTGAAGATCCCGCACATGGGCTGGAACACGCTCGATCTGCTGCAGGAGCACCCAGTGCTGAACAAGCTGCCGCTCGGCCCCAAGGGCCAGCACGCTTATTTCGTGCACTCCTACCACCTCAACGCCGCCAATGAGGCGGATGTGCTCGCGCGCGCCGATTACGGCGGGCCTGTCACCGCGATCGTCGCCAAGGACACCGCCATCGGCACGCAATTTCACCCCGAGAAGAGCCAGCGCTTTGGCCTCGCCCTGATCTCGAACTTTTTGCGATGGAAACCGTGATGGCCGCTTCCCTCTCTCTTGTTACCTCCCCCCTTGTGGGGGAGGTCGAATGCGAAGCATTCGGGAGGGGGGTAGCCGCAACGGCGGTGTCCGTGGCTTACCCCTCTCCCCAACCCTCCCCCACAAGGGGGGAGGGAGCGCACCGTCTGCGCGGAAAACTCCTGGCTCAATCATGATCCTTTTTCCTGCCATCGATCTCAAGAACGGCCAGTGCGTGCGCCTCGAGCAAGGCGACATGGCGCGCGCGACCGTGTTCAATCTCGATCCCGCCGCCCAGGCGCAGAGCTTTGTCACGCAGGGCTTTGAATATCTCCATGTCGTCGATCTCGACGGCGCCTTCGCCGGCAAGCCGGTGAATGCGCAAGCCGTCGAAGCCATGCTGAAGACGATCAAGATCCCGGTGCAGCTCGGCGGCGGCATTCGCGATCTCAAGACCGTCGAAGCCTGGCTCGAAAAAGGCATCACCCGCGTCATCATCGGCACCGCTGCGGTGCGCGATCCCCAGCTGGTGAAGGCTGCCGCGAAGAAATTCTCCGGCCGCGTCGCGGTTGGCCTCGACGCACGCGACGGCAAGGTCGCGGTCGAAGGTTGGGCTGAGACCTCGCAAGTCACGGTGCTGGAGATCGCGCAGCGTTTCGAGGATGCCGGCGTTGCCGCCATCATCTTCACCGACATCGCGCGCGACGGCCTGCTCAAGGGCTTGAATCTCGATGCGACCATTGCGCTGGCCGACGCCATTTCGATCCCCGTGATCGCCTCCGGCGGCCTCGCCTCGATCGACGATGTGAAAGCCATGCTGACGCCACGCGCGAAAAAGCTCGCCGGCGCGATCGCCGGCCGTGCGCTCTATGACGGCCGGCTCGATCCGGCGGCCGCCCTCACCTTGATCCGCAACGCGCGCAGGAGCTGACACATGTTCAAGGTGCGCGTGATCCCCTGCCTCGACGTCAAGGATGGCCGCGTCGTCAAGGGCATCAACTTCGTCGACCTCCGCGATGCCGGCGATCCCGTCGAAGCCGCGATCGCCTATGACGCGGCCGGCGCCGACGAACTGACCTTCCTCGACATCACCGCGACCCATGAGAACCGCGGCATCATGCTGGACGTGGTCCGGCGCACGGCGGAGGCCTGCTTCATGCCGGTAACCGTCGGCGGCGGCGTGCGTGAGGTCGACGACATCAAGACATTGCTGCGTGCCGGCGCCGACAAGGTCTCGATCAACAGCGCCGCGGTGTCGCGGCGCGAGTTCGTCAAGGAAGCCGCCGAGAAGTTCGGCGAGCAGTGCGTGGTGGTCGCGATCGACGCCAAGCGGGTCAAGCGCCCAGGCGGTGATCGCTGGGAGATTTTCACCCATGGCGGCCGCAACGCGACCGGCATCGACGCCATTGAATATGCCCAGGAAGTGGTCTCGCTCGGGGCGGGTGAAATCCTGCTCACCTCGATGGACCGCGACGGCACGCGGCAGGGCTTTGACATTCCGCTCACCCGGGCGATCGCCGACAGCGTTTCGGTCCCCGTGATCGCCTCGGGTGGCGTCGGCAATCTCGACCATCTCGTCGACGGTATCCGCGATGGCCATGCCACCGCGGTGCTGGCGGCTTCGATCTTCCATTTCGGGGAATTCACCATCCGTGAAGCCAAGGAGCATATGGCCAGGCGCGGACTGCCCATGCGCCTGGATGCCTGACGACTCCCGTCCATAAAAATGCTACACAGACCAGTGGGACTGTGCCTCCTGGCCTCTGAGTGTTTTTCGAGTAATTCCGATGCCGCGTTTCACCATCCACGATCTCGCCGAGACCATCGATGCCCGCGCGGCTTCCGGTGGCGAGGCCTCCTATACTCGCAAGCTCCTCGACAAGGGCGCCGAACATTGCGCCAAGAAGTTCGGTGAGGAGGCAGTCGAAACCGTAATCGCAGCAGTCGAAAACGATCGCGCGCATCTGATCGCTGAAAGCGCCGACCTGCTCTACCATTTCCTTGTGCTCCTCAAGGCACGCGGCGTAAAGCTGGAGGAGGTCGAGGCGGCGCTGGACAAGCGGACCAATATGTCAGGATTGGAAGAGAAGGCGTCGCGCAAGGGCGCATAGGCAAGGGGCGAGCAGATCGCAACGGAAAGGTCGGTCATGGATATCCGCGCACCCGAGCAGCAGTATAATCCATACCGCGTCTATTCGCGCGAGGAGTGGGCGCGTCTGCGCGACGACACGCCGATGACGCTGGAGCCCGGTGAGTTCGACCGGCTGCGCTCGCTGCACGACCGCCTCGATCTCAAGGAAGTCGAGGACATTTATCTGCCGCTCTCGCGCCTGCTCTCGATCTATGTCGATGCTACCCAGCGCCTGTACTACGCGGAGCGCCAGTTCCTCAACATCCGCGACCGCAAGGTGCCCTACATCATCGGCGTCGCCGGTTCGGTCGCGGTCGGTAAATCCACCACGGCCCGCGTGCTCCAGGCCCTCCTCGCGCGCTGGTCGCCGCGCCCGAAGGTCGATCTCATCACCACCGACGGATTCCTCTACCCGAAGGCCCTGCTCGAGCAGCAGGGTATCCTGCAGAAGAAAGGTTTTCCGGAGAGCTACGACCTTCCGCTGCTGCTCAATTTCCTGTCCGACATCAAGTCGGGCCGCCGCCATGTGCGCTCGCCGGTCTATTCGCACCTGACCTACGACATCGTGCCGAACGAATGGGCCGAGATCGACCAGCCGGACATCCTGATCGTCGAGGGCGTCAACGTCCTGCAGACCGGCAAGCTGCCGCGGGACGGCAAGGCGGTGCCCGTCGTTTCCGACTTCTTCGACTTTTCGGTTTACATCGACGCCGACGAGGAGGCGCTGCGGCGCTGGTACATCAAGCGCTTCCTGGCGCTGCGGGACACCGCGTTCACCAATCCGAAATCCTACTTCAACCGTTATGCGCTGCTGTCGGACGAGGAGGCCATCGCCACCGCGACTGCGATCTGGGAACGCACCAACCTCGCCAATCTCGAGGACAACATTCTGCCGACGCGGCCGCGCGCGACGCTGATCCTGAAGAAGGCCGCCGACCACGCGGTGGAGAGCGTGGCGCTCAGGCGACTGTAATCTTTGGCGAGCCTTAGCTGAATTTTCAGGCTGGGCGTCTTTTGTTGCAGACTGACGGAGGGTAATCGGTTATGGCCGTCGAAAACACGAGGGGCCAATGGTCGATCGTCTCAAAACTGCTGCGGAACATCTGGAAGCGCCGACGTGCCCGGACTGCCATATCGAGATGAGGTGGTACCGGTCGGAACTGCTGGCGGAGGAACCGGTCCCGGTTATCGCGCATCTCTTCGTTTGCCCGCATTGCAAGCGGGCCGCCCGGGCAGACACCATCTTCAGGAACGACAAAGGACCGCCTGAGAAGCTCTCTGCCCCGCGTTTTGTCGCTCACGCCGCATAATGGACCTCACTCGCCGGCCAATCACTTGCAACCCCGGCTGAGAGCGATCGTGCTCTCCTCCAAGCCAGAGTACGCGCAATCGCAAGCACCGCGGGAACTTTCCATGCTTGGAGGCGGTTGAACACACCCCATCCGCGCGCAGGCCGAGGATTTCATGAGCCAGACGACGCTCGACCAACTCGGAGACGCGCGCCGTCTCGAGCTGATGGTCAATGCAATCGTCGACTATGCGATCTTCATGCTCGACACCGACGGAATCGTACGAAGCTGGAACTCGGGCGCCGAACGTCTGAAGGGTTATGCCGCCAGCGAAATCATCGGCGAGCCATTTTCGGTCTTCTATACCCCGGAAGACCGCGCTGCGGGTCTGCCGCAAAGGGCGCTGGCAACGGCGCGCGAGACCGGGCGCTTCAATTCCGAAGGTTGGCGCGTCCGCAAGGACGGCAGCCGGTTCTGGGCGCTCGTCGTACTCGATGCCATCAGGGACGAGCACGGCAAGCTGATCGGCTTTGCCAAGGTGACGCGGGATATCACCGAGCGACAGCAGGCTCATACCGAGCTAGTCGAAAGCGAACGACGCTACCGTCGCTTGATCGAGGCGGTGATCGACTATGCCATTTTCCAGCTCGACCCGGAGGGCCACGTCGCGACCTGGAATCCCGGCGCCCAGCGCATCAAGGGCTATGCCCCGAACGAGATCATCGGGCGCCATTTCAGCCAATTCTATACTCCGGAGGACCTCGCAATCGAGGTGCCGAAACGAGCCTTGGCCGAAGCCCGCGAGCACGGCCGCTTCGAGGCCGAAGGCTGGCGCGTGCGAAAGGACGGAACACGGTTTTGGGCGTCAGTCATCATCGACCGCATCGTCGATGAGGCAGGCGAAATCATCGGCTTTGCCAAGGTCACGCGCGATCTTACCGAGCGCAAGCGCGCGCAGGACGAGCTGAAGCTGGTGCAGGAGCAATTGCTCGCGTCACAGAAGCTCGAGGCCGTGGGCCAGCTCAGCGGCGGCATCGCTCACGATTTCAACAACCTGCTCATGATCGTGCTCGGCAATATCGAAACCGCGGAGCGCAATGCTCGCCAACTGGCCGGCAGCGCCAATCTGCAGCGCGCTCTGGGCCATGCCAAGCGCGGCGCCCAAAGAGCTGCAGCGCTCACCAGCCGCCTGCTTGCCTTTTCGCGCCGGCAGGCGCTCGATCCGAAGCCGATCAACGTCAACAATTTCCTGAACGGCGTGCAGGACTTCCTGCAGCGAACGCTCGGCGAGCGTGTCGAGGTCCAAACCGTTGGGAGTGCGGGTCTGTGGCAGATCGAAGCTGACGCCAATCATCTGGAATCAGCCATCATCAATCTCGCGATCAACGCCCGCGACGCCATGCCCGATGGCGGCAAGCTGACAGTCGAAGCCGTCAACGTCTCGGCGGACGATGATTACAGTCGCGCCAATCCAGAGCTGCCGCCGGGCCAGTACGTCGTCATCTGCGTAACCGATACCGGCAGCGGAATGACGGCCGAGGTGCTCGATCATGCCTTCGAACCCTTCTTCACGACCAAGGAGCCGGGCCAAGGGACCGGACTCGGGCTCAGCCAGGTCTATGGCTTCGTCAAGCAATCCGGCGGGCACGTGAAGATTTACAGCGAGGTCGGCCACGGCACGAGCATCAAGCTGTACTTCCCGCGCTACCTCGGTGCTGGCTTGGTGCCCGCCGCGGAGCCGGACGAATTGCTGCCTGAAGGCGAAAAGGTGGAGACGATCCTCGTTGTCGAGGATGATGCCGACCTCAGAACCTATGTATGCGACGTTCTGCGGGACCTGAACTATCGCATCCTGTCCGCGCCTAGTGCTCAGGGCGCCCTGACCATCCTCCTTCAGGAAGAGCCGCAGGTGAATCTGCTCCTGACCGATGTCGTCATGCCCGGAATTAACGGACGTGAGCTTGGGCGAAGGGCGCAGCAAATCCGGCCGGGACTGAAGATCCTCTACATGACCGGATACTCCAGGAACGCCGTCGTTCATCAGGGGCGGCTGGATGAAGGTGTGGATGTCCTCGAAAAGCCGGTCTCGCAGGCGAAACTGGCCCTGCGTGTGCGAGAGATCCTGGACCGCCTCGTACCCGGATGACTACTTCCTGACGCCGCGGATTTCGCGGCCGGTTAAACGGTAAGTTGCCGCGAGGCCGCGAGCCCCGCGAGCGCCTCATCCAGCTTTTCGCGATCGAGCGGCTTGATCAAGAATCCATTCATGCCAGCCTCGAAACAGGCGTAGCGATCCTCCACCAGCGTGTTCGCCGTGAGCGCGAGGATCGGCGTGTGGTGGCCGCCGGTAGCGGCCTCGTGGGCGCGGATGCGTTTGGTCGCTTCGATGCCATCGAGCTGCGGCATCTGGATGTCCATCAGAACCAGATCGTATGGCGTGCCGGCCGATGAGGCCGCGAGCCAGGATTCCAGCGCGGCCTCACCATGAACCGCGATGACGACGCGATGGCCGAGCTTCGTCAGCAGCGACCGCATCAAGAGCGCGTTGATCTCATTGTCCTCGGCGACCAGGATCGAGAGGCCGCTCGTGCGCGGTCTGACCGACGCCGGTTCGGCAGGCTCTGGCGCGAGATCGGGCGAGGCGATTTCCGGCGCCAGCGCAAGGCGCGCGGCGAGCGAGGCTGCGCGGAGCGGCTTCACCAGGAAGCCGGTGAAGGCGGTCGAGAGTTTTTCATGGCGCGAGCTCGGCGTCAGCAGCACGAGCCGTTGCGTCGCATGCGCGCGGGCGGCTTCGCCCAGGCGATCGGTGATATCTGAACCGAACGCGCGATCGAGCAGCACCGCATGCCACGAGCGCTCAGGCAGCAACGCTTCGGCGACGGTCGCATCCGTGACCAGGCAGGTCTGGCCGCCCCAGCGTTCCAGCCGCCGCGCGATCAGAGACGCTTCGATGCCAGCAGCCACCAGCAGGATCGACTTGCCAGCGAGGTCCGGGCTAGGGAATGTCGTCTGTCCGGCGCTGCCTTGCGAGGGCGCGAGCGGAATTGCGACCTCAAAGGTCGAACCCTTGCCGGGCTCACTCTCCAGCGTGATGCGGCCGCCCATACGCTTGACGATGCGTTCGCTGATGGCGAGGCCAAGGCCGGTGCCGCCATAGGTGCGGGCGACGCGGTCGTCGGCCTGCTCGAATTCGCGGAAGATGCGCGACTGTGCTTCGGGCGCGATCCCGATGCCGGTGTCGCGCACCAGAAAGCTGATTTCATTCGGCCAGATGCCGGGCTCGACGAGCAGCGCCACGCCGCCTGATGCGGTGAATTTGATGGCATTGCCGGCGAGGTTGAGCAGCACCTGGCGCAGCCGCGCGGCGTCACCGACGACCTCGAGCGGCAATTGCTCGTCGACGTAAGCGGCGATCTCGAGCTTCTTGGCCTGGGCGCGCGGCGCCAGCAGTTCGGTGACTTCTTCGATCAGGGTCGAGAGCGCGAAGGGACGCTGGTCGAGATCGAGCTTGCCGGCCTCGATCTTGGAATAGTCGAGCAGCTCCTCGATCAGCGCCATCAGTGCTTCGCCTGATGTTTTCACCGCCCTGGCATAAGTCGTCTGCTCCGGCGTCAGCGTGGTGTCGAGCAGGAGCCCGCCCATGCCGATGATGCCGTTGAGAGGGGTGCGGATCTCGTGGGAGGCCATCGCGAGGAACCGCGATTTGGCGCGGTTGGCGGCATCGGCCTGGTCGCGGGCATCCGACAGCGCGCGTTCGGTCTCGGTGCGGTCGGTGACGTCGCGCCCGACGCTCTGCAGTTCGGCGGGCTGGCCGGCATCGAGCCGCACAAAACCTTCGCGCCAGGCGATCCAGCGCGCGCCTGAGGACGTCGAGATTCTCTGGTCGTGAATGCGCGTGCCGTTGCTCTCGCGCGCGCTGTCGCCCTGTTCCAGCACGTCGAAGTCAAAGCGTGTGCCAATCAGCGCGCTTCGCGCCTGTCCGGCCAGGGCGCAATAGGCATCGTTGGCGAAGGTGATGCGGCCCTGATGGTCGCGCAGAACGATGAGATCGCCCTGCTGCTCGAACAGGCTGCGGGCGCGCTCTTCGGCTTCCTTCAGCTCCCAATTGCGGTCGATCAGCGCCTCGTTGTGGGCCGCGAGCTTGCGCATCCGCTTGTTGACGAAGCGCAGCCGCATGCTGAGCGTGGCAAGGCCGAGGCAGGCGAGCGCGAACAGGAAGCTCGCGCCGATCGCGAAGGTGTTGGGATCGTAGCCGGAATTTTCCGAGCGGCTGCCGGTGACGAAGCCATAGGCCCCGCCGAACGTCGCCGAGAAGATCATGAAGGAGCGGATCGCGAAGGCAATTCTGGGGTGCTGTCGCCTGAAGCGGCGCATGCGCACCTTGATCCGGAACGTCCGACCCATTGCCACCGACCCCGACTCTTACCCGAAACCTGCCACCGCCGTGCGCGACGATGTCTTGCCGACCTTGCGAACAGCTTGAGGGGCTGGGCCGGCCTCGAAACAGGGTTGACGCGGCATTAACGTGCTTCAGAGCGAGGCCGCCTTGAGATGGCTATGGCCGCCGCGGGCGCCGACGATCAGGGCCGCGGCTTCCTTCTGCGAAAAATTCTTCGAACGGACATAGATGCGATAGTCGGCCGGGCCTTCGGTGGTGAGATAGACCGTCGGACCGTCGCGGCCGCCCTGGCTGGAAATTGCAACCAGATGCGTGGAGGGATTGTCCTGGCAGGCGCTCGGCTCGTCGCTGGCGCCGTCGTCGACCACGGCAAAGTCGGCAGCGTCCGCATCGTCGGTGATCTGCACCCGCACGGTCGCCCGCGCGGGATCGTCTGTGAAGGCGATCTGGATGGGGGCTGTCCAGAACAACGAGGTGAGCTCGACCGAGGTGTCGCCGATGGCGATACAGGGATGCGACACCGATCCGATCTCGCTCCGCGCGAACACCGCAGCCGCCAACAGGGGAACAACCGAGGTCAGGACCTTGAAACGCAACATGACACGCTACTCGCCGGGCCCGGTACGGGAACTTGTGGGCCTTCCTTATGGTTTGCAGAGCGTAAAGGAAACTCGTTACCGCCGGGTTGACGCGCGGGATGATCACGCCAACTGCCGCACATCCTCCGCGAGTGCGCGGTAGGACAGCGCCTCGGCGAGATGCAGCCGGCCGATCTTCTCGGCGCGGTCGAGGTCGGCGAGCGTGCGTGCCACCCGCAACACCCTGTGATAGCCGCGCGCCGACAGCCGCATGGTCTCGGCGGCATCGCGCAGCAGCTTTTGTCCCTGGGTATCAGGCTTGGCGATGTCTTCGAGCACCGCAGCCGGCGCCTCGGCATTGGTGCGGACTTGCGGCAGGCCTGCATCTCTGTAGCGCGCGAGCTGGATGTCGCGCGCGGCTGCCACGCGCGCGGCGACTTCGGCCGAGCCTTCCGCCGGGGGCGGCAGGATCAGATCGGCTGCGGTGACGGCGGGGACCTCGATACGCAGATCGATGCGATCCATCAGCGGGCCGGAGATGCGTGCCTGGTAGTCACCGGTGCAGCGATCGACGCGGCCGCGCTTGCAGGCATAGCCGGGCTCGAACGCGTTGCCGCAGCGGCAGGGATTCATCGCAGCGATCAGCATGAAGCGCGCAGGGTAAGTGACGCGGTGATTGGCGCGGGAGACCGAGACCTCGCCGTTCTCCAAGGGCTGGCGCAGCGAATCCAGCACGCGCGGATCGAACTCGGGCAGCTCGTCGAGGAACAGCACGCCCTGATGCGCCAGTGAGATCTCGCCGGGCTTGGCGCGCGCGCCGCCGCCGGTGAGCGCAGCCATGCTGGCGGAATGATGTGGCGAGCGGAACGGCCGCCGCGAGGTCAGCGCGCCACCCTCGATCTCGCCGGCGACCGAGGCGATCATCGAGACCTCGAGCAATTCGCCCGGCGACAGCGGCGGCAGGATCGAGGGCAGGCGCGCCGCCAGCATCGATTTGCCGGCACCTGGCGCGCCGATCATCAGCATGTGATTTCGTCAATGGGAAAATGGCCCTCGCTTCGAAGAAGTTTTGGGTCCCATCTCGCGCACCGGACCCTAAAAGGCCGCGATGCCACCCCCACGCTTCAAAGTTTGGGGCTTGAGGCCGCTGGCGTCTTTCAGGCTCGGTGCAGCGTAGGCCCTTTGCTGCCCCAAAGCCACGTGTTCCCCGGCTCGTTGCTGCCCCCGTCTCTCTGAAGAAGTATAAGGCTAACCCGCAGTGGGCAGTGGCCGCCCACAAGGGCGCTGGGGGCAGACATGGCCAAGACAGGTAGAGACCTACAACGGCTCGTACGCGCCATCGAAGGGGCACGTGCTGCTGGACAACCAATCCAAATCGAAAGCCCGAAGCGTGTCCGGGACAAGATCACCGGAAAGCTCCGAGAGCACGATGTGGTTCTAACGATTACTCACGAGCATCACGCCCTAGTGGTCGCCTTGGAGTGTCGCGACCGCTCGCGTCCGATTGGTGTTGAGGCTGTGGAGGCCTTTCGTAGCAAGTGTGCTGACACAGGGGTCCATAAAGGCGTGATGGTTTCAAGCAAGGGGTTCACTCGCACCGCCATACGGAAGGCTGCGGTCTACAACATCCATTGCTTGTCTCTCGATCAAGCAGATGGGTTCAACTGGTGCCCACCCACGTCAGTGACCCTGTTTAGGAAAGTCATCACGAACGCCTTCTTCCATGTTGAGTTTCCAAACGGAGTGAACCTTGAGCACCCGGTGCTGTACGACGAAAACGGCGCGGTGATAGACAAGGACCGTGTGCTCCCTATTGCGCAAGCAACCCTGACAGAAACGCCCAATGCTCCTTTTACGGTCGGGGAGCATAACGTCAGCCTTCGTCAGAGTTGTCCTCTGATTTACATCATGGACGGGGATCAGCGAGTTCAGGCTTCGCTTGGCGTGCTCCTCGTTTCCTACACGGTAACTCGGGAGGAGGTGCCTTTGTCATTCCAAGTCTACTCAAGCGCCGATACTGCCACGCCCATTACGCAGGCGGCAGTGGCGACCGCAGAGCTTGCGCCGGGCCAGCACGTTGATTTGGTGCTCACCACCCAGGCGGACGGAACGATCAGCGTTAGTGCAGTGCCCAACTCCACAAAGCCCGAGTGACCCGATGCGGTGGCTAGTTCGATGGGGGCGGTCCTAGTTGCGTTGGTATTGGTGGCCCTCTACTGGCGGCATCGCTACGCTGGCGGCGTCGCCTCCCGAACGGTTGGATTGAAATCCCACAGGGTCGCAGATGATCCCGCCCGCTGCGTGGTTGACGAATAGGCCGTGGTTACGTGTGTCTCGTTTTGCCAGCGCTCGGCCTGAAGTACGCCCTCACCGAACCTTGAGGTGGCGTTCCGGCTTTGTTCAATGATAGAACATGCCATGGATCAGCCCGTCAGCCCGCAGCCGTTCATTGTCCAGAAGCGCTCCAACCATGGGACCAACAACCCAATCGTTGCGCGGCTCTCCGTCCAAACGTTGGAGGTGCTCAACTGCTCCAACCTTCCCAAGGAAGGTCAAGATCAGGTTTTTCGGCTCTACCACGATTGCCTTCAACGAAGTCTATTGCGGTGCTTCGACGCCTACACGCGCCTCTGCCAAGCTAGGGACATATCGCTTCAAGAAGTCGCTGCTGCGGTGGACCAAGGTGCCCGAAGCTTCCCTTTCGTCATCGGCATGGAGGATGAGGTCAACACATTCTTGTATGAAGCAAAGCTATACCTGCGTGACGCGCTGCGGGTGCTGAACCTGTTCTTTGGGACGAAGTTTGCGGATGCGAGCCGCCTTATTAGCTGGATCGACAAAGGAAAGATCAAAGAAGGCGCTGTGATCACATGGGCCGCCGACATGTTCGGCTCGGACGCCGATTTCACGCAGATGCTTCGTTCTGAGGAGCCGTGGGTTTCTGACATCATCAAGTTCAGAAATGCGGTCGAGCATCCGGATGCGGGCACAGCCATGGTGCTGGAGAACTATCGCGCAACATCGGACGGCCGCCTTGATCCTAGTTGGCGCCGCGAGGGTAAGGACGCTCGGCGAGAGACATCCCTGTTTCGAGACCTTGAAGTCCTGATCGAAAATCTGCTGACCTTTGGTGAGGACTTACTCGTATGTTCGATCCAAATGCGGCCCATCTCTCCACACATTGGGTTTGCGATTATCCCACCTGAGGAACGTAAGCCTGAGTGTCCGCTTCGGCTCCGCACCGTCTTGATTGGCTTGCCACCGCTACCCCAAGCATGATTTGGGTCCCATCTGGCTGGCAGGGTCCCGTTTTTGATCGAACCCGGCGCCCGGCTTCAAAATGCGCGGACTAAAGCGGTTGAATGCTGCCAAAGTCGCAGTTGCAGCGCGCTTGAGGGTGACGACGGTTCTGCAAATCACGTGCTATGGCGGTGTTCTCAACGTGGGGTTTGAGAGGGCGGGCTATGGTCCAAATACGAAAACAACAGGAGCGCGGCTTCATCGCCGCCCTGCTCATCAACTGCATTCCAGATGTCGCAATAGCGTGGGTCGCGAGCAGTTTCTTCAACGGCGATAGGGATGTGGCCGCCAACGCCGTGCTCATCTTTCTTGCACTCCAAGCGGTCTACTTCGCTATTTGGCTCCGGCGTATTGTGTGGGGCTGGGTGCTGTTCTGGGTGTCGAACCGCCGCAAGATGACGACGCATCTGGAAGACTTCCTGCACAAGCAGCGCTTTCCCTGCCCGCCTGAGGTCATCGGGGGTGTTGATGATTACCTTGCCGGCGTGGCTGACAACAGCAACGTGTCTGGACAAGTGAGACTGAAGGCCGCCACCGAGCTTGGGGTGCTCGCGGGCATCCGAGCGGCTGGCAACGGGCTGTATGCCATGCAGTTGTCGATGGCTTACGAGAGCGCCCTCCAGAGCTACGAGCGCCGGTTCGCCCCACGGGAGCCTGCCGACGAACAGTGGCATGAGGAGAGGTAGGGGCTTGGTGGTGCCTGGTGGCTAAGCAGGGGTCCTCTGGGCCAGCGTTGATTTAGCGGAGTGCCGGGGTACCAGCTAGCTATGAACTAATTCCCGGTGCCTGAATACCGCATCCTGCTGGATCAGGGTGTGCACGTGCATAAGCAGTGTCCATCGTGCACACCTTGGTCTACTCCTCGACCTCCCCGGCTTCCTGAACCCACTGGTCCCATGTGTCATCCGAGGGTGTCCAGCCGGCGTTCCGGCGCTCCTGCTCCGCCTCGGCTTCCCTCTGGCTCCTGAGTAGCGTCTGACGGGCCTGGGCGATCCTCTCGACCGTCTCTAACAGCTCTCGGTCCGACATGTTGGCGATGGAGGCCTTTGGGACCGTGGGGACCTCCAGGTCGCCTTCCTTGGTCGTGTATTTGCGGAGCAGCTCTCCGAGAGGCTGGGGCAGGTGCGGATCGTAGAGTGCAAGAGCCAGCGCGGTCACCTCGGGGTCCTCCGACAGCTTGTGGTGCATCCGGTTTCTGATGACCTTGGCCAGCCTTACGGCCACCTCGTGCTTGTCGATTTCTCCCGGTGTCGCACCGTCGTGAGCCATCTTCGCCCTCCGCCACGACACGTCTTTTAGTTCAGCTCCGAGGTTCAGCCGGAACTCCTTCGCGAAGGCGTCTCCCTTCTCGAACTTGGCCTTGACCATTCGCATGTTGGCCACAAGGCGCTCGCTGACCATTGCGAAGCGTGCGATTTCGGCCTTGCTTCCCCAGCCCAACACAACCCTTTGCCATGCCAGTTCGTAGCGGTCGCGGTCGGGTATGGCGAGCTTTATGACTTCGTTGCTCGTCACCGCGTAGTCCAACGCTTCTCGCACGCTGCCTGCGAACCAGTTGGCCTTGATCGGGTCCTTCCACTTCAGCCTTCTGTAGCATTCCAGTCGGTGGTGCCCATCGACGCACGTCCACCGATTGTCCAGCTTGACCACCGTGATCGGGTCAAGCTCGCCTATAGCGCTGATGATCTTGAGGAGGTCGTGGACGTTACGTTCATCCACTTCCTTCATCCCGTGCGAGAAGATACGTGGCTGGAATAGCTCAGGCCTTGTTTCGATGTCGTCCAAAGGTAGCTTGAGGTCCCGCTCATCTCCCTTGGCCGGCTGTTGTAGCTCCTCGGTGGCCTTCTTCACCTCGACGTCAAGTGTTGCAGCGGTGTGCTCACTTCTGAACTTCTTCTTCGCCACTCGGCTCAGTCCTCTTCCGTTAAGTCTTCCATGTCCTGCGCCTCGAAGTCGAAGCGGCTCGTGATGAACTGGGTCTCCTGCGGCTCCTCGGCGTGATGCCAAAGGATGTCCAAGCGACCTTCCTGTGGCCGCATGACCATCTTGCGCACCGCCCCTCGCAGCGCCTTATTGGCCGCCTCGGTGTCCAAGGGTTCCGCGATGAGCGCCTTCTCCACGGCTTCCAGCCGCTTTAGAACGTTGGTGCTCCTGAAGGTCTCCCTGCGCTCCAGCAGCGCCCTCAGTTCCTCACGGTGTCCATCAAGTTCCTGCTCAGCATCCCGTAGTCGCTGCCCAGCGGCCCTGCTCTTGTCCGAAATCCGCAGGTCCAGCAGTTCGTTCACGTATTCCTCACCTGCGTCCACCATCCCTTTCAGTTGTTCTATTCGGGCATCCAAGTCGGCGGTGTTGTTGCCGGTTGGTGCATCTTCGAGCACTCCCAGCAATCGAAGCCTGAAGGTACTGACTGCCTCAGCGTAGGGGACGCTCTCATATCGGCATGTGCCTGCCTTCGCGTGTGCTGCTGCGCAGACCAAGTAGACGTGCTCCCCCTTGTTGACCCTCGTAACTGTGCCACCGCAGTGCTGGCATTTCATGATCCCGGCGAAGATTGACCGCACCGGAGCGTTGGCGTTCTTCCCTCGTGGCTCTGTGGTGCCCAGTCGTGCATTGACGCGCTCGAATAGCTCTCGATCCACGGCGGCCGGGAAGCGGTGTGCAATGGGCTCTTGCGGTGTCCGCTGCTTCGTGCGCTTACCCTCGACCTTCCGCACCGTGTGGGGCACGAAGATGCCTATGGCCGCCTTGTTGGTGAGAAGCTTGCGGATATAACTGCGATGCCAATAGCGGGCCTTCCATCCACCAGCTCCCCAAGTGGGTTCCTTGGTGTCGTTGAGGTGGGCGGCAATGCTATGCACGCCCGTGCCGTCTGCGGCCATCTCGAACATCCACCGCAGCAACTCTGCGCGCTTTTCGATCAGCTCATAGCAGCAGGTCTCGGCGCTCCAGCGTATCCACGCCGGGAGCCTGAGCGTGTATGGCTTGGTGATCTTCTCCGGGCCTGCGAACTTCTGCCGTCTGGCAGCATGCGCCTTGGCCACACGCACGCCCTTGGTTGCGCTCTCCTCGTTAGCCCTGATGAACCTAACTACCATCATCATGAACAGCATCGGATCGCGGTCGAGCGTCTCGGCACTGTATTCCCGTCCACCGTCTGACATGTCCACTACGGTCACGCCCGCCTCAACGATGTCCTCAATCGCCCGGACAGCCTTGCGAGCAACCTGTCGGCTGATGCGGTCAAGGTTCTCGACCAACAGCCACGAGCCACGCGGGATCGTGCCGTCCTTGACGCGCTCAAGGAACACCCCGAGCGCTCCTGTTTCCATGTTGGCGCCGTGGAGCCCTGAGACACCCCTGTCCTGAAAGGTTAACTCATCGTCCAGCACCACCTTGTTCGCAGCGGCCCACGCCTGTGCCGCGTCGGTCTGGCGCTGGAGCGAATGTCCCTTGGCTTGCTCGGGCGTGCTGAACCGAACGTAGCTATAGGCTCTTGGAGGCCGCTGCGTGTCCATGGGCCCGCTCTCAGCCTCTCGAAGCTTGATCAGCAAGCGTGCTTAACACTTCGTCAACGCAACCCCATCGCACGGCAAAGTGGTGGGCCCAGGTCTCAAGGCGTTCCCCACGGGCTTGTCGCCTGTCGGCGGAACTCAGGATGGCCCAGCTATGGCGGATTGCGGTTGTGGCGATGCACCGTGTCAGGGCGGTGGTGAGGCGTGTCATGGTGATGTCTCCGTTAGCCCACTATGGGCATCGAAGCAATCACATGAGAAGATGATGGCCGCCGGCGGCCGCGATCTCCAGCGCCCGCTTGGCGCTCTCCTGGCCCTTGATGTCGCGCAGATCGAGCGGCGAGCTTACGGCTTCATGCACCTTCGGCACGGGCCGCGACAGCACCTGCGTGCCCTTGAAATGATTGGCGATCTGGATCAGCGAATGCGCGGCGACGATCTGGATATCAGGGCTCGCCCAGGCCGCTTCGGAGCCGCAGGCGGCAGGGCAGATCAAGCCTTCCTCGCGCACATTGGCGCCGATCGCGGCGGGAAGCACACCTGCGACGGGTGCGATCGATCCGTCGAGACCGAGCTCGCCGAGCACGGTGAAGCCGGTCAGCGCATCCGGCGGAATTGCGCCGATCGCTGCCATCAGCCCGAGCGCGATCGGAAGATCGTAGTGGCTGCCTTCCTTCGGGACATCGGCGGGTGCCAGATTGACAGTGATCCGCCGCGCCGGCAGCGCCAGCCCCGAGGCGATCAGCGCCGAACGAACCCGCTCGCGCGCCTCCGACACCGCCTTGTCGGGAAGGCCGACAATGGCAAAGGTAGACTGTCAATGACAATTCAATTGAGCTTCCGCCGCAGTCTACGCAAGATTTCCTTCAGGTCCTCCGCGTATTGCGCGATGATCCGGCGCGCCTCCTCTGTTCGCGAAGGCGAGGGCTCGGGCTCAGGCTCTGTGCGGTCCTTGGGCCGTTCCATTTCCTCATCCAGCAGGGGACTGCCGGTCGAGCCTTTGAGCTAAATCAACGGGTCCCCTTCGACGTACCGGGCCCCATTTTAGCCGACCGCCGCCCCCGTGCTTCAAACTGCTCAGGTTGAAGGGACAGCCGCCGCCGAGCTTCCCGCAGTAGTGTCCCTCAGAAAGGCATTGTGGCGGAATGCTTAATGGGTCGATGATAGGGTCGGTTCAGTTCTGCGGGTATCTTCCGGCTTAGGTTGGCAATGGCTTACGACAGTCAAACAACGCTCACCGTTCACGGTTTGGATGGAGACAACAAAGCCGTTCGTGCCGACGTTTTCACGCGGAAGCTCCGGGCCCTCCTCGCGGGTCTCGCTGTGGCTGATAAGGCCGCAAACGGGAAGTCTCTCCATCGGTTCATGATTGAGGACCTTCGGAAGGGCAGCGCTCAGGTTCAGATCGGTGAGCGCAGGCGTTTTACCCGGCCTGCTGTGGCTTCCGGTATCATCACCTACGAGAAAGCCCTCCGTGCGGTCTACAATGGTGATCGGTCTACTGTCACATTGCCTCGCCCGCTACTTCGGAGCATCAAACAGCTTGGTGCGGGCGTCGGCTCGCAGTTTTCCCATGCCGAGGTCCGCTTCCAGGACTGCGACGTAATCCGAGTGGATCAGTTCCTGTTGACGCAAGCGGAGCGCGCGTTGTCTGTCTCCGAAGAAATACGCACTCAAAGCAGTCGTCTCTACAAAGGCTTGGCTGTAGGGAGTTTCGATGGCGTCCTGAGAGTTATGGACGCTCGCGGCGATGCCCTATTGGCCAAGCTCGTCACGACGGCCGGGAGCCTTGAGATTGACTGCGTCATCAACAAGGTTCGCATCCCCGAAGTTCGTAACTATTTCGACGTTCGGGTTCGCGTAGAGGGCACCGCGCATTACAACGGCTTGACGCAGTTGCCGGTGCGGCTCGACATCCATAGCGTCCGTCCTGTCAAGACAGATGCGGACCTGAAGCGCTGGCGTGGGGCCTTCCGTGCTCCCTCCGAGAGGGAGGACTGGTAGTGTCCTTTCAAAATGTCTTCTGGGACAGCTGCGTCTTCTCTGCGTACCTCATGGATGAGCAGGCGGCGTATGACATCCCGAGTATTGAGAGCTTCCTTGAGGACGCTAAGCAGGGGAGCCTCAAGATTTACGCCTCGACGATTTCATCGGCAGAAGTGCTGCCCAGCCAGATGAAGGCTGCGGCGTCGTTCGAGGACTTCATGGCCGATTTTGAGGGAGCCATCGTTCCCATTGAGCCTAACCCCATCGTCATGACCCTGTCTGGCCGCTTCCGAGACCTTCCTTATCGAAAAGGCACTTCCACCAATCGAAGGCTCTCCACGCCCGATGCCATAATGCTCGCTACTGCCGTGCATTTGGTCGAGGGGTACGCCGTGAAGCTGGACTGCATCCACACCTTCGATGGGGGCGGTAAGAAGGACCTTGATGGAAATCGCTCCATTCCTCTTCTCGGTTATGAGACGTGGTGTGAGGGCTTCTCACCTGAGCAATTGGCTCTTGCCAACAAGATCATTCAAATCGAGCGCTGTAAGCCCGTGTACCCTGCTCCCGAGCTGCCCCTCGTGATGCCGGGCGCTCCTCCAGCGGCCGCTGCTCCCGCTGCGGAATGAGCCTCTCAGGGCTGACTGGGGCCCCTACGGCACGCTTGGTCCGTCCTCTTCCAAACCTTCTTGGTTCAAAGGGGCGACCGCCGCCGAGCTGCAACGCTGACGCTTTCGGTTTCCCTTGGTGGCACCAGCCTTGAGAGCAGAAATCACCAGCACCGCAGCGAGCACCTGTCTTGGGTCCGCGGCAGGATAGGGCGCGTGTGCGCCTTGTTGATCGTCCTGTGTCCCGTCGTGACGCTCTGCTGCGCGTGCTGCTTACGGCGGCCCGTGGGGCTCCCTGTGCCACCAAACGGGCCTGTGGCGTCGAGGGATCACAAAGAGGGCGGCCCTTCCCCCCGCTTTGTAATTTTATCTCGCGGGCTTGATCCTTCGGGGTCCCACGCCCCAATTGGTTATAAACTATAGGTCCGGTCTGCTCGCGGATGGCACCAATCGGTTATTGACTTTATCGCCCTCCCCGGAAGCACTGATTTCCACCTAACCCATTGTAATTACTTAGTGATACCCAATCGCAGGACATGTTTTCGGCCTATGCAATTGCATACCTGCAGGTCCTAAATGCACCCCGAGGAGGGGCGCGGGCTCCCTGTGGTCCCCGGAGCCGCTCAGGGGCATGACATCAATCATCACTCACAAGACCGACCCGCTTGTAAGGCTCCCAGAACTCTTCGTCCCCCTCGGCCTCCTTCTCGCTCCTCATGACGTCCTGCAGAGCCTTAACGAGGTTTGGGCATAGGTCCCGGTCGTAGAGCCACAGGGCGCGCGCGGTTACCTCGGGGTCCTCGGAGAGCTTCGTGGTCATTCTTGTGACGAGGCCACGGGCGAGCTTGGCTGCGGCGTCGTTCATGTCCCATTCCTTGGGCGCAAGGTCCAAAAGCACCATCTTGGCCTTGTTCCAAGAATGCCTGCGTAGGTCAGGCCCGAGAGCCCTGAAGAGCTTCTCGCCGGTAGGGTGCTTGTCGACACCTGTCTTATAATTATCGTGCCACTTAACCACCCGCCTCATCTGAGCGACCGTGCCATCGCTCGCGCCGGTCAGGGTCACGACTTGGGCCTTGCTGCTGCTCCAGCCTTTTCCATCCCAGTCCATCAGCGTACGCGTCCATGCGGCCTCGGCCTTGTCAGCCTGCTCCACTCGCAGGTGGGTCTTCTCGTTGCGACGCAGGCTCTCATCCATCGCTTCCCGCACGGTCCCTGCGAACCATTCACACTTGATCGGTGCCTTGTACTTGAGCTTCTGATAGGCGGCGATGCGGTGGTGTCCATCAACCACCACCCATTTGCTCCCGAGCTTCACGACCAACACAGGGTCTAACTCGCCCTTCCGTGTGATGCGGGTCGCAAGCGCGTTGACGTGCTGGGTGTCTACCTTGCGCAGACCATAGCCCGGCCTTCGGGGCTGAAACAGCTCCAAGCGTTCCGCGATGTCCTGTGGCGGAACGTGGGCATACACCGGCTTGCCGTCGCTCCCTTCGGGTCTCACGAGGTCGGCCTCGGCTTCCTTGAGCGCCTTGATCGTATCGAGAGCGCTGATCTTGCTGAGTTGATGCTTCATTCTTCTTTCTACTGCGTCTTGTCGAGGGCGTTTGAGTTCTCGGGAAACAACGCGTGCATTGGCGGTGTCGTCTCCCTGAATTCGGTCCAGTCCATGTGCCGTGTGAAGCACCGGACGTCCTGCACGTCTTCCGAGTGATGCCAGCGTATCCACAGATGGCCCTGCTCGGGATCAAGCACGATGCGGCGTATGGCGTCCCTCAGAACCGCGTTGGTCTCGGCCACATCTGTGTTACTGGTGAGTGCGCGTTCTACCGCCTTGAGACGATCCCTGACGCTTGCAATCGTCATCGTGTCTCGTTGTGTTCTCAGGTCGCGAAGTTCCCTCTGAAGGCTCTTGAGGCGGCGCTCCACCTCTCGCAGTCTTCTTGATGCTGCCGTCGCTTCGGGGCTTCCTCTCTCTTCGGCAATCAGCTCCAGCAGCTCGAACGTGAGGACCTCCATTCCGTCCGCCTCATGCTGCGTCCGCTCAATCTGCTTATCGAGGGCGCTGGCGCTCTTGCCTCGGGGTGCTTCCTTGACCAGATGCTTCCCGTTCTCCCTCAATGCCTTCTCTACGGTCTCGTACCGTACGGCTTTGTAGGCGCAGCCTCTCGCGCGCATGTTCGCTCGCGAGCACACGAGGTAAACGTAGTCCCCCTTGGCAACCCTTGTAACCGCGTGCCCGCACGTCGCGCAGAACACGATCCCCGACACGATGGACTTCGGGAGCTGTCTGGCGTTGCGCCCGCGCGCGGCTGTGGTGCTGAGCTTGCGGTTCACCCTCCAATACGTGTCTGCATCGACAGCAGCCGGAAACAGGTTCTCCACCGGGGCCATGGGCTCGTCACGGCGCGCTCGGGTGACCTCATCGTGTGTTGTGATGTGCGGCGTGAAGGTGCCAATAGGCGCGGTGCTCGTGAGGACCTTTCGGATGTAGCTTGTACGCCAGTGATCAGCAGTTCTCTGCTTTCCGCTCCTCCCCCACGTTGGAACACTACGTACGTTGAGGTCGCGGGCTATGCGCACGAGCCCGTCGCCTGCATCCATCCGCTCAAACATCTCTCGAACGATGGCCGCGCGCTCCTCAATCAGCGTGTATCGGTGCTCCTCCTCAGACCACATGATCCACGCAGGTGTCTGCCGGGTGTACGGCTTGCCTTCAAGTCCGTGCTCTGCAAGCCGCTTCTTCTTCCTCGCCTTAGCGTCACCGATGAGCTGGGCCTTCCGCACGCTCTCCTTGTTCGCCCGGATCAACTCCAACACAACGAGCAAGAGGGCCTCCGGCTCCCTTTCGAGGCGAGCCAACGAGTAGGCCTCAAGGTTCGTTAGGGTGACCACGGTGATGCCGCTGACGATCAGTTGGCTGAACAGAGCCTGTGCGGTGATGATGTCCGCCCTCGACAGGCGGTCCATGTTCTCGATCAGCAGGTAGCTGCCCCGCTGGACATAGCCCTTCTGGACGGCCTCAAGGAACTCCCCGAGTGCTCCTGTGCGCGCGTTCTTCCCTCGGAAGGCGGACACCCCCAAGTCCGTCATGTTCAACTCGGTGTCCAAGGTAAGCCCATGCTCGAGGGCATACTTGGCCGCCTTCTCGCTCTGACGCTGCAGGCTGGCTCCAGCGGCTTGGGAAGGTGTCGAGAACCGTACGTATGAGTAGGCCTTGGTCTGGGCCTCGGTGCGCACAGGGGCGTCCATGCGTCAGGCTCGGACTGCGGCGTCGCAATTCAGGGTCGCCAGCACGTCGGCAATGTCCGCCTGCCTTCTGCGAGCCTGAGGGTCCACGGTCCTCTCAAGGCGCTTCCCTGGGTCTCCCAATGCCCCCGCTGCGCGTGCTATGGCCGAAGCGAGGCGAACAATGCTCCGTAGGGCCAGTAGGGTCGTCGAGTTCCGTAATTCCATTGCAATCTCCGTGTGATGCTGCCGTATAGTATTGGCATTCACACTCTGCAATGGCAAAGGCCGGCAGGCCGGGCGCGACCTGCACCTGCACATCGACAGCGCGGGCCTCGATCCCCTCAAAGGCGACTGTCGAAACCCGCTGAACCATGCTGCCCCCTCACACAATCAACGGTAGCAGAGAGGAAGTGCCCTGACAAGAACAATACAGGAACGAAAACGGAGCCGCCGCGAATCCTAACCAATCGTAAACGGGCTCCGGACATTACGCCTCGAATGCGAGCGGCAACGCTCAGCACATTCCAACGAATGTCCGCTACTCCTAAGCACGCGGGATGGGCCGTGATCTAACGGGTGAAGAATTCAAATGCTTGCAAATCGCCGCAGAAGCGAACGACGGGTGTGCAGCCGGCTGGCCAAGATTCATTTCGGCGCGGGCTCGCTGCCGCGAGACTGCACCATCACGGATATTTCGGACGGGGGCGTCAAGGTCGTGGCGGAATTCCTGGAAGTGCCGCCGCAATTCACCATCATCTTCGCACCCGACTATTCGCGCCAGTGCCGGCTGCGCTGGCGCATCGGCTGCGAATTCGGTGCGGAATTTACGGACTGAGCCGAACCGGCCGGCTTCTTAACGGGACTTTAGGGTTAATCGGCAAAGCATCTCTGATCAGTCCGCCGGCGGTGATCAGAGTATGTCCAAGCGTTCGTCCCTTGCCTCGTCCCCGGCGAGATTCCTGCTTCCCGCGCTCGCAGCGCTTGCCCTCGGTGGCTGCCAGACGACGAGTCTGGAGGATGTGACCGGCGCGCTCGGCGTCAGCAGCAAGCCGGAAACGGCGGCGACAGCGGACGCCAGGCCCGACATGGACGGCTTGCGCGAGCGCTATCGCGCCAAGCCGAGCGATCCCAACATCGCTCTCGACTACGGCAAGGCGCTGCGCGAGACCGGCCAGCGCGCGCAGGCGGTCGCGGTGATGGAGCAGGCCGTGCTCCTTCATCCCAGCAACAAGGCGCTGCTCGCCGGCTACGGCCGCGCGCTCGCCGACAATGGCAATTTCCAGCAGGCTTTCGATGTGCTGAGCCGCGCGCATACGCCCGAAGATCCCGACTGGCACATCCTGTCGGCGCAGGGAGCGGTGCTCGATCAGCTCGGGCGCAATGAGGAAGCGCAGCAATATTATGCGACCGCGCTGAAGATCGTGCCGGACGAGCCGTCGGTGCTGTCGAATCTCGGCCTGTCCTACGCGCTCCAGAACAATCTGCCGCGGGCCGAGGAAACCATGCGCCGCGCCTTTGCGCGCGATTCCGCCAATCCTCGCGTGCGGGCCAATCTCGCTTTGGTGCTGGGACTGGAAGGCAAGCAGGGCGAGGCCGAGACCGTCGTGAGGGCCGATCTGCCGCCGGATCAGGCCGCAGCCAAGGTCACGGCACTGCGCCAGTTGCTGTCGAAGAAGCAGCAGCAGCGAGCGGAAAAGTAATCCGCCGCTGCCATTCCCCCGTTCGCCGGAAGCGCTCCCGCGCTTACGACGCCTTGCGATGCGGCGCCGATCCGCGCCCGGTCCTTGCCTTCAGCCTCTTCAGCAGCGGCCCGAGCAGCGAACGCTTCGGCTTGCGCACCTCGCCGCGCCCGGCGAGGCGGTTGGCCATGTTCTGGAACAGCTCGGTGGTGCGGTGGCTCTTCGAGACCTCCGCGATCATCTGGCCGTTATTGGCTGCAGTCGAAAACAGCTTCGAATCGAACGGAATCACCGCGAGCGGCTGGCTTTCCATCGTCTTGGCGAAGGACTTGACGTCGATCTCGGCCCGCTTGTGCATGCCGACCTGGTTGATGCAGTAGAGCGGCGGCCGATCGTTCGGCCGCGCCGTCTTGAGCACCGAGAGCATGTTCTTGGTGTTGCGCAAATTGGCGAGGTCGGGCTCGGCCACGATGACGATGTCGTCGGCATTGACCAGCGCCCGCTTGGTCCATGCCGACCATTGATGCGGCACGTCGAGCACGATGCAGGGCGTGGTCATGCGCAGCGTGTCGAAGATCGCGTCGAACGCTTCCGCGCCGAAATCATAAACGCGATCAAGCGTGGCAGGCGCAGCAAGCAGGCTGAGATGCTCGCTGCATTTGGCGAGCAGGCGCTCCATCAGGGCCGTGTCAGGCCGGTCCGGCGACAGCACCGCATTGGCGATGCCCTGTGCCGGATCCTGGTTGTAATCGAGGCCCGCGGTACCGAAGGCGAGGTCGAGATCGATCACGACGGAATCGAGCGCGAGGTCGCGCGCGATGGTCCAGGCCACGTTGTGCGCGACGGTCGAGGCGCCGACGCCGCCCTTGGCGCCGACCACCGCGATGATGCGGCCGGTGATGATGGCTTCCGAGGCCGAGAACAGGCTGCAGATCGAGCGCACCACGTCGATGGTCTCGACCGGCCCGACCACGTAATCGTTGACGCCGCGGCGCACCAGCTCGCGATAGGGCGCGGTGTCGTTGGGATTGCCGATCACGACCACGCGCGTGCCGGGATCGCAAACGCCGGCGAGATCGTCGAGGCCTTCGAGGATATCGCGCGTGCCGTCCGACTCGATCACGATGACGTTCGGCGTCGGCATCGTTTCATAGACTTCGATCGCAGCGGCGAGGCCGCCACTCTTCGCGGTGAGATGCGCCTTGGCGAGACGGCGATCCTCGCCGGCCGCAGTCACCGCCTTCAGCGTCTGCTCGGTTTCGCAGAAGGCCTGCACCGAGATGCGGGGAACCGGCGCAATGTGCTCCTCGGGGTGCTGCGGATCGTCCGCCGCTTCGTCGTGGATCTCAGTCATTTGCCTATGTCGCTGAGTTTGGCCTTGTCAGCCTCGGGATAAGCGCTCGTGGTTGCCGTGCCCTTGCGGTAACGATCGAAGGCGATGTCGCGCCGTGCCGTATAGGCCGGCGTCTCCGCGCGCGGCTGTTCGAGATCGGCGGGATTGTCGATCATGGCCGCAAGGTTGCGCTGGCTGGCACAGCCGAGATTGAAGTAGGGCTGGTTTTCGTTGTAGCCGGGGTCGAGAATCGACGGTCCCATGTCCTCGGGCCATAGTCCGCAGGGGCCGGCGACCGCGGTGATCTTGGAATAGCTCAGCCGGATGGTCGGCAGCAGGTCAGGATCCTCGGGGCGATAGGCATGTTGGACGATGGCGCGCGACGGCACGCCGCCGCTGCCGAGCACGGCGCGGATCTCATGATAGGTCGCCGCAGCGGCACGCGAATTCGCGGTATCGACGGGCACGTCGACGACGACGGAGCCGGTGCCTTCGCGCACCCAGTCCCGGGCGATGCCCATCACGTCGGCGTGCTGTGGCGCCGAGAGGCCGCCGCGCGCCTTGCCGACGAAGATCACGATCGAGCGCTTGCCTTCCTGCACCGCGATCGGGTGGCGCAGGCGGTAGTCGGTCGGTACCGTCTGGGTGGTAACGACGTCACCGGTGGTGTTGCAGGCTCCCAGCATGACGGAGAGTCCCGTCAGCGCGAGCGCGATGCGCAGATTGCGGCGTCGATCGGCGGATGTCTTCGTCATCGCCTGGTCCCCTCTTCCCCGTGTCTTGTCCCGGTCCCCAAACCGTTCGTGTCAGTCGATGATGAAGCCGAAATCGCCGCTGACGCCGTCGATCGGATCGATGCGGCGCGCGATGCCGTAGAGGCGGTTCATGCGGCCGAGCAGCGCCGATTGCGCATCCGAGGACGGCGCGAAGCCGTCGTCGGGCCGCGACAATTCCTTCTGGGCGACCGCGCGCACCACGTAGGGCGTCACGATGACCATCAGCTCGGTCTCGTTGTTGACGAAATCCTGGCTGCGGAACAGCGCGCCGAGGATCGGCACCTGGTCGAGCCCGGGCAGACCGTTGATCGCCTGCTTGGTCTGCTGCTGGATCAGGCCAGCCATGGCCATCGAACCACCCGAAGGGATTTCCAGCGTGGTTTCGGCGCGGCGGGTCTGGACCGAGGGGATCGTGATCGAGTTGTTCGTGTTCGCGGAGACCGCCTGCGTCAAGGTGATCGCGTTCGTATTCGAAAGCTCGGAGACTTCGGTCATCACGCGCAGGCTGATGCGGCCTTCGCTGAGCACGACCGGAGTGAAGTTCAGGGAGATGCCGAACTTCTTGTAGGTGACCTGGGTGGTACAAACGTGCGTGACCGGGTCGCAGGCGTAGCCTCCGGGGATCGGGAATTCGCCGCCGGCGACGAACGTCGCGGATTCACCCGAGATCGCGGTCAGGCTCGGCTCGGCCAGCGTCCGCATCACGCCCGCGGTTTCCATCGCGCGCATCGTCGCGTTGACGGTGGCGACGCCCTTGGCGAAACTGGTGACGCCGAGGCCATTGCTGCTGACGAGCGGGCCGCCGGAGACCGAGAACGGATTGGAGTTGTTGAAATTCACCACTGCGGTGCCAGCGTTGAGGCTGGCACTGAGGTCGACGCCGAGCTGCTTGACGATGTCGCGGCGGACTTCACCGACGACAACCTTCAGCATCACCTGATCGCGGCCGCGCACGACGATGTTGTTGACGACCTTGTCCGCGCTGCCGACCAGCTTTGCGGCGACGTCGCCGGCCTGCTGGGCCTCGACCGGGCTCGACACCGAGCCGGTCAGCATGACGCTGTCGCCCACGCCCTCGATCTGCACGCCGGGCATCGACTGGCGCAGCGCCGCGCGCATGCCGTTGAGATCGCGCTTCACCGCGATGTCGTAGGAGGCAACCTGCTGGCCGTCGGCGGTGAAGAACACCACGTTGGTCTGGCCGACCTGGGCGCCGATGATATAGGCGCGCTGCGACGAGCGGATCACGGCGTTGGCGATCTTGGGATCGGCCACCAGCACGTCCTTCACCTCGCGCGGCAGGTCGATGACGACCGACTTGCCGACGCCGAGCGACAGGAAGCGCGTCCTTGCCGGCGCGATGCTCGCAACCGGCGATACACCGAGGTCCGGCGCCTGCATCGGCGCCTGGTCTCCGACCGGCGCATCGGCAGCCCGGACCCAGTCCGGGGCCGCGACCAGCCCCAGCATCAGCATCACCCCCGCCCAGAACGAGCCGGCGCGCTTCCCCCGAATGCGCAGGCCCGTCCGATATTCCCCGTAGTTCATGCTGTCCCCATCACTTCTGTGACGTTAGTTGTCTTGCCTGGACGCCGTAGCGGATCACGTTGACGCCGTTCTGAGGCTGCTTGAGCGCGAGGTCTTCGGCTGAACCCTCACTTGCGTTGGCATCGGCGATGCTGCGCAGCGCGAGCGCGAGTGTGCCGCTCTGCCGCGCCTGCGAGAGCGTCGCGACCTGGTCGGGCCGGAGCTCGAGCGTGACGGTCTTGCCGACCACGGCGTTCTGGCCGTCCTTTTCCTTCGGCGCCTGATCGATCGCGAGCACCCGGATGTTGGTCAGGACGATTTCCGAGACGACCAGGTCGTTGCCCGCGGTCGGGCCGTTGGTATCGGGAGTCTTCAGGCGCCGCGTCAGCACGATGTCGACGCGGTCATTCGGCAGGATGAAGCCGCCGGCTCCGGTCTCGGCTGAAATTTCGGTGGACACGGCCCGCATGCCTGACGGCAGGATCGCGGCCATGAAGCCGGAGCCGTCGGCCTTCACCAGCTTCTGCTCGCGGATCGGCTCGCCCTGCATCAAAGGCACGCGTGCGATCGAGCCGGCGATCTGGGTCTGCGCGTCGGGCCTGGAGTCGCGGCGGATGAAGGCGCTGCTGGCGGTCGCTTGCGGCCAGGTCTGCCATTGCAGATCCTCCGCCTTTACGGCCTGGCCGAGCTGGATGTCGGATTTGGCGACGAGCACCTCGACCGTCGGCAGCTTCTCGGCCACCGGGACAACGGGCGCGGGCTTGTTGTCGTAGCTGCTCGCCAGATACGCAGCGACGCCGCCGGCGCCCAGTGCGATGACGAGAACGACAATGCGTGCGGTGTTCATACGCTTTACTCATACGCGGGGCACTCGGACCGCACGTGGCGGGTTCCCCCGCATCGATGAGTAGGGAGCAAAGGTATAAGGGGTGTTGCGAGCCCGAATGCGATGAGCGGCGACGGCCCGCGTTTTAGGCGGATGGTGAACGTCGCGTTATTCGGTCGGCCAGCGGCCCCGTAGTTTCACGCAGGTGCGCTGCTGCGTTCGAACGAGGCGCCGGGGCGTCATGGTGAACGGGTGGTTAGGAAGGGGCGGCGAGACGTCGCGATGTCACGGCGTCGCGCCGCGACGATGCCGGTGGTCCGTCGCCCTTCGAGGGCCGCTGAAGAACCGGCCCCCTCCAGCGACAACGGCCTCGCCCTTGCGCGGGGGTGACGGGTCACAACAACTTTTACTTCGCCCGCTTCTGCTCGATCACGTCCCAGATTTTGGCCGCAACGTCAGGGCCGCCGAGCCGCGCGATGGCGCGGATGCCGGTGGGCGAGGTCACGTTGATCTCGGTGAGGTTGCCGTTGATGACGTCGATGCCGACGAACAAGAGGCCGCGCTCGCGCAGCGCAGGGCCGACAGTGGCGCAGATCTCGCGCTCGCGTGGCGTCAGCTCGGTCTCCTGCGCGGCACCGCCGCGCACCATGTTGGAGCGGAGGTCGTCGGTCGCGGGCACGCGGTTCACAGCGCCGGCGAACTCCCCGTTCACGAGGATGATGCGCTTGTCACCATGCTTCACCTCGGGGATGAACTGCTGGATCACCCAGGCTTCCTTGAAGGTGACCGAGAACATGTCGAACAGCGAGCCGAAATTCATGTCCTGAGGCATCACGCGGAACACCGCGGCGCCGCCATGGCCGTGCAGCGGCTTCATCACCACGGCGCCGTACTTGTCGCGGAACGCGTTGATCTCGTCGAGGTCGCGCGAGATCAGCGTCGGCGGCATCAGCTGCGGAAAGTTCATCACGAACAGCTTTTCCGGCGCATTGCGCACCGAAGCCGGATCGTTGACGACGAGCGTTTTCGGATGGATGCGCTCGAGCAGGTGCGTCGAGGTGATGTAAGCGAGGTCGAACGGCGGATCCTGGCGCAGCAGCACCACGTCAAAGTCGTTCAGCGCCTCGCGCTTGGGTTCGCCCAAGGTGAAATGATCGCCGGCCTCGTCGCGCACGGTCAGCGGCTGCACGGGTGCAACGATCTCCTCGCCGACCATCGAAAGCTTATCGGGTGTGTAATAAGACAGGCCATGGCCGCGCTTCTGCGCCTCCAGCAGCAGGGCGAAGGTGGAATCGCCCTTGATATTGATGCGGGCGATGGGGTCCATCTGGACGGCAACGTTCAGTTTCATGGTCTGCCTTTCAGGTCGAGGCGTCGAATGCCGCCAACACATGGCGTGGAAGCGAGCGCGGCGCAATCAGCATGGCGTCGAATCGCAATTCGAATTCCGCATGCTCGGGATGCGCAACAAGCCAGCCCTGCGCGGCATTGATGATGCGTTGCTGCTGGCGCGGGGTCACCGCATAGGCGGCCTCGTCGAGGCTGGCGCGCGCCTTGACCTCGACGAAGGCGATCAGGTTGCGGCGCCGCGCCACGAGGTCGATCTCGCCATGTGGGGTGCGGTAGCGTTTTGCGAGGATGCGGTAGCCCTTGGCCATGAGGTAGGCGGCGGCGCGGCTCTCGGCGGAAATGCCGGTCCGGAACGCGGCAACGCGCTCGGGCGAGGCGATTTTCGGTTCCGCCGGGACCTCAGTCTTCGCCATCGCCGCCCCGCAGGTCTTTTGCGAGCTCGAGTGCGCGGGCATAGACCTCACGGCGCGGCCGGCCCGAGAGCGCGACCGCATGCGCCACGGCATCCTTGACGCTATGCGCCGACAGCTGCTCGCGCAGCAGATTGTCCAGCGCACCTGAAGTCAGCACCTCGGCGCCGGCGGCGGGCGGGCCGATCACCAGCACGAACTCGCCGCGTGTTTCGAGGCCAGCAGCATCGCGCGCCAATTCGTTCACGGTTGCGCGCGAAATCTCCTCGTGGAGTTTCGTCAGCTCGCGGCAGATCGCGGCCTCGCGCGCGCCCATGATCTCGGCGAGCTCGGCCAGCGTTTCCTGCACGCGGTTGCCGGATTCGAACATCACCAGCGTGGCATCGATGCGCGCGAGTTCCGCAAGGCGCGATCTCCGCGCCGCCGACTTCGCCGGCAAAAAGCCCTCGAAGAAGAAACGATCCGTCGGGAGCGCCGCCACCGACAGCGCGGCCAGCACCGAGGACGGACCGGGCAGCGCATAGACGGCGTGGCCGGCAGCGCAGACCTCGCGCACCAGCTTGAAGCCGGGATCGGAGATCAGCGGCGTCCCGGCATCCGAGACCAGCGCGACCGAACCGCCTGCCGCAAGCGCTTCCAGGATTCGTGGCCGCGCGGCTTCTGCATTGTGCTCGTGGTATTGCTTCAGCTGCGCCGCGATGGCGTAGCGCTCGGTCAGGCGGCGCGTGATGCGCGTGTCCTCGCAGGCGATGACGTCGACGCCGGCGAGGGTCTGCAGCGCTCGCAGCGTGATGTCGCCGAGATTGCCAATGGGGGTTGCGATCAGGTGGAGGCCCGGCGCGGCCTTCGGCACCGTGATGCGATGGGCGTCGATCGAGAAGCCGCGCGCGGCGGCGTCTTGAGCTTCAGGCGTATTTATCGGGGCCGGCTTTGCGCGCATAATGGGGTCAACTTAGGCACGATCTGGAAGGCTGGGAACCGGTCCTTCGAAAAAGATCGTGCTGAGGCAAGGGGCGAGGAAGGACGGAATGTGATCCATCCGGGATCGCATTCGAGAGGGAATGAAGCGCTCACGCCATATTGGCGGCGGAAAGGCCGCCTTGATGCTGCGTAAGGGACGGCGAATGGCTGGCCAGGACGTGAGGTACGCTGCCTTCAGCGGTCATTATCCTTTTGTTTTGGTTAACTATTTGCCGACAATATGCCTGAATCCGCGGCTTGTGTCGCGGCAAGAGTCGAGAGTGTTGTGACGGGCTGGCAACGGCCGGTCAGAAGAGAAGCTGCCATGCAGGGCCCGCCTCATCCAAAGTCCCCCGTTCAGGGGCCCCTGATATCGGGGGCGACCCGGCGAAGCGCGCTGGGCCTGCTGCTCGGCACGCCCCTGCTCTCGGCTTGCGCCGGCGTACAGCAGAGTCTCAGCCAGTTTTCCAGTCCGTTCTCAAGTTCCTCCCCGCCGGCCCAGCCCGCCGGCCCACCGCAGCAGGCCACCACCGCCGGCACCGGCGGGGTGAAGGTTGCCGTGATCCTGCCGCTCTCGGCCGCCGGCAATGCCGGGCTTGCCGCGCAATCCATGCGCAACGCCGCCGAGATGGCGCTGGCCGAGTTCCAGAACCCGAACATCCAGCTCCTGATCAAGGACGACAATGGCAGCCCGCAAGGCGCGCAAGCGGGCGCGCAGCAGGCGGTCGACGAAGGCGCCGAGATCATTCTGGGGCCGCTGTTCGCACAATCGGTGCCGGCGGTGGCGCAGGTCGCACGCACGCGCGGCATCTCGGTGATCGCGTTCTCGACCGATTCGAGCATCGCCGGCCGTGGTGTCTACCTCTTGAGCTTCCTGCCGGAGTCCGACGTCAACCGCATCGTCGAATATTCCGCCGGCATCGGGAAGCGCTCGGTCGCCGTGCTGGTGCCCGACAATGCCTATGGCAACGTGGTCGAGGCGACGGTGAAAGCCGCCGTGCCGCGGCGCGGCGGACGCATCGTCGCGTTCGAGAAATACGGCGCCGATCGCGCCACGCCGGCGCGATCAGTGGCGCAGCAGCTCGGCGGCGCGGATGCGCTGTTCATTGCCGATGATGGCGATGCCGTCGTCGCGGTCGCGGATGCGATGACCGCGGCGGGCGCGAATCTGCGCAACATCCAGATGCTCGGCACCGGCCTGTGGGACAATCCGCGCGTGTATGCGAGCCCGGCGCTGCAAGGCGGCCTTTACGCCGCGCCCGATCCGGCCGGCTTCCGCGCCTTCTCCGGCCGCTACCGCACCAAATACGGCGCCGAGCCGATCCGTACCGCGACGCTCGCCTATGACGCGGTCGCTCTCGTCGCCGCGCTCGCGCGCACGCAGGGCACCACGCGCTTCTCTTCCGACGTGCTCACCAACCCTTCCGGCTTCGCCGGCATTGACGGCCTGTTCCGCTTCCGTGCCGACGGCACCAATGAACGTGGGCTCGCGGTGATGAAGGTAACGACGGGCGGCGGTGTCGCGGTCGCGGGCTCGCCGAAGAGTTTTGGGGCGTAAAGCGCGATGAGATTGGGTTGAATCGTCATCGCGCTTTGGCTCTTTGCTTGAACATGATCTTTTCGGAAAAGCGCTTCACACTTTTCCGGATCATGCCCTAGCGGGCCTCGCCTACCAATCTATCCTGGCTTGGCCACGGCCGGGACCTGCGCCTCGTAACGGCGCCGATTGCTCCAATAGATGTTTGCGAACAGAGCGGCTTCCTGGCGATAAGGAATATGATCGTCGGTATCCTCGCCGGCTTGCGCTTCGATCCAGCCGATGTGCTCCGCCATGGCGCCAGAGCGGTCGCCCTGCAGGGCACGGATCTGGAATTCGTACATGTGCTGCTCGATATCGAGGTAGCGATCGTACCAGCACGTCGACCACTGACGGTTTTGCAGGGCAAAGCGCCTGATCCAGCGCTCGGCCAGGTCCATCTCATGCTCGGGCTTGGAGAACATCACGTCGCGGCGCGCTTCCTGCAGCGTTTCGATCGCGACCGGCTTGTTCCTCTGCCAGAGCGTCTGCATCGAGCTGTCGGAGAGGAAGCGGTCGGCATAGATGGGGTGCTCGAACGCAAGCTCGCGCAAATGCGGCAGCTCGAAATAGACGCGAATCTCCGAACAGACGCTCGCCTTCAGTTCGTTGTCTTCCATCTTGCGATGAAAGGCATCGAAGCCGATACCCGGAAAGTACGGCATGAAGGCCGAATGAAACATCTCGTGCAGACGGTAGAGATCCTCGATCGCGGGATTGTCGTAGGTCCGGTTCATCGACACGCCCCACCACGAGCAGAAATGAGCGCGTTCGAGCCGGTCATTGGTGGTGTCGCAAAACAAGCGCGGCAAGCTCGCGAATTGTTCGACAATGTCGTGGATGAAGCCGCCATTGGCGTGCGAGTCGCGGATCGGCTCGCATCGCCACAAGCCGTGCACATGGCGATGGATGTCTTGGGGGTAGGTCAGCGCGACGAGATTCTTCAAGATGCGCCTCCGGGGATCGGACCGGCGGTGCCGATCATTTGCGCCATGGCGGGTGTGAGACAAACGCGCAAGCCCGCCTGCGCATTGTTCGCGGGTCTCCGCAGGAAGGCGGCGAGCGCGGGGTCCAGGGTGTCAGACCGGGATGCCCGCGCAAGGATCGTGACGTCACTCGGCGTGAGCGCGATGCCGAGCCGGTGGCCGACTTCCGTGGCAGCCTCGCGCTGGACATGCTTGTAGCGGCGCGCCAGGTCGTAGACGTCATGACGCTCGATCAGCGCGAGACCGAGCTGCAGCGAGGTAAGGTTCTTGAACCATTGATTGCCGAACAGCGACGGCATGGCCTCACGGCAGAAGATGCCGCCGATGCGGTCGTAATAGACCCCGAACGGTTTGGAGAGGCTGAAGGCTACGGCCTGCACCGCGGGACTGTCCGCCGCAATGCGCGATCCGGGCGCTTCGGCAATACTCCCGATATAGGTGACGTCGAGCAGCACGCGGGGTTTTGCGGCGCCGGCCGATAGCAGCTCGAAGAACGCGTTTGCCTGCGGCCAGACATCGCCGTCGATCGCAGAGGGCTGGCTGATACAGAACAGCGCGGTTGGCGGAAGCGAACGTCCGACCTTTTCCCAATCGGCGCGGTCGTGCTCGACGGCTGTTATCCTGCATGCCTCGGCATAGGCCTTGTAGCCCTCGTACTCGCCAGAGAAGACATGGATTTCGGGCTCGAATCGCTCGCTGCGCGCGCGGTTGCCATAGGCAGCTATGACATGAAACAGGGCTTCGCTGCCGCCGGCCGTGGGATAGCGCCAGGGAAATCCGGCCGGCGAAAGCGCAACCACCGGGTCAGCCCATGCCATCCAGCGTGCGAGGAAGGCTTCATGAAGCGCAAACTGCTTGCCGGTCCAGGCGTCGCGGAATTGCTCGAGATATTGTCGCCGCGCGGCATCCGGTGACGCCGGGCAGTTGCCGAGGATTGCGTGCTTCGCAGCTTCCGTCTCCGGCATGACGAGGGCGTAGACCGTCTTGCTCGCGCCGGCATCCTTCACGCGCCGGTCGAGTTCGGGATCGTGAATTGGAGGGAGAGGGGCTCGCTCGTTCATGGCCGTCCGGTGGCGGGGCAGGATAACGCGCGAGCCAATCTAGCACGGCACAGGATCAGCCGCTGGAAAATCCCGGCAGTTCGCTTATCAAAGCCTTTACGCCGCGAGATCCGCGACCACCGCGTCCAGCACCGGAAATCCGCTGCTGGTCACGCGCAGACGGCCCGTTGCATCGACCGTGATCGCGCCTTCTTCGCGCAGCATCGCGATGCGTTTGGGATCGAGCGGGCGGCCCGACAGCGTCTTGTAGCGCTCGGGGTCGATGCCTTCGGCCAGACGCAATCCCATCAGCAAGAATTCGTCGGCGCGCTCTTCGCTGTTGAGGAGATCGTCGGTGACGATGCCGTCGCCGCTGCTTTCGACGCGCATCAGCCAGGCTTCGGGACGCTTCTCGGTGGCAGTGGCATGGCGCACCCCGTCGATATCGAGGCGGCCATGCGCGCCAGGACCGATGCCGGCATATTCCTCGCCGCGCCAGTACACCAGATTGTGCCGGCATTCGGCGCCACGCCGCGCGTGGTTGGAAATCTCGTAAGCGGGCAGGCCGAGCTTGTCGCAGGTCTCTTGCGTGACGTCGTAGAGCGCGCGCGCGACCGCTTCGTCCGGCGTCTTCAATTTGCCGGCCTGATGCAGGCCGTAAAACGGCGTGCCTTCCTCGATGGTGAGCTGATAGAGCGACAGATGCTCGGCGGCTTCATCGATGGCGAGGCGCAGCTCATCGGCCCACATTGCGGGCGTCTGGTCGGGGCGGGCGTAGATCAGGTCGAACGAGTAGCGCTCGAACGAGCGGCGCGCGATGGCAACGGCATCGAGCGCTTCCCGCGCACTGTGCATGCGGCCCAAAGCTTTCAGCGAGACATCGTCGAGCGCCTGCACGCCGAGCGAGACGCGATTGACGCCGGCAGCACGATAGCCTGCGAAACGCGTGGCTTCGACGCTGGTGGGGTTCGCCTCGAGCGTCACTTCGACGTCATTGGCGACGCTCCAGTGCTTGCCGATCGCATCGAGCACGGCGCCGACGGTCGCCGGTTGCATCAGCGACGGTGTGCCGCCGCCGAGGAAGATCGAGGTCACTTCGCGGCCGGGCGCGCGCTCGGCCGTGGTTGCGATCTCGCGGGCGAACGCACTCGCAAATCGCGCCTCGTCGATCGCGGCATGCCGGACATGGCTGTTGAAGTCGCAATACGGGCACTTCGACAGGCAGAACGGCCAGTGCACGTAAACGCCGAACGCATCCTTGTTAGCGCGGCTCAAGGCAGATCTCCGCCAGTTTCACGAAGGCGCGGGCGCGATGCGACAGGCCAAGGCCAAGCGGCGGCAGGCCATGCTTCTCGATGCTTTCCATCTCGCCGAAGGTGCGGGTGTGGCCGTCGGGGAGGAACATCGGATCGTAGCCGAAGCCGGATGTGCCGCGCGGTGGCCACACCAGCGTGCCGTCGACACGGGCCTCGACCTCCTCGAGATGATCGTCGGGCCAGGCGACGCAGAGCGCGGAGACGAAATGGGCTCTGCGGCGGTCCGGCGTGGTCGCGCCGCGCTCCTGCAACAGGCGCTCGATCTGCGCCATCGCTGCGGCGAAATCCTTCTGCGGCCCGGCCCACCGCGCGCTGTAGATGCCGGGCGCACCGTCGAGCGCGTCGACCACGATGCCGGAATCGTCGGCGAAGGCGGGAAGTTTCGTCGCCTTTGCCGCTGCAATCGCCTTGATCGCGGCATTGCTGCGGAAGTCGTTGCCGGTTTCTTCGGGCTCGGGAAGGCCGAGTTCGCCGGCCGACACCGCCGCAACGCCATGCGGCGCAAGCAGCTCCTTCATCTCGGCGAGCTTGCCGGGATTGTGGGTCGCGATGACGAGCTTTCCGGTGATTCGGCGGTGCATGGTCTATTGACTACGCGACGGCCAGTTTCTGCAAGTCAACCAAACGGCCGATGCCCTTCTGCGCCAGGGCGATCAGCTTCAGGAACTCGTCCTGGGTGAACGGCTCGCGCTCCGCCGTGCCCTGCACCTCGATGATGCGGCCATCGCCTGTCATGACGAAATTGGCGTCGGTCTCGGCTTCGGAATCCTCGGCATAGTCGAGATCCAGGACCGGCGTGCCGTTATAGATGCCGCAGGAGATCGCGGCGACGTTGTCGCGCATCACATTGGTCTTGACCATGTTGCGCGCCTTCATCCAGGCGATGCAGTCGGCGAGCGCGACCCAGGCGCCGGTGATCGAGGCCGTGCGGGTGCCGCCGTCGGCCTGCAGCACGTCGCAATCGACCGTGATCTGGCGCTCACCGAGCGCTTCGAGATCGACAATGGCGCGAAGCGAGCGGCCGATCAGGCGCTGGATCTCGACGGTGCGGCCGCTTTGCTTGCCTGCGGCCGCTTCGCGGCGGGTGCGTTCGGAGGTCGCGCGCGGCAGCATGCCGTATTCGGCGGTGACCCAGCCGCGGCCCTGGCCCTTCAGCCATGGCGGCAAGCGGTCTTCCAGCGTGGCGGTGACCAGCACATGGGTGTCGCCGAATTTCACGAGGCAGGAGCCTTCCGCATATTTGACCACGCCGCGCTCCAGCGTCACGGGGCGCAATTCGTCGGGCGCACGGCGGCTTGGCCGCATGGGAAATCCTCCAAAATTCGCGAGGGTTAGGCTATTCGCGGTGCTTGTAGGTGGGGCGAGGGTATGCGGCAAGGCTTTTTCACCCCTGATATCCACCCCGCAAACGCCACGCTTGTCAGAACCGTCCTGGATAGACAAATTATGAGCATCTGAGAGGAGTTACCGTCTGTGGCCCATCACGATCCGATCCATCTGATCGCGCCGCACGCAGGCCTCGCCCAGCTCAACGAGCGTTCCCGCGACATCTTTCGTCAAATTGTCGAAAGTTACCTCGCGACCGGCGAGCCGGTCGGCTCGCGCAACATTTCGCGGCTGATCGCCATGCCGCTGTCGCCAGCCTCGGTCCGCAATGTCATGGCCGATCTGGAACAGCTCGGCCTGATCTATGCCCCACATACCTCGGCCGGCCGGCTGCCGACGGAACTCGGCCTGCGCTTCTTCGTCGATGCACTGATGCAGGTCGGCGACCTTAATGAGGCCGAACGGCAGTCGATCCAGAGCCAGCTCACGTCGGTCGGGGAGGCTCACTCTGTCGAAGCAGCGCTCGATCAGGCCCTGACCCGGCTCTCGGGCCTCACCCGTGCGGCCGCTGTGGTGCTGACGCCGAAATCCAATGCGCGGCTGAAGCACATCGAATTTGTCCGGCTGGAACCCGAAAAGGCCTTGGTGATCCTGGTCGGTGAGGACGGTCAGGTCGAAAACCGCGTGCTGGCGCTGCCGCCCGGAGTTCCCTCCTCGGCCATCACCGAAGCCGGCAATTTCCTGAACGCGCGGATCCGCGGCCGCACCCTGGCCGAGGCGCGGCTCGAGCTGGAGACCGCGCTTGCAGAGGCCCGTGCCGAGCTCGATCAGCTTGCGCAAAAGGTAATTTCCGCCGGCATTGCCAGCTGGTCGGGCGGCGAGAGCGAGGACCGTCAACTCATCGTCCGCGGTCACGCCAATTTGCTGGAAGACCTGCACGCACTGGAGGACCTCGAGCGTGTCAGGCTGCTGTTCGACGATCTCGAGACCAAGCGCGGCGTGATCGACCTGCTCGGGCGCGCCGAAACCGCCGAGGGCGTGCGGATTTTCATCGGCAGCGAGAACAAGCTGTTCTCCCTGTCGGGCTCCTCCACCATCATCTCCCCGTATCGGGATGCCGCCGGCCGTATCGTCGGCGTTTTGGGTGTAATCGGGCCCACGCGGCTGAATTATGCCCGTGTGATCCCGACGGTGGACTATGCCGCCCGCATCGTCAGCCGCCTCCTGGGGGGCTGACCAGCATTTGAGCCGATCACGGGCGCTTGATTTTCAGCGCCCGAAGCACGATATCCGGGCCAGAAAACCTCCCCTTGAGACGAGTTCGAGAAGCAGCCGATGACCGATCCAACCCGGCAACCCGAAGACACGGCCGCGCCGACCGGCGAGCCCGTAGTGTCGAAACCCTACATCATGCCCGACGATCCCGAGCCGGGTTCGGTCGAGCTGTTGCAGAAGGAAGCCGCCGAAGCGCGTGACCGCATGCTGCGGACGCTGGCCGAGATGGAGAATTTGCGCAAGCGCACCGCCAAGGAGGTCGCCGACTCCAAGCTCTACGGCGTCACCGGCTTTGCCCGCGACGTGCTCGACATCGCCGACAATCTCCAGCGCGCCCTCGACGCCGTTCCGGCGGAAGCGCGCGCCAATGCCGATGCCGGCCTGAAGGGACTGATCGAGGGCGTCGAGCTCACCGAGCGCTCGCTGCTCAATGCACTGGAAAAGCACGGCGTGAAGAAGTTCGATCCGCAGGGCCAGAAGTTCGATCCGAACTTCCAGCAGGCGATGTACGAAGTGCCGGACGCCTCGGTGCCCGCAGGCACCGTCGTCCAGGTCATGCAGGCCGGTTACACCATCGGCGAGCGCGTGCTGCGCCCGGCGCTGGTCGGTGTCGCCAAGGGCGGCGCAAAACCCGCGCCCGCGGCCAACAACAACGAAGCGAACTGAGCAGCGTCAGCGCTTTGCTGTCATTCCGGGGCGATGCAAAGCATCGAACCCCGGAATCTGGAGATTCCGGGTTCGGCTCTACGAGCCGCCCCGGAATGACGGCGTGTGACGCTCTTACGCGCTGACCGCGATATCGCTCGACTGAATCCGTTTCACGCCGGCCTTGGCCATATCGGCCCAGGCTTTTGCCAGTGAGCCCTGATTGTCGATGCCGCGACAGGCGTCTTCCACGACATAGACCTCGAACCCCGCCTTGCGCGCATCGAGCGCGGTCCAGGCGACGCAGAAGTCGGTTGCGAGACCCGCAACGAACAGGCGTTTGATCTTGCGGGACTTCAGATAGGCGGCGAGGCCTGTCGTTGTCTTGCCATCGGCTTCGAGGAAGGCCGAATAGCTGTCGACGTCCTTGTGAAAGCCCTTGCGGATGATGAGCTCGGCCTGCGGAATCGAGAGGTCCTTCGAGAGCGAGGCGCCGTCGGTGCCCTGCACGCAATGGTCCGGCCACAGCACCTGCTTTCCATAAGGCAGATCGATAGTCTCGAACGGCTTCTTGCCGGCATGGACTGAGGCGAACGAGACGTGGCCGGGCGTGTGCCAGTCCTGCGTCATCACGACGTTCGCGAAGCCCTTCGCGATCTTGTTGATCACAGGCACGACCTGCTCGCCTTCCTTCACGGCGAGGCTGCCGCCGGGCAGGAAGCAGTTTTGCACGTCGATCACGAGCAGCGCGGAGGTGTCGTCCGGCTTGATTGCGGCTGCTGCGAAAAGTGCCGATGGAGCGAGGCTCGCAAGCGCGGTCGTTCCCAGCGCGGCCAAGATCTGTCGTCGATTAAGCATCGTCCGCCTCCCTGCAAGGATGATCCAGGGGGCAAGCCTAGTTCCGTTCGTGTACGAACGAAAGCCTGAAAATGCAGCCGGCTCTGGTGAGGGGTTAGGCTGCTCGCGGCGCGTTCGGTGCACCTCTCCTGCTTGCGATCCCGCAGGCGGGGGCGCACCGCCCTTGCGGATGTGCCTACCCCTTCGGCTGGATACCGTCGCGCACGGCGCGGAAGCGGGTGAAGGCGTCTGACCATTGATCGCGCGGGGCGCTGGCGATGATGCGCAGCGAGGTGCCGCCCCCGAAGCGGATCCACTGCACCACCGTCACCGCCGTCTTGTCCTTGCCGCTGACGCCGTCGATCCGGGTCTCGAATCCCGGCTGGCTGTTGATGCGGATCGGCTCCGACATGGTGATCTTGGATTCGCGCAAGCCCGGGATCTGGAGCGCCGCCTCCTGGGCGAAGCGGGCGCGGTCGTCGGCGGCTTGCGGGGTGGCGCCGATCAGGCCGAGGATCATGAACGGCTTGGATTCATAGCCTGCGCTCTCATTGCCGTCGGCCAGGATGATGCTGGAGCCCGGCACCAGCGTACGGATGTCCTTGAAGCCGGCGAGATCGGTGATCTTAAACGGCAACAGCCCGATCTGCTCGTCGGCCGACACCTCCTTGCGGATGGTGGCGGTCGCAAACATCTGCTTAACCGCCTCGTCGGTGTAGATCTTCGAGGCGTTCTCGGGGACCTGCACCGCGACATAGCCGGAGAAGCCGATGCCCGGCACGATCATCGAATAGCGCTTCACCGGGGTGGTGCCGGCCTTGCCGCTCTCGGCGGTGAAATAGGCAAGACCCGCCGATGTCTCGAGCTTGTCCGGCTTGACGCCGTTGGTGCCGGCCGGATTGGCGTTGAAGGCGGCCACGACCTCGCCGTAAGCCGCCGGCGGCAGCTCGGTAATCAGCACCTTGACGCTGCCGTCCTCGTTCTCGAAGCCCGGGAAAGACTTGGCCTTGCTGAGGCCGACCAGCGGCACCATGCCGAGGCGCAGGCCCGGCGGGTAGACGGCGTCGGCAGCGAGTGCCGGAAATGTGGAGGCGGCGAGGAGAGCGAGCGCGGCGAGGGGGCGGATCAGCTTCATGGGCACTCTGATTGGTTCACATTGAGGCCGTACGATGGTCGGCGATTGGGCCGCTTTGTCGCGCGAAGCAGCCCCATGGCGAGACTGTCCGGCCGGCCGCCTTTTAGCGGGTTTGGCGCTCGGGTAACAGGGTCGGGCCGGCTACCGGCGGCAGGGGCGGCCGGAGTCTGAACCTGTTAATAATTCCTCACCCGCAAGGGCGGTCGAGCCCGGATATGATCTTCCAAAACCCAATGTTTTCACGGTCCAAACTTGCGTCCGGTCCTTGCGGGCCCCTCCCCCCCTCCTATATGAGCCTCAACCATCGCAATATCGCGAATGTTTGATCTTAGGGGGTTTCGGATTGGGTGCCTTCTGGGCCCAACCAACCTGCCGTAAAAAGAAGGATATCAGGACCATGGGAAAGGTCATTGGGATCGACCTCGGCACCACGAATTCGTGCGTCGCCGTGATGGATGGCAAGAACGCCAAAGTCATCGAGAATTCCGAAGGCATGCGCACGACGCCTTCGATCGTCGCCGTGACTGATGACGGCGAGCGCCTCGTCGGCCAGCCGGCCAAGCGCCAGGCCGTTACCAATCCCGAGCGCACCTTCTTCGCAGTGAAGCGCCTCATCGGCCGCCGCTACGACGACCCGATGGTCGAGAAGGACAAGAAGCTCGTTCCGTACAAGATCGTGAAGGCTTCCAACGGCGACGCCTGGGTCGAGGCCGACGGCCAGACCTACTCGCCCTCGCAGGTCTCCGCTTTCATCCTGCAGAAGATGAAGGAAACCGCGGAAGCTCATCTCGGCCAGAAGGTCGACCAGGCCGTCATCACCGTTCCCGCCTACTTCAACGACGCCCAGCGCCAGGCGACCAAGGACGCCGGCAAGATCGCGGGCCTTGAAGTTCTGCGCATCATCAACGAGCCGACCGCGGCCGCGCTCGCCTATGGCCTCGACAAGACCAAGGCCGGCACCATCGCCGTGTACGATCTCGGCGGCGGCACGTTCGATATCTCCATTCTCGAAATCGGCGACGGCGTGTTCGAGGTGAAGTCGACCAACGGCGACACCTTCCTCGGCGGCGAAGATTTCGACATGCGCCTCGTCGGCTATCTCGCCGACGAATTCCAGAAGGAGCAGGGCATCAACCTGCGCAACGACAAGCTCGCGTTGCAGCGCCTGAAGGAAGCCGCTGAAAAGGCCAAGATCGAGCTGTCCTCGACGACGCAGACCGAGATCAACCTGCCCTTCATCACCGCGGACCAGACCGGCCCGAAGCATCTGACGATGAAGCTCACCCGCGCCAAGTTCGAGGCGCTGGTCGACGACCTCATCCAGAAGACCGTCGAGCCCTGCCGCAAGGCGCTGAAGGACGCCGGCGTCACCGCCGGTGAGATCGGCGAAGTCGTGCTGGTCGGCGGCATGTCGCGTATGCCGAAGGTCCAGGAAGTCGTGAAGCAGCTGTTCGGCAAGGAGCCGCACAAGGGCGTCAACCCGGACGAAGTCGTGGCGATCGGCGCCGCGATCCAGGCCGGCGTGCTCCAGGGCGACGTCAAGGACGTGCTGCTGCTCGACGTGACCCCGCTGTCGCTGGGCATCGAGACGTTGGGCGGCGTGTTCACCCGCATCATCGACCGCAACACCACGATCCCGACCAAGAAGAGCCAGGTGTTCTCGACGGCTGAAGACAATCAGAATGCCGTCACCATCCGCGTCTTCCAGGGCGAGCGTGAGATGGCGGCCGACAACAAGATGCTCGGCCAGTTCGACCTGATGGGCATCCCGCCGGCCCCGCGCGGCATGCCGCAGATCGAGGTGACCTTCGACATCGACGCCAATGGCATCGTCAACGTCTCGGCCAAGGACAAGGCCACTGGCAAGGAGCAGCAGATCCGCATCCAGGCCTCGGGCGGTCTGTCGGAAGCCGATATCGACAAGATGGTCAAGGACGCCGAGGCCAATGCCGCGGCCGACAAGCAGCGCCGCGAGGCGGTCGATGCCAAGAACCATGCCGACGCGCTGGTGCACTCCACCGAGAAGGCGCTCGCCGAGCACGGTTCGAAGGTCTCCGAGACCGAGCGCCGCGCCATCGAGGATGCCGTCAGCGACCTCAAGGAAGCGCTGAAGGGCAGCGATGCCGAGGCGATCAAGGCCAAGACCAACACGCTGGCGCAGGCTTCGATGAAGCTCGGCGAGGCCATGTACAAGCAGCAGGCCGAGGCCGATGCGGCCAAGGACGCTGCGAAGGATGACGTTGTCGACGCCGAATTCACCGAGGTCGACGACGACAAGAACAACAAGAAGTCCGCTTAAAGCCCGCGAGGGTGTGATGCGGACGGCTTGGACCCGACACGCTTCTCTGGCCTCCCCCGTGACGGGGGAGGCTTTCGTGTCGGGATTGACGGGTGATCGGCCCGTTACGATCGATCAATTCCCAGCCGCTATGCTCAACACTGCCATGCAGCCCTCTGCGGAAATGCGGAAGGCTGCCTATATCGTCGCGTGGCGACGGTGTTTCGCCCCGACTTGAATCGCGATCGGATAGACCTGAGTCAGACATGTCCACGTCCACCAAGCGCTGCTACTACGAAACCCTCGAAGTCGAACGCACGGCCGACGAGAGCAAGCTGAAGTCATCGTTCCGCAAGCTGGCGATGAAATTCCATCCCGACCGCAATCCCGGGGATGCGACCAGCGAGGTCAAGTTCAAGGAAATCAACGAGGCCTACGAGGTCCTCAAGGACAAGGACAAGCGTGCGGCCTATGATCGTTTTGGCCATGCCGCGTTCGAGCAGGGTGGTCCCGGCGGCGGTGGTGCCGGTTTCGGCGCGGGCTTCGCCTCCTCCTTCTCCGACATCTTCGAAGACCTGTTCGGCATGGCCGGGCAACGCGGCCGCGGCGGCCGCGAGCGTGGCGCCGATTTGCGCTACAACATGGAAATCACCCTCGAGGAAGCATTTGGCGGCAAGACCGCGCAGATCGAGATTCCGGTCTCGGTCACCTGCGAGGCCTGCTCCGGCATCGGCGCCAAGGCCGGTACCAAGCCCAAGACCTGCTCGACCTGCGGCGGCGCCGGCCGGGTGCGCCAGTCGCAGGGCTTCTTCACCCTCGAGCGGACTTGCCCCGGCTGCCAGGGCCGCGGCCAGATGATCGAGGACGCCTGCCCGTCCTGCTCGGGCCAGGGCCGTGTCACCCGCGAGCGCACGCTGTCGGTCAACATTCCCCAGGGCGTCGAGGACGGCACCAGGATCAGGCTCGCCGGCGAAGGCGAGGCCGGCGTCCGCGGCGGGCCGCCCGGCGACCTCTACATCTTCCTGTCGCTCGCCCAGCACCAGTTCTTCCAGCGCGACGGCGCCGATCTGCATTGCCGCGTGCCGATCTCGATGGTCACCGCCGCGCTCGGCGGCGAATTCGAGGTGCCGACCATCGACAAGGGCAAGGCCAAGGTGAAAGTCCCTGCCGGAACCCAGTCGGCGCGCCGTTTCCGCATTGCATCAAAGGGTATGCCGGTGCTGCGCTCGCGCCAGATGGGCGACATGTACGTCCAGGTCGTGGTCGAGACCCCGCAGAACCTCACCAAGAAGCAGCAGGAATTGTTGGCCGAGTTCGAAAAACTCTCCTCCGGCAACACCCAGCCGGAATCCGAGGGCTTCTTCGCCAAGGTCAAGGATTTCTTCGGTAATCGGGCGAACTGACCCGGCTTGACCGTATCGCCTTCGGCCTATACGTCTTTATGACCATTTTCTGACACGCCGCAGTCGCGCGGTCCCGTCCGGTCCTGACATGCCATTGCCATCGTCCGCGCGTGCGTTGAAGAAGCCCCGTCTTGATGACGAGGTGCGTTTTCTCAGGTCGTGGATCGAAAAGCCGCTGCATATGGGCGCGGTGATGCCGTCAGGCAAGCTGCTGGCGCGGACCATGGCCCACTATGTCGATCCCGATTCGGACGCGCCCGTGGTTGAACTCGGGCCAGGCACGGGTGCCATTACCTCGGCACTGATCGAGCGCGGCATCGACCAGAAGCGCCTCGTCCTCGTCGAATACAATCCCGGCTTCTGCGCCCTGCTGCGCGACCGCTATCCGCAGGCCAAGGTGGTGCAGGGCGATGCCTACCGTCTGCGCGACACGCTCTGGAATGTCCTGAGCGCGCCGGCAAGCGCCGTCGTCTCCGGCCTGCCGCTGGTCACGAAACCCATGCTGACGCGGCTGCGGCTGATCCGCGATGCCTTCACGGCGCTCGCGCCCGGCGCGCCCTTCGTCCAATTCACCTATGCGGTGGTGCCGCCGATCCCGAAATCGCTGCCCGGCGTGTCCACAGAGGCCTCGGAACGGATCTGGATGAACCTTCCGCCGGCCCGCGTCTGGGTGTATCGCAAGGACTAATTCCGCCGGCTTTCTTCCATGCGCGGCGGGGTCGTTTCGCCGAACGCATTGGATTGGATGTCAGCCCCGAAAATCCTGATCATTCCTGGTTCGCTCCGCACCGGCTCGCACAACGTGAAGCTGGCGGCGGTTGCTGCGTATGAATTCGCCCGGGCCGGCGTCGAAATCACCCGCATCTCGCTCGCCGATTTTCCGCTGCCGATCTATGACGGCGATCTCCAGGCCAAATCCGGCGTGCCCAAAAATGCGATCAATCTGAAGCGCATGATCGGTGCGCATCATGGCGTGCTGATCGTTTCGCCCGAGTACAACGCCTCGGTGCCGCCGCTGCTGAAGAATGCGATCGACTGGGTCAGCCGCGTGCACGACCTGCATGAGGCGCGCGGCGACGTGTTCCGCAACCGCGCCTTCGCGCTTGCCGGTGCGTCGCAGAGCCGGTTAGGTGCCGCCCGCGCACTCCAGGCATTGCGCCTGATCCTGACCTCCTGCCACGCCAATGTGATCGCCAGCCAGCTCACGCTCGCTTTTGCCGACCAGGCCTATGACGATATGGACAGGTTGAAGAACGAGGGCGATATCGCGGCGCTGAAAGAGCTGGTGCGGCAGTTGATCGACATTTCCCAACGCATGATGTGAGGTGACATGACGCCAGCCGAAATCGCCCCGAAGGACCGCCTGATCGTCGCGCTCGACCTACCGAATGTTGAGGCCGCGGAGGCGATGGTCACCAGGCTCGGCGACAGCGTCACCTTCTACAAGATCGGCTATCGCCTCGCTTATGCCGGTGGGCTGCCGCTGGTGGCAAAGCTTGCGGACAGCGGCAAGAAAGTCTTTCTCGATCTCAAGCTGCACGACATCGGCAACACGGTCGCGCAGGGCGTCGAGAGCATCACCAAATCAGGCGCGACCTTCCTCACCGTGCATGCCTATCCGCAGACCATGAAGGGCGCCGTCGAAGGGCGCGGCAGCTCCAAGCTGAAGCTCCTCGCCGTGACGGTGCTGACCTCCTACAATGACGACGATCTGCACGCGGCAGGCTTCCGGCTCGGCGTTTCCGAGCTTGTCGAAGCGCGCGCGCAGCAGGCGCAGGTGCTCGGCATCGAAGGGCTGGTGTCCTCGCCCGAAGAAGCCGGAGCCTTGCGCAAGATCATCGGCCACCAGATGGCTCTGGTCACGCCCGGTATTCGTCCGGCGGGCTCGGCAACCGGCGATCAGAAGCGCATCATGACACCGGGTCGCGCGATCAGCGCGGGCGCCGATTATCTCGTCGTCGGGCGTCCTGTGGTGGAAGCTGCTGACCCCAAGGCTGCGGCTGACGCCATCCAGGCCGAGATCGCCCGGGCACTTGCCTAACCAACACAAGGAGAAGAACAATGGCAAAAGGCTACTGGATCGGCCGCGTCGATGTCAGCAATGACGAGGGCTACAAGCCCTATGCCATCGCCAACGGTCCCATTTTCAAGAAGTGGGGCGGTCGCTTCGTCGTTCGCGCCGGCAAGTTCACCACCGTCGAGGGCGCCAGCCGCACCCGCAACGTCGTCATCGAATTCCCGGACTACCAGACCGCGATCGCCTGCTACAACTCGCCGGAATACCAGGCCAACATCAAGGTGCGGCAGCCGCACTCGATCGCCGACCTCATCATCATCGAGGGCTATGACGGCCCGCAGCCGCAGGACGGTTGAGGCCCGCTGTCATTCCGGGGCGGCTCGCAGAGCCGAACTATGGTGCGCAATTGCGCACCTGACAATCTCGAGATTCCGGGCCTGGTCCTTCGGACCATCCCGGAATGACGGTGAACGTGGAATCGCCCTCACCAGTCCCCCTCGGTTGCCGGAACTGCATCCCGCCGCTACAACGCAGCTGAGAGGATCACATCATGTCAGACATGCGCTTGATTGTAGCCGGAGCCGGCGGCCGGATGGGCCGCGCGCTGGTACGGGCGATTGCCGAGAGCAAAGGTGCGGTGCTGGCGGGCGCCCTGGAGGCGCCGGGTTCGGAGCTGCTCGGCAAGGATGCCGGCGTGCTCGCGGGCCTGCCGGCCAATGGCATCAAGCTCTCCGCCGACCTCTGGGCGATGTCGAAGGACGCCGACGGCATCCTGGATTTCACCGTGCCGGCCGCGACCATCGCCAATATCGCGATCGCGGCTGAGCGTGGCCTCGTTCATGTCATCGGCACCACCGGGCTTTCGGCCTCGGACAATGCCGTGATCAAGAGTGTCACCAACCGCGCGGTCGTGGTGCAGTCAGGCAATATGAGCCTCGGCGTCAATCTGCTCGCCGCGGTGGTCAAGCGCGTCGCCAAGGCGCTCGACGAGAGCTTCGACATCGAGATCGTCGAATCCCATCACCGCATGAAGGTCGATGCGCCCTCCGGCACCGCGCTGATGCTGGGCCAGGCGGCGGCGAGCGGTCGCGGCATCCCGCTCGACGAGGCGCATTCGGAGCGCGGCCGCGACGGCATCACCGGCGCGCGCAAGCCGGGCGCGATAGGCTTTGCCTCCTTGCGCGGCGGTACCGTCGCCGGCGATCACAGCGTGACTTTCCTCGGCCCGTTCGAACGTCTGACGCTGTCGCATCAGGCGGAGGATCGCATGCTGTTCGCCCATGGCGCGCTGAAGGCGGCGATGTGGGCGCATGGCAAAGCGCCAGGGCACTACTCGATGGCCGACGTGCTCGGCCTCGCCGACATCTAACTGAAGATAGCGAACGGAAAGCAGTCAATGAGCGAACGTCTTCTCGTGCTCGTGCGCCACGGCCAGAGCGAATGGAATCTGAAGAACCTGTTCACCGGCTGGAAGGATCCTGACCTCACCGAGCTCGGCGTCAAGGAAGCCCAGGAAGCCGGGCGCAAGCTCAAGGCACAAGGGCTCGTGTTCGACGTCGCCTTCACCTCGGTCTTGACGCGCGCGCAGCACACGCTCGATCTCATTCTCGCCGAGCTCGGCCAGCAGGGCCTGCCGACTTCGAAGGATCTCGCGCTGAACGAGCGCGACTATGGCGATCTCTCCGGTCTCAACAAGGACGACGCCCGCAAGAAATGGGGCGAGGAGCAGGTGCATGTCTGGCGCCGCTCCTACGACGTGCCACCGCCCGGCGGCGAAAGCCTGAAGGACACGCTGGCGCGCGCGTTGCCGTACTACGTGCAGGAGATTCTCCCGGGCGTGCTCAACGGCAAGCGCACGCTGGTGGCCGCCCACGGCAACTCGCTGCGCGCGCTGATCATGGTGCTGGAAAAGCTCTCGCCCGAAGGCATTCTGAAGCGCGAGCTCGCGACCGGCGTGCCGATCATCTACCGGCTGAACGCGGATTCGACGGTCGCCTCGAAGCTGGATCTGGCGGGCTGACGACGGTCTCGTAGGGTGGGTTAGCCGAGTAGATACGCGAAGCGCATCTGCTCGGCGTAACCCACCACGATCACTGAGGAAACCAAAGAGGTGGGTCACGCCTTCGGCTAACCCACCCCACGCAGCAACGGCATCTCGCCTACTGCATCCCCAGCTGCCCGGCTTCCCAGCCCAGCATCGCCTGCTTGCGGGTGATGCCCCAGTGATAGCCGGTGAGCGTGCCGCTCTTGCCGAGTGCGCGGTGGCAGGGCACGACGAAGGAGACCGGGTTCTTGCCGACGGCCGCGCCGACGGCGCGCGAGGCCTTCGGTCTCTTGATGTTGCAGGCAATGTCCGAATAGGACACCGCGCGTCCCATCGGGATCTTCAACAACGTCTCCCACACCCGCACTTCGAAATCGGTGCCGATCAGCACGATGCGCAATGGCTGGTCCGGCCGCCACAGTCTGGTGTCGAAGATGCGTGCCGCCAGCGGCGCGGTGCCTTCGTGGTCTTCGACATAGGTGGCGTTGGGCCAGCGCCGCGTCATGTCGGCGAGCGCGGCCTGCTCCTCACCGTGATCGGCAAAGGCGAGGCCTGACAGGCCGCGATCGGTCGCGATCACGATCGCGGTGCCGAAGGGCGAGGGATGGAAGCCGTAGCGCAGGGTGAGCCCCGCGCCGCCGTTCTTCCATTCCCCCGGCGACATGGCTTCGTGGGTGACGAAGAGATCGTGCAGCCGGCCAGGACCCGACAGACCCGAGTCGAGCGCCGCGTCGAGGATGCTCGCGGAATCCCGCAACAGTCCCTTGGCGTGGTCGAGCGTCAGCGCCTGCATGAAGGCCTTCGGCGTGATCGAGGCCCAGCGGCGGAACAGATGGTGCAGCTCATCCGGCGTGACGCCGGCCGCATCAGCCATCGCCTCGATGGTCGGCTGCGCGCGCCAGTTTTCCGAGATGAAGGCGATCGCCCGGCGCACCGAATCGTAGTCGCGCAGCGCGGCGGTCTGGGAGCCCGGCCTGGCCAGGCGCTGGTCATGTATGGCGAGTGTCATCATGAGTGGAAATGTAGGCGCGGCGCCGGGTCGAAACCACCCGATTTCCGATCCGCCGATCAGGTGATCGGGTTGTAGGTCGGGCCCCGTTTGGCGGCATTGAGCGCTTCAATCAAGCCTTTGTAAAAGCTTGCCTTTTCATCCGGTCCGAGGAACCTGGCGATCTGGATCTGGTGGCCGCGCGAGATCAGATAGAGATGCTCGATGCCAAAGTCCTCGTCGACCTCCATGTCGAGGCGGACCCAGAGCGGATTGAAGGTGAATTCGGCGACCTGACCGCGATGGCTGATACGCCGCACGCGCAATTCCGAGGTCGTAACGGTGATCTCCTCGCGCGCCCGGGCGGTGCGGAAATTGACCTTGAAGGCCCACCACACCACGAGCACGTCGAGCCCAAAAAAGCCGAGCACCGGCCAAGCGCCCTTCATCAGGAACACAATGCCGGTGGCGAAGCTGACGATGCTCAGGAACAGCATCACGGCGAGGAAACCGGTGCGATTGAGCGAGCGATGCGGCGTCAGCAGCGCGGAAAAGATCTGCTGCTCATTCTCGCGCTCAATTTCGTTGCCTGTGCTCATCGTCTCTCAGTATATCCCGATCATGGCGAAAATCACCCGCAAGCCGGCCCAACGCAAAGCGGCCGTGCCGAAGAAAAAGGCAAAGGCCGCCAAGCCCAGGCCCGCCAAAAAATCGGCGCCCGCGAAGAAATCGCTCAAGGCTATCAAGCCCTGGACGCCCGCGGAGATCCAAGAGGTGTTCAGCCGTTTCCGCAAGGCCAATCCCGAGCCGAAGGGCGAGCTCGAGCACCTCAATCCGTTCACGCTGCTGGTCGCCGTCGTGCTGTCGGCGCAGGCGACCGATGCCGGGGTCAACAAGGCGACACGGGAATTGTTCAAAGTCGCCGACACGCCGCAGAAGATGCTCGACCTCGGCGAGGAACGTTTGCGCGACTACATCAAGACCATCGGCCTCTACCGCACCAAGGCCAGGAACGTGATCGCTCTCTCGGCCAAGCTGCTCAGCGATTTCGGCGGCGAGGTGCCGCGCACGCGCGCCGAGATCGAGTCGCTGCCGGGCGCGGGACGCAAGACGGCCAATGTCGTGCTCAACATGGCCTTTGGCGAGCACACCATGGCGGTCGACACGCATGTCTTCCGCGTCGGCAATCGTACCGGGCTCGCGCCGGGCAAGACTCCGCTCGACGTCGAGCTTGGTCTCGAAAAGGTGATCCCGGCCGAGTTCATGCTGCACGCTCATCATTGGCTGATCCTGCACGGCCGCTATACTTGCCTTGCGCGCAAGCCGCGCTGTGACGTCTGCTTGATCAACGACCTCTGCCGGTGGCCCGAGAAGACGGTGTGAGTGAGAGTGCTCCGTCTTTCCGGGACGGACCGAAGGACCGGACCCGGAATCTCGAGATGTTCGATGCTTCGCATCGCCCCGGAATGACGATGGTTAAGGCGAAGTGGTTTGGGGTTATCCGTGAGTCAACAAGAACAAATCGTGCCGCCACCTGCCGTTGCACCGGCCCCGCCGCCCAAGCCGACACAGCGGCCGGTGAGTTCGCTCTGGAGCCGGCTCGCCATTCCGCTGTTCGCCGTGATCGTCGCGCTCGCCTTCGTTGCGCTGGCGACACTGCGCTTCGACGAATGGGTCGGCAATGAAGTGGTCCAGACCACCAATGACGCCTACGTTCGCGCCGACCTGACGCGGCTTGCGAGCCGTGTATCCGGCGAGGTGCTGACTGTCGGAGTGACCGACTTCCAGCGCGTCAAGGCCGGCGATCTCCTGATCCAGATCGATCCCGCCGATTGCGAGGCGCAGGTCGCTCAGTCCGAGGCGGCGGTGGCATCAGCGCAAGCCGTGCTGGACAACCTCTCCAACCAAATCGAGCTGCAATATGCGACCATCGCGCAAGCCGAAGCCTCGCGCCTCTCGGCGGAGGCGCTGGAGGTCGAAGCCAGGCAGGAGCAGGAGCGTCAGCAATCGCTGTCGCAGACCGACGCCGGCACGCGGCAGCGGCTCGAGCAGGCGGTCGCGGGCCTTGCCAAGGCGCAGGCCGATGTGCGCGCCAGCCGGGCCGTGATCGCAGCCCAGCAGCATCAGCTCGAAGTTTTGCAAGGCACCAAGAAGCAGCGCGCCGCCGATCTCGACGCTACCAAGGCGACGCTGGCGAGCGCGAAGCTGAAGCTCGGCTACACCAGGATCACGGCGCCGTTCGATGGCGTCGTCGGCGAGCGACAGGTGCAGCCCGGCGACTACGTCAATATCGGCACCAATCTCATCAACGTGGTGCCGCTGCCGAAGGTCTATGTGATCGCGAACTACAAGGAGACGCAGCTCACGCATGTTGCGCCGGGCCAGCCGGTCGAGATCACGATCGATAGTTTCCCGCGCGAGAAGCTCCACGGCAAGGTCGAGCGCATCGCGCCCGCGACCGGCGCGCAGGTCGCGCTGCTGCCGCCCGATAATGCCACCGGCAATTTCACGAAAGTCGTGCAGCGCATTCCCGTCCGCATCCGGTTCGATGACAACCAGCCTTTGCTGACGCGGCTCGTGCCCGGCATGTCGGTCGTCACCCGCATCGACACGAAAGATGCGAATGGCGGAAAATGACGATGCCGGCCGCGGCCCCGTCTCGCGCGGCGGCATCGCGCCGCAGCCTCTGTTCGCCGTCGCGGCGGTGCTGCTCGGCTCGTTCCTCGCCAATTTCGACAGCCGGCTGACCACGGTCGGCCTGCCCGACTTGCGAGGTGCGTTCGGACTCTCCTTCGACGAAGGCGCCTGGCTCTCCACCGCCGGCATCGGCTCGCAGATCTTCATCGCGCCGGCGGTGGCGTGGCTTACGACGGTATTTGGCCTGCGCCGGGTGCTCGGCATCCCCAGCGTGGTCTACGCGCTCGTCTCGCTGATCATCCCATTCGTGCGCGACTATCCGGCGCTGATCGCACTCAGCGTCGTGCATGGCCTGTTGCTCGGCACCTTCGTGCCGGCGACGCTGATGATCGTGTTTCGCAATCTGCCGATCCGCTGGTGGCTGCCGGCGATCGCGCTCTATTCGATCCGCGTCGGCTTCGCACTGGACTCATCGACTTCACTGGTCGGCTTCTATGTCGATCATCTCGGCTGGCAATGGTTGTACTGGCAGGGCGTCGTGATCGCGCCGCTGATGGGCCTGATGGTCTATCTGGGCACGCCGAACGATCAGGTGAACCGCGCGCTGCTGCGCGAGGCCGATTGGGGCGGCATGCTGCTGCTCGGCGCAGGGGTTTCGATGATCTATGCCGGCCTCGACCAGGGCAACCGCCTGGACTGGCTGGGCTCCGGCACCGTCATGGCGCTGCTGGTGGGCGGCGGCGTGCTGTTCGCCACCTTCATCGTCAACGAGTCGCTGGTGCGGCAACCCTGGGCGCATGTGAACGTGCTGTTCTCGCGCAATATCTGCCTGTCGCTCGTGGTGATCCTGCTCTACACCCTGACCTCGTTGTCCAATGCGTCGCTGGTGCCCAACTTCCTCGGTACTGTCGGCCAGCTCAGGCCGGAGCAGAGCGGGCTGTTGCTGCTCACCTATGGCGCGCTGCCGATGTTCGTTCTGGTGCCCGTCTCGATCTGGCTGCTGCGCCATTTCGATGCGCGCACGGTGGCGGTGGTGGGGTTTGCGTGCTTCGCCGCGGCCAGTCTCTGGGGTACCCAGCTCACCCATGACTGGGCGCGCGAGGATTTTGTCGGCATCGCGCTGCTGCAATCTGTCGGACAGGCGACCACGCTTCTGCCGCTCATCATCATCGCGCTGTCCAATTCCGACCCGAGCCGCGCCACCTCGTTTGCCGCTTACATCCAGATCATGCGGCTCGGCGGCGCCGAAATTGGCGTGGCGCTGATGGGAACGTGGCTGCGCGTCCGCGAGCAGATCCATTCCTTCTATCTCGGCCAGAACCTCGAAATCGGCGACGTCGATGTGGTGCGGATCCTGAAGCAGCTCGCCGGTCACTTCGCCGCTCATGGCGCCGGCTCGGCGCCGGCGCGCGCGGTTGGCACGCTTGCGAGCTTCGTCGCGCGCGAGGCCAATGTGCTCGCCTATATCGACGGCTTCTGGTTGTGCTTCTGGATGGCGGTGGCCGCGCTCGGCTTCATCGCCTTGATCACCCGCGCGCCGCCGGGCCCGTTTACGCCCGCGCCGTTCGGCTTCGCCAAGACGGTGTTGCGGAAGTGTGGGGTCAAAGTCGCGTAGCGCCCGGACACCTCTCTCGCTTGCGGGAGAGGTCGCGCCGAAGGCGCTGGTGAGGGTTCTTTCCTCTAGGGGATTGTCCCATTGCGGCGACACCCTCTCCCCAACCCTCCCCCGCAAGCGGGAGAGGGAGCGCACCGTTCACTTGGATCGCACAATCACCGCACCTGCCGGGCCGGTTCGATCAGCTCGGATCGCGGGCCGGACAGGCGCTTGTGCATGTGGACCATGAAGGCCATGCCGAAGATCGGCGTCGCCAGGTTGACGATCGGGATCGAGACGAAGGCGGCAATGAACAGGCCGGCGGTGAAGATGGTCGCAGCATTGTCGCGCCGCATCGCCTTGGCATCTTCAGGCGAGCGGAAGCGCATCGCGGCAAGCTCGAAATATTCACGGCCGAGCAGCCAGGCCGCGGCGAGAAAGAAGATCAGGAAACCCGCGCCGGCGAGAAATACCAGCGGCAACGCGGCGAGATAGACCACGATGGTGAGCAGCGCGGTCTTGATGCCTTCGAGGATGGCCTGGTTGAACGGCAGCGCCCTGCCCGGCCGTTCGGCGGGGTAACATTCGCGCTCGACCATGTCGGCGACGTCGTCGACGAAGAAGCTCGCCACCAGCGAAGTGATCGCCGGCATCAGGAATACGCTGCCGAACACGACGCCGAAACCGGCCGCAATCGAGATGATCCAGGCCAGCACCTCCAGCGACGAATGCCAGCTCGGCCCCAGCAGGCCCTCCAGCCAGACCTCGCCATAGGTGGCGAACCAGCTCAGCAGCCGCTGCAACCCGATCGCCAGCACTGATATCAGCACCAGCGCCAGCCCGATCGATCGCCACAGGATCGACCGCATCGGCGGCGACATCATTTGCGACAGCGCCTTGACGGCGGCATCCAGCATGGGAACCTCTCACGAAATCATCAGCGAGAGGTAGACACCCCGGCGCGCTTCGGCAAGGGACCTGCGTCAAGGGACCTGCGGCGTCCGCGCTACACTGTATCCAGCGCCTTGCCGCGGACGTCAGGGCCGAACAGCGCCATGGCGATCACCACGATCAGCATCGCCGCGGTGATCAGGCCGAACACGCCGGTGACGCCGGCCTGCTTCAGCATGTAGGCGACGATGAAGCCCGAGAACGTCGCGGAGAGCCGGCTCATCGAATAGACCAGGCCGGAGGCCTGGGTCCGGATCTGGGTCGGAAACACCTCGGTCTGATAGGCGTGATAGGCGTAAGACATCGTGGTGTTGCAGGCCGTCAGCAGCACGCCGCAGACGATCAGCAACGCCGGCGCGGTCAGTTGCGCGAACGCCATTCCGAACACGATGATGGCGATGCAGGCGCCGGCTATGATCCAGCGGCGCTCGAACCTGTCGGCGAAGCTCGCGGCGAGCAGCGGCGCGATCGGATAGGCGAAGGCGACGATGAAGGAATATTGCAGACTCTTGGTGACGGTGATGCCTTTCTCCACCAGCAGCGTCGGCACCCAATTGGCAAAGCCGTAGAAGCCGAAGGCCTGACAGAGGTTGAACACCATGAACAGGACGACGAGCGAAACATAGGGCGGACGGAACAGATCGGCGAAGGCGACGCGTGCGGTCGTCTGTGCCGCCGGCCGCGGGGGCGAAGCTGAGGGGCCGGGTGCCGCGCCGCCGCCTCCGGCTTCCAACGTTGCGAGAATCCGGAAGGCGTCCGCGGTGCGGCCGTGGCGCGCCAGCCAAAGCGGGCTTTCGGGCACGAACAGCCGGAGCACCCAGATGATCATGCTGGCGGCGGCGCCAATCAGCACCACCCAGCGCCAGCCCTCGACGCCGTAAGGCGCGAGCGGCACCAGCCACCAGGCAAGAAAGGCAACAACGGGCACGGCGATGAACATGATCGACTGGTTCACCGCAAAGGCGCGTCCGCGCATCCGGCTCGGCACCAGCTCGGTGATATAGGCATCGATGGTGATGATCTCGACGCCGATGCCGATGCCGGCGAGGAAGCGCCACAGCAGAAGACCTCCGGAGGAGGTCTGGCAGGCCATGATCACGGACGCGGTGGTGTAGGCGAGCAGGGCATAGGTGAAGATCGCGCGGCGGCCAAAACGGTCGGCGAGGAAGCCGAGGAAGAAGGTGCCGACGAACAGGCCGGCGAAGGTCGCGGCGACGAAGGCGCCGATGCCGGAGAAGCCGAAGAAGGCTTGCGTCGTCGTGGAGAGCAATCCGCTGCGGCTGAGGCCCGGCGCGATGTAGCCGGTCAGGAACAGATCGTACATTTCGAAACAGCCGCCGAGCGAAAGCAGGATGACGAGCTTCCAGACATGGCCCGTCGCCGGCATCGCCTCGAGCCGCCGCGAGATCTCGTCAGGTCCTGATGGTGCAGCGCCGAGCTCAAAGCCAGTGTCGATGCCGACAACGCTCATGATGTCCTCCCATGGCGCGCGGACCCGCGCGCGGTTCCCGGCGGCTCATCTCTGGGATTTTCGGTAAGCTCTGCCGGACCGCGCCATGTTGGCGGGGTGACGCCGGAAATCCAGAAGAACATATCGAAGGGAGCGTTCGAGAAACGCGAACACGGTCCTTCTTTACGTCACCCCGCAAGATTGTCGTCATGCCCGGGCTTGTCCCGGGCATCCACGTTCGTCGCGCTGCCTGGCAAGGCGTGGATGGCCGGGTCAAGCCCGGCCATGACGCCGAAGGGCTTGACCGCCCATCACCCCGCCAGCGTCGCCTGCCAGCCACCGCTGCGCACCTGTTCGGCGATCAGCGACAGCATCAAGCGGCGCATCTCTTCCATCGCGTAGGTCATCGGGCGGTTGCGCAGGCGGCAGAGATAGAGCGTGCGGGTCAATTTCGGCTCGACCACCTTGCGCGCGATCAGCCGACCGGCCGCCAGCTCCTCGCGTGCGAACAGTTTGGTGGCGATGGTGCAGCCGAGCCCCTCCACCAGCGCACCGGTCATGCCGGTGATCGAGTTGGCGTGCAGGATCGCGCCGCCCTCCAGCCGCTTGAGCAGCACGGGATCGTCGAGCAGCGCGCGGGAGGACAGGCCGAGGCCGTAGCGCAGCAGGATCAGCGGCAGCCGGCTCAGCTCCTCGAAACGGATCGGCGCCTTGCCCTTGCCGACCAGCTTGGGAATGCCGACCAGGAACATCTCCTCTTCGAGCACGGCCTCGGTGATCAGCTCCTTCTCGGACGGCGGATTGTAGACCAGCGCGAGGTCGACATTGGAGACCATCAGGTGCATCAGCGTTGCGCCCGAAAGACTCTCGGTGAGCGACAGCTTGAGTTTTGGATATTTCGTCAGCACCGTGCGCATCAGCTCGACGCCGATCGCCTTGACGCCGGAATTCGCCATGCCGATCGAGATCTCGCCGGCAATGACGCGTGCGCCCTCGCGCACCTCGGTCTCGGCCTCCGCCATCGCGCGCAGGATGATGCGGGCGTGCTCGTAGAGCCGCTCACCCGCCGCAGTCGGATCCATGCCGCGCGACTTGCGCTCGAACAGGGGCGTTGCGAACTCGGCTTCCAGGTTCGAGATATGATGACTGAGCGCGGATTGCGCGACATTCACCTGATCGGCGGCGCGCGACAGGTTCCGCTGCTCGTAGACGGCAATGAAATAGCGGAGCTGGCGCGAATCCATGGGCGGGCCAACGTTCTAGATCTGCGAAGGCATTCTTCGACAGATTATATTTTTAAGAAGGCTTGTGAAGACCTAGTCTTGGACCGAACCGACAGGGAGTGACGGATGGCTGAGACCGGATTGCCGCTCGAAGGCGTGCGCGTCGTCGAGATGACCCACATGGTCATGGGCCCGACCTGCGGCATGATCCTCGCGCAGCTAGGCGCCGAGGTGATCAAGGTCGAGCCGCCCGCCGGCGACAAAACGCGTTCCCTCGGCGGCATGGGCACCGCGTTCTTCCCGCTGTTCAACCGCGGCAAGCGCAGCGTGGTGCTGGACGTCGAGCAGCCCGACGATCGCGACACCATGCACCGGCTGCTGGAGACGGCCGATGTGTTCCTGGAGAACTTTCGCGATGGCCTGCTCGAGAAACAGGGGCTTGGCGCCGAGGAATTGCGACGTCGCCATCCGCATCTGATCATCGCCGGCCACAAGGGTTTCCTCTCCGGTCCCTATGAGCATCGTCCCGCGCTCGACGAGGTCGTGCAGATGATGTCGGGGCTGGCCGCCATGACCGGCACGAAGGAGAAGCCACAGCGCGTCGGCTCCTCCGCCAACGACATCATGGGCGGCATGTTCGGCGTGATTGCGGTTCTCGCGGCGCTCTATCAGAAGCGCGGCGGCAAGCGCGAGGGCGCGGACATCCGCATCGGCTTGTTCGAGAACTGCCTGTTCCTGGTCGCCCAGCACATGGTCGAATACGAGATGACCGGCAACAAGCCGCGCTCGATGCCGGAGCGCGAGCACGCTTGGCCGATCTACGACATTTTCGATGCCGCCGGAGAGGGTCGCATTTTCATCGGCGTGGTGACCGAGGGCCACTGGCAGGCATTCTGCCGCGAGTTCGGCTTGAACGAGTTTCTCGACGATCCCAGCTTGCGCACCACCACCGACCGCATCCTCGCGCGTCCGCGGATTCTGCCGCGCGTGGCCGGGATCATCCGGCAGTGGAACGTCGCGGAGCTGTCGCGAAAGCTGGATGCGCTCAACATTTGCTTCTCGCCGATCAACCGACCCGAGGATCTCCTGACCGATCCGCATGTGCTGCGGCCGGGCGGGCTCGTCACCAACGTCACCGCCGACGGCAAGCCGTTCCACGTGCCGACGCTGCCGATCGAGTGGAACGGTGATCATCTCGGCGAGGGCCTCAAGGTCGCGCCGCTTGGCGCCGACACCTCGGCGGTTCGCGGCGAAATCGACAGCAACGATGTCACGTCAAAAGCCGCTGGGAGGCGCGCATGAGCCGGATCGAGGCCATTTACTCTGGGGATCGCATTGCCTTGCGCGAAGTCGGCCTGCGCGACGGGCTCCAGCTCGTGAAGACATTTCCATCGACCGAAGCCAAGCAGCGCTGGCTGCGCGAGGAATACGCCACCGGTGTCAGGCATTTCGAGGTCGGCTCGTTCCTGCCGGCCAAGACCTTTCCGCAATTCGTCGACGTCCGCGATGTCATCGCGACCGTCGCAAGCCTGCCCGGCGCCCATGGCATTGCGCTGGCGCTCAACGAGCGCGGGGTCAACGAGGCGCTGGAATCAGGCGTCGGCGAGATCGCCTGGGTGGTGTCGGCGACGGAGGAGCACAGCCAGGCCAATGCGCATCGCTCGCGCGATTCGGCGATCGCCAACATCAAGCGGCTCTGCGAGCTGCGCGATGCCAGCGCCCACAAGCCGCTGGTGAACGCGGCGATCTCGATGGCGCTGGGCTGCTCGATCACCGGTGCGGTCGATCCGAAGGAGGTGCTGCGCCTCGTCGGCAAGTGCCTCGAGGCCGGCGTCGATTTTGTCGCGATCGCCGACACCGTCGGCTATGCCGGGCCGAAACAGGTGGCTGACCTGTCGCGCGCCGCGGTCAAGCTCGCAGGCAAAAAGCCGATCTGCATCCATCTGCACGACACTCGCGGCATGGGCATCGCCAACGCCGCGGCGGCGCTGGACGAAGGCGTTCGCATCCTCGACGGCTCGCTCGGCGGCCTGGGCGGCTGCCCCTTCGCCCCCGGCGCGACCGGCAATGTCGTGTTCGAGGACCTCGTGTTCCTGTGCGAGAGCAAGGGTTTTGCGACCGGCATCGATCTCGAGAGGCTGATCGCGGTGCGCAAGATCTTGCGGGAGGAGATGCCGAACGAGCAGCTCTACGGCGGCCTCGCGCGAGCCGGCTTGCCAGGCCGGGAGGCGAAGGCGGCGTAGCGTCTCCTTCGTTCTTCTCCCCTTGTGGGAGAAGGTGGCGCGAAGCGCCGGATGGGGGGTTGCCTCCGCGAGTTCAACTGAGATTGAATTCGCGAAGAGATACCCCTCACCCGTCTCGCCGCTGTGCGGCGAGCCACCCTCTCCCACAAGGGGCCCACAAGGGGAGAGGGAAAACGCAGCACTCCACTAGCGCAAGCTACCCGTGGCGATGCTCGTGCTTCCGCGCGAGCTACGTAGCTTCCTCACAGCCGCGTCGCGCGCAGCCGCAGCGCGTTGCCGACCACGCTCACCGAGGACAGCGCCATCGCCGCTGCCGCGATGATCGGCGACAGCAGCAGGCCGAAGGCCGGATAGAGGATCCCGGCGGCGATCGGAATGCCGGCGGCATTGTAGATGAAGGCGAAGAACAGGTTTTGCCTGATATTGCTCATCGTCGCCTGCGACAGTCTTCGCGCCCGCACGATGCCGGTGAGATCGCCCTTCAGGAGCGTGACGCCGGCACTTTCCATCGCCACGTCAGTGCCGGTGCCCATGGCGATGCCGACCTCCGCCGCCGCCAGCGCCGGCGCGTCGTTGACGCCGTCGCCGGCCATCGCGACGCTGCGGCCGGCCTTCTGCAGTTTGGCCACCACCGCGCTCTTCTGGTCCGGCAGCACCTCGGCCTCGATATCGGCAATGCCGAGCCGGCGGGCCACCGCTTCGGCCGTGGTTCTGTTATCGCCGGTCAACATGAGCACCTTGATGCCCTCAGTGGCGAGCGCCTTCAGCGCCTCCGGGGTCGAAGCCTTGACCGGATCGGCGATGGCGAACAGGCCGGCAAGTCTGCCGTCGATCGCCATGTTGATGACGGTCGCGCCGTCGCCGCGCAGGCCTTCGGCCTCGCTGTCGAGCGGCTTGGTGTCGATGCCAATCGACGTCAGATATTTCGCGTTGCCGAGCACGATGGTCTTGCCGTCGATCTTTCCGGTCGCGCCCTTGCCCGTCGGCGAATCGAACTGTTCGACCTGGCCCAGCGCAAGCTGCTTCTCCTTTGCGGCGCGCACGATGGCGTCGGCGAGCGGATGCTCGCTGGCGCGCTCGACGCTGGCTGCAAGCCGCAGGATGTCGTCTTCGGCGAAGCCGGAGGCCGGCACGATCGCGACCACCTTGGGCTTGCCTTCGGTGAGCGTGCCTGTCTTGTCGACCACCAGCGTGTCGATCTTCTCCATCCGCTCCAGCGCCTCGGCGTTCTTGATCAGGACGCCGGCCTGCGCGCCGCGGCCGACGCCGACCATGATCGACATCGGGGTTGCCAGGCCCAGTGCGCAGGGGCAGGCGATGATCAGCACGCTGACGGCGGCGACGAGACCGAAGGCCAGCCGCGGCTCCGGTCCGAACCAGGCCCAGGCAGCGAAGGCCGCGATGGCGACGGCAATCACTGACGGCACGAACCAGCCGGCGACCTGATCGGCCAACCGCTGGATCGGCGCGCGCGAGCGCTGCGCGTCCGCCACCATCTGCACGATCTGCGACAGCAGCGTCTCGCGCCCGACCTTGTCGGCGCGCATGATGAAGCTGCCCGACTGATTGAGCGTTCCGGCGATGATGTTTGCGTCGACCTCCTTTGTCACCGGCATGGATTCGCCAGTGACGAGCGATTCATCGAGCGAGGAGCGGCCCTCGAGAATCACGCCGTCGACCGGCACCTTCTCGCCGGGACGAACCCGCAGGCGGTCGCCGGCATGGAGCGTGTCGATTTCGACCTCGTGCTCGCTACCATCGGCGTCGACGCGGCGCGCGGTTTTCGGCGCGAGCTGCAGCAGCGCCTTGATCGCGCCAGAGGTCGCATCGCGGGCGCGCAGCTCCAGCACCTGGCCGAGCAGCACCAGCACGGTGATCACGGCGGCGGCCTCGAAATAGACTGCGACCGCGCCCTCATGGCCGCGGAAAGTGGTGGGGAAAATCGGCGGCGCGATGGTGCCGATCAGGCTGTAGACATAGGCGACGCCGGTACCCATCGCGATCAGCGTGAACATGTTGAGGTTGCGCGTCAGCAGCGACTGCCAGCCGCGGACGAAGAACGGCCAGCCGGCCCACAGCACCACGGGCGTTGCGAACACGAGCTGAATCCAGTTCGACAAGGTTGGGTCGATCCAGTTGTGCGGCCCGGCGAGGTGGCCGCCCATCTCCAGCACGACAGGGGGCAGCGCCAGGGCGCCGCCAATCCAGAAGCGCCGCGTCATGTCGGCGAGCTCCGGATTCGGTCCCGTCTCCAGGCTCGCAACCTCCGGCTCCAGCGCCATGCCGCAGATCGGGCAGCTGCCGGGTCCGACCTGGCGAATCTGCGGATGCATCGGGCAGGTGTAGATCGTGCCCGCCGGCATTTCGGGCTCGGGTGTTTTTTCCTTGGCGAGATACTTGGCGGGATCGGCGGCGAATTTGGTGCGGCAGCCGGCCGAGCAGAAATGGAAGGTCTCGCCATGATGCTCGAAGCGATGCTTCGAGGTCGCGGGATCGACCGTCATGCCGCAGACGGGATCGAGAACCTTTGTCGCGGCGGCGTCATGGCCGTGATCATGGCCGGAATGGCCGCCGCAGCATGAGGGGGTCGTAGGCGCGGGAGGGGCCGCCGCCTTGCTGGAACACCCGCATCCGCCGTGCGTCTGTCCGTTATGATCGTGATCCGCGTCGCTCATTTCCATGCTCCGGCCTTGTACTCGGTCTTGCAACCTATACCCGGTAGGGGTATATAGGCCTCATGCGCAAGGACATCAAGGCATCCGTCGGAAAACGTCTCGGCCGGATCGAGGGCCAGGTTCGCGGCCTGTCGAAAATGGTAGAGGAAGACCGCTACTGCATCGACATCGTGACACAGATCTCGGCGGTGCGCGCTGCGCTCCGCCGGGTCGAGGAAGAGATCCTGAAGGACCACGTCGCCCATTGCGTGGAGCACGCGATCGCGAGCGGCGACAAGGCCGATCAGCGCGAGAAGATCGCGGAGCTGATGGCGGTGATCGGGCGGGCGGAGCGGTAGACTTTCACCGCCGCCGCGATAGCGGAGCTTATGCAGCTCTCTCGCGCGAGCGCCCACGGCGTCTCGGACGATACGCGGCGATCCTCTGGAGCAGAGGAAACCGCGCGGAAACTTCGACGGCGCTCACTTGCTCAGCCGAAGCCTGCGCTTCTTCGTCAATCGCTTCAGGAACGAGCGGCGGCGCACGGACCGTTTCTGGAAACACACCGAATGAGCCCGCCACCTCCTCGAGCGGCTTTTGCTTGTCGGCCCAGTGCAAGGTCGTGTAGTCGAAGCCATGCACGATGGTGGGTTTGACCACTTCGAAATAGGGCGAGATATCGAAGTCGCGGGGCATGTAGAGCGAGGAATCGCGGATGTGCAGGATCTCGCGGCGGGCGGCGCGGCTGCCGGCCTTGGTGATCTTCGGCAGGATCGGATAGCGCACGGCATCGAAGGCCTGCGCGATCAGCGCCGAGCAGATGATCTTGGTCGGATCGCCCGAGCCGAGCGCGATCATGCGCCGCCGCCAGCGCTGCGGCACCGGCAGCGGGAACAGGAAGCGCATCAGATCGATGATGTTCTTGGTGTCGTAGCCGAAGCCGATGCGGTTGATCGCATAGCGGCAGACCGTGGTGCGGTCCTCGTAGGACAGCCCGACCGGCCGGCAGAGGCGGGTGTGATAGGGGAAATATTTCGACAGCGGCGCGGAGGTGACGCCTTCGCCGATATTGGCCTCGATCAGCACATGCGGCTCGCCGTCGGGCTCGACCGCGCCCTCGACAGGGCCGACATAGAGCGCGGCATGCGACCAGGTCGACTGCGTCAGATATTTGATGATGCCGGAGATGCGGTTGTTGCCCTCGACCAGCATGACGTCGCCGGGCTGGATCACGCCGCGCAGGTGTTCGGGGTCGCTCGGCGTGAACGGCTCGTAACCCGGCACCTCCTTCGAGAGGTACGCGGCAATTACTTTGCCGACTGAATCTAGGACCGTCCCCATGAACTCTCCCCGGGCCTTTCTGGCCGTCTTTTTTCCATCTGTATCATGGTCGAAACCTGTTGCAATTCGGTTCATGGCTCTGTGAGTTCAAGCACGATTGATTCACCATGATGGTTGCTGCGCAACATCAGATGCGGCAAGGTTCGCCGGCTGTTCCCGTTGGCCGCAAGTTTCCGGAAACCATGACATGACAATGACGCGCCGCAGTTTCCTATCTGCGTCGGCGGCCTTTGCTGCAGCGCCGATCCTGCGCGCAACGGCCGCGCCGCTGCCGCGCGAGGCTGACATTGTGGTGATCGGTGCGGGTGTGGCCGGCATCGCTGCGGCGCGGCGTATCATGGCCGCCAATCGCAAGGTGATCGTGGTGGAAGCGGCCGCGCAGGTCGGCGGGCGCTGCATCACTGATACCTCCACCTTCGATGTGCCGTTCGATCGCGGCGCGCGCTGGATGCACAATCCCGATACCAATCCGATGATCCGGCTGGCGCGCAGCGCCGGGCTCGATGTCTCTCCGGCACCCTCGGGTCAGAAGATGCGCATCGGTCGCCGCAATGCGCGTGCGGGCGAGACCGAGGAGTTTCTGGCGGCGCTGGTGCGCGCCAACAGGGCCATCGACGAGGCCGCGCGCGGCAAGCTCGATACCTCCTGCGCCTCAGTCCTGCCGAAAGACCTCGGTGATTGGGCTGGCGCCGCCGAATTCGTGCTCGGCGCGAGCTTTGCCGGCAAGGACCTGAAGGAGCTGTCGGCCATCGACAAGGCGCGCGCGCAGGACCGCAATGCCCCGATCGCCTGCCGCCAGGGTCTCGGCACGCTGATCACCAGGCTTGGCGAGCAGGCGCCGGTCGCGCTCGCGACACCGGCGAACCGGATTCTCTGGAGCAATCGCGAAGTCAGCGTGGAGACGCAGGCCGGCAAGATCGTCGCGCGCGCCGCCATCATCACGGTCTCGACCAATGTGCTCAACAGTGGCGCGATCAAGTTTGCGCCCGACATCCCCAAGCGCACGCTGGATGCGGCCTCCAAGCTCACGCTCGGCAGCTACGATCACATCGTGCTGCAATTGCCGGGCAATCCGTTCGGGCTGTCGCGTGACGACATCCTGATCGAGCAGAGCAACTCCACCCGCACCGCGCTGATGCTCGCCAATATCGGCGGATCCTCGCTGTGTTCGATCGACGTCGGCGGCTCGTTCGGCCGCGATCTCTCCGAGCAGGGCGAGAAGGCGATGGCGGCCTTTGCCAGGGAGTGGATCACAAAACTGTTCGGCAGCGAGGCGGCTGCCGCCGTGCAGAAGACGGCCGCGACGCGCTGGAACGCCTCGCCCTACGTGATGGGCGCGATGTCGGCGGCCTCGCCCGGCGGCCAGCTCTCGCGCAGGATATTGTCCGAGCCGATCGGCAACATGTTTCTTGCCGGCGAAGCCACTCATGAGTCATTGTGGGGCACGGTCGACGGCGCCTGGGACAGCGGCGAGCGCGCCGCCGATGCCGCGCTACGCAAGATCGGTGCGCTGAAGCAGGAGCCGGCCGACGTGCCGACGCAATCGACCAAGAAGCGACGCGCGCCGCGGCGGCCTTAAAGCCGGACTATCGCAAAATCCTATCCAGCACCGGCAGCCCGGTGATCACCGCGATTGCGATCAGGGCGTAGCAGATCCTTCGGAAGACGATTTCGCTGGCGCGGCCGAACAGCGAGGCGCCGAAGGCGACCCCGATCGCATAGACCGGGCCGACGATCAGTGACAGCACGAGCGACTCGCGCGAGATCAGGCCTGTGGTCGCGTAGCTGACCATCGAGAAGCAATCCGACGCACCGAAGAACAGCAGGATGTTGGCACGGGCGACGATCGAGGCGATGGGGCGGCCGAGCCAATAGCCGACGATCGGTGGCCCGCCAGTCTGCGCCAACCCGCTGCAAAAGCCGGAGAGGCCGCCGATGCCGACCGAAAGCCAAATGTGGTCCTTGCCGCGGTAGCGCCAGCCGGACAGCAGCAGAAGCAGGAGCGCTGCGACGAAACCGGAAATGATCCAGCGCGTGGTGACGGGCTCGAGCACGCTGAGGAAATAGGTGCCGAGGGGTACACCGACCAGCGCGCCGAGCACGATCACCGCCGTCGCCTTGCGATCGGCCTTCCGCCACGCATCGGGCAAAAGCGGCGCGGCGGCAACGAAATCGATGACGAGAAGCAGCGCGGCAACGAGACGAGGCGCCGCGACGCTGCTCGCCAGCGGCATGAAGATCAGCGCCGAACCGAAGCCGGAAAAGCCGCGCGCGGTGCCCGAAACGAAAGCGATGGCGCAGAGCGCCAGCGCGATGGTGAGACTGACGTCCTTGGGAAGGAAGTCCGTAAAGCTCATCCCCGCAGCGCGCCGCCGGTCTTCTTCGTCACCTCCGCCACGATCTTCGCGGCGACGGCGTCGATCTCCTGATCGGTCAGAGTCTTCTCGCGGGGCTGCAGCGTGACCGCGACCGCGACCGACTTCTTGCCGTCGTCGATGCCTTTGCCTTCGTAGACGTCAAAGACGTTCACGCCGGTGATCAGCTTCTTGTCGACGCCCTGCGCCGCGCGCACGATGTCTCCCGCCTTCACGGCACGATCGACGATGAAGGCGAAGTCGCGCGAGACGGGCTGGAATGCCGAGAGCTCGATCAGCGGCTTGGCGCGGGTCGGCTTCTTCTTCGCCTCGGGAATGCGGTCGAGCGTCACCTCGAACACGACAAGCGGGCCGTCGGCGCCGAGCGCCTCCAGCGCGCGCGGATGCATCTCGCCGAAATACCCGAGCACGTTCTGTGGCCCGATCTGGATCGTGCCGGAGCGACCCGGATGCAGCCATGCCGGTCCACCGGCGACGATCTGCAGCGCCTGCATCGGCGCGCCGGCCGCAGCCAGTACCGCGAGCGCGTCGGCCTTGACGTCGAACACATCGGCCTGATCAGAGCCCGACCAATGCCGTCCCACGCCTTCCGACGATGCAAGCCCGCGACGCACGCCGCTCGCGGCCATGAACTGGTCCTGTGGGCGATCGCCCCTGAACACCTGCCCGACCTCGAACAGCACGACATCGCCATAGCCGCGATCGGCATTGGCCTGGGCGGCGGCGACCAGTCCAGGCAACAGGCTCGGCCGCATATCGGAGAGGTCAGCCGCGATCGGGTTGGCCACTTCGAGCTCGCGTTGGCCGCCGCCGAACAGCTTTGCCGCAGAGTTGGTGATGAACGACCACGTCACTGCCTCGACCATGCCACGGCTCGCGAGCGCGCGCCTTGCACGGCGGGTGCGAAGCTGCAGCGGCGTCAGCACCGGTTTGCGCGCGTCCTCGCCGCGCTCGAACGGCGTCATCGGCACCTTGTCGACGCCATAGATGCGGACGATCTCCTCGACGATGTCGGCCTTGCCATGCACGTCGGTGCGCCATGAGGGTACCGCGACTTTCACGATCGGGCCGGAGCCCGCCATCATGAAGCCGAGATGGGTCAGGATCCGCTTCATCTCCGGCATCGGCACTTCGATGCCTGAGAGGCGCTTCACCTCGGTGACAGGGAAATCGATGATGCGGTCATCGCCGAAGGCCTTGCCGACCACGACGTTCTCCGACGGCGCGCCGCCGCACAGCTCCATCACGAGCTTCGTGGCGAGCTCGAGCCCGGGCACCATGAAGGCCGGATCGACGCCGCGCTCGAAGCGGTAGCGCGCATCGGAGTTGATCCCGAGCTTGCGGCCGGTCTGGGCGATGTTGATCTCGTTCCACAGCGCCGATTCGATCAGCACGTCGGTGGTGTTCTCGTCGCAGCCCGAGGCCTCGCCGCCCATGATGCCGGCGAGCGATTCGACGCCGTGCTCATCGGCGATGACGCAGATGGAGGGATCGAGATTGTAGGTGCGGCCATCGAGCGCGAGCAGGCTCTCGCCCTCGCGGCCGCGTCGCACGACCAGATTGCCCTTCACCTTCCTGGCGTCGAACACGTGCAGCGGGCGCGCGCGGTCGTAGGTCATGAAGTTGGTGATGTCGACCAGCGCATTGATCGGGCGCAGCCCGATCGCGGTCAGCCGCTTCTGCAGCCATTCCGGGGACGGTCCGTTCTTGACGCCGCGCACGAGGCGCAGCGCGAAGCCCGGACACAGCGTGGCGTCCTCGACCGTGACCTTCACGGGGCAGGGGAATTCGCCCTTGATCTGCTTGATGCCGGGATCCCGGAACTTGCCCATATCGGCGGCGGCGAGGTCACGCGCGATGCCGTGCACGCCGGTGCAGTCCTGCCGGTTCGGCGTCAAATTGATTTCGATCACGGGATCGCCGAGCCCGGCCCATTCGGCGTAAGCAGCGCCGATGGGCGCGTCCGCCGGCAATTCCATGATGCCGTCATGATCGTTGGAGATCTGCAGCTCGGCCGCCGAGCACAGCATGCCGCGGCTCTCGACACCGCGGATGGTGCCGATTCCGAGCGTGATGTCCTTGCCGGGAATGTAGGTGCCGGGGGGCGAGAACACGCTGACGAGGCCCGCGCGCGCATTCGGCGCCCCGCACACGACCTGCACCGGCGCAGCCCCGGCGCCGGTGTCGACCATGCAGACGCGCAGGCGATCCGCATTCGGATGCTGCTCGGCCGAGATCACCTTCGCGATGGTGAAGGGCTTCAGCGCCTTCGCCTTGTCCTCGATGTTCTCGACCTCGAGCCCGATCATGGTGAGCTTGTCGGCGAGCTTTTCCAAGGGCTCGTCGGTGTCGAGATGATCCTTCAGCCAGGAGAGGGTGAATTTCATGGCTGTGTGCCTCGGCTCTTGTCGGTTGAATTGCTTTGGTCGGTGTTCGTGTTCCCTCCCCCCTTGTGGGGGAGGGTCAGGGAGGGGGGTGAGCCGCGGGCTGCAGCGGAAGCGGCGTGGCGAATCGCCTCAACGACTCCCTCGAGATTCGACATCACCTGCTCATTGGTGAAACGCACAACTTGAAAACCCTCAGCAGCAAAGAATGCGTCGCGGTGCTGATCTGCCTTTTGTCGCTCTTCAAAGTCGTGCGACTCGCCATCAAGCTCGATAATGAGCTTCGAGGAAAAGCAGACGAAGTCGGCAACGTAGTTTCCGATCGGTGTTTGGCGACGGATGCCAAGACCGTCAATTCGATTGGCCTTCAGATAGCGCCACAGCAGTGTTTCAGCGCGCGTCATCGTCCGGCGAAGTTGCTTCGCCCGGCTGCGCTGACCTGCGCTCACAACTGCGTGCGGCATCCGCGGCTACCCCCCTCCCTGACCCTCCCCCACAAGGGGGGAGGGAACGGAGAGAGTCTTTGCGGGCTTACATTCTCGTTCGACGGTCACGCGCTCAGCCCTCCCGCCAGCGTCGGCACCTCCAGCGGCTTGAAGCCGTAATGGTTCAGCCAGCGGACGTCGCTGTCGAACAGCTGGCGGAGGTCGGCGATGCCGTATTTCAGCATGGCGATGCGGTCGATGCCCATGCCCCAGGCAAAGCCCTGGTACTCGTCGGGATCGATGCCGCAGGCGCGCAACACGTTCGGATGCACCATGCCGCAGCCGAGAATCTCCAGCCAGTCCTCGCCTTCGCCGAAGCGGATCTCGCCCTTGTCGCGGCGGCACTGGATGTCGACTTCCAGCGATGGCTCGGTGAACGGGAAGAACGACGGGCGGAAGCGCATGTTGATGTGGTCGACCTCGAAGAACGCCTTGCAGAACTCGTGCAGGATCCATTTGAGGTGGCCGAGATGCGAATGCTTGTCGATGACGAGGCCTTCGACCTGGTGGAATTGCGGCGTGTGGGTCGCATCCGAATCGATGCGGTAGGTGCGGCCCGGGCAGATCACGCGGATCGGCGGCTTCTGGCTCAGCATGGTGCGCACCTGCACCGGCGAGGTGTGGGTTCGCAGCAGCATGCGCGAGCCGTCCTGCTTCGGATGGAAGAAGAACGTGTCGTGCATCTCGCGCGCCGGATGGCCTTCCGGGAAATTGAGCTTGGTGAAGTTGTAGTCGTCGGTCTCGATGTCGGGGCCTTCCGCGACCGAGAATCCCATGTCGGCGAAGATCGTGGTCAGCTCGTCCCAGACCTGGCTCAGCGGATGGATGCGGCCGGCCTCGGCTTGCGCATCGCGTAGCGGCAGGGTGACGTCGACCGTTTCGGACGCGAGCCGCGCATCGAGCGCCGCGGACTTCAGCACGTCGCGGCGTGCGGCGAGCGCTTCGGTGACCTTGTCCTTGGCCTGGTTGATCGCCGCGCCTTGGGTCTTGCGTTCGTCGGGCGACATCTTGCCCAGCGTGGCGAGCAGCGCCGAGATCGAGCCCTTCTTGCCGAGGGCTGCGACGCGCACCGCTTCGAGCGCGGCTTCATCGCCGGCGGCGGCGATCTGGTCGAGGATGGATGTTTCGAGCGTTGCGAGGTCGGACACAGTCAAATCCTTAGCTCCAAATTCGGCTGGGTTGTCGCCGCCGGAAGGGCGTAACGTCAAGCAAAAAGCCGGTCATTTCAGGCTCTGAACGGCTGGATTGAACCTCGCGCGGGGGCTCGGCACCAAGACAGGATACGAGGAGACCGTTGCGATGCTGTCGAAATGCTGTCTGGCCGTCCTGGCCGTTGTCCTGTCGGTTGCCGGCACCCCGGCGCGTGCCATGGTCTGCATGGACACATCCATGACGCTGGACGAGGTCGCGGACACCATCAGCAGCCAGAAGAGCTGCGAAAATGCGATGAAGGTCTTCAGGGATTGCGAGCTGACCGCGAGCGGCGACGTCGACCTCGGCGCCGCCGTCGAAAAGAAGTGCGAAGCCGATTTCAAGCCTGGCCTCAACGCATCGCAGAACCAGGCCTACAAGCGCGAGATGCACGCATGCGACATCAAGTACCGGAACAAGTCCGGCACCATGTATCTCTCGTTCACGGCATTCTGCCGGGCGGAGGTCGCCCAGCGTTACTCTGAGCGCGCGCTGAAGGCTGCGGGCCAGACGGCCCGCTAGCACAAGCCTCGGGCTGCGAGCGCGGCCGCTTAGGCGGCCAGCGCGGCCTTGGCCTTCTCGGCGATCGCCTGGAACGAGGCGGGCTCGTGGATCGCGAGATCCGACAGCACCTTGCGGTCCACGGTGATACCCGACTTGGCGAGACCGTCGATAAATCGGCTGTAGGTCAGGCCGAACGGACGGACCGCGGCGTTGAGACGCTGGATCCACAGCGCGCGGAAGGTGCGCTTCTTACGCTTGCGGTCACGGAAGGCGTATTGCTGGGCCTTCTCCACGGCCGGCTTGGCGGTGCGGATGGTGTTCTTGCGGCGGCCGTAGAAGCCCTTGGCGGCCTTGTAGACTTTCTTGTGCTTGGCGTGGGCGGTCACACCGCGTTTGACGCGAGACATGACAAAAATCCTTCGAAAGATGACTTAGGTTTCGGATTGCCGCGCGTTGCGCGGCAGAGATGGCAACGATCCTCGACGTCCTTGGACGCGATCAGGCGTTCGGCAAGAAGTACTTCTTGACGTTGTCGCCGTCGGTCTTGAACAGCACCGCGGTCCCGCGCAGCTGACGGATCTGCTTCTTCGTCCGCTTGATCATGCCGTGACGCTTGCCGCGATGGGCGAACATCACTTTGCCGGTGGCAGTCACCTTGAAGCGCTTTTTAGCGCCCGATTTGGTCTTCAGCTTGGGCATTTGGCTCTCCTCATGGCCACAGAATTCCGCCCGCGAAGGCGGCATGGCCGTCAAAAATGCTCGTTAGAGCGTTGATTGTGCTCAGGTTTTGCGAACAAGCGCGAAACCCGCACGAGACACCGCCACGGCAGCCCGTAAATCAGCCGGGCGATGAAGACCGGGCTTATGACAGAGGACGGGCCAGAAGGCAACGATGAACCGGTGGAACCCGGCCGCCGACTATTGGGGGTTGCCACCTCATCGTTCACGCCGTCCCGTCCGGAGCAGGACCAAAATGGCCCATTTTTACCAATCGATTTTGTCTGGTTTGACTCGTCCACGCCATCTCGCGCTGTTCGCCGTGCTCGCCGCGGCCGCTGTCCCGTCGGCTGCCGATGCCCGCATCGGCGGCTATGACGGCGTCTGGAATGTCACCTTCGCCACCACCCGCGGCGTCTGCAGCTCGGGCTACAGCGTCCCCTTCACCGTCACAGGTAGCCGGGTCTCGTCCGCCGGCGGCGGCCGGGTATCCGGCACGGTCAATCGCGGCGGGGCCGTTGCCGTGCAGGTTTCGGTCGGCGCCTCCCACGCCAGCGGCGGCGGCCGGCTCGGTGGCGCAGCGGGCGCCGGCTCATGGAGGGGCGTCATCTCCGGCGACCAATGCAGCGGCACCTGGCAGGCGACGCGAACCTGAAAGCACAAACGGCCCGCCGGATGATCCGGACGGGCCGTTAAAACCTCAGCTGAAATCAGCCGGTGTCAGCGCGGCGCCAGCACCATGACGACCTGACGGCCCTCGAACCGGGCGTCCTGCTCGACCTTGGCGAGCTCGGCGACGTCGGTCTTGATCTTGTCCAGCAGCTTGGTGCCGATCTCCTGGTGCGCCATTTCGCGACCGCGATAGCGCAGGGTGATCTTCACCTTGTCGCCCTCTTCGAAGAACCGCAGCATCGCGCGCATCTTCACGTCGTAATCGTGGTCGTCGATCATCGGGCGGAGCTTGATCTCCTTGATCTCGACGGTCTTCTGCCGCTTGCGGGCTTCGGCGGCTTTCTTCTGCGCGGAATACTTATACTTCCCGTAGTCCATGATCTTGCAGACGGGAGGGCTGGTATTCGGCGAAATCTCGACGAGATCCATGCCAGCTTCCTGAGCCATCTTGATGGCGAGCATCGTCTCGACGGTGCCTTTGTTCTCACCGGCGGCGTCGATCAGCTGGATCTGCGCGTTGCGAATATCATCATTGATGCGCGGCCCGTCTTTGGCGGCAGGGGCCGGGGCTCTATTGGGACGGCGAATGGGTGGTTCTCCAAAGTTGTGAAGGGAAGCGGCTATTTTGAAGGAAGATACTGATGCCGGCAAGCAAGTCGCCCGTGCGAGAAGCGAAAAACCCTCAAATGCGAGGCATTTTGGCCACGCTTTTCGGCACGGTGCTCGACATAGACACCTTGCCCCCGTTCCGCAAGCGTCCCAAAGGGGCAATACCGAGATAGGGTTGCCCCGCGGGACATGTCCCGAGACCTCAAACCCCACAGCCAGAGTAAACGTTCCATGACCGCAGCAATTCCTGATGCCGTGCTCGACTTCATCGATGTTGGCGAGGGCTCGTCCGCGCGCCGGATCGCCGTGCGTCATCGCGCTGGCGAAGGCCCCGGTCTCGTCTGGCTCGGCGGCTTCAAATCGGACATGCAGGGCGGCAAGGCGGTGGCGCTGGATGGCTGGGCCGCAGAGCACGGCCGCGCCGTGGTCCGGTTCGATTATTCCGGCCATGGCGAATCCAGCGGCGATTTCGCTGACGGAACCATCGGGAGCTGGCTGGAGGACAGCGTCGCGGTGTTCGAGCGCTTCTGCACCGGTCCGCAAATCCTGATCGGCTCCTCCATGGGCGGCTGGATGGCGCTGCTGCTCGCGCGTGAGATCAAGAAGCGTACGGGAAAAGCCTCGCTCGCAGGTCTCGTGCTGATTGCGCCGGCGCCCGACTTCACGGAAGAGCTGATGTGGAAGAATTTCTCGCCCGCGGTGAAGAAGGAGATCGAGGCCAAGGGCTTCTGGCTCAGACCATCCGAATATGGCGACGGCACGCCCTATCCGATCACGCGCCGGCTGATCGAGGAGGGCCGCAACCATCTCGTGCTCGGCAGCGCCATCGATCTCGGCTGCCCCGTCCGCATCCTGCAGGGCGCGCAGGATCCTGACGTGCCGTGGCAGCACGCCTTCGCACTGACGCATCGTTTGCCGGCCGACGATGTCGTGCTCACCATGATCCAGGACGGCGATCACCGCCTGTCCCGGCCGCAGGACATCGCGCGCATTCTTGCCGCGGTGGCGGAGATCGGGTGAGGTGGCGCACAAATTGCGGAGTGGCTCTCTCCGCACGTCATTCCGGGGCGCCACTCGGCGCGAGCCCGGAATCCATTTCGCCACCGTCCTTGGTGGCCGATGGATTCCGGGCTCACGCTGCGCGTGCCCCGGAATGAGGACAAGCTACCGCTTCGACGGATTCGCCATCGGCTTGCGCTGCGCCAGTGCGGCGACCGTCGCGGTGCCGATCGGGCCCTGCTCGTCGTAGAGCCAGCATTCGCCGATGGCGACGCCGTCGGTGGCCTGGTGGTTCACCACCTCGAAGCCAATCCAGTTCGTCACCGGTAGACGGTGCAGATAGATCGTGACGTCGCTGTTGATGTAGCCGAGCCCGTTGTCGCCTGCGTTGGCGAAGGGACTCGCGAAATCGGCACCGACAGCGACGTGCACGAACGGTGTCATCGGCACATCAGCAACGAGCTCGCGCACCTCGCTCATCCACAGCCGGCGTGGACCGAGCGAGCCCATATGGCCGACGATCGGCCGCGTCGTCCATTTGCCGTTCATGCCGAGCTGGGGATCGGTGGGCTTTGGAATGTCTGACGGCTTCGGCACGTCCCAGTTCGGCGGCGACCAGACATTGCCATCAGGGTTTTGCGTCTTGCGCAACAACTGGCACGAGGCGCGCGCCATCCCGACGCCGCCGGAGAGGAACTCCGCTTCCACCACGCGAATGCGCAGACCGTCGCGCACCAGCCGCGTCGTCACGTGAATCGGCTTGTCGATGGTCGGCAGTCGAAACATGTCGACGGTCAATCGCGCCGGCACGAATTCAGGGCCGGAATGGCGCTCCTCGATGGCGAAGCCGAGCAGGCCGACAATGACGCGTCCGTGCAGCGATTTCGGATCCCAGGGACCGTTGGCAACTTCCGTCGGATGGAATGTGTCGCCGTCGCGGATGAAGAAGGGCATGTTTGTCATGCGCGCGACTTTGCGGGAACGAGTGGGGAAATCAAGGGCGCCGACAGCGGTGGTTAGGAAGCGGTGCGCCATTCCTCACGCACGCTCTCGTCAGACTCGCCGTCCAACGCAGCGCTCTGCAAAACCGCAAACTCACCCCGTTCCACCAACTGACCCAACGCCCACACGGCAGCTCCACGCACCAGCGGGCTCGCATCCTCGAGCAATCGCCGCGCCTCCTGCGCCAGCGCTGCATCACCCGAGTTGCCGATCGCGATCAGCACGTTCCGTAAAAAGCGATCACGCCCGATCCGCTTCACGGGCGATTTCGTGAACAGCGCGCGAAATGCGGCATCGTCGAGCCGCGAAAGCTCCGCGAGATCAGGCGCCCGCAGTTCATCACGCGCGGCGAGCTTGGCCTCGCGGCCCTCCTGCGCAAACTTGTTCCAGGGGCACGCCGCAAGACAATCATCGCAGCCATAGATCCGGTTGCCGATGGCTTTGCGAAACTCGTGCGGGATCGGCCCCTTGTTCTCGATGGTCAGATACGAGATGCAGCGCCGCGCATCGAGCTTGTAAGCAGCAGGGAATGCCGCGGTCGGGCAGATGTCGAGACAGGCCCGGCACGAGCCGCAATGATCGATCTCGGCGGAATCGCGCGGCAGATCGAGCGTGGTGTAGATCGCGCCGAGAAACAGCCATGAGCCGAACTCGCGCGAGACCAGATTGGTGTGCTTGCCTTGCCAGCCCAGATGCGCCGCTTGTGCGAGCGGCTTCTCCATCACCGCGGCGGTGTCGACGAACACTTTCACGTCCGATGGCGCGGTCGCGACCAGCCAGCGTGCCAGCGCCTTCAATCGCTTCTTGATGAGGTCGTGATAGTCGTCGCCCTGCGCATAGACCGAGATCGCCGCGCGCGTGCGCTGCTGCAGGATCGCGAGTGGATCCTGATCAGGGCCATAGTTGACGCCGAGCATGATGACGCTGCGCACGTCCTGCCAAAGCCCGCGCGGATCGACGCGTCGTTCCGGCTGGTTCGCGAGCCAGTCCATGTCGCCATGGCCGCCCGATGCGATGAATTCGAGGAAATGCGCTCCGGCCTTTTCGATCGTGCCAGGCTCGGTGATGCCGATGCAGTCGAATCCGAGCGCGCGCGCCTGCTCGTCGAGCGCAGCGCGCAGTCGGTCCTTGTCTGTATCGGCTCTGTTCAAGAATGCATCCACGTTCGACGTCGTCATGGCGGGGCTCGTCCCGGCCATCCACGTTCTTGTTTAGCAGTCATGGAAACAGAAAGTACGTGGATGCCCGGGACGAGCCCGGGCATGACGGCACGGGCTAGAAATCCAGGTCCACATAGGTCCGCGATGCCGGCACGCCGGCCAGCCATTCGCTCAGCAGCGGACGGAACGACGGACGGGATTTCACCCGCGCGTACCACGCCTTTGCTGCGTCGTCCTCGCTCCATGGCACGTCGCCGAGATAATCGATCGCCGAGAGATGCGCCGCGGCGGCGAGATCCGCGTAAGTGAGCCGGTCGCCGGCGAGGAAGTTACGGGTCTGCGCCAGCCAGCCGATATAGGCGAGATGATAGCGCACATTGGCTTTGGCCGCGCGCATCACGTCGGCCGAAGGCGGGCCGCCGCCATTTTCCTCGCTCATGAAACGCTTGTAGATGCGCTCGGTGACAAGCGGATGCGAGACTTCCTCGAAGAATTTTTCGTTGAACCACGCCATCAGCCGGCGCACCTCAACGCGCTCGGCGATCGTCTCGGGCATCAGGCGCTTGGGGCCCATCCCGGCGCCATAGGCTTCGTCGATATACTCCGCGATGATGGCCCCGCCCGGGACAGGCGGCTGTTCGTCGTCCACCAAAACCGGCGTCGCGCCAGCCGCATTGAGCAGCAGAAACGCCTCGCGGCGTTCCCAGCTGCGCTCCTCGATCAGCTTCAGTTCGAGCCCGTATTCGCCCGCAATCAGGCGGATGAAGCGCGAATGCGGACAGAACGGATGATGAAACAGGGTAAACATGAATCCTTTGACTATTTGATGATGCTTAAGAATCCATCAATGTTTGTGCGGCGCCACACTAGTTCCTCAAAACCACGAAGCAAGGCGTGATGGCGCATTTTTGCGATTGCGGCATGGGGGCGAATAGGCGAGAAGAGCCCCGCTTTTCCAGCGGAAATGGACCGTAAATATGTCAGATACAATACGGGCAGTGATCCTCGGCATCATCGAGGGTGTGACCGAGTTCCTTCCCGTTTCCTCGACCGGCCACCTCCTGCTTGCGGAGCGCTTCTTCGGCCTGGGCGAGGGCGCGTTCTGGGATTCGTTTACGGTTCTGATCCAGTTGGGTGCGATCCTTGCGATCGTCGGGCTCTATTTCAGGAAGCTCTGGGATGTCGTGATCGGCTTCTTCACGGGCGACACCTATTCGCGCCGTTTCGTGATCGGCGTGCTGGTGGCGTTCCTGCCCGCTGTCGTCGTCGGCCTCATCGCCGGCAAATATATCAAGAGCATGCTGTTCAATCCGTGGGTCGTCTGCTTCACGCTGATCGTCGGCGGCGCCATCCTGCTCTGGGTCGACAGGCTCGATCTCAAGCCGCGCGAGCATGACGCCACCAAGTTTCCGCTGCTGATGTATCTCTATATCGGCATCGCTCAGTGCGTGGCGATGATCCCGGGCGTGTCGCGCTCCGGTGCCAGCATCGTCGCCGCGATGCTGCTGGGCGCCGACAAGCGGGCGGCGGCGGAGTTCTCCTTCTTCCTCGCCATTCCCACCATGATTGGCGCGTTCGCCTACGACTTCTACAAGAGCCGCTCCGAGATGACGATGGACCACATGGGCATCGTCGCGATCGGCTTCGTGGTGTCGTTCATCACCGCGATCATCGTCGTGAAGTCGTTCCTGCAATACGTCACCCGCCACGGCTTCGTGGTGTTCGCCTGGTGGCGCGTCATCATCGGCACGCTCGGCCTGATCGCGCTGGCGCTGGGACGTTAACTTCTCGCAAACTCACCGATCCGCCTCAACGTAATATCAGCTTTTCGCCGCTAGGCAGTTCCTGGAGCGGGGTCGCCTGCGGGCAGGAGCTGAATGATGACGACAGTCAGCGGCTGGGGGCGCTTCCCGCTCGTCGCGTGCGAAATGCTGCGGCCGCGCTCGTTCGAGGGCGTGGCAGAGGCTGTCGTCGCCGGCTCGGTGGCTCGGGGCAATGGCCGCGCCTATGGCGATGCCGCGATAGGCGCTACCAGGACCATCGCCATGACCGCGTTCGACCGGATCAGGTCGTTCGATCCGGCGACCGGGCGTATCCGCGTTGAGGCCGGCGTGCTGCTGTCGGACCTGATCGACACCTTCGGCCCGCGCGGGTTCCTGCCATCAGTGGTGCCGGGCACGCGCTTCGTCTCGGTCGGCGGGGCCATTGCCGCCGACGTGCATGGCAAGAACCATCACGGCGAGGGCGGTTTTGGCCGCTATGTCGACAGCATCCTGCTGCGAACGGGCGCCGGCGAGACCATCGAAGCCTCGCGCGAGCAGAATTCCGATGCCTTCTTCGCAACCGTTGGCGGCATGGGTCTCACCGGCGTGATCCTCGAGGCGACGATGCGGCTGCGCCGGGTCGAGACCGGGTGGATCCGCGAGCGGGTGATTTCCGCGTCCGACCTCGATGCCGCGATGCGCGCGCTCGAGGCGGGTGACTCCGCGACCTATTCGGTCGCATGGATCGACTGCGTGGCGCGTGGGCGCGATCTGGGCCGCTCGCTGATCTATCTCGGCGAGCACGCGCGCGCCGGCGAGCTTGCCCAAGGCGCCGGTCGATTCCCCGTCGGCAAAGATCCGGGCATTGCTGTGCCGATCGACCTGCCGTCGACGACACTGAACCGCACCAGCATCCGCGCCTTCAATGAACTTTATTATCGCATGGGCGCAAGGCGTGCTGGCGGCGAGCGTGTGGTCTCGCTCTATCCGTATTTCTTTCCGCTCGACAGCGTCGCGGACTGGAATCGCATCTACGGTAAGCGCGGCTTCCTGCAGCATCAATGCGTGATTCCGGAAGTCCGCGCCCGCGAGGTTCTCGGCGAAATCCTCGAGCGCGTCTCGAAGCGGGGAGATGCGTCTTTCCTGGCGGTGCTGAAGAAGCTCAGTCATGGCGACGGTCTGCTGTCTTTTCCGCTGCCCGGCTACACGCTGGCGCTGGATTTCCCTGTCAAAGGTGACATCCTGATTTTCCTGGACGAGATCGATCGTCTGGTCGTCGCCGCTGGCGGTCGGATTTATCTCGCCAAGGACGCGCGACAATCGCGCGCGACATTCCAGGCGAGCTATCCCGCGCTGTCGCGCTTCAACGCAATCCGCAAAGCGCTCGATCCCGCCTGCAACATCCGCTCCAAACTTTCACAACGCCTGTTCGATGAGGTCTAGGCCGTGACATCACGCAAGTCCGTTCTGGTGCTCGGTGGCTCCTCCGATATCGGCCGCGCCGCGGCGCGCGCCTTTGCCAAGGCGGGTTACGACGTCGCCCTCGCCGGCCGCGACGTCGCCGCGCTGGAGCCCGATGCCGCCGATCTGCGGGCGCGCTATGCGATCGAAGCGAGCACGCAGAAATTCGATGTGCTCGACACCGCGTCATTCGATGGCTTTGTCGCTGGCCTTCCCACGCTGCCTGATGTCGTGATCTCGATCGTCGGCCTTCTCGGTAAGCAGCAAGACGCCGAGAGTGATCTCGCCCATGCCACCACGATCATGCGCTCGAACTACGAGGGGCCGTCGCTCATCCTCGGCCTGTTCGCGGAGAAATTCTTAGGTCGCGGCAGTGGCACTGTTGTCGGCGTGTCGTCGGTGGCCGGCGATCGCGGCCGCGCCTCGAACTATGTCTACGGCTCGGCGAAAGCAGGTTTCAGCGCTTTCTTGTCGGGCCTGCGCGCCCGCGCCAGCCGCGGCGGCGTGCATGTCGTCACCGTGAAACCCGGCTTCGTCCGCACGAAAATGACCGAGGGCATGAAGCTGATCGGGCCGCTGACAGTCGAAGCGCCTGTCGTCGGCGATGCGATTTTGAATGCCGTCGAGAAGAAGACCGACGTTGTCTACGTCAGCGGCAAATGGCGCCTCGTGATGCTGATCATCAAGACGCTGCCCGAGGCGGTGTTCAAGAAGCTGAAGTTTTGAGATTTCGCCGCGCCCGACGGTGCACTCCCTCTCCCGCAAGCAAGCGGGAGAGGTTAAGAAAGTCCGCCGTTGACGCAGGCTACGCGTTCTTGCGCTGGAACTGACCCTGCGGGCGGAAGCGCCAGAGATATTGCGGGGCGATCGCTTCCAGCGAATCCGGCGCAATGCCGAGGCCTTCCAGCGTCAGGCCGGCGGCCCTCGCCGCCTCCGACACGACATTGTCACGCTCGAGCAGCGTGACCTGGTCCGGCGTCAGCTTGAACGCGCCCGGGGCGAATTGCAGGAACGCGGCCTTGAGGCGCGCGAGGCCGAACGACAGCGGCACCAGCATCCGCTCGCGATCGGTGATCTCCAGGATCGATTCGATGATCTCGCGCATGCTCAGCACCTCGGGCCCGCCGAGCTCGTAAGTCGCACCCGCCTTGGCCTTGCCGTCGACGGCATCCGCAATCGCGGTGGCGACGTCGCCGACATAGACAGGCTGCATCTTGGTCTCGCCGCCGATCAGCGGCAGCGCCGGCGACATCCGCGCCAGTGCGGCAAAACGGTTGGTGAACTGGTCCTCGGGGCCGAACATCACGGAGGGACGGACAATCGTGGCTGACGGCACCGCGGCCAGCACCGCCGCCTCGCCGGCCGCCTTCGCCCTGGCGTAGCGCGAGGGTGATTCGGCGTCGGCGCCGATCGCCGAGACATGCACCAGGCTGGCGCCGGCGGCGGCCGCCGCCTTGGCGACGGTCTCGGCGCCCTTGGCCTGGACGGCGTCGAAAGTCTGGGCGCCGCCCTCGGCGAGGATGCCGACCAGGTTGATCACGACATGCGAATCACGCACCGCCGCCTCGACCGAGGCGGGATAGCGCAGGTTCGCCTGGATGGTGTGGACCTGCCCGACCTTGCCCGAGGGCTGGAGGTATCCGGCGAGTTCCGGGCGCCGCACCGCGACCCTGATACGGTAATCCCGCCGGCACAGCGCGCGGACGACATTCCGGCCCAAAAAGCCCGATCCGCCGAAAACCGTGACGAGAGTTTCCAGATTCGATGCCATGGGAGCTGTCCTGGGTCCAATTTTGCAGAGAGGCGCGTGTAATCAGGCTTGTATCGGCCCGGTTTGCAATGCGCAATCGGCAAGCCCAAACGGGGGGCAAGCATGAATTGACAACGGCGTCACCGAACCGTAGTAACCGCCTCCGTGCCCCAAACGGCATGCCCAGGTGGTGGAATTGGTAGACGCGCTGGCTTCAGGTGCCAGTGGCTTAACGGCCGTGAAGGTTCGAGTCCTTTCCTGGGCACCATCGCTCTTCTAAGAGCGTGAATCCAAAGCAAATTAGCAAATTCAACGGCTTGCCCGCCCCTCTGTGGTACAGAAGGGTAGTACAATGCCGTTGCGCTGTAGGCCGACCGCAAATGTCGCGGAGCCCCGGATTCTTCCGTTCGTACGCGCTAGACGGGAAGCGGGCACCGCTTCGAAAGCAAGGTAGCCCGGCGCGATTGAGGCTGTCGTTCTTAACGGCGCCGCCGCCGCACCTTCTTATGATGCAGGGTCGCCGGTTTGAGATTTGTGAGTTCGCTATCGATTTCTGAAGAAGTTTGAACAAGCGATTGAACAGACGAAAAACGGGCGGCGGACACGAACGCCAGCTTGAGCGCATCATCGACATTCATCATGCTGCCGAGAGAAGCCGAGAGCGCCTTGTTTTCGACGACGAAGAACATGCCACCCCGCGTATTCTGCGAGACGTCGCAAGGTTCGGAAAGCGCTCCCTCTTGGTTCAAGTCACCGAAGATCGCATATTTGGGCGGCGTGGACACTCCGATCTTCGCGTGATTCCGATCGGGGCTCGGTCCTCCCGTCAATCCGAATACCTTCTTCAGCCACGTACCGGTGTCCGCATTGGTGACGGCGCCGGACGCTCCAAGCGATGCGTCCCAACACTTCGGACGCCCGCCCTTGTAGTCGTCTATTTTGCCGTTGCCCATCAGCCAGGTCGCCACTGTCAAAGGTGTACCGTCCAGGGTTGCGGAAACCATCTGCCAAGGAGGCACCTGCATGTTCGGAGGCTTGGCGATGATCTGAACGCCGGTCGACAGCTTCTCAGTCAGCAGCGTGTCGTCGTGCGATAGCTTTCCGAGTCCGGATACCAGCTTCTGAATGTCGTCGGGGCCGCCGTTCCTGACGATCTGAGATCTGCTGTCCGCGCCAGCGCCGGCTTCCGTGACGACGCTGGCCTTCTGCAAGGCGCGCAGCACGGTCATGACGTCGGATTTATTCAGGCGTAGCGCGAAGAAGTGCTGACTGACCCAGACGTTGTTCTGAGGCTTGCCGCTATTATCAGTGATGCAGCCGAGAGTATTGCCGTTCTTTCTCGGAAAGTCGGGAGAGCCCGAACCGGGCCAATTCGGAGTGGACACCTGCATGACCAGTCCCTCGCCCTGGTCGTTCCATGCCAGCACACCCTTCGAGTGGCCCCATGGGGCGTTGCACGAAGTCTTTCCCTTGCAGGCTGGAAGATCCGGATCGTCGTAGAATTGATCGTTCCAGATTACGTAGCTGTAGTCGCCGTTGTAGATCTCGTCGAATGTCGCGCCGATCGGATCGTTCGTCGATTCGCCGAGGCAGCCGTTGTCGTTGTGCAGGGTCGGATTAGCGCTGCTTGCGGAAATCGACTGGAGCCCGAATCCTTTCGGATAGTCCTGAACGTCCCCTCCGAAGATGCATGCGCGCTTCGTTGTCTTCAGGCATCCTGGAAAGAACTTCGTATTGAATTTGAATACGAACCACCAATCGACGGGCGAGGCGCCCTTTTGCAGGAGGGGCGCAGGAAGCGCTTGAGCATGTCCTGGTCGCGCCGAAACCACAAAGCAGAACGTTAGAAAAACGATATGCGAGAAAAGTAGGGGGAGGAAATAGAGTTGACGTGATCGCTTATCCACGGCGTGCCCCGTTGATCATATCAAATTGTCAAGGCGCCAATACACACGCAAAGCACGAGGACTGCAACTATTTCGCGGCCGCCCGTAATTTGCTTCGGCAGATCCGGCGCCACTCTGCTACGGCAGCAACGTCCTCGAGGGAAAATGTTACGGTCGATGGCCGTGCCCAAAGCAGCGGTTTGGAAGGGCCGTTCGTAGCCATCAGCCTGGCCACCCCCCGCCTCCCCTCACACCACCCTTTTCCCCGCCCGCTCCGCCACCCCCTTCTGCACGAAATACATCGCCACCAGCGTGATGAGCGTGGTCGTGACAACCACGTAGCCGATCCGCTCGAAATGGAGCAGCGAGCCGTCGGGTTGTTGCGAGATGATCGCAGCCGCGAGCACCGAGCCGAGGCCGCCCGAGAGCTGCTGCAGCGAGGCGCTGATGGCGCTGAACGCGCCGCGCTGGCTGGGATCGGGGATCGCCGACATCACCGCCTGCGACGGGATCATGCGCGAGAAGATGCCGATGAACAGCAGCACGTTGACGGTGATCGCGGTCACCAGAGAGACGTGGCCGAGATGAGTGTAGATCAGCACCATGAGGACGGTCATCGCGCAGCCGAACACGAAGGTCGGGTATTTGCCGAAGGTGTCGGCCGCGCGGCCGACCAGCGGCCCGGTGACGATGCTGAACAGGCCGGAGACCAGATAGATCGTCGGCAGATGCACGATGTCGATGCCGATATTGTTCACGGTGAAGGCGCTGGAGAACGGCATCAGCATGTAGCCGCCGGTCGCCAGCAAGGTCGTGACGCAGAAGGCCAGCGTGTAGCGTGGCTCGAATACCGTCGCGACCAGATGGTGGAACGGGTTTCTGTCCTGCTTCAGCTTCAGATGCGCATCGACCGGCTCCATGGCGAAGGCGATGATGGCGATGGTCACGATCGCAAGGCCGACGATCGCGGCAAAGCAGACGTGCCAGCTCCAGTGATTGGCGAGAAACAGTCCTGCCGGCACGCCGAGCACCTGGCTCGCGGCAAAGGCGGTCTGGACGAATCCCATCACGCGGCCGCGCAAATGCAGCGGAAACAGGTCGGTGACGATGGCGAGCACGACCGAGCCGATCACGCCCCCGAACAATCCGGTCACGACGCGGCCGATCAGCAGCACATGGTAATCCTGGGCGATCGCGCAGAGCGCGGTGCCGAGGGTGAAACCGGTATAGAAGAACAGCAGCAGCCGCTTGCGATCGAACCGGTCGGCAAAGCCGGCCGCCAGGATGCCGGACAATCCGGCGCTGAACGCATAGGCCGACACCGCCACGCCGAATTGTGCGGCGGTGATGTCGAGCGAGGGCATCATGATGGCGCCGAGCGGCGACATGATTATGAAGTCGAGAATGATGGTGAACTGCGCGAAGGCGAGCAGCGCCACCAGGAGCGACTGGTAGCGCGTAAAGCCGCGCTGGCGTTCCTGCTGATCGTCGATCGGCGCGGCGAGCGTCTGGTCTGTCATGGCACCTGAGGCGTGATGGGGAAGCTGGCCTCAGATAGGGTCGGCGTGGGCGATTTCCACCGGCGCGTGCATCAAGTTCCGCTGGTATATCGCGACCGCGCCGGAATGTGGGATCCGTGCAACAGCGCGGTGGCCGCCCCGGTTAAGCCGCCCTTAGCCAATGCCGCCTAGGCTCGCGGCCGTCCTTTTCCCGCCTCCCAGCCCATTTCCGGCCGTGTCGCGGTCAGTCAGAGCGTTTTCGGATGGAGCAGCCCGTCAGGCAGTACGATTCGCGCGAGGCCGCGCCGCAGATCGCTTCGGCGCCGGCTCGCACGCTCGTGATCGATCTCGAAGGCGCGCTGCTGCGCTCGGAGCTGCTGATGGAGGCGCTGTTCAGTAGTCCCGCCCGCATGCTGGCCCGGTTCGGCGCGGGCGGCCGTGCCGGGATGGCGGCGCTCACCGAAATCCTGGCGCGGGCCGAGCTCGACTATGCCCACCTGCCCTACGATGCCGATGTGTTGAACCAGGCGCTGGCGGCGCGGGCGCGGGGCGCGAAGATCTTTCTGGTCGCGGGCCGCTTTGCCTCTCATGCCGCCGGCATCGCCGCGCATCTCGGCTTCGACGGCGTCGTGACGCCTTCTGATCTCGCCGTCGGCGATCACCTGCCGTTCGATCGCGCATCGATCGCGCGCATCGATCGCGTCAGCCGCGGCCGCGCAAACCTGAAGATCTGGGCCAAGGCGCTGCGGGTCTATCAATACGCCAAGAACACGCTGCTGTTCGTGCCCGTCATCACCGCGCATCAGATCAATCTTGCCACGCTCGGCGCGACGCTGCTGGCGTTCCTGGCGTTCTCGGCCTGCGCATCCGGCGCCTATCTGATGAACGACCTGCTCGATCTCGCCGCCGATCGCCAGCACCCGACCAAGCGCCATCGCGCGCTCGCGACGGGCGATTTGCCGATCTCGTCGGCGCTCTCGGCGATCCCTGTGCTGTGGGGCTTCGCGCTCGTTGCCAGCCTCTGCATCTCAGCCAGCTTCCTCGGCGTGCTCGCCGCCTATCTCGCCACCACCATCGCCTATTCGCTCGTGCTCAAGCGCAAGATGCTGGTCGACGTCGTCACGCTGGCCGGCCTTTATTCCTTGCGCATCGTCGCCGGCGCGGTTGCCGCTGGCGTCGTGCTGTCGGAATGGCTGATGGTGTTCTCGCTGTTCGCGTTCACCTCGCTCGCGCTGATCAAGCGCTTCAGCGAGCTCAGCATGCGCCAGGGCGAGGGCCTCGCCGATCCCTCCAACCGCGACTACCGCATCAGCGACCTGCATATCATCGCCGCGATGGCGGCTGCGAGCGCCATGAACGCGGTGACGGTGTTCGCGCTCTACGTCTCCTCCTCCGCGGTGACGCCGCTCTATAGCCGCCCCTGGATGCTCTGGCTGCTCGCGCCTTTGCTGCTCTACTGGTTCGGCCGGGCGCTGATGATCGCGCATCGGCGCGAGATGCCTGACGATCCGATTCTGTATGCCTTCCGGGACGGCGCCAGCCGCACCACCGTGGCGGCGATGGTCTGCATCATGCTGGCGGCGATCTGAGACCGCCATCGGCAGCTTGCGCGGCCCGCCCGCAGTGGCTAAATCGCGATCCATCCGTCGAGCCTATGCCGCCGACCGACCGATTCGATTCAAGGGTTTGAAACGCCATGACCGTACGCCTGCATCGCGGCGACCTGCCTGATCTTTCCCGCTACACCGGCGCGGTCGCGATCGACACCGAGACCATGGGCCTGAATCCGCATCGCGACAGGCTCTGCGTGGTCCAGCTGTCGCCGGGCGACGGCAGCGCCGACGTGGTGCAGATCCCCAAGGGACACACCGATGCGCCGAACCTGAAGGCGCTGCTTGCCAATCCCGCCAACACGAAGATCTTTCATTTCGCCCGATTCGACGTCGCGGTGCTGTACCAGACCTTCGGTGTGATGACCGGGCCGATCTACTGCACCAAGATCGCCTCCCGCCTGACCCGCACCTATACCGACCGCCATGGCCTCAAGGACCTCGTCCGCGAGGTGCTCAATGTCGATCTCTCCAAGCAGCAGCAGTCCAGCGATTGGGGTTCCGACAGCCTGACCGAGCCGCAGCTCGCCTATGCCGCCTCCGACGTGTTGCACTTGCATGCCCTGCGCGAGCGGCTGGACGCCATGCTGGTCCGGGAGGGCCGCGCCCAGCTCGCGAAGTCCTGTTTCGACTTCCTGCCGACCCGCTGTCTGCTCGACCTCCAGGGCTGGGAGGAAGAGGACATTTTTGCGCATTCCTGAGGCGGTTTCGATGTCATTCCGGGGCGGCTCAAAGGGCCGAACCCGGAATCTCGAGTTTGCTATGCTTTGCATCGCCCCAGAATGACGGCATGCAACGGGGCAGGGGGCCAGCGCCCCGTTTCGGACACTTTCCTGCTGCCTCTCCAAGGCTGACATGTCCAAGGCTGACCTGTCTAAGGCTGCATATTCGGACGTTGCCGGGTACAATGGCGCGGTCTTTCAACCGGACAAGGCGAGCGGCACCCTGGAGATCAGGTGAATTCGGCCCACAATCCCACTTACGACGCCGAGCTTGCGGCGAAGTTTGCCAGCGCGGCTCGCCATAGCCGCCTGGTGAGGATTTTGCGTATCGCGGTCCCGGCGACGGTGGCCGCGTCACTGGCGGCGATCGTCGCGGTCTCGACCTTCCTCAATCCCTTCAAGATCCCCATCAAGCTCGACTCCGGAAATCTCGTGGTCACGGGCACCAAGATCACGATGGAAACGCCGCACCTCTCCGGCTTCACGCCGGACCAGCGACCCTACGAGCTCTGGGCCAAGACCGCGACGCAGGACATCACGGATCCTGACCATGTCGATCTCGCCGATCTGCGCGCAAAGGTGCTGATGGAAGACAGGTCGACCCTGCTGCTCGATGCCCGCACCGGCCGCTTCGACAACAAGCAGCAGCAGCTCGACCTGCACAAGGACATCTTCCTGCGCACCTCGACCGGCTATGAGGCGCGGCTGAACTCGGCTTTCGTCGACATGAACAAGGGCACGGTCTCTTCGGACGAGCGTGTCGATGTCAAGCTGACCAACGGTACGCTCACCGCCGACCGGCTGCGCATCACGGAAGGCGGTGACGTCGTTCGTTTCGAAGGCAACGTGGTGATGCATCTGGACAAGATCAGCACGGATGAGGTGGCGCCCGCTCCCGTCGAGCAGCCCGCGCCGCCTCCGAAGTCCAGGAACAAATCTGCGAACTCAAAGTGATTTTCATGGCCAGTATTTTCCCGCGTCACAAATGGTGCGCGTTCCTCCCTGTGGCTGGGCTTGTCGCCGGCCTCGCGCTGAGCGCAACGGATGCGGTGCGCGCGCAAGGCGCCATGCAGGGCGTGCCGAACGCCATGCAGGGTTTTTCGCAGAACCGCGATCAACCGATCGAGATCGAAGCGGCCTCGCTCGAGATGCGCGACAAGAAGAAGGAGGCGACCTTCTCCGGCAATGTGAAGGTGGTGCAGGGCGACACCACCATGACCTCGAAGACGCTGGTGGTGTTCTACGAATCGAGCAGCGACAAGCAGGCCGCGCCGCAGGCGGCGCCTGCAAAAGGCCAGAAGGCGGCGCCGATGCAATCCGCGACGCCTGGGCCGGGCGGCGCCTCCTCGATCAAGCGGCTGGAAGCACGCGGCAACGTCGTGGTCACCCAGAAGGATCAGGTCGTGACCGGCGAGACCGCCGTGTTCGACACAAAGACCAACCTCATCACCATGCTCGGCGGGGCTGGAGGCAAGGTGGTGCTGACCCAATGTCAGAACGTGCTGCGCGGCGACCGCCTCATGGTCGACATGACCACCGGCGTCTCCCGGGTGGAGGCCGACAACGGCAAGGTGCAGGGCATGTTCATCCAGACCCAAGGCGGCTCGAACGGCAAATGCGGAACGCCCGTGGCCCCGGGGCCCGCCGGCGCAGGTTCGCCGCTGCAGTTGCCCGGCGGAACTAAACAGAAGTAAATTCAATCGCTTGGCCCTGATGCGATCGATCCGAGGTTGAAGCTTGCGTGATGAGACTGTATCTAGCGCGCAGGGCTTTCGAAGCGGGGTCCGCCGCTTTTCGGGCGTGTTTCACTGGGCATGAGACATCCCTTCATTCATGCTGCGTCGGCGAATCGAGAGGCCGGCGCGGCAGACCGCGCGAGTACCGCGCAGGGTCAGTAGAAGGCTAGAAGGCGGGGATGGTCGATCTCTTCAGCATGTTCCGTCGGCGCCCCGCCAAGCGCGGCCGGCCAGGATTTGCCCGTCAGGACATCACCGCCCTCGGTGACAGCGTCGGTGGCCTGGTGCCGAGCCCGGTGCGGGATGCGCCGCTGATTGCCCGTGATCAGTCCATGCAGGCCGCCGATCCCTACGGCATCGAGGCTCCGCCGCGATCGCGGCCGGCCCCGGCGCAGCCTCCCAGGGCCAGATCCAGCGCCAATACCAATGGTTCGGGCGGCGTGCAGCTGTTGCGGCGGCCGGGCTTCCTGGCTGTGCATAGCGTGGAAAAGAGCTTTGGCAGCCGCCAGGTGGTGCGCGGCGTCAGCATCTATGTCCGCCGCGGCGAGGCGGTCGGCCTGCTTGGTCCGAACGGCGCCGGCAAGACCACCGTGTTCTACATGATCACTGGCCTGATCAAGGCCGATCGCGGCGCGATCGAGCTCGACGGCCACGACGTCACGAAACTGCCGATGTATCAGCGCGCGCGGCTCGGCATCGGCTATCTGCCGCAGGAGGCTTCGATCTTCCGCGGCCTCACCGTCGAGCAGAACATCCGCGCCGTGCTCGAAGTGGTCGAGCCCTCGCGCAAGAAGCGCGAGCAGCAGCTCGATTCGCTGCTCGACGAATTCAACATCACGCGCCTGCGAAAATCCCCGTCGATCGCGCTGTCCGGTGGCGAGCGCCGCCGCGTCGAGATCGCGCGCGCGCTGGCGACGCGTCCGAACTACATGCTGCTTGACGAGCCCTTTGCCGGCATCGATCCGATCGCGGTCGGCGACATCCAGGACCTCGTCCGCCATCTCACCAACCGCGGCATCGGCGTGCTGATCACCGACCACAATGTGCGTGAGACGCTCGGCCTCACCGACCGCGCCTACATCGTCTATGCCGGTGAAATCCTGACGGAGGGCACCCCGGACGAGATCGTCGCCGATCCCGATGTCCGCCGGCTTTACCTTGGCGAGGAATTCCGCCTCTAGCCCTTTTTTGCGTTTCGTCAAGGCGTGTACATCGGGCTCAGACTAAGATAAGCAAAAATCGGACCAACTTTTGGATCGGTTCTTGCTTCGATGGCCCTGACGCAGAGATTAGAGTTCCGGCAGTCCCAGTCGCTGGTGATGACGCCGCAGTTGATGCAGGCCATCAAGCTGCTGCAACTGTCGAATCTCGATCTCACGACCTTCGTGGAGGAGGAACTCGAGCGCAACCCCCTGTTGGAGCGGGCGAGTGACGAGGCCGGCGGCGAGGCTCCGGCCGAGGCCGGTCAGTTCAGCGACCGGGATGGCGAGGATTCGAGCGGTTCGGGCGACGCTGACGGCTTTGGCGGCAGTGGCGACGCCTTCGAGCCCGGCCAGGAAGAATGGATGAGCAAGGATCTCGGCACCCGCGCCGAGATCGAGCAGACCCTGGACACAGGCCTGGACAACGTCTTCTCCGAGGAGCCGGCCGAGGCGGCTGTGCGCAACGCCCAGGACGCCGCGCCGACCACCTACACCGAATGGGGCGGCGGCGCCTCGGGTGACGAAGACTACAATCTCGAAGCTTTTGTCGCGGCCGAGACAACATTGTCCGACCATCTGGCCGAGCAGCTGTCGGTGGCCTTCACCGGCGCGGCGCAGCGCATGATCGGCCAGTATCTGATCGACCTCGTCGATGAAGCCGGCTACCTGCCGCCAGATCTCGGGCAGGCCGCCGAACGGCTTGGCGCATCGCAAAAGGACGTCGATGACGTTCTTGCCGTGCTGCAAAAATTCGATCCGCCCGGCGTGTGCGCGCGCAATTTGAGCGAATGCCTGGCGATCCAGCTCCGTGAGCTCGACCGCTACGATCCCGCCATGCAGGCGCTGGTCGAGCACCTCGATCTCCTCGCCAAGCGCGACATCGCTGCCTTGCGCAAGCTCTGCGGCGTCGACGACGAGGACATCGCCGACATGATCGGCGAGATCAGGCGTCTCAATCCCAAGCCCGGCATGAAGTTCGGCTCGGCGCGGCTCCAGACCATGGTGCCCGACGTCTATGTCCGTCCGGGTCCGGATGGCGGCTGGCATGTCGAGCTCAACAGCGACACCTTGCCGCGCGTCTTGGTGAATCAGACCTACTATTCCGAGCTGTCGAAGAAGATCGGCAAGGACGGCGACAAATCCTATTTCACCGACGCGCTGCAGAACGCGACCTGGCTGGTGCGCGCGCTGGACCAGCGCGCCCGCACCATCCTGAAAGTTGCAACCGAGATCGTGCGCCAGCAGGACGGCTTCTTCACCCATGGCGTCGCGCACCTGCGGCCGCTGAATCTGAAGGCCGTCGCCGATGCCATCCAGATGCACGAATCCACGGTCTCGCGTGTCACCGCCAACAAATACATGGCGACCAATCGCGGGACGTTCGAGCTGAAATATTTCTTCACGGCTTCGATCGCCTCGGCCGACGGCGGCGAGGCGCATTCGGCCGAAGCCGTACGCCACCACATCAAGCAGCTGATCGATTCGGAAGAGCCGTCAGCGATCCTGTCCGACGACACGATCGTGGAACGGTTACGCGCTTCGGGCATTGATATTGCCCGCCGCACGGTCGCGAAGTACCGCGAAGCCATGCGCATTCCCTCCTCGGTGCAACGCCGTCGCGACAAGCAGAGCGCTCTTGGTAACGTCCTCTCCACCGCATTGTCCGATCGCTCCCGCAATCCCGAGCCGGCCTGATTGCGCTGGCGCGAAATCGCGCTACTCTCACCCTCCCATCGCGACCGATCCAAGCTAGGCCGATTGAACCAAGCGAGGCATCACATGACTCTTCGCATTTCGGGCAAGAGCGTCAGCGTCGGCGAGGCCCTGCGTGGCCGCGTGACCGACCGGACTGAAGAGGTCCTGCGCAAATATTTCGACGGCAATTATTCCGGCCACATCACGCTATCCAAGGACGGCTTCGGCTTCCGCACCGATTGCGCGCTGCATCTGGATTCGGGAATCACGCTCGAGGCCGATTCAAATGCGCCGGACGCCTATGCCAGCGCCGACCAGGCGCTGATCATGATCGAGAAGCGGCTCAAGCGTTACAAGAGCCGGCTCAAGGATCGCTCGGCCCGCAAGGCCCATGTTGCCTCCGCGGCCCTGGCTGCCCTCGACGCCACGGCTTACGTGCTGGAAGCCCCTGGCGAGGGGGATGACGAGGACGAGGTCACCGGTTACAGCCCGGTCATCATCGCCGAGGCCACGACATCGCTGAAGCAGATGTCGGTGAGCGAAGCCGTCATGGAACTCGACCTCAGCGGGGCACCCTGCCTGGTATTCCAGCATGGCTCCTCGGGTCGGGTGAACATCATCTACCGCCGGGCCGACGGCAATGTCGGCTGGATCGACCCGCCGGGTGCGAGACCGGACGGCAAAGCGGGCGATTAGGATCGAAACCGGACCCCGTAGGAACCACGACCTTCAAACAATGACCGGGACAAAGCCGTACGCGGCAGTTGGCACCGGGATTGCGTTGGAGTAGAAGCGCCCCACATCTTGGAACGGGGCTAAGTGCGCCTCCTGCTTCATGTTATTGACGCCGGCTCAGCTTGGTCTATCAAGTTGGCCAATTCGGAACCTGACGGCTTCATTCACCTCGGAAGACTTCCATGCCGATTACCGATCTGGTCGCGCCCGAGGCGATTCTCCCGGCATTGAAGGTCAACAGCAAGAAGCAGGCGCTCCAGGAACTCGCGGCCAAGGCCGCCGAGCTGACCGGGCAGAACGAGCGCTCCGTGTTCGAGGTGCTGCTCCAGCGCGAGAAGCTCGGCACCACCGCCGTCGGTTACGGCGTTGCCATCCCGCACGGCAAGCTGCCCAAGCTCGAAAAGATCTTTGGCCTGTTCGCCCGGCTCGATCGCCCGATCGATTTCGAGGCGATGGACGGCCAACCGGTTGATCTCGTCTTTTTGTTGCTCGCTCCCGAAGGCGCCGGCGCCGATCATCTCAAGGCACTCGCCCGCATCGCCCGTCTCCTGCGCGACCAGGACATCGCCAAGAAGCTTCGCGCCTCGCGCGATGCCCAGGCGATCTACTCGGTGCTGGCCCTGCCACCGGCCACCGCGGCGTAAGGCCTTCTCATCCGCTTCCGTTGCGTGCCTAGACTAGAGCGTGCGTGAGAGATAGCGCACCGTCTTGCTGCCATTGTGAATGCTCGCGCTGCCGACCTCGGTAAATCCCAACGCGGCGTGAAAGGCATCCGACGCCGGATTCGGCGGCTCGCGATTAACTTCGCAGACGATCTGATGGTGTCCGGCCCTGGCGGCGCGGTCGAACAAGTCGATATAAAGCCGGCGCGCGCATCCCTTGCCTCGTGCGGACGCGGAGACCACGATCCGGTCGACATAGACAAAGCGCGCGTAGCGGGATCGAAACCACTGGAAGTTCGGGCTGTCGTAGTGTCCGTCCTGATCCAGCGCGATCATGAAGGCATCGAGATGGCCGATCCTGCGCGCATAGAAGGCTTGTGCAACGAGATCATTCAGCCGCTCGCGTTCGAGCCATGACAGCTCCTCTGCGTGGCTGTTGTTGAGCGCCAGCATTGCATCCCCCAGCGTCGCGCCAGATGACAGCTCGGACGTCGCAATCGCGATAGGCATGTGCTGATTCATAACCATCGTGTAGCAGCCGTAGCTGTGTAGCAGCCGTAGCGCAAATCGAAACGGCCACGCCTCCGTGTGAAAGTATACTCGTTCCAGACGGTTCTGCTCGATCCGCCGCTGCCTATCACGAATTGGGAGAGCACGATCGTGCGCTCGCCCGACTACAACGAGGCGCTTCGAATCGATCCGAAGAACCAGGATACCCTGGCCAATCGCGGCCTGCTCTACATGATGATGTCCGACGCCAAGCGTGCGCTGAACGGTTTCGAACGAGCGCGTTCTCGCGTTCGTGCCCCGGACGCAGCGTTTCTTTAACGGTGGGCTGCAGGGCCGGAGCCCACGTCTCCACGTTATGCATGTTGCACTTGGTTCCCGGCTCTGCGCAGCAGCGTTGCACGCTGCAGCGCGTCCGGGACCCGAGAGTCGCCTGCCTCAACAGACTGTCGGCAACAGGCGCCTGACTTCGTCGAGCAGTTCGGGAATCGCCGTCTTGTCATCCGCGAGGTGCCTGAGCAGCGCACTCTGGAACAGGCCGTCGAACAGGGCATAGAGCGCGGCCGGCGACGACACCGGTCGCTTGCCGCCGAGCTCGGCATAGCGCGAGGCGATGCGCCAGATCATGGCCTCCAGGCTCTTGTCGATCTCCAGCACATCCTTGCGAAACGCCGTCTCGAACATCGCCTGCGCGCGCAAATCGTACCAAAGCCGGTGCATGCGGGCCTCGTTCTGCAGCGTGGCCGCAAGCTTGGCGAGGAAGCCCTCCGTCAATTCGTCGCGGCTCGTTGCCGTCGCGACGACCTCGTCATAGCGCGTCACGCACTTCGCCTTGTAGTGGCGGACGCAGCAGCAGATCAGGTCGAGCTTGTCGCTGAAGTAATAGTGGAACACGCCGTGCGTGAACGCGGAGTTCTGCGCGATCTCGCGCAGGCTGGTGCGTGCGAAGCCGAGATCTCCAAGCGTTTCGAGCGCGGCTTCGGCAAGCTCGATGCGCCGGGCGTTGAACTTCTCGTCGCGCAGCACCTCGGCCGCTTCCGTCACACGCCGGGCCGCTCCCGTCACCTGCCGCGCCATCTCGTTCCTTCCTCAGTCCCGTTCTTTCAAGGACTTATACCGCGCCGACCGCCTGATAGCTCCAGCTCTCAGAACCACTTTCTTTGACAACTGTCAAATTCGTTCTTGACAAGTGTCAAGTTTCTGGCGGAGGTTTCGCACCAACAATTTGGACAGTCGTCAAGACGCTCGATCATGGAGGAACGCTTCGCTGGGTGCGGCCCAAAGCTCCGCGCCCATCGATCTGGCGCGCGCCTGTTGGCGCAGCACGAATCAATCACCAGCAACGGAGGAGTGCGTCATGAGTGGGAAGAGCCTTGCAGGCAGGAAAGCCCTGGTCACCGGCGGTGCCCGAGGGATCGGCGCGGCGATCGCGCAGGCATTGGCGCGCGCCGGCGCCTCGATCATGATCGCTGACATCCTGGAGGAGGCCGGCCGCGCCACCGCGGACGCAATCGCGAAGGACGATGTCGCGACCGGTTTCGTCCAGCTCGACGTCACCGACGACGCGCAATGGGAGCGGGCGGTGGCCAAGACCGTCGCCACCCTCGGCGGCTACGATATCCTTATCAACAATGCCGGCATCGAGATTACGTCGCTGGTCAGCGAGATCAGAGCCGAGGATGCGCGTCGGATGTGCGATGTCAACATCGTCGGTACCGTGCTCGGCATGAAGCACGCCTTCCGCGCGATGCGCCCGGGCGGACCGGCGGGCAAGGGCGGTGCGGTCGTCAACATCGCTTCCGTCGCGGCGACGATCGCCTTCCCGAGCATCGCGGTCTACTCCGGCACCAAATCCGCGGTCGATCGCATGACGCGGGTCGCGGCCATGGAAGCCGGCAAGCTCGGCTATGGCGTGCGCGTCAACTGCATCTATCCGGGCCTGATCCCGACCGACATGGGCATGCAGCTCGCCAATGACATCGTGAAGATCGGCCTCGCGCCGGACGTCAACGCCGCGGTCGGCTCAGTGGTGGAGCAGACGCCTCTCGGCAAGCTCGCGGAGGTCGGCGACATCGCCGACGCCGCGGTGTTCCTGTGCTCGAACGAGGCGCGCTTCATCACCGGCATCGGCCTGCCGGTCGATGGCGGCATGGGCATGTAGATAGATCGTCACAACGAAAATTCTGGAGGAACACAATGAGCGCGAAGAAGCCCGTCATCGTCTATGGTGCTTCCGGCTACACCGGCCGTCTCGTCTGCGAATACTTACGCGAGTACAACATTCCCTTCATCGCCGCCGGCCGCAGCGCCGAGAAGCTCAATGCCGCGATGAAAGCGAACGTGGCCGGTATCGAGACCGCCGACTACGAGGTGGTGGAAGTGCCACACACCGTGAGCGCATTGACGGAGTTGTTCAACGGTGCCTCGGTGGTGCTCAACACGGTAGGCCCCTTCGCCAAGTTCGGCGGCGAGGTGGTGCAGGCCTGTTGGGCGTCCCGATGCCATTACACCGACACGACAGGCGAGCAGGACTGGCTGATCACGCTCGAGCAGGAGTGGGGCACGAAGTTCGCCAATGCCGGCCTGCTGCTGGCGCCCGGCATCGCGCAGATGTACACCACCGGCGAGATCGCCGCGCAGCTGTGCCTTGAGACGCCCGGCCTCGATACGCTCGATATCGCCGTGTTCTGGGGCGGCAGCCCCACCATCGCCTCGACGCAGACCATCCTGGTCAACGCCGCGATGGCCAAGGCCTACTACCTCGAGCAGAACAAGTATGTCGAGCACCAGGTGGATGCCGGCCTCACCAATCTCGCCATCCCGGGACAACATGAGCTGGCGCTGGCGCTGCCGTGGGGCGGCACCTCGCACCCGGTGTGGTTCAAGCGCGATCCGCGCGTGGCCAACGTGAAAGTGCTGGGCGGCGTGTTCAACCGCGCACTGATGCTGGGCGTGCCGCAGATCGTCGCCGCCGCGCTGGAGGCGACCAAGGACATGAACCCCGACCACCGCTACGCCGCATTGGCGCAGACCGCCGCGGGCGTCATGAATACCATGCCGCCGCGCGAGAATCCGCGCGTCAACAAGTCGCTGGATTCGGTGTATGCCTCCGGTCCGCTGGGGCGCGCACACTGTGTCATCAACGGCAACAGCAACTACAAGCAGACCGGGATGTTGCAGGCCTATGCTGCCGCGCATCTGCTGCAGCAGGCGCCCAAGCGCGTGGGCTTCGCCTCCGGCTGCCAGGCGTTCGGCCATCACGAGCTGCTCGGCCAGCTCCGCAGCTTCGGGCTGGTCAGCAAGCCGATCCTCACCGTAAACGAATAGGCAGACGTGGCGGCGATCGGTCTTCACCTCTCCCAAGGGAGAGGTGGACCTTCGTCGCGGCGCGGCTCTAACCTGACCTCTTCATGCTTCAGGAGCGACCATGCGCTTCATCGACTATCTCGACAAAGGTGCTTCCCTCGGCGCTGACGCGCCGTGCCTCACCATGGAGGGACGCAACCTCAGCTATCGCGACGTGCAGCGATTGAGCTACCGGGTCGCGCGCGGGCTCGACCGGTCGGGCATTGCTGCGGGCCAAAAGATCGCAATCCTCTCCGGAAACGATCCGCTCGCTTTCGCTTGCGTGTTCGGCATTTCCCGCGCAGGCGCGGTCTGGTGTCCGATCAACCCCCGCAACGAGGCGGCCGAAAACAAATTCATCCTCGACCAGTTTGATTGTTCCGCGCTGCTGTTTCATTCGAGCTTCGCGCCGATGGTGGCGGCGGTCCGGTCCGACCTGCCGAAGCTGCGCGTGCTGGTCTGCATCGATGCCGAGCTGCCGTTTGCGCCGTCATTCGACAGCTGGCTCGACGGTCTCGCCGACGATCCCTACCAGCGTGCGCCGGTCGACGACCTCGCGATGATTCCGGGCACCGGCGGCACCACCGGAAAGCCGAAGGGCGTCATGCTGTCGGGCCGGAATATCGAGACCATGTCCGCCCTGACGCTGATGGGGTATCCGTTCAAGGGGCGCCCGGTCTACCTCGCATTGGCGCCGCTGACGCATGCCGCCGGCGTGCTGTGCTTTCCGATCATGACGCTCGGCGGCCGCATCGTGATCATGCATCACCCCGACATCGGTGAATTCCTCGATCTGATCGAGCGCTTTGGCGTCACGCATACCTTCCTGCCGCCAACCGTGATCTACATGCTGCTCGATCATCCCAGGCTCGACAGCGCGAAGCTCGACTCGCTGCAATGCTTCTGGTATGGCGCGGCCCCGATCTCGGCCACGCGGCTTGCTGAAGCGCTGCGACGGATCGGCCCGATGGCGCAGTTGTTCGGCCAGACCGAGGCGCCGATGATGATTTCGATGATGGCGCCTGACGAGCACTACAATGCCGACGGCACGATCGCGATGCAGCGGCTCTCGTCGGCGGGGCGTATCAGCCCGCTGGTGCAGGCCGGCATCATGGACGCGGATGGAAATTTGCTGCCATCAGGCGAGCGCGGCGAGATCGTGGTGCGCGGGTCGCTCGTGATGGAGGGATACTACAAAAATCCCGAGGCCACGGCGGAGGCATCCGCGCATGGATGGCATCACACCGGCGACGTCGGCTACATCGACGGGGACGGGTATCTCTACATCGTCGACCGCGCCAAGGACATGATCATCACCGGCGGGTTCAACGTCTATTCGATCGAGGTCGAGAACGCACTGCGCGCGCATGGCTCGGTGCAGGATTGCGCCGTCATCGGCCTGCCCGACGACAAATGGGGTGAACGGCTCGTTGCGGTGGTGCAGCCGCGCGCCGGCCAAGGCATCGATGCGGCTGCATTGGCCGCTTTCGTCAAGCAGCAGATCGGCAGCGTCAAGACACCTAAGCAGATCGAGATCTGGGACGACCTTCCGCGTTCCAAGGTCGGCAAGGTGCTGAAGCCGGACATCCGCGCGCGGCTGGCAGATCGTTCGGGCTAGCTAGCGTCTGGCGCAAAAAATACGCAGGCCACCTCGATCAAGGCATGCCCGCGTATTCGAATTCGTCAATTGCGCGCGTTAAACGCGCGTGTCAGTGCACGCTGACGGCTTGCAGCTCGTTGCTCCAGGCGTTGGCGATTGCGGCTTCCCGGCTGTCGGTCAGCATGATCGGCGTGCCGTCAGCGGCGTGAAGCGCGTATAGCTTGAGGCCAGGCGCAATCTTCGGAGCTTCAGGGAACAGGTCCGGTACGTCCTCGGAGCGGATCTGCTTCACATAGGCAATATGGCCCTCGCCGAGGGTCGCCAGCGTCTCGGGCGAGACGGCCTTGGCTTCGTATTCGAACGCAACGTGACCTTCACTCATGGTCTCGACTCCTTCACAGAAACTAAGCGGTCGAGTCCGCTACTCGTTCCATTATTCGTGCTCATTGATAGCGATTGTCTTAACGATCCTCTCCGGTTCAGGCCGGGCCAGGTCGATCGACAACAACCCGTTCTTCAGATCCGCACCCAGCACCAGCATCCCCTCCGCCAGCACGAAGGTGCGCTGGAAGTGGCGCGCGGCGATGCCGCGATGGATGTATTGCCGGGACTTATCCTCCTGCTGCCGCCCGCGGATCACGAGCTGGTTTTCCTCAATGGTTACATCGAGTTGGTCGCGGGTGAATCCGGCGACCGCCAGCGTGATGCGCAAGCGCTCGGGCTGGCCGTCCGATCGGTCGCACCTCTCGATATTGTAGGGAGGGTAGCCGTCGGCGCCTTTGACGACGCGGTCGAGCACGCGCTCGATCTCGTCAAAGCCCAGAAGGAACGGACTGGATAACGTGGGAACACGAGACATAGTTTACAAAGTCCTCGCGGAAGCGACTTTGGTGTGTCGGGGCCCCACAAAGGCACCCCTTGGTCAGCAATATGGGCATGTTCCCGTGCGGGTTCAAGCACCTAGCACCGGGCTCTGGATTCACTGCTTCCGCGGCCGCCCGACCATCACGAATGTGCTGGACGATTTATTTCAACGAAAACAGATCCCCCTCTACTGTGCATGGGGTTGTTTTCGCGTCTTTGGTCGGGCGCCTGCTCAGGCCTCGATCCGCTTGCGGCCGTCACCACTGAACAAATGCAGCTTGGAGCTGATAGCAGCGACACGGATCTTCTGGCCGATGGCGGGGGCGTCGGTTCCGGGAATGCGGACGATGACCTCGCCGGGCGGCAGCTCGCCCGGAGTGGCGGCCACGCGCTGGTCCTCCTGCTCGCGGGCGCCGTAGACGAAGGTCTCGGCGCCGACGCGCTCGATCGCTTCCACGGTCAGGGACATCGCGACGCCGCCTGATGGCGTCTGGTCGGTGATGACGAAATCCTCAGGACGGATGCCGAGGATGCCGGCCTCGCCGGCGCTGCCGCCGAGCTGCGACTTGATCTCGTCAGCGCGTGTCGACATCAGGTTCATCGGCGGCGCGCCGATGAAGGAGGCGACGAACGTCGTTGCCGGCTTCTCGTAGATCGCAAGGGGATTGCCGACCTGCTCGACCTGGCCGCCGTTCATCACGACGAGAATGTCGGCGAGGGTCATTGCCTCGAGCTGGTCGTGGGTGACGTAGATCGACGTGGTGTTGAGCCGGCGCTGCAATTTTCGGATCTCGACGCGCATCGCGATGCGCAGCTTGGCGTCGAGATTCGACAGCGGCTCGTCGAACAGGAACACTTTGGGCTGGCGCACGATGGCGCGGCCCATGGCGACGCGCTGGCGCTGGCCGCCCGAGAGCTGGCGCGGCTTGCGCTCCAACATGGCCGAGAGCTCGAGCACGCGGGCGGCTTCCTCGACGCGGCTCTTGACCTCGGCTTCCGCCATGCCGCGGTTGCGCAGGCCGTAGGCCATGTTGTTGAAGACGCTCATATGCGGGTAGAGCGCGTAGTTCTGGAACACCATCGCGATGTCGCGATCGGCGGGCTCGATCTGGTTGACGACGCGGCCGCCGATGTCGATCTCGCCGCCGGTGACGGTCTCGAGGCCTGCGACCATGCGCAGCAGCGTGGACTTGCCGCAACCGCTTGGGCCGACCAGCACGCAGAACTGGCCGTCGGCGACATCGACGTTGACGCCTTTGATCGCCTCGAAGCCGCCGAGGTAGGTCTTGCGGACGTTGCGCAGGGTGACGTTAGCCATGAAAACTCACTTTTCCGTCTCGACCAGGCCGCGCACGAACAATTTCTGCATGGCGACGACGACGAACACCGGCGGCAGCATCGCCAGCACGGCGGTCGCCATCACGATCGGCCATTCGGTCAGCGCGTCGGTGGTGGTGATCATCTTGCGGATGCCGACCTGGATGGTCTGCATGTCGTCGCGGGTGGTGATGAGCAGCGGCCAGAGATATTGATTCCAGCCGAGGATGAACAGGATCACGAACAGCGCCGCCATGTTGGTGCGCGACAGCGGCAGCAGCGTGTCCCAGAAGAAGCGCAAGGGGCCGGCGCCGTCGATGCGCGAGGCCTCGAGCAATTCGTCCGGCACCGTCATGAAGAACTGACGGAACAGCAGCGTCGCCGTGGCCGAGGCGATCAGCGGCAGCGCGAGGCCCGCATAGCTGTCGAGCATGTTCAGATCGGCGACGATCTTGTAGGTCGGATAGATACGCACCTCGACCGGCAGCATCAAGGTGATGAAGATGAGCCAGAAGATCGGCATCCGCAGCGGAAAGCGGAAATACACGATCGCATAGGCCGAGATGATCGAGATCGCGATCTTGCCGACCGCGATCAAGAGCGCCATGATCAGCGAGTTGAGCATCATGTTGGCCACGGGCTCGCGGGTCGAGCCGCTCGTGCCGACGAAGATGGTCTGGTAGTAGACTTCGAAGAAGTGCCCGCCGGGCAGCAGCGACATCTGGCCGTTGGCGATCAGCGCGTTGTCCTGGGTCGAGGCGACGATGGCGATGTAGACCGGGAAGGCGACGATCGCGATCCCGATCCAGAGGATGATATGAGCGACGTAGCGCCGTATGCCCTCTTGCTCGACCATCAGTAGGTCACCTTGCGTTCGACGAAGCGGAACTGGATTCCCGTGAGCACGATGACGAGGATCATCAGGATCACCGACTGCGCCGCCGAGCTGCCGAGATTGCCGCCGAGCAGGCCGTCGGAATAGACCTTGTAGACCAGCGTCACCGTCGACGTGCCGGGACCGCCGCGCGTCATGGTGTCGATGATGCCGAACGTGTCGAAGAAGGCGTAGACGATGTTGACGACCAGGAGGAAGAAGATTGTCGGCGACAGCAGCGGGAACGTCACGGTCCAGAACCGCCGCATCGGGCGCGCGCCGTCGATCGCGGCGGCCTCGAACACGCTCTTCGGGATGGCCTGCAGGCCGGCGAGGAAGAACAGGAAATTATAGGAGATCTGCTTCCAGGCCGCCGCGAGAATGATCAGCGTCGCAGCCTGGTTGCCGTCGAGCAGCGGATTCCAGTCGATGCCGGCGGCGCGCAAGTATCGCGAGATCACGCCGAGCGAGGGATGCAGCATGAAGATCCAGAGCACGCCGACGACCGGCGGCGCCACCGCATAAGGCCAGATCAGGAGCGTGCGGTAGAGCATCACACCGCGCAGCGGCTTGTCCGCCATCACCGCGAGCAGCAGCGCGAACGACAGTGACGACACCGCGATCGCAAAGGAGAAGAAGAAGGTCCGTATGATCGACTCGAAGTAAGCCGGGTCCTTGAACAGCTCGATGTAGTTGTCGAACCAGACGAAGCTGGACGAAAGACCGAACGCGTCCTGCAGCAGGAACGACTGGACCACCGCCTGCAAGGCCGGCCAATAGAAGAAAATCAGAACCACTGCCAGCTGCGGAGCAACTAGCAAGTACGGCAACAGCTTTGATTGGAAAATGGCCTGCTTTTGCATGATGGGTCGCGCCGGCAGGCCGCTGGTGATGCGGCCTGCCGGTACCGTCGCCTTATTTTACGGCAGTCTTTTCGAACTGACGCAGCATGACGTTGCCGCGCTCGACCGAGGCGTCGAGCGCCTGCTTGGCTGTCTTCTTGCCGGCGAGGGCCTGCTCGATCTCTTCCGCCCAGACGTCACGCAGTTGCACCATGTTGCCGAGGCGCAGACCGCGCGAATTCTCGGTCGGCTCCTTGTTGGTCAGCTCGAGCAGCGGCGTTTCGAGATAGGGCTGGTCCTTGTAGAAGCCCTCGGCCTTGGCCTTCTCATATGCCGCCTTGGTGATCGGCAGATAGCCTGACGCCTTGTGAATGTAGACCTGACGATCGGTGTCCGACAGGAAGGTCAGGAATTTCGCAACGCCCTTGTATTCGTCGGGCTTCTTGCCGCCCATGACCCAGAGCGAGGCGCCGCCGATGATCGAGTTCTGCGGCGCGCCCTTGACATCAGGATAGTACGGCATCGGCGCGGCGGTGAAGTTGAACTTGGCCTGTGCCTTGACGTTGCCGAAGAAGGACGACGAGGTCAGATAGATTGCGCATTCGCCGGAGGTGAAACGGCCTTCGCCCTGGCTGGTGCGGCCGGCATAGTCGTAGGTCTTGTCCTTCTGGAGCTCGACCAGCTTCTCGAGATGCTTGACCTGCACCGGTCCGTTGAACTCGAGCACCGTGTCGAAGCCATCGAGGCCGTTAGCCTTGGTCGAGAGCGGCACGTTGTGCCAGGCGGAGAGCTGCTCGAGATTGACCCAGGTGACCCAGGAGTTCGAGAAGCCGCAGGTGGGGTGTCCGTTGTCGTGGAGTTTCTTGGCGACCTCGAACACTTCAGGCCAGGTCTTCGGGATCTCGGCGCCTACCTTCTTCAGCTCGTCGAGATTGACCCACATGACGGTCGACGACGAGTTGAAGGGGAACGACAGCATCTCGCCCTTAGAGGTCGAGTAGTAGCCGGTGATCGCCGGCAGATAGGCCTTCGGATCGAACGTCTCGCCGGCTTCCTGCATCAGCTTGTAGACCGGCTTCACGGCGCCGGTGGCGGCCATCATCGTCGCGGTGCCGACTTCGAATACCTGCATGATGTGCGGGGCGTTGCCAGCGCGGAACGCCGCGATGCCGGCGTTCATGGTGTCGGGATAGCTGCCCTTGTAAGTCGGGATGACCTTATAGTCGCTCTGCGATGCATTGAAGTCGTTGGCGAGCTTGACGATGACATCGTTGTTCGCGCCGGTCATCGCGTGCCACCACTGGATTTCAGTGACGGCCAGCGCCGGCGAAGCCGTCATGCCGACCGCGACCGCAAATGCGGCAGCTGCCCCAAAATGTCGAAGAGCCATTAAGTAATCCTCCCTTGGCCGTCAAAAGAAGCGCTTGCGCTAGCAGCGCCATATGACGTTCACATGACTGTGTAAGCGGCCGAAACGAAAGCGGCAAGCGCCGGAAAAGGGAAGCTGTCAAATAGGCGAACGCGCGCCGGGCAGCCGCGGTGCACACCTGTCCCGGCGCCGCAGTGCGGCATCGCAATTGGAATGCCGGTGCCGGGGCCCTAGCGCTTGCGCTCGGGGCCGCAGACCGTGCCTTGCGCGATCATCGCGTCGATGTCCGCCTTTGAGTAGCCGAACTCGCCCAGCACCTCCTGGGCGTGCTGGCTGAACTTCGGCGGCAAGCGCCGCAGGCTCGGCTTGCTGCGATCGAGCCGGATCGGCGAAGCCACGCCCTTGTACCAGTCCTTCTCGATGATATCGCCGCGCGCGATCGTGTGCGGGTTCGTCAGCGCCTGGTCGATTTTCTGCACCGGCCCTGCGGGAAGGCCAGCGGAGAGCAGGCGATTGCACAGCGGCTCGGCCTCGTGCTGGCTGAACACCGCGGCAAGCTCGGCGCGCAGCGCCTCGCGATTGGCGATGCGGTCCTTGTTGCGGGCAAAGCGCGGATCGGTGCCGAGCTCGGGTTTGCCGATCTCCTTGCAGAGCTTGCGGAAGGTGCCGTCATTGCCGACGCCGATGAAGATGTTGTCGGTCTTGGTCGGGAAGATCGCGTAAGGCACGAGGTTCGGGTGCTCGTTGCCGGTCAGCGAGGGCGGCTTGCCATGCATGAAATAATTCGCGGTGTGCGGATGCATGATGGCAAGGCCGGTCTCGTACAGTGTCGTCTCCAGGAACTGGCCCTTGCCCGAGCGTTGTCGCTCCGACAGCGCCATCAGGATGCCGATCGCCGCGTAGAGACCGGTGGTGATGTCGACCAGCGGCACGCCGATCCGCATCGGCCCGCTCGCGACCGAGCCGGTCGCCGCGATCATGCCGGTCATGGCCTGGATAATGGCGTCGTATCCGGGATTGCCGCCGCGTGGGCCGTCGGCGCCGAAGCCGCAGATCCGGCAATGCACGAGGCGCGGAAACTTCCTGCTGAGTACATCGTTGCCGATGCCCCATTTCTCCAGCGTGCCCGGCTTGAAATTCTCGATCAGGACGTCGGCGGTCTCCAGCATCTTGAGCAGCACGGTGCGACCGCCCTCGGAAGCGAGGTCGAGGCCGATCGAACGCTTGTTGCGGTTGATGCCGATGAAGTATGCCGCGTCTTCCTCGTGGAAGGGAGGGCCCCATTCACGCACCTCGTCGCCTGCGGGCGGCTCGACCTTGATCACGTCCGCGCCGTGGTCGGCGAGGATCTGAGTGCAATAGGGACCGCCGAGCACCCGCGTGAGATCGATGACACGCAGTCCGCTCATTGCGCCCAATGCTGCTCCAGAACTGGCGGCTTCGGTCATGCCTTCGCTTCCCTGTGTCGATATTCGACCACAGGCCTAGCGAGGTTTTTTTATGCCAGCAATGGGCTGTCGCGTAGGGCCGCATGCGCGCCGCTGCGCAATCCCGCGATGTGGGAAATCTCGCGGAAGCGGCCGGCCCGAGGGGGATCTCAGGCCAGCCAATCCACCGTCGGATCAGACGACCGTCAGGCGGACATCGACATTGCCGCGCGTCGCGTTGGAGTAGGGGCACACCTGGTGCGCCTTCGCGACCAGCGCCTCGGCATCCGCGCGGGACAGGCCCGGCAGCGAGATGGCGAGATCAATATCGAGGCCGAAGCCGCCTTCCGAGCGCGGGCCAATGCCCACGGTCGAGGTCACGGAGGTGTCCGCAGGAACCTTCGGGCCTCCCTGCGAGGCCACGAACTTCATCGCGCCGATGAAGCAGGCGGCATAGCCGGCCGCGAACAGCTGCTCGGGATTGTTGCCGGCGCCGCCGCCACCACCGAGCTCCTTCGGCGTGGTCAGCTTGACGTCGAGTGCGCCGTCGAGGGTCGCAGCATGGCCGTCGCGGCCGCCGGTGGCTTTTGCGCTGGTCTTGTAGAGGACGTTCACGGACATTTTCGTCTCCTCAGGGGGGCTCTTGGGTTGGGGTGACAGCTATATCGCAGACAATTAGATTGTGAGCAATTGAAATTAGCATGCCTCACATTTAATTGTTCGCAATTGAATCTGCGGCCGGCTGGCCCCAGAGTGAGGAATATCCCGCGAGATTCTCCCATGGCCCGAAAACCAGCGACCCTCGATCCGCAACGCCTCGATAACCAGATCTGCTTCGCGGTCTATTCGGCCGCGCACGCCTTCAACCGCGTCTACAAGCCACTGCTCGACCGGCTCGGCCTGACCTATCCGCAATATCTGGTGATGCTGGTGCTGTGGGAGCGCGACGATTTGCCGGTGAAGGAGATCGGCGAGAAGCTGTTTCTGGATTCGGGGACCCTGACGCCATTGCTGAAGCGGCTCGAAGCCGCGCATCTGCTCAAGCGTACGCGGAGCCGCGAGGACGAGCGCCAGGTGCTGATCGCGTTGACGCCGCAGGGCCATGCGCTGAAGGAGAAAGCGCGCAGCGTCCCGCAGTCGATCCTGGCGGCCTCGAAGTGCGCGGTCTCCGAGTTGGTGGCGATGAAGGACGAGATCGTCGCGCTGAGGGATCGGTTGAATGCGGTGATCGGGGAGTAGGGGATTAGAGGCGCGCAGTCAGAAGTGCTTTTTGGCGAACGCGCGGCCGGAGCCAGATTTCAGGTACCGCTCGATCGCGACAGCGCGTGCGGCGTCATCGAAGGCGAAATACGTTCGAATTTGCCAGGGACCGTATTTCGAGGTGTGCGGCACTCCACCGGCGTTGTGCTTAGCTAACCGAGCTCGTAGATCGTCCGTGATGCCGACGTAGAAGTGCTGGGAATCGAGACTTTCGAGGATGTAGACGTATTTCATGATGCTTCCTCCCCGGGGAGGTAGGATAGCAGCTTTGAGACACGTTTAAGATGTGGCTGTAACTTGTCATCACAGCGAAGCAGATGTCCGCCCCGGTCCGCCGTCGCCCTTCGGGCTATGGCGGGACAGCCGTCGCTCACTTCGCTACGAGGGACTTCCCTAGGCTTGCCTAGCCGTAGCTCGCGAAGCGAGCGAAGGCTGGTGGAGCCAGGCGGGATCGAACCGCCGACCTCTTGCATGCCATGCAAGCGCTCTCCCAGCTGAGCTATGGCCCCTTAGTCCTTGTCAGGGGTGAATCTGGTGGATCACCCCAACCGGCGAGTCCTAAGCGACTCGCGCGGTGCACCCTTTTTCACAGATCAGGGCTGATCTCAAGTCTCTTCATCGCCTCCGACATCACCAATGATGTCGGTCACGTCCTCGTCGCCCTCTTCTTCGTCGGCAATGAAGGTCGAATCGTCGTCATCATCGTCGTCGAGGGGCTCATCGACCTCGATATCGTCCTCGGACTCGGGGACGACGGCCTTAACCTTGCCGGTGTTCTCCTCGGCATCGGCCTCCTCGAGCGAGACCAATTCTTCGGCCTCGGCCGGCTCCGGCGCGGTGTCCTGGGGCATGTTGCGAGCTTCCGCCGCACGGCCGCGCGCGGGCGCCATGGGTGCGATCGGCACCACCTCGCCGGTATAGGGCGAGATCACCGGATTCTTGTTGAGGTCATAGAACTTCTTGCCCGTGGTCGGGCAAATACGTTTGGTTCCGAGTTCGGACTTGGCCACGGCAGAGGAATCCTGGGAATGTCTGAAAAGCGGTGCTTCACTTGGCTAGTTGGCGGCCCGCTGTCAATAGCGCATTACGAGAGAAAGACATGCTCGTGACGGCGGGGAGACCGTGTGGTACCTGCCCGCAGCCCCTAAAGGGCGCATCCAAGGACACAATCTTGACCCATTCCGACAAGCCGACACCGCTGACGTCGCGCTCGAGCGGCCCCCTGACCGGAAAAGTACGGGTGCCCGGAGACAAGTCGATCTCGCACCGCGCCCTCATCCTGGGCGCGCTTGCGGTCGGCGAAACCCGGATCTCGGGCCTGCTCGAGGGCGAGGACGTTCTCAACACCGCCAAATCCATGCAGGCACTGGGTGCTAAGGTCGAGCGCACCGGCGATTTTGCCTGGAAGGTCCAGGGTGTGGGCGTCGGAGGCTTTGCCCAGCCCAAGACGGCGCTGGATTTCGGCAACTCCGGTACCGGATGCCGGCTGGTCATGGGCGCCGTCGCCGGCTGCCCAATCTCGGCGGTTTTCGACGGTGATGCCTCGTTGCGCAGCCGTCCCATGCGCCGGATCCTCGATCCACTCGAAAAAATGGGCGCGAAGGTGATTTCCGGCGGTGAAGGCGGCCGGCTGCCGCTCACCCTCCAGGGTGCGAGCGACCCGCTGCCAATCACCTACAAGACCCCGGTCGCATCGGCCCAGATCAAGTCGGCCGTATTGCTGGCCGGCCTGGCCGCGCCCGGAATCACCACCGTGATCGAAAGCGAGGCCAGCCGCGACCACACCGAGCTGATGTTGAAGCATTTTGGCGCTGACATCACGTCGGTCGCCGAGGGCGCTCACGGCCGTCGTATCACGCTGGTGGGCCAGCCCGAGCTGCATGGCGCCACCGTCATCGTGCCCGCCGATCCGTCTTCAGCGGCCTTTCCGGTCGTCGCAGCGCTGATCGTCGAAGGCTCCGATGTGGTTCTTTCTGACGTGATGACCAACCCGCTGCGTACCGGTCTTTTCACGACGCTGCGTGAAATGGGGGCGTTCATCGAGGAAAGCGAAGTCCGCGGTGACGCCGGCGAGCCGATGGCGCGCTTGCGCGTGCGGGCCTCAAAACTGCGCGGCGTCGAGGTGCCGCCGGAGCGCGCGCCCTCGATGATCGACGAATACCTGGTGCTGGCGGTCGCAGCCGCCTTCGCCGAAGGCACGACCATCATGCGCGGATTGCAAGAACTGCGCGTCAAGGAATCCGACCGGCTCGAGGCCACCGCCGCAATGCTCCGCGTCAACGGTGTGAAGGTCACAGTCTCCGGCGACGATCTGATCGTCGAGGGCCGCGGCCACGTACCCGGTGGCGGCACGGTCGCCACTCACATGGATCACCGCATCGCGATGTCCGCGCTGGTGATGGGCTGCGCGTCCGACCAGCCGGTGACGGTCGATGACACCGCCTTCATCGCCACCAGCTTTCCTGATTTCATTCCGATGATGCGTTCGCTTGGAGCCGAGTTTTCATGATCATCGCCATCGATGGACCCGCGGCCTCCGGCAAGGGCACGCTCGGCAAGCGCCTCGCGCATCACTACGGCTATCGTCATCTCGATACCGGCGTGATCTATCGTGCGGTCGCCTACGCCCTGATGGAAACAGGCCATGATCTCCGGGACGAGGCGGCAGCAGTGCAGGCAGCCCTGGAACTCGATCCCGAAAAGTTCGGAAATCCCGCCCTGAAGACCCAGGCGGCCGGCGAGGGCGCCTCGATCGTCTCGGCGATCCCCAGAGTTCGCGAGGTCCTGCTCAATTTCCAGCGGCAATTCGCGGCCGATCCGCCCGGCGCCGTGCTGGACGGCCGGGATATTGGAACCGTGATCTGTCCCCATGCCGACGTGAAGATCTTCGTCGTCGCCGACCCCAGGGTCCGGGCCCGGCGCCGCACCATGGAGGCCAGGGCAAGGGGCGAGGACGCAGACGAGGCTTTGGTGCTCGCCGACATCATCCAGCGCGATGAACGCGACAAGAACCGGCCGATTGCGCCTTTAAAACCGGCCCCGGATGCTTACTTGCTAGATAACTCCCAACTGGATATAGAAGGCGGCGTCCGGGCCGCCATCGACATTATCGAGGCCGTCCGAGCGGGCCGGCCGCGGGGTTAAGCCGCAGCCGTCATTGGAGGAAGCGCCCGCTCCCGCTCTTTGAGGTCGATACTCTCGGTCCCTATTTGGGACCGGCGCGATCCAGGCTCCGGACACAAGATTTCCACGTATCGAACGTGCGGGCCCTGCCGGCCCGCTTCCGCTGTTTCGGCCTCAAACCGGAGCAGCGAGCGGTCGCTCGAAGGTCTTGCGGACCTTCCGACACTGCGCGCGCGATACGCCCTTGAACCCAACGGCCGGCAAGACATCCGCAACTGGAGAACAAATGGCTTCGACTTCCGCTGGTACCTATAGCCCGTCGCGTGACGATTTCGCCGCGATGCTCGACGAGTCCTTCGCAGGTGGCAACCTGCAGGAGAGCTCGGTCGTCAAGGGCAAGGTGGTTGCAATTGAAAAGGACATGGCCGTCATCGACGTCGGCCTGAAGACCGAGGGCCGCGTTGCCCTGCGCGAATTTTCCGGCCCCGGCCGTGACTCCGACCTCAAGGTCGGCGACGAGGTGGAAGTGTTCCTCGATCGCATCGAAAACGCTCTCGGCGAGGCCGTGCTGTCGCGCGACAAGGCGCGCCGCGAAGAGAGCTGGGGCAAGCTCGAGAAGGCCTTCCAGAACAACGAGAAGGTCAACGGCGTCATCTTCAACCAGGTCAAGGGCGGCTTCACGGTCGACCTCGACGGTGCCGTGGCCTTCCTGCCGCGCTCGCAGGTCGACATCCGCCCGATCCGCGACGTTGCGCCGCTGATGAACAACTCGCAGCCGTTCCAGATCCTCAAGATGGACCGCCGCCGCGGCAACATCGTGGTGTCCCGTCGCACGGTTCTCGAAGAGACCCGCGCCGAGCAGCGTCAGGAGCTGGTGCAGAACCTCGAAGAGGGTCAGGTCATCGACGGCGTGGTCAAGAACATCACCGATTACGGTGCGTTCGTTGACCTCGGCGGCATCGACGGCCTGCTGCACGTCACCGACATCGCGTGGCGCCGCGTCAACCACCCGACCGAGGTGCTCTCGATCGGCCAGACCGTGAAGGTCAAGATCATCAAGATCAACCACGAGACGCACCGCATCTCGCTGGGCATGAAGCAGCTGCTGGACGATCCGTGGCAGGGCATCGAAGCCAAGTACCCGCTGGGTGCCCGCTTCACCGGCCGTGTCACCAACATCACCGACTACGGCGCGTTCGTCGAGCTCGAGCCGGGCATCGAAGGTCTGATCCACGTCTCCGAGATGTCGTGGACCAAGAAGAACATGCACCCCGGCAAGATCGTGTCGACCTCGCAGGAAGTCGACGTGCAGGTGCTGGAAGTCGATTCCGTCAAGCGCCGCATCTCGCTCGGCCTCAAGCAGACCATGCGCAACCCGTGGGAGGTCTTCGTCGAAGGTCATCCGACCGGTTCGGTGGTCGAGGGCGAAGTCAAGAACAAGACCGAGTTCGGTCTGTTCCTGGGCCTCGAGGGCGACGTCGACGGCATGGTCCATCTCTCCGATCTCGACTGGAAGCTTCCGGGCGAGCAGGTGATCGACAATTACAAGAAGGGCGACATGGTGAAGGCCGTGGTGCTCGATGTGGACGTCGAGAAGGAGCGCATCTCGCTCGGCATCAAGCAGCTCGAAGGCGATCCCTTCGCCGAGCCGGGCGATGTCAAGAAGGGCGCGGTCGTGACCTGCGAAGTGCTCGAGGTGAAGGAAAGCGGCATCGAAGTGAAGATCACCGGGACCGACTTCTCGACCTTCATCAAGCGCTCGGAGCTCGCGCGTGACCGCAACGACCAGCGCGCCGAACGCTTCGCCGTCGGCGAGAAGGTCGATGCCCGCGTGATCCAGTTCGACAAGAAGGCCCGCAAGGTCCAGGTGTCGATCAAGGCGCTCGAAGTCGCCGAAGAGAAGGAAGCCATCGCGCAGTACGGCTCCTCGGATTCGGGTGCGACGCTGGGCGACATCCTGGGCACCGCGCTCAAGAACCGCGACAGCAAGTAAGCAAAACTCAGGTTTTGCCGACATCGAAGCCCCGGCGCGAGCCGGGGCTTTTTTGTTGGGCGGCAAACACAACTCTCGTCTCGGGGCACGCGAAGCGCGAGCCTGGGACCCAAAGCCACAGGAAGTGGTTTTTGACGAAGACTCGAAATGGGCGACTCGCCTCACACTGCGCCCTGTGGCTATGGATCCCCGTCCCGTCCGCAATCGCGCACTAGACTAGGCGGGGATGACGCGTGAGTTCTTGGCGGCTTCCCTGCCTCACCCCAAGCCTTGTTTTCTTCAAATTACGCCGCAATTGATGTATCCAGAGAAGCTGATGGTCACAATGTGACGGCACAACGCCCGCGGCCTTTTCATTTGGAGAAATCTCGATGTCGCTCGATTCGGACATCATCGTCGATCGCCGCAGGATCCGCCGTAAGCTGACGTTCTGGCGCGTGATCGCCGCGCTGATCGCGATCGCGGCGATTGCGGGCTTTGCGCTGATCGCGACGCCGGGCGCGCGCGGTACCTTCGCCTCCGCAGGCTCCATCGCGCGCGTGCAGATCGACGGCCTGATCCGCAGCGATGCCGAGCGCACGCAGGCGCTGGAGCGGCTGGAGAATTCGAAGGCCGCCGCCGTCATTGTTCACATCAACTCGCCGGGCGGCACCACTGCCGGCTCAGAGCAGCTCTATGATTCACTGACGCGCCTGAAGGCGAAGAAGCCGCTGGTCGTCGTGGTCGAAGGCCTTGCGGCATCCGGTGGATACATCACGGCGATCGCGAGCGACCACATCATCGCCCAGCAGAGCTCGCTGGTCGGCTCGATCGGCGTGTTGTTCCAGTTTCCCAACGTCTCGGAGCTCCTGAAGACCATCGGGGTCAAGGTCGAGGAGGTGAAGTCCACGCCGCTGAAGGCCGCGCCCAATGGTTTTGAGCCAACCAGCCCGGAAGCGCGGGCCGCGCTGGATGCGCTGGTGAAGGATTCCTATGCCTGGTTCAAGGATCTGGTGAAGCAGCGCCGTGGCATGGACGACACGCAGCTCGAAAAAGTCGTCGATGGCCGGGTCTTCACCGGCCGCCAGGCGATCGGTCTCAAGCTGATCGATCAGCTCGGCGACGAGAAGACCGCCGTGACCTGGCTCGAGGAGCAGAAGGGCGTCAAGAAGGGCTTATCGGTACGTGATTACAAGCTCGAGCCGCGCTTCGGCGATCTGACGTTCCTCAGGACAGCTGCGGCCGTGACGCTGGAAGCGCTGGGATTCGGCTCGATTGCGCATCAAATCGCGCAAACTGGCGTCGTCCAGGCAGTTGATCGCATCGGGTTGGACGGAATGCTGGCCGTGTGGGAGCCGGCCGCCTCGAACTGAGGGAAACGGCGGGGAACTGCGCGAGCTTCAAACTTTTTTCCCGTTTGGCGAGTGGCTGCGCAGCCCGCTTTTTCGGCATTTGTCACCCATTTTCACGACGTCCAATCTTTATTTAGCGTCTTGACAGATCAAGGCATTTTCACGGAAATGGTCATCCGCACGCTTCCGGGTCCTATCTCTCGATGATCAAATCCGAACTTGTTCAGCGTATCGCCGAGCACAACCCGCATCTGTACCAGCGGGATGTCGAGAACATTGTGAATGCGATTCTCGAAGAGATCGTAGCGGCTCTCGCGCGCGGTGACCGCGTCGAGTTGCGCGGCTTCGGTGCCTTCTCGGTCAAGCATCGCCCTGCGCGCGCAGGGCGCAATCCGCGCACCGGCGCCCATGTCCCTGTCGATCAGAAGAGCGTTCCGTTCTTCAAGACCGGCAAGGAAATGCGCGAGCGGCTCAATCGCGACCATCCGGATCCAGGTGCGCCGGATTAAGCCTGTCGTCCGGGCTTAACCTGACAGCCGCATGATGCGGCAGCTAGCTTGATTCAAGACGAGCGATCGCGATGCGAAAGTTCCTGACCGCACTGATCGTGATTCCGCTGGGCCTGATCCTGGTCACCTTTGCCGTCGCCAACCGGCATTTCGTCACCGTCTCCTTCGATCCCTTCATGGCGGCTGATCCGGCCCTGTCGGTCACGCTGCCGCTGTTCCTGCTGCTGATCCTGGCGGCTACCGTGGGCGTCATCGTCGGCGGCTGCGCCGTCTGGTTCGGCCAGCGGCACTGGCGGCGCGCGGCACGCCGGCATGAGGCGGATGCCCGGGCCGCCCGGCTGGAGGCGGCCGATCTGCGGGCCCAGACGGCCCCGGCCAAGCCCGAGGCCCAGCGCCTCCCGGTACCCTCTGGCGTGGGCCTTTACGGGCCTGTTGGGCGAGACAAGCAGCGCGCGACGTTGTAGAAGCGGCCCGACCGAAAAGCCCGTTTCCCGGCCGCCACTTGCGGCCTCCCTTTGCATTGAGACCATGTCCCTGCTCGTCAAGATCTGCGGCCTGTCCACGCCCGAGACGCTCGAGGTGGCGCTCGATGCGGGCGCCGACATGGTCGGCTTCGTGTTCTTTCCACCGTCGCCGCGGCATGTCTCGCTGGAGACGGGACGGGATCTCGGCCGGCAAGTGAAGCGGCGCGCGCTGAAAGTGGCGCTCACGGTCGATGCCGACGATGCCACGCTCGACAACATCATGGATGCGCTGTCGCCTGATATCTTCCAGCTCCATGGCAAGGAAAGCGTGGCGCGACTGCGCGACATCAAGCAGAGGTTTGGCCGTCCGGTGATGAAGGCGGTGCCAGTTGCAAGCGCCGCCGACCTCGCCGTTCTGCCGGGCTATGCCGCGGTTGCCGACCGTATCCTGTTCGATGCACGCGCGCCGAAAGACGCGACCCGCCCCGGTGGTTTGGGGGAGCCGTTCGACTGGCACCTGCTCGAAAATCTCGATCTGGAACTGCCCTATATGGTCTCCGGCGGGCTTCACATCGACAACGTTGCCGAAGCCCTTCGCGTCACCCGCGCCGGTGGCGTCGACGTCTCCTCCGGTATCGAGAGCGCCCCCGGCGTAAAAGACCCGGAGCTGATCAAGGCCTTCATTCGCGCCGCGCGCGCCACTCGAGAGTTGAGCGTTCGATGAACATCGCCAAACCAAATTCCTATCGCAGCGGGCCCGACGAGCGCGGCCATTTCGGCATTTTCGGCGGCCGCTTCGTCGCCGAAACCCTGATGCCGCTGATCCTCGACCTCGAGAAGGCCTACACTGCCGCCAAGGCCGATCCGGCCTTCCAGGCCGAGATGAACGGCTATCTCAAGAACTATGTCGGCCGGCCCTCGCCGCTTTATTTCGCCGAGCGCCTCACCGAGCATCTCGGCGGCGCCAAGATCTACCTGAAGCGCGAAGAGCTCAACCACACCGGCTCGCACAAGGTGAACAACGTGCTCGGCCAGATCATGCTGGCGCGGCGCATGGGCAAGAAGCGCATCATCGCCGAGACCGGCGCCGGCCAGCACGGTGTCGCCACCGCGACGCTGTGCGCGCGTTTCGGCCTCGAATGCGTGGTCTATATGGGTGCCGTCGACGTCGAACGGCAGCAGCCCAACGTGATCCGCATGGAGATGCTGGGCGCAAAGGTGTTCCCGGTGCAGTCGGGCACGCGCACGCTGAAGGACGCGATGAACGAGGCGCTGCGCGATTGGGTCACCAACGTGCACAACACTTTCTATTGCATCGGCACGGTGGCGGGCCCGCATCCCTATCCAACGCTGGTGCGCGACTTCCAGTCCATCATCGGCAACGAGACCAAGGCGCAAATGCAGGAGGTCGAGGGCCGCCTGCCGGACTCGCTGGTTGCCTGCATCGGCGGCGGCTCGAACGCGATGGGCCTATTCCATCCGTTCCTCGATGATCCCTCCGTCGAAATCTTTGGCGTCGAAGCCGCCGGCCACGGGCTCACCCAGCTGCATGCGGCGTCGATCGCGGGCGGTCGTCCCGGCGTGCTGCATGGCAACCGCACCTATCTCCTGATGGATGCCGACGGCCAGATCCAGGACGCGCATTCGATCTCGGCCGGTCTCGACTATCCCGGCATCGGGCCCGAGCATTCCTGGCTGCACGAGGTCGGCCGCGTTAATTATCTCTCTGCGACCGATGACGAGGCGCTCGCTGCGTTCCAACTGCTCTCGAAGCTTGAAGGCATCATTCCCGCGCTCGAGCCCGCGCACGCCATCGCCAAGGTGATGGAGCTCGCGCCGAAGCGGCCGAAAGACCACCTGATGGTCGTCAATCTCTCCGGCCGCGGCGACAAGGACGTCCCCCAGGTCGGCGACATCCTGAGGGGCAAGAGCAGGTGAGGCGCGTGTCGAACTCTCTTCACCTCTCCCCGTCGGGGAGAGGTCGGCTGCGCAGCAGCCGGGTGAGGGGCCTCTCCGCTCACTCGAATCTCAGGGACCTTTCGATGAGCTTGAGCACGCCCTCGATATTTTCGTACACGTCGGTATTCGAGACTCGGAGGACGAGGAATCCGCACGCCTCAAGCACTCTGGTTCGCGCGTCATCGCGTGCTATTTCGGACGGGCTGGAATGCGTGACGCCGTCCACTTCGATGATGAGCTTACCGTCGAGTGTCACGAAATCGACGACGTATCGGTCGACCGGGTGCTGGCGACGAAATTTCCAACGGGCGAGCTGCCGGTTGCGCAGCGCTTGCCAAAGCTTCGCTTCGGCGCTCGTCTGCGAATCGCGGAGCCTTCGCGCCCTTGATTTGAACCTCTCCATCCCCCTCACCCGGCTGCTTCGCAGCCGACCTCTCCCCGGAGGGGAGAGGTATAGCACAGCGGCCGCCGAATCATGACCACGCGTATCGACACACGTTTTGCCGAGCTGAAGAAGCAAGGCCACTCGGCCTTCGTCACCTATGTGATGGCCGGCGATCCCGATCTCACGACGTCGCTCAATATCGTCAAGGCGCTGCCCAAGGCGGGCTCCGACGTGATCGAGCTTGGCATTCCCTTCACCGATCCGATGGCGGATGGTCCCTCGATTCAGGCGGCAGGTCTGCGAGCGCTCAAGAACGGCATGACGTTGAAGAAGACGTTGGAGCTGGTGCGCGATTTCCGCAAGGACGACAACGTCACGCCGCTGGTGCTGATGGGCTATTACAATCCGATCTACATTTACGGCGTCGACAAGTTTTTGGCTGATGCCAAGTCGGCCGGCGTTGACGGCTTGATCATCGTCGATTTGCCGCCGGAGGAAGACGACGAGCTCTGCATTCCCGCGTTGAAGGCGGGACTGAACTTCATTCGCTTGGCGACCCCGACCACCGACGACAGGCGCCTGCCGGCGGTGCTCGCGAACACGTCGGGCTTTGTCTACTACGTCTCGATCGCGGGCATCACCGGTGCGGCGGCAGCGGACGCGAATGCCGTCGGTGAAGCCGTCGCGCGCATCAAGCGACACACCAAGCTGCCGATATGTGTTGGTTTTGGCATCCGCACGCCGGAGGCGGCGCGCGCCATTGCCGAGAAGGCGGATGGTTCGGTGGTCGGGACCGCGCTGGTCGATGCGCTCAAGACCAGCCTTGATGCTGAGGGGCGGGCGACCGCCAAGACCGTTAACGCCGTGGCCGAACTGACCGCGGCGCTGGCCCGGGGCGTCAAGGGCGCCAAACAAGCGGCCGAATAGGCCATAATTCCGCTTAAGCTTTTTAGTTTGAGCATGATCTTATCGGAAAACCGCTTCACAGTTTTCCGGATCATGCTCTAACGGGGCGACATGGCGGCTTGCCGGCCATCGGCCCGGCCGCCATATAGTCCTTCAGGCGTTCCCTTTGGGGGATCGTACATCGGAGCAAACCATGAACTGGCTTACCAATGTGGTCCGGCCGAAGATCCGCAACATGCTGCGGCGGGAGACGCCGGAAAATCTGTGGATCAAGTGCCCGGATTCCGGACAGCTCGTGTTCTACAAGGACGTCGAGGCCAACCAGTTCGTCATTCCCGGCTCGAACTACCACATGCGCATGGGCGCGGTGGCGCGGCTGAAGTCGATCTTCGACAACGAGACCTGGTTCGACATCGCGCTGCCCGAGGTCACGCCCGATCCGCTCAAGTTCCGTGACGAGAAGAAATACGCCGATCGCATCAAGGACGCGCGGGCACGCACGAACCTCAACGACGCGGTCAAGGTCGGCTACGGCAAGCTCGAAGGTGCCGGCGTCGTCGTCGCCGTGCAGGATTTCGACTTCATGGGCGGCTCGCTCGGCATGGCGGCAGGTGAGGCGATCGTGCGCGGGATGGAGCTCGCAGTCGAGAAGAAGTCACCCTTCATCGTGTTCGCCGCGTCCGGCGGGGCGCGCATGCAGGAAGGCATCCTGTCGCTGATGCAGATGCCGCGCACCACGGTCGCGGTGCAGATGCTGCGCGAGGCCAAGCTGCCCTACATCGTCGTGCTGACCAACCCCACCACCGGCGGCGTCACCGCCTCCTATGCGATGCTGGGCGACGTGCAAATCGCCGAGCCCGGCGCGCTGATCGGCTTTGCCGGCGCGCGCGTGATCGAGCAGACCATCCGTGAGAAGCTGCCCGAAGGTTTCCAGCGGGCCGAGTATCTGAAGGAGCACGGCATGGTCGACATGGTCGTGCATCGTCACGAGCTGCGCCCGACCCTGGCGCGGCTGTGCCGTCTGCTGACCAAGGCGCCGGCGCTCGAGAGCGCGTCGAAACCGGCGCAGGCCGTCACCAGTCCGGCGCAGATCGTATCGGCCCCCGAAACGGCGCCGGCTGCGCCGCACGCGTGAACGCGACTCCCGACAGCGCAAAGTCGTTACTCGACGCAGTGATCGGGCGGCTGTCGGCCCTGCATCAGAAGCGTATCGATCTGGGGCTCGAGCGCATGCATCGCCTGCTCGAGCGGCTCGGCCATCCCGAACGCAAGCTGCCGCCGGTGGTCCACGTCGCCGGCACCAACGGCAAGGGCTCCACGGTCGCATATTTGCGCGCGACGCTGGAGGCCGCCGGCTTGCGCGTCCACGCCTACACCTCACCCTATCTCGTCCGCATCAATGAATGTTTTCGGCTCGGCCGCATCGGTGGCGGCGTGCTCGTCAGTGACGACGAATTGCGTGCCGCACTGGAAGAGGTCGAGCGCGTCAATGCCGGCGAGCCCGCGACATTGTTCGAGCTGAAGACTGCCGCCGCCTTCCTGTTGTTCGCGCAAAACCCTGCCGATGCGGTGCTGCTCGAAGTCGGCCTCGGCGGCCGGCTCGATTCGACCAACGTAGTTGATGCGCCCGCCGCCTGCGTGATCACGCCGGTCAGCATGGACCACATGGATTTCCTCGGCGACACGCTGGCATCGATCGCCACCGAGAAGGCCGCGATCATCAAGCGGGGCGTGCCCGTGGTTTGCGCGGAGCAGGCGGAAGAGGCCATGGCGGTCATCGAGGCGGAGGCCAAGCGCATGCGCGCGCCGCTGCTTGCCGCGAATGAAAGCTGGCACGTCAATATCGAGCGCGGGCGCCTTGTCTATTCCGACGACCGTGGCCTGATGGATCTGGCGGCGCCGCGCCTGTTCGGCCGCCATCAGTTCGACAATGCCGGCCTTGCGATCGCGACGCTGCGAGCGATCCCGACTTTCAAGATCAACCAGGCGGCGTTCGAGGCCGGCATCGTCGGTGCCGAATGGCCGGCGCGGATGCAGCGCATCACCTCCGGCGAGTTGCTCTCCTGGGGACCGCAGGGGTCGGAGATCTGGCTGGACGGCGGGCACAATGCCGAGGGCGGCCGGGTCGCCGCCGCTGCGCTCGGCGATCTCGAAGAGCGCGTGTCGCGGCCGCTGGTCGTCATCGCAGGCATGATGGCCAACAAGGACGCGCGGGCGTTCCTCGCCAATTTCGCCGGCCTCACCCGTCACATCATCGCGGTGCCGATACCCGACACCGAGAATGCGATGCCGGCCGATCGTCTTGCCGACGCGGTCCGCAGCCTCGGCATGCGTGTCGAGATCGCACCCGGTATCGAGACCGCGTTGCGCGCGCTGTCGCGGCTCGCCTATGAGGTGCCGCCGCGGATCCTCATCACCGGATCGCTCTATCTCGCCGGCCACGTGCTCGGCCTCAACGGCACGCCTCCTGCATAGCTCGCGTGTCCCGGACGAGCGCAGCGAAGCGGAGCGCAGAGCCGGGACCCAGAATGCCGCCATGCGCCCTGGCTCAGCAGCGCACCGCGGAAGACGCGCTGCGCCGCCTCCGGGGAAAGAGGGATACCAATGCGCTTTGCCGCGATTGCCGACATCCACGGAAATTACCTCGCGCTGGAGGCTGTGCTTGCCGACATTCGCGCGCAAGGGATCACTGACATCGTCAATCTCGGCGACATGCTGAGCGGCCCGCTCGATGCAAGGCGTACCATCGAGATCCTGATGCCGCTCGAGATCTTGCATGTACTCGGCAACCACGATCGCTATCTGCTCGACCGTGCCCCCGAGAAGATGGGCTCATGGGACCGTCCCGCCCACGCGGCGCTCGATGCCTCGCAACTCGACTGGCTCCGCGCCCACCCGATGGCGCGCGTGTTTCGCGATCAGGTTTTCCTCTGTCATGCGACGCCTGACAATGACGAAGTCTATTGGCTTGACATTGTGCACCCTGACGGCACCGTCGCGCTGTCGCCGCTCGATCGCATCGAGCAATTCGCGCAAGGCATCGCGCAGCCCCTGATCCTGTGTGCCCACACCCATCTTGCGCGCGCCGTCCGCTTGCGCGATGGCCGCATGATCGTCAATCCCGGCAGCGTCGGCAGCCCTGGCTACCGCGATGTGCACCCGTTCCCGCATGTCATCGAAGCCGGCACGCCGCACGCGCGGTACGCGATCCTCGAACTCGTGGATGCCAGTTGGCGGGTGACTTTCCGCAACATCGCCTACGATCATCAAACGATGGCCACGCTCGCACGACGCAACAATCAACCGGAGCTGGCGAACGCGCTGGCGACTGGGTGGATCAGGTAAGTCTCTTGTCCCGGACGCGGTGCAGCGCGAAGCGATGCGCCGCCGAGCCGGGACCCAGCTTGTGGTCTCTGGGCCCCGGTTCCGCAGCGCGTCGCGCTGCGTTCGGGCACGAGTCGAATATCACGTCAACATCTTCATCGGATCCGCCACCTTCTGCTTCAACTGCTCGAACGTGCACTGCCGCGGCGCCTTGTCCGGGCGCCAGCGCAGGATCGAGGTGCCGTGGCGAAAGCGCTCGCCGCTGAAATGGTCGTAGCAGACCTCGATGACGAGCTTCGGCTCGAGCGGGCACCATTTTGCCGAGCGCTCGGTCGACCAGCGGCTCGGCCCGCCCGGCGCGTTGCCGGTGAAGCCGGGTTCGCCGATCAGTGCCTCCAGCCGGTCGGTCAGGGCAGGCTTATCACCGGCCTTGATCGCGGAGGTGAAGCCGACATGGTTCAGAAGGCCCTTGTCATCGTAGAGCCCGAGCAGCAGCGAGCCCACGACCTTCCTCCCCGAGATCTTGTTGCTTGCATAGCGGAAGCCTCCGACCACGCAATCGGCACTGCGGAACCTCTTGATCTTCTGCATGCCGTCGCGATTGCCCGCCTGGTAGGGCAGGTCGATGCGCTTGGCGATCACGCCGTCCGAACCGCCGCCCGATTGTGCCAGCCATTTCTGGGCCGTGGCGAAGCTTGTCGTCGCAGGAGAGAGGCGAAACAGGCTGCCCTTCAGATGGGCCTTCGCAAAAGCCTCAAGCGCCGGCCGGCGCTCGGTGAGCGGGGCTTCGGCAAGCTCCCTTTCGTTGGCCGTTGCGAGCAGATCGAAGACGAGATAGAGCGCCGGCGTTTCCTGCGAGAGTTTTTTCACACGGCTCGCGGCGGGATGAATCCGCTGCAGCAATGCGTCGAAAGAGAAGCCTTTGGCTTGCGGCACGACGATCTCGCCGTCGAGCGTGAACCGGTCTGCCCTCAGCTTCAGTGCCGCGGCGACGATTTCAGGAAAATAGCGCGCGAGGTCCTCGCCGGATTTCGAGCGGAGATCGACCTGGTCGCCCTCGCGCGAGAGCAGGCAGCGAAAGCCATCCCATTTCGGCTCGTACTGCCACTCCTTGCCCCGCGGAATCGCGTCGACGGAGCGAGCCTCCATCGCGGCCAGCGCGGGGGGCTTTCGGTTGGCTATGCGGCGGCGGGTGGACATGGCGGAGGCTCTTCGTTCAAACCATGGGTTTCAACGCAAGACAGGCAAGTTCGCTCCCTCATGATGCCTTGACCTTTTAATATGTGCGCATATTATATGCGCACATATTATATGGAGCAAGTCATGAGCGAACTTTGGCGCACGGAATACGCGATCGAGACGTCGGCAACCGCCGAGACGATCTGGAGCATCTTTCGCGATGTCCCCTCCTGGAAAAGCTGGAACGCAGGCATCGAGCAGATCGACATTGAGGGGCCGTTCGCGGCCGGCACCTGGTTCACCATGAAGCCACCCGGCGAGGACGCGCTGCGCTCTCAGCTGGTCGATGTTCGCGAGAACGTGTGCTTCGTCGACGAAACGCGGGTCGGCGAGCTGGCCATTCTCGTCGGTCATCGCATCGAGCCGCTTGGGCCGGCGCGGACGCGCATCGTCTACGCGGTCGATGCCCGCGGGCCGCAGGCCGCCGAGATCGGTCCGGCCGTTTCTGCGGATTTCCCCGATGTGCTGGCGAGCCTGTCCAAACTTGCAGAATCCAGGTCGGGCAAGGAGTGAGATCGGCGATGACAAAGCCGCCGCTCCCGACCCGTCTGTCCGGACCCGGAGAAAGTCCCGGCTTCCTGCTCTGGAAGATCTCGAATGCCTGGCAACGCCGGCTGCGCTTGGCGCTTCAGCCCTACGAACTCACGCATTCCCAGTTCGTGCTGCTGGCGACCGCGGCCTGGTTCGGCGTGTCCGAGACGCTGACGCAGGCGCGGCTGTCGCAGCTCTGCGGCGTTGACCCGATGACGACCTCGCAGGTGCTGCGCGCGCTGGAAGCGGCGCGGCTGATTCAGCGCGTGGACCATCCAAGCGATCCGCGTGCCAAAGCGATCATGGTCACCAAGACGGGACGCGATCTTGCTCGCAAAGCCGTTGTTGCGGTCGAAGACGCCGATGCCGCATTCTTCGCGCCGCTGGGACCTGATACCAAACGGCTGGTCACGATGTTTCAGGCGCTCGTCGAGAACAACGAACGCACGGAGCCATCCGACAAATAAAACGGCCGGCGAGGCGCCGGCCGTTGTCGAAAATCATGTGCCGCGGTGGATCAGACCGCAGAGGTGATCCACTGCTGCAGCTTCGCCTTCGGCGCCGCGCCGACCTGCCGGGAGGCCATCTCGCCGCCCTTGAAGATCATCAGGGTCGGGATCGACATCACGCCGTATTTCGACGCAGTCTTCGGGCTCTCATCGACGTTGAGCTTGACGATCTTGACCTTGTCGCCCATCGCGCCGGCGATCTCGTCGAGGGCGGGCGCGATCATGCGGCAGGGTCCGCACCACTCGGCCCAGAAATCGACGACCACGGGGCCGTTCGCCTTGAGCACTTCGGCTTCGAAATCGCTGTCGGAAACCTTGCCAACGGCCATTGGAGTACCTCACTCGGTTGAAAGAGAAGCGGCGCGACCTGAATCGCGCCGGGGATCATGCCGTCAACCTATGAACGGCCCCTTGCCGGGTCAAGGATGCTCACACCGAGATGAACAGATGCCAGCGCCGCGTCCAGCGCGGGGGCCGAAATCTCCATATATTCAAGGGTCTCGGTCCAGAGCAGGACGGCACGGATGGGCTTTTGGGGATAAAGCCGCGACAGCACCGCCCGGTACAACGCAAGCTGGCGAACATAGGCGGCGGGCGCCTCGGCCGCGGTCCTGGGCGCGGCCTGGTTGGTCTTGAAATCGACGATCAAAACCTCCTCCGGACGAACGACCAGCCGGTCGATCTGGCCTGACACCAGCGCCGGCGCTCGCCCGGGCCGGTCGAGCTTGCCGACTATGGCGACCTCGGCCCGGCTGCCCGCGCCAAACACGGCCGCAAAGCGCGGCTCGGCAATCAGGGCAAGCACCTTGTCGGCGAGCGCAATACGGTCGGCCTCCGCCCAGTCCGAGGCATTGCGCGCCATGAAGCCGAGCGCGGCCTCGCGCCGCCGCTCGACGGCGATCTCGGGCAGGGATTGCAGGAGACGGTGCACCAGCGTGCCGCGTTGCAATGCCAGTGCGCGCGACTGAACCGATTCGCCTGATCGCACGCTGCGACCTTCCTCCGCCGCCTGGCCGGATGGGCGCAGCGGATCGTCTTCGCTCATTTCGCGTGGTGCGGGCGTCCGCAGCCAGTCCGGCAGCGTGACCGAATGCTCTATTGAGGTCGCGGGCGGGCCGAGTGCAACGGCGTCCTCCGGGCGGGCGAATCGGGTGACCTTGCCGAGCGGAGTCTCGATCGTCTCCTTCGCCAGGCCCGAGCCCGAAAGCCCGGTGTCGATCAGATCGTACCAGCTCAGCTTGCGGACGGTCCGCACATTGCCGGGCATGCAGCCGCCGACGATCAGTCGGTCGGCCGCACGCGTCATTGCGACATAGAGCAGGCGGCGATATTCGTCCTCGGTCTCTTCGAGCATGGCCTTGCGCGCGTCGGCGACCGGCTTGGGATCGTCGGCCTTACGCCCGGCCCAGACCACGACCTCGCCGCCATTGCCGCGCGGCACGTGGATGAGGCGCACCCGCTGCGAGTCCGCGGGCGATGACGTGGTGTCCACCATGAACACGACGGAGGCCTCGAGGCCCTTGGCGCCATGCACGGTCATGACCCGCACCTCGTCGCGCGAGATCTCCATGTCGCGCTTCACCTCGGTGTCGGCCGAGCGCAACCAGGCCATGAAGCCTTGCAGCGAAGCCGGCGCCTTGCGCTCGTAATTCAGAGACAGCTCCAGGAATTCGTCGAGTGCGTCGTTGGCCTCATGGCCGAGCCGGCGCAGGATGCGCGCGCGGCCGCCGTCGCCGCCGAGCAGCCACGCATAGAAGGCGAAGGGTGTTTCCTCGCGCGCGCGAATCTCGCAGGCTTCCAGGCGCCGCAGCGCGGTCGCGAGCCTCTCGCTTCCAGCCGCATGCTCCCCGAGCGCGCGACGCAGCGAGCCTTTGCGGTCATGGGCGAGCTGGAACAGATCGTCGTCGTCGAGGCCGAACAGCGGGCTCTTCAGCGCCACCGCCAGCGCGAGGTCGTCCTGCGGCAGCAGCAGCGCGTCCGCAAGATTCATCAAATCGATGATCGCGATATGCTCGGTGAGCTTGAGCCGGTCTGCGCCGGCGACCGGGATGTTGGCGTGCTTCAGCGCCTGGATCACCGCATCGAATGCGTTGCCGCGCCGGCGGACTAGGATCAGCATGTCGCCATAGCGCAGCGGCCGCCGCTCGCCTTCGTGGCCTGTCAGCGTGCCGCTCTCGACCAACCGCTTGATCTCGGCCTGGATACGGCGGGCCAGCTTGACCTCCGGGCTGGTGACGGCGACGCCATCGAACGGCGCGCGCCAACCCTCGATCTCCTGCCGGTCGTCGGCCTCCGCGAGATCCCAGAGCTCGATCACGCTGGGACCGGCATCGGCGAGCGCATTGTGCAGGGGATGGCCGATCTCGACCGCATGGATGCTCTTGTAGATCGCGGGATCGCGGAAGACGTGGTCGACCGATTGCAGGATGGTCGCGCCGGAGCGGAACGAATAGGTGAAGGCAACAGGATCGAACTTCAGTCCGGCCGCGGTGAACTTGCGATGCAGCTCGCGCCGGCGCGCGTCGAACTCGTGCGGCGCTGCGCCCTGGAACGAGAAGATCGACTGCTTCTCGTCGCCGACCGCGAAGATGGTGCGGTTCAGCCCCTCGCGCGCGCCTTCGCCGGCGGTGAACTCCGAGATGATGTGCGCGACGATGTCCCATTGCCGGGGGCTGGTGTCCTGGGCCTCGTCGATCAGGACGTGATCGACGCCGCGGTCGAGTTTGTAATGCACCCAACCCGAGGAGATGCGATCGAGCATCGCCAGCGTCTTGTCGATGAGATCGTCATAGTCGAGCAAGCCGCGCTCCTGCTTCTCGCGGCGGTAGTTCGCGGCGGCAGCGGTTGCGATATGCAGCAGCGCCGCGGTGCGGTCGCGCACGGTCACCGCGCGGCGCCTCTCGATCAATCCGTTGAGACGAGACGCTTCATTCTCGAACAGGCGTGCGACGGACGGATTGTGCTCGCCGAACTTCTTGGTCAGCACCGCCTTGCGCGGCGCCTTTTCATCCGTGAGGAAGACGCAGAGATAGGCGTCGACCTGCGCGGCGCCGGAGAAGGCTTTTGCTTCGCGGAGCCGGCCGGCCTGATCGTTGTCGGATTTGCTGCCGTCCTCCAGCGCAAACGCAATGTCGTCCCAGCGCGATCGCGGCAGGAACGGTCCGTCGAGAATCTCCGTCTCGATATCCTCGATGCGGTCGTTTGGATCGATGCCCAGCACGGTCGCCATCTGCGCAGCCGCTGCGACGGCATTGCCGGCCTCATCGGTCCACGCCATGAAATGGTCGCGGCTCAGGCACGCCTCGCGCACGACCTCCTTGAAGGTGACGTCGGCGGCGCTCGCCATCGCGGTCAGCAGCGCGCGGCCGGTGACGCTGTCAGGATCGCGCGCGGCCTCGAGTAACACCTTCAGGTTAGCGCGCTCCATCATGTCGGTCTGGTCGCGATCGTCCATGACGGCAAAGCGCGCCGGCACGTTGGCCTCGAACGGGAACTGCTGGAGCAGGCGTGTACACAGCGCGTGGATGGTCTGCACCTTCAACCCGCCGGGCGTCTCCAAGGCGCAAGCGAACAGCTTCCGTGCGTCGCGCCGCAGCTTTGCATTGGGATGCGGAATGCCCACCGCGCGGATCGCGGCGTCGAGCCGGGCATCGTCAAGCGTCACCCAATGGCCGAGCGTCGTGAACACGCGCTCGGCCATGTTGGCGGCCGCGGCCTTGGTGAAGGTGATGCAGAGGATCTTTTCCGGCGGTACGCCCGACAGCAGCAGTCGGATCACGCGCTGCACCAGCACATGCGTCTTGCCCGAGCCGGCATTGGCCGAGACGAAGGCGGACGCGGTCGGATCGGACGCGCGCTGCTGCCGCGCGCGAACCTCGTCAGGGATGGGACGCGGGGCCTTCACCATTCCTCGATCCCCAATCCGCCGGCCGCGGACCATTCCTTGATCCGGGCGAGATCGTCATAGGTGCCGTAGCGGTTCGCCCACATCGGCAGGTTCAGCGAGGTGTAGGGCTGGTTCTCGTCCTCGAAAGCGCGGATCAGCGCCTCGAGCTTGGCGCGCGCCTCGGCGGCTGCCGTGTCCGGCGGCTGCGGCTCGTCGCCCGGTTTGTATTTGAGCTCGAGGATGCGCTCCTCGCCCGGCGGATTGTTGCCGCTCAGGCGGACATAGACGAGCTGGCTCACCGACGCCCCCGCGTCGATGTCAGGAAAGCCGCCTTCGCGCAGGATCGCTGCTTCCAGCGTCAGCTGCGGCGACAGGCCCATGCGAACCTGCTTGCCGGTCGGTGGCTGGCCGGTCTTGTAGTCGAGGATGGCATAGCTGCCGCCCTGGCGCCGCTCGATCCGATCCGCGCGGGCGGAGAGGCGGAAGCTGCGGCCATGGTCGAGTGGGATCGAGATCTCGCCGCGGGTCTCCGCGGCGATGGCTTCGATTGCATCGCGCCGCGCCGTCTCCCATTCGCCGAACCAGTGCGAGATGCGCTGGAAGCGCGGCCACCACAGCGCCCGCGCCTCGGGGCGCTCCATCAGCGGCGCAAAATGCTTCTCGCCGATCGCACGCAGCACGCGGGCAGGATTATCGGGCAGACGCACCGCATAGGTTTCCGTGAATTCGCCGATCGCATCGTGGATCGCCGAGCCGCGATCGGCGGCCGAGAGCGGCATGTCGACGGGATCGAGCGCATCGAGCCGCAGGATATACTTTGCATAGATCGTGTAGGGATCGCGCAGCCAGTCCTCGATCGCGGTCACCGACATCTTCAGCGGCCGCGTCGCGCACGGCGGTCGCGGCTCCGGCTGCTTGATCGGCTCGACCTTATCAGGCTGATCCAGCGCGCCCGCGAACTGCACGTATTTTTCGCCGGCGCGGACAGCCGCCTTCCAGAGCTCGTCGCCCGCGACGGCTTCAAGCCGGTGCAGGAAGCGCGAGGCCACGGCGGGCGCGCCGCCGGCCTTGGCGGAATGGGTGAGAATTACCTCGTCGCCGCCGAGCAGCTGCGCGAAGTCGTGTGCGGAGAGGCCGATACGGCGCTCCGGCAGGTCGAGCCCAAGCTCGTGCCGCATCGGCCGGCTCAGCCAGGGATCGATCCGCGGGGCCGGCGGCCAGACGCCCTCGATCAGCCCGCCGATGATGATGCGGTCGGCCTGCATCAGGCGCGATTCCAGCGGGCCGTAGATCTGCAGGCGCGCGCCGGGCTTGTCGCGCCGGCGCACGGCGCGGTCGCCGAATGCGGTCTGGAAGACATCGGCATAGTCGGGCAGCGTCACCATCAAGCCGCTGGTCGTGCCGCCGCGCAAGAGATCGTCGAAGGCGCGCGCGAGCGCGAGGCCTTCACGCTCCTCGAAGGCGAGCGGAACACCCTGCTCGTCGCGCGACAGCTCGATCATGATCTCGCGATGGCGATGCGCGAGCTCGGCGAAGTCGAACGGCTTCGATGCCGCGAGACTCTCGATCGGCGCCAGCGCCTTCTGCAACGTGTCGATCAGCGCCTGGATGCGGTCGAGATCCTCCGCCTTGAGACGCGCGCGCGGCTCGGCGGCGTGCAGCGCCGAGGCCTCGCTGCGCCAGAGTTTCGCAAGCTCCTCGCGAAAGCGGTTGAATTCGCGCAGGAGACCGCCCGTGCCTGCCGGCGGGCGCGTGCCGCGTAGCACCGCAAGCTCGAGGTCCTCGAGCGCCGCCTTCCATGCGCCGGGTGCGCGGCCGAGCCGGCACAGCGGATGCTTCAGCATCGCCAGCAGCGTCGGCGGCTCCAGGCCCTTGGTCGCCGCCTCCGCTGCGAGCCGGGCGAACACGCCGGCGGAGGTTTCCATCAGCACATCGCCGCCGGAATCATCGAAGGCGAGATCCCATCGCGTGAGCGCGGCCGTGACGCGTCGCGCCAGCGCGCGGTCGGGCGTCACCAGCGCCGCCGATTTGTCCAGATGCCGCGCCTCGCGCATCGCGATGGCGATGGCAAGCGCTTCCATTTCCGGATTTGGCGCTTCGACCACCGCGAGGTTTTTCATGCCGCCAACAATCTTCGCGGCGACATCGGGCTGCTTCAGCCGGTCGTGCCAGGCTTCCGTCTTGGCGGAGGGCCGCATCGATTCGGATGCGAGCAGATCGCGGCCGTCGTCCGCCGGCGGCGAGAGAATCTCGACATCGCTGCGCTTGATCCCGAAGCGCTCCAGCAGCGCGTGCATCGCATATTGCGGATGGTTCGAGCTGGGATTCTCGGTGATGCCGAGCAGGTCCCTGCTGCCCCCAATGCTGCGCCAGGCGTCGTCGTCGAGATCGGTGTCGAGACCCGGAAGCACCACCGCGCCGTGCGGCAGCGAAGCGACAGCGTGCAAAAACTTAGCGGTCGCCGGCATTGAGCCGGTCGAGCCGGCCGCGATCACGGGGCCATTGGGATGCGCGGTCAGCCGTTTGGCCTCCGCCGCGATCAGGAGATCGCGCCGCGCCGCCGGCTCGATCCGGTTGATCTCGGCGAGATGTTGCGGCCAGGCGATGCGCGCGATGCGCAGGAAGTCGAGCGAATGCTGCCAGTAGCGATCGAGGTTATCAGGCACCAGCCCGTCGAGCGCGCTCCATTCGACGCCGCGCGTCACCATGTCGTCGATCAAACGGGCGAGGTCGCCGGCCAGCGCCAGCGTCGAGGCGGGGCCGCCGACCACCAGCGGCGCCAGCACCGGGCCCTTGGCCCAGGCGGCAACGAGCTGCGCCAGCGTCAGGCGCCGTTCGAGCTCGTCCAGCCGCGGCGGAATCTCGAGCGGCGTGGCGCCGGAAAACTGCTCGCCTTCGTCAGTGAAAGCGAGCTCGTCCTCGTCGATGTCGCCGAGCGCAACGATGCGCGGCAGCACCACGGCATCGGCCTTCATCTCGGCGAGAAAGATCTCGCGGACGACGCGCATGGCACGCCGCGTCGGCAGGTACAGCGTGGCATCGGCCAGCCGCGCCGGTTCCCTGCGCGCCTCGAACCCGTCCACCAGCCTGCCGTCGAGCAGAGCCGAGACGATGGTGCGCAGGAACGGAACTGAGAGCGGAACGCTGAAGACGCGCATGGGCTGCCTGATTCGAAGGATCAGGCAATATAGGGACGCCGATTCAAATGGTCATGGGTCGGAAGGAAGTCGTCCCCGCTGTTCGGCGGGGGCTTCGTAGGGTGGATTAGCGTCAGCGTAACCCACCTCTTTGGTTTCCACAGTGACAGAACTGGTGGGTCACGCCCGCGGATCGCGCTTCGCGCGACCGCAAGCTAACCCACGCTCCGGCACCGTGCTTGGAGTAGGCTTACGCCACGCTCTCCAGAAACGCCTCTTCGGCGGCGTGAATCGCATCGGGCGTGCCGACATGCATCCACACGCCGTCGAGGCGCAGGCCGAACAGGCGCTCCTGCTCATTGGCGCGGTCGAACATTTTGGTCAGCGAGAACTCGCCCTGCGGCGCACCTTCGAAGATCGTCGGCGACAGGATGGCCGCGCCGGCATAGACGAACGGAACGATCTCTTTTTCCTTGCGCTTGCGCAAGGCGCCGTCGGGCAGCATGCCGTAATCGCCGCGGCCGCTATAGCCGATGCTGGTCGCGGTCGGCGCCATCAGCAGCAGGATGTCCATGCGCGCGGGGTCGAAGTTTTCGGCAAGCCGCGCCAGATTGGAGCGCACGCCATCGATCCACAGCGTGTCGGAATTGACGTGGAAGAACGGCGCATCGCCGAGCAGCGGCAGCGCCTTGACCACGCCGCCGCCGGTGCCGAGCACCTGGTCGCGCTCGTCCGAAATGATCACGCGCGGATGCTGGCGCGTTGCGGTGTGCTCGATGATCTGGTCCGGCAGATAGTGCACATTGACCACCGCTTCGGTGACGCCGGCTAGGCCGAGCTTGTCGAGCACGTGGTCGAGCAGCGGCTGTCCCGCCACCGGCACCATCGGCTTCGGCATCTTGTCCGTCAGCGGACGCATGCGCAGGCCGAACCCCGCGGCGAGCACCATGGCTTTGGTCGGTTTGACGGACATCCTTCGCTTTCTCGAACCTCGAAATCTCTGTGCCGCGGCAGCCTAGCACGGGCCCCGGCCCGCCGCACCGCGTCTGAACCGCCTTAGCCACCCGCCGTGACGGTTGTGCGACGTGTGTTGCCGTCACGCCCCAGCGGCTGTGGAACGCGCCTTTTTCTTCTTGTCGCCGGCTTTCAGGAAATTGACGCCGATCTGGTCGCCATTCACCCAGGCCAGTTCGCAGCGCCGGTAGGCGAGTCCGGTGGACGACAGCACGAGAAAAAATTCCTTCAGGTGCAGACCCTCGACCGAGCCGTCGATGGTCAGCTTGGCGCCGCTCTCGGAGACGTCCTCCATGGTGCATTCGCGCCGCCAGGTGCCGTCGATTCCCATCATCTGGGCCGGTACCCCACGTTCGAAAACAACCCTGTTGGTCCCGCGATGGTCCGCCTTGACCGCCATCTGCCCTGCTCCAGCCCCGTATTCATCCGGCTGCCTGCGGGCGAGAATACCGGTGCGATGGCTAACAGCCGGTAAACCGGTTCATGTTCAGGATAAGGGGGGCGGGACGTTGGCGAGGTACCAGTCGCGCAAAGGCTCAAGGGTGGGATGCGCGAGCGAGCGCTGGAGGTAGGCCCAGATCCGCGGCTGGTGGCGCAGATAATGCGGCTTGCCGTCGCGGCGGTTGAGCCGGGCGAAGGTGCCGAGCAGGCGCGTGTTGCGCTGCGCCGACATGATGGCATAGAGCTCGGCAAAGCCGGCTGGATCGAAGCTCGCATCCTCAGTGCGGCGCGCCTTGATGTAGCGCGACAGCAGCGTCAGCTCGAGCGCTTCAGGCACGTCGATGCGGGCGTCCTGCAGCAGCGACACCACGTCATAGGAGCGCGGCCCGAGCACGGTGTCCTGGAAATCGATCACCCCGACGCGTGCGATGCCGGTACGATCGGCGAGCCAGATCAGATTGGGCGAGTGATAGTCGCGAATGATCCAGGTCTTCGGCGCGGCCAGCGGCTTCTTCAGCAATTCGCGCCACATCGCGAAGAACTCCGCGCGCTTCTCCTTGCTCAGCGGTGCGTTACGGTCGGGCAGATACCATTCCGGCATCAAGCCGATCTCGATCAGCAGCGCCTCGGTGTCGAAAACAGGGATCGTGTAGGTCTGCCCGTCCAGCGGCAGCGTTTCCGGCAATGACTTGCCATGCAGCACGGCCAGCACGTCGGTTGCGGCCTCATAGCGTTCGGGAACTGGACGTGGCGGATTGCCTTCAATCACGCCTTCGCTGCCGAAATCTTCCGAGATCAGGAAGCCGTGGTCGAGATCGACATGGTGGATCTTCGGTGCGGAAACTCCTTGCGCGCGCAAACCTTCGTCGACGGCGACGAACGGCTTGATGTTCTCGGCGAGATGGACCGCGGCGCTGTAGGACCTGCCATCGTAGATCGCAGCGCCATCGGGGCGCTGCGGCGAGTTCATGAGGATGACGATGTCCTCGTCGCGGATCAGGCGCGCATAGGAGCGGGTCGAGGCATCGCCTGCCATGCGTTTGCGGTCGGCGTCGATGTAGCCCGAGGCGTCGAGGAATTCGCGCAGCGCCTTCAGCCGCGCAACGGTCGCGGCGCTCTTGCCGTAGCCGGTGATGTCGGCACCGCGCGCATTCGAGCCCAGCGCGGGGCGATGCGACAGTGCTATGTCGATGCGATCTTCCGGCATCGCCGATGACGCACGCTCGGGCCATTCGATCAGGACCAGCGTGGCATCGGGCAGCGGCGATAGCCCGATCTCCTCGAGTTCGCCTTCATCTTCCACACGGTAGAGGTCGGCATGCATGACCGGAAATGCCGGCAGCTCGTAGCCCTGCACCAGCGTGAAGGTCGGGCTCGGCACTTCCAGTTCGTCATCGCCGGCGAGATAGCGGATCAGGCTGCGCGCCGCCGCCGTCTTCCCGGCGCCGAGATCGCCTGTCAGCGTGATGGTATCGCCGGGCCCGACCAGCAGCGCGAGGTCGGCCATCAATTGCTCAGTAGCCGTCTCGTTGTGGAGCGCGACGGAGAGTTTGGCTGGTTCGCTCATTCGGCGGCATCGCGATGCGCCGCCTGGTCGGTCGGGAAGTCGCAAGTGACGACGGTGCCCTTGCCGACCACCGAATCCACCCGCACCTTGCCGCCATGCAGCTCGACGAAGGAGCGCACCAGCGACAGGCCGAGCCCGGCGCCGCGATGACGCGAGCCCTGCGAGCGGCTCTCGAACCAGTTGAACACCTTGTCCTTCATATCGGCGGGTATTCCAGGTCCGGAATCTGTCACAATGAAGACCACGCTGCGTTCGGTGCGGCGCGCGCTGATCCCGACGGTGGAATCCTGCGGCGAGAAGCCCACGGCGTTGGCGAGCAGGTTATAGAGCACCTGGACCACCCGCTTCTCGTCGCCGATGAAGCTGCCGACATCGGGCGCGATCTCGACCTTGAGACGGATGCGGTCGGTGGCGAGGCGGTCCTGGATGCCTTCGGCGGCGAGCTCGATGGTCTTGCTGACGTCGACCGGGCCGAGCTCCAGCTTCATCGCGCCGGCGTCGATGGTGGCGAGATCGAGGATGTTGTTGGTCAGCGCCAGCAGCGCGTTGGTCGATTTGGTGACGTAGTCGAGATATTCGGCCTGCTTCGGCGTCAGCGGCCCGGTCGAGGGGTCGCTGAGGAAATGCGCGAAGCCGATGATGGTGGTGAGCGGCGAGCGCAGCTCGTAGGAAACGTGGTGGACGAAATCCACCTTCATCTGGTCGGCCGTCTCCAGCGCCTCGTTGCGCTCGCGCAGCGCGCGCTCGACGTTCTCGGTGTCGGTGATGTCGAGGAAGGTCAGCATGGTCGCGCCGTCATGCAGCGGACGGATCATGCCGTCGAGCACGCTGCCGTCTTTGCGCTCCAGCTTGATCGGCACGTCGGCGCGATTCTCGATCGAGGTGATGGCCTCGCGGATCTGGCGCCAGACCGCGGGATCGTCGAACAGCTGATGGCACCAGCCCTCGACGGTCTGGATATGCGGCTCCTCGCGCATGGCGTCGTTCGAGAGCTTCCACATCCTCAAGAACGCCGGATTGAACAGCTGCGCCTTGCCGTTGCTGCCGAACACGGCGACGCCCTCGGCAAGGCTGTCCAGCGTCTCGCGCTGGACCCGGATCATGCCGTCGAAGCGGCGGGCGAGCTCGAGGCTTTCGGTGACGTCGTCGAACAAATAGGTGACGCCGCCTTCAGGGTTGGGCGTGGTGACGACGGACAGCGCGCGGCCGTCGGGCAGGTACCAGGTGTCCTTGGCAGCCTCGACCGCGCGATAGGCCTCGTGCAGCTTGGCCTTCCAGGCGCGGAAGTCCGGCTGCTCCGGCAATTTGCGCGCGGCGCGGAGCTGGTCGAGCACGCTGGAATCATCAGGGTTGGTGTCGAGGAAGGTGCGGTCCAGATTCCACAGCCGCCGGTAGGAATCGTTGCAGAAGGCGAGCCGCCGCTGGCCGTCGAACACGGCAACGCCTGACGAGAGCTGGTCGAGCGTGCGGCGATGCGCCTCCGCCATCCGCACCAGGGCCGCACTCAGCGCATCGGCCTCGCTGGCATCGATCGCCACGCCGACGCTGCCATGGCCGACATTGACGGCGCGCACGTCATACATGCGCCGCTCGCCGCCGATCACGATCGGCAGGCGCGAGGTGAAATGAGCGGCCTCTTTCAGACCGCGCTCCATGGCGGTGCGATCGGCGCTGTCGAGCAGCTCGAGCTTGCGGTCCTGGGCGTCAGCGATGCTGGTCGCTTCGGTGGCACGGACATAGGCCGGATTGGCGAAGGTCAGGGTGCCGTTCTCGGCCTTGGCCCAGATCGGCCACGGCGCAGCAGCGGCGAAGCCGCGCAGCATCTCGGTTTCGTCGGAGAGCGCCTTGTAGCGCAGATTGGTCTCGGCCAAATCGCGCCGCAGGCCGGACAATTCGCGAATCCGGACGATGGCCTGGCCGCCGATGGCGCGGCCGATCGCTTCCAGCATGTGGCCGTTGGCGGTGGTCAGCGTAAGCTGAAAGCCGTCGCCGCGTTCGCGCAAGCCGTCGACGGCGTGATCCATCTGGAGCGCCGGTTCCGGCGGCAGCCAGGTTCCGAAGGCGAGCACGCGCTGGGGCGAGGAATCGCGCGGCAGCACCATGGAGAGGTCGCCGGAGATCTGCGCGCGATCGTCGCCCGCCGGCCAGGAGATCAGGACCTGCGGTTCGGCGAACAGCAGCGCGCCGAAGCGGTCGGCCTGCAACTGGAGTTCCCTGATTCGCCCGCGCAGCGCCGCCTCGCTCGTGGCGGTGCGCACGCGTGTGCGCATCAAGAGGATCGCGGCCATGACCGAGAAGCCGAGCAAAGCCAGCGCGGTGGCCAGCACCGCGAGCTCCTGCCGGTTGAAATCCAGCAATATCGAGAGCGTGTCGACGAGATCGGCGGCCTTCGCCGGCTCAGCCGGCAGCAGCGCTGCGAGAGCGCCTCCCAACAAGCCGTTGCGCGCCAACGATGTGCACGACAACAGCGTCCGACGCATCGACCCGATCACGCCTGACATAGTTGCCCCAAGACCGCGGAGTTCAAGACCGCACGAATTTTCGCGCGGCGACCCCCGCCGCGCGCGAATCAAAAGACAATACCCTCACCGCGACTCCACCGGTAAGAGTCCAGATCGTGAACGCAAAGGCGGCCCCACAAAAATGCCGAGTGTGGAGTTCCAGGTTCACGTAGTTCCGCGGATGATTCGGTCGGTCGCACCGCGCTGATGCGGAGAAAGCGCCGCTGCTATCGCCCCGTCGAGCCGAAACCGCCGGCGCCGCGATTGGTCGAGGACAGTGTCGCCACCGGAACCAGAGAAGCTTGGAGCACCGGCGCGATCACCATCTGCGCGATGCGCTCGCCGCGATTGATCACGAATGGGCTGGCGCCGTGGTTGATCAGGATCACCTTGATCTCGCCGCGATAGTCCGCGTCGATAGTGCCGGGCGTGTTCAGCACGGTAACGCCGTGCTTGGCGGCAAGTCCTGAACGCGGCCGCACCTGGGCCTCATGTCCTGATGGCAGGGCGATCGCAAGTCCTGTCGGCACCAGCGCGAACTGGCCCGGTGCGAGCGTCATCGGCTCGCCCTCCGGCACCGCCGCCATCAAATCGAGGCCGGCGGCCCCCGCGCTCTGATAGGCCGGCAGGGCTAAGCCTTCCGCGTGGGGCAGGCGCTGCAGTTCGACCGTGATTTTGTTGCTCAAGATGCCGGCTCCGGAGATTTCTTGGTCACGCTTTTCACGATGTGCGCGACCAGCTCTATGGCGACCTGTTCCTTGGTCATGACAGGCCAGGAATCAACTGTGATCTCGTTGTTGTTCTCAGCATTCTTGCTGATGAGGTGCACGGTGTTGCGGTCGCCGCCCATCACGCCGGTGGCGGGCGAGACGTCGTTGGCGACGATCCAGTCGCAGCCCTTGCGGGCGAGCTTGGTCTTGGCGTTGTCGATCAGGTGCTCGGTCTCGGCGGCAAAGCCGATCACCAGCGGCGGGCGCTTCTCGACCAGCTTGGAGATCGTGGCGAGAATATCGGGGTTCTCGACCAGCTGAAGCGGCGGCATGCCGGCCGAAGTCTTCTTCAGCTTCTGCTCGCCTTCATTGGCGACGCGCCAGTCGGCGACGGCAGCCGCGAAGATCGCGATGTCAGCGGGCAGTGCTGTCTGCACCTGCTCCAGCATCTGCCGCGCCGATTCGACGTGCTTCACCGTCACGCCGGCGGGGTCGTCGAGATCGACCGGGCCGCTCACCAGGACCACCTCCGCGCCCGCGGCCTGCGCGGCGGCGGCAATGGCAAAGCCCTGCTTGCCGGAGGAGCGATTGGCGATATAGCGCACCGGATCGATGGGCTCGTGCGTCGGGCCTGCGGTGATCAGCACGCGCTTACCGGCGAGCGGGCGCGGTACCGGCGGCCGCAGCAATTTCTCGGCGGCATTGGCAATCTCGATCGCTTCGGACATGCGGCCGATTCCGGCCTCGCCCGCTTCGGCCATCTCGCCGGAATTGGGGCCGATCAGCACCGCGCCGTCGCGCTGCAGCTGCGCGACGTTGCGGCGGGTCGCGGCATTGTTCCACATCAGCGGATTCATCGCCGGCGCCAGCAGGATTTTTCTGTTGGTCGCGAGCAGGATCGCGCTGGCGAGATCGTCGGCATGGCCGTTCGCCATTTTTGCCATCAGATCGGCGGTTGCCGGCGCCACCACGATCAGATCGCAGTCACGCGCGAGACGGATATGGCCAGCGTCGAACTCGCTCTGGGGATCGAACAGGTCGGTGTAGACGCGCTCATGCGAGAGCGCGCTCGCCGCCATCGGGGTGACGAATTGCTGAGCCGCCTTGGTCAGCACGCAACGAACCTCGATGCGGCGCTCCTTCAGCCGGCGGATCAGGTCGAGCGACTTGTAGGCGGCGATACCGCCGCCGATGATCAGGGTGATGCTGGCCTCGGGGAGGGCGCCGGTGCGCTGGGGCGCCGGACCGCTGGATGACGCCGGGGGCGCCGAAAACGGCGTCGGCGGCTCTCCGCGGCCCTCGATCAGGTCCCGCAGGATGACCCGGACCTCTTCCTCCACTGACCGGCGATTCCTCGCCGATCGCAGCCGCAAATAGGTTTTGACGGCGTCGTCGAGCTTGCGGATGGTCAGGCTTGCCATGACGCCCCTCCAGCACGGATTGATAGCGATGCTATCATCCGTATGATTGCAATGCAATCAAGCTTTTGGCAATCAGAGATTCCGGACGGCGATCAGGATGCCGATGAAGGTCACGGCGATGATCCAGACCGCCACGGTGCGCCAGCGGTTCTTGCGGCCCTCGCTGCGTCCCATCGCGGCGATGCTCTCCGGCGACAGTCGGATGCCTTCCCGCGTCATGGTCTCGAGCTGCTCCAGCACCTTCACCGAGCGCTCAGCGATGTCAGGCAGGCGCATCAGCACCTTGGCGAGCTCGCCGCCGCCGGCGAGCGCGCCCTGTACCCGGCCGATGGGGCCGAGGTTGCGCTCGATCCATTCGCGCACGACTGGGTCGGCGACCCTCCAGATGTCTAGCTTGGGATCGAAGCTGCGCGCGACGCCTTCGACCACCACCATTGTCTTCTGCAACAGGATCAGCTCTGGCCGCGTCGTCATGTCGAACAGGCCGGTGACTTCGAGCAGCAGCGTCAGCAGCCGCGCCATCGAGATCTCCTCGGCGGTGCGGTTGTGGATCGGCTCGCCGATGGCGCGGATGGCCTGCGCGAAATTCTCCACCGAATGGTGCGCCGGCACGTAGCCCGCCTCGAAATGCACTTCGGCAACGCGGCGATAATCACGGGTGATGAAGCCGAGCAGGATTTCGGCGAGGAAGCGCCGCTCCTTCATGCCGAGCCGGCCCATGATGCCGAAGTCGACCGCGACGAGGCGGCCGGCGTCATCGAGGAACAGATTGCCCGGATGCATGTCGGCGTGGAAGAACCCGTCACGCAGCGCGTGGCGCAGGAAGCTCTGGATGATCTTGCGGCCGAGATCGGGCAAATCGACCTGCGCCTCTTCGAGGCGCTTGTGGTCGTTCAGTGCGATGCCGTCGATCCACTCCATCGTCAGCACGTTGTGGGTGGTGCGGTCCCAGTCGACGGCAGGCACGCGGAAGTCAGGATCGTCCTGCGTGTTCTCGGCCATTTCCGACAACGCGGCAGCCTCGAGCCGCAGGTCCATCTCCATCGCGACCGAGCGCGACATGGTGTTGATGACCTCGATCAGTCGCAGTCGCCGCGCCTCGGCCGAATAGGCCTCCGCCTTGTGTGCGACGTAGAAGAAATCGGAGAGATCGCGGCGGAAGCGCGCGGCGACGTTGGGCCTGAGCACCTTGATCGCGACGGGCCTGAGGATGCCGTCACGCTCGACCTCGCCGCGATGCACCTGCGCGATCGAAGCGGCCGCGACCGGCGGCCCGAAGCTGGCGAACACATCCATCAGCGGACGCTCCAGCGAGGTGGTGATCGCCGCTTCCGCTTCGGCTTGCGAGAACGGCGGCAGCCGGTCCTGCAGGCTTTCGAGATCGCGCGCCATGACCACGCCGACGACGTCAGGGCGGGTCGCCAGGAATTGCCCGAGCTTCAGATAGGCCGGGCCCATCCGCGTCAGTGCGCGCGAGATCCGTGGGCCCTGCTTGGCGCTGCGGCGTTCGACGAGGCGTGCAAGCTTCAGCGCGAGCTGTCCGGGCGGCGGCACCAGGCTCGGGTCGACGGAGCCGAACACGCCCTCGCGCGCAAACACGAACGCGGCGCGGATCAGGCGCGAAATGTGGGTGATGGCAGAAATCACAAACGCCAGCCTGAATGCAGTGCGACGATGCCGCCGGTCAGTGTCTGAAAGCCGACGCGCGAGAAGCCGGCGTCGCGGATCATGTCGGCGAAGACGTTCGGCTTTGGAAACTTGCGGATCGATTCGACGAGATATTGGTAGGATTCGGCGTCGCCCGTGACCATGCGCCCGAGCGGCGGAATCACCTTGAACGAGAACAAATCGTAGAGCTTGTCGAGCCCGGGCATCTCGACGGTCGAGAATTCAAGGCACAGGAAGCGGCTGCCGGGTTTCAGCACCCGATAGGCCTCGCGCAGCGCCTTGTCGATCTGCGGCACGTTGCGGATGCCGAAAGCGATCGTATATGCGTCGAAGCTGCGGTCGGCGAAGGCGAGCGCTTCGGCATTGCCTTCGACGAAATCGACCTGGGTCTCGAGGCGGCGCTTGGCGGCGCGCTCGCGGCCCACCGCCAGCATGTCGGAATTGATGTCGCAGACGGTGGCATGGAAGCCTGGGCCTGCCGCCTTGGCGGCACGGAACGAGATGTCGCCGGTGCCGCCGGCCACGTCGAGCAGTTTGAACGGCCGGTCGCTTCGCGGCGGATCCAGCGCGTTGATCATGATGTCCTTCCAGACCCGGTGCAGGCCACCGGACATCAGGTCGTTCATCAGATCATAGCGCGACGCCACGCTGTGAAACACATCGTTCACCAGCGTCTGCTTGTCCCCCAGGGGGACGTCTTTGAAGCCAAAATGCGTGGTTTCGCCCGGCCGATCCATTACTCTACTCCACTGGGCGGACCATAGCCCGCCCGCCGCAATGGCGCTATCACACCGCCCTCATAAGGTGAATGCCTGACCATGCCTGAATTGCCCGAAGTCGAGACCGTCCGCCGCGGCCTTCAGCCCGTTATGGAGGGGGCCAAAATCATCGTTGCGGAGGCCCGCAGGCCGGATTTGCGCTTTCCGTTCCAGCCCGACTTCGTGGACCGGCTCCAGGGACAGATCGTCACGGGCCTCGGCCGCCGTGCAAAATATCTCATGGCCGATCTCGCCTCCGGTGACGTGCTGCTGATGCATCTGGGAATGTCGGGCTCGTTTCGCGTCATCAAGCCGGACGACGAGGCCGTATCAGGCGAGTTTCACTATCCCAGGGGCAAGGACTCCGCGCATGACCACGTGCTGTTTCGAATGTCGTCAGGCGCCGACATCGTCTTCAACGATCCGCGCCGCTTCGGTTACATGAAAGTGATCGCGCGCAATGCCCTCGACGACGAGCCGTTGCTGCGCGATCTCGGTCCCGAACCGCTCGGCAACGAGTTCGATGCCGCGATGCTGGCGCGTGCCTGCGCAGGCAAGACCACCAGCCTGAAGGCCGCGTTGCTCGACCAGCGCGTGGTCGCAGGGCTCGGCAACATCTATGTCTGCGAAGCGCTGCACCGCTCGCATCTGTCACCGCGCCGGATCGCAGCGACGCTTTCGACAAAGGCCGGACAACGCAAAAGCGTTGCCGGGGGCGAGCCGACGGATCATGCGAAGAGATTGGTCAGCGCCATCCACACCGTGCTGAACGATGCCATCGAGGCGGGCGGTTCGTCCTTGCGCGACCATCGCCAGACTTCGGGCGAGCTCGGCTATTTCCAGCATTCGTTCAAGGTCTATGACCGCGAGGGTGAGACCTGCAAGACGCCGCGCTGCGGCGGCACCATCAAGCGCTTCACCCAGAACGGCCGCTCGACCTTCTGGTGCCCGAAATGTCAGAAATAGCAGGCCATGCAGACGCCGCAGCTTGAGACCGAACGGCTGATCCTACGTCCGCTCGCATTGTCCGATGCGCCGGCGATCCAGCGCCATTTCGACAATTGGAATATCATCCGGCACCTTGCGGTCGTCGTGCCCTGGCCGTATCCGGCTGATGGTGCGGAAACCTTCGTCCGCTCGCAGCTCGAGCGGATCTCGGCCGGCGAGGAGATTAATCATTGAGTCCTGGTGCTCAAGGGCGGGACGGCGAGGCGATCGGCAACATTCATTTCCGTCCCGGTGCCGACGGCGCCAAAGGCAATCGCGGCTTCTGGCTGGCTGAACCGTACTGGGGGCGCGGCTTGATGACGGAGGCGATTACCGCGGTGAACGATTTCGCGTTCCTCACACTCGGTCTTGACCATTTCTACGTCTGCAACGCCGTCACCAATGAGGCCTCGCGCCGGGTCAAGCAGAAGACCGGTGCGGAATTCGTTGGCTTCATCGAGCTCGCCCATCATGGCGGGCAGTCGAAGTCCGAGCGATGGATCGTGCGGCGTGAGGCTTGGCTGCGCGGCAGGACGTGATTTGGGAGATAATGTCGCCCCGGCGTCATGGCCGGGCTTGTCCCGGCCATCCACGTTCTGTCTTCTTGTAGCCAAGACGTGGATGCCCGGGACAACGGGCATGACGGACAGATGGCGTTCGACGCGAAGCGAAGCAATCCGGCAGGGCTGGGGGCCGGATTGCTTCGTCGCTTGGGCTCATCACCGGATAGCGAAGAGCCCCTGGGTCTCGAGCCCCCGCTCAGGACGCCAGGGTCGTGGTTTCGTCCGCCGCGGGCTCGCTCGCGGCGTGCAACATGCACTCGGCTGCCGACATGACCTGATCGATCAAGAGATTGCCGGCGGAGAGATCGAGACGGGCCTCGATCCAGCGCCAGAGGCCGCGGATCTCGTCCGCCGACTTGCCGTTCGGCGCGAATTCGCTGACCGCGAGGCCGCACGCAAGCGAGTCCTGGTGGTCATTGCGCATCACGATCAACGGCCGTGCGAGCACCTCGGCAACATCGAGCGCGGCTTCCTCGGCGAGCGCGCTCGCGGCATTGTCGATGCGCTGGCCGCGGATCGGCGTCTGGTTCAACACGAAGCTGTAGGAACGCTTCCAGGCGCGTGCGACGCTGAGGGTGGAGACGGTCGCCTCGATGTCGGCGACGCTCGGGCGGGCCGGAATCAGGCAGAGGTCGGAATAGCGGATCGCGGCGGTGGTCGCGGCGGAAAGGCCGGCGGCAGTGTCGACGATCGCGAGCTGGAGGCCGCTGTCGGCCAGCATCGTCAGCCGCGGCGCGAAATCGGCGGCGTGATAGATCGGCTCGACGACGATGTCGTCGCTGTTGCGGCGGCGCTGCCAGTTGGAGAGGGTGCCCTGCGGGTCGGTCTCGATCAGGCGGACGGTGAAGCCGGCCTGCTTGGCAGCCAGCGCGAGGCCGATGGCGAGCGTGCTCTTGCCACTGCCACCCTTTTGGGTGGCCAGTACGATCGTATGCATTTGAAGTTCAATCCTTTGGAGTGCTTGGGTCTTCGGGATAACGCCACGCGAACGTGCATCGATTTGCGATGCTGAGCTCTTCTCGCTCAGGACGTGCCCTGCCCGATCCAAAGGGGACCGCGGATGTCCGAATCAACGCTGATGATGATGGCAGAATCGGGAATGCCAGCTAATCCGTACCATTACTGGACCCGTATTCGCGCGTATGATGTGCTTGCCGCAGTGAACAAGAGAGGCGAGCGGCATGGGCGGCAAGTGGCGCGACCGGACGGCAATCACCTTCGAATGTCAGAAGATGCCGGCGGTCTCGAGCCGCGGCATGGTGGTGAGCAACCACCCCCTCGCTTCCAGCGCCGGCGCCGAGATGCTGGCCGCCGGCGGCAACGCCATCGATGCCGCGATCGCCACGCTGTTCACGCTGACCATGGTCGAGCCGATGATGGTCGGCATCATCGGCGGCGGAATGGCGCATATCCGCCTCGCCGATGGCAGCCACCGCATCATCGATGGCCAGAGCACCGTCCCTGCTTCGGTGCGTGACACCACTTACACATCCAAGCCAGGCTCGGCGCACGACGTGTTCGACACTGTCGGCAACGAGAACCTCAACGGCCCGAAAGCGGTTGCCACCCCGGGCTCGTTGAGAGCCTGGTGCGAGACACTGCAAAGGTTCGGCACCATGTCGCTGGCCGATGTCATGCAGCCTGCGATCAAGCACGCCGCGCGCGGTTATGCCGCGACGCCTTACTTGCATGAATGCATCAGCGAATGCGCCGCCGAGATGCGCAAGGACACGCCGATCGCGGCGATCTATCTGCCCGGTGGCGAGCCGCTCAAGGTCGGCGAACGCGTGGTGCAATCAGAATATGCCGAGACGCTCCGTTATATTGCCGATCATGGCGAGACAGCCCTCTACGAGGGGCCGCTCGGCGATATCCTCGTCGACTACATGGCGAAGAGCGGCGGCTTCATCCGTCGCAACGATCTCACTAACTACAGGACGGCCGAGCGGCTGCCGATCCGCGCCTGTTATCGCGGCTGGACCATTTTTGGTCCCCCGCCGCCCGCGGCTTCCGGCGTGCACATCGCGCAGATGCTGAACATCCTGGAAGGCTACGACATCGGCGCCCTCGGCTTCGGCACGCCAGAGACCATTCATTACCTCGCCGAAGTCCTGAAGATCGCCTTCGCCGATCGCGCTGCGGCCAGCGGCGATCCTGACTATGTCGGCGTTCCCGTGGAGAGGCTGACCTCGAAGGCTTACGCCGAGGAGCGCCGTCGCACGATCGATCCGACGCAGGCGCAAGCTTTCGGCGCCGGCGTGACACAGCTCGAGAGCGCGCACACCACGCATCTGACGGCGGCAGACAGTTTCGGCAACGTGGTCGCGACCACGCAGACCATCAACAATCTCTTTGGCGCCAAGATCATGATCCCGGGTTTAGGGACCATCGCCAACAACTACATGAACCTGTTCGATCCGCGCCCCGGCCATGCGCTGTCGCTGGCGCCGGGCAAACGCGTCACGACCTCGATGTCGCCGATGATGGCGCTTCGCGACGGCAAGCTGCGCTACGCGCTGGGCCTGCCCGGGGGCAAACGCATCTTCCCGAGCGCGATGCAGGCGCTGCTCAATCTGATCGATCACGGCATGAGCCTGCAGGAGGCGGTCGAAGCGCCGCGGGTCTGGACCGAGGGCAATGCGCTCGAGGTCGAGCAGACCATCCCGGAGAGCGTCCGTGCGAAGCTCGCAGCGCTCGGCCACAAGGTGCAGCCGGTCGCGACGGTTGCCGGCGGCATGAACGGCATCGCCTTCCATGACGACGGCACCATGACCGGCGCCGCATGCTGGCGCGCCGACGGCACGCCGGTCGGAATTTCGGGTGGTCTTGCGAAGAGCGGGATCAGGTTCAGGTTGAGTTAGGTCTCGTGCCCCGGACGCAGCGCAGCACACGAGTGATTCGCTGCTGAGCCGGGGCCCAGCATTTCTCGCACGGAATGTGAATGGATCCCGGCTCTGCGCAGCGTCACTGCGTGCCTCAGCGCGTCCGGGACACGAGCATTATTTCCGCACGCAGATCACACGCACGACGGCAGCTTTCGCATCCGTCGACGTGCCGCTCGCAATGACCCCGTTCGCCTTCAAGAATTCGCGCACGGCTTCTGCCGAGATCATCACCGCTTGCGATGCAGGCGCCGACGTCGTCGGACCCGCAACGATTGCCGGCTTCAACAGCGCGATGCCGGCGAATTTGCCCTCGCCATCGAGGGCCGGGCTGCCGGAGAAGCCGACCGCGGGTGGAGGCGAGAGCGCAGAGTCGCTCGCCGTCACCGGCGCCAGTGCGCCCTTCACGCTCGATACGCCTGCGGCGCCGCCCTGGCTCTGCGGATCCGCGATGCCGATGACATCGACACTCGTCTTCACAACGCCGCTCGCGAGGCTGAGTGGCTTCAGGCCGCGTGCGCCATAGATGTGTAGCAGTGCAAGATCGTGGTCCTTGTCCTCGGCCAGACGATCGACATTGCCGTAGCCGCCGATGGTGATGGCAAGGCAAGAGTCGGTGACGAGGCGATCCGTGACGATCGCACCGTCGTCGCTGACGACGATGCCGGTGCCGTATTCGACGGTCTTGCGCGGCGGAGGTCCCGCCTGTGGCCCCGACGGAAACGCGTTGAACGCGCTCGACATCGCGATCACGACCGGCTCGACCGTATTCTCCATGGCCTGATCATATAGAATGGTCATGATGCGGACTTCGTCGCCCTTGAAAGTGCCGCGCACGTAAAATTTCTTCAGGCCTTGCAGTCCCGACAGTACGAAGAAGTCGGGCTTCACCACGGTGTAGTCGACCTTGCGGCCTGCAGGCTCCTTCTTCTCGGCATCCGCCAGTTTTGCCGTGGTCGGGTTCGCTTCCTTGCGCCGGCTGAGCAGCACTTGCACCGTTCCGGACGGTGAGGTCCATTTCGAGCCGTTGGTATCGGTGGCCTGTTGCGGCACCAGTTTGGAGGGAATGCCGAGCCGCGCGCCGCTGGTCATCTCGGTCACGATCTTCCAGCCGACGCTGTCCTGCTTGCGCCGCGCGGTCTCGGCGAGGGCGGCGCGCTCCTGCGGATTGAGCACCCCGGTCGGCTTGCCGCCCTTGGCCTTCTGGTATTCCTTGATGGCATCGACCATGCGCGAACTGACGTCGCCGGTGATGGCGCCATTATATTGACCAACCCAGGCGAGGTCGGATTGCAGCGACAGCCGCTCCGCCTGCGCCATCGCGTCGGCGGTTTCGGACGGCGTTTGCACGGCGGGCGGCTTGATCGGGACGGTCTGGACCAGATTCGGCTTGGCGCCGGGGACCTGCGGCGCCGTCATCTGGGCGTTCGCACCTGTGGCAGACGCCAACATCAGTGTTGCCGCAAGCATCGATCTCATGACAAATCCAGCCAGCCCATTGAACGCGCTGCCATTCAAGCACATCTCGTTGGTCGCGAACAATCTCGGGGTGGTTCAGGAGTAAGAGACGGTGCTGAGCCCGGACGAACTCGAACGCTATGCCCGCCATATCGTGCTGCGCGATGTCGGTGGCCCCGGCCAGGCCGCACTGAAGCGGGCTTCCGTGCTGGTGATCGGCGCCGGCGGTCTCGGCGCGCCCGCGCTGATGTACCTGGCTGCCGCCGGCATCGGCACGCTCGGCGTGGTCGACGACGACGTAGTGTCGCTGTCCAACCTTCAGCGTCAGGTGATCCACACCACGCCCGATATCGGCCGGCACAAGGTCGAGAGCGCGGCCGAGCGGATCGCGGAGCTCAATCCGCATGTACGCTTCGTCGGTCACGCGACCTGGCTCAATGCCGACAATGCGCTGAGCCTGATCGGCGACTACGATCTCGTGCTCGACGGTTCCGACAATTTCTCGACGCGTTATCTGGTCTCGGACGCCTGCTTCTTCGCGAAAAAGCCCCTCATCACGGCGGCGCTCGGCACCTTCGACGGCTCGCTCACCACCATCCGCGCGCATGAGACAAACGAGCAGGGCGTGTTCAACCCGACCTATCGCTGCCTGTTTCCGGAAGCGCCGCCGCCGGGCACCGTGCCGGCCTGCGCGGAGGCCGGCGTCATGGGCGCGCTTGCCGGCGTGATGGGTTCGATGATGGCGCTGGAGGCGATCCGCGAGATCGTCGGTTTCGGCGAGGGCCTGGTCGGGCGCCTGCTCATGATCGATGCGCGCGCAATGCGCTTCGAGACATTGCGCTACGCGCGCGATCCGGCCAATCCGCTCAATGGCGACGGGCCCGTGATCGCTGACCTCCGCGCCCATCGCGACTGAGCGCGACAGGTCTTTGCGACCTACAGCATGCTCGGCAGCACGCGGTCCGGCGGCTTGTGCGCGTCGAGGAAGGTGCGGATGTTGATGATCACCTTCTCGCCCATCTCGACGCGGCCCTCGATCGTGGCCGAGCCCATATGCGGCATCAGGGTCACCTTGCCGGCCTTCGCAAGCCGCACCAGTTTCGGATTTACCGCGGGCTCGTGCTCGTAGACGTCGAGGCCGGCGCCGGCGATCTCGCCGCCTTCGATCAGCTTGATCAGCGTGTCCTCGTCGGTGACCTCGCCGCGCGCGGTGTTGACGATGTAAGCGTCCTTGCGGATCAGCTTCAGCCGCCGCGCCGAGAGCAGATGATAGGTCGCCGGCGTGTGCGGGCAGTTCACCGAGATGATGTCCATCCGCGCCAACATCTGGTCGAGGCTTTCCCAATAGGTCGCGCCGAGCTCTTCGGCGATGACGGGCGCAACGGGACGGCGGTTGTGATAGTGGATCTGCAGGCCGAAGGCGCGGGCGCGGCGCGCAACCGCCTGGCCGATTCGGCCCATGCCGATGATGCCGAGGCGCTTGCCGCCGATGCGGTGACCGAGCATCCAGGTCGGCGACCAGCCCGCCCAGGGCTTTCCTTCGGTCAGGATCGAGGCGCCTTCGATCATTCGCCGGGGCACTGCGAGGATCAGCGCCATGGTCATGTCGGCGGTGTCTTCGGTCAGCACCTTCGGCGTGTTGGTGACGGTGATGCCGCGGGCATGCGCGGCCGCGACGTCGACATTGTCGACGCCGTTACCGAAGTTCGCGATCAGGCGCAGCTTGCAGTCGGGCTGGTTGACGATGTCGGCGCTGATGTGATCGGTGACCGTCGGAACCAGGATGTCGGCGGTACGCGCGGCTTCGGCGATCTGCTCGGTCGACATCGGCGTGTCGTCGAGATTGATGCGCGCGTCGAACAGTTCGCGCATCCGGGTCTCGATCGAGTCCGGCAGCTTGCGCGTCACGACGACGAGGGGCTTTTTCTTCACCGACATGTCCTGCCCTCATGAGGCGTTGCAAGCCGCCTTTGTCGCCAAAGGCCGGCCGTTGAGGCCTCATTAACCCGGTTGTTCGACACTGGCCTTGCCGTGTCGTCCCCGGCGTTTCCTTCAAGCTTTACCCCCAATTTCCAGCCGGAAAATCGGGGCAAACTGGTTGTTCAAGTGTCCGTCCTCTCTAGCAGAAGGCCGGGCCAAGACAAGAACCAGGGCGAAGGCTCCGGGAACACCCGCGTGGGGCGGGAGAGGGGGATGCGGCAGGGTTTGGAATTTGGGGTGAGGATCCGGTTCAGCCGGGTCTTCGACAGGAGACGGGTTAATGGCGTTGGGGCGTTTTTGTTCGGTGATGGCGCTCGTTTGCACCTGGTGGAGCGCCTCGGTCGGCCCCTCGCATTCGGCCAAGGACAACACCCCGCAGACCGCCAGCGGCCTGCCGGTGCCGCGTTATGTGAGCCTGAAATCGGATCACGTGAACGTTCGCGCCGGCCCGACCAAGGACAATGACGTGGCCTGGGTCTACACCCGCGCCGGCCTACCGGTCGAAATCACGGCCGAGTTCGAGAACTGGCGCCGGGTGCGCGATTCCGAAGGTGCCGAGGGCTGGGTCTATCACTCGCTGCTGTCGGGCCGCCGCACGGCGGTGGTCACCATGAAGCACAAGGACGACCTCGCGCCGATTTATGACCGCGCCGATCCGGACAGCGCGGTGGCCGCGAAACTCCAGGCCGGCGTCGTCACGCAGGTAAAAAAGTGCACGACCAGCTGGTGCCACGTCACCGGCAACGGTTTTGACGGCTGGATCCAGCAGGAGCGCCTCTGGGGCGTTTATGCGGATGAGCAGGTGAATTGACGCCATAGGCGTCATCCCGGGGCGATGCTTTAGCATCCGAACCCGCGATCTCGAGATTCCGGGTTCGGTGCTGCGCACCGCCCCGGAATGACGGTGTAAAACAATATGGCCGGGACAAGCCGGGCCATGACGATCAAACTAGCGATTGACTGATCTCAGCGCTTCTTGCGCAGGCGCACGACCATATCGATGCGCGAGATTTCGTAACCCTCCGGCACCTCCGGCATCTTGGACAGCACCAGATGCGGGTCCTCGATGTCGACCAGCTCGTGGCTGTTCTCGAGATAATAATGGTGGTGGGTGGTGACGTTGGTATCGAAATAGGTCTTGGTGCCGTCGACGCTGACCTGGCGCAGCAAGCCGGCATCGGTGAGCTGGTTCAGTGTGTTATAGACGGTTGCGAGCGACACCGGGACCTTGGCCAGGGTCGCTTCCTCGTAGAGCATTTCAGCCGTGAGGTGGCGGGCACCCTTGCCGAACAGCAGCCAGCCCAGCGCCATGCGCTGGCGCGTCGGACGCAGGCCGGCGGACTGCAGCATTTCGTTGACGTCGTGCCAGGGGCAGCCGGTCAGAGCCGGCTGGCGGCCAGACAGAAGGGCCGCATGGACGTCGTCGTGGTGACGGGGCGCGTTGTTGTCGCTCATTTCCAAAATTCGGGCACGCGTGGACACTATCTACCTGCAATATATGGACAGATAGATGCAGATGCAAGTTTCTCGCAACTAGAGTGGTTCTAATTAGCGAGGGAACCGCGCCCGAGCATCGTCATTTTACCTTCATGAGATCGCTTTGCCACCGAAAAGGCCTGTGTTAGAGAGCGCCCGGTTCCGCGTAGCCGGTGAGGCGCGGCCGGGCATTGAGGCCGGTCGCAAGTCCATGTTCGCAGGTCCATCCGGGCTCTTGGTATTCGCGCCTGCTGACGACGGCGTCACTTCCGAACGAAACGGGGCCCATTTCTGCCAGAAACGCCGCTCAATCGGGGTTAGAACAAAGGCTTCTGCATGCTGAACAGGCGCAACGGTTACGAATACGAAGATCTGCTGGCATGTGCCCGCGGCGAGATGTTCGGCCCGGGCAATGCCCAGTTGCCGCTGCCGCCGATGCTGATGTTCGATCGCATCACGGAAATCAACGACAATGGCGGCGAGTTCGGCAAGGGACTGGTGCGCGCCGAGCTCGACGTGAAGCCGGACCTCTGGTTCTTCGGCTGCCACTTCAAAAACGATCCCGTCATGCCCGGCTGCCTCGGCCTCGATGCGCTATGGCAAATGGTCGGCTTTTATCTCGGCTGGACCGGAGGCGAGGGCCGTGGTCGTGCACTCGGCCTCAACGAATTAAAGTTCAGCGGGCAGGTGCTGCCCGAGGCCCGCAAGGTTGTGTACAACGTCGATATCAAGCGCGTGATGCGCTCAAAGCTCGTGCTCGGGATTGCCGATGGATGGCTTTCGGTCGATGACCAGATTATTTATCGCGCCAAAGACCTGAAGGTCGGGCTGTTCAAGCAGGGCACTAGCCTGGGCTAGGCGCGTTTTCAAGCACTACGAAGAAAGACAACGATTTAGGCGAGGCTGTCATGAGGCGGGTTGTGGTCACCGGGATGGGTATCGTCTCGTCGATCGGAAACAACACCCAGGAAGTGCTTGCGAGCCTTCACGAGGCGAAGTCGGGTATTTCGCGGGCGGAGAAACATGCCGAGCTCGGCTTCCGTTCGCAGGTGCAAGGTGCGCCGACGCTCGATCCGTCGACCGTAGTCGATCGGCGCGCGATGCGCTTCCTCGGTCAGGGCGCGGCGTGGAATCACGTCGCGATGGAGCAGGCGATCCAGGACTCCGGTCTCTCGCCCGAGGAAGTCTCCAACATCCGCACCGGCATCATCATGGGCTCCGGCGGTCCGTCCGCCCGCACCATCGTCGAAGCCGCCGACATCACCCGCACCAAGGGACCGAAACGCGTCGGTCCGTTTGCGGTGCCGAAAGCGATGTCATCCACGGCATCTGCGACTCTCGCGACCTGGTTCAAGATCAAGGGCGTGAACTATTCGATCTCCTCGGCCTGCGCGACGTCCAACCATTGCGTCGGCAATGCCTATGAGACGATCCAGATCGGCAAGCAGGACGTCATCTTCGCCGGCGGTTGCGAGGAGCTCGACTGGTCGCTGTCGGTGCTGTTCGACGCCATGGGCGCGATGTCGTCGAAGTACAACGACACGCCCGCCACCGCTTCGCGTCCCTATGACATCAGCCGCGACGGCTTCGTCATTGCCGGCGGCGCCGGTGTGCTGGTGCTTGAAGAGCTCGAGCACGCCAAGGCGCGCGGCGCGCGCATCTATGGCGAGATCGTCGGTTACGGCGCGACCTCGGACGGCTACGACATGGTCGCACCGTCAGGTGAGGGCGCCGAGCGCTGCATGCGCATGGCGATGTCGACGGTGAAGACCAAGGTCGACTACATCAACCCGCACGCGACATCGACGCCGGCCGGCGATCCGCCTGAGATCGACGCGCTCCGCCGCGTGTTCGGCGCCGGCGACAAGTGTCCGCCGATCTCGGCGACCAAGGCGCTGACCGGCCACTCGCTCGGTGCGACCGGCGTGCAGGAGGCGATCTATTCGCTGCTGATGATGAACAACGGCTTCATCTGCGAGAGCGCACACATCCAGGAGCTCGATCCGGTGTTCGCCGACATGCCGATCGTGCGCAAGCGCATCGACAATGTCAAAATCGGCACCGTGCTGTCGAACTCGTTCGGCTTCGGCGGCACCAACGCCACGCTGGTGTTCAGCCGGATGGACGTGTGACGGTTTTGCGGATGTATTGGTAGTTTCGTCATGGCCGGGCTTGTCCCGGCCATCCACGTATTTGCTACTGGTCGCGGAAGAACGTGGATGCCCGGGACAAGCCCGGGCATGACGAAGAGCGGAGAGTAATCGTAGCATGGAAGGTTTGATGAAAGGCAAGCGCGGTCTGATCATGGGCATCGCCAATGATCATTCGATCGCCTGGGGCATGGCCAAGACGCTGCACGCCCATGGCGCCGAGCTCGCCTTTACCTTCCAGGGCGAGGCCCTCGGCAAGCGGGTCAAGCCGCTCGCGGAATCGCTCGGCGTTGATTTGGTGCTGCCGTGCGACGTCGAGGACATCGCCAGCGTCGATGCGACCTTCGATGTCTTGCGCGAAAAATGGGGCAAGCTCGACTTCGTCATCCACGCGATCGGCTTTGCCGACAAGAACGAGCTGAAGGGCCGTTATGCCGACACCAGCCGCGAGAACTTTTCGCGCACCATGGTGATCTCCTGCTTCTCGTTCACTGAGGTCGCCAAGCGCGCCGCCGAGCTGATGACGGAGGGCGGCAGCATGATTACGCTGACCTTCGGGGCCTCCGAACGAGCGATGCCCAACTACAACGTGATGGGCGTCGCCAAGGCGGCGCTGGAAGCCTCGGTGCGCTATCTCGCATCCGATTTCGGTCCGCGCGGCATCCGCGTCAACGCGATCTCCGCCGGCCCGATCCGCACGCTCGCCGGCTCCGGCATCGGCGAGGCGCGCGCGATGTTCGCCTTCATGCAGAAGCATTCGCCGCTCCGCCGCGGCGTCACGCTGGACGAACTCGGCGGCTCGGCGCTGTATCTCTTGTCGGATCTCTCCGGCGGCGTGACCGGCGAAATCCACTACGTCGATTCCGGCTACAACATCGTCCTGATGCCAAGGCCCGACGATTTGAAGGCGTCGGAGTAGAACTCCATAGGGTGGGCAAAGGAGCGCAGGCGACGTGCCCACCATCTCGCTGTTTATTCTGCGGGCTGCCGTCTCCACCGGTAGCATTTCATCGTGAAGCCCGTGACCGGGGAGATCTCTTCGTTCTCGAACACAAAGCCCTCACGTTCGTACCAGCGCCAAGCCTTCTCGTTCTCGCGGACGCAGCGCAGTTCGATCTCGTCCGGCATCTGGACCCGTGTGAAGGCAAGCAGCTCCCGTCCGAGCGATTGTCCCTGATAGGCGGGGGCGACGAACAGCTGGTCGAGATAAAGCTTGGGCAGATGCAGTGCCAGCATGGCGGCGATGGTGCCGTTGTCGTCGGCGACGTAAAGGGTCCAGCCGTCCTCGATCTCGCGCCTGACTCGTGCGCGCAGATTCGCCAGCAGGAAATTGCTCGCTTCGGCGAGCCCGGTCGAAACCCAGCTCTCCATCCAGACGCGGGCGATCTCGTCATACTCGTCGGCGCGGGCGGGGCGGATGATGGGGTGCGACATCACAAATCAGGGCCGCTGGCCGCGCGGGGCCTGCCTTGCGCGCACCTTGCCGGCCGACAGGCACACCACCTCGGAGATCTGGAGCAACTGCCGCGCCAGCGGGCTGGTCTTGCGCCAGACCATGCCGATGGTGCGCGACGGCTCGGGGTCGCGGAAGCGCGACAGCGACACCGAGGCCGATCGCGTCTCCACCGACACCGCCATCTCCGGAATTAGCGTGACGCCGATACCGGCGCTGACCATCTGCACCAGTGTCGAAAGCGAATTCGCATCCAGCATCTCGCGCGGCGGCGCCGACTGCATGTTGCAGAACGACAGCGCCTGGTCGCGGAAACAATGGCCCTCTTCGAGCAGCAGCAGCCGCATCTCGCGCATCATCTCGCGCGACGGCACTGGGGTGCCCGCATCCGTGCCGGGCCGCACCAGCAGGAATTTCTCCTCGAACAGGGCGACCTCGGTGAGCGAGGGTTCGGAGACCGGCAGCGCGACGATGGCGGTGTCGAGCCGGCCCTCGACGAGCTCCTGGATCAGTCGCGGCGTCATCGTCTCGCGCACGCGGATGTCGAGCTCCGGATGCATGCGCGTGAGATTCTTGGTGATCTTGGGCAAGAGATAGGGCGCGATCGTCGGGATCATGCCAATGCGCAAGCGCCCGGCGAAGCGGTCCTGCGAGGCGCGGGCGAAATCGCCGAGCTCGTCGACGGAGCGCAGGATGTCACGGACGCGCTGCGCCAGCTCCTCGCCGAACCGGGTCAGCGCGACCTGGCGCGCGCTGCGCTCCAGCAATAACCCGCCAAGCGCCTCCTCCAGTTCCTTGATCTGCATCGACAGCGCCGGCTGCGAGATGGAACAGGCCTCCGCGGCGCGGCCGAAATGACCATGGCGCGCCAGCGCGTCAAAATAGCGCAGCTGGCGCAGCGTCAGATTGATCATCAGAAAATCCTATCGCAGCGATCATTAAAGTCAACTTCCCCTGATGGAAGGCGGCGCTTAGAGTGTTTTGACCTGGTCAATGGCGCGAGTTCGACGCCACCAGAGGAGGTATTCATGGACGACACTTCAAAGTGCCCGTTTTCGGGTGGAAAACGCGTGCCGGCGAACCGCGACTGGTGGCCCACCAATCTCAGCATCGAGATGCTGCACAAGAACTCCGACCTGTCGGACCCGATGGGCAAGGACTTCGATTATGCCAAGGAGTTCAAGTCGCTCGATCTCAACGCGGTCATCAAGGACCTCACCGCCCTGATGACGGATTCGCAGGAATGGTGGCCCGCCGATTTCGGTCACTACGGCGGTCTCATGATCCGCATGGCCTGGCACAGCGCGGGCACCTATCGCATCACCGACGGACGCGGCGGCGCCGGTGCCGGCCAGCAGCGTTTCGCCCCGCTCAACAGCTGGCCTGACAACGCCAACCTCGACAAGGCGCGCCGGCTGCTCTGGCCGATCAAGCAGAAATACGGCCGCAAGATTTCCTGGGCCGATCTGATGGTGCTCGCCGGCAACGTCGCGCTGGAGTCGATGGGCTTCAAGACGTTCGGCTTCGCCGGCGGCCGCGCCGACGTCTGGGAGCCGGAAGAGCTCTATTGGGGTCCGGAAGGCACCTGGCTCGGTGATGAGCGCTACAGCGGTGAGCGCCAGCTTGCCGAGCCGCTCGGCGCCGTGCAGATGGGCCTCATCTACGTCAACCCGGAAGGCCCGAACGGCAAGCCGGATCCGATCGCCGCGGCGAAGGATATTCGCGAGACCTTCTTCCGCATGGCGATGAATGACGAAGAGACCGTCGCGCTGATCGCCGGCGGCCACACCTTCGGCAAGACCCATGGCGCCGGCGATCCGTCGCTGGTCGGCCCCGAGCCTGAAGCGGGCGCACTGGAAGACCAGGGCCTCGGCTGGAAGAGCAAGCACGCGTCTGGCATGGCGGGCGATTCCATCACCAGCGGTCTCGAAGTGACCTGGACGACGACGCCGACGAAGTGGAGCAACAACTTCTTCGAGAACCTGTTCAAGTACGAATGGGAGCTGACGAAGAGCCCGGGTGGTGCGAACCAGTGGACGGCGAAGGGCGCCGACGCGATCATTCCTGATCCGTTCGACAAGTCGAAGAAGCATCGGCCGACGATGCTGACCACCGATCTCTCGCTGCGCTTCGATCCGGTTTACGAGAAGATCTCGCGTCGCTTCCTGGAGAACCCCGATCAGTTCGCGGACGCGTTTGCCCGCGCCTGGTTCAAGCTCACCCATCGCGACATGGGCCCGATCCAGCGTTATCTCGGCCCGCTGGTGCCGAAGGAGACGCTGATCTGGCAGGATCCGATTCCGGCCGTGAATCACGAGCTGGTCGGCGACCAGGACATCGCTGCGCTGAAGAGCAAGATCCTGGCCTCGGGCCTTTCGGTGTCCGAACTCGTCTCGACCGCCTGGGCGTCGGCCTCGACCTTCCGCGGTTCGGACAAGCGCGGTGGCGCCAACGGTGCGCGCATTCGCTTGGCTCCGCAGAAGGACTGGGAGGTGAACCAGCCGGCTCAGCTCACCAAGGTGCTCGGCAAGCTCGAAGCGATCCAGAAGGAGTTCAACGCGTCGGGCGGGGCCAAGAAGGTCTCGATTGCCGACCTCATCGTGCTCGGCGGCACTGCCGCGGTCGAGAAGGCCGCCAAGGATGCCGGCGTCGACGTCAAGGTTGGCTTCACACCCGGCCGGATGGATGCCTCGCAAGAGCAGACCGATGCGGCCTCCTTCGCACCGCTGGAGCCGCGGGCCGATGGTTTCCGCAACTATGTGGGCAAGAAGCACCAGTTCCTTCGTGAGGAAGAAGCGCTCGTCGATCGCGCGCAGCTTCTGAGGCTCACGGGCCCCGAGCTGACCGTGCTGGTCGGCGGCCTGCGTGTGCTCGGTGCCAACGCGAACGGGTCGAAGCACGGCGTCTTCACTTCAAAGGTGGGCACGCTCTCCAACGACTACTTTGTCAACCTGCTCGACATGAGCACGGCGTGGGCGCCGGTTGCTGACGGCTCTTACGAGGGCCGCGACCGCAAGACCAATGCGGTGAAGTGGACCGGCACGCGCGCCGATCTGATCTTCGGCTCGCACTCCCAGCTCCGCGCCTTCGCCGAGGTCTATGCGACCTCGGATTCCAAGGAGAAGTTCGTGAAGGACTTCGCCAAGGCATGGACCAAGGTGATGAACCTCGATCGGTACGATCTCGCAGCGTCCTGACGCGATGTTGTTCCACCTCTCCCGCGTGCGTGCGGGAGAGGTCGGATCGCCTCGGGGATGCGAAGCATCGTCCGGTGCGATCCGGGTGAGGGTTCTCCCCTCTTGGGGGTTCTTCGTCGCAGAAGCACCCTCTCCCGCAAGCAGAAGAGGGAGCGCATATCGCCCGGAGCGAACACAAACAAAAAGGGCGGCCTTTCGGCCGCCCTTCGTGTTTTGGGACTGGCTTAGCGATTACTCGCCGGCGGCTTCGCGCGGTGCCTTCTCGCCCTCGCCGCCCTTGTCCTTGCCTTCGAGATCTTCGCCGGTGGTCTGGTCGACGACCTTCATCGACAGGCGGGTCTTGCCGCGGTCGTCGAAGCCGAGCAGCTTGACCTTGACCTTGTCGCCTTCCTTGACGACGTCGGAGGTCTTCTGCACGCGGTTGGACGCGAGCTGGCTGATGTGGACGAGACCGTCCTTGGAGCCGAAGAAGTTCACGAAGGCGCCGAACTCCATCACCTTGACGACGGTGCCGTCATAGATCTGGCCGACTTCCGGATCGGACGCGATCGACTTGATCCACTTGATCGCAGCCTTCATCGCCTCGCCGTCGGAGGAGGCGACCTTCACGGTGCCGTCGTCCTCGATGTTGACCTTGGCGCCGGTCTTCTCGACGATCTCGCGGATCACCTTGCCGCCGGTGCCGATCACTTCGCGGATCTTGTCCGTGGCGATCTTGAAGGTCTCGATGCGCGGCGCGTATTCGCCGAGCTCGGCGCGGGCGTTCGTGAGTGCCTTGGCCATCTCGCCGAGGATGTGGATACGACCGTCCTTGGCCTGGGCGAGCGCCACCTTCATGATCTCTTCGGTGATGCCCTCGATCTTGATGTCCATCTGGAGCGAGGTGATGCCCTGCTCGGTACCGGCGACCTTGAAGTCCATGTCGCCGAGATGGTCCTCGTCGCCGAGGATGTCCGAGAGGACCGCGTAGCGCTTGTCCTCGAGGATCAGGCCCATCGCGATGCCCGCGGTCGGCCGCTTCATCGGCACGCCGGCGTCCATCAACGCGAGCGAGGCGCCGCAGACCGAAGCCATCGACGAGGAGCCGTTGGATTCGGTGATCTCCGAGACCACGCGCACGGTGTAGGGGAACTCGTGATGCGGCGGCAGCACCGGGTGGATCGCGCGCCAGGCGAGCTTGCCGTGGCCGATCTCGCGGCGCTTCGTGCCGCCGAGACGGCCGGTCTCGCCGACCGAGTAGGGCGGGAAGTTGTAGTGCAGCAGGAACGTCTCTTTGTACGTTCCCGACAGCGCGTCGATGTACTGCTCGTCCTCGCCGGTGCCGAGCGTGGTCACGACCATCGCTTGGGTCTCGCCGCGGGTGAACAGCGCCGAGCCGTGGGCGCGGGGCAGCACGCCGACTTCGGCGATGATGTTGCGCACGGTCTTGACGTCACGGCCGTCGATGCGCTTGCCGGTGTCGAGGATGTTCCAGCGAACGATCTTCGCCTCGAGCTCCTTGAACACCGCGCTGACGCGCAGCTTGTCGTATTTCGGCTCCTGCCCTTCGGGGAAGTAGTGGGCGATCACCTTTTCCTTGACCTTGCCGACCGCGGCGTAGCGATCCTGCTTGACCGGAATGGCGTAGGCGGCGCGCAGCTCCTGCTCGACGAGGCCGAGCATTTCCTTCTCGAGCGCGGCATTGTCGATCACGGTGACTTCGCGCGGCTCCTTGGCAGCCTTCTCGGCGAGCTCGATGATCGCCTTGATGACCGGCTGGAAATGGCGGTGACCGAACATCACGGCGCCGAGCATGATCTCTTCGTTGAGCTCCTTGGCTTCCGATTCCACCATCAGCACGGCATCCGCGGTGCCGGCGACGACGAGGTCGAGCTGGGTGTCGACCATCTCGTCGAGCGTCGGGTTGAGGATGAACTCGTCATTGGCGAAACCGACGCGGGCGGCGCCAATTGGGCCCTTGAACGGCGCGCCTGACAGGGTCAGCGCGGCCGAGGAGGCCACCAGCGCCACGATATCGGGATCGTTCTCCATGTCGTGCGACAGCACGGTAGCGATCACCTGGGTCTCGTTGCGCCAGCCATCGACGAACAGCGGACGGATCGGACGATCGATCAGGCGGGAGACCAGCGTCTCCTTCTCGGTCGGCCGGCCCTCGCGCTTGAAATAGCCGCCGGGAATGCGGCCGGCTGCGTAGGTCTTTTCCTGGTAGTCGACGGTCAGCGGCAGGAAATCGACGCCTTCACGCGGCGCCTTCGCCGCAACGACGGTGGCGAGCACCACGGTCTCGCCATAAGTGGCGATGACGGCGCCGTCGGCCTGGCGTGCGATCTTGCCGGTTTCGAGCTTGAGAGGGCGTCCGCCCCAGTCGATCTCGACTGAATGCTTATTGAACATAGAGGTCTTCTTTCATGGGTTCTCGAAAGAAGGGACGGCTCGAAAAACAAAAACCATGTCAAGATTGCAGGACGCTGATCGGAGCGGGTGATCAGCGTCCTGCGATCCTGCCATGGTTCTTGGATGTCGGATGGCGTCCATCCTTTCGGGTCATACGGGCACCTTGCCCGTTGCGCCCAGCCGCCGGATTGCTGCTGGACTGTCAGTCGGCACGAACGCGAACACCGAACCTTTGGTCTTCGCCGATCATGCCCCGGATGCGAAGCGTCGCCTAAGCATGATCCGGAAAAGTGCGAAGCGGTTTTCCGACAAGATCATGCTCAAACAAAAATCCAAAGTGCGACTCTTGTCGCGCTTTGGGCCCGCACCGGACGTACGCGTGAGCCTCGATCAAAAACCTTGGAATAAGCGCTTTCGCTCGAAATCACGCGCAAAAACGCGCGCCGGTGGCGCGCGCAAGAACTCTCAACGACGAATGTTGTGCTTCTCGAGCAGCGCCTTGTAACGCGCCTCGTCCCGCTTCTTCAGGTAGTCGAGGAGCGAACGGCGGGTCGAGACCAGCTTCAGGAGGCCACGACGCGAATGATTGTCCTTCACGTGGGTCTTGAAGTGGTTGGTCAGGTTGTTGATGCGTTCCGACAGGATCGCGACCTGCACCTCGGGCGAACCGGTATCTCCGGCTTTGGTGGCATTCGTCTTGATGACTTCCGCTTTGCGTTCTGCGGCAATCGACATCGTCAATTTCTCTCGTTGCGACCGGTTGAGGCAGTCAAGCCGGTCAGGTTGAACACACGCTTGGGGATGATTTCGCCATTGCCAACTTCAGCAAGCGCCAAAAGACGGCCTGCCACCGTGACATAGACTGTGCCGCTACAAGTGGGCGCATCCCGTCCGCGCAACAAAACGGCCTGGCCCCGATGGAGCCTTGCCGCATCAGCCCGAGTGACGGCCAGTGCCGGGATGTCGTCCAGCGCGGTCTCAACGGGCATCAGCGCGTCGGCGAGGCTTCCCTCGCCGGACGCGGCTCTATCGCACAAAGCCTCCAGCTGATCCAGCGGAATCATGTCATTTTCGCTGAATGGGCCGACCAGGGTCCGCCTGAGCGCGCAGATATGGCCGTAAGTGCCGAGAATCCGGCCCATATCGCGGGCCAGCGCCCTGACATAAGTGCCCTTGCCGCACTCGGCCTCGAATACGGCCCGGTCGTTATCCGGTTGATCTACAAGGGTTAAATGATGGATCTCGACCGGGCGGGGCGCCAGTTCCACAACCTCGCCGTCCCGGGCCAGGTCATAGGCGCGTTCTCCCTGGACCTTGATCGCCGAATAGCGCGGCGGAACCTGCTCGATCACGCCGGTGAAGCGGGGCAGCAGGGCTTCGATGGCCTCCCGGGTCGGACGCTGGTCCGAGGTGGCGGTAACCCGGCCCTCGATGTCGTCGGTGTCGCGCTCCTCACCCCAGCACACGGTGAAGCGGTAGCGCTTGCGACCGTCCATGACGAAGGGAACGGTCTTGGTGGCTTCGCCGAGTGCGATCGGCAGGCCGCCGGAGGCGAGCGGGTCGAGCGTGCCGGCGTGGCCCGCGCGCTTGGCGTTGAACAGGCGTTTGAGCACCGCAACGGCCTGCGTCGACGTCATCCCGATCGGCTTGTCGAGCACGACCCAGCCGTGCACGTCGCGCCGATCGCGGCGCACCTGATTGCCCTTCTGCTTGCTCGCGCGCGGATCGTTGTTGACACGACGCGCATCCTGATGCGGCTGAGCGCTGCCGCCGGCATCTGCAAAATTATTTTTTTGCACCTCGCGCATATCGGCCTCGTCGTTGCCGAACGTGCCGTGAGCCGGGTCCATCATCATTGTTCTTCTTCCCGATCCGAATCCGGATCCTGTTCCAGATTCTTGTCCAAGTCCTTCTGCACCGCAGGTGTTCGCAAAAGCTTCTCGATCCGTTCCGCTTCGTCGAATCGTTCGTCGACGCGGAAGCGAATGTCAGGTGCAAATTTCAGGTTAACGCGCCGCGCGACTTCGCCGCGCAGGAACTTCTTGTTGCGATCGAGCGCAGTAATGACGAGCTCGGTATCGCGGCCACCGAGCGGCATCACGTAGATTGTCGCAAGCTTCAGGTCGGGCGACATCCGCACCTCCGGCACGGTGATGATGTGGCCTTCGAGGTCCGCATCATGCACGCTGCCTTGCGCCAGAATCTCGGCTATCGCGTGGCGAACCTGCTCGCCGACGCGCAACTGGCGCTGCGAGCCGCCGGACGCGGAACTCTTTTTCTGATGATGGCGCGGCATGGTTGGAAATCACCTCGTCGTGCCCGCGTTTGGACACGAGCATTGTCATTTGTCCCGTTGAAACGAATGAGCGTTGATGGCCGGAAAAATCCGGCCATCGCACTCGCGCAATTTCAGCTCAAAAAGATCCGGGCGCTTCGGTAAGATTTGGACTTACAGGGAGCGCTGGATCGTCTCCACACGGTAACACTCGATCACGTCACCGGCACGCATGTCGTGATAGTTCTCGAAAGCCATGCCGCATTCCTGACCGGACTGGACTTCCTTCACTTCGTCCTTGAACCGCTTCAGCGTCGACAGCTTGCCTTCGTGCACCACGACGTTGTCGCGGATCAGACGCACGTTGGCGCCGCGTTCCACGGTGCCGTCGGTGACGCGGCAACCGGCGACCTTGCCGACCTTGGAGATGTTGAAGATCTCCAGGATCGAGGCATTGCCCAGCATGGTTTCGCGCAAGGTCGGCGCGAGCAGGCCGCTCATCGCCTTCTTCACGTCGTCCACGAGGTCGTAGATGATGTTGTAGTAGCGAATCTCGATGCCGTTGCGCTTGGCGGCCGCAGCCGCCTCCTTGTTGGCACGAACCGAGAAGCCGATGATCGCGGCATTGAAGCCTTCCGCGAGCGTCACGTCGGACTCCGAGATGCCGCCGACGCCGGCATGCAGGATGCGAGCGGCGACTTCGTCGGTGCCGAGCTTCTCCAGCGAGCCGAGGATGGCTTCCAGCGAGCCCTGCACGTCGGCCTTGATGATCAGCGGGAATTCCTTGCGGCCCGCCGTCTTCAACTGCGACATCATCTGCTCGAGCGAGCCGCGCATGCCGGAGATCGAGGCCGCCGCGTTCTCGCGCTTCTGGTGCGCACGGTAGCTGGTGACCTGGCGCGCGCGGGCTTCGTTCTCGACCACGGCGAGACGATCGCCGGCTTCGGGCGGACCGTTGAAGCCGAGCACCTCGACCGGGACCGAGGGGCCGGCTTCCTGAACCGTCTCGCCCTGATCCGAGATCAGCGCCCGGACGCGGCCCATCTCGGCGCCGGCAACGATGATGTCGCCGACACGCAGCGTGCCGCGCTGGACCAGCACGGTCGCCACCGGACCCCGGCCGCGATCGAGCTTGGCTTCGATCACGGTGCCTTCGGCCGGACGTTCCGAATTGGTCTTCAGGTCCAGGATGTCTGCCTGGAGCGCAATCATCTCGAGCAGCTTGTCGAGATTGGTCTTGTTCTTGGCGGACACTTCGACGTCGACGACGTCGCCGCCGAAGGATTCCACCTGCACTTCGTGCTGGAGCAGCTCGGTGCGAACGCGCTCGGGCTTGGCATCGGGCTTGTCGATCTTGTTGATGGCAACGATGATCGGCACCCGCGCCGCCTTGGCGTGGTTGATGGCCTCGACCGTCTGCGGCATGACGCCGTCATCGGCCGCGACCACCAGCACGACGATGTCGGTGACCTTGGCGCCGCGGGCGCGCATCGCGGTGAACGCGGCGTGGCCGGGCGTGTCGATGAAGGTGATCTTCTTGCCGCTTTCGGGCGACACCACCTGATAGGCGCCGATATGCTGGGTGATGCCGCCGGCTTCGCCTGAGACCACGTTGGCATGGCGCAGCGCATCGAGCAGCGAGGTCTTGCCGTGGTCGACATGGCCCATCACGGTAACGACGGGAGAGCGCGTCTCGGTGTCGGTGGAATCGTCGACCTGGTCGAACAGGCCTTCCTCAACGTCCGATGCTGCGACGCGCTTGACGGTGTGGCCGAGCTCTTCAGCGATCAGCTGCGCGGTGTCGGCATCGATCACGTCCGTGATCTTGTGCATCGCGCCCTGCTTCATCAGCATGCGGATGACGTCGACCGCGCGCTCGGACATGCGGTTGGCGAGTTCCTGGATGGTGATCGCTTCCGGAATCGTCACCTCGCGAATGAGCTTCTCCTTCGGCTCGTTCGAGGCGTGGCCCTTCAGCCGCTGGGTGCGGCGGCGGAACGAGGCGATCGAACGCTCGCGCACGTCGTCGGCATTGAGAGCGGTCACGACCGTGAGGCGGCCGCGCTCCTTCTGCGGGCCGGGCTTGTGCGTGGTCTTGGGAGCTGCCGCAGGACGTGCGGCCCCGCCCGGACCGCGGCGGATCTGGCGCGGACCATCGTCGTCGTCCGGTCCGGCCGCGACGGCGGGCGTGCGACCCGCAGGGCCGCCGGGCCGCGACGTCGTAATGGTCGCCGGGCGAGCGGTCGTCGTCGCTCCGGGTCGCGTCGTGGTCGGCGCGGAGCGCGGAGCACTGGCCGCCGGGGCAGCGGCGGCGGGACGCGCGGCCGATGCCGGCTGCTCGCCTTCGCCAAAACGCTTCTTGGCTTCGGTCTCGGCCTTGCGCCTGGCTTCTTCCTCGTGACGATGACGCTCTTCCTCGGCCTTGCGGCGGGATTCGGCGGCTTCGCGCTCGGCGCGCTCGGCGGCCTCGCGGACCGCGCGGCGCTGGGCCTCTTCCTCGGCCTGGCGGCGCTCTTCGACTTCGCGAACCTTGGCGTCAGCGAGCGCGCTGGCACGGGCGGAGCGTTCGTCCTCGGTCAACGTGCGCAGCACCACGCCGGAGCCGGCGTTGCGCGGCGGCGCCGGGCGCGCGGGAGCGGGTGTCGGTGCGGCCGGCGCCGGCTTCGCGGCAACCGCGGGAGCCTGCTGCTCGGGGCTGCCGTCGATGCGACGCTTGCCGCGCTTCTCGACCACGACCTGCTTGCTGCGGCCATGGCTGAAGCTCTGGCGCACAGTGCCCGTTTCGACGCGCGGCTTGAGCGATAGCGTCTTGCTCGGAACGCTCAGCTTCTTGTCGTCAGGGGTCTTGGTATCAACCATTCAGCAGTCCTAATCTTGATTTATCAGTGTTGTGCGTTGCCGCACCGTCCTATCGGGTCGTCGTTGTCTCTCAGAAATCCTGGCCGGGCTTTTCGGCAGTCTTGTCATCGTCCGCCAGCCGGTATCGGACCAGCATCTGGCTACGTGACAGGAATGTCTTGCTCGCCGGGCCCGCGAGCAGGGCAGCATGTATCACATTTGACCGGGTGAGTGCCAAATCCAATTCTGCAGATTTCAATGCGGTGACGACGGGAATCGGCGGCCGCAGGCCGCGATTTTCGTCATTTTGCCGCGCCAGCGTGTCCAATTTACGGATTCCGTCCGCGGCCCCGTCGCTGGCATGGATCAGGACCTCGACCGTGCCTTCCCGCAGGGCGCTTTCGACCTTGCCGAAACCGGCAACGATCTGGCCCGCCTTGGCGGCAATTCCAAGGGCCTCGATCACGCTCCGGACCAGGAGCGCCTCGATGTCGGCGGGGAGCGTCTTGGAAATGCGCAGTTCGCGCTTGAAGGCTTTGGTAAAATGGTGACGGCGGACGGATTCCGCAACCACCTGTCGCGACGCCGTGACCCACATGCCGCGTCCAGGCAGCTTGCGCTTGAGGTCGGGAACTATGTCGCCCCCCGGCGACACGACAAAACGGATCAGCTCGTCGATCGGCCGGACCTCGCGGCTGACCGCGCACATACGCATGGTCGCGGACCTTTCGGTTCGCGGTCCATGGTCAAGTTCGCTGTCAGCGCTGGCAAGCATCCGGGCGACATCCTCCGTTACCCTTAAGCCGGCTGATCTTCGGCCGCCTCGGCCTCTTCGGCCGGCTTGGCAAGGTCAGCCTCGGTGATCCAGCCGGCCTTGACGCGGGCCTGCATGATCATGGCTTCCGCATCGTCGCGGGAGATGCCGAGACCATCGAGCGCGCCAGCAAACTTGGTCTGCTCGCCGCCGTCCTTGCGCTCGGTCCAGCCGACCAGATCGTCGGTGGCGCAGCCGGCGAGGTCCTCGACCGTCTTGATGTCGTTCTCGCCGAACTTCACCAGCATCTTCGAGGTCACGCCGGGCACGTCCTTCACGGCGTCCTCGACGCCGAGTTCCTTGCGGCGGGCTTCAATTTCGGCTTCCTGCTGATCGAGATACTCCCGGGCACGGCTCTGCAGCTCCTGCGCAGTCTCCTCGTCGAAACCCTCGATGCTGGCGAGTTCCTTAAGGTCCACCATCGCCAGCTCCTCGACCGAGGTGAAGCCTTCGGAGGCGAGCAACTGGCCGACAACCTCGTCGACATTGAGCGATTCCATGAAGACGCGGGTGGAGTTCTCGAAGTCGGCCTGGCGGCGCTCCGATTCCTCCTGCTCGGTCAGGATGTCGATGTCCCAGCCGGTGAGCTGCGAGGCGAGGCGGACGTTCTGGCCGCGACGGCCGATCGCCAGCGAGAGCTGGTTGTTGGTGTCGGGCACCACGACTTCGATGCGCTCGCGGTCTTCGTCGATGACGACCTTGGAAACTTCCGCGGGCGCCAGCGCATTGACCACGAAGGTCGCGATGTCGGGCGACCAGGGAATGATGTCGATCTTCTCGCCCTGCAATTCGTTCACCACAGCCTGCACGCGCGAGCCGCGCATACCGACGCAGGCGCCGACCGGATCGACCGAGGAATCGCGGGAAATAACACCGATTTTCGCGCGCGAGCCCGGATCGCGGGCGACCGCCTTGATCTCGACGATGCCGTCGTAAATCTCAGGCACTTCCTGCGCGAACAGCTTCGCCATGAATTGCGGATGAGTGCGGGAGAGGAAAATCTGCGGACCGCGGGTCTCGCGGCGGACGTCGAAGATGTAGGCGCGGACGCGGTCGCCGTTGCGGAACACTTCGCGCGGCAGCATCTCGTCGCGGCGGATGATGGCTTCACCACGGCCGAGATCGACGATTACGCTGCCATATTCGACGCGCTTGACGACGCCGTTGACGATGTCGCCGATGCGGTCCTTGAATTCCTGATATTGCCGGTCACGCTCGGCCTCGCGCACCTTCTGCACGATCACCTGCTTGGCTGACTGCGCGGCGATGCGGCCATATTCGAGCGGCGGCAGCGTGTCGGCAATGGTATCGCCGACCTGCGCGCCGGGATTGGCGCGTTGCGCGTCGACCAGCGAGATCTGGTTGGAATGGTTTTCGACCTTGTCGACCACCAGCATGTGGCGCGACAGCCGCAGCTCGCCCTTTTTCGGGTCGATCTCGGCGTGAACGTCAGTCTCGCTGCCATAACGGGCCCGCGCCGCCTTGGCGATGGCATCCTCCATCGCCGCGATGACGATGCCGCGGTCGATCGATTTCTCGCGAGCGACGGCGTCGGCGATCTGGAGCAATTCAAGTCTGTTGGCGCTGACTGCCATGGCTAGTCTCCTTCGTCAGGCTCGATCTCGCCGCGCCGCGCGCGTTCAGCGGCCAGGCGATGTTTCTTCGTGTTGGTCGGTGCCGGCTTCTTTTTCGGCTTGGTGTTCTTGGTGATTCTTGCGCTGATCTCGGCGTGCGGCGCCTGCGGCGGCGCGAGACCGAGATCGCGGCGCATCTGGCGCTCCTCGGCCTTGCCGCGGCGCATGGATTCGGCGATCAGCTCGTCGGTCAGCACCAGCCGGGCTTCGCCGATGTCTTCCATCCTCAGGAGAACGTCGGCATTGTCGGCTGCCTTGGCGTCGTCGCGATGCAGATGCACCCGGTCGCCTTCGACGGCACCGAGCGTGCCACGAAATCGCTTCCGGCCTTCATGGGCGACCGCCATTTCGACCTTCACCAGATGGCCGGAATAGCGCTCGAAATCGGAGCGGCGGACCAGCGGCCGGTCAATCCCCGGCGAGGAGATTTCCAGCCGATAGGCGCGATCGATGGGGTCGGCGACGTCGAGCACGGGCGACAGCGCCCGCGAGATTGCCTCGCAATCCTCGAGCTGCATCGAGCCGTCGGGCCGTTCGGCCATGATCTGCACGGTGCAGCCGGCCTCGCCGGAAATGCGGATCCGCACCAGGCGGTAGCCCATGCCCTCCAGCACCGGCGCCGCGACCGCAGATACCCGTGCCGCGACGCCCGGCTCGACCACGAGCCTCGGCTCGGCCAGCAATTCGGCATCGGTGGAACCCTTGGTCGGTTCGGTCATCTCAGGGATCAAGGCGCTCGATGGTCTCGATGGTTAAGGCTTGGTTAAAACGTCTGGGCCCGCTTCGGAACCGGGCCGCATCTTCCGCCAAAGCCGCGTTCAGGTAATAAAAAAGAGCGGGTCCTTTCGGGCCCACTCTCATTACGCGGATCGTATGAGAAGATGAATTGGCGCTGATATAGCCCTTTCCGGCCGCCCGGACAAGGCCCCTCGCAGGCGGATGCCGCCTTTTTGCGCGCGCGACGACACCCCCCGGGGAGCAACGCTTCCTTCATGAAGCAGGCCTAAATTTCAAGCTTGTGGGGCGGCTTGAGCTATGGCGCGCCCACGGCGTGCCAGATTTCGAGTTGCGTTCATGACCGTTGCCACGTCGCTCATTCCCGGACTGGACGATATCGTCAAACGCGGCGATCCCCGGCGTCGTGGCGAGATCGCGAGCGCCATTGCCGCGCTGTTTTTCCAGGATCCCTCAAAACTCCGTCCCGAGCTCGTCGATCTCTTCGACGATCTCCTGATCGATCTCGTCCCGCATGCGGAGCTTGCCGCGCGCGTCGATCTCGCCGAGCGCTTCTCGCGGGTGGACAATGCGCCGCGTCATCTGGTCGGCCAGCTCGCTCGTGAGAACGAGATCATGGTGGCAGGTCCGGTGCTGCGCCGCTCGCCCGTGCTCGATGAGGCCGCACTCATCGAGATTGCTCGGCTGAAGGGTCAGGGTCATCTGCTGGCAATGACGGAGCGGCCGACCCTGTCGACGCAAATTACCGACGTGCTGGTCGAGCGCGGCGATCGCGACGTGGTGCGCCGCGCCGCCGGCAATGCCGGCGCGCATTTCTCGCCCGGCGGCTATTCCGAGCTGATCAAGCGCGCGAGCCAGGATGGCGTGCTGACGCTCAAGATCGGCCAGCGCGCGGATCTCTCGGGCGAAAACCTCAAGGAGCTTCTGAACGGCACCCTCGACGTCATCAGGCGTCGTCTCTCCAGCGTGGTCAATCCGACCCGTCAAGCCGAGATCAAGCGCGCCATGGCCGCGATCGAGGAGGCCGCGCTGCCGCCCGGGCCGCGGCGCGATTTCTCGGCCGCGCAGCGCACGGTGCTCGGCCTGCATCGCGACGGCCATCTCGGCGAGAGTGCGCTGCTCGGCTTCGCCAAGGCGCACAAATACGAGGAATCAGTCGCCTCGCTCTCGGCGATGTCCGGCGTCAGGCTCGCGATCCTCGACCGCTTGGTCGCGGGCGATCGCTACGACCCGATCCTGGTCCTCGGCCGGGTCCTGAATCTCGGCTGGCCCACGGTGCGCGCGTTGATCCTGATGTGGTACGGGCCGCATCGTATGCCTGCCGAGGCCGATCTCGAAACGGCGCGAATGAACTTCACCCGCCTGATGCCGACGACCGCCGAGCGCGTCGTGAATTTCTGGCGCAACCGGCGCACGATCTGAGATTTTCTTGCTGGTCATTCCGGGGCGGTGCGAAGCATCGAACCCGGAATCTCGAGGTTCTCAGGTGCGCAATTGCGCACCATAGTTCGCGCTTTGCGCGCGCCCCGGAACGACAGTCAAATCCGCCTGAAGCGTAGATAGGCCGCTTTGCGGCCCTCGCGTGCGGCTTTTCGTCCATAGCGCGTCATGGTGTAGCCGGCCCAGGGCTTTCGGAAATCATCGGCGCGTTCCGCGAGCCACTGGAAATCCGGTGCGCGCGCGAGATGCGACAACGTCCAGGCGCAGTAATCGTCGATATCGCAGACGAAGCGGAATTCACCGCCCGCCTTCAGCACGCGCGCCATCGCGGCGATCGTGCGGTCCTGAACAAAGCGCCGCTTCCAGTGCCGCCGTTTCGGCCATGGATCGGGATGGATCAGATCGATCCGCGATAGCGAGGTGTCAGGCAGCCAGGCGAGCAGCTCTGCGGCATCGCCGGCGAACAGACGGATGTTGCCGATGTTGGCGACCTCGATCTGCGCCAGGATCTTGGCCATGCCGTTGACGTAGGGCTCGCAGCCGATGAAGCCGGTCGTCGGAAAGTTCTGGGCTTCCGCCGCAAGATGCTCGCCGCCGCCGAAACCGATCTCGAGCCGCAGATCTTCCGCGGCGGGACTGAAGATCTCAGCGGCGTTCGCCGGCCGCTCCGTCGTGATGTCGAGCGCCAGATGCGGCAGCAGATGATTGACCAGTTCGGCCTGATGCTGCCTGAGCCTGTGGCCCTTGCGCCGTCCAAAGAAGGCGCGCTCGCTCTCGCTGCGATCAGGGTCTGATTTGCGTTCGCTCATCGCAGCGTCTGGTACAGCCGATAGAGCAGCCGCGCGCGGGGCTCGAGCGAGGAGACGTAGAGCTGCTCATAATGCGTGTGTGCGCCCTTGCCGTCGACGCCGAGCCCGTCGAGCGTGCCGGTGTGCGGCGCCGTGAAATTGCCGTCCGAGCCGCCGCCGGTGTGGGTGTCGATCAGCTCGAAGCCGATTTCCGCGGCGAGCGTCTTCGCATGCTCGAACAGCGATGCGCCTGCATTGCCCTTTTCATAGGGCGGACGATTGAGCTCGCCGGTGACGGTCACGGTCACACCGTCCGTCTTCGATGTCAGCCCGAGGATCTTGCCGACGAACTCTTCCGCATCGTCGAAACCAGGCACGCGCAGATCGACTTCGGCATAGGCCTCTTCCGGCGTGACGTTGGGGCGCGTGCCGCCGCGCACCACGCCGACATTGACGGTGACGCCGCGCTTCAGGTCGTTCATCGCCTCCAGCGTCTGGATGACATTGGCGAGCTCGCGGATGGCGCTGCGGCCGTCTTCGGGCCGCGAGCCGGCATGCGCGGGCACGCCTTTGATGAAGACCTCGAACCGTCCGACGCCCTTGCGCCCGGTGACGATCTTGCCGCCGTCGCGCGCCGGTTCCGTCACCAGCACGTATTTGGCCTTGCGACCCTCGTTCTCAATCAGCGCACGCGAAGTCGGGCTGCCGATCTCCTCGTCGGAGGTGAACAGGTGGGTGATGCCGAGCGGCGGGCGATCGGAGGCGGCGCAGAGTTCGCGAAAGGCGTGATAGGCGATGTAGGCACCGCCTTTCATGTCGTAGATGCCGGGACCGAATGCGCTATCGCCCTCGACCTTGAACGGCAGGCGCGCGATGAAGCCCAGGGGGTGAACGGTATCGAGATGACTGAGCACCAAGATACCGGGCCGGTCCTGGCCCCAGGTCGAACGCACCACGAGATGATCGCCACAGCCATCGACGCCGGCGACACGTTCGAGCGTGACGGGCAGATCACGATAATGATCGGCAACCATCGAGGTCAGCTTGTTGACCTGCTCGGGCATTTCCGTCGGCGTCTCGACCTCCACCCAGCGGCGGATACCAGCGAGGATAGTTTGGGAATCGAACGAATTGGAGCTCGCCATGAACGTATCTGTGCCTTCGAATCGCATCACTTAAGCGGAGGCAGCATAAGGCGCGGTCCGCAAATGACGACATAAGCCAGATTTGGCGCAGTCTCAAATCGGAATGAAGCGTCGCGTCAGCGCTTGTCCGGGCCTTCGCGGGCGGCGATCTGCTCGACGAGATCGACGATCGAACGACGCAGCTTCGAATCAGTGATTCTCGTGAACGCCCTGGTCAGCGCCAGTCCTTCGGAGGTCGCGAGAAAATCGGAGACATAGGAGGGCGAAGCACCTTCAGCGAAGCCTTCGGGGCCGGGCACGCCACTCGGTCCGCCTTCGAACAGGAACGATACCGGCACCTGGAGAATCTCGGCAATTTGCTGGATTCGGCTCGCGCCGACCCGGTTCGTGCCTTTCTCGTACTTCTGAATCTGCTGGAATGTCAGGCCCAAAGCTTCGCCGAGCTTTTCCTGACTCATGCCCAACATGATGCGGCGCATGCGCACGCGACTGCCGACATATTTGTCAACAGGGTTGGGCGCTTTCGACATTTCCTCAGCCCTCCAAACATCACCCTCGGCGCAATCGAAAACATTGCCTCAGGTGCCAGCGACGCCAAACTTCACTCTGATTGGGGAAACATTGCGGAGAAATTTAGCAATGCACCGCTGTCTTGCGCAGCCCGTGCAGAATGGGGAGGCCACATGCAGTCTGTCAACCGTGGGACTGCGGTTGTCAAAGGTTTCCGGCCGCCTTGCCTGAAATCGCTAGCGCGATCAGGGGTGCCGTTTGGCAACACGGCGGCGCATCGCCAAAATCACGGCCAACGCAACGAGCATGGCCGCGGGGATGTCGCCGACCTTTGCATAGATCGTGGGCGGAATTGCGGTGGGCAGGCCCGCGTCCAAGATGCCTTCGATTCCGAGACCGAGGCTGGCCACCGTGCGTCCCATGGGATCAATCACCGCCGAGATGCCGGTATTGGCAGAGCGGACCAGCGGCAATCCGAGCTCGACGGCGCGCATCCGCGCTTGCTCTAGATGCTGATAGGGGCCAGTCGAGATGCCGAACCAGCCGTCATTGGTGAGGTTCACCATCCAACCCGGGCGCTCGTCGCGCGTCCCAACCTCGCCGGGAAAGATCGCCTCGTAGCAGATCAGCGGCAGCGCGGATGGCGCACCCGGCACCGGCAGCACGTGTCGCACCGTGCCGGGAATGAAGCCGCCGCGGACTCGCGTCAGCTGCTCGAAGCCGAGCTTCTCCATTATCTCCTGGAACGGGAGATATTCTCCGAACGGAACCAGGTGCAGCTTGTCGTAGACCGCGAGTACGCTGCCGTCGTGGTCGATCACGTAGATCGAATTGTAGGCGCGCGTGATCGGCCTGCCGGGCGGTAAATCGGGGGCGCGGACCGATCCGGTGATCAGCACCGTGCCCTTGGGCAGCAGCTCGGCGATCGCGGCCATCGCATCGGCTTCGCGGGTCAGGAAAAATGGAAAGGCGGATTCCGGCCAGATCAGGATGGTGGCATCGCGCACGCCGGTCGATTGCGGTCCGGAGGCGCGGTCCGACAGCGCCAGATATTTCTTCATCACCTCCGCCTTGGCGGAGTAGTTGAACTTGGCATCCTGCTGCAGATCCGGCTGCATCAGGCGCAGCTTGGTGCCCGCGACCATCGAGGTCGGATGCAGCGACATCCGGATGGCACCGAAGATTCCCATGACGACCAACAGCGCAATCGCCGCAGCCGGCACACGCCACGCCAGGTTGCGATCGCGCGTGCGGTCGATCAGCACCGCCGGGCTCGCGAAGATCGCAACGGTGAGGAAGGTCATGCCCCATTGGCCGATCAGCGAGGCCGTCTGCGCCAGCGCCAGCGGTTCCGACAGTGCATAGCCGAACGCATTCCAGGGAAAGCCGGTGAGCACGTGCCCGCGCAACCATTCACCGATCGTGAGGCTCGCGGCGAGCGCGAGAACGCGGGCGGCATCCTTGGTCCAGAGCAAACGGGCCAGCGCGAAACCGATCGCCGTGAAAATCGAGAGATAGGCTGGCAGCCCCAGCACGGCGAAGGGTGTCAGCCAGGCGAACACATCGGCGTCGACGAAGAAGGCGTAGCCGATCCAGTAGAGGCCGGGGACGAAATAGCCGAGCCCGAACCAGTAGCCCGTCAGCGCTGCGGCGGGGACACCGCCATACCGTCCGGCACCGGCGCCGTCGATCAGCCAGACCATCATGGGAAAGGTGATGAACAGCACGGGAAAGATGTTGAACGGTGCCAGTGCCAGCACCGACAGGGCGCCGCATGCCATCGCCAGCAGCGCGCGCTTCCATCCCCAGGTCAGGATGACGGCAAGCGCAATCTGTCGAAATCGCTGGACGACGCTCACTGCGGGCCAGTCCCGTCGGCCGGCGGCGGGGTCGGCGTGTCGCCGGTCGGCGGCTGACCGCTCTCGGACGCGGCCTCGCGGCGGCTTCTCTCGCGTTGGGTGCGCGGCGTGGGCCGTTCCTTCCGGGTCGAGATGCGCAGCCGTTTGACGCGGCGCGGATCGGCGTCGAGCACTTCAACCTCGTAAGTGCCGGGGCCCGAGATCACCTCGCCGCGCACCGGCAGACGGCCGACGAAGCTGACGAGATAACCGCCCAGCGTCTCCACCTCCTCGCCGGCCTCGCCGGTGACGAAGTCTTCGCCGATCACAGTGCGGACGTCGTCGAGACTGGCGCGGGCGTCCGCAATGAAGGCGTTGTCGGGCAGCCGCACGATCGAGGGTGGCTCGTCGCTGTCATGCTCGTCGTCGATCTCGCCGACGATCTGCTCGACGATATCCTCGAGCGAAACCAGCCCGTCGCTGCCGCCATATTCGTCGACGACCAGCGCCAGGTGGATGCGGGTGGCCTGCATCTGCGCCAACAGGTCGATCGCGCGCATCGACGGCGGCACGTAGAGCAGCTTGCGGATGATGCGCGCGTCCTGCAGCGGCAGCGCAAGGTCCACCGCCTTCAAATCGAGCCCGGCCGGCAGCGGCTTCTTGCGCTTGGTCTTGGTGGCCTCCGAGACGCGCGCGCGCACGGTCATGAAGGCGAGCAGGTCGCGGATGTGGACGATGCCGACGGGATCGTCGAGCGTCTCGTTGTAGACGACGAGGCGCGAATGGCCGGCGCTCTCGAAACGGTCCATCAATTCGCCGAGCGGGATGTCGCGCTTCACCGCGATGATATCGGCGCGATGCACCATGACGTCGGCGATGCGACGCTCGTGCAGGCCGAGAATGTTGCGCAGCATGGTGCGCTCGACCGCGGAGAAGCCGGTGTCGTCGGGCGTCGTCGCATTGAGCACGACCTGGAGATCGTCGCGCACCGATCCCGCCTTCCAGCCGAATAGCGTGCGGATCGCGCGCAGCAGCCAGCCCTCCGCCGTCGGGCGCAGGGCTTCGCCCGGCGTCACAACGGCTGGCAGATTGGCCGTGTTGCGCGGATTGTCGTGAATAGGGTCTGAATCCGGCATCTCAGTGCGTCCCCGCGCGGTCTGCATAGGGATCGGGGATGCCGAGGTGAGCCAGGATCTCGGTTTCGAGTGCTTCCATCTCTTCCGCGTCGTCGTCGTTCTCGTGATCGTAGCCGATCAGGTGCAGGAAACCATGCACGGCGAGATGACTCAAATGATGATCGAACGGCTTGTGTTCCTCGTCCGCCTCGCGCCGCATGGTCTCAAAGGCGATCGCGATGTCGCCGAGCATGCGTGGCGCATCCCCCGGCTTCCACGCGCCCTCCGGCTGGAGCGCGGGAAACGACAGCACGTTGGTCGGCTTGTCCATGCCGCGCCAGTTGCTGTTGAGCGTGCGGATGCCGGCGTCATCGGTCAGCATCACGGCCACTTCTGCGTCCGCAACGTCTTCCTCGACGGATTCGGCGGCTGCGGCGACGGCGCGCTGGATGACGGTTTCGGCGTCAGGCTCGCTCTGCCAGCAATCGGCGACGACGAGGACCTCGGTGATGGGAAGGTTGGGATGCGACATGGCTTTGTTCGGAACGATAAGGCGCCGTGCTTGCGCCCGGATGGTCCCGCTGTATCTCGTCAGGATTTGTTGCCGGCGGGTGGCCGCTGCGGCGACCCTTCATAGGCGGCGACGATTCGTGCCACGAGCTCGTGGCGGATCACGTCCTCGGCCTTGAAATGAACTTGCGCAATGCCTTCGACGCCATCGAGCAGACGCGTCGCCTCGGCCAGACCCGAAGTCTGGCCGTTCGGCAAATCGATCTGCGAGGGGTCGCCGGTGACGATCATGCGGCTGTTCTCGCCGAGGCGGGTCAGGAACATTTTCATCTGCATCGATGTCGTGTTCTGCGCTTCGTCGAGGATGATCGCGGCGTTGGTCAGCGTGCGGCCGCGCATGAAGGCGAGCGGCGCGATCTCGATCTCGCCGGTCTGCAGCGCGCGCTCGACGATGCGCGCATCCATGAGATCGTACAGCGCGTCGTAGATCGGGCGCAGATAAGGATCGACCTTCTCGCGGAGGTCGCCGGGCAAAAAGCCCAGCCGCTCGCCGGCTTCCACCGCCGGACGCGACAGGATGATCTTGTCGACCTCCTTGCGCTCGAACAATTGCGCGGCATGCGCAACCGCGAGCCAGGTCTTGCCGGTGCCGGCCGGACCAATGCCGAACACCAGCTCGTGGCGCTTCAGCGCGCGGATGTAGGAGTCTTGCGCCGCCGTGCGCGCGCGCACCGGGCGCTTGCGCAAGTTGATGCTGTCGAAGGTGGACTTCGCCGACTTGGCGTCGAACTCGAACAGCGAGCCTTGCGCGATCACGGCGCGGATCGCGCCTTCGACCTCGCCCTGGTCGACATCCTGCCCCTTCACCGCGTGCGCATAGAGGGTTTCCAATACGCGCCGCGCCGCGTCGCAGCCGTCGCGCGTGCCGCCGATGGTGATGTGGTTGCCCTTGGAGTCGACGACGACGCCAAGCCTGCGCTCGATCTGCGCCAGGTTCTGGCCATAGGGGCCGACCAGCGCGGATGCGGCGCGATTGTCATCGAAATCGATGACGACCTGGGTCTCGGGCGGAACTTGCATGTCGCGGTCAAATTTGCGGCTGGGAGCGATAGATGACGAATCCGATGCGCTTTTTGGCAAGGGTTCAGGCTCCAGTGGCTGGCGATAAAGCGGGCTCGCGCACATTGCGTCGCGCGGCGAGCTCGCCGAGGAAACTGTAGCGCTCGAGGCTGTCGATCCGCACAGGCAGGATCTGTCCGATGATGTCGGGCGAGGCCATGACATGCGCGGGCTGGAGAAAGGCGGTGCGGCCGACGATCTGGCCGTCCTTGCGCGCCGGACGCTCGAACAGCACGTCGACCGTTGTGCCAATCGCAGCCCTGTTGAAGGCCGATTGCTGGCTGTCGATCAAGTCCTGGAGCCGCTCCAATCGCTGGTCCATCTCGGCGGGGGACACCGTCTCCTGCATGTCCGCGGCCGGCGTTCCCGGCCGGGCGGAGTATTTGAACGAATAGGCCGCAGCGTAGCCGATTTGTGCGACAAGCGCGAGGGTGGCGAGAAAATCTTGCTCGCTCTCGCCGGGGAAGCCCACGATAAAATCTGATGAAAAAGCAATGTCTTGGCGCGCCGTGCGGAAACGATCGATGACACGCCGATAATCATCGGCGGTATGTTTCCGGTTCATGGCGGCCAGAATCCGGTCCGAGCCGGACTGTACCGGCAGGTGCACGAACGGCATCAGGGCGTCGAGATCGCGATGGGCTGCAATCAAGCTGTCATCGACGTCGCGGGGGTGGCTGGTCGAGTAGCGCAGCCGCGCGATGCCGGGAAGTTTGGCCAGATGCTCCAGCAATTGGCCGAGCCCCCAGCTTTTTCCGTCGGGTCCCTCGCCGTGATAGGCGTTGACGTTCTGCCCGATCAGCGTGAGTTCGCGCACCCCGTTGTCGGCAAGGCGCTTCACGTCCTCGACGATCTTCGCGACGGGGCGGGAGACTTCGGAGCCTCGCGTGTAGGGCACGACGCAGAAGGTGCAGAACTTGTCGCAGCCTTCCTGCACCGTGACGAAAGCGGAAATGCCGCGGGCGCGGATCGCGTTGGGCTTGGGCTGGGCGAGGAAACCGAACTTGTCCGCGGCGGGAAATTCGGTTTCGATCGCGCGGCCTTCGCTGCCGGCGCGCTTCAACAGCGCGGGCAGGTGATGATAGCTCTGCGGGCCGACCACGACGTCGACCGTGGGCGCGCGGCGCACGATCTCCTCGCCTTCGGCCTGCGCCACGCAGCCGGCGACGGCGATCTGCATGGCGCGGCCCTCGCGTGCAGCCCCGTCCTTGGCCACGCGCAGGCGGCCGAGTTCGGAATAGACCTTTTCAGAGGCCTTCTCGCGGATGTGGCAGGTGTTGAGGATGACGAGGTCAGCGTCCTCGGCGCTATCAGTCTCCACAAATCCTTCAGGAGCCAGCGTGTCCACCATGCGCTGGGCATCGTAGACGTTCATCTGGCAGCCATATGATTTGATGTGCAGCTTGCGCGGCGTCGTCATGGAACCCGAAAATTGCGGTGGAGGAAGGCCTTCAAATAGAGGTTGGAGAGCCGAAAATCCAGCGATTGGGGGCCAATTGCGAGCGCTGTGGGGCGTTCGCGGCGCCAGTGAGCCCGGAATCCGGACATTTTGGAAGGGATTCAGCCTGCCAGAGCGTCCGCCGCGACCCGCCGGATCAGCTCTGGCAATTGATGCATGTCGGCGAAGACCAGATCGGCGCCGGCGCGGCGCAGGGTCTCAGCATGGCCGGCTCCGCAATGGCTGCCGCCGTAAAAGCCGAATACCTTCATCCCGGCTGCTCGCGCCCCAGCAATTCCTGCCAGACTGTCTTCGATCACGACACAGCGCTCGGGCGGCACGCCCATTTCCTTGGCCGCGAACAGGAACAAGTCCGGTGCCGGCTTGCCGTTGGTCACCTGCGAGGACGAGAAGATGTTGGGCGCGAGGCGCTCATAGAGCCCCGTGCTGCCGAGACTCACTTGCATGCGCGGATGCGAGCCGCTCGAGGCAACGCAAACGCGCTGCGTTACGACATCAAGTACATCGTGGATGCCGCGGATCGCCTCGAGGTCGGCTTCGAACGCGCGAAACAGCTCGTCTTGGAGATCGCCATGATACGCCTCGGGCAGCTTGCGGCCGAGCTCGGTCTCGATCTCGAGATTGGCCTGTTTTGTCGCGCGGCCGAGGAAGCGCGCGGATACCTGCTCCGCGGTGATCGGATAGCCGTGCCGGGTCAGCGCATTCGCATGCGCGCGACAGGAGATCACCTCGCTGTCCACGAGCACGCCGTCGCAGTCGAAGATGATGAGATCAATGGGCACGAGGTTTAAGACGCCGGCTTGTCGTCGTCGAGCGGGACGCAATAGAGCTCGAGCCGATGATCGACCAGCTTGTAGCCGAGCTTGCGGGCGATCTCAGCCTGGAGCTTTTCGATCTCTTCCGAGGTGAACTCGATCACCTTGCCGTCGCGCAGATTGATGAGGTGATCGTGATGGCTGTCGCGCATCTGCTCGTAGCGCGCGCGGCCTTCGCGGAAATCGTGGCGTTCGATGATACCGGCGTCCTCGAACAGCTTGACGGTGCGATAGACGGTCGAAATCGAGATCTTGTCGTCGACCGCGACGCAGCGCCGGTACAATTCCTCGACGTCGGGGTGATCGACCGCTTCCGCCAGCACGCGGGCGATGACGCGGCGCTGCTCGGTCATGCGCATGCCGGTGGCGGCGCAGCGCGCCTCGATGCCGGTCGCCTTGGATGCGGAAGAAGGTTTAAGTCCAGTCATATTGTATCTGCCTGACGGATCGCTTTCTGCCATCAATGTTACGACAAGTCACGCCGCATCAGTAGTGCATTCGATTGTTCCCCGCTGGCCTGCTTATAGTAGCGTTCGCGGCGCCCGACCACCACGAATCCGCATCCCGCATAGAGTCGTCGTGCCGGCTGGTTGTTCTCCTCGACCTCCAGAAATATCGTGCGCACGCCGCGCCCCGCGAGATGGCCGAGATGGGTCATCAGCAGCGTGCGGGAAAAACCGCGGCCGCGATGGGCCGGATCAACCGCAACCGAGAGGATTTCCGCTTCGTCCGCGCCGATCCGCGACACCGCAAAGCCGATGATCTTGCGCCCCAGGCGCAAGCGGTGGACGAGGGTGTTGCTCTCGATGAGCATGCTCTCGAATTCGCCTTCGCCCCAGCCGTGCGCGAAGGATTGGCCGTGAAGCTGCGCCAGCCGCGCCGCATCGCGCGCGGATGCCGGCTCGACGGCCGCAGTGTCGCCGCGCCACCAATCCGAAAGCCATCTCATCATGAGCTTGCGGCTTGTGCGAGCGGCGGCTGCGCGGCCGGCTTTGCATCGGGCGCCTTCAGGTAGAACGGCCGGGCCGGATTGGTATCGGGATTGGCCGCGGCGCCGAGCCAGGCGACCCAACTGATGTCCGGCGCGGGCTGCGCATCAACCGCAACGGGTTGCGGCCCATCCTTCGGCCAGCGGTCGGCGAGGATCTTTGCGGCATTGCCGACCAGATGCGGCGCGCCGAACTGCGAGGCCGCGATGGCTTCGCCGATCGGAGCGATGGCCGGCTGCACCAGCTGGCTGCCGTCTCCGGCGACAATCTGGAAATAGACATGATCGTGCCGGGCATCGATTGCCGAGATCACCGGCGCTGTTCCGCTCTGGCCGACGATGGCCGCCGCATACGCCGACAAGGTGGTCACGCCGACGGCGGGCCGCTTCGCCGCGAGCGCGAGGCCGCGGGCGGCCGATATGCCGACACGCAGGCCGGTGAAGCTTCCTGGACCCAGTGTGACCGCGATGCGATCGAGCGAGGTGAAGGCAAGATCGGCCGACCGCATCACGCGCGCGATCATCGGCATCAGCGCCTCGGCGTGACCGCGCTTCATGAGCAGCTGCTCCCGCGCAAGGAGTTCGCCGGCGTCGGTGTCCAGCACGGCGGCCGCGCACGCCTCGAGCGCGGTATCGATGGCAAGGATCAGCATGGAAAAGCGAATGACTGATGGCGAATAGCGAACAGCCTAGCCGATCGGAGTGCCATTCGCCATTCGCTACTCACTATTCGCCCACCGATTACATCGGCCGGACTTCGACCACGTCGGGCACGAAGTGCTTCAGCAGGTTCTGGATACCGTGCTGGAGCGTTGCGGTCGAGGACGGGCAGCCCGAGCAGGCGCCCTTCATGTTGAGATAGACGATGCCGTCCTTGAAGCCGCGGAAGGTGATGTCGCCGCCGTCATTGGCGACCGCCGGTCGCACGCGGGTCTCGATCAGATCCTTGATCATGTCGACCGTCTCGGCATCGGCCTCGTCGAAGAACTCGTCCTCGTCGTCGAGATCGACATCGGCTTGCGCTGTGCCGTCGGCGAGCAGCGGCGCGCCGGACATGTAGTGCTCCATGATCGCGCCGAGAATCGCGGGCTTGAGCTGCTGCCATTCACCGCTCGCTTTGGTCACGGTGATGAAATCCGATCCGTAGAACACGCCGACGACGCCGGGCACCTCGAACAGCTTTTCCGCGAGCGGCGAACGGCCAGCAGCTTCGCGGCTCGAAAATTCCATCGGGCTGCCATCGGAAACGACGCGGCCGGGAATGAATTTCAGCGTGGCAGGATTGGGGGTGGCTTCGGTTTGAATGAACATGGCTTTCTCCAGACGTCGCCGGTTCAAGGCCGGCGCGTGCGCTATTCCCTAGCAGATGGCGACGGGGAACGCACGGTCAAGGCCGTTTTGCAGATAAATCAGCAAGTTAGAGGCCTATTGCCGTCCCTCGCATGCTTCTTGCTCCGTCATTCCGGGTTTGCCCTACGGGCCCCCCGGTATGACGGTGACGATAAGCAATCACCGTCGGCGGATGAAGCCGACGATGTCCTTCGAGAGCTTCATGGTCTCGTCGGCGATGGCGCGGGCGCGGTCGGAACCGTCGTTCAAGATCGCGTCGATATGGCCGGGATCGACGACCAGACGCTTCATTTCGCCGGCGATCGGCGCGAGCTTGGTGACGCACAGCTCCGCCAGCGCGTTCTTGAAGCTGGAGAACGGGCCGCCGCCGAAATCGCGCAGCACGTCCGCCTTCGAGCGATCGGAGAGTGCGGCGAAGATGCCGACGAGATTGTCGGCTTCGGGTCGCGCTTCCAGGCCCTTCTCTTCCGTCGGCAGCGGCTCCGGGTCGGTCTTCGCCTTGCGGATCTTCTGCGCGATGGTGTCGGCGTCGTCGGTCAGATTGATGCGCGAATTGTCTGACGGATCCGATTTCGACATCTTCTTGGTGCCGTCGCGCAAGCTCATCACGCGCGTCGCCGGTCCGGTGATGAAGGGTTCCGGCAGCGGGAAGAACAAACCATCATCGAAGCCGTGGCTGCGGATCGAGTCGCCGAAATCGTTGTTGAACTTCTGGGCGATGTCGCGCGAGAGCTCCAGATGCTGCTTCTGGTCCTCGCCAACAGGAACGTGGGTGGCGCGGTAAAGCAGGATGTCGGCAGCCATCAGCACGGGATAGTCGTAGAGCCCGACCGAGACGTTCTCGCGGTCCTTGCCGGCCTTCTCCTTGAACTGGGTCATGCGGTTCAGCCAGCCCAGACGGGCGACGCAGTTGAAGATCCAGGTGAGCTCGGCGTGGCCCGAGACCTGGCTCTGGTTGAACACGATGTGCTTCTTCGGATCGATGCCGCTGGCGATGAACGCCGCGGTCACCTCGCGGGTGACGCGCGCGAGCTCGGTCGGCCCGCCCCAGACGTCGACGCCCTGCGTGATCGCGTGCATGTCGACGACGCAATAGATGCAGTTGTGGGTCTGCTGCATCTTCACGAAGTTGACGATCGCGCCGAGGTAATTGCCGAGGTGCAGATTGCCCGTCGGCTGGACGCCCGAAAAAACCCGTTCAACGAATGGCATGGCCAGTTTTCCTGAGATGTCGCCGGCCGTCGTTTCCAACAGCGGCGCTGCCCCGTCAAGGGCAATTCGTCAGGCGGACCGCTTCAGGGCGCTAACCGCATCGCGCCAGGAAGCCGCGCCGAGGACTTGCAGGAGCACGCCGTAGGTTGCGATCCCGGCGGCGATTTGCAGGCCCAGCGCAATGAAGCGGATCAGGCCATGGGCCTCTACCGGCACCAGTCCCGTCGTAAGCCAGAGCAGGACGCCCATGGCGGCTGCGGCGAGAACGATCCGCGGCAGCCGATTGCGGGCCGCCGCATCGATCGAGAAGCCGAATTCGCTGGTGCCTTTCCGAAGCAGCGAGACGGCACTGCTCCAGGCGCCGGCCGCGATGCTCGCAGCGATCCCGCTCGCGCCGAAGACGCGATTGAGCAGCACGGCGAGCAAGATTGTGACCACAAATCCTTTGGCCATTGCGAGCAGCGGCGTCATCGTGTCGCTGCGGGCATAGAAGGCTGGCGACAGCGCCTTGATCAGCACATGGGCCGGCAGGCCCAGCGCCAGCCATATCAGCGCATACGCGGTCGCCGCGCTGTCCTCAGCGCCGAAGGCGCCATGCTCGAACAACAGCCGCACGATCGGTTCGGCCAGCACGGCGAGGCCGAGCGTCGCGGGCAGGGCGAGCCCGGTCGCGAGTTCCAGCGCACGCGATTCCGCATGTGCGACAGCATCGCGATCGCCGCTCCCGACTGCCCGCGTCAGCTCCGGCACCAGCACCGTGCCCATCGCGACGCCGACAATGCCGAGCGGCAGCTCGATCAGGCGGTTGGCAAAATAGAGCCAGGACACGGCGGATGGCGTTGCGGAGGCGATGATCGCGCCCGCGACCATCAGCCATTGGGGGCCAGAGCTTGCGATCATGCCGGGGATCGCCTTGGCGAAGAAGCCGCGCATCTCCTTGTCGAAGCTCGCGCGCAGTGGTGTCGCAAGGCGCGCACTTCGCTGCGAGGACAGCATCACCAGTTGCAGCAGGCCGGCGATGCCGACGGTCGCAGCGAGTGTCCATGCGGCGAGCGCCGCATCGGCGTGCCACAGCAGCAGCGCGGCGATGGCCGCAATCAGCGCGATATTGAACAGCAGCGGCGAGAATGCGGTGAGCGCAAATTTCCCTTGCGCGTTCAGCAATCCCATCAGCACCGTGACCGGACCGGCAAAGGCGAGATAAGGCAGCATCAGCCGCGCGTTCTGCACCGCGAGATCGAGCGTGCGACTTCCGATGAAACCCGGCGCGATGATCACAATGATCAGCGGCATCGCGACCGCGATGCCAATCGAGATCACGATCAGTGTCGCGCTGACCGTGCCGAGCACGCGCCCCGCAAAAGCAGACGCGGCCTCCGCGCCATCACGGTCACGAACCCGCAGCCAGGCTGGAATCAGAGCCGCATTGAGCGCCCCTTCGCTGAGCAGCCGCCGCACCACGTTGACGAGCTGGAACGCGGCCAGAAATGCATCCGCCACGGCACCGGTGCCGAGCAGCGCGGCGATCAGGGAATCGCGGGCAAAGCCCAGGAGGCGCGAGGCCAGTGTTCCCGTCGAGACGGTCAGGAAGGAGCGGATCATGTCCTTTGATCATACCGTTGCTTGCCCGCGTAGGGCCGGTCGTGATAGGCCGCGGGCCAGATTTCAAGCCGACAGGAAGCGGATTTCCGCAGGGACCGCAATCCGCCAAGCAGGATCAAGGTGAATGGCTGACGTGAAATATGACGTTCTCGGCATCGGCAACGCGCTGTTCGACGTGCTGGTCCGGACCGATGAAGCCTTTTTGGTCAAGCATGGCATGGCCAAGGGCAGCATGTCCCTGATCGATGAGGCGCGGGCCGCCGCCATCTACGCCGACATGGGCCCGGCGACGGAAGTCTCGGGTGGCTCGGCCGCCAATACCATCGTCGGCATCGGCAGCTTCGGCGCGCGTGCGGCCTATGTCGGCAAGGTCAAGGACGACCAGATCGGCAAGCTGTATGTCCACGACATCCGCGCCGCTGGCGTCGCCTTCAGCACGCCGGCCGCAAAGGATGGCCCCGCCACCGGATGCTCCTACATTTTGGTGACGGGCGATGGCGAGCGCACCATGAACACCTATCTCGGCGCGGCGCAGGACCTGTCGCCGGCCGATATCGATCCGGCCGAGGTCGCGGCTGCAAAAATCGTCTATCTCGAAGGCTATCTCTGGGATCCGCCGGGTGCCAAGGAAGCCTTCCTCAAGGCTTCCAAGATCGCGCATGAGGCGGGCAGAAAGGTGGCGCTGACGCTGTCGGACTCCTTCTGCGTCGGTCGCTACCGCGACGAATTCTTGGGGTTGATGCGTAACGGCACCGCCGATATCGTCTTCGCCAACGAGTCCGAGCTGCACTCCCTCTACGAGACCTCCGACTTCGACACCGCGCTCAAGCAGCTGCGGAGCGACGTCAAGCTCGGCGTGGTGACCCGCAGCGAGAAGGGCTGCGTGGTGGTGACGCCGACCGATGCCGTCGCGGCTCCCGCTTCGCCGATCACGCAGCTGGTCGACACCACCGGTGCCGGCGATCTGTTCGCCGCTGGCTTCCTGTACGGTCTCTCGCGCGACCTCTCGCACAAGCAGTGCGGCGAGCTCGGTGCGCTTGCTGCCGCCGAAGTCATCCAGCATATCGGCGCGCGTCCGCTTGTGTCGTTGAAGGAGCTGGCCCAGCAGCGCGGGCTGACGGTTTAGGGCGAAGTCGCGCCTCATACTCCGCTGTCATCGCCCGCGCAGGCGGGCGATCCGGTATTCCAGAGACGTTAGTGGGAAACGGAGAAGCTGCGGCGTACCGGATTCCCCGCTTTCGCGGGGAATGACAGTCGTCGTGTCGGGAGTAGTCGGCCTCACGCCGTCTTCGCCGCCTTCAACCCAAGCCGCTGTTCGACCGCGTCCCGCATCACGAATTTCTGGATCTTTCCGGTCACGGTCATCGGGAATTCATCGACGAATTCCACATAGCGCGGGATCTTGTTGTGGGCGATCTGGCCGTCGCAGAAGGCGCGAATCTCCTCGGCGGTCAGCGTCTCGCCCGGTCTGACGCGGATCCAGGCGCAGAGCTCCTCGCCATAGCGGGTGTCGGCCACGCCAAAGATCTGCACGTCCTGGACCTTGGGGTGCCGGTACAGAAACTCCTCGATCTCGCGCGGATAGAGATTCTCGCCGCCGCGGATCACCATGTCCTTGATGCGGCCGACGATGTTGCAATAGCCCTCGTCGTCGATGGTGGCGAGGTCGCCGGTATGCATCCAACCATTGGAGTCGAGCACGTCGGCGGTCTTCTCCTTCTCTTCCCAATAGCCGAGCATCACGCTGTAGCCGCGGGTGCAGAGCTCGCCGCGTTCGCCGCGCTTGACGATCCGCCCCTCGAGATCGACGACCTTCACCTCGACATGCGGATGGATTCGCCCGACGGTGGAGACGCGCCGCTCCAGCGGATCGTCGGTCGCGCTCTGGAAGCTGACCGGGCTGGTCTCGGTCATGCCATAGGCGATGGTGACCTCGCGCATGTTCATCTCGGAGACGACGCGCCTCATCACCTCGATCGGGCAGGGCGCGCCGGCCATGATGCCTGTGCGCAGTGATGTCAGGTTGAACGTCTTGAACTCGGGGTGATCGAGCTCGGCGATGAACATGGTCGGCACGCCGTAAAGCGTCGTGCATTTTTCCTGCTCGATCGCGCGCAGCGTCGCGAGCGGATCGAAGCCCTCGCCGGGATAGACCATGGTTGCGCCGAGCGTGACGGAGGCGAGATTGCCCATCACCATGCCGAAGCAATGGTAGAGCGGCACCGGAATGCAGATGCGATCCGCTTCCGTCAGGCGCATGGCGCGTCCGGTGAAATAGCCGTTGTTGAGGATATTGTGGTGCGTCAGCGTCACGCCTTTTGGTGATCCCGTGGTGCCGCTGGTGAACTGGATGTTGACGGCGTCGTCGAATTGGAGCGCAGCGCCAAGCGCGGCAAGCTGCTCGCGATGTTCGGCTTTGCCCATGTGCGCGACCTTCTCGAACGGAATCGTGCCTGATGCGGCCGGACCGCCAATCTGGATCACCGTCCGCAGGGCCGGTAGCCGCGCGGCCCGCAACTGTCCGGGCGTGGCGCTCGCCAGCTCCGGCAGCAGCGTGTTGAGCATTTCCATGTATTGGCTGGTCTTGAACGCCGTCGCGGTGACGATCGCTGCGCAGCCGACCTTCTTCAGCGCGAACTCCAGCTCGCTGAGCCGATAGGCGGGGTTGATCGTCACCAGGATCAGGCCGGCCTTGGCAGCGGCGAACTGGGTCAGGGTCCATTCCGGCCGGTTCAGCGACCAGATGCCGATCCGCTCGCCACGCTGCAGTCCCAGCGCGAGAAAGCCTGCCGCCAGCGCATCAACGCGCTCGGCGAATTCCGTCCAGGTCCATCGCACGCCGTGGCTGGGCGAAACCAGCGCCTCGCGATCACCCCAACGCCGCACCGCGTGGTCGAGACTGCGGCCGATGGTGTCGCCGAGCAGCGGAGTGTCCGAGATGCCGCAAACGTAGCTGTCGGCTTTGCCTGCAAGATCGTTCGCCAAGTTGGTCTCCTCAAACCTTTATTGCCTCGTGCCCGTGAGCCGATGGCTCTTGGGCACGAGGTTATCCCTTGCCGGGGAGGCGCGCGATGGCGCGCGCCTCATACTAAGGGTTAGGCCGCCTTCTTGCCGCTGCCCGCATCAAGACCGGCATAGACGCCACGCTCGAAGCCCGCGAAGGCCTGGAGACACTTGGCGTCGACGAACGGCAACACCTGCATCAGGATGACGCCGGAAACATCGCGCGCCGGGTCGATCCAGAAATAGGTGTTGGCAAGGCCCGCCCAGGCGAGGCTGCCGGCACTGCGGCCCTCCGGCGTCTTGGCCGTATTGATCAGGAAGGACAGTCCCCACTTCTTCACGATGTCGGGGAAGAGATCGACGTCGTTGGTGTACATGGGCGCAACTGTCGTCATCTTGCCGATCGTAAGATCGCCGATGTGGTTCTGGCCCATCAGCGCGACCGTCTCCGGTTTCAGGACCTGGTTGCCGTTGCCACGGCCCTTGTTGAGGATCATCTGGGTGAACTTGATGTAGTCGCCGGCCGTGCTGTAAAGGCCGCCGCCGCCCATGTGGAATTCCGGGTTCTGTTCGATCTCGAACGGGATCGGCGCCAGCGATCCGTCCTCGCCGCGCGCATGCGTGGCGACCAGCCGCTTGCGCATGTCGTCGGTGATCTTGAAGGCGGTGTCGCTCATGCCGAGCGGCGTGAACAGATTGTCGCGCAGATAGGCATCGAGACGCTTGCCGCTTACTGCTTCCACCGCCTTGCCGACGAAGTCGATGTTGATGCCATATTCCCAGCGCGTGCCGGGGTCGGACATGATCGGCGTCTTCAGCGCGACGTTCTGGCAGGAGAAGATGTTCGGGGTTCCGGTCTTCTCCAGATATTGCGCGCAATCGCCGTTCCACACGTTGTAGGCAAAACCGGCAGTGTGGGTCATGAGGTGGCGCAGTGTGATCGTGCCCTTCGCCGGCCGCAGCTTTGGCTCGCCCTTGGCATCGAAGCCTTCGAGCACTTGCGGATTGGCGAGATCGGGCAGCACCGAACCGATCGGCGCGTCGAGCGAGAGCTTGCCCTGCTCGACCAGCTGCATCGCGCCGGCTGCTGTCACTGCCTTCGTCATCGAGGCGATCCAGAATACGCTGTCCAGCGTCATCGCATCGGGCTTGGACAGATCGCGCTTGCCGAACGCGCCCTGATACAGCACATCGTTACCGCTGGCGGCGATCGCCACCACGCCGGGGATGTCCTTGGCATCGCTTGCCTTGCGCAGAATCTCGTCGATCTCGGCTTTGCTTTGCATCTACGTTTCCTCCGGTTTGATTATTGTTGGAAGTGATCGGATTGTCCTCCCGGAGGTCGCGTGCGGCAAGCATCTCAACCTCAGCGCCGGTCGCGATGTCGTGACTTGACGGTTCCGGCCCCGCGCGGGACGACTGATCTGCAACACACCTTCACAATCTGCGGTGGATGGCCGCAACTGACCGTAACCTGGGATGGCCGCGGCGATATGTTTCGGGGCGTTTGAAGCACTTGAAACATTTTCTGCGTTGCGCCGTTCAGCTTGCGGCCGGACTTGAGGGCTGACGTTAGGATTTGATGCAAATTTGGCGGCCCCAGCGGCCGCGGGGGGCCTGAGATGATTTCGACCTGGAGCGAATGGAAGCGCTATCCCCGTCCCGGACGGGGCGACAATCTGGAAGCGCCGATCTCGCCCGGCATTTACGAAGTCCGGATCGCCGGATCAGGCGCGCTCTATTCGTTCGGCGCAGTCGATAATCTCGCGCAGTCGCTGGCGCTGCTGCCGGTTGGCTCGAAGAGCTGGTTCGGCCGCCGCAACCCGTCGGACGTGCCCGATCTCGAATACCGCACCTGCGCAACCTCCTCGAAGGCCGACGCCAAGGCGGCCGCCGAACGCATGATCGGCCGGCGCGAGACTTACATGAGCGGCGCGGCTTAAGTCGCCGCTGCCAGCGTATCTCCCATCAGCTGTGCGTTGTCGGGCGGTGCATTGCGCCCCGTCCGTCCCTATATTCCGGCCGATCTTGATCGCCTCCGAGGGAGTAACGCCATGACGCCAACCGCCGCCGCACGCGCCCAACATGCCACCACCCTGCGTGACCGGTTGAAGGACACGTCGCTGCTGAAGGAGGCCTGCTACATCGATGGCGCCTGGGTCGGCACACCTGTTTTCGCCGTGAACAATCCCGCGACCGGTGTCGAGCTCGCAAAGGTGCCGCAGTTGGGGGCGGACGACACCACCAAGGCGGTCGAAGCCGCCCAGCGCGCGTTCCCGGTCTGGGCCAAGCACACCGCCAAGCAGCGCTCCAACATCCTGCGCAAATGGTTCGAGCTGATCATCGCAAACCGCGAGGACCTTGCCCTGATCCTCACCTCCGAGCAGGGCAAGCCGTTGTCGGAAGCGCTTGGGGAGGTCGACATCGGCGCCGCCTATATCGAGTTCTTCGCCGAGGAAGCCCGCCGCGTCTATGGCGAGACCATCCCGACGCAGCGGCCCGATGCGCGGCTGCTCGCGATCAAGCAGCCGATCGGTGTCTGCGGCGCAATCACGCCGTGGAACTTTCCCAACTCCATGATCACACGAAAAGTGTCGCCGGCGCTCGCCGCAGGCTGCACCGTGGTGCTGAAGCCCGCCAACGAGACGCCGCTCTCGGCGCTGGCGCTGGCCGTGCTCGCCGAGAAGGCCGGCATCCCCAAGGGGGTGCTCAACATCATCACCGGTGATGCGCCACCGATCGGCAAGGTGCTGTGCGAGCATCCGGCCGTGCGCTTCGTCGGCTTCACCGGCTCGACCGCGGTCGGCAAGATCCTCTATCAGCAGGCCTCCGTCGGCGTGAAGCGCCTCGGCCTCGAGCTCGGCGGCAACGCGCCGTTCGTGGTGTTCGACGACGCCGATATCGATGCCGCGGTCGAAGGTGCAATCGTCTCGAAATATCGCAACATGGGCCAGACCTGCGTCTGCGCCAACCGCCTCTACGCCCAAGACAAGATCTACGACGAGTTCGTCAAGAAGCTGTCGGCGAAGGTCGCAGCGATGAAGATCGGCGACGGCACCGAGAGCGGCGTCACGCAAGGGCCGCTGATCAACATGAAGGCGATCGACAAGGTCGAGCGTCACATCGCCGATGCCGTCAAGCGGGGCGCCAAGGTCGTGACCGGCGGCAAGCGCAGCGAGCTCGGACGTTCGTTCTTCGAGCCGACCGTGCTCGCCGACGTCAAGCCGGATTCGCTGGTCTCGCAGGAGGAAACCTTCGGCCCGCTCGCCCCGGTGATCCGCTTCAAGGACGAGGCCGACGTCATCGCCATGTGCAACGCCTCGCCTTTCGGCCTCGCGTCCTACTTCTATTCCCGCGACATCGGCCGCGTCTGGCGCGTCGCCGAAGCGCTGGAATCAGGCATGGTCGGCGTCAACACCGGCCTGATCACCACGGAAGTCGCGCCCTTCGGCGGCGTCAAGGAAAGCGGCTTGGGGCGCGAAGGCTCGCGTCATGGCATGGAAGAATATGTCGAGATCAAATACGTGATGATGGCGGGGGTTTAGCCGCCGGCGTCGCTTGAGGCAGGTCAAAAGGACTCGGGCAAGACACCGCGAGCTGGTGCAGGCATCGGGGGCCTTTGTCGTCGTCCAGACCGCGTTCAACTGGTTCACGGACAACTACGCCAAGCAGAATGGACGGCCTCCGCCAACCGGGTTGCCGAACTCCTGCTCGCCCTGGATGGGGATCAGGCGATCCGGTCCTAGCCTGTCCGATCTGTTTCGCTAGCGCCTGAGCACCGCGATCGTTCGGTTCGCAAATGTCAGCCGCTCGGCCATGACCGACACGAAAATAGGTCAGCAGCTTGTGCTCGAGGCCGTGACGAAGATCACCGCAACGAGATTGCCGGACAATTCAGGCAGCGTGGACCAGGGGTAATGGGCGAGCGCCTGCACCGACCATGGCCATTCCAGCCCGATCTGCTGCGGCGGGTGAAAGGTCCATCCCAGTGCCTGTGCGTCCGCGGGGGAAATGCCGGCAAGCCAGAACGCGACATGCGCGGCGATCGTCCCCGCGATCAGGATCAGCGGCAGTCCGATCGGCGTGCGCGAGCGGTGCCAGGTGAGATAGAGCACGGCGGCCATCGCGCAGGCGGCACTGAGCTCGAAGACCGTCGTCGTGTCGGCAAAGCGTCCCAGTGTTGCCAGCTGAAGTGGCTGGCCGGTGATGACCCTGATGGCGCCCAGCAGGATCAGGCAGCCGGTCGCGCCCAGGAAGCCGCCGACCACTGGATAGGGTACGTGCGGCCAATTCGCGTCACGCCGAACGTGCAAAGCATAAGGCCGGTGGCGATGCTGACGAGGCCAAAGGTGATGATCACGGGCGCCAGAAGCGGTGCGGTGGGATCCGCTTCCGTAATCCGCTCGACCAGCGACGAGGCGACGATCCCGGTCATGGCGGCCGTCGAGGCCTCGGGCGCGGCGATCGCAAAGCGCAGCGAGCTTCCAAGCCCTAAGACGAGGGCCAAAATGGCCGACGCCATGAAGGTGACTCCGACGCCGGTGCTGAGATAGGGCGCGAGCGGACCGGCGAAAATCAGGACTGCATAGGACAGGCCGAGAGTAACGGTCAGGATGCTGGCGGCAGCACCGCCCAGCACATCATTCAGCGCCCGCGTGATCGCCGGATTCAACCGGAGCAACGGATTGGATTGGATCGTTGAATCTGCCACTCCCGGACGCCCGCCCCGTGCTCGATGGTCGCGTGATGAGGACGGGCGAGCCTAGCGCAACCGAGTGCTCCGGTCCCTCAACGGCCATTGATGAAGGAAAGGCGGTGACGGAGAGCTTCGAGGAGTGCACCAGCCTCTCCACGTCATTATGAGCGCAGGGAAGCAATCCAGACTGTTTCCGCGGAGGGATTCTCGATTGCTTCGCCGCGCTCGCAATGACGGAGCTTGCGGCAGCGGACGGGCTAAATCTTCAGCTCCGTTCCGGTGACGCGCCGATACGCTTCGAGGTACCGCTTGCTGGTCGCATCGACCACGCTCGCGGGTAGCGGCGGTGGCGGGGCGTCGCCGTTCCAGCGGCCGGCGCGGCGCTCGCCGTCGAGATAATCGCGTAGGGGCTGCTTGTCGAAGCTGGCCTGCGACTGGCCGGGCTTGTAGGCGTCGACCGCCCAGAAGCGCGACGAGTCCGGCGTCATGACTTCGTCGATCAGGATGATTCGGTCGTTCTTGTCGCGGCCGAACTCGAACTTGGTGTCGGCGATGATGATGCCCTGCTCGCGCGCGAGCTCTTCGCCGAGCGTGTAGATCGCGCGCGTCATGCTCTCGAGCGTATAGGCGACCTCGTCGCCGACGACCTCGCGCATTTTCGCGATGGTGATGTTCTCGTCATGGCCGCTCTCGGCCTTGGTCGCGGGGCTGAAGATCGCCGGATCGAGCTTCTCGCTTTCGACGAGACCGGTCTTCAGTTTCTCGCCCGCCAGCGTGCCGCTCTGCGCATATTCCTTCCAGGCCGAGCCCGAGAGATAGCCGCGGATCACGCATTCGATCGGAAATACCGTGGTGCGCTTGCAGAGCATGGCGCGGCCCAGGATCTCGGCGCGATGCGGCTTCAAGGCCGGTAGCGCCGCGACGATCTCGTCGGTATCGGCGCTGATCATGTGATGCGGCACGATGCCTTCGAGCTTGCCAAACCAGTACGCGCTTACTTGCGTGAGGACCGCGCCCTTCATTGGAATGGTCTCGGCCATCACGACGTCGAAGGCGCTGATGCGGTCAGTGGTGACGAGCAGCAGACGGTCGTCGTCGACGGCGTAGATGTCGCGCACCTTGCCGCGCCCGATCTTGGTCAGGGGCAGGTCGCTGGAGAGCATGGTGGTCATCGCAAAGCTTTCGTAGACTTGGCTGTCGGGGCGTCCGTGCAGCACATCCGGCCGCACCGGGCAGTGCGGCCGGACACCGGATTAGCCTATTCCGGCAGCGGAATGAACTCATGTTCCTGCGGAACTGCGGCGAAGCGGCCGGTTTTCCAGTCCTGCTTGGCCTGCTCGATCCGCTCCTTGCTTGAGGACACGAAATTCCACCAGATGTGCCGTGGCCCCTCCAGCGCTTCGCCACCCAGAAACATCATCCGCGTGGCCTTGAGCGCCTTCACGGTGATGCGGTCGCCGGGTCGGAAGATCAGCAGCCGCGGCCCTTCATAGCGCTCCTTCGCGATCTCGACCTCGCCATCGACGATGTAGATCGCGCGCTCCTCGTGGTCGGGGTCGAGCGGCACGGTCGCTCCGGCAGCGGCCGTGACCTCGGTGTAGAACCAGGGCGAGACCATCTCCACCGGCGAGGAGATGCCGAATGATGAGCCCGCAATCACCCGCGCGGTAAAATCACGCTCGGAAATCATCGGCAGATCGCCCGCCGCATAATGCTGGAACGAGGGATCGATCTCCTCGGAGCCTTCAGGCAGCGCGATCCAGCTCTGCAGGCCCAGCATCTTCTGGCCCGAGGCGCGCTGCGCATCCGGCGTGCGTTCGGAATGGGCGATGCCGCGCCCCGCCGTCATCAAATTCATCGCGCCGGGCGCGATCTCCTGCACATTGCCCTCGCTATCGCGATGCATGATGGATCCGTCGAACAGATAGGTGACGGTGGCAAGCCCGATATGCGGATGCGGGCGCACGTCCATGCCCTTGCCGGAGACGAACTGCACCGGGCCGAAATGATCGAAGAAGATGAACGGCCCGACCATTTGCCGCTTGCCATGCGGCAGCGCGCGCCGCACCGCGAATCCGTCGCCGAGGTCGCGGGTGCGCGGCACGATGACGAGATCGAGCGCATCGCAGGACATGGGATCGCCGAGCACGGGATCGTTGGAGGGTTGCCAGCTCATGGTGGACTCCTGTTTCTTGCTGGTATGATCGTAGCAGAATGACATTGGGAACGGGAGGAGACAGATGATTCCGCCGCTCAAGCCTGGGGCAAGGCTGCTTGAGGTCTCGGGACCCAGAATCGAGACGGAACGACTTATCCTGCGTCCATGGCGCGCCAGCGACATCGCGGTCAATTCCGCAATGTTGAGCGATCCCGGCACCGCGCGTTTCATCGCGGCCGACGGCAAGCCAGTGACCACCGAGATTGCCGGCTGGCGCAACGCGGCGGTGATATCGGGACATTGGGCGCTCCATGGCTTCGGCATGTTCGTGGTCGAGGAGAAGTCGAGCGGCCGATACGTCGGCCGAGTTGGCCCGTGGTGTCCGCCAGGCTGGCCTGGCTTTGAGGTCGGATGGGGCATCGCGAAGGAGTTTCGCGGCAAGGGCTATGCCGTGGAAGCAGCCCGCGCGTCGATCGACTGGACGTTCGACAGTTTTGAGGTCGATGAAATCATGCATTGTATCGAAAGCGTGAATGCGCCATCGCAGGCCGTGGCGCGCAAGCTCGGTGCGCGGAAGGATCGCGAGATCGATCTGTTTGGCAAGCCTGCCGACGCCTGGCTGACGTCACGGGCATCTTGGCGGCGAAATTGAATCGACGCCTAATCTGACCTAAGTTCGCGGCACGGACGATCGGACCAACCCATGCTGCTGACTGATCTCGACCTCGCCTTTCGCGCCGCCAGCGTCGCGCTGCTGCTGGTGCTGGCAGCGTCGTTGCTCGCCGACTTCCGCAATGTGCTCGCTGCTCGCCTCGGCGCGGCCTTCGCGCTGGGCTCGGCCGCGCATGCGGTGAGCTATTCGGTGGATGTCACGGCGCGGGTCCCGCTCTGGCATGCACCGCTGATCGCAATATCGACCGGCACCATGGTGGTATTCTGGCTGTTCACACGCGCGCTGTTCGATGACGAGTTTCGGCTCCGCTGGTGGCACGGAGGCGTTTGGGCGCTGGTGACGGCCTTCAGCTTCGCAGGCTGCGTCTGGATTGCACCCAGCGGCCATGTGCGGTTCTCGGTAACGATGGTCAATCTGGTCGTGCTCGGCTTCATCGCGCTTGCGATCGGGCAGACGATCACCTCCTGGCCGGTTGACCTCGTCGAGCGCCGCCGCAGCGCGCGCGTCTTCATCGTCTGCGCAACGGCCCTCTATGGCGGCCTGAACGCGGTGCTCCAGATCGCGGTCGCCGGCCACCACGTCGGCGATATCGCCGAGACCATCAATGCCGGCGTGCTCGCCTGCACCGTCGCGGCGATCGTCTATGCCATGATGCGTGTTGACGGAGCGGATCTGTTTCCGGCCGCGGCGGAGCCGGCACCGCCTGAAGTTTTCAGTCAGCGCCCGGCGGATGACCCCGCCGATCAAAAGCTCATCAACGCCCTGATGCGGCTGATGGCGGACGAGCGGATCTATCGTCGGGAGAACATCACCATCGGCGTGCTGGCGGGCCGGCTGAAAATTCCGGAATACCGGCTGCGCCGGTTGATCAACCAGCGGCTCGGCTACCGCAACTTCAATGTGTTCCTGAATAACCACCGGATCGAGGAAGCCAAGGCCGCCCTCGCCGATCCCGCGCAGGCCGAGGTTCCCGTCATCACCATCGCAATGGACGCCGGCTTCCAGTCGCTGGGGCCGTTCAACCGCGCCTTCAAGGCGGTGACCGGGGTGACGCCGACGGAATATCGCCGGCTCAAGGTCGATGCCGCTTAGATTTTAGGCCTTTGAAATCACATAGGAATTTCGAAATCGGCAAGCCTCGATCAGTTTCGACGAGGTCGTTTTCTAAATCCGGCGAGCGCCCATCGCCCGCATCCGGCCTGCTCTCCCGCATTCGCCCCGCAGCCGGAGAAAGCCCGTGACCCCTCGCCGTAAGATCATCCTCGCTACCACCGCCATCGCCTGTGTCGGCCTCGCGCTCGGCGCCGCGCGGGCCCGTGACGTGCCCAAGGTCGCCACCGGCTTCATCGCCCACACAATCTGCTCGGAGACGTTCGTCTCCGGCCTCGATCCCATGCGCGACCTGGCTGAGACCACGGACGCGATGCCGGGCACCAGCCTGCTGACCTGGGCGATGAATTTGCAGATCGATCGCGCCCGCAAGGACGTCACGGTGACCCTGTTCGGCATCGGCCGCAGCCACGCCGTCTATCGCGAGGGACTCGGCTGCACGCTCGAGCACGGCCAGGGGATCGCAGATGTTCCGTTGCCGACCGGCGACAATCAGGCCGCGCTGCTCCCCGAGATCGCCGGTCCGGGGATTGTGCCGCCGCAAAGCGAGGCACTGTCAGCCGCGCTCGACCGCGCCTTTGCCGAGCCGGCGCAGCTGCCCTATCGCTACACCCGCGCGATCGTCGTCATGAGGGCCGGCCGCATCATCGCTGAGCGCTATGCCGACGGCATCGGGCCGGAGACGCAACTGCTCGGCTTCTCCATGACGAAATCGGTGATCTCGGCACTATCTGGCATTCTCGTGCGCCAGGGCAAGTTGAAGCTGAACGGGCCCGCGCCGGTTGCGGCTTGGCAAGATCCCGACGATCCGCGTCACGCCATCACCGTGGATCAATTGCTGCGCCACACCGCCGGCATTGCGCTCGGAAGCTCGTTGCAGGCCTCGCTCGGCTCCGTGCTGGAGCCGGTCAACACCATGAAATATGCCGAGGACGATATGGCGAACTACGCCGAGCGCGTGCCGCTTGCGACTGCACCGGGCACGGCATGGAACTACCACGATGGCAACACCATCATCCTCTCGCATCTCATCCGCGATGCCTCCGGCGGCAAGCCGGCCGATGCGCTCCGCTTCGCACGCCGCGAATTGTTTGGCCCGCTCGGCATGACCAACGTCACGCTCCAGCTCGATGCTTCAGGCACCATCGAAGGCGCCGGCGAGATGATGGCCTCTGCGCGCGACTGGGCCCGCTTCGGCCAACTCTATCTCAACGACGGCGTCGTCGGCGGCAAGCGCATTCTGCCCGAGGGCTGGGTGAACTATTCGGCCTCCGCCACGCCCAACGCATGGGTCGGCATCGGCGCCGGCTTCTGGACCAACCAGGGCGACAGCTTTGGCGCGAAGTTTCGCGTGGAGCATGGCTGGCCGCGCGATGCGTTCTTCGCCAAGGGCACGATCGGGCAATACACGATCGTCATTCCATCCGATCAGCTGGTGATCGTGCGCCTCGGCCGCTCGCCGAACTGGCCGCCGGAAGCTGACGGCGTGTTCGATCTCGTGCGCGATGTCGTGGCCGCAACGCGCGAGAAGGGAAAACTGGCAGGAGCGAATTAGGCGGCTACTGTCGCCCGAGCTCCGTCGCCTTGGCCACGCGATCGAAACGCTCCAGCGTCATGATCGCATCGGCGAATTTGTCGGCCCGTGCGTTCAGCACGGGCCGCGCCAGCGTCAGGAATTTCTGCTGCATCGCCTGCGTGTCCGGGAACGAATTCGGCTCGCCGGAAGGGTCGGCGTAGAGCCGCTCATGCACGCCGTCGTCGGTGGTGATGCTGACGCGCGCACCAAAGGGATGCGTTCGGCCGATCTCGAGCCGGTCGTCCTGCACCACGTCGAACTTGTCGGCGAGTGCGTCGATTGCGGCGTCGCCCAACCTGACGTAATCGTCCCAGCCGAACGAGCCCTGGTCGAGCGCGAGCGCGCCGGTGAAGAACATCGAGAACTGGCCGCCGACGATCGAGGTCGGATGCCGCTTGGTGGCGGCATCGCCGGTCAGCGTGATGCCGTTGCGATGCAAGCCGATCTCGACGCGCTTGACCTGGTCTGGCGTCAGATTGTGCTCGCGCCGCATCGCGATCAGCGCGTCGATTGCGGCGTGCGTGTAGCGGCAGCTCGGATAGGGTTTGACGCCGATCTTCATGGTCTCATAGGTCTCGCCGAGCTCGGCCACCGCTTTGTCCGGATGCGGATCGTCGGTGTAGCCGGAGAGCAGGCCGTGCTTGCCTTCGATCGATTCCGTGGCGCCGACGAACTCGTTGCGCGCCAGCGTCGCTGATATCACGCCGTTCATCGCGGCGGCGCCGACCTGGTAGCGCTTGTTCCAGGCACCGTTCATCAGGAATTGCAGCGAGCCCGCCGCCTGGCTGCCGGCGACGCCGAAGGCGGCGACGATCTGCGGCTCGGAGAGACCGAACAATTTCGCTGCTGCTGCGGCCGAACCGTAAGTGCCGGCGGTCGCGGTCGGATGAAAGCCGCGCGCATAATGCGAGGTCGGGTCGAGCGCATTGCCGAGCCGGCAGCAGACCTCATAGCCCGCAACGATCGCGGTCAGCACGTCGCGCCCGGAGGCGCCAACCATTTCGCCGACGGCAAAGGCGGCTGGAACCACCGGCGCGCTTGGATGCAGCGAGGAGTCCGCATGCGTGTCGTCGAAATCGAGGGAATGACCGAGCGCGCCGTTGAGCAGGGCGGCGACTGCCGGCGTCCAGGTCCTGGTATCGCCGAACACGGTGGACTCACCCTTGGTGTCGAGCGACAGCGCTTCCAGCATCTTCAGTAGCGAGGGGGTGGATTCGGCTTCGCGCCGCGCCCGGATGGCGCTGCCGAGGAAATCCAGCGTCAGCACCTTGGCGCGCTCCAGCACCTCCGCCGGAATATCGGCGAATTTCAGCTTGGCGACATAGGCGGCGAGCGTTGCGGTTTCGTGGGCCATCGTGTTTCCTCGTTTTGGCGGCAAGTTAGGCGGGCTGATTTTGCCTTTCAAGCCGCCGAAGGGGTGCGGGCATCAGCTATGCTTTTGCCTTGGCTTCGAGAGGATCGGGACATCGGACGATGGCAGGTGCGAAAGAGCTGTTCGACCGGGTCAGGCCGCGGCGGACGCAATTGGGGCTGGCGATCCGGGTCACGGTGGCGGCGACAGCCGCCTATGCGCTCGCGACCGCGCTGCATCTGTTGCTGCCGCTCTGGGCGGTCCTGACGTCGCTGATCGTGACCCAGATGAGCGTCGGCCGCTCGCTGAAGGCGACGCGCGACTACATGCTCGGCACGATCGGCGGCGCCATCTATGGCGGCGCGATTGCGATCACGCTCCCCTATTCCACCGAAGCGGGCCTGTTGGGGCTGCTGGTGCTGGCGGTCGCGCCGCTTTCTCTCGTCGCCGCGGTCTATCCGAACCTGAGCACCGCCACCGTGACCGCCGTGATCGTGCTGCTGGTCCCGACCATGCATCATGCCGATCCGCTGGCCTCCGCGATTGATCGCGTCAGCGAGGTCTCGGTCGGCGCCATCACCGGGCTCCTGGTCTCCTTCCTGGTGCTGCCCTCGCGCGCGGTGCGGCAGATCCGCGCCAGCGCCGCGAAGCTGCTCGAGCTGATCGCGGAGGCCTTCACCGAATTGCTCGCGGGCCTCACCCGCGGCCGCGACAACGACGCGCTGCACCGGATCCAGGACGGCATCGGCACCGCCATGGTGGGCATGAATGCGATCGGCGCCGAGGCCGAGCGCGAGCGTTCGGCGCGGCTGTCGAGCGGTCCCGACACCGGCCCCTTGCTGCGCACGATCCTGCGGCTGCGCCACGACGTCGTGATGATCGGCCGCGCCACCGTGGTGCCGCTGCCGGTCGAGGTGCAGGTCAGGCTCGCCGCGCCGCTGGCGGAGGTCGGCGCTGCGATCGCACGCTTTCTGAAGTCGGCGGCCGAAGCCTTGCGCGCGGGCGCCGGCGCGCCGCCGATCCATCCCGTCCATCTCGCGCTTCAGCATTACGCCGAAGCGGTCGCGGCCGTGCGCCAGGAGGGCCTGATCCGTGGCCACGCAAGCGACACTGCGGAGCGCTTCTTCGCGCTCGGTTTCTCGCTGGAGCAGATGCACCAGAATCTCTGCGATCTCGACCGCGTCGTTGGCGAATGGTCGGAGGCCGCGCGCGACAAGTCCGCGCGCATGGCAGAGTAGGTAAGTCAAGCGGGACTTAGACCGAGAGGAAAGGAGAGAGCATGTTGGGCAGCGCAAAGGTTGCGACGCGGCTTCCGGCCAAAGACCTCGACCGCGCGCGGACATTTTACGCCGAAAAACTTGGACTCGAGCCGGTGGAAGAGCGTGCCGGCGGACTCCGCTACGTCTGCGCTGGAGGTGAGTTCGCGATATTCCTCTCTGCCGGAATGCAATCCGGCACGCATACGCAAATGGGTTGGGAAGTCGAAGATATCGAGGCAACCGTGAGCGAGCTTCGCGCGCGCGGCGTCGAATTCGAGGAGTACGATCTGCCCAGTTTGAAGACGGTCGATGGCATAGCGGAGATTTCTGGGAATTATCCCAGCAAGGGAATCGGAGAGCGTGGCGCGTGGTTTCGCGATAGCGAAGGTAACTTGCTGGGCATCGGGCAGCCGCTGCGAGCTCAAGAAGCGGCTGTGTAGAGTGAGCAGCTCAAGGACTGCTGAGGGGGCGAGCAGACAGCGTCATCGCACCGGCTCCTCTATCCTTCCCATCATGCCGCGGGCCACGAGCTTGTGGAACGGCGTGATCAGCGTGAGGTAGGTCCGGCCGAGGAAATTGTTCGTTTTCACCAGGGTGGTCAGGGTGACCTGGCGGCTCGCCGCATCCCCGGCTACGTCGACGACGATGCGAAAATCGAGATGAGAATCGTCGAAGCCGGCGATCAGCCGCTCCGGGGTCTCGCTCAGCACCGGAAACAGGCCTATCAGGCCGCCGGGCGCCGGCGCGCCTTCGCCCGATGTCTTGAGCCCGAACGGCGTCACGAGAACGTTGCGCAAGCGCGTCAGCGCCTCGACCCAGCGCGGCCCGTTCAAGACCATTCTTGTGCAGGCCTCGCGGGCGTTCACCGCCGCTGTGCCGATGTCGACGCGAAAGGCGTCGATGAACTGCGCGCCTGCCAGCACCGCGCCGGCATCGACGTCAGGGGTGATTTCGCGGACCGTTCCTGTCATTCCAGCAGTTTGCGCGTCAACATGCGGAAGCGCAAGATCAACAGGCCGGCATAGACGAACGATCCGATCGATAGTCCGATCCAGACGCCGACCGCACTGAAGCCGGCGTGGAAGGCGAGCATCCAGGCGATCGGGAAGCCGACGCACCAGTAGCCGATCGCTGCGAACACCAGCGTCATTCTGGTGTCATTGATGCCGCGGAGCGCCCCGCCCATGATGGTCTGCAGCGCATCGGCGATGAAGAAGGTCGCGCCGACCAGCAGGAGTGTCGCGGTCAGCTCGACCGTCGGCTCGCCGGCCTCGCTGTTACCGAAGAACAGCCGTCCCAGCTCGTAGCGGCCGAGGATGATGGCAACCGTCAGGGCTGCGACGAACGCAATCCCGAGCACCGCCGCGACGAGGCCCGCGCGCCGCACGCCGGCCGGATCGTTGCGGCCGAAGGCGTGACCGACGCGCACGGTCGCAGCCATGCCGATGCCGAGTGGGACCATGAACAGAACTGCTGTGACCTGGAGCGCGATCTGGTGCGCGGCCAGCGCGGTGGTCGAGATCAAGCCCATCAAGAGTGCGGCCGAGGAGAATAGGCCGTATTCCAGCAGGAGCGAGAACGAGATCGGAGCGCCGATCACGATCAGCTGGCGCGTCAAAGGCCAGTCAATCCGCCACAGATGCGCCAGCGGATGATAGTCCGAGAACGGCTTGCGCCACGCCGCAATGGCGAGTGCGGCGATGAAGGTGCCGAGATTGACCAGCGTGGTCGCAAGCCCCGCGCCGAACAGCCCGAGCTCCGGCAGGCCGAAAAGGCCATGGATCAGGCAATAGACCAGCGCGAAATTCGCAGGGATCGCCGCGAGCGTGATCCACAGCGGCGCCTGCGGCCGGTTCACCGCGCTCATCATGCTGCGCAGGGCGATGAAGCCGAGCGCCGGCGCGATGCCCCAGGCGAGACCATTCAGATAACGCTGCGCGAGGCCGGCGGAATGCGGCGCCTGTCCTAGCGCGATCAGGATGTGCTCGCCATAAAGCGGCGAGGCCATCATCGGCAGCGAAATGAGGAATGCGACCCACAGGCCGACGCGCAAGGAGCGGCGGATGCGCCTGACGTCGCCGGCGCCGAACGCCTGCGCGGCCAGCGGGGACACCGCAGCCATCAGGCCGAGCCCGAAGGTGAAGCTGACGAAATAGACGGTGTGCGCAAGTGCCGCAGCTGCCACCGCATCCTCGCCGAGCCGGCCGATCAGCGCGAGATCGCTCGTGATCATCGCGATCTGCCCGAGCTGCGTCAGCATCATCGGCACGGCCAGCCGCAGCGTCTCGACGAATTCCTGCGCGAGATGGTTTTGCTGCACGCCGGTTTGCGGCTGCGGATGTGGTTGGACGGTGTCGAGCATGGCGGCGTCAATAGCAGAACCGCACGTCGAAAACATGGCCCTCGTGTCCCGGACGCGCCGAAGCGCGAAGCGGTGCGGCGCAGAGCCGGACCCAGAAACCACAGGCTCCGATGTCGCAGTATGGGCCCCGGCTCAGAAGCGCATCACTGACGTGCTGCGCTGCGTCCCGGGGCACGGGAGCATTGATAGGAGGAGAGTGCGACCCTCAGCCCTTCCGCTCCGGCACGCGGCGGATCTTCGCACCCAGCGCGTTCAGCCGTTCGTCGATGCGCTCATAGCCGCGCTCGATCTGGTCGGCGTTGTTGATGGTGGAGGTGCCCTCGGCGCAGACGGCGGCGAGCAGCATCGCCATGCCGGCGCGGATGTCGGGCGAGATCATCGAGGCGCCGCGCAGACGGCTGGGCCCGGCGATGATGGCGCGATGCGGGTCGCACAGCACGATGCGCGCGCCCATCGCGATCAGCTTGTCGACGAAGAACATCCGCGATTCGAACATCTTCTCGAACATCAGGATCACGCCTTCGCATTGCGTGGCGGTGACGATCGCGATCGACATCAGGTCGGCCGGAAACGCCGGCCACGGTTGGTCCTCCAACTTCGGCACGTGGCCGCCGAAATCGTCCTGGATCTTCAGCGTCTGGTTGGACGGCACGATGAGATCGTCGCCCTCGACCCGGCAGACGATGCCAAGCCGCTCGAAGCCCATGCGGATCGAGCGCAGATGCTCGACGCCTGCACGTACGATGCGAAGCGGCGAGCGCGTCACGGCAGCAAGGCCGACCAGCGAGCCGACCTCGATATGGTCGGGCTGGATCCGATAGGTCGCTTCCCCCAGCGCCGCCGGGCCATGCACGATCATGGTGTTGGTGCCGACGCCCTCGATTCTGGCGCCGAGCGCAACCAGGAAATGCGCGAGGTCCTGCACATGCGGCTCGGACGCCGCGTTGCGCAAATAGGTGACGCCGTCGGCCGCGACCGCGGCGACCAGTGCGTTCTCGGTCGCGGTGACGCTCGGCTCATCCAGGAACACGTCGGCCCCGGTGAGCTTGGGGCAGCGGAATTCGAGTCGGTCGGTCGCGGTGACCTTGGCGCCGAGTTGCTCCAGGGCCAGCATGTGGGTGTCGAGCCGGCGCCGGCCGATGACGTCGCCGCCGGGCGGCGGCAGCATCACCTCGCCGCAGCGCGCGAGCAGGGGGCCTGCGAGCAGGATGGAAGCGCGGATCCGCACGCAAAGCTCGGGATCGAGATCGGCGGCGCGGATGCTCTTGGCGTGGATGTGAAGCGTATTGCGCGCCGTCCATTCCGCGGACGCGCCGACCGAGCGGATCAGCTCGACCAGCGTTTCGGTATCGCGGATCCGCGGCACGTTCTCCAGCGTCACCGGATGCTCGGTGAGCAGCGCCGCCGCGATGATCGGCAGCGCCGAGTTCTTGTTGCCGGCCGGTTCGATCGAACCCGAGAGCCGGTGACCGCCCTCGACGATGTATTGAATGGGCGCCACTTGGTACTCGCTGTTCTGTTGAGGTTGGGCGGGCTGCTTTGGGCGGAAACTATAGCGAATTGCGCGTGGGGGCAATTCAGGCTGGTTGGACGAACAAGGTGCGCTCCCTCTCCCGCTTGCCGGGGCGGGGCTGGGGTGGGGGTGCTTCCGCAATGGGATCGTCGAATTCTACGGAGAATATCCCCAAGAGGAGAAAGCCCTCACCCGACGCGCTCAAATATCGATCGTCGCGCTCAGCGAATGTTCCTGGATGAAGTCGCGGCGCGGCTCGACCACGTCGCCCATCAGCTTGGTGAAGATGTCGTCGGCCTCGTCGACCTCCTTGACCTTCACCTGCAGCAGCGAGCGCGCGTCGGTATCGAGCGTGGTCTCCCAGAGCTGCTCGGGGTTCATCTCGCCGAGACCTTTGTAACGTTGCAGCGTGATGCCCTTGCGGCCGGCTTCGGTGACGGCCTCGAACAACTCGACCGGGCCGTGAACCACGTGCTCGGTGTCCTTGCGCCGCAGCTTGCCGGCGCGCGCATAGACGTCCTGCAGCCTGGTCGTGTACTCGTCGAGCTTGCGCGCCTCGGCGGAGCCGAGCAGCGCGTCGTCGATCACAGCGGCTTCCTTGACGCCGCGCACCGTGCGCTCGAATAGAAAACCCTGGCCTTCGACGAACTGCCCGACCCAGCCGCGCTCGACCTCCTCGGCCTGGCTGTCCAGCCGGGTCGCGATGTACTGTGCCGCGGCCGTGGCGTTCTCGGGGTTGCCATAGACCGATTTGTTCAGGACGCCGGTGATCGCGGCCTGCTCGATCACCTTGCGGTTATAGCGGCTGTGGAGGTTGCGCAGAATGCTGCGGACGACGCGGGCGTCATCGACCAGCGCGCGCAGGTCGCGCCCGGTGCGGTCGCCGCCGGTTCCGGGAATGTAGACGCAGTCATCGAGGCCGGCGTCGATCAGATAATCTTCCAGCGCGCGCTCATCCTTCAGATACTGCTCGGACTTGCCGCGTGAGACCTTATAGAGCGGCGGCTGGGCGATATAGAGATAACCGCCATCGATGATGTCACGCATTTGCCGGTAGAAGAACGTCAGCAGCAGCGTACGGATATGGGCGCCGTCGACGTCGGCGTCCGTCATCACGATGATCTTGTGATAGCGCAGCTTCTCGACCGAGAACTCGTCGCTGATGCCGGTGCCGAGCGCGGTGATCAACGTGCCGATCTGCTCGCTCGACAGCATCTTGTCGGGGCGGACGCGCTCCACATTGAGGATCTTGCCGCGCAGCGGCAGCACCGCCTGGAATTCGCGATTGCGGCCCTGCTTGGCGCTGCCGCCTGCCGAGTCACCCTCGACGATGAAGAGCTCCGACTTGGCCGGATCCTTTTCCTGGCAGTCGGCAAGCTTGCCGGGCAGCGAGGAGACCGAGAGCGGGCTCTTGCGGGTGAGCTCGCGCGCCTTGCGCGCGGCTTCGCGGGCGGCGGCGGCCTGGATCACCTTGCCGACGATCATCTTGGCCTCGGACGGATGCTCCTCGAACCAGGCCTGGAGCGCCTCGTTGAGGACGTTCTCGACCACGGGGCGCACTTCCGAAGACACCAGCTTGTCCTTGGTCTGCGACGAAAACTTCGGGTCGGGCACCTTCACCGACAAGACGGCGGTGAGGCCTTCGCGGCAATCGTCGCCGGTCAGCGCGATCTTTTCCTTTTTCGCGTTGGTGTCGGCATAGCCGTTGACCTGGCGCGTCAGCGCGCCGCGGAAACCGGCGAGATGGGTGCCGCCGTCACGCTGCGGGATGTTGTTGGTGAAGCACAGCACGTTCTCGTGGTAGCTGTCGTTCCACCACAGCGCGGCCTCGACGCCGATGCCGTTGGCTTCCGAGCGCACCATGATCGGCGCCGGCACGATCGCCTTCTTGTTGCGATCGAGATATTTGACGAACTCCTCGACGCCGCCGGAATAGTGCATCTCCTCGCGCTTCTCGACCGCGTGGCGCATGTCGGAGAGGATGATGTTGACGCCGGAATTGAGGAAGGCGAGCTCGCGCAGGCGGTGCTCGAGGGTCGCAAAATCATACTCGACGTTTTTGAACGTCTCGGTCGAGGCCAGGAACGTCACCTCGGTGCCGCGCTTGCCCGGGGCATCGCCGACGACCTTGAGCGGCGCTACCGCATCGCCATGGGCAAACTCGATGTAGTGCTCCTTGTTGTCGCGCCAGATGCGCAAGCCGAGCTTGCTCGACAGCGCGTTGACGACGGAGACGCCGACGCCGTGCAGACCGCCTGAGACCTTGTAGGAGTTCTGGTCGAACTTTCCGCCGGCGTGGAGCTGGGTCATGATCACCTCGGCTGCCGAGATGCCTTCGCCCTTGTGGATGTCGACGGGAATGCCGCGGCCGTCGTCGCGCACGGTGACGGAATTGTCGGCGTTGAGCACGACGTCGACGCGCGTGGCGTGGCCTGCCAGCGCTTCGTCGATCGCGTTGTCGACGACCTCATAGACCATGTGGTGCAGGCCCGAGCCGTCATCGGTATCGCCGATATACATGCCGGGGCGCTTGCGGACGGCATCGAGGCCCTTGAGCACGCGGATCGATTCCGCGCCGTATTCGCTCGCGGAAGAGGACTCGTTTTCGGCAGCTTGCTGCCGAGCAGGTTCTGTCATGAGAGGCCTTCGAAATGTCGCCCGAATCAACCGCGCAAAAGGGGCTGATCTGGAGGCTATTTGTGCCACGAAAGAGGGTTTGCGCCTAGCGCAAAGTATCGCCTCGCAACCCCTTGAGCAGATGGGATTTTTGGGCCGATTTTCAAGGCGCCTGAAGGCCGATTCCGGGGCTCGTGAAAAGCCCGATTCGGGGCCCCATTCCGGCCCCTCAAAGGCGTGGATTTTGCGTGGGTGCGGAGGCCATTTTCGGCCGCATCGCGGCGCCTTGGGACTGCCGCGAATTCAGTAGACCTGAGACGGCTCCTTATCGCCGTGAAGATCCCAAGCCTCGTCGGCGGCCAAGGTAATGGTATCGGTGCGGACCAGATGGCCAGACACCAGCAATTGATACGAATACGTGCCGGGCGGCAGATCGAGGGTTTGGGGATGATTTTCGCCGCCTTCGATCTTGATGGTTTGATCGTTGATCACAAGCGAAGCCACATCGGGCACGAGATAGCCGAATATCAGCCGCGCTTGCCCTGATATGGGCAGGACATTGGCCTTGGCCGCGATCTCTGTATTTCGCTGCACCAGGTCGACTGTGGTCTCGCCCTCGGCACGGTCGAGCCTCAGCACACCCGGCCCCTTCGGGGAAGCGAAGGCAAGCAGCGCGCGATCGGCGGCGACCATCATGCCATCCGGCTTTTCCTGCCAACCGCGCTTTCCGAGTTCCGCGCGGTAGAAGGCGAGGACGTCGGTGAGCTCTGCGGGTACCTGGACCTTGAGCTCGGTCCGGAACGGGATTTCGATGCCGGACGCGTGCGTGGTACTGAAGCTCGAGTGGCTGGCGCGCGTCGGCACGGGCAGGTCGGCGTGGGGATCTGCTGCGGTCAGCGGCTCCTGCGAACAGCTTGAAAGCAGCAAGAGGCCGCACACCAGCAGCTGCCACCGTGCCGGGAGCTTCGTCCCGCGCCTTACCGTCGTCATGCCACTCTCCGGGATGTTGCGCGTCTTGATCTTCGCGCGATCCAGCGGCTCCGAGCGGAGCGCCACCTCGGCGACTAGTCGCGCTGCGAACCTGATGGGTTCAATCCGGCCGTTACAGGCGCAGGCGGGATCAATACATCTGCAGCGGCAGTATCTCGCCGGTCGGGCCCACCATGAGGCCCCAGGCATCGCCCGCGGCGATATTGATCGTTTCGTTGCGGGCGGGACGGCCTGCCATTTTGAGCGAATACTGATACTTGCCGGGCGGCAGATCGAGCATCGGTCCCTTCGGCGATTGTGGGCCACCGGCGCCGGCCGCAACCTTGATGGTTTGCTTGTTGATGGTGAGCACGGCTTCCTGGCTCCCCATATTGCCGAGCAGCAGCCTGGCCTGACCCGGCTTGGGCATGATGTCCGCCTTGGTCGCGGCATCGGTGTTCTTCTGCACCAGATTGACCGACGTCTCCCCGTTTGCACGGCCGAGCTTCAACATGGCCGGTCCCTGTGATGACGCGAAGGCGAGCTGGACATGGTCGGCGGTCGTCACCGCACCTTCGGACTTCTCTTGCCAGCCGAGCTTCGTCAGTTCGCGGCGATAGAATGCGAGCACGTCGCCGATCTCGGCCGGCACGCTGGCCTCGAGCTCGCGGCGGAACGGCACCTCGATCCCGGGCAGTTTCGCCGTGCCGAGCGACGTCGAGCTGTGCTGCTTCGGCACGGGCAGCGCAGAATCCGGGTCCGCTTCGAGCGGGGCGGACGCTTTGGCTTGCGCGCTGGCCTGATCGCCGCTCGCAGATTTGCTGCTAGGGGCAGCCTTGGCGCCTGCAACCCGCAGGCCCGATCCGTTGGCGCTGACGTTCACCTTGGCACCCATCTGCATCAAGGTCATCGAGATCGACTTGCCCACCTTGGAGAACTCCATCACCGCCATGCTCGGCTGGTTGATCACCGAGGGCTGCTCCTTCCAGCCCGCCGGCTTCAGCGCAGCGCGGTAGAAGGCGGCCAGCGCCTTCACGCTCGAGGTGGAGTTGAATTCGAGCCGGCCATCGCCGGACTCCACCTCCTGCGCATTCTCGGGCACCGGCAGCGGCGTGTTGCTGCCAGCGAGGGCCTGCAACGGCGCATCGGAGAGCGTCGCGGCCTGCGCCTTGCGCCTGACAGCGTCTTCGGCGAGGACCTGTTTGGTCATCGCCTCCGCGTCCTTCATGAACTTCTCGTCGGCATCCTTCTTCGCCTTGGCGCGGGCGGCGAGCACGCTCTCTTTCACCTGCGCGGTCAAATGCACCATGGTGAAATCGTATTTGCGGCCGAGATGCAGCACGCCGTTCTCCTCGGGAGAGGAGAATTTCAGCGCGACTTCGTCGCCGGGAGCGAGCGGTGCTTGTCCCTCTTCCGTCCAGCCCCGCGCTGCAAATTCACGATGGTAGAAGGCCTCTACGGCGGGCAGATCGGCAAGGGCCGCGACGATCAGCTCGCGCGTGGCTGTTCGGGCGTTGCCACGGCCCGAGGATGATTTGTACGGTTTCGGCTCCGGCAGGCCCGCCGTATCGCCGGCCTCGAGATTGGTAGCCAGCGCGAACGGCGCGATCCTGATGTCGACATTGGTCCTGCCGTCGTCCCGGCGCGTCAAGGTCAGCATCGCCGGCTTCTGCCTGTAGAACCCGGTCGAATCGTCGTCGGGATGATCGTAGAAGGCACGCACGCCGTTCGGCACTGACGCCGTCAGGTCTGCGTTCGGCCAGCTTGCGGCGGTCTCGGGCGTGAGCTTGCGCCAGCCGATCGCGGCCATTTCCTTCGCATAGAAGTCCGCCGTTGCCTCGATTGCGGTGGGTGCGATGCAGCCGAGATACGGCCGGGTCTCGTCGTACACGAGATCGACAGCGCCCTCGGGGAAGGGCACGTTCGAATAGATGCGGGTCGGGGAGTAATCGAGCCCCGATTGACCGGGCCCGCCGAGCCACAGAGTGAGCGAAAGTCCCTGCCGTCCCTTCTTGAAGACGAGACCGCCATTGTTTTCATCGAGCGGCCGGACATAGGGCACCCAACCATTGGCGGCGAACAGCTTCTTCGCGGCGGCTCTGGTCGCCGGCACTGCGGTCGGCACACGATAGCTCACCGTGTTGCGATCGGAACGCGAGGTGTCTTCCTCTGCGCCATCGAGCTTCGGCAGGCTGTGGACGTCGACGATGCCTTCGTCGGCGCGCGCGGGGAGCGAAGCGCTGGCCAGCAGCAGAAGGCCGCAGGCAAGCAGCCGCCAACCTGCCGGGATCTGTGTCCCGCGCGTGATCATCGTCATTGGCAAGTCTCCTGAATTTCGCTGCTGGATTTCGCGAGAAATGGCGCGGCCCAGACAACTAGTCGCTGATGGAACCGGGCAGGTTCAACAGCGGTATCCCGCGGCGCTGCGCTCAATACAGCTGCAGCGGCGACCAGAGGTCGCCCTCGGGCCCGACTGTAACCTCCCAGGCATCGCCGGCGGCGAGTTCGATCGTGGCGTCACGCTCCGGGCGGCCGTCGATCTTTAAGGCATAGGCATGCTTGCCCGGAGGCATGTTGAACAGTGGCGCCTCGGGACGTCCCTTGCCGGCGCGCGCGGGAAGCGTGACGGTGTGGTCGTCGAGCGTGAGCACAGCTTCCTTGTCGCTGAGATTTGTCAGCATCAGCGCCGCGCGGTCAGGCCGGGGCATGACATGCGCCATGGTCGCGGCCTGCTGGTTTCGCTGCACCAGATTGACCGAGGTGCTCGAGTCCTTGCGATCGAGCTCCAGCGCCGCTGGCCCGAGTGGAGTCGCATAGCTGAGCCTGATGTGATCGGTGGCGATATCGGCGCCAGCGTGCTGTTCCTGCCAGCCGAGCTTGCCGAGCTCGGTGCGGTAGAAGGCGAGGACGTCGGCGAGCTCCGCGGGGATACGCGCTGTGAGTTTGGTCCGCAGCGGCGCTTCGACGCCCAGCATCTTGGTGGTGCCGATCTCGCGGTAGCTGGCCCGGGTCGGCGCGGGCAGGGCGGCATCGGGATCCGGCGTGAGCGCGCACGAAAACAGCAGCGGCAGACGCGGCACCCAGGCGCCCGCGCTCGCCGCGAGGGCGTAGCTTGCGAGCAAGGCGAGGCCGCACACGAACAGCCGCCATCGTGCCGGGGCTTTCGCCCCGTGCCTTACCGTCATCATGGTCTCTCTCTCCAGGGATATCGCGCGTGTCGATCGCGCGATTGCAACGGCTGCGACACCGCCAGCAGCGGCCTCACAGTGCTAGTCGCGGCCGGAATATGCCGGGTTCAACGAGCGGGCTATCGCCGGGCGGAAACGCGTCCGCTCTCGACGTCAAAGACTTCGCCGCCCGCGCCGATCTCGGTGAACGCCGCCGGATCCGCGCCCGTCAGCCATACCTGCGCGCCGAGCTTGCGCAACTCGTCGAACAGCGCGGCGCGCCTGCTGGGATCGAGATGGGCGACGACCTCGTCGAGCAAGAGCAGCGGCACGATGCCGGTCATCTCCGCGACCAGCGTCGCGTGCGCCAGCACGAGGCCGATCAGGAGCGCCTTCTGCTCGCCGGTGGAGGCATCGCGCGCGGGCATGCTCTTGGGCGCATAGACGACCTGGAGATCGGTGAGATGCGGGCCGTCGGTGGTGCGGCCGGCGATGGCATCGCGCGGCCGGTTGTCGCGCAGGATCTGGCGGTAGCGGTCCTCGACCGACGTCGCAGGCTCCTCGAGCAGCGCGTTCTCCATCCAGCCGTCCAGCGCGATTCGAGCGGACGGAAACGCGGACGCCTGCGCGCGCGCATTCAGCATGCCGGTGAGGCGCGCCGCGGTCTGGCCGCGCGTGGCCGCGACCGCGACCGCGAGCTCGGCGGTCTCGCGCTCGATCGCATCACACCAATGGTCGTCGTAATTGCGCGTCTCGAGCAGGCGGTTGCGCGAGCGCAAGGAGCGCTCCAGCGCGTTGATGCGGCTGGAATGCTCAACGTCGATCGCCAGCACCAGGCGATCGAAGAAGCGACGCCGCTCGGAGGCGGCACCCATGAACAGCCCGTCCATTGCGGGCGTCAGCCACACCATGCGGATGTGGTCGCCAAAGGCGCTCGCCGAACTCACCGGTTCGCGGTCGATGCGGCAGCGCCGGCTCACCGTGCTGTCCGCGCGCGGCGGCTCGATGCCGGTGCCGAGCGTGGCAAGGCCCAGCGCGCCTTCAACCTGCGCGGAGACCGCCCAGGATCCGTCGCCCTGGTTGTCGGCGACATCTTCCAGCGTGGCGCGCCGCAGGCCGCGCCCCGGCGACAGGAAGGAGATCGCCTCGATGCAATTGGTCTTGCCCGCCCCGTTCGGCCCGACCAACGCCACCATGTCAGCCGCCGTCTCGAGCCCCGCCGCCCGGTAATTGCGAAAATGCGTCAGCGTCAGGCGATGAATGCGGGAGGGGGTCATATCACTCTGTCATTGCCGGGCTTGACCCGGCAATCCATCGCCCGCGTCAGCGGGCAATTTCACCATATAGGTCTTGCCAGGTGGGATTGCTCTTCGCGATCAGATCGATCTTCCACTCGCGCGACCAGTGTTTCATGTTCTTTTCGCGTTGAAGGGCAGCGGCGATCGTGTCATGCGCCTCAAAATAGACCAAGGTTTTCACGCCGTAACGTTTGGTGAAACCATCTGCCAGGCCCTCGCGATGTTCATAGACGCGCCGAACCAGATTGTTTGTGACGCCGATGTAGAGTGTTCCACCGGGCTTGCTTGCGAGGATGTACACCCGATAGGTCATCTTGTTCGATGGATGGCCGGGTCAAGCCCGGCCATGACGAAAGGGGGAAATATCCTCACACCCGCATCGGCATCAGCACGTACAGCGCGCTCTTGTCGTCCTTGTCTTGCACCAGGGTCGGCGAGCCGGGGTCGGCGAGCCGGAGCACTGCGACGTCGCCTTCGATCTGGGCGGCGATGTCGAGGAGATAGCGCGAGTTGAAGCCGATATCGAGCGCGTCGGAGGCGTATTCGACCTCGAGCTCTTCGGTGGCGCTGCCGGAATCCGGATTGGTCACCGACAGCACCAGCTTGCCCGGGGACAGCGACAATTTCACCGCGCGGCCGCGCTCGCTGGAGATGGTGGAGACGCGGTCGACCGCGTTCTCGAAATCCTTCTTGTCGACGACGAGCTCCTTGTCATTGCCCTGCGGGATGACGCGGCCATAGTCGGGGAAGGTGCCGTCGATCAGTTTCGAGGTCAGCACCACATTGCCGATCGTGAAGCGGATCTTGGCCTGCGACAGCTCGATCGTCATCTCGGCGTCGGTGTCCTCGATCAGGCGCTGCACCTCGCCGACGGTCTTGCGCGGGACGATCACGCCCGGCATGCCCTCGGCGCCCTTCGGCTGCACCAGATCGAGCTGGGCGAGGCGATGACCGTCGGTGGCGACGCCGCGCAAGGTCGCGGCCTTCGCGGTGCCGGCGGCGTGCAGATAGATGCCGTTGAGGTAATAGCGCGTTTCCTCGGTCGAGATCGCGAACTGGGTGCGGTCGATCAGCCGCTTGACGTCCTTGGCGGCGAGATTGAAAGAATGCGACAGCTCGCCGGCGGCAAGGTCGGGGAAATCATTCTCCGGCAGCGTCTGCAGCGTGAAGCGCGAGCGGCCGGCGCGGATCGCGAGCACCGCGCGGTCGCCGTCGGCTTCCAGCACGATCTGCGACCCATCAGGCAGCTTGCGCACGATGTCGTAGAACATGTGCGCGGGCACGGTGGTGGAACCTGCGGTTGCGGTCTCCGCCGGCAGCGTCTCCGTCACCTCGAGGTCGAGGTCGGTCGCCTTCAGCGACAAGTTCGCGTTCTCGGCGCGGACCAGCACGTTGCCCAGGATCGGAATCGTGTTGCGGCGCTCGACCACGCGGTGGACATGGCCCAACGATTTCAGGAGTTGCGCGCGTTCGACCGTAACCTTCATTGCACTACTCGCCCGATCCCCAAAGATGGAAAAAGCCGGGCGGAGGACAGCGCGCCGCGGCACCGAAGACCCCGGAAGCCCGGGTCATCGAGCCGATATGACCAAAGCCGTCAGGGTCGCGCAAGGTGGCGCGGATGGCCCCGGGATTCAAGGGATCGGGAGCCAGTTCCCCACGATTTACCGCTGTTTTCGTCCCGACACTCAGCGTCCTCCGCGAGGGCGCAGGCCTCTCCACGCGTCATGGCCGGGCCTGTCCCGGCTGCGCCGCCCGTCGAAGAACGTGGATGCCCGGGACAAGCCCGGGCATGACGATCTCGAAGGGATATTGGAAAGTCGAGAAAAATAGGCCTTTATTCCTGAAGCTGGCGCTTCAGCGACTCCACTTCCTCGGACAGCGCATTGTCCTTGGACACCAGCGCTTCGATCTTGCGCACGGCGTGCAGCACCGTGGTGTGGTCGCGTCCGCCGAAGCGGCGGCCGATCTCGGGCAGCGAGCGCAGGGTCAGCGTCTTGGCGAGATACATCGCCACCTGGCGCGGACGCACCACATTGGCGGTGCGGCGCGAGGACAACAGATCGGAGCGGCTGACATTATACTGCCGCGCCACCACGCGCTGGATGTCCTCGATCTTGATCCGCTTCGGCTCCGAGGGCCGGATCAAATCGCGCACCTCGCGCTCGGCCATCTCCAGCGTCACCGGCTGGCTGTTCAGTTTGGAGTGCGCCAGCAGGCGGTTGATCGCGCCTTCGAGGTCGCGCCCGTTATGGGTGATGGCGCGCGCCAGGTAATGCAGCACTTCTTCCGGTACGTCGAAAGTCGCATGATGGGTGCGGGCGGCTGCGACACGCGATTTGAGAATGCCGTGGCGCAGCTCCTCGCCGAGCGAGCCCATCTCGACCACGAGGCCGCCGGCGAGGCGCGAGCGGACGCGGTCGTCCAGGCTTTCCAGATCGGACGGCGGACGGTCGGCCGCGATCACGACCTGACGGCCGGCATCGATCAGCGCATTCAGCGTGTGACAGAACTCGGCCTGCGTCGACTTGCCCTGCAGGAACTGGAGATCGTCGATGACGAGCACGTCGATGCCGCGCAGCGCTTCCTTGAAAGCGAGCGCCGTCTGCGTCTTCAGTGCGGCGACGAAGCCGTACATGAATTTTTCCGCGGTGAGATACAGCACCTTGCGCTCGTTGCCGGAATTGCCGGCCCAGGTCACCGCCTGCAGCAGATGCGTTTTGCCGAGGCCAACGCCCGCATGGATGTAGAGCGGGTTGAACATCACGGGGTCGCCGCGGCGCCCCTCGGCGACCTGACGCGCGGCCGCATGGGCCAGCGTGTTGGAGCGGCCGACGACGAAGCTTGCAAAGGTCAGACGCGGATCGAGCGGCGAGCCGCCGAGCGCATCATGATTGGCGGAAACCGGTGCGGTTGCGGTCGAGCGCAATTCCGGCGCAGGGGCGCGGCGGGCTTCGACCGGCGCGGGCGCTTCCTTCGGCTGCGCCACGGGGCGCACCGCGGAGCGAACGGTGAGATCGATGCGATGCACTTCCGGCATCTCGGCCTGCCAGCACGACAGCACGCGCTCGGCATAATGGGCCTGGATCCAGCTCTTCAGAAAGCGCGTGGGCACCGAGAGGCGTACGCTCTCGTCCTGCACGCCTTCGAGGTCCATGCGCGCAAACCAGCTCGTATAGACGTCTTCGCCAACGTTCGAGCGCAGGCGATTCTTCACGCGCGACCAGCGATCCTGTTCCGATGTCGTCATCATTTGAAAACTTTTCTAGAGAGAGAAGGTTGCGTGGTGGGCGCCATGCAGAAGTCCTGCCGGACTCCTGGATGACGCGACCTCAAGCGAGTCCATCTTCCGGGCACAGCTCGACCGTTCGGCGCAAGTGCCGCGGGTCAGATCAGCGATGTCGGAGATGGAGAGTTCGCGAGGTCAGCGCGTACTCGACGCGCATTCACGCGGAGGATGGTCGCAGGACGGATCGGAAACGGCATCGTTGCACGATGAAGCCAAAGTCAATACCGCGTTGAATCCGTAGGACATGATACCTCCCCGTCCTGCCGTGATCGCTCACGGCAAGGTCCTGCATGTGAAAGACAGCCGTTCCTGAATTGCCCAAGTCGCGGATGTCCTGCCCGTCTGCTCGTGTCGTCCGCTCGGCTTCGCCATCGCTCCTATCGGGGTAGCCTCGATGTGTCTCTCATTGCCGTCTGGCGCGAGCGGGATCGCTAGGATCACGCTTGGAGACATCAAGACAAAGGCCTACCGTTCCCATACTGCTATGGGTTTGATCCGACAATCGCTTGTTGAAGCGTCGCCTACGTGCACACCGCCGCCGATTTGCACGCTCGCCCCGTTTCTTAAACCGCGCTGGTCTCAAGATCGTGGGCGCCGCGAACGACTTAAGGAATACACTAAGCGGAAAGACTCGCAACGGAATTGATTCACACTTGAGGCATCAAAAAACTTGACCAGCGTTAACGCCGCGCACGAGTTGTTCACAGCCCTGAGACCAAGTTTTTGGATTCGTGCACAGATTCGAAAACGCGGTGCGTCATGTGACAAGGATGCCGCCGTCGCCAAAAAAAATTTACAAAATCGTCACGCACGCGAGCTGCGGGCGAATTTTCCAAATGCTTGTCGGCGCTATGTCGATAAGTGATTAGCGAGACATCGTTTTTCGAGTCTCGTTTCGCAGGGTAACCCGTGTTCCGGGGAAATTACGGTGTGCAGAACTCTGGCGCGTGCGAATTCAACTTAGGCCCGTGCCGCAAGGGTTTTTGCCAAGCGCTTTCGCAGCGCAGTGGAAGTTTCCGCTGTTGCAAAAACACGGCTGGTAGAACTACGGATGCAGCTTGGCGAAGGCAGCGAGACTCTTCCAGGCTAAGATTGGTTTGCCAGAGACCGCGGCGTGGATTGTGACAGGCAACAAAAAGCCCGGCGTGAAAGCCGGGCTGATTGGCGTGCGCGATGTTCGATTGCTTCAACCGATCGAACGAGAGATCGGGGTCGCACTGCGAACTTTACTTCGCGACATGATATCGCGAAGTGACTTCGCGAATTTACTTGGCGAGCTTACTTGGCGAGCTTGGCGATCTGCGCGGTGAGGCGCGAGACTTTGCGGCTGGCGTTGTTCTTGTGAATGATGTTGCGCTGGGCGGCGCGCATCAAGGCGGGCTCGGCAGCGGCCAGCGCCTTGGCGGCGGCGGCGCGATCGCCGGTCTTGATCGCTTCCTCGACGTTGCGGACGGCGCCGCGCATCTGGGTACGGCGCGACTTGTTGACGGCGGTGCGGCGGGCGATCTTGCGCGTCGCTTTCTTGGCGGAAGTGGTATTGGCCATGGTCTCAATGTCCTTTGCGGGTACCGGTCGCGTCTTGGTCGGGTAGCGCCGGCAGCTTGACCGCGGAATCGACGCTCGGATTTAGGGTGTTCGGTTGCTGGGCCGTTCCCGGAACATGAGCGATAGGCCTTGCGGCTATCTCTGAGGCCCAAAAGGGCCTGCAACTGCTCAAAGAACAGCGGCGGCAGGATTGCGCCTGCCGCCAGTTGGCGCCCTTATAGAGGGGGTCTTTGGCACCGTCAACGCTTTAGGGGCTGGAAAAGCGGCCCCGGGGGCGCGCCGTGGGGGCCGTAACGCCCTGATGAGGTTGAATTTCTGCCGTCTCCCGGGTATTGGCTGGCGGCGTTTCGAAGGTCGTCCGATCCGACGATCATCTGGGGTGGACTATGATCCGCGGCTTTTTCCGACTGATTGGCTTGCTGCTGCTGGCCGGCGGGTTCTTCTTCATGGTCTATGACGGCGCCCGCTGGGTGGCCGACCAGACGCTGCGCTTCACCCGGTTCGGCCAGTTCTGGAACGACATCAACCAGGCCAGCCAATCGGCCTTCCGGACCTGGGTCGAGGCCAAGGCGCCCTGGCTCTGGACTTCAGTGATCCGCCTCGTGCTGGACCAGCCGGTTTTCGCCGTCCTCGGCCTCCTCGGCATCTTGCTGATGATCCTGTTCCGTCCGCGCAAGCCGCTAATCGGCTATTCCCGGGATTGATCTTTCAATTCCCGCCGGAACTGAGCCGACCGAACGACGCGCCGTAACAAGCCTGTCCCTTGCTGCGTAAAGACCTATATTCCCACTCGATCGCGAGCACGCCGCCTGAGCGCCTGGTTCAGGCGACGCACAGCTCGTTTTCCCGGAGATCCGATCATGCTGTTCACGCGCAAGACCACCGCACTGCCTGATGCAGCCGAAGCGTTGCCCGGCCGTGCGCAGCCGATTCCGACCGCGACGACCCATTTCGTCAACGGCGCAAAACTGCAGCCGCCTTATCCCGCCGGCCTCGAGCAGGCCGTGTTCGGGCTCGGCTGCTTCTGGGGCGCCGAGCGCAAATTCTGGGAGCTCGGCGAGGGCATCTATACGACCGCCGTCGGCTATGCCGGCGGCCACACGCCGAACCCGACCTATGAGGAGACCTGTTCGGGACGCACCGGCCACACCGAAGTGGTGCTGGTCGTGTTCGATCCGACCAAGATCTCCTACGAGAAGCTCCTGAAAACGTTCTGGGAGAGCCACAACCCGACGCAGGGCATGCGTCAGGGCAACGATGTCGGCACGCAGTACCGAAGCGCGATCTACACTTCCTCCGACGCGCAGAAGAAGGCGGCCGAGGAGTCGAAGGCGCTCTATCAAAAGGCGCTCGCGGCAAAAGGCCTGGGAGCCATCACCACCGAGATCGCGCCCGCGGGTCCGTTCTATTTCGCCGAGGATTATCATCAGCAATATCTGGCGAAGAACCCCGCCGGCTATTGCGGGCTTGGCGGCACTGGCGTGTCGTGTCCCATCGGCGTTGGTGTGAGCGCGTAAGGTTTCAGGCCGATCATTCCGGGGCGCGCGCCAGCGCGAACCCGGAATCCAGAAATTGTAGCGCGAGATTCCGGGTTCGACGCTGACGCGTCGCCCCGGAATGACGCCAAGCCATTGGCGCCCCAGGCCCCCTCAACCCTTTGTTAACCATAACGAGTGCATCACTGAAGCTGTCTCGTTTGTAGGGATGCTCCAAGTGCGGGTTCTGCGCGCGTTTCGATGGTCGATCCTGGCAGCGTCCGCCGCGCTGACCCTGGGCGGCTGCATGCAGACCACAGGTCCTGTCGCAATGGTGCAGCCCCGTCCCGACCTCGACGCGATGGCCTATGGCCAGCCGTATAGCGCTCCGCCGCCTGTTGTCGTTGCCAATGGCGGCGGCGCCATCGATGCGCTCGCCAGTTCCTTTGCCTCGGGTCCCGCGCCCGTGCCGGTCGCCTATGGCGGACCCGTGGTGGCCGCCCCCGTGCGCTACGATTCCTCTTATCACCTCGATGCCGGCGACAAGCTGCGCGTCGTGGTCTACGGCCAGGAAGGTCTCACCAACAGCTACGCCATCGATGCCGGTGGCTCCATCACCATGCCGCTGATCGGCGCGGTGCCGGCGCGCGGCCGCACCACCGCGGGGCTTGCCGGCGAGATCGCCGCGCGGCTTCGCAACGGCTATATCCGCGAGCCGTCGGTCGCCGTGGAGATCGAGTCCTATCGTCCGTTCTTCATTCTCGGCGAGGTCGCCGCGCCCGGCCAATATCCTTATGTGCCGAACATGACGGTCGAGAGCGCTGTCGCGATCGCCGGCGGCTTTTCACCGCGCGCCAAGCGCGACATGGTCACCGTCACCCACACCGAAGCCGGCGGCGCCATGCGCGCCGTCGTGCCGCTCGGCACCCCCGTCAGCCCCGGCGACACCGTGTTCGTCGGCGAGCGCTGGTTTTAGTTTCAGTCCAATTCTGTCTCCCGGTCATTCCGGGGCGCACGTAGCGCGAACTGTGGTGCGCAATTGCGCACCTGAGACTCCATCGCGCCTCAAACTCTGGGGCTCAATGGATTCCGGGCCTGCACCGCTTCGCGGCGCATCCCGGAATGACGAGCGGAGGCTTATCTCCGAAAATCCAGCCGCCCGTTCGGAAAGCATCCGTCGATCCTGAAGGCGTCGACCACAAGCCCGATCCATGGCCGCGTGATCGCCGGATTGGTCAGGTTGATGTATTTCCCGATCAGACGATTGCCGCTCTCGCGCGCGGCATCGATCAGTCCGTGCCGACGGCCCTCATCCCAGTCGAACCGCAGATAGATTCGGTTGCCAACCACACGAGGCTCCGCGCGGCCTTGCTTCCATGCCTCCGGCGTGTCGCCTGCGATGGTTGGATCGGCGCCGCCGTTCCAGCGGCTCGCCCAGGCGCCTTCGAGCGGATCGGAAGGTGCGGGAATCGACGCCCAATCCGCCGCATTGCCGTCGGCGGCGTCGCCGGCCAGCGCGGCCGATATTGCATAGTGCATGACTTCGGAATCATCAGGCGTCGGCACATCCATGGTGCCGAACGGGTTGCGAATGATGATGTTCGTGTTGGCCTGCTGCATGGCGCTCTCCGGCGTGAACTCGCTTGATCAGCCAGCTCTATCGCCGGGCGGAGTGATGCGGCCACCCGATTTCTGCTCAGAGTGAGCGCGCGCAACTCTCTCCTCGTCATTCCGGGGGCGCGCGTAGCGCGAGCCCGGAATCCATACTCCCGATGGTGGTTATGGATTCCGGGCCTGCACCTCGCGGCGCATCCCGGAATGACGGTGGAGAGAGTTTGCGCCGCTACTTCGTCAAATGCTTCGCGAAAAACGCCATGCTGCGCGGCCAGGCAATATCCGAGCTGGTCTTGTCGTAGCTCGGCCGCTCATCGCAATGAAAGCCGTGCTGGGCGCCGGGATAAACGAACACTTCGATATCAGGCCGCTTGGCCTTGATGGTCTCGACATCGCTCGAGGGAATGCCGGCATCCTTCTCGCCGAAATGCAATTGTGTCGGCACCTTGGGCTTCTCATCCGCAAAGCGGACCACGGCACCGCCGTAATAGCCGATCGCGGCCTTCAGGCCGGTCAGGCGCGTCGCCGCGACATAGGCGATGCTGCCGCCAAGACAGAAGCCGATGATGCCGACCGGGCCGACGCTGCTGACCGCATCGATCGCGGCTTGCGTGTCGCGCAGCATCGCCTCCCAATCGGGATTGGCGACGAATTTGCGCGCTTCTGCGATCTCGTCGGGCGTATAGCCCGATTGGAAGTTCGGCGAGGTGCGGTCGAAGATCGACGGCGCGATCGCGACATAGCCTTCGCCGGCGAGGCGGTCGCAAACCGAGCGGATGTGATGATTGACGCCGAAAATCTCCTGGATCACCACCACTGCGCCCTTGGGGGTGCTTGCGGGATCGGCGCGATAGGCGCCGAGCTGGAAATTGTCCGAGGCCGTCAGTTTGATGTCTTGTCCCACGGGGGTTGTCCTTCTTGGTTGAGTTGTTGATTGAGCTTCGGCTCGCTCACCAAACTGTCATGGCCGGGCTTGTCCCGGCCATCCACGATCTCTAGAGCGGCACGAAGAACGTGGATGCCCGGGACAAGCCCGGGCATGACGATGTGGCAACCTCAATGCAATGCAGCGCGAATACGATTTCTCTGGGACATGAACGGCCACTTCACTCCCACATCCAGTTCTCGCCGTAATCCTCCTTCCATCCTGCCAGCCGTCCATGGCGGAACTGCAGGAACAGGCGGTGGCGATAAGGAATCAATCCGCTGCCGCCGATATCGCGAAGCGCGATATAGATCTCGTTGCCGGGGCGGCCCCGGACATATTGGAGGGGCTGTCCGAGCGCATGCGCGGTCTGCTCCGCATCCATCCCGAACGCCAGCGGCGTGTTGTTCGACAAGGTGTCGACGAAGGGCCGACGCAGCGGCACCGTGCCGAACGGCTCGGCCTGCACCGACGCTGCCGTTGCGAGCAGCGCTGCGCCCGCTGCCAGGATTGCCCGCTTCATGGCCGTGATCCTCATCTTGCCGCCTATGCCGGCAAGTTCTTCAGGAAAGGCACCACCGCGTCAACAAAAGCCTGGGGCTGATCGATGTTGACGGCATGTCCAGCCGCGGGGATCACGACCTTTTGTGCGCCGGGAATCTTGGCTGCCATGTAGTCGGACGCCGCCAGGAACGGCGCGTCATCGGCGCCGACCACGATGAGGCTGGGCACTGCGATGTCGGGCAGCAGCTCCATCACCTTGGCGTCGCGCTGGGTCAGCATGCCGCGCGCGGCGAGCGCCAAGCCCTTGGCGTTGCGATGGCTGGCGGTGGCGCGCTCGCGCGTCGCCGCCTTCAGCACCTCGAGGCCTTCGCGATCGAGGTTGTCGGCGGTGGCGAGCGCTCGCGCGTTCCAGGCCTCGCGGGCATCGTCCTTCCTGAAGCCGGGGCCGGTGTCGATGATCAGCAGCGCGCGCGTGCGCGTGGGATGGGCGCGGTAGAACGCGAGCGACATGTAGCCGCCGAGCGACAATCCGCCGATGATCGCGCGCTGCGCGCCGACCGCATCGAGGATCGCCGCCATGTCGCAGACGGTGAGCGCTTCGCTATAGGCTGCAGGGTCGTCAGGGCAATCGGACTGGCCGTGACCGCGCATGTCCCAGAAGATCAGTTTGTGCTCGCGCGCGAGCGCGTCGATCTGGCCATGCCACATCGCCGAGGTCGATGAGTATCCGTGCGTGAGCAGCAGCGGCGGCCCTTCGCCATGAACCTCGTAGAAGATCCCGACGCCGTCCCGATCGACCCTTGGCATTATCTCCGCCCTTTCGTGTTCTTTCATTCTAGCGACGACGTTGGTGTTTCACCCTCCTGGGAGGGGCAAGGAATTCAGCGACGCACCTTACTCCGCCAAGTTATCTCGAAGAAACTGCCTCGCGCGATGGCACGCAGGTCTGGACGCGCGGCTTGTTGCGTCCAGTCGCTAACGTCAGCGCTGTTGTCGCAACGCAAAACACTCCGACGCCGAGATAGTTTCGATCGCTTCCAATTTGCATTTGCCTCCAGCTCCGAACGCGATCATTCTCCCGCGCAAGGTGGACGCCGGCCCGGTGGGCGTTCGCTGTTCAAGTTGCCGCCGTAAGCGGCTTCATGCACCGGCAGGGGAAGACGCCTATGCCAACGCTCACAATCAACGGGCGGAGCATGTCCGTGGATGCGGCGAACGACACGCCGCTCCTTTGGGCCATCCGCGAACAATTGCAGATGACCGGTACGAAGTTCGGCTGCGGTGCCGGCCTGTGCGGCGCCTGCACCGTGCACGTCAACGGCGAAGCCGTTCGCTCGTGCCAGACCATGGTCGGCGACGTCGCCGGCAAGAAGATCACCACCATCGAAGGCCTCTCCGCCAAGGGCGATCATCCCTTGCAGAAGGCGTGGATCGCCGAGCAGGTGCCGCAATGCGGCTACTGCCAGTCCGGTCAGATCATGCAGGCGGCTTCGCTGCTGGCGAAGAATTCCAACCCGACCAAGGAAGAGGTCGTGGCGCATATGGACGGCAATCTCTGCCGTTGCATGACCTATTCGCGGATCCAGAAGGCAATCATGCGCGCCGCCACGGAGATGCGCACCGCATCCGCCGCCGGCAACGAGCGGAGGCCCACATGAACCAGCACGTAAAGAACGTCACACCTGAGTCGACCGATCTCAGCCGTCGCTCCTTCCTGGTCGGCACGGCCGCCACCGGCCTCGTGCTCGGCTATGCCGGCGTGCCCGGTGTCGGTGAGGCGCTTGCCGCAGCACCCGCCAATTTCGAGCCGAGTGTCTGGTACGCGATCTCGCCGGACGGGCTCGTCACCGTGACCTGCGGCAAGGCCGACATGGGTCAGCACATCGCCTCCACTATGGCCCAGATCGTCTGCGAGGAGCTGGGCGCGAAGTGGAGCGACATGCGCGTCAATCTCGCCTCCAACGATCCGAAGTTCAACGACCCGGTGCTGGGAGCGCAGATCACCGGCGGCAGCTGGTCGACCATGATGAACTTCGAGGCGATGAGCCGGGCCGGCGCTGCCGGCCGCATGGCCCTGACCGAGGCCGCCGCCGCGGCCATGGGCCTGCCGCCCTACTTCAAGGACCAGCTCGTCGTCCGCGACTCCATGATCTCGCATCCGAAGTCGAAGAAGCAGATGTCGTTTGCAGAGGTCGTGAAGAGCGGCAAGGCGACCAAGACCTTCACGCCCGACGAGCTCAAGGCGATCAAGCTGAAGACGCCGGATCAATACACCATGATCGGCGTGTCGGTGCCTCAGCTCGACATCCCCTCGAAGACCAACGGCACGGCCAAATACGGCATCGACGTGATGATTCCGGGCATGGCCTACGGCGCCATCGTGACGCCGCCAGTGCGCTTCGGCGCCACGGTGAAGTCGGTCGACGACGCCGATGCGAAGAAAGTGCCGGGCTTCATCAAGGCCGTCATCCTCGACGACAAGACGCAGACGACGTCGGGCTGGGTGGTCGCGGTGGCCGGTACCTACGCCAACGCCAAGAAGGCGGCGCAAGCGCTGAAGATCGCCTATGACGGCGGTCCGAACGCCAAGCTGTCGAGCCAGTCGCTGCTCGATGAGGCCAAGCGGCTTCAGGGCCTTGACGATTCCGGCCAGTTCTTCGTCAAGGACGGCGATCCCGCCGCCGCCCTCGGCACCGCGGCCAAGGTGCTGGAGGCGGAGTACACCACCAGCATCAACATCCACGCGCCGATGGAGCCGATGAACGCCACAGCGGAGTTCAAGGGCGACATCCTCCACATCTATTCCGGCAACCAGTTCGCGACGCGCTCCGGTGCGATCGCGGCGGGTGCGGCCGGGATCGATCCGAAGTTCGTGGTGATGCACCAGATGTGGCTCGGCGGCGGTTTCGGCCGCAGGCTGGACGCCGACATGATGGTGCCGGCGGTGCAGGCGGCGAAGGCCGTGGGCAAGCCGGTGAAGGTGATCTACACGCGCGAGAACGACATGACGATGGATTTCTCGCGTCCGCTCACCTATCAAAAAGTAAAGGCTGGCGTGGACGGCGACGGCAAGCTCGTTGCGCTCAGCCACGACGTGGTGTCGGCCTGGCCGACCGCGCGCTGGGGAATTCCTGACTTCCTCACGCCCTCGGTCGACAAGAAGGGTCCGCTCGACAGCTTCACGGTGAACGGCGCGGACTTCTTCTACACCGTGCCGAACCATCACGTGCGGGCGATCAAGAACGAGATGGCGCACAACGCCACCCCGTCGGGTCAGCTCCGTTCGGTGGCGCCGGGTTGGACCTTCTGGGCGGTCGAAAGCATGATCGACGAGATTGCAGCTGCGACCGGCAAGGATCCGGCGCAGTTCCGCATCTCGTTGCTCGATGGTGCCGGCAAGAATGACGGCGGCGCGCAGCGGCTGCGCAACACCCTGCTCGCCGCGATGGGCCTCGCCGGTTACGGCACCAAGAAACTCCCCAAAGGAGAAGGCATGGGCGTCGCCTGCGTATCGTCGCAGGAACGCGCGACCGCAAGCTGGACCGCCTGCGTCGCGCATGTTGCGGTGGCGCCCTCGGGCGAGGTGACCGTGAAGAAGCTCACGGTCGCAACCGACGTCGGCACCGAGGTGCATCCCGACAACATCCGTGCCCAGGTCGAGGGCGCGGCGCTGTGGGGTCTGTCGCTTGCCCTGTACGAGAAGGCGACGCTGAAGGACGGTGGCATCGAGCAGACCAATTTCGACAGCTACAGGCCCTTGCGGATGAGCCAGGTGCCGGAGGTCGCGGTCGCCGTGATCGCCAATGGCGAGAAGGCCACCGGCGTCGGCGAGCCCGCGGTGACGGTCGTCGCTCCCGCCATCGGCAACGCCATCTTCAATGCCTCCGGCGCCCGCGTCCGGGGGCTGCCGATCACGGCCGAAGCCGTGAAGGAGGCGATGAAGGCGTAAGCCGGGCCGCGATTGCTGAATGAGATGATCCGCCGGAGGGGCGACCTCCGGCGGATTTGTTTTGAGGAGCCGTTTCCACGCCCCCGCTGTCATGCCCCGCGAAAGCGGGGCATCCAGTACGCCGCGGCCTCTCGATTCCTGCCGCGGCGTCTCGGAGTACTGGGTCGCCCGGTCAAGCCGGGCGACGACAGCCAGGCCAAAATCCCCATTGTTTTCAACGGACGTTCTACTGTGCATGGGGTTGTTTTCGCGCTTCGACGGACCCGATCCCTAAAATTGCGTACAATTCGGGCAGGTTCCATTGAGCACGCCTCTTAAGGGCCGGAGAACCTGATCCGGCCTAGGCTTGAGGCTGAAGACACTCCCGTGCTCTGGGGAAACCATGAACGCGCCAGCCAAATCCGCCGCCAAACGCCGGCTTCTGCTCGCCTCCGACCGGAGCGATGCGAGCACCGAGCTCGCCAGCATTTTGAAGGCCGTCGGCGAGGTCTCGACGGTGACGACGGACGGCATCCCCGAGCAGCCCTCGCGCGATCTCTCCGGCCTCGTGGTCGACATCAACCTGCGCTCGCCCGAGAGCGTGCAGCGGGTGCGCAACAAGCTGCGCGGGGATGCCTATCGTTCGATGCCGCGGCTGTTCGTGCTGGCCGATGCGCTGCATCACGGCTCCATGCAGGCTTGGGCGCTGGGCGCCACCGACACCATCTCGCGGCCGCTGCAGCCCGACGCGATCCTCCAGCGCATCCGCGCCGCGTTTCCCGATACCGCAAGCTATGACGCGACCGATCGCGGCAAGACGCTCAACCGCGGCGTCGAGGCGGCGCATGCGGTGCTCACGAAGATGTTCGAGAAGCTGCCGCTCGGCGTGCCCCTGACCTTCGACGACGTCATCGCCGCCGAGAACAAGATCCTGAAAGCGATCAAGCACTCGTCGCTGCGCGAATGGCTCACCACGGTCGGGTGCCACCATGTCGGCAGCTATCGCCACTGCCTGTTCGTCACCGGCTTCGCAGTTGCCTTCGCGCAGCATCTCGGCATGCGCGAGGACGACCAGCGCCGCCTGACCCGCGCCGCCTTGCTGCACGACGTCGGCAAGGCCTTCGTTCCCTCCGCGCTGCTCGACAAGCCCGGCAAGCTTACCGACGAGGAGATGGAAGAAGTTCGCCAGCATCCGCGCCGCGGTTATGAGGCGCTCGCCGCCCAGGGCGGCTTCCCGCCGGAGATGCTCGACGTGGTGCTGCATCACCACGAATTCCTCGACGGCAGCGGCTACCCCAACAATCTGTCGTCGAACCAGATCAGCGACATCGTGCGGCTGACGACGATCGTCGATATCTATGCCGCCCTGGTGGAGAAGCGCGCCTACCGCATGCCCTTCACCCATACGCGTGCGTTCACGATGATGGAAGGCATGGGCGGCAAGCTGGATCAGCAGCTGCTGCAGGCGTTCCGGCCCGTGGCGCTGGGATCGTTTTAAGGCGCGCCGGGGCGCGTCGCGCGCCTCCTAATCCTCGTACGAGGAAATCTCGATCAGGCTCCCATCCGGATCCCGGCAATAGACCGAGCGCAGCGTGCCGCGCGCGCCCTGCCGGAGCGACGGACCTTCCTCGATCGTGATGCCGTGTGCTCTCAAATGCGCCACCACCTCGTCGGGAGTCGCAGCGGTGAGGAAGCACAGATCCTCGCTGCCGGGAGTCTCGTGGTCGGCCGTGAACCAGTCCACCTTGTCGGCGTCGCGCGGCCGGACGTTGATCTTCTGTTCACCGAACTGAAGCGAAGTCCGCGGCGCTTTGCCGCCACCGGGATCGAACACCTTGACTTCCATGCCGAGGATCTTGCGATACCACTCGGCAGTGACAGCGACGTCGGCGACGTTGATCACGAGGTGATCGAGGGCCTGAACCTTGACAGGCATGCCTTATCCTTTCCGTCGTCATGGGGCTTGCGCACTTTCCGCAGCAGGCGGGCCTTGTTACAACGCCGCTGACGCCACTATCAAGAACACACCTGGGAGAACCCTTGAAATGATCACTCGCCGTACCGCGCTTGGACTGCTCGCCGCCAGTCCGCTTGCAGCCAGCCCGCTGTCGAAAGCCTTTGCTGCGGATTATCCGTCCCGGCCGGTGAAGTTCGTGGTCGGCTATCCTCCCGGCGGCGCCACCGACATTCTGGCGCGTCTGATCGGCCAGCGGCTGTCGGAGCGCCTCGGCCAGCAATTCGTGGTCGAGAACAAGCCGGGCGCCGGCAACAATATCGCCACCGAATCCGTCGTGAATGCGGAGCCCGATGGCTACACCGTGCTGCTGATCAATCCGGCGAACTACATCAACGCGACACTCTACGCCAACCTCAAATTCAACTTCGTCCGCGATATCGCGCCAATCGCCGCATTCCAGCGCGTACCGAATGTGATGACCGTCAACAAGGACGTGCCGGCCACGACCGTCGCCGAGTTCATCGACTACGTGAAGGCCAATCCGGGCAAGGTGAACATGGCGTCCTCCGGCAACGGCACTTCGGTGCATCTGTCCGGCGAGATGTTCATGGCGATGACCGGCTGCAAGATGCAGCACGTACCCTACCGCGGCGCGGCACCGGCGATCACCGATATGCTGGGTGGCCAGGTGCAGGTGATCTTCGACAACATGCCGTCGATCATCCAGCACATCCGCTCTGGCTCGCTACGTGCGCTCGGCGTCACCACCGCGCAACGCTCGCCGCAGCTGCCGGACGTGCCCGCGATCGGCGAGACCGTGAAGGGCTACGAGGCGAGCGCGCTGTTCGGCATCGGTGCGCCGAAGAACATGCCCAAGGACTTGATCGCCAAGCTCAACAACGAGATCAGCACGTTGATGAAAGAGCCCGACATGACCAAGCGCCTGGTCGAGCTCGGTGGCGATCCGTTGGTCGAGACGCCGGAAGCTTTCGGCAAGGAGATCGAGGCCGAGACCGCCAAGTGGAAGAAGGTCGTCGAGTTCGCGGGCCTCAAGGTCGAGTAGCGATCCTGCGTCATAAGCCGGAATAGGGCCCCGCCGTTTAGGCGGGGCTTTTTTTAATTGGGCTCCCGCTTGACCGGCCTGCATTTGCTCCTATACTAAACCTCATGGTTAAGTATCAGGATGAGACGCTCGACCGCACCTTTGCGGCGCTGTCCGATCCAACACGGCGGGCGCTGCTTGCGCGCCTCGGCGAACGGGACTGCCTGTCGGTGAGCGAGCTCGCGACGCCGTTTTCGATCTCGCTCCCGGCGATCATGAAGCATCTCGACGTGCTCTCGGATGCCGGTCTGATCGTGCGTGAGAAGACCGGGCGCACGGTCTCGTGCCGGCTCACGGCGCAACCGATGGAGCAGGCGATGAACTGGCTCAGTCGATACGCGCAATTCTGGTCCGAGAGTTTCGATCGCCTTGCCGCCTTTGTGGAGGACCAGCCATGGTCAACGCAGCCGTCAATGCCGCCCAACGTTCAACTGAAGCTCCAAGCCTCACGCTCACGCGCCGGCTCCGCGCGCCGCCGGAAAAAGTCTACGCCGCCTGGACGCAAGCCGCGCAGCTAGTGCAATGGTTCGGGCCGCCGAACATCAAGCCGGCGACGCTGCATGCGGAGCTCGACGTTCGCACGGGCGGCCGCTTCCGCATCTCGTTCACCCGCGACGACGGCGAATATTTCGAGGCCGGCGGCATCTACCGCGAGGTGGTGCCGAACCAACGCCTGGTCTTCAGCTGGGCTTGGCATTCGACGCCAGAACGCGAATCGCTGGTGACGATCACGCTCAAGCCGGACAGCGCCGGCACGCTGATGATCTTCCATCACGCCCAGTTCTTCGACGAGACCGCGCGCGACAACCACCAGCGCGGCTGGAGTTCGTTCTTCGACAAGCTCGACGCCTTCGTCGCCTGATTCCTGTCAAAGGAGGATACCATGCAGCAACATCAGATCGTCTCGCGCGAGCAATGGGTCGCCGCCCGCAAAGCTCATCTGGCCCATGAGAAGGAGTTTTCGCAGGCTCGCGAGCGCCTCGCCGAGGAGCGCCGCGCATTGCCCTGGGTGAAGGTCGACAAGCCCTACGTGTTCGACGGGCCTGATGGAAAGGTGACGCTTGCAGATCTCTTCAAGGGTCGGCCGCAGCTCGTGGTCCAGCACGTGATGTTCGCACCCGACTGGGACGCTGCCTGCAAGAGCTGCTCGTTCTGGGCGGACGGCTTCGAGCGGATGGTGCCGCATCTGGCAGCGCGCGATACCACCATGGTGGCGATCTCGCTGGCCTCAGTCGCAAAGCTCGAAGCGTTCAAGAAGCGGATGGGCTGGAGCTTCGATTGGGTGTCTTCAGGCAATAGCGACTTCAATTACGATTACGAGGTCTCGTTCACGCGCGAGCAGATCGATCGGGGCGTGCCGAAATACAATTTCGGCACAACCCCGTTCTACGGCCCTGAGCTACCCGGCGTCAGCGTGTTCTATCGCAACGAAGCGGGTGAGATTTTCCACACCTATTCCTGCTTCGCCCGTGGCCTCGACATGATGAATGCCGCCTATCAATATCTCGATCTCACCCCGCTCGGTCGTCACGAGGAGGGCCTGCCCTATCCGATGGACTGGGTTCGCCTGCGCGACCAGTACGAGCCGCAGGCGAAGGGCGCGTGCTGCCACGGGTGAGGGGGGTCTCGCGGACTCTCGCTGTCACGAGCGCAAATTGTTCTCGTCACGCTGAGGTGCGCGCCTTGCAAGGCAGGGCGGGCCTCGAAGGGCGACAGCCCGGCTGCATCTCGGCCATTCATCCTTCGAGGCTCTCCATGGGGCGCGTTGCGTCCCATGCCTCGCGCCTCAGGATGACGGGTCGGGCTGCGTCGATCTACTCACTTCTTCGCGTCAGCCTGCTCCGTGCCTTTGCACGAGATCAGCATCGTGTAGGCGCGGGCGTTGCCGGCGATCTCGGTGGTCTTGAGCTCACCCTTCGGCTCGGCCGTCTGGTACGGCACGACCGAATTGTCGAGGAAGTCTCGCAGCGCGCCCGTCTTGATCGCGAAATTGATGTTTTCGGGGATGTCGCCGGTCAGTGCGGCAATGCGCAATCCGGAGAGCTTTGCGGTGACCACGCCGACGATTTGCCCGCTGGTGTCCAACAGCGGGCCGCCGCTATTGCCGGGCTGCACGGGCGCGCTGATTTGCAGGAAGCGCGAATCGTTGCGCATGCCGCTGAGCGAGCTCACGATACCCGTGGTCACTGTGAAATCCGAGGTCAGCAGCCCGTGAAGCGGAAAGCCGATCGCGACGACGGAATCACCGGAGCGGATCGAGCGGTCGCGGATCCTCGCAAAATCCTTGAACGTCGCTGTTGACGACGGCTGCAACAAAGCCAGATCGTTGTTCGCATCGCTCGACACAACCCGCAACACCATCGCGGTTTCGCCGGTGAGATTGCCCTTGAGCTCGCTGCAACCGTCGATCACGTGGTTGTTGGTGACGATGTGCCCGCTGGCGCTGACCACGAAGCCGGTGCCAAAGCCGTCGCTGTTCTTGGCCCCTTTTCCGGGCTTGCTGGCGGGCGGCGAGCCTTGCTTGTCGGCCGTGACTGCCGGCTTCGCTGCGCCTTTGGTGAAGTCACCGGCCTTTTCGAGTCCGTCGGCTTTCACGCGGGTCACGCAATTGGCCAATGCGGAGATCGCTGGACCGGTTGACCTCAGGTCGAAGTTCAGGACGGCATGGCCGGCCGTCGCGACCATCAGGCTTGCCTTCTGAAACGTACGCACGACAGTCAGCGGCATGACGGCCGTCAGCATGTCGGGTCGGTACGCCGTGGCGTACAGCCTGGCTTGCTCCCGCCCGTCAAAGGTCACGTCGATCGCGGCGCTCTCGTCCTTGTTGAAGTGATAATTGGGACTTGCAAAGGCGAGCGACCATATGCCGGCGGCATTTTGGCTCACGACGAGGATGACGCCGTTCGCATAAGGCGCCGTCGCTGCGCAATGGGAGAAAGCGCCCGTCTCGTCGTTGCTGAAGGCGCCGCCGACCCAGCCGCCGACATTGACCGTGCCAAACGGTCCTTTCGCATGTGCTGTCCCAACAAGACACACCTGCAGCAGAGCTGCAGCGACGAACGACCTAAACCACATGACTTCCCCCAGGGCACCTTGGCCGCATCTTAGCTGGGCTGACGTCCGCGGCGCAACCGATAGTTGTCAAGTCGGGCCTCATCCCGGGCCGGCAATTTCCTCTCTTGCGTTTACTTTGTGCTGCGGTATACTTTGCGATACAAAGTAGTCGGGTGGTCCGTGGGCTGGATGGAGCGGAGTTTTGGCGTTGCCGATGCGCGATCTCGATAAGGCACTGGCCGACATCGTGGCGATCCGCAGCCAGATTGCGGCGGGCACGGCATTCCGCGGCTACGGCCCTGCGACGATGGCGGCGACCGGCGCGGTCGCGCTTGTCACTGCCATCCTGCAATTCTGGCTGCTCGGCGATCCCACAAGCGAGCCGCTGGGTTTCTTTCTCGGCTGGTTCATTGCGGCTGCGCTGTCCGGCCTGATTATCTGGATCGAGATGCGCGCGCGTTCGCGTCGTCATCATTCGGGCCTTGCCGACGCCATGATCCACCAGGCGGTCGAGCAGTTCTTGCCCGCTGGTGTCGCCGGCGTGCTGCTTGCGGTGGTGATGTGGAAGTTCGCCGCCGCGACGCTGTGGCTGCTGCCGGGGCTGTGGCAGATCCTGGTGTCGCTCGGCATTTTCGCGTCGGTCCGTTCGCTGCCGCGCAGCGTCGCGTTCGCGGGGGCCTGGTACTTCATCTCGGGTTTCGTGGTGGTGGTGCTGGCGAGCCGGACCCACATGCTGTCGCCGTGGACCATGGGGCTGCCCTTCGTGATCGGCCAGTCGGTGATGGCGGCCATTCTTTATTTCGCGTCCGGAGACCATGATGTCGAAGGTTGACAGCGCGCCCTTCTCTTACGAGGGACTCGACCGAGTGATCCACGAGAAGGCGAGGCTCGGCCTTCTCACCTCGCTGATGGCTCACCCGAAAGGGCTTGCGTTCGCTGACCTCAAGCAGCTTTGCGGTCTCACCGACGGCAATCTCAGCCGGCATCTCGCCGTGCTCCAGGAGGCGGGCCTCGTCGAGGTGACCAAAGGCTATGAGGGCAACCGCCCGCACACCACCTGCCGGCTGACCAAGACAGGCCGTCGCCGCTTCCTCGACTATCTCGCCGTGCTCGAGCGGCTGGTGCGCGATGCCGCCAAGGCTGCTGGCCGCGAGGCGCCGCCGCTCGGCCGCCTCGGCATTCTCCCGACCTGATCGCCCCCTTTTTTGACTGGAGACTTTGCGATGCAAAGCGACGTCATGTCCCACAATGACAAGCTTCATGTCGGCATCATCATGGACGGCAACGGGCGATGGGCGACACGGCGTGGCCTCTCGCGCCTGCGTGGCCACGAGGCCGGGGTCGAGACCATCCGCCGTATCGTCGAGGCCGCACCGAAGCAGGGCATCGGCACGCTGACGCTCTACGCGTTCTCGACCGACAATTGGCGCAGGCCGAAGGCCGAGGTCGCCGGGCTGATGACCCTGCTCCGCTTCTATCTCGCCAATGAAGTGCAGAGCCTCGTGAAGAATGGCGTGAGGCTCAACGTGATCGGCCGCCGTGACCGCCTGCCTGAAGGCATCGCCACCGCCATCGCACGCGCAGAGGACGCCACCGCACACGGCGCCACGCTGCATTTGCGCATCGCCGTCGACTATTCCGCGCGGGATGCCATCCTGAACGCCGCGGCGAAGGCCGCCGCGCTGACCAGCCTGACCCGCGAGGCCTTCTCGCAGCTCGTCACCGGCGAAGCGGGCTTGCGCGACGTCGATCTCATCATCCGCACCTCGGGCGAAAAGCGGTTGTCGGACTTCCTGCTCTGGGAAGGCGCCTATGCCGAGCTGCATTTCACCGAGCGGATGTGGCCCGAATTCGATGCGGGCGATCTCGCCGCGGCGCTGGCCTCCTTCCATGGCCGCGAACGCCGTTTCGGCGGTCTTCAAGCCATTCTGCCGGACGAGGTGCCTTCACTCTCGCGGGCGTAGGGGCGCATGAGCGCGGCTTCTCCGTGACATCAAGCACAGGCCAAGGGCAGTTCGTTTTCGGCAGCAAGATTGGCGGCTGTGTCCAAGCGGCGAGCGCGTAACTTCGGCTAGCTCTGCTACTCCCGCAACCTGCCGAGAGCCTCGCGCATGTCACAGTTGCCTCCGGATGCCGTTGTCCGGCCGCATCAGATCAACGGTACGGTCCGCATCCGGGCCGCCAATGCATCTGATGTCGGTGGCCTCTCGCTCTATTTCACCGGCCTGTCGTCGACGTCGCGCAACAAGCGCTTCATGGGGGCGCGCGCCGACCTCGCGACGCTTGCGGCGGAATGCGTCGCCAAGGCCGGCCATCCCGATCATTTCACCTTGCTCGCCGAACTCAGGCAGGGGGAAGGGCTGGGCACGATCATCGGCGAAACGCGATATGCCTATGATACGGTGGCGCGTTACGGAGATTTCGCCATCTCCGTGGCCGATATGTTTCAGCGCAAGGGCATCGGCCTGCAGATGATGAATGCGATGGAGCGGCAGGCAAGCGATTTCGGTCACGAGATGATTGCAGCCGAGACCGCGCGGGCGAATGCGGAGATGCGCGGCCTTGCAAAGAAGGCCGGTTATGAAGATACCGGTCTCGGAGACTGGCTGTCCGTCCATCTTGCAAAGCGTTTGTTGCGATAGCTAGGCTGGTCGACCCCGAGCTCAGGCCGCGGGCGTGGCGAGACTGGACCGGATCGCCAATTTCTGATGTCGTGGATCACCGTTATCGCAGGTGTCCGCATGACTTCCTTCAAGACCATTCGTGCTCGCGTTGAGAAGCGCAAAGGCGGTCCCAAGGCGCTCGACAGACTGATGCCCGAGAAGCCGGACCTGAAACGCCTGGCGAGGCTCGGCGATGATCGCATCCTTGCCGAGATGACGAAGCGGGTGTTTTGCGCGGGGTTCGCCTGGAGCGTGATCGACGCCAAATGGGACGGTTTCGAAGACGCCTTCCTGCGCTTCCAGCCCGCCAAGCTGAGCTTCCAGCCCGAGGATTATTGGGAAGGCCTGCTGCGCGACACGCGGATCGTGCGCAATGGCGCCAAGATCATGTCGGTGCGCGCCAATGCTGCGTTCGTGCAGGAGATCGCGAAGCAGCACGGCAGCTTCGGCAAGTTTCTGGCGGCATGGCCGCCATCCAACGAGATCGGGCTGCTTGATCTCCTCACCAAACGCGGCAGCCGGCTCGGCGGCAATACCGGGCAGATGCTGCTGCGCTTCGTCGGCTGGGACGGCTTCGTCACCTCGAAGGACGTCGTCGCCTGCCTGCGCGATGCAGGCCTCGACATTGCCGAAGAGGTCAAGTCGAAGGGCGATCTTGCAAAGGTACAGGCGCAGTTCAACGCCTGGGCCGAGGAGACCGGCCTGCCTTACACCTATCTGTCACGCATCTGCGCACTTTCGATTGGCGAAGTCAGGAGTGAGTAGCGAGGACGGATCCTGGAGATCCTGTGGCGATCCCGCGACGTCAACGCGGCAGTTGCCGCGCGCGATCACGAAATGCATTTCGCAGGAACATTTGTGCGCAGCACCCGTTCGGGAGGTTGGGCCAGGCGGCAAAGGCGCAGGGAACACGCGCGCTCCGGCTCAGTTCCATGAAACGCGAATGACAGAACGGAGCAGCTCATGAAGCTCACATCCGAACAGGTGAAGCAGACCGTCAACCAGCTCGGCGCGCAGGTGCTGCCCGACGAGCATCCCGCCATGCCGCAGCTCAACAGCATGTTCGGCGAGCACACGTTCTTCGTCGACGAGATGGGACTGAAGGTCCTGGAGCCGACCCCGTCGGCCGGCGCGGACCGCGAGACCGGCGAAGTCGTCAGTCTCGCCGACTGGAGCGATGCGGAGCTGACGCGCCTGATGGCGCATGAGCCCGAGCCGACCGGCGTGATCGTCGTGTTCGAGCACGTCAGGCATTGAGCTTGCGAGGACGAGGGCCGCGTGCGGCCCTCGTCCGGATGCTGCGGTCGAAAGATGAGACGAGATCAGGGACGGTCGAGCGGACGGCGCAGGTCGCCGGGGCCGCCGAACAGGCCGCGGAAGAAGCCGGCAATGCTGCCCCAGAAGCTTCCGCCGGCGATCGTCTCGAGCTCCGTCTCCGTCAATTCCCGAGCCATGTTCTGCATGGCAGTCTCCTTTTTACATCGGCCGGACCATTCCGCGCGCGATGCGAGGAGAATGCGGCTACGTCGGCCGCGTTGCCGTGACCGGGGACACAGTGCCGGCGTGCGATGCCGGTCAAGAGGTCCGCGTGGAAATGAGATGAAATGGCGCGCCACGGCCGATGAAGATGGGCACTACTGCTTCGCCGTGGCACTATGATGCAGCTGTCGATCAAGCGCTACGACTACCCAATCTGCGAAGGTCTGCGATCTTGAGCTACACCACTCATCGCGCTTCAGGCACTGGCTGTTTGGCCCTCCGTCCGTTTGCAAACGCACGCCAACAGTCGGCGGGCGATGCGGCTGAAACACTCGGGTTTCAACGATCTGCCAGGACAACGCGCTCAGTCCCACATTACGCTTGGAGGCGCCAGGCATTGAGAGAGCGATCTCAGGCGGAAAATGGCCGTGGGTAGTTGACGTATGGACGCCGGCCTTCTCGAATAAGCGGCCATTCTCCAAAAATCCCCCGCGGCCAGCGCCCCCATTTGCACGTGCTTGCGCTTGAAAATGAAACGTTTTCGGGCTGTGGCCAAAGATATCTTCGGACGCGTCCCGCTCTAAGGTCTCTAGTTCGGCGCATATCCGATCGCGAAGGGTCTCGAATGATATCCGAGCCTGTTCTCTTTGGGACTGGAAGGTCTTGTGGAGCTTCATATCGTATCGTCTCGGATGGGTTCGCGCCGTCACGCCGCAAGTTTGGCTATTTGGGCGTCCAAATTTGATCTCACCCGAGGCCATTCCTCGGCCAAGATGGAAAAGATCACTCGATCGAACACTCGTCCAGTCCAGGTTGTTCGCGCGCGTCGAAGGACGCCTTCTTCGGTTGCTCCCAACTTCAGCATCGCGCGGCGTGATCGTAGATTTAGAGCGTCGACGCCAAACTGCACACGATTTGCCCCACACCCGAAGGCATGCCCCAACAAGAGATGCTTGACTCCTGGATTAACGACGGTGCCGCGATCCTCCGGGCGGTAGTAGGTGCTACCTATGTCAACCGACCGGTACTTCGCTTCGGGCCTGATATAGGATGTCAGGCCTACGCAACGACCGGATCGTATTACGGCAAACGGGATCCAATTGCCCGCCTTGTGGTCCTGTTGAATTCGGGTCCACGACGGATCGAATTGATCTCCCTCCAGCGAAAAAGGGTAGATTGCGGTCCAGATTTCGCGATCGGCGCTCGTGGCCTCGCGCAGGGGTTCGCGATGTTTCTCTGACAGCGGCTCAAGCCGAACGTGTTCGTTCTCAAGAATGCATTCCACTAGGTTCAAGTCTAGCTCCGCATTGGCAGGATGAGGATGCTCGTCCGGCTGCGACAGAAACCCCGGCCTGATCTTTGCGAGCATAGGTGAACCAGCATGGTGCGGCAAGGAGTCCGCGCGATTAGGACGGCTAGATAAAAGCGACGGTGTCGCTCTGGGCTATCCGGGGTCGTAAGTGTTTGTCTGTACATGATTTTGGATTGCACTTCAGCGGCACCGCATGAAGTGGCCTGGCGCCGCTCGAACCCAGAAAGCATTCAAAATCAACGTTCCGAGCGCCATCGTTCGCAGCATAGCGTCTTGTCGCGCGTGCTCGGCGGGACGTCCGGCCATGATCGCATGGGAGGCCGCTGCCGGACCAACGGAGCGCCGTCAAGGCTCGCGCTGCGCGCGACCGGCTCCGCCGGCTCGCGGCCTTGACTGCGCACCGTTGGCCCGGCTCTTTTGCTTCCATGCGTTCATGGCTTGCTCTGCGCGATCGCGCTCATGCGGCAGAGAAAGTGCGAGTTCGCAGGGCCGCAGCGTGACTTGGCGTAGACATCGGCCGTTCTGTGGATCGGTCAGGCTTGCCACAGTGGCGCCATGGCTCCCCCTCACAAATCGCAGTCGCGGCGTCCGCCGGACCGCGCCCCACTTGACGATCTCTACGACTATGCGCGTGCCCCCGCGCGGCCCCGTCGACGACGAGCGAAGTGCGCTTCGGTGACACGGACGGTGACGGACGACTGGCCGAAGGACGTGCCGGTGACCGAAACGGAGATCGACGTGTTCGAAGCCTGGTTCGGTGATCTGTTCGACGAGTTGTTTGGGAATGATTGAGGGACATCACCATGGCTGCAACGGTTCGGGCGGCGCTCTACCTGCGGGTCTCAACGGGACGGCAGGCCGATAGCGATCTCTCCATTCCGGATCAGCGCCGCCAGGCGAAGGGCTATTGCGCGTCGCGCGGCTGGGAGATCGTCGCCGACTATGTCGAGCCAGGCGCGTCCGCAACCGACGATCGGCGGCCGGAGTTCCAGCGCATGATTGACGCGACGACGGTCAAGCCGCCGGCGTTTGACGTGATCCTGGTCCATAGCTTCAGCCGCTTCTTCCGTGACCAGTTCCAGCTTGAGTTTTATGTCCGCCGGCTAGCCAAGAACGGCGTGCGGCTGGTGTCGATCACACAAGAGCTGGGCGACGATCCCATGAGCAACATGATCCGCCAGATCATGGCGCTATTTGATGAATATCAGTCCAAGGAGAACGCTAAGCATACGCTGCGCGCGATGAAGGAAAATGCGAGACAAGGCTTCTGGAATGGCGCGCTGCCACCGATCGGCTACCGCGTCGTGGAAGCCGCCGAACAGCGCGGCCACCGCACCAAGAAGACGCTGGAAATCGATCCCATCCAGGCCGAGACGGTGCGGCTGATCTATCGCCTGGCGCGGGAAGGAAACGGCTCCTCGGGGCCGATGGGCGTCAAATCAATTGCCAAACATCTGAATGAATCCCGCATCCGAACCCGCGACGACGGACGCGGGGGCGTCGATGCCGTGCACAAGGTTCTGACGCGCACGACGTATATCGGCCGTCACCGCTTCAACACCAAATACTGGAAAACACGCGAGCGCAAACCGGACGCCGAGGTGGTGGAAATGGCCGTGCCGCCGATCATCGAGGCCGTCGAGTTCGAGGCGGTGCAGGCGCTGCTCAAAGAGCGCAGCCCCGCAATGACAGCACCGCGCGTCGTCAGCGGTCCGACCCTCCTTACCGGCATCTGCTTTTGCTCCGCCTGCGGCGGGGCCATGACACTGAGGACCGGGAAGAGTGGCAGGAACAGGTATTACACTTGCTGCACCAAAGCCCGCCAGGGCGAGACCGGCTGCAAGGGGCGTACCGTTCCAATGGAAAAGCTCGACAGTCTCGTAGCCGAGCACATCGAAGAGCGGCTATTGCAACCCAAACGCCTCGAGGAAGTCCTGTCGGCCGTTCTGTATCGCCGGAAAGAGCGCGCCGAGCGCCGAACGATGCATATTGCCGAATTGCGCAAGCGCGCAGCCGAAGCAGAAGCCAAACTCAAGCGATTGTACGACGCGATCGAGAACGGCGTCGCTGACGTGTCCGATCCGCTGCTCAAGGAGCGCGTGACCGAGCTGAAGTCCATCCGCGATCAGGCCCGCGCCGACGCTGAGCGGGCCGCGGGCGCGCTCGATCGGGCTGGGCCGAGCATCACACCGCAGGCGCTCAAAACCTTCGCCAGCCAGGCCCGCAGGCGGATGCGGACCGAGGCGGGCGGCTACCGCCGCGACCACCTCCGTACGCTGGCCCAGCGCATCGAGGTGGACGCGAAAGAGGTTCGCATCATGGGCTCGAAAAGCGTGCTCCTGCGTAGGCTCGTCGCCGCGTCGAGCGTAAAAACGGCAGGTTTTGGAGTGCCCAGTTTTGTACCGAAGTGGCGCGCCCGACACGATTCGAACGTGTGACCTTTGCCTTCGGAGGGCAACGCTCTATCCAGCTGAGCTACGGGCGCAACGAGGCCTCATTTAGCCTAATGGCGAGGGGCGGGCAACCGGTCTTGCCGCGGGATGAGCCCGCGCTTCAGGCCGATTTTCGCGAGGCGGGGCCAGGAACCTGGCCGGTGACCGCCACATCGTCCCGGCCGAGGCCTGCGAATTCGGCCAAGACCCGCTCGGAGCAGACGACGCGGTTGCGGCCGAGCCGCTTGGCGGCATAGAGCGCTTGGTCGGCCGCACCCAAGAGCCGGTCGGGGCCGCTGTCGGTCTCGCCGGGGACGTGACTGGCGACGCCGACACTGAGCGTGACGTGGTTGCCGGCCCCAGGGGCGCCGTGGACGATCCCTAAGGCCATGACGGCGCGCCGGATCTCCTCGGCGATGGCGCAGGCATCGTCCCAGCTCAAGTCCGGCAGGATCAGCGCGAACTCCTCGCCGCCGTAGCGGCTGGCAAGGTCGAGCGGGCGCTGCGCATGGCGGCTGACGACACCGGCGACCGCGCGCAGGCACTCGTCGCCGGTCTGGTGGCCGTGCTGGTCGTTGAACAGCTTGAAATGGTCGACGTCGACGAACAGCAGCGCCAGCGGCTTCTGCGTACGCTGCGCGCGCGCCCATTCGCTCATCAGCATCTGGTCGAACGAGCGGCGGTTCGAGAGCCCGGTCAGCCCGTCCTTGGTGGCGAGCTCCTTCAGCGCCATCTCGGCGCGCTTCTGGTCGGTGAGGTCGCGCAGCGTCTCCACCACGGCGATCAGATTGCCGGCTTCGTCGTGGATGGGGCCCGCGTCGATCGCGAGATAGAGCTGGTTGCCGAGCTTCGGCATCACGCACCAGTTCTCCGCGGAAAAGCCGAGGCCGTTGTGGCCGCGCGCGGCATATTCCGGATAGAACTCCGGTAGCTGCTCGGGCCGGTCGAGCGCGACCAGATCGGCGAGGCAAGGGCGCTTGGTCTCGTAGAAGGCCTGCCAATGCTTGGTGGTGCCGATCACCTCGGAGGCGGCAACGCCGGTCAGCCGCTCGCAGGCCCTGTTCCAGATCACGACGCGCCGCTTCGGGTCGATCACGAAGGTCGGCACCACCAGATGCTGCATCAGCCGCACCGCGTAGGAATCCGCCACGTCGACAGTGTCGGGGGGAGCCTTGGTGAGCTTTGTCATCTCAGGCCACCGCCGCCACGGGCATGGCATCATCAGGGCCGAACAGCTCGCGTACCTCGGCGGCCGGCCTCGGCTTGCTGAACAGATAGCCCTGCATCTCCGTGCAGCCGAGCGAACGCAGCAGCTCGCGCTGCGCCTCGGTCTCGACGCCTTCGGCGACCGTGGTCATGTTGCTGGCGGAGGCGATGTTCACCACGGCCTGCACGATCACGGGTGATCCGCTGGATTCGGCGATGTCGGCCACGAAGCAGCGGTCGATCTTGATCTTGTCGAACGGGAAGCGTTTCAAATAGCTCAGCGATGAATAGCCGGTGCCGAAATCGTCGAGTGCGATGCGCACGCCGATGGAGCGGAGCTGGTGGAGGATCGAGAGCGCCGCATCGTCGTCGCGGATCAGCACCGCTTCGGTGATCTCGAGCTCGAGCCGGCGCGGATCGAGCCCGGAGCCAGCGAGGGCTCCGGCGATCCGGAGCGCCAGCGTGTCGCATTTGAGCTGCACCGGCGAGACGTTGACCGCGAGGCGGACATGGGCGGGCCAGGTCGCGGCCTCGTTGCAGGCCGTGCGCAACACCCAGTCGCCGAGCTCGTTGATCAGCCCGGTGTCCTCGGCGATCGGAATGAATTCGGCCGGCGATACCATGCCGCGTTGGGGATGGCGCCAGCGCAGCAGCGCCTCGCAACCGGAGACCACGCCCGTGTGCAGATTGACCAGCGGCTGGTAATGGATCTCGAAGCCGCCATTGACCAGCGCCTGGCGCAGATCCTGCTCCAGCGTGAGGCGGGCCTTGGCGCTCGCATCCATTTCCGGCACGAAGAAGCGATGGGTGCGTCGCCCTTCCGCCTTGGCGCCGTACATTGCAAGGTCCGCGTTCTTGACGAGCTGGTCTAGATCGGTGCCGTCCTGCGGCGCCAGCGCGATGCCGATGCTTGCGTCGGTCGAGAGCTGGTGCCCGAGGCAATGATAGGGGCGGCGGATCGCTTCGTGAATCCGCGTCACGAAGGCCAGCACGTCGGCGGACGATTCGATTCCGCTCTGGATCACCGCGAATTCGTCGCCGCCGAGCCGCGCGATCAGATCGCCCGGCTTGAGACAGGCGCGAATGCGGCCCGCGATCGCCTTCAGCAGCTCGTCGCCGACATGGTGGCCGAGTGAATCATTGATGCCCTTGAACTCGTCGACGTCGATGTAGAGCAGCGCGAATTGCCCCCCGCCGGCGACCTTCTCGAGCTCGCGCTCGATCTGCTCGCGGAACAGCGTGCGATTGGGAAGGTCGGTCAGCGCGTCGTAATGCGCCATATGCTCGATCTCCTCCGCGGTCCGCCGCTGCTCGGTAATGTCCTCGATGACGTTGATGATGTAGCGGGGAGCGCCGGCGTCGTCGCAGATACCGATGCGCTTTGAAATGGTATGGCGTTGCCCGTCAGTCGGCGTTCTCCAGCTTTGCTCCCTTTGCAGCAATCGGTCTGGCGACTGCAGCACGGTGTCATCGTCGCGTGTAACGACCTGGGCGTCCGTTTCGGGCAGGAGATCGGCTGCGGTCTTGCCGACGATCGTCTTGCCTGCTTCGCCAAGGACCTCCTCGGCGATCCGGTTGACCAGCAGATATTGCCGCGTTCGGGCGTCCTTCACCGTGATCTGCGACGGGATGTGGTCGATGATCTCGCGGAGGAACGTGTAGTTGCGATCGCGTTCCTGCTCGAGGTTGCGCCGCTCGGTGATTTCCTCGATCGTGGCGACCCAGCCCCCCTGAGCCAGCGGGGTATTGATGACCTGGAACGCGCGGCCGTTGGGCAGCAGATGAGTTCTGGTAGAAACCGTGCCTTCGGCCACGACCCGCATCACATCGGCACAGAAGTCTTCGACGTTGCCGTCGAAGGCGCCGCACTCCTTGCGATGGTACATCGCCTCGAGGATATGACAGCCGGGCTTGATGACGTCATGGGAGAGGCCGAACATGTCGACGTAGCGGCGGTTGCAGGTGACGATGGTGCCGCTCGCATCGTGCAGGATCAGCCCCTGTGTCATGTTGTTCAAGGCGGTGTCGAGCCGCAGCCGTTCCGCTTCCAGCCGCTGCTGAGCGTCGCGGTTCTGCCGGTTGATCTGACGAATGATCAGATAGAGGATCAGCGCGATCACGGTGGCGGAAAGCGCCGCGGTCGTGACCATAAAGCCGGTCTGCTGCCGCCAGTCTGCGAGCGCCGCCGCCGTGGTGTTGGTGGCGGCGATGATCAGAGGGAAATGCGTCAGCGATGCCGCCGAGCCGAGGCGTTCTCCGCCATCGAGCACACTCTTGATGCGAAGCGTTTGCCGGCCACCCTTGGCCAGCACCTTCTTTATCAGAGGCGCATCCTTGAAGCTCTTGCCGATCAGTTCCTCATTGTTCGGATAGCGGGCGAGCATCTTGCCTTCGCGGTCGAACAGCGAAATCGCGGTCCCCTCCGCAAGAGCCACGGATGCGAAATACTGCTGATAGCTGTCAGGGTCGATCCGCCGGACCATCGCCCCGACGAAGGTTCCGTCAGGCAGGCTCAGCCTGCGCGCGACGACCGTGGTCCATTTCTTCATGATGAAGCTGCGCACCGATTCCAGCAGCACGGGCTCTGCCATCGGATTGGTCTTGAAGGTCTGGAAGTAAGCGCGCGCGGAGATGTTGATCTTGGGCAGCGGCAGGGCCCGTGACCAGTTGATCAGGTCGCCGTCGACGTCGTAGACCGCGATGTCGCCCAAATAGGACACCGCGCTGACCTTGCTGCGCAGCATCTGGTTCGCATCGTCTCCCGACATGCGTTCGCGGAACATCTGCGGCGAGGTGATGTCCGGAAGGCGCATCTGTCCGATCAGATCGGCCGCGACCGCATCGGAATCTTCAAACTGCTGATCGAAGTGGCGCGCGATCAGCTGCACGGTGTTCTCCAGATCGCGCTCACGATTGGTCAGCGTGCGCTCGCGAAACTCGCCGACGGCCATCGCGGTCACGGCGAATATGCCGGCGACCAGCAATGCGCCCGAGAGTGTCAGCCACAGCACCGGGCCACGCCGCATGGCGGCGTCCCAGCCATCCCTTGCGGTTCGCGACAGTCTGGATGCCATGCCTGAAAATAGGTCGTGCATTTCCTCCCCCTCAGGGAACAAAAATACACCGCAGAAATGGCACAAAGCTTAGGAAAGCCAGTTACCCAAGCATTAATCAGGTTGCGTAGCGCATCACCGTGCAGCGCAGCGCGAATCACGCAATGCTTGTGCGGAGGCCATCACCAACGCTGCGCTGCATCGTTAATCGAAGCTTAATGCGACGTGCCCACGCCCTTGTCGCCGCCGCCATGGCGCAGCCGTCCGACCACGCCGCTCGGGAAGAAATAGACGCTGGCGATGAACAGCAGCCCGAGCCAGAGCAGCCAGCGGTCGGGGTGGAGCAGTCCCGGCAGCAGCGGCAGACCGGCTTCCGACGCAGCCTTGGAGGCGACGCCCATCAGCGATTGCAGGTAGTTCTGCGCCAGGATGAAGATGGTGGCGCCGATGATCGCTCCGTAGATCGTCCCCATCCCGCCGATCACGACCATCAGCAGGATGTCGAGCATGATCGAGAAGCTGAGCGAGGTGTCCGGCCCGGCGTAGCGCAGCCACAATGCGTTCAGGACGCCGGCGCCGGCGGCGACCAGCGCGGCGAGGCAGTTGGCGTAGGTCAGGTGAAAGACGGTGCGAAAGCCGAGCGCTTCGGCGCGAAAGCGGTTCTCGCGGATCGCCTGTAGCACGCGCCCGAACGGCGAGTTCACCACGCGCAGCAGGGCGAGGATCATCATGGCCGAGACCGCGAACACCAGGTAGAAGGTCAGGATGCGGCCGTTGATCTCGAAGCCGAACATGTTTTTCGAGATCAGCACCGTGCCGGGACGCAGCAGCTCGGGGAGCTGGAAGCTGCGCCCGTCCTCACCACCTGTCAGCCAGGACAGTTGCGACGCCAATACCTGAAAGGCGGAGGCGACCGCGAGCGTGATCATGGCGAAGAAGATCGCGGCAACCCGCAGCGAGAACAGGCCGATCGCGAGCGCAAGCAGCGCCGCCAGCGGCAGGCCGACCACGATGCCGGTCGCGACCGCCGCCCAATTCGGACCCATGCCGTACAGCGCGATCGCGATCGCGTAGCTGCCGATGCCATAGAACATCGTATGCGCGAACGACACCGAGCCGGTATAGCCGAGCAACAGATCGTAAGAGGCGACCAGCGCGGCGAACACGCAGATCTTGGCCGCCACGTTCAGCGCCTTCGCGCCCGGAAACAGGAATGGCGTCGCGGCCAGCGCCAGGATGATGACGACGAGAACGAGCGTGAGCACGCGGCTGCGCGGCGGGTCGCCTGAGAGGATCATCATCGGCTGGTCACCGCATAGAGGCCGCGCGGCCGCCACATCAGAATGGCGACCATCAGCAGGATGTTGGAGACGAGGGCGAGTTTCGGCACGAGGAAGCCGCCGTAATTTGCGACCATCGCCACCAGGATCGCGCCGATGAAGCAGCCGCCGATCGACCCCAACCCGCCGATGATGACGACGACGAAAATCAAGACCGTGAGCTCGTCGCTCATGGAGGCGTGGACCTGCTCGCGATAGAGCGCCCACATCACCCCGCCAAGGCCGGCGAGCGCCGATCCCGTCATGAATACGCCGAGGAATAGCCGGCGGATGCGATAGCCCAGCGCCTCGACCATCTCGCGGTTCTCGACGCCGGCGCGGATCAAAAGGCCGAGTTTGGTGCGGTTGAGCACGAGCTGGATCGCGATGAAGACCGCGAGGCCGATGAACATCGCCAGCACACGGTATTTGGCAATGGCGACATCCCCGAGGATGAAGGAACCGCGCAGCGAGGCCGGCAGCGGCATCGGGATGATCTGCGGTCCCCACAGTGCATAGAGCGTCTGTTCAGCGACGATCAGGCCGCCCGTCGTCATCAGGATCTGCTTCAGGTGCTGGCCGTAGACGGGGAGGATCAGCACGCGCTCGACGACGAGGCCGAGGGCGCCGGAGACGGCCATCGACAGCAGCGCCGCCGGCGCCAGCACCGCGAGGTTCACTAGAAGCGAATCCGCCTGCACCGAGGCCGCGAACGGCGCGAACACCAGCGTTGCGATGTAAGCGCCGACTGCGATGAAGGCGCCGTGGCCGAAATTCAGCACGTCCATCAGCCCGAACACCAGCGTCAGCCCCGAGGCCATGATGAAGATCATCATGCCCATGGCAAGGCTCGCGGCGGTGAGCGTCAGCCAGGAGCTGGTCGAGCCGATCAGCGGGATCATCAGAAGGGCGAGCGCGATCGGCAGCAGGATCGGCGCGATGTCGCGCTTCGGCTTCGGCAGCGGATCGGATGCGGCGAGTTCGGTCACTGGTGTGCCTCCAGGCTCAGGCCGAGCAGCCGCTCCTGCAGCGGCACGTCGGCGGCGAGATCAGCCATCTCGCCGCGATGGACGATGGTGCCGTTGTCCATGACCAGCACGCTGTCGCCGAGCTCGCGCGCGGCAAAGAAATTCTGTTCGACCAGAAGGATCGTCGCACCCTTGCGCTTGATCTCCTTCAGGCACTCGATCAGCGCCATGACGATGGCGGGCGCCAATCCCTTGGTCGGCTCGTCGATCAGCAGCAGCTTGCGCGGCTCGATGATGGCGCGGGCGATCGATAGCATCTGTTTTTGCCCGCCGGAGAGGCTTCCGGCGCGCGACAGCCAGAACCGGCGCAGCGCCGGGAAGAAGCCGAAGATCCAGTCGAGCTGGGTGTCGTCGAGCGGCCCGTCGCGCGCCGCCAGCACCAGATTCTCCTTCACCGTGAGGTCGGAGAACACGGCCATGCTCTCCGGCACATAGCCGACGCCGAGCCGCGCGATGTCGGGCGTGGCGCGGCTTTCGATGCGCTCGCTGCCGAACGTGATCTCGCCGGAAGAGGCCTGCCACAGGCCCATGATGGTGCGCAGCGTTGTGGTCTTGCCGGCGCCGTTGCGCCCGAGCAGCATCGTGACCTGCCCCTGCGGCACGGCGAGGTCGATACCCTGGAGGATGTGATAACGCCCGATATTGGTGTGCACACCGGAGAGTTTGAGCAGGTCCGTCATGCTGCACTCTTCGGTGCGACGCCGAGATAGGCTTCCTGCACGACCGGCGAGGCGATCACCTCGGCGGGCTGGCCATCGGCGACGAGCTGGCCGTTGTGCAGCACGATGATGCGGTCGGCGAGCGAGCGCACCACGTCCATCTTGTGCTCGACCAGCAGGATGATCTTGCTCTTGTCCTGCTTCAGCTGCGCGATCAGGTTCAGGACAACGGGCACCTCGTCGATGCTCATGCCGGCGGTCGGCTCGTCGAACATGAACACCTTTGGCTCCAGTGCGATCATCAGCGCGACTTCGAGCTTGCGCTGGTCACCATGCGACAGCGTAGTCGCAGCGACGCTGCGGCGGTTGCCGAGCGCGACCTGGTCGAGGATGGCATCGGCACGCGCGACTAGATCGCGGCGGACCATCCAGGGCCGCAGCATGTCATAGTGGGTGCCGCTCGCCGCCTGCACCGCGAGGCGGACGTTCTCCTCCACCGTCAGGTTCGGAAAGAGATTTGTCAGTTGGAACGCGCGCCCCAGGCCCGCACGGGTCCGCAGCGGCGCGGACTGCAGGGTGATGTCGGTGCCGTCGAACAGGATGCTGCCGCTCGAGGCCCGCAGCTGGCCCGAGATCAGATTGAAATAGGTGGTCTTGCCGGCGCCGTTCGGCCCGACGATCGCGGTGAGCTCGCCCGGGCGGAACGTGCAGCTGACATTGTTGACCGCGACATGCCCGCCGAAGCGGATGGTGAGATCGCGGGTTTCGAGCGAGAGGGTCATTCTTGCAAACCGGGTTGAGTCTATCCGTTCACCTCTCCCCGGAGGGGAGAGGTCGATTTGCTCCTGGCGATGCGAAGCATCGTCCAGTGCTAATCGGGTGAGGGGCTCAGGTCCCGCGAGGGAGCGGAATCCCTCACCCGCGCCTTCGGCGCGACCTCTCCGGGAGGGAGAGGTGAAGCACCTAGCGCTTGTTCTTGATCGGAACGTCCATGTCCTCGATCTTCAGCTCGCGCACCGGCTCGAGAATGGCCCAGGCGACGTTCGGATCGACCTTGACCTTGAAGTGATACATGCTCTGCAGCGCCTGATGGTCCTCCTTGCGAAACACCATCTTGCCCTTCGGCGTGTCGAACTCCATGCCTTCCATCGCCGTGATCAGCTTCTCGGTGTCGGTCGACTTGGCCTTGGTGACGGCGGTCACGACGGACATGGCTGCGGCAAAGCCGCCCGCAGTAAAGAAATCAGGCGGCGACTTGAACCGCTTCTGGTGTTCGGCGACGAGCCAGTCGTTCACCGGATTCTTCGGAATGTCGTAGTAGTAATAGGTCGCACCCTCCATGCCGGGCAGGCTCTTATAGGCGGCGAGCGCCGGCAGGATGTTGCCGCCGGTCGAGAGCTCGATGCCGTAGCGCTTCGGGTCCATGTCCTGGAGTTTCGCCAGCGGATTGCCCGCGCCGGCCCAGATCACCCAGATCACCTTGCGGCCGGGCTTGTCCTTCAGCGCATCGAACAGGCGCTGGCCGACCGCGGTGAAGTCGGTGGTGTTGGTCGGGGCGTATTCTTCCGCGGCGAGCGTCGCGCCTGTCTTGGCAAGCGCTTCCTTGAAGGCGGCGACGCCGTCGCGGCCGAAGGCGTAGTCCTGCGCCAGCGTCGCAACGGTGACGCCCTGTTTGCCGATCGCGACCGCGTTGGAGATCGCGTCCTCCGAGGAGTTGCGCGCGGTGCGGAAGATGTAGCGATTCCATTTTTCGCCGGTAATCTGGTCCGCGACTGCGGGCTCGACGATCAGGATCTTCTTGTTCTCCTCGGCGACGGGGAGAATGGCGAGCGCTGCGGCCGAGGAGGTCGTGCCGATCGCGATGTCGGCCTTGTCGTCCTGATAGGCTTCCGCGAGCGCGGCCTTGGAAAGGTCCGGCTTGCCCTGGTCGTCCTTGGTGATGATGACGATCTTGCGACCGTCGACCGTCATGGTGCCCTTGGTGGCGTATTCGAAGCCCATCTGCAGGCCCGTTTCCGTCTGCTTGGCATAAGCCTCAAGCGGACCGGTCTTGCCGTAGATCAGCGCGACCTTGAGGTCGTCGGCGTGCGCGGCACTCGCCGCGGCCAGGCCGAGAATGGTTGTTGTTATGATGAGTGAACGACGCACGATGGTCCCTCCTGATTTGAAGTTTCTCGGCAACAGCGATTTGCACAAGCGTGTGAACTTTGCAATTCAACCTTCCGGTTGACTGTACCTGTAGACGAGCATGCATCATTTTTAGGCCTGCCGCGCAGTGGGCGCCTCGCCGGATATTGGAGGCGCGCCCTCGACCTGACGCCACTCCGACTGCGCCTCGTCCGCACTCTCGAAAATATGCGGCGCGACGCCGCGCTTCTCCAGCGCCTCGCCGAGCTTGATGCGCAGGAAGCCTGATGTGGTGTAGCGCGAAACGCCGGCATAGAAGCGGTCGACCAGGTTGCGTACCATCGCCGAATAATCGTCCAGCAGCTCCGGCAGAATCGAGAAGTTGTCATAATTGACGATGGCGTAGACCTTGCGGCCGAGCGGGGCGAGCCGTGCCGCGACAATCCGTGCGATCTCGTCGATCTCGGCCTTGCTGCGCAGGGGATAGCGTTCCAGATTGACGAAGAACAGGTTCTGCTGCTCGTCGAAGGTGAAACGCTGGTCGAGCGGGATGGTCAGGAGCCTTTCGCGCAGGTCCATGGGGCCGTCGCGGAAGATGCGTGCATCCATCGGTGCGGGATCGCAGGGGATCAACGGTTTGAAATCCATCAGGCGCAGGATGTCACGCTCGATGTCGATGCCGGGCGCGACTTCGGTGAGCTCGAGCCCGTCGGGGCTCAGCGCGAACACGCAGCGCTCGGTGACATAGAGCACGCGTTGCCCGCGCGCCGCGGCGAAGGGCCCGCTGAAGGTGACGTGCTCGACATGTTCGACGAATTTGCGGGACTTCGCCTCCTCCAGGATGGACAGCTTGCCGTCGCTGACCGCGATCCGCTGCTTGCCCGCGGCAAAGGTGCCGACGAACACAACTTCCTTGGCATTCTGGCTGATGTTGATGAAGCCGCCGGCGCCGGCGAGCTTCGGCCCGAACTTGCTGACATTGAGATTGCCGCTGTGGTCGACCTGCGCGAGGCCGAGAAAGGCGGCGTCCAGCCCGCCTCCGTCATAGAAGTCGAACTGGTAGGGCTGGTCGATCACGGCCTGGGTGTTGATCGCGGCGCCAAAGTCGATGCCGCTTGCGGGAATGCCGCCGATCACGCCCGGCTCGGCCGTCAGCGTGATCAGGTCGATGATCCGCTCTTCGTTGGCAACGGAGGCGATCCCTTCGGGCATGCCGATGCCGAGATTGACGACGCTGTTGGCCTTGAGTTCGAAGGCCGCGCGACGGGCGATGATCTTGCGCTCGCTCATCGGCATCTCGGGGAGCGATGCCGCGCGCACCCGGATCTCGCTGGAATAAGCCGGATTATATTGCGTGCCAAACGTCTGCCAATGATGCTCAGGCTTGGCCACGACGACGCAGTCGACGAGCACGCCGGGGATCTTGACCTGGCGCGGATTGAGGCTGCCGCTCTCGGCCACCCTCTCGATCTGCGCGATGACGATGCCGCCGGAATTGTGCGCGGCCATGGCAATGGCGAGCGCCTCCAGCGTCAGTGCCTCCTTCTCCATGGTGAGGTTGCCGTCGGGATCGCCAGTCGTGGCGCGGATAATGCCGACATTGATCGGGAACGTCTTGTAGAGCAGGCACTCTTCGCCCCCAATCGTGATCAGCTCCACCATGTCCTCGGTGGTGCGCGCATTGAGCTTGCCGCCGCCGTGCCGCGGGTCGACGAAGGTCCCCATGCCGACGCGAGTGACATGGCCTGGCCGGTGTGCCGCGATGTCGCGGAACAGATGCGTGATCACGCCCTGCGGCAGGTTGTAGGCCTCGATCTGGTTCGCGATCGCCAACTGCTGCAGTTTCGGCGCAAGCCCCCAATGCCCGCCGATGACGCGGCGGACCAGGCCTTCATGCGCGAAATGGTTGAGGCCGCGATGCTTACCGTCGCCCTGGCCCGCGGCATAGACAAGCGTCAGATTGCGCGGCTTGCCTTGCGTATAGGGCGCATCGCCCTCATGGGAGAGATAGAGCTCCTCCAGCGCGATCGCGATTTCCTCGGCAAAGCCGATGCCGACGAAGCCGCCGGTGGCCACCGTGTCGCCGTCGCGGATCAGCATGACCGCTTCGGCGGCCGTAACGACCTTGCCTTTCTCCGAGGTCGGTAAATAGGGCAAAGCGGGATGCTGGCTCACGGCATTCCTCCCGATCTCAGTGGATCGCACGCTATTGTTGTTGCTTTGAACGAAGTCTAGCGCGCGAGGCGGCCTTGGAACAGGCCGCTCCGCGGCAAGAGCCGAATTCAGGACTGAACTATCTTGCGTGTTTCCGTGGCGAAGTAGACCGACACCACCGTGATGATCGCGAGTGCGACCATGTAGAGCGAGATCGGCCAGGTTGCCGGCGCATAGGCCGTCATCAGGCCTGTCGCGATCAACGGCGACAGCGCGCCGGCGAAGATCGAGGCGAGGTTATAGCCGAGCGAGACGCCGCTATAGCGCACCTTGGTGCCGAACAGCTCCGACAGGAAGCTCGCCTGCGGGCCGTACATCGCGGCGTGTCCGATGGCGAGGCCCAGCACGATCGCGATCCAGGCGAGTTTCGGGTTCTTGGTCGACAGCAGCATGAACAGCGGGAACGACATCAGCGCCGAGAACACCGCGCCGAAGATGTAGATCGGCCGACGCCCGACCTTGTCGGACAGCGCGCCGAAGGCGGGGATGGTGAAGGTCTCGATCGCGGCTGCGATCAAGACGCCGTTGAGCATGTCCTGCCTGTTCATGCCGAGCGATTGCGTCGCAAAGGCGAGCACGAAGGTGGCGTAGATGTAGAAGAAGCCGTTCTCCGCAAAGCGCGCGCCCATCGCGAGCAGGATGTTCTTCGGGTACATCCTGATCGCCTCGAGGATCGGCATCTTCACCTCTTGCTTGGTGTCCTTGACCTTCTGGAACTCAGGCGATTCCGCGATGGTGAAGCGGATCCACAGGCCGACCAGCACCAGCGCGATCGAGAACAGGAACGGGATGCGCCAGCCCCAGGCATAGAGCTGGGCATCGGTCAGCAGCGCCGAGACCACCGAGAACACCAGCGTGCCGAGCACGAGGCCGAGCGGTGCGCCAAGCTGCGGCCAGCTGCCGTAGAAACCTTTCTTGTCTTCCGGCGCATGCTCGACCGCCATCAGCACGGCTCCGCCCCATTCGCCTCCTAAGCCAAAGCCCTGCACCAAGCGGCAGGTGACGAGCAGGATTGCGGCGCCGATGCCGGCGGTCTCGTAGGTCGGCAGGAAGCCGATGGCCGCGGTCGCCGCACCCATGATCAGCAACGTCAGGTACAGCATGGTCTTGCGGCCGATCTTGTCGCCGTAATGGCCGAACACGACGCCGCCGAGCGGGCGCGCGATGAAGCCGAGCGCATAGGTCGCAAACGCCAGCAGCGTCCCCATCATCGGGTCGAAGGTCGGAAAGAACAGCTTGTTGAAGATCAGCGCCGCGGCGGTGCCGTAGAGGAAAAAATCGTACCACTCGATCGCCGTGCCGATCAGGCTCGCGGTGGCGACCGTGACGTGCGAGGGCTGTCTCGCCTGAAGCTGATGGACTGAGATCGCGTCACTCATCCTTGCGTCCTCCCTGGTTTGCGAATGCGCATGTGCAACATGCGTCATTGTGCAAAAGCGAAGAGCAAGGTCCGCGCCAGATGCGGCGCCGATGAGCAAACTGGCTCAAATCCCGGCAATTTCAGCGTAGCACGCGGAAAAGGCAGGTCGATCGCAGTGTCAGGAATCCGAGACTCGTGACACGAGGAGTCTCGAAAGTCAGACGGGTTACGGCGCCTGAGCGGAGCGCACGACGGCGAGCCATTTACTCCGCTGTCGTCCCGGACAAGCGCGCCACAAGCGCGCGCCGATCCGGGATCCTTAAACCCAAGAAGAAATGCGGCGCGAGCTGACAACTGCGAGTCTGCCAAACTCAATCCTGTGGCTATGGATCCCGGAATCTGCGCTTACGCTTGTCCGGGACGACACCGAGAGTTTGGCGACAGCTACCGCTCCATCCGGATCTACGATCTCAGACCGGCGGCGCCCCCGTCGTGAGGCCGAACTTGGCGAGCTTCTTGTAGAAGGTCGCGCGCGAGATCTGGAGCAGCTTTGCGGCTTCCGAGATCTGGCCGTTGCTGGCGGCGAGCGCCTGTTCGAGCGTGTGCTTCTCGAATTCCGCCTCGGCCTCGGCATAGGGCACGACCATGCCAGCCGCCCGCATCGTCGAGGCCGGCCTCGCATCCGTGCCGACGGGGAGGATGCGGGCGAAGTCGTCGCCGGTGAGCCGCCCGGAATCGCTCAGGATCAGCGCGCGCTCCAGGACGTTGCGAAGCTCGCGGACATTGCCCGGCCAATCGTAGCGGGCAAGCGCCGACAGCGCGCTCGGGGTGATCTTGGCGCTGACATAATCGCCGGAGGCGCTGATGTCCTCGAGCAGCCGGGCGCTGATCTCGGGGAGATCACCAAGGCAGTCGCGCAGGGGCGGCAGGTCGATCGAGAGCACGTTGAGGCGGTAATAGAGGTCGGGCCGGAACGCGCCGTCGCTGACGCGCTTGCGCAAGTCCACATTGGTGGCGGCGACCACGCGAACGTCCACCTTCGAGATCTTGTCCGATCCGAGCGGCTCGATCTCGCGCTCCTGCAACACGCGGAGCAGCTTGGCCTGCAATTGCAGCGGCATCTCGCCGATCTCGTCGAGAAACAGCGTGCCGCCGTCGGCGACCCGGAACTTTCCCTCGCGACCCCTGCGGTCTGCACCGGTGTAGGCGCCGGGCGCGGTGCCGAAAAACTCCGATTCGATCAGCGTGTCGGGGATAGCGGCGACGTTGACGCTGACGAACGGCTTCTCGGCGCGGGAGGAGGCGTTGTGGATGGCCTGCGCCAGCATCTCCTTGCCCGTTCCGGTTTCGCCGGTAAGCAGGACGGTGACGTTCTGTCGGGCGGCGCGGCCTGCGAGCTCCTTGGCCTGTGCGATCCCTGAGGTCTTGCCGACGAAGTCGGCAAAGGTGAAGCGTGCCGCGCGGGGGTTCGACAATTGCCGTCGCGCCAGCCGCAGATCGCTCTCGAGCTGGGCGACGCGCGAAAGCAGCGGCTTGAGACTCTCCAGATGGTCATAAAGCACGAAGCCGATCGCGCCAATGACGTTGCGCTGCTCGTCCTCGATCGGCATGCGCGTCACCACGAGCTGCTCGCCGCCGAGCTCCATGATGTCGAGCAGGATCGGCTCGCCTGTCTCGACCACCTTCCGCATCAGGCTGTTTGGAATGACCTCCTCGATCGGCCGCCCGATTGCCTCGGATGTGTGCTTGAGACCGAGCGAGGTGAGGTACTTCTCGTTGACGTAGATGACCCGCCCGCGACGGTCGATCGCAATCGCGCCTTCGCACAGATGCTCCAGCCGCTCGAACAACGTCACCATTGCCCGCGCGCGGACATAGGCGGGATCGCTGACATCGGGAGAAGTGCTGGGCATGGCGTGCCTCGGGGAGGTCCGCCTGTTATTACCAAAAGCCAAGTAATTTCAAAGGGAAAAATGGACGTCTCAGGTCTATCCCCGTCACCCTGAGGTGCTCGTCCTGCGGCGTGCCGCAGGGCGAGCCTCGAAGGGCGACGGCCCGGCTGGCAGCTCGGCCGTGCATCCGTCGAGGCTCGCCCCACGATGCATTCGCATCGCGGGCCTCACGCCTCGGGATGACGGAGCTGATCTGGGTAGGCGCAGCGCTGTCTGTGCCGACGCGCAGCTTCAGGGCCGCGCCTTTACCGCCGGTATCCGCTCGCCCGCGAATAACCCTGCCTATTCTGCTGCGCCGGCCGACTCGCCACGTTGCCGCGCGCCTCGCTTGAGACCGGGCTGGCGAGCTTCAGCTCCTCCAGGAAGATCGGTCGGGAAAAGTAATAGCCCTGCGCGTAGCGGATCTTGGTGGCAGCCTGGAGATAGGCGAGCTCCTCGAAGGATTCGAGACCTTCGGCGATCACGGTCATGCCGAGGGCTTCGCTCAAGGATTCGATTGCGCGCAAGATGCCCTGGCTGCGAGGGCGCTTGTGGATGTCGGTGATGAAGGACCGGTCGATCTTGATCTCGTCGGCAGTGATGTCGGCGAGCGCCGAGAGCGAGGAATAGCCGATGCCGAAATCGTCGATGGAGATGCCGACACCGAGCTTGCGGAACAGCGGCAGGATCCCGGACTGGAAGTGATTCTTGGCGACGAAGGCGTCTTCCGTCACCTCGATCATGAAGCGTTGCGGAAAGCCGGTGTCCTCCAGCGCCTGCGCAAAACTGCGCATGAATTCGGGGTTGCCGGCCTGCTTGGCAGCGACGTTGATGCTGATGGTCGCTTCCGCGCCGAAGGTGTGGTTGATCGAATCGATCGATTTGACGATCTCGGCGAGCACCAGGTGCGTGAGCTCGTCGATCAGCCCGAGTTCGCAGGCAAGATCGATGAACGAGCCGGGCGCCTGGATCACGCCTTCGTCGTCACGCAGGCGAACAAGGGCCTCGATGCCCTTTACGGCTTGCGTGCGGATGTCGACCTTGGACTGGAACGCGCAGCAGAAGCGCTTCTCGAGGATGGCGAGCCGCAGCGACTGCTCGATCTTCATCCGGGCCAGCGCCTCGCGCTCCATACCGGCATCGAAGAAAGCGGCGGATCCCTTGCCGTCGTTCTTGATGCGATACATCGCGATGTCGGCATTCTGGCGCAGCGTCTCGAAGCTGCGGCCGTGTTCGGGATAGATGCTGATGCCGACGGAGGTCGAGACGAAGATCTCGGAATGGTCGATGAAGAAGGGTGCGGTCAGCCGCTGCAACGTCGCCTGCATGAATTCGGCGACTTCCTCCTGGCTCTGGATCGGTGAGAGCAGCAGCAGGAACTCGTCGCCGGAAATGCGCGACAGCATGTCGGAATCGCGCAAGTCTCGCCCGAGCCGCTTCGCCAGCTCGGCCAGCAGTGCGTCGCCGACGGCATGACCGTAATAGTCGTTGATGTGCTTGAAATTGTCGACATCGAGAAAGGCCAGCGCAAATCGTTCGTCGGCACCATCGCGCGCGAGCAGGCTGTTGGAGCGATGCTCGATCACGCGCCGCGAGGGCAGGCCGGTTAGCTCGTCGAAATAGGCCGAGCGGAACAGCTGGTCCTCGAAATTCTTCTGCTCGGTGATGTCGGACGAGGCCGAGATCAACAGCTCGCGTCCGGCGTGGCGGACCGGGCGGTGTGTAGTCAGCAGCACCTGGCGTGCGGCTCCGTGGTGGAGCGCTTCCTCCGAGGTGACGGGTTGGCCGGACCTGAGGGCCTGCTGGCAAGCCTCGCGGCGCGGCGCGAGATCGGGCGAGGGGCGGCTGCCGTCCATGCCGAGCTGCGACGCCGCCAGATCGTTAACCAGTAGAAGCTTGCCCTGCGCGTCCTGCACGGTCAGGCCGGCAGGCAGCATTCTAACGATTTCCTTGAGAAATCCGAGTTCGGCTTCGTTCGCGCCGTCGTATGCGTTGTCGTTCATAGAATTCATGAATCTTGTTGTTTCAGCGCGCCTTTGCAATGGGCGCGATCATGCGCAGTTCCCTCTTAGGTTTGGTTAAGGGGTCCGAAGAAATACGGCGGTGCTTTGTGAGAAACTTGCGACGATGTGAGGCGCGCCGTCGATCGTCATTAACAGAAGGTCAACGGTGCTTGCGAAAGCGCGAGCGCTGCGCGCGGTCGCTTTCGCTTGCGGGAACGGCATCATTTTCATTCATTCAATCGACGCGAGCTCCCGAGGTCGCCCCACCTCTCCCGAAGGGACAGGTCGGATCGCATCGAAGATGCGGTCCGGGTGAGGGGTTACAGACTCACGGTATGCCGCGGCCCCTCACCCGGATTACTGCGCAATCCGACCTCTCCCCGTCGGGGAGAGGTGACCCAAATCTATTCACTCCGGGGAATACGACATTGCATGGTGCAATGCAGCCCGGTCTTCAAATAGGAGACCTCGGTCTTGCCGTCGAAGGCGGAAAGCGCCGATTTCAGCAGCTTGGTGCCGAAGCCGGGCGCGGAGATTTCGCCGATGGTTGGTCCCTCGGTTTCGTCCCACGTGATGGTTAGACGATCGTCGCTGACGGTCCATGACACCTGCAACAAGCCGCGCGGCGAGGAGAACGCGCCGTATTTGCCGGCATTGGTGGCAAGCTCGTGAAACATCAGTGACAGCGTGACCGCCAGCTTCGGCGGCAGGAACAGCCGCTCGCCATTGAGGGTGAAGCGGACATGGCCGTAGGGGCCGAGCTCGGAGATCAGGAGATCGCGGATGTCGCAGCCAGCCTTGTCGATCCGCGAGATCAGATCATCGGTTGCCGCCAGGGATCGCAGCCGCGGGTCGATCCGAGCCCAGACCTGCGGCTCGTCGTGCAGCACCTGATGCAGCACGGCATGCACGGTCGACAGCTTGTTCTTCAGCCGGTGCTGCAGCTCATCGACCAGAACCTTGCGATAGTCCTCCTCCTCGATCAGGCGGCGGGAGATCCGCCGCTGCTCCGCCAGCTTGGTGCGGTAGTGCTCGACGCCCCAAATGGTGAGCGCCGAGACGCCCCAATAGAGTGTCAGCAGGACGAATCGCGCGCGATCAGGGGGGAGATCGCCGAAATTCAAGATGACGCCGAGCACGCCGCCGACGAGAGCGGTCACGACGCCGATCCGAGCACCTCCGAAGGCCGCCGCAAAGAACACGGCGGGAAAGTACGGCGTGAAGTAGACGTCGGGACGCACATGCGCGAGTGCCCAGCGGGCCAGGGTCGCAAGCAGCAGGCAGGCCACCGCAAACGCAATGCTCAGGCCAAATGACGGCGGCGCCACGCCCTGCCAGCCCTTGCGGAATTCGTCGATCAGCTTCCCCATGCGCAGCCCGGTGACGATGTGCGTTCGAAAATCGAGTGGCGGTCGAGGATGTTACGCATCTCGCACGCGCAAGCATAGCTTGCCTTGCCGGGAGCCGGCAGAAATAGTGATGGCCACGGCACCGACCGTCGCGGCGAAGTCATCGATCGGTGTCCGCCATTTGGCGTCGAATCATTCGAAAACAGGGACATTCCACGGGTAGGCTGAACGGGAAGATCACGGGCGGGGCGAGCGTGATCGGTTAGCGCCTCGCGGAAGTCTTCGTTGCCGAAGGTGCCAAAATTGTGATCGCTGGCAGAGCATGCCGGAAGGCGAGAGTGCAGCCGCGAGCAAGGATGTCGTAGGGTGGGTTAGACGGCGTCCGCGCAAAGCGCAGGCGCTGGCGTAACCCACCACTTCTATTACCGGGGACACCAAAGGGGTGGGTTACGCCAGCGAACTGCGCTCCGCGCAGCCCGTGCTAATCTAACCCACCCTACGAGACCGCCTTCAGCTTTATCCGCAGTCCATCCCGCGGCTTCGGGATCGGCCACATCTGCCAATCCGGCTTGTAGCCCTCTTCCAGCGACACCTCGATGTTTTGCAGGAAGTGCCGTGCGAAACATTTCGCCTGCATGTAGGCGAAATGCAGGCCGAGGCACATATGGGCGCCGCCGCCGAACGGGACCCAGGCGAAGCGATGCCGGTTGCGCTGGGCCTCTTCGGTGAAGCGCAGGGGATCGAAGCGATCCGGCTCCGGCCAGATTCCGCTCATGTGGTGCGTGTAGAGCGGATTGACGCCGACCGCAGTGCCGGCGGGAATGGTAAATCCCTTGAAGGTGAAATCGCGCATCGCACGGCGCGGCATCGAGGGCACCGGCGGCTTGATCCGCAGCGCCTCCCTGAACGCCATTTCCGCCAGCGGCATCTTTTCGAGATGGTCGAAGCTGCTCGGCGCGTCCGGAGCAAGCCCGAGCGCAAGAACTTCCGCGCGCAGCTTGTCCTGCCAGTCCTTGTTGGCGGCGAGCTCGCCGATGAAGGAGGTCAGCGACGAGGTCAGCGTGTCGTGCGCCGCCATCATCAGGAAGCTCATATGGTCGATGATGTCCTGATCGGACAGCAGGGCGCCGTCCTCGTGGGTTGCGCGGCAGAGCTGCGAGAACAGATCGTCGCCGCCGTGATTGCCGCGGCGGAGTGGAATCTGCTGGCGGAAATAGGCGACGATGCGTTTGCGGCCCGCAACGCCGCGCGCCATCTGGGTGCCGGGCAACGGCCGCCGGATCGGCGCGACGGCAGCCGCCACCATGTCGACGAAGGCGCGGTTGATCTCGTCCACCTCCGGTCCGATATCGGCGCCGAGGAAGGACGCTGCCGCCAGATCGAGCGTGAGCTGCTTCATCGCCGGATAAAGCTTCATCTCGCCGGGCTTGGCCTTCCACTGCGCGACGCGCGCCGAGATGCCGCGGTCGAGATCGCTGAGATAGGACTTCATCGGTCCCGACTTGAACGCGACCGACAGCGCCTTGCGATGCAGCCGGTGCTCGTCGAAATCGAGCAGCATCAGGCCGCGCGGAAACAACAGGCCCAGCACCTTGTTCCAGCCATGGGTCGACGAGAACAGTTTCTGCTGGTCGAACAGCACGAGCTCGTTGGCCTCGGGGCCAAGCAACACGACATTGGTCTCGCCGAAAATATGGGTGCGGTAGACCGGCCCGTATTTGGCGCCGTTCGCCTCGATATGGCCCTTGGGATCGGCGAGGACCTGAAAGGTCTTGCCGATGATCGGCCAGCCCTCGTCGCCGGGGATGTGGGTCAGCGCATTGCGCTTGGGCGCGGTATACGGAAGCGCAGAGGCGGCCACATTCTGCATCGACATGACGATTGCTCCGGATGGCTGGTACGCTCAGCTTAGCACAGCTGGATGCAGAAACGATGCGGCGGTATTGACGTGCGAAGGTGTCGCGGTGCAGTTCACCTCTCCCCGCTGGGGAGAGGTGAAACCCGGCCCGCCGATCGCATTCGCTGCCTTTTCGCTCCCTTAAAGCCTATCGCTTGGCCGCTTCCTTCTGCAGATCCGGCGCGTTCACGGCGGGAATGGCGACGCGGCCGGGGCCGGTCACCTTCAGCGCCTCGGCGGCCTTCTCGTTCTGCATGATCTTGGCCATCACGGCCTGGCCCGCACGCTCGAAGATCGCGCGGTTCTCGATCACGAATTTTTGCGACCTGCGCAGCCCGTCGATATAGCCGTTGATCTCGGGCACGACGTAGCGCGCGACCATGTCCCAGCTCCGGCGGGTCGCTTCCGGATTGGCCCAGTCGTGCACGAATCCGATGATGGCCCCGATTCCGCCGGAGACCTCCATCACGTTCTTGATGGATTTGACGAGATCGTCGGGCGTGCCGATGGTGGATGCGGCGCCTTCGACGAATGCGGTCTTGTCGACCGCCTCGTCCGGCGAGGAGAATGCAGTCAGGCCCGGCCGCTGCAGCGTGCCGACATTATATTCGTTGTGCCAGCGCATCAGCCCGGCGCCGGCCTCCTTGCGAGCCTGCTCGCGGCTCTCGGCGATGTGGAAGGCCAACAGCACGCGCCAGTCGGCACGGTTGACGGTGGTGCCGTGCTTTTTGGCGGCGTCCTCGGCGAACTGCCATTGCTGCTGCAGCGACATCAGGCCCTGCGTCGTCATCGAGCCCAGCGAGATGATGCCGATGCCGTATTTGCCGGCGAGCGTCATGCCCGATGGCGAGATTTGCGAGGCCACCACGAACGGCATCTCCTCCTGCAAGGGCAGGATCTGCAGCGCCGCATCGTTCATGGTGAACCAGTCGCTTTTTGCGGTCACGCGCTCGCCGTTGAAGAGGCGGCGGATCACGTCGATCGCCTCATCCTGGCGGTCGCGCTGCGTCATCGGGTCGATGCCGAGCGTATGTGCGTCGGAGGCCAGTGCGCCGGGGCCGGAGCCGAAGATGGCGCGGCCGCCGGTCATGTGGTCGAGCTGCACCATGCGCTGGGCGACGTTGAAGGGATGATGATAGGGCAGCGATATCACGCCGGTGCCGAGCTTGATCCGCTTGGTTCGCTCGCCGGCTGCGGCCAGGAACATCTCGGGCGAGGCGATCATCTCCCAGCCGGAGGAATGATGCTCGCCGCACCAGAACTCGTCATAGCCGAGTGCATCCAACTGCTCGACCAGGTCGAGATCGCGCCGGAACTGGAGCATCGGATGCTCCCCGATCGGGTGATGGGGGGCCAGGAAAGCTCCGAATTTCAGGCGCGCCATGGCGTTCTCTCCGGCTGTCATTTTCTGTTTATTTGAGATGATGAGGCTACGTGCTGGTCGACGCGAACGCAATCGCGTGATGTCCCGCGCAGCGGAATGCTGGCATGCGGCCAAACGAGGTCGTTCGTCATGGCCGGGCTTGTCCCGGCCATGACGACACCGGAGTACGGGAATCCTACCTCTGAGGTAATCGCGCCACCGCGCGCGATCTGGAATCATCGGGCATTGACCTCCAGAACCGTGCGCCAATGCATCAAATCGTCACAAAGCCCGTTGCTTCGACCCGCCGCTGGTGGGTGCTGGCGATCGTCGTCGCCGCGCAGTTCATGTTCGGCGTCGACGCGTTCGTGGTCAACGTCGCCATTCCCACCATTGCAGTCGAGCTGAAGGCCACGCCGGCGCAGATCGAATCCATCATCGCGATCTACCTGATCGCGTACGCCATGCTGGTCGTCACCGGCGGCCGTCTCGGCGACATCCACGGCACCAAGAACGTGTTTCTCGCCGGCGTAATCGGCTTTACCGCGACGTCACTGTGGTGCGGTCTCGCGCAATCCGGGGCCGAGCTGATCATCGCGCGGCTGGCGCAGGGCGCGACCGCGGCGCTGATGGTGCCGCAGGTGCTGGCGACGCTGCACCTGCTTTTCACGGACGAATCGCGCAGCCGCGCCTTCGGTATCTATGGCATCGTGCTGGGGCTTGCGGGCGCCGCGGGCTTCTTGCTTGGCGGCCTGCTGGTCACGATTGATCTTGCCCACACCGGCTGGCGCGCGGTGTTCTTCGTCAACGTGCCCTGCGGCCTCCTCATTGCCATGACGGCCTGGCGCATCATGCCCACGGTGCCGCGGCGATCCGGCACCAAGCTCGACATCAAGGGCAGCCTGGTCCTGTTCGCCGGCTTGTTGTGCCTGATCGGCCCGCTGCTGTTCGGCCATGACGTCGGCTGGGCGCCGTGGCTGTGGGTGGTGATGGGAGGCGGCGGCGCGATCCTGTTCGCGTTCGTGCGGCTCGAACACGAGGTCGGTCGCGCCGGCGGCATGCCGTTGATTGATCTGACGCTGCTTTCCGATGCCGCGTTCCTGCGCGGGCTCGGCGCGGCCTGCTTTTTCTTCGCCGCCAATCTCTCGTTCTATCTGGTGATGACGCTGTTCATGCAGCGCGGCTTAAAGATTGCGCCGCTCGCCGCGGGCCTTGCCTTCATCCCGCTCGCGCTCGCCTTCGTCGTCGCTTCGCGCCACAGCGGTTCGCGCGCGAAGCATCGCGGCACCAAGGTGTTGATCGAAGGTTGCGCGCTGCAGATCGCGGGCCTCGCCGCGCTCGCGCTTGTAGCATTTGGCGTCGATGCGCCGACGTCGGTCATGCTCGCGCTCATCATGATCGTCTTCGGCTACGGCCAGGGGCTGGTGATGGCGCCGCTCTCGGCGGCGGTGCTCTCGACCGTGAAGCCGGTCGCCGCCGGTTCAGCCTCCGGCGCGTACGGCACCATTGCGCAGATCGGAAATGCGGCCGGAGTGGCCGCAATCGGAGCGGTGTTCTTCGCGGTCGAAACGTTGCAATCAGCGCGCGCAGCTTTTCTCGTTTCGCTCGCGCTGTTTGCGGCGTTAATCATGATCTGCGCTGCATTCCTGTCATGGATGCGTCGCGCATCTGCGCGAAGTTGAGGCAGTGCGGTTAATACGTGCGGATTCCTGCGGGAATCCGCCCGTTTTCGAGGTGATTGGCAGCACACGGTCTTTTCAATTTGCACTGCAGCAACTATCTGGTCTGGGTAAACGTTGAAAGCTGCCCACCAGGAATTTGCCGTGTCGCTTGCCCGTAATGTCGATCTCTTGAGACGTCTGCCAAGGCTGGACGGCCTGCGCCTGCCCGATTTCGGCACGAGCGCCGGGGCCTCCAGTCCGCTGCAGGAGATCACCGGCTTCGGCGACAATCCCGGCGCCTTGCGCATGTTCGCGTTCGTGCCGGCGCAACTGCAGAAGCCGCACGCGCTCGTTGTCGTGCTGCATGGTTGCGGCCAGACCGCAGCAAGTTACGATCTCGGTGCGGGCTGGTCGACACTGGCGCGTCACTACGGCTTTGCGCTCGTCATGCCCGAGCAGCAGCGCATCAACAATGCCAATACCTGCTTCAACTGGTTCAACCCCGAGGACACCGCGCGCGATAGCGGCGAGGCGCGATCGATCCGCGAGATGGTCGCCCATATGGCCAGGGCGCATCGCATCGATCCCAGGCGTGTCTTCATCACCGGCCTCTCTGCCGGCGGCGGCATGACCTCGGTGATGCTCGCGACCTATCCTGAAGTGTTCGCGGCCGGTGCGGTGATCGCCGGATTGCCCTACGGCATCGCCTCGAACCTGCGCGAAGCGCTGGACGGCATGTTCCATTCCCCTGAAAGGCCCGAGCGCGAGCTCGGCGATTTCGTGCGGCGGGCCTCCAACCATCGCGGGCCCTGGCCGAAGATTTCGGTGTGGCACGGCAGCGCCGATCGCACCGTCAATCCCGGCAACGCCAATGAGATCGTCAAGCAATGGCTCGATCTGCACGATCTGCCGGCGACGCCGATGGCCGAGACCAACGTCGACGGCTATCCGCGCCAGGCCTGGTGGAACAAGGACGGCGAGACGCTGGTCGAATCCTACGCCATCACGGGCATGGCCCACGGCACGCCGCTTGGACTTGCCGACAATGACCAGCGCTATGGCGTCGAAGGCGCATTCCTGATCGAGGCCGGCATTTCGTCGTCCTACCACATCGCGAAGTTCTTCGGCCTCACCGGATGGATTCCGGATGCGAAGAAGGCGCAGGCCAAACCAGCACGTTCACCCGCGCCGCATCTCGCCCGCACGATCCGGGCGAAGGTCGCGGAAGAAGAGGCCGAGCCGAAGCGCGACCAGCCTCGCGGCTTCGATCTCGGCCAGATCATCACCCGCGCGCTGACCGCCGCGGGCTTGATGAAGTAGGTTTAAGCCGTCGCGTCGATCATCTCGATCGGCGTCGCCGTGACCTCGCCGCCGGAGACCTGTCGCGTCATCGCGGAATAGTGCTTGAAGAAGTCGCGCGATTGCAGCGTCTTCTGCGCGTCCTCGTCGGCCACGCTGGCGAGGTGGAAATAGTTGTTGTCGTCGCGGTTCTTCAGGACGCGATAGCCGATCCGTCCCTTCAGCTCCGGATCGGCGTCGATCGCCTTGATGAAGCGGCCGATCTCGCGGTGCCACTCTTCCGTCGTGCCGTTCCTGAATTGGTACTTGATCATGAAGTGCTTCATGTGACGCTCCCTGTTCGTCATGTGCACCATCATCTGCGGCTTGTGTGCCGTCCTGCAAGTACGGACAAAATTGATAGTATGGACTTCTTCGGCGTCGCTCCTATCCTTATTTTCTTCGGAGGAAACGACATGGCAAAAGCGTCCGCACGAGCCTGCCCGGTCACAGCGTTCCAGAAGATGATCAGCGGCAAGTACAAGCTGCGCATCGTTTGGGATTTGAAGGACGGCCCGCGCCGCTATGGCGAAATCCGCAGCGGCCTCTTGCGCGGCGCATCCGGCAGCGCCGCGATCACCCCGCGGGTGCTCAGCCGCGAGTTGAAGGCGCTGACCGCGAGCGGTCTGATCGATCGCAAGGATTTTGGCGAGGTGCCGCCCAAGGTCGAGTACCGCCTGACCCGCAAAGGCAAGAGCTTCGTGCCGGTCATCGCCGCGATCCGTGAATGGGGCGAGCGCAATCTCGGCGAAGCGGCGGCGCTGGCGGACGCCGCCGAGTAAACCCTACACCTCGCCGGTGATGAACGGATTGGTCATCCGCTCCTGGCCGATGCTCGAGCCGGCGCCGTGGCCGCAGATGAAGCCGACGTCGTCGCCGAGCGGCAGCAGCTTGGTCTTGATCGAGTTGATCAGCGTGGCGTGACTGCCGCCGGGCAGATCGGTGCGCCCGACCGAGCCGGCGAACAAGACGTCGCCGACATGGGCGAATCGCAAATCCCCGTTGAAGAACACCACGCTGCCCGGCGAGTGACCGGGACAGTGCAGGATGTCGAAGGTCAATCCGCCGATCGACACGGTGTCGCCTTCGTCGAGCCAGCGGTCCGGTGCGAAATTGCGCACCCCCGTCATGCCGAAGCGCGCGCCACTCTCCACGACATTGTCGAGCAGGAATTTGTCGGCGAGATGCGGGCCCTCGATCGGCACCTTCAGCGCGTCGCGCAAATCGGCGGCGCCGCCGACATGGTCGATATGGCCGTGCGTCAGCCAGATCTTCTCCACGGTGACGCCGGTCTGCTTGATGGCTTCCAGGATCTTCGGCACGTCGCCGCCGGGATCGATCACCACGGCCTTTTTCGAAGGCTCGTCCCAGATGATGGTGCAGTTCTGCTCGAACAGCGTCACGGGGACGATGATCGCGCCGGCCTTGGATTGAGTTTCATTTTGCTCGGTCATGGCGCCACAATGCCGATTTTTGCCATGTCGCCAAGCAAAAGATTCATGCGAAGGGTCGGGGAACAGGTCACACGGCCGTCCCAATTGGCTCGCCAATCTGAACCGGGGCGATGCTTCTGCGTTCTCCCGCGCGAGAGGCAGTCTTTGGAAGGTATCCGACATGGCTCAGGGCGAAAACTGGTGGCGCGACGGAATCTTCTACCAGATCTATCCACGCTCCTTTCAGGACTCGAACGGCGATGGCGTCGGCGATCTCGCCGGCATCCTCAGGCGGCTGCCCTATGTGAAGTCGCTCGGCGTCGACGCGATCTGGCTGTCACCGATCTTCCCCTCGCCGATGGCCGATTTCGGCTATGACATCTCCGACTACACCGGCGTTGATCCGCTGTTCGGCACGATGGCGGATTTCGATGCGCTGCTGGCGGCTGCGCATGAGGCCGGATTGAAGCTGATCCTCGATCTCGTCCCGAACCACACCTCCGATCAGCATCCCTGGTTTGTCGAGAGCCGCGCCTCGCGCGACAATCCCAAGCGCGACTGGTACATCTGGCGCGATCCCGCCCCCGACGGCGGCGTGCCGAACAACTGGCTGTCCGAATTTGGCGGCAGTGCGTGGGCTTTCGACGAGACCACGGGGCAGTACTACTATCACGCCTTCCTCGCGCAGCAGCCGGACCTCAACTGGCGCAATCCGCAAGTTCGCACCGCGATCTACGACGTAATGCGGTTCTGGCTGGAGAAGGGCGTCGACGGCTTTCGCGTCGACGTGATCTGGCACCTGATCAAGGACGCCGGATTTCGCGACAACCCGCCGAACCCGCGATATGTCGAGGGCCGACCGCCGAACGAAAAGATCCTCACCCAATATTCCACCGACCAGCCCGAAGTGCACGATGTCATCGCCGAGATGCGGCGCGTCACGGATTCGTACGATGCACGCGTCCTGATCGGTGAGATCTATCTGCCGCTGCACCGTCTCATGGCCTATTACGGCAACGATCTCACCGGCGCACAGATGCCGTTCAATTTCGCGCTGCTCTCGACCTTCTGGAGCGCGCGCTCGATCGAGAAGATCATCGAGGATTACGAGAAGGCACTCCCCAGGGGCGCCTGGCCGAACTGGGTGCTCGGCAATCATGATCGCCCGCGCGTGGCCAGCCGCGTCGGACCCGAGCAGGCCCGCGTCGCCGCCATGTTGCTGCTGACCCTGCGCGGCACCCCGACGCTCTATTACGGCGACGAGATCGGCATGCATCAGCTCGCGATCGCGCCGGAGGATGTGCGCGATCCCTTCGAGAAGAACGTGCCCGGCATCGGGGTCGGTCGCGACGGCTGTCGCACGCCGATGCAGTGGGATTCGTCCGATTTTTCCGGCTTCTCCGAGACCAAGCCGTGGCTGCCGCTGCCGGAAGACCATGTTCGCGAGAACGTCGTCAATCTCGACGCCGACGCGCGCTCGATCCTGAGCCTCTACAAGCGCCTGATCGCGTTGCGCAAAACCTGTCCGCCGCTGGTCTCGGGCGACTATGATCCGATCGCGGCACAGGGCGATCTGCTGATTTATCGTCGCGAGGCGGAGGGCAGGGCGGTCATCGTCGCGCTCAATCTCGGTCCTGATCCGATCGCCGTCACCACCAGCGCGATCCGCTTCGGCAGCGAGATCCTGCTGTCGACATTCCTGGACCGCGAGGGGGAGCGGCTGGAGGGCGTGCTGGATCTGCGCGGCAACGAGGGCGTGGTGGTGATGCCGCCGAGCTGAGTGGGGGGTAAAGCGTCATCGTATTCTCGGACCGTCATCCCCGGCCGCGCGAAGTGGCGCGCCCTGGAATGACGGCGCGCTACACCTGGTCCGGCTTCTTCCCCCCTCACTTCGCCCCATTCACATCACTCCGCTTCAGCAGATAATCCAGCCCGCCGACGCGGTACCAGCGATAGCCATATGGCTCCAGCACGACGCGGTGCAGGCCGCGCTTGTCGGCGTGGCTGTGGTCCTCTGCAAGCAGATTGATCAGGTGTTTTCCGGCTTCGCCCGGCAAACCCGCGGAGAACGCGATCTCGCGCGGCTTCTCGTTGAGATTATGCAGGAACAGCACCGAATTGTTGCGCCAGTCATAGCGGATGATGAACACGGCAGGATCGCGCGTCGGGATCACGGTGAAATCGCCCCAGCCGACCTCCGGCACCTCCTTGCGCATGCGGATGATGCGTTCGGTCCAGTTCAGCATCGAATTGGGATCGCGCCGCTGCTTGGCGACGTTGACGTGCGGATAGCCGTAGGGCCCCTCGTCAATGACCGGAATCGCGGGCCTGTTGCTCTTGGTGAAGCCGCCATGCGGCTCGGTCGACCATTGCATCGGCGTCCGCGCGCAATTGCGTTCGGGCAGCGAGAGATCGTCGCCCATCGCGATCTCGTCGCCATAGCGGATCACAGGCGTTCCCGGCAGCGTGCACATCAGGCTGTAGGCGAGCTCGAGTCGCCTGCGGTCGCCGCCCAGCATCGGCGCAAGACGGCGCCGGATGCCGCGATCGTAGAGTTGCATGTCCTTGTCGGGACCGAAGCATTTGAACACCGTCTCGCGCTGCGCCTTGGTCAGCCGTCCGAGATCCAGCTCGTCATGATTGCGCAGGAACAGGCCCCATTGCGCCGACGCCGGGCGTGGCTTGGTTGCTTTCAGCGCCTTCGCCAGCGGGCGCGAGTCGCTCGACGCCAGCGCATAGAACAGGTGCTGATTGACCTGGAAGTTGAACATCATGTGCATGCGGTCGGCATCGCGGCCGAAATATTCAAGGTCGGTATCCGGCAGCACGTTGGCTTCGGCCAGGATGATGGCATCGCCCTCCCGCCATTGCAGGAATTCGCGGAAGGTGCGCAGCATGTCGTATTGCTCGACGGGCTTTCTCACCTTCGCGCCCTTGGTCGCGATCACGAAGGGCACCGCATCCATGCGGAAGCCTGATACGCCAAGCTGGATCCAGAAGCCCATGATCTTCAGGATCTCCGCCTGAACAAGCGGATTCGAGGTGTTGAGATCGGGCTGGAAATCGTAGAAGCGATGGAAGTAGTACGCGCCGGCTTCCTTGTCGCGCGTCCAGGTCGATTTCTGAACGCCGGGAAAAACCATGCCCTTGTTGGCGTTAGCGGGCTTCTTGTCGGACCAGACATACCAGTCGCGATAGGGTGAGTTCTTGTCGCGGCGAGCCTCCTTGAACCAGTGATGCTGATCGGAGGTGTGGTTGACGACGAGGTCGATGATGACGCGGATGCCGCGCTGCTTGCAGCCATGGGTGAACTCGACGAAATCGCCGAGGGTGCCGTAACGGGCATCGACGCTGTAGTAATCGGCGACGTCGTAACCGTCGTCGCGGCCCGGCGAGGTCTGGAACGGCATCAGCCAGATCGTGGTGATGCCGAGACCGTGCAGGTAGTCGAGCCGCCGCAACAGTCCCTTGAAGTCGCCGATACCGTCGCCATTGGCATCCATATAGGTGCCGACCGACAGGCAATAGATGATGGCGTTCTTGTACCAGAGATCGTCGATCATGCTCCGCGGCCTCGATGCTCCCGCCGAGGGTAGCGGCGGCTGCGTGATAAGTGATTGGGGAACGAGAGGTTCCGCATCCCGCCGCTTTCGCCCGGACGACAGCGGGGATGGAATCGGCTAATCTCCTGACATGGACAACACCGCCCGCATCACCGTCGTTCCGCCACCCGATCGCCGCCAATCGGAAACAGCGCTCGCGGTCGCGCGCGGCACGGCGCGGCTGTTGCGTTCACTCGGCTTTTCCTGCATCAGCGAATTGCCGCTGCCGTCGGGCCGGCGTGCCGATCTCGTGGCGTTGAACGAGCGCGGTGAAATCTGGATCGTGGAGATCAAATCATCGGTGGAAGATTTGCGCGCTGACCAGAAATGGCACGAATACCGCGCCCATTGCGACCGGCTGTTCTTCGCCTTCACGCAGGACCTGCCGTGCGAGATCTTTCCTGAAGATACCGGCCTGATCATCGCCGATGCCTATGGTGCGCACATGCATTGCGAGGCGCCCGAGCACAAGATCGCTGCAGCGACCCGCAAGCAGATGACGGTGCGGTTTGCGATGGCCGCAGCGCTGCGCATCAACCGCCTGGTTGATCCGCAAGGGCACGCGGATTTTTGGGAGTAGCTTTCTGCGTAGGATGGTTAGCCGAAGGCGTAACCCACCTCTTCTGCAGCCGCGGCGCTAGACAGTGGTGGGTTACGCCAAGCGGTTTGCGCTTCGCGCAATCCGCAGGGCTAACCCACCCTACGAGCCCGTTTACCTCGGCGCGCGCTTGGCCAGGATCCGCTGCAGCGTACGGCGGTGCATGTTCAGCCTTCGCGCCGTTTCCGAGACGTTGCGGTTGCACATCTCGTAGATGCGCTGGATGTGTTCCCAGCGCACGCGGTCGGCGGACATCGGGTTCGCCGGCAGCTCGGATTTTTCAGCGTTGGTCGAGAGCAGCGCGGCGACGACGTCGTCGGCATCCGCAGGCTTCGAGAGATAATCGATCGCGCCCATCTTCACCGCGGTGACGGCGGTGGCGATATTGCCATAGCCGGTGAGCACGATGGCGCGGGCTTCGGGGCGCTTCTTCTTCAGCGCGGAGACCACGTCGAGACCGTTGCCGTCACCGAGTCTGAGATCGACCACGGCGAAAGCGGGCGCGGCTTTGCCGATTTGCGCAAGGCCATCCGAAACCGTGTCACATGACGTCACCGCGAAGCCGCGTGTCTCCATGGCGCGCGACAGGCGCTCCAGGAACGGCTTGTCGTCTTCCACGATGAGAAGCGAGCGGTCGGTCTGTTCGTTCAGTTCAGCGATGGCGTTCAAGGTTTTGTCCTCTCTCCTGCACATCTACATATGGCGTCGCAATCTGGTGGTGCCAAGGCCGCCAATAGTCGATCGGGCCTCACGTGCGACGCAAGGTCGCGCCTATCCTATTGTTTCCTCGAGGCTCTCGATAGCCTCAAATCGCTCGCGCGGCCATGCGATCTGCACCACCGCGCCGTGTTCCGGAAAGGTCCTGTTGGTAAACGAGACCTTGGCTCCGGTGCGCTCTAACAGCGTACGGGCGATGAACACGCCAAGCCCCAGGCCGCCGCCGGCGTCCTGGGAACGCCGCCGCGACAGATAAGGCTCGCCGATCCGTTTCATGAGGTCGGGCGGTATGCCGGGGCCGTCGTCGGAGATCACGATCTCGATGGTTTCGTTGTTCCACCATGCGTTCACCTCCACCGTGGTGCGCGCGAAATCGACGGCATTCTCGACGATGTTGCCGACGCCGTAGAGCACCGCCGGATTGCGCGATCCGACCGGCTCGGTTGAGGCTGCCACCGCGATCCGCACCTTGATGTCGACGCCGAAATCGCGGTGTGGCGCCACCACCTCCTCGATCAGCTCGGACAATTTCATGCGGTCGAATGGCGCGCCGGTCGAGGAGAGCTGGGTGATCTTGCTCAAGATATCGCGGCAGCGCTGCGTCTGTTCTCGCAAGGTCTTGAGGTCGCCGGCGAAGCTCGGGTCCTTCACCGTCTTCTCCAGCTCGCGTGCGATCAGGAAGATGGTCGCGAGCGGCGTGCCGAGCTCGTGCGCAGCAGCGGCGGCGAGGCCGTCGATCTGGGTCAGATGCTGCTCGCGCGTCAGCACGAGCTCGGTCGCGGCCAGCGCGTCGGCGAGCTTGCGTGCCTCCTCGGTCACCTGAAATGAATAGAGGCTGGTGACGCCGATCGCGAGCACGATCGAAAGCCAGACGCCGACGAGATAGATCGGTGGCAGCACCACGGGATCTTCCGCATCCCATGGCAGCGGGAAATGAAAGAAGAACAGGATCGAGGCGCAGGCCACGGCCAGGATGCCAAGGCCGAAGGTCAGCCGCGCCGGCAAAGCGGTCGCCGAGATCAGGACCGGCGCCAGGAACAGGAACGAGAACGGATTCTGCAGTCCGCCGGTAAAGAACAGCAGCCCGGCCAGTTCCACGATGTTCAGCGCCAGCAGTCCCGCCGCCTGGATCGGCTCCAGCCGCCGCATCGGGTTCACCGCGGTCTGGAGCACCAGGTTGAGCACGGCCGAGACGCCGATGATGCTGACGCAGGGCACGATCTCGACCTCGAACTCGAGCCCCTGCGCCACGACGAAGATCGCAGCCAACTGGCCCAGCACCGCGAGCCAGCGCAGCCGCAGGATCGTATCCAGGCGGATGTGTCGTTGCGACGGACGGAAGTCGGAAGCTGAGGTCTCGGTCATGGCAGGCCAATCTAGCGGTGCGCGTGTCCGATCACAAACACGCGGGCCCACATCCGGTCTGGTTGCGAGCTATCGAGATCAAGTCAATCAAGTCTTGCGCTCCACCGTGCAATGGCGGAAGAACGCCTCCAGCATGACCGGGAATGACAACGCTTCAAGCCGGCCGACTGTCGCGGATGACATTTCGTCCGCGGCCATCGAGGTCGATCGCCTCGTCAAGGTCTACAAGCAGACCCGTGCGGTGGACGGCATCTCCTTTTCGCTTCCCCGCGGCAGCATCACGGGGCTGCTGGGCGGCAATGGCGCCGGCAAGACCACCACCATCGCCATGATCATGGGGCTGGTGCTGCCGACCTCCGGTCGCGTCCGCGTGCTCGGCCACCGGATGCCCGAGGAGAGTGCCGAGGTGCTGGGGCGGATGAATTTCGAGAGCCCCTATGTCGACATGCCGATGCGGCTCACGGTGCGACAGAACCTCACCATTTTCGGCAAGCTCTATGCGGTGAAGGACGTCGCCGACCGCATCTCCAGACTGGCCGCCGAGCTTGACCTCAACGATTTCATCGACCGCGCCAACGGCAAGCTCTCCGCCGGCCAGAAGACCCGCGTCGCGCTGGCCAAGGCGTTGATCAATCAGCCCGAGCTGCTGTTGCTGGACGAGCCGACCGCTTCGCTCGACCCCGATACGGCCGACTGGGTGCGGGCGCATCTGGAGCGCTACCGCAAGGACAACAACGCCACCATCCTCTTGGCCTCGCACAACATGCTCGAGGTCGAGCGGCTCTGCGACCGCGTCATCATCATGAAGCGCGGCCGCGTCGAGGACGACGACACGCCCGATGCCATCATGGCCCGCTACAACCGCACCACGCTGGAAGAGGTGTTCCTGGACGTCGCGCGCGGGCGGAGCAATGGAGCGAAGGAGGAGGCAAGATGAGGTGTCCTCTGTGTCTCAGCCGTCATTCCGGGTTCGATGCTGCGCATCGCCCCGGAATGACAGGTCCTTTCAAGACGAGGGAGCTGCCATGACCGACATCTCCCTCCACCGCGGCATCTCGGCGCACCGCATCGGCGCGATGATCCTGCGCTATTGGTACCTGCTGTTGTCGTCCTGGCCGCGGCTGCTCGAGCTGTTGTACTGGCCGGCGCTTCAGGTCATCACCTGGGGCTTCATCCAGTATTACATCGCGCAAAACGCCAGCTTCTTCGCGCGCGCCGGCGGCACGTTGATCGGCGCCGTCATCCTCTGGGACATCCTGTTCCGCGGCCAGCTCGGCTTCTCGATCTCCTTCCTGGAGGAGATGTGGGCGCGCAATCTCGGCAACCTCATGATGAGCCCCTTGAAGCCGATCGAGTTTCTGCTCTCGTTGACGGTCATGAGCCTGATCCGGCTGGCCATCGGTATCGTTCCGATGACGCTGCTCGCGCTGATCTTCTTTCATTTCAACGTCTACAGTCTCGGCCTGCCGCTGATCGCGTTCTTCTGCAACTTGATCTTCACCAGCTGGTCCGTCGGCATCTTCGTCTCCGGCCTGGTGTTACGAAACGGTCTTGGCGCCGAGAGCATCGTCTGGACGTTGATGTTCGCGATCATGCCGCTCGCCTGCATCTACTATCCGGTCAGCGTGCTGCCCGTCTGGCTGCAATACGTCGCCTGGGCGCTGCCGCCGACCTACGTGTTCGAGGGAATGCGCGCGCTGCTGATCGAGAACAGCTTCAGGACCGATCTGATGCTGGAGGCCTTGGCGATCAACACCTGTCTCCTGGCTGCTTCGTTTTGGGCATTCCTTGCCCTCTTGCGCAGCGCCAAGACGCACGGCTCGCTGCTGTCGAGCGGCGAATAACCTCACTTTCTCGTGGATTTCCGCTGATTTGGCCGTCCCGAGCACGTAGATGTACGGAAGCATGCATTGACGCAATATTGCGCATTCGGCAGTATGCTGCGATGCGAAGAGGATTATAATATGCCTATTGGTGAGTTTGGCGGCGCGCCACCCTTGGTGGCGGAAGGCAGTCCGGTCCTGACCACGCCGATGTACTGGATGTACGAGATGGCGCACGCCTCTCTCAATCCGGCTCGTGCGGTCACCGACGCGACCAAGCTCCTGTTTCAGAATCCCCTCAATCCCTGGGCGCGAACCGAGATCGGCAAGTCGGTCGCCGCGGCCTGCGAGTTGTTCGAGCGCACCACGCGCCGCTACGGAAAGCCGGAATGGGGCCTCGATGATACCGAGGTCAACGGCATCCGCGTTCCCGTCGAGGTCCGTTCGGTGTGGGAAAAGCCGTTCTGCCGGCTGCTCTATTTCGATCGCAAGTTCGCGCGCCCGTTGCGCAGCCCGCAGCCGCGCGTGCTGATCGTCGCGCCGATGTCCGGTCACTACGCGACGCTGCTGCGCGGCACGGTCGAGGCGTTCCTGCCGGCGCATGAGGTCTACATCACCGATTGGGCCGATGCCCGCATGGTGCCCTTGAGCGAAGGCCGCTTCGATCTCGACGATTACATCGATTACGTCATCGAGATGCTGCATGTCCTCGGTGGCAACACCCACGTGATGGCGGTGTGCCAGCCCTCCGTGCCCGTCGTCGCGGCCGTCTCGATCATGGAAGCGCGGCGCGATCCCTTCGTGCCGACGTCGATGACGCTGATGGGCGGCCCGATCGACACGCGCCGCAATCCGACCGCGGTGAACAACCTCGCGCAAGAACGCGGCATCGACTGGTTCCGCAATCACGTCATCACCAAGGTGCCGTTCCCGCATCCGGGCATGATGCGCGACGTCTATCCAGGCTTCCTGCAGCTCAACGGGTTCATCAGCATGAATCTGGATCGGCACATGGATGCCCACAAGCAGCTGTTCGCCAATCTGGTGAAGGGCGACGGCGACCTCGTCGACAAACATCGCGAGTTCTATGACGAATATCTCGCGGTGATGGACCTCTCCGCCGAATATTACCTGCAAACCGTCGATACGGTGTTCGTGAAGCACTCGCTGCCGAAGGGCGAGATGACCCATCGCGGAACTCGCGTCGATCCCAGCAAGGTGACGCGCGTCGCGTTGATGACGGTGGAAGGCGAGAACGACGACATCTCGGGGCTCGGTCAGACCGAAGCGACGCACGCACTATGCAGTGCAATCCCCGATCATCGCCGCGTTCATTACGTGCAGAAGGGTGTTGGACATTACGGCGTGTTCAACGGATCGCGCTTCAAGTCGGAAATCGTGCCGCGCATTCATGACTTCATGGTCTCGGCGGCGAATCCGGCCTCATTGCAGGCGCGCGCGGCCGAATAGCTCTAGATTTCGGCTTTCCCGTCGAAAAATCGGCCCCGGCCGGAGCCTCCGGCAGGGGCAGTTCCCTCTAGATTCGCGGTATTAAGGTAGCCTTCTAGGAGTGAGTCTATCCTCACCCCTTGGGGGTGTCGCATGCGTCCAGCGGGGGCGAAAAAAGCCGGTTCCGACCCCAGTCTGTAGGGTCTCCCGGACTGAAGAACCGCTGTATATTGGGCAAATGATTTGTTTTTGCGCCGAGCGCTTTCCCTGGCGGCGGTTATGGCAGAATCCGGGCGCTCTCCTGCCCCCCGGACTGACAGACATGGCCACTCGCGCACTTCTTTATCGTCGGCCCCACGAACCGAAGACCCTTGTCATCACCCACGGATCGCAGTTTTTTGCCATCCGATTGCGCCGGCACAGACGCGCGCGCCGCTACACCCTCAGAATTCATCCAAGCGACCGCGAAGCCATTCTCACCATGCCGCCGCGCGGCACGCTCGCCGACGCCAAGGACTTCGCGCAGCGTCACGGTGCGTGGATCGCCGCGCGTCTTGGTCGCTTACCCAAGGCTGCACCGTTTCAGCCTGGCACAGTGATACCGCTGCGCGGCGTCCCCCATCGTATCGTGCATCGCGCCGGCCAGCGCGGCACGGTGTGGACCGAGACGCGCGATAGCGGCGACAAAATTCTTTGTGTCGCCGGCGGGCTCGAGCATGTCGATCGCCGCGTCAGCGACTTCCTCAAGCGCGAGGCGCGCCGTGATCTGCAGCGCTCCGCCGAGACCCATGCCGCCGAGCTCGGCGTCAAGGTGAAGCGGCTCTCGATCCGCGATCAGTCCAGCCGCTGGGGCTCCTGCACCTCGGCCGGCTCGCTGTCGTTCTCCTGGCGCCTGATCCTCGCCCCGCCCTTCGTGCTCGACTATCTCGCCGCGCATGAAGTGGCGCATCTCGTCGAGATGAACCACTCGGCCCGGTTCTGGCGCGTCTGCGGCAAGATCTGCCCCTCGATGGAGCGTGCCAAGAAGTGGCTCGACACCTGCGGCAATGATCTGCACCGGTACGGGGTCGAGGATTAGGGGGCGCTGCCAGCTCCGAAGAAGTGTCATCGCCCGCGAAAGCGGGCGATCGCATTTTGCACCATCACATCAAGACGTTCGACCGATACACCCAGCATCCCGCCGCATCCCGCCGCCTACGGTGCATGGGGTTGTTTTCGCGTTTTTGTTCTGACGCCTACCTGTTGCCGCCGAACAGCCGGTCCATCAGCCAGCCATCAAGTCCTGCAGCCGCTTCCGGGCGCACATTGGCGCGCGTCGGCGGCGGGGCGCGATAGCCGCCATTGCTGACCGGCGCAGGTGCAGGTCCAGGCGCCGCCGCCTGCGTTGGCGGCGAGACCTGCGATGAGATCTGCACCAGGTTCGATGGCCCCCAATTGCTTTGCAGGTTCGGCAAGGCCGCCACCTGCACGCCCTCGTGCGCGGCGCGCATGAAGCGGGTCCAGACTTCGACCGGCAGGCCGCCGCCGGTCGCCTTCTTGGTCGGCGAGTTGTCGTCATTGCCGAGCCAGACGCCGGTGACGAGGTTGGCGGTGTAGCCGATGAACCAGGCGTCGCGATAATCCTGGCTGGTGCCGGTCTTGCCGGCCGCCTGCCAGCCGGGAATCTCGGCCTTCTTGGCGGTGCCTGAGATCAGCGTCTCGCGCATCATCGTGTTCATCATGCCGACATAGCGCGGCTCGATCACCTGATTGTGCTCGTCGGGTTGACGCATGTAGAGCAGCTTGCCGTCGAGCGTCTTGATCCGCGTCACCACGTGCGGGGTGGCGGCGAAGCCGCCATTGGCGAATGGCGCATAGGCCCCGACCAGCTCGACCACCGAGACTTCCGAAGTGCCGAGCGCGATCGAGGCGTTGGGCTCGAGCTTGGAGGAGATGCCGAGCCGGTGCGCGGTGCGCACCACGTTCTTCGGCCCGACCTCGAGGCCGAGGCGGATGGCGACGGTGTTGAGCGACATCGCCAGTGCCTGGGTCAGCGTCACCGGGCCGAAATATTCATGGGTGTAGTTCTCGGGCTTCCAGCCCTTGACCTCGATCGGCGCGTCCTGACGGACGGTGTCGGGGGTGAGGCCTTGCTCCATCGCCGTCAGATAGACGAACGGCTTGAACGACGAGCCCGGCTGGCGCTTCGCCGTGACCGCGCGGTTGTACTGGCTCTCGGAATAGTTCCGCCCACCCACCATGGCGCGCACCGCGCCGTCGGGCGTCATCGCGACCAGCGCGCCCTGGCTGACATTGAACTTCACGCTCTTGGCCGCGAGCTCGTCGATGACCGCGGCCTCCGCCACGGCCTGGAGCTTGGGATCGATCGTGGTCTCGACCTTGATGCTGTCGTCGATCTGCCCGACCAGATCGTCCAGCACCTCGCCGATCCAGTCGGCGACGTAGTTGACGGTGCCGGCTCCAATCGGCTTCACGACGTAGGAGGGATGGCCGATCGAGGCCTGCGCCTGCGCTTCGGTGATGAACTTGGCGTCCGCCATCGCCGCGAGCACGACTTGAGCCCGCGCCTCGGCGCCTTCCGGATTGCGGTTCGGCGCGAGCCGCGAGGGCGATTTGACGAGGCCGGCCAGCATCGCGGCTTCCGCGATGGTCACGTTCTTCGCCGACTTGCCGAAATATCTTTGCGCAGCCGCTTCGACGCCGTAGGCGCCGGAGCCGAAATAGACGCGGTTGAGATAGAGCTCGAGAATCTCGTTCTTGGAGTGCTTGCGCTCGAGCCAGATCGCGAGCTCTGCCTCCTGCAGCTTGCGCTGCATCGTGCGCTCCTGGGTCAGGAACAGGTTCTTCGCGAGCTGCTGCGTCAGGGTCGAGCCGCCCTGCGACACGCCGCGGTGAAGCACGTTGGTAACGAGAGCGCGCAGGATGCCGACGGGGTCGATGCCGAAATGCGAATAGAAGCGGCGGTCCTCGATCGCGATGAACGCCTTGGGCAGATAGGGCGGCAAATCCTTCAGCGACACGTTGGCGCCGGCCATCTCGCCGCGCTGCGCCAGCAGGCTGCCGTCGATGCCGACGATCTGGATCGTCGGCGGGCGTTTGGGAATCTCCAGCGACTGGATCGGCGGCAGATGGGCCCCGACCCAGATCACGACGCCGATCACGGCAATGACGCCCCACAGGCTCAGCACCGCTCCCCAATAAACGAGGCGGCCGAGGCCGGCGCCGATGGATGATCTCGACCGGCGCTTGGCGCCGTTTTTGCCCGGCGCCTTGCGCTCGCGCGGCGGCTCATCGTCGGGCGTATCGCTCTTGCGCTTGCTGGAAGATTTTTTCGGCTTGTCGTCGCTGCCGCCGGGAATGCGATCGGCCGCCGTCAGGCGCAGATCGGCGAGCGCCGCGGGCAAGCCGAACAGCGGCTCCTTCCGCCCACCCTTTTTCTTTGCCGACCCCATATGAAAACGCCCGGTCACCCGCCCCGCCGCACGCTAGCGGTCGCTGTTTAAGGCCCCGTTACCCCGTGCTTAACGTCTGATTAGGAGATGCGGCATTCCCGGGCCGCAGTTCCGCTCATGGGGCGGCAGCGCTAGGATCGCGGCCATAAAACAAAGGGAGTTCGCATGGGCCACATCGATCCGACCAAGGAGATCTTCGCGCAATTCCGGGAGAACGATCGCCCGGGTCCGATTCACATGCTCAATCTGGTGCGTCTGCGCAAAGAGGCCGCCTATCCCGACGGCCGCAAAGCCACCGGCGCGGAAGCCTACGCGGCCTATGGCCGAGAAAGCGGGCCGGTGTTCGAGCGCCTCGGCGGCCGCATCATCTGGCAGGGCCGGTTCGAGCTGATGCTGATCGGTCCGCAAGACGAGCGCTGGGACCATTGCTTCATTGCCGAATATCCTGATGTTGCCGCCTTCGTCGAGATGATCCGCGACCCGGTCTACCGCGAGGCGGTGAAGCATCGCCAGGCCGCGGTGGAGGATTCGCGGCTGATCCGCCATGCCGTGCTGCCGGTGGGCAAGAATTTCGGCGAGGTGCCGACATAGAGGCTCCAAACAAATCGGCGGCCCGCAGGCCGCCGATTGCATTTCAGAGCTGTTCGACTAGCCCGCTGGGCCTGAGCCCTCGATGATCGGGCCGAACAGTTCCCAGCGCTCGCCGTTGAACCTCATCATCTGCATCTGCTTGTTGACGCGGTAGTCGTCGGCGCCCGTGTTGATCTTGATGCCAGGGAGCGCCAGGCTGGGAGTGAAGTCCTTGATGTTGGCGACCTGCTTCATGACGTTCTCGCGTGTCAGGTTGTCGCCGCACTGTTTCAGCACCTGAACCAGCAATTCCGCCACCGAATAGCCGTAGGTGTTGACAGTGTTGAGCTTGTCGCCTTCGGGGAAATATTTGTCCATGAACGCGAAGAACGCCTTCACCCCGGGGTCGTCCTTCCACTGCGGGTCGCCCGGCTCCTTGCCATACTGGGTCGAGATGATGCCCTTGGAGATGTCGAGGCCGGCCGGCTTCAGCGTGGCCGAGATCGGGCTCGCATTGATGTCGAGGATGTGCACCGGCGTCCAGCCGAGGTCGGCGAGCTTCTTGATCGCCTGTGCCGCGAATTTCGGCGTCGAGGCATCGAAGAACACGTCGACGCCCATCGACTTCAACTTGACGACCTGTGAATCCACTGTCGGATCGGTGACCTCGTAGGACACCTCGCCGACGATCATGTTGGCCTTGTCGCCGAGACCGCTCTTGAGGCCCGCGAGATAGTCGCGCCCCATGTCGTCGTTCTGGTAGAGCACGCCGATCTTGGCGTTCGGATGCTCCTTGAGAATGTACTTCGCGTAGATCCGCCCCTCGGATACGTAGTTGGGATTGTAGGCGATGGTCCAGGGATAGTTCTTCGGATCGTTGAAGCGCTCGGCGCCGGTCGAGGCGAGCAGCTGCGGCACTTTCTTGCCGTTGAGATATTTTTGAACGGCGGCGTTCGCGGCAGTACCGATCAGCTGGAAGGTGAAGAGCACCTCGTCGCCTTCGACGAGCTTGCGCACCTGTTCGACCGTCTTCGGCGGCGAGTAGGCGTCGTCATACTGGATCAGATTGATCTTGCGGCCGTTGATGCCCCCCTGGTCGTTGATCATCTTGAAATAGGCGGCCTGGGTCTTGCCGATATTGGCATAGACGGAATAGGGGCCGGAGAACGGCACGGTCTGGCCGATCTTGATCTCGGTGTCGCTCGCACCGGTGTCGTATTTCTTCTGTGCGAGGGCCTGGCCGGCGGAAAAGGTGACGGCGAGCGCTGTCGTGGCAGCTAGGAAGGCTCTGCGATTGGTCATGTTGGGTTGTTCCTCCTGACGGAATTTTCGGCCGATGGTCTTTTTCCGTTGATTGCAACGGTCGCCATCGCTGTCGAAGATTGTGGAGGAACGTCCGCCGCCGCGCAAGGATCGCGGCGCTGCGCCGTAGCGTTTCAGACCAAGGTCTCAGGCCAGGAACAAGGCGACCAGCGCGATCACGGCCGGCAGCGCCTGCACGATCAGGATGCGCGCGCTGACGGTTGCCGCACCATAGGCGCCGGCCACGACCACGCAGAGCAGGAAGAACACCTTGATCTGAAACGCGAGGGCCGGATTGCCGTGCACCAAGCTCCAGATCAGGCCGGCGGCGAGGAAGCCGTTGTAGAGACCTTGATTGCCGGCCAGCACCTTGGTGATCGCGGCCTTCTCGGGGGTATTGCGAAAGGTCTTCAAGCCCAATGGCTTGTCCCAGAGAAACATTTCCAGGATCAGGAAATAGGTGTGCAGCGCGGCGACCAGCGCCACCAGGATATTGGCGATGAGAATCAAGATGAGCTCCCCCAAAGCGTCAGCTTTCGGGTGGACGTTAGCATGGCCTGCATGGCAAGTGCGATGGCGTGTTTCGAAGTGATGGTGCCGCAATGCCCACCCGATCAACCAAAACGCCCGAACGCTTCGGCCTCGATCGGCTGGCGACGCCGATCGGGATCGCGTTGCTCGTCACCGATGCCGACGGTGCGTTGCGCGCGCTCGATTGGGACGACTACGAGCACCGCATGCGCGAGCTTTTGCGCCTGCATCACGGCGCGGTGGACCTGGTCGATCAGGTTGCGCCGACGGCGATGAAGGCCGCACTGTCGGCTTACTTCGAGGGTGATCTCGGCCAGCTTGCACGAATCGAATGGCGCATCGGTGGAACGCCGTTCCAGCAAAAGGTCTGGACGGCGCTGACGAAAATTCCGGCAGGCACCACGATGAGTTACGGCGCGCTCGCCGCCAGGATCGAGATGCCCAGGGCGATCAGGGCCGTCGGCCATGCAAATGGCTCCAATCCGATCAGCGTGGTGCTGCCATGCCATCGCCTGATCGGCGCAGATGGCTCGCTGGTGAAATACGGTGGCGGGCTCGAGCGCAAGCGCTGGTTGCTGCGGCATGAGGGCGTGGAAATTTAGCTCTCCTGTCATTCCGAGGCGCGCGAAGCGCGCCCCGGAATGACGAGGACAGAGATGTGCGCTGTTACGCCGCCGGCTGGACCGCCTTGTCGCCGGCCATGACATGCGTCAGCGCGCTCTTGATCGCGGCCTGACGGGTCGGCGCGTTGATCTGCGCGCCGAGCAAATCGGTGACGTAGAACACGTCGCGGGCGCGTTCGCCGAAGGTCGCGACGTGGGCCGAGGCAATATTGAGGTTGAGCTTCGAGATCGCAGTGGTCAGTTCGTAGAGCAGGCCGGGGCGGTCCAAGCCCGAGACCTCGATCACGGTATAGCGGTCGGACCATTGGTTGTTGATGGTCACCTCCGGCTCGATCACGAACGGCTTTACTTTGCTGCGCACCGTGCGCCGCGCCACCACTTCGGGCAGGCGCAGCTTGCCTTCCAGCACGTCTTCGATCATCTCGCCGATGCGGGTGGCGCGCCTTCCCTCGTCCTCGTCGCGGTCGTATTCACGCGAGATCGAGATCGTGTCGAGCGCGCGCCCGTCGGTCGTGGTGTAGATCTGGGCGTCGACGATATTGGCGCCGGCCGAAGCGCAGGCGCCGGCGATGATCGACAGCAGCCAGGGATGGTCGGCAGCGAAGATCGTCAGCTCGGTGACGCCGCGCACCTCGTCGAAGCCGACATTGATTGCGAGCTTGTGGCCGGCCTGTTCGCTCGACCGCACGAAGCGGGCGTGACGGATCTTTCGCGGCAGCTCGACCTTGAGCCAGTACGCCGGATAGTGCCGGCCGATATAGGCATCGAGCTCGTCGGCCGGCCATTCGGCGAAGGCCGTGCGGAATTCGGCGTGCGCGGCAACGAGGCGTTTTCCGCGGTCGACCTCCGAAAAGCCGCCGGTCAGCACCGGCTCGGTCTCGTAATAGAGAGAGCGCAGGAGCTGCGCCTTCCAGCCGTTCCACACGCCCGGACCGACGCCGCGGATGTCGGCGGTGGTGAGGATCGTCAGCAGTTTCATCTGCTCGACCGACTGCACCACGGCGGCAAAATTCTCGATGGTCTTGCGGTCCGAGAGATCGCGCGACTGCGCGACCGTGGACATCGTCAGATGCTCCTCGATCAGCCAGGCTATGAGCTCGGTGTCGGCCGCGCTGAAGCCGAGCCGCGGGCAGAGCCGTCGCGCGACCTTGGCGCCTGCGATCGAGTGATCCTCCGGCCGCCCCTTGGCGATGTCGTGCAACAATGTCGTGATGTAGATCACCGCGCGGTGATCGGGGCGAATCTTGCGCATCAGGTCGCTGGCGAGCGCGAACTCCTCGATGCCGCCGCGCTCGATGTCCTGGAGGAAGCCTACGCAGCGGATCAGGTGCTCGTCGACGGTGTAGTGATGATACATGTTGAACTGCATCATCGAGACGATCTTGCCGAAGGCGCGAATGAAATGGCCGAGCACGCCGGTCTCGTTCATTCGGCGCAGCACGATCTCGGCGTTGTCGGAGGTCAGGATCTCCATGAACAGCCGGTTGGCCTCGGGATTCTCACGCATGTGCGCGTTGATCAGGCCGAGTGAGCGCGTCACGTCGCGCATCGCATCCGGATGGAAGGCGAGGTTGTTCTTCTGCGCCAGGCGGAAGATGCGGATCAAATTGACCGGATCGTGCTTGAAAACGTCGGGCGCGGCGACGTTGATGCGGTTGTTGTCGACGATGAAGTCGTCGCTCTCGGGAACACGCCGCTTCGCCTGGGTGGGGCGCAGCCGTGCCATCATCCGGCTCAGCACCGGGGCGGGCTTGGCCTGCTGGTCCTCGAGCTTGGCGCACAGGATCGCCGTGAGATTGCCGACTTCCTTGGCGACCAGGAAGTAGTGCTTCATGAAGCGCTCGACGTCCTGCATGCCGGGATGCGAAGTGTAGCCGAGCCGGACCGCGATCTCGCGCTGAAGGTCGAAGGAGAGGCGCTCTTCGGCACGATTGCAGTAGAAATGCAGATTGCAGCGCACTGACCAGAGGAAATCGGCGCACCGGCGGAAGCTGCGGTACTCCTGCGCGTCGAACACGCCGCGCTCGACCAGCTCGTCGGTGTCGCGGACGCGATAGACGTATTTGGCGATCCAGAACAGCGTGTGCAGGTCGCGCAGCGCGCCCTTGCCGTCCTTGACGTTGGGCTCGACCAGATAGCGCGACTGGCCGCCGCGACGATGGCGTTCTTCGCGTTCGGCGAGCTTGGCCGTGACGAACTCGGACGCGGTGCCCTGCACCACCTCTCTGTCGAAGCGCTCGACCAGCTCGTCATAAAGCGGCTTGTCGCCGGTGAGGAAGCGCGTCTCCAGGATGGCGGTGCGGATGGTCATGTCGCCGCGCGCCTGGCGGATCGATTCATCGACCGAGCGGGTGGCGTGGCCGACCTTCAGGCCCATGTCCCAGAGACAATAGAGAATGGCTTCAGCAACCTGCTCGCCCCAGGCGGTCTGCTTGTAGGGCAGGATGAAGAGGAGATCGATGTCCGATTCCGGGGCCATCAGGCCGCGGCCATACCCGCCGGTCGCCACCACCGCCATGCGCTCAGCGCCGCTTGGGATCGGGGAGCGGTAGAGATGGCGGGTCGCGGCCGAATAGAGGATGCGGATGATCTCGTCCTGGACGTGGCACAGCCGCTCGGCGCAGCGGCGGCCATGGCGGTCTTTCAGGAGAATCGTCTGCGCGGCCGCGCGCGCTGCGATCAGCTCGGCCTTGAGCAGTTGCGCGGTCGCCGTGCGGAATGCGTCCTCGCGGCCCTGATGCTTCTCGGCAAGGGCATCGACCGCGGCGGCAATCCGCGCGGTATCGAAGCGATCATCCACCTCGGGTTTATGCTCAGTCGCAACGCTGTCCATGTCTCACCGGATATAAGAGGTGACAGGCGCTGTCACGAGACATTCGCGGACGGACGAGGGGCGAGTTCGGCCGCGCAGGCCAGTCGGCCCCAATGTTAATCTCGGATTCCGACGTAACATAATGAATATATTTGATTTTTTCACGTGCGCCGCCGGCTGCTCATGACAGCTTCCACCAATCATGGGCTGACACGAAACCGATCGCCTCCTATACCGCTCATCGGTACGTCAGGGAGAGAACACAATGGACGCCGCAGAGCTGCGCCAGATGCAGGCCCCGATCAAGGAGCGCTACAAGGCAGATCCCAAGACCGCGATGATCACGCTGAAGGCGAAGGGCTCGACCGACAGCGAAGGCATCGCCTGCAAGGTCGAGACCGGCCGGGCCATCGCCATGGCCGGGCTGCATCCCGGGACCGGCGGCTCCGGTCTCGAACTTTGCTCCGGCGACATGCTGCTCGAGGCGCTGGTCGCCTGCGCCGGCGTCACGCTGAAGTCAGTTGCGACTGCGATCGAGGTGCCGCTCAGAAGCGGCAACATCTACGCCGAAGGCGATCTTGATTTCCGCGGCACACTCGGCGTCGACAAGGAAGCGCCAGTCGGCTTCGCCGAGATACGCCTCCGCTTCGAGGTCGATACTGATGCGCCGCAAGACAAGCTCGACCTCCTGCTCAAGCTCACCGAGCGCTATTGCGTGGTCTACCAGACTATCAAGAACGGCCCGAAGATTTCGGTGTCGATGCAGCGGAAGTGAGGCGAAGGTCCCATACTAGGTGTCCTCCCGGGGCGCTCCGCTTGGCGCGAGCCCGGGACCCATAAGCCCAGGCCGTCGTGATTTCGACAGCCGTTGCTCCAGCTCTTCATCAGTATGCCTGTGGTTATGGATTCCGGGCTCGCACTTTGCGCGGTCCGGAATGACAGACAGAATGTCCCTCGACCTCCACTTCATCCTCTTCCTTCTCCTGCGCATGGCGATCGCGGCGGCGTTCGTCGTGTCGGCGTCCGTGATCACCGAGCGTGCCGGCCCCGTGATTGGCGCGCTGGTCGCGACGTTGCCTGTCTCTGCCGGTCCTTCCTACGTCTTCCTCGCCATTGACCATGACGCGGCCTTCATCGCCCAGGGTGCACTCTCGAGCCTTCCGGTCAACGCCGCGACGATCTTCATGGGACTCACCTACGTCGTGCTGGCGCAGCGGCATAGTCTTGTCCTCAGCGTCGGAAGCGCCGTCGCGGTCTGGGTCGTGCTCGCCTCGATCATCCGCCAGTTCGAATGGCCGCTCACGGCAGGACTCGCCGCCAATCTGATCGCGTTCGGCATCTGCATCCCGCTGCTGTCAGGCTATCGCCACGTGAAGATGCCGCTGGTGACGCGCCGCTGGTACGACATTCCGATGCGGGCTTCGCTCGTCGCGACTCTCGTCGCCATCGTGGTCTCGACCTCGGGCTGGGTCGGCCCCAGGATCAGCGGCATCATCGCGTTATATCCCGTGGTGTTCTCCAGCATCATGCTGATCCTGCATCCGCGTATCGGCGGACCACCGACCGCTGCCGTGCTTGCCAACTCAGCCTGGGGGTTGCTCGGTTTCGGCATGGCGATCGCGGTCCTGCACGTTGCGGTCGTGGAATTTGGATCGGTGGTAGGTCTTTCTCTCGCGCTTGCAACCTGCGTGGTGTGGAACCTGACACTGTGGTGGTTCGGACGCAGAAGATCGCGCATCGAGGCGTAAGCGCCGGCAACTCCTCCGTGCTCAGCTGCCGTAATTCTGCGGTGTTGGACCGCGCGTTTCGACAGCGTCGTTAATCTAATCTTTGCGCATCGACCCTAAGTTTACTCGTCAGAGTTCGAGACGGCCCAAGTCGAATGACGGGGCGGACAGTTCCCCCAGTACATGAGAGCAAACGGCGAGCCGAAGTTTCGAGCACGCAAGGCCGCACATATTGTGCGGAACGATTCCCAACGAGGAGACATTTGGATGTTTGGTCGCAAATCCCAAGTTGATGCACAGGCGCGACTCGACGCCATCGGCCGTTCGCAGGCCATGATCGAATTCAATCTTGATGGCACCATCGTCACGGCCAACAAGAATTTTCTCGATGCCCTCGGCTATCGGCTTGAGGAGATCCAGGGCAAGCATCACTCCATGTTCGTGCCGGCCGACCAGCGCGACAGCGCCGAGTACAAGGCGTTCTGGGCTGCATTGAACCGTGGCGAGTATCAGGCGCGCGAGTTCAAACGGATCGCGAAGGGCGGCCGCGAGGTCTGGATCGAAGCATCCTACAATCCGGTGCTCGACGGCAACGGCAAGACGGTGATGGTCGCCAAGATTGCGACCGAGATCACTGCGAAAAAAGTCCGGAGCATGACGGACGCTTCGAAGATTGCCGCGATCAGCCGCGCCCAGGCGGTGATCGAGTTCAAGCTCGACGGTACCATCCTCACAGCCAACGAGAATTTCTGCAAGACACTCGGCTACTCGCTCGCCGAGATCGAGGGCAAGCACCACAGCCTGTTCGTGGCCGAGGCTGACCGCAACAGTGCGGCCTATCGCGAATTCTGGGCCGCGCTCAACCGCGGCCACTATCAGGCCGGAGAGTTCAAGCGAATCGGCAAGGGCGGCAGGGAGGTTTGGATCCTCGCTTCCTACAATCCGCTGCTCGACGAGAACGGCAAGCCCTACGGCGTCGTGAAGTTTGCGACCGACGTGACGGCGGACAAGCTGAAGAACGCCGACCTCGCCGGTCAGATCGCGGCAATCGACAAGACGCAGGCCGTGATCGAATTCAATATGGACGGCACGGTCATCGCCGCGAATGCCAATTTCCTGACCGCGCTCGGCTATTCGCTGGCCGAGATCAAGGGCCGACATCACAGCATGTTCGTCAAGCCCAGTGAGCGCGACGGCGCGGCCTATCGCGAGTTCTGGGCTGCGCTCAACCGCGGCCAGTACCAGGCGGGGGAATACAAGCGCATCGGTAAGGGCGGCAAGGAAGTCTATATCCAGGCCTCCTACAATCCGATCCTCGGCCTCAACGGCAAGCCGTTCAAGGTCGTGAAATATGCCGCCGATACCACCAAGCAGGTGCTGGTCCGCATGGGCAACGAGCGCGTCCGCGGCATGATGGAATCCGTCGCCGCCGGTTCGGAAGAACTCAATGCCTCGGTGCGCGAGATCTCCGAAGCCATGACGAAGTCGCGCGAGACCGCGATGAGCGCCGTGGATCAGGTCGCCGCCGCCGACGCCCAGGCCCAGCGCTTGACCGAAGCCGCGCAGGCGATGAGCGGCATCGTCGAGATGATCAACAGCATCACCGGCCAGATCAACCTGCTGGCGCTGAACGCCACGATCGAATCCGCCCGCGCCGGTGAAGCCGGCCGCGGTTTTGCCGTGGTCGCATCCGAAGTGAAGAGCCTCGCCAACCAGGCCAAGCAGGCTACCGACAAGATCGGCCAGGAGATCGGCAGCCTCAACGGCATCTCGGGCGATGTCGTCAGCGCGCTCGGCTCGATCAAGCAGGCGATCAACAACGTCAGCGAATACGTCACCTCGACCGCCGCCGCGATCGAAGAGCAGAGCACGGTCACGAACGAAATGTCGACCAGCATGCAGCGCGCCGCCGCGGAAGCGGCTGCGATGGCGGCGAGGGCGTAGCAAAGCGCTCGGAATCGTAGGGTGGGTTAGCCCCGTGGATGCGCAACGCGCATCCACTTGGCGTAACCCACCGCTTTCATCTCCGCGGTGACAGAAGTGGTGGGTTACGCCTTCGGCTAACCCACCCTACCGCACCTCTCACTGCTTCGGCAGTTTAGCCTTCAGCGCATAGAGCGCATCAAGCGCTTCGCGCGGCGACATCTCGTCGGGATGCAGCGCCTTCACCGCGTCCAGCAACAGCTCGGCCTCGCTTGGCGGCGCGGATTCGGCGGCGGCACGCGAGGGAACGGCGAACAGCGGCAGGTCGTCGACGAGCGCGCGGGCGGTCTGGCCGCGGTCCTGGGCTTCCAGCTTGGCCAGCACCGATTTGGCACGCGTGATCACGGGCGGCGGCAGGCCGGCGAGCTTGGCCACCTGGATGCCGTAGGAGCGGTCGGCCGAGCCCGGCAGCACTTCGTGCAGGAACACGACATTGCCCTGCCATTCCTTCACCCGCACCGTCGCATTGAACATCCGCGGCAGCTTTGCCGACAGCGCGGTGAGCTCGTGATAATGCGTCGCAAACAACGTGCGGCAGCGATTGCTTTCGTGCAGATGCTCGATCGCGGCCCAGGCAATGGAGAGGCCGTCGAAGGTCGCGGTGCCGCGGCCGATCTCATCCAGGATGACGAGCGAACGTTCGCCGGCCTGGTTCAGGATCGCCGCGGTCTCGACCATCTCCACCATGAAGGTGGAGCGGCCGCGGGCAAGATCGTCGGCGGCGCCGACGCGCGAGAACAGGCGGTCGATGATGCCGATCCGCGCGCGCGCGGCCGGCACGAAGCTGCCGATCTGAGCCAGCAGCGCAATCAGCGCGTTCTGACGCAGGAAGGTCGATTTACCGGCCATGTTCGGACCGGTCAGCAGCCAGAGCTGGCCGGACTTCTGTGCGGGCGCGGGCGAGAGATCGCAGGCATTGGCGATGAAGGGCTCGCCATTGCGCTTCAGGGCTTGCTCGACCACGGGATGGCGTCCAGCTTCGATGGCAAAAGCGAGCGAGCCGTCGACTTCGGGCCGCACGTAATTCTCATCGACCGCGAGCTTGGCCAGCGAGGTTGCAACATCGAGCAGGGCAAAGCCTTGCGCTGCGGCACGCAGATCGTCGCTGATCTCGATCGCCCTGGCGCAGAGCCGCTCGAAGATCTCGAGCTCGAGATTGAGCGCGCGATCACCGGCATTGGCGATCTTGGCTTCGATCTCGCCGAGCTCCGAGGTCGTGAAGCGCACCTGGCCTGCCAGCGTCTGGCGGTGGATGAAGGTCGCGTTCAGCGGCGCCGACATCAGCTTGTCGCCGTGCTGCGCGGTGACCTCGACGAAATAGCCGAGCACGTTGTTGTGTCGGATCTTGAGCGCCTTGACACCGGTGTCGTCGGCATAGCGCGCCTGCATCGAGGCCACGACCAAGCGCGAGGCGTCGCGCAGGTTTCGCGCTTCATCGAGCGCCGGCTCGTAGCCGGTGCGAACGAAGCCCCCGTCGCGCTTGATCAGCGGCAGCTGCTCGTCGAGCGCGCGACCGAATTCGGCCGCGAGTTCGCGTGACGGCCGCTTCAGCGCCGCCATCAGCGCGGCGATCTCCTGCGGCGGCTGGTCGAGTTCACCGAGCCGCGCCAGCACCTGGTCGGCGGCGACGATGCCGTCGCGCAGCCCCGCGAGATCGCGCGGGCCGCCGCGGCCGACCGAGAGACGGGCGAGCGCCCGCGACATGTCCGGCGCGCCGCGCAAAATGCTGCGGACGTCCTCGCGCGTGGCCGAGTCCGCAACGAAGGCGCTGACGGCATCGAGCCGCCGCGCGATCGCCGGTGCGTCCGTCAAAGGCGCGGCGAGCCGTTGTGCCAGCAGCCGCGAGCCGGCCGAGGTCACGGTGCAGTCGATCGCATCGAGCAGCGAGCCGCGGCGCTCGCCCGCAAGGGTTCGCGTCAGCTCGAGATTGGCGCGGGTGGCAGGATCGATCGCCATGGTCGCGCCTGAGGCCTCGCGCGAGGGCGGCGACAGCGGCGGATGCTTGCCGACCTGGGTGCGGTCGACATAGGTGACCGCCGCGGCTGCAGCGGTGGCCTCGAGCCGCGTCAGCTGTGTCAGCCCATCCATGGTCGCGACGGCAAAGTAGTCGCAGAGCCGCTTCTCGGCGGTGGCGCCGTCGAAGACGTCGCGAGTCACCGGCGTCACCGCCGGCAGTTCGCGCAAGGTCTGGGCGAGTTCGTTGTCGCCATAGAGCGCGTCGGTGACGATGGCCTCGTTCGGGTTGATGCGCGCCAGCGTCGCGGCGAGCTCGCCACCCGAAACTTCGGTGACGGTGAATTCGGCCGTGGAGATGTCGATCCAGGCAAGCCCGAAACGGTCGCCGCCGGCGGAGGAGCGGGCGCGCGCAATTGCCAGCAGATAGTTGTTGGCGCGCGCATCCAGCAGCGTGTCCTCGGTCAGCGTGCCCGGCGTAACCAGCCGCACCACGCCTCGGCGCACGACGCTCTTGTTGCCGCGTGCCTTCGCGGCCGCAGGATCCTCGGTCTGTTCGCACACCGCGACCCGATGGCCGGCGCTGATGAGGCGATGCAGATAATCCTCGGAGCGCTCGACCGGGACGCCGCACATCGGGATATCGGCACCCTGATGCTTGCCGCGCTTGGTCAGGACGATACCGAGCGTCTTGGACGCGATCTCTGCGTCCTCGAAGAACAGCTCGTAGAAGTCGCCCATCCGGTAGAACAGCAAAAGGCCCTGATGCGCGGCCTTGATCTCCAGATACTGTTCCATCATCGGGGTGACGCGCACAGCGGCTTCCGCCGGCTGTGCGGGGACGTCCTCGCGGGGCGGGACGGGTATCGGTTGTTGCATCGTCATGGGCGGCGCAACCTACAAAATTTCGCTTCCTGCTCCTATTGGTTTGGCCAGTAAGCTGAGGTTTTCCACGTTGTCCGTGTAATGCACGCGGCTGCCACATTTTCGGTCGTCATTCCGGGATGCGCCGGCACGGCGCAGGGCCGGAATGACAGCCCCCGCGAAACCGTCAATTGACCTGTCGCGGGCGCCCTCCTAAAACTCCGGCGACATTGAAGAATTTGGCCGAACCGCGGCAGTCAGGGAGAACAACGATGCGTGACGTCTTTATCTGCGATGCCGTGCGGACCCCGATCGGCCGCTTCGGTGGCTCGCTTGCCAAGGTGCGTGCCGACGACCTTGCGGCCGCCCCGATCAAGGCGCTGATGGCTAAGCATCCCAATCTGGACTGGGCGCAGGTGGACGAGGTCTTCTTCGGCTGCGCCAACCAGGCCGGCGAGGACAATCGCAACGTCGCGCGCATGGCGCTGCTGCTGGCAGGCTTGCCGGACTCGGTTCCCGGCCAGACCCTGAACCGGCTCTGCGCCTCCGGCCTCGATGCGGTCGGTGCCGCGGGCCGCGCCATCCGCTCCGGCGAGATCGAGCTGGCGATCGCCGGCGGCGTCGAATCCATGACCCGTGCGCCCTTCGTGATGGGCAAGGCGCAGGAAGCTTTCTCGCGCTCCGCCGAGATCTTCGACACCACGATCGGCTGGCGCTTCATCAATCCGCTGCTCAAGGCGCAATACGGCGTCGATGCGATGCCCGAGACCGGCGAGAACGTCGCCGAGGAATTCCAGGTCTCGCGCGCCGATCAAGATGCCTTCGCCATCCGTTCGCAGCAGCGCGCCGGCAAGGCGATCGCATCAGGCTATTTCGCCGAGGAGATCACGGCGATCACCATTCCCGGCGGCAAGGCCGGCCCCATCACCGTCGACAAGGACGAGCATCCGCGTCCCGAGACCACGCTGGAGGGCCTCGCCAAGCTGAAGCCGATCGTGCGCAATCCTGGCACCGTCACCGCCGGCAACGCCTCCGGCGTCAATGACGGCGCGGCCGCGATGATCCTCGCATCCGAAGCCGCTGTGAAGAAGCACGGCCTGACGCCGCGCGCGCGCATTCTCGGCCTCGCTTCAGCCGGCGTGCCGCCGCGCATCATGGGTATTGGACCTGTGCCCGCGACCCGCAAGCTGATGGAGCGGCTGGCTAAGAAGATCACCGATTTCGACCTGATCGAGCTCAACGAGGCCTTCGCTTCGCAAGGCATCGCCTGCATGCGCCAGCTCGGCGTCGCTGATGACGCCGATTACGTCAATCCGCACGGCGGCGCCATCGCGCTCGGCCATCCCCTCGGCATGAGCGGCGCCCGCCTCGTGCTCACCGCCGTGCACGGCATGGAGAAGCGCAGCGGCAAGCTCGCGCTCGCCACCATGTGCGTCGGCGTCGGTCAGGGCGTTGCGGTCGCGATCGAGAAGCTGAATTGACGGTCCACTGCGTGGACCGTCATCCCGGGGCAGCCCGATAGGGCCGAACCCGGGATCTCGAGATTCCGGGTTCGATGCTTCGCATCGCCCCGGAATGACAGGGAGAGAATGACCCCATGACTATCGCGCGCGAGCAGGACATCACGGCAGCCGCTCTTGCGGTGATGGAGCGGACGTCCGATCCGCGGATGCGGCAGATCATGGTCTCGCTGGTCAAGCATCTGCACGGCTTCGTTCGTGAGGTCAGGCTGACCGAGAAGGAATTCCGCGACGCCACTTCTATCATTGCCGAACTCGGCAAGCTGACCACCGACACGCATAACGAAGTGGTGCTGATGGCGGGCTCGCTCGGCGTCTCCTCGCTGGTCTGCCTGCTCAACAACGGCGATCAGGGCAATACGGAAACCGATCAATCGCTGCTCGGCCCGTTCTGGCGGTTGAACTCGCCGCGGGTGGAGAATGGCGGATCGATCGTCCGCTCCGAGACGCCGGGCGCGCCGCTGTTCGTCAATGGACGCGTTGTCGACAAGGACGGCCGTCCGGTCGCGGGTGCGGAGGTCGATGTCTGGCACGCCTCTCCGGTCGGGCTTTACGAGAACCAGGATCCCGAGCAGGCCGACATGAACCTGCGCGGCAAGTTCACCACCGATGCCGACGGGCGCTTTTCCTTCCGCTCGGTGATGATGATCGGCTATCCCATTCCGACCGACGGCGTCGTCGGCCGCCTGCTCGAGGCACAGGGCCGGCACCCCTATCGTCCGGCGCATCTGCACGCCCTGATCTTCAAGCACGGTTTCAAGGTGCTGATCTCGCAGGTCTACGATCCCAACGATCCTCATATCGACAGCGACGTGCAGTTCGGCGTGACGCAGGCGCTGATCGGCAAGTTCGTGCGCCACGAGACGCCGCATCCAACCGCGCGCGACGTTTCAACGCCCTGGTATTCGCTCGATCACACCTACCGGCTCGAAGCCGGGGAGGCCGTGCTACCCCGTGCGCCGATCAAATAGGATTAGACAGGTCAGAGTGAGGGAAGGGCGCGAAAGCGGCTTCCCTAGATTAGTTATATTCTATAATGATTGGCGCAAATGGTGTCCGGCTGGACCGAAAATCGCCGGGGAGGAGTTCGCCAATGACATTCATCTATCCCACGGACAGCAACAAGGCGCATCCGCTGCCGCTGTCGCCTGAGTACAAGAGCTCGATCAAGCGCGCGCCGAACAAGCCCTTGATCCCGATGCGCCACACCCTGTCGGAACTGACCGGACCGGTCTACGGCCACGAGACCGTGCGCGAGGGCGACAACGACCTCACCACCCAGCACAAGGGCGAGCCGCTCGGCGAGCGCATCATCGTGCACGGCCATGTCCGTGACGAGGACGGCCGCGGCGTGGCCGATACGCTGGTCGAGATCTGGCAGGCCAACGCCTGCGGCCGCTACGTCCATGTCCGCGACCAGCATCCGGCGCCGCTCGATCCCAACTTCACCGGCGCGGGCCGCACCGTGAGCGATGCATCAGGCTATTATCGCTTCGTCAGCATCAAGCCCGGCGCTTATCCCTGGGGCAATCACCACAATGCCTGGCGCCCCGCTCACATCCATCTGTCGGTGTTCGGCCATTCCTTCATCTCGCGCCTGGTGACGCAGATGTATTTCCCGGGCGATCCGCTGTTCCCGTTCGATCCGATCTTCAACTCGGTGCCGGACGAGAAGGCGCGGATGCGCATGGTCTCCTCGTTCGACCTGGAGAACACGAAGCCCGAATGGGCGCTGTGCTACCGCTTCGATATCGTGCTGCGCGGCAAGAACGCTACCCCCATGGAGACCCACTAACGTGCAGAATTCTGCGAAGCCCGATGGGATCACGCCGTCTCAGACCGTCGGCCCGTTCTTCAAATACGGCCTGACACCGACAGGCGACTATTCCTGGAATGATGCCTTCACCAACTCGACGCTGACACCAGATGTCTCCGGCGACCGCATCCGCATCGAGGGCCGGGTGCTCGACGGCGACGGCGCAGTCGTGCCCGACGCCATGCTGGAGATCTGGCAGGCGGATGCGCAGGGGCGCTACGCCGATCCGCAGGACAAGCGCGCGCTGCCCAACGCCAGCTTCCGTGGCTTTGCCCGCTGCGGCACCGACAAGGACGGCAATTATTCCTTCGACACCATCAAGCCTGGCGCGGTTCCCGACCCTGATGGCAAGCCGCAGGCGCCGCACATTGTTCTGGCGGTGTTCGCCCGCGGCATGCTCAGGCACCTCTACACCCGGATCTATCTCAGCGACGAGGTCAGCAACGCTGCTGACCCCGTGCTGGCGCTGGTGCCGGCGGACCGCCGCGCCACGCTGATCGCCGTGCGGGAGGCCGGCAAGCCGGTCTATCGCCTTGACCTGCGCCTGCAGGGCGACGGCGAGACGGTGTTCTTCGACGTGTGAGGCAAGGACATGCCGGCGACATCAGGTCGCCGGCAGTGCTCCCGTATTTCCCCGGAGGCGCATGCGATGCAATTTCTGCGCGAATAAAGTCCGTGTTTACCGCAGTCCGATAGTCTTCGTCTTTATTTGGCGCGGGCTATCGGATTGCTTCATGAAGATTCGTCTTTCGCTGTCGTCGGCTATCATTGCGTTTGGCATCGTTCTGGCCATCGGTTTCACGGCGGTCGTCTCGACCAGCCTCTACGCCCTGCGCGAGCTCAAGGTCGGTGGGCCGCTCTATTCCGACATCAAGCTCGGCAATGACCTCATCGCCGATATCCTGCCGCCGCCGGAATACGTCATCGAGGCCTATCTCGAAGCCACCCTTGCCATGCGAGAGCCGGACCAGTTGGCCGCCCATGGTGAGCGCCTGGTCCAGCTCCGCAAGGACTACGATGAGCGCAAGGCTTATTGGACCGCCTCCAGCCTCTCGGCCGACCTGAAGGCGGCTCTGGTGTCCAGGTCCGACGCCGAGGTGCAGAAGTTCTGGAAGCTGCTGTCCGATCAGCTCCTGCCGGCTCTCAAGGCCAGGGATCTGGCCAGCGCTGAACGCGCCTATGCGCAGCTCAAGGACGCCTACACCGCGCATCGTGCCGTCATCGACAGCATCGTCGAAAGCGCCAACAGGCAGAATGCCGACATGGAGAAGCTGGCCGCCGACCGCGACAGCGCGATGCTCTTTATTCTGCTCGGCGTCTCCGCAGCCGTGCTCGCCTTCATTGCCGCCGGCTTGCTCGGAGTCGCGCTCGGCGTGGTGCGCCCGATCGTACGCATGACGGACACGATGCAGAAGCTCGCCACCGGCGATCTCGCGGCCGATATTCCCTTCGCGCACCGCCGGGACGAGGTCGGCTCGATGGCGGGCGCACTGCAGGTGTTCAAGCAGGGAGCGATCGAGAATTCGCGCCTGCGCGAGGAGCAATTGCAGAAAGCGCAGGAAGCTGCGCTTGCCAAGCGCGGCGCGCTACACCAGATGGCCGAGACCGTCGAGCGCGAAACCGGCCGCTCGGTCGACACCGCGAGTGCGGCGACGCAAGGCGTCGAGCGCGCTGCCTTGAGCCTGTCCGAGATCGCGCGATCCCTGTCTTCGGAATCGCAAGCGGTTGCCGCCGCCTCCACCCAGGCGCTCGGCAGCTCGCAGACCGTTTCGGCTGCCGCCGAAGAGCTGAGCGCCTCGATTCGGGAGATCGCGGCACAGGTCGGTCGCACCTCGACGGTCACCAAGTCGGCGGTCGCAGGCCGCGAGCAGGCGCGCTCGACCATCCAGGCGCTGGCGGACGCCGTGAAGAAGATCGCCGAGGTCTCCGACCTGATCGGCGGCATCGCCGGCCAGACCAATCTGCTCGCACTCAATGCCACGATCGAGGCCGCGCGCGCCGGTGAGGCCGGTCGCGGTTTTGCGGTCGTCGCTGCCGAAGTCAAATCCCTGTCCGATCAGACCGCAAAGTCGACCGAGGAGATCGGACGCCTGATCGCGGAGATCCAGGCCTCGACGCAGGCCGCCGTCGATGCCGTCGAGACCATGGGCGGCCATATCGTCGAGATCGATGGGGTTGCGACCTCGGTTGCGGCCGCGATGGAAGAGCAGGACGCCGCGACGCGGGAGATCGCCCGGTCGATCTCCGAATCGGCCTCCGCCGCCAGGGAGGTCTCGGCCAAGATCGCCAATGTCAGCCGCGACGCCGCTTCGGTGAACGAGCGTGCCGCGGAGGTCAGGCAGGCCATCGCGGGCATGGCGGCCAATCTGGAAACGCTGCGATCAGTCGTGGTCCGTACCGTGCGGGACTCGACCGCTGCGGCGTAATGCCGGCACCCGGTCGGTGCCGCTGGCGCGTGGAGGCGTGATCGTGCAGTATGGCCTGGGACAGGGGCATCGTGAATTTCATGACACCTCCACAACTGCCTGATGTCGTCGAGCCTGCCCGATTGTCGGCCGCGCTGCGCAAGGCCGGCGCGCTGGACGCCGGCGCCGTGCGCGAGGTGAAGGTGCTGCATCAGCGCGATACCGTCGTCTCGCGCATCATTCGCCTCGGCCTGCGCTATGTCGGCGAGTCCACCGGTGCGCCGCAATCTCTGATCCTGAAGATGGTGCATGCTGGCTTCGTCGGGACACCTGCCGATCGCGGCGAGCACGAGGTCGCCTTTTACACGCAGCTCGGACCGAACATGCCGACGGGAATCGTGCCACGCTGCTTCGATGGACGTTTCGACGCGGAGAGCGGGAAGTGGCATCTCCTGCTCGAAGACCTCACCGATAGCCATGAACTGGCGACTGTACCGACGCTGCCCCCGTCGCGAGAGCAGTCGATGGCGATCGTCACGACGCTGGCGCGCTTGCATGCGGCGTGGTGGAATCATCCTGGCCTCGGCCAGACCGTCGGCACCTGGTCGAGCACCGAGGATAGCGCCGCGCGCATGGAGACCTTCGCCGGTCATTACGATCGCTTCGCCGATCAGATCGGTGATCGCCTGAGCGAGGAACGACGCATTCTCTATCGCCGTCTCATCGAGCAGTCGGCGCGCCTGTCGCAGCGCTACCATTCGCACCGCCACGTCAGCATCGTCCACGGCGATGCGCATACATGGAATTTCCTGCTGCCACGCGCCGGCGTCGCCGGCACCGTGCGCATCTTCGATTTCGACCTGTGGGGCATCAACGTGCCGACCCACGACCTCGCCTATATGATGGCGATCCAATGGTATCCGGAGCGCCGGCAGGCGCTCGAGCGGGCGCTCCTTAATCGTTACTACGAGACGCTGCTCGCCCACGGCGTCACCGGCTACACGCGCGGCGCGCTTGACCAGGACTATCGCTGGTCAGTGCTCTGGCACATCACCAAGCCGGTCTGGCAATGGGCTATCGACCTCCAGCCCGTAATTTGGTGGAATAATCTGGAGCGGGTGATGATGGCGGTCGAGGATCTCGGCTGCGAGGAGTTGCTGTAGCAGGGCTCGTGTCCCGGGCGCGGTGCAGCGTGCAACGCTGCGCCGCAGAAGCGGGACCCAATCTGTCGCGCCATGGGCCCCGGCTCTGCAGCGCACCGCTGAAGAAGCGCTGCGCCGCGTCCGGGGCATGACGGCTGTGCTTACTCCATCACCGCATGTTCCGGTCCCGCCGCCTGCTTGCGCAGCGTGGCCTTGGTCGAGCCGATCAGCAGCGCGAGGGGGATGGTGCAGAGGATGAAGAACATCACGAGCTGGTAGTCGTGCGAAAACGCGATGATCTGCGCCTGCACGCTGACCATCCTGTCCGCCATGGCATGGCCGGCGCTTGTGGTGAGATCGATCATGCGGCTGACATCAGGCATCTGGAGCGCCTGGTTGAACGGGTTGATGTGCTCGGACAGGATCGCATAGGTTCGTCGCGTCCCCTGCGTCAGCTGGGCGATGACGACGGAGATGCCGACCGAGCTTGCGACGTTGCGCATCAGGGTCAGCATCGCGGTGCCGTCGGTGCGCAGATCGTTCGACAGCGTCAGGAACGCCACTGTCGAGAGCGGCACGAACACGAGGCCGAAGCCGAAGCCCTGGATGACGCTGACGGTCACGATCTCCGGCACCTGGGTCAAATCGGTCCAGCCGGTCATCTGGAACAGCGAGCCCGCGGTCAGCGTCAGGCCCGAGATGATCAGGGTGCGCGCCTCGAAGTAACGCATCATGCGGCCGACCAGCATCATGGCAAAGAAGGTGCCGAAGCCGCGGCTCGCCAGCAAGAGCCCGGCGGTGATGATGGGATAGCCGATCACGTTCTGCATGTAGGGCGAGGCGAGCGCCATGGTCGAGAACAGCACGAGCCCCATGACGATCATGAACACGCAGCCGGTGACGAAGTTGCGATCTCGAAACAGCGCGAAGCGGATGAACGGCGTTGACGTCGTGAAGGAGTGCGCGAGGAAGAAGTAGAAGGCGACAGCCGAGACGACGAACTCCGCGAGGATCTCGTTTGATTCCAGCCAGCCCAATTGTTCGCCGCGGTCGAGCGCGAGTTGCAGCGAGCCGATCGCGATCGCCAGCGCGGCGAAGCCGAACCAGTCGAATCTGAGGCTCAGGTCCTTCTTCGTTTCATCCATGAAGATGAGGAGACCGATCACCGTGATCGCGCCGAACGGCAGGTTGACGAAGAACACCCAGTGCCAGGAATAGGTTTCGGTCAGCCAGGCGCCCAGCGAGGGGCCCATGATCGGCCCCATCATCACGCCCATGCCCCAGATCGACATCGCCTTTGCGCGTTCCTGCAGTGTGTAATAATCGAGCATGACCGATTGCGACAGCGGCACCAGCGCGGCGCCGAACACGCCTTGCAGCAGGCGGAACAGCACCATCTGGTTGATGTCCTGGGCGAGGCCGCACAGCACGGATGCCATGGTGAAGCCGGCCGAGCAAATGATGAAGATGCGCTTGCGTCCGAAGCGGTTGGCGATCCAGCCGACCGGCGCGGTCATGATCGCGGCCGCGACGATGTAGGAGGTCAGCACCCAGTTGATCTGGTCCTGCGAGGCCGACAGCGTGCCCTGCATGTAGGGCAAGGCGACGTTGGCGATCGTGGTGTCCAGCGCCTGCATGATGGTCGCGGTCATGGCGCAGATCGTCACCATGTTCCGGCGCAGACCGGGGACCATCAGGTTGGCGTGGGGACCCGACATCGGATCAGTCCTTCTCAGTCTTTGTCCTGACCGGCCGTCGCCGACAGGCCGAACAGTCCGGCGAGCGAGCGTTTGTGGCCGGTGTCGATGGTGGCATAGACGCTCATGCCGGCCTTCAGCTTCTTCACGAATTTGTCGGTCTCGTCGAAGTAGATGCGGATCGGCACGCGCTGCACCACCTTGACGAAATTGCCGGTGGCGTTCTGCGGCGGCAGGATCGCGAATTGCGCGCCGGTGCCGGGCGACAGCGAGCCGATCTTGCCCTTGAAGACATGGTTCGGGAACGCATCGACTTCGAGCGTGACGGGCTGACCCTCGGCGACATAGGTGAGGTCGCTCTCCTTCGGGTTGGCGTCGACCCAGGGATGAGCGACGTCGATGATCGAGAACACCGGCGTGCCGGCCGCAACGAAACGTCCGAGCTGGATCTGCTCGACCTGGGTCGCGACGCCGTCCATGGGCGCGCGCAGCACGGTGTGGTCGAGATTGCGTTGCGCATCGTCGAGTTTGGCCTTCGCCTGCGCGTAGGGCGGGAACTGCTCCAGCGGCAAGGAAGGGTCACCGAGCAATTGGGTCTTGGCGTTCGAGAGTTGCTGCTTGATGAATTGGGTTTGCGCGGCAGCGGTCACCAGTGCATTCGACGCATTATCGAGATCGAGCTGCGAGCCGAAATTGTTCTTGACCAGCGCCTGCTTGCGCTCGACGTCGCGTTGCTTCAGATCCACGCCCTGCTGGGCGAGGTTGAGCATGTCGCCGTAAATCTTGATGTTGGCGGCCAGATTGTCGTACGTCGTTCGGGCCTGCGCGAGCTGCGCCTTGGCTTCATCCAGTGCGTTGCGGAAGGGTACGGGGTCGATCTCGAACAGCACGTCGCCTTGCTTGACGGATTGCCCCTCCTTCACGACAACCTTCTGGATCTTGCCGGAGATGTCGGGCGTCACCAGCACCTTCTGCGCGCCGACATAGGCGTCATCGGTGCCGACGTAGCGGCCGCCATTGAGATAGAAGGTGAGACCGGCAATGACGGCCACGATCGGCAGCACCACCATCAGCAGGAAGCGGCGATAGCGGCGCAGGCCGGCGACGAAGCGCCGACGCGGATCGGTGCCGGCCTTCTTGGTTGGCTTGCCGCTGTCGATCTTTTGCTCGGGCTGGAATTTGAGAACCTGATCAGCCATAGCGCTGCTCCCTACGCGCTTGTTCCGCTCCGCTGGTCTGGATCGCGTTCCGCACGTTTTCTTTGATGGTTTCGAGTTGGGTGAGGAGACGGTGGGCGTCGGCCGGGCTGATGCCGTCGAGCGCGTTCGCGGTCAGCTCGGATTTGAGGCCGCTCATCTTGCCGAGCAATTGCCGGCCGGCTTTCTTGAGGTACAGTCGCTTGACGCGGCGGTCAGAAGCGTCGTTGCGGCGCTCGATCCAGTCGCTGTCGCAGAGCTTGTCGATCAGCCGCGTCAGCGTGATCGGCTGCATCTCCAGCAATTCGGCAAGCTCGGACTGTTTCATACCCTCGCTGCGCTCGACTTTGGCCAGCACCGCCCATTGCGCCCGAGTGATGCCGAAGCGCGAGGCTTCCTTGTCGGCATAGACGCGCAACAGGCGGTACAGCTCGCCGAGCGTGAACAGGAAATTCTGGTCGACAGACCCGCGGGTCATGAGCTTGGTCTCCAATAAGCTTGGAATATAATAAGCAAGCTTATGAATTTTTCATGGCGACACCACGGGATGCTGTCCCGCAGCAAAAGCATGGCTGATCGCCGCGGCGTCGGTCGCGCTTTGGGTTCCCCGGCCGAAATGTTAGAAAGCAAGCCGAATGACCCTCGCAAAGCCGGCATTTCCGTCCCCCGACCATGACCACGGCCGCTGCACCGCGGACGCGCTGACGCATGCGGAAGCCGTTTGCGAGGCTCGCGCGCAGAAATTCACGCCGATCCGCCGCCAGGTGCTGGGGGCGCTGCTCTCCAGCCATCGCCCGCTCGGCGCCTATGAGGTGATCGACGAACTCGCCAAGTCCATGCCGCGTCCGGCGCCGATCACGGTCTATCGTGCTCTCGATTTCTTGATGGCCAACGGCCTCGTGCACCGCATCGAGAGCCGCAACGCCTATCTCGCCTGCGCCGCCCACGACCACGACGCGACCTCGGCGGTGGCATTTCTGATCTGTGAGCGCTGCGGCCTGGTTGGCGAGATCCCGTCCGGGTCCTTTGCCGGAGATCTCAACGCCGCGGCGCGTACGTCAGGCTTCGCGCCGAAATTGTCCGTGGTCGAGATCACGGGCGTTTGCACCCATTGCCAGAAAGTCTCTTAAAGCAACAACGGCACCAAAGCCGGTCCCAGGAAGACATGTCCGCACCTCGAGCCATCCCCTCCGCCGCGCGCCCTCTCAGTGCCGGCGCCATCGCGCTGATGCTGATGCTGTGCCTGACCTGGGGCTTCAACCAGATTGCGGTGAAACTGGTATTGCCGGATGTGCCTCCGATGCTCCAGGCCATGATCCGTTCGATCGGCGCGCTGCCGGTGCTGTTCCTCATCGGCACGTTTCGCGGCGTCAAATTCTTCGAGAATGACGGCACATGGAAACCCGGCCTGATCGCCGGGCTGATGTTCGGCATCGAGTTCGTGCTGATCTTCCAGGGCCTGCGGCTGACCTCCGCCTCCCGCGCGGTCGTGTTCCTCTACACCGCGCCGTTCTTCGTCGCGCTCGGCTCTTATCAGATGCTCGGCGAGCGTCTTGGCGGCACGCAATGGCTGGGCCTCGCGGTGAGCTTTGCCGGCGTCGCGCTCGCGATCGGCGTTCCCCAGGCCAATGTCGATTTCCACGTTCTGCTCGGCGATCTCATGATCGTCGGCGGTGCATCGCTCTGGGCCGCGACCACGTTGGTCGCCAAGGGCACGCGGCTGCGCTTCGCCGCGCCCGAGAAGGCGCTCGGCTATCAGGTCGCAACCTCGATCCCAATCCTGGGAACGGCCGCCCTGCTCTCGGGGGAATCCATCGCCCATACGCCGTCCCCGCTCTCGATTGGCCTGCTGGCGTTCCAGGCGATCTGGGTGGTTGGAACGACGTTCACGCTTTGGTTCGCGCTGGTGAAGGCCTACTCGGCCAGCAAATTGTCGGCTTTTACCTTCATCACCCCTTTGTTTGGCGTGGTGGGTAGCTATTTCATCATGCACGACACCCTGAGTCTGGCCTTTGGGGCGGCTGCCGTCCTTGTAATTGCTGGACTTTTCCTGGTTAACCGTCCGAGCCAAAGTGCTGCGGCGCCAGCTGATGCATTGCTGAACGTCACCAAAACCTGATATTTGGACCCCATGAACAAGCTCGAAAACACCATCGATTCCGACCTCGCGGGCCCCGCGCCCCGGCACAAGACCACCCAGGTGAAGGTGGGCAACGTCGCCGTTGGCGGCGGCGCGCCGATCGTCGTGCAATCGATGACCAACACCGACACCGCCGACATCGACGGCACCATCGCCCAGGTCGCAGCGCTCGCGCGCGCGGGCTCCGAAATGGTCCGCATCACCGTGGACCGCGAGGAAGCCGCTGCCGCCGTTCCGCATATCCGCGATGGCCTCGCCAGGCGCGGCATCACCACGCCCCTGATCGGCGACTTCCACTATATCGGCCACAAGCTGCTCGCGGCCTATCCGGCCTGCGCCGAAGCGCTCGCGAAATACCGCATCAATCCGGGCAATGTCGGCTTCAAGGACAAGCGCGACACCCAGTTCGCCGACATCATCGAGATCGCCAACAAGAACAACAAGCCCGTCCGCATCGGAGCCAATTGGGGCTCGCTTGATCAGGAACTGCTGACCAGGCTGATGGACGAGAACGCCGCCTCCGCCAACCCGCGCGACGTGCGCGCGGTGACGCGCGAGGCCATGGTGCAATCCGCGCTGCTCTCGGCCGCGCGCGCCGAAGAGCTCGGCATGCCCAAGGACCGCATCATCCTCTCCGCCAAGGTCTCGGCGGTGCAGGACCTCATCGCGGTCTATCAGGATCTCGCTGCGCGTTCCGATTACGCCATCCATCTCGGCCTCACCGAGGCCGGCATGGGCTCCAAGGGCATCGTGGCATCCTCGGCCGCGCTCGGCATCCTGCTTCAGCAGGGCATCGGCGACACCATCCGCATCTCGCTGACGCCGGAGCCCGGCGGCGACCGTACCCGCGAGGTGCAGGTCGGCCAGGAGCTGTTGCAGACCATGGGCTTCCGGACCTTCGTGCCGCTGGTTGCCGCGTGCCCTGGTTGCGGCCGCACCACTTCGACCACGTTCCAGGAGCTGGCGCGCTCGATCCAGGATTTCATCCGCGACGAGATGCCGAACTGGAAGAGCAAATATCCTGGCGTCGAGGAGCTCAACGTCGCCGTGATGGGCTGCATCGTTAACGGCCCCGGCGAGTCCAAGCACGCCAATATCGGCATCTCCTTGCCCGGCACCGGCGAAGCGCCGGCCGCGCCGGTCTTCGTCGACGGCAAGAAGTTCCGCACGCTGCGCGGTCCGACCATCTCCGCCGACTTCAAGGCGCTTGTCATCGACTACATCGATCAGCGCTACGGTCAGGGCGCCAAGGTGCCGGCACCGGCGGCGGAGTAACTCCGACTCGCGCCACAATCTCGGCTGTCGTTCCGGCCTGCGCCGGGACGACCGTGTATTTTTGCAGCCCAGGTTGCGCATCCGTCACCGCGGGCTACGATGGCTCCCAATCAAGAACGATCGGGAGACAGCACGCATGAGCTCGCTATCCGGCAAGCAGGGCCCGCGCTATCGCCACGTGGCGGAGGACGGCGCGCCTTACGAGACCATCGCCGTGGAGAAGCTCACCCCCATCATCGGCGCGGAGATTTCCGGCGTCGACATCGGCAAGCTGGTCGAGGGCGACAGCGGCTGCAACCAGCAGATGGACGAGATCCATCGCGCGCTCGCCGAAAACCTCGTCATCTTCTTCCGCGACCAGCACATCACGCCGAAGCAGCATCTCGCCTTCGGCCGCAGGTTCGGCGAGCTGCATTTTCATCCCGCAGCGCCTCACGAGGACGAAGACCCGGCCTTGATGAAGATCTATGCGGACAAGAACTCGCCGCGCGCCAACGGCGAGGGCTGGCACTCCGACGTCTCCTGCGATCTCGAGCCGCCGATGGGCTCGATCCTCTACATCAAGCAGTGCCCGCCGCGCGGCGGCGACACGCTGTTCGCCAACATGTACGCGGCGTATGAGGCGCTGTCCGATCGCATGAAGACCTATCTCGAGCGCCTCACCGCACTGCACGACGGCGAGCCGATCTATCGCGGGCTCTATGCCAACTACGGCGTCGCCGACCGTCCGTCTTATCCGAGCGCGGAGCACCCCGTGGTGCGCACGCATCCGGTGACGGGCAAGAAGGCACTCTACGTCAACCGCGGCTTCGTCAGGCACATCAACGGCATCCCGCGCGACGAGAGCGATGCGATGCTGGCCTATCTCTACCAGCACGCCGAGAACCCGCTGTTCCAGTGCCGCTTCCGCTGGACCGAGAACGCCATCGCCTTCTGGGACAACCGCTGCACCCAGCACCGCGCCATGTGGGACTACTGGCCACACACGCGCTCCGGCACGCGCGTCACGGTGAAGGGGGAGCGGCCGGTGTGAAAATATCGTGGCGCATCACCGCCGCTATCGTTGTTTCGCTGATCCCGCTTTTGGTGTCATCAGTTGACGACAGCGAGGCGGCCGTAGCACGCAAGGCCGCGCGGGCAAAGATCAAGCCACCGGCGCCGGAGACATGCGATCCCCGTAATTTCAAGATCGTTCTCGACGTCGGACACACCTCCGAAGCGCAAGGCGCCACCAGCGCGCGCAACGATGTCGAATTCGGCTTCAACCTGAATTTGGCGCGGCGGATCGGAGCGCGCTTGAAGTCGGCAGGCTTTGCCGCGACCCGTGTGCTCGTGACCGAGGGCAAGGCGAAAGCGAGCCTGCTCAAGCGTGTCGGCACCGCCAATGCCACGCATGCCGATTTCTTCCTGTCGATCCACCATGATTCCGTGCCGGACAAGATGCTCGAGGTGTGGGAGTTCGACGGCTCCAGGAGTTATTTCAGCGACCGCTTCAGCGGCCATTCGCTGTTCGTATCGGAGCGCAATCCGCACTTCACCGACAGTCTCTCTTTTGCCCGGCTGCTGGGCAAGGAGCTGAAAGCGGACGGGCTGCACTATGCGAGCCAATACACGCTGCCGCTGATGGGGCGTTACCGGCATCCGCTGCTCGACAAGGATGTCGGCGTCTACCGCTATGACGGGCTGGTCGTGCTGTCGCAAACCCGCAGCGCCGCGGTCCTGCTCGAAGCCGGCTCCATCATCAACCGCGACGAGGAGATGGTCATGAACTCGCCGGAGCGGCAGGAATTGATCGCGTCGGCAGTGACGACGGCGATGCAGGCGTATTGCCAAAGGCGCTAATTGACACGGCCGCTTCAACCATCGTCATTGCGCTCGCAATGACGAAAAAGGTTACAGCGGCCCTCCCTGATACTCCCGGTTCGCCAGGCTCGCCTCCTCCAGATCGAGGTCGCGTTCGATCCGCCGCCGCGTCTCGTCCGTGATCTTCCCGTCGCGCAGGAGGTCGTGAATGAATTTGCGCTCGGCGACGATCAACTCGCGGGTCAGCGCGGTGCCGGCGGCGGAGACATCGTGGTGAGAAGGATCGAGCGAGTCAGGCAGCTGGTTGACGCGGATCTCGTGGCGGGCGCGCAGGAGCCGCATCACCTCGTCCGAGACCTCTTTCTCTTCAGTCAGTGCATCCAGCGATTTCAGCGCGGCGTCCAGCGCCTGGCGCCGTGCCTCGATCTCGGCCGCGTGCTCCGCGACATGCTCGCTATGGCCGGCTTCCGCGATGCCGAGCCAGCGCACCACGGGCGGCAGCGTCAGGCCGACGCCGATCAGCGTGATGAAGATGACGCCGAAGGCGACGAACAGGATCAGGTCCCGATACGGGAAAGCCGCGCCGTCAGGCAGCGTGAACGGCAGGGCCAGCGCGGCGGCCAGCGATACCGCGCCGCGCACGCCGGTGAAGGCGAGCGCAAACGGCCATTGCCATGGCGGTGACGGATCGCGCGCGCGCAGCGACTTGCTGAGCATCCGCGGCAGATAGGTCGCGGGGTAGAGCCAGGCGAAGCGCGCCACCACGATGATGCCGACGACCACCGCGGTCGCGATCATGATGTCCTCGAGCGGGAACGTCTTCGATTTCTCGTAGAGCGCGCGCATCTGGAAACCGGTGAGCAGGAACAGCAATCCCTCGATCAGATAGATGATGAGGTCCCAGAAGAAGATGCCTTGCAGGCGGGTCGAGGCCGAAATCAGCAGCGGCCCGTTCCAGCTCACATAGAGGCCGCAGGCGACCGTGGCGATCACGCCGGAGCCGCCGACATGCTCGGGCAGCCAGTAGGAGACGTAGGGCGTGATCAGCGACAACGTCAGCTCGACCTGCGGATCCCTGGACCACTTGCGGAAGCGCAAGGACAGCCAGCCCACACCGATGCCGAAGGCGATCTCGCCCGCGACGATGAGAGAAAATTCGCCTGCCGCCAGCGGCAGCGAGAAGTGCCCGACCATGATCGCAGCCAGCGCGAAGCGGTAGAGGATCAGCGCGGTGGCATCGTTGGCGAGCCCTTCGCCCTCGAGAATGACGACGAGGCGGCGCGGCATGTTCAGCCGGCGCGCGATCGCGAGCGGCGCGACCACGTCGGGCGGCGCGACGATGGCGCCCAGCAGGAAGCCGATGCTCCAGGGCAGGCCGATCACGTAGTGGGTGGCAGTCGCCACCATCGCCGCGGTGAAGATCACCGCGCCGACCGCGAGCAGCACGATCGGGCGCAAATTGTTCCTGAACTCGCGCCAGCTCATTGCGACGCTCGCCGAGTAGATCAGCGGCGGCAACACCATCAGCAGCACCAGCTCCGGCGGCAGTTCCACCGGCGGCATGCCGGGCACGAACGCAAGGCCGACCCCGGAGAGCATCAGCAAGATGGCGGGCGCCATGTTGAAGCGGCGGGCGACCAGCGCCGTGCCCGCCAGCACGGCGAGCAGGATGAGAAAGGTCTGGAATTTCGCTGCGATCATGACCTGTCTTGGCCCGGAAGCGGCCAAGAGGTCAATGCAGGGCGGCTTATACCAGTCGTTCGGCCACCATACGCCCGATACGCGCGAACACCGCTTCGAGCTGCGCCGCGCTCGGCATGCCGCCCTGCGTGTAGGCCGCAATCAGGATCGGCGCATCGGGCTTGGGCCAGGCGACTGCGATATCACCCGACGCGTCCTTGCCGTTGTTGCCGGTCTTGTCGCCGATTTTCCAGGCTGCCGGCAGGCCGCCGCGCAGCCGGTTCGCACCGGTCTTGCAGTTCACCATCCATTCGGTGAGCTGGGTCTTTGAGGCCGTCGACAGCACCTCGCCGGTGACCAGTCGCTTCAGATTGGCGGCCATCGCCGCCGGCGTGGTGGTGTCATGGGGATTGCCTGGCGGCGAGCGATTGAGCTCGGGCTCGTTGTGGTCGAGCCGCGAGGTCGTGTCGCCGATGGACCGCCAGAACCCGGTGAGCGCGGTTGGCCCGCCGACATGTGCCAGCAACAGATTGGCGCAGGTGTTGTCGCTGAGTTCGACGATCGCCTTGCACATGTCGGCGATCGACATCGCGCCGGCCGCGAGATTCTGTTTCGCGACGGGCGCGTATTCGAGCAGGTCGGCCTTGTCGTAGGAAATCATCGCCGCCAGCTTGTCCTCGCCGCGATCGACCCGCGCCAGCACGCAGGCCGCGAGCGACGCCTTGAACGTCGAACACATGACGAAGCGCTCGTCCGCCCGCCAGGCGAGTTTTGCGCCCGTGGCGAGGTTTTCGGCATAGACCCCGATCCGCCCGCCGCTTTCGCGCTCGTAGGAGTCGAGCTCAGGCGGCGTCTCCGCGGCGAACGCAGGAGCAGTGGCCATAAAGCACAGCGAAGCGAGCAAGGAGCGGCGGTCGAGATGCATGGGGGGCTTTCGGAACGACATCAGCAAGGATGCTTGCTTTCATCCATCGATCCGACGGATGTATGGCGCGAGAGCGCCCTCTTTACCTCCCCCGCAAGCGGGTGAGGGAGCGCACCTACGCTCCCTCACTCTTTCAAATCATACCTGTATGATTTCGACACGATCTGCCAGCCGTCGGCGAGCTTCATCGCCACCAGATAGTCCGTGAAGAACCGCGGTGGCAGCTGGCATTTGACCTTGATGAAGGCGGTCTTTTCGTCCGAGCGGTCGATAGTGATGATGAAATCCTCGCGCGGCTTGCCTTCCGCCTTGGCGGAGGGTCGCTTGCGCACCCAGGCGAGCCAGTCCGGCACGGTCAGGATCTTCAGCTCGCCCTTCTCCACCCAGCGCAGATCGGCCGAGGGGTGGAAGACCTCGCCGAGCTTGTCGGCGTCGCCCTCGTAAAGTCCGTCAAAATAGGTTTGCACGACGGTTTCGACGCTCGACCGATTTGAGCTCATGGGTCATCCCTTTGCATGAAGGCGCACCCCGAACTTAGTCGTACACGTCGAATTGCGCTATGGCTGTCGTATGCCATTTGCGCGAGGGCGCCATCATGACGGGTTCACGACATCAGAACGCTCGCATTCTTGCCGGCGAATGCTACTGCCGCGCGGTCCGCTACGAGGTGGCGGACGCATTCTCCTATGCGCTCAACTGCCATTGCTCGAACTGCCGCCGCACCACCGGTTCCGCCTTCAAGCCGTTCGCGGGCATCGAATACGGCCAGCTTCGCCTGGTCAGGGGCGAGGACCAGCGGATGGTTTATGGGGACGACACCACCCATGATGCGCACTGCGCCCGCTGCGGCTCGTTGCTGTATTCCCGGGTCCGTGAAGGAAAATGGGTCCATGTCGCCATGGGAACCCTGGTCGATGCCCCCTCGATCCGCCCGACCGCCCATATTTTCGTGGGCTCCAAGGCGCCATGGCACGAGATCACGGACGACCTGCCGCAATATCGGGGGCATGTCGGGGATGCCTAGGTGGAACCGGCCCTCGCGCATTTGGCGGCGAACCGCCAATGCACTGGCGCGACTAACAAAAAGGACGCTTCGGTCCGTCGCCGGCGCTGTCTTCGTGACCTCTATCACAAGGGCTGGGGCTGGAGCTTGCTAGGCTGTCCATGAGGGTGTGAACTGCCTCAGATTTTTGGACGTCGTGTCATGCGCAATTTTCTCAGATTTTGCCCGCTTCTCCTCGCTCTTGCGCTGGTATCAGTCGCCGGGCCGGCCTTCGCCGGAAAACGCGTCGCGCTGGTGCTGGCCAACTCCGCTTATCAGCATGCGCCTTCGCTCGCCAATCCCGTCAACGACGGTGCGGTGATGGCGAAGACATTGAAGGATGCCGGCTTCGATGTCGTCGAGTCACGCCACGACCTGACCGCACTCGATACGCGACGCGTGCTGCGCGATTTCGCCGATGCGACCCGCGATGCCGACATCGCCGTGGTCTACTATGCCGGCCACGGAATAGAGGTCGAAGGCTCCAACTACCTGATTCCGGTCGATGCCAAGCTCGAGCGCGACACCGACGTCTATGACGAGGCGCTCTCGCTCGATCGCGTTCTGGTCGCCGTCGAGCCGGCGAAGCAGCTTCGCCTGGTGATCCTCGACGCTTGTCGCGACAATCCGTTCGGCAGGACCATGAAGCGCACGCTCGCCTCGCGCGGCATCGGCCGTGGTCTGGCCCAGGTCGAGCCGACCAGCACCAACACGCTGATCGCCTATTCGGCCAAGGCCGGCTTCACGGCGCAGGATGGCGACGGCGCCAACAGCCCATTCACCGTCGCGCTGTCGAAGCATCTGACGACCCCGGGTCTCGACGTCCGCCGCGCTTTCGGCTTCGTGCGCGACGACGTGCTGAAGTCGACCGGCAACAAGCAGGAGCCGTTCGTCTATGGATCGCTCGGCGGCGAAGACGTGCCGCTGGTGCCGGTCAGGGCCGCACCCGTGGCCGCACCCGTGGCCGCAGCAGCGGCCGCACCCGCGAGCAATCCGCAAGTCGACACGCGCCGCGACTACGAACTCGCGCTCCAGCTCGGCAACAAGCCGGCGTGGGAAGCCTTCCTCGCCCAGCATCCGGACGGCTTCTATGCCAATCTTGCCAAGCTCCAGCTCGACAAGATCCAGGCCGAGCAGGTTCATGCCGCGGCCATCGAGAAGGCCAAGCAGGCCGAGGCCGAGCGCGATCGTCTCGCCGCGCTTGGCGCGCAGAGGGACGCGCAGGCCAAGGCCGCGGCCGACGCAAAGGCGGCCGAGCAGGCGCAGCTTGCCGCGCAGAAAGCCAAGGAGCAGGCACAGCAGCAGGCCGCCGCTGCCGAGCAGCAGCGCGTCAACCTCGCCGCCACTGCGCCCGCCAGCACGGTCGGTCCCGCCGGCACCAACGTCGCTTCCTTGACGCCGGCCACCACGCCGGCCGATCTCAACCGTTCGGTGCAGACCGAGCTCGGCCGCGTCGGCTGTTTCTCAGGTCAGCCTGACGGCGTCTGGAGCACCTCCTCGCAGCGGTCGTTGTCGCAGTTCAACCGCTATGCCGGCACCAAGCTCGACGTGAAGGTCGCGAGCACGGATGCGCTCGACGCGGTCAAGTCCAAACCATCGCGCGTTTGCCCCCTGGTCTGCGATCATGGCTTCAAGACCGAGGGCGACGTCTGCACCAGGATCGTCTGCGGCGACGGCTATGTCCTGAACAGCGACAACGAATGCGAGAAGCAGCGTGCCGCCAAACCGGCCAAGCCTGCCACCGCCAAGCCCGCAATCGCCAAGCGCGAAGACGGCGATGACCGTCCCGCACGGCGGCGTCCTCAGTCCGGTGGCGCCGCAGGAGCTGCGGCCGGCATTGCGGCTGCCGCTGGCGCCGGTCGCGCCTCGGGCGGAAGTGGTCAGATCTTTTGCAACGAGCTGCTCTGCCGTCCGGTCAAGCCCGGCTGCCACCTCGTCTATCGCGGCGGCGGCGGCCCTCACAATGATGCCAATGTCGAGGTCTGCAACTGATCTTCAGCAAGAAGCGATGGCGGCTATGTCGCGATCGCGCTCGCCGCGATGTTCACCGTCAGCGCCAGCAGGGCCGTGTTGTAGATGAACGACACGATACCGTGCGCAGTGGCGGTGCGGCGGATCGTCTTGTCGGTAATGCCGACGTCGGAAACCTGCGCGGTCATGCCGATCACGAACGAGAAATAGACGAAATCCCAGTAGTCGGCCTGGTCTTCCTTGTCGCCGCTCGGAAACTGCAGGCCGCCGAGCGGCGGGCGGTAGTAGTCATGGGCGTAATGCAGCGCAAAGGTCGTGTGCACGGCGGCCCAGGACAGCGCGATGGTGGTGATGGCGATGGTCAGCTCCGCGGTGCCGCGGTGGGTGCCGAGCTCCGAGACGATGGCCGCGATGCTCGCAAACGCGCCGATCGCCGTCACCAACAGGATCACGAAGCGGCCGTCGTCCTGCATCGCGGCGCTACGGCGGATGTGCAGGTGGTCGTTGCAAAGCATCATGCTGTAGACCAGCACGAGATAGACCGCGATCAGCGCATCCCAACCGAACAACAGCCGTGTCACCACGCGATACGTGCCCGGCAGCAACAGGCAGACGAGAATGCCTGTAACGAGCGAGATGAAGGTCCGCGGCCGCGAATAGATCAGCCGCATCGGTCGCGACATCTGGCGGAAGCGGGCGAGGACGGGGTCTTCTTTTTCCACGCGGGTCGTCCTGTGAAGCTACAGCCGCATTGCAGGTGCACCCCCTCCCCCGCTCTTGTCCGCCGAAGCCTTGGCGAAGGCGGGGAGAGGCGAAGATCATCAGTTCTTCCGTTCGGCGACGAAATGGGCGGCGGCCTGCAGCACGGCGGCGCGCTCGCCGAAGATCGAGATGGCGCTGTCGGCGCGCGCCAGCAGGTCGCGCACGCGCTGCTTGGCGCCTTCGATGCCGAGTTGGGTCACGAAGGTGGTCTTGCCGAGCGCGGCATCGGCGCCGGCCGGCTTGCCGAGCGCCGCCGCATCGCCTTCGACGTCGAGCAGATCGTCGGCGATCTGGAAGGCTTCGCCGAGCGCGCGCCCGTAATCGTCGAGCGCCTGATACTCCGCACGCGAGGCTTGGCCGAGGATCGCGCCGGCGATACAGCCGTAGCGCAGCAGGGCGCCGGTCTTCATCTGCTGAATGCGGGCGACGTCGATCGGCTCGTTGCCGCCAAAGCGGCCTTCGCCGGCGAGATCGAGGATCTGGCCGCCGACCATGCCGCCGATGCCGGCGCAGCGCGCCAGCGCGCGCGTCAGCAGCAGCCGCACATTGGCGTCGCGATGGACCTCGTCGCGGGTGATGATGTCGAAGGCGAGAGTCAGCAGGCCGTCGCCGGCGAGGATCGCGGTGGCGTCATCGGTCTGCTTGTGCAGGGTGGGACGGCCGCGGCGCAGGTCCGAATTGTCCATCGCCGGCAGATCGTCATGAATCAGCGAATAGCAGTGGATGCATTCGAGCGCGGCACCTACGAGCAGCGCGGCTTCACGGGGAACACCGAACACGGCGGCGCTCTCGACCACCAGGAACGGCCGCAGACGCTTGCCGCCGTTCAGGCTCGAGTAGCGCATGGCGTCCATCAGTCGCTTGGGGCGGGCGATCTCATCGTGCAGGATGTCGTCCGACAACAGGCGCCCGAGCAGGGCCTCGGTGTCATCAGCGGTCTTGTCCAGACGCTTGGCGAAATCGGACGGTGACGTGCCGGTCATCAAGAAAGGCTCCAGGACTAAAATTCGGCCGGACAATCCTTTATGCGCCCGTTCCAGTCAATCGTTTGGAACGCCCAAAAAGTGCTGGAAAAGGCCCGAATTATCACAGACTTAATGGCGGGATCCGCGGCCAGGTTCATTTCGCGCCGGAAAGGTCGATTTGCGCATCGTTAAAATCCTGCTTGCAGTGCTCGCGGTCGTGGCTCTCGCGCCCTATGTGGTCGCGCCGTTCTACCGCACCGGTCATCCGGTCTCGACGCTGATGGCGTGGCGCTCCCTGACGGGCGCGCCGATGCACAGGGAATGGATCGATCTCGCGGCGATGTCGCCTTATTTGCCGCGCTCGGTGGTGGCGGCCGAGGACGCCCATTTCTGCAAGCATCACGGCATCGACTGGGGCGCGCTGCGCGAGGCCATCGACGATGCCAGGGAGGACGGCACCGCCTTCCGCGGCGCCTCCACCATCACCCAGCAGGTGGCGAAAAACCTGTTCCTTTGGCAGGGGCGTGATTTCATCCGCAAGGCGCTGGAGTTTCCGTTGGCGCTGTGGATCGATTTTGTCCTGCCCAAGCACCGGATCCTGGAAATTTACCTCAACATCGCCGAGCTCGGCCCGCAGGGCCAGTTTGGGGTGGAAACGGGCAGCGCCTACGCCTTCGGCAGGTCGGCGGCCAATCTCTCGCCCCGGGAGGCGGCGCTTATGGCCTCGATCCTGCCGAATCCGGTCAAACGCAGCGCCAGGAGCCCGGGTCCGGGTGTCCGCCGGCTGGCTGGCACCTACGTGGCAAGGGGGCAGGCCACCTCGCTTTTGACCTGCTGGCGGGAAAATCGCTGATTTCGAGCCCTTTTCGGGTGCATTTTCCGTCCCAGAACCCTAGCTTTACGGCCAGCCTTCCTCTATAAGCCCGGCCTTGATCGGCATTCAGCTCGCCCCGTATTGCGGGTGCTGAGCCGTCCCTCCGCGGACGATGCCCGGATGAACACCAATCCCTAGAGGATATTGAAATGGCCGTTCCGAGACGAAAAACTTCGCCGTCGCGCCGTGGCATGCGCCGCTCGGCAGACGCCATCAAGAAGCCGACCTATGTGGAAGACAAGGACTCCGGTGAGCTCCGTCGTCCGCACCATCTCGACCTCAAGACCGGCATGTACAAGGGCCGTCAGGTCCTGAAGAAGAAAGAGTCCTGAAGTCAGGGCTTTTTCCTTCGGCAGGTTGATCGAGCCTGCCTGATTTAGGTCAACCCATGAGATATGACAGTGACGGCGGCGGAGCAAAAGCTTCGCCGCCGCATTGTCCTGCCCGAACATCCTGATCGAGAAGGCGCTTTGCCGATGGTCGGTTTCCCGCTGCTTCTGATTCCGCTCGCGGTGTACAACATCATCGCCTTCCTGATGCCCACCGTGTCCTTCTCGGATGTGCTGTTCAGGGTGCCGATGATCACGGGCGAGACCTGGCCGGTCACGCTTGCGGATCTGCTGCTGGCGCTCGGCGTGCTGCTGTTGCTGCTCGAAGTGGTCAAGGGCGCGCGCCCGGGCGCGAAATTCCTGATGGACCATTTGCTGTCGTTCGTCATCTTCGGCGCAGCCGCGGCCGAATTCGTGATGTGGCCCAAATTCGGCAACTCCACCTACTTCCTGCTGGTGCTGCTCGCGATGGCCGATTTCCTCGGCGGCATCGCGCAACGTGCGCGCCGTCGCATCGCCTATGTCGCCGCCGAGACCGTGCCGGTGCCGCGCAAGGCCAAGCGCCAGGCCGAGGCGCCACCAGCAGCATCGACGTTCGAGCCGAAGCTCGATCCCGTGCCCGCGCCGCAGCCTGAGCGGCCCGCAACTTCGGCGCAATCGGTGGCCGAATCCGTCCTGATGGATCATCCGGCGCCGAAGCCGGGCATCCCGCCATCGCCGGAAATTCCATCGCCGCATTTGCAGCCTGGCAACGGTACGCCGTCCTCACCCGAAGAACCGCGTTGATCGAATTCCCAAGCCCTCCACGGCGTCATGGCCAGGCTTGTCCCGGCCATCCACGACTAGCCGCGCGGAAAGAAGATCATGGATGCCCGGGACAGGCCCGGGCATGACGAATCTCTCGACGCAGCGAGCGCGGCGACAATTGTCCTGAAAACGGCGTTACGCCACCTGCCGCGTGCGCGCAGCAACGCTGGGCAGCGGGCGCTTGCCGCCATAGGCCATCAGAGCATCCTCGGACGAGCCGCGGCGCAGCCGGCTTGCCTGCGGCAGGTGCTCGGCATTGGCGATCAGCTGGGTGACAAAGCTCGGATCGGGGCGCGTCAGCGGTACCCTGCGGACCAGCTGTAAAACCGGCGCAAGCGGGACCAGCGCGGTACTCGCTTCCCGCGTTGCCTCTTCGATCTGATCCGCATTCACCATCGCAACACCGCTGATCCGCTTGAACTGGCGCGTTTTGGGACGTCGGCGCCGGGCATGTGATGGTCTCGCAAGGCCTATGCCGCTCGAGCCTATTTGGTTCCGCCGTCTTCGGGAACGTGGTTTCCAAATTGTTTATGAACTTTGCCTAGGGTCGGAGGCGAATCTGGCCGTATCCTGTGCCGGCTCAGGACTTCCCGCTGTCCCGAAACGAGGCGCTTTTGACCCCAGCATTGCCGCAAGCCTCCGAAATCCTGGCCGCCCTCGGCCAGGCCGTGTTCGTCTGGGATCTCGTCAGCGACGCCATCGTCTGGGGCGAGCAGGCCGGCGCCATCTTCCCTGGCATTCCCTCCGAGCGGCTTGCGACCGGTGCCGAGTTCGCCAAGCTGATCGAGCCCGCGCAGACGCTGCGAAGTGCAGCGCTGGCACAGACCTCAGCCGTGCACGGCGCCGACGGCACGCCTTACCGGGTCGAATATGGTGTGCGCATGAGCGCCTCCGATCCCGTGATCTGGATCGAGGAGACCGGCCGCTGGTTCGCCGGTGCCGATGGGCGCCCGGTGCGTGCGATCGGCTCCGTTCGCATCAACAACGAACGGCACGCCCGCGACGAGGAGCTGACGAAGCTCGCGCGGCTCGACCCTCTCACCGGCGAGCTCAATCGGTCCCATCTGATCGCGGCGCTGGCCGAAGCGATCGAGGAGACGAGCCGCTTCCGCTCCACCGCGGCCTTCATGCTGGTCGGAATCGATCATCTCGCGCGCGTCAATGACGCCTTCGGTTTCGATGTGGCCGACGCCGTGATCCTCGACGTCGCCAAGCGCATTCGCGCGCGGCTGCGCGGGGGCGACGTGCTCGGCCGCTTCTCCGGCAACAAGTTCGGACTGATCCTCAAGAACTGCACCGTCGATGACATGAACGTCGCCGCCGAGCGCTTTCTCACCGGCATCCGCAACGAGGTGGTGCCGACCAGATCCGGCCCGGTGTCCGTCACCGTCTCGATCGGCGCCGTCAGCCTGCCGCGCTATGCCCGCAACACCGACGAGGCGATCAACCGCGCCCACGAGACGCTGGACGGCGCCAAGCGCCGGCGCGCCGGCTCGTTCGCCGCGTGGCGTCCGAACGCCGAGCGCGACGCCCAGCGCCGCGTCAACATCCGCGTCACCGACGAGATCGTCACGGCGCTGAACGAGCGCCGCATCAAGCTTGCTTATGAGCCGGTGGTGTCGGCTGCCACGCGCGAGGGCGCGTTCCACGAATGCCTGGTGCGGATGGACCAGGGCGACGGCCAGGTGCTGCTCGCGCCCGACATCGTGCCGGTCGCAGAACGCCTCGGCCTCATCCGCCTCGTCGATCACCGCGTGCTCGAATTGGTGGTCGCCGAGCTCGCGGCCGCGCCAAATATTCGGCTCAGCCTCAACATCTCGCCTGATACCACCATGGACCCGGACTGGTGGGCGGGAATCGAATCGCTGATGCGCGCCCATCCCGGCGTCGCCGAACGGCTGATCGTGGAGATCACCGAGACGGTCGCGATCCAGGACATCGACGACGTCCGTGCCTTCGTCAGCCGGCTCAAGAATTTCGGCAGCCGCATCGCCATCGACGATTTCGGTGCCGGCTACACCTCGTTCCGCAATTTGCGCAAGCTCGGCGTCGATATCGTCAAGATCGACGGCGCCTTCGTGCAGAACATCACCCACTCCGCCGACGATCGCGCCTTTGTGCAGACCCTGATCGACCTCGCCCGCCGCCTCGAGATCAAGACCGTGGCCGAATGGGTGCAGGACGAAGAGGCCGCGACCATGTTGCGCGACTGGGGCTGCGATTACATCCAGGGCCGCCTGATCGGGCTGGCGTCAGCTGACCGCCCGTGGTGCCCGCCGCCGGGTAGCGCACTGCCCGCGGCAGGTTGAGACCGGCTAGGGTGGGCAAAGCGAAGCGTGCCCGCGAAAATTCTCTTTGAAATCAACGGCCCGTCTACTGTGCATGGGGTTGTTTTCGCGGATGTTCACGAGAAGAAGCTCACGCTACGCGGCGAACCGCGTTCAGTGTCTCGATGGTAAGCCCCACCTCGGTCGCCGCGGCCGTGGCGCAGGCGTTGCGCAGCACCCATTCGCCGATCGGAATGAATTCGGCAGGCGAGACGAAGCCGCGCTTGGGATGTCTCCCGCGCAGCAGCGCTTCGAAGCCGGTGAGCTCGGAGCTGTCGAGCCGCACCTGCGGCTGGAACACCAGATGGAACTGGCTGGATTCCAGCGCGCCGCGCAGATCCCGATAGCGAGGCCCATACTCCTACGGCCCGTACAGCACGAGTTCCGTATCGGTGAGATCGGCCAGTCGTGGACGGTGCGGACCTTTGAAATATTTGCGGCCGCGCCGCTCGGTATAAAAGCCGACAAGGCCGGGAATCGGCTCGTTGGAATCGACGATCACCGAGATTTTGCCGAGCCGCAGCAGCAGCCGGCCGATGCGGCCGGCGCAGGCGGTGTATTCGGCGGCGCTACGGCAATAGATCAGCTGCATAGCCGGCGGTGCGATGAAACCGCGGCGGATGCGCACCGGTTGCAGGATGAAGGGGAAGACGCCCTTCGGCGTGCGGCAAATCAAACTGAGACAATTGTAGCGCGCATGCCGCGTCAGCAGCTCGGTCTCGACCTCGGATAAGCCCTCGATCCGCTTGGCGTGCGGGGAGATGACCTCGATCTTGCTCCAGCGCGGGGCGCGCGACAGCGCCGGCACCGAAAAGAACAGGCCGCGGCAATAGGCGCGAAAGCCCTGAGTTTCGATGATCGGCCAGGTCCATACCGCCGGGCTGATGTTGAGATAGGTGACGTGCTTGTGGCGTTGCGCGATCTTGGTCAGCAGCGGGGCGTAATTGCGGTAGGCCGGCTCGACATACCAGCTCGACAGATTGCACTGGATCGCGGTCTCCTCGCCATCCTTGCGCGCTGTGTAGATCAGCAGCAGCACGCCGACCGGCTCGCCGTCATTGTCGAGCATGTAGCCGAAGCGCGGATAGCCGTCCGGCACGGGCCGGAAGGCCTGCCGGCGCAGACCCTGGATCCAGTAGTTGCGCGAGCGGCCGACGAAGCCGCGCGTCAGCAAGTCCGCGATGGCGTCAACATCGGACTCGGTGATCTCGCGACATCGGACCTTGGTGTGGATCACGCTCGTCTTGCCCGTGGAAATGGTCGGCCTCTTGGAGTCTATAGTTTCGGCATGATCTTCTCGGAAAACCGCTTCACGCTTTTCCGGATCGTGCTCTAGCGCCAGCCTTCGACATGAGCATCGGCCGCGACGTGCGGCTGCATGCCCATGACGTCCCGCACCTTGGCGGGCCAGGCGGAGAGATCGGTGCCGTGGGTGTGGAACATCGCGACCGCGAGGCGATCCATGCCGAAGGCGACGCAGCCGGTGTGAGCCGACTCGCCATTGGCGTCCTGGATGCCCCAGGTCGTGCCGAAATGCTCGCGGTGATAGTTGAAGCTCATGCAGGCGGTCGGCTGTTCTTCAGAGCGCAGCGGGATCAGGAGCTCGAACTTGAGCTGCTGCTGCTTCTGGCTCACCGCCTTCATCTGGCCGACGCGGCCGAAGAACGGATCGCTGGCATAGTCGATACGGAAGGTCAGGCCGAGATCGGTCGCGATCTTCTGGGCGCGCACCATCCAGCGCTCGCGGAAATCGGCGACGTCATCGGGCGTGCCGATGCAGACATATTCGCGCATCCGGAATGATTGCAGGCGGTCGAGATGCTTCGACGGCTCGCGGCGGAAGCAGTCGGCCGCGACGTCGAAGCGCAGGCCGCCCTTCGGCAAGGGCCCGCGGCTCGCCGCGATCGGATAGACGGGATAGCAGGCCGCCGGCGACAGCACGAGATCGGCCGGCGACAGCGACGTGGTCCAGTCGCCGCCGGCATCGAAGCGGCTCACCGCGGCGTTGATCTCGCGTTCGGTGCCGTGCAGGCCGCAGACGCAGCCGAGCAGGTTCGGAAAGCTCTTGAGGTAGCCGGATTTTTCCAGCTGGGCCCGGCTCATCACCGGCGGAAAGCGCAACGCTTCCGTGCCGGATTCGCGGTGGCTGGTGATCAGCGCGGCGAGCTTCTCCACCACACCTTCGTAGAGCGCGGTGCGGGCGTAAACGCCGTCCGAACCCATGCGGTGGAACAGCTTGTCGGCGAGATGATCGAGCGGATCGGCGATTTGCGGCGCAGTCTCGGGCGAATCCGGGAGGACGGCAATATTCATGGGATGGTGTCCTGCTATCTCAAATCTGTTCTTGTGGCTTAGTCGCGAAGGCTCGCCGGCACGCCGCTCATCAGCGTCGACGTGGCGGCGTTAGCGAGAATGCGGTCGTTGTTGATCATGATCGGCGACGACAACACGTCGCGCAGATGGCGGCCCATGGTGAACTCGCCGTCGTTGCGATAACCGGACAGACCCGCAGTGCGCATCGCATGCATCACGGTCTCGACCGCGAGCTCGGAGGCCTGCACCTTCAGCAGCGTGATTGAGGACTGGAAGTCGAGCGAGCCGAGCGCGCGCTCGTCATGTTCGGCATTGGCGAAGGCGTCCAGATTGGCGGCGATCAATGCGCGAAGTTTTGCCAGCGACATCTTCGCCGCGGTGAAATGGGCGGCGGCCGGCGGCATCTGACCGCCGGAGCTGCGAGCCGCCTTGCGGACAAAGGCCTGCGCGCGCGTCACCGCTGCGGCGGCAATGCCCGCCCAGGCCGATGACCAGCACAGATGCGCGAACGGCGTCATGGTCTGGGCGTGGATCTTGTCATAGGATTCCGGGAAGACGCGGTCGGCAGGACAGTCGACCCTGAGCTCGAAGCCGGTCGAGCAGGTGCCGCGCATGCCAAGCGTTTCCCAGCCCAGCGTCTGTTTCAGCGAATAATCGTCCTTCGCGAGCGCCAGAAGCACCTGGTCGGAGGCTGCGGCTTCGTTGGCTCGGCGCGCGATCGTGACGAGACCATCGGCCTCGGCGCCGTAGGAGATCACGGTGGCGTCGCGCAGCAGGGAGATTGTGTCTCCGGCGTGGTCGACGGCTGCCGCGCTGGCGCGGATGTTGCCGCCGTTCTGGCCTTCCGTGGTGGAGGAGGCGAGCAGCCACTGGTCGCGGGCGACCCGGCGCATCATGGTTTCCATCCAGGGGATACCGTGACCGTGCCTGATGATGCAGGCGACTTTGGTCTGGTGCATCGCGTAGATCATCGCCGTCGAGGCGCAGGCGCGTCCGAGCGTGTAGCAGATGTCGGTGACGTCGTAGATCGAGGCGCCGAAGCCGCCGAACTCGACCGGGATCATGACGCCGAGCAGCTTCTGCTCACGCGCGGTATCGAACGCCTTGTGGGGGAAGCGGGCGTCGCGATCGACGCCGTCGGCATCGGCCGCAGCCACGCTGGCGGTTCGGGCGGCGCGCTCGATGAGGGAAGGGCCCTGCTCGAGCAGGCTCGTCGGTGTTTCGTCGACAGTGAGGACAGCTTCACGCACGTTCATACTCGTCCGCCTCCGGTTTGCCGTTCAAGATCGCCGGCATCATTCGCGATGCGCGTCAGCGATCCTCCGGCCATCTTTGCTTGTGAGACGAGGCTACGGATTTAATTCAAATTCGTCGATGAAATAGAGGGTAAACGAACCGCAATTCCGAACGAACAGTTAAGGTGCGGTTTTTTGCATGGTCCGGATTTCGGCGATCGCGTTAGGATTCTGGAAGAAGCACGGATTGCAGACAATCTGAGTCATCGTTTACTAAGAAACGCGAAGTAATGGTGACGCCCATTGCGGGACCGGCCCGTCGTGCGCATCGTATCCGGCGACCGGCCCGACCTTTTATAGACAGATGGGAATTTGCCGATGCAAGCCTTCGATACCGATTTGCGTCATCGCATCACCACACTGGTGAAGGGCATCCTCGAGCAGAACTCGCTTGTCGCCGAAGTCACGCCGCAGGCCAAGCTCGTCGATGTCGGTCTGACCTCGATGGACATGGTCAATCTGATGCTGGGCGTCGAAGCCGAGTTCGACTTCACCATTCCGCAGTCCGAGATCACGCCGGAAAATTTCCAGTCTGTCGAAACCCTGGAGCGCATGGTCGCGACTCAGCTCAAGCTGGCGAAGGCGGCCTAATCAGGCGCCCACTGCCTCCGACTGGACCCACCACCCCGTTCCAAAACCGCCGCAAAACTGGCATAGCTTAACCATGTCGCACGTGGCGGATAGGGTGAAGCAGGCATGGCGCAGGCGGTATTGGGCATCATCGGCGGCTCGGGCATCTATGATCTGCCGGGTCTCGAAGGCGCGCACGAAGAGGTGATCAGGAGCCCCTGGGGGGAGCCGTCGGCGCCCGTGCGGCGTGGCACCATCGCAGGTCTGCCGATCGTGTTCCTGCCGCGCCATGACAAGGGGCATCGGCTGTCGCCCTCCGATATCAATTATCGCGCCAATATCGACGTGCTGAAGCGCGCCGGCGTCACCGACCTGATCTCGCTGTCGGCCTGCGGTTCCTTCAAGGAGGAGCTGCCCCCCGGCACTTTCGTCCTCGTCGATCAGTTCGTCGACCGCACCCATAAGCGCGAGAGCTCGTTCTTCGGCAAAGGTTGCGTCGCACATGTCTCGATGGCGCATCCCGTCTCGCCGCGGCTTCGGATTCATCTGGCGGCGGCGGCCGAGGCCGAGGGTATCGCGATCGCGCGCGGCGGCACCTATGTCTGCATGGAGGGGCCGCAATTCTCCACCTATGCGGAGAGCATGACCTACAAGACATCAGGCTATTCCGTGATCGGCATGACCAACATGCCAGAGGCAAAGCTCGCCCGCGAGGCCGAGATTTGCTACGCGACCGTCGCGATGGTGACGGATTTCGACTGCTGGCATCCCGATCACGATGCGGTCACCGTACAGGACATCATCCGCGTGCTGACCTCGAACGCCGACAAGGCCAAGGCGCTGGTGGCGCGGCTGGCGAAGGATTTTCCGCGTGAGCACGAGCCATGCCCGATCGGTTCGGACCGTGCGCTGGATACCGCGCTGATCACCGCGCCCGAGGCGCGCGATCCCGAGCTTCTGAACAAGCTCGATGCGGTGGCCGGGCGCATTTTGCGCGGTTGAGACGCAAGAAGGACGAAAAGGCAGAACGCCATGAAGGTCGACGGTAAGCATTTTCGCAGCATCTGGCGCGACGGCGACGGATGGTCGGTCGGCGCGATCGACCAACGCCGTCTGCCGCATGAATTCGTCATTGCGAAGCTGACGTCTTGCGAGGACGCAGCGGTGGCGATCCGCGACATGCTGGTGCGCGGCGCGCCGCTCATCGGCGCGACCGCCGCCTACGGGATGGCGCTGGCGATGCGCGAAGACCCATCCGACGCCGGTCTGAAGCGCGCTTTCGACACGCTGATCGTAGCGCGACCGACCGCGATCAATCTGAAATGGGCGCTGGACGAGATGCGTGCGGCGCTTGCGCCGATCGATCCGGTTGAACGGGCCGCAGCGGCCTACGCCCGCGCCGACGAGATCGTCGAGCAGGACGTCGAGATCAATCGCGGCATCGCCGCCAGCGGTCTCGCGCTGATCGAGGCGATCGTGGCCAGGAAGAAGCCGGGTGAGACGGTCAACGTGCTGACCCATTGCAATGCCGGCTGGCTTGCCACCGTCGACTGGGGCACTGCAACCGCGCCGATCTATCTCGCGCATGAGCGCGGTATCAAGATCCATGTCTGGGTCGACGAGACTCGCCCACGCAATCAGGGCGCTTCGCTTACCGCCTGGGAACTCGGCCATCATGGCGTGCCGCACACCGTAATTCCGGATAACACCGGCGGGCACCTGATGCAGCACGGCATGGTCGATCTCGCCATCGTCGGCACCGACCGCGTTGCTGCCAATGGCGACGTCTGCAACAAGATCGGCACTTACTTGAAGGCGCTCGCCGCGCGCGACAACGATGTGCCGTTCTACGTGGCGCTGCCGTCGCCCACGATCGACTTCGCGGTCGACGACGGCATCCGCGATATTCCGATCGAGCAGCGCAGCGGGGCGGAGGTCACCGACATGACCGGCCGCACCGCGGATGGACGGCTGGAGACGGTACGCATCGTGCCGGAGGGCTCGCCGGTCGCGAACTACGCCTTCGACGTCACGCCGGCGCGCCTCGTGACCGGCCTCATCACCGAGCGCGGCGTGCTGAGGCCCGACCGCGCCTCGCTGGCCGCCGCATTTCCGGAGCGGATCGCCGCTGTGGTGGAGTAGCTAGGTAATTGGGGGATAACCGCGCTCGCAATGACGAGGACGATGGACTACCCCAGCTTCATTCCCGTCACTGCCTCGAGCTCGGCGATCGCCTGCGCGCCGTTCGTGACCTTGATTGTTGTCATGCCCATGTCCCGCGCGGGCTTCAGATTGACGCCGAGGTCGTCGAGATAGACGCAGTTCTTCGGATCGACTTTCAGCGTCTCGACCATCAGCTGGTAAATGCGAGGGTCCGGCTTGCGCAGGCCGATCTTGGCGGATTCGATGACGTGGTCGAACAGCACCATCACCTCCGCGACATAGAGCGAGCGTCCGGTCATGCTGCCGATCGCATTGTCCGGAAGGTTGTTGGTGATGCAGCCGGTCTTGAACTCTGCCTTGATGCGCTTCAGCGCCGCGACCATCTCGGGGCGCAGGTCGCCCTGGAGCAGTCGCAGCACGTCGCGTCCGCGCACTTCGGCGCCGAGCGCAAGCGATTCCGCCGCGAACAAATGATCGAAGGTCTCGATATCCACTTCGGCGCGCTCGAACTTGGCCCAGGCATTTTCCAGATGGTTGGCCGCGTTGGTGCGTCTGATGATGTCGGCGGGCAGGCCGCGTTCGGTTTCGAATCGCGCAAACGCCTCGAACGGCGAACTCGTCAACACGCCACCGAAATCAAAGATCACAGCCTCGATCGCCACTGTCCTGCCCTCGTCAATTCCTTCCCAAGAGGGCTAGCATGCGCTATCCGCAAGGGCCAGTCCTGCCGACGATAGAAGCGTGTTCCCATGAAGAAGCTCGTCACTCTCATCGCAGCAATCTTTCTGCTTGCCGCGCCCGCTCACGCCATCGTCGGCGGCGGCACGCCGCAGACGGAGGGCGTTGCGCGCGCGGTCGTCACCATCGTCGGCTCGCGCGGCAATTTCTGCACCGGCACTCTGATCGCCCCACAAATCGTGCTGACGGTCGCTCATTGCGTGCAGCCCGGCGCCGACTACAAGATCGTCGATCGCGGCGCCGATGGTCAGCCGCAATTGCTGAATGTGCGCACCGTTGCGATCCATCCGAACTTCAACATGCAGGCGATGCAGGCACATCGTGCCACTGCCGACGTGGCATTGCTGCAACTTGAAATTCCACTCAAGGGAAAATCGACCGTGCCGGTTGGCGCGCCAACCATTCCGATCCGGGTCGGCAGCCGTTTCACCATCGCCGGTATCGGCGTCACCGTGCGCGGCGATGGCAAGAGCGGCGGTGCGACGCGGGTTGCCGGTCTCGTGGTCACGGGCCAGCCCGGCACATTCCAGATTCGCCTGGTCGATCCCGTAACCAACGGTGTTCGCGACGGAATCGGAGCCTGCACCGGCGATTCCGGCGGCCCTGTCTTCGAGGACAGACCTGATGGCGCGATGCTTGTTGGTGTCATCAGCTGGTCGACCGGGCCGAATGGCGCTGCCGGCTGCGGCGGATTGACCGGGGTTACGCCGCTCACGCTGTACCGTGACTGGCTCTTGCAAACTGCGCGGGGCTGGGGCGCGGCGTTATAGTTTGATCGCGACTTGATCTATGTCATTTTGCGAGGGAAGCGCGGCGGGCGAACATGCCCGTCGCGGAGGAAACGCGTCGCCATCAAAGGCGACCTGAACAAGACAAGGCATAGAATCAACAATGAATGTCGCTGTTCGCAGTCACGCCACGGCCAAACAGGCTTCTGAACATTTCGACGTGCTGATCGTCGGCGCCGGCATCTCCGGCATCGGCAGCGCCTATCACATCGAAAAGCAGCTTCCGGGCACGAGCTACGTCATCCTGGAAACGCAGGCGACATTTGGGGGCACCTGGAGCACGCATCGCTATCCCGGCATCCGCTCGGACAGCGATCTCCATACCTTCGGCTACAGCTTCAAGCCCTGGGTCGGACCGCCGATCGCGACCGCCGAGGAAATCCTCGCCTACATGAACGAAGTGATCGACGATAACGATATCGCCCGCCACATCCGCTACAAGCACAAGATCACCTCGGCGAGCTGGTCGAGCGAACAGAATCTCTGGACCATCGAGGCCGTAACTACCGACACCGGCGAGACCAAGACCTTCACCGCCAACTTCCTCTGGATGTGCCAGGGCTATTACCGCCATTCGGAAGGTTACACGCCCGAATGGAAGGGCATGGACCGCTTCAAGGGGCGCATCGTCCATCCGCAGACCTGGCCCGACGACATCGATCTCAAGGGCAAGAAGGTGGTGGTGATCGGCTCGGGCGCGACAGCGGCGACGCTGGTGCCGAACATCGCCGACGACTGCGCACATGTCACCATGCTGCAGCGCTCGCCGACCTATTTCCGGCTCGGGCGCAACGCCATCGAGATCGCGGAGGAGTTGCGCCGGCTTCAGGTGGACGAAGCCTGGATCCACGAAATCGTCCGCCGCAAGATTCTGTTCGAGCAGGATGCGTTCACAAAGCTCTGCCTCTCCAAGCCCGAACAGGTGAAGAAGGAGCTGATCGGCCAGATCAGCGCCGTGCTCGGTCCAGACTACGACGTCGAAAGGCACTTTACGCCGAGCTATCGGCCGTGGCGCCAGCGCATCGCTTTCGTGCCCGATGCCGATCTGTTCAAGGGCATCGCCAGCGGCAAGGCCTCCGTGGTCACCGACGAGATCGAGTGCTTTGTCGAGAACGGCATTCAGCTCAAATCCGGCAAGCTGCTGGAGGCCGACATCATCGTCACCGCGACCGGCTTCAATCTCTCTGCGCTCGGCGACATCGCCTTCGAGATCGACGGCAAGCCGCTCGCGTTCGGCGACACCGTGACCTATCGCGGCATGATGTTCACGGGCGTGCCGAACATGGTTTGGGTGTTCGGTTATTTCCGCGCGAGCTGGACACTTCGTGTCGACCTTGTTGCGGATTTCGTCTGCCGTCTGCTCGGCCACATGAAGGCCAAGGGGGCGAAAAAGGTCGAGGTCAAGCTTCGGCCTGAAGATCACAACATGCCGATCCTGCCGTGGATCGATCCTGAGAACTTCAACCCCGGCTACATCATGCGCAACATGGACATCTTGCCGAAGCGCGGCGACAAGCCGGAATGGCAGCACAGTCAGGATTACTGGACCGAGAAGGACGAGATCCCGAAGACCGATCTCGATGACAAGGCGTTTGTGTATGGGTGACGGCTTCCGCCCGATCATCTCTCAATCGTCGTGGCGAGGACGTGACGATAGGCTTCCGATGTGAATGGCCGTACACACGACCGGCCATTCTGATGCACCATCGCATGCGCTGATTGAGAACCGAACGTGTCAAAACGTGACGCGGTTGCAACAACGCGTGTCGAATCTGCCCGAGTTGCAGCCTCACGGGCGGATTCTGACCTGGCCGGAGTTCTATCGATCTTCCCCTTGTCTTAAGTTCCCGGTGGCGCCGCTGGAAGCGCCGTAGGGCACAGGGGTTGAGCGTTGCGGGCTGGGTTGCCATCGAGCGGGCAGAATTGCCCGCGCCGGATCGTCGCCGCGGTTCGCGCGGTCGTCTGGCTTGGCTTTGCCTTGAGCGTGGTCGCCGTGCCGGACCCGGCAGCCGCGCAGCAATTCTTCAACGGGTCGCAGACCACGCCCAACGGCGCCGTCAACGGCGGAGGCGGCGTATGGAACGCGACGACGACGAACTGGACGGACGCCTCCGGCGCGACCAGCACCCCTTACGGTTCCTCATCGTCGGGCACCATGTTCGGCAGCGGCGGTCCTTCGACACCGGCCACGGGCGGCACGGTGACGGTGACGCCAGGGGGCGTGCAGCTCACTAGCCTCGTGGGCTTCGATCTCACCGGTGACCGCTCGATCTACACCATCCTGGGCGGGGACCTCAGGCTGGCCCCGGGCGGCACCACGTTCCTCACCAACGATGTGACCGGCACCGGAGCCCCCTCGGCCTTGATCGCGTCCCGCATCGTCGGCCCAGGCGGCATCGCCGTACAGGGACCCGGTTTCCTGACACTGCTCGGTGCCAACACCTATACCGGCGGCACTTTCATTTGCGCGTGCGGCTCATTGCAGCTCGGTGATGCGAGCCATACCGCCAGCGTCATCGGTGCCGTCACCAACGAGGGCCTGCTCAAGATCGTCAACGCTGACATGGCTGATGTCACGTCGCTCTCGAACGCCTTCGCCGGCGCGGCAACGTTCCTCAATGCGACCTCCGCCGGCGCGATGGCGATCACCTCGCTCCTACGCCGGCAAGGGCGTCGTGCGCTACACCTGGTAAGCTCTACCGCTTCGGCTGCTTTGGCTTGCGCGGCGGCCGAGGGGCGGCGGCCGGCGTAGGCGTTCCGCTCATCTTGTTGGCGGCTTCGCTGACATCGAGCAGCGAGCGGCGGGTGTCCTCGAGGAAGCTCGCCGATTTCTTCTTCATGGTGTCGGCGAGCTCGTGCAGCCCCTTCACCTTCTCGAACAGCTCGTCGGCCTTGCCGTCGACGAAGCCGGGCACCACGCCCTCGATCTTCGTGACCGCCTTATCGAAGCCCGCAAACGCATTGTCGACCTTGAGCATCACCGCATCGATCTCGTCGCCTTTGCCCCTGAGGCCGGCGGTATAATCTTCGAACGTGCGGAGGCCGTCCTTGATTGCCGGCGCGTTGCTGACGATCGAGCGATCGACACTATGCAGCGTATCGACGATGGATTCGGCGTCGCTGAGATCGGCAGTGAGGATGGGAATGCCGTCCGAATCCAGCGGCACCGGTGGTGCGGACGGCGCGCCACCGATCAGCGAGACCGCGGCGACACCGGTGAGGCCCTGGAACTCGATGCCGGCCACCGTGTCCTTGCGGATCGGCGCGGTGTTGTCGAGCGACACCAGCGCCACGACCTTGCGCGGACTGTCCAGCTTGATCGACAGAATCTGGCCGGCGGGGACACCGTCGAAATTGACCGGGCCGCCGCGGCGCAGGCCGCTCGCGGAGCCGCCTTCGAACACGACGCGCAACTGGCTGCGGCTCTGGATGGTACGCCATTTCTGCATGCCGAGCAGGCCGCCGAACGCCACGGCGATCACCGTCAGCGTCGTCGTTCCGATGACCAGATTGCTCGCGCGTGCCATGCAGATGATTCTACGACCAAGGCCGGAAAGTTGGAAGGGACTCCGGATAGTACGTAGGGCGGGTTAGCGGAGCGTAACCCGCCGCCTTATTCACCTTGTACCAGTTGACGGATTACGCTGCGCTAATCCGCCCTACCGACCTCAATGCTTGGCTGCGCGTTTTGCCGCGGCGTTGTTCAACACGATCAGCGCGTCGACCGCGACACCGGTCTTGGTGTTGATCAGGAACGGATTGACGTCGATCGAGGCGATCCGGTCGCCGGCATCCGCGATCAGATTGGATAGCCCGACCAGCGCCTTCACGGCGGAGGCCTCGTGCAGCGCCGGCTTGCCGCGATAGCCGCGCATTTTGATGCCGGCCTTGGTGCGGCCGATCAGCAGCCGCGCCTCGGCCTCGTCCAGCGGCGCGCCTGATAGCGCCACGTCCTTCATCAGCTCGATATCGATGCCGCCGGTGCCGAACAGCACGACGGGCCCCATCTCGGCGTCGAGCGAGGCGCCGACCACGAGCTCGAGATCGGCTTTCACCTGTTGTGCGATCAGAATGCCGTCGAGCTTCGGCTTACCCTTCAGCCGGGCCACCCTCGCGGTGATGTCGGCAAACGCCTTCTTCACCTCGGCCGCGCTGTTGAGGTTCAACACCACGCCGCCGATATCGGATTTGTGCAGGATCTCGGCGCTGACGACTTTGGCCACGACCGGAAAGCCGATCTGCCTGGCGATCTTCACGGCTTCTGCCGCCGTCTGCGCGGTTCCCTCCTTCGAGACCGGGATGCCATAGGCCTTCAGCAGCTTCTTCGAGGCGACTTCGTCGAGCGCGGCACCGCTCGCCGATTTCAACGCTTTTTCCAGCACGGCGCGCGCGGCGGGCTTCGAGTTCGAGACGATGTCGGGCACCTCTTTACGCAGCTTCGCATAGGCGAGCAGCGATTTGATGGCCGTCACGGCACGGTCCATGCCCTGCATCACCGCCAGATGCGGCAGCGACTTGCGTAGGCCCTTGGTGAACTCCGTGAAGCCGATCGACATCGCGCTGATATAGATCACGGGTTTCGAGGCCCGGCTCGCCATCTCGTTGACCATCCGCAAATTGCGCTCGCGCTGTTCGTGCGGCGCCTTGGGCAACTCGGAATCGATGATGACGATGTCGATATCTGGATCGTCGATCATCAGCTTGATCGACTTCATGTAGACGGAGGGATCCACCACCGCTGCAAAGCCGGCGTCGAGCGGATTGCCGACGATCGATCCCGGCCCGAGCATCTTGGCCAGCTCGCCGCTGACGTGCGGGCTGAGCGGCGCAAAGTTCAGCCCTTGTGCATAGAAAGCGTCGATCAGCATGCCGCGCTTGCCGCCGGATAGTGTCACCGCCGCAAGCCGGTCGCCCTTGGGAACAGTGGCGTGAACGAAGCATTCGGTGGTCTCGATCAATTCGTCGAGTCCGCTCACGCGGATCACGCCTTCGCGGGTTGCGATGGCGTCGAACGTCTCGATCGAGCCGGCCAGCGCACCGGTGTGCGCCATGGCGGCGGCGCGGCCGCCTTCCGATGACCCGAGCTTGAGCGCGATCACCGGCTTGCTCGCGGCACGTGCCGCCTTGCAGGCGTCGCGAAACGCCTTGGTGTTGCGCACGCCTTCGAGATAGACAACGATCACCTTGATGCTGGGATCCTCGGCGAAATAGCGCATCAGATCGGGCGTCTCGAGCCCGGCCTCGTTGCCTGTCGTCACCATGTAGCCGACGCCGACGCCGCGATCTTCCAGCGCCTGGCGGATCGCCATCACGATCGCGCCGGATTGGCCGGCAATCGCAACCGTGCCCTGTTCCATGGTGACGATGCGGTCGTCGATATTGGTGAAGAGCTTCTCGCCGGCGCTCAAATTGCCGAGACAGTTCGGGCCGGTGACGGCGAGGCCCGTCTCCCGCACGGCCTGTTGCAGCTCTGCGGCGAGCTTCTGGCTCTCCTCATCCTGCAATTCGCTGAAGCCGGATGTGACGATGGTGGCTGACCGCGCTCCGGCGGCTGCAGCGTCGCGGATCACCTGCACGGCAAAGCGCGCGGGCACCAGCACCAGAACGTGGTCAGGCTTGTCGGGGAGGCTGGCAAAATCCTTGTAGCAGGGTACGCCCCAAATGGTGTCGCGCTTGGCGTTAACAGGATAGAGGCCGCCCTCGTAGCCATACTTGACCAGATTGTTCCAGATGCGCTCGGCGTAATTGCCGGGCTTGTCGGTCGCGCCCACCAGCACGATGTTGTGTGGATGCAGCATGGCATGGATGCCTTTGACGATGTCGCTGGCATCGGGTGGAGGCGACCATGGACGGGCAGGAACCGATGCGGCAGAGACCTGAGCTTCCATGGGGTGACCTCACCTGTTGTTATTGTTGGCGGCGCGTCACTCAGTTCTATGGCGAGTTCTTCTCAGTGGCAACCAACTGGTATGCCGCGTGATGGAATGAGCTATGTATCGCATTTATTCATTCGCTCCAATCAGGACGGCATGCAGGATGTAACGTTCGGGACCTGATGTGACGGCATCGAACGGCCAACAGGTCGAGAGCACCATTTCAAAATCCCGTGTCGCGGGATCGATGCCGGATGCATCGAAACGGACCACAGCCGAAGAATCCGTGCGATAGAGCAAATGTTTGCCGTCGCGGCGGGTGATCTCGATGACGTCGCCAACGGAAACATTCCGCAGGAAGCGGAAATGCGTGTCGCGATGTGCGGCATACACGGCAACGCCGCGTTCGCCTGGAGCGGCCGTTCGCTCGACATGGCCGGGCCCGAAAGCGAGCGCCTGACCGCTCGTGCCCTCCAGCACGATAGCGCTCGCGCCGATCCGCTTCACCTCGATCCGGGCGACCGGCCAGGTGTCGGCCCATGGCCATGGCTTTACCGTTTCGCCGGTCGCCACGCTCCGCTCGAATGCGCGCTCCAGCAGCACCTGCGCGAGCCAGGCTTTGGCGTGGATATAGACGCCATCGCCGAACAGGATGGCACCGATGAGCGCGAGAGCAAAGGGAGAGATGAAACGTGGCATGACTTCCACAATGACAGATCCAAAAAAAGGCGCGCGCGGCCGTTGGTTTCGGGACGGGCAGCCGCGCGCGCCAAGCAAGAGGAGTCGGGGTGCTCCTCTCTCAAGCGGCGTCAGTGAGCAAGGTCCGACGCCGGTTGAACACGAACAGGATCAGGGCGAGCACGATCATGATCAGGCCTGCGATCATCTTGAGCTCGGCCGGGGTGCCGGTTTTGGGCAGGCGGATCGCATCTGATGTGACGGGAGCCGGCCGCCTTGCCGCGGGCTGGCCCGCATCGGCGCGGCGTTCGCGCAGCTGTGTCGGCGTCAGCTGCTGCCGTTCGCCGAACACCTTTTCGAAATCCCAGCCGGCCGGCAGGTTGATCGGCATCTCGCTGAGCCTCAGCGGCGCGCCTTCGGGACGATCAGGCGTCTTGTCGACCGCGACGAGGCTTGTCAGGCGCGTGACGATCTGATGGTCGAGCGCCAGCGCAAGGATGGTCTTGTCCGTATCTTCAGGCGTCATCTCGCGCAGCGTCCGCGCCACCTCGGCGTCGCCGATCTTGCGCCTGGCCCAAAGCTTGGACAGGCCTTTGCCCGGGGCGGCATTTTGCAGCGGCAGCGTCACCGACCACGGACGGTCGCCGACACGACCTTTGATCTCCAGCGAGCCCGCGAGCTTGTCCAGCTTCGCCGCCAGCACCAACGGCTCGTCGCGGTAGATGTCCGGAATGATCGCTGGCGTGACATCGGCCTTGGCCTCGGAGAATCTTGCGGTGAGACCGGTCACGGCGGGGTTCTCCAGCTTGGCGAACAGGCCGCGCATGCGCCCCTCGACCTGCTCGACGGAGCCGATATGGGTGAAGGCGCCGCGGCCGAGCTCGGCGGCGCGCGTCATCAGATAGGTATTGGGCGCGGAGCCGATGCCGACCATGAAGATGCGCGAGCGGCCGCGCATCGCAGTGATCGTCTCGAACAATTGCTGTTCGTTGCCGATGGCACCGTCGGTCAGGAATACGATCTGGCGGACCATGTTGGTGTCGCCGAGCCTGTCGGTCAGCGCCGCGCGCATCGCGGGCACCATCTCGGTGCCGCCGCGGGCCTGCAATGCGCCGACGAACGAGGTCGCTTCGCCGAGATGCGCGGCGTCGGCGGGAACAGATGTCGGAAACAACACGTCCATGGTGTCGTCGAACCGGATCACGTTGAAGCGGTCGTTCGGCTGGAGGCGACCGAGCGCGTAAAGCAGACTCGCCTTGGCCTGCTCGATCGAGGTGCCGCCCATCGAGCCGGAATTGTCGATCACGAACACGACCTCGCGCGGCAGCGGTTTCTGCGTGGCTTGCTCGGTGGTCGGCGGCGCGACGAAGGCGAGCAGATAGTCGGCATCGCCGATATGTTCGCGGAACAGGCCGACCGATGGCGCCTTGTCGGCAACCGGCTTCCAGGTCAGCTCGAAGTCGCGATCGGCGGGCACGGGGCCGCCCGAGAGCGTGATCACCCGCGACCTGTCGTCCGGACTCTCGATCTTGACGCTGTGGTGGTGGCTCTCGACCTCGCCGAGTGCGAAGCCGGCGTTCAGGTGCACCGTGATGCTGGTCGGATTGACCGGCGCATTCTTGGCTGGATCAAGGACCTGCGGCGAGATGCGGTCGCGGTCCGGCACCGGGTCCGACGTGGTCGCGCCCCAGCCGGAGCCGTCGTTGCGGAAGTCGACGCTCTGCACGATCGGTGCCGGATTGTAGCGCGGCCCGACGACGAGTGGCACGCGCAGCGAATATTCGTTGCCGGATTGATGCACCGGCTCCTGATATTCGATCTGCACCAGCACGGTTTCCCCGGGTCCGATATTGGCAACCGAATTGGTAAAGATGTTGGGCCGCTCCTGCTCGGTGAGCGCGGCCTTCTGGCCGGTGCGGCGCGCCTGTTCGTAGATGATTCGTGCCTGCTGACGCTCCTTGATGTCGCCGACGATGACGCGGTCGCCGACCACCATCTTCAGCGTATCGACGGCCCCATCACTCGCCAGCGGATAGACATAGGTCGCCTCGACCCAGTTCTTCGTCGGATTGCGGAAAACTTGCGTGACGCGGGTGCGCAGCGTCGGACCCGAGACCGTAATGTCGACGTCGGTCCCGAGGCGGATGGCTTCGGTCGTGGCACCGTCGTCCTTCAGAAGGAGGGTGCCGGACCTGGCATCGCCGGGCTGGAGCAGGCTGGCCTGTTGCTCCGTCGTCGCCGACCACGAGGTCTCGAAGCTCACCAGCAGGGCCACGAAGCTGACCAGGAGCACGGCAATGCTTTGCGCCAGCAGAAACAGACCGACCTTGATTAGCCTGTCCAGCCAAAGGTGCTCGTCAGGGTGTTCGTGACTGTCGACCGTGTCATAAGTGTCCATGTGGCCTGCTCCCGAAAGCTGTTTGACGGCCCCAGCATCGGTCGGGATGGCCTGATGTCGCGAGCAGAATGATCGGCAATGTTCCGCCGCGGCCGGCCTGAGCGGGCCGCCATGTTGGCGGTCCTGTCCGGTTTTGTGCTGACTTGTCCGCCCTGCTAGACTGGCCGTCGTGGAGCAGGATTAGCGATGCAGACGCCGGATAAACTCAACGACGGGCAGCTTTCGGACGAGCAGAGCCGCGAGGTCGCGGACACCATACGCGAGGAAATCGCCCGGCGGCGGATCTCGCGGCAGGCGCTGGCCGAGCAGGCCAAGCTCAGCCTGTCGACGCTGGAGAAGGCGCTCGGCGGCCGCCGTCCGTTCACGCTGGCCACCACGGTTCGGCTGGAGCAGGCGCTGGGCGTCTCCTTGCGCAAGAGCGCGATTGCACCGTCGCCCACGGCCGGTAACGATGTCGCACCCGACAGCCTCGGCGCATATTCGCATCGTGCCGTCACCTGGCTCGAAGGCGTGTTCATCACCCTGCGTCCATCCTTTGGCGACAAGGATGCGATCTTCGCCTATCGCACCGAAATCCTCTGGGAGCCGAACGTCTCTTCGCTGGTATTCCGCGAGGGCGAGCGAACCGATGCGGCCTATGAGCACACCGGCGAGGTTGCGGTGCCCCACCAGTCGGGCTTCATCTATCTCGTCATCAACAAGCACGGCCAGCATCGCGTCATCACGGTGTCGCGGCCGACAGTGGCCGGCGAGATGTACGGCATCATCTCGACGCTGCGCGCCGGCCCTGGGTCGCAGCTCACGCCGGTTGCAGCGCCGATCGCCTACGTGCCGCTCAGAAACGTGGCAAAGCCGTCTTGGGGACGGGTCGGGCCGGGTGATTCCAATCATGCGCTCTATCGCGATCACCTGCGCCGCACGGTCGATGAATCCTTCGCGCTGTTCCTGCCCGTCAGTGCGCCTTTGCAGGCGGAGCAAAAGAAATAGCGGCCTCGCGGCCGCTATCTCGCGCGTCCTAGCATCCCGTCCGATCTAGCCGCTCGGCTCGGCGCTGATGATGGGGCCGAACAGCTCCCATTGGCCGCTCTTGAACCGCCACATCTTGAGCTGCTCGATCGGCGCGAAGTCGGTGGCCGAGGTGTTGATCGTGATCCCCGGGATCAGCGTGTCGGGCGCAAAATCCTTCAGGCTGGCGGCCTGCTTCATCACGTTCTCGCGGGTGAGATTGTCACCCGCCTGCTTCAGCACCTGCACCACGGTCTGGGCCGCGGCATAGCCGTAGACCAGATTGGCGTCCGAAATGTTCGCGCCGGGCATGTACTTCTCGATGAAGGCCATGAACTTCTTCATGCCGGCATCGTCCTTCCATTGCGGATCCGACGCGTCCTTGAGATAGCCGGCCGAGAGCACGCCTTCGGACGCTTCGAGGCCGGCCGGCTTCATCACCGCGCCGATCGACACGGAGACGTCGGTCATCAGATGCATCGGCTTCCAGTTGAGCTCGGCGATCTTCTTGATCGCCTGCGCCGCGAATTTCGGAGTCGAAATGTTGACGAAGACATCGGCGCCGGTGTCCTTGAGCTTGACGATATGCGCGTCGATCGAAGGCTCCGACGTCTCGTAGCTTTCCTCCGCCACGATCAGCTTCGAGGCCCTGTCGCCGAACACGTCCTTGATGCCGGCAAGATAGTCTTTGCCGAAATCGTCGTTGGCATAGAAAATCGCGACCTTCGCGTCCGGCTTTTCCTTAAGAATGTATTTCGCGAAGATCCGTGCCTCGACCCGGTAGCTGGGCTGGAAGCCCATCGTCCACGGGAAGTTTTTCGGGTCGTTCCATTTGCTGGCGCCGGTGGCGAGGAAGAGCTGCGGCACCTTCTTGGCATTGTGATATTTCTGTACGGCGGTCTGGGTCGGCGTGCCCAGCGCGTTGAACACCAGGAAGACCTCGTCGCTCTCTATCAGCTTCCGGACTTGCTCCACCGTCTTCGGCGGCGAATAGCCGTCGTCGTAGGAGATGAAATTGATCTTGCGGCCGTTGATGCCGCCCTCGTCGTTGATCATCTTGAAATAGGCTTGCTCGGTCTTGCCGATGATGCCGTAGGCGGACGCCGGGCCGGAGTACGCCTCGACATTGCCGATCTTGATCTCGGTGTCGGTGACGCCGGTGTCGTAGGCCTTTTGTGCGTTGGCGGCTTGGGCCGAAAGCAAAGTCAGGGCCGCCGCCGCGGCGAGAAGTGAGAGTTTCTTGTTCTTCATGGAAATTCCTTGAATTCTTCCTTGGGTTTCTTGTTGGATCGAGCAGGCACTTCAAAACAAGAAAGCGCCCGCGAGAGGGGCGCTTTGATCAGGCGTTGGCGACTTTCTTGTCGACTTCGGAAGCGACCGAAAACTCCTTGCGCAAGGTCGGCTTGTGGATCTTGCCGGTGGCGTTGCGCGGCAGCGCATCGACGAAGCGGATCTGGCGCGGGCATTTGAAGCGCGCGAGATTGGCCGCGCAATGCGTCAAGACATCGGTCTCGGTCAGCCGGTTGCCCGGCTTCACTGCGACGATGGCAAGGCCAACCTCGCCCCATTGCGGGTCGGGAATGCCGATCACCGCGGCTTCCGCGATCGCCGAGAGCTGGTGCAGGACATTCTCCACCTCGGCCGGATAGACGTTCTCGCCGCCGGAGATGTACATGTCCTTCCAGCGGTCAACGATGTAATAGAAGCCCTCCTCGTCCACGCGCGTCGCGTCGCCGGTGTGCAGCCAGCCGTCGGTGAAGGAGCTCTTGTTCGCCTCGGGCCTGTTCCAGTAGCCCGGCGTGATGTTCGGTCCCTTGACCCAGAGCTCTCCGAGCTCGCCGACATCGGCATCGTTGCCGTCGGGGCGTACGATACGCACCTCCGTATGCAGCACCGGCTTGCCGGCAGAGCCGGCCTTGCGTGCCGCGTCCTCGCGGTCCAGCACCAGCACGGCCGGCGATGTCTCGGTCATACCATAACCCTGCTGAAGCGCGACACCGCGCGCCTCCCACACTTTCAAGAGCGGCACTGGCATCGGCGCACCGCCGACACCACAGACGATCAGCCGAGACAGATCAGTCGTCGCGAAAGCCGGATGCTGCGCCATGAACTGGTAGATCGCGGGCACGCCGAAGAACACGTTGATGCCCTGCGTCGGGTCGCCAATCAGGCCGAGCGCCGCGCCGGGATCGAACGCGCGCATGATCATCACCGTCCCGCCGGCATGCAGCACCGGGTTGGTGTAGCAATTCAGCCCGCCGGTGTGGAATAGCGGCAGCACGGTCAGCAGCACCGAGGCCGGCCCGATGCAGGCGGGACCGCCGAGATTGACGCAATTCCAGAACGTCATGCCATGGGTGATGGTCGCACCCTTCGGATGACCCGTGGTGCCCGAGGTGTACATGATGGTCGAGATGTCATCGAGCGAGACCTCCTCGGCGCGCGCGAGCGGCTTTGCAGACGCAATACCGGCCTCGTAGGTTCCGCCGGGGCCGAGCAGCAGGCTGGCCGTCACGTTGCAGAGCTTTGCGACGGCGAGCGCCGTCTCCGCGAGATCGGCGTCGTGGATCATCACCTTCGGGGCGCAATCGGCGGTGATGAACTGAAGCTCGGGAACGGTGAGGCGGGTGTTCAGCGGCACGAACACGGCGCCTAACCGTCCGCAGGCGAACTGCACTTCCAGCGTATCGGTCGTGTTCAGCGCCAGCACCGCGACGCGATCGCCGCGCGAGACGTCGAGGGTGTGGCGGAAGAATGAGGCGAGGCGCGAGACGCGTGCATCAAGCTCTGCATAGGTCAACCGGCGCTCGCTCGCGAGGTCGATGGCCGCGACCTTGCCAGGCGCGCGGCGTGCATGATGGGCGATCCAATCGTTATAACGAACGGCCAACACTCCCTCCTTCGGCGGTCTGGTGTCGCCTGAATTTTATTGCTTTGCACCATCCCGGCATGGCCCTGGGAGGCCAGCCGGAGTTTGTGCAGCACTTTTTTGATTTGGAGTTGGCCCGCGAGGAGCGAAAATCGTCTTGCGTTGAGTTGCTGGATCATTGCGGCTCGTGCCGAGCAGCGCCCTGCGCCAGCCACTCCGCGCAAGTGAGCCGCCGATGTTCCGGCCATGGTGGAACGAGACGAGTCGTCGAAGGCGAAACGCAATGAAGAGCCCGTTCTATACCGCCGAGCACGACGCCTTCCGCGACGTGATGCGCCGCTTCGTCGACAAGGAGATCGCCCCGTTCGCCCATGAATGGGATGAAGCCGGCGAATTCCCCCGCGTCCTCTACCGCAGGGCGGCCGAGATCGGGCTGTTGGGGCTCGGCTTCCCCGAGGAATATGGCGGTATCGCTGCCGACCAGTTCATGAAGATCGTCGCGAGTCAGGAGCTGGCCGGCGCCGGCGCCGGCGGTGTCAGCGCCAGCCTGATGAGTCACACCATCGGCTCGCCGCCGATCGCGCGCGCTGCGCGGCCGAAGGTGAAGGCGCGCGTATTGCCGCAGGTGCTATCAGGCGAGAAGATTTCCGCGCTCGCCATCACCGAGCCCGGCGGTGGCTCCGATGTCGCGAACCTGCGCACAAGGGCGCGCCGCGAGGGCAATCACTACGTCGTCAGCGGCGAGAAGACCTTCATCACGTCAGGGGTGCGCGCCGACTATCTGACCGTTGCAGTGCGTACCGGCGGCGAGGGCGCCGGCGGCGTCAGCCTGCTCCTGATCGAGGGCGATACGCCCGGCCTCTCGCGGACGAAGCTGAAGAAGATGGGCTGGTGGGCCTCCGACACCGCGACACTGCATTTCGACGAATGCCGCGTGCCGGCCGAAAATTTGATCGGCGAGGAGGGCCACGGCTTCAAGATCATCATGCAGAACTTCAACAGCGAGCGGATGGGCATGGCCGCGAGTTGCACCGCCTTTGCGCGCGTCTGTCTCGACGAAGCGGTCGCCTATGCCAAGGAGCGCAAGACTTTCGGCAAGCCGCTCGCCCAGCACCAGGTCATCAGGCACAAGATCGTCGACATGGCGCAGAAGGTTGCGGCTTCGCAAGCGATGCTGGAAATGCTGGCCTGGCGGCTGGAGCAGGGCGAGAGCCCGGTCGCCGAAATCTGCATGATGAAGAACCAGGCGACGCAGACCATGGCGTTCTGCGCCTCGGAAGCCGTGCAGATCTTCGGCGGCGCCGGCTTCATGCGCGGCATCAAGGCCGAACGCATCTACCGCGAGGTCAAGGTCAACGCCATCGGCGGCGGCACCGAGGAGATCATGAAAGATCTGGCATCGAGGCAGATGGGGTTGTGAGCCCGCCGTCATTCCGGGGCGATGCGAAGCGTCGAACCCGGAATCTCGATATTGTAGGACTCATCTCTGGATTCCGGGGTCGCGCTTTGCGCGCCCCGGAATGACAAAGGGGACAACATGCTATTCACCGCCGACCATGACGACATCCGCCGCTCCTTGCAAAAATTCATCGCGGGCGAGATCAATCCGCATGTCGATGAATGGGAGAAGGCCGACATCTTCCCGGCACATGAGCTGTTCAAGAAGATGGGCAGCCTCGGCTTCCTCGGCCTGAACAAGCCGGCCGCGTTCGGCGGCTCCGGCCTCGATTACTCCTATGCATTGATGATGGCGGAGGAGCTGGGGGCCATCACCTGCGGCGGCGTGCCGATGGCGATCGGCGTGCAGACCGATATGGCGACGCCGGCGCTGGCGCGGTTTGGTTCGGACGAGGTGCGGCGCGAGTTTCTGGCGCCCTCGATTTCGGGCGACTATGTCGCCTGTATCGGCGTCTCCGAGCCTGGCGCAGGCTCCGATGTTGCCTCGATCAAGACCAGCGCCCGCTCCGACGGCGACGACTATCTCATCACCGGCGGCAAGATGTGGATCACCAACGGCACGCAGGCCGACTGGATCTGCCTCCTGGCCAACACCGGCGATGGTCCGGTTCACCGCAACAAATCGCTGATCTGCGTGCCCATGAAGAGCAAGGGCGTCACCGTCGCCCGCAAGCTCGACAAGATGGGCATGCGCTCGTCCGATACCGCGCAGATCTTCTTCGACAATGTCCGCGTACCCAAGCGCAACCGGATCGGCGAGGAGGGCAAGGGCTTTACCTACCAGATGATCCAGTTCCAGGAGGAGCGGCTCTGGGGCGCGGCGGCCTGCCTGAAGGCGCACGAATACATCATCGATCAGACCATCGAATACACCCGCAATCGAAAGGCGTTCGGTAAGCCGATCCTCGACAACCAGGTCGTGCACTTCAGGCTCGCGGAGCTGCAGACCGAGGTCGAGCTGTTGCGGGCGCTGATCTATCGCGCGGCCGAGCAGCTGGTCGCCGGCGAGGACGTGACAAGACTTGCGACCATGGCCAAGCTGAAGGCCGGGCGGCTCGGGCGCGAGCTGACCGACGCCTGCTTGCAATATTGGGGCGGAATGGGCTTTACCAACGAGACGCCCGTCAGCCGCGCCTATCGCGACAGCCGTCTGACCTCGATCGGTGGCGGCGCCGACGAGGTCATGCTGATGGTCCTCTGCAAGATGATGGGGACGCTGCCTGGGAGCAAAGGGAAGGCATCATGATCACGCTCTATCACTGCGACGCCGCGCGCTCGTTTCGTCCGCTTTGGATGCTGGAGGAGATGGGGCTGCCCTATGAGCTGAAGATGCTGCCGTTCCCGCCGCGCGTCTTCGCCAAGGAGTATCTCGCGCTCAACCCGCTCGGCACCATACCGTTCATGGTCGACGGCGAGACCAGGATGACGGAGTCGTCAGGCATCTGTCACTATCTCGGCGTCGTCTACGGCCCGACGCCGCTAATGGTCGGCCCCGAGGATCCCGCCTATGGCGCCTTCCTGAACTGGATGTATTTCAGCGACGCCACGTTAACCTTCCCGCAAACCTTGGTGCTCCGCTACACCCAGCTCGAGCCGGAGGAGCGGCGCAATCCGCAGGTCGCCACCGACTACGCCAAGTGGTTTCTGGGCCGCTTGCGCGCGGTCGAGGCAGCGACCGCCAATGCCGAAACCTTGTGCGCCGGTCGCTTCACCGCCGCCGACATCGTGATCGGTTACGCGCTTCGCCTTGCTTGCAGTATCGGTCTCGCCAAGGATTTCGGGCCGAATGTCGCGGCCTATTGGGCGCGCTTGCAGCAGCGCGACGGCTTCAAGCGTGCGGTTGCGGCGGAGCAGAAGGCCGGCATAGAGCAAAATGTTGCGCCGCGCGTAAGGGCGTAGCATTCCGCAGGACGGGACGACGGTCCGCTCGCGGTTCCGGACGTGTCTGATCGTCGTCCCGGAACGGTAACCTTTTGCGTGCCATGACAGCGCTATCCCGTCGTGACAGCGCCCAAATTTCCGCTAAGGTGACCTCGTCCGCAGCGGCCAAAGAGCCGCGCGAGGAGGATACCCAATGGAAGTCCAGGGTCGCGAATCCGACCATCTGATGCTGATCACACCAGAGCGGGTCTTCTATGCCGGCTTGCTCGGGCGGCCCCGTAAACGGACCCCCGGCTGCTGCCATGTTTATGTCGCGGTGAAAGGCAGCCTGCATCTGACCATCGACGACGCTCTCGCCACCGGCGAGCTCTTTGTCACCCTGCCGAACCAGCGGCATTCCATCGCCAGCGACTACCGCACCGCCATCAGCGTCACGCTCGAGCCGGAGAGCATGCCGGATGGCGTGCTCGAGGCCTTGGCCCAGCGGCTGACCGGCCCTGACCGGGCTGCCTATGCCCGCAAGATCCTCGCCGCCTACGCGCTGCTGCGCCAGCGCCGCTACGGCGACATCAACACCGCCGAATTCGACGAGATGTGCTTTGGCGAGGCGCTGCCACGCCGCGTGCTCGACCCGCGTGTGACGCGCGCCGTCGCCCGCATCGAGCGTTTCTCCGGCGAGCCGGTGACGGCCGACACGTGCGCCGCCGAAGCGGGACTCTCCGCCTCGCGGTTCCTGCATCTGTTCAAGGAAGAGACCGGCATCTCGTTCCGCTCCTTCCGCGCCTGGAAGCGCGCGCGGCACCTGCTGCACTTCGCCAACCAGGACCTCAACCTCGCCCATCTCGCGCAGGACATCGGTTATCCCGACAGCACCCATTTCAGCCATTCGATTCGTCGTTTTTATGGGTTGAAGCCGCGCGCGATCTTCGTCGGCTCGCGCGATCTTGCGATCTACCGCAGCACCGAGACGGTAAGGCTCGCGGAGGCGGGTTAGCCATCGTAGGTGGATTAGCCGAAGGCATAATCCACCACCTCTGCATCTGCTGTGCGAGACCTTGGCGGGTTACGCCTGCAGCTAACCCACCCCACGATTCGCCGTTTTTCTCAGCTTCTCCGCGCAAGAAGCCGCCTGCCTCGCACCACATGATCCTATCCGTTGAATTCAACGTTGCGAGACATCTGTGGCATGAGCGACAAGGCCGTCATCACCTGCGCGCTGAACGGCGTGCTCACCGACCCGAAGCAGCACAATGTGCCCGTGACGCCCGAGCAGATGGCGCGCGAGGCCAAGGCTGCGTTCGATGCCGGCGCGTCCATCATGCACATCCATCTGCGCCAGCAGGCGCCGAACAAGGGCCACCTGCCGTCCTGGGATGTGGCGGTCTCAAAGGAGATCCAGCAGGCGATCCGCGAGGCTTGCCCCGGCGTCATCATCAATCACACCTCGGGCGTGTCAGGGCCGAACTATTCTGGCGCACTCGACTGCATCCGCGAGACCAGGCCGGAGATCGCCGCCTGCAACGCCGGCTCGCTGAACTATCTCAAGGTGAAGGCCGACAACACCTGGGCCTGGCCGCCGATGATGTTCGACAACGCGGTCGAGAAGGTGAAGGACTATCTCGACGTCATGAACGCGGTCGGCACCATCCCCGAGTTCGAATGCTTCGACGTCGGCATCGTTCGCTGCGTCGGGATGTACCATCAGGTCGGCATGTACAGCGGCCCGCTCGAATACAACTTCGTCATGGGCGTCGCCTCCGGCATGCCTGCCGATCCCGAGCTGTTGCCGATCCTGATCAAGCTGAAGCGGCCCGAAGCGCATTGGCAGGTCACCGCGATCGGGCGCGAAGAGATCTGGCCGCTGCACCAGCGCTGCGCCGAGCTCGGCGGCCATCTCCGCACGGGCCTGGAGGACACTTTCTATCTCGCCGATGGCAAGAAGGAGACCTCGAACGGGCAACTGATCGAGGCCATTGCCGCCTGCGCGAGGCGCGCGGGCCGCGAGATCGCGAGCCCCGCCGAGGCGCGGAAGATATTTGGGACGAACAGGTAGTCACATGTCGTCATTCCGGGATGGCCCAAAGGGCCAGGCCCGGAATCCATAACCACGATCGGGAGTATGGATTCCGGGCTCGCGCTCCGCGCGCCCCGGAATGACGGCCAGGAGATTTGATGTCCATTCTCGAAAACACCACTTCCCCCGGCAGCGCCGCCTACCGCGCCAACCGCGATGGCATGCTCGCGCTGATCGACCGCATGCGCGCGCTCGAAGAGCGCACGCGCGCAGCGTCGGCGGCAGCAAAGGATCGCTTCCACAAGCGCGGGCAGCTGCTGCCGCGCGAGCGCGTCGCGCTGGTCCTCGATCCCGGTGCGCCCTTCATCGAGCTGTCGACACTCGCGGGCTACATGTTCGACGTCCCGGATGCGGCCAAGAGCGTGCCCGGCGGCGGCGTCATCGCCGGCATCGGCTTCGTCTCCGGGATCCGCTGTATGGTCAGCGCGAGCGACTCCGGCATCGATGCCGGCGCGCTGCAGCCCTTCGGCCTCGACAAGACGCTGCGGGTGCAGGAGCTCGCGCTCGAGAACAGACTGCCTTACGTTCAGCTCGTCGAAAGCGCCGGCGCCAATCTCCTGCGCTACCGCGTCGAGGATTTTATCCGCGGCGGCAACATCTTTCGTAATCTCGCGCGGCTCTCGGCGGCGGGCCTGCCTGTCGTCACCGTCACGCACGGCTCCTCGACCGCGGGCGGCGCGTATCAGACGGGTCTTTCCGACTACATCGTGATGGTCCGCGGCCGCACCCGCGCCTTCCTCGCCGGCCCGCCGCTGCTGAAGGCCGCGACCGGCGAGATCGCGACCGAGGAAGAGCTCGGCGGCGCCGAGATGCACACGCAAATCTCCGGGCTCGGCGACTATCTCGCCGAGGACGACCGCGACGCCTTGCGCATTGCGCGCGAGATCATGGCGGCGCTGCAATGGGAGCGGCCGGGCCGGACGTCGTCCGACTTCAAGCCGCCTCGCTACGATCAGGACGAGCTGCTCGGCATCATGCCGATGGACCACAAGCGGCCTGTCGATATGAAGCAGGTGATCGCGCGCATCGTCGACGATTCCGATTTCACCGAGATGGCACCGAATTATGGCCCGGCCACCGTTTGCGGCCACGCCCGCATCGAGGGTCAGGCCATCGGCATCATCACCAACAACGGCCCGCTCGATCCCGCCGGCGCCAACAAGGCGACGCATTTCATCCAGGCTTGCTGCCAGACCCGCACGCCGATCCTCTATCTCAACAACACCACCGGCTACATGGTCGGCAAATCTTACGAAGAAGCCGGCATGATCAAGCACGGCTCCAAGATGATCCAGGCGGTGACGTCGGCCACGGTACCGCAGATCACCATCTATTGCGGCGCCTCGTTCGGCGCCGGCAATTACGGCATGTGCGGCCGCGGCTTCCATCCGCGCTTCTGCTTGTCCTGGCCGAATGCCAAGACCGCGGTGATGGGCGGCGAGCAGGCGGCCGAGACCATGGCGATCGTGACCGAGGCTGCCGCCGCGCGCCGCGGCAAGCCCGTCGAGAAGGAAAAGTTGGAGGCCATGAAAGCTGAGATCATCGGCGTGTTCGATGGCCAGATGGACGTGTTCTCGACCAGCGCGCGGGTGCTCGACGACGGCGTGATCGACCCGCGAGACACCCGCGCGGTGCTGTCGGAGGTGCTCGCGATCTGCCGCGAGGGCGATGCGCGCACGCCCCAGCGCATGCAGTTTTCGGTGGCCCGCCCATGAGGAACGGATCAGTGCAGCACCGGCCGTTCTTCAAGGTCTTGATTGCCAATCGCGGTGAGATCGCGCTGCGTGTGATGCGCAGCGCGCGGCAGCTCGGCCTCGGAGTCGTCGCGGTCTATTCGGATGCCGATTGCGATGCACTCCATGTGAAGCAGGCGGACCAGGCCGTGCGGATCGGCGAAGCCTTGCCGGCGCAGTCCTATCTCAACATTGCCGCGATCATCGCGGCGGCCAAGGCTAGCGGCGCGGATGCCGTTCATCCCGGTTACGGCTTCCTCGCCGAAAACGAAGATTTTGCGCAGGCTTGCAAAGATGCCGGTCTCGTCTTCATCGGCCCGTCGCCGCAAGCGATCGCCGCGATGGGCAACAAGGCCGGCGCCAAGGAGATCATGAAGAAGGCCGGTGTGCCTGTCGTGCCCGGCTACCAGGGCGCCGACCAGAGCGACGAAGTCATGCTTGCGGAAGCCAAAATGATCGGCTTCCCCGTGATGATCAAGGCTGTCGCGGGCGGCGGCGGGCGTGGCATGCGGTTCGTCGCCGACGCAGCGTCGTTCCCCGATGCCTTGCGCAGCGCGCGGTCCGAGGCAAAGGCGGCGTTCGGCGATCCCACGGTCATTCTCGAACGCGCCATCCAAAACCCGCGTCACATCGAAATTCAGGTGTTCGGCGACATCAATGGCAACGCCATCCATCTCGGCGAGCGCGACTGCTCGGTGCAGCGGCGGCACCAGAAGCTGATCGAGGAGGCGCCGTCGCCCGCGGTCACGCCGGAGCTGCGCGCTCGGATGGGCGAGGTCGCGGTCGCGGCGGTGAAGGCGCTGCGCTATGAGGGCGCCGGTACGCTGGAATTCCTGCTCGATGCCAGCGGCGCGTTCTACTTCATGGAGATGAACACGCGTCTCCAGGTCGAGCATCCCGTCACCGAGGCGATCACCGGGCTCGATCTCGTCGAGCTGCAGCTGCGCGTCGCGCGCGGCGAGCCGCTCCCGGTGAAGCAGCAGGACATCAAGTTCTCCGGTCACGCTATCGAGGTGCGGCTGTGCTCGGAAGATGCTGCACAGGACTTCATGCCGCAGTCCGGTCGCATGGGGCACTGGCAGATTCCCGATGGCATTCGCGTCGAGCACGCGCTGCAATCGGGTTCGGAGATCCCGCCGTTCTACGATTCCATGATTGCCAAGGTGATCAGCCACGGCGCGACGCGCGAGGAGGCGAGGGGACGGCTGATCGTCGGGCTGGAGCAGCTCACGGCGCTTGGCGTGACCACCAATCAGGCGTTCCTGATGTCATGCCTGCGGCATCCCGGCTTTGCCGGGGGCGAGGCCACGACGGCCTTCATCGGCACCCATCGCGACGAGCTGGCGGCGCCGCGGGCGGACGCCGCGTTCATCACGGCGCTCGCAGGTCTGCTGCTGTACGTCACCAATCCGCGCGCGCCGGTATGGCGGAGTGGTCGGAGCCTGTCGGCGACGTTCCCGCTCCCCGTGAAGATCGAGATCGCGGGCCACGCGTTCGAGCTCGAAGTCATGCGCGAGCGCGATGGCAGCTACATTGTCGCCAAGGACGGTCGCCAGGACAAGTTCGAGATCGACCAACTCGATCCTGACTCCGTCCGCTTCCGCCATGGCGGCGTGATGGATAGTGCAAAATATCTGCGCGACGGCGATCGGCTCTACGTCCAGCATCGCGGCATTCCGCTTGCGATCACCGATCTCACGCTCGCCGCGCCGAAGGCCGCAGCGAGCAATGGCGGCGACGGCAAGGTCCGCGCTGCGATGAACGGCCGCGTTGTCGCCGTCCTGGTCAAGCCGGGCGACCGCGTCACATCAGGTCAACCGGTGTTGACGCTGGAAGCGATGAAAATGGAGCATGTCCACAAGGCCGGCATCGACGGCGTTGTCGCCTCGATCGATGTCGGCGAGGGCGAGCAGGTCACGACAGGACGGATCGTGATGGAGATTGGGGCGTAGCCTCGTGTCCCGGACGCGCGAAGCGCGAGCCGGGACCCATGCTGGGCGGCATCGCAAGTGGTCCTGGGTCCCCGCCTTCGCGTCGCCTTCGCGGGGACACGAGACTTACGCCGGCCGCCCCGTCCCCTCGTTGAGCAGGCACGCCACCTGATGTCCGCCGCCCGCATCCACCAGCGCCGGGCGCTCCGTCCGGCATTGCTCCATCGCGAATCGGCAGCGGGTGTGAAACGCGCAGCCGGGCGGCGGATTGACGGGGCTTGGCACGTCACCATCGACCAGCGGCGCGAGCTTCTTCGCCAGCGGGTTGGCGATCGGCACCGAGGCGAGCAGCGCCTGCGTGTAGGGATGACGCGGATTGCGGAACAGCTCGTCCTTGTCGGCAATCTCGACGATACGGCCGAGATACATCACCGCGACGCGGTGGCTGATATGGGCGACCACGGCGAGGTCGTGGGCGATGAAGAGGTACGAGAAGCCGTGCTGGCGCTGCAAATCGATCAGCAGGTTGATCACCTGCGCCTGGATCGAGACGTCCAGTGCGGAGACCGGCTCGTCGCAGACGATCAGCCGCGGCTCCAGCGCCAGCGCCCGCGCGATGCAGATGCGCTGGCGCTGACCGCCGGAGAATTGATGCGGGAAATTTTGCATCTGGTCGGGCCGCAACCCCACCTGCTCGAACAGCTTTGCGACGCGCGCCTCCAGCGCCTTGCCGGTGGCGAGACCATGGACCGCGATCGGCTCGCCGACGATATCGCCGGCGGTCATGCGCGGATTGAGCGAGGCGAACGGGTCCTGGAATACGATCTGCATTGCGCGCCGATGGGGTCGCAGCGCGCCCTTGGACAGATGCGTGATGTCCTCGCCGTCGAGGCGGATCTGGCCCGAGGTCGGGTCGACCAGCCGCAGCACGCTGCGCGCCACAGTCGACTTGCCGCAGCCGGATTCGCCGACCAGGCCGAGCGTCTCGCCGGCGCCAAGCGAGAACGAGACGCCGTCGACTGAATGCACGGTGCCGACCTGCCGGCGCAGCACGCCGGCGCGCACCGGGTAGTACTTCCTAAGGTCGGTGACTTCGAGCAGCGCCTTGGTCATGCCACCTCCGCGACTTCGGCCGCGCGCCAGCAGGCGGCGAGATGGCCCCCGCCCCAATCGGTCAGCGGCGGATATTCCTCGCAGCGCTTGATGGCGAGCTTGCAGCGCGGCGCGAAGGCGCAGCCCTTCGGCAGCCGCACCAGCGACGGCACCGTGCCCGGGATTTCGTTCAAGCGCTCCTGCGCGGCAACGCCTGACGCCGGCACCGCTGGGATCGAGGCCATCAGTCCCCGTGTATAGGGATGCTTGGGCGCGGCGAACAGCGCCTCGACGCTGGCTTCCTCGACCTTGCGGCCCGCATACATCACGATCACGCGCTGCGCGGTCTGCGCGACGACGCCGAGATCGTGCGTGATCAGCACGAGTCCGGTGCCGAGCTCCTTCTGAAGATCGAGGATCAGCGCCAGGATCTGCGCCTGGATGGTGACGTCGAGCGCGGTGGTCGGCTCGTCCGCGATCAGCAGCGCCGGCCGGCACGCCAGCGCCATCGCGATCATCGCGCGCTGGCGCATGCCGCCGGAGAGCTGGTGCGGATATTCGCGCGCGCGCCGTGCCGGCTCGGGAATGCGCACCAGCCGCAGCATCTCGACGGCAATAGCATGCGCTTCCCTCGCCGTGATGTTCCGGTGCAGCCGCACCGCCTCGACGATCTGGTCGCCGATCCGAATCACCGGATTGAGGGAGGTCATCGGCTCCTGGAAGATCATGGAGATGCGATTGCCCCTGACCTTGCGCATCTCCGCTTCATCCAGCGCCAGCAGGTCGGTGCCTTCGAGCAAGACCGAGCCGCCGACGATGCGCCCGGGCGGATCGGGCACCAGCCGCATCAAGGACAGCGCGGTGACGCTCTTGCCGCAGCCGGATTCGCCGACGATCGCCAGCGTCTCGCCGCGCCTCACTGTGAAGGAGACGTCGTCGACCGCCTTGAACAGGCCGGAATTGGTGAAGAACACCGTCTTCAGGTTCTTCACATCGAGCACGAGATCGGATTTGCTTGCCATCAGCCGCGCTGCCGGGGATCGAGGATGTCGCGCAGCGCGTCGCCGAACAGATTGGCGCCGAACACGGCGAGGCTGATGGCGATGCCCGGGAAGATCACCAGCCACGGCGCGGTGCGGACATATTCGGCAGCGGACTCGGAGAGCATGCGCCCCCATGACGGATAAGGTTCGGGGATGCCGAGGCCGAGGAAGGAAAGCGAAGCTTCAGTCAGGATGGTCGAGCCGAGCTGCGCGGTCGCGAGCACGATCAGCGGCGCCAGCGTGTTCGGCAGCACGTGGCGCAGCGCGATGCGGACCTCGCTCATGCCAATCGATTTGGCGGCCTCGACGAATGGCTGCTCGCGCAGCGCCAGCGTGTTGGCGCGAGTGACACGCGCCACCGTCGGGATCAGCGGAATGGCGATGGCGAGGATCACGTTCGGCAGCGACGGGCCAAGCGCGGCCGTCATGACCAGCGCCAGCACCAGCAGCGGCAATGCCTGGAGAACGTCGGAGACGCGCTGGAACACGAGGTCGACCCAGCCGGACAGATAGCCGGAGGTGAGGCCGACGATCACGCCGATCGAGCCGCCGAGCGCGGTCGAGCCGAGCCCCACCGCAAGCGAGATCCGCGCGCCATGGATGATGCGGCTGAACACATCGCGGCCGAACGAGTCCGTGCCCATCCAGTGCGCCCAGCTCGGACGCGCCAGCGCGTGCGCGGCATCGACGCTCAGCGGATCGTAACGGGCGATGAAGTCGGCGAAGATCGCCGTCAGCACGAACAGCGTCATGATGATAAGCCCGGCCGCGCCCAGCACGTGCCGCTGCGCCAAAAACAGCACGCGCCGCCAGCCGCCGGTCGCATGCGCGCCGGCCCGCCTCAGTTCAACGTCGAAGTCGATCGCGGCCAAGCTGATCTCCTAATCCGTGTACCTGATCCGCGGATCGAACACCGCATAGAGCATGTCGACGGTGAAATTCGCGAACACCACGACCACCGCGATGAACATCACGAGGTTCTGCACGATCGGGTAGTCGCGCCAGCGGATCGCCTCGACCAGGAAGCGCGCGACACCCGGAATGTTGAACACGGTCTCGGTGACGATGAGCCCGCCGATCAGGAACGCCGCCTCGATACCGATCACCGTGATCACGGGCAGGATCGCGTTCTTCAGCGCGTGATGATAATTCACGGCGGCGTCGGATGCGCCCTTGGCGCGGGCGGTGCGGATATAATCCTGCCGCAGCACCTCCAGCATCGAGGATCGCGTGATGCGCATGGTCAGCGCCGAACTGCGGAATCCGACCACCATCGCCGGGATGCAATAGGTCGCAAGCGCTTCGCCAAGGGTTTGTGGATTGGGATTGAAGATCGGCATCTGCCCGAACATCGCCACCGACGCGGTGAGGACCAAAAGACCGAGCCAGAACGAGGGGAGCGACAATCCGCTCAAGCTGACCACGCGCAGCGCATAGTCGAGCCGCGTGCCCTGCTTGACTGCGCTGATGACGCCGAGCGGAATGCCGATCGAGGCCGAGAACAGCAGCGCGAGGCCGGCGAGCCGGGCGGTGATCGGGATCCGCGGCAAAATTTCCTGAAGCGCCGGCTTCTCCGAGACGTAGGAATAGCCGAGATCGCCGTGTAGCAGGCCGCCGATCCAGTGCAGATATTGCACCACAAGCGGCTGGTCGATGCCGAGTTGCTTCTCGAGATCGACCTTGTCGGCGGGGTCAACGTAACCCGCCGCGGCGAACAGGATGTCGACGATGTTGCCGGGCACGATGCGCAACAGGAAGAAGATGACGACCGAGATCCCGAACAGGGTCACGAGCATCAGGAACAGGCGCCGCACCAGATAGGCAAACATCCTTCGCCCTCCGCGCCCTTAGTCTTCAGCCTGGCGCACTATTTGTCGAGCCACACATCCTCGAAGCGAAACCCGTTGTAGGAGCTGTTGGACATGATCTTGATTCCCTTGACATAGGGCTGCCAGCAGGTGCCGGCCCGCGCATGGAAGATGATCGGCCGGGCGACGTCCTCCTGCAGCTTCTTGTCGATGTCCCAGACCAGCGGCTTTCGCTTGGCGATGTCGATCTCCTGCGACTGCACATCGAACAGCTTTTCGATCTCCTTGTTGCAGTAGTTTGTGTAGTTCCGCTCCGAGCCGCAGGAATAGTTCTCGTAGAACGACTGATCGGGATCGTCGACGGAATTGCCGGTCAGATTGAGGCCGAGCATGTAATCCTTGCGCGCGACCTTCGGGAACCAGTTGGCGGTCTCCACGACGTCAAGCTCGCCGTCGATATAGATGCTCTTCAGCTGGTCGATCAGGATCACCGCGGGATCGCGATATTCGGCGAGATTGCGCGTGGACACCTTCACGGCGAGATGCTTGTCCGGGCCGTAGCCCGCCTTCTGCATCAGTTTCTTGGCTTCCTCGCGATTTGCTTTCACGTCCGGACCGTAGCCCGGAATGGTCTGCAGCTTGTCCTTCGGCATGCCCCAGATGCCTTGCGGCGGCGGCAGCATGGTGCCGCCGATATCGGCCTGACCTTCGAACAGGATGTCAATGAAGGCCTTGCGGTCGAGCGCCATGGCCATCGCGCGGCGGATATCGATGTTGTCGAACGGGGGAGAGGTCGAATTGACGATGATGTTGGTCGAAACGTTGGTCGGCTCGACGACGCAGACCGCGTTCGGCGCCTGCGACTTGATGTCCTTCAGCAGCGGAATGGTGATGTGCGTCGGGAAAGTCATGTCGAACTTGCCGGCGACGAAGGCAAGAATTGCGGTCGAGCGGTTCGGGATGATGGTGTATTCGATGCCGTCGAGATAGGGCAGGCCCTTCTTCCAGTAATCAGGGTTTCGCGTCAGCTTGATCGATTCGTTCGCCTTGAACTCGACGAACTTGTACGGCCCGGTCCCGATCGGATGGGTGCGCATGTCCGCCGGCGAGACGTGGCACGGATAGATCGGCGTGTAACCGGAGGCGAGCATCGCCAGCAGCGAGGGTTGCGGCCGCTTCAGGTCGAAGGAAACCTCGAAGTCGCCATTGGGTGTGACGTCGTTGACCTCGCTGTACCAGGCCTTGCGCGGATTTTGCCGCAGCTTCTGCTGCGATTTGCCCATCAGGAGATCGAAGGTGCACTTGACGTCGGCCGACGTGAACGGCTTGCCGTCATGCCATTTGACGCCCTGGCGCAGTTTGAACGTCAGTTTCTTGTTGTCGCCGCTCCAGGACCAGCTTTCGGCCAGCTCGGGCCGGAGGGTATCGGGACTGTTCTGCGCGATGTGCTGGTCATAGATGACGAGATTGTTGAACACGCCCATGAAAGGCACGTTGACCGAGTAGGTCGCGCCCTCGAGGATTGACGCATTCGCCGGACTGTCGCGATGATACATCCGCAGGATTCCGCCCTGCTTGGGCTCGCCGGCGAACGCAATGGTCGAAAACGCCAGCCAAGACAGCGCCGCCGTCGCGGCGAACGCCCGCACGCTCCGCATCCTCGTCCTCCCTGGACATCGGCCCTTTGTGGCCTGTTTGTCCCGACGATAGCCGACGCGTGTGGACTGAGGCAACCGGCTAACGCGCTTGATGGCCTTGGCAATTTGGATGACGTAATGCCGCAGGAATTTCACGCTTTCACAATTCAGAGTGCAGGTGCGAACGGTTCCGGCGCTGGTGTTGCGCGCGACTGCAATGCCAATCTCCGTCGTCGTCCCGGACAGGCGCAGCGCAGATCCGGGACCTATAGGGAGACTTTGGCGAAGATATCGGAGTGACCGGCTGGCGCAACAACGACCGCCCCTGGCTATGGATTCCGGCTTCGCGACTTCGCCGCGCCCGGGGATGACAGCGGAGTTTGGCGCTTGCTTGCTTACTACGCGGTAGAACGCCTCACACGATCCTTGACGTCTTGTTGCCCCAGTACCGATCCCTGAGCAGCCGCTTGTACAGCTTGCCCGTCGGCAGCCGCGGCAGTTCCTTCTCGAAGTCGACCGAGCGCGGCACCTTCTGCCGCGACAGGGACTGCCCGCAGAAAGCAATCAGCTCCTCGGCCAACGCGGGACCCGGCGTCACGCCCGGCATCGGCTGCACCACCGCCTTCACCTCCTCGCCGAGATCGGCATTGGGCACGCCGAACACCGCGGCGTCTGCGACCTTGGGATGGGTGATCAGCAGATTCTCGCATTCCTGCGGATAGATGTTCACGCCGCCCGAGATGATCATGAAGGTGGCGCGGTCGGTGAGATAGAGAAAGCGGTCCTCATCGACATAGCCGACATCGCCGACCGTGCTCATGCTGCCGTCGGCCGAGCGCGCCTCCTTGGTCTTCTCGGGATCGTTGAAATATTCGAACGGCGACGCGGTCTTGAACCAGACCTGGCCGGGCGTGCCGGTCGGGCATTCCCGCATGTTCTCGTCGAGAATATGGAGGTCGCCGAGCAGCACCTTGCCGACGGTGCCGCGGTGGGCAAGCCATTCCTCGCTATCGCAGGCCGTGAAGCCGAGCCCTTCGGTCGCGCCGTAATATTCGTGGATGATCGGCCCCCACCATTTGATCATGTCGTCCTTGACCAGCGCCGGGCAAGGCGCCGCGGCATGGATCGCGGTTTCGAGCGAGGACAAATCGTAACGCTTTCGCACCTCCTCAGGCAGCTTCAGCATGCGCGAGAACATGGTCGGCACCAGCTGGCTGTGGGTGATGCCCCATTGCTCGACGAGCTGGAGGTAACGCTCCGGATCGAAATGCTCCATGATGATCACGGTGCCGCCCATACGGATTGTCAAATTGACCGCGGCCTGCGGCGCCGAATGATAGAGCGGTGCCGGCGACAGATAGACCATGCCCTCGCGGTATTGCCAAAGCTTGGTCAGGAAATCGAACAGCGGCAGATTGTGTTTCGGCGGCTCCTCCGGCAGCGGCCGCAGGATGCCCTTCGGCCGTCCGGTCGTGCCGGACGAATAGAGCATCGCAGTGCCGAGCCACTCATCGGCGATCGGTGTCTTCGGCAGATCCGCGCTGACATCAGCCAGCCCGACGATGCGTTCGCTCTCGCCGGGGCCGTCGGCAACGATGCAGAGCTTGATTTCGGGACACGCTTGGATCGCCACACGCGCGATGTCGAGCTTCGCCACGGACGTGATCAGGATCTTGGACTGGCTGTTGACGAGGAGATAGGCCAGCTCGCCCGGCGTCAGGAAGGAGTTGATGCAGGTGTAATAGAGGCCGGACCGCTCACCCGCGCCGCAGGCTTCGAGATAGCGCGAATTGTTCTCCATGAAGATCGAGTAATGATCGAGCCGCTTCAGGCCATGTTTGCGAAACAGATGCGCGAGGCGATTGCTGCGCACCTCCAGCTCGCGATAGGTGACGGCCTCGCTCGTTGCGGCCATGATGAAGGCGGGTTGCAGCGGACGCAGGCGAGCATGCAGACCTGGGTACATCAGTCCTCCGGCATTACGACATCATGCGGCGAGATCGAGGATTTCGCGTATCTGCGCCGGACTCTCGATCTTGCGCGGGTTGCGCGGGATCCAGTTCGTGCGCATCGCCTGTTCTGCGATGGCATCAAAATGCTCGGACGAGACGCCAACGGCGGCGAGGCTGCGCGGCATGCCGAGCGAACGAATGAAGGCATCGAGCACGTCGGCGGCGTTGTGGCCGGGATAACCCATCGCGGCGGCGACGATCATCTGCTGTTCGGCATTGGCGCTTGCATTCCAGCGCATTACCGCCGGCAGCATGACGCAGGACGTGTAGCCGTGCGGCACGTCGAAGGCGCCCCCCAGCACGTAGCCGATACCGTGGCTCGCCCCCATCGGCACGCCGGCCGCGAGCGCCCCCATCGACAGCCAGGTGCCGATCTGGGCATCCATCCGCGCGTCGAGATCGCCGGGATCGGCCTTCACCCGCGGCAATGCGTCGGCGAGCATGGCGAGGCCCTTCACCGATTGGGCATCGGCGTAGGGATGCGTCTCGTGCGAGCAGATCGCCTCGACGCAATGATCGACGGCGCGGATGCCGGTGGAGAGGAACAGCCATTCCGGCGTGTGCACTGTGATGGCTGGGTCGAGAATGGTCGCGCGCGGTACGGTCAGCGGATGCCGCAGCATCTGCTTCACATGCGTGCTGAGGTCGGTGACGCCGGCAATCGACGAGAATTCGCCTCCCGCGATCGTCGTCGGTACGCTGATCTGCCGCACCGTTGGCGCAGTCATGTCAGGTGCGACACCCTTGCGCACGCGGATGCGGTCGATGCCCGCGGTATCGTCGATGCCGTTGGCGAGGCAGAGCTGCACCGCCTTGGCGCCGTCGGTGATCGATCCGCCGCCAACGGTGACGATCAGGTCGGCGCCGGCTGCGCGCGCGGCGTTGGTCGCCGCGATCACCGCCTCGCGCGGCGTATGCGCGGGCATCGCGTCGAACAGCCCGGCACAGCGCGGGCCCAGCGCCTCTCGGATTTTTGCGATTTCGTCGGTCTGCCGGTTCAGCGTGCCCGAGACCATGAGGAAGGCGCGGTGGGTTCCGAGCCGGTCCATCTGCGCGACGACGGCCTCAGCCGCGGGATGGCCGAACACGACCTCCTCGATCGCGCCGTAAACGACACGTCCCTTGTGCACGCCTGTCCTCCCCGGACAATTCGTCTTGTTTTCTATGGGATAATCTAGCCGAGCCCACAGAGCCCGTCATGTGCGAAGACGCTGGTGCTCTTCTCCCTCTCCCCGCGTGCGGGGGAGAGGGTTGGGGTGAGGGGGGCTCTCCGCGAGGGAGGGGACAGTTACTCTCGTGGAGAGTCCCCTCACCCGCCGCGCTCCGGGCGATGCTTCGCATCGCTCGGCGAACGTCGGCCTCTCCCCGCAGGCGAGGGCGCTGTCAACCCGCCATCCGGCCAGGGCATTCTCTGGCGCGTTGCACACGGATTGGTCTTGAAGAGTTCATCATTGCCACCCATCTTGTGGCGCCCGCAGGTAAAAGCGTACCCTGTGTTTCTGCGGCTTTGATGCGAGGACCTGGGATGAGCGGACCGGACGGAAGCGAGCAATTTGCCACGACGCACGATTTCGTTCAGTCCCGGCCGTTCGCCTTAGCCGGCCTGCTCGTAGCGGCCTTCGCGCTCAGCGGTTGCGGACAGCCGACCTCGCAAGCGGCCGCGCCGCCGCCGCCGCCGGTCACTGTCGCGCAGCCGGTCAAGCGCACCGTCACCGATTGGGACGAGTACACCGGCCGCTTCGAGGCGGTGGAAGAGGTGCAGGTGCGCCCCCGCGTCGGCGGCTTCGTCAACTCGGTCGAGTTCCAGGACGGCGCGATCGTCCACCAGGGCGACCTGCTCTACGTGATTGACCCGCGCCCGTTCGAGGCGGTGGCCGAGCAAGCCGATGGCCAGCTCTCCGATGCCCGCGCCAAGGTGGAGCTTGCGAAGCGCGAGCTCGACCGCGGCCTGAACCTCGTGCAGACCAGCGCGGTGTCCGAGCAGGTCGTCGACCAGCGCCGCCAAGCCTTGCAGGCTGCGCACGCCGCCGAGACCCAGGCCGAGGGCGCACTGAAGGCTGCCCAGCTCAACATCGAGTTCACTCATGTCACCGCGCCGATCACCGGCCGCGTCAGCCGTCATCTCGTCAGTCCCGGCAATCTCGTGCAGGGCAGCGACAACGGCTCGTCGACCTTGCTGACCTCGATCGTGACGATGGACCCGATCTACATCTATTTCGACATGGATGAGACGGCCTTCATGAAATACAGCAAGCTCTGGTTCGAAGGGAAGCGCCCGAGCTCGCGCGACACGGCAAACCCCGTGCAGGTGACGCTCGCCGGCGAAACCAAGCCGTCGCATGAGGGCTCCGTCAACTTCCTCGACAACCGCCTCGATGTCTCCACCGGCACGCTGCGCAGCCGCGCCGTGGTCAAGAACACCGATCTGTCGATCCTGCCCGGCCAGTTCGGCCGTGTCAGGCTGATCGGCAGCGCGCCTTACGAGGCGCTGTTGATCCCGGATGCCGCTGTTGCAACCGACCAGTCGCGCAAGATCGTGTTCGTGGTGAAGTCCGACGACACCGTTGAGGCGCGGCCCGTGGTGCTCGGGCCGCTCGATGACGGCCTGCGCGTGATCCGCGAAGGCCTGAAGGCCGAGGACCGCGTCATCGTCAACGGCATCCAGCGCGCCCGCGTCGGCGCCAAGGTCACCCCGCAGACCGCTCAAGCGCCGGCCGGTGGCAAGGCTGGTGACAAGTCATGAATCTTGGCCGCCTCTCCATCAACCAGCCCATCCTGGCGATGGTGCTGTCGATCGTGCTGCTGATTGTCGGCGCGCTCGCCTATTCGACGCTGCCGGTCTCCGAATATCCGCAAGTGGTTCCGCCGACCGTCGTCGTCACCACGCAATATCCGGGCGCCTCGGCCCAGACCGTGTCCGATACCGTCGCGGCTCCAATCGAGCAGCAGATCAACGGCGTCGAGGACATGCTGTATCTCTACAGCCAGGCGACCTCGAACGGCCAGCTCACCATCACCGTCACCTTCAAGTTGGGCACCGATCTCGACAAGGCGCAGGTGCTGGTCCAGAACCGCGTCGCGATCGCGCAGCCGCAGCTGCCGGACGAAGTGCAGCGCAACGGCGTCGTCACCCGCAAGAACTCGCCCGACATCCTGATGGTCGTGTTCATGCTGTCGCCGGACGACACCTTCGACCAGCTCTACATCTCCAACTACGCGCTGCTCCAGGTGCGCGATCAGCTGCTGCGCATCGACGGCGTCGGCGACATCCAGATCTTCGGCGCGCGCGATTATTCGATGCGGCTCTGGCTCGATCCTGACCGCATCGCCAATCTCGGCCTGACCTCGGCCGAGGTGCTGGCCGCGATCCGGGCTCAGAACGTGCAGATCGCCGGCGGCCAGGTCGCCGAGCCGCCGATCGCCGACCGCGCGTTCCAGCCGAATCTGGTTTTTACGGGACGATTGAAAGACCAGAAGCAGTTCGAGGACATCCTGATCAAAGCTGGCTCGGACGGTCGCACGGTGCGCCTGCGCGACGTCGCCCGCATCGAGCTCGGCGCGCTCGCCTATTCCACCAACAGCTTCCTGCTGCGCAAATCGGCTGTCGCCATGCTGGTGACGCAGCGGCCTGGGTCGAATGCGCTGGCGACGGCAAAGCACATCTCCGACACCATGACGAAGCTGAAGGAGAGCTTTCCGAAGGGGCTCGACTACAATATCGGCTACAATCCGACCGAGTTCATCGCGCAGTCCGTTCACGAGCTGATCAAGACCATCTACGAAGCCATGCTGCTCGTCGTGGTCGTGGTGCTGGTGTTCCTGCAGGGCTGGCGTCCCGCGATCATCCCGATCATCGCGATCCCGGTCTCGCTGGTCGGCACCTTTGCCGTGATGGCGGCGCTCGGCTTCTCCATCAACAACCTCACGCTGTTCGGGCTCGTGCTCGCCGTCGGTATCGTGGTCGACGACGCCATCGTCGTGGTCGAGAATGTCGAGCGCCATCTCGAGCACGGCCTCACCAGGCGCGACGCGGCGCTGAAGACGATGGAGGAGGTCGGCGGTGCGCTGGTCTCGATCGCGCTGGTGCTATGCGCCGTGTTCGTTCCCACGGCATTCCTGGGCGGTATCTCCGGGCAATTCTTCCAGCAGTTCGCTGTCACCATCGCGGTCGCGACTGCGATCTCCTGCTTCTGCTCGCTGACCCTGTCGCCGGCGCTGGCCTCGCAGATCCTCACGCCTCATGAAGAGAAGCGGCCGCCTGCCGCCTGGAATCTGATCGCGCGCGGCTGGGGCGCCTTCACCGGTGCTTTCAACCGCGCGTTCGACCGGCTCTCGCACGGCTATGCAAGCGTCGCTGATTTCGTGATCCGGCATTCCGTCGTGATGCTGCTGATCTATGTGGTGCTGATCGGCAGCGCCGGCTGGCTGATCGGGACCACGCCGCAGGGCTTCATCCCGGCGCAGGACCGCGGCTACGTCATCGTCTCGGTGCAATTGCCGGGCGCGGCGTCGCTCGCACGCACCACCGAGATCGTCCGCGAGATCGAGCGGATCGCGCTGGACACGCCGGGCATCATCCGCGTTGCCGCCTTTGCCGGCTTCTCCGGCGCGACGCGCACCCAGGCGGGCAATGCGGCCGCGCTGTTCCCGGTGTTCGATGAGCCGGAGGCGCGACTGAAGAAGGGGCTGACGGCCAACGCGATCACGGCCGAGCTGCGCAAGCGCCTGGCCGCGATCCAGGGCGCGTTCATCATCGTCATCCCGCCGCCGGCAGTGCCCGGAATCGGCACCGGCGGCGGTTTCGCCATCCGCATCCAGGATCGGCAAGGCCGTGGACCGGAGCTGCTGGCGTCGGCGACAGACGAGCTCGTCGCCGCCGCACGCAAATCGCCCTTGCTCCTCGGCCCCTCGGTGTTCTCGCCGTTCTCGGCCAATACGCCGCAATTGTTCGTCGACATCGACCGCACCAAGGCGCAGAAGCTCGGCGTGCCCATCTCCAACATCAACGAAACGATCCAGACCTATTTCGGATCGACCTATGTCAACGACTTCAACCTGTTCGGTCGCACCTATCACGTCACCGCTCAGGCTGATTTCCCGTTCCGCAAAGAGCCGAGCGATCTCGCGCGGCTGCGCACGCGCAACGCCTCCGGGGACATGGTGATGCTCGGTAGCGTGGTTGACTTCCGGGATGTCTCGGGCCCCGACCGCGTCGCGCGCTACAATCTCTATGCGGCGTCCGAGCTTCAGGGCGAGCCTGCGCCGGGCGTGAGCTCGACCACCGCGCTCAACACCATCAAGAAGCTCGCCGATGAGACCTTGCCGAGCGGCTTCAGCTTCGAGTGGACCGATCTGTCCTATCAGCAGATCAATGGCGGCAATGCCGGCCTTTACGTGTTCCCGATCTGCGTGCTGTTCGTCTATCTCGTGCTCGCCGCGCAGTATGGCAGCTGGACCTTGCCGTTCGCGGTGATCCTGATCGTGCCGATGTGCCTGCTGGCGGCCACCATCGGCGTGCGCATCATGGGTCAGGACGTCAATATTCTCACCCAGATCGGCTTCGTCGTGCTGGTGGGATTGGCGGCAAAGAACGCGATCCTCATCGTCGAGTTCGCGCGCGACATCGAACTCGAAGGCAAGCCGCGGCTGGAAGCCGTCATCGAAGCCTGCCGGCTTCGCCTGCGGCCGATTTTGATGACGTCCTTTGCCTTCATCCTCGGCGTGCTGCCGCTGGTGATCTCGTCCGGCTCGGGCTCCGAAATGCGCCAGGCGGTCGGCGTCGCCGTGTTCTTCGGCATGCTCGGCGTCACCCTGTTCGGCCTCTTGTTCACGCCGATCTTCTATGTGGTGGTGCGGAACCTGGCGGAGGGGCGGAACGAGAAGGGGACGGAGGCAGTGGGCTCTTAGGTGTTGGCCACTGGCGTCTCCAGACTCTCCGCTGTCATCCCCGCTGAACGCGGGGATCCATAACCCCAGGGAGCAGTGCGGGGCGAAGCCCGTCACCACGGTCTTCGCAAAACTCCTCCCTGTGGTTATGGGTCCGGATCTGCGCTTCGCTTGTCCGCGACGACAGCGGTTGTTTGACGCAAAGCCGCCCATACTAACGACCAACATGAAATGGATGGGCACGCCCGGTCTTCTTCACTACACTCCGCGCGATTTCAAAACAGAACAATGCTGGGAGATAACAGATGAAATCAGCACTTTTGGCCGCTGCCGCAATTTCGGCTCTCTTGCTGGCGGCGCCGGCCTCCGCGCAAGGAACGGGACAAGGCGTCAAGATCGGCATCCTCAACGATCAGTCCGGCGTCTATGCCGATTACGGCGGCAAGTACTCCGTCGAAGCGGCCAAGATGGCCATCGAGGATTTTGGCGGCGAGGTGCTCGGCCAGAAGATCGAGATGGTCACAGCCGACCACCAGAACAAGCCCGATCTCGCCACCTCGATCGCGCGACGCTGGTACGACGTAGAGAACGTCGACATGATCACGGAGCTGACGACCTCTTCGGTCGCGCTCGCGATCCACGAGCTCTCCAAGGAGAAGAAGAAGATCGACATCGTCGTCGGCGCCGCGACCTCACGCCTCACGGGCGATGCCTGCCAGCCCTACGGCTTCCACTGGGCGTACGACACCCGCGCGCTTGCGGTCGGTACCGGTGGTGCGCTGACCAAAGCCGGCGGCGACACCTGGTTCTTTCTCACCGCGGACTATGCCTTCGGTTATGCGCTGGAGAAGGACACCAGCGAGATCGTCACCGCCAATGGCGGCAAGGTGGTCGGCTCGGTGCGCGTGCCGCTCAACTCTTCCGACTTCTCGTCCTTCCTGCTCCAGGCGCAGAGCTCGAAGGCCAAGATCGTCGGCCTCGCCAATGCGGGCCTCGACACCACCAACTCGATCAAACAGGCATCGGAGTTCGGAATCGTCTCCGGCGGCCAGAAGCTCGCCGGCCTCCTGATGACGCTCGCCGAAGTGCACGGCCTCGGCCTGCAGGCGGCGCAGGGCCTGGTGCTGACCGAGGGTTTCTATTGGGATCACGACGACGCGACGCGCGCCTTCTCCGAGCGCTTCTTCAAGCGAACCGGGCGGATGCCGAGCATGATCCACGCCGGCACCTATTCGGCGACGCTGAGCTATCTGAAGGCGGTGAAGGCCGCCGGCACCAAGGACACCGAAGCGGTCGCCAAGAAGCTGAAGGAGTTGCCGGTCGACGACGCCTTCGCCAAGGGCAAGGTGCTCGAGAACGGCCGCATGGTGCACGACATGTATCTGTTCGAGGTCAAGAAGCCCTCGGAATCGAAGAAGCCGTGGGATTATTACAAGCAGCTCGCCGTGGTCCCCGGCGACCAGGCGTTCTTCACCGCCAAGGAAAGCGGCTGCCCGCTGACGAAGTAGGTCTTTCGTGTCCCGGACGCGGTGCAGCGCTTCTTAGCGGTGCACCGCAGAGCCGGGACCCACGCTTCTCCAAATTCCCGGCTAAATTGGGTCCCGGTTCAGCGGCGCAGCGTTACACGCTGGACCGCGCCCGGGACACGAGCGCGTGTGATGCCCTCACGACACCAGCCGCATCACCACCGCGCCCAGTGCGCCCACCCACAGGGCGATCGCGGCGGTGGCCTGGATCGCAAAGCCCGGGCCGCGCTTGGCGGCGGCCTGCGAATAGCCGATGAAATAGGCGATGCGGCCGACGATCCAGACCGCGCCGATCGCCGCCGCGCCGGCGTTGCTGACATAGATCGCGAACAGCCAGAGCGCCGGAAGGAAGATCGGCATCCATTCCAGCGTGTTCATCTGGATGCGGAAGGCGCGCTCGAAGTCCGGATGGCCCGACATCGCCGGCACCTTGACGCCGGTCTTGCTGCGCGAGCGCGAGACGTTGATGGAAGTGAAGAAGTAAAATGCAATTGCCAGCAGCGTGACGAGGGCGGTGAGATGATACATCGCAAGGTCCATTCAAACGGTCGCGCTTCAATACCCGGTCAGCTCGAGATAGCCAACGCCCTGATGCGTGCCGGCGAAGCTGACCGGTCCCTCCCAATAGGAGAAGCCGGTCCCCATCCATGCCGCAGGGTTGAGCGGCTTGCAGGCAATCGAGAATGAGCGCGAGGGGATTGCGATCTGCCATTCCACCGGCAGCTTGCGTCCTGCCACATCCGCCGTGGCCTTCGGCGCCATCTGGATGTCGCTCCCCGCGATCATCTGCGTCTCGCCGCTGGCGCTGATCCAGTTGCCGAACGGGTAATCCTTGCCGTCTTTTTGCCGCAGCCGGTACAGCATCAGCTTGTCGCCGGTGGACAGATGCAGCGACAGCCAGTCCCAGCCGGTCTGGTCGGTGTCGAGCGGCTGGCTGCTCCACTCCCGGTCCATCCAGGCCTGGCCCGTGACGTCGACCTGGATGTCGTCGATCGTGAGGGTGCCGCGCGCGCGGTAGAACGGCTGGCTGTAATAATACGACGCCTGCCCGCGCTCGGATTTGCGGCTGTAGCCTCCCTCGCCTTGCAACACGACCGGGCGGCCGGCCTCGAGCGTCAACGCGTAGCTGAAATCGGTGCTCGAGGCCTTCAGTGTCACCGGCGACAAGGTGAGATCGTCGGTACGCTCAGAACCTTTCATATCCCAATCGTCGATCCACGCCGCGAACGGCCTTGCCTCGACGCCGGCTTGCCCGATACCGCCGCGCGCGAACCGCTCGTTGAAACGGTGGGTGTCGGCGCGCGTCACCGCCGCATGCGCCATCCAGATCTGCTTGTTGGCCCAGCCTTCGCCTTGCGGGCCCGGCTTCGCGGCCTGGCGGAACAGCGTCCATTGCAGCCCGCAGGCCGCGCCGCTGGCATCGACGAGATTTGCCGTCAGATACCACCACTCGATGCGAAACTCCGGGTGCGGCCCGTGATCGGCAGGGAAGACAAACGTTTTGCCCGGCGTGACCTTCGCAAAGCCATCGGCGCTCTCGCCGAGCCCCGCATAGCCTTGCGCAGCGGCGCGGCGGGCAAGCGCCAGCGCGGCGATGCCGCCGGCAAACGCACGGCGCGAGAGTTTGTCAGCGCTCATTGGCAAACACCTTGACGAGGTTCGCCGGCTGCATCCGCGCCAGGCGCAACACCGGCAGCAGCGCGGCCAGCAGCGAGGCGATCAGCGCCACCGCGACCAGCTCGACCAGTTGCAGCGGAAACACATGGAACGGCAGCCGCCAGCCGAACGCCTTTACATTGACGATCACGATCAGGCACCACGCCACCAGCAGCCCGAGCGGCACGGCGAGGAGCGAGGTGAACAGCGCGACCGCCAGCGTCTTGGTCAGCTCGATCGCGGCGAGGCGCGGCCGCGTGATGCCGATCGCCCACAGCGGCGCGAGCTGCGGCAGGCGCGAATTCGCCAGCGTCAGCAGGCTGGTCAAGAGCGCAATGCCGGCGACGCCGAGCGTGAAGGCATTCAGCGCGGACGTCACCGCAAAGGTGCGGTTGAAGATGCGGATCGATTCCGCCTTTACCGTCGCCTGGTCCGCCACCGCGCGGTCGTCGAGCGCAAACTGCTTCTGCAACGCCGCGATCAAGCCGGCAATCTTGTCGCGCGGGACGATCAGCCCGATCCGCGTCTGTGGGGTCTGCGGAAACTGCCGGATCAGCGCCGCGATGTTGACCGCAAGCTGCCCCTTGGGGTTGCCGTAATCGGCATAGATGCCGACGATGTCGAGCTCCCAGGTCCCCCCCGGCGCCGGCACCTCGATCACGTCACCGACGCGCACGTTGAGCCGGCGGCTGAGCTGCTCGCTGATGAAGGCGGCGTTGCCCGGCACCAGTTGCGTCCAGGCCCGCGGCGCTGTCTCCAGCAGCGGCCAGCGCTCGCGATAGAGCGGGTGATCGGGCAGGCCGAGCAATTCCACCGGCTGGCCCTGAACCCGGGTCTCCGCGCGCCCGCCCGACAGGATCGCCTGCACCTCGGGCCGGTCCTTCAGCCAGTTGCGGATCGCCGCGCCTTGCGCATTGTCGGCGGCGCTGATGTAGACGTCGGCGGCGAGCCGCCCGTCGAGCCAGCCGACGAAGGTGCGGCTGAAGGTCTCCACCATGGTGGAAACTCCGACATTGACCGCGAGCGCGAGCAGCAGCGCCATCAGCGCCAGCGACAGGCCGGAGAGCTGCTGCCGGCTGTCGGCCCAGAACCACAGCGCCAGCGGTCCGCGCGCCAGACGCTGGCCCACGAGCAAAAGAATCTCCAGGAAGGCGGGCAGGATCAGCGCCGCGCCGAGCATCAGCGCCGCCAGCACGCCGAACCCTGAGATCAGCGATTGCCCTTCATAAAGCAGCAACAGCGCGGCCGCGAACACGGCGCAGGCGGCACAGCTTTGCAGGACCAGCCAGCGGCGCTGGCGCTGCTGCCAGGCCCGCGGCTGCGCCGTCGCCAGCACGGGCATGCGGATCGCCTTGATCAGGCTGGTCGCCGCCGCCACCAGCGCCCCCGCGACGCTGATGCCGATGCCGGCGAGCCACCATTCGGGCCGCAAACTGAGCTGCCCCGGAATCTGTGCGCCATAGAGCCCGCGCAGCGATGCCGCCACATCGGGCAGCAGCGCCGCCGCGATCACATAACCGCAGACGAGCCCGATCAGGCCCGCGACCAGCGCCAGCGCCACCAGCTCGATGACCAGCACGCTATTGACCAGCCGCGCGGAGACGCCGCAGGCGCGCAAGGTCCGCAGCATCGGCAGCCGCTGCTCGAAGGCAAGGCCGACGGCGGAGTTGACGATGAAGAGGCCGACGAAGAACGACAGCAGGCCGAACGCGGTGAGGTTGAGATGGAAGCTGTCGGTCAACCGTTCCAGCTCAGTCTCGGCGGTCGGCTCCATCAGCTGCAGCTGATCGCCGACGACGCTTTGCAGCGACGCGGGCTTGCTCTTCGCCTTCCCGATCAGCAGGCGCGAGACTTGATCCGGCTTGTTCAACACTCGTTGCGCCACGCCGATATCGACCACCAGCACGTCAGGCACGAGCTGCGGCAGCACATGCAGCGGCGGCAGCTTTGCGCCGCTGCTGATCGACGGCGTCGCTCCTTCACTCTCCCGCAAATCGCCCAGTGTCTCCCGCGCCACCAGCGTCTGCCCGGGCGCCGCGACGAAGTTGCTGAGGTCCGCGGCCCCGAGGCGCGGGGCATTGCCGACATCGGGCGGCAGCGTCACCGGCTCGATGCCGAGCAGCCGCATCGATCGCCCATTGATCTGGACCCGGCCTTCGAGCACCGGCGAGACCGGCCAGCCCGCGCGCCTCAGCTTGACGAACAGGCCTTGCGAAAAGGTCGCCGCATCAGGCGCGACTAGCGTCGCCGTGCGCACGCCGCCAAACGTCGCCGCTGCGCGGTCGTAGGCGCTGCGGGCCTGCTGGTTGATCGCCTGCACGCCGCTCCACAGCGCGGTCGCCGCGATCAGCCCGATCAGCAGCGTCGCGAATTGCATTCGGTGTCGCCGCCAATGGCTGAGCAGCACCGCCAGCACCCACAGTGCGCGCCTCATGCGATCCGTCCCGCGTGCAGCACGATGTGGCGGTCGAGCGTGCCGGCCAGGTGCAGGCTGTGCGTCACCATCAGGAAGCCGCAGCCGGTGCGCGCGACGAGGTCGCGCGTCAGCGCCAGCACGTCGTCGGCGGTGGCTTCATCCAGATTTCCGGTCGGCTCGTCCGCGAGCAGCAACGATGGTTTTGTCGCCAGGGCACGGCCGATCGCGACGCGCTGCTGCTGGCCGCCTGAGATCTGCTCCGGATAACGCTTGAGCAGGCCGCCAAGCCCGAGCCGCTCGACCAGCTCCCTGGTCCAGGCGACGTCATGCCGGCCGGCGATGCGGGCCTGGAAGGCGAGGTTGTCGGCGATCGACAGGCTCGGGATCAGGTTGAATTGCTGAAACACCAGGCCGATCCGGTCGCGGCGCAATTCGGCGCGGTCCGCATCCGCCAGCTCGGTGATCTCGGTATCTCCCAGCCGGATCGAGCCGGCATCGGCGGCGTCTAACCCCGCGATGAGGTGCAGCAGCGTGCTCTTGCCGCTGCCGGATTCGCCCGTGAGCGCGACGCGCTCGCCGGCGGCGAGGTCGAGGTCGACGCCGCGCAGCACATGGACCGGCTCGCCGGCCGAGGTGAAGGTCTTCGAGAGGTTTCGGATGCTCAGCAAGATCAGTGCGCCGTACGGAATTTACTCATGCTGCGTAGCACACTTAGCGTGGAAATGCCGGGGTTGCGTTACCGTTCAAGCCGTTGTTAGCTCGCAGGGACGGCCAAATCAAAAGTGCCGACAAAAGAACATGCGGGGAGAATGATGAGCGCTCAGGGAACGCCCAATGCGGCGGGCAGGACGGCAGGGGTGTCCCAAGGGACGACGGCGACACCGAAGGGCGCCTGGACCGTCACTTTTCTCCTCTTCCTCTTCATGGTCGTGAACTTCGCCGACAAGATCGTCGTCGGCCTCGCCGGCGTGCCGATCATGACCGATCTGAAGCTCCAGCCGGAACAGTTCGGCCTGCTCGGGTCCTCGTTCTTCTTCCTGTTCTCGATCTCGGCCATCGTGGTCGGCTTCATCGTCAACAAGGTGGCGACGCGCTATGTACTGCTAACCTTGGCGGTGATCTGGGCGCTGGCGCAGTTTCCGATGGTCGGCACCGTCTCCTTCACCACGCTCTTGGTCTGCCGCATCGTGCTGGGCGCGGGCGAAGGCCCGGCCTTCTCGGTCGCGGCGCATGCGATCTACAAATGGTTCCCGGACGAGAAGCGCACGCTGCCCACCGCGATCCTGTCGCAAGGCTCGGCGTTCGGCGTGATCCTGGCGGTGCCGGCGCTGAACTGGGTCATCGTCAATCATTCCTGGCACTACGCCTTCGGCGCGCTCGGCGTGGTCGGCCTGATCTGGGTCTGCGCCTGGCTGGCGCTCGGCAAGGAAGGCCCGCTCGAGGACACGCAGGCGCTCGCGGTCAATGAGCCGAAGATTCCTTACCTCCAGCTTCTCACCTCGCGCACCTTTCTCGGCTGCGTGATCGCGACCTTCGGCGCCTATTGGGCGCTGTCGCTCGGCCTCACCTGGTTCACGCCCTTCATCGTCAAGGGTCTCGGTTTCTCGCAGAGCCAGGCCGGCTTCATCTCGATCCTGCCCTGGGTGTTCGGCGCCACCGTCGTCATCCTGACGGGCTGGATCTCGCAGGTGATGATGGCGCGCGGCTACACCACGCGCGTCTCGCGCGGCGTGCTCGGCTCGGTGCCGCTGATCATCGGCGGCCTGATCCTGGCGATGATGCCGCAGGTCGCGGGTGCGAGCCTGCAGATTGCCCTGCTCGTGGTCGGCTCCGGCCTGTGCGGCGCGATCTACGTGGTCTGCCCGCCGATGCTCGGCGAGTTCACGCCGGCCTCGCAGCGCGGCGCCGTGATCGCGATCTACGGCGCGCTCTACACACTCTCGGGCATCATCGCGCCGATGGTGATGGGCACCGTGATCCAGCGCGCCGGCAGCATGCTCGACGGCTACATGACCGGCTTCACCATCAACGCGGTGGTGATGGTCGGCTCGGGCCTCGTCGGCCTGCTGCTGCTGTGGCCGAACACGGAAAAGGCGAGGCTGACGCGCGGCACGGCTGCGACCGCTTCGCTGAAGAGTGCGGTGTCGCCGACGTAAGGCGGGCACGGCTTTAGGCAGACGCTGCCGGCCCCAACCACAGCTGTCGTCCCGGGGCGCGCGTAGCGCGAGCCCGGGATCCATACCCCCAGGGAGCGGTTTGGTGAAGACCCGGAGTTAGCAGCTTCTCGCCACACGTCTGCCTGGGAGTATGGGTCCCCGCCTTCGCGGGGACGACATTGAGAATGAGGCTCGGCCCTCGCGCGTCAGTCCCAGCCGCCCTCTAATTCACCCCCTGCGTACCCCGGATCAACCTGCCCGGCCGGCGTCCGGTCGCCTCGCCCTGCCGCCGCGTCACCATGCCTGACACGATGGTCGCGTCATAGCCATCGACATCCTGCAACAGCCTGCGGCCGCCGACGGGCAGATCGTAGTGCACCTTGGGCGGATGCAGATGCAGCCTGTCATAGTCGATCACGTTGACGTCGGCCTTGTAGCCCGGCGCGATCAGCCCGCGGTCGGTGAGCCCGACCGAGAGCGCCGTCTTGCGGGATTGCGCGGCGACCACGAACGGGATCGTCAGCTTCTCGCCGCGGGTGCGGTCGCGCGTCCAGTGCGTCAGCAGATAGGTCGGGAAACTGGCATCGCAGATGATGCCGCAATGCGCCCCGCCGTCGGAGAGCCCCGGCACCGATTGCGGGTCGATCAGCATCTCGCGCGTCGCATCGAGATTGCCGTCGGAATAGTTGAGGAACGGCACGTAGAGCATGCCGCGTCCCTCGTCCGACAGCATCGCATCGTAAGCAAGCTCCTCCGGCTGGCGTCCCTGCCTGCGCGCCTGCGGGCCCAGCGCATTCTCCGGCGGCTGCTCGTAGTCGGGGGGATCGCCGAGCAGGAACATCTTGTCGTAGTTCGGACGGAAGAACAGCGGGTCGTCGGTTGCGGTCGCCGTCTCGCTCAGGATCGCCTTGCGCACATCCGCCTGACGCAGCCGCGCCAGCCTCTCCCCAAGCGGCAGATGCGCGATCGCCTTGTAGCTTGGATGCGTCTGGAACGGATTGCGCGACAGTTCGAGCCCGAGCAGCAGCCCGACCGGGCGCGCCGCGATCTGCGCCGTGATGGAAAGGCCGCGCTTCGCGGCCGCATTGATCTCGTCCAGCGTCTGGCGCCAGCGGTTGGGCGATCTGTCGTTCTGCGTGATCGAGAACGAGATCGGGCACTTCGTGCTGTCAGCCACCCGCAGCATCATCGGCAGGTCTTCGTGGATGGTGGAGAGGTCGAGCACGAATTGCAGCACGCTGCGGCCTTGCCTGTGCATCGCGCCCGCGATCGCGGTGAGCTCGTCTTCGCCCGCCTTCAAGGTCGGGGTGAAATCGCCGGTCGATGTGCGGTGGTTGAGCGTGCGCGAGGTGGAGAAGCCGAGCGCGCCTGATCGCACCGCTTCGCCTGCGAGCTTCGCCATCGCTGCGTTGTCCTCCGCGGTCGAAGGATCGCGGCGCGCGCCGCGTTCGCCCATGACATAGACGCGCAGCGCCGCGTGCGGCAGCTGTGCGCCGATATCGATGTCGAAATCGCGCTTCGACAGCCAGTTCATGTAATCGGGGAAGCTCTCCCAGGCCCAGGGGATGCCGGCGCTCAGCACCGGCTCGGGAATGTCCTCGACGCCTTCCATCAGCTGGATCAGCCTGACGTGGTCTTCAGGCTTGCAAGGTGCAAAGCCGACGCCGCAATTGCCCATGATCGCGGTGGTGACGCCGTTCTGCGACGACGGCGTAATGTCCTGGCTCCAGGTCACCTGCCCGTCGTAATGGGTGTGCACGTCGACGAAGCCCGGCGTCACGAGCTTGCCCCGCGCATCGATCTCTTCGCGGCCCTTGGCCGCGACCTTACCCACTTCGCTGATCTTGCCGCCGGTGATGGCAACGTCAGCCTCGAACAGCTCGCCGCCATTGCCATCTGCGACGGTGCCGCCGCGGATCACGAGATCGGGGGTGCTCATGGTGTTTCGTCCCGTTTTGTCGTTTGTTTCTTTTCGTCGTTCCGACTTCGCCGGAAGACGCCTGCATTATTGGCTACGCTTTGGCCGCCTTCCGCTCCGTGAACGGCGACAGGACCCCGGTTGCCACCATGAAGATCACTGACGCCCCGAACACCCAGTGCGGCGCGCTCTGGTCCATGATCCAGCCGAACAGCAGCGGTGAGACGATGCCGCCGAGATTGAAGCCGGTGGAGACGATGCCGAAGGCGCGGCCCGCGGCACCGGGAGGCGCGGCGTTGCGTACCAGCATGTCCCGCGACGGCGCAATCACGCCGGAGAGGAAGCCCGCAATCGCCATCGTGGCGGTGAGCGCCCAGCCGGGCAACGTGACCAGCGCGATCATCAGCACGATGGCGGCATTGGCGGCAAAGCAGGCGGCGGCGACATAGCCGTGGCGCTCGGTGTGATCGGCGAGGAAGCCGCCTGCGAGCACGCCCGCGGCGCTCGCGCCAAGGAACCCGGTCAGCATGACATTGGCTGAGGAATAGGAGGCGCCGTAGCCGCCCATCAGCGCGACCACACCGAAATTGTTGATGCCTGCGACCGACAGGCTGAGCAGCATGAACAGCACGGTGAGCGCGATCAGGGCGGGCGTGATCACGGCCTGCTTCGGTGCGTTCTCCGCACCGGGCTTTGTCTTGTGCGCACCGGCATCGGGAATGCTCATGAGCACCAGCAGCAGCGCCACCGCCAGGCCGATTGCGCCCGACGCGATCAGCGCGCCGGCGCCGCCGGAGACGGTTACGAGCGCGGCGACGATCGCCGGTGCCACGGCGCCTCCGAGAAAGCCGGCGAAGGTGTGGATCGAGAAGGCGCGGCCCATCCGGGCCTCATCCATGTGTTCGGCCAGGATCGCGTAGTCGGCAGGATGATAGACGCTGTTGGCGAGGCCGAGCAGCACGGCGCAGGCGATCAGTGAGACGTAGCTCAAATGCAGGCCGAGCATGATCAGCGCGAGCCCGCCGAGCATCAAGCCGCCGAGCAGGATCTTGCGCGCGCCAAAATGGTCGACGAGATAGCCGGTCGGCGCCTGCGTCAGTCCGGAGACGACAGCCGACACGGTCAGGGCAAAGCCGAGCTCGACATAGCCGACGCCGAGCTGGCCCTTCAGGAACGGGAACAACATCGGCAGGACCAGCAGATGGAAATGGCTGACCCAATGCGCGATCGAAATCCCGGTCAGCGTGCGCAGCGCACTGTCCGCCTTGCCTTGTTGCGGTGCGGCGAGAACGTCGACCATTGCAGTTCCGTTTCACGTCCTGAACGTGCGCAAACTATCGAGGACAGCAGTTATTTGTCCATCAACGCAGGCGCATGGCAGGTAGTGCGGGTGGGGGTCTATCCACCTGTCGTCCCTGCGAAAGCAGTGCATTCGCAGGGACGACAGCGGAGTTCGCGGCAGCCCCTCACAGCGGCTCGTCATCCGGCCCGTAACGATCGCGCTTCGGCGTGGCGATGTCGCCGTCTTCGTAATCGTCGTCGGTGTCGCGTGGTGGCTGCGGCTTGCTGGCCTTGTGGTCCACAGTCTTCGGTGGTCCGCCCGCCTTGGCGCTCTTGTTTCCGATCTTTTTTCCGATCTTGGCCATGGCTCAGGCGTGCACTACCGGTCCGCCCGCCTTCTTCCAGGCATCGATACCGCCGGCGATGTGGGCGGTGTTGGCAAGGCCCGCCTCCTTTGCCGCGGCGACAGCCATCGCCGAGCGCTCGCCGAAGGCGCAGAAGAACACGACGCGGCGACCCGTGGCAGCGGCGACCTCGCGCAGCATGCCGCCGGGCTTGAGGCTCTCCTCGACGCTCGGATAGGGCGTGTGCAGCGCGCCTTCGAGCATGCCGTGCTTCACGCGCTCACTGGTCTCGCGCAGATCGACCAGCAGGATGTCGGGCCGGTGCAGGGAGCGGATCGCCTCGACGGCGCTGAGCGCGCGACCCTCTTTCTCCAGCTCTTCCTGATGCAGGCCGACATGCATGTTCGCCGGCACCGCCACATCCATCATCTTCGGATTGGGCAGCTTCAGGTTCGCCATCAGCTCGACATATTCATCGACCGAGCGCACCTGCAGCCGCGGATTGTAGCGCTTCTCCTCGCCGATGGTGGAGACGGTGTCGCCCTTATAGTCATGCGCCGGGAACACCATCGTCTCGTCTGGCAGCTTGAGCAGCCGGTTGAAGATCGAATCATATTGCGCGCGCGACGAGCCATTCTGGAAATCGGTGCGGCCGGTGCCGCGGATCAGAAGCGTGTCGCCGGTGAAGACGCGATCGCCCATCAGGTAGGAGTAGGAATCGTCGGTGTGGCCCGGCGTGTACATCACGTCGAGCGACAGGCCCTCGATCGTCACCTTGTCGCCATCGGCAACACGCATCGCCACCACGTCGGCCTTGGTCTGGTCGCCCATCACGGTCATGCAATGGGTACGGTCGCGCAGCTCGCCGAGTCCGGTGACATGGTCGGCATGCAGATGGGTGTCGACCGCCTTGACCAGCTTGAGGTCGAGCTCGCGCAGCAGCTGGCAATAGCGGTCGACCTTTTCCAGCACGGGATCGAGGATCAGCGCCTCGCCACCGGGGCGGCTGGCGAGGACATAGCTGTAGGTGCCCGAAACGCTGTCGAAGAGCTGGCGGAAGATCATGGCAGGACCCGGCGTGGCGTGATTTCGAGAATTCTACTACGCCGGAGGGCGGAAAGAGAAGTAATGTGCTGTTAAAATGAGAGAATTTGAAAGATTTTTGTTGCGCCCTCCGCCGTCATTCCGGAGCGGCTCGCAGAGCCGAACCCGGAGTCTCGAGATTTCGGGTTCGATGCTTCGCCTCGCCCCGGAATGACGGCGACGGCTCCCTACGGCCGCACCACCGTGTAGCCATTCTCCGCCAGGAACAGGATCTGCCCCACACCCACCTGCACCGGCGTTGCGCCGGGGATTAACTCGGGCCGCTTGCCCGTCTCCCGCTCGATCGTATCCACCGTATTGAGGCAGATGTCGAAGCGCACGCCCTGCGCGATCAGGCTTTCGACCTGCTTGCGGCGCTCGCTGCCCGACAACAGGAGATCGATGCCGGGACCGAAGGTAACGACCTCGACGACGATCTTGTCGGGGTCGTAGGCCTTCAGCAGATTGTTGGCGACGCTCAGCACCAGCGCCTGCTTCTTCGCATCGCCATCGGAGAGCTGAAGCACGATCTTGTGCTCGGCGAACGGCTTGTCCTGGAGCGGAACCGGCTGCGCAAGGGCGAGCGGCATCGCAGCCCATGCAAGCAGCGCCCCCAGCATCGCGCCAAAGATTTGCGATCGCATCATTTGCTACCCTGCAATGCCCGGATTACCGTCGACGCCTTTCAGCGTGACGCCGGTGCCGAGCCGCTCGGGCATCATTCGCCCCGAGCGCAGATATTTGCCCAGCACGTCCCACACCGGCGCGCCCTGCTGAGCATTGACCGAGGCCCAGCCCGCGACCTTGTAGTGCCTGTTGGCACTCAGCGACTTGCCATTGGCGAGCTTCAGTTCGGAGATGCGGTTGCCGATCGCGTTGCTGGGACTGCAGGCGTAGCTAAGGCCGCCGGCGCGCACCATGTCGCCGCCTTGCTGGTAATAGGGATCGGTGTTGAAGAGGTTGTCGCAGACGTCCTCCAGCACGTCCTTGATCTGCGCGCCGGTCATCTCCTGCACATAGGTCTCGGGATAGCTGATCGCGGTCTCCGCGAGCACGTCCTCCATGGTCAGCGGTTGGCCGGACAGAGCGGTGAGGCCCCAGCGGAAGCCGGGCGACAACGCGATCTCGGCGTTGAGTTCGGTGCGCAGCGCAGCGCAGATCAGCTCATCGACGGGGCCGGCGAAATTGTCGCGGCGATAGAGCAGGCGATCGGGCGTGGCGATCTTCTCCGACCAGTCGGTCACATGCTGTGCGCGCAGCTTTCCGATCAGATCGGCCATCGCAGGATCGGGCTTCAGCAGCTCCGAATAAACCGGCAGCAGATGATATCTGATATCGCCGACCTTGCCCTTGTCGAGCGCGAGATCGAGCACGCCCAGGAATTTTCCGTTGGAGCCGGCGTTGGTGACGAGCGTCGTGCCGCCTGCGTTCTTCACCAGGATCGGCTGAGGTACGGCGTCATGGGTATGGCCGCCGAGAATGACGTTGATACCGGTGACGCGGCTTGCAAGCTTGAGGTCGACGTCCATGCCGTTGTGCGACAGCAGGATCACCGCATCGACCTTGTCATTGCCGCGCAACGCGTCGACATGCTTTTGCAGCTCTTCCTCGCGGATGCCAAAGCTCCAGTTCGGCGTGAACCGCTTGGGATGGGCGATCGGCACATAGGGAAAGGCCTGGCCGATGATCGCGACGCGATGGCCGCCGAGCTCCTTGATGATCGACGGCTTGAATACGCGCCCCGTCGCCTTGTCGAAGGCGGGGGCGTCGTTGAACGCGGCCTCCTCGGTCAGGAAGACGTTCTGCGCCAGGAACTCGCCTTTGAAGTGCGCGAGATTTTCACGCAGCACCTCTTCGCCATAGGTGAATTCCCAATGTCCGGTCATCGCCTCGATGCCGAGCAGATTGGCGACCTCCACCATGTCGCGGCCTTGCATGACGTTGGCGAGCCCGGTGCCCTGCCAGAGATCGCCGCCGTCGACCAGCACGGCCCGCTTCTCGCCAACATCGTTGCGCAGTCGATCGATCAGCGTCTTCAGATGGGCGAAGCCGCCGAGCCTGCCGAAACGAGCGGCGGACTTTTCGAACTCGACACAGGTGAAAGCATAGGCATCCGCGCTGTCAGGCCGGATGCCGAAGCGCTCAAGGAAGGCGCGAGCGACCAGATGCGGCGGCCGCCCCGCCATCTCGCCAATGCCGATATTGACGCCGGGCTCGCGGAAATAAACCGGGTTGAGCTGCGCGTGCGTGTCGGTGAGGTGCAGGATCCGCGCGTTGCCGAAGCGCTCGATATCGTAGATGCTCGCGGCTTCAGCACTGCGCGCAAGCCGCGGCAGGCCGAGCGATACGGCAGCAACGGCTGAGCCCTTCAGGAAGTCGCGGCGGCGGATCGCCATCACACATTCTCCGCGCCGGTTCTCGGCAGTTCCACTGGGTCTAGTCTAGCGGATTTCCATCGCCTTCCAGGCGTCTTTTTCAGACGTTGCCTGGACGATCGACGCCTTCGCCAGCGCTTCGGCCTCCTTGGCAGCAGCCACGGCGCGGTCGAAATCGCCGCCGTCGCCCGCCTTCTTGGCGGCCGCCAGCGTCGAGACGGTCGTGGTCCACTGGTTGCGCATGCCGGCTGCCTCCTTGGATGCAGTCTCCGCGGCAGCATAGGCCGCCTTGTAGTCTGCTTCATTTGCCGCGCGTGCCGCTGGCGCGAAGCTCAATGCGAGCAGCATGACGAGGGGAAATGACCGCTTCATGGCCGCGCTCCCGGACCCGATATCGGCAGGCCATTGGCGACGTAGGACAGGAAATATTCGACGTCGCGATATTCGTCCGCCTGCGGCTCCAGCGGAACCGCACGGGTCTGGCTGTTGCAGGTCATGAGACGGCGGGTGGTGGTGCCCATGCCGCTCCATTCGGAGCGGTAAATCGGCATCGCGTTGAGGATGCCGAGCGCCGGCGCCAGGATCTCGGCGCGGATGCGCTGACCCGGGCTCTGCACATGGCAGCTGGCGCAGGAAAAGTTCAGCTGGCCGCGGCGCGTGTAGAAATAGCGCTTGCCGTTCTCGAAGGCCTCCAGCGCACGCGGATCATCGGGGATCTTGATGTCCATCGGCTTGCCGCGCGAGGTGTAGGCCATGTAGGCCGTGAGCGAGGCCATCTCGTCCTTGACGTAGGAATAGGGCGCCTCCCCATTGGCCTCGCGGCAACGGTTGAGGGCGAGCTCCAGCGTGACGACCTTGCCCTCCTTGGTGTCGAAATAGGGATAGTTCTGGCGAATGCCGACGCCGCCGTTCGGGAAGCAGTCCGCATAGGTCTTGCCGTTCTTGAATGGCGTCGAGAACATTTCTTTGCCGGCATCGAGCGCGAACTCATAGGGCGGGAATTCTTCCTTCTCCTGCCACTGCCGCTTCATGTCCTCGTTCATGGAATAGGGACCGTTGACGAAATCCTCGTGCTTCACGTCAGGAAACTTCTGGAAGAAGAAGTTCTGGAACGCCTTGGCGTCGGCGGCGGGATCGACCTTGTCGGCCGCGACCACGCGCGGCGAGGTGAGCGCGAACGCGATGAGCGCGGCGCTCAGCGAGCCAAGCAGGAGGGAGGAGCCGGCCTTCATCACGCGATCTTCGCGGTGGTCTGGTCGGATCCACCCTTGTTGTCGGTCCAGGAGATCGTGAGGTCGTCGCCCTTCTTGGCGCCCTTGAAGCTGAACTTGATATAGGGGTCCTTGGAGACGGCCGGTCCCCAATCGGCGACGAACACCTCCTTGCCGTTACAGGCGAACTTCAGCTCCTGGATGAAATGCGGCGGGATCAGCTCGCCCTTGGCGTCCTTGACGAAGCCGGAATCCATGGGGTGCTGGATCAGCGCCTGCACCTCGGTGATGTCGCCGTTGGTGGTGGCGCGGACGCGAATGCTGGATGCCATGTTCGATCTCCTTTCGCGCCTCAGCCGCCGCAGCCGCCGACGGTGACCTTGACTTCCTTGGCCGCGCTGAACAGCTTGCCGTCGGCTTCCACGATCGCGACCACATTGGTGGTCTTGGCCATCTTCAGGCGGTTGGCGACGACAGGCATGGTGCCGTCGGGAATCTTGTAGGATGCCGCGAGCGCGTTCGGGTTCTCGGCGACGAAGAACGAGATCGAGGTGACCTTGTCCAGTGTCGTCGTCACCGAGATCGGCACGACCGCGCCGTTCTCGGCGATCTCGGGCGCATCGAGCTTGACCTTGTCGGAGGGCTCGGCGGTCTTGCCGTAGAGTGCCTTGATCGCGTCGGCCTCGCTCTTCTGCTTGAACGCCTCTTCCGGATATTTGTCGTTGGCCGCGGCGCGCGCGGGCGCGTACGGCAGATTGCCGAGGCCGATCAGCGCGACCGTGACAGCGCCCTGAAGGATCAGGCGCCGGGTCGGATGAGGGCCGATGTGCGTCGTCATCTCGAGTCTCCTTGGCCCGCAATTACAGCGTCTGCAGGAAATCAACGATCACATTGATCTCCTGTTCGGTCAGAATGCGGTTGCGGCCGAACGGCGGCATCATGGTCTGCGGGTTGCGTTTGGTCTCGTCGAACAGGATCGCGGCCAGCTCGTTACGGTCAGGATATTTGGCCTTGAGGTCCTTCAGTTCCGGCCCGATCGTGCCGGGCAGATCGCCGCCCTTGATGACGTGGCAGGTCAGGCAGTTGCCCTTGCCACGGTCGAAGGCGAGCTTTTGACCCTCGGCGGCGGTCGATTGCGCCCATGCCGGGCGCGCAGCGGAGCCGGCGAGGACGACCAGCGCGAGGAGCAGGGCGGGCTTGCGAAGAAAGGCGGTCAAGGCGTCGTTCCGAGGCGTAATTTCGAGGGTCGCGTTTGCAGGAATATAGGTGCTCAAAGCACAAAGGACATGCCCTGACAATCATGACTATGCAGGGCGCAAAATGGCGTTAATATCTTCCCGCATTGCAACTGAAGAGATCGATCGTTCATCAAGCCGGCCGTAACCGGCAAGCGTTCGGGGCGTTTCGTCCTTACTGCATTTTCGTCTGCTTTCTCATTTTCCGGGGACATCAATTGGCTGAATATGTCGTTGAATTTGGCAGGGACGGCGGGAGGGTCGAGTCTGACGGCCGCCTCGATGCGCCGGCCTTCCATCGCAATCACGAGCCGCTTTGGGGTGCGCTCGCGAGGCACCTCATTGGGCGGTCGGGCGACGTGGTCGAGGTCGGCAGTGGAACCGGCCAGCACGTGGTTCATTTCGCCCGCCATACGCCCGATCTGGTCTGGTGGCCGAGCGACCTCAACCAGCGTCACGTGAAGAGCATCGAGGCGTGGCGCGTGCATTCGGGCCTGACCAACATCCGCAGCCCGTTGCGGATCGATCTGTCCGATCCGGACTGGTGCCCGGAGATGCGAAGCGGGCAGGGCCCGAAGGATCTCGCGGCCGTGTTCTGCGCCAATGTCATTCATATTGCGCCCTGGGCGGTGGCGGAGGGCCTGTTTGCCGGCGCCGGCCGCTATTTGCGGTCCGACGGCGAATTGTTCCTCTACGGCCCGTTCAAGCGCGATGGCAAGCACACCGCGCTCAGCAACGCCGTGTTCGACACCTCGCTGCGTGAAGGCAACCCCGAATGGGGCGTGCGCGACCTGGGCGACGTCGAGACGCTCGCACGCGGCGTGGGGCTTCGTCTCATCGATACGATCGACATGCCCGCGAACAATCTGACGCTGGTGTTTGCGCGCGGGTGAGACGCGAGGCCGTCAGGCCTCGCCGTCCCGCCACCTGATCTTCTCCTTCAAGAACTGAAAGCCCAGCACCTGGAAGCCGGCGCGCTCCTTGTTGTCCTTGCCGTAGCCGTGGCCGCCGGCGGCGGGTTCGTAGAACCAGGCTTCATAGCCCATCGCCTGGAGCTTGGCCGCCATCTTGCGCGCATGGCCGGGATGAACGCGATCGTCGCGCCGCGTCGTGGCGATCAGGATCGGCGGATAGGCCTGGCCGGGCTTTGCGTTGTGATAGGCCGAGTAGGTCTTCAGCCACTCCCATTCCTCCGGCTTGTCGGGATCGCCATACTCCGCGATCCAGCTCGCGCCCGCGAGCAGCTTGGTGTAGCGGCGCATGTCGATCAAGGGAATCGTGCAGAACAGCGCGCCGAAGCGCTCGGGGTAGCGCACCAGCATGTTGGTGATGAGGATGCCGCCGTTCGATCCGCCCTGCGCGGCGATCCGTTTCGGCCTGGTCACCCCGCGACGGACGAGATCGGCGGCCACAGCCGCGAAATCGTCATGTGACAGCTTCTTGCCGGCGAAACGGCCGGCATCGTGCCAGCGCGTGCCGAACTCGCCGCCGCCGCGCAAATTCGCCTGCACAATGGTGCCACCACGCTCCAGCCAGAGCTTGCCAAGCGAGGAATCGTAGTACGGCTTCACGGCGAGCCCGAAGCCGCCATAGGCGCTCATATAAACAGGCGCATCGCCGGTCTCGCCGGCAGGACCAGTCTGCACATAGGGAATGCGCTCGCCGTCGATCGAGATGGCCTCGTGCTGGGTCACCACGAGGCCGTCCGTGTTGAAAATCTTCGGAGCCTGCTTCAGGACAACAGGGCTTTCGACGCCGCGCTCGATCAGCATCAGCGAGGGCGGGGTGAGCGGATCCTGCACATTGGCGAGCAGGTCGCCATTGCTCTCGGATTCGTGGCCATCAAAGCGCCAGACATCGACGACGCCGATCCCGGGAAGGCCGCGCAATACCTCGCGGCTCCAGCCTGAGGTCGAGGGCGTGCAGATCTCGAACACCGGCCGCAATTCGTCGAGAATGGACAGCAGCAGCTTGCCATCAGCCCAGAAAAATCCCTGCAGTGCACGGCGCGCGCCCGGCTCGAACAGGATCGCGAAGTTGCGATCGCCGGCGAGAAATCTCGAGAGCGAGATGCCGAGCACGCTGTCTGCGGCATAGGTGACGCCGCCAACGCTCCAGGCCGAGCGCAGCTTGATGGCGAACCAGTCACGGTGAGCCTGCAGCCAGATATCGGAGGGAAGGTCGAGCTTGATGGTCGCGCCAGTCTCGGTGCCGAGCCAGAGGTCGAAATTGAAGAAGTCGAGCCGGTCGATGAACCAGACCCGCGGCGTCTCGGCGGTGCGGTCGACGTCGCAAGTGGCGCTCATGCGATCGGGCGTGGTCTCGAACACCACACGCGCGTTCTCGACAGGCTCGCCGCGTCGCCACAATCGCACCGTTCGCGCATAGCCGGAGGTCGTCGCCATGCCCTCACCGCCATAGGCGCTCGACAACAATACCGTGTCGGGATCGACCCAATCGACGCCGCCCTTGGCCTCCGGCAGCGTAAAGCCATCGGCAACGAAGTTCTTGGTATTGAGATCGAACTCGCGCAAGGTGACGGCGTCGCTGCCTCCGCGCGACAGGCTCAGGATCGTCTGCGGCGCGTCGCCCGGAAACGAGCTCGACCAATTGAGAAGCCAGTCCTCGCCTTCTTCCGCCGCGAGCTTGTCGATATCGAGCAGCGTTTCCCAAGACGGCTCCGCTTTGCGAAATTCCGCCATCGAAGTTCGCCGCCACAGGCCGCGGGGGTTTTTCACGTCCTTCCAGAGATTGTAGAGGAGACCATCGCTGCGGCTGACATAGGGAATATTGTCCGGCCGATCGAAGATCGCCGCTAGCAAATCGCGGTCGCGCTCAAACGCTGCGCCGCCGAATCTCTTCAGGGTCAGGCTGTTCTGCCGCTCAACGAATTCAAGCGCGCGAGCGCCTTCGACCTCTTCCAGACAGAGCCATGGATCGTCGTCGGGAGCGCTAAGCGTAGGCCTGTCACTGACGGACATGAACGAAACTCCTTAAAGTTCGCGGCGGATAGGATTTGATCGAGCGCAAGCCGTCAAGAGCGGGGCGCGCTATGATCGGCCCGATTGCGTCAGAGGCATGGCCTGCGCCCGTTTGCACCGGTTGCCGGCCCTCGCGCGCCCCTCCATAGTGCCGGGAATCATCAAGCCTTTTGGGCGGAAATGCCGATGCTAGACGTGACTTCAGCCGCTGAGATCGCCGACGACGCCCGCGTGCGCGCCAATGTGGTGCGCCTTGCCGCCGCGCAGGCGCTGACCGGCGCCAACTCGGCGGTGATCTTTGCCACCGGCTCGATCGTCGGCGCCACGCTCGCCCCCGACATGTCGCTCGCGACCGTGCCGCTGTCGATGTATGTCGTTGGTCTCGCCGCCGGCACGCTGCCGACCGGCGCGATCTCGCGCCGCTTCGGCCGCCGCGCGGCTTTCGTGATCGGCACCGGCTGCGGCACGCTCACTGGCCTTACCGGCTCGTTCGCGATCCTGCACGGGTCGTTCGCGCTGTTTTGTCTCGCGACCTTCCTCGGCGGCCTCTACGGCTCCGTGGCGCAATCCTATCGCTTCGCGGCCGCCGACGGCGCCAGCGCCGCCTATCGGCCGAAAGCCGTGTCCTGGGTGATGGCGGGCGGCGTGTTCGCCGGCGTGCTGGGTCCGCAGCTCGTACAATGGACCATGGACGTCTGGTCGCCTTATCTGTTTGCCTTCAGCTTCCTGGTGCAGGCCGCGGTCGCGCTTATTGCGATGGGCATCGTCGCCGGCGTCGACATACCCAAGCCAGCGCCATCAGATCTGCATGGCGGCCGGCCCCTGCTCACCATCGTGACCCAGCCGCGCTTCATCGCCGCGGCGCTGTGCGGCGTCATCTCCTATCCCATGATGAATCTGGTGATGACCTCGGCGCCCTTAGCCATGAAGATGTGCGGCTTGAGCGTGTCCGATTCCAATTTCGGCATTCAATGGCACATCGTCGCGATGTACGGGCCGAGTTTCTTCACGGGCGCCTTGATCTCTCGCTTCAACGCACCGAAAATCGTGGCCGCCGGCCTGCTGCTGGAAGCCGGCGCCGCCACCATCGGGCTGTCAGGCATCACCGCGATGCACTTCTGGGCCACGCTGATCGTGCTGGGCGTCGGCTGGAATTTCTCCTTCATCGGCGCCTCTGCGCTGGTGCTGGAGACGCACCGTCCGCAGGAGCGCAACAAGGTGCAGGCGTTCAACGACTTCCTGGTGTTCGGCATGATGGCGATCGGCTCGTTCTCCTCGGGCCAGCTGCTGGCGAATTACGGCTGGTCCGCGGTGAACATGGTGGTGTTCCCGCCTGTCGCCATTGGTCTCGTTGCGCTCTCGCTGGCATCCTGGGCTCGCCGCCGCAAGGCGCGGCTCGAGGCCGCCATGGGCGAGTTCCCGGATGCGATCTGACGCATGATCCGGAAAAGTGTGCAGCGGTTTTCCGAAAGATCATGCGCATAAATGGCGGGAGGATGTCAGCAGCGTCGATAGTTCGATCCAGCTCGAAGTGATTTTCGGCAGGTCGATTGTTACATGATGCTCGTCATGATGAGACGAGCGTGAAGCTGAGCGCTCGCGGGGGAAACAGAGGACAAGCGCAAATGCTCGACAATCCCCGCACCACCACGCCACCGGACGAAACCTCCCTCCGCTATCAAGGCTGGCGCATCGTCGCGGTCTGCTTCCTGCTCGCGACTTTCGGCTGGGGCCTCGGCTTCTACGGCCAGAGCGTCTATGTCGCCGAGCTCCAGCGTGCGCATGGCTGGTCGGCCTCGCTGATCTCCGCAGGGACGACGTTCTTCTACCTGTTCGGCGCACTGCTCGTCGTGTTCGTCGGTGAGGCCGTCCAAAAGTACGGCGCGCGCCTCGGCCTCATCGCCGGCACGCTGGCGATGGCGGCAGCGAGCGTTGCGATCGGCGCGGTGCGCGAGCCGTGGCAGCTTTATCTCGCCGATGCCGTGCTCGCCTTCGGCTGGGCCGGCACCAGCCTGGCCATGATCACCAACACCATCAGTCTCTGGTTCGACCACAAGCGCGGCATGGCGATCAGCCTGGCGCTGAACGGGGCCAGCTTCGGCGGCATCGTCGGCGTGCCGCTGCTCGTGAGCCTGATTGGCCATATCGGTTTTGCCAACGCGATGTACGCCGCCGCCGGCGCCATGCTGGTGCTGCTCGTGCCGGTGATCCTGCTCGTCGTCGGCCGGCCGCCCGATCTTCATGGTTGGCGTGGAGCCGCGAAAACAAAGCCGCAATCCTCGACGGAGATTCGCAAGCATGCGCTTCGCGACGTCGGCTTCCTCACCGTGACGATCGCGTTCGCGCTGGTGCTGTTCGCGCAAGTCGGCTTCATCGTGCACCTGATCTCGTTCCTCGATCCCGTGATCGGACGCGAGCGTGCCGCCGCGGCGGTCGCGGTGCTCACCGCGATGGCAGTGGTCGGCCGCGTGCTGTTCTCGATTGTGATCGATCGTCTCGACCAGCGCCTTGCGTCCGCGCTGTCGTTCCTCAGCCAGGCGGCCGCATTGTGCGTCGTGATCAACCTGCACAATGACTACGTGCTGATCGCCGCCTGCGCGGTGTTCGGCTTCTCTGTCGGCAATCTCATCACTCTGCCGTCGCTGATCGTGCAGCAGGAATTCGATTCGGCCTCGTTCGGCGTGCTGATCAGCCTGAACACCGCGATCAACCAGGTCACCTACGCGTTCGGCCCCGGCGTCGTCGGCTTCTTGCGCGATTGGTCCGGCGGCTATTCGCTGCCGTTCTATCTCTGCATCGCGCTGGAGCTGACGGCCGCCGCGCTAATCATGATACGGGGCAAGCCAAAAACGAAGGTCTCGTAGGGTGGATTAGCCGAAGGCGTAATCCACCTGTTCTGTTTCTTTGGCAATCAACAGTGGTGGGTTACGGCCTCGCCTGACCCACCCCACAAGATCACGCTTCGCGTTGCCTCAAGAGGTCCTCCACATCCAGCCGTTTGGTGAACATCGCCAGCTTGCCGTCCGGCCCGAACGGCCATTGCTCCCGCGGCTTGTCCCAATACAGCTCCACGCCGTTCTCGTCTGGATCGCGCAAGTAAAGGGCCTCCGACACGCCGTGGTCGCTGGCGCCATCCAGCATGATGCCGGCCGAGAGCACCCGATGCAGCGCATCTGCCAGCGCTGGCCGCGTCGGATAGAGGATCGCAGTGTGGAACAGGCCGGTGGTGCCCGGCGGAGGCGGTGAGCCGCCCTTGCTCTCCCAGGTGTTGAGGCCGATGTGGTGATGATAGCCGCCGGCCGAGATAAAGGCCGCGCCCGAGCCCATCCGCTGCATCAGCTCGAAGCCAAGCACCCCGCAGTAAAAGCCGAGCGCGCGGTCGAGGTCGGCGACCTTGAGATGGACGTGGCCGATCCGGGTGCCGGCGGCGATAGCGGGGGCTTGCGACATGGTGTGGCTCCGTTGATCAACTCCCACATAAGGCGCGCTTCGGGATGCTGCCACCGGCTCATCCCGAAACCCATCGTTTCCGGATACGAAACTATGACAGCTCCGGCACCTCGCCCTCCGGCAGCTCGAATTCGAACGTGTTCAGCGTCATCGAGACCATGGTGTAATAGCCGCACAGTCCAATCACCTCGACCACGCCGCGCTCGCTGAGCAGCTTCACCGCCTCGTCGTAGAGCCCCTTCTCGACGCCATGGCCCTCATGCAGCGACTTCGCGAGGTCGTAGATCATCTTTCCCTTGGGATCGTCGAACGCCGGCGTCCGGCGATCCCGGATCGCGTCGATGATTTCGGGGTCCATGCCGCCGGCGAGCGCGAGCCGTTTATGCGCATACCATTCATAATGCGCGGTCCAGTGCCGCGCCGTCACCAGGATCGCGATCTCCGAGAGCTTTGCCGGGAAAATCGTGTCGTAGCGCAGCACTTCGCCGAGCCGCGTGGCGTGACGGGCCATGTCGGGGCTGTTGAGCCAGGCCATCATCGGCGCCGGCGGTTTGCCGCGCTTGCCGGCAATCGACTCGTCATAGGTCTGCCGCTGGCTCTCGTTCATTTCGCCAGGCGAAAGAAGTTTCAGCCGCATTGTCGTTTCCTCTTTGTTTTCAAGCGCCGTTGTGCCGGCAACTATAGCCGAACGTGGCCGCGGAAGTGGTTGAATTCCACGGGACGATGGCCCAGAGTCTCGCCCAAACAAGTCTGTGATGATTGATGGAAACGACCATGAGTGAAACTGAATCCGCCGATCTCGAACAATTCCGCAACGAGACACGCGCCTGGCTCGAAGCCAACTGCCCGCCGGAGATGCGCAAGCCCGCGACCTCGGATGCCGACGTGTTCTGGGGCGGTCGCAACGCCAAATTCTCCTCCGAGCCGCAGCGCATCTGGTTCGAGCGCATGCGCGACAAGGGGTGGACCGTGCCGGATTGGCCGAAGGAGTATGGCGGCGGCGGCCTCAACGCCGCCGAACACAAGGTGCTGCGCAGTGAAATGGCGAAGATGGGCGCGCGGCCGCCGCTGTCGAGCTTCGGCATCTGGATGCTCGGGCCGGCATTGCTGAAATACGGCAATGAGGCACAGAAGAAGGAACATCTGCCGAAGATTGCCGCCGGCGAAATCCGCTGGTGCCAGGGCTATTCCGAGCCGAACGCCGGCTCCGACCTCGCTTCGCTGCAGACCCGTGCCGAGAGCGACGGCGACGACTTCGTCATCACGGGATCGAAGATCTGGACCTCCTACGCCAACTACGCCGACTGGATCTTCTGCCTCGTCCGCACCGATCCCACGGCCAAGAAGCACGACGGCATCAGCTTCATCCTCTTCGACATGACCTCGAAGGGCGTCACTACCAAGCCGATCCTGCTGATCTCCGGCTATTCGCCGTTCTGCGAGACCTTCTTCGACGGCGTCCGCGTGCCGAAATCGCATGTGGTCGGCACCATCAATCGCGGCTGGGATGTCGCCAAATATCTGCTCCAGCACGAGCGCGCGATGATCTCGGGCATGGGCGAGCGCGGCGTCGGTCGTCCGCTCGGCCAGATCGCGGCCGATTCCGTCGGCACGGATGCGCAAGGCAAGCTTGATGATTCGATGCTGCGTGGCCGGATCGCGACCTTCGACGTCGATGAAGCGGCACTCGCCGCCTGCGCCGAGCGCGCGGTCGATCTCGCCAAAGCGGGGCAGGCGCATCCGGCGTTCTCGTCGGCGATGAAATATTACGGCACCGAGCTCAACAAGCGCCGCTACGAGATCCTGATGTCGGCCGGCGGCGTCGATGCGCTGGAATGGGAAAGCGAACGCTCCAGGCAGGGCGCTCGCCCGCGCGCCTGGCTGCGCACCAAGGCGAACTCGATCGAGGGCGGCACGTCCGAGGTCATGCTCGGCATCGTCGCCAAGCGCATCCTGGATCTGCCGGGCGCTTGAGGCTTTTTGTCATTCCGGGGCGCGACGAAGTCGCGAGCCCGGAATCCATCAGGCGGCATTCTCGGCGGCGAAATGGAATCCGGGCCTGGCCCTGCGGGCCATCCCGGAATGACGACGACAAATAGATTTTCGAATCGGAAAACACGCACATGGCCCTCGTCCTCACCGAAGAACAATCGATGCTCCGCGACTCAGCGCGTGGGCTGATCAGCGACAAGGCGCCGGTGTCGCATCTGCGTCACTTGCGCGACAGCAAGGATCCCACCGGCTTCTCCAAGGAGCTGTGGCATTCCTTCGCCGAGATGGGCTTTGCCGGCCTTCTGGTGCCGGAGGAGTTCGGCGGCTCTGGCCTCGGCTTCATGGAAGCCGGTGTCGTGATGGAGGAGATTGGCCGTACCTTGATGCCGTCGCCCTTCCTCGCCACGTCAGTGGTCGCGGCCTCTGCCCTCAATGGCGGCGGCAATGCCGCGCAGAAGTCGGAATATCTGCCGAAGATTGCGAGCGGCTCGCTGCTGGCCACGCTTGCGATCGACGAAGGCGCCAAGCATCGCCCGCTCCAGACCAACCTGCAGGCCGTGCGCGCCGGCAACGGCTTCAGGCTCTCGGGCGCCAAGGCGCTGGTTGTCGATGGTCACGTCGCCGACCTCCTCATCGTTGCCGCGCGAACCGCCGGTTCGGCCGGGGAGCGTGATGGCCTGACCATGTTTCTGGTGAACCCTGCGGCCAAGGGCGTTTCGATCGAGCGCACCATCATGGTCGATGCGCACAATGCGGCGCGGATCGAGCTGGCCAATGTCGAGGTCACCGCCGACAGCGTGCTTGGCGAAGTCGATCAGGCAGCTCACCTGCTCGACGGTGTGCTCGACATCGGCCGCGGCGCGGTCGCCGCCGAGATGGTGGGCCTCAGCGACGAGGTCTTCAATCGCACCGTCGAGTATCTCAAGAGCCGAAAGCAGTTCGGCAAGCTGATCGGCGAATTCCAGGCGCTGCAGCACCGCGCCGCCGAACTCTATGTCGACATCGAGATCACCCGCGCCGCCACCATCAAGGCGCTGCAGGCGCTGGACGCCGATGTCGCCAAGGCCGCCTCAGCCGTCGCTGTCGCCAAGGCCCGCGCCGGCACCACCGCCACGCGCGCGGTTCAGGAAGGCGTGCAGATGCACGGCGGCATGGGCATGACCGACCAGTTCGACATCGGCTTCTTCATGAAGCGCGCGCGTGTGTGCGAGGAGCTGTTCGGCGATGCCAATTACCACACCGAGCAGCTGGCACGGGCGCGGGGGTATTGATCCGCTGTTGTAGGGTGGGTTAGCGGTGCAGAAGCGCGAAGCGCATTTGCAGGGCGTAACCCACCAACTTTGTTCGGCGAACGCGGAAGGATGGTGGGTTACGCCAAGCAATCGCGCTTCGCGCAGTTGCTTGGCTAACCCACCCTACGAGGTCTCGTCGCGCCCGCTCACCGCATCGGCGGTGCATATTGCACGCCGCCCGCGTTCCAAAGCTGGTTCATGCCGCGCGGGATCTTCAGCTGCGACTTCTCGCCGATATTGCGCTCGTACATCTCGCCGTAATTGCCGACGTGGCGGATGATGCGCACGGCCCAGTCCTTGGTGAGGCCGAGCTGCTCGCCGTAATTGCCCTCGGTGCCGACCAGCCGCATCACCTCGGGCTTCTTCGATTTCAGGGCTTCGTCGATATTCTGCGAGCTGACGCCTAACTCTTCCGCATTGATCATCGCGTAGAGCGTCCACTTCACGATCATCATCCAGTCGTCGTCGCGTTGGCGGACGACGGGCGCCAGCGGCTCCTTGGAGATCATGTCGGGCAGGATCATGTGGTCGCCGGGCTTGGACAGGTTCAGCCGCAGCGCATAAAGCTGCGAGACGTCGGCGGTGAGCGTGTCGCACTTGCCGGTGTCGTAGGCCTTCACCACGTCTTCGAGCTTGTCGAACTTCACCAGCTCATACTTCATGTTGTTGGCTTTGAAGTAGTCGGCAAGATTGAGCTGCGTGGTGGTGCCTGCCTGCACGCAGACCTTGCTGTCGGCGAGATCGAGCGAGGTCTCCTTGTTGCGCGACCGCGGAACCATGAAGCCTTCGCCGTCGTAATAGGCGACGGCAGGGAAGTAGAGATCGTAGTCGAGCTCACGCGACATGCTCCAGGTCGAGTTGCGCGAGAGGATGTCGACCTTGCGGCTCTGCAATTCCTTGAAGCGCTCGCTGGCGTCGAGCGGCACGAACTTGGCCTTGCTCGGATCGTCGAAGATCGCCGACGCCACCGCGCGGCAGAAATCGACGTCGAAGCCGGTCCAGTTGCCCTTGTCGTCGGGAATCGAGAAGCCGGGCAGGCCCTTGTTGACGCCACACAGCACTTCGCCGCGACGCACGGTGCGCTTCAAGGTGCGGGTGTCGTAGAACTCATAGGTGATGGCCAAGGCGCCGACCAGCACGGCGACTGCGAGCCCGATCAGCAGGCCGCCTCGAAATGTGCGCATCATGTTGCTCTCTCGAAAAATCGGGAAAAGAAATTCTGGAAGGGGCGGGAAGCACGATCCGGAGAGATCGTGCCCAAGGAAGTTTAGAGTTCGGGCTTCTGCCGGATAACCACCTTGGTCCCAACGGGCACGCGATCATAGAGATCGGCGACGTCGTTATTGACCAGACGGAAGCAGCCTGAGGACACCTTGGTGCCGATCGTGTCAGGACGATTGGTGCCGTGGATGCGGTAGACCGTCGTGCCCAGATACATGGCGCGCGCGCCGAGCGGATTGCCGGGACCGCCGGCCATGAAGCGCGGCAGATAAGGCTGGCGCTGGATCATCTCCGGCGGCGGCGTCCAGTCCGGCCACTCCTTCTTGTTGGTGATCTGCACCAGCCCCTGCCACTGGAAGCCGTCGCGACCGACGCCGATCCCGTAGCGGATCGCGCGCCCGCCGGGCTGGACCAGATAGAGGTGACGCTCTGATGTCGAGATGATGATCGTGCCGGGCGCTTCGGTCGTGCGGTAGTACACGACCTGCTTCTGCCATTCCGGATCGAGCTGATAGCTGTCGTCGGCGATCAGGCCGGGCTCGTCGCCGCGATCGGGCTGCTGGGCGAAGGCTTGGGCTGAGGACAAGATCAGGCCGATCGCAGCCACAAGCGCCCCGGTCAGGCGACGAACGTCGGTCATTTCAAGCTCTCCCCGCTGCCAAGCGCAAATCATTCCGAACCATCTGAACTCAGGGGCAGCTTCGTGGCAAGTTCAAGGCGTGCCTGTTTTGTATCTCACGAGAATGCTTTGGTTTTTTGACGAGCCCGCGCAATGCCATGAACGAGGGATGGCGCGAAAAGCAGTGGGTACCTGCCGGGCAGGCGGTGCGCTCCCTCCCCAGCTTACGGGGGAGGCTTGGGGAGAGGGTGTCTCCTCATTGGGATACTCCCCATAGGAAAGAACCCTCACCCGCCACGCTTCGCGTGTCGACCTCTCCCGCAAGCAAGCGGGAGAGGCGCAGAGCGAGCCAGCGGCGACAGGGCGCCTCAGATCTGATTCGCCTCCGCCCCGATCCCGAGCCGCCGGACGATTTCGGCGCCCACGGCGCGGGCCTCAACGCGCGAGCCGATCCGGGGGCTGCGAAACCGTCGCCCCGAGCGCAGCCGGATCACGACGATGCAATGCTCGTCCTCCGACCGGCCGCGGCGCTCGACCGTGACCGCTTTGACGTCGCGCCCTTCGATCTGGTCGGTGCGCGGCTGGCCATTGCCCCAGAGGCGTTCGATGCGGATATCGCCCTCGCGGACAATCCAGAAAGCGCCGGTGAGGAGATTGGCAAATCGGTAGACGCCGAACGCGGCGATCACGCCCAGCGGCAGCAGCGTATAGTCGATCCATTGGGGCTGCAGACCACGCCAGAGCCTGTAGGCATAAGGTGCAACACTCAGTGCGACGACGATCAGCGCCGCGATCCCAATGTCTCTCCGGGAAAACGGCTCGACGGGATCGCCAAGCCGCATCTCGGGATTGCTGGCATCGAGCGGGTTGATGGGCGCCTCGACATCGGGGACGTCGAATTGCGCCGCGATCCGTGTCACGGTTTCATGGACATGGGTGACGTCGGCGAGCGGCGGGGAGATCAGGCGTTCGCCCGAAGCCAGGGTGAAAGCCAGCTGGAAGCGGGCTTTCGCGGTCTTGCTGCCGGGAACCCGAAGCCCCCTGATGTCATCTTTTGCGACGACCCGGGCCTGCAGCTTCCCGAATGGACGCTGCCGTCCGATCAGGATCTGCTCCGGCGTGATGATCCACACCACTGCCGGCGTCAGCATGACCGCGCCGACGAACGCTGCGCCCGCCAGCAGCGCGATCACCGCGATGATGATCTCGAGCACATCGTGTGTGAACAGGCCCGGGGTGAAGCACAGCGCCACGGCCGCCGCCGAGCCGGCCACGACCAGCCGCTGCGCGATCGAGGAGCCCTCGCGAAGGCGGATATCGTTGCTGGCGGTCGCGTCGTCCATTGCGGCGGCTGGTTTGCGTTGCGCGCGAACCTCCACGGACGGGTCCGTGGAGTCAAGCAACAAGGCAGAGTCGCGGCGTTCTGCATCAGCTGTCGGCGTTCAGCAGCCTGGCGACCGTGCGGTCGATCTCGTCGTAGCGGCCTTCGCCTTCGTGCTGGAACACGATCTTGCCGCTCTGGTCGATGATGTATTGCGCCGGCCAATATTGGTTGCGGTAGGCGTTCCAGGTCTTGGACTCATTGTCCTGCGCCACCGGATAGGTGATGCCGTGGCGCTTCAGGGCGGCCTGCACGTTGGAGGCGGAACGCTCGAACGGGAATTCCGGCGTGTGCACGCCGACCACGACGAGGCCCTTGTCCCGGTATTTGGCGTAGAGGTCGGTGACGTGCGGCAGCGTGTTGACGCAGTTGACGCAGCCATACGTCCAGAAGTCGACCAGCACGACCTTGCCGCGGAGGTCGGCGATATGAAGCGGCTTCGAGTTGAACCAGTTGCTGATGCCGGCGAAGTCGGGCGCGGTCGCCGCCTGGCTCACGGCCGCGATCTTGACCGGCGCTGCTTGCGTCGCCTCGTCGCAGAGGCCGGGGATGACGGCGCCGGTGACAGAGACGCCGATCAGCGCGGCGGCCACAGTGAGCAGTTTCAAGGTCATGGTCGTGTTCTCCGTTGCGGTGAAGCCAATCACAGGCCGATCTGGCCGGCGGGATAGAAGCCGGTGAGCCACGCCACGATCAGCGTGTCGTATTGGAAATAGGCGGCGAGCGCGAAGGCGATCACGACCACGCCGAAGCCCTGCTGCAGGCGTGGCGAGATGCGGGCGAGGCTGCGCACGCGCGTGGTCGCGGCCTGTCCGCCATAGGCGATCGCCAGCATGGGGATCGCCGCGCCAATCGCGTAGGCGATCAATAGCGTGCCGGCCCAGGCGAGGTTCTTCGAGGTTGCCACCAGCGTCAGGATCGAGCCGAGCACGGGGCCGGCGCAGGGCGTCCAGACCAGGCCGAGCGTGGTGCCGAGCAGGAGGCCGCCGAGCGCGCCCTCGCGTTGCCCGCCGCCGACATTGCTGAAGTTGAGCCAGCTGTTGAGCCGGATCGACAGCCATTCGAACGGTGCCGGCCACAGCATCAACAGGCCGAAGCCGAGCAGCAGGATCGCGGCCGCCTCGCGCAGCACGTTCGGATCGAAGGCGAATGCCTGCGTGAGCGCGCCGAGCAGCAGCGCCACCGCGGAGAAGGAGATGACGAAGCCAAGCGCGATCATCGCAGGCCGCAGATGTGACGCGCGACCGATCGAGGCGCCGAGCAGGATCGGCAACACCGGTAACGTACAGGGTGCGGCGATGGTGAGAATGCCGGCGAGGATGGCGAAGAGAAGTTCGAGCATGAGGCACTCGTGAGCGAGGTCACGAGGGCAGTTCGCGTCCGGCGCACCAACCGTTACGCGCCGTCACGCGCTCGTGACGGGCCCCAGACACAAAACGACCCGGAGGGGGGCATCCCGTCCGGGTCGTTGGAGGTCCTTGGGAGGTTTAAGCAAAACCGTATGTGAGCTTTATAGGGACGAAGTTTTTCCGCCTGATGTTGTGCTTTGTTTCATTTGTTTCGTCGGCGGTAACACTTCCGTGTCCCGGGATGGGGCCGGAAGTCCGGTCCTATCCCTTTGAAATTATTTGCCTTAAGCGGCGAAACGGTCGACGCCGCAACCCTTAAGCAGATCGGCGAGCTGCTTGCGGGCGTAGAACATCCGCGTTTTCACCGTGCTCTGGGGAATGCCGATGATCTGCCCGACCTCCTCCACCGACTTCTCATGGTAGTAGACGAGGGTGATGATCTCACGATGGGCGGGCGACAGCTTGGCGACGCAGGCGCGCAGAATGGCGCTGGTGTCGCTGCGGTCGAGCGACGTCTCGGGCGTGTCGCAACTATCCGGGATCTGGCGCACGTCTTCCTGGTCGATGTCCTCGAACCGGCGCTGGCGCAATGCGGTCAGCGCCTTGAAGCGGGCGATGGAGAGCAGCCAGGTCGACACCTGCGAGCGGCCCTGGAACTGGCCGGCCGTCCGCCACACGTCCAGAAACACCTGGCTGACCAGGTCTTCGGCGGTGGTGGCATCGCGCACGATGCGCAGGATGAAGCGATAGACCCGCACATTATGCCGGCAATAGAGGATGTGCATGGACGTCCGGTTGCCGTCGGCAATGCTTTCCAGAAGCATGTCGTCCGAAGTCGCCTGAGCGGCAATGATGCTCTGACTGGCCTGGGCGTTCATGGCGATGACGTTCTGCATAGACTTGGCTCCCCGGTGCGCCGCAACCGAACGGCGTTTCCTTGGACCAAGGTGTTAATGAGCCAACGTTTCGGGACGTCTGCACGAAAAGGGGAAAATGGTTTCGTGCGCCGCTAAATTGTTTCGTCAGGGAAATTGCGACGAAACATTCGAGGCAAAAAAGCGTGGAATTTCAAGGCTTGGAAAATAGAGAACTGCGGAATTGGATTGGGAGGAACCAATTTCCGGGGCTTGCGTTTCGGCGCGCCATACCCATCACCGTCGTCCCGGGCGCGCTCAGCGCGAGCCCGGGATGACGGTCGTGGTGCCCTACGCCTTCTCGCCCGCCGGCGAGAACAGATAGCCGCCGCCGCGGATGGTGCGGATCACGGCGGGCTTGGTCGGGTCGGGCTCGATCTTGCGGCGGATGCGCATGATGCGCAGGTCCACCGCGCGGTCGAACGCCTCGGCATCGCGCGCATTGGCGAGTTCCAGCAGGCGCTCGCGCGACAGCACGCGCTTCGGATTGGCCGCGAACACTTTCAGCAGCCCGAACTCGGATGCGGTCAGCGGATGCTCGTTGCCCTCTTCATCCCGGAGCGCCTGGGCTTCGAGGTCGAGCCATTTGGTGCCGAACCGCACCAATTGATCCTTGTCCGATTTCGCCGGCGCCGCCTCAGCGCTTGCGGCCTTCGCCGGCGTGCTCCGCCGCAGCACCGAGCGGATGCGCGCCATCAATTCGCGCAGCTCGCAGGGCTTTGCCACGTAGTCGTCGGCGCCGAGCTCGAGGCCGACGACGCGGTCGATCGGGCTCGCGGTCGCCGTGAGCATGATGACGGGCACGTTGGTGCGGCTCTTGAGGTCGCGGATGATCGAGAGGCCGTCTTCCTCGGGCATGTTGAGGTCGAGCACGACGAGATCGGGCATGCTGCCGTCGATCGCGGCGCGCAAGCTCTTTCCGCCGTCGCACAGCGTCACGGTGAAGCCGTGCATCTTGAGGTAATCGCCGACCATCTCCCGGGCCGGGGCCTCGTCGTCGACGATCATGATGTGCTGGCTTTGGGTCATGTCACTTCGAAATCTTACGGATCATTGGTGCTCAAATCAGGGCAGCTCGGTCGCGGGCAGGGTGATGGTGAAGGTCGCGCCCTGGCCCGGGCCGTCGCTGTCGGCGGTGACCTCGCCGCCATGCATGTCGATAATACGCTTGACGATGGACAACCCAAGCCCCGTCGAGCTCTCGCCCGCCGTCGGTTTTGCGGAGAGCCGCTGGAACCGGCCGAACAGGCGGCCGAGATCCTCCGGCGACAGGCCGGCGCCCTCGTCGCTGACCTTGATGACGGTGTCGTTGCCCTCATGGCTGACCGCCACGCTGATCTTCCCGGCGATTGGCGAATATTTGATGGCGTTGCTGATCAGATTGTCGATCGCCTCGCGGATGCGGTCGGTGTCGCACATGGTGACGATGTTGGCCGGCGCAGTGACGCTGATCGCCTGTTGTTTGTTGAAGGCGAGCGGCTGGTTGGCTTCGGCGACCTCCTTCACCAGGCTCGCGACGTCGACCGGCTCGCGGCGGATGGTGATGTCGAAGGCATCCGCCATCGCATCCGAGATCAGATGGTCGACCATGGTGGTCAGGCGCTTGGTGGCGTCTCTGATATGATCGACCTGCGCGACCACGCCCGACGCCGAGGCGCCGGTCGAGATCAGCTCCTTCAGCATCTCGGTGCGGCCGAGGATGACGCCGAGCGGGTTCTTCAGATCGTGCGCGACGGTGCCGAGAATCTCGTTCTTGAAGCCGTTGGCGCGCTGCAGCCGCAGCCATTGTGCCGAAAGCCGGCGATTGGCCTGGCTCAGCGCCCGGGTGCGCTGGGCGACGCGGTCTTCCAGCTGCGTGTTGGCGTCCTGGAGCTGCTGATAGAGGATCACGTTGTCGAACGCGATCGAGAGCCTGGAGGAGAAGATCTCGACCAGCGAGCGGTCGGTCTCGGATAGTTCGCGCTCGGCCTGCAGCAACACGACGACCTCGCGGCCGGATCCGGTGCGCAAATAAATCACGCTGCGATGGTCGGCGAATTCGTTCTTGCGGCCCTGGAACGCGGCTTCCACCATCGATCGCAGGTCGGGGTCGAGCGCCTTCGAGGAGGTCGTGCCGATGAAGCGACTGTAGCAGCCGCTGCCTGCGAGCACCGAGAGTTCGGGATCGATGCCGCCATTGTCGCGCAGCACCAGGATGCCGGCGCAATCGGCGTTGAGCAGCGAGGCGAGCTGGGTCAGCACGCCCTCGGCGAGCCGCTGCATCGACTTGAAGTCGTACAGCGTCGAGGCGGCATCGATGATGATCTCGAGCCCGCGCCGTGTCTGTACCATGCGCTCGAGCTGCTGGTAGGAGCGCAGCGCCGCGGTCAGCGAGGTGAACAGCTTGTCGGCGGTGAGCTCCGTCTTGGCCTTGTAGTCGTTGATGTCGTACTGCACGATGACGCGCCGCTCCGGCGCCTGGCCGGGCTGGCCGGTGCGCAGGATGATGCGCACCGTCTCGTTCTTGAGCACGTTGCGGATGTATTCGACCAGCTCGAGGCCGGCGACGTCGGTCTCCATGATGACGTCGAGCAGCACCGCGGCGATGTCGCTGTGCTCGGCCATCAGCTTGCGACCTTCCGCCGCGGAATGGGCGGAGAGGATCTCCAGGCCGAGGCCGTTGAGACTATAGTCGGACAGCGCAAAGCGGGTGCCGTCATGCACGGCCGGATCGTCGTCGATGACGGCGATCTTCCATTTCCGGGCGTCTGCATCCTCCGACGCGGTACCGGTATCGTCGATCAGGTGGAGGACATCGTCCTGTTCGGCCATTGAGAAGTCCCGTCACTTTCTGTGCTTTGCGCGCCGCCCCTGGCGATCCGCGGCATGATAATCCGGAAAGTCGTGCCTTGTCCCAGCTTGGATTCCAGCATCATTCGCCCGCCGAGCTGCTGGGTGACAAGGTTATAGACGATATGCAAGCCCAGTCCCGTCCCACCTTCATTGCGCCTTGTGGTAAAGAATGGGTCAAAGGCCTGGCGCTGCACGTCCGGGGTCATGCCGGCCCCGTCATCGGCCAAGATGATCTCGATATCCTCGAGGCCCCGCGGCCGCGCCGAGATGGTGATGGTGCCGGCGCGGCCGTCCGCGAAGGCGTGGTTGGCGGCGTTGAGGAAGAGGTTGGTCAGGATCTGGCCGTAAGAGCCGGGATAGCCGTCGAGCAAGAGTCCCTCGGGGACGTCGACTTGAAGCGTGATCGGCGAGCGCTTCAGCACGGGCCGGAGGCTCGCGATGATCTGATCGGTGGCTTCACCGAGCGAGAATTGCCGCCGCTCGGCATGGGAGCGGTCGACTGCGACCTGCTTGAACGACTGGATCAGCTCGCCGGCGCGCTGCAGATTGGCGACCAGCTGCTGCGAGGCGTCGCGCGAGGACTGCACGAACTCCTCCAGCTGCGAGCGGCGCAAGCCCCCGTCGCCCCTGAGCTGGGCCTCGAAGATCTCGGTGCGCCTGGCAAAGCTCGAGGCGACCGTCAGGCTGATGCCGATCGGGTTGTTGACCTCATGCGCGACGCCGGCGACGAGGCCGCCGAGCGCTGCGAGCCGTTCGGCGTCGATCAGGTTCTGCTGCGCGGTGTTGAGCTCGAGCAGCGCACTCTCGGCCTTTTCCTTGGATGCGCGCAGCTCGTCCTCGGTCTGACGCTTGGCAATCGCGTTTTCGCGGAATACCTCTACCGCGCGCGCCATGGCGCCGACCTCGTCGCGGGCGTTGGTGCCCTGCACCTCGCGGTTGAGATCGCCGAGCGTGATCGCGCGCATCGCCGTCATGATCTGCTGCAGCGGCAGCCGGATCGAGAGCGCGATCAAGACGCCGGCGGAAAGGATGATGCCGAGGAAGATCACGGCAATGGAGAGGACACGGCGAGAAATATCGGCCAGCGTGCGGTCGAAGGTCTCCTGCGCCTTCTGCTCGCGCTGGCGCATCTTGGTCGAGAGATCGTCGATGGCCCCGATCGCCTCGGCCTGGCTGGCGTCGATGGTGTTGCGCAGGAGCTCGGTGCGATTGGTGAGCTGCTCGCTCAGTTTGGCAAAGCCCTCGCGCAGCGCCTTGGTGCGCGCCCCGAGCTTTTGCAGTGCCATCTTCTGGAGATCGTTGTCGGCAAGATCGATCATGACGGGAATTGTCTTCTCGATCGTCTCGGTGTTGCGGCGCGCATCGTCGGCCGCGCCTGGCGACAGCGACAGGTAATAGGAATTGGCCGCGACCAGCATCGCGGTGAAGGCCTCGCGGGACTTGCCGAGCGAGGGCCAGATCAGTGCGTCGCGATGGCCGGTGGCGCCCTCGATGATGGAATAGAGGCCCGCCATGTCCTTGGCCGGGCCCTGCACCTGTTCCTCATAGGTCCTGGCGATGGTCGCCTGCACGGTGCGCAGCTCGCCGAAGCCGTTGAGGAAGCGGTCGGTGGTACGCTCCAGCTCCTCGACGGACCCTGACAGCATCGGGTCCTTGGCGGCGCGGTCGGTGAGCGTGCCCAGCACGGCCTCGCGCAGCAAGAGGATCTCGGCGAACAGGTCCGGGCTCGGCTGGTTGATGTAGCGGTGGATCAGGTTCTGGAGCCGTCCGGTCTCGCTTTCGAGCAGCGCCAGGATCCGGTCGGATTGGCGCACCTGGCGCACGTCGTCCCAGGCCGAGCCCAGCACCTGCGCGCCGTTCCAGATCATACCCACCAGCACGATCACGACGGCGGAGTTCAGTGCCGCGATCGACAGGATGCGCCAGCGGATCGGCACCGCCCGCAGCGCGCCCACCAGCCGCGCGCGGAGCCGCCCGACCGGGCCGGGCGGCCGCTCTGCGATCTGGCTGGTGCCGTGCGCGATCAAGCAGCGTCACTCCACCTTGCGAATCCGTTCGATCAGCGCGGCGGCGGCGGGATCCTGCGCCGCCTTGGCGTAAACAGCCGCCATCGCGTCCTCGAACGGCTTGCGGTCGATGTCTTTTATCACGGTGATGCCGGCGGCCTCCGCCTTGTGCTGCGACTGCTCCTCGAGGTCGCGCCATTTCTCACGCATGAACCGGCTGGAGCGCCGCGCGGCCTCCCTGAAGATGGTCTGGTCCTCGGCGGACAGGCTGCGCCAGGCCTTGAGCGAGATCACCAGCACCTCCGGGCTCATCGTGTGCTCGGTGAGCGTGTAGTAGCCGGCATATTTGTAATGGTCCGTGGTCACGAAGGAGGGCCAGTTGTTTTCCGCCCCGTCGATCAGATGGGTCGCAAGCCCCGTGAGCACCTGCCCATAGGGCAGTTCGACCGGCTCGGCGCCGAGCGCGCGGACCATCTCGCTCATCAACTCCGATTGCTGCACCCGGATCCGCAATCCCTTGAGGTCGGCAAGGCTCCTCACGGGTCGGACGCCGTTGTAGATCGAGCGCGCGCCGGAATCGTAGAAGCAGAGCCCGACGAAGCCGTAGGGCTCGAAGCTGTCGAGAATCTCCTTGCCAACAGGCCCGTCCAGCACCTTCTGCATGTGCTCGATGGACCGGAACAGGAACGGCATGGCGAGCACGTTCATGGCCGGAACGAAATTGCCGATCAGGGCCACATTGGTCCGGTTGAGGTCGATCGCGCCGGCGCGGGTCTGCTCGATCGTCTCCTTCTCCTCGCCGAGCTGGCGGGAGTGAAACACCTTGATCTCGTGGCGGCCCTTGGTGCGCTCGGCAATCAGCGCGCCCATGTAGCGCAGCGCCTGGACGGTCGGGTAGTCCTCGGTCTGGGTGTCGGCGGCGCGGAATTCGCGCGCAGCAGCGTTCGTCGCGAAGATCGCGAGCAGAAGCGCGACGAAGATCACCCCGGTCCGTGAGAGTTCGGCACGGTTTAGCACTGGCACACTCAACCCCTCGGTGATGGAGTCTATGGCGGGGCAAAAAGGTTCAACGCAATCTAGCAGATGGTTAGGGGAAGGCCATCCCGGCCGGGTCCGCCGGATGATTGTGCAGCGCCGTGCGCCTTCATTCCCGGTTGAAACCGACTATGCCGCGTCTTAAGCAAGGGGACGTCGCCTCTTGCCGCTTGACCTTGGAAGGGCCATCGTGACTTCAGCATTCCGCCTCTTGCAGGTCGCCGTCGCCACTTTGGTCCTCGCCTTGAGCTGTGAAGCGCGCGCAACGACCGACATCGCATGGTGGCACGCCATGTCGGGCGAGCTCGGCAAGCAGCTCGAAAAGCTTGCCGCCGACTTCAACGCCTCGCAGTCCGACTACCGCATCGTGCCGACTTACAAAGGCAACTACACCGAGACGGTGACGGCCGCGATTTTCGCCTTCCGCTCGCGCAGCCAGCCCGCGATCGTCCAGGTCAACGAGGTCGCCACCGCCACCATGACCGCGGCCAAGGGTGCGATCTATCCGGTGTACAGCATGATGCGCGACATGGGCGAGCCGTTCTCGCTCAATGATTATCTTCCGGCGGTCTCCGGCTATTACAGCGATGCGTCAGGCAATCTGCTGTCCTTCCCGTTCAACTCCTCGACGCCGATCCTCTATTACAACAAGACAATGTTCCGCGACGCCGGCCTCGATCCCGAGACGCCGCCGAAGACCTGGCCCGAGCTTGGGCAAGCGGCAAGGCGTCTGCGCGAACACGGCGCGGCCTGCGGCTTCACGACCTCCTGGCCGTCCTGGATCCATGTGGAGAATTTTTCGGCGTTTCACAATCTGTCGCTGGCGACGCGGGCCAACGGCTTTGCCGGCCTCGATGCCGAGCTGACCATCAACAACCCAGAAGTGGTCAAGCACGTCGCCCAGCTCGCCGAATGGCAAGAGACGAAACTGTTCGATTACAGCGGACGCGGGCAGGCGGCCGAGCCGCGCTTCCAGAACGGTGAATGCGGCATCTTCATCGGCTCCTCGGCGACGCGGGCCGACATCAAGGCGGTCTCGAAGTTCGAGGTCGGCTACGGCATGATGCCGTACTGGCCCGACGTTGCAGGCGCGCCGCAGAATTCCATCATCGGCGGCGCCACGCTGTGGGTGCTGCGCGACCGGCCGCGCGAGGAATACAAGGGCGTGGCGCGGTTCTTCGCGTACCTCTCGCAGCCCGGCGTGCAGGCCGCCTGGCACCAGAACACCGGCTATCTGCCTGTAACCCGCGCCGCTTTCGAGCTGACGCGCGCGCAAGGGTTTTACGAACGCAATCCGGGCTTTTCGATCTCGTTCGAAGAGATCACGCTGCATCCGCCGACCGAGAATTCCAAAGGCATCCGGCTCGGCTCCTTCGTGCTGATCCGCGGCGCGATCGAGGACGAGCTCGAGGAGGCCTTTGCCGGCCACAAGAGCGCGCAGGCCGCACTCGATTCCGCCGTCGAGCGCGGCAACAAGCTGCTGCGCCAGTTCGAGCGCGCGAGCCCGGAGCGATAGAGGCCGTGAGATTGAGACACGCTGCAGCCACAGGGGCGGTGCACTCCCTCCCCCGCTTGCGGGGGAAGGGTGGGGAGAGGGTGTCTCCACTCGCGAGAGCCCCCCAGAGGAAACCCTCACCCGGCGCGGGACGATGCTGCGCATCGCCCGGGATGCGCCGACCTCTCCCGCAAGCGGGAGAGATGCTCCGTTCGCTGGGTTTGCGCTGATGGTCTCATCGCAAACGCTGCCTCAATTCACCAGCCCGCACTCCTTTCGCGCCTTTCGCTCCGATCCGCCGCAATGGCTCCCAATCGCGCTCGACATCGCGCGCAGCCGCGGCATCGACGTCGCCTCACCGCACGTCTTCTCGACCGGCACCAATCTCGTGGTCGGCTTCAGTGACAAGCTGATCCTGAAAATCTTCCCGCCGCTGCTGCGCGCGCAATTCGTCTCCGAGCGCGGCTCGCTAACGCAGCTGAAAGGCCGGCTGCCTCTGCCGATTCCGGAGATCGTCGCAGAGGGGGAGCGCGACGGCTGGCCTTATCTCGTCATCACGCGCCTCACAGGCACGCTCGGTTCGGAGGTCTGGCCCCAGCTCCCCGAAGCGCAGAAGGAGCGTGTGCTGCGCCAGATCGGAGAGACCATCGCCGCCGTACAGCGCGCGCCGCTCGGCCCGCTCGCACGGATCGAGCCGCGCTGGAGCGAGTTCATGCGCGCGCAGATGCAGGGCTGCAAGGCGCGGCACACCCGTCTCGGCCTCGCGCCGAAATTCCTCGCCGGCCTCGACGATCTCCTGCGCGACGCGGCGATGCTGATCCCGATGGATGCGCCGCCGGTGATCCTGATCGGCGAATACATTCCGGAAAATTTCCTGCTCGCCTGCAGCGACGATCAATGCTCGCTCGCCGGCCTGTTCGACTTCGGCGATGTCCGCGCGGGCTGGCGCGATTACGACCTGCTCGGCCCGAGCGCCTTCATGGCGGCGGGCCGGCCGGGGAGGGTGCGTAGCCTGCTCGAAGGCTTCGGCTATGCAAAGCTCGAATTCGCGCTGAAGCGACGCCTGATGGCCCTCATGCTGTTGCACCAGGCCAGCGACCTCAACAGCCACATCTGCATCGAGGGCTGGCAGGACCAGGCGAACGATCTGCTCGAATTGCAGGAGCTGATCTGGGCGGAGTGATTTTTCCGCTCCGCGCCTCGCCCGTCATTCCGGGGCGCCGCGAAGCGGCGAGCCCGGAATCCATTGTCCTGCGAGTGCCATGGCTCGATGGATTCCGGGCTCGATGCTACGCATCGCCCCGGAATGATAGTCTTTGCCTATTAGGTGCGCCGGCCTCAATTTTGGCCTATTAAATGAGCAAATATCTCTCTTTGCATGCAATTGTCGAACCCTGAGCTTCGAGATCGCGTCCGCCCTATTCGACATACATAAGCAGTATCAATTATTTATTGCGGATCTAAGCTCCTGCTACCCCCTGGCACGAACCTTGCGAATCCGGTTCCAACCAGAACTTCTGAGTTGGAGCACCCGTCATGAAGCGCCGCGATTTTCTCAAGTCCGTGTCCGGATTGGCCGCCGGCGCGGCGCTTCCGGCGGTGCCGCAGGTCGTGTCGTCGGCCTATGCCGATGCGCGTTCGGAGACGCTGCTGATCGTTTCGGAAGGCGGTCCCAACAATCTCGACATCCACGGCGTCGGCACCAACGTCCCCGGCTATGAGGTGTCCTGGAATTGCTACGATCGCCTCATCAGCCACGAGATGAAGACCGGCCCCGGCGGCGTGCCCTATTACGACCGCGACAAATTCAAGGGCGAGCTCGCCGAGGATTTCAGGATCGACGACAAGTCGGTCACCTTCAAGCTGCGCAAGAACGCCAAATTCCACGACGGCACGCCTGTTACCGCCAAGGACGTGAAGTGGTCGCTCGACCGCGCCGTCAGCGTCGGCGGCTTTCCGACTTTCCAGATGAGCGCGGGCTCGCTCACCAAGCCGGAGCAGTTCGTCGTGATCGACGACTACACCGTGCGTGTCGACTTCCTGAAGAAGGACCGGCTGACGATTCCCGATCTCGCCGTCATCGTGCCCTGCATCGTCAACTCGGAGCTGGTGAAGAAGAACTCCAGCGAGAAGGATCCCTGGGGCCTCGAGTTCACCAAGCAGCAGACGGCAGGCTCCGGCGCCTACAAGGTGACGAAGTGGACCGCCGGCACCGAAGTGATCATGGAGCGCAATGACGACTGGGTCTGCGGTCCGCTGCCGAAGATCAAGCGCGTGATCTGGCGCATGGTGCCGCAGGCCGGCAATCGCCGCGCGCTCTTGGAGCGTGGCGACGCCGACATCTCCTACGAACTTCCGAACAAGGATTTCCAGGAGATGAAGGCCAACGGCAAGCTCAACGTGGTGTCGCTGCCGTTCTCGAACGGCATCCAGTATATCGGCATGAACGTCACCAAGCCGCCCTTCGACAACCCGAAGGTCCGCCAAGCGGTCGCCTATGCGCTGCCCTATCAGAAGATCATGGACGCGGTGATGTTCGGGCTAGCGAACCCGATGTTCGGGGCGCCCCGGGACAAGCCGACCGAAGTCGCCTGGCCGCAGCCGCACAAATACAACACCGACATGGACAAGGCGAAGGCGCTGATGGCGGAGGCTGGCTATGCAGGCGGGTTCGAGACCACGATTTCGTTCGACCTGAATTTCGCCGGCGTCAATGAACCGCTCTGCGTGCTGGTGCAGGAGTCTCTCGCCCAGATCGGCATCAAGGCCACCATCAACAAGGTGCCCGGCGCCAACTGGCGCACCGAATTGAACAAGAAGGAAATGCCGCTCTTCACCAACGTGTTCTCGGGCTGGCTCGATTATCCCGAATACTTCTTCTACTGGTGCTATCACGGCAACAATTCCGTCTTCAACACCATGAGCTACAAGTCGGCGGAGATGGACAAATTCATCGACGGCGCGCGCACGGCCGCCGCGGCCGGCGACACTGCGGCTTACGATGCTGACGTGAAAGGCTTTGTCGATCTCGCGTATACCGACATCCCGCGCATCCCGCTGTACCAGCCCTTCGTCAACGTCGCGATGCAGAAGAACATCAGCGGCTATCAATACTGGTTCCACCGCAGGCTCGACTATCGCGCGATGGCGAAGGGGTGAGTGGGGCGAATGGTGATTGGCGAATAGCGAATAGGTGTTGGCGAATGCAGTTGATTGGCTGTGAGGACACATTCGCCACTCGCTATTCGCCATTCGCGCGAGCGGAACGAGTCCCATGCTCTCCATGATCGGCAAGCGCCTGATGTTCGCGATTCCCTCGCTGATCGGGGTCGTCATCGTCACCTTCCTGCTGACGCGCGCGCTGCCGGGCGATCCCGCCGCCTATTTCGCAGGGCCCGCCGCGACGAAAGAAGCTGTCGAGCAGATCCGGAAAAAGCTCGGCCTCGACAAACCGCTGATCGAGCAGTTCTACCGCTACACCAACGATCTCGCCCATGGCGATTTCGGCAACTCCCTGACGACAGGCCAGCCGGTCGCGACCGAAATCCGCAACCGCCTGCCGGCTTCGGCAGAGCTGACCCTGCTCGGCCTCATCGTCTCCATCGTTATCGCCATTCCGCTCGGCGTGCTCGCGGCCACGCGGCCAGGGTCATGGATCGATCACTTATGTCGGGTCACGACAACGGCGGGCGTGTCGTTGCCGGTGTTCTTCACTGGCCTGGTGCTGGTCTACGTCTTCTATTTCCGGCTCGGCTGGTCGCCGGCGCCGCTCGGCCGATTGGACGTGTTCTACAGCGCGCCGCCGACGGTCACCGGCTTCTATCTCATCGACACGCTGCTCGCGCGCGATGTCGAGGCCTTTCGCTCGGCACTGAGCCAGCTCATTCTGCCCGCAACGACGCTTGCGATCTTCTCGCTGGCGCCGATCGCCCGCATGACGCGCGCTTCCATGCTGGCGGTGCTCGCATCCGACTTCGTCCGCACCGCGCGCGCCAGCGGGCTGTCGCCGACCACCGTGATCGTCACCTACGCCTTCCGCAACGCGATGCTGCCAGTCGTCACGACGCTGAGCATGGTGTTCTCGTTCCTGTTAGGGGCCAACGTGCTGGTGGAAAAAGTATTCGCCTGGCCCGGCATCGGCTCCTACGCGGTGGAAGCGCTGATCTCGTCGGACTTCGCTCCGGTGCAGGGCTTCGTGCTGACCATGGCGGTGATGTACGTGCTGCTCAATCTCGTGATCGACATCTTGTACGGCGTGATCGATCCGCGCGTGCGGCTGGAAGGGTAGGAGGTCTCAATGAGTACCGTTGCGCCTGCCGTTGAACCCGCCGGTCCTGCCCGTACCTCCGGGTTCACTGCGATTCTCGAACAGACCCGCTACGTGCTGGGCGAGAACAAGGTCACAGGCTTTGCCTTCGCACTCTTGATCCTGATTTTGACCGCCGCGATCTTCGGCCCCTATGTGGTGCCGTATGATCCGCTCGCCTCGGATACCGCGGCGGCCTTGAAGCCGCCGTCGGCCGCGCACTGGTTCGGTACCGATCAATTGGGGCGCGACATCTTCAGCCGCGTCGTGGTGGCGACGCGGCTCGACACGTTCATTGCGGTCGCCTCCGTCGTGCTGGTGTTCCTGATGGGCGGCCTTGCCGGCATCGCGGCGGGCTATTTCGGCGGCTGGACCGACCGCATCGTCGGCCGCATCGCCGACACCATCATGGCCTTTCCGCTGTTCGTGCTCGCCATGGGCATCGTCGCTGCGCTCGGCAACACCGTGCAGAACATCATCCTGGCGACCGCGATCGTGAACTTCCCGCTCTATGCCCGCGTCGCGCGCGCCGAAGCCAATGTCCGCCGCAATGCCGGTTTCGTGCAGGCCGCGCGGCTATCAGGCAATGGCGAATTCCGCATCCTCCTGGTGCACATCCTCCCGAACATCATGCCCATCATGATCGTGCAGATGTCGCTGACCATGGGCTACGCCATTTTGAATGCCGCAGGTCTGTCCTTCATCGGCCTCGGCGTTCGCCCGCCGACCGCCGAGTGGGGCATCATGGTCGCCGAGGGCGCGGGCTTCATGGTCTCAGGGGAATGGTGGATCGCGCTGTTTCCCGGCCTCGCGCTGATGATCGCCGTGTTCTGCTTCAACCTCCTCGGCGACGGCCTGCGCGACATCGTCGATCCCCAGCGGAGGACGTGATGGTCGCTGGCTTCCGTCAAAAATTCTCCAATGAATCCAATGCCGCCTCTACTGTGCATGGGGTTGTTTTCGAGTTTGTGAGCGACGGGAGGCCCGTATGACCGCTCAGCCGCTGCTCGATGTGCAAGATCTGACCGTCGAATTCACCACCCGGCGCGGCATCGTCAAAGCCGTGCAGCACGTCAACATCTCCGTCGCCAGGGGCGAGACGCTCGCCATCGTCGGCGAGTCAGGTTCCGGCAAGTCGGTGACGTCCTATGCGGTGATGCGCATCCTCGACCGCGCCGGCAAGATCGCCGAGGGCTCGGTGATGTTCTCCGGCATCGACGTCAAGGCTGCGAGCGAAGACCAGATGCGCGATCTGCGCGGCCGCGAAGTCTCGATGATCTTCCAGAACCCGCGCGCGGCGCTGAACCCGATCCGCAAGGTCGGCGATCAGATCGAGGACGTCCTGCGCACCCATGTCCAGCAGGCCCAGGTCACAGATCGCGGCGAGAAGGCGATCGAGGCGTTGGAGCAGGTCAAGATCGCCCGCCCGCGCGAGCGCTACCACGCCTATCCGTTCGAGCTCTCAGGCGGCATGTGCCAGCGCGTCGTCATCGCGCTCGCGCTCGCCTGCAATCCGCAGCTCTTGATCGCGGACGAGCCGACCACCGGCCTCGACGTCACCACCCAGAAAGCGGTGATGGATCTGATCGTCGAGCTGACCAGGCGGCGCGCGATGTCGACCATCCTGATCACCCACGACCTCGGCTTGGCCGCCGCCTATTGCGACCGCGTCGTGGTGATGGAAAAGGGTCGCGTCGTCGAGACCGCCAAGGCCGCCGACATCTTCGCCAATCCACAGCACCCCTACACCAAGAAGCTGATGCGCGCGACGCCGCGGCTGGGTGTGAGCTTGCGGGATCTGTTGCCGGAGGAGGAGGCCGCGGCTGTCATGGCCGGGCTCGACCCGGCCGTCCATCACGTTTCGCGAGACTCATCTCAATCGATGGACTCCCGGGTCAAGCCCGGGAGCGACGAGACTCCCAAGCCCCTCCTGCTCATCGAAAAGCTGGTCAAGGAATATCCCCGCCAGGGCGCCACGGCCACGCTCGGCAAACTGTTCGGCCGCAAGCCGCCCGTCGAGCCGGACGTGTTCCGCGCCGTGGACGGCATCAGCTTCTCGATCGCCCACGGCGAGAGCGTCGGCCTCGTCGGCGAATCCGGCTGCGGCAAATCGACCACGTCGATGATGGTGATGCGGCTCCTGGATCAGACCTCCGGCCTGATCCAGTTCGAAGGCGAAGATATCGGCGGCATCGCGCCATCAGCCTTCGCCCGGCTGCCGCAGCGCAGTCGGATCCAGATGGTGTTCCAGGATCCGACCGACAGCCTCAACCCGCGCTTCACCGCCGCGCGCGCCATCGCCGATCCGCTTCTGCAATTGGGCGGCATCAAGGGCGGCGAAGCGCTCCGCGCCCGCTGCGAAGAGCTCGCCACCATGGTCGGCCTGCCGCACAATCTGCTCGATCGTTTCCCGCATCAGCTCTCCGGTGGCCAGAAGGCCCGCGTCGGCATCGCCCGGGCGATCGCGCTGCACCCCAAGCTGGTCATCCTGGACGAACCGACCGCGGCGCTCGACGTCTCGGTGCAGGCGGTGGTGCTGAACCTGCTTCAGGACCTCAAGGCGCGCCTGGGTATGAGCTATCTGTTCGTCTCGCATGATTTGAATGTAGTGCGCTTGTTGTGCGATCGTGTCATTGTGATGCGGACGGGTCGAATCGTGGAAGAGGGCATTTCCGAGAAGGTGTTGAGCGATCCGCAGGACGACTACACCAAGGAGCTGCTGACGGCGATCCCGCATCCGCCGCTGCCGGTGCATTGAGAGATTGTTGGGAGCGTGATGCCCGAACCGCTGGACGACTATATCGACGCCGTATCGAAAGCGCTGGCGCTGCCGGTCGAGGAGGCCTGGCGGCCCGCGGTGCGCGCCAATCTCGAGGTCTCGCTGCGGCTCGCCCGCCTGGTCGACGAATTCGCGTTGCCGGACGAGACCGAGCCGGCTCCGATCTTCACGGCCTGATGCTGCCATGACCACCAAGTCAGAGATGACGGCCGCCGAAATCGCGAAAGCGGTGAGCGGTGGCAAGATGTCGGCCCTCGATGCCACCGAGGCCGCTCTCGCGCGCATCAAGCAGCACGACACCATCCTCAATTCCTTCACCGACGTCACGGCCGATCGCGCCCGCGCCAAGGCACGCACGATCGATGCTGATATTGCCGCCGGAAAGAATGTCGGCCCGCTCGCTGGCGTGCCCTTCGCGGTGAAGAACCTGTTCGACGTCGCGGGTCTGCCGACGCGCGCCGGTTCCAAGATCAATCGCGATCTCGCGCCCGCCAAGCGTGACGCGACGTTGATCGAGCGGCTGGAAGCCGCCGGTGCCGTGCTCGTCGGCGCGCTCAACATGGGCGAATACGCCTACGACTTCACCGGCGAAAACGTTCACGACGGTCCTTCGCGCAATCCGCATGACACCACGCGGATGACCGGCGGCTCCTCCGGCGGCTCCGGTAGTGCCGTCGGCGGCGCGCTGGTTCCGATCGCGCTCGGTTCGGACACGAACGGCTCGATCCGCGTGCCGTCCTCGTTCTGCGGCATTTTTGGCCTGAAGCCGACCTATGGCCGGCTGTCGCGGGCGCGCTCGTTCCCGTTTGTAGCGAGCCTCGATCATCTCGGCCCGTTCGCGCGCGATGTCACCGATCTCGCGCTCGCCTATGACGCGATGCAGGGGCCGGATGCCGACGATGCCGCCTGCACCACGCGCGGCCTGGAGCCGACGTTGCCGCTGATTGCCAATCCCGTGTCGGACCTGCGCATTGCGATCGCCGGCGGACACTTCCAGAAGAACGTGTTTCCGGAAGCGGTCGAAGCCGTCAGCCGAGTCGCAAAGGCGCTGGGCGCGACAAAGATCGTCGACGTGCCCGAAGCCTCGCGCGCCCGCGCCGCGGCTTATGTCATCACCACCACCGAAGGCGCCTCGCTGCATCTGGATCGCCTGCGCAAGCGCCCGAATGATTTCGATCCGGCCGTGCGAGACCGGTTGATCGCCGGCGCCATGGTGCCGGCAGCACTGGTCGACCGCGCGCAAAAATTTCGCCGCTGGTATCGCGCGCAGCTCGCCGAGATCTTCAAATCCGTCGATGTGCTGCTCGCGCCGGCGACGCCCTGCACCGCGCCGAAACTCGGCCAGGTGATGTTCAATCTCGACGGCGTCGAACTGCCGGTGCGCGCCAATATCGGCATCCACACCCAGCCGATCTCGTTCATCGGCCTGCCCGTGGTCGCGGTGCCGGTGCCGCTCGAGCCGCTGCCGATTGGCGTGCAGATCATCGCGGCGCCCTGGCGCGAGGACGTCGCGCTCCGCGTCGCCTACGCGTTGGAAAAGATGGGCGTCGTCGCGGCGCCCAGCCCAAGGGGATTTTAAGAGGAATTTGAGATGGAGATCGATCTCCCCGACGTGATCGCGGAAGTCAAAGCCGCTTTCGATCGCTATGAGCAGGCCCTCGTCACGAACGACGTGGCCGTGCTTGGCGAGCTCTTCCGCAACGATCCCCGTACGCTGCGTTACGGCATCGGTGAGAACCTCTACGGCTATGAGGCGATCTCCAGCTTCCGCGCCGGCCGCTCGCCGGTCGGTCTCATCAGGCGCACCGCAAAGACGGTGATTTCCACCTACGGCCGCGACACGGCTGTCGCCTCCACGCTGTTCTATCGCGACACGGCACCCGGCAGGGTCGGCCGGCAGATGCAGACCTGGATTCGCTTCCCGGAGGGCTGGCGCGTCGTCGCCGCTCATGTCAGCATCATCGACGAGTCGAAAGAGACCTGACCGCATGGCGCTTGACGATTTTCCGCAGGGGATACTGCCGGCTGAGCCGGTGGTGCCCCGCGTCGACCGTGCCTTGCCATCAGTGCAGAAGGTCACCCGTGCCGAGGAGCTGCGTCTTCAGCTTGCCGACGAGATCGTGCGCGGAGCCCTCGCGCCGGGCGCGCCACTCGACGAGACCGACATCGCGCGGCGCTTCAATGTCTCGCGCACCCCGGTGCGCGAAGCGCTGCGCCAATTGGTCGCGAGCGGTCTGGTCGAGGCGCGGCCCCATCGCGGCGCGGTAGTGGCGCAGCCCTCGATCGAGCGGCTGACAGGCATGTTCGAGGCGATGGCGGAGCTGGAGGCGCTGTGCGCAGGCCTTGCCGCCGAGCGCATGTCGGCCGCCGAGCGCCATGGGCTGGAGGCTATTCACGAAGAGCTGCGCGTTCTCAGCTACGCCGGCAATCCCGATCGCTTCCATGAGGTCAACGAGCGCTTCCACAACGCGATTTATGCGGGATCGCAGAACGGCTACATAGCCGAGATCACCCTGGCGACGCGCGTGCGCGTGCAGCCGTTCCGCCGCGCCCAGTTCCGCAATCTCGGCCGTCTCGCCAAGTCGCAAGCCGAGCACGACCGCGTCGTCGTCGCCATCATGCGCGGCGACAAGCAGGGCGCCGCCGCCGCCATGCGCGCGCATATCGAGCTGGTGCGTGGGGAATACGAGATCTACGCGGTGTCGGTGTAAGGGCACACGTGTGTCCAGGGCGCGGTGCAGCGCGGTAGCACTGCTCCGCAGCGCCGGGACCCACCTATCCATTCCGCAAGTCCCTTCATGAGTCCCGGTTCAGCAGCGCATCACTGCGTGATGCACTGCGCCCGGGACACGAGACTGTTTACGTCTTCGCGACTTCCGCCATATACGCCCGCCAACCGCCATACGCCGTGATATCTCGCGCCTCGCCCAGCACCTCCGGCTCGACGAGAAAGCCCTTCACGCCGCGGCCATCCGCAAGCCGCACCGTGCCGATCGCCATCGGTGCCGGAATCGCGTTGACGAACTTGCCGAACGCCACCGCCGACAGCGACCAGATCTCCAGCTCGATCGATGCGCCATTGCCCGCTTGAACGCGCAGCAGGCCCGGCTTCGGCGGCATGGTCTTCAGCGCATAGAGCTTGTAGTCCGGCGCCGTCTTGGTTGCCTCGATCAGCGTTGCGTTCAGTGCCGTCAATTCGCCGTTCAGCACCATGCCGGAGAGATGGGCGCCGACCACGGCGATCGGGATGTCGTCACTGCTGCTTGCAGGAAGCGCCACGAGCGGTGCTTGCACGATGCCCTTCGCTCCAAGGGTCATCTTGGTATCCGCATGGAACACGCGCCCGATGCTCGCCAGCAGCGCATCGTGTCCCGCCGGCGCCAGCAGTGTGATGCCAAACGGAATGCCGTCCGCGCGCATCGAGGCCGGCACCGCGAGGCCGCAGAGATCGAGCAGGTTGACGAAATTGGTGTAGGTGCCGAGCCGGCTGTTCAGCTCGATCGGATTGGCGAGCACCTGCGCGGTCGTATAGGTCGTCGGTGCTGTCGGCAGCACCAGTGCATCGATGTTTGCGAATGTGCGCTCGGCGATCTTGCGCAGTCCCTGGAGGCGATAAAGCGCGGAGAAGGTTTCGGCCGCCGTCAGCCGCGCGCCGGCGGCGGTGATTTCGCGCGTCACGGGGTGAATCGTATCAGGCGCCGAGGCCAAAAGATTCTTGATCACCAGATAACGCTCGGCGACCCAAGGCCCCTCGTAGAGCAAGCGCGCCGTCTCGTAGAACGGCTCAAGGTCGAACTCGACCAGCGTTGCGCCAAGCGCGGTCCAGCGCTTCAGCGCTTCGCCGTAAGCGGCTTCCGATTTCTTGTCGCCGAAGAAGATCAACTGTCCATCGCGCGGAACGCCGAGGCGCAAATTGGTCGGGAACGGCGTGATCGCACCCGGCGGCCGATCGCGCGAGAACGGATCGGCCTGGTCAGGCCCGGCCATCACGGACAGCGCGAGCGCGGCGTCGTCCACCGTCAGCGCAAACACCGAGATGCAATCGAGCGTGCGGCAGGCCGGCACGAGGCCTGCCGTCGAGATCATGCCGAGGCTCGGCTTCAGCCCGACGATGTTGTTGAGCATCGCCGGCACGCGGCCTGAGCCGGCGGTGTCGGTGCCGAGCGACAGCGGCACCAGGCCGGCGCCGACCGCGACAGCCGATCCCGAGCTGGAGCCGCCGGGAATGAGATCCTCGCGGACCGAATTTTTGGGAATGCCATAGGGTGATCGCACGCCGACGAGACCGGTGGCGAACTGATCGAGATTGGTCTTGCCGATGATGATCGCGCCGGCCGCGCGCAGCCGCTCGACCGCGGTCGAGTCGTGCGTCGGGGTATAGGAGAAGGCCGGGCAGGCCGCCGTGGTCGGAAAGCCGAGCGCGTCGATATTGTCTTTCACGGCAACCGGTACGCCATAGAGCGGCAGGCTCGCCGCATCCTTTCCGGCGAGCTTCTCGGCTTCCGCGATCGCGTCCGTCTCGTCGCGCAGGCTGATGAAGATGGCGGGATCGTTGTGATCGCGAATGCGCTGATAGGTCCGCGCGACCGTCTGCGCCGGCGTCACCGTGCCCGCGCGATGCGCGGCCACAATCGCGGCAATCGTTTCAGGCTGCTCAGCCCCCATGGCGACAAAACTCCGGCAACTTGTCTCACCCGCATTGAAGCAAGCGATGTGCCATTGTGTACATTATCCGGGCAGGCGCGGTGCCGCGGTTATTATCGTAAAATCAGTGCCTTGGGCGATGCGTTGACCAGCGGGCAGGTGGCCGGACCGGGGGTCTGTCCTAGGCATTTGCCCAAATCATGGGCAGCCCGGATCAGGTGAAGCCAGCAAGGATCTGAAGCAGCCGCTCCCGGTTCGCCTTACCGATCTTGTCCTCGACATGCCGCTCGTGCTCGGCAGCCAGCCGCTTGAACTTGGCCAGCGCCGTCTCGCCCTGCGCGGTGAGGTGAAGCGCGTGCGAGCGCCGGTCGGACTTCGACTTGATCCGCTTCACCAGCTTGCGCTGCTCGAGGCTGTCGAGCAGATGCACCAGCCGGGCGCGCTCGATACCGAGGCGTTTCGCCACCGCCATCTGCGAGAGTCCCGGATTGGCGCCGATCACCGTCAGCACCGAATATTGCGTCGGCCTGATGTCGACCTCGCCGAGCGTCCTGATGAAGTCCTGAAAGATCCAGATCTGGAAGCGCCGCACCGCGTAGCCGGCGTGCCCGATCAGCGCGTCGAGGCCAATCTCGTCCGCACCGATCTGTGCCGTCAGGCCATTGCTTGTTCGTTTGCGCGGGGAAGTTCGGGTTGCGGGGGTCGTCACATCGCGTCTCCTGGCCGGATGACCTTAGCGGCTCGAGGTTCGAAGCGGAAGATTGTTGTTGACGACAACAATTGCGATGCCCAACATTATCGCCAAAGCGGCCCGGAACGAGGCTGCGGCCGGTCCGGGGCGTCCGGGGGCGAGGAGGAAACCATGATGACCGTCCGCGGTGACGCTTCGAGCCTGTTCGCAACGCCCAAGACCGTCGCGGAGCATCGCACGGACGGCAGCATCGTGCTGCGCTCTCCCGAGCCTTTGCGCGACAGCGCGCGCTGCGTCGGAGATTGGCTGGAGCAATGGGCGCGGCAAACGCCGGACAAGGTCTTCCTTGCCGAGCGCGATAGCGCCGACACGCCCTGGGCGACCGTGACCTACGCGGGTGCGCTGCGGCGGGTGCGCGCAGCGGCGTCCTGGATCCTAGCGCACCGGCTCAGCGCGGAACACCCGGTTGTCATTCTCTCGGACAACAGCATCGACCACGCGCTGCTCGCGCTTGCCGCACAGCATGTCGGCGTACCCTCAGCCGCGGTCTCGCCGGCCTATTCGCTGATGTCCAGGGATTACGACAAGCTGAAAAGCATGATCGCGCTGCTTGAGCCCGGCGCGATCTATGTGTCCAGCACCAGGCCGTTTGCTGCGGCCCTCGCTGCGATCAAGCCGCTGCACAAGGCGCAGATCATCAGTGGCAATGCTGGCGATGCTGATGCGGTTGCATTCCGGACCATTGCTGCAACGCCGGAAGCGCCGGAGGTCGCATCAGCATTTGCCGCGGTCACGCTCGACACGATCGCGAAATTCCTGTTCACCTCGGGCTCAACAGGCACGCCGAAGGCCGTCATCAACACCCAGCGCATGCTGACCTCCAGCCAGCAGGCCAAGGCGCAGACCTGGACGTTCCTTGAGCGGGGCGACGACCTCGTCATCTTGGACTGGCTGCCGTGGAGCCACACCTTTGGCGCCAACCACAATTTCAACCTCGTGCTGCGCAACGGCGGCTCGCTCTATATCGACGGCGGCAAGCCGGCGCCCGGCCTGTTCGCGACATCGCTCGCCAATCTGAAAAGCGTGATGCCGACGGTCTACTTCAACGTGCCGCGTGGCTTCGACATGCTGATCGCGGCGCTGCGCGGCGACGATGAACTTCGCCGCCGTTTCTTCAGCGACGTGAAGTTCGCCTTCTATGCCGGCGCCGCGCTGCCACAAAATCTGTGGGACGCGTTCGAGGAGCTCTCGGTCAAGACCGTCGGCCGCGCTTTGCCGATGGTGTCGGCCTGGGGCTCGACCGAGACGTCGCCGCTGGCGACCGATTGTCATTTCCTTGCCGACCGCTCCGGCAATATCGGTGTGCCGATTCCCGGCACCGAGCTGAAGCTCGTTACCTCCGGTGACAAGCTGGAGGTGCGCGTGCGCGGTCCCAATGTCACGCCGGGCTATTGGAAGGCGCCCGAGCTGACCAAGCAGGCGTTTGACGAGGAGGGATTCTATCTGATCGGCGACGCCGTGAAGTTCGCCGATATCGAGCGGCCCGAGCGCGGCCTGTTCTTTGACGGCCGCGTGGCCGAGGATTTCAAGCTCAACTCCGGCACGTGGGTCAGCGTTGGGACGCTGCGTGTCGCTGGCATCGCAGCGCTTGCGCCGTTCGCGCAGGACATCGTCGTGACCGGCCATGGCGGCGATGAGGTGCGGTTCCTGGTATTTCCGAACATCGCCGCGTGCGGCGCCCACACCGGTCTGTCCGAAACAGCAAGCGTGAATGATGTGCTGGGGCACGACAAGATCCGGACCGCCATAGCGCAAGGTCTGGCAAGGCTGAAGCAGCAGAGCGGCAACTCCTCCGGCCACGCCACGCGTGCGCTGCTGCTCGTCGAACCGCCGTCGGTCGATGGCGGCGAGATCACCGACAAGGGCTACGTCAACCAGCGCGCCGTGCTGACGCGCCGCGCCGGTGCGGTGGAGCGGCTGAACGATGATTCGTCGGTGGAGTGGATCGGCATCTAGCTCACCATCTTGAGCAGCAGGCATGCCCCGGATGCGGCGCAGCACGCGAGTGTTGCGCTGCAGAGCCGTGGCCCATCTCTCCTAGCACGCACGGCTTACTGGGCCGCGGCTCTGCGGCGCGTCGTTGCCGCGCGTTGGCCGGGACACGAGGTCTGGTGCTCGATTACGCCAGCCAACCTGTCGCAAATATCCTGCATGATTATTTTGTTGCCCCGGCAACTAATTTGTGCGAACCGTTCCGAACCAGCAATGACGGCGGACGAACCGCCGCGTCTGGTCTCGGAGGAAACAATGCGCGGCAGGAAAGATCCCGTCGGCAAACGCAGGTGCGTGCCAGGAGATGATGCCGGATCGCGCTCGGTGCGCGAGCTGTCACGCGTCCGTGCCGCCGGTCACCGCGTCGAGATTCTCGTGCAGGCGGCGGAGCAGGTCGATCAGCACCTCGCGCTCGTCCTTGCTGAGACAGGACAGCAGGCGTCGCTCGCGCTCGAACGCCGCCACGATGACCTTGTCATGGGTAGCGCGCCCCTTCGCCGTCAGCGCGATCGAATGGGTGCGGCCATCATTGGGGTCGGTGCGGATCGAGACCAGCCCGCGGTTTTCCAAGCCTGCCAGCGTTCGGCTCACCGGGCCCTTGTCGAAACCGATGACTTGGCAGATGCGCGAGGCGGGAATGCCGGGCTCGATCGCCAGCAGCGACATGATCCGCCATTCCGTGACGTTGACGCCGAACTCCCGCTGATAAAATGCGGTCGCGCTGTTCGAGAGCTTGTTGGCGATGAAGGTGATGAAGGCCGGAACGTAACGGTCGAGGTCAAGCGTCGGCCCGCTCTCGGCAGGTGCGGGCTTCTGGCGGGCTTTGGTCGAAGACGGTGGCATATCGGCCTTGTGACTCGCGGAGTGTCCGCAGACCTAAGGGCAAGCGCCGTCCTTTCACAAGATCAAAATGAAGGAGATGTCCAATGAGCGCATCCGGCTCGGTCGCATCAGGCGTCCCGCATCTCGATGTCGATCCGTTCGCCATGGGCTTTTTCGCTGACCCGTATCCCACGCACGAGCGACTGCGCGAGGCGGGGCCGGTGGTCTATCTCGACCAATGGAATGTCTATGGCGTCGCACGCTATGCGGAAGTGCATGCCGTGCTGAACGATCCCGCGACCTTCTGCTCCAGCCGCGGCGTCGGGCTGTCCGATTTCAAAAAGGAGACTCCCTGGCGGCCACCAAGCCTGATTCTCGAGGCCGATCCGCCCGCGCACACCCGCACCCGCGCCGTGCTGTCGAAAGTGCTGTCGCCGACCGTGATGAAGCAGGTGCGTGACCGCTTTGCGGCGGCGGCGGAGGAACGCGTCGACGTCCTCTTGGAGCAGCGCAGCTTCGATGCGGTTGCCGACCTCGCCGAGGCCTATCCGCTCTCGATCTTTCCTGATGCGCTCGGCCTGAAACCCGAGGGACGCGAGCATCTCATCCCCTATGCGAGCGTTGTATTCAACGCCTTCGGCCCGCCCAATGAGCTGCGCCAGGAGGCGATCGCGCGCTCGGCGCCGCATCAGGCCTATGTCGCCAAGCAGTGTCAGCGCGAGAACCTCGCGCCGGGCGGCTTCGGTGCTTGCATCCATGCTCAGGTCGACGAAGGCGCGATCACCGCGACCGAGGCGCCGCTGCTGGTGCGCTCGCTGCTGTCGGCCGGCCTCGACACGACGGTCAACGGCATCGGCGCCGCGCTCTATTGCCTCGCGCGCTTCCCGGAGCAATGGCAGCGCCTGCGCGCCGATATCACGCTGGCGCGCAACGCGTTCGAGGAGGCTGTCCGGTTCGAAAGCCCGGTGCAGACCTTCTTCCGCACCACGACGCGCGAGGTCGAGCTGTCGGGCGCGCGCATCGGCGAGGGCGAGAAGGTGCTGATGTTCCTTGCTGCGGCCAACCGCGATCCGCGCCGCTGGGAGAGGCCCGACAGCTACGACATCACCCGCCGCACGTCCGGCCATGTCGGCTTCGGCTCGGGCATCCACATGTGCGTCGGCCAGCTCGTGGCGCGCCTCGAAGGCGAGGTGATGCTGACCGCCCTGGCGCGACGCGTCGCGTCTATCGAGATCACGGGCGAGCCGAAGCGCCGCTTCAACAACACGCTGCGCGGGCTCGACAGCCTGCCTGTCACCATCATCCCGGCCTGACAAGGAGCCCTGATGCCTACGATCAGCTTCGTCCATCCCGACAGCAATTCCGAGCACGTCGAGGTCTCAGACGGGGAAAGCGCCATGCAGGCGGCCACCCGCCACGGGCTCGATGGTATCCTGGCCGAATGCGGCGGCAACGCCATGTGCGCGACCTGTCACGTGTATGTCGACGATGCCTGGGTCGCGCGTCTGCCCGCAATGGCGGAGGACGAGGACGCGCTGCTCGAGGGCGCCGCGGCCGAGCGGCTGCCGAACAGTCGGCTGTCCTGCCAGATCAAGATCACGCCCGAGCTCGATGGGCTCGTGCTGAGGCTGCCGAAGCGGCAGGTCTGAAATTCCAGCCGCGGCGGCAACGACCGGCGGGCAAATCAAACAGGGGAGGTAATGATGAAAGTTCTGCGGTGGACGCTCGCGCTCGCGGCGAGCCTGGTGAGCGGCGTGGCGAACGCCGAGATATCCGACAATGTCGTGCGCGTCGGTGTGCTCAACGACATCTCCGGAATCTTTCAGGACACCAATGGCATGGGCTCGGTGGAGGCCGCGCGCATGGCGGCGGAGGATTTCAACGGCGCGGCTAAGGGCATCAAGGTCGAGATCGTCTATGCCGACCATCAGAACAAGGCCGATGTCGGCAATGCCATCGCGCGTAAATGGCTCGACGTCGAAGGCGTCGATGCCATCGTCGACGTGCCGAACTCGGCGGTCGGCCTTTCCATCAACACGCTGCTGCGCGGTAGCCGCATGACCTTCCTGGCATCCTCGACCGCAAGCGCCGATCTCACCGGCAAGGCCTGCTCGCCCAATACAATTCAGTGGGTCAACGACACCTGGGCGACCGGCAACACCACCGCAGCCGCGATGATGTCGCGCGGCGGCAAGGACTGGTATTTCCTCACAGTCGACTACGCGCTCGGCAAAGGCATCGAGACGGAGGCGCAGAAATATATCGAGAGTCACGGCGGCAAGGTGCTCGGCTCGTCGCGGCATCCGCTCGGCACGGCGGACTTCGCCTCCTTCCTGTTGCAGGCGCAGAATTCCAAAGCGGAGGTGATCGGCCTTGCCAATGCTGGCGGCGACACCATCAATGCCGTGAAGCAGGCGGCCGAGTTCGGCGTTCAGCAGGGTGGCCAGAAGCTGGTTGCGTTCCTGCTCTTCATCAACGACATCCACGGCATGGGCATCAAGGTCGCGCAGGGCCTCCAGCTGATGGAGGCCTTCTACTGGGACATGAACGACGACACCCGTGCCTTCGCGAAACGCTTCGCCGGGCGTCCCGGCATGAACGGCAAGATGCCGAGCGGCAACCAGGCCGGCGTCTATGCGTCCACGCTCGCTTTTCTCAACGCGGTCGCTGCCACCGGAAGTGACAATGCGAGGGATGTCGTGCCGGAAATGAAGAAATTCAAAGGCAAGGACAAGCTGTTCGGCGACACCGCGATCCGTCAGGACGGCCGCGTCGTGCACCCAATGTATCTGTTCGAGGTGAAGAAGCCGGAGGAATCGAAATATCCGTACGACTATTACAAGCTGGTCTCGACGATTCCCGCGGATCAGGCGTTCCGCCCGCTGGCGGAGGGCGGGTGCGAGCTGGTCAAGTAGAAGGTCTTCTGTCCCGGCGCAGGTCCGCGCATAAAGCGGCAAAAGCGGGCGCGTCCGGCACGCCGGTCGCAGCACTTGCCAAAGTATGAAATGGAGGTAATAATTATAGTATATAACTAAATAGGGAGGTTCGTCATGAAGGCTGGCTTGATATCAACCGCCGCGCTGGCCGCGCTTCTGGGGTCTACCGCGCTGGCTCGCGCCGACGGCGAGGCCTGCTCGCCGGTCACCACTGCGTCCCTTGGCATGTCCGGCGTCGAGATCACCGGGTCCAAAACGCAGGACGCGGCCAACGGTCTCCCCAGGCATTGCATCGTGACGGGCCTTGCCAACCAGCGCACCGGCGTCGACGGGAAATCCTATGCCATTGGGTTCGAACTGCGATTGCCGGCCGAGTGGAACGGCCGCTTCCTGCATCAGGTGAATGGCGGCAATGACGGCGTGGTCGTGCCCGCTCTTGGCACCCTGCCCGACGGCCTGGCATCCGGCGGCACCGTGCCACTGGCGCGAGGCTTTGCCGTGCTGTCGTCTGACAGTGGCCATTCCGGCTCGGACCCTGCGAACAAGTCGCTGGGCCTGACTGCGGGCGCGGCGTTCGGCCTCGATCCGCAGGCGCGGCGCGACTACGGTTATGCCGCCGACATGACGCTGTCGCCGGTCGCAAAGCAAATCATTGCCCTGCATTACGGGCGCAAGCCGGACCGCTCTTATATGGCGGGATGCTCGAATGGCGGGCGTCACGCCATGGTCGCAGCGTCGCGGATGCCGGAAAATTACGACGGCTTCCTCGTCGGCAATCCAGGCTTCGACCTGCCGCGCGCTGCGATCCAGCACGCCTGGGACGTGCAGGCCTTCCTCAAAGTCGATCCCGATCTGCGCAAGTCCATCACCAGGGAGGACGCTCAGCTCGTTTCCTCACGCATTACGGAGGCCTGCGATGGGCTCGACGGCGTCAAGGATGGACTGACGGCCAATCTCGCCGCTTGTCAGAAGGCATTCGATCTCAAGAGCCTGGTCTGTGCGCCCGGGCAGAACAGTGCCTGTTTGTCCGAAGCAAAGGTCGATGCCCTGAAGATGAGCCTCGCCGGACCGAAGAATTCGAAAGGTGAGGCGCTCTATTCCGACTGGCCGCTCGATGGCGGCATCGGCACGGGCAATTGGCGCACCTGGAAGGTCGAGAGCCCTGTCGCGCCCTGGAATAATTATCCGATCATCGCCACCATGGGCGCAGCGTCGCTGAACTACATCTTCTCGACACCGCCGGTCGTGGTCGAAGGCAAGAACGAGAAGCTCGTCGAGGCATTGAAGGCCTATGACTTCGATAAGGACGCGCCGAAGATTTTCGCCAAGGACGCGACCTTCACGGAATCGGCCATGGACTTCATGACGCCGCCCGACATCGACGACCCCAACCTTGCATCGCTCCGGAAGTCCGGCGGCAAGATGCTGATCTATCATGGCCAGGCCGATCCGGTGTTCTCGGTGAACGACACCATCCGCTGGTACGATCGGCTGAACAAGAACCTGCAGGGACACGCCGACAGCGTCGCGCGCCTGTTCACGATTCCCGGCGAAACGCATTGCGGTGGCGGCGTCACCCTCGACAAGTTCGATGCACTGACCGCACTGACCGACTGGGTGGAGAAGGGCAAGGCACCCGAGCGCATCATCGCGTCTGCCAGTCCCGCGAACAAGGAAGTCCCCGCGTCCTGGAGCCCGGGCCGCACGCGGCCGCTGTGCCCGTATCCGAGCTACGCCGCGTATTCCGGACAGGGCGACAGCGAGGACGCCGCGAATTTCGTCTGCAAGACGCCGTAGCTCGTCGCGGCATCCGCAATCTCGTGCCCCTGACGCGGCGTCGCGACATCAATGCCGCTCCGCGCCCGGGACGCGAGGGCAAATGTCACCCCACCACCTTGCTGCTGCCCTGCGTGATCAATCGCGCGGCCCGCTGGTCTCTCGCATAGATCCACAGCCAGCTCAGTGCGACGCTGAGACGGTGGCGGAGGCCGATCAGGAAGTAGATGTGGGCGATGCCCCAGATCCACCATGCGATCGTTCCGCGCAGCTTGACCTTGCCGAAATCGATCACGGCAAGCCGCTTGCCGATCTGAGCGAGGCTGCCGGCGTGCTTGTAACGGAATGGACCCTTGCTCTCACCGCGCAGCCGAGCCTTGATGGTCTCGGCGACATGCCTGCCCTGCTGCTTCGCCGCCGGGGCGATGCCGGGCACCGGCTTGCCCTCCCAGGCGTTGATGCTCACGGTGTCACCGATCGCAAAGATCTCGGGATGGCCGGGAATGGTGAGGTCGTCGTTCACCTGCACGCGTCCGGCGCGATCGCTCGGCGCCCCCAGCCATTCGGCGGCCGGTGAGGCACGCACACCGGCAGCCCAGATTCGCGTCTTTGCCTCGAGCAGCTTGCCGCCGAACACGACGCCTTCGCGGTTGATCTCTGTGACAGCCTGCCCGAGCACGACCTCGACACCGATCTTTTCGAGCGAGGCCTGTGCATATGCCGAGAGATCGTCAGGGAAGCCCGCCAGCACGCGCGGGCCAGCCTCGATCAGGACCACGCGCGCCTTGTTCGTATCGATGTTGCGGAAGTCGGCCGGCAGCGTGTGATGCGCCATCTCGGCGATCGTGCCGGCGAGCTCCACGCCTGTGGGGCCGGCGCCGACAATGACGAAGGTGAGTCGCGCGGCGCGCCGCGCCGGATCGGTCTCGCGCTCGGCGCGCTCGAATGCCACCAGGATGTGACGACGCAGCGTGGTCGCGTCCTCCAGCGTCTTCAGGCCCGGCGCCCACGTCTCCCACTCGTCATGGCCGAAATAGGCATGCCGCGCGCCGGTGGCGAGCACCAGCGTGTCGTAGGGCACCTCGCTGCCGTCGTCGATCAGGACGCGGCGCCTGTCCGCGTCGACGCCACTGACGGCCGCAAACAGCGTCGTCACTTCGCGTCGATCGCGCATGAGATGGCGGATCGGCCAGGCGATCTCGCTGGTGGCGAGTGAGGCGGTCGCGACCTGATAGAGCAGCGGCTGAAACAGATGGTGGTTGCGGCGGTCGATCAGCGTGATCTCGACCGGCGCCCCCGCGAGCCGGTAGGTCGTCTCCAGCCCGCCGAAGCCGGCCCCGACGATGACGACGCGATGGGGATTTGCGGCCATGATGCACCCTCGAATCTCGCTGCTTCACTGACTTATTTAAGTGCGGATTCGGCGCCGTGGTCCAATAGCCGTCATCAATGATGGAATAGGCATGGCGTATCGAAATTCTCCGCGAAAAAGGCCGCAGGCTTGAACAAAGTAAGTAGAATTATATTTCTTGCCATCCCCATTCGGGGCGAAATATGGTGCAGAGGCGGGTGCTGAGCCATTGGCGGCGCGACAGATTTTGCGTTCAATAGAGACAGACCCGGGGACGGCGATCACCCGTTACCGGGATCAATAATAGGGAGGGGAGTTGTTATGAGGACGGCATTCTGGCTGGCGGGCGCAGCGGCGCTGGTGCTGGCGAATCAGGCATTCGCCGGCGACACGATCAAGATCGGTTTCGTCTCGACCTTCAGCGGCCCGACTGCCGTGATCGGCAACGACATGCGCAACTCGTTCGAGCTCGCGCTCGATCATCTCGGGCGCAAGATGGACGGCAAGCCGGTCGAGGTGATCTACGAGGACGACGGCCAGAAGCCTGATGTCGGCAAGCAGAAGACCGAGAAGCTGGTGCAGTCCGACAAGGTCGATTTCCTCGTCGGCTACATCTGGTCGAACGTGCTGCTCGCCTCGCTCAAGACCGCGGTGGACTCCCAGACCTTCCTGATCTCGGCCAATGCCGGTCCGTCGCAGCTCGCGGGCGAGCTGTGTTCGAAATACGTTTTCTCGACCTCGTGGCAGAACGATCAGACGCCGGCCGCCATGGGCCTCTACATGAACGCGAACGGCGTCAAGAGCGTGTTCCTGATCGGTCCGAACTACGCCGCCGGCAAGGACATGCTTGCGGGCCTGAAGAGCACCTTCAAGGGCGAGATCAAGGGCGAGGAATACACGGTCTGGCCGAGCCAGCTCGACTTCTCGGCCGAGCTGGCGAAAGCCCGCGCCTCCGGCGCCGAATCGATTTTCGTGTTCTATCCCGGTGCGGCCGGCGCGCAGTTCCTCAATCAGTATGTCCAGGCCGGCATGAAGAGCACCATGCCGCTCTACACCGTCTTCACAGTCGACGAGACGACGTTGCCCTTGCAGAAGGAGAATGCGTTCGGGATCCCTGGCGCGCAGGAGTGGGTGAACGACCTTCCGAACGAGCAGAACAAGAAGTTCGTCGCCGATTACCGCAAGAAATATCCGAACGCCCGGCCGAGCTATTACGGCGCGCAGGCCTATGACGCCGCGCAGCTCATCAACAGCGCGGTGGTAGCCGTGGGCGGCGACACGTCGAAGAAGGATGCGATGAAGGCCGAGATGGAGAAGGCCAACTTCAAGTCGCTGCGCGGCGCGTTCAAGTACGGCAACAACCACATCCCGGTCCAGAACTTCTATCTGCAGGACGTGGTGAAGGGCGCCGGCGGCGAGCTTTCCCTGAAGACCGTCGCGACCATCGTCACTGACGATCAGGACCGCTTCCACGACAAGTGCCCGATGAAGTGAGCTGATCGTCGCCACGAGCGACGTAGCCCCTTCTCCCCTTGTGGGAGAAGGTGGCGCGAAGCGCCGGATGAGGGGTATGTCTCCGCGGATTAGATGTCGGGGGGAGACTCGCGGATAGAGACCCCTCACCCGTCTCGCCGCTATTGCGGCGAGCCACCCTCTCCCACAAGGGGAGAGGGAAAAAGAGCCTACACCCGTGGCATGCTCGCAGGGCGCACCTCGCGGGCCTGCGCTGCGAGCCTGATGCCGGCATTGGCGGCGCCAAACCCCTGATAGCTCCTGCGCTCGACGATCTCGAAGAAGAAGCGCTCGTCGAAAATGTGAGTGTAGACCTGGAAGAATTCGCTGTCGCCCTCGCGGTCGTAGAGGATGTGGTTGGCGCGGAGCTGCGCCATAACATCTGGCGCGAGGTCGTATTTGGCTTCGATGTCGTCGTAATAATTGCCGGGAATATCGAGGAAGCCTGCGCCGCGGGCCCGCATCGCGGCGACCGTGGTGAAGATATCCTGGCACGCGAACGCGACGTGCTGCACGCCGGAGCCGAAAAACTCCGAGATGAAACGGGCCGGCAGCGTGCGATTGGCGGAGGAGCCGTTGAGCACGAAGCGCAGGCTCTGGTCGTGGTTGATGAGGGCTTGGCTCTGCACGAGGCCACGGGGATCGGCGATCTCCATCTGCGGCAGGCGCTTGAGATCGAGGATGCCGGTGTAGAACAACAGCCAGGACAGCATGTCGTCGTATGGCATCGACTGCGCGATGTGGTCGACCGCGAGCAGCGCGTCCTCGTCTGCATTGCTTGCAACCGGCTCAAAATCCGTGTCCCAGTTCTTACCGGCCTGGTCGACGAAATAGAGCAGACTGCCGCCGACGCCGTGGATTGCCGGGATCTCCAGTTCACCTGGCCCGACCGGCTGGTAGAACGTGCGCGCCTTCAGCGTCTCGGCTCGCTGCATGGCAAGGCCGGCATTGTCGACGTCGAGCGCGATGGCGCAGACGCCGGGGCCATGCGTGACATAGTGCGAATGCGCAAAGCCGTCGGTCTCGGAATTGATCACCAGCTCGACCTTGCCCTGCGACCAGCGCTCCACCGCCTTGCTCCGATGCTTACCGGTCTTGCGGAAGCCGAGCTGTGAAAACAGATGCGCGAGCTCGCCGGCCTTGGTCTCGTTGACGGCGAACTCGATGAAGCCGGTGCCACGGCTCTTGGCCTTCGGCGCCAGCGGCTCGCCGACGAGCTTCGGCCAGTCCGGAGCAAGCTGGTCTTGCAGCAGGATCAGCGAGCGCAGTCCGTCGAGCGCGGTCTGTGCGGCCGAGCCGGCGCGGAATTGGTCGTTGAATATCTCGAGCGACCACGGGCCGGAATAGCCGGTCGCGGCGATCGCCTGCATGAATTCGCCGACCGGCAGGTCGCCTTGGCCGGGGAACGAGCGGAAGTGGCGGCTCCACGACAAGATGTCGAGCTCCAGCTTCGGCGCATCGGCAAGCTGCACCAGAAAGATCTTGTCGCCGGGAATCGAGGCCATGGCGCGGGTCGGGAAGCCCGGCGCCAGGGCATGAAAGCTGTCGAGGATCACGCCGATCGCCGGATGATCGGCGCGCCGCACGATCTCCCAGGCATCGCGATAGTCGTTGACGTGCCGGCCCCAGGCCAGCGCCTCGTAGCCGACGCGCAAGCCGCGCTTGGCGGCGAGATCACCGAGCTCACGAAAATCATCGGCGGCGCGGTCGATGCCGCCGAGTGAGGCGGGCGACACGTTGGAGCAGATCAGCAGCAGATCGGTGCCGAGCTCCTGCATCAGATCGAACTTGCGCATCGCGCGGGCGAAATTGCGCGAGCGTTGCGGCTCGGGCATGCCCTCGAAATCGCGGAACGGCTGAAATGCGCAGATCTCGAGATTGAGGTCCTTGCAGAGCTTTGCGATGTCGCGCGGGCCCGCGCCGAACGACAGCAGGTCGTTCTCGAAGATCTCGACCGCCTCGAATCCGGCGGCCGCGATGGCACGGAGCTTTTCGTCCAGCGCCCCCGAGAGGGAGACGGTTGCGATCGAGCGTTTGTTCATGCTGCGTTGTCCTCCATTGCCCCTCCAAGGAACAACTGCCCGATCCGCGGGTCGTTCAAAATGCGCTCCGCCTTGTCGACCATGCGGGTCCGGCCGAGCTCGAGCACGATGCCGATGTCCGAGATCTCCAGCGCCGATCGCGCGTTCTGCTCGATCATCAGGATGGTAACACCGCGGTCACGCAGGTTCTTCAGAATCTCCAAGGTCTGCTGCACCATCAGCGGCGACAGGCCGATCGAGGGTTCGTCGATCAGCACGAGTTTTGGCTCGAGCAGCAGCGAGCGGGCGATCTCGAGTTGCTTCTGCTCGCCGCCCGACAGCGTCGAGGCAGCGCGCCTGCCAAAAGTGTGGATCTCATCCCATTCCTCCCTTTGGACGTTCGGTTCTGGTGACGGCCTTGTATCCGGCCGCTTCGGTTACGCTGCGTAATAGGCAGAGCTTCTTGCCGCCATCACCTCGTCGAAAGCCTCTCCCATGACTTGGGTCGACGGGGCAAGGCCGGCGAACAGCTCGAACGCGTCAGCCGCCTGGTAGATCGCGAGCTCTCGCCCGGTCATGATCCGCGCGCCCTTGGCTCGGGCCGCGGTCAGCAGCGGCGTGATCAGCGGCGAATAGACGGCGTCGGCGACCCACAGATTTTCGCGCAGCAGCGAGGCCGGCACCGGGGTGTCGCGATTCGGCAGCATGCCGACCGGCGTGCCGTTGACGAGGCCGGTTGCTCCGTCGAGCGCGTCCTTGACGTTTCCGGCAACCCGCGCGCCGCCATGCCTGGCCAGCAGCGCGGCGAGTTTCTCGGCGCGGGCCGGCTCGGTGTCGAAGATGCGCAGGTCGGCAACCTTCAGGCTCGCCAGCGCAAAAGCGATCGCCTTGCCGACGCCGCCTGTGCCGATCACGGCGACCGCGTTCCCCGTGGGCGACAGCAGCGGAGCGACGGCACGTGCAAAGCCCGTGGTGTCGGTGTTGTGGCCGATCAGCCTGTTATCCCTGACGACGATCGTGTTGACCGCGCCCATTGCGGCCGCACCCGGTGCCAGCTCGTCGAGCAGCGGGACCACCGCCTCCTTGTACGGAAAGGTGACGTTGACGCCGGCGAAGCCGAGGCGCCGCACGCCCTCCAGCATCATGCGGAGCCCGGCCGCATCGGCGCCCGCGACCTCGATGAGCTGATAATGGCCGCGCAGGCCTAGGGCTTCAGCGGCGCGCTCATGCATGGCGGGGGAGGCGGAATGCGCGATCGGCGCGCCGATCAGGCCGGTGAGGAGCTTTTTGCTAGCGGCGTATCCGCGCTTCGTCATGGTTCGCTATCGTCTCGTTGGGCGCATTCGGTCCCAGCATTAATGGAGAAATCCGCGTCATTCCGAGAGCGACGATAGTCATTCCCCCGGCTAACACAATTACCCTTTTGTCCCGCAAACCCAACACCATGTTATTTCTTTCGTCCGCGCCCCACCGCAAGCTTGCCATTGCTGCGGGACGGCTCGAGCGCGCGCATCTCGGCGCGTAGGGACTCGATGAAACACTCGACATGCAGCGACAGCGGCGCGCCGCGCTTGACTGCGATGTAGGTGTCGAACCGCGTCGGCTCGGCAATCTTCAGGAGTTCGACCCCGGGGTAGCCGCCATGGGCCACCGTGAACTGGTCGATGATGGCGATGCCGAGCCCCGCCTTCACCAGCGCGCAGACCGTGGTGCCGAAGCGCGCGCGGATGGTGATGTTGTAGGCGAGCCGGTTGCGCGCAAAGATCTCGGCCATGATCCGGCCGTAGGGATCGTTGGGATCAATGCCGATCAGCGGGTACTGGGTGATCTCGGCGGCCGAGACCTGCTTGCGGCCGGCGAGCTCGTGGCCCGGCGGTACAACGCAGTAGAGCTCGCCCGAGGCGAGCGGCATGAAGTCGAGCCCGGAATGCTCCAGCCGGTAGCTCATCGCCACGCACTCGCCGCGGCCGAGCATGAGATAGTCGATGGCTTCCTCGAGCTTGAGGATGTTGATGTCGATGCCGAGATCGGGATAGCGGCGGCGCACCCGCTCGATGGCGCGCGGCACCATCACCTGCGAGATGCTCGGCACCGAGCCGATGCGCAGCTCGGACAAGCCGCCGCGACCGATCTTGGAGATGATCTCGGAGAGATCGTCGACTTTCTTGTAGACGCCGTTGATCTGCTCGAAAATGCTCTCGGCTTCCGGCGTCGGGAAGTAGCGGCCGTTCTGGCGCTGGAAGAAGCGGATGCCGAGCGAGCGCTCGGTGTATTTGACCAGCCGGCTGATCCCGGGTGCCGAGACGTTGAGCAGCTTTGCTGCACCGCCAATGGTGCCCGTCACCATCACGGCACGGATCACTTCAACCTGGCGTAGCGTCATCATGATCTTGGCATCCGAAAGACGATCGTAGCGGCGATCATCTCACGACAGCGGTCATGTCATCCAGCGGCAATTGAGGCTTTAATGGCGGGAAGAAGGACGGGTAACTTCGCAGTCACACTGTTTCGAGAAAAGCCAGTGCTCACATCGAAGGGCATCGTCGCGCGATCGGTTGCATCGGCGTCGTCTACTGCAAGCTGCGTGCTAGCTCGCAGGGCTCTCCGGCGACGCGCTGTCGACGAGCTTGCGGCGCTCGCTTTGCAGCACGTCACGCGCGAATTCGATGATCTTCTGCTTGTTTGCCGTATCGCGGACGGCGAAAAAAACACGGTTCAATTCCAGGCCGAGCACGCTGTTGAGGGCGATGTTCTCGTCTTCCATCGTGGCGCTCCCGCTCTAGACGTCAGGTGTAACTATACGTCACTTCCTCCACAAGTAGATTAAATCTTCGGTGCAAGTGCCACACCGGTAAATTACGGACGCACTGAATTGAGGCAGTCGCCCAAGACGTGCTATACGGAGCTGTGAGGGGGCAGGGAACGCATCGATGTCCGCTGTTGATTATGGGCGCGAAGCGCTGGACTTCATCGAAGGGCTCGGAGCCTTTGACAGGGTTCCGGAGGCTATGGATGCGCTCGAAACAGCATTCGGTCGCTTCGGTTTTGAAACCATCATCGTGACCGGTCTGCCGAATCCTGATCAACGCTTCGCGCAGATGGTGCTCGCCAAGCGCTGGCCTGCGGGGTGGTTCAGCCTTTATACCAAAAGCAACTACGACCGCGCCGATCCAGTGGTGCGGCTATGCCGGCTATCGGTCAACCCGTTTGAATGGTCGGAAGCGCCGTATGATGCCGAACGCGAGCCGGACGCGGCCGAGGTGATGAACCGCGCCACCGATTTTCGGATGTCGCGCGGCTTCATCGTGCCGATCCATGGGCTCACCGGCTATGAGGCCGCGGTGTCGCTCGGTGGCGTCCATCTCGATCTCAATGCCCGCAGCAAGCCGGCGCTGCATCTGATGGCGATGTACGGCTTCGACCACATTCGCCGTCTGCTCGCGCCGTCGCCGCATCCGTCGGCGCGCCTGACCCCGCGCGAGCGCGAAGTGATCGCGTGGGCATCGCAGGGCAAGTCGGCCTGGGAAATCGGCGAAATCCTGCACATCACGCAGCGCACCGCCGAAGAGCATCTTGCAACTGCTGCGCGCAAGTTGGGTGCCGTCAACCGTACGCATGCGGTTGCGCTCGCGATTCGTTACAAGATCATCAATCCCTAGGCGGCGTACTGGGAAATTTCCCAATACCGAATCCGCGCCTTTTCGCGGAGGCTACCTCCATTGAGGCTGAATGGGGGATTTCATGATTCACGCAATTTCCGCGCTGAACCGCCACCTCTACGAAGATGTCATCGAGCAACATTTCCGCTTGCGCCACGATATATTCGTCGAGGAACGGCACTGGGAGACGCTCCGCAAGCCGGATCTCCGCGAGATCGATTCCTATGACAACGAGGACACCGTTTATCTGCTCGCGCTGGAAGGGCGCCGCGTTATCGGCGGGCACCGGCTTTATCCGACGACCAAGCCTTCGATGATGAGCGAGGTGTTCCCGCATCTCGCGGCCGTGCGCGGCTGTCCTTCGAATCCGCTGGTCTGGGAGTGGTCGCGCTATTTCGTCGTACGCGAGCGCCGCGACGGTGCCCTCAATCTGCAATTGATGGCTGCGGTGCAGGAGTTCTGTCTCCATCAGGGTGTCGCGCAGGTCAGCGCGATCATGGAGACGTGGTGGTTGCCGCGTTTTCACGAGGCCGGGTTCGTCGTAACGCCGCTTGGCCTGCCTGGGCTGGTGGAGAATGCCTGGACCATGGCCGCGACCATCGACATTCGCCAGGCGACGGTCGATGCCCTGCATGATCGCATCGGTATGAAGAACGTCGTCCATCAGGATGGACCGCGTCTCGATTGCATTGCCCGTGCCAACCTCTGCGGCCGCACCGCCGCACAACGAAAGAGCGCCTGAGATGTCGAACATGATGCGAGACAGCCAGATCATGGCGCAGACCAAGGACGAGAATCTCGGCTACATGTCCGACATGGCGCTCGAACTGGCGCAGATGGCGGAGGACGCCGGGCTGGGGACGCTTGCCTACATATTCCGAATGGCCGCGCTGGAGGCCTCCACCGCCAACAGCGAGCTCAACGAGCCGAACGACCTCCCTCGCCAGGTCACGTCGCATTAGACGTCCCCATCACTTCGACAGTGGATCACCCGCTCCCCGGCAACGGGAGAGGGTGATCGTTTGGGTGCGGCAGGCTACCCCATCCGGCGCGACAGCCTTCGTGCCGGGGCGGGCTTTGCACGGCGGGCGTTGATCAGATGCATCGGCATGCAACAAAGTGCATGTTTGGTGTCGAATCGCTCTTGCCTCGGAACGATACTGCCATTACCCATTTTTCCGCCTTGAAGAGGCAGGGGGAGCTCTTTCACTGATGGCGACTGTGTTCGAACATCGGCGCGCGTCCGCATGCGCCTGAAAGAGCTTTGATGCTGCTCGTCGTCGAACAGTTCTTGAACGGATTGCAGTTCGGTCTGCTGCTGTTCCTGCTCGCCGCCGGCCTGACGCTGGTGTTCGGGATCATGGATCTCGTCAACCTCGCGCACGGCTCGCTCTACATGATGGGTGCCTATTTCGCCGCGACTTTCGCGGCGTGGACCGGCAGCTTCCTGCTTGGCGCGCTGCTGGCGCTGGGGGCGACATTGGTGCTCGGCATCGTGCTGGAAATGAGTGCGCTGCGGCATCTCTACGGGCGCGACCATCTCGACCACGTGCTCGCGACCTTCGGCCTGATCCTGTTCTTCAACGAGGCCGTGCGTCTGATCTGGGGCCCGGCCGGCCTGGCGCTGCCGCTGCCGGCCTGGCTGACCGTGCCGGTGCCGATCCTGCCCGGCATTCACTATCCGGCCTACCGCCTCGCCATCATCGTCGTGGCGCTGCTGGTGGCCCTTTTGCTCTATCTCGGCGTGATGCGCACGCGCATCGGCATGCTGATCCGCGCCGGCGCCTCCAACCGGGAGATGATTGGCGCGCTCGGCATCAACATCAAGTTGCTCTACACGCTGGTGTTCGGTCTCGGGGCCGCGCTCGCTGGCCTTGCCGGCCTGATGCAGGCGCCGATCCTCACCGTGCAGATCGGCATGGGTGAGAACATCTTGATCCTCGCCTTCGTCATCATCGTCATCGGAGGTATCGGCTCGATCCGCGGCGCGTTCCTCGCTGCGATCTTCGTCGGCATGATCGACACGCTCGGCCGCGCCTTCCTGCCGAATCTGCTGCGGGAGGTGCTGAGTGGCGCCGCTGCCTCCACTGCCGCGCCTGCGCTGTCCTCCATGCTGATCTACCTCCTGATGGCGATCGTGCTGGTGGTGCGGCCGGAGGGGCTGTTTCCGGCCAGTCGCCGATGAAGAGCTTGCGTCGATGAAGGGTTTGAGCGTGAGCAAGGCCGTCACGGCCCTGATGTTGGCAGGCCTCGTGCTGCTGCCGCTCTATTCGTATCTCTCCGGCAACATCTTCATCCTGACCCTGTTCACCCGCATCGTCATCCTGGCGCTCGCGGCAGCCAGCCTCAACCTCATCATGGGCTTTGGCGGCATGATGAGCTTTGGCCACGCCGCCTATCTCGGCATCGGGGGTTACGCCGTCGGTATGTTGGCGCAGGAAGGCGTTGGAAGCGGCTTCATCCAGTTTCCGGTCGCGCTGGCAGCCTCCGCGGTCTATGCGCTGGTGATCGGCGCGCTCTCTTTGCGCACCCGCGGCGTCTATTTCATCATGATCACGCTCGCCTTCGCGCAGATGGCCTACTACGTCGCCTCGGGGCTGGCCCGTTACGGCGGCGATGACGGCCTCACCGTCTACAACCGCAGCGACTTCTCCGGCCTGGTCAACCTCTCGAACCGCACGCAGTTCTACTATCTCTGCCTTGCCTGCCTGTTCGGCGTGATCTTCCTGGTCTGGCGCATCGTCAATTCGCGTTTCGGCCTCGTCGTGCAGGGCCTGCGTTCCAACGAGCAGCGCATGCAGGCGATCGGCTTTCCCGCAAAACGCTACCAACTCGCCTGCTTCGTCATATCAGGTACGATGTGTGGCCTCGCCGGCGCGCTGCTTGCCAACAACACCGACTTCGTCAGCCCGGCCGTGATGTACTGGACTCGCTCTGGCGACCTCATGGTGATGGTCATCCTCGGCGGCATGGGCACGCTGTTCGGCCCCGTCATGGGTGCGGTGGTCTATCTGCTGCTGGAGGAGTTCCTGTCGCAGATCACCGAATATTGGGCGCTGATCATGGGCCCGCTTTTGCTGCTGATCGTGCTGTTCGGCCGCGGCGGCATCATGGGGCTGCTCGGGAGGGTCGGTCGTGGCTGAGCCGCTGCTCCGCGTCGAAAAGCTGGTGCGCCGGTTCGGCGGCATCGTCGCCACCGATCACGTCTCGCTCGACGTCGCGGCGGGTGAGCTGCATGCCATTATCGGCCCCAACGGCGCCGGCAAAACCACGCTGATCAGTCAGCTCACCGGACATCTCGATCCGCATTCCGGCAGCGTCACGCTCGCGGGGCGCGACATCACCTATCTGCCGGCCTATCGCCGCTGTGCGCTCGGACTTGCACGTTCGTTCCAGATCACCTCGCTGCTGCTCGACTTCACGGCCGCCGACAATGTCGCACTGGCGGCGCAGGCCCATGCCGGCACTTCGTTCCGCTTCTTCGCCAACGCGCGGAAGGAGAAGGGCCTGCGCGATGCGGCTCATGCTGCGCTCGACCGCGTCGGCCTTGCCCACCGCGCCGACGTCGTCGCGTCCAAGCTCAGCCATGGCGAACGGCGCGAGCTCGAACTCGCGGTCGCTCTCGCGAGCAAGCCGAAGCTCCTATTGCTTGACGAGCCCATGGCGGGCCTCGGCGTCACCGAGTCCCAGCGCATGGTGAAGCTGCTGCAGGAGCTGCGCAAGGAGGTCTCGATCGTGCTGGTCGAGCACGACATGCCGGCGGTGTTCGCGCTCGCCGACCGAATCTCGGTGCTGGTCTATGGCCGCCTCATCGCCTCCGGCGATCCCGCCTCGATCCGTGCCAACGAAGACGTCAAGCGCGCCTATCTCGGCGACCAGCATGTGGTGACGCACCATGGCTGACACGCTGCTCGAGGTCGACGGCATCGAGACCTGCTATGGCCTTTCCCAGGTGCTGTTCGGCCTGTCCCTGTCGATCAAATCAGGCGAGATGGTCTCGCTGATGGGGCGCAACGGCATGGGCAAGACCACGACCATCCGCTCCATCATGGGCCTGACGCCAGCACGCGCGGGCAGCATTCGCTTTGCGGGCACCGAGGTGCGCCAGCTCCCGTCCTACCGGATCGCCAAGCTAGGCATCGGGCTCGTGCCGGAGGGGCGCCAGATCTTTCCGAACCTGACCGTCCGAGAAAATCTGGTCGCTGCCGCTGCCGATCGCTTCGGCAGCGCCAATCCCTGGACGTTAGCTGCTATCTACGTGCTGTTTCCGCGGCTCGCTGAACGCGCCGCCAACATGGGCAACCAGCTCTCCGGCGGCGAGCAGCAGATGCTCGCCATCGGTCGCGCACTGATGACCAATCCAAAGCTCCTGATTCTGGATGAGGCCACCGAGGGCCTTGCACCGTTGATCCGCGAGGAGATCTGGCACTGCCTGTCGCTGCTGAAGAGCCGGGGCCAGTCGATCCTGGTCGTCGACAAGAACGTCGACCACCTCGCCCGCATCTGCGACCGCCACACCATCATCGAGCGCGGCAGGACCGTGTGGAGCGGCACCTCGAACGAGCTGATGGCCGAGCCGGATTTGCAGCACAAATATCTGGGGATTTAAGCTCCCGCTCTTTCCCCGTCATTGCGAGCGCAGCAAAGCAATCCAGAATCTCTCTGCGGAGGGATTCTGGATCGCCTCGTCGCTCCGCTCCTCGCAATGACGGAGGAGACAGTCCGACTAAAACATCTCGAAATACTCGCGATGCTCCCAGTCGGTCACTTCAGCCAGGAAACGGTCGATCTCGGCGTTCTTGATGTGAGTGTAATAGTCGACGAATTCCGCGCCGAACTTTTCGCGGAAGAACGGATCGTCCTTGAGCGCGGAGACCGCGTCGCGCAGGCTCTTTGGCAGCAGCGGCGCCTTGGTCTCGTAGGGCGTGTCGGCGGACGGGCCCGGATCGAGCTTGCGATCGATGCCGTCGAGGCCCGACAGGATCTGGGCTGCCATGTAGAGGTAGGGATTGGCGGCCGGTTCGCCGACGCGGTTTTCGAGGCGCGTCGCGGCATCGCCCGTGCCGCCGAGCACGCGGATCATCACGCCTCTGTTATCGCGGCCCCAAATCGCGCGATCAGGCGCCAGCGAATAGGAGCGGTAGCGCTTGTAGCCGTTGATGGTCGGCGTGGTGAACACGGTCGCGGCGCGGGCGTGATCGAGCAGGCCGGCGAGATAGGCGCGACCGAACGCGCTGAGCGGCTCGGCGCCGTCCTTCGCCATGAACTGGTTCTCGCCGCTCGTGCGTGAGATGACCGATTGATGCAGGTGCCAGCCGCTCGCGAACAGGTTCGGCAGCTTTGGCCGGCACATGAAGGTGGCGTGATAGCCGTGCCGACGCGCGATCTGCTTCACGGCAGAGCGAAACAGCACCATGTTGTCGGCGGGCTCCATGCCCTTCCTCGGCGCGAAGGTGAACTCGCATTGGCTCGGCCCGAACTCGACCTCGACCGAGCGCAAGGGCAGCCCGAGCGCGACGATGTCGCGGCGCAGAATCTCCAGCACCGGCTCCATCTGATCAAAACGCTGCTCGGTGAGGTATTGATAACCGTGGCTGAGCAGGCTCACCGACGGCGGCGTGCCCGGCTGCCCGGCGTCCTCCGCGCGCATATGGGGTTCGTCGAGCCTGAAGATGTGGAATTCGACCTCGAGCCCTGCGACGAAATCATGGCCACGGCTTCCGAGCTCGTCGAGCACCCTGCGATAAAGCCCGCGCGTCGCGAACGGCACCGGGCGGCCGTCATTGAAATAGAGATCGCACAGCACCCAGCCCGTCGACGGCGCCCAAGGCAGCACGCGGAATGTGGTGGGATCGGCGACCATCAGCACGTCGGCCGCGCCCTCCATCTCCTTCATGCCGAAGCCGCCGCCTGACGTGAACACCGGAAACACCGTGCGATGCGAAGTGTCCTTGGCCAGCATGGTGGTGGTGATGGAGCAGCCGCCTTCCAGCGAGGCCATCGCCTCGGAGGCGATGATGGTCTTGCCGCGCAAGATGCCGTGCTGGTCCGGGAAGGCGAGGCGGATGACCTCGAGATTCCTCTCCTCGACAAGACGGCGCATCCGTGCCGCCGCGTCCTTCTGCTCATCCGACCACAGCGCATGGCGCGCGACGAAAGTCACTTTGGTTGCTCCTTGCTAGCTTGTCATTCCGGGGCTCGCGAAGCGAGAACCCGGAATCTCGAGCTTCCGGGTTCGATGCTAGCGCATCGCCCCGGAACGACGGTGCCTCAAATCACTCCGCAGCCGTCAGCCGGTGCACCTTGCCCTCGATCTCCTTCGGCACCGGCGCGGTCCATGGCGCGCCGCGGCGGCGCTTGACGTCGACTTCCATCCAATAGGTCTCCCAGCCGCGCGTTGGGCCGATACCGTCCATCGTCGCCGGACCCTGGATGCTGCGCGCATTGGCCTCGTCCAGAAACAGCATCGGCTTCTCGCCGCCGCCGACCTTCTCGATCTCCTGCCGGAGCAGGCGGCGATATTGCACGATCGCCTTGTCGCTCGAACCGAGATGCTCTTTGGTGCGGTCCTGGATCGCGCCCATCGATTCCACCGCCCACTGGTCATGGACGTTGATGTCGGTGCCCATGCCGGTATAGGTCGCGGTTCTCTGCTCGTGCGGGTCGAAGCCGTAATCGTTGTTGCGGTTCTTGCGCGAGATGTAGTCGGGCAGCTCGTAGAGCTCGAGCCGCTGGTCGCGCATCTTCTGCTTGTCGACCGGGTTCGTGTAGCTGGTGAAGATCGCGTACCAGTAGCAGTTCTCGTCGTCGACAGGCACATGCCACTGCGTGATCGTCATCTCCGTGCTCATGGGAATGACGAAGCCGTGCGGGAAGAGCTGGTTGGTGACGCGCACATGCGTGCGCTCCTCGTCGATCTCGCGCAGCGCGATCAGCCGCAGGCCGTATTCGGTGTGCTCGACATTGATGATCGGCCGGTCGTACTCGCGCAGGATCTTGGTCATCGGCAGATCGCTTCCGGCGGAGGCGCCGCGGAACTGCTTGCCGTAGGCGGTCGAGGTGTCCTCGTCCTCGAAGAAGCGATGCAGATAGGAGGCGTGGGCGGGATCGATGCCGACCTCCAGCGCCTGGAGCCAGTTGCAGGCCATGTGACCCTTGAAGGCGAAGGTGTGGGAGCCGGGCGCCACGAAGCAGTCGATCTCCGGAAAGGCCGGCGGTTCGCCTTCGCCGAGATAGGCCCACAGGATGCCGCTCTTCTCCACCACGGGATAGGAGCGCTGGCGGATGTTCTGGCAGAGCTTCGAATCCTTCGGCTCGGCCGGCGTGTCGATGCACTGGCCTGACGCGTCGAACAGCCAGCCATGGAAGGCACAGCGCAGGCCGCCATGCTCGAGTCGCCCAAAGGCGAGGTCGGCGCCGCGATGGGCGCAATGGCGATCGATCAGGCCGTAACGCCCCGTCTCGTCGCGGAACAGCACCAAATTCTCGTCGAGCAATTTGACCGGTCGGATCGGCCGCGCGCCCTCCAGTTCATCGACCAGCGCGGCCGGCTGCCAGTAGCTCCGCATCAGCTTGCCGCACGGATCTTTCGGGCCGGTGCGGGTGATCAGGTCGTTCTGCTCCTGGCTCATCATGGCAGTAGCATCCTCCTGTGGAGTGGCGTTTGTTCGCCTATTGAACGAATGGGCGAATTATGACATGTCTTGGATCGGCAGCAAGCACTATTTTGCAGGACGATCCCGACCCCAATGCCCAAGCCGAAGCGGACCGAGACGGACGAGCGGGCGACGGATTTCGTCGAAGCCCTCGATCGCGGCCTCCGCCTGCTCCAGTGTTTTGGAACGTATACGGGCCCGATGACGCTGAGCGATCTGGCCCGCGCCGCCGACCTCCCCCGGGCCACCGCGCGGCGCATGCTGTTCACGCTGCAGCGTGGCGGTTTCGTCAGCGGTGACGGAAAGCTGTTCTCGCTGACGCCGCATGTGCTGACCTTGGCGGCGTCCTATCTTCGCTCCAACCAGCTGGTCACGGTGCTGCAGCCGGTGCTCGATCGTATCGCGACCGCGGCCAACGAAATCTCCTCGCTCGCGGTGCTCGATTGCGACGAGGTCGTATTCATCGCGCGCAGCAGCCCGGCGCGGATGTTCTCCGGCGGATTGGAGATCGGTTACCGGCTGCCGGCGTTCTGCACCTCGGTCGGCCGCGCCATGCTCGGCCAGCTCAACGATGCAGATCTCGCGGTGCGCCTGAAGACGATGAAGCGCGAGGCGCTGACGCCGCAAACGGTGACCGACGCCAGGACGCTGCTCGCGCGCATCTCGGCCGATCGCGCTCAGGGCTATTCGCTGGTCGACCGCGAAGCCGAGCCGCATTTCCGTTCGATCTCGGTGCCCGTGCGCCGCTACGACGACGTGATCGTCGCCGCCATCAACATGAGCGCCCATATCGATCGCGTGCCCGCGCAGGAACTGGTCGACCGCTTCCTGCCACTGTTGCGGGAGGGGGCGGAGGCGGTGCGCTCGCAGCTTCTGTAGCTGCATTCCCGTCGCCTCGAAACCGGTGCTATAATGGTCGCAAGCACAAGAGAACAGGGAGTACGCCATGAACCACACCATGGTTCCCAGTGATCGCGTGGAGCACGTCACCGTCTTTGGGCGCGACGGTACCAAGCTCGGCACGATCGAGCGGCTGATGCTCGACAAGATGAGTGGAACGGTCGCCTATGCCGTGATCAAGACCGGTGGCCTGCTCGGCATGCAACACCACTATCCTGTCCAGTGGAGCGCGCTGAAATACGATCCCAGACGTCAGGCATTCCACGTCGAGATGACGCTGGACGAGCTCAGCAGCGGCCCATGCGAGTTCGATGGCGACGCGTTCGACTGGGGCGACCGCTCGCGGCCCTACCCGCATCCGCATTACTGGTCGGTCTAGGTCGTAATGCAGTCTTCGGGCTACGGCTGCGCTAGCGGTTGCGCATCCAGTCGGCGAGGCCGGATATCGCCTTGTCGAGATCGTGCCGTGCGGCGGCGTCGGTGATCGTCTCCTCCATCGCGCCACGCATGCAGAGCATCCAGGCATCGCGCTCGGCATCACCGATAGCAAAACCGAAATGGCGTTGGCGCAGCCGTGGATGGCCCTTTTCGGGGGTATAGAGGCGCGGCCCGCCGGTCCATTCGTTCAGGTAGCGCTTCAGCACGTCCGTGATCAGGCCGAGATCATCCGCATGCATGGCGCGGATCACCTTTGCCTCCGGCAGCGTATCCATGCGCTCGTAGAACCTGTCGACCAGGCGGTCGATCGTGGCACTGCCGCCGATCCGCTCGAACATGGAGAGGGTGACGTCACTAACGGTCATCGCTACAGCGCCACGGTGCGCAGCCCAAAGCTGCGGGCTTCGTTCTGCAGCACCGGGCGCACCGCATCGATCAGCCTTGCCGCGGCCGCATCGACGGAAAGACCCGCGGTATCCACCACAGCGGTCGCGCGTGCATAGAGCGGCTCGCGGCTGAGCAGGATGTTGCGCAGCTCGGCCATCGCGGAGCGGTCGTCGGCCATCGGGCGCAGATCGCCCTGGCGCCGCACGCGGGCCATGTGCTCCTCCGGCTCGGCCTTCAGCCAGATCGTGTAGAAGGAGGTCAGGATCTGGTCGAAGGTCAGCGGCTCCGAGACGATGCCGCCGCCGGTCGCCAGCACCATCAGCTCGTTGCGCGCGAGCAGCTGCTGAAGCGCTGCCTGCTCCATGCGCCGAAAGCCTTCCTGGCCGTAGAGCGCGATGATCTCGGCTACGGAGAGCCCGTTCTGCTGCTCGACCTCCTTGTTGAGCTCGACGAAGCTCCAGCCGATCTTTTTCGCCAGCATCCGCCCGAGCGTCGATTTGCCGGCGCCGCGCAGGCCGATCAGCGCGATGCCGCAGAACGGCGCGCGTCGTGGCGTGGTTGCGCTGCCGCCGGCGAGCAGGTCCTTTGCTTGCGCGATCTGCGCCGGCGTCGCCTTGCGCAGGAGATCGCGAAACATCTGCCAGTCCGGCGTCGGATCGGCCGAGGGGAGCAGATCTTCCAGATGCGCGCCCATCGCGGCGGAGACGCGGCGCAACAGCACGATGGAGACGTTGCCCTTGCCGCTCTCCAGCTGAGCGATGTAGCGCTCCGAAATCCCTGATACCTTGGCGAGCACTTTGCGCGACATGCCGCGCACTGCGCGCATGGTGCGCACGCGCTGGCCCAGTTGTTCGAGGAATTGGGATTCGGCGTCGGGACTGTCGGTCATGAGCCTTCTTTACAGCTGTCCTGCGGCGCGTTTTAATGAAACATAGTGCCTGCTGGCATTGACAGCAAGCCGCCGCAGTGTCTTTCTATGAATTATAATTCAAAATTCGGGGGAGACGACCGTGAGCGAGGGATCCTACAACGCGGTGACCTGGCTGCTCGACCGCAATGTCGAGGAGGGCAGGGGAGGCAAGCTCGCCTTCGATGACACCGTCTCGCGGCTCACCTACGGCGAGCTCCAGCGCGAGACGCGGCGGGCTGCCAACATGCTGCGCCGGCTCGACGTCCGCCGCGAGGAGCGCGTGGCGATGATCATGCTGGACACGGTCGACTTCCCGATCGTGTTCCTCGGTGCGATCCGCGCCGGCATTGTGCCGGTACCGCTCAACACGCTGCTGACCGCTGATCAATACGCCTACATCCTCGCCGACTGCCGCGCCCGCGTGCTGTTCGTCTCTGAGGCGCTCTATCCCGTCATCAAGGACGTCGTCGGCCGCATGCCCGATCTCGAACATGTCGTGGTCTCCGGCGCCAAGCAGAACGGCCACAAGCAGCTTGCGGAAGAGCTCGCCGGCGAGAGCGACCAGTTCACCACAGCCGCGACGCATCCGGATGAGCCGGCATTCTGGCTCTATTCGTCCGGCTCGACCGGCATGCCCAAGGGCGTGCGCCATATCCATTCGAATTTGCAGGCGACCGCCGACACCTACGCCAAGCAGGTGCTCGGCATTCGCGAGAGCGACGTCTGCCTCTCCGCTGCAAAACTGTTCTTCGCCTACGGCCTCGGCAACGCGTTGACCTTCCCGATGTCGGTCGGCGCCAGCGTCATCCTGAACAGCGAGCGGCCGACGCCGGCGCGCATGTTCGACCTGATGAACCGCTACAACCCGTCGATCTTCTACGGCGTGCCGACATTGTTCGCGGCCATGCTCAACGACGAAGCGATGAAGAGCGAACGCGGTGGAAGCGCTTTACGCATCTGCACCTCGGCTGGCGAAGCGCTGCCGGAATCCGTCGGCAACAGCTGGAAGGCACGCTTCGGCGTCGACATTTTGGACGGCGTCGGCTCGACCGAGCTGCTGCACATCTTCCTCTCGAACGCGCCGGGAGACATCAAATACGGCTCATCAGGCAAGCCGGTGCCGGGTTATGCGGTGCGGCTCGTCAACGAGGCCGGCCAGGACGTCGCCGATGGCGAGGTCGGCGAGCTGCTGGTCGATGCGCCCTCGGCCGGCGAGGGCTACTGGAATCAGCGCCACAAGAGCCGCCGCACCTTCGAGGGGCCGTGGACGCGCACCGGTGACAAATATGTTCGCGACGCGGACGGCCGCTACACCTTCTGCGGCCGCGCCGACGACATGTTCAAGGTGTCAGGCATCTGGGTCTCGCCGTTTGAGGTCGAGAGTGCACTGATCACGCATCCGGCGGTGCTGGAAGCCGCGGTCGTGCCTGAGGCCGATCCTGAAGGTCTGTTGAAGCCAAAAGCTTTCGTCGTACTGCGTCCAGGCGCGAAGACGACGAACTTGCAGGAGATGCTCAAGGAGCACGTCAAGCAGAAGATCGGCCCGTGGAAATATCCACGCTGGATCGACGTGGTGGATTCGCTGCCGAAAACAGCGACGGGAAAGATCCAGCGGTTCAAGCTGCGCGAGGGTGCGAATTAGTGAGTTCGTCATTCCGGGGCGATGCGAAGCATCGAACCCGGAACCTCGAGCCACAAAGCTAATCTCGAGATTCCGGATCAACTCGCGTTGCGAGTTGTCCGGAATGACGGAGTGAATGGATACAGAGCATGACCAACCTCACCCCCACCGGCGTCCTCAGTATCAACAGCGCCAGCCTCGAATACATCTGGCTCGCGCCGCAGGTTGCCGACGCGCCGACCATCGTCCTGCTGCACGAAGGCCTCGGCTCAGTCGGCTTGTGGGGCGACTTCCCCGAGAAGCTTCAACAGGCCACCGGTGCGGGCATCTTCGCCTATTCACGCGCAGGCTACGGTCAGTCGAGCCCGGTGACGTTGCCGCGGCCGCTCGATTACATGCAGCGCGAGGCGCTCGACGTCTTGCCAAGGGTGCTCGACGCGATTCCGTTCAAGCGCGGCCTCCTGCTCGGCCATTCCGACGGCGCCTCGATCGCAGCGATCTATGCCGGTTCACATCAGGATCATCGCTTGCAGGGCATCGCGCTGATCGCGCCGCATTTCATCGTCGAAGACATCTCGGTGAAATCCATCGCCGCGATCAAGGCCACGTATGAGACCACGGACCTCAGGACGAAACTGGCGCGCTGGCACAAGGATGTCGACAACGCGTTCTATGGCTGGAACGGCGCCTGGCTCGATCCGAAATTCCGCGACTGGGATATCTCGGATCATCTCGCCTATATCCGCGTGCCCGTGATGGTTCTGCAAGGCGCGGACGACCAGTACGGGACGCTGCGCCAGGCCGAGATCGCGCAGGAGGAATGTTACTGCCCGGTCGACCTGAAGATCATTGCGGGCGCAGCGCATTCGCCGCATCGCGAGGCGGCTGGGCCGACGCTCGAGGCTATCGCGCAGTTTGCGAAGGCCGCCTTGCGTGACGATCCCGGCCTCCAGGCCGCGTGAGGCTCACGGGGCGGATGAAGCAAAGTGCATATCAGACCCAAATTCGGGGCTAGACTTACCCAATAAGATGCATTATTGTGCATCTAACGCTCCAGACCACATAATCAAGCTCAAGGGTGGCCCATGGCCGGGGAAGATCGGCGCCTCGCAGGCGGCGCGACATTCATCGATTTCCAGACCGAACCGTCCCGCTACAAGCACTGGAAGCTGGCGGTCGAAGATGGCGTCGCGACGCTGACCATGGACGTCGACGAGAATGGCGGTCTGTTCGAGGGCTATCTCCTCAAGCTCAATTCCTACGATCTCGGCGTCGACATCGAACTTGCCGACGCGCTCCAGCGGCTGCGCTTCGAGTATCCCGAGGTGAAGGTCGTGGTGATGCGCTCGGCCAAGAACCGGGTGTTCTGCGCCGGCGCCAACATCCGCATGCTCGCGGGCTCCACGCATGCTCACAAAGTGAACTTCTGCAAGTTCACCAACGAGACCCGCAATGGCATGGAAGACTCGTCGGAGAATTCCGGCCAGCGCTTCATCACCGTGGTGAATGGCTCGGCCGCCGGTGGCGGCTATGAGCTGGCGCTCGCGACCGACCACATCATTCTCGCCGATGATGGCTCATCCGCGGTTGCGCTGCCCGAGGTGCCGCTGCTCGCCGTGCTGCCCGGCACCGGCGGGCTGACGCGCGTCGTCGACAAGCGCAAGGTGCGCCGCGACCACGCTGATTTCTTCTGCACCATCGAGGAAGGCGTGAAGGGCAAGCGCGCCGTGCAGTGGCGCCTCGTCGACGAGATCGCGCCGAACTCCAAGCTCGAAGCCAAGATCGCCGAGCGCGCCAAGGAGTTCGCGGCGGCCTCGAAACGCGCCGGCAGCGGCAAGGGCATCGCGCTGACCCCGCTCAAGCGCCTGATCGACGAAAACAGCATCCGCTATGGCTTCGTCACCGTCGACATCGATCGCGCCGCACGCATCGCCACCATCTCGATCAAGGCGCCTGAGGCTGCACCGCCCGCCGACATCGACGGCATGATGGCGCTGGGAGCCTCGTTCTGGCCGTTGCAAGTCGCGCGTGAGCTCGACGACGCCATCCTGCACCTGCGCATCAATGAGCTCGAGATCGCGATGCTGGTGTTCAAGAGCCATGGCGACCGCGCCCATGTGCTCGCATCCGACGCCTTCCTCGAAGCCAACAAGGCGCATTGGCTGGTCAACGAGATCAGGCATTATTGGAAGCGCGTGCTCAAGCGCATCGATGTCACTTCGCGCACGCTGGTCACGCTGGTCGAGCCCGGCTCGTGTTTTGCCGGCACGCTCGCCGAGCTCGTGTTCGCCGCCGACCGCTCCTACATGCTGATCGGCACGCGCCAGGGCGACAATCAGCCGCCGCCGTCGATCGAATTGTCGGCCATGAACTTCGGTCCCTATCCGATGAGCCACGGCCTGACGCGGCTACAGTCGCGCTTCCAGGCCGATCCATCCGATGTCGAGCGCGCGGAAGCGACGATCGGGACGAGCCTGGACGCGGAGGAGGCTGAGGAGCTCGGGCTCGTCACCTTCGCGCTCGACGACATCGACTGGGACGACGAGGTTCGCGTGTTCCTGGAGGAGCGCGCCAGCTTCTCGCCCGACAGCCTCACCGGCATGGAAGCGAGCCTGCGCTTCGTCGGCCCCGAGACCATGGAATCAAAAATCTTCGCGCGCCTCACCGCCTGGCAGAACTGGATCTTCCAGCGCCCCAATGCGGTCGGCGAGGAGGGCGCGCTGCGCCGCTACGGCAGCGGCCAGAAGCCGAAATTCGACATGACGCGGGTTTGACGACTTTCTTCTCCCGGGCGCGGCGCAGCGCGAAGCGGTGCGACGTAGAACCGGGACCCAGACGGACCAGCCAATAGGTCCCGGCTCAGCAGTGCAGCACTTCGCGCCGCACTGCGTCCGGGACACGAGACGGAGCAAGGAGCACGGCCATGAACATGAACATCATGAACGTCGACTACTCGACCAAGATTCCGAACAACGTGAATCTCGCCGAAGACCGCCAGGTGCTCAAGGCCCTTGAGGGCTGGCATCCCGGCTACATGGACTGGTGGAGCGACATGGGGCCGGAGGGCTTCCAGGAATCGCTGGTGTACCTGCGCACCGCTTACTCCGTCGATCCGCGCGGCTGGGCCAAGTTCGACTATGTCCGCATGCCCGAATATCGCTGGGGCATTCTGCTGGCGCCGCAGGAAGAAAATCGCGTCGTGCCGTTCGGTGAGCATTATGGCGAACCGGCCTGGCAGGAAGTTCCCGGCGAGCATCGCGCCATGCTGCGCCGCCTGATCGTGATCCAGGGCGACACCGAACCCGCCTCGGTCGAGCAGCAGCGCCATCTCGGCAAGACAGCGCCCTCGCTCTACGACATGCGCAATTTGTTCCAGGTCAATGTCGAGGAAGGCCGTCACCTCTGGGCGATGGTCTATCTGCTGCAGAAATATTTCGGCCGCGACGGCCGTGAGGAGGCCGACGAGTTGTTGCGCCGTCGCTCGGGCGATGCCGATGCGCCGCGCATGCTGGGCGCCTTCAACGAGGCGACGCCGGACTGGCTGTCCTTCTTCATGTTCACTTACTTCACCGACCGCGACGGCAAGATGCAGTTGCATAGCCTCGCGCAGTCCGGCTTCGATCCGTTGTCACGCACCTGCCGCTTCATGCTGACCGAAGAAGCGCACCACATGTTCGTCGGCGAGACCGGCATCACCCGGGTCGTGCAGCGCACCTGCGATGCGATGCGGCAGGCCGGCATCACCGATCCCACCGACATCGCCAAGGTCCGCGCGCTCGGGGTCATCGATCTTCCGACCATCCAGAAGAAGCTGAACCTGCACTACACCTTGTCGCTCGACCTGTTCGGCTCGGAAGTCTCGACCAACGCGGCGAATGCCTTCAATGCCGGCATCAAGGGCCGCTACCACGAGACCCAGATCGACGACGATCATCAGCTCAAGAATTCCACCTATCCGGTGCTGAAGTTCATCAACGGCGAGATCAAGCTGGTCGACGAGCCGGCGCTGACCGCGCTCAACATGCGCCTGCGCGACGACTACAGCCAGGATTGCGTCAAGGGCATGCTGCGCTGGAATAAGGTAATCTCGACCGCCGGCTACGATTTCAAGCTGACCTTGCCCAATGTCGCCTTCCATCGCCACATCGGCGAGTTCAAGGACGTGCACGCCACGCCCGAGGGCATTTTGATCGACGACGCCACCTGGGCCAAGCGCAAGGACGAGTGGCTGCCCTCGGCGAACGACGGCGACTTCATCACTTCGCTGATGCAGCCCGTCACCGAAATCGGCCAGTTCGCCTCCTGGATCTCGCCGCCGAAGGTCGGTATCGACAACAAGCCGGGCGATTTCGAGTACGTGAAGATCGAGTCGTAAGGGCCGCCGGCGAGGCGCAACGCTCTCGCTACACGAAGACTGTCATCACCCGCGAAAGCGGGTGATCAGTATTCCAGAGGCCGCAGTGATTGAGCGGATGGGCCGCGGCGTACTGGATGCCCCGCCTACGCGGGGCATGACAGCCGGCGTGGGGCGGGTGGGCCGCGCCGACCCCCTTACCCCGCGATCTCCAGCCCCGCATTCGCATACACCACGCCGCCATCCACTGCGATGGTGTTGCCCACCACGTAATCTCCGGCGCGCGAGGCGAGATAGATCGCGACGCCCGCCATGTCCTCGTCGGTGCCGATGCGCCGCGCTGGAATGCGCTTTGCGACTTCATCCGAATGGTCGCGCGCAGCGCGGTTCATGTCCGATTTGAACGCGCCCGGCGCGATCGCGGTGACGTTGATGTTGTCCTTGATCAGCTTCGTTGCCAGGCGTCGCGTCAGATGAATCACCGCGGCCTTGCTCGCGGCATAGGAATAGGTCTCGCCCGGATTGACGAAGATGCCGTCGACCGAGGCGATGTTGATGACCTTGGCGGGCCGCGCGTGCGAGGCCGCCGCGCGCAGCGGTTTTGCCAATGCCTTGGTCAGGAAGAACAGCGATTTGACGTTGAGATCCATCACCTTGTCCCAGCCGCTTTCGGGGAATTCGTCGAACTCCGCGCCCCAGGCCGCGCCGGCATTGTTGACGAGAATATCGAGCTTCGGCTCCAGCCTGATGATCTCGGAGGCCAGCTTGTTGCAGCCATCGACCGTCGAGATGTCGATCGGCAGCGCGATGCATTCGCCGTCATATTGCGCCGAGAGCTCTTTCGCGGTGGCTTCGCAAGGGGCCGCCTTGCGCGCGGTGATGTAGACTTTTGCAGCGCCGGCACCGAGAAATCCGGCCGCGATCATCTTGCCGATGCCGCGCGAGCCGCCGGTCACGAGTGCGATGCGGCCCTTGAGCGAAAACAGATCGTTGGACATGATGCCTCCCTTGGTTGGCGACGTTTTGAGCGCGGCGGGGAGGGGAGTCAACTCGGTGTTGCCCCGGCGAAGGCCGGGACAACAGTTAAGCCGCCGCGATCCGGCGAAAGCCGTTCCACATCGCGGTTGCGGCGCCAGAGGTCAGTACCGGCAGAATGCGTGCGTCCTGGTAATTTCCGTTGAGCGAAACGCGCGGTAGCGCGGTCATGTGCCCCGCGTTCTCGGCGAACAGCATGCCGGGCCGTGTCGTCACCGCGGTCTTGAACCCGGCGGATGCGGCCAGCGCGAATTCGCGCGCCCCGGCGGCCTCGCGATCGCCATAGGGGTAGGCGAGATGAAGCACCTCGCGCTCCAGCGCGGTCTCGATTCGCACCCGGCTCATGACCATTTCCTGTGCGGCGATCTCCTCGCTTTGCTTGGCGAGGTTGCAATGGCTGATGCTGTGGGCGCCGATCGTAATCAGCGGATCGGCTGCGAGCCGTTTCACCTCGTCCCAGGACAAGCAGAGGCTGCGGCACAGCGCTTCCATGTCGACGACATGCGCGGCGCAGAGCGCCTCGATTTCGCGCGCAAGATCATGCTCGCTCGGTAGCGCGCGCAGCCAGTCGTGCAGGCGGTCGAAGGCCGCCTGCTTTGCGGCCGGCGTCGTTGCATCGAGCCGAAGCGCGGAAGGGCCGATCTTGATATCGACCTGCTCGGCCTTGGCGACAACGGCTTCCAATGCGACCCACCACAACCGTCCAGTGCCCTCGGCGAAGTCGCTGGCGACATAGATGGTCGCCGGCGCGTCGAATTCGCGCAGCACCGGCAATGCATGGTTCTCGTTGTCACGGTAGCCGTCGTCGAAGGTGAATGCAGCAAAGCGGCGATCGAACCGGCCCTGAAGCAACCGCTCGTGCAGCTCGTCCATGCTGACGATGTCGATGTCGCGTGAGCGCAAATGGCACAGGGTTGCCCGCAGGAAATCGGGGGTGACCTCGAGATGCCGGTTCGGCTGAAACGCGCCCTCTCGGGCCGGCCGCACATGGTGCAGCATGAAAATCGCGCCGACGCCCGACAGCAGCGGACGTAGCAGATGGTGTGCCCCGCTGAAGTAAAGTGCACCCAGCCCGGCGCGAATGACGTTGTTACGGAGTTGTTTCATGACCGGCCGGTCGACCTCTGGGCATTCCGCCCTCAATTTAAGGAATGACCCTTGAAGAAAAAGTTATTCCACTTGTTCACGCCCAGTCCCCGAAACCGCCCCATTTCCGGTTTGACAGCCTGCCAAGGGTTTGTTTTGTCTCCGGTTCCAGAGTTCGGGTCGTCGAATGCAGATGCTTTTCAGGTGGGCCAGCAAATGGTGGCCGGGGCTGATTCCCCTGGCCGTCATGTGGGGATTTGCGGCCTGGAATAACACCTTGCCTGTGGAGGCCGACCTGTCGGCCCGCAGCTCGGCCGCGCTCAAGGACACCGTCCTGGACAAGACCCGGATCGCAGTCGACGGCCGTGACGTCAGCCTCGCCGCGGATGCTTTTTCGGAGGAGGGGCGCCGCGACGCCGTGACCACGGTCGAGATGGTGCCTGGCGTCCGGCTGGTCGACGACCAGACCCGCCTCGTTCCTGAAGCCAAACCCTTCGTCTGGAACGCCGAGCGTGACGTCGTGCGGGTGACGCTGTCCGGCTCCGCCCCGTTGCCGTCGATGAAGGCGCGTCTCACAGAGGCCGCGCGAAAAGAGGTCAACGGGACCGAGGTCGCCGATCAGATGGGCCTGGCCCGCGGCGCCCCGCCGCGTTTCGAGGCGGCCGCGATGCTGCTGCTCGACCAGATCGGCAGGCTGAAGGATGGCAAGATCACGATATCGGACACCAAGGTCAATCTGTCAGGCATGGCCCGCGATCTCGGCGGCCGCGAGGCCATTGCGGCTGCGCTGAAGAACCTGCCTGAAGGATTTTCGATCGCTGCCAACGACATCAAGGCGCCGCCTTATATTTTCCAGGCCTACAAGGATCCGGTTGCCGCTACGCTGACGCTGACCGGCTACGTGCCTGACAACACCGTGCACGCCGCGATCGCGACCAGCGCCTCGCGAAAATTCTTCACCGAGAAGGTGGTCGACAATCTCAAGGCCAGCGTCGGCGCGCCCAGCTCCTTCAGCATGGCCGTAGTTGCGGCGCTCGGCGCGCTATCGCGGCTGTCGACCGGCACGCTGGTGGTATCCGATCGCGAGGTCAAGTTGTCGGGTGATGCGCTGTACGAAGGCGCCGCCAACGACATCCGCGCCGGTCTCGGCAAGGACTTTCCGAAGAGCTGGCAATACAAGCCGGAAATCACGGTGAAACCCGCGGCGGGGCCGGTCGACGGCACCGTCTGCCAGCAACTGTTCTCCGAACTGCTGGCCAAGGGCAAGATCCGCTTCGAGCCCAAGCGCGCCGACATCGATCCTGACTCCGCCGGCATTCTCGATCACCTGATCGAGACGGCGTTGCGTTGCCCGACCACCAATATCGAGGTCGCAGGCCATACCGACGCCGATGGCGAGGACTCCTTCAACCAGGCGCTTTCCGAGAAGCGCGCGCAGGCGGTGATCGCCTATCTGGTCAAGGCCGGCCTGCCCGCGGATCGCTTCACCGCGGTCGGTTACGGCAGCACGCAGCCCGTCGCCGGCAATGATACCGACGACGGCAAGGCGCAAAACCGCCGCATCGAATTTCTGGTGAGGTGACGATGCCCTATCTCGTCTCGTTCCATATGGGCTGGCTGATCGGCTCGGTTCTGCTGGGCTTCTGCATGGGCTGGATCTCGGTGGTCCAGCGCGGCAACGGCACCTCGAAAGTCACGGCGCGCTGGCTCGCGGCGCTGGTGGCGGGCCTGGTTGCAGCCTCCGTCGCGCATGTCGTTCCGGGCCGCTTCGGCTACTGGCTCGATCTCGGGCTGGTCTTGTTCGCCTGTTATCTCGTCGGCTGCACCATCGGCGCTTGGCTGCGTTATTGGGTGGTCTCGCGCAGCCAGCCTGCGGCCTGACCCCGGGGCAGCTGTCAGGCAGGTTATCGCCCAGAGACTTGCTAACTAACTGATCGGCGAACAGATTGCTGATCAATCAATTCGCGCTTGACATCAATACGTACGTACGTATTATGCCTCCCATGCCAAAGCCATCGCTCAAAGACGCCATCCTCGACGCCGGCCTGAAGGTCATGTTCCGGACCGGCTATCACGGCACTAGCGTGCGCGACGTCACCGCTGCGGCGGGCGCGCCGCAAGGGTCCTTCACCAACCATTTCCGCTCCAAGGAGGCGTTCGCCTCCGAGGTGCTCGACCGCTATTTCGATGTCACCAGAGGGCTGGTCGCGGAGGCACTCGAGGACACCTCGCTGACACCGCGCGCGCGGCTGAAGCGCTATCTCGACATCATCACCGGCCGGCTCGAGGCCGACGGCTACGGTCGTGGTTGCCTGATCGGCGATCTCAGCCTGGAAGCGACCGGCAGCAGCGAGCTGCTGCGCGCGCGTCTGGCGCAGATCTTTGCCGAATGGCGGGTGCCGTTCGCCGCCTGCATTGGGGACGCCCAGACCTCCGGCGAGATCGCCTCCGATTTCGCGCCTGAGGAGCTTGCCGACTTCCTGCTCGCGTCCTGGCAGGGCGCAATCCTGCGCATGAAGGTCGATCGCAATCCCGGGGCGCTCGAGCGTTTCAAGACCATCGCATTCCAAACCGTGTTCAAGGAGCTGACATGACCAAGCAGATCGAGATTGAGATTCGCAAAGCGTCCGTCCTCGGAAGCAGCATGGCCTATCGCGAGACCGGCGCGGAGGACGCGCCCGTCGCGCTCTTCCTGCACGGCAATCCGACATCGTCGCACATCTGGCGCAACATTTTGCCCCTGGTGGCGCCGGTCGCGCATTGCATCGCGCCCGACAACATCGGCTTCGGTCTATCCGACAAGCCTGACATCGCCTATCGCTTCTTCGATCTCGCCCGCTATCTCGATGCCTTCATCGAACAGCGCGGTATCACGTCCGCCTATCTCGTTGCGCAGGATTGGGGCACGGCGCTCGCTCTTCATCTCGCCGCGCGCCGGCCGGACCTCGTGCGCGGTCTCGCTTTCATGGAGTTCATCCGCCCGATGCCGACCTGGCAGGACTTTCACCGGGCCGATGCTGCGCGCGAGACCTTCCGCAAGTTCAGGACGCCGGGGGAAGGCGAAGCCATGATCCTCGAGGCCAATGCCTTCATCGAGCGCGTGCTGCCCGGCGGCATCGTGCGAAAGCTCAGCGACGAGGAGATGGCGCCGTACCGCGCGCCGTTCCCGACCCCGGAGAGCCGCCGCCCCGTTCTCGCACTTCCGCGCGAGCTGCCGATCGCGGGCGAGCCCGCCGATGTCTATGCGACACTTCAGTCGGCGCATGCGGCCCTCGCTGCATCGTCCTATCCCAAGCTGCTGTTCTCAGGTGCGCCCGGCGCCATCGTCTCGCCCGCCTACGCCGAGGCGTTCGCTGCCTCGCTGAAGCATTGCGCTCACGTGCATCTCGGCCCCGGCCTGCATTTCCTTCAGGAGGATCACCCCGAAGCGATCGGTCGCTCCGTCGCGGGTTGGATCGCTGGCATCGAAGCGATGCGCCCGCAGCTTGCAGCCTGAGGAGGCCGCTACCTCCGAGCACATGCTTCGCGCGGCCGAGCCCGGTGGACGGCCGCGCGTCTTGCCTTGCTACGTCATGCCGCGCTGCACCCAGACGATCTGGAGCCAAGGCCGCGCACGTTGTCGTGCGACTGATTGCTCCGCAGCGCCGTCGCCCCTCTTTCAACAGGCCGGCCCGGTTCATAGATTGATTTCGACTTAAGGCGTGACGGAACATTGTCGGGCCGAAATCATCAAAACTTCACGGCGACTGCGCAGGATTGCCATGGAGATTCGCGTCAGGTCTTGCCGCCGAAAGCGCCAAACCGTGCATCAGGAGCCCGCAGCCTGCCTAAAACATTGAAGGCACGTGATTTTGTTCACATTGGCGAATTCCACTCCGCCGCAAAACGCGCTAGTGGAGGACGGGGGGCATGCGCGATGCCGGAGCCGGCGGCGATGGAATCGTCGCGTACCTGTGCGTCATCCGCCCATTCGCTGGCCACCCTGGCCGCTGAAGCGTTGTTCGAGGTCTAGATGCTGGAAGCCATACGCAGGGCGATGACGTTTCTGCGCCAGAAGCAAATCCTGCATAAGCTTGGAGTTGTGATCAGCGTCGCGGTCATCGGCATCGCTTGCTATGTGCTCTATCACATGCTGCGCGGTATCGATCTCAACGAGGTGGTTGAAGCGATCAAGAGCACCGAGCCGAGCCAGATTGCGATGGCGGGGCTGTTCGTCGCTGCGGGCTATTTCACCCTGACCTTCTACGATCTGTTCGCGGTGCGTGCGATCGGCCATTCCCACTTGCCCTATCGCGTCAATGCGCTCGCCGCCTTCACCAGCTATTCGATCGGCCACAATGTCGGCGCATCCGTCTTCACCGGCGGCGCGGTGCGCTACCGTATCTATTCGGCCTACGGTCTGAACGCGATCGACGTCGCAAAGATCTGCTTCCTCGCCGGCCTCACCTTCTGGCTCGGCAATGCGGCCGTGCTGGGCCTCGGCATCTCCTATCATCCGGAAGCCGCCGCTTCGATCGACCTGCTACCGCCATGGTTGAACCGGATGATCGCGATGATGATCCTCGTCGGGCTGGTCGGCTATGTAGTCTGGGTCTGGACCCAGCCGCGGGTGGTTGGCCGCGGGCCCTGGACGGTGGTGCTGCCGGGCGGCCCACTGACGCTGCTCCAGATTGCGATCGGCATCATCGATCTCGGCTTCTGCGCGCTCGCGATGTATGTGCTGGTCCCCGACGAGCCCAATCTCGGCTTCGTCGTCGTCGCTGTCATCTTCGTCTCGGCGACACTGCTCGGCTTCGCCAGCCATTCGCCCGGCGGGCTCGGCGTGTTCGATGCTGCCATGCTGGTCGGTCTCTGGCAGATGGACCGCGAGGAACTGCTCGGCGGCATGCTGCTGTTTCGGGTTCTTTACTACCTGTCGCCTTTTGTCATCTCTGTAATCTTGCTGACGTTTCGCGAGGTTATCATCGGCGCTCGATCCAAGCGCCTGCAGCAGGCGGCGCTCAAGCTCGATCCAGGCCCACCGCCTGAAGCCGCTTATGTCAGAAAGCGCAGCGACGGCGGCGCCTGACCCGCACAGGTCTTTGAATCTAGAGTCCCCAGGAGAAGTCCGCCCCGATGGCGATCGACGCCCCATCTTCTCCCTCCACCCAGCCCTGGTCCGACCGGCTGCGGCACTCGACGATCATCCTGATCGCTGCCGCGCTGGCGTTGTCGATCGTGGTCTCACTCGGCGAATTGTCGGCGCTGCACGCCGCGATCATATTCCTCTGTATCGCGGCTGCCGCGCTGATCCCCTGGCGGCTGCATGATACCGCTGCCTCGCGCGACGACGTCAGACGCGTCAATCCGGTTGAGACCGCGGCGGTGGCCGCGGTCGTCGCCGGCATGCCGGATCCGGCCGTGCTGCTCGACCGCGCCGGCCGCGTCATCCACCTCAACGCCGCCGCAGCCCAGCTTGCGCCGGCGCTGCGCAAGAACGAGCTCGCCCAATTCGCGCTTCGCTCGCCGGAGATCATAACGGCGCTGCGCGAGTCCATCGCGACGACCGAGCCGCGGCGCGCGACCTATCTCGACCATGTGCCGGTGGATCGCTGGATGGAGTTGATCATCACCCCGGTGCCGGTGCCGACCAATTTCGGCGGCGCCGATAAATGCATGCTGATGACCTTCCACGACCAGACGCCGCTGCGCCGGGTCGAGGAGATGCGCGCCGACTTCGTCGCCAATGCCAGTCACGAGCTGCGCACACCACTGGCCGCGCTCTCCGGCTTCATCGACACGCTGCAAGGCCAGGCCAAGGACGATCCCAGGGCGCGCGAGCGCTTCCTCGGCATCATGCACAATCAGGCCACGCGCATGGCGCGCCTGATCGACGATCTCCTGTCGCTGTCGCGGGTGGAACTGTCGGCCCATGTGCGGCCGGATACCTTGGTCGACCTGCTGCCGATCATTCGTCAGGTCGCCGATGGGCTCGAGCCGCTGGCGCGCGAGCGCCAGGTCGAGGTCGAGACCCATCTGCCTGATGACCCCGTGATGATCGCCGGCGATCGCGAGGAGCTGCTGCGGCTGTTCGAGAACCTGATCGAGAACGCGCTCAAATACGGCGCCTCCGGTGGACGCGTCATCGTGTCGCTGACGACGATGCCGGCGACCGACGGAGCTCAGGAAATCCGGGTCATGGTGCGCGATTTCGGCCCCGGCATCGCGCCCGAGCACCTGCCGCGCCTGACCGAGCGCTTTTACCGGGTGGATGTCGGCGACAGCCGCTCGCAGGGCGGAACCGGGCTCGGATTATCGCTGGTGAAACATATTCTTAACCGCCACCGCGGCCGTCTTTTGATCGAAAGCGTGCCCAAACAGGGCGCCACCTTCACTGCCTGTTTTCCCCCGGCTAAGACTTTAGTTTAGGCAAAAATACCAAACGGTTTCAGCTGCTTAGCGCTGTCATCCGACTGTCACGAAACCTTCGTAAAAGCTCAGCCGACCGCTCCTAAAGGGGCGGCGCGGGAGCGCGATCGGGCGCGGATGGCGCTTCGCTCCCTGTATGGAGACCAGCATGAATTTCATCAAGACTATCGTCGCTGCCGGCTTGGTCGCCGCATCGACGTCGGCTCATGCCGCCGATATCACCGGGGCCGGTTCGAGCTTCATCTTCCCGGTTCTCTCGAAATGGGCTGATGCCTACAAGAAGGAGACGAACGGTGTCGTGAACTACCAGTCGATCGGCTCCGGTGCCGGCATCAAGCAGGTGCAGGCGAAGACCGTGACCTTCGGTGCGACCGACGCGCCGCTCAAGGCTGAGCAGCTCGACAAGGATGGACTTACCCAGTGGCCGCAGATCATGGGTGGCATCGTTCCGGTGGTGAACGTCGAGGGCGTCAAGGCGGGCGATATCGTTCTGGACGGCCAGACCCTCGCGGACATCTTCCAGGCCAAGATCACCAAGTGGGACGATCCCGCGATCAAGAAGCTCAATCCGAAGGTGACGCTGCCCTCGGCAGCCATCTCGATCGTGCACCGCTCGGACGCGTCGGGTACGACCTTCAACTTCACCGATTACCTCGCCAAGGTCAGCGCGGACTGGAAATCGAAGATCGGCTCCGGCACCGTCGTCGAATGGCCCGCTGGCGTCGGCGCCAAGGGCAACGAAGGCGTGTCCGCCAATGTCGGCCAGACCAAGAACTCGATCGGATACGTCGAGTACGCCTACGCGAAGCAGAACAAGCTGACCTACACGGGCCTCGTGAACAAGGCAGGCAAGCCGGTGCAGCCGACCAATGAAGCCTTCCAGGCGGCCGCTGCAAACGCCGATTGGGCGCACGCACCGGGCTACTACCTGATTCTGACCGACCAGCCGGGCGACAAGTCCTGGCCGATCGTGGCCTCGACCTTCATCCTGATCCACAAGGACGCAACCGACAAGGCGGCCGTCCAGGACGCCCTCAAGTTCTTCAAGTTCTCGTTCGAGAAGGGCGCCAAGATGGCCGAGGAGCTCGACTACATCCCGATGCCCGACTCGGTCGTCAAGCAGGTCGAGAAGAGCTGGGCTGCGGACATCAAGAGCTGATCGCAGCGACGCCATGCTTGCGCCTCGTCATTGCGGGGCGCGAGTGCAAGGAGCGAGCCCGGCATCTGCTGATCCCGGGTTCCGGTCCTCCGGACCAGCCCGGCAACGACGAGGGTCAAATCGTCGACAAGACCGCCTTCGCGGGCGGCATGCAGATGACGTAGTGTAGGAAGGGGGCTGGCGTGGCAGACATGGCCGTACAGAGCGACGCACCGGCGATGGACGCTGCCGGGCCCTATGATCGCGCCAAGGCGCTCAGCGCCTTCAAATTGGGTGATGTCACTTTTTATTGGATCACCCGCCTCAGCGCGATTTCAGTATTGCTGATCCTCGGCGGTATCATCGTTTCGTTGATCATCGGTGCCTGGCCGGCCGCGAAAGCCTTCGGGTTCGAGTTCTTGTGGACTCAACGCTGGGCGCCCTCGGCTGACCCGCCCGTTCTGGGTGCGCTGTCGCCGATGTATGGCACGCTCGTCACGTCCATCATCGCGATGGTGATCGCGATTCCGGTCGGTCTCGGCATCGCTATATTCCTCACCGAACTCTGTCCGCAATGGCTGCGCCGGCCGATCGGCATTGCGATCGAGCTGCTCGCCGGCATTCCCTCCATCATCTATGGCATGTGGGGCTTCTTCGTGCTGGGACCGTTCCTGGCCTACACGTTCCAACCCTTCATGATCGACACGTTCGGATCGGTGCCGGTTCTCGGCGCGATCTTCGCCGGGCCGCCGTCCTATCTCAGCCTGTTCAACGCGGCGCTCATTCTGGCGATCATGGTGCTGCCGTTCATCACCGCGATCTCCGTCGACGTGTTCAAGACCGTGCCACCCGTGTTGAAGGAGGCCGCCTACGGCGTCGGCTGCACCACCTGGGAGGTGGTCCGCAGCGTGGTCATCCCATACACAAGGGTCGGCGTGATCGGCGGCATCATGCTGGCGCTCGGGCGCGCGCTCGGCGAGACCATGGCGGTGACCTTCATCATCGGCAATTCGTTTCGAATCTCGTCCTCGATCTTCGCGCCCGGCACGACCATTTCGGCGGCGATCGCGAGCGAGTTCGCCGAAAGCGACGGCCTGCACCAGTCTGCTCTGATCCTGCTCGGCTTGCTGCTGTTCGTGTTGACGTTCTTTGTACTGGCCGCGGCGAGGCTCATGCTGCTGAGGCTGGAAAAGAAGGCGGGGAAGTAGCGCCATGAATCCGATCTACGCACGCCGCCGCCGCAAAGACCTTGTCATTCGTGGGTTGTGCTTCGCTGCCGCCCTGTTCGGTGTCACCTGGCTTCTGCTGATCCTGGCGACGTTGCTCTACAACGGCCTCACCGGGCTCAGCCTCCAGGTCTTCACGCAAAGCACGCCGCCTCCCGGCTCGACCGAAGGCGGCCTGCTCAACGCCATTGTCGGCTCGGTCATCATGACCTTGATCGGGGTCGGCATCGGCGCGCCGCTCGGTCTGTTCGCCGGCACCTACCTCGCCGAATATGGCCGGCATGATCGCCTGACATCGGTGATCCGCTTCATCAACGACATCCTGCTCAGCGCACCGTCGATCATCATCGGCCTGTTCATCTACGGCGCGGTAGTGGTTCCGATGCGCGGATTCTCGGGCATCGCCGGCTGCCTGGCGCTGGCCGTGATCGTGATCCCGGTGGTGCTGCGCACCACCGAGGACATGCTGCTTCTGGTGCCCAATCCGCTGCGCGAAGCCGCGAGTGCCCTCGGACTGCCGCGCTCGCTGGTCATCAAGAGGATCGCTTATCGTGCCGCGCGCTCCGGCTTGATCACGGGCGTTTTGCTCGCCACTGCGCGCGTGGCCGGCGAAACCGCACCCCTGCTTTTCACCGCGCTGTCCAACCAGTTCTTCAGTCTGGATCTCAGCAAGACGATGGCGAACCTTCCGGTTACCATCAACAACTTCGTGCAGAGCCCCTATGAATATTGGAAGCAACTCGCCTGGAGCGGTGCGCTGTTGATCACGCTCACCGTGCTCGCCCTGAACATTGGCGCCCGCATCCTCGGCGCCGAGAGGACCGCAAAATGACCGACCTGTCCGTATCCGTGAGTTCGAACGCTCACCTGGCCTCGCAGCAGCCGCTGCCGGAAGCGCCGGCGAAGGTGACCGTGCGCAACCTCAACTTCTATTACGGCGAGCACCACGCGCTGAAGAACATCAACCTGACGCTCGGCACCAATCGGGTTACGGCCTTCATCGGTCCGTCCGGCTGCGGCAAGTCGACCCTGCTGCGCATCTTCAACCGGATGTACGACCTCTATCCGGGCCAGCGCGCCACCGGCCAGCTGATGCTCGACCAGACCAACATTCTTGATCCCAAGCTGGACCTCAACCTGCTGCGCGCCCGCGTCGGCATGGTGTTCCAGAAGCCGACGCCGTTCCCGATGACGATCTACGAGAACATCGCCTTCGGCATCCGTCTTTATGAGAAGATCTCGAAGTCCGAGATGGATGACCGCGTCGAGAAGGCTCTGCGCGGCGGCGCGCTGTGGAACGAGGTCAAGGACAAGCTCAACGCCTCCGGCCTGTCGCTCTCGGGCGGCCAGCAGCAGCGCCTCTGCATCGCCCGCACCGTTGCCGTGCGGCCCGAGGTCATTCTGTTCGACGAGCCATGCTCGGCACTCGATCCCATCTCGACCGCCAAGGTCGAGGAGCTGATCCAGGAACTCTCCGAGAACTACACGATCGCGATCGTCACCCACAACATGCAGCAGGCGGCCCGCGTCTCCGACAAGACCGCCTTCATGTATCTCGGCGAGCTGATCGAGTTCGACGACACCAGCAAGATCTTCACGTCGCCATCCGACCGGCGTACGCAGGATTACATCACCGGCCGGTTCGGCTGAGGAGACGGGACATGGGTTCTGAACATACCGCAAAAGCCTTCGACACCGACCTCCAGGAGCTCACCCGCCTGGTCGCCGAGATGGGCGGCATCGCCGAGCGCATGATCGTCGATTCCGTCGACGCGCTGATCCGCCGCGACGTAGCGCTCGGTCAGCGCGTCGTCACCATCGATGCCGAGCTCGACGCGCTGCAGAAGAAGATCGAAGAACGCGCCGTGCTCACCATCGCGCGCCGCCAGCCGATGGCGATCGATCTGCGCGAGATCGTCGGCGCCATGCGCGTTGCGACCGATCTCGAACGCATCGGCGACCTCGCCAAGAACATGGGCAAGCGCGTCGCGGCGCTGGAGACCGACTTCCATCCGCTCAAGCTGTTCCGCGGCCTCGAGCACATGACCGACCTCGTGCAGCAGCAGGTCAAGTCGGTGCTGGACGCCTATGCTGCGCACGACCTGCCGGCGGCGATGGCGGTGTGGAAGGGCGACGAGGAAGTCGATGCCATCTGCACCTCGCTGTTCCGCGAGCTCCTCACCTACATGATGGAGGATCCGCGCAACATCTCCTTCTGCATCCATCTGATGTTCTGCGCCAAGAACATCGAGCGGATCGGCGACCACGCCACCAACATCGCCGAGACCGTGTTCTACATGATCGAAGGCCAGGCCATCACCGACAAGCGGCCGAAGGGCGACATGACGACGTTCGCCACGACGGTCCCGAACACCTGATTACGCAAGGAGCGACGACCCGATGGGCGCACGCATTATGGTGGTTGAGGACGAGGAAGCTCTGACCGAGCTTCTCCGCTACAACCTCGAAGGCGACGGCTATGACGTCGAGACGGTGATGCGCGGCGACGACGCCGACACCCGTCTCAAGGAGCACATCCCGGATCTGATCGTGCTCGACTGGATGCTGCCGGGTCTCTCAGGCATCGAACTGTGCCGCCGGCTGCGGACGCGGTCCGACACCAAGCAGCTGCCGATCATCATGCTCACCGCGCGCGGCGAGGAGAGCGAGCGGGTGCGAGGGCTTGCCACCGGCGCCGACGATTATATCGTCAAGCCGTTCTCGGTGCCTGAGCTCTTGGCACGTGTGAAGGGCCTGCTCCGGCGCGCAAGCCCGGAGCGGCTCGCAACGGTGCTGGCTTTCGGCGACATCGAGCTCGACCGCGAAAAGCGCCGCGTGGCGCGCTCGGGCCGGCCGATCGATCTCGGCCCGACCGAATACCGCCTCTTGGAGTTCTTCCTGGAGCATCCCGGCCGCGTGTTCTCGCGCGAGCAGCTGCTCGACAGCGTGTGGGGCCGCGACATCTATATCGACGAGCGCACCGTCGACGTGCATATCGGCCGCCTGCGCAAGCTGCTCAATCTCGGCCGCGAGCAGGATCCGATCCGCACCGTCCGCGGCGCCGGCTATGCGCTCGACGATCGCTTTGCGAAGGCGGAGCAGACGTAGGATTTTTGCGGGTGTTGGTTTGGCGAGCTACGGCAATCTCAGCCGCCATCCCGGGGCGCGCGTAGCGCGAGCCCTGGATCCATAACCACAGGAGGCGGATTGGCGAAGACTCGGAGTGACCATCTCGCGCAACAACCGCGCTCTCTGGTTATGGATCCCCGCCCCCCGTGCGCAATTGCGCACTAGGCGGGGGACGACACCGAGTAATTGGAGCCGTCATCGTGTGACGGCTACCGTTTTTGCAAAAACGAGATGGCTAGCTCACCGCGCGCCCGGCTTCGCCGGGGCGCGCCGGCGATCGGCCGCCGGCTGATACGCCACCCGCGAGTGCTGGGCGCAGTAGGGCAGGCCGGACAGCGCCTTGCCGCCGCAGAAGAAGAAATCCGGGCTCGAGGGATCGCCGACCGGCCAGTGGCAGGTGGCCTCGTTCAGCTCGAGCAGCGACAGCCGCTGGCTCATCGGCACCACGTTGTCATAGGTGACAGGCTCAGCCTCGACTTCGACCTCGAAGGCCTGCGCCAGTGCGGTGTTGCCGCGCGCCATCGGTCGGCTCACCCGCATCATGTGCTGCGCGGGACGTGCCTTGCGCGGCCGCGGAGCCGCCGAAGATGGGCTCTTGGCGCGGCCGGACAGGCCGAGCCTGTGCACCTTGCCGATCACGGCGTTGCGGGTGACATTCCCAAGCTCAGCGGCGATCTGGCTGGCCGAAAGTCCGGCCTCCCAGAGCTTTTTCAGCTGCTCGACGCGATCGTCGGACCAGGTCAAAACCGTCATTGCACCCTTTCCTTCGCCGCGCGCCGCCATCCTGGGGCGGCACGACGAATGCCTAAGTCTCGAAAAACCCGTGCCGCCAGAATCCCTTAAGGCTCGCCGGGCGCAATGAGACGCCCGAACGTTTACGCCGGTACATGAGGACTTCTGGGATCAGAACTGCTGCACGAGATGTCGTATCTGACAAGCCAAACGCTACAATATGGCGCGACTCACGCGCAAGAGTCCGCCGACTCGCTTCCACATGTTCCGTGGCGAAATTCCCGCAAAAACGCCACCGCAAGACTACGGAATCAGCGTTTCGCGAGGCTTTCCGGGCGGCATTGACACCGGTTTCACCAAGCCTAAGATAGTCGCGCGTGCCGCCCTTAAAAGGCGGCACGTTTCGTTTTCCGGGCCGGTCAATGGTGCGTTGCGCAATGCACCCTTCACCGTCCGCAACAATCAAGTGATCGTCATGACCAACAGCGCAGCGCCGCATTTGCTTCCCGTTTTCGCCAGAGCCGACATCGGTTTCGAGCGCGGTGAAGGCGTCTGGTTGATCGCGACCAACGGCGATCGCTATCTCGATTTCACCTCGGGCGTCGCGGTGAATGCGCTCGGCCATGCCCATCCTGCGCTGGTCAAGGCGTTGCAGGAGCAGGCGACCAAGCTCTGGCACATGTCGAACCTGTTCCAGAGCCCTGACGGCGAGAAGCTCGCCGCGCGCCTGTGCAGCGAGAGCTTTGCGGATCTCGTGTTCTTCTGCAATTCCGGCGCCGAGGCGCTGGAGGGCGTGATCAAGCTGGTGCGCCATCATCATTTCTCCAAGGGGCACCCGGAGCGGTACCGCATCATTACGTTCGAGGGCGCCTTCCACGGCCGCACGCTCGCAACGCTCGCCGCGACCGGCGCTGCCAAATATCTCGAAGGCTTCGGTCCGCCGATGGATGGCTTCGACCAGGTGCCGCATGGCGACCTCGAGGCCGTCAAGAAGGCGATCGGTCCGCACACCGCCGGTATCCTGATCGAGCCGATCCAGGGCGAGGGTGGCGTGCGCTCGGCTCCATCAGGCTTTCTCAAGGCGCTGCGCCAGCTCTGTGATGAGAAGGGTCTGCTGCTTGCGTTCGATGAGGTGCAGACCGGCATGGGCCGCACCGGCGATCTTTTCGCTTACCGGCGCACCGGCGTCACGCCCGATGTGATGTCGCTGGCCAAGGCGCTCGGCGGTGGCTTCCCGATCGGCGCGATACTGGCGACCGCCGATGCCGCGGCCGGCATGGGTCCCGGCTCGCATGGCTCGACTTTTGGCGGCAATCCGCTGGCGATCGCGGCCGCGAATGCCGTGCTCGACGTCATGGTCAAGCCCGGCTTCTTCGATCATGTGCAGAAGATGTCGCTGCTGCTCAAGCAGAAGCTCGCCTCCGTAATCGACCGTCACCCAGATGTCGTCAGCGAAGTGCGCGGCGAGGGCCTCCTGATCGGAATCAAGGCCGTGGTGCCCTCCGGCGACCTGGTCGCTGCGCTTCGCAAGGAAAAGCTGCTCACCGTCGGCGCCGGCGACAATGTCGTGCGCTTCCTGCCGCCCTTGATCGTCACCGAAGCCGAGATCGAGGACAGCGTCATCAGGCTCGAACGCGCCTGTGCTGCGCTATCAAGCAACAAGCGGGCGGCAAGCTGATGAGCAAGAAACCCAAGCATTTCCTTGATATCAACGAGCTGCCGCTGTCGGAGCTCAAGAGCATGCTCGCGGCCTCCTCCGCCATGAAGGCGAAGCAGAAGGCGCATCAGCCGGTCAGGCCGCTCGAAGGCAAGACGCTGGCGATGATCTTCGAGCGTCCGTCGACCCGCACCCGCGTCTCGTTCGACGTCGCCATGCGCCAGCTCGGCGGCGAGCCCATCATGCTCACCGGCGCCGAGATGCAGCTCGGCCGCGGCGAGACCATCGCCGACACCGCACGTGTGCTGTCGCGCTATGTCGATGCCATCATGATCCGGATCCTCAACCACGAGGCGCTGCTGGAGCTCGCGGCGAATGCGACCGTGCCCGTCATCAACGGCCTGACGCGGCGCTCACATCCCTGCCAGGTGATGGCCGATCTCCTGACCTTTGAGGAGCATCGCGGCCCGATCGAAGGCAGGACCGTGGCCTGGACCGGCGACGACAACAACGTGCTGGCGTCCTGGGCGCATGCCGCCGAGCGATTCAAGTTCAAGCTCAACGTCGCAACACCGCCGGAGCTTGCTCCGAAGAAGGTGATGCGCGACTTCATCAAGGCCACCGGGGCATCGATCGTGATCGGCACCGATCCGGAAGCCGCCGTGAAGGGCGCCGATTGCGTCGTCACCGACACCTGGGTGTCGATGGGCGACAAGGAAGGCGAGCACCGCCACAACGTGCTCAAGCCCTATCAGGTCAATTCCAAGCTGATGTCGCTGGCGAAGCCCGATGCGCTGTTCATGCACTGCCTGCCCGCCCATCGCGGCGAGGAGGTCACCGACGAGGTGATCGACGGCCCGCAATCGGTCGTGTTCGACGAGGCCGAAAACCGCCTGCACGCGCAGAAAGGCATTCTGGCCTGGTGCTTTGACGCGGTGAAGTAGAGCGACAGTGGAGCGAGTGCCCGCGCCGCTCCCCTCCGCCGTCATCCCGGCGCGCCTCAAGCGCGCGCAGATCCGGGATCCATAACCACAGGAGGTGGTTTGGCGAGGACTCGGAGTTGTCATCTCGCGCCATGACGCAATCCTGTGGCTATGGGTCCCGGGCTCGCGCTTCGCAGCGCCCCGGGACGACACCGAGCTTGAGGTTGCTTCGTACAATTCGAGTTGCATTCGGAACGCCCCGCACCCCTTCCATTTCGCCCCCTCCGACCCCAGATAAAGCGCCATGGTTTCCCAATCCCCTGACATGAAGACCGGGCATGAAGGCCCGGTTCGCGCGCCTTCAGCGGTTCCGATCGATGACGCTGTGGTGCCTTACGAGGTCGACGCGCTCGATGTGCGCGGTCGCCTGGTGCGGCTTGGTCCCGCGCTCGACGACATCCTGACCAAGCACGATTATCCTGCACCGGTCGGCAAGCTGCTCGGCGAGGCCATCGTGCTGACGACGCTGCTCGGCTCGGCGCTGAAATTCGAGGGCCGCTTCATCCTTCAGGCCCAGACCGACGGTCCGGTGTCGTTCCTGGTGGTGGATTATAATGCGCCGGATCGCCTGCGCGCCTATGCGCGCTTCGATGCCGCGCGCCTCGGCGATGCCAAAGATTCCGGCGCGCTGCTCGGTCGAGGCCATCTCGCCATGACCATCGACCAGGGGCCCGACATGAGCCGCTATCAGGGCCTGGTGGCGCTCGACGGCGGCAGCCTGGAAGATGCCGCCCACGAATATTTCCTGCGCTCCGAGCAGATCCCGACACGTGTGCGTCTCGCAGTCGGCGAGGAGTGGCGCAGTAGCGATGGCGGCAAGCATCGCTGGCGCGCCGGCGGCATGCTGATGCAGTTCTTGCCGAAGGCGCCGGAGCGCGCGCGACAGGCTGACCTGCATCCCGGCGATGCGCCTGATGGCGCCGAGATGCACAGCGTTGCTGAAGACGATGCCTGGGTCGAGGCGCGCTCGCTGATGGAGACGGTCGAGGACGTCGAGCTGATCGATCCCGATCTCTCCGGCGAGCGGCTGCTCTACCGCCTCTTCCACGAACGCGGCGTGCGCGTGTTCAACCCGCTTGTCCTGAAGGCGCAATGCTCCTGCTCGCGCGACGCGGTTGCCTCCATGCTGAAGAGCTTCTCGCCGGATGATCGCATCGCCATGGTCAAGGACGACAAGGTCGTCGTGACCTGCGAGTTCTGCTCGTCGGTGTACCAGTTCACACCGCACGAGGCCGGCGTCGAAGACGCGTAGGCGTCGGCATCGTAGGGTGGATTAGCGAAGCGTAATCCACCTCTTTTGTCTCCGCTGAAACATGGTGGATTACGCCTTCGGCTAATCCACCCTACGGCACTGCGCCACTGCCCCTAATTCAACACCCGCTTGTTGTCAGGGCTGTCGAGCGAGAACGTCGGCACCTCGATCTCGAAACGCTCGCCGGTCTCGCTGACCATCTGGTAGCGGCCGGTCATGAAGCCGGAGGCGGTCGAGAGCGGCACGCCCGAGGTGTATTCGAAGCGCTCGCCCGGGGCGAGGGTCGGCTGCTCGCCGACGACGCCTTCGCCCTTGACCTCCTGCTGCCGGCCGGAGGCGTCGGTGATGATCCAGTGCCGCGTCTTGAGCTGCACGGTCTCGTCGCCGGAATTGGTGATGACGATGGTGTAGGACCAGAAATAGCGCGAGCGGTCGGCCGACGACTGCTCCGGAACAAAGTTCGGCTCGACGGTCACTTCGATCTGGCGGGTCACGGCGCGGTACATGGTTGCCATCATAACGAAATCCTCGCCCGGAACCAAATGCCGCCGAGCCCTTCGCGACATCGTCCCGCCAGAATTGGCGGGGAAGTACACCCCCCAAATACACTCGTATGTGATCCGGCCGCTTTGCGAGGCGGCGACTGGACCGGTACACTCCTTGAAACGTCGCGATTTGCGGAAGGGTTTTTGGGCCCCGATGACCATTGCCGATCAAGTGACGGGATCAATCGCAGGAACCGCAAGCGCCAAGCCCGCGGATGCCAAGCCTGTGGAGGCCAAGCCGCGTGCGCCGGCGATCACGCTGCCCGCCATCGGCGAGCGCGAACTCAGGCTCGACCTGTTCCGGGGTCTCGCGTTGTGGCTGATCTTCATCGATCATCTGCCGCCCAATTTGCTGACCTGGTTCACGATCCGCAATTACGGCTTCAGCGACGCCACCGAGATATTCATCTTCATCTCCGGCTACACCGCAGCCTTCGTCTACGGCCGTGCGATGCTGGAGAACAGCTTCGTGGTCGCCACCGCGCGCATCCTGCGCCGGGTCTGGCAGATCTATGTCGCCCATGTCTTCCTGTTCACGATCTTCCTTGCCGAGATCTCCTATGTGGCGACCAGCTTCGAGAACCCGCTCTACACCGAAGAGATGGGGATCATGGATTTCCTCAAGCAGCCCGATGTCACCATCGTGCAGGCGCTGCTCTTGCGCTTCCGTCCCGTCAACATGGACGTGCTGCCGCTCTACATCGTGTTGATGCTGGCGCTGCCGCTGATCCTGTGGTCGATGAAGTGGAGGCCGGACGTCACGCTCGCGCTCTCGGCCCTGCTCTACGCGGCGACGTGGGAATTCGACCTCTACTTCTCGGCCTATCCGAACGGCTTCTGGGCGTTCAATCCGCTGGCCTGGCAATTGTTGTTCGTGTTCGGGGCCTGGTGTGCGCTCGGAGGTGCGCGACGCATGTCGCGCATTCTGGCTTCCCCGGTGACGATGTGGATATCGATCGCCTATCTCGTCGCGGCGTTCTGCGTGACGCTGACCTGGTACGTGCCGCAGCTGTCGCACTTCATGCCGAAGCGGCTCGAGCAGTGGATGTATCCGATCGACAAGACCGACCTCGACGTGCTGCGCTTCACGCATTTCCTGGCGCTGGCCGCGCTCACGGTGCGGTTCCTGCCGCGGGAATGGCCGGGCCTGAAATCGCCGTGGCTGCGGCCGCTGATCCTGTGCGGCCAGCATTCCCTGGAGATCTTCTGTCTCGGCGTCTTCCTGGCCTTTGCGGGCCATTTCATCCTGGCCGAGGTCTCGGGTGGACCTGCCATGCATGCGCTGATCAGTCTCGCCGGAATCCTGATCATGTGGGCGGTGGCCTGGGTGATTTCGTGGTACAAGCGGGTGGCTGACAAGAGCGGTGCGAAAACCAAAAACGCCGTCGGCAACGCCGATCTGGCGGGAGGGGGCTGATGAAGGCGAAGGTACTCCTGAGCCTGATCCTGCTGTGCGGTGTCCTCGCCGCGCCGTCGGCGCGCGCCGAGGATGCTGCGCCTGCTGCTCCGACCCTGCCCGCGGCCTGCGAACTGCCGTCCTACCTGCTCACAAGCGAAAGCCAGCTCCACAAGGTTGCCGACACCGTCAAATCAGGCAAACCGCTCGAAATCCTCGTCGTCGGAAGCCGCTCGACGACCATTCCGTCGTCGGAGAGCAGCTCCTATCCGGCCAGGATGGAGGCGATCCTCAAGGAGAAGCTGCCGCCGTCGGAGGCCGTGCACGTCTCCGTAGAAATACAGAGCAAGAAGACCGCGGAGGAGACTGCCGGAAGCTTCGTTAAGCTGATGGAAGCAAAAACACCTACTTTGGTGATCTGGCAGACCGGGACCGTGGATGCTATCCGATCCATCGATCCCGACGAGTTTCGCAACGCGGTGACCGAAGGGGTCGCTGCGTTGCAAAATGCAGGGGCTGACGTCGTGTTGATGAATTTGCAGTACAGCCCGCGCACCGAAACCATGATCTCGGCGCCGCCTTATCTCGATAACATGCGGGTGGTGGCGCAGGAGCATGATATCCCGCTGTTCGACCGTTTCGCGATGATGCGGCAGTGGAATGATCAGGGTCAGTTCGACCTGTTCAGCCCGTCCCGCGGCCCCGAGCTGGCGAAGCAGGTCCACGATTGCATCGGCCGGGCGTTGGCACAGTTCGTGATCGACGCAGCTCACCTGGGGCCGGCCGAGCAGCAAAATTGAGGTCTAGCGTTAATGAGTTCTTTCCGCCCTTTTGGCCTGTCGATATGGCTGGCGGCGCCCGCCGCGGCGGCGCTGCTGATGCTGACGTCCTTCGTGCAGACACCCGCTCACGCGCAAGCGACACCTGCTTCGCCGCAGGCGACTAATCCCACTCCGCCATTACCATCCGAGATGACGGTCGCCGTGACCGGCCAGCCGGCAAGCGAGCAGCGCGGTCTCACCTCGCGCGCCATCGACAAGGTGAAGCAGGTCGCGAAATCCGCCGGCGACATTTTCAGCCGCGTGCCTTGCCTGTCGCCGAAGGGCGTCTCGAAGACCATGGGCTCGCTGCCGCATGTCGCGAACAAGCTGATTGCCGGCAAGCCCGTCGTGATCGTCGCGTTCGGCTCGTCGTCGACTGCAGGCTATGGCGCCAGCTCGCCCGACTTCAACTATCCGAACCGACTCGCTGCACAGCTGCGCCGGCAATACCCGACCGCAGATATCACCGTCGTCAATGCCGGCGTCGGTGGCGAGGACGCTCCCGAGATGATGAAGCGCCTCCAGAAGGCGGTGATCGACGTGCACCCGGACATGGTGATCTGGCAGGTCGGTACCAATGCCGTGCTGCGTAACCTCGATCCCGGCGACACTGCGAAAATAGTGGAAGAGGGCATCAGCCGCATCCAGGCGTCCGACGAGGCCGACATCGTGCTGGTCGATCCGCAATATTCACCTGCCGTCAACAAGCGTGCCGAGAGCGCAGGCAAGATGGTGAAGCTGCTCGGCAAGGTCGCCGAGCTTCGTCACGTCGGCATTTTCCCGCGCTTCGAGGTGATGCGCGACTGGCATGAGAAGCAGGCGCTCCCGGTCGAGAGCTTCGTCATCGCCGACGGCCTGCACATGAACGATTGGGGCTATGCCTGCTTCGCTCAGCTACTCGGCGATGACATCATCCGCTCGGTGGGGCAGATCAAGCTGGGTGTGAACGTGCCGGCAGACGTGCGGACCTATCGGCCGATGTAATTCCGCTGTCGTGTCTTCGTAGGGTGGGTTAGCCCTGCAGATGTGCGAAGCGCATCTGCTCGGCGTAACCCACCACCTCTGCATCCGCGGAGATAAACAGTGGTGGGTTACGCCTTCGGCTAACCCACCCTACAACCTCACGCCTTCTCCAGCGCCGCGGTGAGATCCTCGATCAGATCATCGGCGTGCTCGAGCCCTGCCGAGAAGCGAATGAAACCCTCGCCGATCCCGAGCTCCGCGCGCACCTCCGGCTTCAGCCGTTGATGCGTTGTCGTCGCCGGATGCGTGACGAGGCTCTTGGCGTCGCCGAGATTGTTGGAGATCTTGGCAAGCTTGAGCTCGTTGAGCACCCGGAACGCCGCGGCCTTGCCGCCCTTCACTTCGAAGCCGACCAGCGTCGAGCCGCCGCGCATCTGCTTCCTGACCAGTGCCGCCTGCGGATGATCCTCGCGGCCGGGATAGACCAGCCGCGCAATCTTCGGGTGGCTCGCCAGCACATCGGCGATGCGCGTGGCGGTGTCGGTCTGCGCGCGCACGCGCACGCCGAGCGTCTCCAGGCCCTTGAGCAGGACCCAGGCGTTGAACGGTGAGATCGACGGGCCGGTCTGGCGCATGAAATTGTGGATGTGCTCGGCAATGAAGGCCTCCGACGACAGGATGATGCCGCCGAGGCAGCGGCCCTGGCCGTCGATATGCTTGGTCGCGGAGTAGACCACGACGTCGGCTCCGAGCTCGAGCGGGCTCTGCCAGATCGGCGTGGCGAACACGTTGTCGACGATGAGCCGTGCGCCAGCCTGGTGCGCGATCTCGGCAATGCCGGGAATGTCGAGCACGTCGAGCGTCGGGTTGGTCGGGCTCTCCAGGAAGAAGGTCTTGGTGTTGGGCTTCACCGCGCGCTGCCATTCATCGAGATTGGCACCATTGACCAGCGTGGTCTCGATGCCGTAGCGCGGCAGCAGGTCCTGCAACACATAGAGATTGGAGCCGAACAGCGCGCGCGACGCCACCACGTGATCGCCGGCCCTGAGCGGCGCCAGGATCGCCGTCGTCACTGCGGCCATGCCGGTCGCGGCCGATCGCGCGGCCTCGGCGCCTTCGAGCTCGATCATGCGGCGCTCGAACATCGCGATCGTCGGGTTCGAATAGCGCGAGTAAATGAAGCCGGGGTCCTCGCCCTTGAACCGCGCCTCGCACTCCTCGGCGCTGTTGTAGACATAGCCCTGCGTCAGGAACAGCGACTCCGACGTCTCGCCATATTGCGAGCGCAGGGTGCCGGAATGGACCAGGCGAGTTTCGGGGCGGTAGTTGGCAGGCGACTTCGACATAGGACCCTCCGATATGACCGTCTCGTCAAAACGGTCACAAAAAAACCGGCCTGGATATCTCCACGGGCCGGGATCACAGAGGTCCCCGGCCTGTTTAGCGACTTATTTAACGTGGCTGCAAGCCGGCCGGCTCAAATCACCACGGGATAAGTGATGCTCATATTCCGCAATGCCCTTTCCGTCAAGGCGTCCATCGGATAGCCGTAAACGCTGGTATTTTCACATGTCCGGATGGGTGTGCCCCTGACGAGGATCCCCGGTTGAGTTTCACGGTCGCCGCCGACGCCAATGGTATCCTGCCTGACCGCATGATCGCGGCGATGGCGGAAGAGGGTCTCATCCTGCCCGCCTATGATTTCGTCGAAAGCCAGATCCAGCCGGCAAGCCTCGATCTGCGTCTCGGCGACATCGCCTATCGCGTGCGCGCGAGCTTCCTGCCTGGACCCGGCGCCACCGTCGCCGAGCGCATCGACCAGTTGAAGCTGCACGAGTTCAGCCTCGCCGATGGCGCGGTGCTGGAGACCAACTGCGTCTACATCGTGCCGTTGCTGGAGAGCCTCGCGTTGCCGCCGGAGATCGTCGCGGCCGCGAACCCCAAAAGCTCGACCGGCCGCCTCGATGTCTTCACCCGCGTGATTGCCGACGGCACCCGGCGCTTCGACATGATCGGCGCCGGCTATCACGGCCCGCTCTATGCCGAGATCAGCCCGAAGACCTTTCCGGTGCTGGTGCGCGAGGGCTCGCGCCTTAGCCAGGTGCGCTTCCGCACCGGTGATGCCATCCTCAATGCCGACGAGCTCGATGGGCTGCATGCCACTGAGCGTCTCGTCGACATCGACGATGCCGATCTCACGGGCGGCGTCGCCGTCTCCGTCGATCTCTCCGGCGAGAAGGGCAGCGGCTTCGTCGGCTATCGCGCCAAGCGCCACACCGGGGTCGTCGATGTCGATCGTCGCTCCGGCTATGCAGTGGAAGATTTCTGGGAGCCGATCTCGGCGCGTCCCGACGGCAGCCTGATCCTCGATCCCGGTGAGTTCTATATCCTCGCCTCCAAGGAAGCGGTGCAGGTGCCGCCCGATTACGCCGCGGAGATGGTTCCGTTCGATCCGCTGGTCGGCGAGTTCCGCGTGCACTATGCCGGATTCTTCGATCCCGGCTTCGGCTATGCCGGTGCCGGCGGGCAAGGCGCGCGCGCCGTGCTGGAAGTGCGCTCGCGCGAAGTGCCGTTCATCCTCGAGCACGGCCAGATCGTCGGCCGCCTCGTCTACGAGAAGATGCTGGCCCGCCCCGATGCCATGTACGGCCAGCGCATCGGCTCCAACTACCAGGCGCAGGGCCTGAAGCTGAGCAAGCATTTCCGGGTGTAGTGCTCACCGCACCCTCTGCTGTCATGCCCGGTCAAGTCGGGCGATGACACCGAGCGTGTGGCAAGGTACCTCAGGACATCCATCGACATGCGAGGTGGCGCCATGACCGATCAGTTCCAACTCGACGCAAACATCCTCAACGACGTCGCCGACGCGCTGATCTATTCGGATCGCTCCGGCACCATCACACGGTGGAATCGCGCATCCGCTGTGCTGTTCGGCTTCCCAGCGGACGAAGCGCTCGGCCAAAATCTCGATCTGATCATTCCCGAACATCTGCGCGCTGCACACTGGAAGGGTTTTGAGGCCGCGCTCGCCAGCGGCACGATGAAGCTTGCGGGCAAGCCGACACTGACCCGGGCGCTGCACAAGAGCGGACGCAAGCTCTACATCGAAATGACTTTTGCGTTGGTGCGTGACGCCGCTGGCAACGTGCTCGGATCGGTTGCGATGGCGCGCGACGTCACCGATCGGGTCGAGCGCGAGCGCGCCGCCAAGGCAGCACAAAACAAGCCTGCGCAAAATTCGTGATGCGGAATTGACGGGCTATCGTGCAGGCCGCCCTGCTCGCACCTCATGTTGCCTGCTACGGGACGCAGTGACACACTCGATCAAAACAACGATCGGGAGTGAACATGACCGCAGCAGCAGACGCGGCGCATGCAGCGCAATGGAAGCGCTGGCGCGCGGTCGCCGAGCTCTATCACGCCTATTTCACCGGCCTCATCCTCACCGTGGTCACGCGCCGTGGCACGGCCGATGCAGCGGAGTTTGTCTTCCGCGTGTTCCGCCGCCAGCAGCAGGAGCGCTTCCTGCCGGGGCTCAAGAAGCTCGGGATCGATCATCTGCCGCCGGCAGTGGCGGCCGCGCAATATCACTACCTCTCCAACTGGATCGGCGGCGTGCATGTCGAATACATGTATGAGAGCGACACCAAGGCTTGGATCCGCTATCCGCCGCCGCGCTGGATCTGGAAGGGCGCTGCGATCTGCGGCGTGCCGGGCGAGGTGAGCCGCGCGATGTTGCGCGGCTGGCACGCCAACAACGGCGTCGCGCTGGACGACACCAGACTGGGCTTCGTCTGTACCAAGCAGAGCGTCGACGGCCAGGACGGGCTCGAAGGCTATTATCATCAATACGACCATGCGCTCGAGCTCGACCAGCGCCTGGTGTTCGCGCGGCATCTCGAAGCGCCGCTGTTCGACGAGAAGACCGCGCCGGCGCTGCCGGTCGCAAGCTGGCCGAAACCACGGCTGGAAAAAGCCTATCGCAACTACGCCATGGAATATGTCCGCACCGCTGCACCGGTGATGGTGCAGCTGTTCGGCCCGGAAGATGGCGGCTATCTCCTGCACCTCACCGGCAAGCTGATCGGGATGCAATGTTTCGATGAAGTCGCGACGGCGCTGTCGATGAGCCGCGGCGGTGCGAGGGAGTTCGCCTCGTTCCTTGACGCGCTGTTCGCCACGCAGGACGACTCCGCCGAGATCACGCAATCCGAAGGCAGCTTCGAGATCGCGCAGCAGAGCTGGAAGTTGATGGACGACGTGGCCGAATATCATGGTGCCTGCACCAAGGTGCTGGAGGGATTGTTCGAAGGGTTGGCTGCCGGATGCGGTCGGCATATCCCGGTGCATTTGCGCCCGACCGCCGCTGGCCGGCCGCCGCTGGTCTGGACGATTGGATAGGGAGAAGACCGCAATTCCACGGGCTGAAATGCACTGCCGCAGGGCACGCCTGCATCTGGCGCAGGAGGAATCGCCAGCCGCCGTGCTAACAAGTGCTGACGCGCCTTTCGCGCGAGCAAATTCATTGGCACACCTACGCATTGCCGCCCCCGCAAATGGCGCTTACACCCTGGAGAGGAAATGACTGAGATCGCCGAGATCCCGGTCGATGAGCAGGAACGTCCGCTGCCGCCATCCCCGCGCCCCGCACGGAGCGCGCTGACCGACGGGCCGATCCTGCGCACTCTGCTCTCGCTCGCCTGGCCGAACGTGGTCGCGCTGTCCGCCGGCACCTGCGTGGTGATCGCAGAGACGTCCTATATCGGCCGCCTCGGCGTCGAAGCACTGGCTGCGATGGCGCTGGTGTTTCCGACGGTGATCCTGACCATGACGATGTCGGGCGGCGCCATGGGCGGTGCCGTGGCTTCCGCTATCGCACGCGCGCTGGGCGCCGGCGATCGCGAGCGCGCCGGGACGTTGGCGGCGCATGCACTCCTGATCGGCATCACCTTCGGCCTCGTCTTCATGCTGGGCATGCTGATCTTCGGGCCCCAGGTGCTCACCATGCTCGGCGGCCGTGGTGACGTGCTGGCGCATGCGATCGCCTACACGCAAGTGTTCTTTGGCGGTGCGGTGCTGCCCTGGACGCTCAACACCATGGCCGGCGTGCTGCGCGGCACCGGCAACATGAAGCTGCCGTCGCTGTTGATCCTCAACTCTGCGGTCTGGCAGATCGTGCTCGGCGGCACTCTCGGCCTCGGGCTCGGACCCGTACCGCAGCTTGGCATGCGCGGCGTCGCGGCCGGCGCGCTGACCGCCTACTCCATGAACATCTGCATCATGGGTTGGTACCTCTTCTCCGGCCGCGCGCGTGTCGTTCCCAAACTGCGTGGCTTGCGCATCCAATGGGCGATGTTTTTCGACATCCTGAAGGTCGGCGCAATCGCCTGCTTCTCTCCGCTGCAATCGGTGCTGACCATCTCGATCTTCACGCACATGCTGGCGAAGTTCGGCACCGCGATCCTCGCCGGTTACGGCATCGGCGCGCGGCTCGAATTTCTGCTGACCTCGATCGCGTTCTCGTTCGGCATCGCCTCGGTGCCGATGGTCGGCATGGCGGTTGGCGCCGGCCGTATTTCGCGCGCCCGGCGCATCGCCTGGATTGCAGGTGCGAGTGCTTTCGTTGCCGTGGGTACGCCCGCCTGCCTCGTCGCGCTGTTCCCCGATCTCTGGGTCAACATCTTTACGGACAGCGCCAATGTGCGCGCGACCAGTCATCAATATCTGTCGACCGTAGCGCCGTTCTATGCCTTCATCGGGCTCGCCTCGACGATGTACTTCTCGTCGCAGGGAGCGGCCAAGGTGATCGGTCCGGTGCTGGCGCAGACTGCGCGGCTGATCTACATCGCGAGTTGCGGCTGGTGGTTGTCGACGCACGATGCCAGCGCGCAAAATTTCTTCTGGCTTGCCGCAAGCTCGATGGTCGTGCTCGGGCTGCTCTCGAGCTCCAGCGTGGCGTTGACGCGCTGGGGTCCGCGCGGGACGAGGCCGGCGGTTCGCGCGGTGCTCTCAGCCGCCGATTAGCGATGCCTGTGGCGGCGATGGCCGCCACAGCTGACCTCGCGGGATCGGACAAGAGCTAGCCCGCCGGGAAAGCCTTGTGCATCGCGACCACGGCGGCCTTGGTCTGCTCTCGCACGTAAGGGGCAAGCTCGTTCGGCAGCATGTCGATGATCCAGGCCAGGCGACATTTCGCCTCGCCGTCGGCGATCACCTGCACCGAGGCACTGTAGTGCTTCAGCCGCTCGTTGCTGATCGCGTAGACCAGCCGCTGCCGTGCATCGTCGCAATCGACCAGCACCTCGCGTGCAACCGAGCCGTTGGCGAAGGTGACGATGCGCGCATCGCCGTCGAGCTCGCAAGCGGTGACGAATCCCGGCACCAGCCGCCGAGGCAGCGCACCGAAATCGCGCACCGCATCCCATACGTTGCGGGCCGGGGCGGGGAGGGAGACATCGTTGTGAATGGAGGCCATAGAGAGTCCCATTTTTCTGGAGTCATTCCCGGGCGTTCGACGAGCCGAGCCCGGAATCTCGAGATTCCGGGTCTGGTGCTGCGCACCACCCGGAATGACATCGTATGTGGGGCCTTTGGTTGCGCCCTACGTACAAACCGCTTCGACATTGTTTCCATCAGGATCAATCAGAAAAGCCGCATAGTAAGTCGGACTGTAATCCTTGCGCGGCCCGGCGCCGCCATTGTCACGGCCGCCGCTTTTTAGCCCCTCGCTGTGAAACGCCTTCACCGCGTCATGATTCCCTGCGCGAAACGCGATATGCGCGCCGTCGGCCTTGCGGCCCGTGTTCAGATGCAGCCAGAGCGCCGGCTCGCCCTTCGGCCCGAACCCGGCATAGCCGTCGCCGCTCGAGCACAGCACGTAACCGAGCGGCGCCAGCACGGCGGCGTAGAAACGCGTGGCGGCGTCGAGGTCGGCAACGCGCAGCCCGATATGGTCATACATGGTCGTCTCCATTGCAAAGCGCGCCGAACTGGCGCGCGCCGGAGACGACCCTAGTCAGTTGAGGGCGAGCGGCTCTTGGAGAATCTTGCGCTTCCCTTTCGCAGCCTGCCGGAACCTGGTCGGCGACATGCCGGCGGCGCGGTGGAAGGTGCGGACGAAATTGGAGAGGTCGCCGAAGCCGACATCATAGGCGACATCGGTCACCGCGATGTCGTCCTCCGTGAGCAGGCGCGCCGCATGCCGCAGCCGCGAGCGCACCAGATATTGATGCGGGGTGACGCCGAGCACGTTGGAAAACAGCCGCAGGAAATGGAACGGGCTCAGCCCCGCCAGGCGCGCGGCCTGCTCGAGATCGATCTCGGCATGCGAGTTGTCGTCGATCCACAAGGCGGCCTCTACCGCGCGGCGGCGGTCGCGCGCCGTCGGCGCTACCCGCTTGCGCGGCTTGCCCGAGACCACATCAACAAAGCGGCCGGCCAGAAGCTGTCCGACCTCGTCGAGTCCCAGGTCGCTATTGCCATCTGCCGCCGTCTGGGCGAGCTCGCCCAGCACCATCAGCTCGGGCAGCGGCGGCGTTGCACCGATTTGCCAAGTCTCACGTCGTCCGCCGAGAGCATCGACGAGGTCCTCGCTGAGGAAGAACGACAGGCAGACATCGCCGCAGACGTGCTCATGGGTGCAGGTGTATTCGTCGCCGGGCGCTCCGACCAGTAGCGAGCCGGCCACCAGCTCGAAGAAGCCGGCGCTGCAATGGCAGCCAAAGCTTCCCGAGCGGACATAGGCGATGGAATGACCGGTGCGGCACTCGGCAAACGGCTGGTCGTCCGGTCCCGCGTCGCAGCGAAACTCGGAGACCGTCATCGTCTGGGACGTCAGCAGTGTGGTCGCATCCATCCCCGGTATTTAGGAGGGCGAGCGCGGCGGAGCAACGGGCAGCAGCACCTCGAACAGCGTCTTGGTGGCGATCGGATGGGCACCTTCGAGCGACAAGAGGCGCCGCTTCGAGATCACGCCGCCGTAAGGCGAGATCCGGTCAGTATAGCCGCTCGCTTCCAGCACCCGGTGGCAGGGCACGATGATCATGTAGGGATTTCGGGAGATCGCCTGCGCCACCGAATGCGCGGCGCCGGAGGCGCCCAGCGCCTTGGCGACCTCATGATAGGTGCGCGTCTCCCCGCGGGGGATGGTGCAGGCATATTCATAGACGCGCCGGTTGAAGGCAGGCACGCCGCCGGCATCGAGGCTGACGTCGGAAAAATCGGGATCGCTGCCTTGCAGCAAGGTCACAATGCCCTCGATCGCGAGCTCGGAATTGAGCGGTGGCGCCTGCTCGCGCGCCTCGGGATGGATCTGAAAAATCCGGCGGCGGGTGTCGATCTCCCGCGCCTCCGGCAATTGTACGGCAGCGACGCCAGTGCTGCTCCAGATGATGCCGCAACGGCCTATCGCCGTGTCGAAAATCGCGTAAGCACTCCCCACCATGCACACGCCCCACTCAGTGCACGTTTCTCCCCAGACGTTCGATCATAACACCGCCACAATCCGGCGCACCCAAAATCTTGCCAGGACGTTAAGATCAGTCCGGCTTGAGGCGCCAAAGCTCTTGGCGCCGGACACCGTCTCGGCTAATCAGGAAGAGTGCACGACACGCGCATGAGCGGGCGTAGTTCAATGGTAGAACGGCAGCTTCCCAAGCTGCATACGAGGGTTCGATTCCCTTCGCCCGCTCCAAATTCCTGGGACTATCAATGGCCGACAAGGACGAGAGCGCGCGCTTGGTCGCGATTGCCTGTGATCACGGGGGCTATGCCCTCAAGGAAGCCCTGAAAGGCGCGCTGCCCGATGTGACATGGTTGGACCTCGGCACCGATAGCGCCGCCTCCGTCGACTATCCCGATTTCGCTCACAAGCTGGCCGAGGCCATCAAGGCCGGTAAAGCCGGACGCGGCATTTTGATCTGCGGATCGGGTATCGGCATTTCCATGGCCGCCAATCGCCATGCGCATATCCGTTGCGCCCTCGTTCACGATGTCACCGGTGCGCGGCTGTGCCGCCAACACAATGATGCGAATGTTCTGGCGCTGGGCGGCCGGACGACCGGCGATGTGGTGGCGAGGGAATGCGTTGAAGCCTTCCTGAACACGGCGTTCGAAGGCGGCCGCCATCAAAAGCGCATCGACAAGCTGGGCTCCTGCTAAGGGCCGCTTACCCGACACCGCCTGATCCGTCCGTTCGCTCTTTGTGCATCCCGAGCGTTGCTCCCCGGCACGCAAAGATTCCAATATATTAGCCTCTCGCTCCCGGCACGCATCGTTCCACCGCCTTAAGCTCTTAGTGCCCGGCGGATGCGGTCCATGTGCCGGGCGATGTGCGGATCAGAGGCCATGGACCAGCAAAAACTCGACAGGGCGATCGGTCGCCGATTGAAGATTCTGAGGACGCAGGCCGGCATGACCTTGAATGAGCTCGCGGCGCGCTCCGGTGTCAGCCGGGCCATGATCGGGCGGGTGGAGCGGGCGCAGAGCAGTGCCACCGCGGCGCTGCTCAACAAGCTCTGCGCCGCGCTCGACGTCACGCTCAGCGATGTGGTCGCGCTTGCGGAGAAACCGCCCGAGCGGCTGGTGCGCCTCGCCGACCAGCCGCAATGGCGCGATCCCGACAGCGGTTACCGCCGCCGTCATGCCTCGCCGGCCGATGCGGCAAGCGGCATCGAGATCATCGTCGTCGATCTGCCGGCCGGCGCGCGCGTGGCCTACAGCCCGTGGGGGCGCAGCGCCTTCACCCAGCAGCTTCTGATGCTGGAGGGCGCGGTCTGCGTCTACATCGATGCCAAGACGCTGCGCCTGCGCGAGGGCGATTGCCTCGACTTCGACGTCATGCGCGCGATCACCTTCGAGAATGAAACCAGGCAGGATGCCCGCTACGTCATCATCACGCGGCGCGGCACCTCTTATGGGAAAATGTGATGTCGCCGATCGTCCGGGACGCCACGCTCGAGGATGCCGGGGATATCCTCGCCATCTATAATTTCGCCGCCATCAACACCACGGCGGTGTGGACCGACGGCCCCGCCGACATCGCCTCGCGGCGCGAATGGATCCGCGCGCGTCAGGAGGCCGGCTATCCCGTGCTGGTGGCGATGAAGGGCAGGGACGTCGTCGGCTTCGCCTCCTTCGGCGATTTTCGCCCTTTCCCAGGCTATCGCCACACCGTGGAGAATTCGGTCTATGTCGACGAGCGGCATCATCGGCTTGGCATCGGCCGCAGCCTGGTCACTGCGCTGGTCGAGCGCGCCAGTGCGCTGAACAAGCACGCGATGATCGCCGGCATCGAGGCCGCCAATATAGCCTCGCTCGGATTGCATGCATCGCTTGGCTTTGTCGAGGTCGCCCGCATGCCCGAGGTCGGCTGCAAATTCGGCCGCTGGCTCGATCTCGTCTTCATGCAGAAGACGCTTGCAGGCAATGTGAGGCCCTGATGATGCAGATCCGCACCGGCGATACCTTTGATCCGCGCGTCGTCGCGCTGCTCGACCACCATGTCGCGGCGGCGCGGGCGCAGACTGCGCCGGGCAGCGCGCATGCGCTCGACCTCGCAGGCCTTCGTGCCAGCGATGTCGCATTCTGGACCGGCTGGGACGGCGAAACGCTGGTCGCGACCGGCGCGCTGAAGACGCTCTCGCCCGACCACGGCGAGGTGAAGTCGATGCACACGCTCCAGACGGCGCGCCGCCGCGGCTTCGGTGGCCTCATGCTCCGCCACGTCATCGCCGAGGCCCGCAGGCGCGACATGACGCGGCTGAGCCTCGAGACCGGCTCGTGGGATTATTTCAAGCCGGCGCACGTGCTCTACCGCGCCCACGGCTTCGTGCCTTGCGCACCGTTCCAGGGCTATGTCGAGGACCCCAACAGCCTATTCCTGACGCTCGATCTGACCGGCGTCTAAGAGGTGCAACGCAACCGCGGCTCGAAAACATTGCCGCATCCCTCAAAATGAGTTGCGTACCTCAAAACACCTCTGCTAGCCTTCAGTCATGGTTGAGGAGACCGTTTCCGCCGCGCTGACGCTGAAGGACATCGCCCGCGAGGCCGGTGTCAGCTTGGCTACGGTCGACCGCGTCCTGCATCACCGCCCCGGCGTGCGGCCGGACACGGTCCGGCGCGTCCAGGAGATCATCGCGCGTAACGCCTTTCAGCCGCACGTGGCTGCCGCCGAGCTTGCCCGTGGCCGCGCCCGCCGCTTCGCCTTTGTGATGCCGACCGGCGCGAACCCCTTCATGCAGCAGATCGAGGCCTATCTCCGGGAGATGTCGGGCTGGCTTGCCGCGCGCCGTCTCAGCGTCGAGCTGGTCAATACGGATGTGTTCGATCCAGCCGTGCTCGCAGCCTCGCTCGAGGCGCTGTCGGGCAATTACGACGGCATTGCCGTGGTGGCATTGGATCATCCCGGCGTTCGCGCTGCAATCAACGACCTCGTCGATGCCGGCACCAAGGTGGTGACGCTGGTTTCGGATGTGCCGTCGTCGCGCCGCCATCATTACGTCGGCATTGACAATATTGCGGCAGGCCGCACCGCCGGGGCACTGGTCGGCCGGCTGGTCGGCCAAAAGTCCGGCAAGATCGGCATCATCGCGGGTTCGCAGGGCCTGCGCGATCACGCCGAGCGTATTTTCGGCTTCAATCAGGTGATGGCGTCGGAATTTTCGCACCTCGATGTATTGCCTCTGCTCGAGGGGCGCGACGACGACGATCGTTCCGAGCAGCTGATCTCGCGGCTCCTCGGCAAGCACCCCGACATCATCGGCCTCTACAATGTCGGCGCCGGCACGCAAGGCGTGGCCAAGGCACTGACCGAGGCCGGCCGCGAGAAGCAGGTCGTCTTCATCGCCCACGATCTCACGGCGATGACGCGGAGATTATTGCTCCAAGGCGCGCTGGATGCCGCGATCTCGCAGAACCCGGGGCATGAGGCGCGCGCCGCCGTGCGCGTGCTGCTGTCGCTTGCACGGAACGAGCCGATCTTGAGCGAACAGGAGAATATCCGCATCGACATCTTGATGCGGGACAATTTGCCGTAGCGGCGGCGTGAAGAGGATGGTCCGTGGAACAGGCGACGGAGATCGCCAACCGGGCCGGCAAGGGAGGACGAATTGTATCTCGGACTGGACATCGGCACGTCAGGTGTGAAGGCAGTGCTCGTCAGCGAGGCCGGCGCGGTTGTCGCGACGGCGGCGCGCGAGCTCGCGCTGTCGCATCCGGCGCCGCTGTGGTCCGAGCAGGATCCCGATGCCTGGGTTGATGCGGCGACCGGCGCGGTCGATGATCTCGCGCGCCAGCATCCGCGTGAGGTCGCGCAAGTCGTGGGTATCGGCCTGTCAGGCCAGATGCACGGGGCGACGCTGCTCGGTGCGGACGGCCGTCCGCTGCGCCCGGCCATTCTCTGGAACGATGGCCGCTCGCATGCCGAGTGCCTTGAGCTCGAGCGCCGCTGTCCCTCGCTGCACGCCATTGCCGGAAATCTGGCGATGCCCGGCTTCACCGCGCCAAAGCTGCTCTGGGTCGCGCGGCACGAGCCGAAGATATTCGCCCGCATCGCCAAGGTGCTGCTGCCGAAAGCCTATGTCCGCTATCGCCTGACCGGCGAGATGGTCGAGGACATGTCGGACGCATCAGGTACGCTATGGCTTGATGTCGGTTTGCGACGCTGGTCGGCACTGCTGCTGCACGCCACCGGCCTCGATCTGCACCACATGCCGCGCCTCGTCGAGGGCGGCGCGGTGAGTGCGGTGCTCGCGCCCGAATTTGCACGACGCTGGGGCATGACGAAAGACGTCGTGGTCGCGGGCGGCGCCGGTGACAACGCGGCGAGCGCGATCGGGCTCGGCGCGATCGCCCCCGGCAATGCCTTCCTGTCGCTCGGTACCTCCGGCGTGGTGTTCCGCGTCACCGACCGCTTTGCGCCGGCGCCTGAAGCGGCGGTGCACGCATTCTGCCACGCGCTGCCGGGTCTTTGGCACCAGATGGGCGTGATGCTGTCGGCGGCGGCTTCACTCGGCTGGCTCGCCGGCATGATGGAGGTGCCGGCCGCGGCTCTGCTGGTGCCGCTCGGTGAGCGCGTCGACGCGCCAAGCCCAGTCAAATTCCTGCCCTATCTCGACGGCGAGCGCACCCCGCACAACGACGCCGCCGCGAGCGGCGCCTTCGTCGGCCTGCGGGCTGCGACCGGTCGCAGCCAGATCGTCCAGGCGGTGCTCGAAGGCGTCGCCTTCGCGGCACGCGACAACCTGGCGGCGCTGGGTGCGGCAAGCGGGCCGATCGCCGAGCTCGATCTGGTCGGCGGCGGCTCGCGTTCGCCACTCTGGGCGCAGATCTGCGCCGACGTGCTCGGCATTCCCGTGCACCGTGTCGAGGAGGGCGAGGTCGGCGCGGCCCTTGGCGCAGCGCGGCTCGGCCGGCTCGCCGCCACCGGCGAAGATCCCGCGCAAGTCTGCACCCGTCCGCGACGGCTCGCCAGTTTCACACCTCGCGCACCCGCTGCGTCCGCCTATGATGAGGCCTATCGCAGCTGGCGCAAACTTTATCCCGCATTGAAGGAGACGACCTAAGTGAACGCGCCAGCCAGATTCTTCGATGCAAGCACGCCTGTCGCCTTTGCCGGCAAGGACGCGGATAATGCGCTCGCCTTCCGCTGGTATGACAAGGATCGCATGGTTCACGGCCGCAGGCTGGAGGACCATCTGCGCTTCGCGGTCTGCTATTGGCATTCCCTGTGTTGGCCGGGCGGCGATCCCTTCGGCGGCGAGACGTTTCTGCGGCCCTGGCATCACGGCTCTGATCCGATGGCGATGGCGCGCGCCAAGGCCGATGTCGCCTTCGAGCTATTCCGCCTGCTGGACGTGCCGTTCTTCACCTTCCACGACGTCGACGCGGCGCCGGAAGGAAATTCGCTTCAAGAGTCCGTTGCGAACCTCAACGCGATTGCTGATCTGTTCGAAGCGAAGATGGCTTCAGCCAAGGTCCGCCTGCTCTGGGGCACCGCGAACCTGTTCACGCATCGCCGCTACATGGCCGGCGCTGCGACCAATCCGGATCCTGATATCTTCACCTATGCCGCCGGCCAGGTTCGCGCCGCGTTGGAGGTGACGCACCGGCTTGGCGGCCAGAACTATGTGCTGTGGGGTGGCCGCGAGGGTTACGAGACGCTGCTCAACACCGATCTGGAGCGCGAGCTCGACCAGCTCGGCCGCTTCGTATCGCTGGTGGTCGAGCACAAGCACAAGATCGGCTTCAAGGGTCCGATCCTGATCGAGCCGAAGCCGAAGGAGCCGACCAAGCATCAATATGATTTCGATGTCGCTACCTGCTATGGCTTCCTGGCGCGCTACGATCTGCTCAAGGACGTCAAGCTCAATATCGAGCAGAACCACGCCATCCTCGCCGGCCACTCCTTCCAGCACGAGGTCGCCCTGGCCGAGGCGCTCGGCGTGTTCGGCTCGCTCGACATCAACCGCGGCGACGATTTGCTCGGCTGGGATACCGACCAGTTCGCGATGAATGTTCCCGAGCTGGCGCTGGTGTTCCACGAGATCCTGAGCCGCGGCGGCTTCACCTCGGGCGGGCTCAATTTCGATGCAAAGATCCGTCGTCAGTCGATCGACCCCGATGACCTCATCCACGCCCATGTCGGCTCGATGGATGCATGCGCGCGGGCGTTCCTCGCAGCTGCCGAGATGCTCGATGCCGGCGCCCTCTCAGGGCCGCTGGCCAAACGCTACGAGGGATGGGCCGGGCCGGAGGGACGGGCCATTCTCGGCGGCCAGCGCTCGCTTGCCGATCTCGCCGATCGCGCGCAAGGTCCGGGTTTCGACCCGCAACCGCGCTCGGGGCGGCAGGAGTATCTGGAATCCCTCGTCAACCGCTACGTCTGAGGTCGCTGATGGCAAGTGCTGACACAACACCGGTCCTCGAACTCACCGGCATTGGCAAGGAGTTCGGCGCCATCCGCGCGCTGCATGACGTCGACATGCAGGTGCGCCCGGGCGAAGTGGTCGGCTTGATGGGCGACAATGGCGCCGGCAAGTCGACGCTGGTCAAGATCATCGCCGGCAATTTCCGCCCCACCCATGGCGAGATCCGCTTCGACGGCAATGCCGTTCACTTCAGTCGCCCGGTCGATGCTCGCGCGGTCGGGATCGAGGTCGTCTATCAGGATCTCGCGCTCGCCGACAATCTGACGGCCGCGGCGAACGTCTTCCTCGGTCGCGAGTTGAAGCGCAAATTTGGACCGATCGCGCTGCTCGATCACAAGGCGATGGCCTCGCGCGCATTGGACTTGTTCGGCGAGCTGCGCTCGGAGACCCGGCCGCATGACCTGGTCAAGCAGATGTCCGGCGGCCAGCGCCAGGCCGTCGCAATTGCCCGCACGCGACTGTCCAATGCCAAGCTCGTGATGATGGACGAGCCGACCGCCGCGATCTCCGTGCGTCAGGTGGAGCAGGTGCTCAGCCTGATCCATCGTCTGAAGGAGCAGGGCGTCGCCGTCATGCTGATCTCTCACCGCATGCCCGACGTGTTCGCCGTCTGCGACCGCGTGGTCGTCATGCGCCGCGGCGAGAAGCGGGCCGACAAGCCGATTCACGAGACGTCCCCCGAGGAGGTCACAGCCCTCATCACCGGCGCGAAGGAGGCGGCGTAATGTCCGTGCCCATGGAAAGCCCGATCTCCTTCACCAATGTCGGCCGCAGCAAATGGTGGCACCGCGGCATCTTTGCCTCGCAGACCGGTTATGTGCTGCTGGCGCTCGTGGTGCTGATGATCGCGATGCGGTTTGCCAGCCCCTATTTCTTCACCGAAGGCAACATGCAGAACGTGGCGAAGAACTTCTCGTTCATCGCCATCGCCACGCTCGGAATTACGTTCGTCATCATCACCGGGGGCATCGATCTCTCCGTCGGTTCGATGATGTGTTTTTCCGCCATGATCACCTCCATGGTCATGGTGGAGCTGTCGGCGCCGGGATCGCTCTTCGTCCATATGGCCGCCGATGGCAAGACGATCGTCGCCAACACGCCCGGCTTGATCCTGCTGATCTCGGTACTCGCAGGCCTGCTCGCCGCGTTCATCGTCGGGCTCATCAACGGCTTTTGCATTGCGGTGCTCGGGCTGTCGCCCTTCGTCACCACGCTCGGCATGCTCTCGATCGTGCGCGGGCTCGCTTATGTGGTCTCGAACGGCCGCGGCAGCTTCCCGGGCGGGCCCGATGCCGATCTTTTCTACGCGTTGACCTCGGGTGATGTGTACGGCGTGCCCGCGCCCTTCATTTACCTGGTGATCCTCGCCGTGGTGATGGCGGTCGTGCTGCATCACACGAGCTTCGGTCGCCACGTCTTCGCGCTCGGCGGCAACGAGAAGGCGGCGGAATTGACCGGCATCCCGGTCGTGCGCGTGAAGATCGAGGTCTATGTGATCTGCGCGCTCGCCGCCGGCCTGCAAGGCATCATCATCTCGGGCTGGCTCGGATCCGCACCCGCGAACATGGCGACGTCCTACGAGCTCAACGTCATCGCCGCCGCGGTCATCGGCGGCGCCAACCTCGCCGGTGGCCTCGGCGGACCGCTCGGCGCCATCGTCGGCTGCGTGCTGCTGGAGGTGATCCGCAACGGCCTCGTGCTCGCGCAGGTCAACTCCTACTGGCAGCAGACGCTGGTCGGCGTGATCATCATCCTTGCCGTGCTGGTCGATCGCATCCGCTCGCGCATGACTTGAAGCATGATCCGGACCCGGAGGGCCGCGTTAGCGCAAAGCGTGAAGCGGTTTTCCGGAAAGATCATGCTCAAACAACGATCTGAAGCGAAATGATGATCCACCCAGATCTCATTTCGCTTCAGGGGGTTACTCCGGAAGGACAACGAAAGATCGTCTATCCGCCTGCCGGAGCATCAGATCACAAATGGATAGGCATCAAAGTGTGGAGGGAATGTAATGAAGAAGCTTCTTCTGGCCGGCGTGACCATCGCGATGATGGCGACTCCGGCGTTCGCCCAGACCTACAAGTTCGCTGTCGTTCCCAAGGCGATGAACAATCCGTTCTTCGACGTGGCACGTGACGGCTGCATGAAGCGGGCCAAGGAACTCGGCAATGTCGAGTGCATCTACAAGGGACCGATCGAGCACGAGCCGGCGACGCAGGCGCAGATCATCCAGGACTTCATCACCCAGAAGGTGGATGGGCTCGCGATCTCGGTTGCCGACGTCGCGTCCATGACCAAGTCGATCGAGGCTGCGACCGCGGCCGGCATCCCCGTCATCACGTTTGACGCGGACGCACCGGGCTCCAAACGCATCGCCTATATCGGCACCAACAACAAGGACTTCGGGCTCGCACTCGGCAAGCAGCTCCTGCAGCTCCGGCCCGATGGCGGCAAATACGCCATGGTCTCCGGTGGCCCGGGTGCGAAGAACCTCGCCGAACGCGTCGATGGCGTTCGCGAAGCGCTCAAGGGCTCCAAGTGGGTCGAGGTCCAGGGTTCGCCGACCTTCTGCAACGACGATTCCGCGCTTGCGGTTCAGCAGATGACGGACCTTCGCACCGCGACGCCGGATCTCGCCGCGATCGTTCCGGTCGGCGGATGGCCGATGTTCGCGCCGGAGGGCTTCAAGGCCTTCGTCAACAAGAACAAGAAGGACATCGATAGCGGCAAGCTGACGCTCGTCGTCGCCGATACGCTGAAGATGCAGCTCGAGTTGCTGCGCGACGGCTACTCCAACGCGCTCACCGGCCAGCGGCCGTTCGAAATGGGCGAGAAGTCGATGGACACGTTGCTCGCGATCAAGAAGGGCCAGAAGGTTCCGGAAGTGATCTACACCGGCCTCGATCTGGTGACGAAGGATAACGTCGCTCAACTCTTGAAGTAGAGACGTCGAGCAGGAACGTCTCCCAGCCCCGACGTTCCTGCGCTACACTCCCTCTCCCGCCCCGCGGGGGAGGGAGTGCTGTTTTGGGAAGGAAACTGCAATGAAGCGTACCCGGCTTGCAGACGGTCTCGATGTTACTTCGATCGGGCTTGGTTCGGCCCCGCTCGGTGGATTGTTCTCGGTGGTCAGCGATGCGGACGCGGAGGCAACGATCGAGCGCGCCTGGTCGCTCGGGGTTCGCTTCTACGACACCGCGCCGCTCTATGGTTTCGGCCTGGCCGAGCGTCGTCTCGGCAACTTCCTGCGGCAGCAGAAGCGCGACTCGTTCGCGATCTCGACCAAGGTCGGCCGGTTGCTGCGCGCGCCTGGCGGCGCGACGGTCGAGGACGATCATTACAAGGGCGCGCCTGCGCTGCGGCCGCAATTCGATTTCAGCTATGACGGGGTGATGCGCTCGGTCGAGGAAAGCCTCGGTCGCCTCGGGCTCGACCGCGTCGATGTTCTGCTCGTGCATGATCCCGACGATCATTATGACGAAGCCGTCAGCGGCGCCTTCCGCGCGCTGGTGAGGCTGCGCGACGATGGCACCGTCAAGGCGATCGGTTCCGGCATGAACCAGTCCGAGATGCTCACGCGTTTCGCCGAAACCGTGCCGGTGGACTGCTTCCTGCTGGCGGGCCGTTACACCCTGCTCGACCAGGGGGCGCTGGATGCGCTGTTCCCGGTCTGCGTCGCCAAGAACATCGGCATTCTGCTCGGCGGCATCTACAACAGCGGCATCCTCGCCAACCCGCACATGGGCGCGAAGTTCAATTATGAGGACGCCGACGCCGCGCTGGTCGCGCGCGCGCTCGCACTCGACGAGCTCTGTCGCAAGCACGGCACCGAGCTGAAGGCCGCCGCGCTCCAGTTCTGCATGGCTCATCCGGCCGTGACGGTTGCCGTGATGGGCGCGCGCAACGCCGCCGAGGTCGCCGACAACATCGCGATGTCGGAGCGCGCGGTGCCGCAAGCCTTCTGGCAGGAGCTGCGCGCGCGTGGCCTCGTCGACGCGCGGGCGCCGCTGCCGGGCGGAGCGTGAGCCATGATCATCGACGCCCACCAGCATTTCTGGGATCCCGCGCGCGCAGATTATCCCTGGATGAACGCTCCCGAGCTCGCGCCGATCCGCCGCCCCTTCGGCCCCGCCGATCTCGCGCCATTGCTGAAGGCGAACGGCATCGACGCCAGCGTCGTGGTGCAGTGCCGCTCCTCGGTCGCGGAGACCGAGGAGTTCTTGCGGATAGCGCAAGCCACGCCCTCCGTCATCGGTGTGGTCGGCTGGGCCGACCTGACCGATGCTGCGCTTGGTGACACGCTCGACCGCCTGCGCGCACTGCCGGGCGGCGCAAAGCTGGTGGGTATCCGTCACCAGGTTCACGATGAGGCCGATTCCGACTGGCTGTTGCGCGCCGATGTTCAGCGTGGACTCGCAGCACTGTTCACCCGCGATCTCACCTACGACTTCCTCGTCCGCTCCCGCGAGCTGCCCGCTGCGATTGCAAGCGCAAAAGCCTTTCCGAACGCCCGCTTCGTGCTCGATCACGCAGCAAAACCGCCGATCGCCGATGGCGGCAGCACCGATTGGTCCGATCACATCAAGGCGCTTGCGGCTTGCAGCAATGTCTGGTGCAAGGTCTCAGGGCTCGCGACCGAAGCGAGGTGGGATGATTGGGACGCGGAGCGCCTCTTTCCCTACGTGCAGCACGTCGCGAATTGCTTCGGCGAGGATCGCCTGATCTTCGGCTCCGACTGGCCGGTGTGCTTGCTGGCGGGCAGCTACGGCGAGATCAAGAGCGCGCTGGAAGCGTGCCTGGCGAAGCTCGGTGCGCACGTGCGCGAGAAGGCGTTTGGCGTGAACGCGAAGGCTGCGTATCGGTTGGCCTGATTGCAGTCGATGCGCGCTCTTCCCCTCTCCCCTTGTGGGCCCCTTGCGGGAGAGGGTGGATCGCCGCGAAGCGGCGAGACGGGTGAGGGGTATCTTTCCGCGAGTCGCCGCTCGCATGCGAGTTCGCAGAGGCAACCCCTCATCCGCCGCTTCGCGCCACCTTCTCCCACAAGGGGAGAAGGAAGAAAGTGGCATCTGGCGGCCTCACGCGCCCGTGGGCAGCTGATCCAGAAATCCCGTGATGCTCCGGATTCGCCCGTCCTTCAGCACGGCGAAATCCGTTCCCTTGATCGGGCTGTCGATACCGTCAGGGCCGAGGCCCCACGAGAAGCGCACATGGTCGCCGTAGCCGTTGGGCTCGCCGATCAGGCTGAACTTGAAGTCCGGAAATCGCTGCTGCACGCCTGATATCAGCGCATCGATGCCATCAAGGCCGTCGCCCTTCATCAGCGGATCGACATAGCTCGCATCCGCGGTCCAGTTTTCACTCAGTAATTCGCGGCGGCGATTTTGCGCGCGCTCGTTCCAGAGATCGATATAGCGGCGGGCGATGCTGACGTGGTCGGTCATGGTGCTCTCCTTCGATGGCGCCGTAGTCGGCTGTTGCAACTATCGAAGGTTCGCGGGCGAGGATCGATTACCTCGGAGATCATGGGGCCAAAAAAGATGGAGCGCGATGATGGTCTCATCGCGCTCCGGCCGCATCCAGAATGACTGCGAGAATTACTTCGCCGCGGTCACCATGATCTCGACCGTGTACTGCGGAGCCGCAAGCTTGGCTTCGACGGTGGCGCGGGCCGGGGTATTGCCGGGCGAGACCCAGCCATCCCACACCGCGTTCATTTCCTGGAACGTCTTCATGTCGGTGATGTAAATCGTGGCCGACAGCAGCTTCGACTTGTCGGTGCCGGCCTTGGCGAGATGGCCGTCGATGGTCTTCAGAATGTCCTGGGTCTGCTTCGTCACGCTTTCACCGGCGGCGTTGCTGGCGACAACACCGGCGAGATAGACGGTGTTGCCGTGCACGACGACCTGGCTCATACGCGGGCCGGTTTCAAAACGCTGAATGCTCATTTACGGGGATCTCCTTAAGGGAATGGCGGCCTTGTCTAGCGCAGCACCTCGTGCCGAGCCACCCCGGGCATGCAGGCATTGCCGGCCACGCATGCGTTGCCGACAATGCATGCGCCTTCACGGAAAGCGCTGGAAGAATGTCCAGGTCGTCTCGGCGCGGTCGATGTCGCCGTTCATCACGCCATGAACGTCGATCGTAGCGGCCCGTGCGGGAGGGAAGCAGCAGCTCGCTGCCAGCCAGAACGGGACAGCGTGCAGGACGGCTCTTGTCATTTTGGCGATGATCGCAGCATCATCGGTGGCATTTAACCGCTTCGATGCGCGTAACCAAGTTCAAGACTTTGGCGCGACTTTCAACCGCATGTAAGGACCTTCCGAAGTGCACAAATATGTTGCAGCAATCGAGAATTGAGCTGCGTCAACGTATGGAACTGAGATAGGCTGCAATTGGGAGTTGAGACTAATTTCGCGACGGGGGCTGAATTGCGCCACCTGGAAAAATACCTCGACCCTTCGGATATACTTCGTTTTTTTGAAGAGAAATTTGGGACCGGGGTCTGGCGTTGCGATGCCGAAGGCCGGATGCAGTGGTCACGCGGCTTCTATAGCCTGCTGGGCCTCGATCCCGATGCCGTCGCGCCCACCTATGCCGAGATCGAGAGACGAATCCATCCGGAGGATCGCCGGCCGCCGCACGTTCCGCGCGAATTGGTCTTTGACCGATCGTTGCTTGATGGCGAGTTTCGCATCATTCGACCGAATCGCGCGCTGCGCTGGATACGTATCCAGTCCGAGACGTTTCTGAACTCCGCCGGCGAGCCGGAATGCGTGCTCGGGATCGCCATCGACATCACCGAAGAACGCAGATCGCTGCAGCCGCTCAAGACGAATGCGGGTCGCTACGCGGCGCTGACGCGGGTCGCAGACGGATTGCTGTGGATCGGTGCTCAGGACGGCCGCATCACCGCGCTGCTGAACGCGGAGAACAGGCCGGACGCGCACTGGTTCTTCGGCAAGAGCTGGGTCGATCTGCTTCCGGAGGAGGAACGCGAAGCTGCCTTGCGGATCTGGGCGGCAGCTGCCGAAACGGGGCAGCCCTATGACGTGGAGCATCAACTGCGCCAGCCCGATGGCACTTATCGGTGGTATCATTGCAAGGCTTTGCCGGTCACGGATGCGGATGGCAACATTCGCGAGTGGTTGGGAATCTCCACCGACGTGCACCAGCAACGACCCTCGATTCAACACGCCGCGCTGCCAAGATTGACCGGCGCGCAATTGCGCGCGGCCCGCGGCATGCTGAACTGGTCGGTGAAACAGCTCGCCGCACGAACCGGGCTTTCTGCCGCCGTGATTCGCCGGCTTGAAGAGCAGAACGGCTTCTTGCGACTGCCGGACGATACATTGACGAGTCTTTGCGACGCGCTCTCGTCTGCGGGCATAGAGCTCATCTTCGGCGCTGGAAAACCTGGTGTGCGGCCGAGATAGTCATCACGGTCGTCACGCAGCCATTCGACTCCGGCGGCAGAAATAGTGCTCAATTTTTGCGTGTTGAGAGAGCTCACGCGCAAATTTTTCTTAATGCCGCAATAAGCAATTTTGGCCACACTCGGCCTACACGCCAAAGTCAGAATCGTGAAGACGTGAAACTGACGGTAGTAGCCGGGTAGCGGGCGCTGCAGGGGTATCGCCAGATCTGGTCATGTCAAACGGTCGTATCGGTCCGCGGCAACGTCCGTGGGGCAAATTTCATGCGACGTCTTATGCTTCGGAGTATTTGCAAATGTCTTATTTCAGATTTCGCATTGGCGGCCGGTTGGTCGCCGGATTTGCTGCAGTCTGCGCCATCATCGCACTTTCCGTCGGATACACCATGCTCGAGGTCGAGCGTATTGCAACGACGGTCGATCGCATGACGAAGCTGCGCACGCCGGTCGCGCTGGCGAGCACCGAGCTGATCGGCAATCTCTACTCCACGCTCGCGACTCTGCGCGGCTATCTGCTGAGCGGGAACCCGCAAGGCAAGCTCGATCGCATGGCCATGTGGAAGGAGATGGATCGAACCGTAGCCGCGTTCGACGAGCAGGCGGCGCAGTTCACCGATCCCGAGAACAGGCAAAGATGGGAGCAAGCCAAGGCGCTGCTCGCCGAGTTTCGCGCGGCGCAGGAGAAGGCCGAAGCGATCGCTTTCACCCCCGATGCCTATCCCGCGACCAAGCTCATGATCAGCGAGGCCGGCCCGCGCGCTGACGTGATCTTCTCCGAGATCACGAAGATGATCGATCAGGAGGAAGCACAGGAAGCCACACCGGAGCGGAAGAAATTGCTCAAGGCGATGGCCGACACGCGAGGCAATTTCGCCGCTGCCACGGCCCTGCTCAGGATGTACCTGCTCTCGGGCGAGAAGGCCGACAAGGAGAAATTCGGGAGGCCGTGGGAGAGCTTCGAGAAAGGCTATGCCGGAGTCAATGCGCGAAAGGACCTGCTCACTGCCTCGCAACAGGCGTCATTCGACAACATTGCTAAGGCGAAGCGCGAGTTCGCACCCCTCTATGAAAGGATCTTCGCGCTCCGGGAGGCCCAGGACTGGAATGCGCCGGTTTACCTGCTGCTGACCGAAGCCGCGCCGCGCGCGGCAAGAATTCTCGACCTGCTCGACGGACCCAAGGGAGTCGACGGCACGCGCTCGGGAGGCATCAAGTCCAATCAGAAGAGGATGCTGGTCGAAGAGACCCACGGCGTGCAGGAGAGCATCTCGCTGCTGAAGATGGTGCTGTGGATGCTGCTGGCTGCCGGAGTCGGCCTCGGCGCGACCATCGCATTGCTCACGTCCCGCTCGATCGTCGCCCCGATCCGGGGAATGACCAGCGCCATGGGCAAGCTCGCCGGCGGCGACACGTCGACCGCGATCCCCGGCGTCGGCCGCACCGACGAGGTCGGCGAGATGGCCAATGCGGTCCAGGTGTTCAAGGACAACATGATCGAAGCCGATCATCTGCGCGCCGATCAGGCGCAGACGGAGGCCCGCGCGGCCGCCCAGCGCAAGGCCGACATGCACAGGCTCGCGGGTCAGTTCGAGGAGACCGTGGGCGAGATCGTACGGACACTCTCATCTTCCTCGACCGAGCTCGAGGCCGCAGCCAGAACCCTGAGCAAGACCGCCGAGACCACCCAGGAATTGTCCAGCGTGGTCTCCGCCGCATCCGAGGAAGCCTCGACCAATGTTCAATCCGTGGCTTCCGCTACGGAGGAGATGAGCTCGTCAGTCAACGAGATCAGCCGTCAGGTTCAGGATGCAGCCAAAATTGCCGGTGCCGCCGTCGAGCAGGCGCAGCAGACCAACGATCAGGTCAACGAGCTGTCGGTAGCCGCCGCTCGCATCGGCGACGTGGTCGAGCTGATCAACACGATCGCGGGCCAGACCAACCTGTTGGCGCTCAACGCGACGATCGAGGCGGCGCGCGCGGGCGAAGCCGGCCGCGGCTTTGCCGTGGTCGCCTCCGAGGTCAAGGCGCTCGCAGAACAGACGGCGAAGGCGACCGGAGAGATCGGTCATCAGATCGCCGGCATTCAGTCCGCCACCCGGGACTCGGTGACTGCGATCAAGGCGATCAGTGGAACGATCGTCCGGATCTCGGAGATCTCGTCGACGATCGCCTCCGCCGTTGAAGAGCAGGGCGCGGCGACGCAGGAGATTGCCCGCAACATCCAGCAGGCGGCGCAAGGCACGGACCTGGTGGCTGCCAACATTACCGAGGTGAAGCACGGTGCCTCGGAAACCGGCTCGGCTTCCACTCAGGTGCTTGCCTCGGCCCAGTTGCTGTCCAACGACAGCGCGAGGCTGAAGGCGGAGGTCGACCACTTCCTCAGCACGGTCCGCGCCGCCTGAGACGTTTTCGACGCCCCGCGGCAGGGGCGGTTACCCCACCGCCTTCGCCGCGGCGCGACCCGCATTCCGGCCCGAGAACAGGCAGCCGCCGAGGAAGGTGCCCTCCAGCGAGCGGTAGCCGTGCATGCCGCCGCCGCCGAAGCCCGCGGCTTCGCCGACCGCATAGAGCCCGGGAATGATCTGCCGCTCGTTGCCGAACACGCGCGAGTCGAGATCAGTCTCGAAGCCGCCCAGCGTCTTGCGCGTGAGGATGTTGAGCTTGACCGCGATCAGCGGCCCCTGCGCGGGATCGAGGATGCGGTGCGGCGCGGCCGTGCGGATCAGCCTGTCGCCGATATAGCGCCGCGCATTGTGGATGTTCATCACCTGCGCGTCCTTGACGTAGGCATTGGCGATTTCGCGGTCGCGTGCCTCGATCTGCGTCTTGATGTCGTGGAGCTTGAGCAGATCGTTGCCGGCGAGCTTGTTCATGGCCGCGACGAGGTCCTCGATCCTGTCGCGCACGATGAAATCGACACCATGGCTCTTGAACGCCTCCACCGGCGCGGGCGCACCCTTGTTGGTGGCGCGGCGCAAGGTCATGCGCCAGCTTTTTCCCGTAAGGTCCGGGTTCTGCTCGGAGCCCGACAGCGCAAACTCCTTCTTGATGATGGCCTGCGTCAGGATGAACCAGGAATAATCGTAGCCTGACGACATGATGTATTTGAGCTGGCCGAGCGTGTCCGAGCCGGGGAATAGCGGCGCCGGCAGCCGCGTGCCTGTGGCGTCGAACCACATCGAGGAAGGACCTGGCAGGATGCGGATGCCGTGGCGCGGCCAGATCGGTGACCAGTTCTGGATACCTTCGACATAGTGCCACATGCGATCGCGGTTGATCAGCCGCGCGCCCGCCTTCTCGGTGATGCCGATCATGCGGCCGTCGACGTGCTCGGGCACGCCGGAGATCATGAACTTCGGAGGATCACCGAGGCGCTTGGGCCAGTTGGCCCGTACCAGATCGTGGTTGCCGCCAATGCCGCCGGAGGCGACGATGACAGCCTGCGCCTTCAGCGCGAACTCGCCGACGACGTTGCGCGACGAGCTCTTGCCGCGCTCGACGTTATCGGCCGCAAGGATCGCGCCGCTGACCCCGTCCACGGTACCGTTGGTGATCGAGAGCGCATCGACACGATGGCGGAACTTGAAGATCAGCCGGCCGCTCTTGGCGGCCTCGCGCGCGCGGCGCTCGAACGGCTCGACGATGCCGGGGCCGGTGCCCCAGGTGACGTGAAAGCGCGGCACCGAATTGCCGTGGCTCATCGCATCATAGCCGCCGCGCTCGGCCCAGCCGACCACGGGGAAGATGCGATGGCCCATCGCACGCAGCCAGTCGCGCTTCTCGCCGGCGGCGAACGCCACATAGGCCTCGGCCCATTTGCGCGGCCAGAAATCCTCCTCGCGATCGAAGCCGGCGGTGCCGAGCCAGTCCTGCATCGCGAGCTCGAAGGAGTCCTTGATGCCGAGCCGGCGCTGCTCCGGCGAATCGACCAGGAACAATCCGCCGAACGACCAGAACGCCTGGCCGCCGAGCGACTGCTCGCCTTCCTGATCGACGACGATGACGCGCTTGCCGGCATCGGCGATCTCGGTCGCCGCCACCAGTCCCGATAGTCCTCCGCCGACGACGATGACGTCCGCTTGCTCAGCCATGAGTTCCCCCCTGTAGTTGCCCGGGATTGAAGCCAGCCGGCGCAACTGAGATCAAGGGCTCGTCGCGTAAGACATCGTTAACGTGTTCCACTTGGGATCGAGACTGGCCGAGTGCAGCGCGGACGCAACACTGGATTTGAATTTGTTTTGAGTAAGCCGGCCTGCCTAGACAAAGCCGCAGAGTCGACGGACGCTAGGCGGGCATCACCACCTGACACGCAGATTCGAAAACGACTTGGGGCGGGGGAACAATGAAGTTTCTGACGGGGTTGCTTGCGGCGGTTTGCTTGATCGCCTGCATGGGGGCTTCTCACGCGGTGGTTCGGATCGCGGATGACCGCGGCGGCCGGATCGGAACCTACGTCGACAAGTACCAGGATCTGCGCCAATCAGGTGACACCGTCATCATCGATGGTCTCTGTGCATCTGCCTGCACCATCGTGCTCGGCGCCATTCCGCACGACCGGATCTGCGTGACCTCGAGCGCGACGCTCGGCTTCCACGCCGCTTGGGATTTCGGCGCCAATGGCCGCGCCGTCACCAATTCCGAAGCGACCCAGATGCTCTATGCGATGTATCCCTCACAGGTGAAGCGCTGGATCAGGGAGCGCGGCGGCCTCACCCCGCACATGCTGTTCCTCAGGGGCAGGCAGCTCCAGGCGATGTACAAGCCCTGCTACCTGGACGCACAGGCTTCCACCATCAAGCCGTCGCGTCGGCCTCTGCCGCAATCGGACCAGCTCGAATCCGCCCGCGGCCAGCTGCTGCACTGACATTTCGGTCTGACTGGATCGTCCTGGCCCGCCGCGGCGCCTTGCCCGCTGGCGGCGCCTTGCCCGCAGGCGGGTCAAGGCTTATCTGGAGCCTGGAACCGGGGTCTTTGCCCCAATCATTGCCATGGCTCAACCCATGCATCCCGCAAATCCTGTATCGGACAATTCGCCCAGTACCGGCCGGACGCCAGCCGTGCTGCTGTTGGTGGGCGCAAGCGCCGGCGGTCTGGTCGTGATCGGCGCGCTGGCGCTGTGGTTCCATTACGGCACCCAGGTGTTCTTCGAAATGATCAGGACCGGCTTCGCCGCCTGTTTCTGACCCGGAAAGTGTTCGCTCATGAGCTCCACCGCCCGTCCGCTGGTGATCGCGACCGCCTTTGCCGCAAGTCTCGTCGTTGGTCTGCTCGTGCTGTTCTGGGCGATGGGCGGGGTCAGCAAGGTGGCTCAGCCGGCCGCGATCGGCGGCCCGTTCCAGCTCACCGATCAGAACGGCAAGGCCGTCACCGAGAAGAGCCTCAAGGGCAAGCCGACCCTGATCTTCTTCGGCTACACCCATTGCCCTGACGTTTGCCCGACCTCGTTGTTCGAGATGTCGGAAGTGCTGCGTGCGATGGGCAAGGATGCCGACAAGGTCAACGCCGTCTTCATCTCGGTCGATCCCGAGCGCGACACGCCCGCAACCATGAAGGAGTATCTCTCGAGCTTCGATCCGCATCTCGAGGGCCTGTCCGGCGATCCCGCCGAGACCGCCAAGGTGATCACTTCCTACCGGGTCTACGCCAAGAAAGTCCCGACCAAGGACGGCGACTACACCATGGACCACACCGCGTTGATCTACCTGATGGACCGCGACGGGCGTTTCGTCTCGCCGTTCAACCTGAAACGGACCCCGGAAGAGGCGGCGGCGGATTTGAAGAAGTATCTGTAGGAAGAGCGCAACGATGGCGCGGCGTCCTCGGTGCAACCTCTCCCGCTTGCTTGCGGGGGAGGTCGGCGCGAAGCGCCGGGTGGGGGCTTTCGCCTCTCGGGGACTGCCTCATTGTGGCGACACCCTCTCCCCGACCCTCCTCCGCAAGCGGGGGAGGGGGCGCACCTCCCCCTTGGCCGCATTTCGGCTCGCGTTCCCGGCCGGATGGTCTATAAGGCCTTCCGATCCCAATGAAATTCATTCATTTTCTGCCGATGGCTCCATCGCGACAGCCAAAATCGTCCAAATCCGCCCGCAGGTTGCTGACGGGGCTGACTTTGGCCGCGTGTCTGCTTGCTGGCCCGTCCGGCGTCCGCGCACAGGTCCCGGCCAAGCAGCCGCCGGCGGCCCCTGAAGCCACGCCCAGGGTCGCGCCCCAAGCCGCTCCGCAGGCCGTGCCCGGCTTCTGGGATCCGCGGCGGCGCCCCGAGCGGCCGGACCTGTCGCGCCTGACCGTGATCCGCTTCCTGACCGAGACCGACTACCCGCCGTTCAACTACACCGGGGCCGACGGCAATCCGGCCGGCTTCAATGTCGATCTCGCCCGCAGCCTGTGCGAGGAGATCAAGGTCAGCTGCACGGTGCAGATGCGCCGCTTCGAGACGCTGGTCGATGCGCTCACCTCCAATCGCGGCGATGCCATCATCGCGTCCATGGCCGTGAGCCCGCAGCTGCGCGCGCGCGTCGACTTCACCGATCCCTATTACCGCGTGCCGGCGCGCTTCGTCTCGCGCAAGGATGCGGTGATGCCGGAGATCCGGCCCGAATATCTCGAGGGCAAGAAGGTCGGCGTCATCGCGGGCTCCGCGCATGAAGCGTATCTGAAGGCGATGTTCACCGACGCCGAGCTGCACGCCTATCCCAACGACGACGCATTGCGCGCCGCGCTTCGCAAGGGCGAGGTCGATTTCATCTTTGGCGACGCCATCTCGCTCGCCTTCTGGATCAACGGCACGGACTCTGGCGATTGCTGCGCCTTCTCCGGCGGCCCCTTCGTCGAGAGCCGCTTCTTCGGCGAGGGCATCGGCATCGCCGTGCGCAAGGGCAACGACGTGCTGCGCCAGGCCCTGAACTGGGCCCTGTTCCGCGTCTGGGAGAAAGGTCGCTACACCGATCTGTGGCTGCGGTATTTCTCGGTGAGCCCGTTTTAGTTTCTGCGCTGCCGCCTCATCGTCATTGCGAGGAGCGTAGCGACGAAGCAATCCAGTCTGTTTCCGCAGAAAGATTCTGGATTGCTTCGCTTCGCTCGCAATGACGATGAGGCGGCAGCGTTGCCCCGCAAGATTGCATTCTGCCCGGAAATCGCTATTTTCCGCGGCCCGGAGGCCCTTCTGAATGTCCGTTATCGATTCCAACATGAGCCCGAGCGATCTTCGTGCGCTCGCCGAACAATCCAACGCCTGGCCATTCGAGCAGGCGAAGGCCATTGTCGCCCGGCTGAAGAAGAGCCCGAAGGACGAGGTGCTGTTCGAGACCGGCTACGGTCCCTCCGGCCTGCCTCATATCGGCACGTTCGGCGAGGTCGCGCGCACCTCGATGGTGCGGCATGCCTTCCGCGTGCTGACCGAGGATAAGGTCAAGACCCGCCTGCTCGCCTTCTCCGACGACATGGACGGCTTCCGCAAGGTGCCTGACAATGTGCCGAACAAGGAGCTGTTGGCGCAATATTTGGGGCGGCCACTCACGTCCGTACCGGACCCGTTCTCGAACGAGCATCCGTCGTTTGGCGATGCCAACAACGCGCGCTTGCGTGCGTTCCTGGATCATTTCGGCTTCGATTACGAGTTCGCGAGCTCGACCGTCTATTACAAGTCGGGCCGTTTCGATGCGACGTTGCTGAAGATGCTCACCGCCTACGACAAGATCATGGACATCATCCTGCCGACGCTCGGGCCCGATCGTCGCGCGACCTATTCGCCGTTCCTGCCCATCAGCAAGACCACAGGCGTCGTGCTCCAGGTGCCGATGGTCCGCCGCGACGTTGCGGCCGGCACGGTGACCTATGTCGACCCGGACACTCATCAGGAAGTCGAAACATCGGTCACCGGCGGCAACGTCAAGTGCCAGTGGAAAGCGGATTGGGCGATGCGCTGGGTCGCGCTCGGCGTCGACTACGAGATGGCCGGCAAGGACCTGATCGACTCCGTGAAGCTCTCCGGCGCGATCGCGAGGGCACTCGGTGGCACGCCGCCCGAAGGCTTCAACTACGAGCTTTTCCTCGACGAGAAGGGCCAGAAGATCTCGAAGTCGAAGGGCAACGGCCTCACCATCGACGAATGGCTGCGCTACGCCTCGCCGGAATCGCTCTCGCTGTTCATGTATCGCGAGCCGAAGGCGGCGAAGCGGCTGTTTTTCGATGTCATCCCGCGCCAGGTCGACGACTATCAGCAGTTCATCGACGGCTTCGCCAGGCAGGACGCCAAGCAGCAGCTCGGCAATCCGGTCTGGCACATCCACAACGGTAAGCCGCCGCAGGGCGACATGCCCGTGACGTTCCAGCTGCTGCTCACGCTGGTGTCGTCGTCGAACGCGGAAAATGCCGAGACGCTGTGGGGCTTCATCGGCCGCTATCGTCCGGGCGTGAGCCCGCAGACGCATCCGAAGCTCGATGCGATGGTCGGCTACGCCATCAACTACTACCGCGACTTCGTCGCGCCGACCAAGCAATTCCGCGAGCCGACCGAGACCGAGCGCGCCGCGCTGCAGGACCTGCGCGATGCGCTGTCACAGCTGCCGCCGGATGCCTCGGCCGAAGACATCCAGAACGTGGTCTACGAGATCGGCCGCCGTGAGCCGTTCCTCGACCAGGTCAAGAAGGGCAAGGATGGCCGCCCCGGCGTCACGCTCGACTGGTTCAACATGCTCTACCAGGTGCTGCTCGGCCAGGAAAAGGGCCCGCGCTTCGGCTCCTTCGTTGCGGTCTATGGCGTGCAGAACGCCGTCAACATGATCGACGGTGCTCTGGCGCGGAGCGCGTGAGGTATACCCTCGGCGTCATCGCCGGGCTTGACCGGGCGATCCAGTACTCCGAGACGGCTGTGATTAGGCCGAGACGCCGCGGCGTACTGGATTCCCCGCCTTCGCGGGGATGACATCGAGTAATACGGCCAAATTGCGGAGTGGCGCCACCCCCTCAAATCGACTTGAGCACGTAGCGCCTGTTGTCCTTCTGCACCGGGCGCGCATTCATCGGATAGAGTTTTGCGAATGCGGCGACATCTGCGGCCGAGACCTGGATCGGGTCGGTCAGCAGCAGCCATTCCACCACTTCCGAGCAGGGCGGCGTCGTCAGCGAGCCGGGATAGCGGAAATAGCTGAGCCTCGTCGGCAGCAGGGCGTGGGGATCGATGCCCGCATCCGCCTTCACCGCGGGGCCTTCCGCCGCCGGCATCGTCTTGATGATCTTGCCGAACGCTGCGTTCGGCTTGCCTTCCGCCATGAGCACGCCGACCACAGCGAGCCCGCCGGCATCGTTGCTGTGAACGAAATGCGCCTCCATCGGAAAATTCTTGCCGCCGATCATATGCTCGCTCGGCCGGTGGAAATGCACCTGCACCAGCTTGTATTTGACGTCGCCGAGAAGGAGCGTGCTGCCCTCGGCGAAGTTGAGCTGGATGGTGTGGCCGTTGTTGACGATGGTGTCGGCGCTCTTGCCCCAGTTCAGCTTCAGCGCCGGCAGTTGCGATTTGACCGTCGCCTCGATATCGATCGGCGATTGCTGCAGGCCGACCGCGCAGGCCTTGTTGGCCGCGTCGAGATCGCCCCATTTGGCGGGAGCGCCGGCCCCCTCATAGCTCCAGTGCACGCCCTCGGCGGCGAAGGCCGGCTTGCACACCGGACAAAGCGCGAGACCTGCAAGGGCCTTCAATGCGTGACGACGATTCATGGTAATTCCCCCTAACTGAACCTGGTCGGCAATATCGGCCGCAACCTATGCGAGAGGGGCGGTGAGTCGCAATGGTGCGATCGCTCGCTGGATCTATTGGCTTGCCCACACGATCCGCGCAATCCAGGCAACCTCGCTCGCCGCCAACCTGCGCTCGGGCTGCGAGGCGTCGAACGGCTGCACATCGAGCGTCTTCGCCGTACGGCGTTTCAGCGTTGCCGCAATCACCTCGCCCGTCCCAGTCTTCACCACGACACGATCGCCCTTGCGGATCGGCGCACCGTGCGAGACGAGGATGACGTCACCCTCGCGGTAGGCAGGTAACAGCGCATCGCCTGACATTGCCAGCGCGAAAGTGCCGTTGTCCTCGGCGGTCGGCAGCGCGATCTCACCCCAGCCTTTGCCGGACGGCAAGCCTTGCTCGTCGAACGCGCCGCTCGCGCCGGCGAGCGCGAAGCCGAGCAACGGTACGGTGCGGCCGTCGCCGGAATCGTCGTCGATCAGCCTGACAAAAATGTCGATCGAGGAGTCCGCCGCTGCCAGCGCCTTGGCGATCGATTCGGTCGAGGGCCAGCGCTCGCGACCGTCGGAGGTGACACGTTTGGACTTGTTGAAGGTGGTGGGGTCGAGCCCGGCGCGCTTGGCAAGGCCGGACGGCGACAGCCCGGCACGCGCGGCCAGACGATCCAGCGCGGCCCAGATCTGGTCGTGGGTCAGCATCCTCCGTGCTTTGGCCTGTTTGACCATGGCAGGTCCAGCCCGTCGCAACTCAGGAAAACTATCCTCAAATCAACCGGTTTTCCGTTTTTCGCGCAAGGGGCACTAAGGCGTTTTCGAGCAAAGTGGTTGCCGGTTCGGGTTAGGAAAGCGCGCCGAAGCAAGAATTTGGAGCCTCATTCCGATTTCAGCCGAACGAAGCAGCTCTAACCCTTGAGTTCGGAGGGGGCGGCCTTTACGGTCGCGCCGGGTTTTAAGACCCTTGAGAGACGAAAAACCCCAAGAGAGTCAAAGAGCTGACTCAACGAGCAAACAGGACTCCGGTAAGCGGTGGTCAAGATCTATAAAATCTGTCCGGCCCCGGCCTGGCGCGAGGCGGAACGGCAGGGCGTGTACCGGGGGAGCGCGGATGATGCGCGCGACGGGTTCATCCATTTCTCGACCGCGCTCCAGGTTCCGGAGACCCTGCGCAAGCACTATTTCGGCCAGCGCGCGCTGTTCCTGGTCGAGGTCGACGGCGATGCGCTTGGCGGCGCGCTGCGCTGGGAGCGTTCGCGCAATGACGAGCTGTTTCCGCATCTCTATGGCGAGCTCGATCTCGGCGCCGTACTGTCGGTGATAAACCTCAATATACGCTCGGATGGCGGGCATGACGTACCGGAGCTTGCGCCGTGATCCGCGCTTTCGATGCATTCTCGCTGCCGGTGCTGCGCTGGCTCGATCCGGAGGATGCGCACCGGCTCGCGATCCAGGGCCTGCGCTTCCTGCCGCCGGTGAAACCGAGGCCTGACGATCCCAAGCTCGCGGTGCGCGCTTTCGGGCTCAACTTTCCCAACCCGATCGGTATGGCCGCGGGCTTCGACAAGAGCGCGGAAGTGCCCGACGCGCTGCTGCGGCTCGGCTTCGGCTTCGTCGAGATCGGATCGGTGACGCCGAAGCCGCAAGCCGGCAATCCGCGACCGCGGCTGTTCCGGCTCGAGCGCGACGAGGCCGTCATCAATCGCATGGGCTTCAATAATGACGGAGCGGAAGCGGTGCTGCGGCGGCTTGCCGCGCGCGCGGCGAACGGCGGCGTCGTCGGCGTCAATGTCGGCGCCAACAAGGATTCGCCTGACCGTGTTGCCGACTACGTCAAGCTGATCGAGACCTTCGCGCCGGTCGCGAGCTATTTCACCGTCAACGTCTCCTCGCCCAACACGCCCGGTTTGCGCAACCTGCAGGAAGGCGCGCTGCTCGACGATTTGCTCGGACGCGTGATCGATGCGCGCGAGCGTGTCAGGCAGAAGGCCGGCGACACGCCGGTGCTGCTGAAGATCGCGCCCGACCTCAGCCTCGCCCAGCTCGACGATGTCGTGCAGGTCGCGCGCTCGCGCCGGGTCGACGGCATGATCGTGTCGAACACGACGATCGCGCGGCCGAGCACGCTGCGCGAGGAGATGCGCGCGAAGGAGCAGGGCGGCCTGTCCGGCCGGCCGCTGTTCCGTCTGTCGACGCGCATGGTCGCGGAAACCTATGTGCGCGTCGAGGGCGCATTCCCTCTGATCGGCGTCGGCGGCGTCGATTCCGGCGGCGCCGCGCTGACGAAGATTCGCGCCGGCGCCAGCCTGATCCAGCTTTATTCCTCGCTGGTCTACAAGGGCCTCGGCCTCGTCGACGAGATCAAGCGCGATCTGACCTCGACGCTGCTGCGCACGGGGCGCGACTCTTTGTCAGAGATCGTCGGCGCGGATGCCGCCACGCTGACGGCGGAAGACTGGCCGGGGATGTAGGTCTCGTGCCCCGGGCGCAGCGCAGTGCGCCGCGTCTTCGCGGCGTGATGCGCTGCTGAACCGGGGCCCATGCCGCCGCATTCTGGGTCTCGGCTCGCGCTTCGCGCGTCCGGGACACGAGAGCTACGGCTTGGAAAACGTCGCCCGATACAGCGCCGGATACCTCGCGCCCTGCAGTCCGCCACGCGCGACATAGAACGCCAGCAGCGCACACCAAAGCCCGGCATTGCCGAGAGATTGCAGCGCCCACCACACCCCCAGGAAGATCGCGAGCGAGGCCAGCATCAGGTTGCGCATCTCGCGCGCCCAGGTGGCGCCGACATAGATGCCGTCGAAGCCGAACGCAAACACGCCGGGGACGGGCGCAAGCACGATGAACGGCAGGAACTCGCGCGCGGCGCGGCGGACATCCTCACTCGCGGTCATGAAATTGATCAGGTTCGGCCCGAACAGCGCGAACAGCACCGCGACGACCATCGCGAAGCCGAGGCCCCACAGCAGCACCAGCCGGGTCGAATCGGCAAAACCCCTGGGATCGCGTGCGCCAAAGGTGCGGCCGCAGAGCTGCTGGGCGGCATTGGCGAGGCCATCGAGGAAGAAGGCGCTGACCAACAGGAAATTGTTGAGCACGGAGTTCGCCGCCAGCGTGACGTCACCGGCGCGCGCGCCCTTGGCGGTGAAGAACAGGAAGACGGTGATCAGCGCGGCGGTGCGGATCATGATGTCGGAGTTCACCGACAGCAGTCGCATCAGCTTGGCGCGATCGAACAGCGTTGCGCGGGGAACGGCAAGGCCGCCATCCGCATGGCGTCGGCAGACGATGACGCCGAGCACGAAGCCGACGCTCTCCGACAGCAGCGCGGCGATCGCCGCGCCTGCGATACCGGTGTCGTAGACCAGCACCAGCAGTATCGTCGCCGCCATGTTGATGAGGTTGATGACGACCTGGAGCGCGAGCGCCGGATTGGCGCGGGCCTGCCCGACCAGCCAGCCGAGAATGACGTAGTTGGCGAAGGCGAATGGCGACGACCAGATCCGGATCATGAAATAGGTCTTGGCGGCGTGCGTGACGCCCTCGCTGCCGCCCATCAGGTCGAACAGCGCGCCGGCCAGCGGCATCTGCAGCGCAATCAGTGTGCCGCCGATCAGGCCGGCGACGATGAAGCCGCGCACCAGGATCACGGTCTGCTCGCGCGCTTCGCCGGCACCGAGCGCCTGCGCAGTGAAGGCGAGCGTGCTCATGCGCAGGAAGCCGAACAGCCAGAACAGGCAGTCGAAGATCACGGAGGCCATCGCGACGCCGCCAAGCAGGGCGGCATCGTCGAGCCGGCCGATCGCCGTGGTCGAGACCACGCCGATCAGCGGCGTTGTCAGGTTTGCGACCATCGCGGGACCGGCGATGGCGAACACCTGGCGTGAGCCGACCCTTTGAGGAAGCGGTGCATTCATGTCAGGGGCGTGTATCCGAACGCCAAGCCGAACGCACCATCGCAGCCGGCATGGCGTGATTGCGCCGGTTGCGCACGTCCAAAAGACTTACCGGCCGCGCGGTGAGCCGAACAGGCGCGACAAGAACCAGATCGGGATCACGATGACCGCGCCAAGCAGGAAGTAGCGCCATAGCCAGTTCACGGCATCGAAGCCGAGATCCCACAGGCGCTGGAACAGCAGGCGAATGCTGGTGAGGATATTCCAGGGATCGAAGCCGATCGCGGCCAGCACGACGCCGACCAGGATCGAGAGCAGCACCAGGCGAAACGCGACCGCCAGCGGCGAGCCGCCGAGAAAGCGGTGCAGGCCATCGCTGTGGCCAGCCGGCAAATCTCTGACGTCGTGGGCCATCTCAAACTCCTCGCGGGGATTCGATCCCCATTATAGGTCACGGCGGGGGACATGGGGAACCCGTAACGGCGCGTCAATCGGGTTACCGCGTTTTAATTCGGGCAGCTTCGGAAGATAGATTTGATGGAATTAGGTCGGACCGCAGCCGCTAAACCTCGCCTGCTTGCGAGGTCGGCGCGAAGCGCCGGGTGAGGGCTCTCGCCTCTGGGGGAATCCCAATGCGGAGACAGCCCTCTCCCCGACCCTCTCCCGCAAGCGGGGCCCGCAAGCGGGCGAGGGAGCGCACTGCCTTCGCGGCGGCAATTCACGCCTCAATCTCCGCCGCCTCTTCCTTCAGCATCCTTTCCAGCGTCTCCAGCCTATCCGCTTCCCGCGGCGGCTTGTCCCAGCGGAGGCGGCTGATGCGGGGAAAACGCATCGCGACGCCGGATTTGTGGCGCGGCGAGCGCTGCAGGCCCTCGAAGGCGACTTCCAGCACCAGCCCCTTGTCGCCCTCGTGCACGACGTGGCGGACGGGGCCGAACTTCTCGGTAGTGTTGCGGCGGACGAAGCGGTCGATCTGCAGCAGCTCCTCGTCGGTGAAGCCGAAATAGGCCTTGCCGACCGGCACCAGCTCCTCGCCGTTCTCGGTCTCGGACCAGACGCCAAAGGTGTAGTCCGAATAATAGGACGAGCGCTTGCCGTGGCCGCGCTGCGCATACATCAGCACGGCATCGATGATGTGCGGATCGCGCTTCCATTTCCACCACTGGCCCTTCGGGCGGCCCGGCAGATAGGGTGCATCGCGCCGCTTCAGCATGACGCCTTCGACCGCATCGGCGTCCTCACCGGCGCCGGCGCTTGCGGGATCGGCGCGCGCGGCGGTGAGAGCGTCCCAGCTTGCGAAGGGGACGATAGGTGACAGATCAATGCGGGGATCGTCGAGCTTTGCGATGAACGTCTCGAGATGCTCGCGCCGCTCCGCGAACGGCAGTTCGCGCAGATCGTTCTCGTCGTCGCCGAGCAGATCATAGGCGCGCAGGTGAATCGGAAACTCCTTGATCAGTTTTGGCGAGACGACCTTGCGGTTGAGCCGCTGTTGCAGAACGTTGAAGCTCTGTACGCGCCCCTCGCGCAGGATCAACAGCTCGCCGTCGATCGCGCCCGGAAGGCGCAGCGACGGCACGAGGTCCGGGAAGCTTCCGGTGATGTCCTCACCGGTGCGGGAATAGAGACGCGCGGTGATCTGGCCGCCGTCGTCGCGGCCGGCGACGGCCTGCACGCGAATGCCGTCCCATTTCCATTCGGCGATGTAGTCGGCCGGATCGAGGCTTGCGAAATCGCTGTCCTCGATCGCATGCGCCAGCATCACCGGGCGGAACGGCGCGGGATCGCGATTGACCGGCTTCTGGCTGCGGCCTTCCAGCCAGGCGAACAGGTCGAGATAGGGCGGCGAAAGCCCCGGCCAGATCAGCTCGATCTCATGCGGGTCCTTGTCGCCGAGCGCGGCTGCCGCGGTCTTCGCCAGCCGCGCCGAGATACCGATCCGCATCGCGCCGGTGACGAGCTTCAGCAGCGCCCAGCGGCCGGTCTCATCCAACTCGTCGAGCCAGCGTTCCAGCTGCTTTGGCAACTCCGTCTTGCCGAGCGTGCGGAGCGTGGTGACGACTTCGGTGAGCGTCGGGGACGGCGGGTTGTTGTGCGCCGCCATCGCGCTCTTCGGCCACATCAGCGCGACCGTCTCCGAGAGATCGCCGACATAGTCGTAACTCAGCCCGAACAGCACCTCATCCGTGCGCGATGCGATGAGATCGCGGATCAGCGCGGGCTTGGCGTGCTTGAAGCTGAGCGCGCCGGTGAGTGCCGCGAGCGCGTAGCCGCGGTCGGGATCGCCGACCTCGCGGAAATAGCCTGACAGCAGCCGCAGCTTGTTGTTACGGCCCGGCTCGTAGGCGAGGCGATCCAGCAATTCGGCGAAGCGGTTCATGCCTCGGCCTCGGCTTGGATCGGTGTCTCGCCTTCCTCCTCGCCATAGCCGACGAGATCGAGCGGCCGCGCGTGCAGACCTTGCGTCTTGCACCAATGCACCAGCGCATCTTCCTGGCCGTGGGTGACCCAGATCTCGCCGGCGCCGGTCGCGGCGATCGTTGCGGTGAGGCCGTCCCAATCGGCGTGGTCGGAGATGACCAGCGGCAATTCGATGCCGCGCTGCCGCGCACGGGCGCGCACGCGCATCCATCCAGAAGCGAACGCGGTGAGGGGATCGGGGAAGCGGCGCGTCCAGAGGTCTGCCGTTGCCGAGGGCGGGGCCAGCGTGATGGTGCCTGCGAGCGCCGCCTTCTTCACGCCCATCGCCGGCCTGAGTTCGCCGAGCGCGATGCCGCGGCTCTGGTAGTAATGCGTGATCGTCTCCATCGCGCCATGCAGATAGATCGGCGCGTCATAGCCGGCCTGGCGCAGCAGCGCGATCACGCGCTGCGCCTTGCCGAGCGAGTAGGCGCCGACGAGATGCGCGCGCTCCGGAAACAATGCGACGGAGGCGAGCAGCTTCCGCACCTCCTCGGCCGCATCGCCATGGCGAAACACCGGCAGGCCGAACGTGGCTTCCGTGATGAAGACGTCGCAAGGCACCAGCTCGAACGGGACGCAGGTCGGGTCGGGCGCGTCCTTGTAGTCGCCGGAGGCGACGATGCAGGTGTCCTTGGCGGACACCGCGATTTGCGCCGAGCCCAGCACGTGGCCCGCCGGGTGGAATTTCACTTTGACATCGCCGAGCCTGAGCTCCTCGCCGTAGCGGATCGCTTGGGTCGATCCGGCGAAATTCTCGCCGTAGCGCAGCCGCATCATGTCGAGCGTCTCCTGCGTCGCCAGCACCGCGCCATGGCCCGCGCGGGCATGATCGGAATGGCCGTGGGTGATCACGGCCCGCGCGACCGGGCGGATGGGGTCGATGTGAAAGCCGCCAGGCTTGCAGCACAGGCCGTCAGCAGTTGGCAGCAGGATGTCTTGCGGGCGCATTTCTGTCATATAGGAAGTGGTCGTCCCTAATTAACCCGTCATGCGCGGGCTTGACCCGTGCATCCATCCTCTTAAAGAGTTGCTTTTTTGATGGATTGCCGGGTCAAGCCCGGCAATGACGACCTGGTTCCCAATGCCGCTCCGCCTGTTCCTGACCTCCGGCGATCTCATGGCCGACCGCCGTTTCGAGTTCGCGCGCGACCTCCAGCTCAAGGGCGATCTGCCCGCGGCCGCCGACCTGATCGAGCAGGCGATCGAGCTCGCGCCAAACTTCACCTCGGCCTGGTTCACGCTGGGCGAGATCCGTCAGCAGCTCGGTGAACGCGACAAGGCCATCGCGGCGTTCCGGAAAGCGCGCGAGTCCGACCCCGACGACCAGCACGGCGCCGGCCTGCATCTGATGCGGCTCGGCGACGCCGAGATGGTGGAGATGCCGAAGGCTTATGTGCAGGCGCTGTTCGATCAATACGCGCCGCGCTTCGAACACGCGCTGATCAACGATCTCGGCTATCGCGCTCCCAGCCTGATCTTCAAGGCGGTGCTCGCCGCGCGCGTCGCCGCGAAGAAGCCGGCCTTCTTCAAGCGCACCATCGATCTCGGTTGCGGCACGGGCCTGGCGGCGGCGGCCTTCGCCAAGCAGGTCGATCATTTCATCGGCATCGACCTGTCGCCAGGCATGATCAAGGAGGCGCGCGCCACCGGCCTCTACGCCGAGCTCGAAATCGCCGACATGATCGAGGGCCTGCGCACGAAGAGTGACGCCAGCGCGAACCTCGTCGTTGCCGCGGATGCGTTTGTCTATCTCTCCGATCTCGCGCCTGTGCTCACCGAAGCCAAACGCGTGCTCGTCTCCGGCGGCGTGCTTGCCTTCACGCTGGAGACGCATGATGGCGATGGCATCGTGCTCGGTGACGGCCTGCGCTATGCCCATTCCGCGGAATATGTCCGCGGCGCCATTGCGAAGGCTGGACTGAAGCTGCTGACATTGGAGCCGGCCTCGCCGCGCAACGAGAACAACGAGCCGGTGCGCGGCCTCGTCGTGGTCGCCGACAAAACTTGAGTCTAGGCGCTAGAGCCAAGCGATTTAAGCGTCGTTGCGTCGCAAAGCTGCGCCTTCCCACTTGCGAGCCGTGCTGCGTTCCCAGCAAAATGCGCGCATGAGGGAGAAAACAACAATGACGAAGAATCCATCGCGGCGCGATATCGGCGCCGCCGCATTCGCCACCATTGCCGCATCCGTGCTGCCTGCGCCCTACGTCCGGGCCGCCGAAAAGAAGTACGATGCGGGCGCCAGCGATACCGAGATCAAGATCGGCCAGACCGTGCCGCATTCCGGCCCCGGCTCCCTCTACGGCGTGTTGGGCCGCATCGGCGAGGCCTATTTCCAGATGCTGAACGAGAAGGGCGGCATCAACGGACGCAAGATCAAGTTCCTCACCATGGACGACGCCTACAGCGCGCCGAAATGCGTCGAGGCAACGCGGCGCCTGGTCGAACAGGAGGAGGTGCTGGCGCTCTACGGCTCGCTCGGCACCGCGCCGCAGACATCAGTGCACAAATACCTGAATTCGAAGGGCGTGCCGCAGCTCCTGCTCAACACTGGCGCCTCGAAATGGAATAACCCGAAAGAGTTCAAATGGACCATGGCCGGTCTGCCGCTCTATCCGACCGAGGCGCGCATCCTGGCGCGGCACGTCGTCAGCGTGAAGCCGAACGCCAAGGTTGGCATCCTCTACCAGAACGACGATTTCGGCCGCGACTTCTTAGGTCCCTTCAAGAAGGTGCTGGCCGATGCCGGCGGCACCGCGCAGGTGATCATGGAGCAGACCTATGATCTCACCGATCCCACGGTCGATTCCCAATTGATCAATCTCTCGAAGTCGGGCGCGGACGTCTTCTACAACATCTCCACCGGCAAGGCCTCGTCGCAGTCGATCCGCAAAGTCGCCGAACTCGGGTGGAAGCCGCTGCAGCTGTTGTCGGCCGGCTCGACCGGCCGCTCCATTCTCAACGCCGCAGGGCTGGACAATTGCGCCGGCATTGTCGCCATCCGCTACAACAAGGAGGTCGGCCTGCCGAAATGGGAGAAGGATCCCGACGTGATGGCGTTCGAGGAGCTACGCAAGAAATACATCCCGACCATCGACCCCGACAACACCATCGCCTTTGCCGGTTATGGCCAGGCGGTCACCATGGGCGAGATCCTGCGCCGCTGCGGCGACGATCTCACCCGCGCCAACGTGCTGAAGCAGGCCTCCAACCTCAAGGGCTTCCATTCGCCCTATTTCCTCGACGGCGTCACCTACGACTACACGCCCGACGATTACACGCCGATGAAGACGCTCTACATCTCGATCTTCAGCGGCAAGGATTGGGACATCTCCGACAAGCCGATGTCGGAGTAGGGCGTTTCTTCCTTCTCCCCTTGTGGGAGAAGGTGGCGCGAAGCGCCGGATGAGGGGTTCTCACCGTACGCAAAACTGTTCGCGAGGATGGAAACCCCTCACCCGTCTCGCCGCTGCGCGGCGATCCACCCTCTCCCAGAAGGGGCCCACAAGGGGAGAGGGGAAGACCGCCCACGACACCCGCGCCCACCCCTCGACGAACCCATCCCCACGGCTTACCTCTAACGGCGTGCCGCCCCGCATCCTCAAAATCCCGGCCGAGCCGGCCACGCTACTGCCCGACCGTTTCCAAAAATGGTTCGCAGGCCGCGGCTGGTCGCCGCGCGCGCATCAGCTCGCACTGCTGGAAAAGGCGCGCGAAGACTGCTCCGCGCTGCTGATCGCGCCGACCGGCGCCGGCAAGACGCTGGCGGGATTCTTGCCGACGCTGGTGGAGTTGTCTTCTTCTCCCTCCCCCCTTGTGGGGGAGGGGCGGGGAGGGGGAGGGCCACAAGCACCGCTCGTGGGGCTACCCCCCTCGCGGCAGCCTGCGGCTGCCGACCTCCCGCACCAGGGGGGAGGTGACAACAAGCTCGTCTCTACCGGCCGCAGCGTTCAGCGCGGCGGCGGCCTGCACACACTCTACATCTCGCCGCTGAAAGCGCTTGCCGTCGATATCGCGCGTAATCTCGAGCGTCCCATCGCCGAGATGGGCCTGCCGATCAAGGTCGAGACCCGCACCGGCGACACGCCGGTGTCGCGACGCCAGCGCCAGCGGCGTTATCCGCCTGATATCCTGCTGACGACGCCGGAGCAACTCGCGCTGCTGCTCTCCTCCGACGACGCCCCGTTTCTATTTTCGTCACTCAAGCGCATCGTGCTCGACGAGCTGCACGCGCTGGTGACGTCCAAGCGGGGCGATCTGCTCTCGCTGGGCCTCGCGCGGCTGTGGCGATTGGCACCGCAGATGCGCGCGATCGGCCTGTCGGCAACCGTCGCCGAGCCGGAGCAGCTCGCACGCTTCCTGGTGCCGCAGCCCGAGGGCAAAAAGAGGGCGGCCGACATCGTCGTCGCCGGCGGCGCCGCGCCGCCGCTGGTTCAGATGCTCGACACCCGCGAGCGGCTGCCCTGGGCCGGCCACAGCGCGCGGCATGCGCTCCCCGAAATCTACGAGCTGATCAAGGCGAACAAAACCACGCTGGTGTTCGTCAATACCCGCAGCCAGGCCGAGATGCTGTTCCAGAATCTCTGGAGCATGAACGACGACGGGCTCGCCATCGCGCTGCATCACGGCTCGCTCGACGTCGCCCAGCGCCGCAAGGTCGAGGACGCGATGTCGGCAGGGCGATTGCGCGGCGTGGTCTGCACCTCCTCGCTCGATCTCGGCGTCGACTGGGGCGATGTCGATCTCGTCGTCAATATCGGCGCGCCGAAGGGCTCCTCGCGCCTGATGCAGCGCATCGGCCGCGCCAACCACCGCCTCGACGAAGCCTCGCGCGCCGTGCTGGTGCCGGCCAACCGTTTCGAAGTGCTGGAGTGCCGCGTCGCCATCGACGCCATCGCCGAGAATGCGCAGGACACGCCGCCGCTGCGCCTAGGCGCGCTGGACGTGCTGGCGCAGCACGTGCTCGGCTGTGCCTGCGGCGAGCCGTTCTTCTCGGATGAGCTCTATGCCGAGGTCCGCACTGCCGCGCCCTACGCCAATCTCACGCGGCAGGATTTCGATGATGTCGTCGATTTCGTCGCCTCCGGCGGCTACGCGCTGAAAACCTATGAGCGCTTCGCCCGCATCAAGCAGGACAAGGAGGGCCGCTGGCGCGTCGCCAACCCGAAAGTGCGGCAGAGCTACCGGATGAATGTCGGCACCATCGTCGAGGACGACATGCTGAAGGTGCGGCTGGTGCGTTCGCGCGGCGCAGGTCACGGCTCCACCGGCGTGATCGCGCGCGGCGGCCGCCTGCTCGGCGAGATCGAGGAGGCCTTCATCGAGGGCCTCTCGCCCGGCGACACCTTCGTGTTCTCGGGCGAGGTGGTACGCTATGAGACCCTGGTCGAGGACCAGGTCTACGTCTCGCGCGCGCATGACAAGGATCCGAAAGTGCCGTCCTATATGGGCGGCAAATTTCCGCTCTCGACCTATCTCGCCGAGCGCGTGCGGCGTCTGCTCGATGATTCCAGCGCGTGGCGTGGCTTGCCGGAGCAGGTGCGCGACTGGCTGTCGCTGCAAAGGGAAGCTTCGCGCGTGCCGGCGGTGCGCGAGCTGCTGGTCGAGAGTTTTCCGCGCGCCAACAAGCATTACATCGTCTGCTATCCGTTCGAAGGCCGCCTTGCGCACCAGACTCTCGGCATGCTGTTGACGCGCCGGCTGGAGCGCGCCCGCGCCCGACCGCTCGGCTTCGTCGCCAACGAATATGCGGTGGCGATCTGGGCGCTCGGCGATCTCTCCTTCATGATCCGCGAAGGCAGGATCGACCTCAACGCATTGTTCGACCCTGACATGCTCGGCGACGACCTCGAGGCCTGGCTCGCCGAATCCGCGTTGATGAAGCGCACCTTCCGCAATTGCGCGATCATCTCCGGCCTGATCGCGCGCCGCCACACCGGCGAAGAGAAGAGCCGCCGCCAGGTGCTGTTCTCGACCGACCTCGTCTACGACGTGCTGCGCAAGCACCAGGCCGACCACGTCCTGCTGCGTGCCGCGCGCGCCGATGCCGCCACCGGCCTGCTCGACCTGCGCCGCCTCAGCGACATGCTGATGCGCATCCAGGGCCGCATCACCCATCGGGAACTCGACCACGTCTCCCCGCTCGCGGTCCCCGTGATGCTGGAAATCGGCCGCGAGTCAGTTTATGGCGAAGCTGCAGACGAGCTGTTGGCCGAAGCCGCCGACGAGCTGGTCAAAGAGGCGATGTCGTAGAGAACCTGTCTGTGGGGCGCACCGATCTATCAACCCAACGCGGTCATTCCGGGGCGTGCGTTAGCGCGAACCCGGGATCTCGAGATTCCGGGTTCGATGCTTCGCTTCGCCCCGGAATGACGGTGAGGCGCGGCACGTGACGGAGCAAGTATTGATCTCCATCACCTCGACGTTCGCGCTGGATATTGCAGGCGTGTCGTTCCACACTGACCTCTCCGGCGCGCTGTTCTGGGAAGAGCAGCGCCTGCTTGTCGTCTCCGATCTGCACCTCGAAAAAGGCTCGAGCTTCGCCACGCGCGGCGTGCTGTTGCCGCCCTACGATACCGTTGCCACGCTCGGCCGCCTCGCTGCTGTCATCTCCCGCCATAATCCGCGCATCGTGATCGCGCTCGGCGACAGCTTTCATGATCGCACCGCGCATGAGCGCCTGTCGGCCGACGACCGCGAGTCCGTTGCCGCGCTTCAGAGCGGCCGAGACTGGATCTGGATCTCGGGCAATCACGATCCCGAGCTGCCGCGCGATCTCGGCGGCACCGTCGCCGACGAGGTCGCGATCGGCCCGATCACCTTCCGCCACGAGCCATCAGGCGCGCATGGCGAGATCGCCGGCCATCTCCATCCCAAGGCCCGCGTCTCCGCGCGCGGCCGCTCGATGGAACGGCGGTGTTTCGCCAGCGACGGCCTGCGCGCGGTGATGCCGGCCTTCGGCGCCTATGCCGGCGGCCTCAGCATCCGCGACGCGGCATTCGCCAGGATTTTTCCGACAAACGGCTTTGTCGCCCACCTGCTCGGCGACCGCCGCGTCCACGCGATCGCCGCGGCAAGGTGTTATTGAGGCGCAGGCCTTCTAGGGTGGGTTAGCCGTGCAGAACTGCGCGAAGCGCAGACCGCTTGGCGTAACCCACCGCTTCTGTTTCCGCGCAGTAGAGGGTGGTGGGTTACGCCCCGCAGATGCACTTCGTGCATCCGCAGCGCTAACCCACCCTACGCATCTCACAGGCTCACGCCGCCTTCGCCTGCACGTCTTCGCAGAACTCCGCCAGCCGGTCTGCCAGCCGCAATGTTGCGGAGCTCGCGTTCGGCGCGGCCATCAGCGCCACCTCGGTGCGGTTGATCGGCGCAAACCCGTCCTTCGCCGTCAGCACGCGGTGATCTGATTGGATCGACATCTCCGACAGAATGCTCAGCCCCATGCCGGCGGCGACCGCGGCCTGGATGCCGGCGAGGCTCGACGACATATAGGACATGTGCCAGGCGCGGCCGGCGCTTTCCAGCGCGTGGATGGCGCCGGCGCGGTAGAGGCAGCCGAGTGGAAAACCGATCAGCGGCACCGAGGGCACGTTGATGTCAACCGGATGGCTCTTGCTGGTGACCCAATGCACCTGCTCCGGCCACACCGCGATCGCCTCCTTGCCACCCGCCTCGCGCTTGTAGAGCGCGAGATCAAGCTCGCCGCGTTCGAGATCGCGCGCGAGGTTCTTGCTCTGGTCGGCGCGCACGTCGAGCCGCAGGTTCGGATGCGAGCGCGCGAACGCACCCAGCAGTTTTGCCAGCCGATACGCCGCAAAATCCTCGGGGATGCCAAGCCGGATCGCGCCTTCGCCTTCCTCGCGCAGCACGTCGCGCGCCTCTTCCGCCAGCGTGAGCAGCCGCCGCGCATAGGAGAGCAGCCGTTCGCCGGCTTCAGTGGGGCGGACGTCCTTGCCGTCCCGATGCAGCAGCACCTGGCCGACATCCTCCTCCAGCCGCTTGATCTGTTGGCTCACCGTCGATTGCGTGCGGTGGACGCGCTCGCTGGCGCGGGTGAAGCCGCCGGCCTCGATCACCGAGACGAAGCTGCGCAGGAGCTCCAGATCGAGCATTCCAGCCTCCATTCGAAAATCCACTGATATCGAGTTAATCATTTAATTTCCAAATGGCAAGGACAGTCCCTAGATCGAGGGCTCAGGAGAATGCCCTCATGTCCCTCGCCGCTTCGATTCCCGCGCCCCGCAGCCGTCTCAACACGCTTCCGCTTGCCATCGGCCTGTTCTGCCTGCTCTGGAGCTACGCTTTCGTCGCCGGCAAGATCGGCGTCACCCATTGCCCGCCGCTGATCCTGCTCGCCGCGCGCTTCTCGCTCGCCGGCGTTTTGATCCTCGGGGCCACCTTGATCCGTGGCGGTTGGTCGTTGTCCTGGCGCGACGCCCTGATCTTCGCCGTGCTCGGCATCGCCAACAACGCGCTCTATCTCGGGCTCGGCTACACCGGCCTGCAATCGGTCTCCGCCGGTCTCGGCGGCCTGATCGTCTCGGCCAATCCGGTGTTCACGGCCGCGCTCGCGGCGCTCCTGCTCGGCGAGGGCATGACCTGGCGCAAGGCCAGCGGTCTCTTCCTCGGGATCATCGGCGTCACGGCGATCGTCTGGCATCGCCTGTCGGTCGGCACCGACTCTCTGCACGGCATCCTCTTCACGCTGGCTTCGCTGGCGTCGATCGTATCAGGCACCATCCTGTTCAAGCTGCTCGCGCCCAAGGGGAGCTTGTGGATCGGCAACGGCGTGCAGAATCTTGCGGCCGGCATCGTGCTGACGCCGGTGGCGCTGACCTTCGCCGACGTTCATGCCATCGATGTCACGCCCAGCCTGATCGGTGCCTTCGCCTTCCTCGTGCTCGGCGGCTCGATCCTCGCCTACTGGCTCTGGTTTCATCTCCTCAAAGTGTGTGGTGCGACCGCAGCCAGTGCCTATCATTTCCTGATGCCGCCGCTCGGCATGCTGTTCGCCTTCCTCGTGCTCGGCGAGCATGTCGAGGCGCGTGACTTGCTCGGGATCATTCCGGTCGCGCTGGGCATTTACCTGGTGACCCGTCCTGCCAAGTCGGTTTCGTAAGAGGAGTTCCCCTCATGACTGTTTCCATCACCCTGATCGGCGGCCCGACCGCGCTGATCGAGATCGACGGCTTTCGCCTGCTCACCGATCCCACCTTCGACGCGCCCGGCGCCTACCAGCTGCCGCATGTGAAGCTGGAGAAGACGATTGGCCCGGCGATGAAGGCCGATGCGATCGGCCCTGTTGACGCCGTGCTGCTCAGCCATGACCAGCATTCGGACAATCTCGACAATTCCGGCCGCGACTTTGTGCTCAAAGCCAGGCGCGTGCTGACGACGGAGGCCGGCGCAAAGCGCCTCGGCGGCCATGTCGAGGGTCTCGCGCCGTGGGCGACCGCGCACCTGAAGGATGATGACGGCAACACGCTGACCATCACCGCGACGCCTGCGCGTCACGGCCCTGCCGGCATCGAGCCGCTGTCGGGCGACGTCATCGGTTTCGTCGTGCAGTCGAGCCGCAAGGACACGCGCCCGGTCTATATCAGCGGCGACACCACCTGGTTCGACGGCGTTGCCGAAGTCGCGCGCCGCTTCAAATGCGGCGTGGTGCTGCCCTTCGCGGGCGCCGCGCAAACCCGCGGGCCGTTCCATCTCACCATGGACACCAACGACACCGTCGAGACCGCGCGCGCCTTCCCCGATGCGATGATCGTGCCCGTGCATACCGAGGGCTGGGCGCATTTCCGCCAGAACGGCGAGGATCTCCGCAAGACCTTCGACGCGCTCGGCTTCGGGACAAGGTTGCGCTTGCTGGAGCCGGGCGTGCCGACGGTAATCGAGGCGCCGTAGTCGTCATTCCGGGGCGACGCGAAGCGTCGAGCCCGGAATCCATCGCGCCACCGGCTCTGCAGATGAATGGATTCCGGGCTCGCGCTGCGCGCGCCCCGGAATGACAATTCTCAAATCAATGCGCCGCTGACGCCGTCTTCTTCGTTGCGACCGGCTTAGGTGAGGGCTTGATAGCCGCTTGCGGCGCGTTGTCCCAGCCGCCCGCGGGCGCGGGAACGTTGACGGCATCGTCGGGCTGCGGCTCGGCGCTGAAGGTCTGGATCGCGAGCTTGGCGGCGGCGAGCGATTGCGGGTCGAGGCGCTTGGCGACGTCGTCGCGCTTGCTCGCCGAATCCGCATCGCCCTGGGCCGCGGCGAGGCTGAACCATTTGTAGGATTCGGCGAGGTTCTGCTCGACGCCGATGCCGCGGGCATAGAGGATGCCGAGGTTGAACTGGCTGTCGGCAACGCCGCGATCGGCCGCTTTCCGGAACCACTGCGCCGCGCTCTTGTAGTTGGCGCCGTGTCCGCCGCCATCGGCATCAAGCACCGCGAGATTGTGCATTGCCTTGGCGTTGCCGCGCTCGGCGGCCTGGGTGTAGTAGCGGCGGGCGATGTCGGCGTCCTTCTTCACGCCGAGGCCCTTTTCGTAGAGCGTGCCGAGGCGGAATGTTGCGGGCACCACGCCGGCCTGCGCAGCGCGGTCGTACCATTTCGCGGCTTCGTCGTAGTTCGCAGCCACGCCCTTGCCCTCGGCAAAACGCACGCCGATCTCGAAAGCTGCAGTCGCATCGCCCTTCATCGCGGCGGTGCGCAGGCCCGGGCCGCCGATGCCGTCAGGCAGCTTCTCGCTCGGCGGCACCTGGACGGTGCCAAGACGTGCACGGCTCGTGCCCGAGAGCGCGCCGGTGACATCGCTGTTCGTAGCCGGCGGAGCCGGTGTTGCTGCGGCGGGCGCGGGCGGAATTGCGACCGAAGCCGTGCTGGCGGGGTTCGCTGCCGGCGCGGCATCGTTCAGGGATTGCTTGCCGATCGGCGTCGGCGAGGTCATCGACGGCGTGACCTGTTCGGGCGCGGCGGGCTTGCTTTCGACCGGCGGCGGGGCCTGCGGCGCCGGCCGGCTCGACGTGTCCTCCATCGCCTGCGGCGCCGGTGGCGGGCTGCCCTCGAGCAGGTTCATTGCCATCTTGAAGGTGCCGAGCACGATCACGACCACGCTCGCGCCGACCAGCAGCGAGCGGATTTTGGATGTGATGGTCGAGCCGCCTTCCGGCGCCTTTCCTTGTCCTTGTCCTTGGCCCTTGGCGCGCGCCATGGCGGCCTTGACGCCGCGAGCGGGCTTCTCCTGCGGCTGCGCGGCGGCAGCTTGCGCGGCGCGGCGCGCGGCCGCGATGAAGCTCGACGACGACACCGGCTCCTTCGGTGCCGCCGGGATTTCGCTGATCGCACTTTCGGACGCGGCAATGCGCTCGGACGGCGTGGCGGGACGGCCGCTCGGACGCGTGCCTGGCTCGAGCGGATGATCCGGCGGCAGTTCAGGCGCGATCGCGGCGCGCACTGGCGCGGTGTGCGGCTCCAGAATCTCGCTGATCGCGCGCGGCGGCAAAGGCGGCGTGCCTTGCGCAGCCATCGGGACCGACGGCGGTGCGGCGGCGTGGAATTCACGCGGCGCGGCCACGAAAGCTGAGTGCGCCGGCTGCTGCGCAGCGGCCGGATTTGGCAGCTCGGGCCTCGGATCGTATTTCGGTGGTTGTGGCGGCCGTGGCTCGCGCGCCATCGGCTCGACGGGCGCTGCCATTGACGATGGCCCCGGCATGGGCGCAGCCATCGGCTGTGGTGCAGGCGCCGGCGGCGCGGTGCGCACCGCGCGCAGATCGCCCTCGATCATGGCAAGACGATCGACGACATGACCGAGCGTGTTGTTCACGGCCTCCAGCGAATCCTGGGTGCTGCGGTTGGTCTCGGCCTGGCTGAAGCGGATGTCGGACAGCTCGCGCTTGACGAGATCGACCATTCCGGAATCGGGAGCTGGCGTCGAATGACGGCTCTCCGCCAGCGCGGAATAGGTCGCCTGCTGGCGCTCCAGATGCCTGAGGATGTCGTGCAGCCCGTCCTCGACGCGGCTGAAATTGCCGCCGCGCGAATCGGAGGCGGCCTCCAACCGCTCCAGCAGATAGGAGACCCGCTGCTCGAGATGCGCGAAGGTCGAGGCCGAGTCGTTGCCGACCTGCATGCGGTCGAAACGGTCGGAGAGTGCGCGGATTGCTGCTTCCAGATGCTCGGTGCTCTCGGTCGGCTGAGGCCGTTCGCGCGTCTCCAGCGCGGCGGTGAGCGCAGCAATGCGCTGCTCGAGAACCGCAAAGCTGTCGCTATGACCGGACGAGCGGGTGATCTGGTCGACCTTGGACGACAACAGCTGCACGTCTTCGGACAGACGCGCCAGCGCCTCGTTGGAGGCGACGTTCGAAACGATGCCGCGCAACGCCGAGATCGCGCCTTCGAGCTGGCGCACAGTCGAGGGATCGTCGTTGGCGCGGAGGATCAGGTCGAGCTTGGCGCCGAGATTGCGGATCGCCTCGTCATAGCCGGTGAGTTGCTCGGCCGGCGTCAGCGTGCGCAGCACCTGCTTGATGTCGGACAGCGCGCGCTCGATGCCTGCCAGCACCTGGCCGTCGGTGCCGTTGGAGCGGGTCTCGTCGATGCGACGATGCAGCGAGCGGATCTCGTTCTCGATCGACTCGATCGCGCGGCGCGGCATCGCCTCGGTGATGGCGCTGCGGATCTCGGCAAGCTCGGCGCGGAAGCCGTTGATCGCCTGCTCGGTATTGTCAGGGCGCTGCAGCGACTCGATCTGGCTCGTGATCTTGAGCAGATGGCGCTCGAGCGAGGAGAAATCCGGCCCTGCTTGCGGTGGCGGCGGAGCATAGGCGGGCGCGGGTGGCGCCATCGGGGCCGCATAGGGAGCTGCGCCAGGCGCGATCGATGGCGCTGCGCGCGGCGGCACTTGCCGCGGCGCGAATCCGTCGAGCTCGCTCTGTCGCGCGGTGATCTCGGCGACCGCGACGTCGAAGGAGGCGGGGCTCAGGGGGGGCGAGTTGCGATAGACTTGCGCGGCTGCGCGCTCGACCGCATCCGCCTGGCGCTGGCGTGTCTCGACTGGTGCCTGTCGCGGCGCTTGAGGTTGTTGAGGTTGCTGAGCCTGAGGCTGCTGGGGGCGCGAGATCTGCGACAGGCGGGCGTCGAGCCGCGAGATCGCGTCGTTGAGCTGGCGGGCAACACCCTGCTCGCGCGAGACATCCTGGCGCGGGGCTGCGGGCTTCGAAATCCGCTCGATCTGCTGGGTGATCGCGTCGAGCCGTTTGTGGATGTCGGCGACGTCGCGACTTTCCTGACTCGGCATCGAAGCCGAGCGCGGATCGGGACGCTGCTCCTGACGTTGATCCTGGCGCTGCTCGTAAGGTCCGCGAAAGTTCGGTGGGGCGGTGTCGCCGAGCGTGGAATTCAGCCAATCGTTGAGTGACATGCCGGCACGACGCGCAGCAGCTTCGGCCCGCTCCCGGACGGATGGATCGATGCCGTCAACACTCCACGATACGCGCGAATTCATGACTCTGTCCGGTTCCGACTCCGGCGTCCCACCCGACGCCTCCAGTCTCCCCTCGCGTGCCGGTTGCGAAGACAATCGGATTTGGCGCGGGTCGTCTGCCTCGAAGACCGACTTTTTCCTGTTACGGTAAATAACGGGTTAAGGAACGCCGGCCGGGAGTCTTAAAGTTGGGCGGCGGGAACCGGTTTGGGCGCGGCTCTCGTCCGATTGCCCAACAACCGGTGTCATGCCCCGGCTTCTCGATTCGAGCCGCGCCGTCTCTGGAATATTGGATCGCCCGGTCAAGCCGGGCGATGACAGCTGAGTGCTTGGCAAGGTCGCGCCGCCCGTCCGGCTGCATTTAGCCTGTTTGTTAGAGCGGCACGATGTCGACATGCATGACGGCGGCGCGCCCGGCATCGACCGCGCGGAGACAGCGCGTGATGGTCTCATCAAGCCGATCCGGATCACTGACCCGTTCGCCATGGGCGCCGAACGCGCGGGCAATGTCGATGAAGTGCCGCTGCTCGTCTTGGCGTCCGGTCCGAAGCTGGGACAGGAACGCATCAGCCTTCTGGGCCTGTCCGTCTGGATAGACTCGCTGAACCGAGGCCTTCACCGCCTGCCAGCCTCCGTTATCGAGAACGATGGTGAAAATCGGCAGCCGATAGTGCTGCGACACGGCGTAGACGGAATCCGGCGCGGCGAAGTGGAAGGCGCCGTCGCCGACGATCTGCACCACCCGAGAGGAGGGCTTCGCCAGGCTGAGGCCGAGCGCCATGCCGCCGCTGAAACCAAGCCCGCCACCGGCCAGCCCAACATAGGTCATGGGCTTGGTGCGGCGGAGTTGCTGCTGAAGGACGGGCGCATTGCGGACAGCCTCATTCAGGACGATGTCGTCCTCGGACAGGAGCGCCCGGAGACGCGCGAAGAGGAATGCCGGATTGATTGCGCCTGGCTCGCCCTTTTGCGCGGCCGCGGATCGTCGCTTTGCCTCGACGGCCTCACGTATCGGGTGCCAGCCCTCGATCCGGCGACGCACCTTCTTTCGGTAGGCTTCGTCGGCGCGCGCTTCGACGATCTCGAGCACCTGCTGCAGGATGATCGCCGAATCCCCCTGGATGCGCAGGTCGGTGGCAAAGCCCCACATCGGAATGTCCGCCTTCAGCGGATCGATATCGATTTGGATCCAGCGTAGCGCATCCGCAGCCCTCACAGACTGCGGAACGAAGGGCACGTCGGTATCGATGAGCAGCCCGAGATCAGCATTGGCGACCAGCGCGGACGGATCCGCACCGGCGAAACACGGCGAGTCCTGTGGAATGTTCATCGTGACCGGATTGAATTCGGCCACGCGAATGCCGCAGGCGAGCGCCAGGCGGTCGAGCACCGCGACAGCATCTGGATTGCGTCCGAGATAGGCGGTGAACGCGATCGGATTCCCGGCCGCCATCAGCGCTTCAGCGACGGCATGCGCGCGCGCCGGTTCGATCCCGCCGGCCTTCACGGAGCCATACCGCGCCGGCGGATATCCAGGCATTTGCTGCTCGTCCCGGATTTCCGCGAGGGTCTCGCGCGGCAACATCATGTAGACCGGCCCCGGCGGATCGCTGTGCATGAACGCCGCAGCGCGCGTCAGCGCCTCCTTCACGACCACGCCCGATGGAAGCGTGTATTCCCATTTCACATAGGGCCGTACGATGCTCCCCTGGTCAAAGCTGTCCTGGACGAAGTGCACATAGGTATCTCGAGATCCGGTGAGCTCGCCGTGCAACGTGAATGGGGCCTGGCCGGCAAACAACATGACTGGCAGGCGATAGCGAAACAGATTCTGGATCGCCATGCACGCATTGGCCGTGCCGGCATCGACATGGACGAACACCGCCTGGCCGCGGCCGGTCGCAAACGCGTAGCCCGCCGCCATGTGGACGGCGACCACCTCATGCGGGCACAGGATGACCGCTGGATGACGCCGTCCCTCGCTGTCCCAGCGGGCGATCTCCTCGATCAGCGAGACGTGGTCGGTCCCGAGATTGGCAAAGATGTAGTCGACCCCGAGATCGACGAGGGTCTCGAGGAAGTAGTGTGCGGTGCTGTACGTCGGCATGCTTTGATCTTTCCCGCCTCACCACACCGCGTTCCGGCGGCCCAAATCCGGACTCAGATTGCCGCCTGTGTCGCCGTTCCCGCCACCATGTACCAGGTCACCAGCAGGGCGCAGATCAGCGCTCCAGGCAAAGATGTGCCCGTGCGTCGCCAGGTGAAAGTCGAGATGATGGCGACAGCCGCAAGGAGCGGGATGAACTGAATGCCGATGATGGTAGATAGCGGCACGACCGGCGAGGTCGGAAACGGATTGATCAGCTTTCCGCCAAGCCACATCGCCAGGTATTGGCCGCCGATGAGAACGACAAATCCGAGCGAGAGCACCAGGATCGTCGTGACATAATGGCCGATCGCCGGCGCATCGAGGCGGCTGAAATTCGCGTGCAGCGTGCGCAGCGCGACGACAAAGAACAGTGTGAACGGAACGAGATAGATCAGCATGATCATCAACTGTGTCGCGCTCGGCAGTTTGAGTGCCACGACCCAGAAACGAAAGTCGATCTTGAACAGAAGGTCGGCAAGCCAAACCGCCACAACGCCGATAGCGACCGTCGCAAGCGCGATCAAGACAGCCTGGGCCGCGACACCCTTGCGGCTGGTGCGCCTCGGCACGAAGGGCAGCAGAGCCAAGGTGATCGCCGTGTTGAGGAGCGCCCAGATCATGATCTCTGTCGTGAAAACCTGCGGGAGGAAACGCGATGCCGGCAGCCACGCATTTCCAATGGCAAAGGCAGGATAGTACGTGATCGCAGGCAGCAGCGCAGAAACCCAGAAAGCGGCCCACCATTGCCTGCCCTTGGGCAGCGCGGCCGTCGTCGCATCCGAACGGGCCGGCCCGATCTGAAGTGGGGCAAACGCTGAGAACGTCAGCAGCAGGTCGAACAAACCAGCAAACCTACGAGGGCGATCAACGTGCCGATCTCCTTGCGGAACCAGATCTGATCGGTCGGCGGCAGGGGCGTGCCGCCTATCAGCGTTTTGCTGAACCAGTCGAGGCTGTCGCCGATCGCTTCCTGCGAAAAATGATCGGCCGGATGCGTGATTGCCGGGGTATAAAGGACCCGCGCCGTACCCTTGCTGATATCGCCGTAAATCTTGCCAGGTTCGATAGCTCCCGCCCCACCGAACACGGCGGCAAGCTTTGCAGACTGAGGAATATTTTTGGCGTACTCGCTTCCCCACATGATCTGGGAGAACTCGTCGTATTGCGAGAAAACCACTGCGAGATTGCGCGGCCAGATCGGCGTGCCATCGGCCGCAAAAGGCTTTCCGGTGGAAGAACCCTCCAGCACAAGCGACTTGTAGGCATCCGGCATCGCTGCAGCCGCAGCCAGAATTGTCCAGCCGCCCATGGAGTGCCCTTCAAGGCCGATGTTCTCCTTGTCGACATATGGCAGGCTACGCAGATAGGCCAGACCGTCGGGACCGCCGAAACCGTGCGCGAAAGCAGGCGGATCACTGTAGCCATGGCCGGTCTGGTCCAAGGCAACGACCACGTAGCCGCGCCTGGCGAACTCGATCGCAAAACCGTCCTGCGTCTCGCGCGAGTTGATATAGCCGTGGACGGCGAGGATTCCGGGGGCAGGGTTTCGCTCGGTCGCATTCCGCGGAATGTAGACGAGAGCGCTCATCGTATTGCCAGCGGCGCCCTTGAAGCGCACATCTTCGATACGAATGCCATTGGTCGTCTGGGTGAAATGCGCCAGCATCCCACCCAGCAAGATTAGAACCGCTCCGACGGCAGCCATCGCCCCTTGACGCATTGAGTCCCCCGTTTGAAACAAGAAAGCTACACTTCCGATTAAGCAACGTGAGCAGCCGCGGCTTCTCTGGCCGAGTCGTGCTCACGGCTGGTCAGCTGGGAAATTGCTCCGCGCAATCGCTCAAACAGCCGATCAGAATCCCGCGGCGCCGCCATACCGCGCCAGGCAATGTGCGAATCCGGGCGCACCAACAGGAGCGTCTCAGGAAAATCGAATCCCGCCTTGGCCCGATCGACGTCGAGGAGCGTCAAGGGAGTGCCCGAACGCGCGGCTGCCTCGACCAGCGGCGCCGCATCGACGGCCGGATCGAACCGCACCAGCGTATAGGCGGGCCCGAGCGCGTCGAGCAGCGAACGTCCAGCAGCCAGCCATGCGTGCGGCACGCGCGCGCCGGGCACGGTCGAGGCCGTGAAGCTCCCCATGCTGTAGGGCGGCGGCGCTTCGCCGTCGTAAGCGATGATCGGCGAGCGGTCGTAGTAATAACCGAAATTCAGACCGGCGCAGCAATATTGCTGGACGTTGAGATCGTAGGCGGCCTGGCCGACCTTGCTACGCGCGGCATCGCCATCAGGACCATCGATCTCGACCTCGGCGGGCACCGCGCGCCGTTGACTCATGACGGCAAGTGCGTGGTTCATCGCGAAATGCGAGACCTGCTCGGTGATCGGCTGGCGCTCGGCCTCGTAGGCGTCGAGCAGCGCTGGGTTCGCCCATCCCTGCAGGACGCCGGCCAAAATCCAGCAGAGATCGACGGCATCGGCGATGCCAGCATTCATGCCGTACCCTGCATAAGGAATCCAAAGATGGGCGGCATCACCGCAAATGAACGCACGGCCGTCCCGGAAGCGATCGGCTACGAGGCGCCGCCCGACCCAATCCTCCTTGCTGATGATCTCATACTGGAAGCGATCATCGACGCCGAGAATGGTGCGCAGCGCCCAGTCGCGATCGACGCTGTCGAACTCGAGCTCTTCGGGCGCGAGGTGGTTGTGGATCAGCCAGTTGTCGCGGCCGTCGATCGAGACCGTCGTGCCGCAGCGGCGCGGATTGAGCGACATGGTCATCCAGGCGGGCTTCTGGGTGATCAGATCCTTCAGCGCGGGGGCGTGAATGTATGTGGACTGCACGCGCTGCACGACGTCAGTGCCACCAAGGCGCGAGCCGATCAGCCTACGCACAGTGGACCGGCCGCCATCGCAACCGATCAGATAATCGGCGGCAATGGTGATGTCCTCGTTCGTATCGAGGTTCTGCGCCCGCGCAATTACGTCATCTGCGCCCTGCTCGAAATGCTCGACCTGGACGCGACTGAGAATCCTGATCCTTGGCTGGGCTTCGGCGGCAGCGAACAGGATCGGCTCGAGATAGATCTGATTGATCCGATGCGGCGGCTCGGGCGTCGGCCAGTTGGTATCCGGGCCTCCGGTCGCCGTGTAGCGATCCGCGCGACAGGGAATCGGGATGCGCGTCAGTTCGCGCCCGACGACCGCAGTACGGTACGCGCAATCGTTCGGGAAGTCGGCGGGCAATCCGCCTTCTCGCACTTCGCGCGCGATGCCGAGGCGACGGAACACCTCCATTGAGCGTGCGGAGACATGGTTACATTTCACGTTCGGAGGCTCGCCGGCGCGGCGGATTTCGGCGACGACGACATCGATGCCGCGAGAGGCGAGATCCATGGCGGCGGTCAATCCGACCGGCCCCGCCCCGACGATCAGAACCTGGGTTTGGATGGCTTTCATGTCATCTTCTCTAACTAGAGTAGTTCATGCGCGTTCGGGCACGGAAAGCGCGTCATGTTGTGTCTTGCCGGCCAGCGCGCCGCCACGGCGCATGCTGAGGAGGGCAAGGCCAAGGATCACCAGTGCCGAGCAGAGCTGTGGCACGGCGCTGACCTGGAACAACGATGGGATCCCCCATTGCGCCGCAAGCATCAGTCCGCCGACAGTGACGCCGAGAATCGAGCCGAAGCGGCCCATGCCGAGCGCCCAACCAATTCCGGTGGCGCGGATGTAGGTCGGATAGAGGCGCGCCGCATACGCGTTACAGCCGATCTGTCCGCCGATCACGGCGACGCCGGCGATGAACACTGCCGGCACCAGGATCGGCAGCGCGGCTCCCGCAAGGCCGATGGTGACGATCGAGATGAACCCGGCGGCGTAGGTCAGGAACAGGACGCGATGGAAGCCGAGTCGCTCGATCAGCAATCCGAGCGCGACCGTACCGAGCATTCCGCCGACCTGAAACGCAACGCCGACAGCGATCGCCGCCTGCAAATCGAGGCCGACACCATGCGTCAGTGTCGGCAGCCAGCTATTCAGAAAGTAAATGTCGAGCATATTCATGAAGAACATGACCCACAGGAGCAGTGTCGGCACCAGCCGATGCCTCGTGAAGAGCTGCGGCAACAGAAAACCCTTGCCGCTTTCCTCGACGATGGTGAAGCGCGCATCCGCTGCAAAGCTTGCCGATGGATCGATCCGGGCCAAAAGCGCGCGAACGCGGCCGCTCTTTCTTGCATCGAGCGCGAGCAGGGAGAGCGATTCCGGGAGCCACAGGATCAGGACGGGGCAAAGGACGAGCGGAAGGAAGCCGCCCACCATGAAGATGACCTGCCAGCCATAGGCCGAGATCAGCTTGGCTGCGACCCAGCCGCCAATGGCAGAGCCGAGCGACACGGTCATGAACATCAACATGATCAGCAGGGTCCGGCGGCGCTGCGGTGAGTATTCGCTGGTCAGGGCAATGGTATTGGGAAGGACGCCACCGAGGCCGAGCCCGGTCATGAAGCGCAGGATCACGAGATCCGAGACGCTCCCGGCCCGGCTCGTTGCCAGCGACCCCAGCGCAAACACGAGAACACCGGCGACCACCAGCCACTTCCGGCCGAAATAATCGGCGAGCGCACCGAACAACAGCGAGCCGACCATGACGCCAAACAAGGACGCACCGAATACGGGCCCGAGGGCGCCGGGCGCCAGATGCAGATCCTTGCTGAGCGCCGGGGCGACGAAACCAAGCGCCTGGGCATCGAAGCCGTCCAGCCCGATCACTAGTGCACACAAGCAGATCGCGCGGATTTGGAAGGCCGACAGCGGACGGTCGTCAATGTAACGGCCAATGTTGATCGCTTCCGCCAAATCTCCCTCCCCTTGCTTGTTGTCGTTCGATGACACGCCGCGGCCAAGCCGCAGCGGCGAGCATCGCGCCGGAATTATCTTGCACGACTGCACTCTTTCGATTAGCCACAAAATTCTCATCCATTCACGAGCTTAGCTTATGAATCCTACCATGCGGCAGCTCGAGGCGCTGGTCCTGGTCTATCGCCTCGGAAGCATCACGAAGGCGGCGGCCGAGCTGCGCGTCACGCAGTCGGCGATCAGCCTCCTCATCCGGCAGATCGAGGAGAACTTCCAACTCAAGCTGTTCGATCGGACCACACGCGCGCTGCACCCGACGGCTGCGTGCCGGGAAGCGATCCCCGCAGCGGAACGGATCCTGTCGAGCGCACGAGGACTGTCGCAGCACATGCGTGACCTGGTCGAAGTCAGGACGGGGCGGATCGCCGTCGCAGTCTCCGCCGGCGTCGCCTCGGCCCTGCTCCCGCGCATCCTGGCGAGGTTTCGGTCTCGCTATCCCGAGGTGAAGATTGATCTGTTCGACATCGCTCCCGATGAGCTGCTGCCGTTCGTCACGGCGGGCCACGCCGAGTTCGGCATCGGCAGCTTCGAGGACGACGGCACCTCGGAAGCGCGGATCGAAACGCTCATGCAAAGCCCGCTCTCGGCGATCGGTATCAAAGACGGCCGGTTCGAGAAGCGCCGACGTTTGACCTGGGCCGACCTCACCGTCTCCGACCTGATTGCGATGCGCCGCGGAACGCGGATTCGCTCCCAGATCGACGAGGCCTTGTCACAGACGGGGCAGGAGCTGAAGCCGGCCCTCGAAGTCTCGCTCATCACGACCGCCCTGGCACTCACCGCGGAGGGCGCCGGAATCAGCATCCTACCGGCGCACATGCTGCCAAAGGCGCAGTTTCCAACCCTAGCAGCCGTTCCACTCAGCCAGCCGATCGTCAATCGGCACGTCTCGCTGTTGAGCCGGGCCGACTTTACGCTCTCGCCTGCAGCGGAGCAGTTCGCCGAAATCGTCAGACGCGTCTTGTCGACGAAATAGTGCCCTGAGCGCGCTGACGATTCATCCCGATCAGATCGCTCTTCAAGCCTACCGATCCAGTCTAGCCGTCGGCGCGCTTCAGCTCTTCTCCCGCTTGCCATCCTCGATCGGCACCACCGTGCCCTTGCCTGACATCGCCGACAGGGCCTCGAGCGCCTCTTCGCAGAAGTCGGCCACCATCTGCTCGTGCCTGGCGCCGAGCTGAAGCAGCAGCAGATTGCCGAGGTCGAGCCGGCCCTCCGCCGTTCCCTCCGGAAATCGCTTTTTCAGGATCCGCTCGTAGTTCTGGTGCCGGTCGCGATGGTGCTCCAGGCGGTCCATCAGATCGGTGCGGATGGGCTCGATGTCGATGCTGTCGAGCGCATGCAGCCGGACCAGCAGGTCGTCCTTGATCGAAGGCGGGGTGCTCGGACGCGCGGCCCAGTGCCGCAGTGCTGTTCGGCCCTCGGGAGTCAGCGTATAGATGAGTTTGTTGGGCTTGCCTGTCTGGACGACCTCACGGCCCTGGATGTAGCCGCGGTCGCGCAGCTTGGAGAGCTCGCGATAGATCTGCTGGTGGTCGGCTTTCCAAAAGAAGCCGATCGAGGAATCGAATGTCTTGGCGAGCTCGTAGCCCGTCATCGGACGTTCCGTCAGGCATGCGAGGATTGCGTCGCCCAACGCCATGGCACCAGCTCCCTTGAAATCCCGACTATCTGGCTTGACTTTATGCGCATTGGTGCATATGCGTCAATGTGCATATGAGGCGAGATCGAGGTTGGCCACAGGCCAGATCCGAAAACGCAATGAAATCAACGTCCTCGCTACTGTGCATGGGGTTGTTTTCAAAGCTTTGCCCAAGGCCTTGAGGGAGGCACCTGAGAATGACCGGCCTCGGTTCCTGGTACGCCTACACGAAGTCCCACGACAGCGCTGCGCTGTGGGACCTGCTGCATCCTGACGCCGTGTTCGAAAGCCCCGTCGTGCATTCGCCGCAGCGCGGGCGCGACATCACCTTCAAATATCTCGCCAGCGCCGAGAAGGTGCTCGGCGGTCCCGGCTTCACCTATGTCGGGGAATGGACAAACGAGCGCGGCGCGGTGCTCGAGTTCAAGACCATGATCGACGGCATCGAGATCAACGGTGTCGACATCATCACCTTCGACACCGACCGGCGCATCACCCATTTCAAGGTGATGGTGCGTCCGCTCAAGGCCATCAACATGCTGCACCGCCTGATGGCGGAGCAACTCGCCGCCCAATCATAATTCCCAAATTTCAGCCCCTGCCGGGAGACCGCCATGCCGATCTACAAAGCCCCCGTCGAAGACGTCAACTTCCTGCTCAATGACGTCTTCCAGATCGACCGCTACGACAATCTCGCCGGCTTCTCGGATGCGTCGAGCGACGTGCGCGAGGCCATCCTGGGCGAAGCCGCCAAGCTCGCCGAAGAGGTGCTGCAGCCGCTCAATCGCGTCGGCGACCTCGAAGGCTGCAGGCGCGCCGACGACGGCAGCGTCACCACGCCGAAGGGCTTCAAGGAAGCCTTCAAGCAAGTGGCAGAAGGCGGCTGGCTTGGCCTGTCGGCGCCGACCGAGTTCGGCGGCCAGGGCCTGCCGGTGACGCTCAGCCAGGCGGTCAACGAATTCCAGATCTCCGCCAACATGGCGTTCTCGATGTATGGCGGCCTCACCATGGGCGCGACCGCGGCGCTGCTGGTGCACGGCACACCCGAGCAGAAGCAGACCTACGTGCCGAAGATGGTCTCCGGCGTATGGACCGGCACCATGAACCTGACCGAACCGCATTGCGGTACCGATCTCGGCATGCTCCGCACCAAGGCGGTGCGCCAGGCCGACGGCAGCTTCAAGATCACGGGCACCAAGATCTTCATCTCGGCCGGTGAGCACGATCTCGCCGACAACATCATCCACCTCGTGCTCGCCCGCATCGAGGGCGCACCCGCCGGCATCAAGGGCGTGTCGCTGTTCGTGGTGCCGAAATTCCTCGTCAATGCCGACGGTTCGGTCGGCGCACGCAACGGCGTCGTCTGCGGCTCGATCGAGCACAAGATGGGCATCCACGGCAATTCGACCTGCGTGATGAACTACGACAACGCCACCGGCTGGCTGATCGGCGAAGAGAACAAGGGCATGCAGGGCATGTTCGTGATGATGAACGAGGCTCGCCTCGGCGTCGCCGTTCAGGGCCTCGCGCAATCCGAGGTCGCTTATCAGAATGCCGTCGCCTATGCCCGCGAGCGCATCCAGGGCCGCGCGCTCACCGGCGTGAAGGCGCCGGACAAGCCGGCTGACCCGATCATCGTGCATCCCGACGTGCGCCGCACGCTTCTCTCGATCCGCGCTTTCAACGAGGCCGCGCGCGCCTTCGTGATGTGGACCGCGCTGAAGAGCGACGTTGCCCACCGCTCGGAGGATCCGAAGGACCGCCAGGCCGCCGACGACCATATGGGGCTGATGACGCCCGTGCTGAAGGGCTTCCTCACCGACTACGGTTTCGCCAACGCGGTACAGGCGCAGCAGATGTATGGCGGTCACGGCTACATTGCCGAGCAGGGCATGGAGCAGTTCGTACGCGATGCCCGCATCGCCATGATCTATGAAGGCGCCAACGGCATCCAGGCGCTCGACCTCGTCGGCCGCAAGCTGCCGCGCGACGGCGGCCGCGCCATCATGGCTTTCTTTGGCGAGGTCATGGCCTTCGCCAAGGAGAACGGCGGCGACGAGGCGCTGAAGCCGTTCATCACTCCGCTCTCGACTTCGCTCGGCCATCTTCAGCAGGCCACGACGTGGCTGATGCAGAATGCGATGGCCAAGCCCGACAACGCTGGCGCTGCAGCAACCGACTACCTGCATCTCTTCGGCTTCGTCGCGCTGGGCTACATGTGGGCGAGGATGGCCAAGGTGACGCAGGCGAAGATTGCCGCGAGCGGCGCGACGCCCTATCTCTCGACCAAGCTCGTCACCGGCCGCTTCTTCATGGAGCGGATGCTGCCGGAAACCGCCGCCAATCTGGCGCGCATCCAGTCCGGCTGCGCCACCATTATGGAACTGCCCGCGGAAGCGTTCTGATTTCCGCGCCATCAATCTCGAACAACAGATCAGGAGGGCGTCATGCCTGAGGCATTCATCTACGATCACGTTCGCACCCCGCGTGGCCGCGGCAAGGCGGACGGCGCGCTGCACGAAGTCACCGCGCTCGCGCTCGCCAGCGTGCCGCTGAAGGCGCTGAAGGACCGCAACAACCTGCCCGAAGATTCCGTCGACGATGTCATCCTCGGCGTGGTCGATCCGGTCGGCGAAGCCGGCTCCGATATCGCGCGCTTCGCGGCGCTGAAGGCCGGTCTCGGCGAAGCCGTCCCCGGAGTGCAGATCAGCCGCTTCTGCGCCTCGGGCCTCGATGCCGTGAACTTCGCTGCCGCGCAGGTGATGAGCGGCCAGCATGAGCTCGTCATCGGCGGCGGCGCCGAATCCATGAGCCGCGTCGGCATCGGTGCTTCCGGCGGCGCCTGGCCGATGGATCCGTCGATGGCGGTCCCCGCTTACTTCATGCCGCAGGGCGTGTCGGCCGATCTGATTGCCACGAAGTACGGTTTCTCGCGCGACGATGTCGACGCCTATGCTGTGCAGAGCCAGCAGCGCGCGGCCAAGGCCTGGGACGAGGGCCGCTTCAACAACTCGGTCGTGCCGGTGAAGGACATCAACGGCCTCACCATCCTCGCCAAGGACGAGCACATGCGTCCCTCGACGACGATGCAGTCGCTGGCGCAGCTGCAGCCGTCGTTCACGATGATGGCGCAGATGGGCGGCTTCGATGGTGTCGCGATCCAGTCGCATCCGGAGATCGAGCGCGTCAACTACGTGCACCACGCTGGCAATTCGTCGGGCATCGTCGACGGTGCCGGCGCCGTGCTGCTCGGCAGCAAGGAGGCGGGCAGCAAGTATGGGTTGAAGCCGCGTGCAAAAATCCGCGCGTTCGCGAATATCGGTTCCGAGCCTGCGATGATGCTGACCGGTCCGGTCGACGTCACCGAAAAGCTGTTCGCGCGCTCCGGCATGAAGAAGTCGGACATCGACCTGTTCGAGCTCAATGAGGCCTTCGCTTCGGTCGTGCTGCGCTACATCCAGGCTTTCGACATCGACAACGCCAAGATCAACGTCAACGGAGGCGCGATCGCGCTCGGCCATCCGTTAGGGGCCACCGGCGCGATGATCCTTGGCACCGTGCTGGACGAGCTCGAGCGCACCAACAAGTCCACGGCGCTCGTCACGCTGTGCATCGGCGGCGGCATGGGCACCGCGACCATCATCGAGCGTGTGTAAGGAGCAATCGTAGGGTGGGTTAGCGAAGCGTAACCCACCTCTTCTGTTTCTGCAGGGAAGGCAGTGGTGGGTTACGCCTTCGGCTAACCCACCCTACGAAATCCAGATCAACCGCCGCGCCTGCGATCGGCTGCGGCACCGAGGAGCAACCAGCATGGCATACAAGAATTTCAAGGTTGAGACCGATTCCGACGGCATCGCGCTCGTCACCTGGGACATTCCGGGCCGTTCGATGAATGTGCTCGACGAGACCTCGACCAACGAGCTCGATGCGATCGTCAAGGCGACCACGGCCGATGCCGCGGTGAAGGGCGTCGTCATCACCTCCGCCAAGGAAGCGTTCTGCGCCGGCGCCGACCTCTCCATGCTCGAAGGCATGAACCAGGCCTATGCGAAGCTCTTCAAGGAGCAGGGCGAGACCGCGGCGAACCAGATGCTGTTCGACCAGAGCCGGCGTTTTTCGCAGGTGCTGCGCTCGATCGAAACGTCAGGCAAGCCGTGGGCGGCCGCCATCAACGGCCTTGCGCTCGGCGGCGGCTTCGAGATCACGCTGTGCTGCCACTATCGCGTGGCGGCGGAGAATCCCAAGACCCGCCTCGGCCTGCCCGAGGTCAAAGTCGGCCTGTTTCCTGGCGCCGGCGGTACGCAGCGCGTGCCGCGCCTGGTGCCGCCGCAGGACGCGATGACCATCCTGCTCAAGGGCGATCCGGTCACGATCGAGAAGGCGAAGGCGCTGAATCTGATTCACGCCATCGTTCCGCCTGCCGACCTCGTCAAGGCGGCGAAGGAGTGGATCAAGGGCGGCGGCAAGGCCGTCGCGCCGTGGGACGAGAAGGGCTTCAAGCTTCCCGGCGGCCCGGTGTTCTCCAAGGCCGGCATGATGATGTTCCCGGCGGGCAATGCCATCTATCGCCGCGAGACCTACGACAATTATCCAGCCGCGCGCGCCATCATGAGCTGCGTCTATGAAGGCCTGCAGTTACCGATCGACGCCGCGCTGCGCGTCGAGTCGCGCTACTTCACCTCGGTGCTGCGCTCGAAGGAAGCGGCCGCGATGATCCGCAGCCTGTTCCTGTCGATGCAGGAGCTCAACAAAGGCGCGCGCCGTCCGAAGGATGTGCCGCCGACCAAGGTGAAGAAGATTGCCGTGATCGGCGCCGGCTTCATGGGCGCGAGCGTCGGCTACGTCTCGGCCCGCGCCGGCCTCGACGTCGTCCTGATCGATCGCGACCAGGAGAGCGCCGACAAGGGCAAGGCGCATGCGCAGAAGGTGATCGAGGAGCAGATCAAGAAGGGCCGCGCCAAGCCTGACGATGCCGAGAAGCTGCTCGCGCGGATCACGCCGACCGCGGATTATGCCGCGCTTAGGGATGTCGACCTCGTCATCGAAGCCGTGTTCGAGGACCGGAAGGTCAAGGCCGATACGTTTGCCAAAGCGCAGGAATATCTGAAGCCGGACGTGATCTTCGCGTCGAACACTTCGACGCTGCCGATCACCTCCCTGGCCGAGAGCTTCAAGGACCAGGGCAAGTTCGTCGGCATCCACTTCTTCTCGCCGGTCGAGAAGATGATGCTGGTCGAGATCATTCTCGGCAAGAACACCGGCGATGTCGCGCTCGCGACCGCGCTCGATTATGTCCGGCAGATCGGCAAGACGCCGATTGTGGTCAATGACTCCAGAGGCTTCTTCGCCAACCGCTGCGTCGGCCGCTACGTCGCCGAAGGCAACGAGATGTTCCTCGAAGGCGTGCCGCCGGCGATGATCGAGAACTGCGCCAAGATGGCCGGCATGCCGGTCGGCCCGCTCTCGCTTTCGGACGAAGTCGCGCTCGACCTCGGTCTGAAGATCATGAAGGCGACCGAAGCCGATCTCGGCCCCAACGCCATCAATCCCGATCAGAAGAAGCTGATGGTCGAGATGGTCGAGAAGCAGGGCCGCCTCGGCCGCAAGAACAGCAAGGGCTTCTACGACTATCCCGACAAGGGTAAGGGCCAGAAGAGCTTGTGGCCGGGGCTCTCGGCGCTCCAGCCGAAGCAGCTCGACCCTGATACGCTCGATGTCGAGGAGCTGAAGCAGCGTTTCCTGGTGGTGCAGGCGGTGGAAGCCGCGCGTACGGTCGAGGACCACGTCATCACCGATCCGCGCGAGGCGGATGTCGGCTCGATCCTCGGTTTCGGCTTCGCGCCTTTCACCGGCGGCACGCTATCCTACATCGACTTCATGGGAGCTAAGAAGTTCGTCGAGCTCTGCCACAAGCTCGAGGCCAAGTACGGCTCGCGCTTCAGGCCGCCGAAGCTGCTGGAAGAGATGGCCGCCAAAGGCGAAACCTTCTACGGCCGTTTCGCGCCGAAGAAGGCTGCTGCCTGATCGAGCTTAAGCTCATTCGAGGATAAGAAGGGCCGGATCGTCGATCCGGCCCTTCGTCGTCGCTGTCGCGATCCGGCGTTACTTGGCCTGCACCAGTCCTTCCTTCTTCAGAGCTTCCTGCACCTTCGGCCGTGCCGCGACGCGGGCCTTGTAGGCGGTGAGGTTGGGCATCGCCGAGAGGTCGAACTTCATCCGGTCGCCCCAGGTCAGCATCGTGAAGAGATAGCCGTCAGCGACAGAGAACTGCTTGCCCATGAGGTAGTCTTTGCCGGCGAGCTCGCTGTCGATGTGCTTCAGCTTGCCCATGACACGATCCTTGAAGAACGCCTTGGCTTCGTCGTTCAGCGCCGGAGCGAACAGCGGGCCGAAGCTCTTGTGCACCTCGGAGGTGAGGAAGTTCAGCCATTCGAGCAGCTTGTAGCGCTCGGAACTGTCCCGCGCGGGCGCCAGGGCCTTGGCCGGGGCCTTGTCGGCGATCATCTGGACAATGACCGGGCCTTCCGTCACGATCTCGCCGCTGTCGAGGCCCAGCGCGGGAACCTGACCCTTCGGATTGACCTTCAGATAGTCTTCGCCGTTCTCGAGCTTCTTGGCCCGAATATCGACCTTGACCAGCTCATAAGGCAGGTCGGCCTCCAGGAGCGCGATGTGAGGGGACAGCGAGCAGGCACCGGGCGAATAATACAGTTTCATGGAATTTCCTCCTCTGGACGCTTGGTTGGGGCGAAGGGAACACCTACATGCACCTGCATGGAATAGTCAAGATTGATGCAGGTGCATCGAATGAGGTAAGAAGCGGACGACGAGTTTGAGCGGGACCATGAAACGCAAACCATCGACCGAGGCAACCAGCGCCTGGATCCGCCTGATGCGGGTGCAGAGCCGCGTGCTCGACTGCGTCGAGCAGGATCTGAAGAAGGCCGGTTTCCCGCCGCTGGCCTGGTACGATGCGCTGCTCGAATTGTCGCGGGCGCCAAGCGGCGAGCTGCGGCCGGTGGAACTCGAGCGGCAGATGCTGATCCCGCAATACTCCACCTCGCGCCTGATCGACCGCCTGGTCGATGAGGGGCTCGCTTCCCGGCGCGAATGCAAGATCGATAAGCGCGGCCAGTTCGTCGAGATCACGGAGGCGGGCCGCGAGCTGCAGAAGCGGATGTGGGGCGCCTATTCGGCTGCGATCGAGAAGTATGTCGGCTCGAAACTGTCCGACGCCGATGCCGTCAAGCTCAGCGGTCTGCTCGACCGGCTGGGCTGCTCATGCGGCGAGATGAAGCTGCCGCCCGTCGTCAATGTCAGCGAAAGCTCGCCGTCGCGATGATCGCGCGGCAAACCAGCACGTCTGCGCGCCCGGTGGGTTCGCGGACAATCCCCGTCACCTGGGCGCATTCGGTCGAAGCGCTTCTGATTAGAGTTTGATATGGCGCGAGACCAGATCGATATGACGCCGCTGCAATCGCGCGACGAACTCGTTGCGTGGTTCGAGGCCGGCTGCAAGGACCCATCGGAGTTCCGCATGGGCACCGAGCACGAGAAGACGCCGTTTACGCTCGAAGGCCACCGTCCGGTGCCTTACGAAGGCGCGCGCGGCATCGGCGCGCTGCTCGAAGGCATGAAGCTCCTGCTCGGCTGGGAGCCGATCATGGAGAAGGGCAACATCATCGGTCTCTACGACGTCACCGGCGGCGGCGCGATTTCGCTCGAGCCCGGCGGACAGTTCGAACTATCGGGCGCGCCGGTCGAGACGGTGCACCAGACCCAGAGCGAGTTGATGGCGCACCTGGCGCAGGTGCGCGAGATCGCGACCCCGCTCGGCATCGGTTTCCTCGGCCTCGGCATGACGCCGTCCTGGTCGCGCGCCGACATCCCCGTGATGCCCAAGGGCCGCTACAAGATCATGACCAACTACATGCCGAAGGTCGGCCAGTACGGCCTCGACATGATGTATCGAACCTGCACGGTGCAGACCAATCTCGACTTCTCCTCCGAAGCCGACATGGTCAAGAAGCTGCGCGTTTCCCTGGCGCTTCAGCCGGTCGCGACCGCTCTGTTTGCCAATTCGCCGTTCACGGAAGGCAAGCCGAACGGCTTCCTGTCCTTCCGCTCCGAGATCTGGCGCGATACCGACAACGCCCGCGCCGGCATGATGCCGTGGGCCTTCGAGGACGGTATGGGCTTTGAACGCTATGTCGACTATGCGCTCGACGTGCCCATGTATTTCGTTAAACGCGGCGACGATTACATCGACGTGTCGGGCTCCTCGTTCCGCGCCTTCTTCGACGGCCGCAACAACAATCTTCCCGGCGAGCGTCCGACGCTATCGGACTGGGCCAACCATCTTTCGACGATCTTCCCGGAAGTGCGGCTCAAGCGTTATCTCGAGATGCGCGGCTCCGATGGCGGCCCGTGGGGCCGTCTGCCGGCGCTGTCGGCGTTCTGGGCCGGGCTGCTCTATGACGACGCATCGCTCGATGCCGCCTGGGACCTGGTGAAGCACTGGACCGCACCAGAGCGTCAGGCTCTGCGCGACGATGTGCCGCGCTTCGGCTTCAAGTCGCGGATCAAGGACCGCTATCTGTTCGAAATTGCCAAGGAATGCCTCGTTCTGGCGCATGCCGGACTGCGCCGTCGCGGCCGCATCGACGCGATCGGCCGCGACGAAACACGGCATCTGGAGCCGCTCGATCGCATCATTGATTCCGGCCGGACGCCGGCCGAGGAGATGCTCGAGAAGTTCAACGGTGCCTGGAAGGGGTCGGTGGAACCGGCCTATGCGGAATACGCATTCTAGATTCAATCATAGCGCGTTTTCTTCACGCGAACCGGGGTCCACGTCGCTTGAACCATGCTTCCAGGCAAATAGCCAAATGATCGGGCTTTAGGCCGTTCATCGCCCATACAGGTTTGCGGCGATCAAATGACGGACTGGAAAAACCTGAGCGCCGTCAATAACTCGAAAGCTGTTTCGATGGGGAAGGGCCACCTGCCTGGGGCCGTCATGGCAAAGGTCACGGCTTGCGTCGTGGCATGTGTCACGCTGCTTTCGCTCGCCTTTGTGAGCGGGCCGGCGCGTGGCCAGACGGCGTTCGACCGGCCCGGAGGCGATTACTTCAACACGCCGGTCACCTCGGGTGATCCCGAGGACTGCGCGCTGCTCTGCGAGCGCGATCGCCGTTGTCGCGCGTGGAGCTTCGCCTATCCTGATATCGATGGCGCCGCGGCGGTATGCTGGCTCAAGAATACCGTGCCGCCGCGACAGCCCGCTAATTGCTGCATCTCCGGGGTGCGTGGCGCTGGCGTGATCGAGCCGCGCGTCGAGGGCGTCGAGAGCTCGATCGACCGCCCCGGCGGCGATCTGCGCAATTTCGATCTCAAGCAAGGCGACGGCGAGGAAGCCTGCAAGGCCGCCTGCACCGCCGACAATAAATGCCGCGCCTTTACCTACGCCCGTCCCGGTTACACCGGGCGCGAGGCGCGCTGTTTCCTGAAAAAGGAGATCAAGCCGCCGCGGCGAAAGGCAGGGTTCACGTCGGGCGTGGTCAGGTAGTGTTCGCGCTCGTGCCCCGGGCGCAGCGCAGCACGAAGTGATGCGCTGCTGAACCGGGGCCCATTCGGCCCCGCAATGCTCGGCGCGATGGGTCCCGGCTCTGCGCCGCATCGCTTCGCGATGCGTCTTGTCCGGGACACCAGAGTTTTATTCATTCCGCCGCAATTACCGTAAGCTCAGGCCATAGCGACTTCCATCGACCGGCTTTCGCAGCGTAATTCGCGGTGGAGAAATTCGATCCCGGATTTGGGCGCGCAATGAGGCGCGCGACGTCGTCGAAGCCGTGCGGTGCATAAACGTCGTAACCACTGTCCGTGCGCCTCACGCCCACTTGCGTGTTCTGGGGGAGGAAACGGTCGATACCGTCGGTTGAGCACGACAGCGGCGGATAGGGCAGACCGTGTTTGGTCGGGTACCACAGATGCACGCGGGCCTGATTACGAGCCTCGATCTTGACGTCGAGGTGATCGAGCCGCGCTTGTAGCTTGCGGATCACCGCGTCTTCCGCGTCCCACGACGTATCAGGGTGGAAGTAGAAGATATCATAGTCGGCGATGCCATGATCGAGGGGCCGGCCAGTGAGCACGTTCCACGCTGTTTGCACAAGGCATCCCGAGACCAGCCACGCATCCGGCAGCGCGAGGCTGCGGAGTTCGTCGATGATCAAACCGTTGACGGGATTTAGCAGGGCGAGGGCAAGAAACTCGTCTTTGCTCACCTTGCGATCAACTCAGTGCACGGCGGTGAAGAAACGCGCGAGACGGAAGCCGGAGAGCCAGTTCCAGACCGGCTGGCCGCGCATGCCGAGATCCCAGGAGCCGAGCACGGCGTCGGCACGGCCGACGAGATTGTCGACCGGCAGCAAGCCGACGCCGCCCGAGCGCAACGGCACGCGACTGTCGGCGGAGTTGTCTCTGTTATCGCCGAGCACGAACAGATGACCCGATGGCACGGTGACCTCGGGCGTGTTGTCGAGCGGGCCGTTGTCACGCATCTTGAAGATCAGATGCGACACGCCGTTCGGCAGGGTCTCGACATAGCGATAGGCCGGCTCGCTGCCGCCATTGTCGTCCTCGGCAGCTCCAACGCCATCCGGTTTCAATTCGGCGGGGCGGTCGTTGATGAAGAGCTGGCCTTGCCGCATCTGGATGCGGTCTCCGGGCAGGCCGACGACGCGCTTGACCCAGGCCTGCGAGCGATCGCCGGGCCAGCGGAACACCACGACATCGCCCTGCTTCGGCATCTCGGCGAATACGCGCCCGGTTTCCGGCAGGTTGATCTGGATCGGCAGCGAGGAGGTGCCGTAGCCATAGGGGAATTTCGAGGCGAGCAGCGCATCGCCGATCAGCAGCGTCGGCTCCATCGAGCCCGACGGCACATAGAACGGTTCGGCCAGCGCACCCTTGGCGATGAAGACGGCCGCGACGATGCCGGCGAGCTGCGCGATCTGCCCGGCCCAGCCGGTGCCCTTCCGCTTGGTGCTCATAGTTGCTTTCTCAACGCTCATGCGCCCGTTCCACCCACCGTAATGCGTTCCATCAGGAGTGACGGCTGGCCGACGCCGACTGGCACGCCCTGACCGTTCTTGCCGCAAGTACCGATGCCGGTATCGAGGGCGAGATCGTTGCCGATCATGCGGATGCGATGCAGGTCGGTCGGCCCGTTGCCGATCAGCATGGCGCCCTTCAGTGGCGCCCCTAACTTGCCGTTCTCGATCTTGTAGGCTTCGGTGCACTGGAACACGTATTTGCCCGAGGTGATGTCGACCTGTCCGCCGCCGAAATTCGCGGCAAACACGCCGTTCTTCACCGACGCCAGAATCTCGGCCGGATCGCGGTCGCCCGCGAGCATGTAGGTGTTGGTCATGCGCGGCATCGGCACATGGGCGTAGCCCTGGCGTCGGCCGTTGCCGGTCGGCTTCATGTTCATCAGCCGCGCGTTCTGGCGGTCCTGCATGTAGCCGACCAGGATGCCGTCCTCGATCAGCACGGTGCGGTTGGTCGGCGTGCCCTCGTCGTCGATCGACAGCGAGCCGCGGCGCGAGGCAATGGTGCCATCATCGACCACAGTGACGCCCTTGGCCGCGACCTGCTGGCCCATCAGGCCGGCGAACGCAGACGTCTTCTTGCGGTTGAAGTCGCCCTCGAGGCCGTGACCGACGGCTTCATGCAGCATCACGCCGGGCCAGCCGGCCCCGAGCACGACGTCCATTTCGCCGGCGGGGGCGGGAATCGATTCCAGATTGACCAAGGCCTCGCGCAGCGCGCCGTCGGCGGCGTCGCGCCAGGATCGGGTCTCGATGAACTCGGCATAGCCGGCACGGCCGCCATAGCCCTTGCTGCCGCTCTCCTGCCGGTCGCCCTGGCCGGCGACGACGGAGACGTTGACGCGCACCAGCGGGCGGATGTCGCGATAGCTCTCGCCGTCGGGCCGCAGGATCTCGACTACCTGCCAGGTCGCGCCCAGACTGACGCTGACCTGTCGCACCCGCGGATCCTTGTCGCGCAAATACGCGTCGATCTCGGCTAGCAGTTTGACCTTGGTCTCGAAGCCCGGCGCATCGAGCGGATTGTCATCGCCATAAAGGCGCACATTGGTATGCGGCGGCGGTGCGGCAAAGCTGCCAGAGTAGCCGCCGCGGACGGCTGCGACGGCATCGGCCGCGCGAATCAGCGCCGGCAGCGATACGTCGGAGGAATGCGCATAGCCGACCGCGTCGTCCTTGACGGCGCGCAGGCCGAAGCCTTGCGAGGTGTCGTAAGTCGCCTGCTTCAGCCGCCCATTGTCGAACATCAGCGCTTCGGTCTGGCTGTATTCCAGGAACAATTCGCCGTCATCGGCACCGGCAAGGCCGCGCGCGACCTCGTGGCGAACCTGGTCGCGGTCGAGATTGGCGCGGTCGAGCAGGGAGGTTGTGGCAGGGTTGGTCATGCGTCCGTCCATTATCGGGGGATGTGCGGCAAGATAATGGTTTCCAGCGCGTTTCGCGAGGGTCGGGCTGTCACATTACGGAAACGATAGGTACCGCTTCCGCTTAAACTCGCTTTCAGTATTTCGGGTTATCGAGGACGAACCCACGGATCAGAGCCGCCGGCAAAAGCATGTGGAATTCCCTGTTTGCGTTCTGGGATCAGTATCACGGTCTGATCATTGGTTTTGGCGTACTGGGCCTGGTCCTGCTTTTTAACCAGTTCATCTACCGTCGCTACTGGACCTCCTATCCCACTCGCGAGGCCTATATCGCAGCTCATCCCGGCTGCCACACGGCGGACGGCATCGTTTGCGCGACGTGCGGGCAAAAAGCGCTGACCGGGCCGGTGGCCGGAAAAGGGCGCATCTATCGCTGCGACTGGTGCGACAACGAGCTTTACCGTGTCGACAGAGCGTGAGCGCTGCTACGGCAGCTTGTCGTAGCCCTCGCCGAGCCCGTTCAGGCTGAGCGGGAAACCGATGCCTTCTTCCGGCGTCTCGAAGATGATGAAGGTCGCAGTCTTGGCGCTGCGGAGCTGGCCGAGCAGCTTGTCGTCCATGACGACCTCGGCGACGCAGCCATTGGGCAGGCAGCGGACGAAGCCGGCGCGGCCGACGTCCTGGTTGTCGAGCTTCAGCCCGAGGCCGGAGGGCAAGAGCACGCCCAGCGGGGCGACCACGCGCATCAGGCGGCTCTTCTGGTCGGCGGTCTTGAGCACGATCACGGTGAGGCCGGCATTGGAGCGGTCTTCCGCCACCACGCTCTGGATCAGGGCGCATTGCTCGGCCTGGGCGCCCGGAGGGGTGTCGCAGCGGATCTGCCAGTCGCCATGGACGGAGCGCACCGCGCCCTGCGCATGGGCAGAGCCGGGCAAGGCAAGGAGAAGGACGGTGGTCAGGAGGCCGATCAGCGTCATGAGGCCGCTAGCCGGCCATATTGCCGATCTTGCCATGCATCTCGATAGCCCCATCAGGGTCGGTCCCTCTGCTCGCTTGGGTCGCTCGCGCTGGTGGACTGATACGGGAATGACGGCGTCTTGAAGGCAATTCACAAGCAAGTTCCGCGCCGCTTGGCCATCATCGCCGCCACGAATCAGGTTCCTGCGCGGCCTTGCGCCAGTGCCTACAGCGGGCAACTCGGCTGTCAAGCCGCGGCATCCCGGCAAGCGGTATTTTTGTCTGATCTTACTAGGAAATATCTTGCGGGTGATCGCTGGCAGAAGAGGCTCAAGACTGCATTGCGATAGATCAAGAATTATGGTTTGAGAGGCTTGATTTCGGCGTTCTAGCGATCTGGCCCCAATTCCTCTTAGAGGTATTCTTGAGCGGCGGTTTGTCAGACGGGCGGATCGGAATAAGCGTTTCCCGGAAACAGGGGAGCGCACTTGGGGTGATTTCGTAAGGGGAGCGCGAACGGCATGAGGATGTCGATGGGTCGGGTGGGCCGGCATTTGCTGGGAATGGCCACCATCGCCTTGATGGCGACTGGCATCACGCTGCTGACGGGCGGCGCGGCATTTGCCGAGCTCGGGCAGCCCGAGCCGTGGGAATGGCACCTGCAAGGCTCCGGCTCCCCGGTGATGGACAATATCGTCTGGTTCCACAACTTCTTGTCCGTGCTCATCATCGTCATCACGTTGTTCGTTCTGGCGCTGCTGGTCATTGTGGTCATGAAGTTCAACGCGAGGGCCAATCCGGTGCCGTCGCGGACCACGCACAACACACTGATCGAGGTGGTGTGGACGCTGGTGCCGGTGCTGATCCTGGTCGGCATCGCGGTGCCGTCGTTCCGCCTGCTGTTCCTCGAGCTCGACGTGCCGAAGGCGGATCTGACAGTCAAGGCAACCGGCAAGCAGTGGTACTGGTCCTACGCCTATCCCGACAACGGCAAGTTCGAGTTCGACTCGCTGATGGCCCAGGACAAGCAGCCCCGCCTGCTCGGCGTCGACAACGAGATGGTGGTGCCGGTCAACAAGGTGATTCGCGTCCAGGTCACCGGCGCCGACGTCATCCACGCGTTCGCGCTGCCGGCCTTCGGCGTCAAGATCGACGCCATTCCGGGCCGGTTGAACGAGACCTGGTTCAAGGCCACCAAGACCGGCATGTTCTACGGCCAGTGCTCGGAGCTCTGCGGCAAGGACCATGCCTTCATGCCGATCGCGATTCGCGTGGTGAGCGACCAGGAGTTCGCCTCCTGGGTTGAATCGGCGAAGAAGAAATATGCGAGCGGCGGCACCAGCACGTTCGCCTCCGCGGCCGGCCCGACGCAGTAGCATCGGGTGAGGTGGGACTGAAAGCGACATAAGGGGCGGGACCTCCAAAGGTCCGAATGGGACGCAAGGCAGGATTTGAAAATGGCAACGAGCGCAGCGACACACGGCGATCACGCGCATGACCACGAGCACGCCCACCCGACCGGATGGCGGCGCTACGTCTATTCGACCAACCACAAGGACATCGGCACGATGTACCTGATCTTCGCGGTCATCGCCGGCATCATCGGTGCCGCGATGTCGATCGCGATCCGTGCCGAGTTGATGTATCCGGGCGTGCAGATATTCCACGAGACGCACACCTATAACGTGTTCGTGACCTCCCACGGCCTGATCATGATCTTCTTCATGGTCATGCCCGCCATGATCGGCGGCTTCGGCAACTGGTTCGTGCCGCTGATGATCGGTGCGCCCGACATGGCGTTCCCGCGCATGAACAACATCTCCTTCTGGCTGCTGCCGGCCTCCTTCGCGCTGCTGCTGATGTCGACCTTCGTCGAGGGCGAGCCGGGCGCCAACGGCGTCGGTGCCGGCTGGACCATGTACGTGCCGCTGTCGAGCACCGGTCACCCTGGTCCCGCCGTCGACTTCGCGATCCTGTCGCTGCATCTGGCGGGTGCCTCGTCGATCCTCGGCGCCATCAACTTCATCACCACGATCTTCAACATGCGCGCGCCGGGCATGACCCTGCACAAGATGCCGCTGTTCGTCTGGTCGATCCTGGTGACGGTGTTCCTGCTGCTGTTGTCGCTGCCGGTGCTCGCCGGTGCGATCACTATGCTGCTCACCGACCGCAATTTCGGCACCACCTTCTTCGCACCTGACGGGGGCGGCGATCCCGTGCTGTTCCAGCACCTGTTCTGGTTCTTCGGTCACCCCGAGGTGTACATCCTGATCCTGCCCGGCTTCGGCATGATCAGCCAGATCGTCTCGACCTTCTCGCGCAAGCCCGTGTTCGGCTATCTCGGCATGGCCTACGCCATGGTCGCGATCGGCGGCATCGGTTTCGTGGTGTGGGCGCACCACATGTACACGGTCGGCATGTCCTCGGCGACGCAGGCCTATTTCGTTGCCGCGACGATGGTCATCGCGGTCCCGACCGGCGTGAAGATCTTCTCCTGGATCGCCACCATGTGGGGCGGCTCGATCGAATTCCGCGCCCCCATGATCTGGGCGGTGGGCTTCATCTTCCTGTTCACGGTCGGTGGCGTCACCGGCGTCGTGCTGGCAAACGCCGGCGTCGATCGCGTGCTCCAGGACACCTACTACGTCGTCGCCCACTTCCACTACGTTCTGTCGCTCGGCGCCGTGTTCGCGATCTTCGCCGGCTTCTACTACTGGTTCCCGAAGATGTCGGGCTACATGTACAACGAGACCGTCGCCAAGGCGCACTTCTGGGTCACGTTCGTCGGCGTCAACATGGTGTTCTTCCCGCAGCACTTCCTTGGTCTGTCGGGCATGCCGCGCCGTTATGTCGACTACCCCGATGCGTTCGCGGGCTGGAACTTCGTCTCGTCGATCGGTTCCTACATCTCCGGCTTCGGCGTGCTGATCTTCCTCTACTGCGTGCTCGACGCCTTCATGAAGAAGGTGCCGGCGGGCGCCAATCCCTGGGGTGCAGGTGCGACCACGCTGGAGTGGACGCTGCCCTCGCCGCCGCCCTTCCACCAGTTCGAAGTGCTGCCGCGCGTGCAGTAAGCCGGCTTCCGCGGCGCCCGAGACGGGCGCCGCGGCTGTATAACGAAGCGAGTTGAATTCGTGTCCGTCCTCGACCAGAACGCCATCGACATCAATCCCCGCATCTCCGAGGCGGAGGTCGGCGACTATCTCGCGCTGCTTAAGCCGCGGGTGATGTCGCTCGTGATCTTCACCGCGCTGGTCGGGATGGCGATGGCGCCCGGGCACTTCCACTGGGTGCTGGCGATCACCTCGCTGCTCTCAATCGCCGTCGGCGCCGGCGCCTCGGGCGCGCTCAACATGGCGCTCGAAGGCGACATCGACGCCAAGATGTCGCGCACCGCCAACCGTCCGATTCCGCGCGGCCGCATCACCCGGCCCGAGGCGATGGCGTTCGGTATGACGCTCGCTTTCTTTTCGGTGATGACGCTCGGCATCCTCGTCAACTGGATCGCGGGCGCGCTGCTCGCCTTCACCATCTTCTTCTATGTCGTGATCTACACGATCGGCCTGAAGCGCTGGACCGCGCAGAACATCGTGATCGGCGGCGCCGCCGGTGCGCTGCCGCCGGTGGTGGCCTGGGCTGCCGTAACCGGCAGGGTCGATGTCGAGCCGCTGCTGCTGTTCGCCATCATCTTCTTCTGGACGCCGCCGCACTTCTGGGCGCTGGCGCTGTTCCGCTCCGACGACTATGCCCGCGCCGGCATTCCGATGCTGCCGAACGTCGCCGGCCCGGACGCGACCCGCCTGCAGATCCTGCTCTACACCATCGTGCTGATCGCGGTGGCCGCAGCGCCCTGGGTGCTCGGCTATTTCGATGCCATCTACGGCATCGTCTCGCTGATCCTGGGTGCCGGCATGCTGGTGCTCGCGATCAATGTCTATATGCGTCGCGAGCGCAGCCAGTCGCTGCGCGCGACGCGAAAGCTGTTTGCCTTCTCGATCCTGTATCTGTTCGCGCTGTTCGCGACCCTGCTGGCCGAGGTCGTGGTCCGGGCGCTTGCTCCTATGGTTGGGGGCGCATGATCACGGCGATGGCTGACAAACCCGAGCCAGATGGAATCGTCCTCACCGAGGCGCAGAAGAAGAGCCGTCGCCAGCGCTCGATCGCAATTGCGCTCGCGCTCGGTGTGCTCGTCGTCCTCTTCTTCGCCGTGACCATGGTCAAGGGGCCGGCGGTTCTCGTTCGCCCAATGTGACAGAGATGGATCAGAAGCCGACCATATCGCCCGATCAGAGCCGAACGGCCAGGAAAGGCCGTTCAGGCGGCTTGAGTCGCGATGTGCTGGTCGGTTCGATCTGCGGCGGCGTGGTCGCGCTGATGGTCGGCGCATCCTACGCAGCGGTGCCGTTCTACAACTGGTTCTGCCGCGCCACCGGGTTCAATGGCACGACCCAGGTCGCAAAGTCGGCGCCCGCCACCGGCCCGATCGCACGGAAGATCGCGGTGCGTTTCGATTCCAACGTCGCGCCCGGCCTGCCCTGGAAGTTCGAGCCCGAGCAGACCGAAATCGAGGTCAATATCGGCCAGGTCACCACGATCTATTACACCGTGACCAACCAGGCCGCGCGCACCACCTCAGGGCAGGCCGCCTACAACGTCGCGCCGCTGACGGTCGGATCGTACTTTCAGAAGATCAATTGCTTCTGCTTCACCGAGCAAACCATGGCACCCGGCGAGAAGCGCGAGATGCCCGTCGTGTTCTATGTCGATCCGTCGATCGTCAATGACCATGACAATGACGGGCTGAGCACGATCACGCTGTCCTACACGTTCTATCCGGTGAAGGATCCGGTGGTGAAGCCGCTCGCATCCGGCGAGGACGACAAGCGCAAGGGAAATCTCCAGCCGCCGGGTTGATGCTCAGGGGTTGGAACAAGGGGATAAGTGCCCGACAGGCACGGGATTGAGGAGACAGACCGCAATGGCTACCGCGCAAGGCAAGCATCACGACTACCATCTGGTCGATCCCTCTCCGTGGCCGGCGGTCGGCTCCGTCTCGGCCTTCATCATGGCGGTCGGTGCGATCTCCTGGATGCACCACATGTTCTCGGCGGCACCGATCGTGTTTGGTGTCGGCACCGTCGGCGTGCTCTACACCATGGCGAGCTGGTGGGGCGACGTGATCAAGGAAGCCCAGTACAAGGGCGACCACACCCGCGTCGTGCAGCTGCATCACCGCTACGGCATGATCCTGTTCATCGCCTCCGAGGTGATGTTTTTCGTCGCCTGGTTCTGGGCCTATTTCAACGCGGCGCTGTTCCCGGCCGATGCCGTCCACGCCACCCGTGACGCGGTGTTCGGCTGCGGCCTCGGCACCCAGCCTGGCGCCTGCTCGGTGCCGGGTACCTGGCCGCCCCACGGTATCGAGACCTTCGATCCCTGGCATCTGCCGCTGCTCAACACGCTGATCCTGCTCACCTCGGGCACCACGGTAACCTGGGCGCACCACGCACTGCTCGAGAACGACCGTCAGGGCCTGAAGTATGGCCTGATCCTTACCGTGCTGCTTGGGGCGACCTTCACTTGCGTGCAGGCCTATGAATACAGCCACGCGGCGTTCTCGTTCGCCGGCAATGTCTATGGCGCCACCTTCTTCATGGCGACCGGCTTCCACGGCTTCCACGTGCTGATCGGCACCATCTTCCTGATCGTGTGCCTGGTGCGCGCCTATGCGGGCCACTTCACGCCGAAGCAGCATCTCGGCTTCGAGTTCGCTGCCTGGTACTGGCACTTCGTCGACGTGGTCTGGCTGTTCCTGTTCCTGTGCATCTATGTCTGGGGACACGGCGCCGAGACCATGGCCCACGGCGCGCACTGAGCCGCGACAAATCGATCGGGAAAGGGCGGCCGCAGGGTCGCCCTTTCGCTTTCCAGTGCTCAAGGCCTGGCTGAAACTGTGATAGACTTGCATGTCATGAACGATCCCGCCGGCACTTCCGAAACCCAACCCACGGTCCTGCAAAGCGCGCTGCGTGGGCTCGCCTGCAAATGCCCGCGCTGCGGTGAGGGCAAGCTCTATGCGGGCTTCCTGACGTTGGCGCCGTCCTGTGACCGCTGCGGCCTCGACTATGCCTTCATCGACGCCGGCGATGGTCCGGCGATCTTCATCATCATGCTGGCCGGCGCGATCGTGGTCGGCTGCGCACTCGTGGTCGAGGTCAAGTACCAGCCGCCGTTCTGGCTGCATGCCGTGTTGTGGCTGCCACTGATCCTCGCCACCACGCTGTTGCCATTACGCTCCATGAAATCGCTGCTGATCGCACTGCAATTCCACCACAAGGCGGCGCCGGGCCGGCTGATCGACCGCGCGAAATGAACGAGACGGCGCGCAAGCCCCGCGTGGCCGGCTTCGCGCTGTTCACGTTTCTGCTGATGGCGGCCTTCGTCGCGCTTGGTGTGTGGCAATTGCAGCGCCGCACCGCCAAGCACGAGCTGATCGCGGCCCTCACCGAACGTCTTGCGGCAGCACCTGTCGCGCTGCCGCCGCCTGCGCAATGGGCTGCGCTGACGCCTGCGCGCGACGAATTTCGCCGCGTCAGCTTCACCGCAACCTATGTGGCTTCGCCGGACGCCATGGTCTATTCGTCCGGCTCGGCCGTGCGCAAGGATGCATCCACCCCAGGCACCTGGGCCTTCCTGCCGGCGCGGCTGCCGGGCGGCGAGATCGTCGTGATCGATGCGGGCTTCGTCGAGAACACGATGCAGGATCGCAGCGTCGAGGATCGCGCGGTGAAGAAGCTCGTCACCGGCGCGCCTGTTGCGATCACCGGCTATCTGCGCTTCCCGGAAACCCCGGGTTGGCTGACGCCGGCCGCGAACCTCGACAAGCGGCTGTGGTTCGTGCGCGATCATCTGGCGATCGCAAGCACCCTTCATTGGGGCGCGGTCGCGCCGTTCTATGTCGATCTCGAGCAGCCGGCGCCCGAGAACGGCATTCCGCGCCCGGGGCCGCTCGACGTGCACCTGAAGGACGATCATCTGCAATACGCCATCACATGGTTCGCGCTTGCCGGCGCGGTCCTGATCGCCTTTATCGTCTGGCTGAGGGGACGCTGGCGGAGTGGCGCAAATCGGTAGGTTTTCGGTGGGAACCCGGAATCCTCCGGGCTTTATTATTCAGCGCATATTCACGAGGGTGATCTTAATTCGCCCCCGACTTTTCCGCGGCGAACAGGATTGCTGGCGTTGAGCGATTTCGATCAAATGGGACTTGTCGTCGACTGGGTGGATGCCTGCCGCAGGGGCGACCTCACGACGCTGCTCGACCTCTACGCCGACGATGCCGAACTGAAGTGCACGTGCAACGGCACGCGCCTTTATCGCGGCCGGAGCGAGCTCGAAGCCTATTGGGAACCTAAACTCAGCGCGTTCTCCTCGGTAGGATTGGGCCTTGAGGAGATACATCCCGCGCAGAATGGGGTTGATCTGGAATATTCCATCGCGGGTTCGCTGCGCATCCGCGCCTCGTTCCGCTTCAGCGCGGACGGCAAGATCCACGGCACGTTGTGCGAACCGGCGCAGCAGGATGCCCACCAAGGCTGCGCTTGTTAGAGCGTTTCGAACGTTCCATCGGAATGGGCTTTAGGTTGATGCCTGCCCGTCTCGCACCGTTTCCATCGGCAGACGACAGCGAACATAGGTTCGATCGTTCGCACGCAGAAGTGACAGCGATCCGCTGAGCGCGCGCACGCGTTCATGCATGCCGGTCAGGCCGCGGCCGAAGACATTGTCGGCAGGAAAGCCGCCGCCGTCATCGGAGACTTCGATGCTGAGCGCATCGCCTGCTATCGCCGCCTCCACGTGGGCATTGCGTGCTCCGGCGTGGCGCAGCACGTTGGTCAACGCCTCCTGGATCACGCGGTAGACGGTTTGGGCCCGTGGCCCGTCGACCCCGTTGAGGCCAGGATCGATTGTCGCGGTGAGGCCGATATGCGGCGCCTGCCTGCGAAAATTCTCGAGCAGCGCCCGGACGCTGCCCTCCAATCCCAGCTCCTCGATGTAGAGCGGCCGCAGCCGGTCGAGGATGCGGCGATTGGTCTGCTGGAGCGCCTCGACCGAGCGTATCACCTCCTGCATGGAATTGCCGAGATGTCCCGCCTGCGGTGAAGCTTCGCCCAGCGCGATCGTGCCGGCGCGGATGCTGAACAACAGCGGGCCGAGCTCGTCATGCAGCTCGCGGGCAAGATCGCGCCGCTCATCATCCTGGAGCGACACCAGCCGGTGCAAGAGATCGCGATTGTCCCGACTGAGTTGCGCGAGCGTGGTTGCCAGCGCATTGGCCTCCTCGCAGCTTTGTCGGATTTCGGGCGGACCTGCGACCGGAATCGGCGTTGCATAATCGCCGCGCCGGATTCGGGTCAGGCCGGCGCCGAGGTTTTGCAGCGGCCGAAGCGCGGCACCTGCAAAGAAATAGGCGATCAATCCGGTGAGCACCATCAGCACGGCGGCGAGGCTCACCAGCGACACAAAGCCGATCCATTTCTCGAACAGGTCGGCGGAGAGGTCGGGCATGAACACAATGTCGCCGACATGCCTGCCCTCGATCATGACGGGAGATGCCGCGCCCACGTCTGGAAGGGCGATCAGGTCCACGAACCATCGCGGCACGCCATGCACATCCCGCAGGCCCTCCTTCGCGGCGAGCACAGGACCCGCTTCCACTGGCCGGAATTGAATATCTGAGGTGGGATCCAGGGATTGGACGAACGCGTCCAGCACCTTCCTTGGATTGTCCGAGGCGCCGAGCGCGTTGTTGAGTGCGACGGCGATCGTCTGAGTCGAGCGTCGACCTGGCTCGCTCTCCTCGGCCAGCTGACCGGTCGCAAAGGCCTGGAACAGCACGCCACTCAGGACCAGCGCGGCGACGAAGCTCAGGCCGAGCGGGAGAAACAGTTGAGTCCTGAATGAGAGCCGTTGCCACATTAGGCCAATTCTAACGTGCATCGGCGGAATTTTCTCTTTCCATTTGTTCCTGCCGGTCTATGAGTCGAACAAACAGAGAGCGCGCAATGCAAGATACCGCCAAACCGGCGACCAAGGTTCTCATCGTCGACGATCATCCCGTGGTGCTGTCGGGGTGTCGCACCCTGTTTGCGTCCGACCATTCGATCCGGATCGACGAGGCGAGCGATGCCAAATCCGGACACCGGGCCTATATCAGCAAGCGCCCCGACGTGACCGTGATCGACATCAGCCTGCCCGATCTCTCCGGCTTCGAACTGATGCGGCGGATCCGCAAGGACGACCCGGACGCCAAGATCATCATGTTCAGCATGAACGATGATCCGGCCTTCGTGGTGCGCGCAGTGGAGCTCGGGGCGCAGGGCTACGTCTCCAAGGGGGACGATCCCCGCATCCTGCTCAAGGCCGTGCGCAGGGTGGTTGCCGGCGACAATTTCATCTCGCCGCAGCTTGCCGAGGCCGTGACGTTCTCCGGCGCTGCGATCAAGGCCAATCCGGCCTCGCAGATGACGCCGCGGGAGCTCGAAATTCTCCGCCTGCTCGGGCGCGGCAACAAGATCGTCGAGGTCGCCGGGGCGCTCGGCATTTCCTACAAGACGGTCGCCAACACCACATCGCTGCTCAAGCAGAAGTTAGGGGCCAAGAACCATTCCGACCTGATCCGGATCGCGGTCGAAATCGGCATGAACTGACCTCGTCAGGACCGAGCCGGGCTGCTCCAGGATGCAGCCGGCTCGGCCGCCGGATCGACGCTACCGCTTGTGCGGGCAATGCAGGGACGGCGGCTGATCTGATCCGCCGACCCGATCGGCCGACGAACCGTTCGTACCCCGTTCAATGTCGTTGGCTTGGGAAAACGCGGCATTGAGGCCACGCGGCGGCCAGTTTGGCGCCCGACCTTGCCAAGCCGTCTCGGGAAAGTCTGGAACATTTGAAGACGCGCGCCGTTTTTGGTCTTGACGATCTCGTGACGGGCGACGATAGCTCGAACCAACGATTTTCGGGGCAGGTGCCCCGACGCGGAAAACCGGGTCTGCACACATCAACGACAGACCTTCCAAGAGAGGGCTGCGGCATCGCCGCAGCCCTTTTTGTTGGGCCTGCTTGCTGCCGGGAAGCGGTTTCCCGATGCCGCAAAACACTCTATGGTGCCCGCAGCGCCTCCGATGGCGAACTAGGAACATTGTAAAATCAAAGGCTTGGGGTCCAGATTCAGATCGGGCCGGCCTTTGGAGGGTAGTTTGACTCGTTACATCTCGACCCGGGGCGAGGCCCCTGAGCTTGGCTTTTGCGACGTGATGCTGACCGGGCTTGCCCGCGACGGCGGCCTGTATGTGCCGGTGACCTGGCCACAGCTCTCACGCGAGACCATTGCCGGCTTCTTTGGTCGTCCCTATTGGGAAGTCGCAGTCGATGTCATCCGGCCGTTCGTCGGCGGCGAGATTTCGGACGCCGAGCTCGGCCGCATGGCGAACGAGGCCTACGCCACCTTCCGTCATCCGGCGGTGGTACCGCTGCGCCAGATGTCGCCGCACCAATTCGTGCTGGAGCTGTTTCACGGTCCGACGCTCGCCTTCAAGGACGTGGCGATGCAGCTGATCTCGCGGCTGATGGATCATGTGCTGGCCAAGCGCGGCCAGCGCACCACCATCGTGGTCGCGACGTCAGGTGACACCGGTGGCGCCGCGGTCGAAGCCTTCGCTGGCTTGGAGAACGTCGACCTCATCGTGCTGTTTCCGCACAAGCGCATCTCCGAGGTGCAGCAACGGATGATGACGACCACGGGCGCGGCCAATGTCCACGCGCTCGCCATTGAGGGTAATTTCGACGACTGCCAGGCGCTCGTGAAGGGGATGTTCAACAACCATCGCTTCCGAGACGCGACCTCGCTGTCCGGCGTCAATTCCATCAACTGGGCCCGCATCGTCGCGCAGGTGGTCTACTATTTCACCTCCGCAGTCGCGGCCGGCGCACCGGGGCGTGCGGTGGACTTCATCGTGCCAACAGGCAATTTCGGCGATATTTTTGCAGGCTACGTCGCCAAGCGCATGGGTCTCCCCGTCCGGACGCTGCGCATCGCCGCCAATGTCAATGACATCCTCGCGCGCACGCTCAAGACCGGCATCTACGAGGTGCGCGGGGTGCACGCCACCGCCTCGCCGTCGATGGACATCCAGATCTCCTCGAATTTCGAGCGGCTGCTGTTCGAAGCGAGCCGGCGCGATGCGCCCGCGGTGCGCCGGCTGATGGAGCAGCTCAAGCAATCGGGCCGCTTCGTGCTGCCGGATGCGACGCTGGCTGCGATCCGCGAAGAGTTCGACGCCGGCCGCGCCGACGAGACCGAAACCGCGGCCGCGATCCGCGCCGCCTGGCGCGAGGCCGGCGAACTCGTCGATCCGCACACCGCGGTGGCGCTCGCGGTCGCCGACCGCGACACCACGGATACGACTGTGCCGAACATCGTGCTCTCCACCGCGCACCCGGCCAAATTCCCTGGCGCCGTGGAGTCGGCTTGCGGCCAACGGCCGCAACTGCCGGCCTGGCTCGACGGTCTCATGACCAAGTCCGAGCACATGACGGTGATGAAGAACGATCAGTCCGAGGTGGAGCGGTTCGTGCTGTCGGTCAGCCGCGCCGCAAGACAGGGAGTTGCCGGATGAGCGTCGAGATATCCAAGCTTGCCTCCGGCCTGACCGTCGTCACGGACAACATGCCGCACCTCGAGACCGCCGCGCTCGGCGTCTGGGCCGGCGTCGGCGGCCGCGACGAGAAGCCGAACGAGCATGGTATCTCGCATCTGCTCGAACACATGGCATTCAAGGGGACAACCGGGCGCTCGTCACGCGAGATCGTCGAGGAAATCGAGGCGGTCGGCGGCGACCTCAATGCCGGCACCTCGACCGAGACGACGTCCTATTATGCCCGCGTGATGAAGGCCGACGTGCCGCTGGCGCTCGACGTGCTCGCCGACATCCTGGCCAATCCCGCCTTCGAGCCGGACGAGCTCGAGCGCGAGAAGAACGTCATCGTGCAGGAGATCGGCGCGGCCCAGGACACGCCCGATGACGTCGTGTTCGAGCATCTCAACGAGCTCTGCTATCCCGAACAGCCGATGGGACGCTCGCTGCTCGGCACCGCCAAGACGCTGAAAAGCTTCAACCGCGACTCGCTGCGCAACTATCTCTCGACGCATTATCGCGGCCCCGACATGGTGGTGGCGGCCGCCGGAGCCGTCGACCACAGCCAGGTCGTCGCCGAGGCCGAGAAGCGCTTTGCCAGCTTCGAGGCGGCGCCGGGACCGAAGCCGCAGGCCGCCCAGTTCGGCAAGGGCGGCGCCAAGGTCGTGCATCGCGAGCTCGAACAAGCGCATCTGACGCTCGCGTTGGAGGGCGTACCGCAGACCGATTTGTCGCTGTTCTCGCTCCAGGTCTTCACCAACATCCTCGGCGGCGGAATGTCGTCGCGGCTGTTCCAGGAGGTGCGCGAGAAGCGCGGCCTCTGCTACTCGATCTACACTTTCCACGCGCCCTATAGCGATACCGGCTTCTTCGGCCTCTACACCGGCACCGATCCGGCCGATGCGCCGGAGATGATGGAGGTGGTGGTCGACATCATGAACGATTCTGTGGAGACGCTGACCGAGGCCGAGATCGCCCGCGCCAAGGCGCAGATGAAGGCAGGTCTGTTGATGGCGCTGGAGAGCTGCTCGTCCCGCGCCGAACAGCTCGCCCGGCACGTGCTGGCCTATGGAAGACCGCAGACGGTGCAGGAACTGGTGGCCCGGATCGACGCCGTCAGCATCGAATCGACCCGTGATGCGGCGCGTGCACTGCTTTCGCGCAGCCGGCCTGCGGTTGTCGCATTGGGCAGCGGCAGGGGTCTGGACACGGCGGTGTCTTTTGCGGAAGGATTGACCCGGGCGCGCGCCAAGGCGCGGCTGCATTAGGAGCCGCGCCACGGACCGCCCGCCCCGGGAAGCATCACCATGGCTCTCTTTCGCCTGCCGTCCAGTGGACCTGCTGCCCTCGCCCCCCGCGGCAACGGGCTGCTGCTGCGCGCGCCGCAGATGTCGGACTTTCTGCAATGGGCGCACTTGCGCGAGACCAGCCGCGATTACCTGACGCCGTGGGAGCCGATCTGGCCATCGGATGATCTGACGCGGTCCGGCTTCCGCCGCCGCCTGCGCCGCTATTCCGAGGACATCGCCGCGGACCGCTCCTATCCGTTCTTGATCTTCCGTGAACTCGACGGCGCCATGGTCGGCGGCATCACGCTCGCCAATGTCCGTCGCGGCATCGTCCAGGCCGGCACCATCGGCTATTGGGTCGGCCAGCCCCATGCTCATCGCGGCTACATGACGGCGGCGTTGCGAGTGCTGTTGCCGACGCTGTTCGGCGAACTCAATCTGCACCGGGTTGAGGCCGCCTGCATCCCCACCAATGCACCGTCGATCCGGGTGCTGGAGAAGTGCGGCTTCTCACGCGAAGGGCTGGCGCGCCGTTATCTCTGCATCAACGGCATCTGGCAGGATCATCTGCTGTTCGGCCTGCTGCACGAGGATTTTCGCGGCTGAGCCGGGGCGCTGCGCGAGGGGATCACCACTTTTTGCTGCCTTGGGATCGCCGATTTTGGCGATATAACCCGCAGGCCGGCCGATCGGCCGGAATGTTGCGATGGAGTGCTGCCGTTCATGAATGAGCTTCGATCATTGCGGAATGCGCTGCGGCGGGGTCCGGTGATCGCGCTGGCGCTGTCGGTGTTGTCTGCGACTGTCTCGCCGGTCGCGGCACAGTCATTGACGGACCGCTTCAAGAGCCTGTTCGGCGGCAGTTCCGACGAGCCTGCCCAGCCCAAGCCGGCGCCTGCACCGGGCGCGCCTCAGGCCGATGACGACATCGATTGCCCGCAGGTCACGGTGCGCGCCGGTGCGTCCACCTATGGTGTCGGAGCGACCGGCAAGCCCGCCGTCGGCAACGACGTCCGCTTCCAGGCCTCGATCAGCAAGATGGCGCGTGAATGCATTCGAAATGGCGGCGAGATCACCGCGCGCATCGGCATTCAGGGGCGGGTCATCGCAGGCCCCGCCGGTGCGCCTTCCACGGTCGAGGTCCCCCTGCGCATCGCGGTGGTGCAGGGCGGCGTTGGCGAGAAAGTGATCACATCGAAGGCCTACCGGACCACGGTCGAGATGTCGGAGGCCGGCAGTGTGCCTTTCAGCTTCGTTGCCGAAGATCTCGTCTATCCGGTGCCCTCGGCGGCAGTCGCCGATTCCTACATCTTTTATGTCGGCTTCGACCCGCAGGCGCTGTCGCCGGAGCCGAAGAAGGCGCGGAAGAAGAAGTAGGGCGGGGTCGTGCCCCGGACGCGACGCAGCGCGTAAGCGGTGCGGCGCAGAGCCGGGGTCCAGAAGCCGTGGATCCATGGGTCCCGGCTCTGGGAGCAGCGTTACACGCTGCGCCGCGTCCGGGACAACGGGTCCGTTGCCCAAAAAAAAAGCCGGCGCTCATCGCGCCGGCTGTTTGATTCGTGAGGCGAAATCCCTCAGTTCAGCTTCTGCCGAACCTCGGTGATGCCCTTGGCGAGCAGATCGTCGGCGACCGGGCCCTTGACCGACTGCGACAGGATCGTAGAGGCGGCCTGAACGGCAGCTTCGGCGGCTGCGGCACGGACGTCAGCCAGCGCCTGGGCCTCGGCGAGCGCGATCTTGCTCTCCGCGGTCTTGGTGCGGCGGGCGACGAAGTCTTCCATCTTCGCCTTGGCCTCGGTCGCGATGCGCTCGGCTTCGGATTTGGCGTTGGCGATGATGTCGGCGGCTTCGCGTTCGGCCGCGGCGCTGCGCGCCTTGTAGTCCGCGAGCACCTTGGCGGCTTCCTGCTTGAGGCGCGTCGCGTCGTCGAGCTCGGCCTTGATGCGCTCGGCACGATGGTCGAGCGCAGCCACTGCCTTCTTGAAGACTCCGAGATAGCCGAACACGACCATCAGGACGACGAAGGCGATGGCGACCCAGGTTTCAGGATCGAAGAACATGTCGACTAACCCTTCAAGGACGCATCAACGGCAGCACTGACCGACGCCGCATCCGGAACGACACCGGTGAGCTGCTGCACGATGGTGCCAGCCGCATCGGCCGCAATGCCGCGGACATTGCTCATGGCAGCCGTGCGGGTCGAGGCGATGGTCTTCTCCGCCTCGGCGAGCTTGGTTGCCAGCTGCTCTTCCAGCGCCTTGCGCTCGGCTTCCGCCTGCGCATTCGCCTTGTCGCGGGATTCGTTGCCGATCGCCTGAGCACGCGAACGCGCCGAAGCGAGTTCGCCTTCATAGGCCTTCAGCGCCGCTTCGGACTGATCCTTCAGCTTCTGCGCCTCGGCAAGGTCGCCCTCGATCTTGTTCTGACGCGCCTCGATCGCACCGCCGACCTTCGGCAGAGCGAGCTTGGACACGATCACGTAAAGCACGACGAAGAAGATCGCGAGCGACACCAGCTGCGAAGCGAAGGTGCTGCTCTCGAACGGCGGAAACGCGCCGCTGTGATGTCCGCCGTCGGCTTCGGTGTGGGCGCCGGTCTCAGGACCTTTCGCCTCGCCATGACTCTCGGCCATGGAGTACTCCTGTTGCTGTCACGCGCCGCTTCGGATGAAGCGGCGCGAAAGAAGTCGTTCCTTAGAAAACGAACAGCAGAAGCAGCGCGATCAGCAGCGAGAAGATGCCGAGCGCTTCGGTCACGGCGAAGCCGAAGATCAGGTTGCCGAACTGGCCCTGCGCGGCCGAGGGGTTACGGACCGCTGCGGCGAGGTAGTTGCCGAAGATCACGCCCACGCCGACGCCCGCACCGCCCATGCCGATGCACGCGATGCCCGCGCCGATGAGTTTTGCTGCTGTCGCGTCCATTTTAGACTCCTTGAAAGAAAGATAGGGTTGTGGGTGGAAATTCCCCGGACCGCTCAGTGTCCCGGATGAATGGCGTCGTTGAGGTAGATGCAGGTCAGGATCGCAAACACATAGGCTTGCAGGAACGCGACCAGAATCTCGAGAGCGTACAGCGAGATCGTGAGCGCCAGCGGCAGCACGCCGCCGACCCAGCCGATGGCGCCGAGCGAGAAGCCGAGCATGGCGACGAAGCCCGCGAACACCTTCAGCGCGATGTGGCCAGCCAGCATGTTGGCGAACAGACGGACGCTGTGCGAGACCGGCCGCAGGAAGAACGACAGGACCTCGATGAACATGACCAGCGGCAGGATGTAGCCGGGGACGCCGTGGGGAACGAAAATCTTGAAGAACTTCAGGCCGTTCTTGGCGACGCCGTAGATCAGCACCGTGAAGAAGACCAGCAGCGCCAGCGCCACGGTCACGATCAGATGGCTCGAGATCGTGAAGGTATAGGGGATGACGCCGACGAGGTTCGAGACGCAGAGGAACATGAACAGCGAGAACACCAGCGGGAAGAACTTCATGCCTTCCGCGCCGGCCGTCGAACGGATCGTCGAGGCGACGAATTCGTAGGAGATTTCAGCGACCGACTGCAGGCGGCCGGGAACGAGCTGGCTGCCGCTGGCCAGCATCAGGATCGAAATGATGGCGACCGCCACCAGCATGTAGAGCGAGGAATTGGTGAAAGCGATCGTGTGATTGCCGATATGGCCGATCGTGAAGAGAGGCTCGATGTTGAACTGGTGGATCGGATCGATTTTCATCGGCGCGGCATCTCTTGGTCTGCCGGGCAATGCCGGCTGGTCTCGGTCTGCCGGCCGGGCCGGCCCGCACCGGCGAAGCCGGCGCGATCACTCCTCTCCTGTGCGGATCGGCCTCAAGTACCACCGCGCCTGTTCTGACCCGCGCCCGCGGATCTCACCACATTCACTACGCCGGCCACGAAGCCCAGCAGCGTGAACACGATAAATCCGAAAGGCGACGTCGACAGCAAGCGGTCGAAACCCCAGCCAATCCCCGCTCCGACCACGACCCCGGCGATCAACTCGGAGGATAACCGAAAACCAAGCGCCATCGCCGAGGCTCTGGCCGCTCCGTCTCCACCGTCACCTGCGGGTTGCTCAGTCTTGACGTGGCGGCCGCGTAATTCGGACAACCGCTGATCAAGATTTCCGAGCCGTTCGGAAAGCGCAGCTTCATCGGGCGATCTATCGCGATCTCCATTCTCGCCGTGTCCCGTGTCTTGAGCCATGCCACGAAGACCCGAAACGCTGCGGTTGAATGGAAATTACGCCCGCCACCCTCAAAAGCCGCGCGGACCATACTGACCGCACATAATCAAGTCAAGCCAAGTCACGATCGCGTCGTCTTCTGTTATGTGGCTGATTTTATTGGAGATATTTCCTTGTGCGCCAGCGCTGCACACAGCGTGACGCCGCACCGCAGCAGCCTTGCGCGCGATCCGCCGACATGGCCGACATTTGGCCGTAGCTTTCGGGATCAAAGTGACGGTGACTTCCGTTGATTCCGCAGCTGCGGTTTTTTGCGGCGGCTCCAGCTGACCGGCGGTGCGCCGTCGCCAGTCCGGGTGTAGCATTCGAAGCGGACGTGCCACCCGTTCGACGTGGCGGAGAGCGCGATGAGACCTGTGAAATCATCCACAACATCATGGCTTGCAGCGGCGATCGTTGCCGTGGCGGCGGCCAGCGGCGGCGTGGTTGCTGCGCAATCCGCGCCCGATGGCGACAACGGCCGTTACAGCATGACGCCGATCCCGGAGGGCGTGCTGCGGCTCGACACCCGCACCGGCGCCGTCTCGACCTGCACCAAGAACGATGCCGGCTGGGCCTGCTATGCCGTGCCCGACGAACGCTCCGCGCTCGATGCGGAGATCGGTCGGCTCCAGGCCGAGGTCGAGAAGCTCAAAGGAGAGCTCGCGGCCGGGCCGTCCGTATCGGGCAAGATCGACGAGGCGCTGCCGAAATCCGATTCCCTGAAGAAGGCCGAGCCGCAAACACGAGATCCAAAGTCCGCCGAGGGTGACCGCAAGCTCGAGATCCCGCTGCCGAGCGACCAGGACCTCGACCGCGCAATGTCGTTCCTGGAAAAGGCGTGGCGCCGGCTGATCGACATGGCCAATCGCGTGCAGAAGGACGTGTCGGGCAAGATCTGAATTGTCGTACCGGCCGAGAGACCTTTGATGACATCAGCCAGATCCATCACACGCTCGGCGCCATCGTCGGTGCAAGCCACGTTCATCGTGTCGTCGCTGCTGACGGTGCAGACACAGGGGCGCGGCTTCACCGACCTTACCGGCGAGGTCGCGAAATTTGTCGCTGACACTCGCGCGCGCGAGGGCGCATTGACGCTGTTCATCCGCCACACCTCGGCGTCGCTGACGATCCAGGAGAATGCCGATCCGTCGGTCCTCGTCGATCTCACCACCGCGCTTGCGCGGCTTGCGCCTGAAAACGTGCCCTGGACGCATGACACCGAAGGGCCGGACGACATGCCGGCGCACATCAAGACGATGCTGACGCAGACCTCGCTGCACGTGCCAGTGCTGGGCGGCAAGCTCGCGCTCGGCACCTGGCAGGCGATCTATCTGATCGAGCATCGCGCGCGCCCGCACCGGCGCGAGGTCGTGCTGCAATTCATCGGCAGCGGCGAGGCGACACCAAAATGAAACCGGCCGCGGAATCTCCGCGGCCGGTTTGACTTGCTGAGAGGCCGGGCGCCTTGGGCGCCGGCCAGTCTCGACTAGATCTGCTTGATGTCGACGTCCTTGGTCTCGGGCAGAAACAGGAAGCCGACCACAAGGCTCATTGCCGCGATGGCGACCGGATACCAAAGGCCGGAATAGATGTTCCCGGTGGCGGCCACGATCGCAAACACCGTCGCCGGCAGGAAGCCGCCGAACCAGCCGTTACCGATGTGGTAGGGCAGCGACATGCCGCTGTAGCGGATGCGGCTCGGGAACAACTCAACCAGCCAGGCCGCGATCGGCGCGTAGACCAGTGTCACGTAAATCACGAGGACCCAGAGCAGGATCGTCGTCATGACATAGTTGATGTCGTTCGGATCGGCGGAGGCCGGATAGCCGTGGGTCTTGATCGCCGCCGGCAACGCCTTGGCGAAATCCGCCGACGTGGCCGTGAGCGTCTGCTCGCCGATCTTGACCGTCGCCGGGGTGCCCTTCGGCGCATCCTGGTTCTGGTAGTTCACCGACAGGTTCACCAGCGCGGCCTTGGCGATGTCGCAGCCGGTGGTGAACTTCTCGGTGCCCGTCGCCTTGAACTGGAACGAGCATTCGCCGGGATCGGCGATGACAGTCACCGGCGCGGAAGCCAGCGCGGCTTCCAGCTTCGGGTTGGCAAAGTGGGTGATGCCCTTGAAGATCGGGAAGTAGGTCACCATCGCCAGCAGGAAGCCGGCGAGGATGATCGGCTTGCGGCCGATCTTGTCGGACAGCATGCCGAAGATGACGAAGAAGGGCGTGCCCAATGCCAGCGCAACCACGATCATGATCTGCGACGGGACGGCCGGGACCTTCAGCGTCTGGGTGAGGAAGAACAGGGCGTAGAACTGTCCGCCGTACCACACCACCGCTTCGCCTGCGGTTGCGCCAAGCAGTGCCAGGATCGCGATCTTGGCATTGTTCCATTCGCCGAAGGCTTCGGTAAGCGGGCGCTTCGAGGTCTTGCCCTCATCCTTCATGCGTTGGAAGACCGGCGATTCATTCAGGCTCAAGCGAATCCAGATCGAAACCGCCAGCAGCACGCCGGACAGCAGGAAGGGAATGCGCCAGCCCCAATCGCCGAACGATTCCTCGCCCATCACAGTCCGGATTCCGAGGATCAGCAGCAGCGCCAGGAACAGGCCGAGCGTCGCGGTGGTCTGAATCCAGGAGGTGTAGTAGCCGCGCCTGCCCTGAGGGGCGTGCTCCGCGACGTAGGTCGCCGCGCCGCCATATTCACCGCCAAGAGCGAGACCCTGGATCAAGCGCAGGCCGATCAGCACGATCGGCGCGGCGATCCCCCAGGTTGCATAGCCCGGCAGCAGGCCGATGAAGAACGTGCCGATGCCCATCAGCGTCATGGTGACGAGGAAAGTGTACTTGCGGCCGATCATGTCGCCGAGGCGGCCGAAGATCAGCGCACCGAACGGACGGACGGCGAAGCCTGCCGCAAAGGCGAGGAGCGCGAAGATGAAGCCGACATTCGGCGGGACGTTCGAGAAGAAGTATTTTGCCAGGAAGGCGCCCAGCGTGCCGTAGATGTAGAAGTCGTACCATTCGAACACGGTACCGAGCGAAGATGCGAAAATGACCTTTCGCTCTTCGGCAGTCATTCCCCCAGCGCGGACCCCTGAGCCCGCTGTGGCAGCCATTGTCATCGTTTCGCTCCCAGAGTTAGTGCAAAGCCGCGCGCCCGGACCGGCCGGATCAATTTAGGCTTGCGCTCAAAGTAACATCGGCGTGAAACCTGCCCCAATACGACTTTCGGCCTTCCGCACTGACACGCAACTGACGGTGCGGAGTTATAGTGCCGTGCCGCGCTCCCGGCGCGCGGATTAACCCCTTTTTCCGCAAAGGAATAATGGGCCCTTGCATGCCACGGCCGGTCGGGGAAGAATTGACCATTGCGCGGGTCCGGACTACTGGCCCGGTGACGAACGACAGCAAGAGACCGATGAACGCTCCTTCCACCCATCTCGTCATTGCCGATGACCATCCGCTGTTCCGTGACGCGTTGCGGCAGGCGGTGGCGGGCGTCCTGAGCACGGCAAAGATTGACGAGGCTGGTTCTTTCGAGGATCTGACCAAGCTGTTGGAACAGACCTCCGACGTTGATCTGGTCCTGCTCGACCTCTCGATGCCGGGTATCTCCGGCTTCTCCGGCCTGATCTATCTGCGCGCGCAATATCCGGCGATCCCGGTGGTGATCGTCTCGGCCTCCGACGACAGCGCCACGATTCGCCGCTCGCTCGATTTCGGCGCCTCGGGCTTCATTCCGAAGCGGTTCGGCGTCGAGACCTTGCGCGATGCCATCCTCAAAGTGATGGAGGGGGACGTCTGGGTTCCCGCCGACACGGACCTCACGGCGGCCGCCGACCCCGACATGACGAAGCTGCGCGACCGCCTGGTGACGCTGACGCCCCAGCAGGTGCGGGTGTTGATGATGCTGTCGGAGGGACTGCTGAACAAGCAGATCGCCTACGAGCTCGGCGTCTCCGAGGCGACGATCAAGGCGCATGTCTCGGCGATCCTGCAAAAGCTCGGGGTCGAAAGCCGGACCCAGGCGGTGATCGCGGCCGCCAAGATCGCCGGCGGCCAGTGGAAGCAGGGCGCCCCGACGGGGTAGTCCAGTCACAAGGGCTTTGCGTGCGACGTGGCCATCTGAGTCCCGGCCCTGCGCAGCAGCCTTGTACGCTGCCGCGCGTCCGGAGACGAGAGACCTACAGGTTCTCCAGGATCTCGCGAGCCGCTTTGATATCCGTGGTGTCGGAGCCCTCGGCGAAGCCTTCGAGCGCCGTCCGGAGCAATCGCTTCGCTTCCCCGTCGTCGGCGACAAGCGTTGCCAGATCGATCGCGGCGCGCAGCTCCCAGGCTTTCGCGCCCGTGCGCCGGCTCAGTTCCAGCGCCTCCCTGAAATAGCTCTCCGCCTGCTCGATATTCGGCTGCGGCTGGGAGAGCAACACCTTGCCCTTCATCCGCAGCAGCTCGGGTCGGTACAAACGATCGCCGCCCTGATCGACGAGACCGATCACATCGTCGATCAGCTCCGCGCTTCTCTCGATTTGTCCGAGCGCCAGAAGGCCGTCAATCAGCGCGATATTGAACGTCGTGGTGAGCAGCTCATAGCCGGCATCATGCAGCTCCTGCAGGGAGAGCCTGACCGTTTCGACGCCGCTTTTCGCATCCCCGCGCCGGATTGCGAGTTCGCCTTTGACGCCTCTGCCGACTGCGAGATAGGGCCCCATCGAGCGGGACGCAGCGTGAGCGATGAAGCGGTCGATGTGCTCGTCAGCGGCATCGAGGTCACCGTTCCAGAGATCGATCGAGACCGCCCAGATCAGGGCGATGCAGAGCGTGATGGGATGATCCATCTGCGCGGCCTCGTCGACGGTCTGTTGCGCCAGTTGCCGCGCCTGCGCGGGTCGGCCCTGCAGCCACAATTCACGCGCCAGCGAGATGCCGGCGCGGTTGCGATGGTCGAAACCATAGACCGTGCTGATCCGCTCCGTGCCGGGACCGCGCCAGGCCGCCTCCAGCATCTTCAGGGCGTCGCGATGTTGGCCGCCGAGATGCAAGGAGACCCCGAGCAGCGATTGGGCGAGAGCAAGCGAGGCGGGATCGCCCAGCGTTTCCGCAACGGCGAGACCATGCTTCGCATGGCCGAGCGCGGCTTCGAACTGACCGATCCGCTCGTGGAAGATGTGCATCCGGCCGAGCAATTGAAGCTGGTTTGGCGCATCGCCGAGCCCGTTCGCAATGGCGAGCGCCCGGGTCAGCGCATTGCGTGCCGCTTCGCTGCCGCCGCGCGTGAACATCAAGGCCAAACCGAGCGCGGCTTGCAGATGCATCTCTTCAGCGCTGCCCCGCGAGATGGGATCCATGGCCAGCAGCGCCCGTTCCGACCAGCGCCGGCATTCCATCAGCAGGGACATCGCGAGGAAGATGGGTGCCGCCGCAGCGGCGAGCGCAATGCCGATCCTCGCATTTCCGTCCGGGCCAAAACACCAGTCGAGCGCGGCGCGCACGTTGTGAAGCGCCGAGAAGTGGATGGCCCGCTCGTCGGCACTCGGCAGCGCCGCCCATGTGGCGCCGGCTTGCTCCAGCCATCGCTGGTAGTAGGTGGCGTGGCGGGCGGCGAGCGCCGATCCGTCGTCGGCGATCGCGAGCAGATAAGCGCGCGTTGTGTCGAGAAGGCGGTAGCGCATCATGGCGCCGATGGGGCGTGGGGCGACCATCGATTTGGCGAGGAGGCTGTCGATGGCGTCGAACAGACGCGAGCGGTCGACCTGCTCGTCGGGCACGATCTCGAGCGCGGCGTCGATGGTGAAATGGCCGGCGAAAACCGCAAGCCTGCGCAGCACCAGGCGCTCGAGCTCGGACAGCAGCCCGTAGCTCCAGTCCAACGTCGCCTGCAACGTCTGCTGTCGCGGCGGCGCGGTCCGCTGTCCCTGCCACAGCAGGTTGAGACGCTCGTCAAGCAGCGTCGCAGTCTGCTCCAGGCCATAAGCTTCGACGCGACCGGCGGCGAGCTCGATCGCCAGCGCCATGCCATCGAGCTTGCGGCAGATTCTGGCGGCAATGACGGCATTGGAATCGTCGAGCGCAATCTGGGCGCCGCCGGCGGCGGCGCGTTCGAGGAAGAGTTCGAGTGCGGGATAGGTCCGCGCAACTGCGGCCGTCAGTTCGCGATCTTCAGGGGGAACGCCGAGCGGCGCCAACCTGTAGACCTGCTCGCCCTCGACGCGCAGCGCCTCTCGACTCGTCGCCAGGACGTGAACCTGCGGCGCGGCCTGAAAAATTTCGGCGGCGAGTGGTGCAGCCGCGGCAATCACATGCTCGCAATTGTCCAGGATCAGCAACATGCGCTTGTCCTGCAGATGTGCAAGTAACGCGGGCATCGGATCATCGGCTTGGGCCGGCAGGCCGAGCATCAGCAGGAGCGAGGTGATCACGAGATCGGGATCGCTGAGCGCCGCGAGATCGATGAAATGTGCGGCGTCGGAGAACGTCTCGAGCAGGTCGTGGGCGATCGCGACTGCAACGGCCGTCTTGCCGACGCCGCCGGGGCCTACGATCGTTACGAAACGGGACGTGACGAGCTTGTCCGACACGGTCGCGATCGCATCGGCGCGTCCGACCATCCGCTGCAACCGGTTCGGCAGCTTGACAGGCGGCAATTCAGCCCGGGATGCCGGGCGCGCCGGCGTCGAAATCTCGGCGTGCGAGATCGGCGCCACGAAGCAGTAGCCGCGGCCGGACAGCGTCGTGATGTAGCGGGCGCCGTTCTTGCCGTCGCCGAGCGCTTTCCGCAACGCCGCGATGTGGAAGCGCAGATTGGCTTCCTCGACACTCATGCCGGGCCAGACCAGGCCCATCAGATCCGATTTGCTGACGACCTCGTTGGGGCGCGACATCAGCGCGATCAGCGTATCGAAGCTCTTGGCGCCCATCGGCAGCACGACGCCGTCGCGCGTCACCAGCCTTTCATGTGGCGTCACCGTGAATGGTCCAAACGAGAATGTTGCGGCAGCGGGCCCGACCGGCTCGGTCATGACGAAATCTTGCTCATTTGCAGCATCGGATAGCCAGCGGGCGTCGATCCCGCAAGATCGGTATTGCATCGGCATAAGGCAAATGTTTGCGGATCTCGAAAGCCGGTTCCCTGCCGCCCTCACAACTTCTCACAAGTCCAAACGGGTGTGCTGCGACGCTCCCTGCTACTCAGTTGCGCGACGGCAAGGAGATACTCATGAAGCAATCGGAAAAACTGCTCTACACCGCACGAACCCACACCAGTGGCGGCCGTCAGGACGGCCTGTCCCGCAGCTCCGACGGGCGTCTCGATGTGCGCCTGTCGCCTCCGGGTGGCGCCGGCGTCGGCACCAATCCCGAGCAATTGTTCGCAGCCGGTTGGTCGGCCTGCTTCGAAGGCGCGATGGAGATCGCGGCGCGCAAGCGGAAAATCGACCTTCCAAGCAAAAGCGCGATCGATGCGGAGATCGACCTCGTCCTCGACGAGGGGGCCTACGCGCTCAGAGCCCGCCTCGGCGTCAGCCTGCCCGGCCTCGACCGCGACGTCGCGCGCGATCTCATCGATGAGGCGCACCGGACCTGTCCTTATTCCAAGGCTGTTCGCGGCAATATCGACGTCACAGTCGAACTGATCTGACCCTTCAACAACGATCAACAGGATAACAGGACAATGACACAGATGATCGACCAGCATCGCCGCCAGTTCCTCGGCGTCGCAGCCGGCACCGTCGCCGTCGGCCTCGGCGTGATCGACCTCGCACGTGCCGAAACGGAGGCAGTACGCTCCTCTCCATCGAGCTCCTCCTTCGGCACGATCAAGCAGATCAAAGCCGGCGTGCTTGATGTCGGTTACGCGGAAACCGGTCCCGCGACAGGCCCGGTGGCGATCCTGCTCCACGGCTGGCCTTACGACATTCACAGCTTCGTCGACGTCGCGCCGATCCTGGCGCAGGCCGGCTACCGCGTCATCATTCCTTATTTGCGCGGCTACGGTTCGACCCAGTTCCTCTCCGGCGAGACGCTGCGCAATGGCGAGCCGGCGGCGCTGGCCGTCGATATCGTCGCGTTGATGGATGCGCTCGACATCAAGAAGGCTGTCGTCGCCGGCTTCGACTGGGGCGCGCGCACCGCCGATATCATCGCCGCGCTGTGGCCGGAGCGCTGCCGCGCCCTGGTGTCAGTGAGCGGCTATCTGATCTCCAGTCAGGCGGCAGGCAGCGCGCCGCTGCCGCCTTCGGCCGAGTTGCAATGGTGGTATCAGTTCTATTTCGCGACCGAACGCGGCCGCGCCGGCTACGACAAGTACACCCATGATTTCGCAAAGCTGATCTGGAAGCTGGCCTCGCCGCAGTGGAAGTTCGACGACGCTACTTTCGATCGCAGCGCGAAGGCTTTCGAGAACAAGGATCACGTCGCGATCACGATCCACAATTACCGCTGGCGGCTCGGGCTCGTGAAGGGCGAGGCGAAGTACGAGGAGATCGAAAGGAAGCTCGCTTCCGGCCCGGTCATCAACGTGCCCACCATCACCATGGAAGGCGATGCCAACGGTGCCCCGCATCCCGATTCCAGCGCCTATGCCAAGAAGTTCTCCGGCCGCTACGATTATCGCCTGATCACCGGCGGGGTCGGTCACAATCTGCCGCAGGAAGCTCCGCAGGCCTTTGCCAAGGCCGTCATCGATGCCGACGGCGGCGCCTGAGCGCTCGTTCACCTCGGTCCGGCGCGCGCCGGGCCGAGGCACCCCGCGATCCCAGCTAGAAGAATCCTCATGACGTCTCCCGAATCCGAACCGAAAAAATCGTTCCCCACCACGATCATCGCGGTGGCGTTCCTGCTTGTCGTCGCCCTCCTGACATGCGTGCCGTATCTGGTCTCGATCGCGCTCGCTGGAGATCCTGTGACGGCGGACGCCTCGCCGATCTTCGGCGTCACGGTCCCTGTGAACTACAAGCAGTGGGAGCTGATCGCGCCGGCCGAGGAGGCCGCGCCCCTGGATGAGCTGCGCGCGGTCGTCGGCAACCAGGTTGCAATCGATGCCTATCAGGACGGCAAGCTGCCATTCCCCGATGGCACCATTCTGGTGAAGCGCGCCTGGAAGCGCGTGCAGTCTCCCGACTTCGCCTCAGCGACCATTCCCGGTGCTGCCACCACGGTCCAGGTCATGGTCAAGGATTCCAGGAAATACGCCGCGACCGGCGGCTGGGGCTTTGGGCGCTTCATCAACGGCAAGCCGGTGGATGAGGCGCAGCACCGCACCTGCTTTGCCTGCCATGAAGCCCGCGCCAGGGGACATGACTACGTGTTCACCCGGCTTGCGCCTTGAGATGGGAGGATCGGTCCGCAGCTACTTTATTCCGCTGCCACCATCTGCTGGGTCCGCCACTGCCCCAGCAGGGCGCGCAGCGAGGCCGGCTTCACCGGCTTGTTCAGCACCGCGATCTTTTCGTCGCGCGCCGCCATTTGCACCGCGGGGCTGCGATCGGCAGTGATCAGGATGGCGGGAATGGCGTCGCCGAAGCGGCGGCGGATGTCGCGGATGGCGGCGATGCCGTTGCCGCGGTCGAGGTGATAGTCGACCAGCAGCCCGGTGACGCGCCGGCCGGCGGCTTCGATGGCGGTAATTGCGCCTTCGGGATCGGCAACCGCGATCACCTCGGCGTCCCAGGCCTTGAGCAGCGTCCGCATGCCGTCGAGGATCGCGGCGTCGTTCTCGATGCAGACGATCAGCGCGCCGGAGATCGAGGTGCGTGCCAGCGGTGTTGCGATGGTCACCGCGGCGGTCAGCGTCACGGCCTTCGCCGTCGGGACGGTCACTGAGAACAGCGAGCCGCCGCTGGCATTGGCGTCGATGGTGATGTCGTGGCCGAGCACGCGCGCCAGTCGCTCCACGATCGAGAGTCCCAATCCCAGCCCGCGCGCGATCCGCGCGCCCTGCTCGAGGCGGTGGAATTCCTTGAAGATCTCGCTGCGTTTGACCGCGGGAATCCCGACGCCGGTGTCATAGACGCAGATATTGAGCGAGGCGCCGCGGCGGCGGCAGCCGACCAGCACGCGCCCGCGCGGGGTGTATTTGATCGCGTTCGAAATCAGGTTCTGCAACAGCCGCCGCAGCAGCAGCCGATCCGACGCGACCGGCAGGGAGCAGGGCACGAAGGTGAGATCGAGGCCCTTGGCGCGCGCGATCGGTGCGAACTCGATCTCCAGCGAGCGCATCAGATCGGCCATCTTGAAGCTCGAGATCGAGGTCGTCATCGCGCCGGCATCGAGCCTGGAGATGTCGAGGAGCGCGCCGAGGATCTCCTCGATGGCCTGCAGCGACTCGTCGATATTCTCGACCAGCCGCGTCTCCTCGCCATTGTGCTGGCGCTCGACCAGGCTCGTGACGTAGAGCCGCGCCGCGTTCAGCGGCTGGAGGATGTCGTGGCTGGCAGCCGCGAGGAAGCGGGTCTTGGAGATGCTGGCGTCCTCCGCGGTGCTCTTGGCCAGCGCCAGCTCGGAGTTCAGCCGGGTCAGTTCCTCGGTGCGGTCGCGCACGCGCTTCTCCAGCGTGGCGTTGGCGCGCTCCAGCGCTTCCGCGGCTTCGAAAGTCGGCGTGACGTCGGTGAAGGTGATGACGAAGCCGCCGCCGGGCATGCGGTTGGTGAGCACTTCGATCACCATGCGGCGTTCGGGAAGGCGTTCGAGATAAGGCTCGCTGTCGGTGGTATAGGCCACGAGCCGCTGCTCGATCATCGCCTCGCGATCGGTCTGATCGGCGGGATCGCTCACGCCCATGAATTCCAGGATCTCGCGGAGCGGCGTGCCAAACTGGATGAAGTGCGGGGGCACGTTGAGCAGATCGCCGAACTGCCTGTTGGAGCAGATCAGTTGCAGGTCTGCGTCGAACACCGCGATGCCCTGCCGAACATGGTTCAGCGCGGTCTGGAGGATCTCGCGGTTGAAGTGGAGCGCTGCATGGGAATCGTCGAGCAGCTTCAGCGCGGCCTTCGCGGATACGGTGCGCTTGCGCAGCAGCAGTGACATCACGAGGCGTGAGGACGCAGCCCCGATCGAGGATGCGATCAGGTGCTCGGCGTGCTGCAGCAGCTCGAAATCGGCGGGTGCTCCGGGCTCCAGCCGCATATTGCGGTGGGCCGAGAACGCCTCGAACGATTGCCGCGCACGATCCGGGCCGAGATACTGCGCAACCGTGGCCTGGATGTCCTGCACCGTGATCGTGGTGCGCCAGCGACGCAAGCTCGGCGAGATCGGCGCCAGCGTGTTGGGCACGAACAGGTCGGCCTGCACAAGCTCGATGGACGAGGGCTGCCGGGCCAGCGACAGCAGCACATAGGTGAGAATGTTGAGCGAGAGCGACCAGACCACGCCATGCATCAGCGGCGACAGATCGGCGCCGAACAGCGCCTGCGGCCGCAGCGCCTCGATCCCGAATGGCCCGTGCTGGAGCAGCAGAATTCCGGCCGTCGAGGAATCCATGAAGCTCGGTATGAACAACGTGTAGAGCCACACCGCGAAGCCGACCAGCATGCCGCCGATGGCGCCGCGCGCGGTCGCCCGCCGCCACAGCAGGCCGCCGAAGAAAGCGGGCGCGAGCTGCGCGATGGCTGCAAAGGAGAGCAGGCCGATCGCTGCCAGCTGGGCATTGCCGAGCGCGCGATAGTAGAAATAGGCCATCACCATGATGGCGAAGATGGCGAGGCGCCGCGAGCGCAACAGGAAGTCGCCGAAGTCGTTGGTGCCTGCGCGCCCCTCGGGTCGTCGTTGCAGCACCAGCGGCACCACGAGGTCATTCGAGACCATGATGGAGAGCGCGACGCATTCGACGATCACCATCGCCGTTGCTGCCGATAGGCCCCCCACGAAGACGGCGACGCTGAGAAGTCCCGCGCCCCCCTCCATCGGCAGCGCCAGCACGTACATGTCGGGATTGACAGCGCCGAACGGGAAAGTGATGAGGCCGGCGAGCGCGATCGGGATCACGAACAGGTTGATCGCGACGAGATAGAGCGGGAACAGCCAGCGCGCGCGGCTGACTTCCGCGTCCGAAGAATTCTCCACCACGCTGACGTGAAACTGCCGCGGCAGCAGCATGATCGCGCACAATGACAGCAGCGTCATGGTCAGGAAATTGCCGATCGACGGCGAATAATCGATGGCGCGCACCGCCTCCGGCGTCTTCATCGCGCGATCGATCAGTTCGTGCGGGGAGAACATCCAGAAGGTGACGAAGATGCCGGCGGTGAGGAAGGCAGCCAGCTTGATGATGGACTCGGTCGCAACCGCCAGCATCAGCCCATGCTGATGCTCGGTGGCGTCGGTCTGCCGCGTGCCGAACAGCACCGCGAAGGCGGCCATCGCCAAGGTGACCATCAGCGCAATGTCGCCGAGGATCGGAATGTGCGAGAACGCCTGGTCCTCGCTCAGAATGACTTCCAGCGAGGACGCCACCGCCTTGAGCTGGAGCGCGATGTAGGGCACCGATCCGATGATCGCGATCAGCGCCACCGTTGCCGCCACCGCCTGGCTCTTGCCGTAGCGCGCACCGATGAAGTCGGCGATCGAGGTGATGTTGTGCGCTTTGGCAAGCTGGATCACGCGGCGGAGCACGCCGGCGCCAAGCCCGATCATCAGGATCGGGCCGACATAGATCGCAAGGAAGTCGGTGGAGGTGCGCGTGGCAAAGCCCACCGAGCCGAAGAAGGTCCAGGAGGTGCAGTAGATCGCCAGCGACAGCGGATAGATCAGCCCGGACGCGCGGCCGGGGCCGGCCGGCGAGCGGCGGTCGCCATGGCTCGCCACCAGGAACAGGAAGCCGATATAGCCGAAGGCGGCGGCGATCACGCCCCAGTCGTGCAGCATGGCGAGCGTGCTTCTCCCCGGGCGCAAAGGCGCCCGCTCTCATTTTCGCTGCAAATCTAGCGCGTTGGCCGCGTGGAGGCGACAGCGAAATGGCAGGCGGGAGGGGGAACCGGGGTTGTCGTTAAGGTGCAAACGAGCGCAACGGCGCCTACCGTCGCCCTCCAGGGGAGGGTAAGAAGACGCCTACTCCGCCGCGAGCGACTTCTGGCGGAGCGGCAGACCCAAACGGTCCCACACCTGGAGCAGGGCTTCGGCGAGCTGATCGATCAGGCCGTCGTCGTGATAGGGCGAGGGCGTGATGCGCAGCCGCTCAGTGCCTTTGGGCACGGTCGGGTAGTTGATCGGCTGGATGTAGATGCCGTGCTCCTCGAGCAGCATGTCAGAGGCCTGCTTGCACTTCTCGGGATCGCCGACGAACAGCGGGACGATGTGGGTGTCGCTCGACATCACAGGCAGGCCGGCGGCGTTGAGGATCGCCTTGACGCGGGCGGCGCGATCCTGGTGGCGCTCGCGTTCCCAGCTCGAGCTCTTCAGATGCTTGATCGCGGCGGTGGCGGCCGAGCAGATCGCCGGCGGCAGCGCGGTGGTGAAGATGAAGCCCGGCGCATAGGAGCGCACCGCGTCGATGATCTGGCCGTTGGCGGCGATGTAGCCGCCCAGGCAACCGAACGCCTTCGCCAGCGTGCCCTCGAGAATGTCGATGCGATGCATGACGCCGTCACGCTCGGCAATGCCGCCGCCGCGCGGGCCGTACATGCCGACGGCATGAACCTCGTCGACATAGGTCATCGCGCCGTACTTCTCGGCGAGATCGCAGATCTTGGCGAGCGGGGCGATGTCGCCGTCCATGGAATAGAGGCTCTCGCAGGCGATCAGCTTCGGCCGGTGCGGGCCTGCGGTCTTCAGCAGCTCTTCGAGATGCGCAAGATCGTTGTGGCGGAACACTTGCCGCTCGCAGCCGGACTGGCGGATGCCCTCGATCATCGAATTGTGGTTGAGCTCGTCCGACAGGATCAGGCAGTTCGGAATGAGTTTTGCGATGGTCGCAATGCCGGTCTGGTTCGAGACATAGCCCGAGGTGAACAGCAGCGCCGCTTCCTTGCCGTGGAGGTCGGCGAGCTCGGCTTCGAGCTGCACCAGCGGGTGATGCGTCCCTGCGATGTTGCGGGTGCCGCCCGCGCCGGTGCCGACGCGCGTTGCGGTTTCGACCATGGCGCCGATCACCTTGGGGTGCTGGCCCATGCCGAGGTAATCGTTGGAGCACCAGATCACGACGTCGCGCTTGCCCTTGGGCGAGTGCCAGACCGCGTGCGGGAACCGGCCGGCCGTGCGTTCCAGGTCGGCGAACACGCGGTAGCGCCGTTCAGAATGGAGGCGATCGAGGGCGGAATTGAAGAACTGGGCGTAATCCATCGGCGAAACCTGAGACGGAACTGACCAAAAGGGCTGCATCTCCTTAGAGCTTTTCCAGCTCCAATGTCTATGCGCTATCCCACATTCGGCCGTGAGGGGCATTTGGGCAAAATGCCCTATCGTGCGATTTCAAACTTGATCCCGATCAAGTTCGCGCGAGAGACTATGCTGCTATGCAGCATACGCGCCCGTGCGCGCCCAGCCGGCCTTGGCCTTCCTACCCGGTCTATTTCGGCGTGCTCTTCATCATCAACAACGCGATCGGCCTGATCACGCCGCTGGTCGGCGTCGTGCTCAACGTTGTCTGCGGCGTCTCCCGGGTGTCGATGGACGATCTGATCCCGCGGCGTCTGGCCGTTGATGATCGCGCAGCTGGTCGTGCTAGCTTTGCTGACGCTGTTCCCCGTTCTCGTCGTCGGACCTGCAAAATGGTTCGGCGGCTAACCCTCTGGAAAGACCCGATCATGAAGCGCGTGATGATCCTCAACGGCCCCAACCTCAACATGCTCGGCATCCGCGAGCCGCACATCTACGGCACCACGACGCTCGACCAGGTCAATGCGGGCTGCGAGGAGGCCGCCGCAAAACTCGGGCTCAAGCTCGCCTTTCACCAGTCCAACCATGAGGGCGTACTGGTGGATTTGATCCAGTCGGCGCGGCAGGATGCCGACGCGATCGTCATCAATCCGGCCGGCCTGTCCTTTACCTCTGTCTCGATCATGGACGCGATCAAAACATTCGAAGGCCCGGTGCTGGAAGTCCACATCTCCAACATCCACGCCCGCGACGAATATCATCGCCACTCCAAGATCTCGTCCGTGGCGACCGGCGTGATCTGCGGGCTGGGCCCGTTCGGCTATATCGCGGCGCTGCACGCGATCGCGAACATGAATTGAAGCGACCGCTTCACGTCGTCCTGAACTGCAGCACGCCGTCCTTGGTCTCGGCCGTCAGCCGACCCTCGACGATCATGTAGTTGACATGGGCGACGAGCTCGCCGGCGGCAAAGCCCATCTGGTGCTCGTCCAGCACGTGCTTGTTGAAGACGACGGGCACCAAAGCGCGCGAGGTTTGCGGCACCTCGCGGCAGGCTTCCGCAATCAGGCGGCAGCGCTCCTCATGGTGATCAGCGAGCTGCTTGATGCGGGTCTTCAGGCCATAGAACGGCACGCCATGGCCGGGCAGCACCAGCAGGTCATAGGGCAGGGTGGTGGTGAGGCTCGCAAGCGAGGCCAGATATTCGCCGAGCGAGTTCTGGTCGGGCTCGACCGCCCACACGCTGACGTTCGGCGAGATCTTGCTCAGCACCTGATCGGCGGAGAGGAACAGCTTGTCGTCGGCGCAATACAGCATCACCTGGTCGAGCGCGTGGCCGCCGCCGGTGATCACCTTGAAGCGGCGCGCGCCGATCACGACCTCGTCGCCATGTGAGATGCGGCGGTAGGACGGTGGCAGCACCGAGACGCGCTTGAGATAATCCTGACCGCGACCGAGCAGCTTTTCGGTGAGCGACTCGTCCATGCCGTGGCGGCGGAAGAACAGCCGCTGCGCCTCGCGCCGCTCCTCGGTGCCGCGGTTCTGGTGATAGACCGATTGCAGATATTCGACCTGCGACATCACCAGCGGACAGTTGAACCGCTCGACGATCCAGCCCGCCAGACCGACATGGTCGGGATGCGAATGCGTGACGATCAGGCGCGTGATGTTGACGCCCTTCAGCGGCCCTTCGAACAGCTTGGTCCAGGCCTCGATCGTCTCCTCGTTGCCGAAGCCGGCATCGACCATCGCATAGCCGTCGCCGTCGGCGAGCAGATAAATGTTCACGTGGTTGAGGCGGAACGGCAGCTTCAGCCGCGCCCACAACACGCCGGGACGCACCTCGACGATCTCGTCGTGGCCGGGATGCTGGTCCCAGGGATATCGCAGCGCCTCGGCGGAGGACTGCACGGTGTCCGATTTCGCGTTCATGCTACCGGCTTAAACCCAGCGCGGGCGGGGCGCCAGCCGAAAAGAACGCCTGCCGGTCGCCGCATAGCGGTCATTCCGGCCGTATTCCGTAGCCCGGATGGAGCTCACCAAAGAGTCCGTCATTCCGGGGCGCGCTCCAGCGCGAACCCGGAATCCAGAGGTTATCGTGCGAGATTCCGGGTTCGCCTCTTCGAGGCGCCCCGGAATGACAATCAGGCCGCCCGCATGTTGTTGAGAAACGCGTCGATCTCCCCGCGCAGCAGGTCGGCTTCGCGGCGGAGTTCGTCGGAGGCACTCAGCACCTCGCTCGCCGCGGCCCCGGCCTCGGCGGAGGCGGTGGAGACGCCGACGATGTTGCTGGAGACCTCGCTGGTGCCGCCGGCGGCATGCTGGATATTGCGGGCGATCTCGCGGGTCGCTGCGCCCTGTTCCTCGACCGCGGCTGCAATGGTCGTGGTGACGTCGTTGATCTCGCCGATGATCCGGCCGATACCCTGGATGGCGCCGACGGCCGAAGTCGTGACCTGCTGCATGCTGGCGATCTGGGTTCGGATTTCATCCGTCGCCTTCGCGGTCTGGCTCGCGAGGCTCTTCACCTCGGACGCGACCACCGCAAAGCCGCGGCCGGCTTCGCCTGCGCGGGCCGCCTCGATGGTGGCGTTGAGCGCGAGCAGGTTGGTTTGCGAGGCAATCGTCTGGATCAGGTCGACCACGACGCTGATGCGGCTGGCACTCTCGGCAAGGCTCTGCACCGTGGTGTCGGTGGCGCCGGCCTCGTCCACCGCCTTCTTGGCGATCGCGGCCGAGGTGACCACCTGCTTGCTGATCTCCTCGATAGAGGACGACAGCTGCTCGGTGCCTGACGACACCGTCTGCACGTTGACCGAGGTCTCCTCCGCGGCAGAAGCAACCGCGTTCACTAGCGCGTTGGACTGGTCGGCGGTTGTCGACATGCTCTGCGCGGTCGCCTGCATCGAATTGGCGGATTGCGCGAGATTGTCGAGCGCGGCACGCACCGTGCCCTCGAACTCCGCAATCTTGGCTTCCATTTGCGCGGCACGCTCGGCCTTGGCGACGCGATCCTTCTCCTGCTCGCTCGCAAGCGCCCGGGCCTCGATCATGCTGTCGCGGAACACCGTCAGCGTTTCCTTCATCGCGCCGATCTCGTCGTTCTGGCGCGAGCGGACGATCTCGGTGTCGAGGTCGCCGGCCGAGAGCAGCTGCATGGCGCGCTGAAGCTCCCGGATGCGGCGCAGGATGTTGCGGCCGACATAGAGCCAGACGAACAGGGCCGAGCCGATCAAGGTGATCCCGCCCAGGGCCAGCATGGCTGTCGTGGCAAGCGAGATCTCCTGACGTGCCCGGAAGGTCGAGGCGTTGGTCTCCTTCTGTACGCCGTCGACGAGCGCCTGCACGCTGATGCCGAGGCCGACATTGAGCTTGCGGGTCTCGTCTAAAATGGTCTGGCCGTAGTCGATGGAGTCGAGCTCCTTCTGGCGGATCTTGAACACGCCGGATTTGCCCTCGCCGAAGGCGAACAGCTTCTGCACGGCATCGCGCACCGCCTGTACCGAGGGAATGTTCGGCAGGTCATCGAGGTTGGACTTGACGCGGTCGCGGGTCGTCTTGAATTCCTTCTCGATCGCCTCGAGCGTATCGCTGCTATTGGCCGAAAGAGCCGCCATCATGTCGGCGGCCATCAGATTGCCATTGGCGGAGACGGTCGAGATCTGCGACACCGTGCGCGCAGCTTCGGTGGCATCGTCGGCCGACACTTCCGCCGAACCGAGGATCGCGTTGAGGCGTGTTTGCGCGTCCAGCATCGCCGGGCCGGCGGCGCCGACAAAGGACTGCTGGGCCTTGCGCAATGCTTCATACTGCTTGTCGTGCAGCGCTCCGGTGTCGAGTCGTTCGCGGGCGGCTGAGACCAGGCTCTGCGTGGCTTCGTCGATGCTCTTGGCGGTGTCGCGGAGCGCGTTCGCGGTCTGCTGGTCGGCGCCAAGCTCGATGATTTCGCCGAGCTTGCCCATCGCGAGCTGCTGGATCTCCTTCACATTCTTGGTGCGCTCGTTCAGCGCATCATCGCTGGGCGAGGCGAGCAGGCCCGGTCCTTGCGCGGCGAGCGTCGCGCTCTGCGAGGCGAGCTGAAGGCTGGCAGAGAGGCGCGGGATGTCGCGGCCGCTCAAATCCATCATCGTCGAGCCGAGATGGTTGAACACGAAGCCGGCGCCGGCCGCGATCACGAGGCCCATGCCGGCGATCACGGCGAAAGCCGCGAACAGGCTGCCGCGCAGGCCCCATCTCGGCATTTTGAAACGAGGCTTGAGACGGCCTACGACACGGCCAACGCCCAGACGGATCGCCATCGAAATTCCCCCACACCCGTAAATCTTCTAATTTTCGTCGCGGAGTATCCTCGGGCCGGGTTAAAAAATCGCAAGTTGCACAAAAGGTTGGCAGTTCCGCAGGGCGAAAAAAGAAAGGGCCGGCAATGATGCCGGCCCTCGATAGCGAAACGGTGTTGTCAGGCGCGATCAGTAGCGCGCGACGACCGGGCTTGCCCAGTTGAAGCGGTAGTTGAGGCCCGCCTTGAAGGTGTGGTCGCCGGTGGTGAAGTTGCCGGTGCCGACCAGCGGACCTGCCGTGAAGTGTGCGTCGCCGAAATTATAGTACTGATACTCGGCCTTGGCCGACCAGTTCGGCGCGAACATGTATTCGAGGCCTGCGCCGATAGTGTAGCCGTTGCGGTGATCGCCATCGATGATGAAGGTGGCCGGCGCGCCGGCGGTGGTGGTCACCTTCTCATTGTTGTCCGAATAGGCGTAGCCGCCCTTCACGTAGACCAGGCCCGGGCCCCAGGTGTAGCCGACGCGACCGGTGATCGAGCCGAGGCCGCGCTGGTCGTTGGTGTAGGTGCCGCCCGGGAACACCGCGCCGACACTGCCGGAGAGCCAGGAATACTGGGCTTCGGCGCCGACCACGAAGTTCGGATTGACCTGCCAATCCATGCCGGCCTGCAGGCCGCCGAGGAAACGCCCGTTGCCGTTGTTGCCGGTGGAGAGGCCGCTGAAATTGTTGTCGCTCGAGAACGCACCGCCGATATGGCCGCCGATGTAGAAGCCGGTCCAGTTGTAGATCGGCGCGACATACGCCGGCGCAGCCTTGTTGTAATAGGGGCGGGCACCGAGATCGGCGCCGATCGCCGGCGCAGCCGCACCCACCACGAGCAGCGCAACGGTCGCAAATAGAATCTTCTTCATCGTCCAAACTCCAGCACTAAGGTCCCCGGCAGCGCGCTGTCCGCGCCGCGTTGGTTTTGCAGATAGCTTGCTTTTGAGGAAAATGCTGTCACATGCGTGGCACAACAGCGCCCAACCCAACTTATTGGGCTGTAATTGATTTTCGTGCTTAATGGCGGCTTAAGAAGTGCTGAAGGAAAGCTTAACTCGAGACGTTGCCGGTAACCTCGCGCGCGCATCTCGTTAACCAAGGCGCCGCAACACCTCGTCACGCATCTGCGCGCGGAACGCCGCGCGTCTGGCCGGCCGCTCTTCCTCGCGCACGTCATGACGGTCGAAGATGTCGAACTTCTCCAGGATCGGATAGCGCTCGCTCGCCATCGCAAGCACGCGCAGCACCTTGGTCGCGGCGTGCGTCGGCCCGCTCACCTCCCAGCGCCGGATCGTGTCGGCGCCGCTCTTCTCCGGCAGAGCACACAGCTTCGCCATGTCGGCTGCGGTGAGCGTCTGTCCGAGCACCTCCGACAGGTCGGCGCGCAATTGCTTCAGTTCGGCACCCGTCATGTCACCTCAGGACACGAAAGTCTTCGCAGCGTCTAGCGCTGATTCGGGTCGATCCGAAGGCGGGCATGTCAGGCCTCCTGGGGTTCCGGCACATTTCCGCGCACACGGAGTTATGAACGGATGGCCTATGGGAATCCTTCGGTGAATGAACACATGGTCAACAGTGCGGCAAGGCATGGAGGGATCCGTCATGACAACGATCAGGTTCGCCATCGCGGCGCTCGTCACGGTCGGACTGCTTGCCGCGCCGTTCGCGGCCGAGGCAAGGAAGGCTCGTGCGAGCCGGCATTACAGCACGAATGTGATGGCTCCCGCCTACAACGGCGCCGGCGTGACCGCGACGCAGTCGAGGCCATCCTACGGAAGCTCAGGCCCAGCAATTGGCACGGTCACGGCGCCTTCGATCGGAACGTATAATTGGCCGTCGGTCGGCGTCACCAACGCAGTCCCGACCTGGAGCAACACCAACCCGCGGTAAGCTGCGGCAAGATAGCGCGTGGCCGCGCCGCGGATTTGGTCGGGCGTCTGCTTCTCGGAAAGACGGATTGCCGGATCGACGCCGAAGCGGGAGCGGCCTAGATTCCCCGGCCGTTCTGCTGACCGATCACGCAGCGCCATGCGGCCAGGCGTTCGGCCGGATGCTGGTTCATCCATTCGGCGAGCTGCGGCGCGCCCATCAGGCAGGACTGCACCGAGACCTGTGCGAAGTCGGAGGAGGTGACGAGTTGTTCGTGGCAGCTTCCCGGCGAGGCGAGGCTACAGAGCACAGCGATGATCTTGATCACGCGAGGTTGCTCCCGTCGTTTCGACGCGGGTCGGGTCCACTCGATTGCTCACCGGCCGGACCGTCGGACGGGAAAATGCTGTCGTAGATCGCGCGCGCTTCCTGAATGAGACGAAGACGCTCGCGCTCGGACTTCGAGACAAACTGAATAATCTGGCCCATGTCGGCCTCCAATCGATCCTCGATCCATCATCAGATGATGGAAATCATTTCATGTGATGTGGGGTTCCGGCCTTGGCTTTGCAGCCGTGCAGGTGGTCACGGGGGATAAAAAACCCGTGACTGCTCCGTTCCTCAGACGGAGCAGAATACCGAGACGAAAAGGCGCCTCACACCGCCAGCACGCGTTCCTTCTGTCCTGGAACCGCAGCCAGCAGCTCGCGCGTGTAGGAATGTTCCGGCGCGGCAAAGAGCTGCGCGGTCGGCTTCAGCTCGACGATGGCGCCCCGCTGCATCACCGCGATACGGTCGCAGATCTGGGCAGCAACCCGCAGGTCGTGGGTGATGAACAGCATCGAGAGGCCGAGGCGGGCCTTGAGATCTTCGAGCAGCCGCAAGACCTGCGCCTGCACTGAGACGTCGAGCGCAGAGACGGCTTCGTCCGCGACGATGATCTCGGGCTCAAGCGCGAGCGCGCGTGCAATGCCGATGCGCTGACGCTGGCCGCCGGAGAATTCGTGCGGATAGCGCTCGACCGCGCCGGCATCCAAGCCGACCATCTTCAGGAGATCCCGAGCGCGATCGAACGCCGCACGCGGATCAAGGCCGGCCGCAATCGGGCCGTCGGCGATGATGTGGCCGATCTTGCGCCTTGGATTGAGCGAGGCGAATGGATCCTGAAAGATCATCTGGATGCGATGGCGCTCGGCGCGCAGCGCCTTGCCCGAGAGCTGCGTCAGGTCGGTGTCGCCGATCCGCACCGTGCCGCGATCGGCTTCGATCAGCCGCATCACCAGCCGCGCCACCGACGATTTTCCGGAGCCGGATTCGCCGACGAGGCCCAAGGTCTCGCCCTTGAGAATGTTGAAGTTCACTGCGCGCGCGGCATCGACGCGTCTATCTTCGCGAAACCAGCCGCCCGAGGTGACGTAAGTCTTGTCCAGCCCGATCACCTCGACAGCTTTGGCCTGGCCGTCGAGGGGGGCGCGCGCCGGCGGTTGCATCGAGGGCACGGCGGCGAGCAGCGCCTTGGTGTAGTCGTGCTGCGGCTCGCTGAAGACGCTGGCGGCAGGGCCTTCCTCCACGACCTTGCCATGGCGGAGCACCACGACCTGGTCGGCAATATCTGCGACGACGCCAAAGTCATGGGTGATGAACATCACCGCCATATTGCGGCTCTGCTGGAGGTTGCGGATCAGCTTCAGGATTTGCGCCTGGGTCGTGACGTCGAGCGCGGTGGTCGGCTCGTCCGCGACCAGCACCGCCGGCTCGAGCGCAAGCGCCATCGCGATCATGGCGCGCTGGCGCTGCCCGCCGGAGAGCTGGTGCGGATAGGCGCGCACGATGCGCTCTGGGTCGGGCAGGCCGACCTCGCGCGCCAGCGACAGCGCTTTTGCCCGCCGCTCCCTCGGCGTGAGCAGGCCGTGGGCCTCGAACATCTCCGCCATCTGGTCGCCGATCCGCATCAAGGGATTGAGCGCGGTCATCGGCTCCTGGAAGATCATCGCGAGCCGGCGGCCGCGCAGATCGCGCCAGCCGTCGTCGTCGAGCTTGAGCAGGTCGCGGCCTTCGAACTGGATCTCGCCTGATGTGACCGACACCGTGTCGGGCAACAGGCCCATCAACGCATGCGCGCACATCGACTTGCCGGAGCCGGACTCACCAACGACGCAGACGATCTTGCCGGGGCGCAGGTCGAGCGAGACGCCGTCGACCGCGAAGGGGCGCTCGGCGCCCTTGGGCAGCGCGATCCGCAAGTTCCTGATCGAGACGGCGGGCGGGGCAGTCGTCATCAGCGTCCCTCCCGCGAGAGGCGCGGATTCAGCGCATCGTTGAGGCCTTCGCCGATCAGGTTCAGCCCGAGCACGCAGATCAGGATGGCGACGCCGGGAAACACGGTGATCCACCAGGCCTGCCGGATCACGGTGCGGCCGGCGCCGACCATGTAGCCCCAGGAGATCAGGTTGGGATCGCCGAGGCCGAGGAAGGACAGCGAAGATTCCAGCAGGATCGCGGTCGCCACCATCAGCGAGGCCAGCACGATCACCGGCGACAACGCGTTGGGCAGGATTTCGCGCAGGATGATCCAGCTGTTGCTTTGCCCGGTGACCACGGCGGCCTGGACATATTCACGCGTGCGCAGCGACAGCACCTCGCCGCGCACCAGGCGCGCGACCGGCGGCCAGCTCACCACGGCGATCGAGGCCACGATCGAATAGATCGAGGGCTGCAGGATCGCGACCAGCACGATCGCGAGCGCAAAACTTGGAATGGTCTGGAAAAATTCGGTGAAGCGCATCAGCGCGTCGTCGACCTTGCCGCCGAAATAGCCGGCCATGGCGCCAATGGGAACGCCGACGACGAGTGCGGCCAGCGTCGAGACGAGGCCAACCAGCAGCGAGACGCGGGCGCCAAAGATCATGCCGGCGAACACGTCGCGGCCGAGTGCGTCGGTGCCGAGCGGCACGGTCGAGAGCGTGAAGGGCGGCAGGAACGGCCGCTGCACCATGCGCCAGGGCGAGTTCGGAAACAGCAGCGGCCCGAACACCGCGACCGAGATCGCGAGCAGCAGGATGATGAGGCCGATGACGCCGCTCGGGCTCTTCAGCATCGATGTGCAGAACTGTTTCATGCGGCGAATTCGATGCGCGGGTCGACCAGGCGATAGACGAGGTCGGTGACGAGGTTGAAGATCAGCACCATGACGGAGCAGGTCACGAACACGCCGAGCAGCAGATTGTAGTCGCGCTGCAGAAGCGCGTCGTACATCAGCCGCCCGATACCGGGCCAGGCGAACACGGTCTCGGTGATGACCGCGCCGCCGATCAGCGTGCCGGCATGGACGCCGGCGAGTGTCACGACAGGAAGGAGCGCGTTGCGCAGCACATGGCGGCGCTGGATCACGGCGTCGGAGAGGCCTTTCGCGCGCGCGGTCTTGACGAAGTCGAGCCGCTTCACTTCGAGCATCGAGGCGCGCGTCATGCGGGTATAGGTCGCCATGAAGAACAGGCCGAGCGTCACCGCCGGCATGATCAGGTGTCTTGCGACGTCGGCCGCATGGGCGAGGCCGGCGAGGTTGGCGCCGACGGTCTCGTAACCGAAGCTCGGCAGCCAGTCGACCGTGACCGAGAACAGCAGGATTCCCATCAGCGCCACCCAGAAGATCGGCATTGCGTAGAAGATCAATGCAAAGATGGTGATGCCGGTGTCGAGGAAAGTCCCGGCGAACCGCGCCGCGAAGGTGCCGAAGAGAACACCGAGCGCCAGCGAGATCGCGAATGCCGTCAGCGTGAGCAGCAATGTGGCCGGCAACCGCTCCGCGATCAGTTTCGCCACCGGCGCCTGCTGGCGGAAGGAGAAGCCGAGGTCGAGGGTCGCAATGCCCGTGACGTATATGAAGAGCTGCTCGGGCAGCGGCTTGTCGAGGCCGAACTTTTCCCGGAGCTGGTTGACGAAGACCTGGTCGCTGGCCCCAGCCTCGCCCGCCATCACGACCGCGGGGTCGCCGGGCGCAAGCCGGATCAGGAAGAAATTGAGGACGACGATCGCAAGCAGGACGATCACGCCCTTGAGGACACGCTGAGCGACGAATGAGAGCATCTTGGAACTAGATCAATTTTGCCAGAGTGTCGCCGCAGCGACGGTGCGCTCCCTCTCCCGCTTGCGGGGGAGGGCAGGGGAGGGGGTGTTTCCGCAGAGGGATTGCCAAGTGGGGAGGACCCTCACCCGCTACGCTCTTCGAGCGTAGCGACCTCTCCCGCAAGCGGGAGAGGTAAGTGGAGTTCGGAGCGCCCGCCTCACTTCTCGAGCCATGCGTCCTTGAAGCCGTCATTGACCCCGATCCCCGTGGTGATCAAATTCTTGACCTTGCAGCGGGTGATGGTCGGGAATTGAAGCTCGAGCAACCAGGCCACCGGCACGTCCTCGACCAGGATCTTCTGCGCCTTGTCGTAGATCTCCTTGCGTTTGGAGTCGGGAGTGGCGACCGCGCCATCGGCAAACAGCTTGTCGATCTCGGGATTGGTGTAGCCCTCGGCGTTGTTGAACACCTGCCCCTTGGCGATGTTGCTGGAGACATAGTTGCGGCCGACGCCGAGGGCGGGATCGCCGTACTGATAGAGATAGGTGAAGGCGATATCGAAATCCCAGTCGCCGATCTTCTGGTTGCCCCCGGCGACGTCGGTCGAGATCGTCTCGATGTTCATGCCGACATCCATCAGGTTCTGCTTCACAGCTTCGCCCCAGCGCTGCCAGGTCTCGCCATAGGCGAGCAGCAAGAGGCGGATCTTCTCGCCCTTGTAGCCGGCTTCCTTCAGCAGCGCCTTGGCTTTGGCCGGATCGTACGGGTATTTCGGCACGTCGTCGGTGTAGTACTTGATGGTCGAGGCCGAGGGGCCGGTGGCGACCTTGCCGAGCCCGTTCCAGATCACATCCTTGGCGAAATCGCGGTCGATCGCATACATGATCGCTTGCCGCACCCGCTTGTCGGCCAGCGGGCCCTGACGGTTGTTGAGCCACAGCCAGGCCAGCGGAGAGAAGAATTCCCAGCCGGCGCCCGTGACACAGGTATCCTTCAGCTTGGAGAGCCGCGGCACGTCGAAATTCTCGACCGAGCCGCCGGGCAGCACGTCGACCTTGCCGGTCTCATACGCCACCGAACGCGCGGCGGCGTCGGGGATGATCTGCCAGTAGATCTCGTCGATATAGGGCTTGCCCTTCTCGTAATAGTTCGGGTTCTTGACCAGCCGGATGAACGAGCCTTTCTGCCATTCCTTGAACATGAAGGGGCCGGTGCCGACGGGCGCGTTGTTGTAGGGGTTGGTTTTCCAGTCGGTGCCTTCATAGAGATGCTTCGGCACCATCGGCATCGAGCCGACCTCGAAAATGCCGAGGAATGGGCCGAACGGCTGCTTCAGCGTGAATACGACGGTGTAGTCGTCGGGCGCCTCGATCTTGTCGACCTGCACGAGGTTGGCACGGGCGCGCGCGTGCGTCTGCTTCAGCATCTCGATCGAGAACAGCACGTCGGCCGCCGTGAAGGGCTTGCCGTCATGCCAGGTGACGTCCTTCCTGAGCTTGAAGGTGTAAGTCTTGGCGTCCTCGCTGATGCTCCAGCTTTCGGCGAGCTCCGGCTGCGGCTCGAGCTTGGGGCTGTAGCGCAACAGCCCCTCAAAGATGTTGCCCGAGACCATCTGGGTCGGGCCGTTCTGGATCATCGCAAGCATCAGGCCGGGCGGCTCGGGCTGGATCACCGCGTTGATCACGCCTCCCGTCTTCGGTTCTTGCGCCAGCGCCGAGGCCGTGAGGCCGCAAGCCAGGAGGAGACCAAGCAACACTCGTTTCGACATGCCGTATCTTTCTCAAGCGCGGCCAAACCGCAGGCGCTCCGCGACGTCCACGCGCGCGAAGCGACGGCCGGCCCATCCCAGTCCCCATCCGGGTGCGAGGCTCACACGGTCCCGTTCCATGCTGCAAGATGAAAGTCTCGACAGTGTCAGCACAAAAAATGCACAGCGGGCTCAGGAGATTTTCAGCGCCTGTTGCAATTCGTCCAGTGCACCGATGAGCAGTTCGCGATGGGCGATGTCGTCCTTTGGAATTGCGCTGACGCTTGCCGCGAGCTCGCGCAAGATGCCGGCGAGCAAGCCAAAGTTGATGTGAAGGTGCACCGACTTGCGCTCGTCCTCGGTTCCGGGCCGCTCGAGCACGAGTGCCACGCCGCTGCCGTCGAGACGGGCTTCGAACCGCGATGAATGCGCGAAGGTGCCGACGTAAAATTTGTCTGGATATTCGAGTGCGATTTCTGCCTTGTCAGGAACCGGCTTCGTCATGGGCGGCCTCATCGATACCGCACCATTCTGTCCGGGATTAAGCCGACCTGTCTTGCGATAGGTCAGAGGGCGGCCTCGGAATTGATCCGGATCAAAGCCAAGCCGCCCCTTTTGCGATCCGATGTCAACTGGCGCAAGGCAAAGCCGCGCCTTGTCCGTTTTTCCAGGAGAAAAGACGACCGATGGACATCCAGGCCACCGACAATCCTGCGGGCGGGGAGGATGCCGTCGATCCAGGTCTGCTCTCGGATGATGGAACGAAGCATTGTCTGCAAGTGCTCAGCGATGCTGGCCTGCGCCCGACCCGCCAGCGTCTTGCGCTCGGCAAACTGCTATTCTTGCGCGGCCATCGCCATGTCACCGCGGAGAGCCTCCACGACGAAGCGGTGGCGGCGAACGCCTATCTGTCGCTCGCCAAGGTCTACAACACGTTGAACCAGTTCACCGAGGCCGGCCTGCTGCGCCGGATCGCGGCCGACGGCATCAAATCGTTCTTCGACACCGACACGTCGGTCCATCCGCACTTCTATTTGGAGGGCGAGGATGTGCTGGTCGACGTCGCTGGCGGCCTTGCCTTCAGCAAGGTGCCGGATGCGCTTCCCGGCCACGAGATCGCGCGGCTCGACGTCATCATCCATCTGCGCCGGAAACGGATGTGACGACGGCACTGGTCGCGAAGGCCTGCTCGAACCTCTCTGCTCACCGAAAAATGACATCGGCCGTGCGGTCCGCCATGGCCGATCGGGCGCCGAAATCGGCAACGTGTTGAAAACCAAGCCGGGTGAAACTCCGTATCTTTCACGTCTTGCAAGACGCTCGCACACTTGTGTCCCGCGATGCTAGGCTTAGATTGAATGGCAGACCTTCGGCAGAGGACCCGGCATGACTGATCCCCGCAATACTTCCACGTCCATTGATCCCGTGAAGCTCGACCGGCTGGCCGAGGTGGCGGTGAAGGTGGGACTGGGCTTGCGGCCGGGACAGGACCTCCTCTTGACGGCCCCCGCGATCGCGTTGCCGCTGGTGCGCCGCATCGCCGTGCACGCCTACAAGGCCGGCGCGGGCATCGTGACGCCGATCCTTTCCGACGAGGAGATGACGCTGGCGCGCTACCGCTACGGCCAGGACAACAGCTTCGATCGTGCGGCCAACTGGCTCTACGAGGGCATGGCGAAGGCGTTCTCGGACAACACCGCGCGTCTTGCCATCGTCGGCGACAATCCGATGCTGCTGTCGGGCGAGGATCCTTCCAAGGTGGCGCGCGCCAGCAAGGCCAATTCCATGGCCTACCAGCCGGCGCTGGAGAAGATCGTCAACTTCGACACCAACTGGAACATCATCGCCTATCCGAGCCCGTCCTGGGCCAAGCAGGTCTTCCCTGATGATCCCGAAGAGGTCGCGATCGGCAAGCTGGCGGATGCGATCTTCGCGGCGTCCCGCGTCGACCGCGAGGATGCGATTTCGAATTGGGCGAGCCACAATGCGGTGTTGCGCGAGCGCACCAACTGGCTCAACGGCCAGCGTTTCCGCGCGTTGCAATATTCGGGTCCCGGCACCGACCTTACCATCGGGCTTGCTGACGGGCATGAATGGGAAGGTGGCGCCTCGTCCGCCAAGAACGGCATCAGCTGCAACGCCAATATCCCCACTGAAGAGGTCTTCACCACGCCGCATTGCCGGCGCGTCTACGGCCATGTCGTGAGCTCGAAACCGCTGTCCTACCAGGGCACGCTGATCGACAACATCGCGGTGCGCTTCGAGGACGGCAGGATCGTCGACGCCAAGGCCTCGCGCGGCGCGGAGGTGCTGAACAAGGTGCTCGACACCGACGAAGGCGCACGCCGGCTCGGCGAAGTGGCGCTGGTGCCGCATTCCTCGCCGATCTCGCAGAGCGGGCTGTTGTTCTACAACACGCTGTTCGACGAGAACGCGGCCTCTCACATCGCGCTCGGCCAATGCTATTCGAAGTGCTTCGTGAACGGCGCCCAGCTCACGCCGCAGCAGATCGCCGCGCAAGGCGGCAACCAGAGCCTGATCCATATCGACTGGATGATCGGCTCGGCCGAGACCGACATCGACGGCATCCTGGCCGACGGCAGCAAGGTGCCGGTGTTCCGCAAGGGCGAGTGGGCGAAGTAACCGAAGCTACTCGTCATGCCCGGGCTTGTCCCGGGCATCGACGTTCTTTGTTCCGCAAGGCGTGGATGGCCGGGACAAGCCCGGCCATGACAGGCGTGAACACTTCGGGCGCATCGCTAGGGTCAAGCGCCTTCACGCCGCCGTGTCGCGCAGCATCGGGTTGTTGTCGATGCTGAAGCGATTGAACAGCGTGGTGAAGGGGCTGCCGTCGGTGGCCCGGACGATGGCGTCGGACGTCGCGACCGCCTCGTAGAGCGCGCCGACCGGGTCGTCTGCCTCCGGCAGGGCGAGGCGTTCGCGGATTTGCTCTCGCGCCTCGTTGACGTCGTCCTCGTCGTCGAGTGTCGCCTCAAGCGCATCTGCCGCGCGCCGCATCTGCGGGAGATCGCCGCCGGCGGAGAATTTGAGGATGTCGAGCCAATAGGGGCGGGCGACGACCAACTGAATGAAGGCCTCGAAGCTTTCGGCGATGATGCCTGCGCGCCCTTCCGATGAGACGTAGAGGACATTTTGCGACGGTAGCAGCACGAAGGCGCCGCCTGAGCCGTCACTGCAGATCTGCCGGGGGCTTTCGGCCCCGTCGACCGTGAACCAGGGTTCCTCGTCCGACGCGAACGAAATATCGAGGCTGCCGAGCCACGCGACGACCTCGCCTTGGGCTGTCAGGGCATCAGGGGTCAGGGGCAACGATCGGGCTCCTTCCAAGTCGCTTTCGCGCACTTTGTCGCACCCCGGAAAAGATGGGTTCATATGCCCGAATTTGCAGGCAAATCCCGACGTCAACCGTTTCGCGTATGCAACTTGTGGCTGATTATCGGGGCCAGCGTAAGAAAGAATTAAAAGCCGGCAATTAGCGTTCCGACATCTTTCGAAATAATCCGGGCCGAGACCCGGTCATACATATTGTATTATTCCCTGGGGGAGCAGATGTCTCGCGCGTTGATTGAAGTTGGTAGTTGCAATGTGGATCTGGAGCTCCGGCCGATCGAGCCGACCTGGATCATCGAGGGTAACCCGGTCTCGCGTTCGCACATTCTCTCGACCAGCTCCGACGGCACCTCCTCGACCATCATCTGGTCCTGCACCGAAGGTCGCTTCAACTGGTACTATGATTTCGACGAGACGATCATGATCCTGGAAGGGTCGATCGTGCTGGAAAGCGACGGGCTCCCGCCGAAGCGCTACGGTGCCGGCGACGTCATCTTCTTCCGCGACGGCGCGCACGCCAAATGGCATGTCGAAGGCTACGTCAAGAAGATCGCCTTCTGCCGCAAGACAAACCCGGCCCTGATCGGCTTCATGGTCCGCGTCGTCAACAAGCTGAAGCGGATGTTCATCTCGCCCGGCGAGCGTCGTCCCGCGACCCTCATGGGTGCCGGCTAACTCCATTCAAGGACGCTTCCCAGCGGCCACGACGGAAGAGGGGGCGGGATCAACATCCCGGCCCCTCTTTCACATGATGACGGTCGTTCGCTCCATGGCGACGTCTTCGTCAGCTCTTGCGTCGCTGCGCCCTCACATCGACCACCAGCCGCCAATCGGCTGCCGTGGCGGGCTTGACCTCGCCGAGCCAGTGAAAGGAATCGTCGGCGATTTCCGTAAAACTCCAGCGCGTGAGATCACCTCCGTCGGTCGTGCCCTCCTGCACGATGTCCTCGCCGCGCGGCCGGCCGATCTGCTGGCGGAATACGCCGCGGCCCGGATCGAACCAGGAAATCCGCCACGCTGAAATGGAGGGATCGAAGACGCGCAGTGTCGTGCCGTACCAATTGCCCGCGATCGGAAAGACGGGGCTGCCCGCAAGGCGCGGGATGATCCAGACATCCTGGACGGCACGGCCCTCCAGCACCCAGCCGAAATGGATTTCGCCCGGCGCGATGTGCTTCGTCCCATCAGCGCCGTGGGCCGTAATCTCGGCCTCCCAATCGCCGACGAAGCGGCCGTAAAGCTGAAGCGCCCCCGCGTGCTCGGGGTGGGGTCCTTCTGCGTGCAACAATCTCGCAAATTCGGTCATGTCGATCTCCCGTTGCCACGGAGATCAGCACAGTCGGCTGCCACCGACTTGGAGAAAATTGCCGCCGGTGATCGTCAGGTCTTGCGCAAAGACAGATGTCTCATGTCCCGATCAGCCGGATCGTTCGCCCGGCGACTCCCTGCGCGTTCGGCGCTCCAGATGACGATGATCGAGATGATGACGAGACCTGCGCCAAGCAGCATCATGCGCGAGAACGGCTCGCCCAGCACGAGCGTGCCGAGCAGCACGGCGATGACAGGGTTGACGAAAGTGTAGGTCGATACCAACGATGTCGAGACATTCTCGAGCAACCAGTTGTAGGCGACGAAACCGATCACGCTTCCGGAGATGATCAGCCAAAGCGCAGCCGCGAGCGACGTCGGCGAGACGTTGCCCGGCCTGAAGCTTTCGATCTCGCCGGCCAGCCAGCTGATCACGAACAGCACGGCACCGCCGATCGAAAGCTGCATGCCCGACAGCAGGATGGCGGAGGCCTGGCTCGACATGCCCCTGGACAGGACGGTTCCGACCGACCAGGACAGCGCCGCCAGCAACAGAAGGACGACGGGCAAAACGCTGATGCCGGCCTGCGCGACGTTTTGCCATGCCACGAGGCCAACCCCGAAGAAGCCCGGCACCAGTGCGAGCAGGGCGAGAGGCCTGGGGCGCTGATCACCGGGGAACAGCACATCGATCAGCAGGATCCAGAACGGGATCGTGGCAAGCACGATCGCCGCCACGCCCGAAGGAACCGATTGTTGCGCGAAAGCGAGCACGCCATGACAACCCACGAAGAACAGCAGCCCACAGAGGCTCGCATTGACCCATGTCCGCAACGGAACGCTCGCAATCTGTCTGCCACTCATGGCCAGCAACACGATGCCACCGCAGAACGAGCGAAGCGCCATCAGCAGAAACGGCGGGATCGATTTCAATCCCAAAGTGATGGCAAAATAGGTGGAACCCCAAAGCATGTAGATGGCCGCGAATGCGGCGATGACCAGGAACCTTCTGCTCATGATTGCTCCGATCGAGGATGTTCTCGAGGCAACCAAGTCGGAGCAGGATCATGCGTTCCGGTTTCGCGCGTCAGACGCCGTCGAGGATGATCACCGTTGGCGTCGTCGGCAAGGTGTCGCGCGATATCCGCAAGGAGCGCTCGGTACGACGGTCGATCTCGAACTGCTGGCCGATGCGGAGCATGAACTCGTCGAGGGGGGTGGCGAAGCGGTGCATCGGCAGCACCACGGAGGCGCGTAGGCGCTTGGTGATCTCCGAGATGCCGTCGAGCGACATGGTGTAGGTGCCGTCGATCGGCACCATCACGATGTCGAGCCGCCCGATCTGGGCGAAATGGCTGTCGTCGAGCTTGTGGTGCAAATGGCCGAGATGCCCGATGCAGAGGCCCGCCACCTCGAAGATGAAGATCGAGTTGCCGTCGCGGATCATGTCCGCGCCGGAATCGTCACCAAAGTAGCGGCGGATGTCGGTCGTGACGTTGCGGATGAAGGTGTCGCCGATCCGCTCCGACACCACAGCCGGCTTGCCGTTCTCACCCCAGCCATGCAGCACATGCGGAATGCGCTTGTCGGGATTGAGAGAATAATGGGTGCTGTGGGCCCGGTTCATGGTGACGACATCGGGCAGGCGGCCGACCTGATAGGCGCCGCTGTAGTCGGTCGCGATGCGCACCCCGCCGGGCGTGTCGATGAAATAGGTGGAATGGCCCGCATAGGTGATCTCGACCTCGGCCGCGGCGGCGGTCTGTCGGAGGGCGACCGGCGTGATGCGGGGCGCAGCGTTCGCCATCGCCAGGCATTCGCTGCGCTGAGGCGGCTGCTGGGCGAGGGCAGGTGAAAGGAATACGCCAAAGAAAGCAAAGATCGTAAGAATTAGTCGAGACATAGCGGAGTTGCCCCATCGCCACGCTGCCATCTAGGCAGTGTAACGTTGAATCTCCCTGACTTCCGATCTTTCTGTTGCCCGGCTGACGTTCACATGAGCGAGAGCGCAGCACCAACCCGTGCTTCCAAGAAGATAATAACCGTCAAACTGTCGCCGTGCATTCGTTCACCGGTCTTGACGACGACCTCGAAATGCCGCGGCTATGGCAGCCGCGCCGAACCGCCGCTCGCCTCGATCAATTTCACGGCCTTTTTGTCGACCGACACGAAGACCTCTGCCCCAAGCCAGCTGCCTTCGTGGGCGATAACACCATCGACGAAATCGCCGCCCGCATCGAGAAGCGCCAACCCGGCTTCGGCGACGGACCGATTGACGACCACGTTTGAGGCATTGATCAAGTGCCGGATCGAAGCCGCAATATTGGCAGCAGAAGCTTTGTAGCCTCGCGACAGGACCCAGACCAATTCGCACAATGCGGAGATCGATAGGGCTACCACATCCGCCTTCTTTAGAAGGGCTTCAGCCGCCTTGCTCTGTTCGACGTTGTCCCCGACAAGAACACGTATCAGGACGTTTGTGTCGGGTGTTATCTTCATCGCTTGCCGGCCCAGCCGTCAGCAATGATCTCATTCATCTCTTCGATGGACAGCGATCGACCGTTCGTTTTTCCTTTCAGGAAGTCGTTGTCGTCCTAAGTAAGGCAATTTAGCCTTACTTTCGAGTGGAATACGGAGCCGAGACGCCTCACTCGCGCTTTGGGCTGAACTTCCAGGTCATCGCAACCAGGCCCGCGGTCATAAGACCGCTGACGATGCCTGCCATCGGCAGCGTGAGCAGCAGCGCGGCGGTGGCCGCCCAGCCGATCGAGGAGAAGGCTTCGGCGAAAGTGGCGAGTCGCGAGGAGGTCTGGCGGCGACGGAACTGGCTGCGTCGGGCCTGGACACGGAACCAGAGCTGGATCGCGGTGGCGGAGGCCGCGCCGACGATGAGCATGGCGGCCGTGATGACAGCCTGGAACAGCGAGGCGAAAACCAGGGCCGCAACCAGCGGGCTGAAGATGGCGGCGATCGCGATCAGCACCACCTCGATCTTGGCGCGGGTCACGCTGGATGGCGTCAGCGGCGCGGTCGCGACCAGATCGGGCGCGTCCTCGCCCGAGATCGTCAGCCAGGCCAGTCCGCCGGCGAGTTGACCCGCGGCCATCACGATCACAGGTGTGATCAGCGTCAGCGCCACGGAACTGTCGCCAAAGCTGCGCCACAGCAACAGCGCTGGCGGCACCAGATAGAGCAGCTGCATCAGGGTTTGCGAGATCAGCCAGGGATCGCGCCAGAGCAGGATGAACTCCTTGCGCCTCAGCGCCTGCTGTCGCGAGCCGCCGCGGAACGCGCGCTCTCTCGCGCGCTTGCGGCTCGATGTGCCATAGGCAGCAGCGTCGATCGCGGTGTCGGCGAAGCGGCCCGAGAAGATCGCCATCACGCATCCGAGCAGAACCAGCCCCAGCGCCAGCAGAAGCAGCAGCGCCGCGCTGTCGCCCATCGTCGCGCGTGCCGGCCACCACCAGATGCTGTCGACCTCGGGCGCGTGGGCGGCCAGGGTGCCTGAGGTGAGGATGGTGAAGCGCGACAGCGTGCCATACGAGATGATCGCCGCCACCTGCAGCGCGATCACGAAGCCGGCGCCGATGATCGCGGCGAGGATCTGGGCGACGAAGCGCGTCCGCGCCGGGCCGATCAGGCGAAACAGCAGGATGGTGACGGCAATCGCGATCGCCGCGGCCGACAGGCCCATCGCGATGATCACGCCGAAGGCGTTGAGCCAGCGCGGCCCGCCGCCGATCACCAGCACGTCGATGAAGGGCGTCGAGAACAGCAGCGCCATCAGCGTGACGCTGAGCGCAATTGCGGCGATGCGCACCGAGAACAGATTCGCGAGTCGCGCCGGCGAGGACATGATCAGGTCGAGATCGGCGCGGGCGTAAAACACCCGCGTCACCGATTCGATCGCCTGCGACAGCATCAAGGTCCACGCGAGCAAGATCGTCGCCGAGATCACGATCAGCGAGGATTTGTCGAGCGGCAGCTGCAGATCGGCGAAGCGGCCGATCACGGCCCAGGCGGGCAGGTGCAGCAGCGCGGCGAAGAACACCAGCCCGATCACGGCGGCGCGGGCACGCCGGCGCCGGCCGCCCGTCATCATGGCGAACCATTCGCGCCAGGCGAGCCTGAGCTCGTGACGGGCAAACCAGGAGAGCGCGGTCGCCGAGCTCATGCCGCGTCCTGAAGCGTGACCAATGCGATGAAGAGATCTTCCAGGCTGGTGTCGGCATGGCCGTTCTGCTGACGCAGCTCCGTGAGTGTGCCTTCGGCAACGAGACGGCCCGCGGCGATCACGCCGATGCGGTCGGCCATGCGCTCGGCGACTTCGAGGATATGCGTCGTCATGATGACGGTGCAGCCGGCGCGGACGCGCTCGCCGAGCAGTCCCTTCACGTGGCGGGCCGAAACGGCATCGAGTCCTGTCAGCGGTTCGTCGAGGATGATGAGGCGGGGATCGTGCACCAGCGCGCCGGCGAGAGCGACCTTCTGGCGCATGCCCTTGGAGAAGCCTTCGCAGCGCTCGTGCCGGTGCGGCTCGAGCCCGAGCGAGCTCAGGAGCTCCTCGGCGACCGGTTTCGAGACCGAGGGTGCGATGCCCCAGAGACCGGCGACGAATTCCAGATATTCGAGCGGGGTGAGCTTGTCATAGATCATGGGCTCATCGGAGACCCACGCCATCACCTGCTTGGCCGCGACGGGATCGACGAGCGCGTCGATCCCGAAGATCGAGACCGTGCCGTCGTCGGGCCTGAGCAGGCCTGCAACCATGCGCAAAGTGGTGGTCTTGCCGGCGCCATTCGGGCCGACCAGCGCGTAGAATTCCCCGGCACGAATGGTGAGATCGAGGCTATCGACCGCCAAACGGTCAAAACGCTTCGTTAACCCTCGGAGTTCGAGCGCCGAGCTGTCCGGCTTCATGACGGCCACACCATCCGGTTTTGCATCGGTCGCGACCATGGCCTGAAGATATTTCGGCCCCGTGAATCTCGCGACCGCAAATTCCGGCATCCATCTTGGACTAAAGGCAAGAGACCCTAGAAGTCACCGTTTGTTGACAGCGCTTGGCGGTTCAGGCTGAATTGGCGCCGGGACAAATGGTGCTCACGCAGCGAGACGACTGCGTAGCGGCTGGACACAAGATGTGGCGATGCGGTCGTCAAGAACCGCAGGTTGCATCGGGAGGACGCGGCGATGCTGGATTTCGTTCAGCAGCTGGTCAGCGGTGTTGCACTCGGCTGTGTCTACGGCCTGATCGCACTCGGCTTCGTACTCGTCTACAAGGCCACCGAGGTCGTCAATTTCGCCCAGGGCGATCTGATGATGCTGGGCGGCTTCTTCGCCTTCACCTTCATCGGCATGATGGGCCTGAACTACTGGATCGGCTTTGCCGGTGCGGTGGCGGCGATGGCGCTTTTCGGCATGCTGGCGGAGCGGATTGTGGTGCGGCCGATCCTCGGCTATCCGCAATTCTCCATCATCATGGCCACGATCGGCCTCGGTTATTTCCTGCGCTCGGTCGCCGGCATGATCTGGGGCACCGACGATTTCAAGATCGACACGCCGTTCAGCCAGGGCGTCTTGCGGATCGGCTCTCTCGTGCTGGCCTATGACAAGCTCTCGGTGATCGCGGCGACGATGATCCTCTGCGCGCTGCTTTGGCTGTTCTTCAACAAGACCACGCTCGGCACCGCGATGCGCGCCAGCTCCGAGAATATGCTGGCGGCCTATTACATGGGCATTCCCGTCAAGCGCGTGGTGTCGATCGTCTGGGCAATCAGCGCGGCGGTCGCGACCTGTGCCGGCGTGCTGCTGGCGCCGATCACCTTCATCCATTCCAATGTCGGCCTCGTGCTCGGGCTCAAGGCGTTTCCGGCGGCGGTGCTCGGCGGGTTCGGCTCGATTCCCGGCGCGGTCGTCGGAGGCGTCCTGATCGGCGTGATCGAGAGCATGGCCGGGTTCTATCTGCCGGAGGGTTGGAAGGACGTCGCGCCCTACATCGTTCTGCTCGCCGTGCTGCTGCTCAAGCCCGAAGGCCTGTTCGGCCTTCACGCCCGCAAGAAGGTCTGAACGCATGCGCTTCCTGTTCAAGACCGACTATGAGGATGACATCAGGCTGTTCCCGCATTCGGGCTACGTCGTCTCCTATGGCCTGTTGTTGGCGATCCTGCTGATCGCGCCCTACGTGCTCTCCAGCTATCTGATGAGCCAGCTCGTCTTCGTCTGCATCTACGCCACCGTCGGCGTTGCGCTGCTGATCCTGACCGGCTTTACGGGACAGGCCTCGCTCGGGCACGCCGCGTTCCTCGCGATCGGCGCCTACACGGCCGCCTATTTGCAGAAATACAATGTGCCGTTCCCGGTCTATTTCCTCGCCGCGGGCGTCCTGACCGGCTGTATCGGCGCGCTGGTCGGCTTTCCCGCGCTGCGGCTTCAGGGCATCTATCTCGTCATCGCCACCATCTCCTTTGCCTTCATCGTCGAGGAGATCCTGGCGCGCTGGGAGAGCGTCACCAACGGCAATGAGGGTCTGCGGGTCAAGGCGCTGTCGCTGCTCGGCGTGACGGTCTCGCGCGACAGCCCGACCTTCTATTTCCTTTGCCTTGCGGTGCTGGTGCTGACCATCGTCGGCACGCTCAATCTGTTGCGCTCGCCGACGGGGCGCGCCTTTGTCGCGATCCGCGACAGCGAGACCGCGGCGCGCAGCATGGGCGTCAACGTCGCGCTCTACAAGGTGAAGTCCTTTGCGATCTCGGCAGCGATCACGGGCTTTGCCGGCGTGCTGTTCGCGCACAAACTTTCCTTCATCTCGCCGGAGATGTTCACGCTGCAGCTCTCGATCGAGTTCATCATCGTGATCCTGATCGGCGGCACCTTCAGCCTGCACGGCGCGGTGCTGGGCGCGATCTTCATCGTGATGATCGATCCGTTCCTGACTTACCTCAAGGACGACATGCCCGGAATCATTGCCGGCATCGCCGCGGCCCTTGGCGCAGGCACGGCGACCGCGGGAAACATCCAGTCGAAGGTCGCGGCGTTCGCCTCGCTCAATGGTCTCAAGGGCGCGATCTACGGCGTCATCATCATGCTATTCGTGCTGTTCGAGCCGCTGGGCCTCTACGGTCGCTGGCTCAAGATCAAGCTGTTCTTCCAGCTGTTTCCGCTCTACAAGCGCGCCACCTTCAAACGGCAGAAGATCTACGTGAAGTCGGAGCGCAACCGATGAGCTATTTCCGCGCCGAGAACCTGTCGCTGCATTTCGGGGGCCTCAAGGCCGTCGATGCGGTGTCGTTCGCGGTCGAGAGGGGCGAGATCCTGTCGATCATCGGGCCGAACGGCGCGGGCAAGAGCTCGATCTTCAATCTGGTCTCGCGGATCTACCGGCCGACCTCGGGCCGCATCTTATTCGAGGACCAGGACATCACCGAACAGCCGCCCTACGACATCGCCAGGCTCGGCATCGCCCGCACTTTCCAGAACATCGAGCTGTTCGAGAATGCGACCGTGCTGTCGAATCTGCTGGTGGGGCGCCACCGGCATTGCACCACGCAGCTCTGGCAGGAGCTGCTGTTCCTGCCGAGCGTGCGCGCCAACGAGAAGCTGCACCGCCGCCGGGTCGAGCAGGTCATCGAATTCCTTGACCTCGAGCCTTATCGCGACAAGCTGATCTCGGGTCTACCCTATGGCGTGCGCAAGGTGATCGAGCTCGCGCGTGCGCTCTGCTCCGAGCCGAAGCTGATTCTGCTCGACGAGCCATCGTCCGGCCTCAATGTCGAGGAGACCGACGACATGTCGTTCTGGATCCGCGACATGAAGAGCGAGCTCGGCGTCACCGTGCTGATGGTCGAGCACGACATGTCGCTGGTTAACCGGGTCTCGGACCGTGTCATCGCACTGAATTACGGTCGCGTGCTGGCGATGGGCTCGCCGTCCGAGGTGCAGCAGCACCCCGACGTCATCGCAGCGTATCTGGGAGCCTGACGCGATGGATGCGACCGTGGCCCCGGACATCATCCTGAGACTCTCGAACATCGAGAGCTATTACGGTCCGATCATGGCGATCCGCGGCATCTCGCTGGAGGTGCCGCGCGGCCGCATCGTCACGCTCTTGGGCGCCAACGGCGCCGGCAAGACCACCGTGCTGAAGACCATCTCGGGCATTCTCGACCCGCAAAAGGGTTCGATCGAGTTCATGGGCAAGCCGATCCAGCGCATGGAGGCGGACCGCATCGTCCGGCTCGGCCTCAGCCATGTGCCTGAGGGGCGCGAAGTGTTCCCGTTCCTCTCGGTGCGCGAGAACCTGATGATGGGCGCCTATCCGCGCAAGGATCGCGACGGCGTGTCGGAGGATCTGGAGCGGGTCTACGTCTATTTCCCACGTCTGAAGGAGCGCATCGACCAGCCGGCCGGCCAGCTCTCCGGCGGCGAACAGCAGATGCTCGCGATCGGACGTGCTCTGATGAACCGGCCGACGCTGCTGCTGCTCGATGAGCCCTCGCTCGGCCTGTCGCCGATCCTGGTGAAGGAGATCTTCACGATCATCCGCCGCGTCAATGAGGAGCAGGGCATGTCGATCCTGCTGGTCGAGCAGAACGCGCGCGTGGCGCTGGAGACGGCGCATTACGGTTATGTGCTGGAGATCGGCCGCGTCGTGATGAACGACAGCTGCGACCGTTTGATGCATTCGAAGGACATTCAGGAATTCTACCTTGGCGCCAAGGAGGCCGGCGCTCGAGGCGAACGGCGCTGGAAAAAGAAGAAGACCTGGAGATGACGACCTCGACCATGAAAGCTCGAGGGCGACAAAAAGGAGACGTACATGTCCCGACCGGCGGTTCTGACGGTCGCTGATACGATCGCAAAGAGCTTCGTGCGAGCGGCAGAGGTGCGCGGCGATAGGCCTGCGATCCGCGAGAAGAAATTCGGCATCTGGCAGCCAACGAGCTGGCGCGAATGGCTGCAGATCTCGAAGGAGATCGCCTACGGCCTTCGCGCCATCGGCTTCATGCCCGGGGACGTCGCCTCCATCATCGCCAACGCCGTCCCGGAATGGATCTACGCCGACATGGGCATCCTGTGCGCCGGCGGCGTCTCCACCGGCATCTATCCGACCGATGCGTCGGCCCAGGTCGAATACCTCGTCAATGATTCCACCACGCGGGTGATCTTCGCCGAGGACGAGGAGCAGCTCGACAAGGTTCTCGCCTGCCGGGCGCGCTGTCCCAGCCTGCAGCGGATCGTCGTGTTCGACATGGAGGGCCTCAGCGGCTTCTCCGACGACATGGTGATGTCGTTCGAGGAGTTTCGCGCGCTCGGCCGCAATCACATGGTCGGCCGTGAGGCGCTGTGGCAGCAGATGATCGGCAGCCGCGGTGCCGATGATCTCGCCGTGCTCGTCTACACGTCAGGCACGACGGGGCCGCCTAAGGGCGCGATGCACGCGAACCGCAGCGTCACGCACCAGATGCGGCACGCGGGCGATTTCATTCCGGCGCGGGAGGACGAGGACCGGTTGATCTTCCTGCCGCTCTGCCACGTCGCCGAGCGGGTCGGAGGCTATTACATCTCGGTCGCGCTCGGCTCGGTGATGAACTTTGCCGAGAGCCCGGAGACCGTGCCGGACAATCTGCGTGAGGTGCAGCCGACGGTGTTCCTCGCGGTGCCGCGGATCTGGGAAAAGTTCTACTCGGCCATCACCATTGCTCTGAAGGATGCGACGCCGCTGCAGCAATGGGTCTACCGCCGGGCCATCAAGATCGGCTACCGCATGGTCGATTGCCGCCTCGAGGGCAGGAGGGCGCCGCTCGGCTTGCGCATCGCCAACCGCATCGCCTACGGGGTCGCGTTCCGCAACATCCGCCGCATGATCGGGCTCGACCGCTGCCGCATCGCCTTCACCGGTGCGGCGCCGATCGCGCCGGACCTGATCCGCTGGTACCTCGCGCTCGGCATCGACATGCACGAGGTCTACGGCCAGACCGAGAATTGCGGGGTCGCCACCATGATGCCGGCGGCGCGCATCAAGCTCGGCTCGGTCGGCACGGCCGTGCCCTGGGGCGAGGTCGCGCTCTCGCCCGAGGGCGAGATCCTGATCAAGGGCGATTTCCTGTTCATGGGCTATCTGAACCAGCCGGAGAAGACGGCGGAGACCATCGATGCCAGAGGCTGGTTGCACACTGGCGATGTCGGCACCATCGACAACGAAGGCTTCGTCCGCATCACCGACCGGATGAAGGACATCATCATCACATCAGGCGGCAAGAACGTCACGCCGTCGGAGATCGAGAACCAGCTCAAATTCTCGCCCTACATCTCGGACGCGGTCGTGATCGGCGACCAGAGGCCCTATCTCACCTGCCTCGTCATGATCGACCAGGAGAATGTCGAGAAATTCGCCCAGGACCACGATATCCCCTTCACCAATTACGCCAGCCTGTGCCGCGCGACGGAGATCCAGGATCTGATCTGGCACGAGATCGAAGCTGTCAACGCGAACTTTGCCCGCGTTGAAACCATCAAGAAGTTCTACCTGATCGAACGCCAGCTCACGCCGGAGGACGAGGAGCTGACGCCGACCATGAAGCTGAAGCGCAATTTCGTGAACAAGCGCTATGCCGCCGAAATCGATGCGATGTATCGCCAGCGCGCGGTGGCGTAAGCGGGCATGCGCAGGACGAAAACAGCGAAGCGGTGATGGCCCCGCCCTTCGCGTCGAATGGGCCCCAAGGAGAGGAGACGTCAATGTCGAAATCGTTGAAAGCGTTCGGCCTTGCTGTGGGTGCGGTGGCGCTCACCTGTCTGCCGGCTGCGGCGCAAACCAAGGTCACCAATGAAGGCATCTCGGCACGCGAGATCGTCATCGGCACCCATCAGGATCTCTCGGGCCCGATCAAGGTCTGGGGCGTGCCTGTTTCCAACGGCATGAAGATGGCGGTCGAGGAGATCAACGCGGCCGGCGGCGTCCAGGGCCGCAAGATCAAGATGATCCTGGAGGACAATGGCTACGATCCGAAGAAAGCGGTGCTGGCCTCGCAGAAGATGGTCGAGCGCGACAAGATCTTTGCGATGATCGGCCCGATGGGCTCGCCCACGGTGCTCGCCGCGCAGGACATCCTGTTCGATGCCGGCGTGCTCCAGCTGTTTCCGCTGACGGCCGCCGAATTCACCTTCAAGTTCGATCCGGCCAAGCCGCAGGAGCGGCTGAAGTTCAACAATCTGCTGCCCTATGTCGAGAGCACGCGGGCGGCGCTGAAATACATGATGGAGTGGAAGAACTTCAAGAAGCCCTGCATCATGCATCAGGACGACGAGTACGGGAAGAACGTGCTCGACGGCTTCAATCAGCAGCTCACCGCAATGAAGATTCCGGCGGCATCGGTGACGAGCTACAAGCGCGGCGCCTCCGACTTCAGTGCGCAGGTCGCCAAGATGAAGTCGGACGGCTGCGATCTCGTCGTGCTCGGCACCGTGATCCGCGAAACCATCGGCGCGATGACGGAGGCGAAGAAGCTCGGCTGGGACGTCACCTTTCTCGGCGCCACGCCAACCAATGTGCTGGAAGTGCCGACGCTCGGCAAGGATGCGGTCGAAGGGCTCTATGCAGCGAGCGGCTTCGAGATTCCCTATGAGGACACCGCCAAGGGCAAGGTCCACGACTGGCTGATCAACTACAAGAAGATGTTCGGCACTGATGCCAATACGCAGGCGATCATCGGCTACAACGCGGTGATGACGTTTGCGTTCTACGCCGACAAGGCCGGCAAGGATCTGACCGGTCAGAAGATGCTCGATTCACTGGAGTCGGGCGAGAAATTCCTCGACATCTTCAACTCGCCGCCGACCAAGTTCTCCAAGACCGACCATCTCGCCAACACCGTCACCCAGGTGCAGCAGGTCAAGGGCGGCCGCTGGGTTCTGGTGAAGGACAATCTGATGTTTTGATGCGGTGTGGCTTTCACCCTCCCCTGCCCCTCCAGGGGAGGGTAAGTGCTCACTACGATCCCCCGCTGGCCGTCCCCGAATTCACCGGCGCCAGTTCGTCTTCGCGGCAACGCCAGCCGTCGCCGGCCTTCACGAAGGCAAACGTCCGCTGGATCCTCAGGCGGCGCGTGACGTTGAAGGCGGCTGCGGCGCGCTCCTTGTTGGCGGCGCCCGGTTGCGGACGGCCGGTGGCCGCGTCCCAGCAGGTTCCGGTGCAGGTCGAGGCGACCTTGCTGCAGGTGGTGAACGGCGCCAGCACCACCATCTCGATTTCGCCGGTGACCTGCGCCTCCTGGTCCGTGGCCTGGCTGTCGAGCGCGTGGACGCTGATGATGCGCAGGAAATTGCCGCACGAATTGGCGGCGTGGATGCGCGCGGCGCAGAAATCGACGGCGTCGGTGTCGGGCTCCCGGGATGAGACCTGCCGGCCGAACACTTTCTTCGGATCGCCTTTGGCGGCCGCGATCTCGTCGGTCTTGTGCTTGAGGTAATCGGCGAGACAATCTTCCGCGGAGCCGAGCTCTTCGAGCGGCACGTTCTCCTTGCCGACCAGATTGCACTTGCGATCGCGCTCGCGCGTCCAGCGGCCGTATTCGGCGAACGCAAAGCGTGCCGCGGTCGGGTCAAGCTTCCCGATCAGGCCGAGCACCTGGCTGTTGAGCTCGGTCTCGGTCAGCGCCAGCGAGGGATCCGCGCAGATCAGCGCGCCGGCCGCGGTGTTGGCCGCGAGACAGTCGAAATCCGGATCGCGCAGGATCGCGGCGCGATCTTCGGTCACCTTGAGCAGGCAGGCCTTCACCCGATCGAAATCTTCAGTGCGGATCGCATTCTGGCCGACGATGCCGCAGCCGAGATTGCGCTGGCGATTCCAGATCGCGTTCTCCTCGATCGCGGGCAGGCGATCGGGTAGGCGCGCGAGCCGCGCCTCGATGGCCGTGTTCAGCCTCTCGGCGGCCGCGGACAGCTCAGCGTCGCCGCAGAACAATTGATTGCCGGGGTCGCGGATCTGCTGACAGTTGTTCTTGGAAAACTGCGGCAGCTTGTCGGCGATGGAGGAAGCGGATGCGCCCGATTGCGCGAAACCTGATGCTGCCGGGACCGCCAGCAGCGCAAGCACAGTTAGCACGATCAATCGCATTCCAGCCGCCCCCCGCATCAAGGGCGACATGCTAGCGCCAGGAATCACGCGGCGAAACGGGTTTGTTCAATGCGTTTCGGGGGTCGCCATCGAGAACTGCAGGGGCTCGCCGACATATTTCAGCACCGCCGACTGGTAGAGCACGAACAGCGGCTGGTAGCTGCGTGCGCTGTCGTCCTCGACCATGGCCATGCGGCGGTTGTCCAGCATCAGCCAGTGGCCGTCGAGCCTTGCGGCGGCAACCGCATGCGCTTCGCCTGCTCTGACGTCGCGCACCACGACGATGCGGAGATCTTCTGCGGCGATGCCGGCAAGCCGCAGCGCGGCGAGCTTGGCAATGGCATAGTCCTCGCAGTCGCCGGCACCGCGCGCGAAGGTCGCGAGCGGCGAGCTCCAGACGTCATCAGTGCCGTCATTGGCGGCGCGGATGGCGAGGTTGATGGCGCGGTTGGTCTCGCCGAGCCGGGCGCGGCCCTCGCGGCTGCGGGCCTGGTCGACGATGGCGAGCAGTCTCAACGCCGCGGGCGAGGCGCAATTGTCGCGATCGCCGTCGCACAGCGCAAGCTGCACCATGTCGTCGTCGAACTTCTCTTTCATCGCGAACCATTTCTGCCGCAGGCCACCCTCGGAGATGACAAAGGCGAACACGCCGAATGGCTCGGCGGATTTGCGCACGAGCACGCCTGGGCCGGGCGACAGCAATGTGCCGGCACGAAGATCGGCGACCGACCCGAGCAGGATCAATCCGCATAGAGCAATGATGACGCGCCAGGCGCGCCGGCGAGCTGCGGTCTCCATCTGACATCCCCTTGCGGCTTCGCTTGGGTCCCCTCGACCTCGACGTGCCGGCTTGTTGCTTTCGCGGAGATAGTGCGAGACGGGCCGTTTTGTTCTGTTTAACGCGCGTGGATAGGGCGCCGAAACCGCGGAGCAGGCTGAAGCGGGCCTGTCCAAATTGCGAAAAATTTTACGAATCGACGGCTAGGAGAGGGCCTGCTGCCGCGAAAAGGAGTCAATTGCAGGCAGAAGTTGTAGGCGCGATTCCAGGCGTTATAGCTAACGAGTCGCTATTTCGCGGGTTCTGTTAGTTGGTTCACAGATTTGGTCCCGTATTTGCCACAGGATGTCGCGGGGTATTATGAGCAAAAGACGAGCTATGTATTCGCCGTCAAACTTATACATTGGAATACATGGAGGCTCGGCAAATGTGCTCGTATAAGCTAGGCTATGTTTACAAAAGTCGCGGGTGTTGCTTCAGCTCTTCTAGCAATGTCGCCATAGGCATAGGCACCGGCCGCCAAGTCACGCGAAATCACACAAGCAATGGATGGTTTCGCTAAGGACTTGGTAATGATATGCAAGCTTAGGCAAACGATACTTACATAAATATTAACCCCTTTTTGGTGCCCGGTTGAATTACGCTGGCAAATTTGACGCCGCGCTCTCCTTGAACGGGCAGGGTTCCCCCTCGCTCGCCTCCAGCCATATCGATTCCTTTACTGCCAAAGCCCACGGCCACGTGCCCGACGGCGCGGTCGTCATTGCCGATCCCAACCTGATCTTCCACGGCGAGTTCAAGCGCACCGGTCTCGACCTCGTGCTGTCCCATGACGGTCACGACTTCGTCGTTCACGACTATTTCAGGGGCGACAAGCGCGCGGCGATCGCTTCGCCCGACGGCGCCCATCTCACCGGTGACATCGTCAGCGCGCTCACCGGCTACGTTCAGGTCGCGCAGGCCGCGCCCGGTGCCGCCGCGGCGCAGGTCATCGGCCACGTCACCAAGCTGAGCGGCAGCGCGACCGCGATCCGCAACGGCGTCTCGGTCATCCTGAACAACGGCGACAACGTCGAGAAGGGCGACGTGGTCTCGACCGGCTCAGACTCGACGCTCGGCGTCACCTTCATCGATGGCACCGTGTTCGGCCTGTCCTCCAACGCGCGGATGGTGCTGAACGAGATGGTCTACGATCCCAACGGGTCGAACAATTCTTCGTTGCTCAGCCTGGTTGCGGGCACCATCACCTTCGTCGCCGGCGAGACCGCCAAGCATGGCGACATGAAGATCGACACGCCGGTCGCCACCATGGGCATCCGCGGCACGGCGGTGCTGACCGAAATCAATTTCGTCGTTCCCGCAGGCGGTGGCGATCCGCAGCCGCAGGCGAACTTCCAGGTGCTGGTCGAGCCGAACGGCACCACCGGCTCCTACATCCTGTTCGACAAGCTGACCTTGCTGCCGATCGCAACGGTCAACCAGGCCGGCCAGATGATCCAGATCAGCGGCGGCAACGTGTCCGTCACCAACGCGCTGCTGTCGCCTGACGTGCAGAAGCTGATCACCGACGTGTTCACGCTGAAGTTCACGGACAACAACACCAACACCAAGCTCACCACGAACTTCACCGATACGATCACGCAGGACGGCCACATCGTCTTGATCAAGACGGACACCGGGGCCACCGCGACCGCGACCTTCACCAATACGGGCAACAACAGCACCGGCCCGGGCCTGAGTGGGTCGGACAAGGGAGCCGACCGCTTTCCCGGCCCGCCGCAAGCGCGCAGCCTCGATGCCAACGGCAACGTGACTTCGGTGTTCAAGCTGACCGAGCACACGAGCGCAACCGCCGATCACTCGGATGCGACCGGCGACAGCATCGGGCCCGATACCGTGTCCGGCCGGATCACGTTCGTCGATCAAAATCTCGGCGACCGGCCGACCGTGTCGGTGAATCTCGCCGATGCGCCCAACTATGTCTACAAGGACGCCGGCCAGCACGATGTCACCGGCTCGCTCTCCGCTCTCCAGAAGCTGGACATCGCCGCGACCCAGATCCAGATCAGCGTCGTTGCTGAAGGCGGCAACACCAACAACGGTTCGGCGGTCTGGACCTACACGATCCCCGACCACGTCTTCGACTTCCTGGCGGCCGGTGAAACGCTGACGCTGACCTACATGGTCCGCGTCGACGACAATTTCGCAGTCCAGCCCGAAACCACGTTCATCCCGATCACCATCACGATCACGGGCACCAACGACAAGCCCACCGTCGCAACGTCGGGCGGCACCGTCATCGAGAAGGTCGGGACCGGCAACACCGCGCTGGACACCATTAGCGGTGCAGTGAGCTTCACCGATGTCGATCTGACGGATCGACCGATCGTCAGCGCGGCGCTTTCGACCACCCAGCCGTTCAAATATCTCGACGCGCATGGTCACGACATCACGTCATCGCTGACGCCGGAGCAGCTTGCTGCGGTCGCCGCCGTCGAGCTGCCCTTGACCATTGTGCAGGGCGCGGGAAACAGCAACAACGGTTTCGCGACCTGGACGTACAGTGTTCCCGACCGCCTGTTCGATTTCCTCGCCGACGGTGAGACGTTGGTCCTCAATTACGTGGTTCAGGTCGACGACGGCCACGGCGGCGTCGTCAACACGCCGATCACGGTGTCCATCAATGGCGCCGATGTCAGCGTCGAGGGCACCAACGATGTGCCGACGATCGTGGCGGCATCGACCACCCCGACCGGTGCGGTGAAGGAGGATGCGGCGGCGACCTTGTCGGCTGTCGGCACCATCACCTTCAACGATCCGGATCTCACGGATACCCACACCGCGAGCTTTGCTCTGAAATCGACGGCGTCGACGGCGCATCTGCCTGGCTTCGCCGACAACAGTTCCCATATTGGCACGTTTGCGCTGACGGCGGTGAGCGAGAGTCCGGGCGTGAGCACGGTCGGGTCGGTTGGGTGGAGCTTTACGCTCGACGACAACGATCCGGTGCTGCAGTCGCTGGCCGAAGGCCAGACCATCACGCAAGTGTACACCGTCACCATCGACGATCATCACGGCGGCACAGTCACCCAGGACGTCACGGTCGTCATCACCGGCACCAACGATGCGCCGACGATCACGAGCAACACGGCCGCCGCAACGGGCGGTGTGACCGAAGATGCGGCCACGCCGACGCTATCGACCGGGGGCACGCTGGCGATCCAGGACCTCGACCTGATCGACACCCATACGGCCGCGGCGGTGTTCAAATCGTCGGCCTCGAGTGCGCATCTGCCCGGTTTCAGCGAAGGCACGACCCATATCGGCACCTTCACGATCGATCCGTCGGTGACGGAGTCGAACAGCGACACCAACAATGGCGCTACGCTGGGCTGGAACTTCAGCCTCGACGACAACGATCCGCTGTTGCAGTCGCTGGCCGAAGGCCAGACCATCACGCAAATCTATACCGTCACCTTCACCGACAATCACGGTGCGCAAGTCTCGCAGGACGTCACGGTCGTCATCACGGGCGCCAATGACGCGCCCACCATCACGAGCAACGCGGCCGCCGCAGCGGGCGCGGTGACCGAAGACACCGGGCTGACCCTGCTGGTCGGCGGCACGCTGGCGATCCAGGACCTCGACCTGATCGACACCCACACCGCCGCGGCGGTGTTCAAATCGTCCACATCGAGCGCGCATCTGCCCGGGTTCAGCGATGATACGCCGCTCGGGACCTTTACGATCGATGCGGCGGTGACGGAGCTGAACTCCGACACCAACAACGGCGCCACGTTGGGCTGGCACTTCAGCCTCGATAACGGCAACGCGGTGCTGCAGTCGCTGGCCCAGGGCCAGTCGATTACCGAGGTCTATACGGTTACCTTCACCGATAACCACGGTGCGACGGTCTCGCAGGACGTCACGGTCACCATCAACGGTGCCAACGACGCGCCGACCATCACCAGCAATGCGGCGGCTGCAGCGGGCGCGGTGACCGAGGATACGAGCGCCCTGCTGTCAATCGACGGCACGCTGGCGATCCAGGACCTCGATCTGATCGACACACACACCGCGAGCTCGACTTTCAAATCCTCTACGTCAAGCGCGCATCTGCCTGGATTCAACGACAATACACCGCTTGGGACCTTCACGATCGATCAGTCGGTGACGGAGTTGAACACCGACACTGACAATGGCGCCACGCTGGGCTGGCACTTCAGCCTCGACAACGGCAACGCCGTGCTGCAGTCGCTCGCCCAGGGCCAGTCGATCACCGAAATCTATACCGTCACCTTCACCGACAATCATGGCGCGACGGTCTCGCAGGACGTCACGGTCACGATCAACGGCGCCAATGACGCGCCGATCGTGACGAGCGATGCGGCGGCCGCCAGCGGCGGGGTGATCGAGGATGCGGCCACGCCGACCTTGTCGACCTGCGGCACGCTGGCGTTCAAGGATGCCGATCCGATCGACACGCACACGGCGACGGCCGTGTTCAAATCATCATCCGTCAGCTCCGCGTTATCCGGCTTCGGCGCCGATTCGCATATCGGCACGTTCACGGTCGACCCGTCGGTCACGGAGTCCAGCAGCGATACCGACGACAGCGCTACGCTGGGCTGGCACTTCAGTCTGAACGATGACGATCCGGTGCTGCAGTCGCTGGCCGAAGGTCAGACCATCACACAAGTGTACACCGTCACCTTCACCGACAACCACGGTGCCGCGGCGACGCAGGATGTGACCGTCACCATCACCGGGACCAACGATGCGCCGACACTGTCGGGGGTCGAGGCCGGTACGCTCGTAGACACTGCCGTCACCGACACCTTCTCCGACCTCACCGGCACGCTGGTCGGCAGCGATCCCGATAGCGGCGAGACGGCGACGCTGACCTACGCAGTGCTCGACTCGCACAACAGCGCAGCGACGACGGTCGCGGGCCATTACGGCGCGCTGACCGTCAATGCCAACGGCACCTACGACTACGTGCCCGACGCCGCCGCAATCAACGCGCTGCCGGCGGGCTCCTACACCGATACGTTCACGATCCAGACAATGGACGTGCACGACGCGACCGGCACGGCGACATTCACCGTCGACGTGACCGGCGCCAACGATGCTCCGACCCTGTCGAATCTGAATATCGGTACCCTCACCGACACGGCGGCGACCGATACCTTCTCGAACCTCACCGGAAAGTTGGCGGGCGCTGATGCCGACAGCGGAGAGACCGCGACGCTGACCTATGCCGTCCTCAATGCGGATCACGATTGGACGACGACGGTCAACGGCCTGTACGGCGCGCTGACCGTCGGCGCCGACGGCAGCTACTGCTACGTTCCGAACGCCGCCGCGATCGATGCGCTCTCGGCGGGCCAGTACACCGATAGCTTCACGGTGCAGACCAAGGACGTGCATGGTGCGACCGGCACGGCGACGCTCACGGTTGGTGTGACTGGCGCGAACGATTCGCCCATCTTCAACGTCGACAACATCAGCGTGTCACAACCGAATGACGAGCGTATCGTCGTATACGGTCTCGAAGTCACCGACGCAGACGCTGCGGCGAATGAAACCTTCACGCTTCAGGGGACCACCGCAGAGTCGGGCAGCAGCGTCAACCCGTCCTCGGGAACCGGTACTTTTGCTGCCATCAATGCAATGCTGAACACGGTGACTTACAATGAAGGCAGCGGCGAACCGTCGACCGGCAAGATCACGCTGACGGTGGCCGATGGTCACGGCGCGACCGATACGATCAATTTGATTTTCAATCTTGCCGAAAACTCGGACTCTCACGCGAGCCTCGGCGGCACGACCGGCAAGGATGTGTTCTTCGGTACGGGGTACCAGGAACAGTTCGTGTTTGCGGCCAACTCGAATCACGACACGATCGTGAATTTCACGCCCAATCAGGATCAGATCGACCTGTCAGCAGTCGTAACGGCTGACAGCGTTTCCGATTGGATGGCTCAGCACGTCGCGGCGTCGCCGACAAATTCCGCAGACACCCTGATCACGATCGATAGCGCTGACACCATCCTCCTGAAGGGCGTCACAGCCGGCAGCCTCCATGCGAGTGACTTCATCGTTCATTCCTGAGAACCGCGTGGACACCGCCGATCGCCCTGGACGTGCGGTGGGAACTGCCATTCGTCGTTAAAGCGTGATATTCAGCCAGTATGAAACGTCTCAAGATCTGGCGCCGGTGGTTCGCGCAAAAGTTCGGCTTTGCGCGGCTGGTGTGCCTTGGGCTGCTGGTCGTGTTTGCGGCCGTGCGTATCGCCGATCCGAGAGTGGTCGAGGAGGTGCGCGTCCGCGCCTTCGACTGGTACCAGCGCATCGATCCCCGTCATAAGACCCAAAAGCCCGTCATCATCATCGACATCGACGATCGGACCTTGAAGGCGGTCGGCCAGTGGCCATGGCCGCGAACCAAGCTCGCCGAGCTCGTCACCAATCTGACCCGGCTCGGTGCCGCCGCCATCGCCTTCGACGTCATGTTCCCCGAGCCCGACCGGCTCAACCCTGCTCTTGCAGCCGAGACCTTCCGCAATCTGGACGAGGCGACACGCGAGAAACTCAGGGCGCTGCCGAGCAACGATCAGGCGTTCGCCGAAGCGATCAAGGGCTCTCGCGTCGTGCTCGGCGAGACCGGCCTTCCTGTCAGCAATTCGGACCTCGACAAGAAGCTGCCGCAGACCGGCTTGGCGACCCTCGGCGAGGATCCGCATCCCTTCCTGTACGAATTTCCCGGCCTGCTGCGAAACACTGCCGTGCTCGAGGCGGCCTCCGCCGGCCGTGGCTTGCTGACCATCAAGCCCGAGCGTGACGGCATCGTCCGCCGGCCGCCGATGATCACGCGGGCCCAGGACCTGATCCTGCCGTCGCTAAGCTTCGAGATGCTGCGGGTGGTGTCGGGCTCCAACACGATGCTGGTGAAGACCGATCGCGACGGCATCGTCAGCGTCGGCGTGCCGCGCTTCACGATCCCGACCGACAAGAACGGTCTGCTCTGGGTTCATTTCGCCCATCATGATCCCTCGATCTACATCCCCGCGGTCGACGTGCTGGAGGGGCGGGTCGCGCCGGAGCGGATCGCGCAGCGGCTGGTGTTGATCGGCACCTCGGCAGCGGGGCTCAACGACATTAAGACGACGCCGGTCGATCCCGCCGTGCCGGGCGTCGAAATCCACGCCCAGGTGCTGGAAAGCACGCTGACCGGCTCGATCATCTCGCAGCCGAATTACGGCCTCGCAATCGAGTTCTTCGCCGCCATCATCCTGGGCCTTCTGGTGATCATATTCGCTCCGAGGTTTGGGCCCGTCACGCTGGTCGGCGTCGGCGCACTGTTCGCCTCCGTGCTGATCGGCTTCTCCTGGTACTATTATGTGCGCTATCGCCTTCTGATCGATGCCACCTATCCGTTGTTCTCGACCACCGCGATCTATTTGATGCTGATTTTCGCAAGCTTCGTCCGCGAGCAGCAGCAGCGCAAGCAGATCCGCGGCCAGTTCGCCCAATACATGTCGCCCGTGCTGGTCGAGCAGCTCGCGCAGTCGCCGGAAAAGCTCGTCCTCGGCGGCGAGGAGCGCGAGATGACGATCATGTTCTCCGACGTGCGGGGGTTCACCAGCATCTCGGAGAGCTACAAGCACGATCCGCCAGGGCTCATCGCACTGATGAACCGCTTCCTCACGCCGCTCACCGACGTGATCATCGAGCGGAAAGGGTATATCGACAAATATATGGGCGATGCCATCATGGCGTTCTGGAATGCGCCACTCGCCGATACGCAGCATGAAATCAACGCCTGCGAAGCTGCGATCCAGATGCTGGAGAAGATCGACACCGTCAACCGGGAGCGCGAGCAGGAGGCCGCCGAGGGCGGCCATGTCTACATTCCGCTCAATGTCGGCATCGGTCTCAACACTGGCGTCGGTGTGGTCGGCAATATGGGCTCCGATCTGAAGAAGAACTATTCGGTGCTCGGCGACAGCGTGAACCTGGCCTCGCGCCTGGAAGGCCAGACCAAGGAATACGGCTTCCCGATCATTGTCGGCTCGCGGACCGCGCTCGCGGCGAAGGACAGGTTCGCGATCCTCGAGCTCGACTTCATCATGGTCAAGGGCAAGAGCGAGCCGGAAGTCATCTACGCCATCGCCGGCCGAGAGGACGTGATGCGGTCGGCCGCTTTCCAGCGCCTGCGCAACATCACCATCGAGATGCTCGGCTGCTACCGCGGCCGCGACTGGCAGGGCGCGCTGGACGCCATCGAGCGCGGCCGCCGCAGCGAGGACGCCGACACGCTGGAGAAGCTGTTCAAACTGTATGAGGCGCGCATCAAGGAGTTTCAGGCCAATCCGCCGCCGCAGGATTGGACCGGGGCGTATGCGCTGCTGACGAAGTAATGGATGCGTGAGAGCTCTCACAGGGAGACGACTGCATGACAAGACCGACACCGAGAGAGATCAAGCCGATCGCGCAAATCGCCGGCGTTCCCGTGGATGACGAGATCGCAGCGCGCATCTCTGCGTCCATCGGACCCGCCTTCGAGGGCTTTGCGGCCATCGCCGGCACGCTGCCGTTCGACCTCGAGCCCGCGCACTATCCGATCACGCAGACGCAGAAGGTGTCGAAATGAGGCTTGAGCCGGCCTTGATGACGCTCACCGAGGTCGCGCGCGCGATCGCGATGAAGCAAGTCTCCTCGCATGAGGTGACGCGGGCGCTGCTGCAGCGCATCGCGCAGTGGCAGCCGCATCTCAATGCCTTCATGGCGATCGAAGCGGAAGCCGCCCTGAAGGCGGCCGATGCCGCCGATGCCGAGCTCGCCAGGGGCGAGCTCCGTGGCCCGCTGCACGGCGTGCCGCTCGCGCACAAGGACATGTATTACGATGCCGGCAAGGTCGCGACCTGCGGCTCGCTGATCCGCCGGGACTTCGTGCCGGCGGTGACGTCGACCGCGTTGCAGCGCCTGAAGGACGCCGGGCAGGTTCGCCTCGGCACGCTGCATCTGGCCGAGTTCGCCTATGGCCCGACCGGCCACAACGCCCATTACGGCCCGGTGCGCAATCCCTGGAATGTCGCGCATATCACCGGAGGCTCGTCCTCGGGCTCCGGCTCGTCGCTCGCCGCGCGCCTCACCTATGCGGCGCTCGGCTCGGACACCGGCGGCTCGATCCGCATGCCTGCGCATTTCTGCGGCGTCACGGGGCTGAAGACCACGGTGGGGCGTGTCAGCCGCGCCGGCGCGATGCCGCTGTCGCAATCGCTCGACACGGTCGGCCCGCTGGCACGCACCGCGGAGGATTGCGCGCTGCTGCTGGCACTGATGGCCGGCCCCGACCCTGAAGACTCGACCGCAAGCCATGAGCCGCTGTCGGATTATGTCGCAGCGACCAAGAGCTCGCTGAAGGGTTTGAAGATAGGGGTGCCCGCGACGTTCTATGTCGACGATCTCGATGGCGAGGTCGCGCGCGTGCTGGACGAGACCCTCGCGGTGCTCAAGCGCGAAGGCGCCGATATCGTCAAGGTCGAGCTGCCGGATCAGCGGCAATTGTCCTCGGCGAGCCAGCTCGTGCTGGCCGCTGAAGCGGCAGCCTTCCACAAGCGCTGGATGATCGAGCGGCCGCAGGATTATGGCGCGCAGACCTTGATGCGGCTTCAGAACGGTCTCGCCATTCCCGCCATAACCTATCTCGAGGCGATGCGCTGGCGCGGGCCGGCACTCGCCGCGCACAATGCGGCAACTGCAGGCGTTGATGCGATCATCGCTCCGGCCTCACCGATCCCGGCGCCGACGATCGAGGAGAGCGATGTCGGCGGCGGACCGAACGCGCCGGCTTTGCTGCAACGGCTGACGCTGTTCACCCGCCCGGTGAATTTCCTCGGCCTGCCGTCGCTCACGGTGCCATCGGGCTTCACCAGGAGCGGACTGCCGGTTGGCATGCAGCTGATCGGCCGATCCTTCGATGAAGCGACCCTGCTCACCATCGGCGCCGCGTTCCAGCGCGTTACCGACTTTCACGATCGGGTCCCCAAGCTGCCGTCGTGACACGAAAGCGCCGAGCTGCGCTGCCTGACGCGGCTTCTTCTGAAAATCCTCTGCGCGGGCTTGGCGTTGTCACAATCCACCTCAGGCCCACCGGCGGGTCGATGTCTACTGTGCATGGGGTTGTTTTCGCGTTTTTGTCTGGCCCGCCTCGTTGGGGAATCCTGAACATCATTCAGACTCCATTCATCCCGGTTCCGGTTCCATGGCCGCGTTCACGGAGAGGGACTTCAACTCATGTATATTTCTGGCCAAAGCCTCATCATCATCCTGTTCGTCGGCCTGATCGCCGGCTGGCTCGCCGGCAAGGTTGTGCGGGGCAGCGGGTTCGGCATCATCGGCGACATCGTGATCGGCATCGCCGGCGCATTCGTCGCGAGCTTCCTGTTCCCAAAGCTCGGCATCCATCTCGGCCTCGGGCTGGTTTCGGAGATCATCTATTCCGCGATCGGCGCCGTCATCCTGCTGCTGGTGGTCCGGCTGGTGCGCGGCGGCGGCCGGCTCTAGCGGGTTCGCGGTTCAATCAACGTTCCGCCTCTCCCTTGTCTGGGGAGAGGCGCCGTCCTTGCCGGAAAAAGCCGTAAATCCTGTGAAATACCGGACTTGCGCATCGGGTCATCGGGGGTAGATGTGACGAGGCCCGGATTAATTCGATTGCGTTGCAAGCGGGGAATACCCGATATTAATGCGGGGCGAGGTAAGCCTCGATTTTGCCTTGGAAATCAGGGGCTTTGCCCCTTACCCGAAAGAGATCAGACTGATGGCAGCCGTTCCCGGCCTCCGCCGTTCAGAGCTCGGTGACGCGCTGCGTGCCTGCCGCACGGCGTTCGTCGGCGTCGGCTTCATGAGCTGCATGATCAACCTGCTCTATCTGACCGGGTCGATCTTCATGCTGGAGGTCTACGATCGGGTGCTGCCGAGCCGCAGCATCCCGACCCTGGTCGGCCTGATCGTCCTCGCCGGCGGTCTTTACGCGGCGCAGGGCGTGCTCGACATGATCCGCAGCCGCATTCTGGGACGGGTCGGCACCGCGCTCGACGAGGCCCTGAACAAGCGCGTGTTCGACACCATCGTGCGCCTGCCGCTGCTGGTCGGCAGCCGCAACGAGGGACTGCAGCCGCTGCGCGACCTCGACAATGTTCGCTCCTTCCTCGGCGGCATGGGCCCGAGCGCGTTCTTCGACCTGCCCTGGCTGCCGCTCTATCTCGCCATCTGCTTCGCTTTCCACGTCATGATCGGCGTGACCGCATTGGTCGGGGCCGTCATCCTGGTCGGGCTGACGCTGGTCACCGAGTTCCTGTCCCGCCAGCCTGCGAAGGAGGCGATGGGCCTTGCCGCCCGGCGCAACGACCTCGCCCAATCCAGCCGCCGCAATGCCGAAGTGCTGGTGGCGATGGGCATGACCGGCCGGCTGAACCAGCGCTGGAGCGAGGCCAACGAAAAATATCTCTCGGGCAATCAGCGTGCGAGCGACGTCGCCGGCGGCCTCGGTGCGATCGCGAAAGTGCTGCGCATGATGCTGCAGTCGGCCGTGCTCGCGGTCGGCGCCTATCTCGTCATCCACCAGGAGGCGACAGCCGGCATCATCATCGCGGGCTCGATCCTCTCGGCCCGTGCGCTGGCGCCGGTCGATCTCGCGATCGCGCACTGGAAATCCTTCGTGGCGGCCCGCCAGAGCTGGCATCGCCTCAGCCGCCTCCTGGAGCAGATGCCGGCGCAGGCGATGCCGACCCAGTTGCAGGCGCCCACCAGCCGCCTCTCGGTCGAAGGCGTCGCCATGGTGGCGCCGGGCGACCAGCGCCTGATTGTCCAGGACGTCACCCTTGCACTTGAAGCCGGCAACGGCCTCGGCGTGATCGGGCCGAGCGGTTCCGGCAAATCCTCGCTGATCCGCGCGCTGGTCGGCGTCTGGCAGCCGGTCCGCGGCAAGGTCCGGCTCGACGGCGCGGCGCTGGACCAGTGGGCGTCCGACGCGCTCGGCCGCCACATCGGCTATCTGCCGCAGGACGTCGAGCTGTTCGGCGGCACCATCGCACAGAACATCAGCCGTTTCGATCCCGAAGCGACCTCCGACGGCATCATCGCCGCGGCCAAGGAGGCCGGCGTGCATGAGATGATCATCAAGATGCGCGAGGGCTACAACACGCAGGTCGGCGAGCAGGGCACTTCGCTCTCCGCGGGTCAGGCCCAGCGCGTGGCGCTGGCGCGCGCGCTCTACGGCAATCCGTTTCTGATTGTGCTGGACGAGCCCAATTCCAATCTCGACACCGAAGGCGACGAGGCGCTGACCCGCGCCATCCGCCGCGCGCGCGAACGCGGTGCGATCGTCATCGTCGTGGCGCACCGTCCCATCGGCGTCGAGGCGGTTGACCAGATCCTGGTGCTCCGCGACGGCCGCATGCAGGCGTTCGGCCCGAAGGAGCAGGTGCTCGCCCAGGTGCTCCAGCCTCGCGTCGCGCCGCCGGCGCCGATCAAGGTCGTCAGCGAAGGCGGAGTGGCCAAAGCATGAGCACGATGACGGTTGGCGGCACAAAGCCTGCTGCGCCCAAGACTGTACGGGAATCGATCCGGTTTCACCTGATCCTCGGGCTCGGAATCGTGCTGTTCCTGGCCGTCGGCCTCGGCGGCTGGGCATCGACAGTGCTGATATCAGGCGCGCTGATCGCCCCCGGTCAAATCGTGGTCGAATCCAACGTCAAGAAGGTGCAGCATCCGACCGGCGGCGTGGTCGGCGAGGTGCGCGCACGCGACGGTGACGTGGTCAAGGCCGGCGACATCGTGGTGCGGCTCGACGACACCGTGACCAAGGCCAACCTCGCCATCGTGGTCAAGAATCTCGACGCGGCCCAGGCGCGCGCGGCGCGACTCCAGGCCGAGCAGCGCGGGCTCGACAAGATCGAGTTTCCGCAATCGCTGCGCGATCGCATCAGCGATCCCGACGTCAAGACGCTGATCGACAGCGAAAGCAAGCTGTTCGACGTTCGCGTCAACGGCCGTGCCGGCCAGAAGGCGCAGCTCCGCGAGCGCATCCAGCAGCTCAACGAGGAGATCGAAGGTCTTTCAGCGCAGGAGAAGGCCAAGGACAAGGAAATCGACCTGGTGCAGCAGGAACTCACCGGCGTGCGCGATCTCTACGACAAGCACCTGGTGCAGATCTCTCGCCTGACCACGCTGGAGCGCGACAGCGCCCGCCTCAACGGCGAGCGGGCTCAATACATCGCCTCGCGGGCGCAGGCCAAAGGCAAGATCACCGAGACCGAGCTCCAGATCATCCAGGTCGACAAGGACATGGTCAGCGAGGTCTCCAAGGATTTGCGCGAGACCAACGACAAGATCGGCGAGCTGATCGAGCGCAAGGTCGCGGCCGAAGACCAGCTCCGCCGCGTCGACATTCGCGCCCCGCAGGACGGCATGGTGCTGCAATCGACGGTGCACACGGTCGGCGGCGTCGTCACCGCCGGCGATACGCTGATGTTGATCGTGCCGCAGACCGACGACCTCCAGGTCGAGGCCAAGGTCAATCCCGTCGATATCGACAAGCTGCAGATCGGCCAGAAGACGTTGCTGCGTCTGTCCGCATTCAACCAGCGTACCACACCAGAGCTCAACGGCGTCGTCAGCCGCGTCTCACCCGACGTCACCACGGACCAGCGCACGGGCCAGAGCTACTATACCATCCGCGTCTCGATGTCCGCCGAGGAGGTCGCCCGGCTCGGCGATTCCAAGCTGATTCCCGGTATGCCGGTGGAAGCCTTCGTGCAGACCGGCGACCGCACCATGTTGTCCTACCTGTTGAAGCCGCTGCACGACCAGTTCATGCGGGCCTTCCGCGAGAAGTGAAACGCGACAATCTCGGTTGCGTGGGGTGGGTCAGGCGAAGCAGTAACCCACCACTTCTCTAGCCGTGAAGCAGAAGTGGTGGGTTATGCTGCGCTAACCACCCTACGACACCTTCTTCTTTGCTATAGTTCGACTCGAAGCCTCAACAACCCGGCGCTCGAACAATGCAATCTCCACCCTCTATTGCCACGGAATCCTTCTCCGATGCCTCCGCGGCTGTCGCCCGTCTCGAGGAAATCTACGAGCGCAACACCAAATTCCTGCGTGACCGGTTCGAGGCCTATGTCTCGGGCGATACGATCACGACGCGGGTGCGGGCCTATTATCCCTTCGTCCGCCTGACCACCGCGACGCATGCGCGGCTGGATTCGCGTCTGTCCTACGGTTTCGTCGCGGGCCCCGGCGTGCACGAGACCAGCGTGACGCGGCCGGATTTGTTCCGCAGTTATCTGACCGAGCAGATCGGTCTGCTGATCCAGAACCACGGCGTTCCCGTCGAGATCGGCGAGTCCAACGAGCCGATCCCGATTCACTTCGCATATCGCCGCGATATCAACATCGAGGCGGCCATCACCACCAGCGAGAATTCGTCCGTCGCACGATCGCTGCGCGATGCATTCGACGTACCTGATCTCACCACAATGGACGATGCCATCGCCGACGGCACGTTCGAGCTTCGGCCGGGCTCGCCAGAGCCGTTGTCGCTGTTTCGCGCTGCCCGCGTCGATTACTCGCTGCGCCGGCTCTATCACTACACCGGCACCGATCCCGAGCATTTCCAGAATTTCGTGATCTTCACCAATTACCAGTTCTACGTCGATGCCTTCGCGCAGCTCTGCCAGCAGCGGCTCCAGTCCGGCGAGGCCGGCCTCGACGCCTTCGTCGCGCCCGGCAATGTGATCACGCACAGCGGCGGAGCGACGAGCGGCGATGCGCCCCTGCGCAGCCCGCAGATGCCGGCCTTCCATATGGTCATGCCAGGCTATCGCGGCATCACCCTGATCAATATCGGCACCGGCCCGTCCAACGCGCGCAACGTCACTGATCACGTTGCGGTGCTGCGGCCACATGCCTGGCTGATGCTCGGCCATTGCGCCGGCCTGCGCAACACGCAGCGGCTCGGCGACTACGTGCTCGCGCATGGCTACGTGCGCGAAGACCACGTGCTCGATCGCGAGCTGCCGCTGTGGGTGCCGATCCCGGCGCTCGCCGAGATGCAGGTGGCGCTGGAACAGGCGGTCGAGGACGTCACGGGCCTGGAAGGTTTCGAGCTCAAGCGCCTGATGCGCACCGGCACGGTCGCCAGCGTCGACAACCGCAATTGGGAGATCTCCGGTCCCGAGGTGATCCGCCGCATGTCGCAGTCGCGTGCCGTTGCCCTCGACATGGAATCGGCTGCGATCGCCGCCAACGGCTATCGTTTCCGCGTGCCCTATGGTACGCTGCTCTGCGTCTCCGACAAGCCGCTGCATGGCGAAATCAAGCTTGCCGGCATGGCCAGCGAGTTCTATCGGCGTCGCGTCGGCCAGCATCTCGAGATCGGCCTGAAGGCCCTGGAACGGCTCAAGCAGCAGGAATCGGAGCGGTTGCATTCGCGCAAGCTTCGCAGCTTTGCCGAGGTGGCCTTTCAATAAGGACAACAGAACTGCCGCAAGAGCGCCGATGTTTCCGTCAGCACAGCGCTCCGGAATAATGCTGCCGAGGCAGGGTTATCAATTCGTCCGGGGCCGCTTGAAACTGCACAGGAGGCGGAGATGTTCACGAGGACGATCAGGCTCGTCACGCTGGGTACATTTGCGACAGTCTTGTTGAGTTCGCCGACGTTTGCCGCGGGCGGCGGTGGGGGTGGAGGCGGCGGCGGAGGTGGGGCCGATCCCTTTGCCGCGTCCTCTTCGGGCCAGGCGTCGCAACCGCAGCCAGTCTATCCAAAACGCGGGGGCACCAAGGCAACCCAAAAAGGCAAGAAGCCGAACAACCAATCCAGTATCGGCGATCCCGCATTCGCGGCCGGGTATCGCATGGCCTATGACACCATCTACGAGCGCAACGACTATGCGACCGCGATCGCGCAATTGAAGTCGCTGGGCCATGACGACCATCCGAACGTCGCCAACCTGATCGGCTACTCCTATCGCAAGCTCGGCGATTACGAGCAGTCGCAGGTCTGGTACGAGCGCGCGCTGAAGGCGGATCCGAACCACGTATTGACGTGGCAGTATTATGGTCTTTGGCAGCTCGAGCGGGGTAACCGCGAGCAGGCGCTCTATCATCTGAGCCGGATTGCAGCCATCTGCGGCACGGATTGCGAAGAGTATCGATCGCTGGCCGCCGCACTCGACAAGCCGACCGGCACGGCGCTCGTCTACTGAAGCCGGAGCGGCGCCATTCGACGGAGCAGTGCTGTTGCAGGCTCCCCCGGTGGCTGCTCTGTCCGTCGGCGCGGATGGTGACAAAGCGTCAGATTTTCAGCATTGTCCCGTTCGGGGGCGCGAACGGGACAATCGAATGCCGCTGACGCGCGACAGGATCATCGGCCACGACCTCGAACGGCTGGCCTTTCGCTTCACCATGCTGAGCGACGATGAAGTCGTGCAGTGCCAGATCAGCGATGCCGCGATGGATGAACTGGCGGGCATGCAGGGCACCGAGAGCAGCGCGCGGCAGGCGCAGTTCACCTCGCTGCGCGAGACCATCGAGCGGATCGCCTCGGACCTCTACGACGAGGCGCCGCGGTTCAAAGGCTATGTGGTACGGATATTCATACGGCATTTGAGACGGTGAGAAGGTTGGCTGTCACCGCGCCTCCAATTTCTTCAGCAGCAATTTCAGCGCCGTCGCAGCGAACACCTGCATATTCGCGAACCGGTCATTACTATCAGTCTCCAGCGTCATCACCTCGGCTGCAGGCCCCGCCACAGCCATGCAGCTATTGCCGGCGGCATCGCCGTAGCGGTTGCCGGTCGGGCCGGCGGCGCCGGTCTCAGACAGGGCCCAGTCGGAGCTGAAGCGGCCACGCATCTGTTCCGCCAACAGTTGCGCGTATGGCTCCGATGAGGAGCGAAAGCCCTTCATTCCTTCATCCGAAATATCCATCAGCACGCGTCTGGCATCGCGGGTGTAGACCACCGCGCCCCCGAGAAAATAAGCGGACGCGCCGGGCACCGCGAGCAGGCTTGCAGCGATCAAGCCGCCGGTCGAGGATTCCGCGACGGCGATAGTCTCTTTGCGCGCGATCAGTTTCGCGGCGACCCGTTCCGCAATCCCAATGAGTTCTTTCATCCCGTCCCCCTGTTCGTTCGCAATCGAGCTCCGCCTTCCTAGCATATGACGGAAGCCTTGGCTGAGTTGCGGGCGACGGGCAGGCCTGCTTGAATGGTGGATACAAGAACAGACATGCCAGGAAACGTGAGAAGGCAGACGTCATGACGTCCCTGATCGCCGGCGGAGTGGATTGCGACGTACATCCGGCCGTGCCGCATCTGACCAGCCTGCTGCCGTACCTGAACGACTATTGGCGCGATCAGGTGACGACGCGCGGCATGGTCGACCTCGTCTCTCAGTCCTATCCGCAGAACTCACCGATCACTGCGCGGCCCGACTGGCGGCCCGAGAAAGGAAAGCCCGGCGAGAGCCTGCAGGACATGCAGCGCCACGTGCTCGATCCCTTCCAGCTCGGCTATGCGATCTGCAATCCGCTCTACGGCGTGCAAATGGTGTTTTCCGAGGACATGCAGGCTGCCTTCTGCCGCGCGGTCAACGATTGGCTGGCGACAGAATGGCTCGACCGCGATTCCCGGCTGCGCGGCTCGATCGTGATCCCGACGCAAAGCATCGAAAAAGCCGTCGCCGAGATCGAGCGCTGCGCAGCGGACCAGCGCTTCGTGCAGGTGCTGATGCTGGTCATGGGCGACGTGCCGCTCGGCAAACGCGCGCTGTGGCCGATCTACGAGGCCGCGCAACGACACGATCTGCCGGTGGGCATTCACGCCGGTTCCGCCTATCACAATCCACCGACCGCGGTGGGCTGGGGTTCCTACCACATCGAGGATTATGTCGGTCAGGCCCAGGCGTTCCAGACCCAGCTCACCAGTCTGATCGTCGAAGGCGTGTTCGCCAAATATCCGCACCTGAAAATGGTGATGCTGGAGTCCGGCGTCTCCTGGATCGCGCCGTATCTCTGGCGGCTACACAAATTCTGGCGTGGGGTGCGAATGGAGACGCCATGGGTCGATCGCGCGCCGCTGGAGATTGTGCGCAGCAACATCCGCTTCTCATTACAGCCATTTGATGCGCCGCCGAACGCGGCGACATTAAATCGCTTGTTTGAGCATATGCAGTCCGACGAATTGGTCCTATTCTCCACGGACTATCCGCACTGGCAGTTCGACGGCCAGGATGCGCTGCCCGAGGGGCTCGCCCCCGATCTCGTGCGCAAGATCATGATCGACAATCCGCATACGACTTATCCCCGCCTGAAATGAGCCCGCTGCCAAAGGAGGCAAGGCGATGAATATCCAGTTCCGCGAGAGCCTAGAGGCCGCTTCCCCATCGACGACGAAAACCGCGATTGCGGACTGCGACATCCATCCGGCACGCGCCACCCGGGCCGAGCTTTATCCCTATCTCGCCAAACGCTGGCAGCATCACCTCGAGATTTACGGCGTTCATGCCTATCAGGGCATGATGGAAGGGCCGCCCTATCCGAAGGCTCAGCCCAATGCCTCGCGCCGCGATGCCTATCCGCCGGAAGGCGGCCCGCAGGGCTCCTCGCTCGCCTTCATGCAGAAGCAACTGCTCGATCCGAACAACGTGCAGCTTGGTGTGCTCAATCCGCTGGGGACCGGCCAGGGCATCCGCAACCACGAGCTCTCGGCGGCGCTGTGCTCGGCGATCAACGACTGGCAGATCGACAAATGGACCAGCAAGGACAAGCGGCTGAAGGCGTCCATCGTCGTCGGCAATGAGGACGGGCTGTCGGCCGCCGCCGAGATCCGCGAGCGCGCCGGCGACAAGAACTTCGTGCAGGTGCTGCTGCTGAGCCGCAACGTCGAGCCGCTCGGCCAGCGCCGCTATTGGCCGATCTACCAGGCTGCGGAAGAGGCGGGCCTTCCAGTCGGCGTGCACGCCTTCGGGTTTGGCGGCAACCCGATCACGCCGTCGGGCTGGCCGTCCTATTACATCGAGGAGATGGTGGGCCATTCGCAGTGCCAGCAATCGGCGCTGGCGAGTCTCGTGCTGGAAGGCGTGTTCGAGCGCTTCCCGAAATTGAAGATGGTGATGATCGAGGCCGGCTTCGGCTGGGCGCCGTCGCTGGCTTGGCGCCTCGACAAGGTCTGGCAGCGGCTGCGCAGCGAGGTGCCGCACGTCAAGCGGCCGCCGTCCGAATATATCCGCGAGCAGGTGTGGTGGACGACGCAGCCGATGGAGGACCCTGAAAGGCGCGAAGACCTGTTCGACGTCATCAACTGGATCGGCTGGGACCGTCTGCTGTTCGCGACCGATTATCCGCATTGGGATTATGACGAGCCGTCACGCGTGCTGCCTGCAGGCGTCAGTGAAGCCAATCGCGAGGCGTTCTATCTCGGCAATGCCAAGAAGCTCTACGGAATAGCTTGATGGCGCGTCATGTGATTGCGCCGGTGGACGAGCTTCCGCCGGGGACGCGAAAATTCCTTGAGATCGAGGGACGGCCGATCGCGGTCTTCAACATCAAGGGCGAGTATTTCGGCTTGATGAATCGCTGCCCGCACCAGGGGGCGGCCTTGTGCGAGGGCCCGCTGATCGGGCTTGCGCAGTCCGGGGATCCCGGCGAGATCGAATACACCAGGCTTGGTGAGATCATTCGCTGCCCCTGGCACGGCTGGGAGTTCGACATCCGCACCGGCCAGTCCTACTGCGATCCCCGCCGCTTCCGCGTGAAGGCCTATGCGGCCCATGTCGAGCCGGGCGCAAGCGTCGTGAAGGGACCGTATGTGGCCGAGACTGTCACGGTGACAGTGGAGAGCGACTACGTCGTGGTGGAGCTGTAAGTCTCCGTCATTCCGGAGCGATGCGAAGCATCGAGCTCCGATGCGCAATTGCGCATCAGAGAATCCATCGTGCGTGTGGAACAATGGGAGAATTGGATTCCGGGCTCGCCTCTTCGAGGCGCCCCGGAATGACGCCGTCTTACTGTCCCGTCGCGGGCTCCCTAGCCGTATCATAGGCAGGCACCGCCTGCTTGCCGCCACGATAAACGGTTAGCGCGGCGATGATGCCGAGTGCCGCTCCGAACATGAGCCAATACGCCGGCGAGGCCTTGTCGCCGTTGGTCATGCTGATCAGCTTGGTCGCCACGGCGGGCGTCGACGTGCCGAAGATGCCTGCGGCGAGGGCGAAAGCGATCGAGAAGCAGGTGGTGCGGACATGGGCCGGCACGATCTCGACCAGGCATCCCAGCATCGTGCCGCTGTAAACGCCAAAGTAGAACGAGAACATCATCTGCACCGCCAGCAGTTTCCCGAGGCTGGGAGCTGCCGCGAGCCAGGACAGCGCGGGGTAAGCCGTCAGGAACGATAGGGCCGCGATCGTCACCAACACCGGCTTGCGCCCAATGCGGTCGGACAGCGCCCCGCCGACCGGATTCCAGATGAAGTTGGTGACAGCAACGAGAAGCGTCACCAGCAGCGTTCCGGTCGGCGACAGATTGAGCTGCTTGCCGAAGCCAGGGGCATAGACCGTGATGAAGTAGAAGGTCGTGGTGGTCAGCACGGCGATCATCATACCGAGGATAACGATGCGCCAGTTGGCGATCGCCGACGCGAACACTTCGCGCGCGGTCGGATGCTTCTTCATGGCCAGGAAGGCCGGGGTTTCCTCGAGCGAGCGCCGCAGGAAGAAAATGACCGGGATGATGATGCAGCCGACAAAGAACGGGATACGCCATTTCGCAACGCCGCCGATCACATCGAGGAAGGTGTCGCCGGGGATGAGCTCCCTCAGGATGAAGCCGAGGATCGCTGCGACGAAGATCGCGACTTGCTGACTGGATGATTGGAACGAGGTGTAGAAGCCGCGATTGCCGGGCGTGGCGATCTCGGAGAGATAGACGGAAACGCCGCCGAGCTCCACGCCGGCCGAGAAGCCCTGGATCAATCGGCCGATCAGCACGATGACCGGAGCGGCAACACCGATCGCTGCGTAAGAGGGGCAGAACGCAATCACCACGGTGCCGAGCGCCATGAGCGCGAGTGTGAAGATCAGGCCCTGGCGCCGGCCGATACGGTCGATATAGGCACCAAGAACGATGGCGCCCACCGGGCGCATCAGCGCGCCGAGCCAGAACACGCCATACGCATTGAGCAGGGCCGCGGTCTCGTCTGCGGCCGGGAAAAACGCCTTGGCGATATCCTGCGCATAGAAGCCGAACAGGAAGAAGTCGAACTGCTCGAGAAAATTGCCTGATGTGGCGCGCAGGATCGCGCCGATGCGCGACTTGATTGCGGGCGGGTTGGTGGCTGGTCCAGCCATGAACGTTACTCCCCTTCGAGACGTGGCCGGACCGGAACTCATTTCACGGCAAGGCGACAAATTGCTGCTGCGACAATCTGGCTACCCCTCTCGCGCGGGACGTTGCGAGTCAACCCATTTCGCTGGGGAAGCTGATGAGTTTTCAGGCTTTATTCTGGGTCGCGGCGAGCACCCATTGGCGAAAGGCCGCGAGCTTCGGCGCCTCGCGGCGGCCCTCCGGCGAGACCAGATAAAAGCCTGCATCCGCCGGCAGTGCGATCTTGAAGGGGACCACCAGCCGACCCTTGGCGATATCGTCCTGCACATAGGAGGTCCGGCCCATCGCCACGCCCATGCCGTCGATCGCCGCCTGTACGGTCATGAAAGTCATATCGAAGGTGATGCCGGGCTGCCGTGAGATGCTGGTTGAAAGCCCCGCCGCTGTCAGCCAGAGGCGCCAGTCATCGCTGGTGCTGGTGTGCAGAAGCACATGGTCCTTCAGATCCTCCGGCGTGCGCAGCGATTTTTCGCCGCGAAGGAGGGAAGGACTGCACACCGGAAACAGCTCGTCCGCCATCAGCCACTCGGCACGCACGCCCGGCCACTGGCCGCGGCCGTAGCGAATCGCGGCATCGACATTGTCGCGCTGGAAGTCGACGAGACTGGTCGAGGTGGTGATGCGGACGTCGATGCCGGGATGGGTCTCCTGGAAATCGGTCAGACGCGGCAGCAGCCATTTCGCCGCGAGTGATGCGATCGTCGAGACCGTCAGCACCTTGTCGTCGTCCTTGCGCAGCAGCCGGTCGGTGGCGAGGCGAAGATCGTTGAAGGCAGCGCGGACACCGGGGAGGTAGTCACGCGCTTCGGGGGTCAGCGCCAGCGAGCGGTTCTGCCGGATGAACAGACGGATGCCGAGCTCCTCCTCGAGACGCCGAATTTGATGGCTGATCGCGGTCTGCGTCACATTCAGCTCGCTTGCGGCCAGTGTGAAGCTGAGATGCCGCGCGGCCGCTTCAAAGGCCCGCAAACCGTTCAGGGATGGCAATCTGGCAGTCATTTGGCAGCAGCATGCATGAGCTTAATTCATGCGAAGGGGTACAAATTGTCGTTTGTGGCAGCGCATTCGGAGGCAGATATTAGTGTTAAGCTTAGCTCAAGGAGCTGAAAATGTCTACGTTGACCGATAATTCGATGACAAATCATCATGCGCCAGGCCTCATCCGGCAGGTCAGTGAGACGCTCCATCTCTGGCATGAGCGCTACCGCAACAGGCGTGAGCTCACCAACTGGACCGCCCGTGATCTCCACGACGTTGGCCTGTCCTGGTCCGACGTTGCCTATGAGGCTGACAAACCCTTCTGGCGGGCCTGATAGGCCGCCAAGCCGGCGCCGCCTGATCCCAGGGGCGCCGGCGGTCCCCTATTCGAGTTTTACGTGGGCGCGTGTCATGGGCACCTATCGCCTGGAGGACCTGAAGCAATATTCGGACACGCTGCGCACCTGGCAGGGTGATGCGCTCAAATTGCGCTTCGTCGAGCCGCGCGACACCGACGAGCTTCAGCACTACTTCCGTTCGCTCTCGACCCGCTCCCGCTACAACCGCTTCTTCGGCGCGATCAGCGAGCTGCCGAAGGGGCTGCTCAACGACTTCCTTCAGATCGGCGAGCGCGAACGTTTCACCGTAGTCGCGACCACCGTGGTCGACGGCTTCGAGACCATCGTCGCCGAGGCGCGCTATGCCTTGCATGCCGAGACCTCGATGCTTGAATTCGGCCTGTCAGTGGACGATCGCTGGCATGGTCGTGGCATCGCCACTGCGCTTCTGAAGAATCTCGAATGCCGCGCAGCAGCCCTTGGCGCCGAGCACATGTTCGGCGACACACTGCGCTCGAACGAGACCATGATCTCGCTCGCTCGCAAATCCGGTTTCTCCTTCGTCAATCATCCTGATGATTGGAAGCTGGTGCGCTTCGACAAGGAGATCAACGTCGCGCCGAACGACATTCCCTGCGCCAGCTGGCGCCTCGCCGCTCTTTCCCGTCAGGCCGACAGCCCCTCAGCCTCGGCCTGACACGACTGCAAGCCCGGCCTGGTCCAACCAGCGCCGGGCGTTTTTTTGCCAATATCAAACCCGTCATCCTGAGGTGCGCGCTCAGCGGCGCATCTGCGCCGCTGAGCAAGCCTCGAAGGATGATACGGCCCCGCTGCTTGCTGCAGTTCCGCGCAGCAGCAGTCGGGCCGTCGCCCTTCGAGGCTCGCGGAAGAGGCGAGCACCTCAGGGTGACGGTTCGCGATTTTTCGAACGCTCCTACTTCCCCGTGAACACCGCCTTGCGCTTTTCGATGAAAGCCTGCACGGCCTCCCTGTGATCGGCGGTCGTGGTCAGGCGCACCAGCCGCTCGGCCTCGTGATCCCTGGCGGTTTCGAAGTCGAACAGCAGGGCCTCGTCGAGATTGTCCTTCATGTAGCGCAGCGCCAGGCGCGGGCCTTCGGCGAGCGACTTGGCCAGGGCGAGGGCCTCGGCCTGCAACTTGTCGTCGGGGACGACCCGATTGACGAGGCCGATCGCTTCCGCGCGCGCGGCATCGACACGATCGCCGGTGAACATCAGCTCGCGCGCCCGCGCGGTGCCGACGAGACGGGTGAGGAGCCAGGCGATGCCGTAATCGCCCGACAGCGCGATGCGGGCATAGCCGGTGGCGACGAACGCCGATTGCGCGGCAATGCGGATGTCGCAGGCCATGGCGATGGCGAGCCCGGCACCGACCGCGGGGCCAGGAAGGGCTGCGATTGTCGGCTTGCGTACCGACGCCAGCGCGCCCGTCAGCAACCGTTGCCGCTCTTGCAGATCGGCGATGCGATCCTCGAGCGACATCTCCAGCTTCTTGGGATCGCGATGCGCGCCCATGCCCTTGACGTTGCCGCCGGCGCAGAACGCTTCGCCGGCGCCGGTGATCAGGAGCGCGCCGACATCGGGGCTCTCGCCGCAGGTGCGGATCATCATGCGCAGCGCCGGCGTCAGCGCGTCCGACAGCGAATTGCGCGCCTCCGGCCGGTTCAGCGTGATGACAGCGACGCGGTCGCTGACAACGCAGAGGAGCTCGTTGGTGCCGGTATCGATGGTGGTTTCGGTGGTCAATGATTCCTCCCTGTTCTTGTTGGCTCTCGTAGGCTGGGTTAGCTGAGCGGACTGCGCCTGGCGCAGGTACGCTCGGCGTAACTCACCTCTTTAGCGTTCGCGGAGACAGAAGAGGTGGGTTACGCCTTCGGCTAACCCACCCTACGGGGTCTCGGTTTAAAACTTCTCCACCCAAGGGCGCAGCTCGAGCTCCCAGCTCCAGGCGCTGCGCGGCTGTTGCAGCACATTCCAATAGCTCTCTGCGATCGCATCAGGATCGAGCATCGAATCCGGCTTGTCCGCCGGGTCGTTGCGCGCCGCGCTGCGGATGCCGCCGTCGATGACGAAATGCGCGACATGGATGCCTTGCGGTGACAGCTCACGCGCCATGCTCTGCGCCAGCCCGCGCAGCGCGAACTTGCCCATCGCGAACGGTGCGGACTGCGCGTAGCCCTTGACGCTGGCCGAGGCACCGGTGAACAGGATCGCGCCATGCTGGTTCGGCAGCATGCGCTTCGCCGCCTGCTGCGCCACCAGGAAGCCGCCATAGGCGCTCACCGCGATCGCGTTGGCAACGTCGGTTGGGACGAGATCGACGAACGGCCCGCGCGCGCGGCCGCTGGCGTTGTAGACGACGAGGTCGGGCGTGCCGATCTCGCGCTCGACGAGGCCAAACAGGCGCTCGACCTCCTCGGGCTCGGTGGCGTTGCAGGCATAGGCCTTGGCGCCGGTCTCGCTACAGAGCGCACCGAGCTTCTCGATCTTGCGCGCGGCCAGCGCGACTCGGATGCCTTGCGCGGACAACAGCCGCGCCAGCGAGGCGCTCAGGCCTTCGCCTGCGCCGACGATGAGGGCGATCTTGTAAGTCGGGTGTTCCATGGTGTGATCTCTCAGGGACAGACGTCATTGATCTAGGCATCCGCCGCGTGGACAACCAGCCGCAGTCACAGACCGGACTAATCACATTCCGCAGAGCGAACTGCTCCTTCACGGCAATCATGCCGCCCTGACGATTTGCGGCTTTATTGCCCCTCGCAAGGGGAGCATGATCGACATCATCTCAAGCGGCAAGCGATAAGAATGCCGCCGGGCGAAAACCAAGAGGACGATCATGCACGAGCCGGTCACAGCGCAGCCACAGCATGTCGCGGCCGCACCATCCGGCCTGCTGGCGCCAGATACCACGGGCATGAATTTCTACCGCGCCGACCCGGCGCTGAGGGATATGTTGCGCATCCATCTGCCGGACACGCTCTTCCGCCACATCGAGCCGCATCTGGACCGTCTCGGTGAACTCGCCGGCGGCCATCTCGACGAGTGCGCGCGGCTTGCCGACCGGCACACGCCGGTGCTGCACCAGCGCGACAAGTTCGGCCGCGACGTGCAATGGATCGAATATCATCCGGCCTATCGCGAGCTGGAGAATGCCGCATTCGGCGAGTTCGGCATCCACGCGCTCTCGCTCCGCAAGGGCATCATGGGTTGGCCAGACAAATATCCTGTCGTGGCCAAGCACGCCTTCACCTTTCTGTTCAACCAGACCGAATTCGGCATGGGGTGCCCGATCAACGTCACCGACGGCTGCGCAAAACTGCTGGCGAATTTCGGCAGCGATGCCCTCAAGGCGAAATATCTCGACGGCCTGACCTCGACCGACATGAGCAAGCTGACCCAGGGCGGCCAGTTCATGACCGAGAAGGAGGGTGGCTCCGACGTCGGCACGCTGACAACCCGCGCCGTGCAGGAGGGCGACCATTGGCGTCTCTATGGCGAGAAATGGTTCTGCTCGAATGCGGACGCGAAAGTCGTAATGCTCCTGGCGCGGCCCGAAGGCGCGGCCCCGGGCACGCGCGGCGTCGGCCTGTTCCTGATGCCGCGCTTCCTCGACGACGGTTCGCAGAACCACTATCGGATCGTGCGCCTCAAGGACAAGCTCGGTACCCGCTCGATGGCCTCGGGCGAGATCAAGCTCGAAGGCGCCATCGCCTATGCCGTCGGCAAGCTCGATCGCGGCTTCGTGCAGATGGCCGAGATGGTGAATTCCTCGCGGCTGTCCAACGGCGTCAAATCCGCCGCGCTGATGCGCCGCGCCTATCACGACGCCATGACGGTGGCCAAGAACCGCGTGGTGTTCGGAAGCCGCATCATCGACCTGCCGCTGGGACGACGGCAGATGCTTAAGATCATGCTGCCGGTCGAGCAGGCGCTGTCCATGAGCTTTCTCACGGCCGATGCGCTCGACCGCGCCGAAGCCGGCAGCCAGGATGCGGCAGCGCTGCTGCGCATCCTGACGCCGACGCTGAAATTCCGGGCCACGCGCGATGCACGAAAGGTCTGCGGCGATGCGCTCGAGATGCGCGGCGGCATCGGCTACATCGAGGAATTCGCCACTCCGCGCCTGCTGCGTGATGCGCATCTCGGCTCGGTGTGGGAAGGCACCGGCAATATCGTCGCGATCGATGCACTCCGCCGCGCCGTCGGTCGCCATGGCGCCGAATCCGCGCTATCCGCCGATTTGCATTCGCGGCTCGATGACAGTGCCTCGGTGCCGCAGGCCTGGCGCGACAATCTGCGCGTGCTCGTCGACCGCGCCGTCAGTTTTGCGCGCGAAGTCGCCGGGACGTCCGAGAACGAGGCCGACGCGCGGCGCGCCACCAGCGTGCTCTATCACGTTTCCAGCGCAGTGGCGCTCGCCTGGGAGGCGCATCGCATCCACGCGATGCGCGGCGACGCACGTCGGCTTCTGCTGTCGCGGCTGGTGGTTGATCACCGGGTGGCGCTGAGCGACCCGTTCCGGCTGACGGAAAATGCCACCCAGGCCAAGATCGCTGCGCTCCTGCTGGGTGATCGCGACGCCAGCATGAGCGAGGTTGGCGAACTGGCTCTGGCGTCGTAGGCTCTCTTTCCACCTCTCCCTTCGGGAGAGGTGGACAGCCAACGGATCCAACGAACAAACAACAACGAGGAAACACCCCATGAAGGCCGCCGTCCTCTATGAAGTCAACCAGCCGCTCGTCGTCGAGGACGTCAGCCTGCCGAAGCCGGGCCCGCGCGAGGTCCTGATCCGCACCGCGGTTGCCGGTCTCTGCCACTCCGATCTTCACTTCATGGAAGGCCTTTATCCGCATCCGCTGCCGGCGGTGCTCGGGCACGAGTCGGCCGGCATCGTCGAGCAGGTCGGCTCCGACGTGACTTACGTGAAGCCGGGCGATCACGTCGTCACCTGCTTGTCGGTGTTCTGCGGCACCTGCGACAATTGCACCACCGGCCGCACCGTGCTCTGCACGGACACAACAGTAAAGATGCTGCCCGGCGTCTCCAACCGGATGCAATGGTCGAAGCCGGAGAAGCTGCACCAGTTCCTCAATCTCTCGTCCTTCGCCGAGCAGATGCTGGTGCACGAGAATGCGATCGTCAAAATCAGGAAGGACATGCCGCTCGATCTCGCCGCGCTGATCGGCTGCGGCGTCATCACCGGCTACGGCGCGGTGGTGAACACGGCGAAGGTGACGGCCGGCGAGACCGTGGCGGTGATCGGCTGCGGCGGCGTTGGCATGGCCGCGATCAACGGCGCGCAGATCGCCGGTGCCGGCCGCATCATCGCCATCGACACCAATCCGGCCAAGCTCCAGCTCGCGACCAAGCTTGGCGCGACCGACATCATCAATCCCGCCGATGGCGACGTGGTGAAGCAGGTGCGCGACCTCACCAATGGCGGCGTGCATCATTCCTTCGAGGTACTCGGGCGCAAGGAGACGGCGGAGCAGGCCTTTGCCATGCTCACCGCCGGCGGTACCGCCACCATCGTCGGCATGATCCCGTTCGGCCAGAAGATCGAGCTGCATGGCTTCGACTTCCTGCGCGAGCGCAAGATCCAGGGCTCCTCGATGGGCTCAAACCACTTCCGTGTCGACATGCCGAGGCTGGTCGATTTCTACCTGCGTGGCCGGCTGCACCTGGAAGACTGGATCTCGGCCAAGCTGAAGCTCTCCGAGATCAACGAGGGTTTCGCCAACATGAAAGCCGGCAAGACGCTGCGCAGCGTGATCGTGTTTGATAGCTAGTAGAAACCTCAATGACGGTGTCGTCGCCCGGCTTGACCGGGCGATCCAGTACGCCGCGGCGGCAGTTGCGCGCACCAACTACCGCCGCGGCGTACTGGATGCCCCGGTCCCGGCTCCGCCAAGGCTACGCCGAGGCCCACACGGCCGCTCGGCGCGCCGAAGCGTGAGCGAAGGCGGCAAGCCGCGGCATGACAGCGGAATGAGGTGGCCTTAGCCCAACTTTCTGCGACACGTGGCCGACGACGAGACCTCAATCCTCGAACATCTTCGGCGGCACGAAGCCGCCGAACTCGCGTTCGATCAATTCGGCGAGCCTCAAGGGCGTACGGTCCTCCAGCCACGGGCCGACGATCTGCACGCCGACCGGCAGTCCATCAGGTGCGAATCCGGTCGGGATCGCGGTCGCGGGCAAGCCGGGGAGCGTGGCGATGCCGGGCCAGGCGAGCTGGTCGGTATAGACGTGCTCCTTGCCGTCGATCAGGATGCGGCGCTGCTCCTGGTCTTCCGAGTGATCGTGCGGATAGGCCGGCGTCGGCATGATCGGGCAGATCACTGCATCGAAGGATTTGAACAGCTCGTGCCATTGCGCGCGCAGGCGTGTCCGGCCGCCGCGCGCCAGCAGCCAGTCACGATGGCTGAGCGCGATGCCGCGCAGGCGTTCGGCCTGCAGGCTGTTGTTGCTGGCCGGCAGGGTAGCGGCTGCCGCAACTGCGCCTGCGTAGAACTCGGGCGAGAAGCTGGCTGCGAGGAACGACAGCAGCATCCGCATATAGAGGCGCGAGGACGTCGCGAAATCCGGCAGCAGCGGACTGCTGCGCTCGATCCTGACGCCGGCTTTGGCGAGATTGTCGGCGAGCGTATTGATGCTGCCGCGCACCGCGGTGTCGGTCGGCAGCACCGGATCGGAATCGATCACGAGAACTCGGAATTCTTTCAGCGAGCCGTGACGCGCGGCTGGCAGCTCGAGCCTGTAGGCCTTGCCGTTGTCGAGCGGGTCGGGACCGGCCATGACATCGAGCAGCAGGGATAGATCGCCGGCACTTCGCGCCATCGGTCCGATCACGGCGAGATCGCGCTCATAAGCTAGTGCGGGAGCCGGTGGCGGCGTATGACCACGAGACGGTAACAGATCGAAGGTCGGCTTGTGTGCGTAGACGCCGCAGTGAAATGCGGGCACGCGCAGCGAGCCGCCGATATCCGAGCCGAGTGACAGCGGGCCGTAACCCGCTGCGAGCGCCGCCGAGGAGCCGCCGGATGAACCACCGGGCGTGCGGCCGAGATCGTAAGGGTTGTTGGTGGTGCCGTAGATATCGTTGTAGCTCTGCCAGTCGGCGAGGGCGAGCGGCACGTTGGTCTTGCCGAGCACGATGGTGCCGGCGTCCTTCACCCGCGTCACCGGCAGCGCGTCCTCCCTGGCAATAAAGTCCTTATGCGCGGGATTGCCCCAGGTCGTTGGCAGGCCGGCGATGTTGTAGGATTCCTTCACCGTCATCGGCAGGCCGAGCAGCGGTTTTCGTTCGCCGCGGGCCAGCGCCGCATCCGCTTCGCGCGCGGCGTCCAGCGCGCGGTCGAAATCCCGGACGCAGACCGCGTTGATCTTGCCGTCGTGACGTTCGATGCGGTCGATCGCATCTTGCGTGAGCTCGACGGCGGACACCTTTTTCGCCGTCAATGCGGCCGACAGCTCGACGGCGGTTTTGAAACTCCATTCCGATCTGGCCACGACATGCTCCTGCGGTTCACTTAAGGAATGATGCGCAGTTTTAGCCGATGCCGCAACCGCCGTTTGATCGCGGTTGATCTGTCCGGAATGCTACCCGGGCAGCATCCGCCGCATGACCCGGTCGCGATAGATGAAGATATGCGCGAGCGCGGCTGCGACGTGAATGCCGATGGTGACGAGCAGCGCCCATTCCATCGCCTGGTGGAGGCCGTCGATGGCCCGGCCGGCGGCTGCGTTGTCGGACGCGAGCATCGGCAGCGGCACGAGATAGAAGAACGAGACGGACCAACCGCGGAACGACGCAAACAGCCAGCCCGAGATCGTCGTCGTCAGCACCAGCACGTAGAGCAGCCAGTGGACGGCCTCCGAAGACAAGCGCTGCCAGGCGGGCAGGGAGCTTTCAGGCGCGACCGGATGGGTGAGGCGCCAGACAAAACGGAGCGCCGTCAGCAGCAGGATCGTCAGCCCAATCGATATGTGGAACGTCATGCCGGCGCCCGGGCTCATGCCCCGATGGATATCCGGCATCAACCAGCCGATCGGGTACTGCACAGCCAGCAGGGCGACGATGAGCCAGTGGAAAATCTTGGCGGGCGTGCCGTATTGAAGGCGGGTCATGAGGATCCCTGGCATTGAACGGTCGCGCCGGTCAGGGCTGGAAGCCACGCACGGCAGCATGGGTGAACGGATTGACGGGCCCGCTGGTCATCCGCGAGCCGGCGTCCGGTTTCTGCCCCGGTACTGGAAAGGCATAGCCGATGATAGTCTTGACCACGAGGCGGTCGGAGCCCGGCGTCAACCCGTAGCCGACGCCAAAGTTCACGTCGAACACGCCAGCCTTGAAGTCGGTGACAGCAAACAGCGTATGCTGCTGGTCCGCAAGCTTGTCGAAATTGCCGATCTGGCCGAGGTCGCTGTAGTACTCGAATCCTGCGAACAGATCGTCCCCGAATTTGCGTGCGATACGCGCCGCCGGCGTGAAATGCTGTTCGGCAAACTTGCCGAAATGGACGTCGACGATCGGATTGACGATGAACTCGTAGTCGCTGTTCCGTATCCCGATGATGGGACGAATCTCCATCGAGAAGCGGGACTGGGAGAATGGCGGCGTCTCGTTGCTGAATTCGAAGTTCACGCCGTAGAAGAAATTGCGCTGCTCGGCATGCGGCGAAACGAACAGCGTGCGCAGCTTGAAGGCGTCCGAATAGAAGCGCTCGTCCTGGATCGAGAACGGCAGGTAGAGCCCGACCTCCCACCAGTCGGTCACGCCGTAGGCGAATTCCGGGGTGCCGTTCAGGCTGTGATTTGAGGCGAGCCCGCCGGGAAAGGGCGGATTCCTCTGACCGAGCGCGATGTAGTTCAGATGCTGCTGGATCGTGAACTGGCCGATCTCGGCGATCCCGGCGTTGTAGACTTGAATTTCATCGGTCGCGTGCGCGGCTCCGCCCAGGGTCGGGAGGGTCAACACTGCCGCAAGGCCTGCTGCGTTGAATGAACGATGTCCCTTCATCACCGTCGCCTACGCCGCCCCGATCAAGATGCCGACCGCCAGCACGATGGCGCCGCCGAGCACGATCTGGAATACGGCTTGCAGGAATGGCGTGTCCATGTAGCGCGAGCGGATGAACGCGATCGCCCAGAGTTCGAAGAACACGACGACGCAGGCGATCGCGGTGGCGATCCAGAATGCGTTTGCCCAGCTGTCGGGCACGAGATAGGGCGCGGTGTGGCCGAGCCCGCCGAGCGTCGTCATTGCGCCACAGGTCACCCCGCGCAGCCATGGCGAGCCGCGCCCCGTCAGCGAGCCGTCGTCGGACAGCGCTTCCGCAAACCCCATGCTGATGCCGGCGCCGATCGAGGCGGCAAGGCCGACCAGGAAGGTCTGCCAGTTGTGATGCGTGGCAAAGGCCGCGGCGAACAGCGGCGCCAGTGTCGAGACCGAGCCGTCCATCAGGCCGGCGAGGCCCGGCTGCACATATTGCAGCACGAACATCCGCCTGCGCGTGCGATCTTCTTCGGCGCGCACGTCGGGCTTGAGGATCTCGTCGGTCAGTCTTGCTGCGGTGTTCTCGTGGCTCTTTTCCGCTTCGGCGAGATCGCCCAGCAGCCTGCGGACATTGACGTCCTCGGCCTGATCGGCGGCCTTCGCATAGAAGCGCGCGGCTTCGAGCTCCATGGTCTCGACTTCCCGACGGATCGTGTCGAGCGGCAGGTTCTTGGTCAGCCAGATCGGTCGGCGGCGCAGAAAACCCTTCACATCCTCGCGACGAATCGGCGGCAAATGCTGGCCGAAGCGTTGCTCGTACATTTCCAGCAGCATGTGCCGATGGCCGCGCTCTTCCTCGGCCATCTGCTCGAACAGCTTGGCCGAGTCGGGGTAGCGTTCCTTCAGATCCTCGGCGAAGCTCATGTAAATGCGGCTGTCTTCCTCCTCGGAGGAGATCGCGACCGCAAGCACCTCGCGCTCGGTCAGATCGGCAAAGTTCTTCACGAATTGGCCTGTTATCAGTTTAGAACGGTTCTAAATCGATATAGGCTGCAATTCGTTCAGGGTCAATTCACGCTCGCCACGCGAATCCTGACAATCCACGCGCCGCCACGGATGGCGCTGGGAGCATGGAAACCTGCCGCGACGTAAAAGTTTGAATTCTATAATGTGAATGGACGGGTGAAGAATGGCCAAGGTCAAGTTTCGTCTGAACGATCCCCGGCTGGCGCCCCGCCGCACAAAGCTGGAAATCCCGGGCTGGGCTGGCACGCGCGAGCCGCGTGCGAACGGTTCGCGTGAGCAGGTCTGGCATTGCGTGCCGTTTTCCGAGGGCGCGCAATACGGCATCGAGCTGTTCTATCCCTATGACTTCGAGCTTCGTGTCACGACCAGAGACGGGCGCCTGGTCCTCGAGGCCGATTGGGGCGAGCCGCCGGAAGGTGGCGCGGAATGGCCGCCGTTTCGCAGGTTTGGCGACGCATTCTACACCTATCAGATCCTGCTCGATCTCAAGGTCGAGAAAGGCATGGCGATTCGGACCGAGCCGCATCCGCGCTTCTATGCCGATCGCACCGACACGGTGCCGATCGCGGTCCCTGCGTTGATCCGCAACTGGTGGCCGATGATGTTCTTTTGCGTCTTCAAGGCGCCGGCCGAAGGCCAAACCCACATCTTCCGACCCAACGAGCCCTTCGCTCAAATCATCGTCATTCCCGAGGAGGCGAACTTCGAGCTCGAGCCGATGGAGGAAGAGGAAGCGGCGGAGCGCGAGCTCCAGGCTCGCCGTATCTACAACAGTCGTCCCAAACTGGCTGCCGGCACCGAATGGACATCGTCATCCGATACGGTGTTCGACGGCACTTACCGGCATCTCCATCGCGCGGCCAAGGAGAAGGCCCGCAACGAATAGGCGACCGCTGGCGGGTTTGCGCCTTCTCTAAACTGCGCGCGGTACCAGCCGCGGGTGCTTCCATCTAGTGCTGCCGGCGACGGCCTCGGCAAAAGAAAACAGGACCCGAAGGTCCTGTTCGTCGCATTCATGGTGCCCGCGATCTCAATAATAATCGCGGCGATAGAAGCTGTGATGGTGGTGATGATGATGGTGGTGATGGTGGTAATACCGCCGATACCGCGGCACCACCACGACTGGCGCGTCGTCATAATAGCGATAGCGCCGATAGAAGCTGTGATGGTGATGATGATGGTGGTGATGGTGATAGAACTGGGCGAGCTGAACATTCTCGCTCGTCTTTGCCGGTGGCGCTTCATCGATAGCCTGCAGCAGGGCGCTGGCGTTCGCAATCGGCTCCAGCAGGTCGGCATATGAATTCGCCTGCAGAACGTCCGTCGGTGCCGGTGCGGCTTCAACCGCGCCAAGCGTCCCGAGCGCAGCCACCGCGCCCAGTAGTCCGGCGATTTTCTTGTCCATCTTCATCTCCCATGGTCGCCGGACACAGTTCCGGTATCCCGCAACGTCAGACATTGCCGAATGTTCCCTGAACCGCGGATTAATGCCTTGTGACGAGACGGTGACGCCGCCTCAGTCCGCTGCGGCGTCGTCGAGAAACTTCAGCAGCAGCCGGCTGACTTCGGCGGGCTGCTCCTGCTGCACCCAATGGCCCACCGTCGACGAGATGGCAGCCGAGCATCTTCGTGCAGCCGCGCCCCTGCATCGCTTCGAACACGCCAGGACGTTGATACGTGCCCCAATCCTGCTTGCCCGAGATGAAGCACGAGGGCACGTCGATGCTGCGCCCTGAGAACAGTTGCATCTCGCTGTTGAGCATGCCCGACGTGACGTAGCGATACCATTGCAGCCCACCCTGGAATCCGGTGCGGCGATATTCGGCGCTGTAATAAGCGAGATCGCTGTCCGGCAGCCATGTGTTGGCGGCGATCGCGGCCGGCGAGGGCATCTCCTTCGCGACCGTCTCGGCCATGGTCTCGCCGAGGTCCATTACGTAATAGGTCGGCAGCTTTGCGAGTTCGTCCGCCGCCCACGACTTCATCGGATAAGGCTTGTTGTCGATCCAGTCCGCGCTCTTTTGGTGATAATAGGCGCGGAGAAAATCATGCACGCCCTGCGGTGCGTGCCGCATGTCGTCGTTGGCTCCGCGTGTCGAATAGTACCAATGATAATGGATACGCGGCCGCGGCAGCGCGGCGAGCTCGCGATGAACGGGATCTTCGGCTGCGGGCTGTGCCGGAGCATCGACGGTGTTGAAGGGCAGCGAGGGGGCGCCGCCGAACGGCGCGCTCATCAAGGTCACCGAGCGAAATACGTCGGGGCGGATCAGCGCGCACCAGGCCGCGACCGGACTGCCGAAATCATGACCCGCCAGATCGACCTGCCTGTAGCCGAACGCAGACACCAGCGCGAGCGCATCGCGTACGAGGTTTGGAAGCGAGAACGGTGCAAGATCGCCGTCGTAGTCGGCGGTCCAACCCGTGGTGCGGCCATAGCCGCGCTGGTCGGGCGCGAGCACGTGATAGCCGGCTGCGGCCAGCGCCGGCATCACCTTGCGCCAGGAGAAGGCAAGCTCGGGAAAGCCGTGCAGCAGCAGAATGCACGGACGGCCTTTGGTCTCGAAGCCGGCCTCGAGCACATGCATGCGCAAACCGTTGATACCGTCGACATAACGCGAGCGGATGCCGGCGGGGAGAGGGATGTCGGGGAGTGTTGTCATTGCATTCTCCACACGGGTGGAATCGTAAGGTGGGTTAGCCCTGCGGATTGCGCGAAGCGCAACCGCTTGACGTAACCCACCACTTCTACTTCTGCGGAGACTAAAGAGGTGGATTACGCTCAGCGTCTACGCTTCGCGTATCCGCAGAGCTAACCCACCCTACGGCATCTCCGCTAAATCACACCGCCGCACACACGAACGCATTGCCCCTGCGTTTGATCTTCCCGACCGACGGCGAGGGGAAATGCGCGGTGCAGCACAGCGTATCGGTGTCGCAATAGCGCTCGAGGAAGCCGCGACGCGTTTTCGCGGCCGCGGCCGGATCGACGTCGAACTTGATCGACAGCTCCGGGTACAACGTCTGCAATGGCGAGTGCATGAGATCGCCGGAGAACACGGCATCGTCCTTGCCGCGTCCCATTGCGATGGCGATGTGGCCAGGCGTATGGCCCGGCGTCGGCAGGATGCGGACGTGATCGCCGATCTGGTGGTCGCTGCCGACCAGCTCGTGCCTCTTGGCCTCGACCACCGGCAGCACGCTGTCGGCGAAGGGCGGAATCTCCGCCTTCGCATTCTGCTCGAACCAGTGGTCGTATTCCTGCTTGGCGAAGACGTAACGCGCCCTAGGGAATGTCGGCACCCAGCGGCCGTTCTCGAGCCGCGTGTTCCAGCCGACGTGATCGACATGCAGATGCGTGCACATCACGAAGTCGATGTCGTCGACCGCAAATCCGGCGGCACTCAGCCCGCGCAAATAGGTGTCGTCGGTCTTCATGTTCCATTTCGGACGATTGGGGCGCGGCTTGTCGTTGCCGATGCAGCTATCGACCAGAATGGTGTGGTGCGGCGTCTTCACCACATAGGACTGGAAGCACAGCAGCAGCACGTCCTGCTGGTCCAGCGCGCGTGCCTGGCGCATCCAGGACCGGTTCTCCGCCAGCACCTCAGGCGTCAATCCCGGCAGCATCTCGAGCGCCGGGACGAACGAGGTCTCCTGCTCGATGACGCGATGGATGGTGAGATCGCCGACCGAAAACGTCAGGCTCATGAGAGCTCCTGGGCTTATGCTGTCGGCGGCACCGAGATTTTCACCGAAGGCCGCTCCAGCATCTTCTGGTGGAAGGCGTCGAGCTTCGGATAGGCCCTGCGCCAGCCGCAATCGGCGAAGCGGAAGTCGGCATAGCCGAGCACGCAAACAAGGCCGATCTGCGAAATGTCGAACGGGCCGTCCAGCACCTCGGGCATATTCTCGAAGCGCGCCATGCCGGTCCAGGCCCGGTTCCAATGATCGTCAATCCATGCCTGCCATTGCAGGCCCTGCGGTCGCACCATCTTCTCGTAGCGGCACAGCAGCATGGAATCGAGCATGCCGTTGATCAGGGAGTGATTGGTCTTGGCCTTCCAGCGCCGCGGACCGTAAGCCGGGATCAGGCTGCCGCCGGCCATCTCGTTGAGATATTCGACGATGACGTAGGAATCCAGGATCACGTCGCCGTCGTTGGTGATCAGCACCGGCAGCTTCTTCAGCGGCGTGATCTTCGAATAATCCTCATTGACCGTGCCCGGCGCGACGGTTGCCGGCATGAATTCGATCTTGTCGATCAGCCCGAGCTCGATCGCGGCGATACGCACCTTGCGGGCGAAGGGCGAGGCGGCGGAGAAGGAAAGTTTCATTTTGGATCCCTGTTGTCCTTCCGGGGCGATGCGAAGCATCGAACTCAGGTGCGCAATTGCGCACCTGAGAATCTCGAGATTCCGGGTCTGGCGCTCTCGCGCCATCCCGGAATGACGAAAGAGGCCGTCGCAACCTTACGCCGCAACGATCTCCTGGCGCTGCTCGCCGAGGCCCTCGATGCCGAGCGTGACGACGTCGCCGACATTGAGGAAGGTCGGCGGCTTCATGCCGAGACCGACGCCTGGGGGGGTGCCCGTGGTGATGATGTCGCCCGGCAGCAGGGTCATGAACTGCGAGACATAGGAGACGCACTTGGCCATCGAGAAGATCATGGTTTTGGTCGAGCCAGTCTGGCGGCGCTGGCCGTTGACGTCGAGCCACATCGACAGGTTCTGCACGTCCTTGATCTCGTCCTTGGTGGCGAGCCACGGGCCGACCGGCCCGAACGTGTCGTGCGACTTGCCCTTGGTCCACTGGCCCAGGCGCTCGGTCTGGAAGTTGCGCTCGGAGACGTCGTTACAAACGCAATAGCCGGCGACGTAGTTCAGCGCGTCGGCTTCCGAAACGTACTTGGCGCGGGTGCCGATGATCGCGGCGATCTCGACCTCCCAGTCGAGCTTGGTCGAGCCGCGCGGCTTTTCGACCGCGTCGTTCGGGCCGGACAGCGAGGTGTTGGCCTTCATGAAGATGATCGGCTCGGTCGGAATCGCAGCGCCGGTCTCCTTGGCGTGGTCGCTGTAGTTGAGGCCGATCGCGACGAATTTCGAGATGCCGGTCACGGGCGCGCCGAAGCGCGGCTTGCCGGAGACGGCGGGCAAGGAAGCGGGGTCGAGCGCTGCCAGCTTCTTCAGGGATTCAGGCGAATAGGCCTCGCCGGTGAGGTCCTTCAGATGCGCCGACAGATCGCGCAACTGGCCGGATTTGTCGATCAGGCCGGGCTTTTCCGCACCTTTTTCGCCGTAACGAACAAGCTTCATTCTCGTTTCTCCCTTGGGATGGACTGATCGGTTAAATAGCTTCATGGAACAGGGCGGCGAGAAATTCAACCGCCGAAAAGGAGGCGCATTGCAGCCCTTACTTTGAAGAGTGGCCCCTGGATCGTAGGGTGGGTTACGCCCTCGACTGCGCTTCGCGCAGCCGCAGGCTAACCACCCTAAGATTGCAGCGCCTCAAACCTGAACGCATCGCCATCTCTCTTGATATGCCCGGCCGAGAAATGTCCGCCGATCACCAGTGTCGGCGTATCGGCAAAACGCGAGAACACCTTGTGCCGGCTTGCCGCCGATTGGGCGGTGTCGGTGTCGATGACCGAGCACCAGCCGAGGTGGGCCATCTGGCAGGGGTGATGGGCGACGTCGCCGCTATGCAACGCCTGTTCGCCGCCGGATTCGATCAGGACGCTGATATGTCCCGGGCTGTGGCCGGGGGTGGGGATCACGCTGATCTCTTCGCACAGGCGGTGATCGCTTCCAATCAGCTCGACCTTGCCCGCGTCGACAACAGGCTTCACCGAATCGTTGAACACGGCGACCTTGTCCGGCTCGGCCGTATAGTCGCGCCAATATTCATATTCGGTCTTGCCGAATAGATAGCGCGCCTTGGGGAAGGTCGGCACCCAATTGCCGTCTACCAGCTTCGTATTCCAGCCGACATGGTCGACGTGAAGATGCGTGCATAGCACGGTGTCGATGCTCTCAGGCGGAAAGCCCGCCGCGATCATGGTCTCCAGGAACGGTGTGCTGCGGTTATTCCAAACGGGAATACCGCGGCCCTGCTTGTCGTTGCCGAGGCCGGTATCGACCACGATGCGGCGGGTTGGCGTCTCCACCACCAGCGAATGGATCGACATTTTCAGCCGGCCCTCTTCGGTGGCGAAATGCGGAATCAGCCAGGGCAGCTTCCTGATCGCGTCGGTGGTCGCGGCCGGCAGGATGAAGCGGGTCGAACCGACCGTTTCCATCTCAACCACTTTGGTGATCGTGACCTTGCCGACCTTCCACCGCATCGGGCGAGCCCCTATTTTCTTGCCTCACCGTCATTCCGGGTTCGTGACTTCGTCACTCCCCGGAATGACAGGGGTAATTAGAGCCGAAAAGATGCACACTTTCCGCCGTGAAACGCAATGGATCATCTGTCGCGATGCTGCGTTATCGGGGGAACCTGGACCAACCCAAACGACGAGCAGGGGCAGCCCATGCCAGAGCTTGCGATTTCCGCCGACAAGGTCGCCTTCATCATCGAGAAGGCGCGCGAATTCGACGTCAAGGAATCCGGGTCCGATCCGGATTCGGGCTCCAACCCATCCGATGACGATGAGATCGACGTGCTCGAGGATACCAATTCCGATCCGGTTGCAGCCGAGCTTGCCGGCTTCATCCGGGCGCTGAACGAGGACGAGCAAGTGGACCTGGTCACGCTGATGTGGCTCGGCCGTGGCGACGGCGATGTTGACGAGTGGGATGATCTGCACGCCCGCGCGGTGGAGGCGCGCAGCGAGTACAAGTCGCCACGGCGCGAGACGGTGCAATATCTGCTGGGCGAGCCGATGCTGGGCGATCTGCTTGCCGATGGTATGGATGAGCTCGGCATCGACTGGAGCGACGAGCGGACCACGCCGGTGCCGTAGCCCCTGCCGCGCCAACCGACGATCACGGTGCCGAGCTTGTCGCCCTTCTCGACAGCGAGATGGGCCCGCGCCGTATCAGACAGTGCGAACTGCGCCGGGTGAAGGGTGACGCTCTCACGTGTCGCAGCACCCCCTCACCCGATTTGCTTGCGCAAATCGACCTCTCCCCATCGGGGAGAGGTGAAGGGTGCCGTCGCTCTCACAGCGTGCCCGGGAAGGCGCCGCCGTCGAGCAGAAGGTTCTGGCCGGTGATGAAGCCGGCCTTGGCGCCGCAGAGGAAGGCGCAGGCGTAACCGAACTCGTCGGGCTGGCCGAACCGGCCTGCGGGGTTGAGCTTGGCGCGCTCGGCGAGGATCTGCTCGGGCGTCGTGCCGCGCTTGTCGGCCTCGGCCTTCGCAGTGCCGGTCAGACGATCGGTCTCGAACGGGCCCGGCAGCAGGCCGTTGATGGTGACGTTGTTGATCACGGTCTTGCGCGACAGGCCCGCGATGAAACCGGTGAGTCCGGCGCGCGCGCCATTGGAGAGGCCGAGAATGTCGATCGGCGCCTTCACCGCGGCCGAGGTGATGTTGACGATGCGGCCGAACTTGCGGGCCATCATGCCGTCCACCGTCGCCTTGATCAGCTCGATCGGCGTCAGCATGTTGGCGTCGATCGCCTTGATCCAGTCGTCGCGGGTCCAGTTGCGGAAGTCGCCGGGCGGCGGGCCGCCGGCATTGTTGACGAGAATGTCCGGCTCCGGGCAGGCCTTCAGCACGGCCTCGCGTCCTGCAGGCGTCGTGATGTCGCCGACGATCTCTGTGACCTTCACGTTCGGATAGGCTTTGCGGATTTCGTCGGCTGTCTTCTTCAGGGCTTCCGCGCCCCGCGCGGTCAGCACGACGTCAACACCGGCTTCGGCCAGCGCCATGGCGCAAGCGCGCCCCAGGCCCTTGCTGGATGCGCAGACGATGGCGCGCCGACCTTTGATCCCAAGATCCACTGTTTCACTCCCGAAAATAGCAGGCAGGTTTCTGATGGGCGCACTCTAGCCAACATCGGTGCCGCTGATAAGGGACGGGCCCGCGTCAAAATGCATGGCGCACGCGGGGGCGATGCATTAAATGCGCCGCTCCTGCTTGAGGCGGTCGATCGCGTCGGCGGCCTCCGGTGGCAGCGATTTGAAACCCATCTGTCCGACCGCCGAGAACAGCGGGCGCAGACGCGAGCCGGCGAGGAACGGCGGCTGGCGGCCCGGCGGCACGATCTGGTCGAACACCAGCACCAGCGTGGTGGCGACGAGCCCGACCCTGACGGCGCCGAGCGCGGCGCCGCCGATCCGGTCGCCGATCCCGGCTTCGCGGATCGTATCGCTCAGCGCGAGCCGGCCGAGATAGCCGAACAGCATTCCGACCACCACGAAGATGGCGAAGAACCAGATCCAGTTTTGAAACAGCGACGCGTTCGGGTTGCCGGCAACCTGCGGCACGATCAGCGGCATCAGCGCGACAGCGATGGGCGCGGCGAGGAGATAAGCGAGGATGGTCATGGCGCTGCCGAGCAGGCCGGTCCTGAAACCGAAACCGATCGCAATGGCGAGTGCGGCGTAGATCGCCAGATCAAAGCTGTTCATGAGCGAAACCCTGCCAAATGGAACGTATGAACGACGAGCCGATCGTTCCGGTTTCAGATCGCTAAAATCGTCTCTATTTTGGCTCCTGCAGCCTAGGATTGCATTCGTTCATGACTATTCGACGTCAGTAAAGAAACTATCTCCGGGGGCGGGCGCATCCTCAGCATCGAATGGGCTGTCATCCCGGATGTGCGCTGACGCTCGTCCGGGACGACAGCGGAGAACAACGCGACACACTACCGCATCTCCACCTTGATCATATCCGCCGCCTTCTCCCCGATCATGATCGCAGGCGCGTTGGTGTTGCCGCCGATCAGCGTCGGCATGATCGAGGCGTCGACGACGCGAAGGCCATCCACGCCGTGCACCTTCAGCTTCGGATCCACCACCGCCATGGCGTCCGTGCCCATCTTGCAGGTGCCGACGGGATGATAGACGGTGTCGACGCGATTGCGCAGGATGGCGCGGATGTCGTCGTCCGTTCGCACATCGGCCGTGAACATGTCCTTCTTCTGCAAGGCGCGCAGCGCAGGCGTTTCCATCAACCGTCGCGTGGTCTTGAAGCCCGCAACCATCGATTCGAGATCGTCGTCCTCGCCGAGGAAGTTGGGATCGATCATCGGCGCGGCGAGCGGATTGGCGCTTCCGAGCCACACGCTGCCGCGGCTCTTGGGCCTGAGCAGGCAGACATGGCACGAGAAGCCTGCCTCCCTGTGCTTCTTGCGGCCGTGGTCGTCGAGCATGGCGATGACGAAGTGCAGCTGGATATCTGGCACGTCGAGATCTGGCCGGGTCTTCAGGAAGCCGCCGCACTCGGCGAAATTGGTGGTCATCAGGCCGCGTCGCTCGCGGCGATAGCGCTGGATCGCGCGGAGCAGCGACGGCCGCCGGCCAAGCGATGAGTGAACGAAGTGCGGATAGTCGGAAGCGTAGACGAACACGAAATCCGGATGGTCCTGCAGATTTTTCCCGACGCCCGGTAGATGATGCACGACGCCGATGCCGTGCGCGCCAAGCGCCTCACGATCGCCGATACCCGACAGCAACAAGAGCTGTGGTGACTGGAAGGCGCCAGAAGCCAGGATCACCTCGCGCCGCGCGCGCAGCTGTTTCGTCTGCTTGCCCTGCACATATTCGACGCCGACCGCACGTCCGCCCTCGAACAGGATCCTGGTGGCATGCGCCCCGGTCTCGACACGCAAGTTCGCGCGTTTGCCCATGTGCGGCTGCAGATAGGCGCGCGCCGCGCTCCAGCGCTCGCCCTTGTGCTGCGTCACCTGATAGCTGCCGAGCCCTTCGTGATCTTCGCCATTGAAGTCGTTGCGGATGCGGAACTGCGCCTCGCGCGCGGCCTGATGGAAGATATCATGGATCGGATTGTCCGACCGCAGGCGGTTGACGTGCAGCGGGCCGCCCTTGCCGTGATAGTCGCCGTCGAAGTCGGCGTTGTTCTCCGACCGCTTGAAATAAGGCAGCACGTCCGCATACGACCAGCCTTGATTGCCGAGCGAGGCCCAGTGGTCATAGTCCCATTTGTGGCCGCGGATGTAGACCATGGCGTTGATCGCCGAGGAGCCGCCGAGGCCCTTGCCGCGCGGTTGATAACCGATACGTCCGTTCAATCCCTTTTGCGGAACGGTATTGAAGGCCCAGTTCGCCGCGCTGTAGGGCAGCGCGAGCCCGAATGGCGTCGTGATCCGCCAGGTGTCGTTCGTGCCGCCGGCATCGAGCAGCGCCACGGATGTTGCCGCATCCTCCGACAGCCGCCCCGCCACCGCGCAACCGCCGGAGCCCGCGCCCACGACGATGAAATCGAATGTATCGGCCACTGATGTTTCCCCCTGCTTCTCGTCATTCCGGGGCGCGACGAATCGCGAGCCCGGAATCCATCTCAGCACCATTAATGCGGACAAATGGATTCCGGGCTCGCGCTACGCGCGCCCCGGAACGACGTTCCCTACGACATGAACCGCATCATCTTCTCCAGCCGCGCGATCTTGCCGCCATAGGGCGGATAGAGATCGGCGAGGCGATTGAATTTGGAGCGGTAAAATACCGGCTTCAGCTTGCTGAACGTGCGAAAACCCCATTCGCCGTGATAGGCGCCGGTGCCGGAGGCGCCGACGCCGCCCATCGGCTGGTTGATTTGCGCGAAGTGAAACAGGCAGTCGTTGATGGTGACGCCGCCGCTGACCGTGCGCGTCAGCACATCGTCGCGCGCGTTGCTGTCCGTGCCGAACCAGTACAGCGCCAGCGGCCGGTCGCGCCTGACGATGAAGGCGATCGCATCGGCGCGTTGGCGATAGGGGAGCACCGGCAGAACGGGGCCGAAGATCTCCTCCTGCATCGCGGCCATGGCTTCGGTCGCGCCCACGATCAGCGTCGGCGGGAATTTGCGATGCGCCTTCCAGTTGGGATCGTCAGCCTTGGCCGGTTGCAAGATCTTGGCGCCACGTTGCGCTGCGTCAGCGACCAGCCCTTCGAGCCGGGCATAGTGCCGGTCGGAGATAATCGAGGTGTAGTCCTTGTTGGCGGGATCGATGCCGAACATGCGCCGCATCTGCGCGCGAACCTTTTCGGCAAAGCTCTGCAGCGAAGGCTCCGGCACCAGCACATAGTCAGGCGCAATGCAGGTCTGCCCGGCATTGAGCAGCTTGCCGTAGGCGATGCGCTCAGCCGCCTCGTCGAGGTCGGCTGAGGCGTCGATGACCGCCGGCGACTTGCCGCCCAGCTCGAGCGTGACGGGGGTCAGATTGCGTCCTGCCGCTTCAGCGACCAGCCGCCCGACCCGGGTCGAGCCCGTGAAGACGAGGTGATCGAACGGCAGGTGCGCAAATCCCCTTGCGACCTCGTCCTCGATGCCCGTGACGAGCAGCTCCGTGGCATCGAACTTCTCGGCGACTGTCTGCTCGAGCAGCGCGGAAAAGTGCGGCACGAGCTCGCTCGGTTTGATGATGACCCGGTTGCCGGCGGCGATGGCGCCGATCGCGGGCGCGAGCGTCAGCTGCAGCGGATAATTCCAGGGCGCGATGATGCCGACGACGCCGAGCGGCTGCGGCATCAGCCGGTTGCGCGCGGGGAGGAATTGCAGCGCCGTCGCCACGCGCTGCGGCGCCATCCAGCTCTTCAGGTGTTTTGCGGCGTGCCGGATCTCGGAGAACACCATCATGGCCTCGGCGATGGTGGTCTCGACCGCCGCGCGGTGGCCGAAATCGGCCGAGATCGCCCGCCGGAAGCGCTCCTCGTTGTCGGCGACCACCGCGCGCAGCCGCGCCAGCCGATCGAGCCTCGCGGCGCAATCAGGCGCCGGCTCCGCCCGCGAGCGCGCGACCATCGCCTGGAAACTGTCGGTGAGTGCGGCCAGCGGCGCGCTCACGAGGGGTGATCCAGAATGGTGTTCAAGGCGGTTCCTCCCCCGTCAGACGTTTCGCCGCTGTTTTGTTGCCGCAAGCTGGCGGTTTGTGGAACTTCTGGCAAGTGCCGGGCAAGCCGGCCGGAATCTGCGCCCATTGCCTGTCATAAAGTCGAAAAAAACGTCTCCGCAGCCCTTTCCAAAGCCAGCCCGCCTTGATACATACGCCCCGCACCCGACGGGCCTTGGCCCGGGGTTGCCTTCCAGGGAAGCCTTCGGGACGGGAGAAGCAAGCCACGCGAAGAGCGTCGGCCCTCAATCCACCGTCCCCGGCATTTTCTCGAAGGCGCGCAACGGTTTAACGCGGGGTGGAGCAGCCCGGTAGCTCGTCAGGCTCATAACCTGAAGGTCATAGGTTCAAATCCTATCCCCGCAACCAAATTGGTAAAAAACACCCCAGCAATCCCAATGGACTGCTGGGGTTTTTTTTGTCCGATATCAGCCTTAACGACATCAATAGCTTAGCTGATAGGTTCAACCCGGCCCGCAACTAAACGTAGTCGGCCGCGAATTTCGGCCGGCATTTTCGACGGCCTCGGAATTGATTGGCGGATCTCAGGATAGCCGCAGGTCGGAGCGAGCGCGTTGACAAAACGCGGGCAACTAGCGGCAGGAGCTTCGGGCCGATGTCGTGATGGTCACCGGGGCTCTGATAGCTCCGCGGCAGCCAGGTGAACCTTTGTCGATGTTGGGCCCGGATGAATGAACCCTACGGCGCCCTGTGCGAGTTGTGTTTCATTTTATCGCAGCGCCTGCGCTTGGTTCGAACTGCTCGTGCGCCATCTGACGACCGATCACGCGAGCATACATCCCGAGTGCCTGATCTTCGCGGATTGTCGTGGCGAGTAGCGCGAATCTAAGTTTCTTCGTGATGAGTTCTCGCTGAATGAACGTTTCCACCCTTTGGCACAACGCCATGCAGGCGCTGGCGAGGGCGGCCTTGATGCTTGCAAGCTCATCCCATGGACGAGTCATCCAAACAGGAACCAAAGCAATTTGCGGGCAATTGTCCCGAGTGGAAGCTGCGACCACGCCTGACGAAGACGCTCATCGACAGGCCAGGGTCAGCGAGGCTGCGATGCAAGACAGGATATTCTACCGCCGCGCTGTGAACCATGACAGCGTCCATCTGCTGGCTTGCGCCCTCGCAGGCTTAGCCGGCGCCGTTGCCGGCGCTTCCTTGGTGCGGAGATCGCGTTCAAGCGGGTTTGAGCCCAATCGCCATACGCAGTTGGCGCAGCTCAATGACACGCCCGCGCGGCGATACTACACCGGCTTCAACCCGCAGCGCGCGATCGCAATTTCCGACCTGCGGGCGATGAGCCACAAGCGGCTGCCGCGATTTGCGCTCGAATATCTCGAGGGCGGAGCGGAGGATGAAGCGGCCATGCTTCGCGAGCGGCGCGCCTTCGCCAATTGGCGTTTCATGCCACGGACCCTGGTCGATGTATCTCACCGCTCGCTGGCGACCAATATTCTCGGCCGACCTGCCGCCATGCCGCTGGTGATTTCCCCGACGGGCCTCAATGGCATCCTTCACGTCCATGGCGACCGCCTGCTGGCCCAAGCCGCGCTGCACGCAGATGTTCCATTCGTCCAAAGTACGATGTCGAACGATACGATGGAAGAGGTGGCCCGCGCTGCGCCTGGCGTTCGCCATTGGTGGCAGCTCTATGTGTTTGGAGGTGACGAAATCTGGCAGGAACTGCTCCGACGCGCGGACCGCGTGGGGTGCGAGGCACTTGTTCTGACCACCAACGCCCAGATCTTTGGTGATCGCGAATGGCAGCGTCGCAATCAGATCGGAAAGGGTCGACTCTCGGCATCGGCAGCGCTCGAAAGCCTGACCCATCCGCTCTGGTTTGTCGAAAATCCTCTATCGCATGGTCTGCCGAGCTTCGCGAACATCATTGACTTCGTGCCGAAGGACCAGCGCAGCTTTTTCGCAGCCTCGAACTGGGTACGTGCCCATCAACCGGCCTCGCTGAGCTGGGACACGGTCGCAAAGATCAGAGAGCGCTGGAAGAAGCCATTCATTCTCAAGGGCATTCTCTGTCCCGACGACGTACGGCGCGCCGTCGACAGCGGCGTCGATGGCATCGTGCTGAGCAGCCATGGCGGTCGCCAGCTGGACTGGACGATTTCGCCGCTCGATCTCCTGCCGTTCGCGCGCAAGATCGTCGGCGAGAAAACCGCGCTCTACATCTCCGGCGGCGTGCGGCGGGGAACCGACCTGCTCAAGGCCTGCGCGCTCGGCGCCGATGCAGTGTGGGTGGGACGCGCCCCTCTGTACGGCCTTTGCGCCGCCGGAGCCGCAGGCGCTGTCCGCGCTCTCGAGATCCTCCAGGCTGAAGCGCGCAATGCGATGGGTCTGTTGGGTGTAAGTCATGTGGACGATCTCGGTCCGCACCTGCTCGCGCAGACGGGGCGGGTGGCCTAGAGGAACCAAAGCAGGGCCAGCGGCGTCAGATTGGCAGCCGCGCTGGCGCGACCCCAAACGATGCGAAGCACGGAGGCCGATATTGAACCGGCAGACGTCGCGTGCTGGAGAACTTCATCAGCCGGAAATCAAGGACTATGCCATTATCGGCGACTGCAGGACGGCGGCCTTGATCTCGCGGGAAGGGTCGCTCGACTGGCTGTGCCTGCCGAATTTCTCCAGCCCCAGTGCATTTGCGCGCCTGCTTGATCCAGATGCCGGCCATTTCTCGATCAGGCCCCGGGCATCTTTCACCGTCGAACGCCAATACGTGCCCGAAACGGCCGTCCTCGAAACGACGTTCAAGACTGCCAGCGGCACCGTGCGCCTGACGGATCTCTGCCCCGTCTCGGATAGCGTCGGCTCTCTCCTGCCGATGCGCGAGGTCCTGCGAATTGTCGAAGGTATCTCCGGTTGTGTCGAACTGGAAATCGAGTTCGCGCCCCGACTCCATTACGGGCGCATGCGAGCGCCGATCCGCAGATTGACCGATGCGGTATGGCGCTGCGGCGGCGCGACCGAGCTGCTCCTGCTCAACTGCAACCTCGAATTGGTCGACGACGGGCCAACGCTGAAGGCAACGACGTGCATGACTGGCGGCGAGCGGCAACATTTCAGCCTCTCCTATGTCGAACGCGACGTCGGCACGATCGCCCCGATCGGTGCGGATGCAGATGCTCGCTGCGGCCGCACGATTGCGTGGTGGCGCAGTTGGAGTGGACTTTGCAATTTTATGGGACGCGAACGTGATATGGTGTTGCGGAGCGCGATCACGCTCAAGCTGATGACCTTCTGTCTCTCCGGCGCGATCGTCTCAGCGCCGACCACTTCGCTTCCGGAGACGATCGGCGGCGCGCGTAACTGGGATTACCGATACTGCTGGCTGCGCGACGCGGGGCTGACCATGAGTTCGCTGGTCGATCTGGGCTTCCATGAGGAGGCCTCGAGTTATCTCGGCTGGTTGCTGCACGCCACGCGCCTGACACGACCGAATCTCAGGATCCTCTACGACCTCTATGGGCGTACGAGTGTGGGCGAACGGATCGCCGGCTGGCTCGCCGGTTACATGAACAGCGTGCCGGTTCGCATCGGCAATGGCGCGATCATGCAGCGCCAGCTCGATGTGCATGGACAGGTGATTGCCGCCGCACAGATCTTTGCTGCGTCGGGACGGAAACTCGGCCCTTTGGAAGCGAAGATGCTCGCCAATTTTGGCGATGTGGTCTGCAAGCAATGGCGAGAGCCGGATAACGGCATCTGGGAGATCCCCGGGGCTCGCCGCTCCTACACGTTCTCGAAGGTGATGTGCTGGGTCGCGTTGGACAGGTTGCTGTCCCTGCATGAGCGAGGGATCATCGATCTCGGGGCGCGAGAGACGCCGTTTCGGCAGACTCGTGCGGACATCGCCGACTGCATTGAAAGCGACGGCTTCAATGCGGACCTCGGAAGCTACACCGCCGAACTCAGTGGACACGAGATGGATGCGGCGCTGCTGCTGCTGGTCCGCTTCGGGTACAAGGTCGCATCGGATCCGCAGATGATCGCAACCTACCATCGGATCGAGCAGGTGCTCGGTTGTGATGGGCTGCTTTACCGGTATCTGCCCGGGCATGATGGTCTGAAGGGCAGGGAAGGTGCGTTCGGCATCGTCAGCTTCTTTGCCGTCGTGCATCTTGCCGAACGCGATCTCGTTCAGGAAGCAATCCAGCGCTTCGATCATCTCTGCGCGTTCGCCAACGATGTGGGCCTGTTTGGCGAAGAGATAGAGCCTCAATCCGGCAGAGCGCTCGGCAACTATCCCCAGGCGTTCACTCATGTCGGACTGATCCATTCCGCCCTTGCCATCGAGCGGGCGCGTCGGAGAATTGCGCAGTGAGCGCGTCGGACGGGTTTTCCTGGTATCTGCCGCTCTGGGCGCTGGTCGCAACCTTGGCGATGACATCCATTCTGGAAGCCAGCCGTGGGCTTGGATTTTCCCGACTGAGCTTGCCCTTCCTGATTGGCACGTTCGTTACAGATCAACGCGGGCGCGCGGTGGTCATTGGTTTTATCGTTTATACATTGGGCGGATGGCTGTTTGCGTTCGTCTATTTCATGCTGTTTTCGAGCGTCCGGATTTACACTTGGTGGTTCGGTGCGCTCGCAGGTCTCGTGCATGGCCTGTTTCTCCTGACCTGCGCGCTGCCTCTGCTGCCCTTCGTACATCCAAGGATGGCCTCGGAATACCATTCCGCAAGCGCGATCCGACAGCTCGAGCCGCCCGGATTTCTCGCCATGAACTACGGCTATCACACGCCCTTGAGCACGCTGTTTGCCCAGATCGTCTACGGCGCGACACTCGGCGGCTTCGTGGAAGTCGCAAACTGGATGAATTCGTGACGGTGGAGGCTAGTAATAGTTCCGTACGCGCAGTCTTCCGCGTGAATGAGGCCGGGCCAGCCGACCAAGCATCAGAAGCGCGGCTCCGAACGCAATGACCGGTGCCACGCGCGCGATGGCGCCGCGGGCCACGATCGCGCTATTGCCGGATTCGCTTCCGAAGCTGCCACGGGTTCGGTGCAGGTCGCTGACCGGTTCCAGAAGATTGTCCTTCCGGTACGGCGTGACAGGCGTGCCGGTCTCCTGGGCGTCGAATGTCGTGCGTGCAAGATAGTGATCGAACAGGCCCGGAGCCAGCATGTTGCCGAGCACGACCGCCAGTGTGCTCGCGCCGATCCAGTATTCCCGCGCAGGCCGCCAGGCGGCGCGATACAGCGTGTCGGCAATCACCTCTGGCTGAACCACAGGGGGCACCGGACGAGGTTGGTGCGTCCTGTGCGTGCGTGCCCAGTCGAATTGTGGTGTGTTGACGGCCGGCAGTTCGACGATCGTGACCTTGATCCGGGAGCCGGCATGGATGAGCTCGGTGCGCAACGAATTCGTGAAGCCGCGGATAGCGTGCTTCGCACCGCAATAAGCGGCCTGCAATGGAATACCGCGAAATGCCAGAGCCGAGCCGACTTGAATGATCGTGCCGGAATTGCGCGGGCGCATATGGCGCAAAGCCGCCATCGTGCCGTGAACCACGCCAAGATAGGTCACGTCGGTCACGCGGCGGAATTCCTCAGGCGTCAGATCCCAGACCGGCGAAAACACGGTGACCATCGCGTCATTGATCCAGACGTCGATCGATCCGAAATGTTCGGCAATGGCATCCGCAGCGGCAAAAACCTGATCGGCATTGGCGACGTCCGCGGCCGCCACGAAAGCACTGCCGCCCAACCGCTCGACCTCGTCCTTCACGGCATCGAGCGCGTCCTTGTCGCGTGCGATCAGCCCGATCCTGCCGCCTGCCCGTGCATAGCGGTGGGCCGCGGCCCGCCCGACGCCGGCGGACGCCCCCGTGATCGCGACCGTGCGGTTTCGGAATTCAGGGGACATCACGCGTCAAGCCGGATGAGCGCAAGACCCGACTCCGGATCCTTCTTCTTGCGAAGATGAGCGGGACTTTCCGTGACGATGACCTCGAGCGTTGGCCGCACATGCGCTTCGCCGAGATGTCCGGCCACGGCGGTGCCGTCCGGCTTACCGAGCACCAGGTGAATGTGCAGCGCGGCCTTGCCGGATGGTCCGTCGGCAACGTCACCGATGAGTGAGGCAACCTCGACCTGCTCCGTGACCGGGATCCGCTGATATTCCTTCTTGGTCCAGTCGAAATACATCAGAACGGCGTCGCTGAAGGCGCCTATCGCTGTGAGTTGGGCAGCGTGCACTTTCTCCGCGGCTACGAAGCGTTCGAGGCAATCCATCGCCTCCTCGCCCGTATCGAGAACGACTGCATAGGTCCTCAGTCCGCTGGTTTCATGCAGAAGCTTGTGGCGCATGTGAAGTCCTCCCGTGCAGAGCCAACCGCGAACAGCTTGCAAGAGTTCCTGAACGCTCAGAGGAGTTGGTCGAAGGTTGGTTGGAACACTCCGGATGCAAGTCCGTTCTGCGATCAAGGGGCGACTCGGAATTGCGGACGAAAAAACATGGCGTCTCCCACTGCATCGGACGTCCTCGTCGAGACGCTGCTCGACTGGGGCGTGGACACTGTCTTCGGGCTTCCCGGCGACGGGATCAACGGCATCATTGAAGCGCTGCGCACGCATCAGGATCGCATCAAATTTATCCAGGTGCGTCACGAAGAGGCTGCGGCCTTCAACGCCTGCGCTTACGCGAAGTGGACCGGTCGCCTCGGTGTGTGTATCGCGACCTCCGGCCCCGGCGGCATTCATCTGCTCAATGGTCTTTACGACGCCAAGCTCGATGGACAGCCGGTCCTTGCCATCACGGGGCTGCAATTCCACGACCTGCTTCACACCTTCACCCAGCAGGATGTGGAACTCGACAAGCTGTACATGGACGTCTGCGTCTATAATAGCCGGATCATGGGACCCCAGCACGTCGAGAACGTGGTGGAACTGGCTTGCCGCACCGCCCTCGCCTATCGCGGCGTCGCGCATGTCACGGTTCCCGTCGATATGCAGTCCCAACCGGTAAGCGCCGGCAAGCCATCGGAGCGCAACATACCTCATCATGTGTCCGATCTGATGGCTCGCTCCTCACAAGCGCCGAGCGACGACCAGATCAACCGAGCCGCCGAAATCCTCAACGCCGGCCGGAAAACCGCAATCCTCGCTGGTCGCGGCGCACTTGAAGCGCGCGATCAGGTGCTGGCGGTCGCGGAGCGTCTCGCCGCGCCGGTGATCAAACCGCTATTAGGCAAGGGCGTCATTCCAGACGATAGCCCGTTCTCGGCAGGCGGCATCGGTCTGCTCGGCACCAAGCCGGCGCAAGAGGCTCTTGAGAGTTGCGATACGTTGCTGATCGCCGGCAGCTCATTCCCCTATATCGAGTTCTACCCCAAGCCCGGCCAGGCGCAGGCGGTGCAAATCGAGCTCGATCCGATGCGGATGGGTTTGCGATATCCCGTTGCGGCCGGTCTGGTCGGCGATACCGGCAAGGCGCTTCAGGCATTGCTGCCCAGATTGGATTACCGGGACGACCGGTCATTTCTTGAAACCGCCCAATCCGGCATGAAGAAATGGAACCAGTTGATGACCGAGCGGGGCACGCGAAGCGACAAGCCCATGAAGCCCGATGTCGTCGCCTACGAACTGAACAAGCTCCTGTCCGACGATGCGATCGTTGCAACGGATTCCGGGACGATCACCACCTGGATCGCCCGTCACCTCGTGATGCGCGGAAACATGATGTTCTCATGCTCGGGCAATCTGGCGACCATGGCCTGCGGCTTGCCCTATGCAATCGCTGCTGCTGTTGCCCACCCGGGCAGGCAGGTCGTGGCCTTTGTCGGTGATGGCGGCCTCACCATGTTGATGGGCGAGCTTGCGACTTGCATCAAATATGACCTCGACGTGAAGGTCGTGGTGATCAAGAACAACGCACTTGGCCAGATCAAATGGGAGCAGATGGTCTTCCTCGGCAATCCGGAATATGTCTGTGATCTCCAGCCGATCGATTTTGCCACTGTGGCGCGCGGCTTCGGCGTCGGTGCTTTCAGTGTCGATGATCCCGCGCGGTGCGGCGAGGTGCTGCGCGAAGCGCTGAGCACGCGCGGTCCCGTCCTGATCGAGGCGGTCGTCGATCCGCACGAGCCCCCAATGCCGCCGAAGGCGACGATGAAGCAGGTCAAGAACTTCGCCGAATCGCTTGCTCGCGGCACGCCGGCAGGCGGGAAAATCGCCTGGACTGTAGCCTCGGACGTCGTCCGCGAGATCACCTGAAGTCGCATGGTGTCTCGCGAGCCGGCGTGAAGCGATATCGGCGCGAGCGACGGCGAAAAACGCCTCGATCCGAGGTGCTCGGCTCGCCTCTAGGCCTGCCGAGGGACGCCGCGCGGCAAAGGAAAGCTGATGAGCCGCATCCTGGAAGTCGATCATAGCAAGGCGCGCGCGTCGCAGCGGCGCGTCGAGCGGGCGCCGGACGGCAGGATCATCAGCGAAGAGGTGTCGCCCCGTTCTCCGGGACAATATGAAGATCTTGGTCGCGAGCTCGCCGGCGCTGTGGATGGCGAGGTGCGATTCGAGGCGGGCGACCGGGCCCTTTATGCCACGGATGCATCAAACTACCGACAGGTGCCGATCGGCGTGGTGATCCCGCGCTCGACTGCTGCCATCGCCAGGACTGTCGAGCTCTGTCGCAAGTTCGATGCGCCCATCGTCATGCGTGGTGGCGGGACGAGTCTTGCGGGGCAAGGCTGCAACTTCGCCGTATTGATCGATTGCTCGAAATATCTCAATCGCGTGATCGCGATCGATCCCGTGTCGCAGATCGCGGAAGTGGAGCCCGGTTGCATTCTTGACAACCTGCGTTCGACGGCTGAGCGCCATCACCTTACGTTCGGGCCCGATCCCGCGACACATGACCACAACACGCTCGGTGGCATGATCGGTAACAATTCCTGCGGCGTTCATTCCGTGATGGCGGGCCGTACGTCGGACAACGTCGAGTCGATGGATATCCTCACCTATGACGGCCTTCGTTTCGAAGTCGGCCGGACGGGCGAGGATGAATTTCGGCAGCATCTCGCCGCCGGCGGACGGCGTGCGCAGATCTTCCAGCAGCTCGACGAATTTCGCAGACGATATCGCGATCTCATCCTGGCGAAATATCCAAAGATTCCGCGCCGTGTGTCCGGCTATGAAAATCTTGACGAGCTGATGCCGGAGCGCGGGTTCAACGTTGCGCGCGCGCTTGTCGGAACCGAGGGAACGTGCGCGGTCGTTCTGCGCGCCAGGCTCAATCTGATTCCCAGTCCAAACCACCGTGTGCTCGTCATCATCGGATTCGATGACGTCTATCGTGCCGCCGACGCGGTTCCTGACGTGCTGGCCTATGGGCCAATCGGGCTCGAAGGTTTCGACGATCTGCTTGTGGAATTCGTCAAGCGGAAGCATCTTCACCCCGAGGACGTGAAGGTGTTGCCGGCCGGAGGCGGATGGCTGATCGCGGAATTCGGAGCCGACAGCAGCGATAGCGCGATCGCAAAAGCCAATCCGCTGACCGAGGAATTCAAGCGCCGCGGGCGCGACGCAAAGCTGGTCGCTGATCTCAAGCAGCAGGCCAAGATCTGGGAGGTTCGCGAAGCGGCTTTGGCGGCGACGGCCCACGTGCCGGACTTTCCAGAAACCCATCCGGGATGGGAGGACAGTGCGGTCAGCCGGGAAGACCTCGGCCGCTACCTGCGCGAGCTCAAGACACTCTATCACAAGCATGGTTACGAAGCCTCGGTTTATGGCCACTTCGGCGATGGGCTCGTGCATTGCCGTGTCCCGTTCGATCTGCGCACCGAAGCTGGCCTCGCCAATTGGCAGCGCTTCCTGGATGAGGCCGCCGACCTCGTGGTGCGCTATGGAGGGACGCTTTCCGGCGAGCATGGTGACGGTCAGGCGCGCGCGAGCCTCTTGGAGAGGATGTACGGCCCCGAACTGATGCAGGCTTTCCGCGAATTCAAGGCAATCTGGGATCCTGCCGGCAAAATGAATCCAGGCAAGGTGATCGATCCGTTCCCGCCATCATCGAACTTGCGAATTGGCCCTGATTATCAGCCGCCCGATCTGCCGACTTATTTTTCCTATAAGGAGGACTCCAACAGCTTTGCGAAGGCGACGCGCCGCTGCGTCGGCGTCGGCGCCTGCCGTCGTCGCGACAGCAACAAGGGTATCATGTGCCCGAGCTACATGGCGACCAACGAGGAAAAGCACTCGACGCGGGGCCGTGCGCGTCTTCTGTTCGAAATGTTGCACGGCGGGCCGATCGACGATCTCTGGCGCAGCACCGAGGTGGAGGAGGCGCTCGATCTCTGCCTCGGCTGCAAGGGCTGCAAGAGCGACTGCCCGGTGCAAGTCGACATGGCAACTTACAAGGCGGAGTTTCGCGCACATCACTACAAGGGCCGCCTCCGCCCGCGCACGGCCTATTCCATGGGATTGATCCATCGATGGTCGCGCTTCGCTGGTTCCGCCCCTTGGCTTGCCAACGCCGTCCTTCAGTCGGCGGGCCTTGCCGCGGCAGCCAAATGGGCAGGCGGCATTGCGCCGCAGCGCAGGATCCCCGCTTACGCGCACCAGCCCTTCGTGCAGTGGTTTCGAGCCAGGGGCGAGCGCAAGGGCCGCAACACGGTGATGTTGTGGCCGGACACCTTCAACAATTACTTCAGGCCGCAGACGGCCATCGCGGCCGTCGAGGCTCTCGAGGCGCTGGGCTACTGCGTGACCATCCCCGACCGCGATCTCTGCTGCGGGCGCCCATTGTATGACTGGGGCATGCTTGACCGCGCCAAGAAGCTGTGGGAGCGCACATTCACCGCCCTCGCGCCGGCCATGAAGGAGGGGATGCCGATCGTCGGCCTCGAGCCCGCTTGCGTCAGCGCGTTCCGCGACGAGTTGCCGAACCTTTTTCCCGGTCACGAGCACGCCGAACGGCTCTCGCATCAGACCCTGTTCTTCACCGAATTTCTCGATCGGCACGTTCCGCATGAGCAGCTCGGCCGTGCTTCGGGCTCGGCGCTGGTGCAGATTCACTGCCATCATCATGCGGTGCTCGAGCCGGACGCCGAGCAACACGTCCTCGACCAGCTCGGGCTGGATTACGAGATCATGAGGTCTGGCTGTTGCGGAATGGCCGGGGCATTCGGATTCGAGCGAGACAAATACGATGTCTCTATCACGGCGGCCGAACGTGCCATGATGCCCATGATAAGAAGCGCGGCCTCCGACACGGTCATCCTGGCAAACGGGTTCAGCTGTCGCGAGCAGATTGAACAGTGCACCGGCCGCAGCACCAAGCATATCGCCGAGTTGCTCGCAAACGCGGTCAGCACCAGGGGCGCCATGCGCTGATGCTACCCGGCGAATCGGGAGTTGAACACGTGCAACCGAAATCGCCTGACAAGGATCGCAAGCAGCGCCGAGGCCATCGACAACACGAGGTCTTGGGCGGCCAAGAAGACATGGACGACGGGTCGGCTTCACGGCGCGCTGAAGGCGTCGAAGGCGGCTCGGCTCATGAGGTCCACGAAGGCAAGCTCGTCAAGAAACCTGCCACCGAAAGCGGGAAGTAGGTGGGAGCGATCAAACGCGCAAGGTCGGCTGTCAAGCAGATTCCAGAAGGACCAGGGCGCACAGAGCGTCGCGACTATGTCCGCAGCCGTTGGGGCAAGAACGCGCAGCTTGATATCAGGACTAGCTGACCCCTACGTCCGGGTCAGGAAATCCATCAAGCCAAGCCAAAGCAGGATCCCGAGCCAGAACAGCCCGGCGCCGGCGAAGACGAGCGTGAGACCGCTCCGATGGCGCAGCTCCATGAAGATGGCGGCGACAATGCCTGCTTTGATGGTGCCGATGCTCATGGCCACGATAGCATTGCCGGCCCCGAGCGGCACATAGGCGAGCGTCACGGTCAATGCCAGCAAGGCCAGCAGGACAAGCCAGGCGCCGATGAGGGAAAGGGGTGGTCGCCATTGCGTCATGATGAGGACCGTCCGGGCAGGTAGATCAGAGCGAACAGGAAGATCCAGACCACGTCAACGAAGTGCCAGTACAGCGCCGCGCTATGCAGTGCCGTATGATGCCGCGTCGTCGGCGCCTTCCGGCAAATCATTGCAAGCGCGATCAACAGGCCGATTCCGATTAGCATGTGCAGGGCGTGGACCGCAGTTGCAACGAAGTAGAAGATGAAGAAGAGCTGGATGCTATTGCCGCGCGGTCCGGCGAACTGGAAATCGATGCCCGGGACGAGGTGCTCGCCATACTCCCTGCTGTACTCGACCCCCTTGAGCGCGATGAAGGCCAGGCCAAGGCAGGCCGCCCCCATCAGCAGCCATGTGGTGATCCTGGCGGTGTCGGGCGAGAAGATCTCAACCGCCCATGCGACCAGGAAACTGGATGTCAGCAGCACGGCCGTGTTGGCCGTTCCGATCACGATCTCGGTGTGTCGGCTGGCTTCGGCAAAGCCCTGCGGGAACGCGTGCCGGTAGACGAGATAGGCCAGGATCAGGCCGCCAAACAGGAGAACTTCCGTAGCGATGAAAACCCACATGCCGAGTTCGGCGGTGTGGTCGCGGTGAGGTATTGAAGCGTATTGCGGGGCGAAAGCGGAGCTCTCAGGCATTTTGCGGCTCCGCCTGAAAATCCCTGTTGTACTGATAGGGGGCGCGCGTCACCACGGGTTGTGTCGTGAAGTTGAAACCCGGGGGCGGCGACGACGTCTGCCATTCGAGCCCGGGAGCGTTCCAAGGGTTCGCCGGCGCGCGACGGCCGAAGAATGCGGAGTAGCCGAGATAGAATAACGGCATCAGATACGCGACGGCGAGGATCACTGCACCACCTGAAGACAGCACGTTCCAGAGCTGAAACTCCGGTGGATAAACGTGATAGCGTCGCGGCATGCCTTCCGCGCCGAGAATGAACTGCGGGAAGAACGTGAGATTGAACCCGAAGAAGATCAGAACCGCGGCCGTACGCGCCCAATATTCCGAATAGAGCCGGCCGGTGATCTTCGGCCACCAATAGTGCAGACCACCGAAATAGGCGGTCACCATGCCGCCGACCATGATGTAGTGGAAGTGCGCCACGACGAAATAGGTGTCGGTCGCGTGCACATCAAAGGCGAGGCAGGCGAGGAAGAGCCCCGTCAGGCCGCCGATCGTGAACAGGCCGATAAATGCGAGCGCATAAAGCATGGGAGCGTCAAAATGGATCGAGCCCTTGTGCAGGGTCGCGGTCCAATTGAAGACCTTGATTGCGGAGGGCACCGCAACGATGAAACTCATGAAGGAGAAGACGAGGCTTGCGACCAGCGATTGGCCGCTGACGAACATGTGGTGGCCCCACACCAGAAAGCCGACCGCAGCGATGGCGAGGCTCGCCCAGGCGACGAACTTGTAGCCGAACACCTGCTTTCGCGAGTAGCAGGATATCAGTTCGTTGACCACGCCCATGCCCGGCAAGATCATGATGTACACTGCAGGATGCGAGTAGAACCAGAACAGGTGCTGGAACAGCAGCGGATCACCGCCGATCCTGGGATCGAAAATGCCGACGCCGAAGAAGCGTTCCGTTGCGATCAGGAGCAACGTGATTGCGAGCACCGGTGTCGCCAGCACCAGAATGACCGACGTCGCATAGAGGGACCATAGAAACAGCGGCAGGCGATACCAGGTCAAGCCGGGCGCGCGTAGGCGGTGGATGGTGACGATGAAGTTGAGCCCGGTCAGAATCGACGAGAAGCCTGCAATGAAGACACCTGCGGCTGCGACGATGACATAGCTGTTGGAGTAGAGGGTCGAGAACGGAGTGTAGAAAGTCCAGCCGGTGTCGATGCCGCCGGCAAAGATGGCAAACAGCGTGGTGCAGCCACCCAGCATGAAAATGTACCAGCTCAACAGATTGAGCCGGGGAAAGGCGAGGTCGCGTGCACCGATCATCAACGGGACGATGAAGTTACCGAGCGTGTTGGGAATGGACGGGATCAAAAAGAACCACACCATGATGATGCCGTGCATGGTGAACAGGCGGTTGTAGATGTCCGAGCTGACCAGGTCGGCCTGCGGCGTGGCGAGCTCGATCCGGATCGCGGTAGCGGCCGCGCCGCCGATGAAGAAAAAGAAGATCAGGCTTGCGAAATACAGGATCGCGATCCGCTTATGGTCTGTCGTCAGGAACCATGACTTCAGCGTGTAGTCGGCGGTGAGATAGTTCATCTCGCTCATGGTGAATGTCCTGCAAGCGATTTGATGTAAATCACGAGCCGCAAGAGCTGGTCCTCGCTGACCTTGCCCTCGAATGAGGGCATCAGCGGCTCGTAGCTCGCGACGATCTGGCTACGCGGCAGCAGGATGGAATCCCGAATGTACTTGTCGTCCGCGATCACGCTGGTGCCGTCGGACAGCGGCACCGGCTTGCCGTATACGCCTTCGAGCGGCGGTGCACGGACCTTGCTGCCATTGCCGTGGCAACCGCTGCACCCGAGCTCGCGAAACAGCATACCGCCTTCATCCGCAAGCGGACTTGATGGGGCCTGCTGAGTTAGCCACTTGGAAAAATCGGCCGATTCCATTGCCACGATCTCGCCGATCATGCCGGAGTGGTCCGTGCCGCAATATTCCGCGCAGAACAGGTGATAGTGTCCCGGCTTGTCCACCTCGATCTCGAGGTCCTGGTAGCGGCCCGGAACCACGTCATGCTTGAGCCGAAGGGCGGGAACGAAGAAGCTGTGAATGACGTCCTGGGACGCCATCACGAGCCTGACGGGACGTTTGACCGGAATGTGCAGGGCATTGATCTCCGACTGACCGCCGGGGTGCTGGGTCTTCCACATCCACTGCTTCGCGACGACGAACACATCATGCTCGTCCGACGTTGTCTGATAGATCTGGAAATACACGCTGGCCCCCCAGACGAAGAGCCCGAGAAAACAGACGAACGAGGCGGTGGTCCACCCGACCTCCCAATGCCAGCCTTTGGCGACGTGGTCATCGCGATTGGTCTGGTTGCCGGCGCGGTAGCGCACGCAAAACAGCGTGAGCAGGAAGAACAGCAGTCCGAGCACCAGCGCGCTTGCAATCAAAAGACCGGCGAACAGCAGGTCGACATCGCCGCTGTGCGGCGAGAGCCCGGGTTGCCACAGCGGAATCCACTGGCGCCACATTTATGGCAGCCTCGTCAGACGCGAGCTCATGGCGTCGGCCACCCGGGCAGCCCCTTGCGCAGGAGAATCTCGACCGCGCGGTCGATCGGAATGCGGACTTCGCCACGATTGCGATCGGCCCAGCCGTAACCGCGCTCGATCTGCTGGTCGCCCTGTCGTGATTTCTGCAGCGTGTCCCGAGGGGCGACTTCGAGCGGTGGCGCATTTGAGCTCAACGCGGGACGGCTCGCGGGCGTGATGCGTTTCATCGATTGCGGAAAAACGAGCGGCAGCACGAGCGGCGTGACTGCGACGAAAGTCGCAAGGCTCCCCGCAAGCCAGCCGACAAGGCGAAATCCGACGTCCGACCGCTCGTAATCGAAGCGCTTGCTGCCCGCCATGTTCGTTGTCCTCGCTCGCGGCAGGACAATGCTGCATCTGGAATTGTGTTCCTGTTTAGGAACCAATGCGCGACGTCAAGATTGTCGCCCCGATAGCTCGCCATCGGGGCGCAGCGAGAATGGTCCAGTTATTCTCCCCTGTGGCGGACACTTGGTTGCGCCTGTTTCTGATCGGCGGCCTGTCACTGGCCGGCGGCGGCACTGTCGCGGTCGTTGGCTTTGCGCGCTCGGCATATATGACAGACACCGACGTTCGGCCGCGCCAACCTGTGCCGTTCAGCCATCGGCATCATGCGGGGGAACTAGGCATCGACTGTCGCTATTGCCACAGCAATGTCGAAGTTGGCCCCTCGGCCGGCCTGCCGCCTACCGAGACCTGCATGACGTGCCACTCGGAGATCTGGACCAATGCGAAGATGCTGGAGCCGGTGCGGCAAAGCCTCGCGAACAACACGCCGATTCAGTGGACACGCGTGGCAAAGCTTCCCGACTACGTGTTCTTCCGTCACGACATCCATATAGCCAAAGGCGTCGGCTGCGAAACGTGCCACGGCCGTATCGACCAGATGGCGCTGACGTATCGAGCGAAGGCGTTCACAATGGAGTTTTGCATCGATTGTCATCGCGGTCCGGCCCCGCATCTGCGACCGCCGGACTACATCACCGACATGGCCTGGAAGCCGACATCGGATGCGCGCAAGGAAGGCGAAGAGATCGCCGCCCATGAGGGCATTCGCTTCGGTGAGCTCACCCATTGCTACGTGTGTCACCGATGAGGCGCCGCATCGACCATCAATCGATGGACCGGCCGCGCGTCTGGGCAGGCGTCGAGGAGCTCTCCGATGATCCCGGGTTTCAGGCCTTCATCGAGGCGGAATATCCGGCGGTCCAGGAGTTCTCGAAGACTGCTCGCCGCGAATTCCTGAAGCTGATGGGCGCATCCTTTGCGCTGGCGGGGCTGACCGGCTGCGAGAAGAGCTCGTTCGTTGCCGCGTTACCCTATGTCGACCAGCCGGCGAGCGAGACGATCGGCTTGCCGCGCTACTATGCGACCGCCGTCTCGCTCGATGGCTACGCGCAACCCGTGATCGCCACGACTCATGCCGGGCGGCCAACCAAGCTCGACGGCAATCCGGGACATCCGACAACATTAGGCCGCAGCGACATTTTCATCCAGAGCGCGGTGCTGCAACTCTATGATCCCGACAGGGCGGCCGCGCCGATGCGCCGTGGCGAGCCCGTGAGCTGGGCGGACGTCGAATCGGCCATCGGCCTGATGCGCGAGAACTGGCTCGCCGATCAGGGCGAGGGCGTGCGGTTGCTGCTCGGACCCACGACGTCGCCGACGCTCTTGCGACAGATCGCTGCTTTTCTGAAGCAGTTTTCGAAGGCGCGCGTTCATCTGCATTCGACCGCAGGTCTTGATGCAAGACGACAAATCACGGCCGCGTCCTATGGACAGCCCCTCGATCAGCACTATGTGCTCGCAAACTGCGATGTGGTTGTCAGTCTCGACGACGATTTTCTGGGGCCTGGACCTGACCAGGTCCGCAATGCGCTGGGTTGGTCGCAATCGCGCCGGCGGTACAGCGACCGGCCAGGCAATCGATTGTTCATGGCGGAAAGCGTGCCATCCGCAACTGGCGCATTGGCGGTCCACCGACTGATCGCCGACGCACGTCGCATGCCGGCGCTGGCTGAAGCGCTTGCCGAATCTGTCGGCGTCGCCGGGGCATCCCGGCCGGAATTGACCGACGCCGAGGGCCGCTGGATTGCGCGTGCCGCGGCCGCCTGCAAGGAACGGCCGGGACGCTCGCTGATTGTCTCAGGTTTGAGTGGAGGTGCCGCCGCCGGTCTCTGGGTCGCGAGGATCAATCAACAAATCGGGAATGCCGGCCAGACGCTCAAGCTGACGGCGCCGATCTCGGGACCAGCAAATGCGGGGACGTTGGCCGAACTGGTATCCGATATCGACAGCGGGCGGGTAAATTCGCTTGTCATCTTCGACGGCAACCCTGCCTACGGCGCCCCGGGCGACCTCGGCGTCGGCGAAGCCATTACGCGCGTCCGCTCCTCGATTCATCTTGGCCTACAGCGGGACGAGACCGGCGCTCTCTGCGAATGGCAGCTTCCTCTCGCGCATGCACTGGAAAGCTGGAGCGATGCGCGCGCCGTCGATGGCACCGCAACCATCCTTCAGCCGGTGATTTCGCCGTTCTACGATGTTCGGACGGCGCACCAGATCGCCGCGATGTTACTGGGAGAGGTTGATCCGGCCGCAGATGCTGCCGTCCGCGAAACCTGGCGGGCGAGCTTTGGCGATGCATTCGATACGCGGTGGAAGCAAGCGTTGCATGACGGCTTTGTCGAAGGAGCCGAGCCGTCCATCACGGCCTCGCCCGCGAGCAACTTCATCGCGCCGCCAGGCACGACTGGAGATCTCGACATTGTGTTTCGGCCGGACCCAACCGTCTGGGACGGCCAGTTCGCCAATATCGGCTGGCTCCAGGAGCTTCCCAAGACGCTGACGACCGTCACCTGGAGCAATGTCGTTGCCGTAAGCCCGGCGCTGGCAAAGCGTCTCGCTGCCAGCAATGGCGATCATGTCGAAGTGAAGATCGGTGAGCGTCGCGTGAGTGGACCAGTCTGGATCATGCCGGGTCAGGCCGACAATACGGTCGCGCTCTTTCTTGGCTATGGAAGGACCCGGGCCGGGCGGGTCGGTAATGATCTGGGTTATAATGCCTATCACGTGCAAGCCACCGCGGATCCATGGCTGGCGCGCGGAAGCCTGCGCAAGCTCGATACCAGCGAAGATCTGGCGGTGACCCAGTTGCATCACCGCCTCGAGGGATTTGATCTGGCCCGCGAAGTCAGCCCAGGTCAGGCAGAACGCGCACCATCTGATCAGGCAAGCCTCTATGCCCCTTGGCCCTCGTCGAAGAACGCCTGGGGCATGGTGATCGATCTCGATAGCTGCATCGGCTGCAATGCCTGCGTGGCGGCGTGCACGGCCGAGAATAACGTACCTGTGGTCGGGGCGGATCAGGTCAGGGTCGGCCGCGAGATGCACTGGTTGCGGATCGCGCGCTACTACACCGGGGACATCGCCGAACCGCGCAGCTTCTTCGAGCCGGTACCCTGCATGCATTGTGAGGACGCGCCCTGCGAAATGGGCTGTCCGGTTCACGCCACGACGCACAGTCCGGAGGGCGTGAACCAGATGGTCTATAACCGTTGCATCGGGACGCGCACCTGTTCCAGCTACTGTCCCTACAAGGTGCGGCGCTTTAACTTTTTCGACTATCGCGCCCCGGGCGATTCATCGGAGCATGCCGCCCACAATCCTGACGTGACCGTGCGCTCGCGCGGAGTCATGGAGAAATGCACTTATTGCACGCAGCGCATCGAGGCGGCCCACGTCGCTGCGGACAAGGAGAACCGTCCCTTGCGTGATGGCGAGGTGATCACCGCTTGCCAGCAGGCCTGTCCAACCAAGGCGATCGTATTCGGCGACATCAACGATCCGAACTCCGAGGTTTCGCGGCTGAAGCGGAGCAGCCGGCACTACGTGCTGCTTGAGGAGCTGGGAACGCGGCCGCGCACCACCTATCTAGCGCGGTGGCGCGACGATGATGATGCGGAATCGAGGCAGGGATGAGTGATCGATCCGACATCCTGCCGACGCGCCAGAGCATGGGCCGCATCGCCGACCAGCTCACCGATATTCCCCTGCATTTCCCGGTGGAGCGTCGCTGGCTGATCGCGATGATGTTCGCGAGCGCGCTGCTTCTGCTGTTGATGGTCTCGGTGGTCGAGCTCTTCACCCGCGGTGTTGGCATCTGGGGCATCAACATCCCCGTGAACTGGGCGTTTGCGATCCACAACTATGTCTGGTGGCTCGGCATCGGTCATGCAGGCACATTGATCTCGGCGCTCCTGCTTTTGACCGGAAGCGAGTGGCGTAACTCCCTTAATCGATTCGCCGAGACGATGACGCTGTTCGCCGTGGTCTGTGCCGGAATCTATCCGATCCTACATCTCGGCCGGCCTTGGTACGTCTACTGGATGTTTCCCTATCCGGCCACGATGGGCGTCTGGCCGCAATTCCGCAGCCCCCTCGAATGGGACATCTGGGCGGTATTGACCTATCTGACAGTCTCGCTGGCCTTCTGGTACACCGGCTTGATCCCCGATCTTGCCGCCGCGCGCGACCGGGCGACACGTCGCGGCTGGCAGATCTTCTTCGGTGTCACGGCACTCGGGTGGCGCGGCTCAGCCAGGCATTGGCTACGCTGGTCGCAGGCGTACCGCCTCACCGCAGGCCTTGCGGTGCCGCTGGTCGTATCGGTCCACAGCGAGGTGTCGCTGCTGTTTGCGGCGGGACAGATCCCAGGCTGGCACTCGACGATCTTTCCGCCGTACTTCGTGCTGGGGGCCGCGTTCTCCGGCTTTGCCGTCGTCTCCATCATCGCGGTGGCGCTGCGCTCGTGGTTCGGGCTCGAGAACCTCGTGACCAACGATCACCTGGACATGCTCGGAAAAGTCCTGCTCGCGACCGGCCTGATGACAGGCTATGGCTACGTGTTCGAAGTGTTCGACGCTCTCTATTCGGGCGAAACGCACGAGATTCAGACACTGGTCGACCGCTTGGCCGGCGCCTACGCCTGGACCTATTGGGGCGCGGTCCTTTTCAACTTCATTCCCCTCCAGGCGCTGTGGTGGCGCGTCGTGCGGCGAAGCGGATGGATGCTGCTGCTGGTCTCCGTATCTGTCGTGATCGGAATGTGGCTCGAGCGCTACATGATCCTGGTCACGAGCCTCTACCGCGATTTCCTGGTCTCGTCCTGGAGCCACTTCACGCCGAGCTTCTGGGACTGGTCGACCTATTTTGGCACGATCGGGTTGTTCCTGGTGCCGTTCCTTATCGCGATCAGGCTTGTCCCCATGATCTCGATCTTTGAGAGCAAGGAGCTTCTCCACGAAGAGAAAGAGGAGAAGCAGCATGCCTGAAGGACTCTACGGTGCATTGGCAGAGTTCAAGAGCCCGGAAGATCTGTTGGCGGCCACGCGGAAGGTGAGGGAAGCCGGCTACCGCAATCTCGATGCCTTCACGCCGTTTCCGGTCGATGGTCTCGATCGCATTTTGCGGCTTCCGCGCCCAACCATTGCTTTCGTCGGTCTTGCGGGGGCCGTCGCCGGCGCGGGAATCGCGCTGATCATGCAGTTTTACGTGAATTACGACTACCCGCTGAATGTCGGCGGCCGGCCGATCTATGCGATCTCGGCCTTCGCGGTCGTGACCTTCGAACTCACCATCCTGTTCTCCGCGCTCGCCATGCTGGTCGGGATGCTGTGGCAGAACGGGCTGCCGCGGCTTAATTATCCCGTGTTCGACACCGATCGATTTCACCGCGCCAGCAAGGACCGGTTTTTCCTTTGCGTGAGCGCGGACGATGCCAAGTTCGAGGCGGGCGAGACCTTGGCGTTCCTCGTCGGCATCGGGGCGCTGTCGGTGGAGCTTGTGCCGGGATGAACAGGCTGCCGCTCATCGTTCTGCTTGCAGCTCTGCTGGCGGCCTGCGACCAGAACATGGACGTGCAGCCGCGCTACAGCGAATATTCGCGCGCACCGCTGTTTCGTGGCAGCGTGCTGCGCCAGCCTCCGGCAAACACGATCGCCCGCGATGATCTCGAACGGGAGAAGGCCGTTGTCGCCAAGCCAGCGCTCTCAGCCGCGCTGCTTGCACGGGGGCGGGAACGCTTCGGCATTTTTTGCTCGCCGTGTCACGGCGCCGGCGGCGACGGCACCGGGATCATCGTCCAGCGCGGCATGCCGAGGCCGACCAGCTATCACGACGACCGGCTGCGCGCCGCTGATGATCAATACTTCTTCGATGTGATCACCAACGGCCATGGTGCGATGTATTCCTATGCGGCCCGCGTCCCGCCAAGGGATCGCTGGGCGATCGTCGCCTATATCCGCGCGATCCAGCTCAGCCGACACGCCTCGCTCGACGACGTGCCGGCGGATCAGCGGGCCAGACTCGAGAGCGCGCCATGAGAGTTGGTGCCGGCGCAAGGAGCGGGATGGCGGTGATCTCGGGCTTGACGCTGATCGCCGGATTTGTCGTCGACGCACGGTCGACCGCCGCGGCCTATCTCGTCGCCTGGATCGCTTGGGGTGCCATCCCGATCGGAGCGCTTGTCCTCTTCATGACCAGCTATCTGGTGCGGCGCCGCTGGACCGAGCAATTGCATCCCATCTTCGTCGCGACCACCGGGATACTGCCCGTTGTCGCGCTGACCTTCATTCCCATTCTTCTCTTTATGAGGGACATCTATCCCGCCATCGCCGGTCCGGCGACACTGCCGCCGTTCAAGGCGGGCTGGTTCGCGCCATGGTTCTTCGTGTCGCGGGCGGTGCTCTACTTCGGGATCTGGATCGCGCTCGCGGCGTGGCTCCGGCGAGCCTGGCGCAATGATGAGGCCATGGTGCGCGCGGCGTCGGTAGGATCGATCGCGTGGACCTTGACCGTGTCGCTCGCCGGGATCGACTGGGTGGAATCGCTGGAGCCCGAATTTCATTCGTCGATCTATGGTCTGATCTATCTCAGCTTCGTGCTGACCAACGCAACAGCCTTCGTTATCGCTGCCGGCCTGCTGTCGCCACGACGGATTGGCCCGAGCCGCGGCTACAGCGGCCTGCTGCTCTCGGTGCTGTTGCTGTGGTGCTACCTCCATGCGATGCAGTACATCGTCATCTGGTCGGGAAACATTCCCAAGGAAGTCGCTTGGTATTTGGTGCGATCGGAGAATGGCTGGCAGTTCGTCCTGGCGGCACTCTCGTTCGGACAATTCGTGTTTCCATTCTGCGCAATGCTGAGCGCCCGGGTGCGATCGCATCCGCGCTGGTTGTTGGCCCTGTGCGGGCTGACGCTGGCGATGCGTTGGCTCGAATCTGCGATCCTCATTCTTCCGCCTGCCCACGGGCTGTCGCTTGCGCGGACAGTTGTAATGCTGCTCGCCGCGGCGCTCTTTCAGGGCTTGGTGCTGTGGCTTGCGTTCGAGGCGGTCCTCGAGCGGGGAGCGGCGGAGAGAGCGATCGTCGCGGCTATCTGGCCGCAAGCTCGCGTCGAAAGAGAAACCCGATCAGCAGGGCAAGGACAATGACGCTGATGGAGGTGGCCGCGAGCAGGAGCCGTCGCGCCGCCAGCGTGTAGGTGCCGCTGGCGGGATCGAAGCCGTAACAAAGCAGATGGATCTGATCGGTCAAGCGCCCGACATGCCCCTGACCTGCTTCGACCAGGGCCAGACGCAGACTCGTCGCATCCACCGCCAGCGCCGAGAGCGCGCGCGAAATCCGACCGTCGGGCGTCACCACGAAGGTGGCCGCGGGATGGGCGAATTGGTCGTGCTCGCGATCGTAAACGGTCTTCACGCCGAACGCATCGATCAGCGAGGCAACGCCTGTAGCTGCGGTGCGCAAGAAAACGCTGTGTTCGGGCAGGCCGTTCCTTGTGCTCAGCTGCGCATCCTTCATCGCCTGCGCCTGAGCAGCCGTATCCTTCGGGTCGAAACCGACAATGATGAGGCGAAAGTCCCTGCCGGCGCTCAGGCCGGTGTCGGCGAGCGCGTTCGACACGATCGATATCGCCGGTCCGCAAAGCGTTTGGCAGGTGTAGTCGGCCAGGATCCAGACCGTCGGGACGCCTCCAAGCCAGTCTCGCAGCGGCGCTGCGTTGCCGCTCGGATCACGCATGCGAACTTGCAGTGGCAACAGTGCATTCAGCCGTAGCGTGAGCGTCGCTTGGTCAAGCTGGCTGGCCGTGACGGCAGCCTGGGTAGTGCGGGGGATCGCTCCAAGGCACACCAAGACGATCATCCATGCCGCGAGCAACGCGCGCATCCTTGAGACGTTGATCGTGCGTTGGGCCGGCAAAGGTGCCTCTGATCCCGTGATCCCACGTGCATGGCGGCGGCCACGATCGGGGCATTCGCATCCGGCAATGTCGGTGCGATGCCTTTGTTCCAAGATCGCCGCAACTACCTCGCCGCGGTCTGCCAGGCGAGCAGTCGCTGCTCGACCAGCGACACCGCAATCGACGTCACATATCCGGTGGCACCGAGCAGAATGACGCCGGCAAAAAGGTCGGCGGATCGGAACGCGCGCGCCGAGAGCAGGACCCACTGACCGAGGCCGTCGAGGCCGGCCAAGATCTCGCAGACCACCGAGAGGATCAGCGCGACCGTCAGGCTGAGCCGCATGCCCGCGAGGATGTCCGGCAATGCCGAGGGCAAGGCGATCTTGCCGATGATTGCGGCGCGCGACATCTGCAGCGAGCGGGCGACCTCATAGAGCCGCGGCTCGACCGCGGCAAAGCCGTGAATGGTTGCGAGCATGATCGGCCAGATCGCGCCGAAGGCGATCACGAACAGCGCCATGCCTTGCGTCAGCCCAAGCATCGCGATCGCGACCGGGATAATCGCCGACACCGGCAGCGGCCGCAGGAATTCCAGCGAGGGCGCGACATAGGCCCGCATCACCTTCGAGGATCCGATCAGTGCGCCGAGCGCAATGCCGGCGATCGAGGCGGCGAGCCAGCCATAGGCCATGTGCTCGAGCGTACCGATGAGCTTGCCCGCGAGATCGCCGCTCGAAAAGCCGCGCACCAGCGCGGCCCAGGCCCTGTCAGGGCCGGGCAGGAACACCGGCGAGACCAGGCGCAGGTCGGCGATCAGCTGCCACGCCGCGACGAAGCTGCCTGCGACCAGGATGCTGGCGACACGCCAGAGGATCGCAGCGCGGTTCATGGATTGTCTCCGGCGAGCGCGGCGCGGCCGAACAGGCGCCGCTGGGCCGCAATCATCAGGACGTTCAGCGCGTAGCCGATCGCGCCGATCCACACGAGATAGGCGAGCATCAGGTCGGCGCGCAGCGCCTGTTGCGCCAGCATGATGCCGGCGCCGAGCCCGATCGGATTGATCGCGATCTCGACCGTGACGGCGACGATCAGGGCGATGCCGGCCGACAGGCGGAAGGCGACGAAAATCCGCGGCAGCGCGGCCGGGATCACGACCTTCGCGATCCGTTGCGGCGCGCTCAGCCTCAAGGCGCGCGACACCTCCATCAAGCGCGGCTCGATGCTGCGCACCGCGCTGCGCGTCATGATCAGCATCGGCCAGACGCAGGCGAACGCCACGATCACGATCTCCATCCGGTAGCCGAAGCCGAGGGCGATCAGCGCAATCGGCAGCAGCGCGATCGAGGGGATCGGACGGATCGCCTCGACCGTCACCTCCATCAGCCGGTCGAGCGGGCGCGAGATGCCGAAGGCAATGCCGAGTGAAAGGCCTATTGCACTGCCGACCGCCAATCCTGCAAAGGCGGCGAACAGCGTGTCGCGGGTCGCGATCGGGATCGAGAGATCGGCAAGAGCCGTGGCCAGGGCCACGAGGATCGCGCTCGGCGGGGCCAGGCTGTCGCTCTGCAGATGGGTGAGGCGCGCCCAGAGCTCGAACGCGAGCATCAGCGCCAGCGGCAGCAGCAAGGGCCTCGTGCGACTGAGGCTCAATGTTCGGTCGCCTTGATGAAGTCGAACAATTGCCGGCGCAGCCGCAGGAATTCCGGATGCTCGCGGGTGGCGAGCTGGTCGCGCGGGCGCGGCAGATCGATGTCGAGCTCGATGCCGATCCGGCCGGGATGCGGCAAGAGGCCGATGACGCGGTCGCCGAGATAGATGGCTTCGTCGAGATCGTGGGTCACGAAGACCACGGTCGTCTGGCTCGCTTGCGTCAGCGACAAGACCTCGTCCTGCAAGCCCTGTCGCGTCATCGCGTCCAGCGCGCCGAACGGCTCGTCCATCAGCAAGGTCGACGGCTCCTGCGCAAGGCAGCGCGCGATCTGCAGGCGCTGCTGCATGCCGCCCGACATTTCGGTCGGATATTTGCCGGCATGGCCGGGCAAGCCGACCTTGCGCAGCAGCGCCTCGATGCGCGCACCGCGCTCGCGCGCCGGCACGCGCGCGGCTTCCAGCGCCAGCGAGATGTTGCCGGCCGCGGTTCGCCACGGCAGCAGCGCCTTGCCGTAATCCTGGAACACGATCGCGACCTCGCGCCGCGGCGCGGTGACCGGCTCGCCGTCGAAGGTGACGGAGCCGCTGGTTGGGCGATAGAGGCCCGCGGCGAGCCGCAGCGCGGTGGTCTTGCCACAGCCGGAGGCGCCGACGATGCAGAGGAATTCGCCCGGCCGCACCTGAAGATCGAGGTTCTCGATGATGGTCTTGCCGCCGAGCCGCAGCGTCGCGGCGTTGAACGCGATCAGCGTCTTCTGCCGCCGCGCAGCGCGCGCCTCATCGAGCCTGGCAACGACGCTCATGGTTGCTCCCCGCTTTCAGGCGGATAGACGAAATCGATGGTCGAGTGCAGATGTGCCGCCAGCATTTTTTGCGCGGCAGTCACGTCGCGGGCCAGCACGTGGTCGGCGAGCATCTGGTGACTCCTGATGAAGCCCTCACCGCTGTCGATTGCGCCCATCATCACGCGGCGGTAGCGATAGGCCTGGTCGTAGAGATCGGAATGGGCCGCCAGCATGCGCCGCGAGCCGCAGGCGGCGAGCAGTGCGGTGTGAAAGCCCTTGTGCAGCCGGTCGAACTCGGCCGCGCCTTCGCGGAATTCATTGCCGGTGCGCTCGATATGCCGGCGCATCTGATGCAGCGCGCTGACGATGCCAGCCTCCCAGGCGAGGTCGCCGTGCCGGATCGCGAGCCTGACGGCCTCGATCTCGACCGCCGTCCGCATGCAGGTGATGTCGGCGAGATCCTCGCGGCTGACCTCGGCGACGCGAAAGCCGCGCTGGCCGATGCCGACGATCAGACCGCGCGACATCAGCCGCGACAGGCCTTCGCGCAAGGGAGTGGCGCCGATGTCGTAGCGCTGCACGAGGTCGACAATTCCGAGCCGCGATCCCGGTGCGAGACGTCCGGCCAGGATGTCCTGCTCGATGAGATTTGCGGCGCGCTCGCTCAAAGTGCCGGCCTCGGCCGGCAGCCGTTCGAGAGTGCGCTCGGAAGCGGGCATCGCCGATATCCTCTAGTTCAGCACCAGTTTCGCGGTGTCGAGCTTCGATTGCAGCATCTTCTGCGACGACATCACGTCGATCCACCAGGAGAGGTTTTCTGCCCTGAGGTTCGGCTCGGACTGGTTCGGCGGCGTCGCCTTGACGAGCTCGAGCGGCTGCTTGGTGAACTTGGCGATCGAGGCGGAGGCCTTCTCGCGATCGCTGTTGACGATCACGGCGGCCTCCGCGATGGCTTCGCGGAATTTCTTCACCGTCGCCGCATTCTTCTCCGCCCAGTCGCGCGATGCGGCGTAGAAGATGATCGGATCGGTGCGACCGAGCTCGGCGCCGTACCGCGCGCCGACCGAACCGAGCCCTGCATTGGTCATGCGCGTGACGAACGGCTCGGCGGTGAGCACGGCGTCGACGCCGCCTGATTTGATGATGTCCGCCATGGTCGGGAAGGTGACCTCGACGAAATTGACGCTTCGGGGATCGACGCCTTTCTCAACCAGCCATTTCACGAACAGCACGTGCAGAAAGGCGTTCAGGCCGGGCGCGCCGACCTTCTTGCCGACGAAATCCTTGGGGTCCTTGATGGTGATGCCGTTGCGGACGAAGGCGGCGATCGCGGTGTTCGAGGTCGGGTTCATCACCGAGGCGCCGGCGATCGCGACGAGGTCGAGGCCACCGTCGACGGCTTGGAGAAAGACGGTCGAGGTTGGGCCGCCGACCTGAATCGAGTTCGACAGGATCGCCGCGGGGATGTTGGAGTTGATTGCGATCGGCGTCATCTCGACGTCCAGCCCGTGCTTCCTGAAAATGCCTTCGTCGACCGCGACCATGGCCGAGGCGCAGTCGGAGGTCGCGGTACAGCCGATCTGGATCTTGGACTCCGCCAGCGCTGGGCCCATCAAGGCAACAGACGCCCCGAACGCGAGCCCCGCCAGCATCGCCGTCAATTGCGTTCGCTTCACCGCGCTCTCCCCGATTTGTATTTTTCAGTCTTGTTTATCGATATTTTACATGATCATATATTCGAAATAAGAGCAAGGGGTGCCCAAGGTGAAGCTCGCAACATTCAAATCCGCCGGTCGGGAGAAGATCGGAGCCGTTTATGCCAATGACAGCCAGGTCTTTGATCTCGCCGCCGCCGCCGCGCGGGACGGCGAGGCCGATCCGGCCTTCGGCTCCATGCTGGCGCTGATCGACGCCGGACCCCGCGCGCTCGATCGGGCCCGCGCACTGCTCGACAAGCACGGCCAGGACGCGACGCTGTCGGCGGCGGTCAGCGCCGTCGACATCCTCGCGCCGGTGCCGGAGCCCAGGCAGATGCGCGACGGCATGTCGTTTCCGCTGCACATCCTGCAGGCGCCGCGCGGGCAGCGGAAGCTCGCCGCGCGGGCCAAGGGCGACAACGCGGAATTGGCGCGCATCGACGCCGAGCCGCTCGGTGAGCTGCCCGAGGTCTATCGCAAGCAGCCGATCTTCTACATCACCAACCGCTTCAGCGTCCGCGGCACCAACACCACGGTGAAATGGCCGCGCTACAGCAAGGTGATGGACTACGAGCTCGAGTTCGGGATCGTCACCAAAAACAGGGGCGCGAACATCACGCCTGCGAAGGCTGGGGATCACATTTTCGGCTATACCATCTTCAACGATTTCTCCGCGCGCGATGCCCAGCGCATCGAGATGGAGGGACGGCTTGGCCCGGCCAAAGGCAAGAGTTTTGACGGCGGCAACGTGATGGGCCCCTGGATCGTGACGCCGGACGAGATCGGCGATCCCTATCGGTTGAAGATGGAAGCGCGCGTCAACGGCGAGACCCGCTCCAAGGGCGTCTCCGAGGGCATGCTGTTTTCCTTCGAGGAGATCATCGCCCACGTCAGCCAGGACGAGACGCTGATGCCCGGCGAATTCATCGGCTCCGGCACGGTCGGCAATGGCTGCGGTCTCGAGCTCGGATGGTTTCTCGAGCATGGCGATACGATCGAGCTCGAGGTCGAGAAGATCGGCATTCTGAAGAACCGCGTCGAGCGGCAAGACGCATGAAGCGACGCCTGACGGCCGCCAACGAAAAAACAATCAACGAGGAAGCGCCATGACGACCAGGCTGATCGACATCTCCGTCCCGCTGCAAAACGATGTGCCCGCCGACCCGCCCGGCAATCATCCGACGATCCAATATATCAATCACCAGCAGGGCCTGCCGCGCATGCTGCAGTTCTTCGACGGACTGAAGGCCGAGGATCTGCCGGACGGACAGGGCTGGGCGGTGGAGCAGGTCAGCCTCTCGACCCACAACGGCACGCATCTCGACGCACCTTGGCATTTTCACCCGACCATGAATCGCGGCGAGCGGTCCTGGACCATCGACGAGGTGCCGCTGGAATGGTGCTTCCAGCCAGGCGTGAAGCTCGACTTCCGGCATTTGCCCGACGGCTATGTCGCTTCAGCCAAGGATGTCGAGACCGAGCTCAAGCGCATCGGCCATGAGCTGAAGCCGCTCGAGATCGTCGTGGTCAATACCAGCGCCGGCGCCAAATATGGCCGGCAGGACTACGTCACCTCGGGCTGCGGCATGGGCTATGAAGCGACCATGTACCTGCTCGAGCGCGGCGTGCGCCTGACCGGCACCGACGGCTGGAGCTGGGACGCGCCGTTCGTCTACACCGCGAAGAAATACGCGGAGACCAAGGACGCCGGCCTGATCTGGGAAGGCCACAAGGCCGGCCGCCATATCGGCTACTGCCATCTCGAGAAGCTGCACAATCTCGAGCAGCTGCCGCCGACCGGCTTCAAGGTCTCATGCTTTCCCGTGAAGATCGAGCGCGCTTCGGCAGGCTGGACGCGCGCGGTGGCGATTCTCGAGAGTTAGCGGCTCGGGCTCCGCTCTAGCTCAGATCATGCAGATCCTTGCCAAGTGGCGGCTTGAGCGAAAACTCCGTGAACTTCACCGGCAATCCCGCCCGTTCGGGTGTGCAGGCCATCGGCCCGACGAGATAGGATTGCGCTTTGGGGAAAGGCGCCAATCGGACGAGTGGCCAGATCTGGCCGTCAGCCGACGACTGCAATCGAATAACGCCCTCGGTGACCGTGACGCGCATCCGGAAATCACTGGCGTCGTGCGCATAGGGGGCTGTTGCCCAATCCGACTGACCATTGGTCAAGACGCTCGACAGCATGGCGCGCCCGTCCGAGAACTCGATCCCGGCTTTGATCCAATGCTCCGCGTCGACCCGCACCATGATGCCGGCTTGATCGTAGAGCTCTTGAAACTCGCACTGGACGCGCAACTCGGCCGTGAACGCCTCCGTGGTCCGAAAACCCAGGAAGTGGCCACTGTCGCGGCAGAACCCATAGTGAGTTTTCTGCCAGAAATCGGTGGCCTTGTCGGTGACGATCTCGAGGCTGTCGTCCTGCGCGGTCCACCGCTTCGGCTCATTCAGCCAGACACCATCATGTCTTGCGAAGATGGAAGCGCTCATGTCGAACCTCGACGAAAGTTGTCGACACCGCCGGGTGTCGATCAGGCGCGGCAAGACAGCCGCACGACGAATGGAGAGCCGGATGCGCGATCACGCACCCGGCTCTCCAAAGAACGCATTTCAGTGTGGCTAAATCAGAGCAGCCCGTTCTTCTTCAGGATATCCGGCGCGTTCTCCTTGGTAATCAGCATCGTCGGCAAGGTGATGACAGGCTCGAGCTTCTCGCCCTTGAGCAGCTTTGCCGCCTGTCTCAATCCTTCCGCACCGGGCGTTGCGTAGAGGAACGTCGCGGTGAGCTGGCCCTTGGAGACCCAGGTGACGCCCTCATCAGGCAGTCCGTCGATGCCGATGATGAACTTGATATCCTTGTCGCGGCCGGCGTCCTTGGCGGCGAGATAAGCGCCGTAGGCCATTGGGTCGTTATGGCCGTAGACCATGTCGATCTTCTCGTTGTTACGCAGCGCCGTCGTCATGATGTCGTAGGCCTTGTCCTGCTTCCAGTCGCCCGACTGGTTGTTGAGCAGGTACTTGATGCCCTTTTCCTTGTCCGTGAAGGCATGGAAGCCGTCGTGCCGGTCATGCGCGGGTTGGGTGCCCATGCCGCCCCAGATCTCGACGACGTTGCCGGCCGCCTTGCCGGGACCGCCGAGCAGCTTCACCGCGTGCTCGCCGGCGGCCCTGCCGATCGCGACGTTGTCGCCGCCGATGAACTGGGTGATGCGCTTGGTGTCGACGTTGCGGTCGAGCACGATGACGGGAATCTTGGCGTCGATCGCCTTTTCGACCACACCGGTCAGGCCAGCCGATTCCTTGGGCGAGATCAGGAGCACGTTGACCTGCTGCACGATCAGATTGTCGCAATCGGCGACCTGCTTCTCGGTCTTGTCCTGGCCGTCGGTAATGATGAGGTCGATGTCAGGATGATTCTTCGCTTCAGTCAGGATGTCCTTGTTGAATTGCACCCGCCACGGCTCCAGCGTGGTGCACTGGCTGAAGCCGACTTTCGACTTGCCGGCGGCCCTTGCAGGCGTCCAGCCTGCCGGCAGATAGATGGTCATTGCGGCGCCCGCCGCAGTGGTCGACAACTTCAAAAACTCACGACGCTTCATCGAGATCCTCCCTTGCGAGTTGGGCCTTTGCGGCGCTTGGCAGCCGATCGGTCTCGGCTGTTTTCGGATCGACATGAGCTTCGCCCGATCGACGGAACCGCCATCGCGCGACGAGCTGGCCGAGATTCTGCTCCTGCACCAGCACGGTGCAAATGATGATCAGCCCCTTCATCACGAGCTGGACGTTGGAGTCGATGTTCTGAAGCTGCAGGATGTCGGAGAGCAGACCGAAGATCAGGACGCCGACGAAGGTGCCGGCAAGGCCGCCGCGGCCGCCCATCAGGCTGGTGCCGCCGATCACAACGGCGGCGATCGCGTCGAGCTCGAGGCCCGTGCCCGCATCGGGCTTGCCTTGCCGGTACTGCGCGACGAACAGCACGCCGGCGATCCCGGCGAGAAGGCCTGACAACAAATAGGCCGTGAGCTGCACCTGCGCGACCTTGATACCGGAAAGCTTTGCCGCCTCGACATTGCCGCCGATCGCATAGGCATAGCGGCCGAAGGTAGTGAAGCGCAGGATCGCGCCGAACAGGCAGATGGCCGCGAGGAAGAAGACGCTCGGGACAGGCAAAACGCCCCACAGCATCGAGCGCAGCAGCTCGAAAGCCTCGGTCGCATTGGTGCCCGTGTAAACAGGCACCACGGCATTGTCGGACCCGGCCGTCAATCGCGCGATGCCAAGTGCGCTGACCATCATCGCGAGCGTCGCGATGAAGGGCTGCAGCCGGCCGGTGACGATCAGGAGCCCGTTGAGGCCGCCAAGCACCATCGCGAGGCAGGGCGCGATCAGCAGGACACCGAGAACGCCGAATTTGGTCGGCATCTGGTTCATCGTCCACCAGCCGATGGCGATAGCGGCGACAAGGCCGAGCAGTCCCGGAAGCGTGGTGCTCTGCCATCGCGGCAGCGCGATCTCGCGCCGCCTTCCGGCGCTGACATCGCGGCCGCGCGCGAGGCCGGCGAACACGAAGCGTGCAGCCAGCGCGACGGCAGCGCCACCGACGAGGATCGCCGCCGGCACGCCCAGGACGGATGCCGAGGTCCAGCCGGGCTTGGTCAGCAACATCGCGCAGATCACCGTCGAGAAGCCCATCACCGAGCCGACCGAAAGATCGATGCCGCCAAGCAGGATGACCATGGTCATTCCAGTCGCGACGAGGCCAGTGATCGAAACTTGGCGCAGCACGTCGGTCAAATTGCCGTAAGACAGGAAGATGTTGTGGCCGGACGAGGTGTGCGGCGAGATGACGGCGCCGATCAGGCAGATCAGTACGAGCCCCCAATACAGCTTGGTGCGCGAGAGCAAGCGGAACAGGGCTTTCATGATGCGGCTTCCTGCGACCATCTCGCCATGCCCGGTGCGGCGAGGCGCATCACCGTCTCCTGCGACGCGTTCTGGCGTGCGAGAATGCCGGTCTGCCGGCCCTCGCACATGACGAGGATGCGGTCGGACAACAGCAGCAGCTCGGGCATCTCAGAAGTCACCACGATGATGCCGAGGCCCTGGGCTGCGAGGTCGAAAATCAATCGGTAAATCTCCTGTTTGGCGCCGATGTCGATGCCGCGGGTCGGCTCGTCGAGCAGCAGGATGCGCGGTTCGGTTGCCAGCCATTTGCCGATCACGACCTTTTGCTGGTTGCCGCCGGACAGCGCGGCGGCTTCCTGGCCGATACCCGTGCAGCGAACCGAGAGCCGTCTGACCATCTCAGTGGCGAGCGCGCGTTCGCGCGCGAATGCGCGCAGGCCAAATCGCGAAAGCGCACCAGTCGAGGGCAGCGCGACGTTGTCGCAGATCGAGGCGGCCAGATGCAGGCCGCGCTCCTTGCGGTCCTCGCTGACGAGTGCGACGCCGAGATGGTAGGCGTCGGAAGGAGAGGCGATGTCGACCGCCGCACCGTCGATCGCGATGCGCCCCTCGCGCCAGCCGCGCGCTACGCCGAAGATCGACTCCAGAATCTCCGTCCGTCCGGATCCGAGTAGGCCGCCAATGCCAAGGATCTCGCCGCGCTTCAGCTCGAAGCTCACGCCGTGCAATGTGCGCCGCCATCCGTGCGGACCGAGCGTATCCAGCGTCAGGTCCTGCACCGAGAGGACAACCGCGCCATCCTGCGCCGTCGCGCTGCGCGCGTGCGCGGCCATCTCACGGCCGACCATCGCCGAGATGATGGCGCCGCGCGAGAGTTGATCGATTCGTGCCGTCACCACGTGCCTGCCATCGCGCAGCACGGTGACGCGATTGGCGAGCTCCAGCACCTCCTCGATGCGGTGCGAGGTGTAGATGATCGCGACGCCTTCGCTTGCGAGCTGGCGCACGATCTTGAACAGCGTGTCGCATTCCGACGAGGACAGCGCCGAGGTCGGCTCGTCCATGATGAGGATGCGCGCGTTGAGCGACAGCGCCTTGGCGATCTCGACGAGTTGCTGCTCGCCGACGCGCAGGCCCGCGATCCTGGTCTCCGGCGCGATGGCGACGCCGAGCCGCGCCAGCAAGCGCTCGGCGGTCCTCGCCATCCGGCGCCGGTCGATCAAGACTCCGCCGATCAGCGGCTCTCGGCCGAGGAAGATATTGTCGGCGACGCTCAGCTCGGGAACGAGATTGAGCTCCTGGTGGATGATGGCAACGCCGGCCTCTTCGGCGTCGCGCACGCCGGTGAAGGCTGCCGGATGGCCCTCGACCAGAATGGTGCCGTCGTAGCTCGTGTGCACGCCGGCGAGGATTTTCATCAGGGTGCTTTTGCCGGCACCATTCTCGCCCATCAGCGCGTGCACTTCGCCGTGGCGCAGATCGAAGTCGACCTCGTGAAGCGCGTTCACGCCGGCAAAGGATTTGGAGACCCGCTCCGCGCTGAGCACGACATGGCCATCAAGCACGCCGGCGCGGCTGCCAAGCTCGACCACGCGAGGGGAGCGCTGCGCACCGCGCTCGTCGTCCGACCCGAGCGCGCCGAAGCGTGCCTTCATTGGGTTGCCTCCCGGCGTGCCGTCAGTCCCTGAAGACATCGAGTCGCAGGTGTTCGTTTGCTTATTAACTGATATGCTAGTTATATCAGCTGCTGCTCGTCAAGCCTTTTGGCCGCGCGATTGGCGTCGCGGCGCCGAAATGTGTAGATCGGCCGGGGGAACACAGCATGCATTCAGTCGGCGGGTTCAGTGGCGCGAGGCCAGCGCGCGGGCGCAGCGCAGGCGGCTCGAAAGTCGATCAGGCCTATCTTGCGCTGAAACGCGCCATCGTCTCCGGCGCGCTCGCGCCCGAAACGCCGATCGACAAGAACGAGTGGTGCGCGCGCTTTGACGTGTCGAAACTGTCGATCACGACGGCAATCAACAGGCTCGCCTTCGACGGATTGGTCGTGGTCGAGCCGCAGCGCGGCTCCTACGTTGCCAGGATTCATCTTGAGGACGTCAGGCAGTGGATGCTGATGCGTCGCGCGCTGGAGGTCGAGGTCGTCGGCGTCTGCGCGACCAGCATGTTGGACGATGCGATCGCCGCGCTCGGCCAGAATCTCGCCTATCAAAAGGCTGCGATCGCGAGCGGAGACCTCGAAGGTTTCCACGCGCTCGATACCAGATTTCACCAACAGATGACCGAGAGCCTGGGCCTCGCGCGCGTCGGCGAAGCGCTCGATACGATCCGAACTCATCTTGAACGCGTTCGTCGCACGCTATTGCCCGAGCCGGGTCGGCCAGAAGGAACTTACAAGGAGCACGAGGCGATCTACCGCGGGATAGCAGATCGCAATCCTGAGAGGGCCAGGACCGAGATGGCCAGCCATCTCGATCGCGTCGCGCGCGAACTGAATACCTTCGTGGAGAAGCATCCCGGCTTCTTCGAGAGCTAGTCGGTGCGGCGACGTCCGCGCGGAGCGTACGGTTGCTGCAAGTCCTGCCTTAGGTGTGGAGACATATCGGCGAGCGGGGGCAGCCAAAAACACGGGCCGGCAAATTGCCAGCCCGCGTCGTTCAAATCGGATGTTGCTGCTGCGATTCAGCGTGACGATCATCCCTTCTCGGGTCGGTGCGGGCAGACCATCGTCAGGTTGAGCAACGCCGGCTTGTCCGAGCCCTTCTTGTACTCCCACTCCAGCCGGATCTCATGCCGATGAGCGAGGGCATCGCTTGGCTCGTGCGTGATGATCTTCGTCTTCATCGGGATCGGCGGCTCGGAGTTGAAGCACTTCCGGACGCAGGCATCGAGCAGGTCGCACCGCGTCAAGGGAATCACCCCTGGCTCGTCCCTGGACAGGGGGACCGTGTTCGGCTGCGTGCTGAGGTCGACGCGGGCCCGCCCCTTCTCCTTGTGCCAGTACTTGGCGCTGCCCTCCGGCCATTTCGAGGCCGGCGTAAGAATCAGGTGATACTGACCGTATTCCAAGGTCGGCAGATCGATGTCGTCCGACGCCCTGAGCTTGGCGACGCTCTTCTTCATGTTTGCCAGGGGGTAGTAATTACTGTTCATCAAGTCTCGAAATGATTTGCCGCTATACGTTCTTCCGCCCATTACCTTGTCCTTAGCTGTGGTCTCACCAATCAGGGCAACGTGTAGCCCGGCAAGGCTCGTTGGCCGGAACGAAAGCCTCGGCGCCCCCTAGAACGCGCAGCCCCAAATTCGCGCGCGCAAACGCTACCATTCACAACCGTGCTTCGTCCAGCCAGCGCGCTTTGGTGATGCTGCGATACTTGCATGCGCGGAAGTTAGATTGCCATGAGTCTGCTGATAGGTAATCTTGCAACGGGCGTCGATCGACGGAGACCGGCGTGAGGACCTCTGAAGGCATGGAAATGCATTGCGTCGCGTGTCAGTCGACGATCGACCCAGGCGATAGCTGGTGCTCCAAATGCGGGGCCCCGGTGCGGCGCTCGGAGCCGGACAGCGAGCGCAGGTTCGTAACGATTCTCCGGGCCGACGTGATTGACTCGACAGAGCTCGTTGCCGAACTGGACCCGGAGGCGGCGGTCTCTCGCCTGGAGCCGGCTTTGGCCGCCATGAGGGGGGCGGTGCGTCAGTTCGGAGGCATCGTCAGCAAGGAGCTTGGGGACGGACTTGCGGCTGTGTTCGGCGCTCCGATCGCGGACGACAATCATGCTCCCCTGGCATGTCATGCGGCAATTGAATTGGTCCGGCGTGTTGCAGGTCTTGGCGATGCAGGGCTTCAGGTGCGAGTCGGCGTTCACTCCGGCAATGTTGTCGCATACATGGTCGCGAGCGAATTCTCCAAGGTCTACGAGATGGGGGGCCCCGCTCAGCATCTGGCGGCGCGGCTGGAGGCAGCGGCCGAGGCGAACCAGATCTACGTGTCGGAAGCCTGCCAGGCGCTCGCCGAAGGGCACGTCCGTTTCGAGTTTCTGGGGGGCAAGCTGCTGCGAGGCTTCACTCAGCCTGTGCCGGTGTATCGCATCGTGGGCGCAAGCGACCTGTCGAGCTGGCGGGTGCGACGGGCGCGCAGCGTTTCCCGGTTCGTCGATCGCACGACCGAGCGGGCACTCTTGGCGCGCGCCGCGGAGGGGACCGGGACGAGTCGGCAGACGGTTCTGCTGCTCGGCGATGCCGGAATTGGCAAATCCCGGCTGGCTCATGAATTTGCCCAGGGGCAAAAGGCAAACGGCTGGCGGTTGATCGACGCCGAATGCAGCCCAAATCTCCAGGGAGCTCCGTTCAGCACGCTCAAGCGGCTCTTGCTCGCCGCTTTGGAGGGGATCGCGCGGGACTCCGAAGGTCCGGCTGACCCCAGAGAAGATCTCTCGGAGATCCAGCAATGTGCACTCGACGCGGTGCTCGATCGGCCGATCTCCAATCCGCACTGGAGCGAACTGGAGCCTCACGCGCGGGGACGCGCGATCTCCGATGCAAGCTGTGCCATCATCGCGAGCATGGCCCATCGCCAGCGAACGTTGCTCCTGCTGGAGGATCTGCACTGGATCGACCGGGCGAGCGACGGCGTCGTGGCCACCATCGCTTCGCTTCAGGCATCAGGTCTTCTCGTTCTCCTCACCTCCCGCCCCAACGGCATGCCGGTCTGGATCACGCGCTGCCATGCCGAGATTGTCGCCATCCGGCCGCTCGACGACGAATCCGGGCTGGCCATGCTCGCCGACATGCTCGGCTCGTCCGCGGCGAATTCCGATCTGAAGACCCGGATCATTTCCCATACCGCCAATGTGCCTCTGTTCATCGAGGAGGTCTGTCGGGGACTGAAGGATAGCGGCACGCTGCGCGGCCAGTGGGGCGATCTCGCGCTCGTGCGCCCGATTGACGAGCTCGGCATTCCCAGCAGTATTCAGGGCGTGATCGCAGCGCGTCTCGATCGGGTTTCGAAGCAGGAGCGTTCCGTCCTGCAAATCGCGGCGGCACTCGGACCGCGGCTTGGCGTCGCAATGCTGCGGAAGATCGTGGAGCTACCCGAGCGGATACTGCAGGATTGTCTCGCGTCGCTCGATCGCGCCGAATTGCTGGTCAGGATCGACAGTGAGTTGGACGAGGCGCTCGAGTTTCGTCACGAAATGGTTCGTCACGTGACCTACGAATCGATGATCGAGAGGGTCCGCGACGATATCCACGCGCGCATTCTTGGGGCGCTGGAGAGCGACGAAAGCTCTGCCAATGAGCCCGATACGCTTTGCTATCACGCGGTGCGAGCCAGAAATTGGCCCAAGGCGTTCCACCACGGCAGAAACGCAGGACGCAAATGGCTCGGCCGCTCGGCTTTCGCGGACGCGGCAAATTATTTCGAGATAGCGATGAACTCCCTCGACAAGACGCCGGCGACGCCCTCGAGGGAGATCGACGCCATCGACCTGCGGATGGAGGCGCGGGCAACCTTCATTGCGTCCGGTCAGGTCGGCGAATGGTTGGACCTGGGAAAGGAGGCCGAACGGAGAGCCGACGCAATCGACGATGTCGGACGGAGGGTTGCCGCCATGACGGTAAGGGCCGGCGCGCAGAACTTCCATGGTGCCCCGGTCGAGGCGGTTGCGATCGGTGAGGAGGTCGTTGCTCTGGCGGAACGCTCGGGCAATCCCGGCTGGCGCAACCTCGCGCAATACGGTCTTGGGCAGGCCTATTTTCTGGCGGGCCGCTACCGCAATGCCAAGGAGATGCTGGCCACGGCCTGCGCCAATCTCACCGGTCCGGCAGCCAGTGCGCCGATTGGGACGACTCCGCAATCGCTGCTCGTTATCTGCTGCATGATGGGCAGCATCACCCACACCGTGATGGGCGAGTTCGACGCCGCCGAGCAGATCCAGCGACAAGCCGCTGCGATCGCGGACGAGACCGGCCGTCCTTATGACCGCGTTGCCGCGGCCTATAGCGGCGGCTGGCTGATGCTTGGCCGGGGCGATGCCGCAGCGGCCGCCGCCGTTCTCGAAGACGGCTTCGTGCTGGCGCAGAAGCACGGCATCCGCCTGTTCGTGCCGGTGCTGGCCTGCCATCTCGGCATCGCCTATCTCGAACAGGGGCAGTTCGACCGCGCTCGCCGCATGCTGACCGAGGCGCGCGAAGAGGCGCGCGCGGTCGGCTATACCTCGGCGGTGCTGCGCTCATCGATCTATCTGGCGCTGGCGAGCCACCAGCTCGGCGATGCCCAGGCGGCGCAGAACATGTTGCGCGAGGCGCGCCATACCGCGCGACAGCAGGGCTTTTCCGGCCTCGAGGCCGAGGCGCTGTTCGGAGAGGCCGTGGTGACGCCGCGATCGAGCGAGGAGAACCGCACCATCATCCTTGCCGCGCTGCGCGCCGCCATCGCGATCGCCTCCGAGAGCGGCGCCAGGCCGCTCCTGCATAAGGCTGAGGCGATGCTGAACGGCCTGCTCGCAGGCGGCGATCAGCCGGGCTGACGTCCCATCGCGTTGGCTCGCGATTTTGCTCGACGGGCGGAACAGATTCCATAAATTTTCCAAGGGTTTAGCTACTGTGCATGGGGTTGTTTTCGATTTTTGGGGTCAAGGCGGCCGCGCTGTGACGACAAGTCCCTTGCGCGGGCGGCAAGGTGGGCTACCGTCACCGTTCTAGCCGCATGAGCTAGGTGACGTTTGGACTGATCTTTTTTAGCATGTGATTGCATCGGCGCCGCGATGGCGCGACGCCCACCCGACGAGGCGGGGCCATGATCATAAAGGACCAGGCAGCACTGCTGGCGCCGGTCGAGCGCGACCTGCGGCTCGACCTTTTCCGCGGCATCGGGTTGTGGATGATCTTCCTCGACCACATCCCGCAGGACGTCGTGGCCTGGCTGACGCTGCGCAATTACGGCTTCAGCGATGCCGCCGAATTCTTCGTCTTCATCTCCGGCTATCTGGTCGGCTGGATCTACGGCCCCGTCGTCGCCGGCGGCTGGTTTCTCGCCGCGCTGAAGCGGCTGTGGCGGCGGGCGGCGGAAATGTACGTCGCCCACATCATGCTGTTCCTCTTGTTCACGGCACAGATCGCCCGCACTGCGCGCCGTTTCGACAATCCGATGTACGAGCACGAGTTCAACGTGTTCAATTTCCTGTCGCATCCGGACGAGCTGATCGGGCAGGCGATCCTGCTCAAGTACAAGCCGGTCAATCTCGACGTGCTGCCGCTCTACATCACGCTGGTGCTCGCTGCGCCCTTCATCGTCTGGTGCCTGGTGCGCCGGCCGAACCTGACGCTCGCCGCCTCCGCACTGCTCTACATGCTGTCGCGCCGGTTCGACTGGAACATCGCGTCCTATCCGCCGGGCACGACCTGGTACTTCAACCCGTTCTGCTGGCAGCTGATGTTCGTGTTCGCCGCCTGGTGCGGCGTCGGCCAGATCGACAAGATCCGCAAATGGGTGTGGTCGAGGACAACGATGACGGTGGCTGTGGCCTGGCTCGTCTTCGCGTTTGTGATCGTGATGACCTGGCACGTCCATGCGCTGGAAGCGCTGATCCCGAAATGGATGATCAAGGCGATCTACCCGATCGACAAGACCGACCTCGACATGCTGCGCTTCACGCATTTCCTGGCACTGGCGATCTGGGTGACGCATTTCGTCCCGCGCAAATGGAAGGCGCTGCACACGGTCTGGCTTCGGCCCGTCATCCTCTGCGGCCAGCATTCGCTACCGATCTTCTGCCTTGGCGTCTTCCTGTCGTTCTCCGCGCACTGGATTCTGACGCAATATACCAAGGGTGTCTGGGAGCAGCTCGCCGTCTCCTTCGCCGGCATCATCATCATGATCGGCGCCGCCTGGCTGCTCGATCGCGCCGAGCGGGTGCCGAGCTTGTTCGTCAAGGTGACGGAAGTCGAAGAGCCTGACGTCGCCATCGAGAGCGCACCGGCCCCGGCGGCTGCTCTCGCGCCTGCGAGCCGGTGAGGGGAGGGGTCCATGTCCAGACGTTTGCTAGCGATCGTCGGCGTTTTGCTCTTCCTCTCTGGCGGCGCGTCCGCTGAAATGCCGTCGCCGGAGGCGATGAACACGGCGCGCAAGCTCGTTGTCACGCTCAAGATCGCCGATCAATATCGCGCGGTGCTGCCGCAGCTCCTGCTCAAGCTGCGGCCGGTGGTGGCGCAGGACAGGCCGGAGATCGAGCGCGACTATGACATGATGACGGCGCCCGGTGCCGAGATCTACGCGCCGTTCTTCACGGCCATGGTTGAGCAGATCGCCGCCGTCTATGCCGCAAGCTTCACCCTGGACGAGCTGCGCCAGATCGAGGCGTTCTACGCCCAACCGGCCGGACAGAAGTTTCTGGCGCAGTCGGATGCGCTGGCACAGGCAAGTGCGCAAATCGGCCAGGACGTCAGCCAGAAGGCCGCCGATGAATTGAAGCGGCGCCTGATCGAGGCGTTGCGCCAGAAGGGCCACAAGCTCTGACCCGCATGGGCTAGGCGAGAAAGGCGCGGAAGCGCCGCAGCGCGATCAGGAAGAAGACGATGCCGATCAGCGTGAGCGCGAGAAGCTGCGGCCAGACCGCCTCGAGGCCGGCGCCGCGGAACAGGATGGCCTGCGCGAGCATCACGAAATGCGTGTTCGGTGCCGCCACTGGACGAACTGCGGCATGCTCTCCCGCGGCGTCATGCTGCCGGACAGGGTTTGCAACGGCAGCAGGATCATGATCAGCAGCAGCCCGAACTGCGGCATCGACCAGGCAACTGTTGCGAGAAAGATGCCCATGCTGGTGGTCGGCCTGGTGTCTTGGTGGCGATGTCGATCTCGACTGCTTCGATGCGACCGTTGCCGCGGGCGAAGCTTGGCGGGAGCGGATTGGAATCGCGATGCTGCCAGTAGAAATAGCCGCCGCCGGCGAGAACGATGGCGATCGCGGCGAGGACGCGACCCGGTGTAAAGTTCATTTGTTCATAACGCCGCGCGGCGGCGCCCACATGTTGCGATACGGCGCCTGACCGCTGAGTGTGGGGCAAGCGCCTGCGTAACATGCAGTGATTTTCGCAGCGCAACTCGATGCAGATGAGATACCGGCTATTGCCTCTGCCCAAGGCTCAGGCAATCATCGACATGGAGCGACGCTGGTAACGCCGTATGCGGTCAAGATCTAGTGAATCGCCGCGTACATGATCTTCTCCTCCGTGGCCTCCAGCGCGGAGAATTCCTCCACGACCTTGCCCTGGCGCGAGACCAGGATGCGGTCGGACAGCGCCATGATCTCGGGCAAATAGGACGAGATGACCACCACCGCCTTGCCTTCGTCGGCGAGCCGGTTGATCAACTCGTGGATCTCAACGATGGCGCCGACATCGACGCCGCGGGTCGGCTCGTCGAAGATGATCAGGTCGGGCTCCTGCACCAGTGATTTGGCGATTACCACTTTCTGCTGATTGCCACCGGAGAGCTCGACCACCTTACCGTGGTCACCGATGGCCCGCACCTTGAGCCGCTCGATCCAGGTCCTGCCGACCGCATCGGTTTCCCGCCGCGACAGCATCATGCGTCCCCCAGGAAACTTCGAGAGCAGGCCGAGATAAATGTTGCGCGCGATCGAAGCCGTCTCGAAGAAACCCTCGACCTTGCGGTCTTCAGTCACATAGGCGATGCCGGCCTTGACTGCAGGCGCCGGCACCCGGTAGCGCACCGGCTGGTCGTGCAGCAGAATCTCGCCGCCGTGGAAGAAGTCCCGCTTGAGCACCCCGGCGACGATCTTGAAGGTTTCGGTGCGCCCGGCGCCGACGAGGCCGAACACGCCGGTGATCTGGCCCGAAAACACCGATAGCGAATTGTTCTTCACCATCGGTGCCATCTTCAAGTTTTGCACGGTGAGCACCCGCGCGCCGGCCGGCCGCACGCTGCTCTTTCGCGCACCATAGAGTGTATTGGAGAGGTCGCGTCCGACCATGGCCTGCACGATCGCCGCGCGGTCGAACCTGCCGACATCGTCGGTCACGACATGTTTGCCGTCCCGCAGCACCGTGATCCGGTCGGCGAGAAGCAGAGCCTCTTCCAGGGCATGCGAGATGAAGACGATCGAGACACCGCGCTTCTTGAGGTCGCGGACCAGGTCGAAGAAGTATTTCTTCTCCTCCGGCGTGAGCGATGCGGTCGGCTCGTCGAAGATGATGACTTTGGCGCGGTGCAGAACCGCGCGCGCGATCTCGACCATCTGCTTCTTGGCTGCACCGAGTCCACTGACGGTGGCGGTCGGCGTGACGTCGAAATTGAGCGATTGCAGGAACTGCTGGGCGGCGATGTAGATGCCGCGCAGACGATTGTAGAACTTCTCCTGCCCGAGAAACAGGTTTTGCGCCACCGTCATGGTCGGCACCAGGCTATTTTCCTGGAACACCATGGCGATGCCGAGATTGCGCGCCTCGAGTGGCGTCCTCGGCGCGACCTCGGCACCGTCGACCGTCATGGTCCCCGAGGTCAGCGTCACCACGCCAGCCATCACCTTGGTGAGGGTCGACTTGCCGGCGCCGTTCTCGCCGACCAATGCATGGATCTCGCCGCGGCGCAGGTCGAAGTCGACACCGTCGATGGCAGGCACGCCGGCGTAAAGCTTTGTCGCTTTGCGCAGCGAGAGTGCGATGTCGCTCATGTCCTGATCTCCTCGGCAAGGCCGGAAAGGGGCAATCGCAGGACACGGCCCGGCCCCTTGGCGATCAGGACGAGATCGTTGCCCATCTCCATGGCGGCGACGACGCCGTGATTGATACCGTCGACCCGGCTGTGCAGCGAATAGAGCGGATAGCCGTCGGCATCGAGACGGATGACAAGGCCGTAGGAGCGCGGTGGCGCCCACGGCTTGATCACGCCCATGGTCTTGATGTGCGCGCCCTGCATCGGCTCCTTGAACGAACGCCCGGAGCGCAGACGTGGCGCGACCCAATACGCCGGATCGATCTCCGCCATCATGCGGCGCCGATAGCCCGGTTCACGCAACACGAACTCGACGAGCTGGGTCCGTGCGGTGAAGGCGGTGAGCCAGTAACCGCCGCCTGAGGCCTTCGATAGCCGCGAGGGATAGACGGGAAGATGAGCGAGCACGATCTTCGGTGACGCGCCGGCTCCGACGAGAACAAGGCGATGACGCCAGCTCTCGCTGACGAGCACAGCGTTGCCATGCGCGCAGGCTCCGAAGGCGTAGCCGAGCCCCTGGGCCATTCGTGTCACGGTCTTGGCGGCGGGATCCAGCTTGAATACGCGGCCGGTCCGATTGAGCTCCAGCAGGTCGCGCGCCCAATCGTCGACACCTGAGGTCGCCGAGCCGTCCGTCGCGATCAGCGTGTTGTCATTCGCCAGCGTCAGCGCATTGATCGCGTTGAACGCGGTGTCGGCGAAAGTCGCGCTTGGCTGGTCCGCCGAGGGGCTCGCGTAAAAACGCACCTCGCGTCCTCCGAGCGCGACGGCAAGGCCGCCGCCGGGAAGGCCACAGAGCGCCGAGATCGGCTGCTCGAAGCTGCGCAGCTCCGATGCGGTGCCGCCTGTCAGGCACATCAGCCGCCGGCCGTCGGCGATGAAGAGGCTGCTTCCATCGGCGGCGAGGTCTTCGGGAGCCTCGCATGTCAGCAAGATCTCGGCCGATTCCAGCTTCTGATTGGGCTTCAATGCACCGTCGAAGGACGGTACGGTAATGGTGGCGTCGCCGCGGCCGAGAAAGCGGTTGGCGAAGTCCCTCACGGCAGCGATCACGACTGCTTCCCCCACCTTTTGTCATACTGGACGAAGTTCGGATCGGCGTTGTCCAGCTTGTAGCGGCCGATGCGGTTGTTGAGGATACCGCCGAGGTAGAGGTACCCGCGATGCTCGCGCATCGAGGTTATCATCGGATGATTCTCGCCGTGCAGGTCCCAGAACGACTCGACAATCTTGCCCTGCTCATTGAACTTGACCACGCAGCCGGTGTTGATGTTGGGGAATAGCCATTCGTCGACCGGCACGCGCTTGGCCATGCGGCGACGGAAGCCCGGCATCTTCCAGGCGAGGTCGAGCGAGGGGCTGCGCATGCCGACCAGCGCGAGCCAGTAATTGCCGTCGGAGGCGAGGTTGATGTTGTCAGGGTAGCCCGGCAGATTGTCCATGACCACCTCGACCTGCCCCTTCTTCGGCCCCGCGAACCAATAGCGCTTGATCGAGCAGCCGAAGGTTTCGGCGAACAGGATCGACTGGCCATCACTGGCGACGCAGATCCCGTTGGGGAATTTGAGGCCGCGCAGCTCGGTGCGCGTCGTGCCGGTCTTGGTATCATAGCAGATGATGCGGCCGTTGCCGCGTGCCTCTAAGCCGTCGACCGGCCACTCGTCCATCTCGTACCGGACTGTCGCTTCCGAGAAGAAGATCAGGCCGTCATCGGTAATGTCGAGGTCGTCGGCGAGCCGCAGCCGGCTGTCGTCGTTGACCGAGCGCATGCTGCGGTTGGTCTCGTCGGTTGCCTTTTCCACCGTGCCGCCGGGCGTGATGCGATAGAGCCCCATGCCACCGATGCAGACGTAGAGATTATCCTCGCGGTCGAAGGCCATGCCGAGCGGCTGGCCGCCGATATGGGCAAACACCTCCATTTTTTGATAGTCGGGTGCCAGGAAGCGCATGATGTCGCCGTGGCGCGAGCCGGCATACAGATTGTCGTGGCGGTCGAGGATGACGTCCTCCGGTGCCTCGATACGCCCGAGGCCGATTGCTTCGACGTCGCGCAGCTTGTCGTTCTGCTCGAATGGCCCGCCCTGACCGATCTCGGTCGGTGGCGGGGGCGGCAGCTCGTGATAGGTCGGCGCGACATAGACCTTGCTGATGATGCGCGTGCGGTTCTTCTGCCAGCGGATGTCGACCATCGCGGCGACGAGCAGGATGCCGGCGAGCGCCATGCGGTTGACGCCGCCGCGGGCGTTCATCGTCGTCAGACCGTTGGTGATCAGGAGCACGATCAGCACGCCGACCGCGGATTTTGCAACCGAACCTTTGCCGCCGCCGAGCGTGATCCCGCCGAGCACGGTCGCAGTCAGCACGATCACCTCGAGACCAACGCCGATGTCGCCGCCGACCGTGCCGAGCCTGGAGGCGAAGAACAATGCGCCGATGCTGGTCAGCGCGCCGCTCGCGACGTAGCAGAGCGCGATCGTGCGGCGGACCGGAATGCCCGAATTGTAGGCCGAACGGCGCGAGCCGCCGATCGCGGTGATGTGCCAGCCCGGCCGCAGCCGCGTCATGAAGATATGGCCGAAGACGGCGATGACGATATAGGCCAGCGCCACTGTGGGAATGCCAAGGACAGAACCGGCGCCGATGAAATCCCAGGACGGGATATCGGGAAAGGCTGATGCGATCGCGTTGGAGTAGCGTTGGATCAGAAGATCGTAGGCCGAGCGGTAGATGATCAGCGTAATCAGCGTGGTGATGAAGGCGCGCAGCCGCAGATATCCCACCAGGATGCCATTGACGGCGCCGAGCAGCGCGCCGCAAAGCAGCGTGGCGAGGACGACCGCCGGGACTGACCAGCCCGCGACGTCGAGCAGATAAAGCGCGCAGAAGTCCGTCAATGCGAAGATCGATCCAACCGAGAGATCGATGCCGCCTACGATAACGACCAGAGCAAGTCCGAGCGCAATGAAGCCGATCTCTCCGGCCTGGCGCGCCGTGTCGGCGAGGCTTGCCGGCGACAGGAAGTTGTCGATGGACCGGCTGAACGCGAAGCCGACAATCAGGAGAAGGATGACCGGGATGGCTGTCTCGGTCCATCGCTTGGACAGAATTTCACCGAGGAGATGATCAGGCCAGTAGCGGTAGCGCAGGCGTGTGATGGTATCGCGCATCGGCATTCCAATAGGGCATGGAAACGACAGAGAGCGAGGTCCCCGGGCCTTGATCCCGGGGACCACGAGCGTCAGCGCGGACTATTTCTTGAGGTCGCTGAGATTCCAGCATGACGTCTGGCTATCAGCGTTCTCTTTGGTGATCGGGATCAGCGTGGTGTATTCCGAGCCCTTGATCGACCCGGGCTTGGCGCCCGACGACAGCAGCCACTTGATCGTACCGGCCATCTGGGCGGCCTGGGTCGGCACGTCGTAGCTCAGATTGAGGTCGAACGCGCCTGACTTCACCAGCTCGCAGGCGCCTTTGCGTTCACCGCCACCCGATGTGGCCAGGAACACTTTGCCGGTCAGGCCGGCTTCTTTCACCGCTGCGGCGGTGCCGATGTCCATACCGTCCCAGAAGCCGACAATGCCGCAGAGATCGGGGTTCTGCTTCAGCACGGTCTGGGTGATCGCCTTTGCCTTGGCGGCATCCCAGTCGGCGGCCTGGCTCGACACCACCTTGATCTCGGGATGCTTGGCGAGAACGTTCTCGACGCCCTTCAGCGTATAGGCGCTCGCTGCAGCCGAGAGTGCGCCTTGCACGATGGCGATCTTGTTCGACTTGCCTTCGCAGGCCTTGACCACCGCCTCGGTGTCCCGCTCGCCGATCTCGATCCAGTTGGCGCCGACGAAGGCGGAGCTCCGATAGGCCGAGCCCATGTTGATCTGGATAACGTAGATGCCTTCGTTCTCCGCGCGCTGGAGCAGCTTCGCATAGGTCTGCACGTCGGGATTATGGACCACCATGACCGCCGGTTTCTCGGAAATCAGCGAGGTGACGGCCTGGGCGCCGGCATTGGTGTTCCAGTTCGCATCGCGGATCACGAACTTGACGCCGAACGGCTCGAGCTCCTTCTTCAGCCCGGCGTACCAGCCCTCGGTAAGGTCGAAGTTCATGGCAACAGGCACATAGGCCACGGTCTTGCCGGTCAGCGCTTCCTTGAACGGCTTCTGGAACGGCTCGTCCAAGCCCTGTTGGGCCAGAGCCGGTCCGGCCAGCGCCGTGAATGCCAGTACGGCCAGAGCCGTCCTTGTCGGATTGGCGAAATTCTTCATTGCTTCCTCCTTGGTTATCATTATCGTTCTTGTCGGTCGTTCAGATGTCGCCCTGCTGTGCCGTTTCTTCGTTGCGCGGATTCAGGAAAGAGTCCGTGATAACGGCGAGCAGCAGGACCACGCCCTTGATGAGGTTTTGCCCGGCGTAGGACATGTCCATGATCGTCATGCCGTTGAGCATGGTACCGATCAGCAGGGTACCGATGATGACGTTCAGCACGCCGCCGCGGCCGCCCGACAGGCCGATGCCGCCGAGCACGACCACCAGGATCACGTCGTAGATCAGCGTCGAGTTGAAGACGCGGGTCGGCATCGAATTGACGGAAGCGGCCATCACGAGACCGGCAAAGCAGCCGATCAACGCGGCAATCACATATTGCAGCACGATGATCGGGCGGGAGGGAATGCCGGTGACGCGCGCGGCATAAGGGTTATCGCCGATCGCATAAATGTAGGCGCCCCAACGGGTCTGACGCAGCAGGATGGCGACCACGATGCAAGCGATCGCGAACATTACGATCGAAGTGGGAATGCCCAGAATGGTGCCTTGTCCTAATCGCTCGAAGCCATTCATGCCCGCGCTCCATTGCACCACGTCGAGCTGGAACAACGCGGCCTGTCCCAGCCCGGCGAGCAACAGGCCGGTTGCGAGCGTCGCAAACAGCGAGGGGACCTCGGCATAGGCGATCAGCCAGCCATTGACGAGGCCGAAGGCAATCGTGAGCAGCACGGCGGTCAGCAGTGAAAATGGCAGCGAATGGCCGTTCTGTACCATCTGAAGGACCAGCCCGGGGGGCACGGCAAGCGCTGCGATCAGCGAGATGTCGATACCGCGGCCGATCACGACGATCGCCATGGCAAGGCCAAGGATGCCGAGCACTGCCACGTTTTGAAGCAGCGTCAGCATGTTCTCTGCCGTCAGAAAACCATTCAGGAAGATTGAGAAGACGAGAAAGAGTAGCGCAAAGACGGCGAAGACGATCTCTTGCTGATTGAGCCGAAAGCGCTTCATCATCTGGTCCTTCCTGCGTTCAATGCGAGCGCCATCCGCCTGAGCCGCGAGCGAGCGACGGTCCTGCGTCTTTGGGTGCGTTGGCTGCGCGACGCCGCGCTCACGAAGTGGTCCGCACCCAAGAAGTCCCGCTGCTTGGAGAGCGTAGGGGGCGTGCCGGCAACAGGTTGGAGAGCTGCGACCGCGGCTCGCGGCTTCTGCACGCAGAAGGAGTCGTGATGACGCTCCAGAATGCGCTTGCGCGGCGCTTCTGTCGACAACGCGTTCGTCCAAGGTCGTCGGCGCGCGAAACTCACGCTGCCTCCCCGATCTCTTCCAGGACCTTGTGCCGTTGTTGTTGGTCCAGGCGTGGGCTTTACACCCTTGTCGCCATTCCTAGCGCAGAGAGTGGCCGTCCGCAAAGAGAACGAAGCAGAATTTTCCGAAAGAGCCCGCGCGCGTTTTCCCGTGCCGCGCAATGTCGTGGGCTAACGTGCCTCGAATGCGGACAGGTCTATGATGAGTGCAAAGCGCCTCCTCACCAATACAGCCGCCATCATCCGTCACCCGAGACCTCGTCGGCCGGTGGTGCGCCGGGCCCGAATGTGCCTTGCCGAACCGACAATTCTTGCGTCATGGCGTCGCCGTGGCTGCAATTTGACGGGGCTGGCAGCGCCGACTACGGTTCGCGCAAACGTGAAAAGCACGCAGGGGAAAGGAAAATGTCGAGCGATATCACAGCGACCATCGCAAAAGCGCGCGAGCATTCGATCGGCGATCTCTTGCGCCGCTCCGCGGGCCGCGAGCCCGACAAGCCCGCGGTGAGCTGCGGCAGCGTGAGCTGGACCTTCGCCGAGATGGACGCGATCTGCAACCGGCTCGGCCGCGGCCTGCTCGGGCTCGGTATCAAGAAGGGCGACCGCCTCGCTGTGCTTTCGCGCAATTCGCATGCCTTTGCGGCGCTGCGTTTCGCGCTGGCGCGGATCGGCGCGGTGCTGGTCCCGATCAACTTCATGCTCAATCCCGACGAGATAAATTTCATTCTGAAAAGCTCTGGCGCGAAGTTGCTCGCGACCGGTCCTGATTTCGTCGAACCGGCGCGTGCCGCAAGCGCCAAGGATTGCGCGGTCGAAAAGATGATCTGGCTGCCGGGCGAGGATCTCGCCACGGTGCCAGCCGGTCTCACCACTTTCGACGATCTGCTTCATTTTGACGGCTCGGACCTGGAGACGTCGGTTGACAGCCGTGATCTTGCGCAGATCGTCTACACGAGCGGAACCGAATCCCTGCCCAAAGGTGCGATGCTGACCCATGAAGCTGTGATGTGGCAGTATGTCAGCTGCATCATCGACGGCGGCATGAGCGCGGACGACAGATTCCTGCACGCGCTGCCGCTCTACCATTGCGCCCAGCTCGACGTCTTCCTGGGGCCGCAGATCTATCTCGGCGCCTCCGGCGTCATCACGGGCAAGCCGACCGCCGACAACATCCTCGCACTGATCCAACAGCACAAGATCACCTCCTTCTTCGCGCCGCCGACGATCTGGATTGCGATGCTGCGTTCGCCCGACTTCGACAAGACCGATCTCTCGAGCCTGCAGAAGGGCTATTACGGCGCCTCGATCATGCCGGTGGAAGTCTTGCTTGAGTTGCAGCGCCGTCTGCCCGCCGTGAAATTCTGGAATTTCTACGGCCAGACCGAGATCGCTCCGCTCGCGACCGTGCTGCGCCCCGAAGACCAGCTGCGCAAGGCCGGCTCGGCCGGCAAGCCCGTGCTCAACGTCGAGACGCGGGTGGTCAACGCGTCGATGGAAGATGTGAAGGCCGGTGAGGTCGGCGAGATCGTGCACCGCTCGCCGCATCTGCTGTCGGGCTATTACAACGATCCCGTCAAGACCGCGGCAGCGTTCTCCGGTGGCTGGTTTCATTCCGGCGATCTCGCCACCGTCGATGAAGAGGGCCACATTACTGTGGTCGATCGCGTCAAGGACATGATCAAGACCGGCGGCGAAAATGTTGCCAGCCGCGAGGTCGAGGAGATGGTCTACCGCATCCCCGCGGTTTCGGAGGTCGCCGTCGTCGGCCTGCCCGATCCGCGCTGGATCGAGGCGGTCACCGCGATCGTCGTGGTCAAGGCCGGTGAGAAGCTCGACGAAGAGGCAGTCATCAAGCATTGCGCCGGCCGGATGGCGCACTTCAAGGTGCCGAAGCGCGTGATCTTCGTCGACGCCTTGCCGAAGAACCCGAGCGGCAAGCTGCTCAAGCGCGAGCTCCGCCAGCGCTTCGTCGGTGGCGAGACGCTTGACAAGGCGATCCGGAAGAATCTCGGGACGTGAGGGGTTTCTCCTCGACTCAATATTTCTTCACGTGGGCGCCAAACATCAGCCACAGCGCCATCGACGCGAGGCCAAAGCCGCCGAGCAGTAAAAAAGTTGGCCCGTAGCCGATCCATTGCGCGATCCAGCCTCCGAGTGCTGGGCTGAGGCTCGCGCCGACGCCCTGAACCGTGATCACCGCGCCCTGGCCGAGATTGATGCGGCCGGTGCCGTCGAGCGAGCGCGCGACCATGCCGGGGACGGCGACCGTCTGCAGTCCGGTGCCGATGCCGTCGAGCACCTGCATCGGCACGACGCCCCACCATCCCGTGACGAAAAACGCCAGCACGCCTCGGATCGGCAGAAACATGAAGGACACCAGGATCACCGGCCAGTAATTGCGCTTGCTTGCGGCCTTCATCGCGATCAGCGAGGTCGCGACCATGACGCCTTGCGCAATGACGACGGTGGTTGCAACGAAGCTCGGGCCGTTCGCCTGTTGCTGCGCGACCGCCGCAAGGCCATAAAGCGGGACGATCGCTGCGTTGCCGAGATGGAAAAGGGCGAGCGCAAGCGCCAGCACCAGGAGAGGTTTGTGCTTGAGGAGGACGGACATGGCATCCGGCGGGTTCTTGCTCTCATCCTCCTTGCTGCCGCGAGCCTGGCGATCGTCAATGGCTTTGGCTGATATCATCAGTACGCAAGCGATCGCGATGGCGCCGAACACGGCCGCCAGAACGAACACGGCGACATAGCCGAATTTGTAGCCGAGATAGCCCGACAGCGCCGCGCCGACCATGTTGCCGGCGTGGTTGAAGGCCTGGTTGCGCCCGTTCAGCGCGTTGAAGCCCTTTTGTTTGGCGATACCCAGCGTGATGCCGGTGACCGCCGGCACGATCGCCGCGCTCGCCAGCGACTGCGCGATCTGGGAGACCGTCACCGCCCAGAAATTCTGCGAGATCAGGATGATCGCAGACGCCAACACCACGCAGACGCCGGGGATGACGACCCACAGGCGCTTGTTGCGGCTGGAATCGATCAACCCTCCGATCGGCGTCGTGACCAGCATGCCCGCGACATTGCCGATCGTCAGCGCCGTACCGATCAAGCCCGTCGCCCATCCGCGCTCCTGGAGGAACACGCCGACGAACGGCCCGATGCCGGACTGCATGTCCGCCATGAAGAAGTTGACGGCGAACAGAGGCCAGATGCGGAAGGGGCGCGATGTCATCGATACGCTGAACGTGATGCTGCAGTTCGCATGTGGTCTCATGCGAACTGCCTGACAGGACCGGCGGTTTGCGCCGGGGTGGACCCGAAAGTAACCTGCGGTGTTCGCGATGGTTCCTCGGCCCTTGCGGTTCGGGGCTTGCGATCTCACTTCAGACCATCTGCTTTTCGCTTTGGATGACAACCATGCCTCTCTGGACCTGCGAAACCTGCGGCGCCCAATTCCCGGACAGCGGAAAGGTGCCCGCATCCTGTCCGATCTGCGAAGACGAGCGGCAATACGTGAATTGGCAAGGGCAGACCTTCCTGGCTCGCGAGACGCTCGCCGATCGTCACCGCCTCGTCTGGCGCGACGATCTTGGTCTCACCGGCATGGCGCTCGAGCCGAGCTTTGCCATCGGTCAGCGCGCGCTGCTGGTCGGCGATGGCGGGGGATGCGTGATGTGGGACTGCATTCCGCTGGCGACCTCGGAAGCGGTCGCGCATGTCAAATCGCTTGGTGGGCTGAGGGCGATCGCAATCTCGCATCCGCACTACTATGGCGCGCTCGCCGATTGGAGTGAGGCCTTTGGCGGCGTGCCGGTCTATCTTCATGCCGACGACCGCCGATGGGTGACGCGTCCACATCCCTCGATCGTGCACTGGAGCGGCGATCAGCGTCGCATCTCCGACGACGTCCTGCTGCTGCGGACCGGCGGCCATTTCGCGGGCGGGACCATGCTGCATTATGCGCGCGGCGCGCACGGCAAGGGTGCGTTGCTCACCGGTGATATCGCGCAGGTCACGATGGACCGTCGCTTCGTCAGTTTCATGTACTCCTATCCGAATTACATGCCGCTCAATGCAGCAGCGGTGCGGCGCATCGCTGCGGCCGTTGAGCCGCTCGCCTTCGACAGCATCTATGGCGCCTGGTGGGGGCGCAACATCGCCTCAGGCGCCAAGGCGGCCTTTGCAGCGTCAGTGGAGCGATACATCGCGGCCATCGCTTAAAGCGGGCGGCAGGCGGAATCGCACTTGCCTCCATCGAATAAATGGACTATTAGTACAGTTATTGAGCGCGACACCATGTTTGCTGGCCCGGCATAATCGATGCATCGTTGTTGCGGCGGGCGCGTTCTGCGGCCGCGGGCAGGAGTTGGATGATGACCGCGCAGCGCGACTACGAGATTTTCGAGGCCGGCGATGTCTCGCTTCAATCCGGCGCTGTCTTCCCGGCGATGAAGCTGGCCTACAAGACGTACGGCTCGCTGAATGCGGCCAAGGACAACGTCATCCTCTATCCCACCTCGTTCAGCGCGCAGCACTTCGACACCGAGTGGCTGATCGGGCCCGATGGCGTGCTCGATCCCCTCAGCTATTTCATCATCATCCCGAACCTGTTCGGCAACGGCCTGTCGTCATCGCCGTCCAACTTTGGCGGCGCGCCATTCCCGGAGCTTACCTATCACGACGCGATTGCGGTCCAGCATCGGCTGCTGACCGAACGCTTCGGCATCACTGAGCTCGCGCTGGTCTATGGCTGGTCGATGGGCGGCATGCAGGCCTATCACTGGGCCGCGCTGCATCCCGAGATGGTCGCGCGTGCGGCGGTCGTCTGCGGCAGCGCGCGCTGTGCGCCCTACAATCATGTCTTTCTGGAAGGTGTGAAGGCGGCGCTGACTGGCGATCCCGCCTTCCGCGACGGCCGCTTCGTCGAGAAGCCTGTCGCGGGTTATCGCGCCATGGGTCGCGTCTATGCCGGCTGGGCGATGTCTCACGGCTTCTATCGGGACGAGCTCTGGCGCGAGACGGGTTTCACCTCTCTGGAGGACTATCTCGTCCGCAACTGGGACACGACCTTTGCCCGGCGCGACGCCAACGATCTGCTGGCGCAGGCCGGCATCTGGCAGCGCGGCGACATCAGCCGCTGCGCGGCCTTCGGCGGCGATCTCGACCGGGCGCTGGGAGCGATCAAGGCCCACATGCTGCTGATGCCAGGCGCAACCGATCGCTATTTCGACGCCCGCGACAATGAGGATGAACTCGCAAGGCTCGTCAACGCGAAATCGGCCGTGCTCCATCCAATCCCGTCGCCGCACGGCCATCGCGCCGGTAACCCCATCAACAATCCGCGTGACAAGGCCTTCCTCAAGGCAGAGGTCGCAGCGCTTCTCGACAAGTAGGACAGGTCCCGACCATGACTGATGCGACCGTTTCAGAGCCCGGCCATCGCCTGAAGCCGCTGAGCCCGGCCATGCTGCGCGAGCTCTCGGTGCGCTCCAATCTCAGGGGCGCGGCGCAGAGCCTTGCTCACTACGGAATGATCGTGCTGGTCGGCGCGTCGATCTGGATGGTGTCTTCCCGTTATGGAATCATCTGGGCGCTACCGCTGGTGGCGGTGCAGGGTTATCTCGTCGCCTTCCTGTTCATGGCGGTGCATGAGACCGCGCACAAGACCGCCTTCAGGAGCCGCGGCCTCAACCTCGCGGTCGGCTATCTCTCGGCCTTCATCATTGGATTGCCGTACGAGTATTACTGCCTGTTTCATTGGGACCATCACCGTTACACCCAGGACCCCGAGAAGGATCCTGAACTGATCGTCGGCGTGAAGCCTGCGTCCGATACGCAGCTCGCGCTCGCCTACAGCGGACTGCTCCAGGTTGCCGGCCGCCTGTGGCTGATGCTCGGCCATGCCGTCACCGGCACGGTCGTCGTGCCCTGGATTCCCGAGAGCAAGCGCGCCACCATCATCGCTGAGGCGCGTGCCTACGTCGCGCTTTATACGCTGGTGCTCGTGCTGTCGCTGTGGTTTTCCTCGGCGCTGCTGCTCTGGGTCTGGATCGTGCCGCTGATAACAGGGCAATTGTTCCTGCGACCCTATCTCTACGCCGAGCACACCGGCTGCGAGCGCACCCGCAGCGCCTTCCAGAACACCCGCACCACCTATACCGGCGCGCTCGTCAGATGGATTGCGTGGAACATGCCATACCACGTCGAGCACCACGCCTATCCTTCGATCCCGTTTCACGCATTGCCGAAACTGAACCAGATCGTCGACGGCGAGATCGTCTATCGCGGCCGCGGCTATCTCAGAACCACGCGCGAGACCTTGGCCTGGTTTCGCCGGCATTGGCAAATCAGCTAGCTCGCACGCGACCTGCTCAACACAAAACTCCGGCCGCAGCGCGACCGGAGCTTTGTCGTGAAGGCGTGATATCAGTAGACGGTGTACCCGCAGACATTCACGATGCGCACGCGCAGCCCGTGGCGGGTCTGGACGACGCGCTCCTGGTAGCAATTGTTGATGCCGGTGTTGACGTACACACCGCCAAAGCCCCAGCCGGGACCCCAATAGTGGTGGAAGCCGTGAGCCGAAGCGGCGGTGGGCGCGAGAGCAGCGGCGCCGAGCGAACCGGCGGCGATCAGACCAAGAGCAAGCTTTCGAAACATCTTCATTCTCCAGTGTGGCGCGTGGCCGTTGTTGTGTCCCTGCTTCTCGGTCGAGGCGACGCGCGAATGCGTTCATGCGCCTAAGCGAGAATCGTGTTTCAGGATTGTTTCGTGGGTGAGGGCGAAATGCGCCGCCGTCAGGCTTTTCGCGCCGCGCGATAGCGCATGGCCATCGCCTGCGTCATCTCGGCCATTTTCTCGCGGAGGTCTGCGGGCTCGAGCACTTCGGCTTCGGCTCCGAGCCGTAGCAACTCGGCGGCGGCGTGCCATGAGGTCTTGCCTGTCGGCACTCTGGCGATGCGCCAGCCGTCTGCGTCAGTGGCCTCTTCTATCTGGGTGCGCGTTTTGACATAAGGCTGACTCAGCGCGTCGAGCAGCTTCACGCCGAGCAACGATAACCGCACGACCGCGACATTCGGATGCATCTCGGCCTCCAACCGCAACGTCGCATCCTGCCAATAGGCGGCGAGATCGAAACCGGCGGGGCGATCGAAGCGCTCGTCGAGTGCCGTGCAGTCGAGCACGCGCGCGACGCGATAGGTGCGCACGCTTCCGTCGACTTGCCCGGCGAGATACCAGCCGCCGCCCTTCAGCACGAGGCCCAGCGGGGCCACACGGCGCCCCTTCTCGGCCCGCCAGCTCTGGTAGCGGATCTTGATGAACGTCTCGCGCAGAGCCGCGGCGGCAATCGTGCGCAGATGTTTTGGTTGCTCCGCCTCGCCGAACCAGCCCGGCGCATCCAGATGGAAGCGCTCCTGCATGCGCCCTGCGTCTTCGCGCAGATTCGCAGGTAGCGCCGCCATCAGCTTGTTCTGGGCGGCGATCATCGCCGCATCCAGTCCCAGCGCCGCCGCGGGGCCCGGGAGCCCTGCGAGGAAAAGCGCGCCCGCCTCACTCGGAGACAGCCCGTTCAAGCGCACGCGATAGCCATCGAGCAGGCGATAGCCACCCTCCGCACCGCGGTCGGCATAAACGGGAACGCCTGAGGCCGCGAGTGCGTCGATGTCGCGATAGATCGTGCGCACCGAGACCTCGCACGCCTCTGCAAGCTCGGGCGCAGTGACCTGCCCCCTGGCCTGGAGGGTGGTGAGGATCGACAGCATCCGGCTCGCGCGCATGATCCCTTAAAGCATACATGACACAGGATGTCAGGTATGATCGGTTACAAGATGCCTCAATCGCCGGCCGGCTAAATGGAGACCAACGATGGCTGATCCGAACCGCATCACCCTGTATTATTCGCCGCAGAGCCGGGCCACAGGCACGCGGGTGCTGCTCGAGGAACTGGGCGCGCCCTATGATCTCCACGTCCTCAACATGAAGGCCGGCGAGCAGCGGCAACCGGCCTATCTCTCCGTCAATCCGCTCGGCAAGGTGCCGGCTGTCAGGCACGGCGAGGCGCTCGTGACCGAGCAGGTCGCGATCTTCATTTATCTCGCCGACCTTTTTCCGCAGGCCGGCCTTACGCCCGCACTGCATGACCCGCTGCGGGGTCCTTACCTGCGCTGGATCGCCTATTATGGCTCTTCCTTTGAGCCGGCCCTGATCGACAAGTTCATGCAGCGCGAGCCCGCGCCGATCACGCAGTCGCCCTATGCGGATTACGACACCATGCTGGCCGCGCTCGAGGCGCAGCTGTCGAAGGGTCCGTATCTGCTCGGCGAGCGTATGACCGCGGCTGACATCCTGTGGGGCGTCGCGTTCAGCTGGACCATGATGTTCGGCATTGTGCCTAGAAGGGACGTGTTCGTCCGCTATGCCGAGCGTATTACCTCACGGCCGGCGTTCCAGCGTATCAGTGCAGCCGATGGTGAAATGGCGGCGCAGCATGCCGCGGCCGCGGGAGGATGAAGGGGGCGAACCTCACATGGTCAAGCCGATCCATACGACCAATTGCTTCGATACGTTCATCCGGGTTGCCGAGGACTGTCCAGCGCGCTCCGGCGAGGAGCCGCCGGCGCGGGCGGGGCGCCCGACGGTGGCCGCATTGCAATACGCGATGATCGCGGGTGCACCTTATCGGTACACGTCCGACGACGTCATCTTCGCGACCTCAGCGCAAGGGCGCGAACTTGGAGCCAAGGCGACCAAGTCGGAAAAGAACGCCGCACGCGCTGCGTTCTTCTCGCGCGGACAGGCCTGCATGCGTGCATCGGGCCTCGGCAAGCGCTATGGCTGGGGGGTGCACGCCGACAGGGAAGGACGCATTGCCATCTACGCTGTCGACAGCGATCGCTACCAAGTCCTGTCGCGCGATTCAAGGCTCACACAAACGCGGGCGATGCGGTCGAAGCGGAAGTGATCTTCAAAACCGCGGTGCCCGCTTTTCCGCAAAAGCCCTGATGCCTTCCTTGATCTCGTCGCCGCGCATGCTGTCGCGGTGGCGTTGGTCGGCAGCTCGTTCATCCAGCTCGCCGCGGGCGAATTCGTTGATCGCACGTTTCATGCCGCGCATCGCGATCGGCGCATTGCCAGCGAGGATGTTGGCGAGCTTGTCGACCTCCTCATCGAGTGTCTCCTCCGGCACCATGTCGGTCAGATAGCCGATCCGCAGCATCTCCGGGGCGCTGATCTTCTGCGCAGTGAGAAACAGCCTTTTTGCATTGTCGACGCCGAGCCGCGTCACGTAGCGTTGGATGCCGTTCCTGTAATAATGCAGCCCGAGCCGCGCCGCCGGCATGAACATCTCGGCGGTGTCGACGCCGATACGGAAATCGCAAGCGAGCGCGAGATCGGTCGAGCCGCCATAGACGCCGCCATTGAGCCGGCAGATTGTCGGCACCCCGAGATCCTCCAGGCGGTTGACGACGATCTCGAAGGCAGAGCCGGCGCTTTGCTGCTCGCTCACGCTTACGGCCCGCTCGGCGACTGAGTTGAGGTCGTAGCCTGCCGAGAATGCGCGCCCCGTTCCGGTCAGCACCAGCACGCGGATATCGGAAGCAGTCTCCACCCGATCGAACAGGTTCAACAGTTCGCCGAGATCCTCCGCCTGGAGCCGGTTGAGATGCTTCGGCCGATTCAGGCGGATGGTGGCGCGGGCGCCTTTGATTTCCAGTACGGGCGGGCTTGCCGCGTCGGCTGTGTCCGACATTCTTGTCTCCACTTACTTGTTCTCGAGCGCGCGACGTTTCGCCTCGGCGTCGATGGTCTCGGCCAAATCAGGGTGCCGCGCCATCAACACGCGGAAATCGACGAGGTCGAGCACCAGCAGCCGCGACACTTTCGTGGTCGAAACATCGGCCCCGCGCATATTGTTGCCGAGCAGCGCCATTTCGCCGAAGAAGGCGCCTTCGCCGAGCTGGACCTTCTTACCGGGCAGGTCGACCTCGACCGCGCCGGCGGCGATGAAATACATGCAGTCGCCCTGTGTACCCTTGCGGATGATCGTGGTGCGCGCCGGCAGGTCCATGGTGCGCAGCATATGGGTCACGTCGGCGATGGCCGCCGGTCCCAGCGCCGCGAAGAAGGGCACCTTGCTGACGGACTCCCAGGTCTTGAGGAAATTGTCGCGCCGCGTTTCCGCTGCGAACCCGGTCGCGAGAATACCGGTCCAGAGACCAAACACGCCGAGGCCGGAGATCATCACCAGTGCCGCGACCATGCGGCCGAGTGGTGTGACCGGCACGACGTCGCCATAGCCTGTTGTGGTCAGTGTGACGACTGCCCACCACAGCGCCGCCGGGACGCTGCCGAACGTCTGCGGCTGCACGTCCCGCTCCAGGAAATACTCGGCGACGGAGGCGAGGAAGACCACCATCAAGAAGATCACGAGCACGCTGACCAGCGGCCCTGATTCCAATACGAGCACGCGGCGGAGTTGGCGCAGGCCGGGAATGCCCGGTACCACCTTCAAGACCCAGAGCACGCTCAGCAGCCAGGCCGTTTTGGGCTCGGCGCCGAGGACCAGCGCGATCGGCACGGCCAGTGCCCCCAATGCGTCGACCAGCCCGGCCGAGGAGGACATATACAGCGCCAGCCGCCCCTGCCGCGCCATGTGGCGCAACCGGACCAGCCATTCGAATACGAAATAGACCAGGCAGACCCAAAGCAGGACATCGACCCAGCGGTGCGCCGTCTCGTAGGCCTGACCGACCGTCAGCAGCACCATGCCGAGCACACCAACAGCCACGGCCACATAGGCCGCCTTGGTCATGTTGCGGCCAGCGGTCGCGGCCACGAACTGGGCCAGAGCGGGGAACATCGGCTTGGACATGCGGGACGGCGGCTCGGTCATGATGCTTGCTGTCCCGGGCTGGGACCTCGGCGCCAAAGTGCCCGCCCGCACCGGGGCCGTCAACGACGGGGCCGGTAGCCGCACCATTCGTCCCAGGGACAGGGCGCAACTGGCTGGTACGGGCAGGCTGGTGCCGGCCTAGCCGCTATTTGAAATGTGGAGGCTCGTCATAGCCTCGGCGGCTGCTGAGGAACAGCAGCAGCATCAGACCGACGCCGACGACCACGGAGAACCCTGCCCCGAGCGCCAGGGCCACATAACCTTCTGTCGGGATCGGATCGCCTCCGACCGTCATGGCCGAATAGGCGAAATAGCCGACCGCAACCAGCATTCCCAGTAAGATGATGAGAAGGAGCATACGCATGCTGCGTTCTCCGGTTGTGCCGCTAACCAACGGTTGCGCAGCCTGAACTGTTCCAAGAGGGGGAAGCGGCGATTCGCCAGCAAAGGGGAGCCTGCGGCGACCGGGCCCTCGATAGGTCAGGCACTCTGAGCCGTCTTCACCACCACGACATTGCTGTCGCCCTGCGGGTGAATCTTGGCGTAGATCGCAGCGAAGATCGAACCGATGACGCTGAGCGCCGCGGCGCCCAGATGCACCAAGTCGGTGTACTTATCCATGAACGATTTGGTGCCGTCGTTGATGTAGTGGGCCGCGCCCTGATGCGCCATCACGCAGGCGTCCTTCTCGACGAAGGCCGCGACGTGAGTCGCAAAACCAGCGCACCTGATGTCAGGGTCTCGTCGGATACGCCGGGGAATATGCGCGTCAGCGCCTTGGCTTCGTCGATCGCATTCATCTCCGAATTTTGCAGCCAAGTGCGGCCGGCCCAGACGGTCGCCGGCGACAGCAGCTGGGTCAGCACGACATAGAGCAGGACCTGCTGCTGGTTGGTCTTGATCACCTTGGGACGCGGCGGCGGCGGGAGCTCGGTCGACGAGGTTGGGCCTTCAGAACGCATGGCAGCACTCCGGCCTTAGTCCCGGCGTTGCGGGCGGTCACGGCCATCGCCGGCGGCAAATTCGTAAACGCCTGAAAAAGGAATGATATCCTCTACCTGAGGGTGATAGCTCTCCGGCTAGAGAAGGCAAATTCGGCGCGAAGTAACTTACTCAGATCCGTTGCGTTCGGTGGTGCTATCACCGTTTAGCCACACTTGGCGTTTTTCCAGTTCCCCCGGCTGCATTCCGGCGTCGGAAATGTCATAAATTAGCGGTCTCGATGATCCGTCGGGTCCAAGAAGAAGCTGCGCTGAACGCTCCATTTTTTCTTTTCGATTCAACGAGGGCGTCGGCTTTGTCGTTTCCACCCATGTCATCGGCGGTGCCGGTCGAAGCGCTTATTGGCTGGATGTTGCTGCTCACCTTCAAGCACATCATCGCCGATTTCGTGCTGCAGACCGCCTGGATGGCGCATGGCAAGGATCAAAAGCATGGCTGGGCCCTCCCGCTTCTGGTGCATTGCCTGATTCACCTTGCGGTTGCGTTGCCGCTGATCCTGATCGTTGCGCCGAAATTCTGGTTCGTGGCCCTGATCGATTTCGTCATCCACATCACGATCGATCGCGCCAAGGGATTGGTCTCGGCGAACTTCGGCGTCAACCAGGAGCACCCCTGGTTCTGGACCCTGATCGGCGTCGACCAGGCGCTGCATCACCTGACAGGCTTCGGCCTTTCCATCTTCATGGCGGCGAACTGAGACCCTGAACGTCGGCCCGAGGAGCGCGCAAGGCGGATGTCTCGGGGCGTAAGGCGGCCACTGCCGCCCCGTATTCAGCCCGGCTAGGGGGCCGCGGTGATTCGCGGCATAAGGCAAGGACACCGGGTGACTACCGCCCAGGGTGGTTAACCTTTCATTAGAGAATTACGCGGCATCTTCCCGAGACGAGGGAGAACTGCAATGTTTTCAAGCCGCGACGCTTATGAAAGCGATTTCTGCCCGGTTCGCGACGAGCTCCTTGGCGAGATGTACCGCGCCAGCGAGAGTGGCCTGCCGAGGCTGGTTGAGAGTGTTTCCCCTGACGCGCGCGCCAGGCTGGCGCTGTTCTGCTATCGCCGTAGCCACCTTCATTCGCTGGCGGTCGCGGTCGCGGGCAGCTGCAGCGAGCGCGATCTGATCGAGAATGGCGGTCGTGTAGGCTCGACGCTCTATGCGCTCTCGCGCGAGCGCTCAGCCAAATCGTCCCCGTCTCTGTCGGGTGGCCGCAAGCCGATCACGCTGTCGACCAAGCCGCTCTCGGTGCTCGCACCGCTCGACGACGAAATCGACGACGAGATCGGCGAAGCCGTCCTCGCTTAAGCGGTTTCTATCATCGGCAGTCCAAACTTCCGCCGCGCCATCGCGCATTCGGCGTCGCCGGGCATGCAGGTGCGGCACACCTCCGGCCGCACCGCATAGACGCCACACGCCGTTGCCTTGCCGATGTCTCCCTGCAGCGCCGAACAGCGATCACCCTCGCAGCGCATGCCGGATTGGCGCGCGTTGACGAGACCCGAAGGGATCAACGCGAGCTCCTCGTCGCTCTCGACCGAGAAGCGGGGCCAGTTTTGCGAATAGCCGCAGCAGGCGCCGCAGCTCTGGCAAAGGCTCGAGAGATCGATTTCTTGCATTGCCGTCATGTATCTTTCGGTGGGCCCCAGACCAGGCTTTGCCGCCATTTCGCGCGCAGCACGTCGCGCCTTTCAGGATATCGTTCGTCGAGATAGGTCGCATCCACGACGCGATCGGTGCGGAAGCTGCGAAAGTCGCTGCGGAGTTCGCACCAGGCCGCGAGCAGGCGCACTGCTTCGAGATAGCCGACCGAGATCGGCCAGATCATGCGCTCGCTGGGGCGGCCCTGCTCGTCGCGATAGCGCAACTTGATCTTCTTGCCTTCATGGATCTGGGTGCGCGTGCGCGCCATGTCGAGGCGGTCCGGCTCCCGGTTCCAGCTCGGCCGCGCGCGGCTCGCCGGCTCCAGGACGAACGGGCGCAGCCGCTCAGGCACGGTGTCGGCGATCTTGGCCATCAAATCTTCCGCAGCGCGTGCCAGCGTCGAATCGGCGTGGCCGGCGACCCATTGTGCGCCCAGCACCGCCGCCTCGATCTCGTCGGGTGTCAGCATCAAGGGCGGCAGGTCGAAACCTTTCTCCAAGATGTACCCCATGCCGGCTTCGCCGCGGATCGGGACGCGCTGGCCGATCAACGTCGCGATGTCGCGATAGATCGTTCGCTTCGAGGTCTCGAGCTCAGCCGCGATCGCATCCGCCGTCAGCGGCTTACGGGTGCGCCTCAGCACCTGGATGATCTGAAACAGCCGGTCGGCGCGTCTCATGACAATTCTCTCATCGTGCGCAGATCAGAAAACGGCGCGTGGCTGCTGACAGGATGTTGGCAGCAGGGGAGTTCTATACCGGGACAACACATCGACTGAAGAGGATTTGTCCATGATCATTCCAACCCATTTCGGTCCGGCGGGTCCGTTGTGGCGCAGCCAGGCCCCGTTGCATGTCTCGCTGTATGCCTGGGCCTTCAGCCGCCTCGCATTTTTCGATCTCACGATCGTCGACCTCCGCGTTGCACTTGCGAGCATGCTGACGCGCTCGCTGATCCAGGCTGCGGACGCACTGGCCCGCCATGTCATGGGCCGCGCCTTTCGGGGGGCCCGTCTCGCAGAAGATATCACGGCTGCTGCCACCATGGTGGCAGCAGCCCGGCGCTAGGTTCCGTCAACTTTTTTGGTAGGTCCAGGAGGGCTCTCATGATCACGCTTTACGGCTTTGGCACCGGCTTCGGCCTGCCGGAAATCAGCCCGTTCGTCACCAAGACCGAGGTGCAGCTCAAGATGGCGGGACTGCCCTACAGGAAGGAGCGCGCGATGCCGCCGGCTTCGCCGAAGGGGCAATTGCCGTTCATCGACGATGGCGGCGAGGCAGTGGCCGATTCCACCTTCATCCGCGCCCATATCGAGCGCCGCTATGGCTTTGACTTCGACGCCGGTCTCTCGTTGCAGGAGCGCGCGCAAGCCTGGGCGTTCGAACGCATGATCGAGCACCATGTCTACTGGGCGCTGGTTGGTGCGCGCTGGGTCGATGCCGCCAATTTCGCCAAGGGACCTGCGCATTTCTTCGACGGCGCGCCCGAGCACAGCCGCGAGAAGCTGCGTGAGGATGCGCAGTTCCGCGTCGCCGAGAACTATCTGCTCTCCGGCCTCGGTCGCCACGCCCCCGATGACGATGTCGATCTCGCGGTTCGCTCGCTGTTTGCCCTTTCGGTGCAGCTCGGCGATAAATCCTATCTGATGGGCAATAAACCCAGCGGGGTCGATGCGACCGCGTTCGGCGCGCTTGCGGGCATCTTGACGCCGTTCTTCGATTCCAGCCTGCGCGAGCGCGCGGAAGGATTCCCGAACCTCACCGCCTATGTCGACCGGATGATGGACATCTACTATCCGGAGTTCGCCTGGACGCCGCTGCGGCAGGCGGCCTGACACAAACGGGACGGGACACGTGAAAGAAAAGAGCCGGCCCAATGGGCCGGCTCTCGTCGTTTCGGAGACTGTCGCTGCTTACTTCGCGAGCGTGTACTTGCCGTCCTTGACCGTGAGCAGGATGCGCGAGCGGTCGTCGAGGCCGTAGCGATCCTTTTCCGTGAAGTTGTAGACGCCCTGGCTTGCCGCGATATCCCGTTCGCTTAGCCAGGCTTGGCGGATGGCTTCGCGGAATTCCGGCGTGCCGGGCTTGGCCGTCTTCAGGGCGGTCGGAATGATGCGCTTCAGCACCTCGAAGGCGTCGTAGGAATGGCCGGCAAACTGGCTGCGGCTGTTCGGACCGTATTTGGCTTCATAGGCGGCGTTGAGCGCCAGGCCCGGCTTCTTGGTGAGTGCGCTGTCGGGCTGGTCTTCCGGATCCATCACCGGGCCGGACGCCATCAGCACGCCTTCGGCGGCTTTGCCGGCGATGCGGATGAAGTCCATGCTGGCGGCACCGTGGGTCTGGTAGATCAGGCCCTGATAGCCGCGTTCGCGCAGTTCGGTCTGCGGCAATGCGGCCGCCGTCCCGGAGGCGCCGACCAGAATCGCGTCGGGATTGGCCGCAACGAGCTTCAACACTTGTCCGGTGACGGACGTATCGGGCCGCGCGAAGCGTTCCTCGTCGACCATGGTCATGCCCATCGGCACGGCCTGGGCCTTGAAGTCGTTGAACCAGAGGTCGCCGTAGGAGTCGGAATAGCCGATATAGCCGACCGTCTTCACGCTGTGAGCCTTCATGTGCTGATAGAGCACCTTGCCCATGATCGGAATCGGCTGCGGCATCGACACCGACCACTTGGCCCGCTCGGGCGTGATCGGGAACGGCGCGAGGCCGAAATGCGGAATGCCGGCTTCGTTGGCGACGTTGGAGATCGCGATCGACGGCGGCGTCGTCGACGAGCCCATGATGATGTCGGCTTTGGATTCGGTGACGAAGCGGCGCGCGTTGGTGGTCGCGGTGGTCGGATCGCCGCCATCGTCCAGCACGATGACCTTCAGCGGCACGCCGCCGATTTCCTTCGGCACGAATTCCAGTGCATTGCGCTCGGGGATGCCGAGTGCAGCGGCGGGACCCGTGGTGGTCACGCTGATGCCGATAGTGATGTCGGCGGTCTGGGCCAGCGCGGGCAGCGCCGGCAGCGTCAGCGTCGCCGCCGCGATTGCGACGGTCAGGTAAAAGCGTTTCATCTATTCCTCCCTTGACGTTATTCTTTGAAAGCAGAAATCGGGGACGAATTCAGCCCCGTCTTTTGGTGATGTGGCGATTTAGCTCCGGACCTGGCTCCCTGTGAATTTGGCTACCATTTCCGGAGGGAATGGTGCCGATTTCAACTTGTCGGGGTTAACGGGGTCGCGGCCTACCAGGACGCGGGTCTCAAAACCCTCGATGGCAAGCGCCTCACCCTTGTAGACGTTGTGCTTCACCTCGAAGCTCGAGCGCTTGATGCTCTCGATCTTCGTCTCGATGGTGATCCAGTCGCCATAGGTCGAGGGGATGTAGAACTTGGACCGCGTGTCGACCATGGGGATGCCCACCAGGCCGTATTTACGGACCAGGTCCTGCTTGGAGAATCCGGCGACCTCGAACAGGGCCGAGGTCGAATCGTCGAACATCGCGAAATAACGCGGGTAGTAGACGATGTTGGCGGGGTCGCAGTCGCCCCACTGGATCTGGACCTCGCGCCGGTTCACGAACATGCGTTGCGCGTCCTGCTCTACGAAGTCACTTCGGCGCCATGCGCAGCGAGCCGTCGAGGCGCACCACTTCGCCGTTCAGGTAGGAGTTCTCGACCATATGCAGCGCGAGCGCGGCGAATTCGTCGGCGTTGCCGAGCCGGCGCGGGAAGGGGATCGCGGCGGCGAGCGAATCCTGGGCTTCCTGAGGCAGATTGGCGAGCAGCGGCGTCAGGAACAGGCCGGGCGCGATGGTCAGCACGCGGATGCCGAATTGCGCGAGCTCGCGCGCGATCGGCAAGGTCATGCCGACGATGCCACCCTTCGAGGCCGAGTAGGCGGATTGGCCGATCTGGCCGTCATAGGCCGCGACGGAGGCGGTGTTGATGATGACGCCACGCTCGCCGCTCGCCTGCGGCTCGAGCTTGGACATCTCGGTTGCGGCAAGACGCAGCATGTTGAAGGTGCCGATCAGATTGACCTTGATCACCTTGTCGAAATCGGCGAGCGCCATCGGACCGTCGCGGCCGACCACGCGCTTGGCAACGCCGATGCCGGCGCAGTTGACCAGCACGCGCGCCGGCCCATGGGCCTTGGTTGCCTGCGCGATCGCAGCCTCAGCGGAAGCTGCGTCGGAGACGTCGCAGGTCACGGCAACGCCCTTGATTTCCGCGGCAACGGTCTCGGCGAGCTTGGCATTGAGATCGCAAACCGCGACCTTGGCGCCCTGCGCTGCCAGCTTTCGCGCGGTCGCCGCGCCCAGTCCCGATGCGCCGCCGGTGACGATGGCTGCCTGATCTTTCAACAACATGGCGTTCTCCTATGGCGATGATTTCTTTAGCCGACCGATATCACACGGCTCGATGGATTGGCAGCGTAGAGCTCGTCGATCAATGCGGCGCGATGATCCAACACCGCGCGCTGGTTGATCGAGCCCTTATCGGTGACCTCGCCCTTGTCGATCGAGAGCGGTTCATCCAGAAGGATCGCGCGCGTGATCCGTGTCGAGGAGCCGGTGGCCGAAGCAAGGAAGCGGGTCAGGCGCTCGCGGAAGGCTTCGCGCACCAGCCGATCGCGCGCGGTGACGGTGAGATTGTCGGCCGGCAAGGTCGGATTGATCAGCCGGCAGCCGTCGAGATCGAGCAGCACGAGGGCGGAGACCTCGTCGCGGTTGATGCCGGCGATGACGACGTCGCGCACCAGCGGCGCGCAGGCCGCCGTCAGGCGCGCGCGCAGCGGGCCGACGCTGACCCAGGTGCCGCTCGCGAGCTTGAAATCCTCGCTGACGCGGCCGTCGAAATCGAAGCCGGCGTTGAGATCGTCGGGATCGGCCGGCTTGAGCGCATCGCCGAGCTTGTAGAAGCCTTCCTCGTCGAACGATTTTGCGGTGATGTCGGGCTGGCGCCAGTAGCCGGGCATCACGTTCGGGCCCTTGCAGCGCACTTCCAGCTTGCCGTTGTTCGGCACCAGCTTGGCGTCATTGCCTGACACGGGAAGGCCCACATGGCCGGAGCGGCTGGTGCGCGGATTGACCGACATGAAGAACGGCGCGGTCTCGGTGGCGCCAAGGCCGGTCAGCATCGGCACGCGATAGCCCTTCTCCTTCACCGCGAGCTCATCGAGGCTGTTCCAGACGAAGGGCGACAGCGCGGCGCCCGAGAAGAACATCGCATGCAGGCGATCAAAGAATTTTGCACGAAGGCCCTGGTCATCGCGCAAATACGGCAGCAGCGATTCATAACCCTTGGGCACATTGAAATAGACCGTCGGCGAAATCTCCTGGAGATTGCGCACGGTCTCCTCGATGCCGCCGGGCACCGGCTTCCCCGCATCGAGATACATCGAGCCGCCATTGTAGAGCGTCAGCCCGATATTGTGGTTGCCGCCAAAGGTATGATTCCATGGCAGCCAGTCGATGATCACAGGCGGCTCGTCCTTGAGGAAGGCGAGCGTCTCGCGCAGCATCACCTGGTTGGAGCAGATCATGCGCTGAGTGTTGATGACGGCCTTGGGATTGCCCGTCGAGCCTGAGGTCAGCAGGAATTTTGCAATCGTGTCAGGGCCGATCTTGCCATGCATCGCGTCGAGGTCGCTGCGAAGAGGCGTTGCCATGAGGTCGGCGAGCAGGGTGACGTCGCGGCCCGGCACGCTGCCATAGGAGGCGGAGATCTCCGTGCCCAGCGAGACATTGGCGGCGAGCGCTTCGGCGAACTTGTCGGCATCTTCGGCGAAAACGAGGCCCGGCGTCAGCAGCTTCATCAGATAGGATAGCTTGCCGTAATCTTTCGAGACCAGCGAATAGGCCGGCGACACCGGGCAAAACGGAACGCCGGCATAGAACGCGCCGAACGCGAGCAATGCGTGGTCGATCGAATTGCCGGAGAGGATGATGACCGGCCGCTCCGCCGACAGGCCGCGCTGGATCAGGCCCGAGGCGATATGACGGCTCGCCGTGAGCAGCTCGGCATAGGTGATCTTGCGCCAGCCGCGACCCCCTTCGCGCTCCGCCATGAAGATGCGGTCAGGTGTCGTCGCCGCCCAGTGATGCAGGCGGTCGGTGATGCGGGCGGGATAGTCGCCGAGCGGCTGCTTCGGCCGCAGATAGATCGTGCCATCGGCGCGGCGCTCGATGTCGACGACGGGATCGCTGAAGGAGATCGGTCGCAGCGGAGAATTGCTCACGCCGCGCTCTGTGCTGGAAGAGGACGGCTGCGCGCTCATGACTTCGGCTTTACCTTTGCGGTCTTGTGTTCGAGGAATTCGCGAATCCTGCGCTTGGCCTCCTTGTCGCTCTGCGCGACCGTCGCCATCAGCGATTCCATCAACAGGCCGGCCTGCGGATTGGCTTCCGCGATCATCGGCAGGGCCTGGAGCACCGCGAAATTCGTCAGCGGCGCGTTGGACGCGATCTTGGTCGCAAGCTCCAGCGCCTTGGGCAAGCCGTTGCCGGCCTCCGTGACGTATTGTGCAAAGCCGTAGGACGCGCCTTCGGTCGCGCTATAGACGCGGCCCGTCAGCATCATGTCCATCATCCGCGCGACGCCGATCAGCCGCGGCAGCCGCACCGAGCCGCCGCCACCGACGAAGATGCCGCGCTGTCCTTCCGGCAGCGCGAAATAGGTCGAGGGTTCGGCGACGCGGATGTGCGCCGCGCAGGCAAGCTCCAGCCCGCCGCCGATCACGGCGCCCTTCAGGGCGGCGATGACCGGGACGCGGCTGTACTGGATGCGGTCGAACACCCGGTGCCACATCTGCGAATGCAGGAGGCCGCCGGTGGCGTCGTGGTCCTGGAGTTCGGACAGGTCGAGGCCGCTGGAAAAATGGTCGCCAATGCCGTGAATGACCACCGCGCCGATATCCTCGGGCAGGGACGTAAAACATTCGCCGATTTCGAGAATGATGCCGTCATTGAGCGCATTGCGCTTGGCCGGCCGGTTCAGACCGACGGTCAGAACCCGATCCACCCTCTCGATCTGAAGCAGCCCGGAGGCGCCCACCCCAGCGGTCTCGGCGTTTCCCTGTGTCATTTGCGTCCTTATCAGAATAGTTATGTTGTATAACGAATTTTGGAGGAGTCAAGATGGCAGCCCTTGATGTGGCGCGGTGGGCCTGAATCTGCCAGGCGTTGGGTCCGGAGGTTTGAGGGCCGGGCCGTGCTGTGATCCGCAGCCCTCGCCAAATTCTCCGTCATTGCGAGCGCAGCGAAGCAATCCAGAATCTTGCCAGGGAGGGACTCTGGTTGCTTCGCTGCGTTCGCAATGACGCGGCGGCAGCCGCCTTCACGCGACCTGATGCACGTCGATCACCACCCGGTCCGCATGCCGCGCCGCCGAGCCGATAAAGATGTGCTCCATCAGCCAGCGATACTTTTCATGCCCAGTTTCGAAGCGCGGCACGGTGCGGAAATAGATCAAGTTCGGATCGACCGGTTCGCCGCGCTTGAGCCTTTGCAATAGCTCGACCGGACCGAAGCGCATGCCCTTGTTCTCGACATAGACGACGGCGCCGTCGTCGGTTTCGAAGGCGTATTTGGCCTCGAGGTCGATCAGCTCGTTGGGCCGGATGGTCTGGAAGTCGGCGCCGAAGGGGAGCACCTTGCCCGATACCGCGCCCTTCACCCCACCACCGATGATCGGGATGATGCGGCGCACGCCGATGCCGGTCTCGCCGGCGGTGACGACGTCGCCGATCCTGGCGGTAATGGTGAAGACGTATTTGGTTTCGAGCGTCGGCGTTGACATCACTTCACCTCTCTAGTGCGCCATCATCCGCGTCGGCAGCCATGTCGCAAGCAGAGGAAAGGCGATCAGGATCACCAGCCGCACGAGATCCGTCGCCACGAACGGGATCACCCCCTTGAAGATGGTGGAGAACGAAACATCCTTCACCACGCTTTTGATGACGAAGACGTTCATGCCGACAGGCGGATGGATCAGGCCGAGTTCGACGGTCATCACGATGATGACGCCGAACCAGATCGGGTCAAAACCCAGATGCGTGATCACGGGGAAGATGATCGGCACGGTCAGGATGATCATCGCCATGGCGTCCATCAGGCAGCCGAGCACGAGATACATCACCATGATCAGCGCCAGCACGCCGTAGGGGCCGAGGCCGAGGCCGGTGAGGAATTCGGTCACCTTCTGCGGCGTCTGCGTCACCGTCAGGAAATAGCCGAAGATCAGCGCGCCGATCAGCACGGTGAACACGGCCGCCGCCGTGCGCGTTGCCTGGAGCAGGGATGCCAATACCTTCTCGCGGTCGAGCCGTCCGGTGACCATGCCGATGATGAAGGCGCCGGTGGCACCGACGCCGCCGGCTTCCGTCGGCGTGAATCGCGGCAGGAACGGCAGGCCGTAGAGGCCGCCGATGACGAACACGAACAGCAGCACCGGCGCCCAGATATCTTTCAATCCGGCAAAGCGCTCACGCCAGGGCAGCACCTTGCCTTTGGGCAGGAAGTCGGGGCGGACATAGCCGATCAGGAAGATCGTGATCATGTACATCGTCATTGCCAGGAGGCCCGGGATGATGCCGGCGATGAAGAGTTTTCCGATGTCCTGTTCGGTGATGATGCCGTAGACCGCGAGCACGGTAGAAGGCGGCAGCATCGCGCCGAGCGTGCCGCCGGCGGCGATCACGCCTGTCGCAAACGACTGCGGATAGCCGAAGCGGCGCATCTCGGGATAGGCGACGGCGGAGAACGTCGCGGCGGTTGCGACCGATGAGCCGCAGATCGCGGCAAAGCCGCCGCAGGCGCCGACGGTGGCGATGCCGAGTCCGCCGCGCAAATGTCCGACGAAGCCGTTGGCGGCGCGGAACAGCTCGCGGCTCATGCCGGAATTGCTGACGAAGGAGCCCATCAGCAGGAACATCGGAATCACGCCAAACGTATAGTCGGTGACCGTGCGCATCGAGGTCTGGCCGACCAGCTTCAAGGCCGGCGTCGCGCCGACCAGATAGGAGAAGCCGGAAACGCCGACCAGGCCCATGGCCATGCCGACGGGCACGCGCAGCAGCATCAACGCAAACAGGGAAACGAAGCCGATAACGGCGACGGCATCGGTGCTCATGATTACTCCGTCGCCTTCAGCTTGGGGTCGTGCATGTCTTCGGGATGGAAGATCAATCGGTAGGTGCGGATCGCGATCAGCAGCACGGCCGAGACGTCGCCGATCCACGCGATCGCGAAGAACGGCCAGGTCGGCATGTGCATGTCGAAGGTCTGAACGTTGTCGTTGTAGGTGCCGCGCACCTTGTCGAACAGCGTCCAGGTCTGCACAGAGACGACGAACAGCAGCACGAGGGTGGCGAACACGTCGATCCAGCGCTGGTAGCGCGGCCCGACATTGCCCCAGACCAGATCGACCGTGATGTGGGTGCCGCGATACGAGGTCGCCGCGATCCCCCAGAAAATGAGGATGCCGAGCAGCATGCGGCCGATGTCGAAACTGTCGGGAATCGAATAGTTCAGCGTGTTGCGCAGCAGCACCGACAGGAAGATGTCGAGGGCGACGATGCCGACGAACGCAGCTGCGATCCATTCGATGGTGTCGATGATGCGGTCCATCCAGGCGCGCTTCATTGGGGAAAGAATCCTTCCGGCGAGTTCAAGATGTGTCCGCGCTCGAGCTGCGCTCCCTCCCCCCCGCTTGCGGAGAGGGTGTCTCCAGAAGGGGACAATCCCCTAGAGGAGAGAACCCTCACCCGGCGCGAAGCGCCGACCTCTCCCGCAAGCGGGAGAGGTGCAGTGAGCGCGCGGCTGGGGCGGCATCGGGGCCTTACTCCGCCAGCGCGTTGTACTTCTTCAGCGACGCCTTGAGCTCCGCGAGCGCAGCGTCGGGATCGGCGCCGGCCTTCTTCGCGCCGTCAGCCCAGGTCTTGACGAGCGGCTCGGCAGCCTTCTTCCATGCGGCAGTCTGGTCCGGCGTCAGCTTGTAGACCTCGTGGCTTCCTTCCGCCTTCACCTTGTCGATTCCGGCGTCCTCGAACTTGCCCCAGTGTTCGCCGACCAGGCCGGCCATCTCGGTCGAACAGTTCTTGTCGATCGCGGCCTTCTGCTTGTCGGACATCGCATTGTATTTGTCCTTGTTCATCACGAACACGAACGTCGTGGTGTAGAGCGGGGCGTCCATGTCGTACTTGGTCACCTTGTCGATGCCGAACAGCACCAGCGAGCCCCAGGGGAAGGTCACCGCGTCGGCGACGCCGCGTTCGATGATATCGCGCACTTCGGGCGCGGAGGACTGCACATTGGTGCCGCCAAGCGAGGTGACGAAATTCGCCATGGTGGCGTGCGCCGGACGAATCTTCATGCCCTTCACGTCCTCCGGCATCACGATTTTCTTGGTGCGGGAATGGAACGAGGAGGGCGAGTGGACGAAGGCGAGGCAGTATTTGACGTCCTTCATCTCCTTCTCGGCATATTTGCGGTACCAGGCGTCCAGACCTTCAGAGCCGCCCTTGGCGTCCGAGATCAGGAACGGCAATTCACCGGCGCCGATGATCGGGAAGCGGCCGGGCTGGTAGCCGGGATTGACATAGGTGACATCGGCGATGCCATCGCGCGCCATGTCGTAATGATCGAAGGCCTTGCCGAGCTGCTGGGCCGGGAAGACCTTGCCCGTGATGGTGCCGCCGGAATCCTTGTTCACCGCGGCCACCCAGTCCTCCAAAGACTTTTGCAACGGGTGCGAGGCCGGCACCCAGTGCGAGACCTTCAGGTCGAAGGTCTTGTCCTGTGCGAACGCAGGCGTCACGCTTACAGCAAGCAGCAAAGCCAGACAGGCTTTTCTCATCACGCGTCTCTCCCTCTTTTTGACGGCGGGCTTCGATGGCCCGGTCTCGTTAATTAACATGTTATCTAACTGGCTGGCGTCTTCAAGCCGGAACTGTCGCGGCGTGCCGCCGCGTCATCTACGTCAGCTATGTTGCATGGATTTGTCGCTGCCAGCGGCGACGAGGCCTCCTTTTGCCCAACAGTTATATGGTATAATTATCCCGCGTAGACGACCACGACAAGTAAGCCGCGCCGAAAGCCTACAGGATCGGAAGGAGCAAGTATTGCTGACAAAGGTCGCAATTCCCGGGCCCGGCCGGCCGGATTGTGCTCACACCGGGCAGTTCGAGCTGTGGTCGACAGTCGCTTGTCACCCCAGGGCCCTTTGATTGCGCCCATCCGTTTCAAACGCCCGCGCAAAAACCCGTTTAAAACTTTGTAATTGATGCGTCCGTCAGCTCGATCGCGTTCAATGGCAACGATCATTGCACGGGCACGAGACACGCATGACGAACACCAATATCCCCGACGGCTTCGAGCCGCTCTCCCGCAAGAGCCCGCTCACCGAACCCTGGGAGCCGCTCTACGCGAAGAAGACCGAAAGGGCCGTCATCATCGGCCTGCGGCTGGCAAGGCCGCATACCAATGGCCGCGGTCTGATCCATGGCGGCTTGATTGCCGCGCTCGCCGACAACGCCATGGGCTATAGCTGCGCGCAAGCGACGAACTGGAGCGTCTCGTTCGTGACGGTCTCGCTCTCGATCGATTTCGTCGGCTCCGCCGAGATCGGCCAATGGTGCTCGATCGAGAGCGACGTGATCAAGACCGGCAAGACGATCTGCTTCGCGCAGAGCCTGATCAAGGCCGACGGGGTCGTGACCGCGCGGGCCAGTGGCACCTTCCGCGTGGTGCCGAAGAAGGGATGATGCTCTCTCGTGTCCCGGGCGCGCTGCAGCGAGCAACGCTGCTGCGCAGAGCCGGGACCCATGTCATCACTATGTGCTGCGATGCGTCCGGGGCACGAGACCTACCCAAACTTCCAGTCCGCCGTTTCGACGACGAGGTCGATGAACGCGCGCACCTTGGCCGAGAGCAAACGCGAGGTCGGATAGACGATGTGGATCGGCAGTGCGGGCTGCTCGTACTTCGCCAGCAGGATTTTCAGCCGTCCGCGCTTCAGGCCTTCGGCGGCCTGGTAGGCCAGCACGCGCGTGATGCCGCCGCCGGCCTCGGCATATTGCAGGGCGGCGTCGGCGCTGTTGCTGGTGAAGCGCGGCGACGGGGTGACCTCGATGTCGCGGCCCTCCTGCACGAAGCGCCAGCTCGTAGACGGACCAAACTGGATCGTGTGGTGCTCGTGCAGTGCCCCGGGGGTCTTCGGCTCGCCATGGCGCCTGAGATAGCGGGGCGCAGCCACCGTGATCCGTCGCATCTCGCCGACATGGCGTGCAACGAGCGAGGAATCGGCGAGATGGCCGATGCGGACGGCGGCATCGACTGCGTCTTCCACCAGGTTGACGAGATGGTCCGACAGCCTCAGTTCGCAGGCGACCTCGGGATAGCGCTTGAGATAATCGGTCATGACCGGGCCGACATGCAGCCGGCCGAAGCCGACGGGGGCCGATAGCACGAGACGTCCGCTCGGCCGGTTGCGCTCCTCCCGCGCCGATCCGTCGGCCTCCTCGACGTCGGCGAGGATCCGCCGGGCGCGCTCCAGATAGCGCGCGCCGACGTCAGTCAGTCTCACCTGCCGGGTGGTCCGTTGCAGCAGCCGCGCGCCGAGATGCTCCTCCAGGGCCGCGATCAGCCGGGTCACACCCGACGGCGACAGCCGCAGTTTTCGCGCCGCCGGCGCAAAGCCGCGCAGGTCGGCGACGGTGACGAAGACGTGCATGGCTTCCAGGCGGTCCATAGCCATTATTGCATATATCGCAAAGATGAAGTGTCAAGGCGTCCGATTGTTTTGATCGACGGAAGGTCCATCTTGATCGCCGAAAGAGGCAGAGATGCACCGGAATTTTCAGGAGATGTTCCGATGACCGCAGTTCATACCTATGCCAGCGACGTTGCCTTCACCCCTGCAGTGAAGGCCATCCAGGCGCGCAAGGGTTCACGCGAAGCCTATGCCCGCGCCGAGCAACGCGGCTGGCGCACCGAGGTCGACGAGAACCTCGAAGCCTTCCTCACTGAAGCCAACAGCTTCTATTTCGCCACAGCTTCCGCTGATGGCCAGCCTTACATCCAGCATCGCGGCGGCCCGAAGGGGTTTCTGAAGGTGCTGGACAAGCAGACACTGGCCTTCGCCGACTATGCCGGCAACCGGCAATACCTGACCCAGGGCAACCTCTCCGAGAACCCCAAGGCCTACATCTTCGCGATGGACTACGCCCATCGCCGCCGGGTGAAGATCTGGGGCGAGGCGCGCGTGGTGGAGGACGACGATGCACTGACGGAGGCGCTGATGCCGAAAGGCTATCGCGCCCGCCCCGAGCAGGTGATCTTGTTCAAGATCGCTGCCTGGGACACCAACTGCCCGCAGCACATCCCGCAGAAGTTCGACGCGGCGGATGTTGCGGCGGCGTTGGCGGCAAGAGATCAACGGATAGCGGAGCTGGAGGCGGAGGTGGCGGCGCTGAAGGGGCAAACGACTCCAGGCTAATCGTCCACGTCGTCCTGCGTACGGCCGAACAGGTGCACGATGCCCGGCGTCGCGATCGTCACGAACACGAAGCGTGAGAGGTGATGGGCGCCGACGAAGATCGGGTCGATGTGAAGCGTGAGCGCCAGCGCCAGCATCGCATCCATCGCGCCGGGCGCGAACGCAACGACCACGTCGGAGAATTTTACCTGCGTCGTGAGTGCGGCGATGCCGACGAAGATCGCGGAGATCGCGATGGCGACGGCAAACGATCCCAGCGCGGCGTTGATATGGCCGGTCAGCGTCTTGATTCGCATCCGGGCAAAGCGGCTGCCGATCAGCGCGCCGATGCCGACCAGCGACACGCCGCGTACCCAGTTCGGCAGGCCGCCCTCGACCCAGCCCGCGCCGTGCAGCACGCTGGAGGCGATCATCGCGCCGAACATCCAGCTCGCCGGAAACCTGATCAGTCGCAGCACGAGCGATGCCGCCAGGGAAGCTGCGACCAGCTCAAGAAGATCGAGCGGTGAGGCAATCGTCGTCGTCAGCGACGGCGCGACGGAGGGCGCGACGCCCGCGATCGCCAGCACCATCGGCAGCGCCGCGGTCAGGATGATCACGCGCATGGTCTGCACCACTGCGATTCCCGGCAGGTCGGCGCCACGCTCGACGGCCAGAATCGTGATCTGTGACAGCGCGCCGGGGCTGCCGGCGAGGAAGGCGGAAGTGCGGTCCCAGCCGTGGATGCGCTGCAGGTAATAGCTCGAGCCGAAGGTCGAGCAGAAAGTGGCGAGCGCCAACAGGCCAATGGTCAATGGATAGGCGCTGACCTGCTGGATCAGGTGACGCGAAACGACGGAGCCCAGCGAAATCCCAAGCAGCACCAGCACGGTCTGGGTCAGGAGGGGCGGGATGGCAAGCTGGCGTCCGGCAATCGCCGCGATGCCGACCGCGATCATCGATCCCGAGATCAACCCGCCCGGCAGGCCCGCGACAAGGAAGAAGAGGCCGCCCGCCGCACCGATGACAAGCGTTTCCGCGGTGCTCAAAACCTTGGCACGGCTCGGCCATTCGAACGGCAGGGAGGCGGTGATTTGCTTCACGCCGCCTTATCGCAAATCGGCGAGAGGTGCACAATTGCGGCCTCGTCATGCCGCAATGCGTGCGCCTCTCGCCAAAAAGCTTGAGCAGGATTGTGACGGATTTACTTCTTGTCGGCGGCGGGGGCAGTGCCAGCCTTGGCGCTCTTGACGCACTCGGAGCGGAATTTCTTGCGCTCTTTGCCGTGCAGGCCCTTGGCGTCGGCCTGCTTGGAGCATTCGAGCGATTCGGCCGAACGCTCCTTGGGTGCCTTCTTGTCGGTGGTCGTGCTGGCGTCGGTCTTGGCCGCCGGTGCCGCGGTCTGTGCGAAGGCGGAGCCGGTGGCGAACAGGGAGGCAATGGCGACGACGGCGAGGCGGGAGGCGAGGGTCATGATGTTGCACTCTTCTTGCGAGAACTGCGAAGGAGGCGACCGTCGGCCCGTATTGCTGAACGCGACATGAATAATTGGAAACAAGGCATGACTATATTTTGGCGTCGATCGCCATCGCTTCCTTGTCGGACGTCCGGGACACGCTAGGATAGTAATCTCGTTTTGCCTGCCTGAGGGAGACCAAGGATGACCATTCAAGCCAAATTGTTGTGTGCGATTACGGTGTCGGGCATTGCCGCCATGATGACGAGTGCACCGGCGCAGGCGCTGACCTCGCAGGAGTGCAGCGCGAAATACCAAGCCGCCAAGAAGGACGGCTCGCTCGGCACCATGAAGTGGAACGACTTCCGCAAGGCCCAGTGCGGCGCCGACGCGACGCCCGCAGCTGCGCCGACCGCAGCAGCGCCGGCTGCGCCACCGCCAGCTGCCGAGCCGAAGCAGGCCAAGAAGGAGGCGGCCCCCGCTGCTGCTCCGGCGCCGACCCTGCCGGCCGGACCCGCGATCTTCCCCAACGCAGTCGATCCGAAATATGCCAAGGAGACCGCCGGCAAGGCTCGTCTCCATACCTGCGTCGATCAATACAACGCCAACAAGGCCACCAACGGCAATGGCGGCATGAAGTGGATCCAGAAGGGCGGCGGCTATTACAGCGAATGCAACAAGAAGCTGAAGGGCGCCGCCTGAACTTCAAACTGATGCGATGGCCGGAGCCAAGCTCCGGCCATTTTGCTTAGTCCAACAATTTCTCGGCCGATTTCGCCACGAGTTGCGATCGCTTGCGCGGGCCTCGCTCGATGAACAAGAGGCTCTGGCCGAAGATGAAGCAATAGAACAGGAACGCCTGCGCCTCGGCTTCCTCGGGTTCCAGGCCCGTCGCGCGATAGAGCTCGGCCACGTGCTTGAGCCGCGCCGCATCCACGCTGGCCACCGCCGCCGCCGCACTCTCGTCAAAACGCGCCCACTGCCGGATCGCGAGCTCGATCGCCATGCCTTCCGGATTGAGCCGCTCGGAATAGAGCTGGATCACCGCTCGCAACCGCTCGCGGGGGTCTTGCCCGTCGAGGCTGGTCTGCTGCGCGATCGATGCCGCGCGCCCCTCGCGCCAGTGCACGAGCATGGCCTCGAGCAGCGCGGCGCGGTCAGCGAAGCGCCGGTAGAAGCCGCCCTTGGTGACGCCGAGATTCTTGGCGAGCACCTCGACCCGGACGCCCTCGACGCCTGCGCGGGCGAGCTCGTTAAACCCGGCCTCGACCCAGACGTCGCCCTTGCCGTCGTTCATGAAGAAAGGCCCACCCATTCTTGATACGCTGCCGTATTGCTAACGCGCCTGCGGCCTGATACGCTACCGTATCGAGATCAAGAACACGCAGGGCAGGACATGACGATGGAGCACGAGGCGACATATCGCGAGGCTCGGCAGCGTTATCCTGTCGAACCGGCCGAGGCTTGAGCCATGGTTGCGTTCGAGCCGAAAAACCCGGGTTATCGTGCGGCGGCCGTCGCCATGTTCGAGCGCCAGCCGGCGATGCGTACGCTCAGGATCGTGATCGTCCGCCTCGCGCCGGGCGAGGTCGAGATGGCCATGCTGCATTCGGCAGACTTCACGCAGCAAAACGGCTTTGTCCACGCCGGCATCATCACGACGGGGCTCGACAACGCCTGTGGAGTCGCCGCCTTCACGCTGATGCCGTCCGAGGCCGACATCCTCACCGTCGAGTTCAAGACCACGCTGCTCGCCCCCGCCCGCGGCGAGCGCTTCGTCTTCAAGGCCGAGGTGATCAAGCCCGGCCGTACGCTCACCTTCTGCGAAGCCAGGGCCTTTGCCGAGCACGCGGGCAAGACCACGCTGATCGCCACCATGACCGGAACGCTGATGGCGATGCTGCCGCGCGTTGGGGCTTCGCACGAACCGCGCAGCCTTCCCGCGTAGCGCCGATTGACAAGCCCGGCGGGGCATCTCTTGATGTGTCATGCTTGCGAGTCTCAGCCTTATCCTGCTTTGCCAATTGATCGGCGAGGCCGTGGTCCGCGGTCTCGGCCTGCCACTGCCAGGACCCGTGCTTGGCCTGCTGCTGCTTCTGATCCTGCTGCTCGCGCGCGATCGCTTTGCGTTGCTCGCGAGCGGACCACTGGGCAATGACGGCGTGGAGTCCGCAAGCAAGGGCCTGCTGGCTCATCTTTCGCTGCTGTTCGTGCCGGCCGGCGTCGGCGTGGTACAAAAACTCGATCTGCTCGCCTCTCACGGTATCGCCATCGTGCTGGTGCTGGCACTCTCCGTGGTCCTCACCCTGCTTGCCACGGTCCTGACCTTCCGCCTGGTCAGCCGCCTGTTGAAGCAGCGGGACGCGCAATGAAGGACTATCCGTTCTCGCTCTGGGTTTATCTGTCGCAATCACCGCTGCTCTGGCTGACAGTGACGCTGCTCGTCTATGCGACCACGGACGCAGTGTCGCTGGCGACGCGGCGGCATCCACTCGCCAATCCCGTGCTGCATGCGATGTGGATCATCGGGGCGTTCCTGCTCGTGACGGGCACGTCCTACACCACCTATTTTGCCGGCGCGCAGTTCGTGCATTTCCTGCTCGGGCCGGCCACCGTCGCGCTCGCCGTTCCGCTCTATGAGAACCGCAAGCGCGTGGTCTCCTCCATCGTGCCGATGCTGGTGGCGCTGGTCGTGGGCTCGGTGACAGCGGTGGTGTCGGTCGTCCTACTGGCCCAGTTCGCTGGGCTCCCGCGTGACGTGGTGCTCTCGCTGGCGCCGAAATCGGTGACGGCCGGCGTGGCCATGGGCATCGCCGAATCGCTGCACGCAGATCCTTCGCTGACAGCGGTCGCGGTCATCCTCACCGGTATCATGGGGGCAATTATCGTCACGCCGCTGATGAATCGCACCGGCGTGAGCGATTTCCGCGCTCGCGGCTTTGCTGCCGGTCTTGCCGCGCATGGTATCGGCACGGCCCGCGCATTCCAGGTCGACGAGATCGCCGGCGTCTTCTCCGGCATCGCCATGAGCCTGAACGCTTTGGTGACCTCGTTCCTGGTCCCCTTGGTGGTGACCCTTCTGGTGCGATGACATCGCCTCAGCGACTCCTTATATGGAGCGTAACAATTGCTGGCTCCCAGGCGTACTTGCGGAGATGGGACCGAAACGGGACGAGATATGGCTGGATTCAGGAATAAGGGCCTTCGGCCGACGCGCCGCGCTGCGCTGACATTGATCGGGGCAGGCGCCTTCGCGGCCGGCGGAATGACCCTGGCGCGGGCGGCAGCTACCGGTGATGACGAGGTGCTGACCGAAGCCAAGGTGCTGCGCGACCCTGATGTTCCCGTCGCCGGCAATCCCGAGGGCAACATCAGCATCATCGAATGGTCCGACTACAATTGCCCCTATTGCCGCAAGCTCGAGCCGGAGCTGCGCCAGGTCGTCCAGGACGACGGTAAGGTCAGGCTGGTCCTGAAGGACTGGCCGATCCTCGGGCCCCTCTCGGTGACGGCTGCCCGGATCGCGCTCGCCGCGAAATTCCAGAACAAGTACCACCAGGCTCACGACGCCATGATGGGCGTCAGCTCGCGCCTGACCGAGTCGCGCATCAACGAGCTGCTTGCATCCGTCGGCGTCGACATGGACCGCCTCAATAGCGACCTCGCCGCGCACGGCAAGGACATCGACGCGATCCTCAAGCGCAACAACGATCAGGCCGAAGCCTTCGGCTTCCGTGGCACGCCGTCCTTCATCGTCGGCAAGTATCGGGTGCCGGGCGTACTCAGCATGAACGAATTCGAGCAGGTCATTGCCGACGCCCGCAAGGCCAAGATGAACTGAAGCATCGCTGCGCTGATCGCAGCCAAGACAAAGGCGCCGCCGCGATTGCGACGGCGCCTTGTTCATGTCTGGTCGAACGATGTTATTTCGACGAGATCCGGACCCAGTCCTTGTGTGCGCGGTCGCGCAACGCGTCCCAATCGGCCTTTGCGACATCCCAGTTCACGATGGTGCGATTGGTGATCGCGACTTCACCATTCGCCACTGACGACGTCTGCATGGAGTCATAGATGTAGACGCCGCAAGCGAGCAGCAGCGCGCCCAGGATCATTCCGAAAAAAGTCTGCATGGCGAACCTCCGGTGACGAACCGATAACGTCGGTCCCGGAGTGATGGTTCCGCGGGAGTGTGGCGCGGTTGAGGGCGCCTCGTTCACGTCCCATTCAGCCACGCCAGCAGCTCCGCGTTGATCTCGCGCGGATAAGTGTGGCTGAGGTCGTCGATCTCGCGGTAGGTGACGTCAGCGCCGGCGGCTGCGAGCGCTCCCTGCGTTTGCCGCGCGGTCTGCACCGGAAACATCCAGTCGAGCTTGCCGTGCGCGATGAAGACAGGCAGCCCTTGCAGCCGCGCGGCATCGGCCATCTCCGCCATCAGCGGATGGAAGGTTGCCGACACCGGTGCGAGATGCGTGAAGGGCGAGGCGCCATCGAGTCCGCTGACATAGCAGAAGGTGCCGCCGTCACTCATGCCTGTTAGCAGCAGGCGCGAAGCATCGATCGCCCAGCGGCCGCGCACGGCTTCCAGGATTCGCATCAGGTTGGGCGTGTCGGTGTCGTCGCCCATCAGCGCCCAGGTCCGCCCGGTCGCGGTCGGCGCCACCAGGATTGCACCGAGGCTGCGCGCATCGCGCAGCCAGCTCCACAGGAAGCCGCGGCCATTGCCGCTGCCGCCATGCAGCGCCATCACCAGCGGCCAGGTGCGGTCGGCCGTATAGTATTCGGGCACATAGACCGAGAAGCCACCGCGGCTGCCGGGCTCGTTGTGATCGTGGAAGATGCCGGTGTGCTCGCTTGCGCCGGCCTCCAGCCTCGCCAGCAACTCCTCGTTATCGCGATTGGCGGCATTGAGAAAGAAGTTGCTCACCGGCGGAAACTGCACCGATAACGGATAAAGCGCCTCCTGTGCGCGCGGCAGATGGCGCAGTGCGCGGAACACCGCAACGAGATCTCCGTTGCCGCGCTCGACGTCGCGGATGCCGGCAAAGGCGGCGAGCGTCTCGTTGCAGGCGCGATCCAGTCGCTCCCGCAAGCCGGCGAACTGCTCCGGCCATGCGCCGATTGCTGCATGTGCCGACCGGAGCGCATCATCCGGCGCGCCGATTGCGTTCATCACCGAGCCGAAGGCCGGCGGATGCAGATGCCGGGCGAAGTAGCCGAGCGCTTCCAGCGCGTTGAGCAGCGGCGGCAGCACGGCCACGATGTCGTCAATGACGGCCTCCGTCATCGCCGCTTCCTCTGCCTGGAGTCGGTTGTCAGTGCAGCTTCGGCGCCTTCAGAAGCTTGAAGCGGTCGGTCGACGTCACCGTGACGTCGAAGGTGACGCCCTCATGATGCGCGCTGCCTTGATGATGCACGGTGAGAGGCACATCGACTCCGGCGGCGCCGAGCGCCCACATCTTCTTGTAGAACGCCGTCTGGCTCGTGACCTTCTCGCCGTCGACCGCGAGGATGATGTCGCCGGTCTTGAGCTCGGCGCGGGCGGCCGGGCCGTTGGCGGAGATCCCGATCACCACCACGCGATGGTCGATCTCGGTGGAATAGAGCCCGAGCCACGGCCGCGCCGGCTTGTTGACGCGGCCGAATTTGCGCAGATCGTCGAGGATCGGCTTCAGCAGGTCGATCGGCACGACCATGTTGACATGCTCGGCCTTGCCGTCGCGTTCGCGCTCGAGCTGGAGCGAGCCGATGCCGATCAATTCGCCGCGCTCGTTGATCAGTCCCGTGCCGCCCCAGTTCGGATGGGCGGGATAGGTGAACAATGCCTCGTCGAGCAGATACTCCCAGTAACCTGCGAATTCCTGCTTGGCGACGATCTGGCTCGCGACCGATCGTGTCCGTCCCCCGGCGCCGCCGACCACGACATGGTCGCCAAGCTCGGCACCTGCCGACGAACCGAGCGGCAAGGGCTCGATGTCGAGCTGGCCGAGCGCCTGCACGAGGCCGAAGCCGGTGACCGCGTCGAACCCAAGCACATGTCCCTGCACGACGCGTCCGTCGCCGAGGTGAAGCCAGACCGATTCCGCTTCGGTGATGAGATAGCCGATGGTGAGCACCAGCCCGTCGTCGATCACGACGCCGTTGCCGGCTCGCTCGGTGCCGAGCGTTTCGGCGCTGAAAGCGTCCGACGGGATGATGGCATGCAGGCCGACGATGGAGGCGAGCGCCCGGTCGAGGTCGAAGCCGTAATCGCTCGCCCGCGGCTGGTGCGCCGGCGGCACTCTCCATTCGGTCAAAACGGCCATGGAGTTCTCCTGGTCAGTCATTTAGCCCGCGCGTGCGAAGCAGCCACAATCTATGCCCCACGGACCAATCTTGAAAGACTTGATCGCAGCTATTCACGCGCCGCCACCGTCCGTTCAGGAACCTATGTAGGCGAAGTCGGCTCGCATTGCCGCAGTGTCGGCTGCCTCTCCAAGTCAGTCGGGACGAGAGTGCCGGCTGGTCGTTGATAGCTGCAAGTTCCGTCTTTCCTTGCCTGAAAAATAATCATAGGTGCGGTGCATGCCGTTCGCGAGCATGACCAGGTCCGATCCGAAGTTGAATGCGCCGGGCACGCTCGGTCAGCTCCGGCGCCTTCATGCAGCCGTGCGATTTGCGCTGCCGCAGCGGCATGCAGTCACGGCGATCATGCTGCTGGTGCTCGCGGTTGCCGGCATCAATGCCTTCGAGCCGCTGGTGCTCAAATGGGTGTTCGACCAGCTCACCGATCTGCAGCAAGCCGGCGCGATCCTCACCGGGATCCTGCTGCTGCTTGCCTTCGCGGTTTGCCGGGAAGCAATGGATGGCTTTGCCAATTGGCTGACATGGCGGACCCGGATCGGTCTGCAATATGCGCTGTTGGAGGCAACCATAGGCAAGCTGCACCGCATGCCGCTGCGCATCCAGCGCAGCGAGGGCATTGGCGCAATCATGACGCGGCTCGACCGCAGCATTCAGGGATTCACCTCGGCCGTCGCGCTGATCCTGTTCAGCATCTTGCCTTCGCTCATCTTCCTCGTGCTCGCGATCGCGATCATGTTGCGGCTGGAATGGCGGCTCGCCCTGCTTGTTCTCGCCTTCGCCCCGCTGCCCGCCGCCATTGCGGCTTTTGCCGGACCCGAGCAGATGCACCGCGAGCGCACGCTGCTCGACCGCTGGGCGAAGATCTATTCACGCTTCAACGAGGTGCTGTCGGGAATCGTCATCGTGCGCAGCTTCGCCATGGAGGACGTGGAGAAGTCGCGCTTTCTCGGCGACGTAGCCGCCGCCAACCAGGTGGTGATCAAAGGCGTCGCGGTCGACGCCGGTTATGCCTCGGCCAGCAATCTCGCCGTCGCGCTGGCGCGGCTCGGCGGGCTGGCGCTGGGGGCTTATTTCGTCGTGCAGGGCGAGATCACGGTCGGCACCGTGGTCGCGTTCCTCGGCTATATCGGCGGCCTGTTCGGTCCGGTGCAGGGGCTGAGCGGGGTCTATTCCAGCTTGCGCAAGGCCTCCGTCTCGCTCGACGAGATCTTCGGCATCCTGAACGTCCAGGAACATCTCGGCGATTCCGCCGGCGCCATCGATCTGCCCGACGTCAAGGGCGAGGTCAGCTTCGAGAACGTGCATTTCCGTTACGAGCAGCCGCAGCGTCCACTGCTGGATGGCCTGACGCTGCATGCCGCGCCCGGCGAGACAGTGGCCATCGTCGGGCCGAGCGGCTCCGGCAAGACCACGCTGATGGCGCTGTTGATGCGCTTCTATGATCCGCTGGAAGGCCGCATCACCATCGATGGCCTCGATCTGCGCGGAATCAAGCAGAGCTCGCTGCGCCGGCACATCGGCGTCGTGCTGCAGGATCCGCTGCTGTTCAACGACAGCATCAAGGCGAACATCGCTTACGGCCGGCCCGACGCGACCGATGCCGAGATCGAGTCTGCCGCGAGGGCTGCACATGCGCACGACTTCATCATGCGCCTGCCGGATGGTTACGAGACACGCGTCGGCGAGCGCGGCGGTCTGCTGTCCGTCGGCGAACGCCAGCGCATCACCATTGCGCGGGCGCTTCTGAAGAATCCGCCGATCCTGGTCCTGGACGAAGCAACCTCCGCACTCGATGCGGAATCGGAGGAAGCGGTTCAGACCGCAATCGAGCAATTGGTCGCTGCACGCACCACTTTCGTGATCGCGCATCGGCTGTCGACGGTGGTCAATGCCGATCGCATCATTGTGCTGAAGGAGGGCCGCATCGTCGAATCCGGCCGTCATGGCGAATTGATGCGGCAGAGCGGCTACTACGCCTCCCTGGTCCGCCGCCAGCACCGCGGGTTGATCGACAACGATATCGATCCCTCGGCCATTCCTCCGGCGGGATAAGCGAGCGAAGCTTCCTCTTTCCTTCAGGAACTTACCGGCATAGCCTGCGTTCCCGAGAGCTTGCGGTCCAATCCAGGCAAGGGGGATCCATGATCAGGCTCGGTGTGATGCGGGGCGCGCTGCCCGTGACGGAGGCACCGTCGCGGCTGCGGCGGTTTTGTCGAAGCGCTGGAGGCTATTGGCGCGGCAGGAGCTCCGGCCTTGCCTGGCTGGTCACCATCAGCATGATTGCGGTCGTGCTTGCGAGCCTCGGCATTACCTACGGTCTCAACATCTGGAATCGCCATTTCTACGACGCACTCGGCGCCAAGGATGCCGCCACCGCGCTGCATCAGGCCGTGTTGTTTCCACTTCTGGTCGGCCTCTATTTAGCCCTCTGCGTGTTCGCGATGTGGGCGCGCATGACCATGCAGCGCACCTGGCGCGCATGGCTGAACGCGCATCTCCTTGGCCGTTGGCTCGCGCACAGCCGCTTCTACAAACTCGAGCTGATCGGGGGAGACCACAAGAACCCCGAACATCGTATCAACGATGACCTGCGCATCGCCACCGAGATGCCGGTGGATTTCGTGTCAGGGCTTGTCACCGCGCTGCTGTCGGCGGCGACTTTCATCGTCGTGCTCTGGAATGTCGGCGGTGCGCTCAGGCTCGAGGCCGGCGGCCATGTACTCGACGTTCCCGGCTTCCTTGTGGTCGCGGCCGTGCTTTACGCCCTGATCGTCAATGGGTCGATGCTGGGGGTGGCGTTCCGCTTCATTCCGCTGACCGAGCAGAAGAACCAGGCTGAGGCCGAATACCGCTACGCCCTGACCCGCGTGCGCGAGAATGCGGAGAGCATCGCCTTGCTCGGCGGCGCCGGCGCCGAAGGCGAGCGGCTCGACCGGGGGTTCGGCACGGTGATCGCGCGCTGGCGCGATCTCATGGGCCAGCACATGCGCGCCGTGATCGTGCAGCAAGGCAGCGCGCAGCTTTGCGGCGTCGTCCCGATCCTGTTGTGCCTGCCGCGCTATTTCGACGGCAGCATGTCGCTCGGCACCATCATGCAAGTGGCCTCGGCTTTCACCATCGTCCAGCACGCGCTGAGCTGGTTCATGGAGAACTACACCAGGCTTGCCGACTGGACGGCATCAGCCCGGCGCGTCGGCGCCTTGATGCTTGCGATCGACGAGCTCGAAGCGGCCGAATCCGGGCGGGCCGCATGCATCGCGCATCGCGAGGACGGGCAGGCGGCGCTGCAGCTCAGGGATGTCCTCGTGGCGCTCGATAACGGCACGCCGATCGTGCGCGGCGCAAATGTGAGCGTCAGGGCCGGCGAGCATGTGCTGATCGCAGGAGACTCCGGCTGCGGCAAGAGTTCGCTGGTTCGCGCAATTGCGGGCTGCTGGCCCTGGGGCGGGGGCAGCATTACCCGGGCCTCCGGTCAGCGCGTGCAGGTCGTGCCGCAGCGTCCTTATGTTCCGTTCGGTACGTTGCGCGATGCCATCACGTATCCGAGGCCGGCTACCGAGATTGCGGGCGAGGAGCTGTCCCGGGTGCTCGTCCTGGCCGGCCTCGGGCAGTTCGCGGGCCGGCTCGATCACGTTGCGGCCTGGGACCGCACCTTGTCGGAAGGCGAGAAGCAGCGGCTGTCGATCGCGCGGCTGCTGCTGCATCGCCCGGATGTCATCGCGCTGGACGAGGCGACGTCGGCGCTGCACGTCCAGGGGCAGGCCGAGTTGATGGCGGTAATCGCGGGCGAGCTGCCGCAGGCGACGATCATCAGCATCGGGCACCGCCCCGAACTCGAGGCCTATCATGACCGCAAGCTCACGATTCTGCGGCGGCCGGAGGGCGCAGTGATCGCGGCCGATCAGCCGATCCGCCGCGGCCTGGAGGCGGCCGAGTAGACAGGTGCTGCATCGTTTCCTGCAGATGGCGATTGCATGGCTGATCTCCTGCCCGGCGCTGGCCGCGTTGGCTCCGAGCTGCTAACCATTGCCGCTTCGTTTGACCAAGGGATCACGGACCGAAGCAATGGACAATCGCAGCGACATCTGGCGTGGCATCGACACGATCAAGGGGCGTTTCATCGACCTCAGCGACAAGGTCTGGGGCATGCCCGAAGTCTGCTACACCGAGGCGCGCTCCGCCGCCGAGCATCTCGCCGAATTGCGCCACCAGGGTTTCCGCATCACCGAGAAAGTGGCGGGCATTCCGACCGCGGTGATGGGCGAATGGGGCGAGGGTGGTCCGGTCATCGCGTTCATGGGCGAGTATGATGCGCTGCCGGGCCTCAGCCAGGAGGCCGGTATTGCCGAGCACCGCCCGGTCGAGACCGGCGGCCACGGCCATGGCTGCGGTCACAATCTGCTCGGTTCCGCGGCGCTGCTCGCGGCGACCGCGGTGAAGGACTGGCTCGCCGAGCACAAGGTGCCCGGTCGCGTGCGCTATTACGGCTGTCCGGCGGAAGAGGGCGGCGCGGCCAAGGCCTTCATGGTGCGCTCCGGCGCGTTCGCGGACGCCGATATCGCCATCACCTGGCATCCGCACAGCTTCTGGGAAGTCGCCGTGACACCGTCGCTCGCCAACACCCGCGCGGACTTCATCTTCACCGGCCGCACCTCGCATGCGGCGGCTTCGCCCCATCTCGGCCGCTCCGCGCTCGACGCCGTCGAACTGATGAATGTCGGCGTGAATTACATGCGCGAGCACATGCCGAGCGATGCGCGCGTGCATTACGCGCTGCTCGACACCGGCGGCATCGCGCCCAACGTGGTGCAGGCCCATGCCCGCGTGCGCTACTCCATTCGCGCCCGCGACCTGCCCGGCATGAACGAGCTGGTCGGGCGCGTCAGCAAGATCGCAGAAGGCGCGGCCTTGATGACCGAGACCAAGGTCGAGATGAAGATCATCTCCGCGGTCTCCAACATCCTGCCCAACACGCCGCTGGAGCAGGCACTGCATCGGGTCATGGAAGAGCTCGGTCCGCCGCATTTCGACGACGCCGACAAGGGCTTCGCCAGCCAGATCCGCGCGACGTTGACCGACAAGGACATCGCGTCGGTCTACTATGCGATCGGCATGGAGCCGACCGATCGGCCGCTGGCCGACTTCCTGGTGCCACTGGACGCCAAGCGCAACCCGCTGGTCGGCTCGACCGATGTTGGCGATGTGAGCTGGGTGGTGCCGACCGTGCAGGTTCACGCACCAACGGTTGCAATCGGCACGCCTTTCCACACGTGGCAGGTGGTGGCGCAGGGCAAGAGCCCGCATGCCCACAAGGCGATGGTGCAGGCAGCCAAGGCCATGGCCGGCCTCGGCATCAAGGCGCTGACCGACCCGGACCTGATCAAGGCTGCAAAGGCCGATCTGACGAAGCGGACCGCCAAGACACCTTATGTCTGCCCGCTGCCGGACCACGTCGCACCGCCGCTCACTATGTCCGTGGCGTAGAATTCCATCTCGATACTTCGTCTGATCTGAAGAACAAATTTTCCGCAGTGCAACTTGCATTCCGGCGGATTTTGCCGCCGGAATGCCGAAGTGTTGGGCTGCGGAACGAAGTTTTGCTCAACAGAAAGCCAGAAGACCGTTTGCATACACACGGTCGCAGTTGACGTGCGGCCTATTCAGTGTGCCATCTACGGCCAGTCAAAACCCGGCGGCCGTCCCGCGGCCGCCCGCATCCATACGGGAACCAGACGGGGGACAACCATGCTGGACAAAGAACTGCGTTCGATGATCGGTGACGTGAAGGACGGGCGGATGGATCGCCGTGCCTTCATCCAGCGTATGGCGGCGGTCGGCCTCACCGCGCCGCTGGCCAACCAGCTTCTCTCGATCGGCGGCGTCGCCATGGCCCAGAGCCCGTCGCCCTATCCGCCGACCAAGCGTGGTGGCGGCGGTCCGCTCAAGCTGTTGTGGTGGCAGGGACCGACCCTGCTCAATCCGCATTTCGCCACCGGCACCAAGGATCAGGACGGGTCGCGTCTCTTCTATGAGCCGCTCGCGAGCTGGGACATCGACGGCAATCTCAATCCGATCCTCGCCGCCGAAATTCCGTCCACCGCGAATGGCGGCCTCGCCGCCGATGCCAAGTCGGTGACCTGGAAGATCAAGCCTGGCGTCAAATGGCATGACGGCAAGCCGCTGACGGCCGACGATTTCGTATTCACCTTTGAATACGCCAGCGATCCCGCCACAGCCGCCGTCTCCATCAGCACCTATGCCGACATGACGGTCGAAAAGGTGGATGACCTGACCATCCGTATCCTGTTCAAGAATCCGACGCCGTTCTGGGCCAATGCCTTCGTCGGCGCTTACGGCTGCGTCATCCCGAAGCATCTGTTTGCGGAGTACAAGGGATCCAAATCGCGCGAAGCGCCGACCAACCTGGCCCCTGTGGGCACAGGTCCCTACACATTCGTCGAGTTCAAGCCGGGCGATCTGGTCCGCGGCAAGCTCAATCCCGACTATCACATGCCCAACAGGCCGTATTTCGACACCATCGACATGAAGGGCGGCGGCGATGCCGTCTCCGCCGCACGGGCCGTGATCCAGACCGGAGAGTTCGATTTCGCCTGGAACATGCAGGTCGAGGACGAGGTGCTGCTGCGCCTGGAGAAAGGCGGTAAGGGCAAGACGATCTATGCCACCGGTGGTGACATCGAGTTCATCGCGATCAACTTCACCGACCCCAACACCGAGGTCGACGGGGAGCGGTCGTCGATGAAGACCAAGCACCCGATCCTGTCGGATCCGAAGGTGCGTAAGGCATTGGCGCTGCTCGTCGACCGCGAGTCGGTCAAGAAGGCGATCTACGGTCGCGCCGGACGCACCACGGCGAACTATCTCAACGGTCCCGAGAAGTTCGTCTCCAAGAACACCTCTTGGGAATTCAGCATCGAGAAGGCGTCGAAGATGCTCGACGAGGCCGGCTGGAAGGTCGGTGCGGACGGCATTCGAGAGAAGGACGGAAAGAAGCTGAAGCTCCTCTATCAGACCTCGACCAACGGTCCGCGGCAGAAGACCCAGGCCATCGTCAAGCAGGCCTGCCAAAAGGCCGGGATCGACGTCGAACTGAAATCCGTCGTCGCCTCGGTGTTCTTCTCGTCCGACGTCGCCAACCCCGACACCTACTCGAAGTTCTATTCCGACATCGAGGAATTCCAGATTCCGATGACCCAACCGGATCCGGCCCTGCACATGAGGCGCTATATCTCCGCCAATGTCGCGACCAAGGAGAACAAGTGGCAGGGTCCGAATTTCCCGCGTTATGTCAACAAGGAGTACGACGACGCGATTACGGCGGCCGAAACCGAAACCGACCTGGTCAAGCGCGCGGCGCTCTACATCAAGTGCAACGACTTGCTGTGGCAGGATACGGTGTTCATCCCGGTGATGCACCGTCTTGTGGTGGATGCCTGCGCCACCTCGCTGAAGCCGGTGGTCTCGGGCTGGGCCAACAGGACCGACAACATCCAGGACTGGTACCGGGAGGCGTGATCGTAGGCCGGGATTCTCCGCGATGAGCCAGTATGTCCTGCGCCGCCTTCTGATTGCCGTTCCGAGCCTGCTGGCGATTTCGCTTGTCCTGTTCGTCGTCCTGGCGCTTGCGCCAGGCGACCCCTTCTCTGAACTCGCGACCAATCCGAACGTCCCGCCCGAAGTGCAAGCCGCGCTTCGGGCGAAGTTCGGCCTCGACGATCCGATCTACCTTCGCTACCTGCACTGGCTCAACGCCATGGCGCATGGCGACTGGGGCTTCTCCTTCGTCAGCCGGATGGATGTCGACACGCTCATCCTGCAGCGCCTGCCGGCCACGCTCTATGTGATCGGCTCGGCGCAGATCCTGGCGCTGCTGATCGCGATCCCCGTCGGCGTCTATGCGGCAACGAAGCCCTATTCGCTGTTCGACCAGATCGCGAACACGCTCGCCTTCGTCGGCTTCTCGCTGCCGACCTTCTTCACCGGCATCCTGTTCATCCTGATCTTCTCGGTCACGCTGGACTGGCTGCCTTTCGTCTATTCCACCGACATCAAGGCGACCGGCATCCACTGGGTGCTCGAGATGATCCGCCAGGCGATCATGCCGGTGGCGGTGCTCGGCCTATTCCAGGCGGCCTCGATGACGCGCTTCGTGCGCTCGGCGATGCTCGACGTCATCAGGCTCGACTACGTCACGACCGCGCGTGCCAAGGGCCTCGGCCAGGCCAAGGTCATCGTCAAGCACGTGATGCGCAACGCCATGATCCCCGTCGTCACGCTGATCGCGCTGCAGATGCCGGCGGTGTTCGGTGGCGCCATCGTCACCGAGCAGATCTTCCGCATTCCCGGCATCGGCTCGCTCCTGATCTCCTCCATCCTTTCCAACGACACGCCGGTGGTGATGGCCGTCACCTTCGTCTTCGCGTGCCTCGTCGTGCTGTTCAATCTCATCGCGGACGTCCTTTATGGCTGGCTTGACCCTCGCATCTCCCTCCGCTGAGCGGGGCGTCTACTCGCCCTGGCGCGAGACGTGGCGGCGTTACAGTCGCCACAGGCTCGCCGTCGTCAGCACCTTCCTGCTGCTCGTTCTGATTCTGGCGGTGGTGGTCGGTCCCTTCATCTGGCGCGTCAAGATCAACGACATCGACATCGTGGCAGGCTTGCAAGGGCCGTCGCTCGCCCATCCCTTCGGCACCGACGATCTCGGTCAGGACATCCTGGCGCGCATGATCTATGGCGGGCGCATCTCGCTCGCGGTCGGACTGGCTGCAATGCTGGTTTCGGTGTTCATCGGCACGCTGATCGGCGCGCTCGCCGGCATGTCGCGCGGCGCGCTCGGGCACGGATTGATGTGGCTCACCGATCTATTTCTGTCGCTGCCGCAACTGCCGCTGCTGCTGCTGCTGATCTATCTCTTCCGCGACGGGCTGAAGCAGGTGTTCGGACCGGAAGGCGGCATCTTCATCCTGATCGTGCTCGTGATCGGCGGGCTGCGCTGGATGCCGGTCGCGCGTCTCGTCCGCGCCCAGTTCCTGTCGATCCGCGAGAAGGAATTCGTCGAGGCTGCGCGTGCGCTCGGCGCTAGCCCGGTGCGACAGGTGGTGAAGCACATTCTGCCGAATGCGCTCGGCCCGGTGATCATCGCCGGCACCATCGACGTCGCCGCCGCGATCATCGCGGAATCCACGCTGTCCTTCCTCGGTCTCGGCTTTCCGCCTGATACCCCGACCTGGGGCCGCCTGCTGTTCGACGCCAAGGACTTTCTCGACATCGGCCCGCACTGGGCGCTGTTCCCGGGCGGCGCGATCTTCATCGCGGTGGTTGCCATCAACTTCATCGGCGACGGTCTGCGTGACGCGCTCGATGCGCGACGGGTGATCTGATGGCGCCGCTGCTCGAGATCAAGGGACTGAAGACCCACTTCTCCACCGACGACGGCATCCTGCAAGCCGTCGACGGCGTCGACATCACCATCAACAAGGGCGAGACGCTCTGCGTCGTCGGCGAATCCGGCTGCGGCAAGACCGTCACCGCAATGTCGATCCTGAAGCTGATCGCGATGCCGCCGGGCCGCATCGCGGCCGGCGAAATCATCTTCGAGGGCCGCGATCTGGTGCCGCTGACGAGCAACCAGCTCGACGAGATCAGGGCCAAGGAGATCGGCTTCATTTTCCAGGAGCCGATGACCTCGCTCAACCCGGTGCTCACCATCGGCGAGCAGATCGCCGAGAGCCTGCGCCGGCACGAGGCCGTGACCAAGAAGCAGGCGCTCGAGCGCACCATCGAGATGTTGAAGCTGGTGCAGATCCCGAACGCCGAAGGCCGCGTCCACCATTACCCGCACCAGTTCTCCGGCGGCATGCGCCAGCGCGTGATGATCGCGATGGCGCTCGCCTGCAGGCCCAAGCTCGTCATCGCCGACGAGCCGACCACCGCGCTCGACGTCACCATCCAGGCGCAGATCCTCGACCTGCTCCAGGACATGAAGGAGCGCTTCGGCATGGCGGTGATGCTGATCACCCATGCCATGGGCGTCGTCGCCGAAACGGCTCAGCGTGTCGTCGTGATGTATGCCGGCAAGGTGGTGGAGGAGGCCGGCGTCGACGCCCTTTTCGCCGATCCGCGCCATCCCTATACGCAGGGCCTGATCCGTTCGATTCCGCGTATCGATCTCGACAGCGAGCACAAGACGCGGCTCGAGGCGATCGGCGGCTCGGTGCCGATCCTGATCAATCCGCCGGTCGGCTGCCGCTTCGCGCCGCGCTGCAAGTTCGCCATGAACGTCTGCATCGAAAAGGAGCCGCGGCTGCGGGAGATCGCGCCCGGCCATCGCATGGCCTGTCATCTCGGCGATGCGCAAGTGGGAGGTGCGGCATGAGCGAGCCCTTGCTCCGCGTCGGCGGCCTCAAGAAATATTTCCCCGTGCTCGGCGGCCTGCTGTCGCGCCAGGTCGGCAGCGTCTACGCAGTCGACGGCGTGTCATTCTCGGTCAATCGCGGTGAGACGCTCGGTCTGGTCGGCGAATCCGGTTGCGGCAAGTCGACGACGGGGCGCTGCGTACTGCGCCTGATCGAGCCGACCGACGGCGAGGTCGTGTTCGACGGCCAGGACGTGCGCAAGCTCGGCGGCAACGATCTGCGCGCGATGCGGCGGAACATGCAGCTCGTGTTCCAGGATCCGTTCGCATCTCTCAATCCGCGCATGACCGTCGGCTCCATTCTCGGCGAAGCTTTCACCATCCACAATCTCGCCTCCAACGCCAGGGAGCGCGAGGAGCGCGTCGCGGGATTGCTGGTCAAGGTCGGCCTCAAGGCCGAGCATATGCGGCGCTATCCGCACGAATTCTCCGGCGGCCAGCGTCAGCGCATCGTGATCGCGCGGGCGCTCGCGGTCGAGCCCAAGCTGATCGTCTGCGACGAGCCGGTGTCTGCGCTCGACGTCTCGATCCAGGCGCAGGTCATCAACCTCCTGGAAGATCTCCAGGCCGAACTGAACCTCACCTATCTGTTCGTCGCGCACGACCTCTCCGTGGTCGAGCACATCTCGGATCGCGTTGCGGTGATGTATCTCGGCCGCATCGTCGAGCTTGCGAAGGCGAGCGACCTCTATCGCAATCCACAGCATCCCTACACCAAGGCGCTGCTCTCTGCGGTGCCGGTGCCGGATCCCAAGCTCAAGCGCAATCGCATCCGCCTCAAGGGCGACGTGCCGAGCCCGATGAAGCCGCCGTCAGGCTGTCACTTCCACACCCGTTGCCCGATCGCCCAGCCGCGCTGCGCCGAAGCCGCGCCGGAACTGAAGGAAGGCGCGGGCGGGCATTTCGTGGCATGCCATCTGGCCTAAGCCAGCGAAAGGGGGGGCGCATGAGCCAGGTACAGGACGCAACTCTGGGCGCGATTGATATTGCCCGGACGGACCGCGACGCGGCGGCGCGCCGCGCGCTGTGGGGATCGGCGCTCGGCTACGCCATGGACGGGTTCGACCTTCTCATCCTCGGCTTCATGCTGACGGCGATTTCGAAAGACCTCCATCTCACGCAGCCACAGGCGGCCTCGCTGGTGACGGGGACGCTGGTCGGCGCTGTGGTCGGCGGCTTTGTCTTCGGCATGCTGTCGGACCGGCTTGGCCGGGTCCGGGTTCTGACCTGGAGCATCGTGCTGTTCGCGGTCTTCACCGGCCTGTGCGCGTTGGCCCAGGGCTATTGGGACCTGCTGACCTACCGGGCCATCGCCGGCATCGGTCTCGGCGGTGAATTCGGCATCGGCATGGCACTGGTGGCCGAGGCTTGGCCTGCTGCCAAGCGTGCGCGGGCAACGTCCTATGTCGGGCTTGGTTGGCAGTTCGGTGTGCTCACGGCGGCGCTGGTGACGCCGGTGCTGCTGCCGATCATCGGCTGGCGCGGCATGTTTGCGCTCGGCGTGTTTCCGGCGGTGATCGCCTACGTGATCCGGCGCAAGCTGCACGAGCCTGACGTTTTCATCGCGCACAAGGCGAAGGCGGCGGATACCGGCTCGTCGCTTCGTGCGCTCGTAGCCGATGCCGAGACGACCAGGATCGGCATCGGGATGATCATCCTCTGCTCGGTGCAGAATTTCGGCTATTACGGCATCATGATCTGGCTGCCGAATTATCTCTCGACGCGGTTCGGCTATGGCCTGACGCAATCGGCGGTCTGGACGTCAGTCACCATTGCCGGCATGGCGCTCGGCATCTTCCTGTTCGGCCATGCGGCCGATCGTTTTGGCCGCCGCGCGGCGTTCCTGACCTATATGCTGGGCGCGGCCGTCATGGTGGTGGTCTATTCGCAGCTGACGACCGCCGGCGCGCTGCTGGTCGGCGGCGCCGTGATGGGCTTCTTCGTCAACGGCATGCTCGGCGGCTACGGCGCGCTGATGAGCGAACTTTATCCGACCACCGCGCGCGCCACCGCGCAGAACGTGTTCTTCAACATCGGGCGGGCGGTCGCCGGATTCGGTCCGCTGGTGGTCGGCATCGTCAGCGCAGCCTACGGCTTTCCGACCGCGATCGCAGGGCTTGCGTTGCTCTACCTGATCGACATCGTGGCACTGCTCGTGCTGATCCCGGAGCGCCGCGGCGTCGAACTGGCCTGACGCCGAACGCGCTCACCGTTCGCGAAGCAGGCCGTGCTCCGAAAGGGCCTGCCTGAAGGCCGTCACGGACGTGTAGCGGTGGCCGAAGAGGCCGGCTTCACGAGCGCCGTCGACATTTGTTGCGAGGTCGTCGACAAACAGGACAGTCTCGGGGGCGGCCCTCAGCGCGGACAGGCAGAGGTGGTAGCAGCGCGGATCGGGCTTGGCCGTCTTGAATTGAGCCGAGGCGTAGATCTTGGCGCCGAACAGCGGCCGCAATTCCGGAAACAGCGTATCGATGTGATCGGCCACCAGCGTGGTGTTGTTGGTCAGGATCGCAACATCGACGGTCTGGCGCAGCTGCTCGACAATCTCCAGCATCGCGCGATCGGCCTGCATTGAGCAGCTCCGCGCCTCCACCCATTCCTCAAGCGACAGAGGATAGCCGATCCGCTCGCCGAAGCCGCGCAGGTAGTCGAAGGCATCGAGCGTGCCGGAGTCGCCGAGCAGCTCGAAACCGCTGTCCCAGATCGCCTGATGAACGAATTCGTCGGTCGAGCCGGCTAGCTGCGCCAGGCGCGCGACGCGCTTTCCCCTGTCATAGTCGCAGAGGACATTATCCATGTCGAAAAGGACCAGCTTGATTTCATCGGTCACGGCAGCACTCTCGGCCCGGCCGGGACGTCCGGCCGCGATCCGAGTGATATCCCAGGCGTTGCCGGGCGCAAGCCCGGCTCAGCCTTCCAGTGTGAACCCGACGCGCAACGTCACCTGGTAGTGGCGCACCGCGCCGTTCTCGATGTGGCCGCGCGTTTGCACCACCTCGAACCATTTCATCTCGCGGACGGTCTTGGACGCGCGGCTGACCGCGTTCTTGATCGCGTCCTCGATCGAGGTCTCCGACGATCCCACCAGTTCCAGGATCTTGTAGACATGGTCCTTCTCGGCTGTGGCCATCGCGAGCCTCCCTCGGTTGCGCTGCGGCGTTTGCCGTCGCGTCGAGTCTGAACGGGCACCGGCCGATCCGGTTCCGTCCCCCGCGATACCTCTGCGCGCGCGAAGCTTACGCGGGCTCGCGGTGCAGGCGGACTGGCGCGGGCCTCGCCTCGCGCAGCAAAACCCATAGCAGCATGGCGAGCACCGGCATCAGGGCGAAGCCGCCGATAGCCGGCGTGGTGTAGAGCGCCAGGGCGCTCGCATCGACGTTCTCCGCGGACAGCCGCGCCGATTGCAACAGCCCGTAAGCGTTGGCGAGCAGGAGGAGCGCGTAGATGACGCCGCGTTCGCGCGGGCTCGTCATGCTGGCGAGGTCGGGAATGAGCAGCGCGAGGCCGATCCCCGCGATCGGCAGGTCATAGTCATAGGCGTAGGGACTGATCATCACGGAGGCGACCGCGACGACGCCGAGCGCGAAGCGGGGCGAGGGTCCGCGCGCAATCGCGAGTGCGACGGCGACGAGCGCGAGGGCTGTCATGACCATCTGTCCCCAGAACGCGCCGGCAGCAGGGAGACCGGCCTTATACAAGGCTGCATAGGCCGAGATCATCCGGAACAGCTGATAGCGGCCTTCCTCCAGATAGCTTGCGGCCTCCCTGATGCTGCCGAGCCATGCGATCCAGATCTGCGGCCCGAAAGCGAGCGTGCAGACGAGCGAGCTTGCAGCCACCACGATCGCGGCCGTCAGCACCGCCGGCCAGCGGCGTGTCAGCAGCATGTAGATGCCGGCTGCGATGGCCAGATGAGGCTTGATGACCATGAAGCCGAGCGCAAGGCCTGATAGCACCGGGCGCCGTTCCGCGTTGATGCAGACGAGGGCGATCAGCGCGCCGGTCAAAAGGCCGTTCTGGCCGATAGCGATCGTGATCGCGATGGCCGGGAAAAACAGGACAAGCACGAGCGCGAGATTGTGTCCCGCAACGGCGCGCAGCATCACCAGGTAGGCAGCCAGCGTGACCGCCGTGAAGAGAAAATAGGCGGCCCAGCCCGGCAGGACTGCGAGGGGGGCAACCAGCAGGTCGAATTGCGGCGGGTAGGTCCACGGCATGATTCCGGTCGGGCCGCCGGCCGCTTCCATCTGCATTTTCGCGAACGAGGCGAACCGGTAAGTTAGGTCGAGATCGCCAAGCCAGACCCGCCGCGCGACAATGTGGAAGGCGGCGAAGTCGGCGGTCTGGCTGCCGTACCAGAGACCGCCTTCGAAGAACCGAAAGGTCTTCAAGCCGAGAATTGCCACCAGCAGCACGAGGATGACGCAGACATAGATCATCCGTTTCCGAGGCGAGGCCTGGATCTGCTCCAAGGTTGCGGTGAGCATCGGTTCGCTAATCTCTACAGGGCGGCATGATCAGCCGATCTGCTGGCGAGATTGGGGATTGAACCTTAAAGTCCGGTAACGAAACGATAAGGATTTGGCAGCGCCGCGGCGCCTGTCCTTACCCGGCTACGGATCCAGCTCCGTATCCCAGTAGAGATAATCCAGCCAGCTGTCGTGCAGATAGTTCGGCGGGAAGAGGCGACCATTGCGATGGAGCTGGTGCACGGTCGGCGCGAATGCGTTCTGGCGCGGAAACATTTTTGCTTGTGCGGGCGTGAGATTGCCTTTGCGCAGGTTACAGGGCGAGCACGCCGCGACCACGTTCTCCCAGGTGGTCTGGCCGCCTTTGCTGCGCGGAATGATGTGATCGAAGGTAAGATCTTCTGGCGAGCCGCAATATTGGCAGGCGAAACGATCGCGCAGGAAGACGTTGAACCGGGTGAAGGCCGGGTGGGTGGTCGGCTTGACGAAGGATTTGAGCGAGACCACGCTCGGAAGCTGCATTTGCAGCGTGGGACTGTGAACCGCCTGATCGTAGTGAGCGACGATGTTGACGCGGTCGAGGAACACCGCCTTGATCGCGTCCTGCCACGACCACAGAGACAGTGGGTAGTAACTCAGCGGCCGGAAGTCCGCATTCAGCACCAACACCGGCCAACTGCCTTGCGAGACATGTGCGTTCAAGTAACGCTCCCGGCCTCCAATATACGCTGCGAAGCAGCATGTCCTGACATACTACATGCAGCGTGACGGGATTGTGAAGCCCGTTGAGCGACTTATTCAGGCGCAAGCAATGCGGCGGCGAGGTGGCAAAGCGCTCAAATCGCCGCGATCTCGCGCGGCCGAGACGAGGCTGGCCCGGAACCACGGCGCTGGGTATCTTACTCCCGAACTCGCCTCAGCTTTTCATCAGCTTGCCGTCCGGGGGGGCACTTGTGCTCGCGGCGCGTTGCAATAGCCCCTCGGAGATGTAGGCGACCGACGCGAGTAAATCAGGCAAGTTGCGCTGCTCGGGTGGACAATGGCGCTCCGGCCCAGGGCCCGTTCAGCCAGGCTGGGCGCCGCGCGAGCCTGCGTCCGCCCAGTAGGGATCGCGCAGCTTGCGCTTGAAGATTTTGCCAGTCGGTTCGCGCGGCAGGGCGTCCATGAGCTGGATCTGTTTCGGCACCTTGAAATTGGCCAATCGGTCTCGCAGCCAGGCCTGCACCGCGCTGGCCGATAGTTGCGCACCGGTTTCGGGTTCGATGCAGGCGCACAGCCGCTCGCCATATTCGGCGTCGGGGATGCCGAATACGGCACAATCGTGCACCCCTGGCATCGCGATCAGCACATTCTCGATCTCGGCGGGGTAGATGTTGACGCCACCCGAGATCACCATATCGCGCTTGCGGTCGCACAGGAACAGATAACCGTCCGCGTCGAGATAGCCGACGTCCCCGACGCTGACGAGACCGTCGCGCCCCGCGTCGGCACGCGCCTGCGCCTTGCCGTGGTAGTCGAAATCCGGCACTGCGGTCTGGCGCATGTAGATCTCGCCGACCTCGCCAGCACCGCAGAGGCTGCCGTCCTCGCGGAAGATCTTGACGATACCGCCTTCGATGGCGCGACCGACCGTGCCGGGTTTCTGCAGTGCCTCCTCGGCGGAGTGCCACACCGGGATTCCTGTTTCCGTCGAGCCAAAATATTCGTGAACGACCGGCCCCCACCATTCGATCATGGCGCGCTTGACCTCGGGCGGGCAGGGCGCGGCGCCGTGCACGACGAAGCGCAGCGAGGCGAGATCGTAGTGTTGCCTCACCGCCTGCGGCAAGCGGAGCAGGCGCACGAACATCGTCGGCACCATGTGGATGTGCGTGACACGGTAACGCTCGATCAGCGCCAGCAGCTCCTCGGCGTCGAACCGCGGCTGGAGGATGATGGTGCAGAAGCTGCGGAACGCAAGCATGCCGTAGGAGTGCGGCGCCGAGTGGTACATCGGCCCGTTGATCAGTACGACTTGGTCCTCGCGCGGCTTGATGCCGTAGGCGATCGCGCCGACCCGTTCGGAGGCGGCTGCCTGCTCGGGCTGCATCGGCATGCGCCGCACGCCCTTGGGCATGCCGGTGGTCCCCGACGTGTAGATCATCGCCGCAGCGCGCCGGGGCGGCTCCGTGCTCTCCGGGTAGCTGTCGCGCCAGTGGTCCCAATCGGTCAGTCCCGGGGGGACCTCGACGAGCTCAGGATGAACTTCGAACGTCGCCGCAAGTTCGGGCGGCGTCGTGGCCACGAGGAGTTTGACGTCTTCGGAAATGCCGGCGCGGATCTGCGGCAGCAAATCGGCATGGCAGACGAGAATCTTTGCGCCGCTGTCGGCGAGGATGTAGCGGACCTCGTCGGCCTTGAGATGCCAGTTGATCGGCACCACCGGGCTGCCGAGCGCCGCGGAGGCTGCAACCACCTCGAACAGAGCGAAGTCGTTGCGGAGCATCATGGCGACCGGCGCACCCTCGGCAAGACCAAGATTGCGGAAGCCGCTCATCGCCCGTCTGATGCGCGCCTGGATCTCGTCATAGCCGATCCGGCGTTCGCCGCTGATGATCATGGCGCGTCCTCGTCTTTCCGCTTTACCGATCGTCGAGCACGTCGCCGAAGCCGACCCAGCTCTTGCCGTTGAAGCGGCGGAGCTGAAGCTGCTGGAACGGTAGATAGTCGTCCGGGCCTGTTGTTACGCTCATGCCCGGCAGCAGCAGCGGCAGCTTCAGATCCTTGAGCGAAGCCGCCTGCCGCATGATGTTGTCGCGGCTGACGTCGTCCTTGCTGGCTCTCAGCACTGCCATCAGCAGCGTCGCGTAATGGTAACCGGCAGCGTAGTTGGAGTTGGAGAGATCCGCATTCGGCATATATTGCTTCATGAAGGCGAAATATTCCTTCACGCCAGGATCGTCGGCCCATTGCGGGTCCATCGTGTCCTTCTGGTTGCTCGACGAGATCAGGCCGACAGCATTTTCGAGCCCGGCCGGCTCCAGGAACGAGATCGACGAGGCCGAGGTCGGTACGAAGAACAGCTCGGGCTTCCAGCCGATCTCGGCGACGCCCTTGACCAGTTGCGAGGTGAACTTGCCGAGCACGACGCCGAACAGCACGTTCGCGCCGGAGGCCTTCAGCGTCGAGAGCTGCGAGCTGATCGTCGGCGCGCTGGTCTCGTAGGTCTGCTCGGCGACGATCATGCTCGCGGCCTTGTCGCCGAGCGCGCGCTTGAATCCGGCGACATAGTCGCGGCCGAAATCGTCGTTTTGGGACAGGATTGCGATTCTGGCGTCGGGCTTGGTCCGCAGCACGTGCTTGGCATACACTACGCCTTCGGACTCGTAGGCGGCCATGCCCGGCATCGTCCAAGGATATTTGTGCGGATCGGCCCATTTCGTGGCGCCGGAGAGCACGAACAGCTGCGGCACCTTCTTGCTGTTGAGGTAGCGCTGGACGGCACTGTTGGTGGCGGTGCCGAGCGAGCCGAACATCATCAGCACCTCGTCTTGCTCGACCAGCTTACGTGTCTGTTCGATCGTCTTCGGCGGCGAATAGGAATCATCCAGCGTGATGAACTTGATCTTGCGGCCATTGATGCCGCCTTCGGCATTGACCTTCTCGAAGAACGCCTCCTGGGTTCTTCCGATCGCGCCGAAGCCGGAAGCCGGACCGCTATAGGGCAGCGTCTGGCCGATCCGAATCTCGTTGCTGCCTTCGGCATGAGCGCCCGGTGCGGCGAGCGTCAGCAGAGCCATGCCGACCAGTGCGGTTGCCAACTTCATGATGTCCTCCCGTTCTTGTCTTCTATTTCATCCGAAACGTCAGGCGCTGGCGCGCATCAGGAATTCGTCTCTGGCCTGACCGAACTCCGCCTTCATCCGCCCCACCAATTCGGCGACATCGGGCACGTCGGTGATCTGGCCGATGCCCTGGCCCGACCCCCAGATGTCGCGCCAGGCTTTGGATTTCATGTTGCCACCGGAACCGAAATTCATCTTGGTCTTGTCGGCGACGGGCAGATTGTCCGGATCAAGGCCGGCAGCGGCGATGGACGGGCCGAGATAGTTGCCATGCACGCCTGTGAACAGGTTGGTGTAGACGATGTCGTGGGCGGCGTGCTGCGTCAGCGCGGACTTGTAGGTATCGGCGGCATTGGCCTCCCTGGTCGCGATGAAGCGCGTGCCCATGTAGGCGAGATCGGCGCCGAGAGTCAGCGCCGAGGCGATGGCAAAGCCGTCGCTGATCGCGCCCGACAGCAGGATCGTGCCCTTGAACCATTGCTTGACCTCGCGCACCAGCGCGAAGGGCGAGAGCGCGCCGGCATGTCCGCCAGCCCCGGCGCAGACCAGAATCAGGCCATCGACGCCCTGTTCGGCGGCTTTGCGGGCGTGCTTGACGTTGATGACGTCGTGGAACACCAATCCGCCATAGGAATGCGCAGCCTCGACGATCTCGGCCGGCGGCCGTAGCGAGGTGATGATGATAGGCACCCGGTGCTTCACGCAGGTCTCCATGTCCTTCATCAGGCGATCATTGGAGGCATGGCAGATCTGGTTGACCGCGTAAGGCGCGACCTTCTTGCCCGGGTTGAGCGCGCGATATTCCTCGAGCTCGTTCTCGATCCGGCTCAGCCATTCGTCGAGCTTCTCGACCGGACGGGCATTGAGTGCCGGAAACGACCCGACAACGCCCGCCTTGCACTGGGCGATCACCAGCTCAGGGCCGGAGACGATGAACAGCGGCGAGCCGACCACGGGCAGCTCGAGCGAATTCCTCAAGAGAGTGGGCAATGCCATCATGTCCTCCTCGAAAACGCGGTCGCATCCGAGGGGCGGACGGCAAGGCGTTTCCTTTTTATTCGCCGCGCGGGCGGCTGCCGCCGCGCCATTCGCGATTTGCCACCATCATAAGGGCTGGACGGTACCCCCGGATCGTTCAATATTGAACGGATGACTATTCAAGTTTGAACAGGACGATGGACTGGGACCTTTGCAAAACCTTCGTCGCGGTCGCCGAAACCGGCAGCTTCACCGCCGCCGCGCGACGGCTGCGAACCAGCCATCCAACCGTCAGCCGCAAGATCGCGGCGCTTGAGGCCCAACTCGGCACCCGATTGGTGGCGCGCGCGGCCGATGGTCTGGCGCTGACGGCGGAAGGACGGACCCTTCGCGAGCACGCCGAGGCGATGGCGGCCGCGGCGGTCCGCGCCGAGACTTCGGTCGCCTCGGGAGGGCTCAAGGCGCGCGGCACCATCAAGCTGTCGGTCGGCGCGACGCTGGCCTCGCATTGGTTGATGCCGCGCCTCCCCGCCTTCCTGCAAGCACATGACCACATTCAGCTCGAGATCATCACTCATCCGTTTCCGGCGAGCGTCCGGCGGCGCGAGGCGGATGTCGTGCTGCGTCCTTTCGACAGCGGCGAAGAGAATCTGGTCGGACGCAAGATCGGCCGGCTCGGCACGGGATTTTATGCCTCGCGCAGCTACGCTGCCGGCAGGTCGTTGCCGGAACGGCGCGGCGACTGGAAGGAGCACAGCGTCATCGGTTTCGCCGACCGGGAGTCCAATGTGCAATTGGCGCGCTGGAGCGATGTGGTCACCCGGCAGGCCCGGGTGGTGATGCGCTGCTCGTCCCAGGGCGACATGCTGGCGGCGGTCCGGGCCGGAATCGGAATCTCGGCGCTATCGTGCTTTGTTGCGGAAGCCTATTCCGACCTCGTGCGCGTCGCCCCGCACAAGCTCGCCAGCGTGGCGGACTTGTGGCTGCTGGCGCATCCCGATCTCGTTGAACTGCCGGCGGTGCGCGCCGTCATCGAATTCGTCGCCGAATGTGCGCGCGCCGACCGGGTTAGGCTGCGGGGTTAAACTGATCCCGCGAGCACGCCCTCGCGTTTCTTGACCGCGCGGTAGTAGCTCCACCACAGATGTGCGGCGGCGCCCCGCAGCGGACGCCAGGGCTCGGCGAGCGGCGTCATCTGCTTTTCCGTCGGCCGCGCCTGAAGGCCAAGACCGATCTTGATGCCCTCCTGCACGGCGAGATCGCCGGCGGGCCAGGCATCACCATGGCCGAGGCAAAACAACAGATAGACATCGGCCGTCCACGGTCCGATGCCCGGTAGCGAGATCAGCGTGTGATGCGCGGCGTCGGCATCTTCTTCGGCGAGCACCTCGAGATTCAGCCGCTCGGCAATGATCTCACGCGCGAGATGTTTTAGCGTCTTGATCTTGGCCGCGGACAGCCCGAGCCGACCCAACCGGTCGGTGCGGGCGCGGCGCACCGCCTCATGGTCGAACGGATCGAACGCCGCGGACAGCCGTCCCCAGATCGCCGCTGCGCTCGCGGTCGAAAGCTGCTGCCCGCAGACGATGTGCGCGAGCCCCGCAAAGCCCGGCTCGCGCCGACGCAGCGCCGGCATGCCCGCGATCTCCAGCACGGGCTTGAGGCGCGGATCGCGCTTGACCAGCGTGTGGACCGCTTCCTCGAGGTCGGATTGGGTTTGGAGGTGGATGGTCATTGCAGTTCGGTCAACTCTCTCCGATGGCCGGGCTTGACCCGGCCATCCACGTCTTTCTAACTCCAAGGCAATATCTAGCATGAGCCTTGGTCATCGTGTTCGTCCATGACGTTGTCACGATCAGTCTGTGATCGAAGAACGTGGATGGCCGGGACGAGCCCGGCCATGAAGAGATCTATCTGATGATGCCACCCGTTTTCCGATTTGCCCCCAGCCCGAATGGCCACCTGCATCTCGGCCACGCTTATTCGGCGCTGCTGAACTTCGGCCGCGCGCGAGAGAGCGGCGGGCGCCTGTTGCTGCGAATCGAAGACATCGATGCAACGCGCTGCCGTCCGGAATATGAGACCGGGATCTACGAGGACCTCGCTTGGCTGGGGGTCAGCTGGGAATCGCCGGTGCGGCGACAGTCGGAGCATCTGGCCGACTATCGCACCGCGCTGGAAAAGCTTTCCTCGCTCGGGCTCATCTATCCCGCCTTTGAAAGTCGCGCCGAGATCGCAAGGCTTGTCTCGACGCGTGAGGCGGAGGGACCGTGGCCGCGCGATCCCGACGGTGCGCCTCTTTATCCCGGCAACGCCCGATCACTCTCCACGGACGAGCGCGAGCGTCTGATCGCGTCAGGCGCGCCTTACGCGTTGCGCCTCGACATGACAGCGGCGTGCGGGCGCGTCGCCGGCCTGACCTGGAACGAGTTGGGCGAGGGCCCGGAGGGCGAGCGCGGCACGGTCGCCGCGCGACCCGAGGCGTGGGGCGACGTCATCCTGGCCCGCAAGGAGACGCCGACCAGTTACCATCTGTCCGTGGTGGTCGATGATGCGCTCCAGTGCGTGAGCGAGATCGTGCGCGGCCAGGACCTGTTTCATGCCACTTCGGTTCATCGCCTGCTGCAAACCCTGCTTGGGCTGCCCGAGCCCGCCTATCGCCATCACCGCCTGATTCGTGACAGCGAGGGGCGGAAGCTGTCCAAATCGAGCCGGGCAACCGGTCTGCGCGAACTGCGGGCAGCCGGGGTGACGCCGGCCGGCATCTACCAGCTGGTGGGATTAGGTCAAGTTTCTCTGGGGGTTAGCCAAACACCGCCGTGACTCCAGGGGTTTCGCCGTGCCATGCTCAGCCAATAGTCCGGGGTTCGAAGAGGGTACTTCGAAGGGAATCTATGGCGGCGAAAACGCGCCCAGCACGCACCACGCGGACGTCCAGGCGGGCCCCTCGGACGGGGGGCCGACCATCCGGCAAAGTGCCCAAGCGCAGCACCAGGGCGGTCGCGCCCGACGTGGTCCAGGCCGCGCTCGCGGCCTTTGCCCATGAGGTCCGTACACCCCTCACCGGTATTCTGGCGATCAGCGACCTGCTGTCGACCTCCGATCTCGGTGAGCGGGAACGGCGCTGGGCCGACACCATCAAGGCCGGAGCCGAGCACCTGGCAAACCTCGCCACGCTGTTCGTCGATGCCGCCAAAACCGGAAAGGGCGCCAGCGGCGGCACGCTCCGGCAGGATCTGTTCGATCTGCGGGCGCTCGCCCGCAGCACCGGCGATTCGCTGGCTGGCCGCGCCGCTGCCAAGGGTCTCCAGGCCGAAATCGGGATCTCCGACAAGCTTCCGGGCCTCGTGGTCGGCGATCCCGTCCGCCTCCGCGCCGCGCTCGAGAACCTGATCGACAATGCGGTCAAATTCACCGAACAGGGTGGCGTCGCGATCTCGGCGGTGCCCTGGCGTCCCGTCAAGGGCAGGGCAGGCAGCGCTGCCAAGGCCAGGGATAAACGCCGGGTCGGTGTCGCCTTCTCGATCTCCGACAGCGGCATCGGCCTGACCATGGCCGAGATCAAGCGGCTGTTTCGTCCGTTCACGCAGGCCAATGTCACCATCGCCTCGCGCTTTGGCGGCGCCGGGCTCGGTTTGTCCTCGGTGAAGCAGCTGGCGCGCGCGATGGGGGGCGATATCACGGTTGCGCCGCGCCGTGGTGGCGGTGCCACCTTCACGTTGACGGTCACGCTCGATGCGGCGGGTCCGGCGAAGCCGCGAAAGCCCGATGGTGACGAGGCGGATGCACTGGTGGCGCTGCGCGTCCTCAGCGTCGAGGACAATCCGTTCGGCCGTGTCGTGCTCAACACGATCCTGACCGAGCTCGGACACCATGCCGAGTTCATCGGGCGCGGCGAGGATGCGGTCGGCCGGCTTGCGCAAGGCGGCTTCGACGCGGTGCTGATGGACATGGTGTTGCCGGGCATCGACGGCGTCGAAGCTATCCGGCGGATCCGCAAGATGCAGACGCCGTTGGCTCAGATCCCCATCATCGGCGTGTCCGGCCGTGGCGAGGACGAGGCGGCCTCGCGCGAGGCCGGCGCCGACGCCTTCCTGCTCAAGCCTGTGTCCCCGCGGGCTTTAGCGACTGCGCTGCTTGAAGCGACACACCGTGAGGAAGCCGTGACTTGATGATCGCAGCGTTGAGCTCGCCGCCGTAGACGAAGATCGCAGCGATGAAATACAGAAACACCAGCGCGATGATCACCGAGGCAAGCCCGGCATACATCGTGACGTAATTGTTGGCGAAGCGCGCCAGATACTGGCCGAACACGACGCCTGAGATCAGCGACGCCACGATGGTGAAGACGATACCGGGCAGGATCTGGAAAAAGCTGCGCCGTCCCGCCGGGAGCCACGTGTGGAGGATGATCAGCGCTACCACCAGCGCACTGATGGTGATGCCGTAGCGCAGCCAGGTCAGGATGCTTTCGTTGGACTCTACGAATAGCGGGATATGGCGTCGCGCCGCCTCGATCAGGAGCGGACCGAGCACGATCAGGAACGCCATGGCGAGCGCGGTGAAAGCTGCAATCAGTGTGTAGGCGATCGATTCCAGCCGCAGCCAATACCAGCGCCGCATCTCCACCACCGCATAGGCGCGGTTGAGAGCGACCCGCAGCGCCTCGACGCCGTTCGAGGCGAAGTAGACCGACAGCACTGCGCCGATCGTCAGCACGCCGGAGCGGGTGGTGGTCAGCACGTCGTGGACTTCGCCCGAGATCGAATCGGCAACCTGCTTGGGCCAGACCTGAAGCATCAGGCTGGCGGCCTGGTCGGCGAGCTCCTTGGAGCCGAAGAAGCCGGCCAGCGACGTCAGCACGATCAGGAACGGGAATAGCGCCATCAGCGTCGACAGCGCGATATGGCTCGCGATCGCCCAGCCGTCGTCGGCCAGGAACGTGTAGAAGGCGTCCTCCACGACGCAGTAGATGGTGCGAACGGCTTTCACGGCTTGCTCCGTACTGTTCCCTCGTTCCGAAGGCAGGGAGCGGCGAAAAAGGCCGACGATGGAGGCAGATCGGAAATCATGTCGGCAGCTTCTGACATTCTCGGCTCAAAAGCCAGATCGCGAAGCGTCCCGCCGTCATTGCCGGGCGCGCGCAGCGCGAGCCCGGAATCCATTGGGCCGCAACGCAATTGGAGGAATGGATTCCGGGCTCGATGCCTCGCATGGCCCCGGAATGACGAACCGGAGAGATGGCGCGGCGCCGTACACGGTGTTATCACCCTCCAATGGCATCTCTCCTTGGTACTTTCATCCTGCCGATTGCCGTCGCCGCCGTGGCGGTGGTGCTGCTGCTCGGCCTCGTCAACATGATGCGCGGTGGCTCGCCCAACACCTCGCAGAGATTGATGCGCTGGCGCGTGCTGCTGCAATTCGTGGCGATTGTTATCGCCATGGTCGCGGTCTGGGCAATGGGACGCTGAACATGGTCGTGCTCAATCGTATCTATACGAAGACCGGTGACGACGGCACGACAGCGCTCGGAACCGGCGAGCGCCGTCCCAAATACAATCTGCGCATCGCCGCCTATGGCACTGTTGACGAGACCAATGCCGCGATCGGTGTGGTCCGCCTTCACACCAGGGATGCGCCGGAGCTCGATGCGATGCTCGGCCGCATCCAGAACGATTTGTTCGATCTCGGTGCCGATCTCGCGGTGCCCGAACGGGAAGGCAAGGCGGAACGACTGCGGGTGGTGGCGAGTCAGGTCGAGCGGCTAGAGCACGACATCGACGCGCTCAATGACAAGCTCGCGCCGCTCACCTCCTTCGTCCTCCCGGGAGGGACGCCGGCTGCCGCCTACCTCCATGTCGCCCGCACGATATGCCGCAGGGCGGAACGCGTGATGGTGGAACTGGCTGCCCGGCCCGGCGAGCCCGTGGGGGCCGTTGGCATCCAATATATGAATCGCCTTTCGGACTTCCTGTTCGTGGCCAGCCGCGCTGCTAACCTTAATGGTGCCGACGACGTGCTCTGGGTTCCGGGCCAGAACCGCTGACCCCAAGGGGTCGCTGACCCCATTGAGATCAGCACTTCAGGGGCCTAAAAATAGGCCCCGTCGCGCGTTGACCGGGCCGGATCAGGCCTTTAGGTTCCGCGCCAGTTGAATAGCCCCCCTCCCAAATTGAGTGAAAGAGGATCGATGAAGGTCTTAGTGCCGGTAAAGCGGGTGGTCGATTACAACGTCAAGGTCCGCGTCAAGGGCGATGGATCGGGCGTTGAACTCGCCAACGTCAAGATGTCGATGAACCCGTTCGACGAAATCGCGGTCGAGGAAGCGCTGCGCCTGAAGGAAGCCGGCAAGGCGACCGAAGTCGTGGTGGTCTCCATTGGACCTGCGCAGGCATCGGAGACGATCCGCACCGGTCTTGCCATGGGCGCCGATCGCGGCATCCTGGTGAAGGCCGAGGGCATCGTCGAGCCGCTCGCGGTCGCCAAGATCCTGAAGAAGGTTGCGGAAGAAGAGCAGCCCGGTCTGATCATTCTCGGCAAGCAGGCGATCGACGACGATTCGAACCAGACCGGCCAGATGCTGGCGGCGCTGCTCGGCTGGTCGCAGGCGACCTTTGCCTCGAAGCTCGAGGTCGAAGGAAGCGACTTCAAGGTCACGCGCGAAGTCGACGGTGGCCTGCAGACCGTGAAGCTGAAGGGACCGGCGATCGTCACCACCGATCTTCGTCTCAACGAGCCGCGCTATGCCTCGCTGCCGAACATCATGAAGGCCAAGAAGAAGCCGATTGCGGACAAGACCGTTGCCGATTACGGCGTCGATGTCACCGCGCGCCTCGAGGTTCTCAAGACGACCGAACCGGCGGGCCGCAAGGCGGGCGTCAAGGTCAAGGACGTCGCCGAGCTGGTCTCGAAACTCAAGAACGAAGCCGGGGTGCTCTGATGACGACGCTTCTGATTGCCGAACACGACAACGCCTCGCTCAAGGATGCGACCAACAAGGCCCTGACCGCGGCCGCTGCGCTCGGCGCGGACGTCGAGGTCCTGGTCGCCGGCCAGAACGCCAAGGCCGCGGCGGATGCCGCTGCCAAGCTCGCTGGCGTCAAGAAGGTGCTGCTCGCCGACGGCGAGACCTATGCGCACGACCTCGCCGAGCCGCTGGCCGCGCTGATCGTCTCGCTGGCTCCGTCCTATGACGCCATCGTCGCGCCTGCGACCTCGCGCTTCAAGAACGTGATGCCGCGCGTGGCCGCCCTGCTCGACGTCATGCAGGTTTCGGAGATCATCAAGGTCGTCGCGCCCGACACCTATGAGCGTCCGATCTATGCCGGCAACGCCATCCAGACGGTGAAGTCGAAGGACGCCAAGAAGGTCATCACGGTTCGCACCTCGACCTTCGCCGCTGCTGGCGAGGGTGGCAGCGCGCCGGTCGAGACCGTTGCGGCGACCGCCGATCCGGGCCTGTCGACCTTCGTCGGCGAGGAAGTCGCCAAGAGCGACCGTCCCGAGCTGACCTCGGCCAAGATCATCGTCTCCGGTGGCCGTGCCATGCAGAGCCGCGAGAACTTCGCCAAGTACATCGAGCCGCTCGCCGATAAGCTCGGCGCCGGCGTTGGTGCCTCGCGGGCGGCGGTCGACGCCGGCTATGCGCCGAACGACTGGCAGGTCGGCCAGACCGGCAAGGTGGTGGCCCCCGAGCTCTATGTCGCCGTGGGGATTTCCGGCGCTATCCAGCATCTGGCCGGCATGAAGGACTCCAAGGTGATCGTCGCGATCAACAAGGACGAGGACGCGCCGATCTTCCAGGTCGCCGATTACGGGCTGGTCGCTGACCTCTACCAGGCGGTTCCGGAGCTGACCGCCGAACTCGGCAAGCTCGGCAAGTAAAAGCCGTTCAAAACACCGGCCGGAGGTATAAACTCCGGCCGGTGTTTCATTTATGAGGCGTTTTCTTTGGCGTGGGGCGCGCCCGGGAGGCGATCCAATCTAGGTTTCGAGCCAGGATTCTGATCTAATCGGGTTTCGGGTTAAATCGGTCCTCCCGGCTCAGGGGATGTGGCAGGGCGCGATATGCGCGCCGTTCCGGTGGATGACATTATGGCGGCAGTAATCAAGAAGATCGGCGTAATCGGCGCGGGTCAAATGGGCAATGGCATCGCGCATGTAGCGGCCCTGGCCGGGTTCGACGTGGTGCTCAACGACATCTCGGCCGACCGCCTCAAGTCGGGCATGGCCACCATCAACGGCAATCTGGCGCGTCAGGTCTCCAAGAAGGCCGTCACCGAGGACGACAAGGCCAAGGCGGTTGCGCGGATCAAGCTCGCCGAGAAGCTGGATGACCTCGCCGATTGCGATCTCGTGATCGAGACGGCGGTCGAGAAGGAAGAGGTCAAGCGCAAGATCTTCCACGAGCTCTGCGCGATCTTGAAACCGGAGGCGATCGTCGCCTCCGACACGTCCTCGATCTCGATCACCCGTCTTGCCGCCGCCACCGACCGGCCCGAGCGCTTTATCGGTATTCACTTCATGAATCCGGTGCCGCTGATGGAGCTGGTGGAACTGATCCGCGGCATCGCCACCGACGATTCCACCTTCGAGGCCTCCAAGGAATTCGTCGCCAAGCTCGGCAAGCAGGTGGCGGTCTCCGAGGATTTCCCGGCCTTCATCGTCAATCGCATCCTGCTGCCGATGATCAACGAAGCGATCTATACGCTGTACGAAGGCGTCGGCAATGTCGAGGCGATCGATGCGGCGATGAAGCTCGGTGCGCACCACCCGATGGGCCCGCTGGAGCTGGCCGATTTCATCGGCCTTGATACGTGCCTGTCGATCATGCAGGTGCTGCATGAGGGTCTGGCCGACTCCAAGTACCGGCCGTGCCCGCTATTGGTGAAATACGTCGAGGCCGGCTGGCTCGGCCGCAAGACCCAGCGCGGCTTCTACGACTACCGCGGCGCCAAGCCGGTCCCGACGAGATAAAGCGGTCTCGCGCCCCGGACGCTGCGCAGCGCGTCAGCGATGCGCTGCAGAGCCGGGGTCCAGAAGCCGCGAGCGCGCTGGGGCATGTGTCCCGGCTCTGCGGTGCGTCAGTGTAGTGCGTCGAAGACGCACGTGAACGCGCTTATGGTGCCGCGCCGCGTCCGGGACATGGACAGCTTCGTGACAATTCATGTCCCGTTAACCCCTCGCGCCTAGGCTGCAGCCGGTACGAGGGTTCGCGTAATGGACATGATGGCGATGGTCAGCACCATGCTGGCCGCCCAGCAAGGCGCGCTGCAATCGAATATCGCGGCGACGCTGACGAAGCAGAACATGGATATGGAGAAATCCACCGTCCTGACGCTGCTGGGCGCCGGCCAGCCTTCCCTTGCCAATGTCGGCCCCGGTGTCGGCGGCAACCTGAACGTCACCGCCTAGCGCATGATCCGGAAAAGTGGGCACCGGTTTTCCGACCTGCGCCAATAAACAGACCTAAAGCGACGCAGCAGCCGGCCCGAGCGCGGCCCGGATCAGCCTAAGCGCGTCGTCGCTCGCCCATTCCGCCGGTCCCGCGATGGTCGCAATCTCGCATCCTTGCGGGTCAACCAGCATTGAGGTCGGCATGCCCAAGGCGCGCCCTATTGCCTTAAGATCCTGGAAAACCTTGGCTTTCTGGTCGTTGAAGTAGCTGAGCCTGGTTAGATCGGCGTCTTTCAGGAAGGCTTTGGGCTTCTCGGGGTCGCGGGTGTCGATATTGATCGCCACCACCTCGAAATTAGGTCCGGCCAGCTTGGCCTGGAGTTGGTCCAGCGCCGGCATTTCTTTTCGACACGGCACGCACCAGGTGGCCCAGAGGTTCACCAGCAGCGTCTTGCCGCGGAAATCGGACAGTTTTTTCGGCTTGCCCTCGGCATCCTCAAAAGTGAGATCGGGCAGCTTCAGTGGCGCGCTCGCCATGGTCAGCGCCGCCACCTCGCCATGGGCGAGCGGGGCAATCTTTTGCGCCGTCGCGACCGCCGGTTTGCAGGTCGGATCGCCAGATGGGGCCCGGCTCAGGCCCAGCCCGTACAGCGCGGCGAAGCCGGCCAGGCCGCCAACCACCACTGTGGCGATGACGATCGGGATCCGGCGCGTGGCGGAGGGTTTGGGGTCGAGCATATCGTTTGTCATCCGGTCGCAGATATGGCTATCAGGGGCCTCTTAATACGGCTGGCCTTCGCCAGCAAACGTGCGGCAAATCAAGGCGCGAGCAGGGGATCATGAGCAACAAGATGTGGGGCGGCCGGTTCTCGGAACGTCCCGATGAGATCATGGAAGAGATCAACGTCTCCATCGACGTCGATCGTCACCTCTTTGCCCAGGACATTGCCGCGTCCAAGGCCCACGCCGCGATGCTGGCCAGTCAGGGCATCATCACGGCCTCTGATGCGAAAAATATCGGCAAGGGTCTAGACACGATTTTGTCAGAGATCGGCAAGGGCGGCTTCGAGTTCAAGCGCGCGCTCGAGGACATTCATATGAATGTCGAGAGCCGCCTGTCGGAGCTGATCGGGCCCGCCGCCGGCCGTCTGCACACCGCCCGCTCCCGCAACGACCAGGTCGCGACCGATTTCCGTCTCTACGTCCGCGACATCGTCGACGAGACCGATGCCGCGCTTGCCGCGTTCCAGCAGGCGCTGGTGGAACGCGCGCTGGAACATGCCGGCACGGTGATGCCCGGCTTTACCCATCTGCAGACCGCGCAGCCCGTCACGTTCGGCCACCATCTGCTCGCCTATGTCGAAATGGCCGCACGCGACCGCGGCCGTTTCCAGGATGCCCGCAAGCGGCTCAACGAATCCCCGCTGGGTGCCGCCGCGCTCGCCGGCACCTCGTTCCCGATCGACCGTCACGCCACCGCGAAGGCTTTGGGTTTCGACCGGCCGATGGCGAATTCGCTCGATGCGGTCTCCGATCGCGACTTCGTGCTGGAGACCTTGTCGGCCGCCTCAATCTGCGCCGTGCACATGTCGCGCTTTGCCGAGGAGATCGTGATCTGGACCTCGCCGCTGGTCGGCCTCGTCAGGCTCAGCGACAAGTTCACCACGGGCTCCTCGATCATGCCGCAGAAGCGCAATCCCGACGCGGCCGAGCTGGTACGTGCCAAGACCGGCCGCGTCATCGGCGCGCTCAACGGTCTCCTGATCGTGATGAAGGGCCTGCCGCTCGCCTATCAAAAGGACATGCAGGAGGACAAGCAGGGCGCCATGGAGGGCTTTGCCGCGCTGTCGCTGGCGATCCGCGCCATGACCGGCATGGTCCGCGACCTCGTTCCCGACGAGGCCAAGATGAAGCTTGCGGCCGGCGAGGGCTATGCCACCGCGACCGATCTCGCCGACTGGCTGGTGCGGAAGCTGAAAATGCCGTTCCGCGAGGCCCACCACGTCACCGGCCGCATCGTCGCCAAGGCCGCCGACGGCGGCGTGGCGCTGCACGAGCTGCCGCTGCAGGCGATGCAGGCGATCGAGCCCAGGATCACCAAGGACGTGCTCGGCGTGCTCTCCGTCGAATCGTCGGTGAAGAGCCGCACCAGCTTCGGCGGCACCGCGCCGAAGAACGTGACGTCGCAGGCCAAGGCCTGGGCGAAGCGGCTGGAAAAAGAGCGAAAATTGGGCTGAACGCAAAATTTCGCTTATGTTTCATGGTCATCCGGCTCTCGCCAGGGCGCGCCAATCTCTGTATGGTGCGCCCCGCGTAGTGGGGATTTCGTCGTGACGTCAAAGTTTCGCCCGGCCGGGTCGGGGTGGGCCATCATTGTCTTGAGCGTGAGCGCGCTTGCGCTCGCCGGCTGCGGTCGCAAGGGTCCGCTGGATCTGCCGCCGGGCGCCTCCGCAGCGTCCACGGCCAATATTGCAGCTCCTGGTGACACCGAGACTGAAGCCCAGAAGACGCCGAGCGTGTTCAATCCGACCTATGGCGCGGATGCTGCGCCGGCGGCGACCAGGGGCCAGAAGAAATCGTTTATCCTCGACCCGCTCCTGGACGAACCTTCCGGCAAAAGATGAGCCGGGATTAGCTGAGCCAACGCCATGAACCATTTCGACTATCGCAACGGCGTGCTGCACGCCGAGGCGGTGAACCTGTCCGAGCTGGCCGCGACGGTCGGCACCCCGTTCTATTGCTATTCGACCGCGACGCTCGAGCGGCACTACCGCGTCTTCACCGAGGCCTTTGCCGGCGAAAAGGTGCTGGTCTGCTACGCCATGAAGGCGAACTCCAACCAGTCGGTGCTGCGCACGCTGGCCAAGTTGGGAGCCGGCGCCGACGTCGTCTCGGGCGGCGAGCTGAAACGGGCGCTCGCGGCCGGCATCCCCAGCAGCAAGATCGTGTTCTCCGGCGTCGGCAAGACGGAAGAAGAGCTGCGCGCTGCGCTCGCCGCCGACATCCTCTGTCTCAACGTGGAGTCCGAACCTGAGCTCGAGTTGCTGTCGCGCCTTGCGAGCGAGATGGGCAAGACCGCGCGCATCTCCATCCGCGTCAATCCCGACGTCGATGCCGGCACCCACGCCAAGATTTCCACCGGCAAGTCCGAGAACAAATTCGGCATCCCGATCGTGCACGCCCGCGAGGTCTATGCCCGTGCCGCGAAACTGCCGGGAATCGAGGTGACCGGTACCGACGTTCACATCGGCAGCCAGATCACCGATCTCTCCAAGATGGAGACGGCGTTCCGCATTCTCTCCGAATTCGTGCAGACCTTGCGCAGCGACGGCCACACCATCAGTCATGTCGATTTCGGCGGCGGGCTCGGGATTCCCTATTACATGGACCGCGAGGCGCCGCCCGCGCCCGACGCGTATGCCGGCATGGTCAAGCGCGTCAGCCACAATCTCGGCTGCACGCTGATGTTCGAACCGGGCCGCATGATCGTCGGCAATGCCGGCATCCTCGTCGCCAAGGTGATCTATGTGAAGCACGGCGACGGCAAGAACTTCGTCATCATCGACGCCGCCATGAACGATTTGATCCGCCCGACGCTGTACGAGGCACATCACGATATCCTGCCGGTGATAGAGCCGGAGAAGGGCGCGGCCACGATCGTGGCCGACGTCGTCGGGCCGGTCTGCGAGACCGGCGACTACCTCGCCTTGGATCGCACGCTGCCGACGCCGAAGCCGGGCGATCTCATCGCCGTCATGACATCGGGGGCCTATGGCGCCGTGCAGGCCGGCACCTACAACACGCGACCGCTGGTGCCTGAGGTGCTGGTGAAGGGCGATCAATACGCCGTGGTGCGTCCGCGTATCGAGGTCGAGCAGCTGATCGCGATGGATACACCTGCGCCGTGGCTGTGAGGCGTAGTGGCGTTTCGACAAATTCGGTGTCGTCCCCGCGAAGGCGGGGACCCATAACCACAGGAAGAGTTTATCGAGCGAAGTGGTAACTCCGAACCTTCGCCAAACTTCTCCCTGTGGCTGTGGGTCCCGGGCTCGCGCGACGCGCGCCCCGGGACGACGAGCGCCGCGAGATCGCGCTACTTCCCTGCCAACCCGCCGGTCTTTCCGCCGACCACGACACCCGCCTTCTTCTCGATCGGCTTGATTGCGGCCGTGAAATCGGACTCCGCGCCTTCCGCAGCTATCACGGTCTCCCAGAGACGCCCGACGGCATCCGCGACCTCCATCGACAGGCCGAGTTGCTTCATCTCCTCCAGCGCCAGCCGCACGTCCTTCACCATCAATCCGGTGGCGAAGCCGAAGTCGAACGTGCGCGGCAGCACGGAACGTGGAAACTTGTCGCGGCTCGCGGTGTTCATGCCCGAACCCGCATTGATGACGTCGATCATCACGGCGGGATCGAGCCCGGCCTTGACGCCCATCACCACCGCTTCCGACGTCGCCACGATCGCGGTCGCCGAGAGGAAATTGTTGGCGAGCTTCATGGTCTGCGCCGCGCCTGGTTTTTCGCCGATGAAGAACACCTTTCCGATCACATCGAGCGCAGGCTTGAGCAGCTCGAATTCCGCCTTCGGCCCTGACACCATGACCGCCAGCGTGCCTTTCTCGGCGCCGCCGACGCCTCCAGAGACCGGGCAGTCGATCTGCACGATGTTGCGCTTCGCCAGGAGAGCGTGAATCTTCGAAGCCATCTGCGAGCCCACGGTCGACAGATCGATGAAGCGTTTTGCGCGGCTGCCCTCGATCACGCCGTTCGCCCCCGTCGCGACCTCGAGCGATGCCTGCAGCGACGGCAGGCTCGCCATCACCGTCTCGACCTCGTCGGCCACGTCCCTGGGCGATGTCGCAGCGCTCGCGCCGCGCGCGACAAGCTTGTCGACGGCCTCCTTTCGGGTGTCGAACACGACGAGCTTGTGTCCAGCTTCGATCAGCCGCCGCGCCATGGGGAAACCCATGTTTCCGAGGCCGATAAATCCGATATCCATGGTGTTTCCTTGTTCTTTTCGTTGTTGTGAGAGTGCTCATTCCATCCCCACTGTCGTCCCGGACAAGCGCGCATCAAGCGCGTGCAGATCCGGGATCCATAACCCAGGGAGGAGTCGTTGCGCGAAAACGGTCACTCCAAATCCCGCTAACCACATCGGTCGGTGGTTATGGATCCCGGGCTCGCGCTTTGCGCGCCCCGGGATGACAAGTGGAGAGAGTTCGCTCATCACGCCTTCCCGTCGATCTCCGCGAACACCTCGCGCGCGATGCGAAAGCTGTCGACGGCCGCCGGCATGCCGCCATAGATCGCGACCTGCATCAGGATCTCGCGGATCTCGTCGCGGGTGACGCCGTTGGTGAGCGCGCCTTTCAGATGGGCGCGAAATTCGTGCTGGCGGTTGAGGATCGCGATCATCGCGATGTTGAGCATGCTGCGGGTCTTGCGCGGCAGCTCCTCGCGGCCCCACACCGTGCCCCAGCAATATTCGTTGAGCATCTCCTGGAACGGACGGTTGAAGTCGTCGACGTTCTTCAGCGCGTTGTTGACATAGGCCTCGCCCAGTACCGCTTTGCGGACTTCCAGGCCCTTGTCGTGCATCTTCTTGTCCATGGCGTCTCCTCTACGTCCCTTGCATTGGGGTGGCGGCGCGGAAATTACGGGGTTGCACCGGGCCAGTCACGTCCTCGTGTTATGCGGGAAAAGGGGTGTCTCCCGTACGGGAACGGATGCCTCAGTGCTGCCGTTGTGGTACGCTTCTCTACCGGGCAACCTGGAGAGTTGATTGAACGGTGTCACCCCCGACCCGTCAGACCCGATCCGCGCTGGCGATGCTCTGCCGCGGTTGAAGCTGGCGCAGGCCCTCAAGCGGTCCACTTATGCCATCGCATGGGAGCGTGCTTGGCCAGCCTTGGCTCGTGTTCTCACCGTTATCGGCCTGTTTCTGGCGCTGTCCTGGGCCGGTCTTTGGCTGGCGCTGCCCTCTGTTGCGCGCGCTACCGGTCTCGTTCTCTTTGCCGGGCTTGCCGTTGGCGCCTTGTTCCCCCTGATTCGCTTTCGTTGGCCGCGCCGCGAGGAGGCGCTCGCCCGCCTCGATCGCGGCTCCGGTATCCGCCACCGCCCCGCGACCACGCTGACGGATACGCTGAGCTCGCAGGACCCGATCGCGCAGGCCCTCTGGCAGGCGCAGCGCGAGCGCACCCTGGCCTCGCTCAAGCGCATCCGCGCCGGCTTGCCGCACCCGCGCCTTGCCATCCACGACCCCTGGGCGCTGCGCGCGTTGGTCATGGTGATGCTGGTCGCGACCTTCTTCGCCGCCGGCGACGAGCGTGCGATGCGGCTCGGTGCTGCCTTCGACTGGAACGGCGTGCTGGCGCCGACCAATGTCCGCGTCGATGCCTGGGTCACACCACCGCTCTATACCGGAAAACCGCCGGTGATCCTGTCGGCCGCCAACAAGGAGGCCGCAGCGCTTCCCGCCAGCGGCCCGCTCGCCGTGCCCGCCGGTTCGACCCTGATCGTGCGCTCCTCCGGCGGCAGCCTGGATGTCGTCGTGTCCGGCGGCCTCAAGGAAGTCGCACCCACGGAGGCCACGCCCAAGGGCACCAACGAGAAGCATTTTGCCATCGCCGGCGACGGCACCGCGCATGTTCGCGCGCCCTCGGGCCAGCCGCAATGGGTCTTTGCGGCGACGCCAGACCGCCCGCCGACGATCGCGCTCGCCAAGGATCCGGAGCGCCAGGCGCGCGGCGCACTTCAGCTCGTCTACAAGATCGAGGATGATTACGGCGTTACCGGCGCCGAGGCGCACGTGGCGACGCGTTCCGCCGATGCCGGCAAGGACGGCGATAACAGACAAGCGGCGCGGCCGCTGTTCCAGCCGCCGCAGTTTCCGCTGGTGCTGCCGAATGCGCGCACGCGTAACGGCGTCGGCCAGACGGTGAAGGATCTCAGTGAAGATCCCTATGCCGGCGCCGATGTCACGCTGACGCTGACCGCCAAGGACGAGGCCGGTAACGAAGCGAAGAGCGAACCGTTCAACATGCGCCTGCCCGAGCGGCTGTTTACGAAGCCCCTCGCACGTGCGCTGATCGAGCAGCGCCGCATTCTCGCGCTCGATGCCAACAAGAATTCCGAAGTCTATACCGCGCTCGACGCGCTGATGATTGCGCCCGAACTGTTCACGCAGGAGGCCGGGCAATATCTCGGCCTGTACAGCGTCGCGCACCAGCTCGAGGCGGCGCGCACCGACGAGGCGCTGCGGGAGGTCGTGGCGAGCCTGTGGGCGCTCGCCGTGACGATCGAGGACGGCAACATCTCCGACGTCGAGAAGGCGTTGCGCGCGGCTCAGGACGCGCTGAAGCAGGCACTGGAGCGCGGTGCCAGTGACGAGGAGATCAAGAAGCTCACGCAGGATTTGCGGGCGGCGTTGGACAATTTCATGCGCCAGCTCGCCGAGCAGTTCCGCAACAACAAGGATGCGCAGAATCTTGCGCGGCCGCTCGATCCGAACACCAAGATCCTGCGCCAGCAGGATCTCCAGAACATGATCGATCGCATGGAGCGCCTGTCGCGGTCCGGCGACAAGGACGCGGCCAAGCAGCTGCTCGAGCAGCTCCAGCAGATGCTGGAGGGCTTGCAGATGGCGCAGCCGGGACAGTCCGGCGAGAGCGACATGGAGCAGGCGCTCAACGAGCTCGGCGACATGATCCGCAAGCAGCAGCAATTGCGCGACAAGACCTACAAGCAGGGTCAGGATTCCCGGCGCGACCGCATGCGCGGCAAGCAGCAGCCGGGCGATCAGTCGATGTCGGATCTGCAGCAGGATCAGCAGGCACTGCGCGACCGCCTGAAGAAGCTCCAGGACGAAATGGCCAAGCGCGGCCTGTCGCAGAAGGGCCAGAAAGGCCAACAGGGTCAGAAGGGCCAGGAGGGACAGAAGGGCGATCAGGGCCAGCCCGGCCAGGACGGCGATCAGGATGCCGACCAGGGTGATGATGACGGCGGGCTCGATTCCGCCGACAGCGCCATGGGCGACGCTGGTTCGAAGCTCGGCGAGGGCAATGCCGACGGTGCCGTGGATTCCCAGGGCAAGGCGCTGGATGCGATGCGCAAGGGTGCGCAGAAGATGGCCGAAGCGATGCAGCAGGGTGACGGCGACGGCCAGGGCGATGGTCCCGGCAATCGCGCCGGGCGCCAGCAGAGCGGCGGCAACCAGACCGATCCGCTTGGCCGGCCGTTGCACGGCCGCGAATTCGGCGACGATTACACCGTCAAGATTCCTGGCGAGATCGACGTCCAGCGCGTGCGTCGCATCCTCGAAGAACTCCGCCGCCGCCTCGGAGACCCCTCGCGTCCACAGATCGAGCTGGACTATATCGAGCGGCTGCTGAAGGATTTTTGAGGGCGACTCTCTCGTCGCATCCGCGCAAAATTGCCGTGCAATTTTGTCGCGAGCTCCTCGCGATCACCGTGTGGAGACTTTGCTCACCAATCTATCCCCGTCACCCCGCGCAACGGCGAAGCCGTTGTCGCTGGAGGTGCTCGCCTCTTCGGCCAGCCTCGAAGGGCGACGGCCCGGCTGCATCGGGGCCGCGCATCCTTCGAGGCTCCCGGCGCGATGCTTTCGCATCGGCCGCTCGCACCTCGGGATGACGGATCGAGACCGCCGATTTATTAGAGCCTCAGCCCTTCTTCGCCGCTAGCGCATCCGCAACTGCCGAGCGGATATCCGCGACCGAGAACGGCTTGGTCACGACGTCATGCACCAGCGTATTGAGGTTCGAGGCGCGCTCGCGCTGATCGGCAAAACCCGTCATCAGCAAGATGGTCAGGTCGGGAAAATCGCGCGCGGCGGCGAGTGCGAGCGCGATGCCGTCCATGACGGGCATCTGGATGTCGGTGAGCAGCAGGTCGAATGCGCCGTCCTCACGGATCAGGATCTCGAGCGCTTCGGCGCCGTCCTGTGCGGTGACCGTCTCGTGGCCGTCCATGGCGATGGCGCGCGCCACCAACTGGCGCATCGAATCCTCGTCATCGGCGATCAAGACTTTGGGCATGAGACCAACCTTGGGACCAAACTCCGGTGCGGTCCTCGCGAGCCTGATTATACGCTGCCGCCGGCAATGTCGCGCCGGTTGAAGAAGCGAACGTCGATATTGCGGCCCTCCGGGGGCGGCGAGGCCAGACGCGAGCGGAAGAAGGCGCGCTCGCCGGGTTGCAGCACGGTCTGCTCCAGCACGGAATTCCAAGCGTAGATCTCGGCACCTTGCGCGTCGCGCACGGCAAATCGCAGGCGCGGAATATCCAGCGGCTTCTTGCCCCGGCCGACGATCACGCCCTCGATCACCAGCACCTGCTTACCGTCCACTGTCTCGGTCGAGAGCTTAACGTCCTTGAAGGCGAGCCCGCGCAGGTTCACTTCCAGCCCGACCAGCTTGTAGAAGGCGGCCGTCTGCGGCAGCAGGCGGACCATGTCGCTGCGCCAGACCACCAGCGCCACAACCAGCGCGCCCATGGCAGCGCAGGCGGTCGGCAGGCCGAAATGGGATTTCTGCCTGATCACAGCAGGGGCCGGCCGGCTCACCTTTGCTCCGCGGCGACTGAACAGGTTGCGGAACCAGGATTGGTGTTGCGCACCGACGACTTCCTCCTCGGCCGCTCGCGCTGCCGCTGACCACTCGTCCTCGGTCTCCGTGGCATCCTCGGTTGGCCAGTCACTGGCAATCGAGGGGCTCTCGACCACCGGGGTGTCGGCGGTGCCATCGTCCTTGGCGTAGGAGTTCCATTGCTCGGCGAGGTCCGACTGGTCCTCGGCCTGTCCGGTTGCGGCCATGGCCCGCACGGCCGCCTCCTCAATGGCATCCTCGGGGTGCGCGATCCAGGTCTCCTTGCAGCGGGAGCAGCGAACCGTCCGCCCATTGGCTCCAAGGCTCGCAAGCTTGATGGCGTAGGATGTCGTACAATGCGGGCAGACAATGTGCATGGACGCCTCGACGATGGGCCCTGTCGCGCGGAACCGGGCGCCAAGGATATTCCCAAGAAGAAGTGCTTCTAAGGATGCTGCCGGGGATGCTACAGGCCGACCGTTAACGAACCGGAAACCATACCGGTCGCACAACCTGTTGGTCGCATGCGGCGAGACCTCGCTGGCCGCGCGGCCTGGCGTCCCCTCCTCGAACGGAGCTGAGCTTGGTTCGGTTCGAAAATGTCGGATTACGCTACGGTCTGGGGCCGGAGATCCTGCGCGACCTCAGTTTCCAGATCCCGGCGCATTCGTTTCAATTCCTGACCGGCCCGTCCGGCGCCGGCAAGACATCGTTGCTGCGCCTGTTGTTCCTGTCGCATCGGCCGACGCGCGGCCTCGTCAATCTGTTCGGTCACGACGTTTCCCAGCTCGGCAAGGATGAGATCGCCGATTTGCGCAAGCGCATCGGCATCGTGCTCCAGGATTTCCGTCTGCTCGACCACATGACCACCTATGAGAACGTCGCATTGCCGTTTCGCGTCATGGGCCGCAGTGAATCGAGCTATCGCAAGGAGGTCATTGACCTGTTGCGCTGGGTCGGCCTCGGCGACCGCATGGATGCGCTGCCGCCGATCCTGTCGGGCGGAGAGAAGCAGCGCGCCGCGATCGCGCGCGCGGTGATCTCGCGGCCGCAACTCCTGCTCGCGGACGAGCCGACCGGCAGCGTCGATCCGACGCTCGGGCGGCGCTTGCTGCGGCTCTTCATCGAGCTCAACAAATCAGGCACGGCCGTCATCATCGCGACCCATGACATCGCGCTGATGGACCAATACGAAGCGCGCCGCTTCGTGCTGCACCAGGGGCGATTGCACGTCTATGAGTAGGACCGACCAGCGCGGCGTATTGGTCGACCTCGGACAGGAGCGTCCGCCGCTGCCGGCCAAGGCGCGCAACCTGTCGCCGATCGTGCCGCGCGCCTCGATCCACGGCCGCGCGCTGGTTGCTGTTGTCGCCATCATGACCTTCCTGGCCTCGATGACGACGGGCGCGGTGCTGCTGGTCAGCGCCTCGGCCGCGGAGTGGCAGTCGGATGTCGCGAGCGAGATCACCATCCAGGTCCGACCGCAATCGGGGCGCGACATCGAGCGCGACACCGCCGCGGTCACCGAGGCGATCCGCGCGCAAGCGGGCATCGTCGAGGTCAAGCCGTTCACCAAGGAGGAGAGCGGCAAGCTGCTCGAGCCCTGGCTTGGCACCGGGCTGTCGATGGACGATCTGCCGGTGCCGCGCATGATCATCGCGCGCGTGCAGCCGGGCACGTCGCTCGATCTCGGCGCCTTGCGCGCTCGGGTGACCCAGGTGGCGCCAAGCGCCAGCGTCGACGATCATCGCGCCTGGATCGAACGAATGCGATCGATGACCAACGCCACCGTGCTTGCCGGCATCGGCATCCTCGCGCTCGTCATCGTCGCGACCATCATCTCGGTCTCGTTCGCGACGCGCGGTGCGATGGCGGCGAACCGTCCGATCGTCGAGGTCCTGCATTTTGTGGGCGCCGGTGACCGCTACATCGCCAATCATTTCCTGCGGCATTTCCTCAGGCTCGGCCTCGAAGGCGGCGTCATCGGCGGCGGCGTCGCCATGCTGCTGTTCGGCTTCTCCGAGTCGATCGCCGGCTGGTTCTCCGGTACGCCGGTCGGCGACCAGTTCGCTGCCTTGCTCGGCACATTCTCGCTGCGACCCTCCGGCTATGTCGTGCTCGCGGTACAGGCCGTGCTGATCGGGGCGATCACCGCCGTCGCCTCGCGCCAGACGCTGTTCGCGACGCTGAATGATGTGGATTGAGCCCGATAAACCGGACTCCACTTCGCCTCAAAACGTCTTAAAATAACTCGGGGAAGGGATCACCGACATCATATGACCTCGCCGACCGACGATCGATCGCCGAAACTGCCGCGCGGCTGGCTCCGCGCGACCGTCGTGTCGACGATTGCGGTCGCCTTCGTCGGCGCGGCGGCCGGCTTCGTCGCGTTCCTGGCGCAACTGCGCGGTGCCGAGATTGCCCCTAGCCGCAAGGCCGACGGCATCGTGGTCCTGACCGGCGGCTCCTCGCGGGTGACGGATGCGATGGAGCTGCTGGCAGCCGGATACGGCAAGCGGCTCCTGATTTCGGGGGTGCACCCGACTTCGACCGCGAGCGACATCTCCCGGACACTTCCCGAGAACCAGTCGTTCATGACCTGCTGCGTCGATCTCGACCGCACCGCGCTCACGACCCGCGGCAACGCCGCGGAGGCGCGGCGCTGGGCCGAGCGGCGCGGCTTCAAATCGCTGATCGTGGTGACCTCGAATTATCACATGCCGCGCGCGCTGGTGGAATTCTCGCATGCAATGCCGGAAACAGCGCTGATCCCGTTCGCCGTGGTTGGTGACAAATGGCGCGAAGAGCCCTGGTGGACCTCGGCCTCGACGCTGCGGCTGCTCCTGTCCGAATATGTCAAGTACATTGCCGCGGAGCTCAGGGTCCGGCTGGAAGATTTCGGGATTGACCTTTCGCCTGAGATATCGGAGCAGCCTGCGGGCCTGCAATCCAGGCGGCCTGCCACCGCGCAGGCGAATTGATCGGCAAATCTAACGGATCGTCGATGTTTTTGATTTTCCTGCGTTCGCTCGTGTTCAACGTGCTGTTCTACACCGTGCTGGTGTGCCTCGCGATCGTGGCGCTGCCGACTTTCGCATTGCCGCCGCGCGCCATGCTGACGGTTGCGGAGTGGTGGGCGAAGGCGACGCTTTTTCTGATGCGCGTGATCTGCAACATCAAGGTGGAATTCCGCGGCGTCGAGAAGATCCCGGCGGGACCGCTGGTGATCGTGGCAAAACACCAATCGTTCTGGGAAACCTTCGTGTTGCCTGGCTTCTTCGATCGCCCGATCTTCATCCTCAAGCGCCAGCTCATGCAGATCCCGGTGTTTGGCCAGTTCCTGGTCAAGACCGGAATGATCGCGATCGATCGCAATGCCGGTGTAAAGGCGCTGCTGGACATGACGCGGCGCGCCCGCGAGGCGGTGCGCGCCGGTGGCCAGCTCGTGATATTTCCGGAAGGCACGCGTCGGGCGCCGGGCGCCCCGCCGAACTACAAGACCGGTTTTGCGCAGATCTATTCGTCCTGCGGCGTGCAGTGCCTGCCGATCGCCCTCAATTCCGGCCTGTTCTGGCCGCGCCGCACGTTCATGCGTTATCCCGGCACGCTGGTGGTGGAGTTTCTCGATCCGCTGCCGCAGGGTCTGCCCAAGGACGAGTTTCTCACGCGCGTGCAGACGGCCATCGAAGACGCGACCGGCCGGCTCGTCGAGGCAGGCCGCAGGGAGCAGGAACAGTTGATGGGCAGCGCGCCGAGCTACGCTCCGTCGGAGAGCTAACGGTTCTCTCGATTGTCCGTCGAAGCGCGCGCGTGCAGCGAATGTCCCTCGCCATGCAGCATTGTCGCGAGCTGATGCAGCTGCGCGTCGCGAAAGCCTTCGGCCTCGATCGCCTTCACGGTCGCGGTCACATAATCGCGGTTGGCGCCGGACTGGCCGTGGCCTTGGACGACATGGCGGTGCTGATCTGCGAGCGACAGCCGTCCGGCATATTGGACATGGCCGCGGTCGACCACATAGGTAAGCGCGGAGACGCGCTGCCGCGCATCGTTCTCCAGCCACACCGAGCGCATCACCTCGCGATAGACCGACGTCACCTGCTCGCGCTCCCGCAAATAGGCAACCACGTCCGCACGGTTCTTTTCGGCGACGCGGAAGGCGATTCCGCGGCAGGCGCCGCCACGGTCGAGTCCCAGCACCAGGCCCGGCTGCTCCGGCGTGCCGCGATGGACGAAGGAATAGACGCAGAGCGCGCGATGCTCGCCGACCAGCCGCGCCGGGACGCGCTCCTCGAATGCGAAGCCCGGCCGCCACATCAGCGAGCCGTAGCCGAACACCCAGAGATCGCCCTTGGCAGATGTGACGGAGGGGAGGGTAATTTCCGACATTTCGGGCACGGCTACCAGAAGCAGAGGCCCAAGCGAAGCGAATTCTCCGCCTTTTGTCCGGGGCAAACCCCGCTTACATTTGACAAAATCTGGGGTCAAAGGGTCGCCGCATGTCCGATATGACGATTGCCAGAGGCCGGCGCTCCCGTTGGGGGCTCTTCATTGCCCCCCTTCTCCTGCTGATCCTTGCGGCCGCCTGGAGCGGCTTCTGGTTCTATGCGGCATCACAGGCCGAGACCGCGGCCGATGCCTGGCGCGCGCAGGAAGCCAAGGCCGGCCGCATCTATGACTGCGCCAAGCGGTCGATCGCGGGTTTCCCGTTCCGCTTCGAGGTGCAGTGCTCCGGCGCCAGCGTCGCTCTGGTCTCGCAGAATGCGAGCAAGACGCCGTTCACGGCCAAGCTCGACAATATTCTGGTTCTGGCGCAGGTCTACGATCCCAAGCACGTCATCGCCGAGTTTTCCGCGCCGGCCACGCTGACCGATGGCGTCACGCAAAACACCTTCGTGGTGAACTGGAGCAAGGGCGAAACCAGCGTGATCGGCTTGCCGGCCGTGCCGGAGCGCGCCTCCATCGTGTTCGACGATCCCAGCCTCAACAGGATGAATGGCTCGGTCCAGGTGCCGCTCGCGCGCGCCAGGCAGATTGAGCTGCACGGGCGCCTTGCCGACGGCTCGACCTCCGATCATCCGGTGATCGAGACCGTGCTCCACGTCGCGCAAGGCAGCATCCAGGGCGTTCATCCCCTGCTCGCCGAGCCGTTCGAGGCGGATACGCGCGCGAAGATTGCCGGGCTCACCGACCTCACGCCAAAACCCTGGCCGCAGCGCTTTCGCGAAATTCAGGCCGCCGGCGGTCATATCGAGATCGTGCAGTCGCGGATCCAGCAGGGTGAGATGATCGCGGTCGCGGCCGGCACGCTGGGGCTCTCGGCCAACGGTCGATTGGACGGCGAATTGCAGATGACGGTGACCGGTCTCGAGCGGGTGATTCCGGCGCTCGGCATCGAGAAGATGCTGGAAGAGGGTGTGCCGCAGGCGACGCTCGATCGCGTCGCGCCCGGCGTCAAAACGCAGGACCTCAACAATCTGTTCGGTGCGCTCGACCGCGCCATTCCCGGCCTCGGCAAGGTCATCAAGCAGAACGCCAATGCCGGGGTTGCCGCCGGCATCAATTCGATCGGCACCGAGAGCACGCTCGAAGGCAAGAAGGCGAGAAGCTTCCCGCTGAGATTCGTCGACGGCGCGGTGCTGCTCGGCCCCGTCAAGGTCGGCGAGATCCCGCCGCTGTACTGATCCGCGCTCACGGCGCCTTCGCGTCAACGTGATGACGTGGCGGCTTCGCACCGGGAATGCGAAGCCGCGATCTCTGCTCTCTTTCCATGTCGGCCGTACGGTGAAGCGGGCCGCTCAGGCAGGAGAGATATCATGACCACATCCAAACTGTTCGTTGCTGCCATCGCCTTGGCGACGCCTGCGTTCGCGCAGTCGCAGTCGCAGGAGCCGGCTGCCTACGAAGCCAGTGCCCGAACGGCCACCGTAATCTGGCGAGCCCGGCGACGCGCGCCAGCGTGGCTTACGTGCCTTCTGCGAAATCACCGCGCCCCACGGTGATCCGCGCGACCAAGGGCAAATAGCCGCCATCCCCCTTGAGACCTAGCGCGTCGCGGAGTTGGGCCCGGCCATGTCCCGGCCGGGCCCAACGCACGCTGCGTCATCTGCGCGGTCATTGCGCGCGTGCGGATCGGTCGAGCGATGCAAATATTCCGGACATGAACGTCAGAAAAACGTGATGCAGAAGTTGCGCCGGCCGGCGAATAATTGCGGCCGCATTCAAATCACTCCACACCAGGGAAGCATGCACGCGCCGGGGGCGCAACGATCAGGATCGGCTTCCCAAGTGGAGGGAGGCTTACGTGCGGATCATCACTCGCGGACTCATGCTGGGAGTACTCGCTGCCTGTTCGGGACAGGCGCGTGCCGACGACAATGTTGCAACTGAAATCCAGGCGCTGAAGGCCAAGCTGAAGGAGCTGCAGCAGAAGGTCGATTCGGAGGCGCGCAAGACGCGTCAGGTCGAAGCAGCGCAGACGAGGGTCGTGTCGATGCCGGCGACCTTCAAGGCGCTGCCCATCGATCCCTGCGCGGCCGGCAAGATCTGCTACAAGGGCATCACGCTGACATTCGGCGGCTGGGTCGATCTCACCGGGATCTACCGCTCGCGCAACATCGCCTCCGACACCGGCTCGGTCTACAATTTCATCCCCTATCCCCAGGCCCACAATTTCTTTGTCCCGGAGACCCGGTTCTCAGCGCGCCAGAGCAGGTTCTCGGTGCTGGCCGAAGGCAACGCCGACGCCGATACGCATCTCGCCGGCTACGGCGAAATCGACTTCGAGGGCGCGGCGCAGACGGCGAGCTCGGTGGCCACCAACTCCTTCAATCCGCGCATGCGGCAGCTCAGTCTCGAGGTCGACCGAACCGATCTCGGCCTGCACTTCCTCGCGGGACAATCCTGGTCGCTGAATGCGCCGACCAAGTCGGGCATCGATCCCCGCGGCATTGACGCGCCTGGTGTGATCGACTTCGAATCCGTTCCGGGACTTCTGGCGGCACGCCAGCCAGGTCTGCGCGTCTGGAAGGATATCGGACCCGAGTTCAAGCTCGCCGCGTCCGTCGAAAATCCGCAGACCGCGTTTTTCGGCGGCAACACGCCGGCAGTCGGTACGCCCGCGGTGGGCCCGCAGGGCGTGCTCAACCCGAATCTCCAGGTCAATCTGACCGGGCCGGGCGGCAGCTTCTTCAACAACCTCAACAATGTCAGCTTGAACCAGGTGCCTGACGTGACCGTCAAGGCGGCGTGGGATCCCCGGCTCGGGCCCTACAAGCTGCATGTCGAGGCCTGGGCGCTCTATCGCCAGCTGTTCGATCGCTTCAACGGCGCCAACCACACGTACGATACCGGCAGCTTCGGCGGCCACGTCTTCGCCGAGCTGATTCCGAAGACCCTCGATCTCCAGCTCTACGGCGCGCATGGCGTGCTCGGCCGCTTCACGGCGACGCCGTTCCCCGACGCCGCATTGGCGCAGGACGGCACGGTGCTGCCGCTGACGATCACGGCGGCCGCGGCCGGCCTGATCTGGCACGCAACGCCGAGCCTCGATGTCTACAGCTACGCGGGTCTCGAAAAGGCCAAGGCCAATTTCGCCAATGTCGGTACGGTGCCGTTCGGTTACGGCAATCCGCTCTACAACAACACCGGCTGCTTCACCGAAAACGCGCCGGCTGCGAGCTGTAACGGCAATACCAAGGAAGTCCGGCAGGTCACCGCCGGCATCTACGACACCGTCTACCAGGGCAATTACGGCACGCTCAAAGCCGGCGTGCAGTACTCCTACACGCAGCGCTTCGCCTTCGCGGGCGTCGGCGGTGCCCCCAAGACCGACGACAACATCGTCATGACGCAGATCCGGTACTATCCGTTCTGATCTCCTGTGAGTGGCAATTGTCCGACGGTCTTCTGATCCTTCGGCTCGCGCACGTCCTCGCCCGGCTTGGCCTGGCGATGACGGGCGCGGTCGGCGCGACCTTCGTCTCCGCTTTGTTGATGCGGGCCGAGCTGCCCTGGTTCGACACCGTCGAGTTCACTGTGCTGCTGATCGCGCTCGGAATGATCGGCGCCTATCTCGGGATCGATATCCCGCGCTGGCCGCAGCTTCAGGCCGGCCCAGCGCATCGATGGCCCGCGATCGGTCTCGCCAGCGCCACCGGCACGTTTCTCGCGGCCGGAGCCGGCCTGCTCTCGCTCTATGCTTTCGTGATCGACGAGACATCCGATCCTGCCGGCAACCTGCTCTTCGGCGCCACGTGGATGCTGGGTGTGTGCATGCAGATCGGCGCCGGGCTCGCCGGCCGCCGCCAAATTGCGCGGGTCAAGAGCCGAAATTAGCCGGGTTTCTTGTCGAGCTGCCCGTGCTGGCGGCCGAAATCCGCGGCCGCCGAGTCCTGGCCGATCTCGACGATGCCGCGGCGGATGGCGCGGGTGCGGGTGAAATGGTCGAACAGCGCCTCGCCGTCGCCGCGTCGGATCGCGCGGGTGAGCTTGGCGAGATCCTCGGTGAAGGTGCCGAGCATCTCCAGCACGGCGTCCTTGTTGGCGAGGAAGACGTCGCGCCACATCGTCGGGTCGGAGGCCGCGATGCGGGTGAAGTCGCGGAAGCCGCCGGCGGAGAACTTGATCACCTCCGACTCCGTCACCTGCGCCAGCTCGTCGGCGGTGCCGACGATCGTGTAGGCGATCAGATGCGGCAGATGGCTGGTGATCGCGAGCACGAGATCATGATGATCCGGCGTCATCACCTCGACCTTGGCGCCCATCGCCGTCCAGAACGCGCGCAAATGCGCGGTGGCCGCGGCATCGACGCCTTCCGGCGGCGTCAATATGCACCACCGGTTGATGAAGAGCTCGGCGAAGCCGGAATCCGGCCCCGAATGCTCGGTGCCGGCGACGGGATGGGCCGGCACGAAATGAACGCTGTTCGGCAGATGCGGCGCCATGTCCCTGACCACTGCGCCCTTGACCGAGCCGACGTCGGAGATGATAGCGCCGGGCTTCAGATGCGCGGCGATCTCCTGTGCGACCTCGCCGCAGGCGCCGACGGGAATGCAGAGGATGACGAGATCGGCGTCCTTTACCGCTTCTGCATTGGTCGCCACGACCTGGTCGACGATACCGAGCTCGAGCACCCGCGCGCGCGTCTTCTCCGAGCGCGCGGTGGTGACGATCTCGCCGGCAAGGCCCTGGCGCTTCGCAGCGCGTGCGATCGAGCCGCCGATCAGGCCGAAGCCGATCAGTGCGACGCGCTGGAAGTGCACCTGCTCGCTCATTTGCCGGCCATGAAGTCGCGCAGGGCCTCGGCGACGAGGCGGTTGGCCTCCTCGGTGCCAATGGTCATGCGCAAGCAATGCGGCAGGCCGTAATTCTTCAGCGCGCGCAGCACGAGACCGCGTCTGGTGAGGAAGGCGTCGGCGTCATCAGCGGTCTTGCCCTTGACGCCCGGGAAGTGGATCAGCACGAAATTGGCGACGCTCGGCGTCACCTTCAGCCCGAGCTTGCCGATCTCCTCGGTGAGCCAGTTGCGCCAGGTCTCGGTGAACTGCTTCGACATCGCCTGGTGCGCGGTGTCCTCGATCGCGGCAACCGCGGCATACATCGCCGGCGTCGACACGTTGAAGGGACCGCGAATGCGGTTGACCGCGTCGATGATGTGCTCGGGGCCGAACATCCAGCCGACGCGCAGCGCCGCAAGGCCGTGGATCTTGGAGAAGGTGTGCGTCACCACCGTGTTCTCGGTGGTGGCGACCAGCTCGATTCCCATCTCGTAATCGTTGCGCGAGACGTAGTCGCAATAGGCGGCGTCGAGCACGAGCAGCACATGCGGCGGCAGGCCGGCGCGCAGGCGCTTGACCTCGTCGAACGGCAGATAGGTGCCGGTCGGGTTGTTGGGGTTGGCGAGCCAGATCAGCTTCGTGCGCGGCGTCACTGCTTTCAGGATGGCATCGACGTCGGCCGTGAGATTCTTCTCGGCCGCAACCACGTTCTTGGCGCCGACCGCCATGGTGGCGATCGGGTAGACCAGGAAGCCGTGCGTGGTCGAGATCGCCTCGTCGCCGTGGCTGAGATAGGTGTGGGCGAGCAGGTTGAGGATCTCATCCGATCCGGCGCCGCAGATGATGCGATTGGGGTCGAGGCCGAAGGAGCGGCCGATCGCCTCGCGCAGCACGCGCGAAGTTCCCTCCGGATAGTCTTCCAGATGATCCGCGACGTGCTTGAAGGCCTCGATCGCCTTGGGCGAGGGTCCGAACGGCGTCTCGTTGGCCGAGAGCTTGAACACCTTGCGGCCCGGCTCCGCCACCGGGCTCTTGCCGGGCGTGTAGGGCGCAATATCGAGAATGCCGGGGTTCGGCACGGGGCGGGACATCTTCAACTCCGAAAGTGGCTGGGCGCGTATTTACGATTTCGACCCGGTCGGGGGCACCGTATAGCGCGTTGCGTGGCTGCCGACGAGGGCCGTGGAGCGCACCGAGGCCCCCGCCTCGATCAGGGCAGCCCTGATTTTGTCGATGCCGGTGGCTGACGTCACCGAGACCAGCAGCGCTGCGCCGTCGAAGGCGGTATCGGGCACCGCCACGATCTCGGCGAGCGGCGACAGCGCGCGCGCGACCTCGGCGTTCCACCCGGACACCCGCACGCTGAAGGTCTCCACTTCAGTAACCAGAGCGCTATCGGCGACGCGCGAGATCGCGAACACGGGCAGCGCCGCCGGATGGTCGGCGCGCTCGACGAAGGGCATGCGCGCGATGATCTTAGGTGCGCCGTCCGCCTCCAGCTCCAGCCACCACGGCGTGCGGCTCGAAGTCGCCGAGACCAGCGCAAGATCGCCTTTGGATTTCGCCACCGCCTCGACCGCGGCCTGTGCGCTGAAATGGGCGACGTAAGGCACCGTGAAGCCGAAATGGAAGCGCACGGAATCGCGCATGGCAGGTTCGCTCACCGAGATATCGGCATGCACGGAGAACGGCGCCTGGACATAAGTGAAGGTCGAGATGATGACGCGCCAGATGCTCTCGACCGTGTCGAGCGGCAGGATGCCGCGATGGCGCTGCACGATCTCACGCATCATCGACGCCTCGCGCGCCGGGCGGAACGCCGATCCGACCTCCTGGGTCTGCTTCACCTGGATCAGGCGATCGATGATGTCGCCACGCTGCATCAAGAGACGATGCATGGCCTCGTCGATCGCGTCGATCTCCTTGCGCAATTCCTGGAGCGATGGTGGCGCGGGCGGACGTTGGGACATATCTGACAGGCTGTTGTGAGGGAGCGGACGAGGTTCTGATTAGGCAGTCGGGGCGGCGAAAGCAAAGAGAAATGCAAAGGGAAACGAGACCTCCGAGGCCGCCGGGCGAGGCAGAAATTTGCTCAATCCGGACCGTGACTTGACGAAATCAGCCCAGGCCGGTAGGTTTTTGCCCGTTCCGTGGTCATTTGAGCCGGCCGGCTTGCAGCCACGTTAAAAAACTCGCTAAACAGGCCGGGGACGCTTCCGATCCCGGCCGAACCTATCGTTCAGGCCGGGTTTTTCATGGCCTGATGTCAGCGGCGCTTCTCGTGGCAGTCGCAAACGAGGTCGATGATGGTTGGCGTCAAGACTGTGCCCAGTCCCGCGATCAGTGCCGACGATCGCTCGCATGAGGTCGATCATCCGAGCTCGCAGCTTGCGCTGTTCGGCACCGAGCAGCCGCTGCGGCTCGATTGCGGCGTCGATCTCTCGCCGTTCCAGATCGCCTATCAGACCTATGGCGAGCTCAATGCCGACCGTTCCAATGCGGTGCTGATCTGCCATGCGCTGACCGGCGACCAGCATGTCGCCAATGTGCATCCCGTCACCGGCAAGCCCGGCTGGTGGGAGACCCTGGTTGGTCCCGGCCGGCCGCTCGATCCTGACAGGTATTTCATCATCTGCTCCAACGTGATCGGCGGCTGCATGGGCTCGACCGGGCCGGCCTCGATCAATCCCGCCACCGGCAAGGTGTGGGGCCTGGACTTTCCCGTCATCACCATCCCCGACATGGTGCGCGCACAGGCGATGCTGATCGACCGGCTCGGCATCGACACGCTGTTCGCGGTGGTCGGCGGCTCCATGGGCGGCATGCAGGTGCTGCAATGGACTGCAGCCTACCCTGCGCGCGTCTACTCCGCGTTGGCGATTGCCTGTGCGACGCGGCATTCGGCGCAGAACATCGCCTTCCACGAACTCGGTCGCCAGGCCGTGATGGCCGATCCCGACTGGCACAATGGCGGCTACGCCGATCACGGTATCCATCCGCATCGCGGACTCGCGGTCGCGCGGATGGCTGCGCACATCACCTATCTCTCCGACGCCGCGCTCCATCGCAAGTTCGGCCGGCGCATGCAGGACCGCGAACTGCCGACCTTCTCGTTCGACGCCGACTTTCAGGTCGAGTCCTATCTGCGCTACCAGGGTTCGTCATTCGTCGAGCGCTTCGACGCCAATTCCTATCTCTATCTGACCCGCGCGATGGACTATTTCGACATCGCCGCCGACCATGGCGGCGTGCTGGCGAAGGCGTTCACAGGCATACAGACTCGCTTCTGCGTGGTCTCCTTCACCAGCGATTGGCTGTTCCCGACCTCGGAATCGCGCGCGCTGGTGCACGCACTGAATGCGTCGAGCGCGCGGGTATCGTTCGCCGAGATCGAGACCGATCGCGGCCACGACGCCTTCCTGCTCGACGTGCCCGAATTCTTCGAAATCTCGCGCGCCTTCCTGCAATCGGCCGGCAAGGCGCGTGGGCTCACCGACAAGGACGGCTGACATGTCCGCGCAAGAAGTGCTGCCGTTCAACGGCATCGTGACCACGCAATCGGGAAACATCCGCGCCGACCATCTGCTGGTCGCCGAGATGGTCAAGCCGGGCTCGAAAGTGCTCGACGTCGGTTGCGGCGAAGGCGATCTGCTTCAGCTGCTCGAGACCCGCGGCATCGACGGTCGCGGCATCGAGCTGTCGCGCGAAGGCGTCAATCGCTGCGTGGCGAAGGGCCTCGCAGTGGTGCAGGGCGATGCCGACACCGATCTCGTCAACTATCCCGACGATGCCTTCGACTATGTGATCCTGTCGCAGACGCTGCAGGCAACGCGGCAACCCAAGGTCGTGCTGGAGAATCTCCTGCGCATCGGCCGCCGCGCCATCGTGTCGTTTCCGAATTTCGGCTTCTGGCGGATGCGCCTCCAGCTCCTGATCGGCGGCCACATGCCGCGCACGGAAAACCTGCCGGCCAGCTGGTACGACACCGCCAACATCCATTTCTGCACCATCAAGGATTTCGTCGAGCTCTGCGACGAAATCCACGTCAAGATGGAGCGTGCCGAGGCGCTCGACCTCTACGGCCGCCCGCTGCGCCTGCGGTTGCCATGGTGGGTGTGGAATCTGTTCGGCGAGCAGGGCGTGTTTCTGCTGAGCCGAGGCGGCGGGAAGTGACCCCGTAGAGGTCAGCTCCATCCACCGTCATTGCGAGCGCAGTCATCGGACCCGTCATCCTGAGGCGCGAGGCAAGCGGCGCAAAGCGCCGCTTGAGGAGCCTCGAAGGATGAACGGCCCGGGTGCTTCGTCGTGCTGCCGTGTCCTCCGGGTGAGAGTTGGGCCGTCGCCCTTCGAGGCCCGCTGAAGAAGCGGGCACCTCAGGGTGACGGTGTGGGATGGTCGGATTCAGCTGAAAGGATTTCGGATTGCGCTCGCGCCGTCAGGTGACGCAACGGCATGCTTGGTGGCGTCCTAATGCGCCACCATCGACCGCGGATCGCGCACCGGCCAGCGGCCTGCTTCCACCAGCGTCACGAACCGCTCCACGCTCTCGTTGAACAGCGCGGGCTCTTCGAGATTGAGCACGTGGCCCGATTTCGGAAACATCGCGAGGCCCGCGGCCGGCAGATGCTTCTTCAGAAACAGGCTCGGGCCGACGCACGGATCATCCTCGTCGCCGCAGATGATCAGCGCCGGCGTCGCCGTCTTCGAGATTGCATCGGTCATCGTGTAGATCGACGGCCTGCCGCCCTGGAATCCCCGCATCGTATTGGCCGAACCCTTGGCATCGTGCCGCGCCAGCGCAGCATAGAAATCGGCGTGACCTCTCGGGTCCTTCACCAGGAAGGAAATCCGGCTCGGCGCCTCGCGCGTGACCTTGGCGACCTCGGTCGAGCCAAGCGTCTCGAACTGCTCGGCATTGGCACGGCACTGCTTGCGCCAAGCCTCCAAAGTCTCGAGCTCCGAGCCGGAGCCGACGCCGGCCAGCGTCATCGACAGTGCGCGTTGCGGCGCGTTCAATCCGATCTGGAGCGATGAGTAGGCGCCCATCGACAGGCCGACGAGATGCGCGCGCTCGATTCCGAGATGATCGAGCACCGCGAGCGCATCGGTGTAGAAATGCGTGTAGCTGTAGAACTCGCCCTCGGGCACATCAGACGGCGTGTAGCCGCGCGCGGAATAGGTGATGCAACGGTGACCGCGCGAGAAGTAGCGCATTTGCGGCTCCCAATTGGTGTAGTCAGCCGCGAACTCGTGCAGAAAAAGTATCGGCGTTCCCTGACCCGCTTCTTCGAAATAGATGCGGACGTCGTCCCTTGTCGTGGCGTGGGGCATTAACCGTTTCCCTCTCTTCAAGCCGTGATTTGAGGATCGCAGTTAATGCTGATGTCCGCAATGAGGCAGCTTCACGCCAGTACCGACGCAAAATCATCGCAGCTATTCGCCGGCGCCGCGTCTTTTTCTCGCCACATCCGGAAGCTTTACGGCCCGTCGGATGTCGGCCACCGCACGGGCCGACGGGAAAGTGGGGTGTCAACGTAGGATGAAGAATGGTTGAGTTGTTTGCGTCTCGCCTGTCGCGTTGTATTGTCGCGCTGGCGATCTTCGTCGCGGCTTTTGCCGCATTCGTTTCTCCGGCCTCAGCGCGGCCGCATCATCGTCATAGCGCAGAGCGGCACGCTTACGTGCATCACGTCAGACATCATCATTATCGCCACTCCGTCCGCAGCTCGCGCTTCGAGCGCAGCGCGGCGGCGTTGCAGGCAGGTGGTTTCGCCGATACGCAGGCCAGCTATGATCCGAATGCGAATACGTCCGCGAGCATGAGCGGCGGCTTCGACGGCGGATCGGGTCTCGTCTCCGAGGCGCGGCGCTATCTCGGCGGCAATCCCACGGGGCGCGGCAGCCTGTGGTGTGCGCGTTTCATGAACATGGTGCTTCAGAAAACCGGCCATCAGGGCACGGGTTCAGACATGGCGAGTTCGTTCGCGCACTACGGCACGCGAGTTTCCGGTCCGCAGGTCGGCGCGATCGCGGTGATGTCGCGCGGCCGCCGCGGCGGTCATGTCGGCATCATCACCGGCATCGACGCGCACGGCAATCCGATCATGATCTCCGGCAACAACGGCAATCGCGTCCGCGAAGCGCCGATCTCGCGCGGCCGCATCTATGCGTATGTGATGCCGAATTGACGATGCTGCCGTAGGTTGGGTTAGCTGGCGGTCGCGCGAAGCGCGATCCGCTGGCGTAACCCACCGCTTCTTTTTTCCGCGTCAGCACAAGTGGTGGGTTACGCCGAGCGGTTTGCGCTTCGCGCAATCCGCGGGGCTAACCACCCTACGAAGGTCACACCAAGCTCGGCTGCTCCAGCGCAACCGCGTCTCCCACGCCGATCTCGCCGCCTTCAACAACCTCGGCATAGATGCCGCAATCCATGTGACCGAGATGGCGCGAGAGCGTCGGCGGAATGTCGAGATCGCGCACGGCGGTGTCGGGATCGACATTGGTAGCCGGGCAGCGCTTGATGCGCTTCACCACTTTCAGCCGGGCCTGCCCGATTGCGAGCGTCTGGTCGACCAGATCGAGCTCGGACCAGGCCGGCCAGCCTTTCACGTACAGATTGGCGCGGAAGCGCAAGGGATTGACGGCAACGCCGCCGAGCATGGTCTCGATGGCGTGGACGCTGTCGAGATTGATGATCGACACGACCTTGCGGGCAACGTCGGAAAAGCTGTGGCCGCGACCGGAGAGGACCTTCGGCGGGCCTTTCAACTCAGGCTGAAAGTTCTCGTTGAAATAGGTCTCGATGGCGGCGCGCCCAGCCGCGGTTTCGAGATCGCCGCTGGCAACGATCTGGCCGTCCTTGCGGATGGTCAGGCGATTGGTCGCGTCCTCGAACCGGCTGTCGAGGGACGCCAGTCGCTCATTGCGGGCCAGCATCAGAAATTGGATCTTCGGCTTCCACTCGGGGGCCTCGGGGTCAAACCCGCTCGGGCCGTTCTCGATGGCGTAGCGACGGTCGGCGGGCAGGGTCTGGCCTGGCCGCAAGGGGACGCAGGGTAGGGATTCCGGCGTCAGGCCCTTGATCGGGTAGCGGTAAAGGGCGGTGATCTCGGCGGTCTGGCTGATTGTCATGCCGCTACTTAGGGGATTCGACCCGCACCCGCCAAGCGGGCCGATCAGCGCACGAAATTGTGAACGGGCCTCTTCCGATCCAAGGGGGCGCTTCCCACATCTGGGTCAGGCCGGCACCAGCGCCGGCTGATAACGACCGTCTGTTGCGTTGAGGAATGTCAACGCGACGAGCGGAAACCCAATGAAGATGCCGTTTGGGGTGCCTTGGAGGGCCCCATGGGCAGGCCGAGGGAAAGAAAAGCTATGAATATCGAGAAGTATACCGAACGCTCCAGGGGCTTCATCCAGTCCGCGCAGTCGCTTGCGATGCGCGAGGGGCACCAGCAGTTCTCCACCCTGCATGTCCTGAAAGTCCTGCTGGACGACAATGAGGGGTTAGCTGCCGGTCTGATCGACCGCGCAGGCGGCAATTCCCGCGCAATCCTGAAGGCGACCGAGGACGCCCTCAACAAGGTGCCGAAGGTCAGCGGCGGCGGTGCCGGCCAGATCTATCTGGCGCCGGAACTCGCGCGCACGTTCGACGCCGCCGAAAAGGCCGGCGAGAAGGCCGGCGACAGCTTCGTCACGGTCGAGCGGCTCTTGCTCGGCCTCACGCTGGAGAAGACCAGCGAAGCCGGCACCATCTTGAATAAGGGCGGGGTGACCCCGCAAAACCTCAACGCCGCGATCGAAGCGCTGCGCAAGGGCCGCACCGCGGACACTGCGACCGCCGAGAACGCGTATGATGCGCTGAAGAAATATGCCCGCGACCTGACCCAGGCCGCGCGCGACGGCAAGCTCGACCCGGTCATCGGCCGCGACGAGGAGATCCGCCGTACCATCCAGGTGCTGTCGCGAAGGACCAAGAACAATCCCGTCCTGATCGGCGAGCCCGGCGTCGGCAAGACCGCCATCGCGGAAGGGTTGGCGCTGCGCATCGTCAACGGCGATGTGCCGGAGAGCCTGAAGGACAAGAAGCTGCTGTCGCTCGACCTCGGTGCGCTGATCGCAGGCGCAAAATACCGCGGCGAGTTCGAGGAGCGGCTGAAGGCGGTACTCCAGGAAGTCACCGGGAGCGAAGGCACCTTCATCCTGTTCATCGACGAGATGCACACCTTGATCGGTGCCGGCAAGGGCGATGGCGCGATGGACGCCTCCAACCTGCTCAAGCCCGCGCTTGCGCGCGGCGAGCTGCACTGCATCGGCGCGACCACGCTCGACGAGTACCAGAAGCACGTCGAAAAGGACGCGGCACTGGCTCGGCGCTTCCAGCCGATCTTCGTCAGCGAGCCATCGGTCGAGGACACCATCTCGATCCTGCGCGGCCTGAAGGACAAGTACGAGCAGCATCACGGCGTGCGGATCACCGATTCGGCGCTTGTTGCGGCCACGACGTTGTCCAACCGCTACATCACGGATCGCTTCCTGCCGGACAAGGCGATCGACCTGATGGACGAGGCCGCCGCACGGCTGAAGATGCAGGTCGATTCCAAGCCGGAAGAGCTGGACTCGCTCGACCGTGAGATCATCCGCCTCAAGATCGAGCAGGAAGCTCTCAAGAAGGAAAGCGACCTCGGCTCCAAGTCCCGGCTCCAGACGCTGGAGAAGGATCTTGCCGAGCTCGAGGAGAAGTCGGCTTCGCTGACGGCGCGCTGGAGCGCGGAGAAGAGCAAGCTCTCCGATGCCCAGAAGCTGAAGGCCGAGCTCGACGGCTTGCGTGTCGAGCTGGCCAACGCGCAGCGGCGCGGCGAATTCCAGAAGGCGGGCGAACTGGCCTATGGCCGGATCCCGCAGCTCGAGAAGCAGCTTGCCGACATCGAGGCCAAGGAGAACGCCGGCGAGATGATGGAGGAGGCTGTTACAGCCAACCACGTCGCGCAGGTGGTCTCGCGCTGGACCGGCGTGCCCGTCGACAAGATGCTGGAGGGCGAGAAGGAGAAGCTCCTGAAGATGGAGGAGCAGCTCGGACGACGTGTGGTCGGCCAAGCTGAGGCCGTGCGTGCGGTCGCGACCGCTGTGCGCCGTTCGCGCGCGGGCCTGCAGGATCCGAACCGCCCCACGGGTTCGTTCATGTTCTTAGGCCCGACGGGCGTCGGCAAGACCGAGCTGACGAAAGCGCTTGCGGAGTATCTCTTTAACGACGAGACCGCGATGGTCCGCCTCGACATGTCCGAATACATGGAAAAGCATTCGGTTTCGCGGCTGATCGGCGCTCCTCCGGGCTACGTCGGCTACGATGAGGGCGGCGCGCTCACCGAAGCGGTGCGGCGCCGGCCTTATCAGGTCGTGCTGTTCGACGAGATCGAGAAAGCGCATCCTGACGTCTTCAACGTCCTGTTGCAGGTGCTCGATGACGGCCGCCTGACCGATGGCCAGGGCCGCACCGTCGATTTCCGCAACACGCTGATCATCATGACCTCGAACCTCGGTTCGGAGTATCTGGTGAATCAGCCCGAGGGCGAAGACACTTCAGCCGTGCGCGAGCAGGTGATGGGCATGGTGCGGGGACATTTCCGCCCCGAGTTCCTCAACCGCGTCGACGAGATCATCCTGTTCCATCGCCTGCAGCGGAGCGAGATGGGCCGGATCGTCGAGATCCAGTTCGCGCGGCTCCAGAAGCTGTTGACCGATCGCAAGATCGTGCTGACGCTCGATGCCGCCGGCCGCGACTGGCTCGCTGCCAAGGGCTGGGACCCCGCTTACGGCGCCCGGCCGTTGAAGCGGGTGATCCAGCGCTACCTCCAGGATCCGCTCGCCGAGATGATCCTGGCCGGCGACGTCAAGGACGGGGACCATGTTGCGATCTCGTCCGAAGGCAACGTGCTGACCTTCAACGGCAAGGCGCCGCAGACCGCGGAGATCACCCAGTTCGAGGCACCGGTGTCGAAGCGGAAGCTGAACTGATCGGCGGCGCGTAGCCCACACAAATTCGTCCCGGAGAGGTCGTTCTCTCCGGGGCTTTTTTGTGGAGTTAGCCTACTAGCTGATTGCCGCCGCCGAGCCATGTCCAGCGGGGCCGTCTTCCTCGTCTTCCTCCTCCAGCTCCGACAAAATATCCACCAGCTCCCGCACCCGGCCCTGCGCCAGCGGCCGCAAATCGTTCATCATCGGCTCGTCATTGGCGAGCCAGGCTTGGGCTTCGGCAAGTTCCTCGACGGTTGCGCCGGTTCCGATGATCTGGGCGATGGTGACCTCATCGGCCCGGTCCACGGCCTTGACGACATCGTCGCGTGAGAGGCGCGTCATGGGCGATCCTCCTGCTGATGGGCTTCCCGATTGCCTCTAACCGGGAATCCCTGACTCGGTTCCGCGCACGGGCATGTCGTGTGCGAGGCTACTTCCCGCTTGCAATTACCGGTTGGTGACCTGGAGCGGCCCGCCCGTCGCGTCCGACAGGCGCGCGATGGCGCCGCCGCGGCCGCTCATCATGCCGTCGAGACGGTCGCGCTCTTTCTCGAAGCCGGCAAGCATCGGGCCTTCCAGCGAGCGGCCACGCGGCAGCTTCACACGCAGCGGATCGACGAAGCGGCCGTTGACGAGGATTTCGTAATGGACGTGAGGGCCGGTCGACGCGCCGGTCGAGCCGACGAAGCCGATCACCTGGCCCTGCCGCACCTTCTTGCCCGGCTCCATGCCCTTGGCAAAGGCGGAGAGATGGCCATAGCCCGTCTCGTAGCCGTTGTTGTGCTTGATGCGGACATATTTGCCGTAGCCGCCCTCGAGCTGGGCTCGCTCGATCACGCCATTGCCGGCGGCGAAGATCGGCGTGCCGTAGGCGGTGGCCCAGTCGACGCCGGTGTGCATCCTCACGAAACCGAGGATCGGATGGCGACGGCCGCCGAAGCCGGAGCGCATGATGGCGGTGTTGACGGGCTTCCTGACCAGGAACTTCTTCGCGCTCTTGCCGGTCTCGTCGTAGTAGTCGACGACGCCGTCGTCAGGGCTCTGGTAGCGGTAATATTTCTTGGTCTCGCCGCCGACAGTGAGGGAGGCGAACAGCACGTCGTTCTTCTCGCTCGAGGTCGTGCCGTCTTCTTCGCCGGCATAGAACACGTCGAACGAGTCGCCCGGCTGCACCTTGCGCTGGAAATCGACGTCGTAGGAGTAGATCTTGATCATGTCGTCGATGACGGGCATCGGCACTTTGTTGCGCATCGCGGTCTCGTAGATGCTCTGGTAGAGCCGCACGCCGCTGCCGTCGTCGTCGTCATCGTCCTCGCTGCTGGTGCTGGTCGTGGCGTCGGCGACGGTGTTCATGCTGGAGACGTCGACCGCGACGTATTTGCCGAGATCGGACAAGGCCGCGATCGCCTCGACCACGGTGTCGTTTGCAACCACGACGCGATAGGGCTGCAGCCGTGCACCGGGACTGGCGGGCGCCATCAGGATGCGGAGCTTTTCGCCTTCCTTCAGGCCGCCGTCGCGGCCGCGGGGACCGAGCGTCGCGGTGATCGCCTTGATCTCCTCGGTCGTGGCGCCGAGATCGCGCAGCACCGAGCCGACGCTGTCGCCCTTCTTGACCAGGTGCACGCGCTCGCCGGTGGGATTGCCGCCGGTGATCTGCTCCTTGGTCTTCGGCAGCAGCGTGACGTTTTCCGGCACCACGCGGGTTTCGAAGCCGGCATAGGGATCGGACGGTGACACTTCGGTGGCATAGGCCATCTTCATGTCGGAGGCGCCGGCTGCGCCGGAGACGTCGGCGGTTGCGTTGGACAGTGAGGCGTAGCGCACCCCGCCATTGCCACGCCAATTGGCGGCATCGCGCACCCGCATCAGGATGTCGTCGAGCGCCACCACCGCGGAAATCTTGGCTTTCGGCAGCACCGGCGAGAGATCCTTGGTGACGAAGGAGACCTCGGCGTCGGGCTCGACGGCTTCAGGATTGTTCGGATCGTCGGCGGCGGTCTTCGGATCGGAGCCGACGTCGGTGAGCAGACGCTGCGCATTGAATGGTGGAATCTTCGCCGAAAGATCGCTCGTCGTCATCGACAGATTGCCGGCGATCCGGATGAAAGGACGCACGCGCATCACGTCGCGGTTGCCGACGCGCGCCACCGTCGAGACGCGTACGATGCTGCGTGAGGCCGTGGAGTCGTTCGGAGGCGGCAGGCGATCGCTCTTGTGCAGCGTGGCGGTGCGATCGGCGGCGCCGAAGGCACCGCGCAGCGCGCCTTCCACGCGCTCCGGCACCTTGGCGAAGGTCATTTCACCGTCGAGCGATGCGAAAACGGCGCCGCCGATCAGGGCTGCGCCGCAGAGTCCGGTCAGAATTGTGCCGCTGAACCATTGCACCGAGACGCGACGGCGATCGATCACGGCGGCCTCGGAACCATCGACGGACAGCGGCGGCTCGTGGCCGAGATCGATGATCCCGGTCTCACGCCCGTAAGCGCCGCGTGACGTCCTCTGGTTCAACCCAAGTCCCCCGATCAACGAACCCGAAAGTCCCCGCTTGGCGTCCCTTCCTGGTCGCCCTCTTGAAGGGGCATCGCAGGAAAGGCCATGTCGCCCAGCTGCTCGCGCTCAGAAGCCCCCGAATGAGGCCCGGCCGAAATTACGAACAACTAGACAGGTGAAGGTCTCTCGATGTCTTGCGAATGTCCGAAGAAGGCCGCGTCATTGTCAGATCGCCTTCTCTGAACCCCATGAAAATCGCCGGTAGCCCCCACTGGCGATCCCCGCGATTCAAGCTTGTCTCTTATCAGAACGCCGCGGGATTGTGGCTCTAGTACGGCGCCCAATATTGAAAAAGTTTCCTGAGCGGCCAGGCTCGGTGTCTCGGGGTGAGGGCGCCTGAGGTCGCTTCCAGACCCCTTCAGGAGCCCCTCCCGAGCCCTCGGGGCGGCAAACTTTTTTTCAGATTTTTTGCAGGGCGTCATCGCTTGGCTCGCTCTGGGGCGATCTAATCGATTGGAATCACTTGATTTTTCCCGCAGATCCACTGTGCGACGATTTGTTGACGATTGGCGTTGACAGCCCGGAAGGTGCGGCCTATAACCCCAACCACTGAGCGCGGCGCCGCCGGGTCACTGACCAAGGCGAGCGAACGCGCCACTGATGCTCCTCAACTTGTTGAGTGACACAACAGCCGACGCAATCGGTTGGAGTCATTCGACGTCGGTAAGAGTGTCGGAACCCTTCCACTCCGGAAGGTTGGGGCCTCCACGGTCCCGGGCTGTTTGACAAGTGAAGATGAAGAAAGAGAAACGTGGACGGCGGAGTCCTTGCGGGTCTCGCTTCTGAAAAGCTTCGGCTTTTCTGATCGAGACCGGACGAAAGACTTCGGCGGTACACGTTTCAAAGGAAACACCATCGTTGCCAGCGATGTGAATCGCAGGCAGCACATCGACTTCGGTCGATAATGGTGGGACCTCGTCAAACGTTGTGATCAGCCGGTTCAAAGTTCAAGTCCAACTTGAGAGTTTGATCCTGGCTCAGAGCGAACGCTGGCGGCAGGCTTAACACATGCAAGTCGAGCGGGCGTAGCAATACGTCAGCGGCAGACGGGTGAGTAACGCGTGGGAACGTACCTTTTGGTTCGGAACAACACAGGGAAACTTGTGCTAATACCGGATAAGCCCTTACGGGGAAAGATTTATCGCCGAAAGATCGGCCCGCGTCTGATTAGCTAGTTGGTAGGGTAATGGCCTACCAAGGCGACGATCAGTAGCTGGTCTGAGAGGATGATCAGCCACATTGGGACTGAGACACGGCCCAAACTCCTACGGGAGGCAGCAGTGGGGAATATTGGACAATGGGGGCAACCCTGATCCAGCCATGCCGCGTGAGTGATGAAGGCCCTAGGGTTGTAAAGCTCTTTTGTGCGGGAAGATAATGACGGTACCGCAAGAATAAGCCCCGGCTAACTTCGTGCCAGCAGCCGCGGTAATACGAAGGGGGCTAGCGTTGCTCGGAATCACTGGGCGTAAAGGGTGCGTAGGCGGGTTTTTAAGTCAGGGGTGAAATCCTGGAGCTCAACTCCAGAACTGCCTTTGATACTGAAGATCTTGAGTCCGGGAGAGGTGAGTGGAACTGCGAGTGTAGAGGTGAAATTCGTAGATATTCGCAAGAACACCAGTGGCGAAGGCGGCTCACTGGCCCGGTACTGACGCTGAGGCACGAAAGCGTGGGGAGCAAACAGGATTAGATACCCTGGTAGTCCACGCCGTAAACGATGAATGCCAGCCGTTAGTGGGTTTACTCACTAGTGGCGCAGCTAACGCTTTAAGCATTCCGCCTGGGGAGTACGGTCGCAAGATTAAAACTCAAAGGAATTGACGGGGGCCCGCACAAGCGGTGGAGCATGTGGTTTAATTCGACGCAACGCGCAGAACCTTACCAGCCCTTGACATGTCCAGGACCGGTCGCAGAGATGTGACCCTCTCTTCGGAGCCTGGAACACAGGTGCTGCATGGCTGTCGTCAGCTCGTGTCGTGAGATGTTGGGTTAAGTCCCGCAACGAGCGCAACCCCCGTCCTTAGTTGCTACCATTTAGTTGAGCACTCTAAGGAGACTGCCGGTGATAAGCCGCGAGGAAGGTGGGGATGACGTCAAGTCCTCATGGCCCTTACGGGCTGGGCTACACACGTGCTACAATGGCGGTGACAATGGGATGCTAAGGGGCGACCCTTCGCAAATCTCAAAAAGCCGTCTCAGTTCGGATTGGGCTCTGCAACTCGAGCCCATGAAGTTGGAATCGCTAGTAATCGTGGATCAGCACGCCACGGTGAATACGTTCCCGGGCCTTGTACACACCGCCCGTCACACCATGGGAGTTGGTTTTACCTGAAGACGGTGCGCTAACCGCAAGGAGGCAGCCGGCCACGGTAGGGTCAGCGACTGGGGTGAAGTCGTAACAAGGTAGCCGTAGGGGAACCTGCGGCTGGATCACCTCCTTTCTAAGGATGGCTCTTCAGAAGCTTGCTTCTATCGAGCTGTTTTAGAAACATCAGGGGCCAACAGATCGCCAGATCGTTGAGCTCCATTGGCGGGATTTCGCCGTCTACGTTTCTCTTTCTTCGCGGACGAACACGCGCTGGGCCTGCAACGGCAGGATCCAGGGTCCTTAACGGGATAAGCGTTAGGGGCTTGTAGCTCAGTTGGTTAGAGCGCGCGCTTGATAAGCGTGAGGTCGGAAGTTCAAGTCTTCCCAGGCCCACCACTTTCATCGAGTGAGCATTCGTCTTCTGGTTACGGGGCCATAGCTCAGCTGGGAGAGCGCGTGCTTTGCAAGCATGAGGTCGTCGGTTCGATCCCGTCTGGCTCCACCAGATGGTTTGATCGCCGAGATCGTGCACCGTCGTCCGCGAAACATCACTTCGCATCCTGCTAGTCTGGATAGACAGCAGATTGCGTGTTTTCTGACATCGTAAAGAGGAGATCGATCCGAGTTGGGTCGTGTAGCAGATTGCTGCGCGAATCCTTCATTATCTCCGGATCATTTTCGGCGCTCGACGCTGACCGCAAGGTTAGCTCTCGAGTTGTAAAATGATCCTTTTAGCGAAGCTTGACCGCCTCGCTATCGGAACGATCTTACGAAGCAAGCTGGTCTTTCTAGTCAATGTCCGGCTGTAGATAGCGTTCATCGAGGGCGCGTGCCGCAAGGCAGTTCTACAGACAACATTCTGCCGAGTGTGTGGACATTGATAATGAGAGCAATCAAGTGCCTTAAGGGTGTTCGGTGGATGCCTTGGCGCTGAGAGGCGATGAAGGACGTGCTACGCTGCGATAAGCCGTGGGGAGCTGCGAAGAAGCTTTGATCCGCGGATTTCCGAATGGGGAAACCCACCTTCGATAGCCGGAACTCCAAGACCTTGTGTCTTGGTGTTCGACCAGAAATGATCGGGACCATGACCGCTGAGGTTTTGGATTTCCGGTTATCAAGAGAAGGTATGAGACTTCTGAATACATAGGAGGTTTCAAGCAAACCCAGGGAACTGAAACATCTAAGTACCTGGAGGAAAGGACATCAACAGAGACTCCGTTAGTAGTGGCGAGCGAACGCGGACCAGGCCAGTGATACATCAAAGACAATCGGAACCGGTCAGGAAAGCCGGGCCTCAGAGGGTGATAGCCCCGTACGAGTAATGCGATGATGTATCCACGAGTAAGGCGGGACACGTGCAATCCTGTCTGAACACGGGGGGACCACCCTCCAAGCCTAAGTACTCCTCAGCGACCGATAGCGAACCAGTAC
>NZ_FOVU01000001.1:0-340000 GCF_900115265.1 Bradyrhizobium sp. Ghvi | reverse complement strand
GCCGCGATCGCGGCGCGTGCATGCTTGATGCCGACACCGGGATTGCCCGTTGCCTCGACCACGACATCCATCGCGCCGCCCGCAATGGCGCGAGCGCCGTCGTCGGTAAAGACGGTGGCCGCGATCCGCTCGGCGCTCCAGCCAACGGTGCGGCACGCCTCGCGCGCGCGGTCGCGGTCGATGTCGACGATGATGGGGACTTCCAATCCCGGCGTGTGCGGCACCTGCGCCAGAAACATCGAGCCGAATTTGCCGGCTCCGATCAGCGCGACACGAACAGGCGTGCCGGCGGCGGCGCGGGCCTGGAGCAGGCGGAAGAGGTTCATGGGCGGGATCCGTAGTTGCTAAACCAAAGATCGTCATTCCGGGGCGCGACGAAGTCGCGAGCCCGGAATTCATCGGGCCGCAGAGACCGCGGATAAATGGATTCCGGGCTCGCGCTTCGCGCGCCCCGGAATGACAGTTTACTCCGCCGCCTGTCTTGGCGCACGGGCCAGCCGCAGCAGTGCATCGTCCTCCACCGTCTTGATCGGCGTGAAATCGCGATGCGCGATGTAGTCCGGCCTGGTCGGTGTGCGGATGTAGTTCGAAACCGCGTTCAGCGTCAGATACACGATCTTGCGGGGATAGGGCGTGATGTTGCCGGCCGAGCCATGCACGAGGTTGCCGTGGAACATCAGCATGCCACCGGGCTTTCCGGTCGGCGCGACAATGCCGCCCTGCTCGACGAGGCGCGTCACCGTATCCTCGTTCAGCGTCCACAACGGATAGGACGTGGTGGCGAGATCATGCGAGGCTTCGAGATCGCCGGCATTCTGGCTGCGCGGCACCAGCATCAGCGGGCCGTTGATCGGCATCACCTCGTCGAGGAAGATCGCAATGTTCATCGCGCGCGGCTCCGGCATGCCGTCGTCGCGCTTCCAGGTGCCGTAATCCTGATGCCACTGCCAGACGTCGCCGGTGAAAGCCGATTTCGCGTTGATCTTGAACTGGTGCATGTAGACGGGCTCGCCGAACACCTGCTCGACCGGCTCGATCATGCGCGGATGCGCGCCGAGAATGCCGAAGGCCTCATTGTAGAGATGCGCGGCAAAGGCCGTGCGCGGCGCGCCGCTCTTCTCGCGCCAGACTTCCGGTCGGTTGGCGTCGTAGATGCCGACCGCCTCGCGCGCGAGCAGGTCGACCTCCTCCTGGGCAAACAGTTCGGGCAGGAACAGCCAGCCTTCGCGCTGGAAGAACTCCAATTGCGCCTCGGACAGTTTCATGGGTCGTCCTCCTGTCTTGCTTTTCTCGTCCTTCCCGGGGGATGCGAAGCATCGAACCCGGAACCTCGAGCTTCCGGGCTCACGCTTCGCTTGTCCCGGAACGACGGCGAGCTACGCCGCGACCTTGGCCCTCAATCTCTCCTCGGTCATCGTCCGGCAGTCAGGGCGAGGGCGTCAAGTCGCCCAAGCCTATCTCACCTTTCGAGCCGTGTAAGCTATTGATTCTCTTCAGGTCGTCTACTGTGCATGGGGTTGTTTTCGTGTTGTGAAGCAGGTGCCGGCTGTTATTCCGCCAAGAACCTGCTCACCACGTCGCCGAACTCCTGCGGCGCCTGCTCGAACATCCAATGGCCGGCATTCGGGATCACCGCCGTCTGCGCGCCTTTGATGTGCTCGGCCAGCACGCGCCACATCAGCGAGAGGCTGCCGGTGGTCGCCCCACCGCCGATCAGCAGCGTCGGCGTCCTGATCGCCTGGGCATCTGCCAGCGTATAGGGCCGGCGCTGCTCGTTGATCTGACCCAGCAAGGTGGGCGTGTTGTCGCGTAGTTGCTGCTTGGCGGCAGCCGGCACCCGCCGCCACGAGCCGTCGCCCTCGATGCCTTCATAGAAGTTTTGCAGCGCGCCCTCGATGTCGCCGGCGCGGATCATCTCGACCGATCGTATCGTCTTGGCAGCGAGCGGCGGATAGGCGGGCGTGCCTTCGGGCAGCGGCAGGCTGGCGTCGAGATCGCCGCCCGGCTCGGCCAGCACCAGCTTGCGCAGCAGGTCAGGCCGCGTCTGCGCGACGCGAAACGCGATGTGCCCGCCGCGCGAATGGCCCATCAGATCGACCGGGCCGGGCTCGACCTGCTCGATGAATGCGATCGTGTCGGCGACGTGCTGGGCCATCTTGTAGTCGTCGCCGATGGCGTCCCAATGTTCCGGGAAGAAATGCCGCAGGCTGACCGAGATCACGCGATGGTTTTTCGACAGCGGACCAAGCACCGAATACCAGGTGCGGAAATCGCCGAGCGTGCCGTGCACGCAGACCAGCGGACGGCCCTCGCCGATCTCGAGATAGGCCATGTCGTAACCGTTGACGGGAAAGCTCTGCATGATCAGCTCGCCAGAAAGTCCAGAACCACTTCGGAATATTTCTGCGGCGCCTGCTCGAACATCGGATGCGTCGCGTTCGGAATGATCGCCGTCTTGGAGTAGGGCACGTGCGCGGCGAGCGCATGCAGCACCTTCGGCAGCAGGCCCTTGGTCCGCGCGCCCAGGATGAACAGCGTCGGCATCTTGATGGACTCCGCATCCGCCTTCGAGAACGGCGGGCGGTTGTCACGGACCTGGCCGATCAGGGTGTACGCATTGTCGCGCAGGTTCTGCTTCACCATCGCCGGCAGCCGCGGCCAGGTGCCGGCGCCTTCCAGCGTGTCGACGAAAACGGCGAGCCCGCCGTCGACATCCCCGGCGGCGATCTTCGCGGCCGAGGCCGTGAACCGCGCCAAGAGCGGCGAGGGGCCGCCGACATAATCCGGATCGAGGCTCGCATCGAGCTCGCCGCCGGGCTCGGCCAAAACGAGCCGGCGCAGCAGGTCGGGTCGCTGTTGCGCCACGCGGAAGCAGATATGTCCGCCGCGGGAATGGCCCATCAGATCGACCGGGCCAAGGTCGAGCGTCTCGATGAAGGCGATGACGTGACTGACATGCTGCGCGATCGAATAGGTGTCGCCGACGCCGTCCCATTTTGCGGGGAAGAAGTGCCTCAAGCTGGGAGCGATCACGATGCCGCTGCGTCAGCGGGCCGAGTACGCAACCCCAGACGCGAAAGTCGGATAGCGAGCCATGCACGCAGACCAGCGGCGGGCCGCCTCTGTTCGCGCCCACGTCGAGGTAGGGCATGTCGTAACCATTGACGTGGAGACTTTGCATTCTGGGCTCGCCGAAGGTGCACGGAACTCCTGTGCAAGATTCCCGGAAACCGGGTGGATCGCAACTATTTCCAAGCCTAGATTCAGGCCGAGATCACATTGGGGGCATGCGAAGACGTAAGCCAGGAACCAGCCATGACCGACCAGCATTTCGCCCTGTTCGACACCAGGATCGGCCTCTGTGCCATCGCCTGGGGCCCGCGCGGCATCAACGGCACGCAGCTGCCGATGGGTGGCGAGGACAAGCTCCGCACCCGCATCAGCCAGCGCCACGCCGACGCCACCGAAGCCGAGCCGACTCCTGAGGTGCAGGGGGCGATCGATCGCATGACAAGACTGCTCGCGGGCGAGCACGACGACCTCACCGATATCGAGCTCGATCTCGACGGCGTGCCGGAGTTCAACCGGGGCGTCTACGAGATCGCCCGCGCCATTCCGCCCGGTAAGACCATCACCTATGGCGACATCGCCAAGCAGCTCGGCGGCGTCCAGCTGTCGCGCGACGTCGGCCAGGCGCTCGGCCGCAACCCGTGCCCGATCGTCGTGCCTTGCCACCGCGTGCTGGCGGCCGGCAACAAGCCCGGCGGGTTCTCGGCCAATGGCGGCGTGGTGACCAAGCTGAAGATGCTCGAGATCGAAGGCGCGCTGGTGAACCACACGCCGAGTTTGTTTGATTGAACCCTAAATCTTCGCCGCGGTCTTCGGCCAATACCGATCGCGCAAATGCCGCTTCACCAGCTTGCCGGTGGGCGTGCGCGGCAGCTCGGCTTCGAAATCGATCGAGCGCGGGCATTTGATGGCGGACAGGCGGGTCTTGCAGTAGGCGATCAGATCGGCCTCGAGCCCCTTGCCGGCGCGCGCCATGTCGTGCGGTTGCACCACGGCCTTGACCTCTTCGCCCATCTCGTCGTTCGGCACGCCGAACACGGCAACGTCGGCGACCTCGGGGTGCGTGATCAGTACGTCCTCGGTCTCCTGCGGATAGATGTTCACGCCGCCGGAGATGATCATGTAGGACTTGCGGTCGGTGAGATAGAGGAAGCCGTCCTTGTCGAGATAGCCGACGTCGCCGAGCGTCGACCAACCCTTGGCATTGTAGGCCTTCTTCGTCTTTTCAGGGTCGTTGTGATAGGTGAATACAGGCGCATCGGCGAAATAGACCGTGCCGATCTCGCCGATCGGCTGCTCCTGGTCGTTCTCGTCCAGGATCTTGATGTTGCCGACCACGGCGCGGCCGACGCTGCCGCGATGCTCCAGCCATTCCTTCGAGCTGCAGACGGTGACGCCGTTGCCCTCCGAGCCCGCGTAGTACTCGATCAGGATCGGCCCCCACCATTCGATCATCTTTGCCTTCACGTCGACCGGGCAGGGCGCTGCGGCGTGGATCGCGCCCTTGAGCGTCGAGACGTTGTACTTGGCGCGGATTTCGTCCGGCAGCTTCAGCATGCGCACGAACATGGTCGGCACGAGCTGGGACTGCGTGACCTTGTATTTCTCGACCAGCTTCAAAAAGTCCTCGGCGTCAAAATGCTCCATGATGATGGAGGTGCCGCCGAGCACGATCGCCATCATATTGAAGCGCAAGGGCGCCGCGTGATAGAGCGGCGCGGGCGACAGATAGATGCTGTCGGCATTCATGCCGCACATGCCGGCGCACAGCACCCGCAGGAACGCATTCGGCTCGTCGATCGGTTTGCCCTCGAACGCCTTCTTGATACCCTTGGGGCGGCCCGTCGTTCCCGAGGAATACAGCATGTCGTAGCCGGCGACTTGGTCTGCGATCGGCGTCGTCGGTTGCGCAGCCGCTTCCTTGTCGTAAGAGCGGAAGCCGGGTAGCGGCTGATCCATCATGTAGAAGATCGGCTCGCCAACTGTCCCCTTGATCAACCCCTTGATCTGGTCGGCGCATTTCGGCGTGGTGATCACGACCTTGGCGCCGCAATCGCCGATGATGTAGTCGATCTCGTCCTGCTTCAGATAGCGGCTGATCGCGGTGTAATAGAGTCCGCTGCGCTGTGCCGCCCAGCAGATCTCCATGAAGGCGAGGCGGTTCTCCATCAGCAGCGCGATGTGGTCGCCGGCCTTGAGGCCGAGCGAGCGAAACAGCTGCGCGCCCTGGTTCGAGAGCTCATCGAGCTCGCGATAGGTGATCGCCTTGCCGGTCCCGGCCATCTGGTAGGCGATCTTGTCGGGCGTGGTGCGAGCGTAGACGGAGGGGTGAGTCATGGCGTTTCCTCAAAACGCGAATGGCGAGTAGCGAGTGGCGAATAGGAAGAAGACAGATCGCTCTTCGCCTACGCACCATTCGCTATTCGCCACTCACTACTCGCTTTTGTTCTTCCTACAACCGCTCCACGATCGTCACGTTCGCCATGCCGCCGCCTTCGCACATGGTCTGCAGGCCGTAGCGCTTGCCGCGCTGGTGAAGGGCGTGGACCAGCGTCGTCATCAGCTTGGTGCCGGAGCCGCCGAGCGGATGGCCGAGCGCGATGGCGCCGCCATTGACGTTGAGGCGGGCCGGATCGGCGCCGGTGGTCTTCAGCCAGCCGGTCGGCACCGAGGCGAAGGCCTCGTTGACCTCGAACAGATCGATGTCGTCGATCTTCATGCCGGCCTTTTCCAGCGCCTTCTTGGTGGCGTGCAGGGGGGCGTCGAGCATGATGACGGGATCGCCGCCGGTCATGGTCATGTGATGGATACGCGCCAGCGGCGTGGCGCCGAGCTGCTTGAGGCCGCGCTCGTTCACGACCATCACGCCGGAGGCGCCGTCGCAGATCTGGCTGGCACTGGCGGCCGTGAGCTTGCCGTTCTCGGCGATCAGCTTGACGCCCTTGATGCCGTCCAGCGTGACGTCGAACCGGATGCCTTCGTCGATGTGGTGAGTGTCCTTGCTGCCGTCGGCGCGGCTAATCTCGAGCGGCACAATCTCCTTCTTGAAGTGACCGGCTTGCGTCGCGGCGATCGCGCGCTGATGGCTCCGGTAGGAATATTCGTCGAGATCATCCTTCGACAGGCCGTACTTCTCGGCCATCATCTCGGCGCCGGTGAACTGGCTGAACACGATGTTCGGATATCGCGCCTCGATGCCCGGGCTCTTGTAATTGCCAAACCCGTTCTTGGCCGGCAGCTGTGAGGACAGGCCCATCGGCACGCGGGTCATCGACTCCACGCCGGCCGCGATCACGACGTCCATGGTGCCGGACATCACCGCTTGCGCTGCAAAGTGCAGCGCCTGTTGCGAGGAGCCGCACTGGCGATCGATCGAAGTGCCCGGCACGCTCTCGGGCAGTTTCGACGCCATGACCGCGTTGCGCGCGACGTTGTTGGACTGCTCGCCGACCTGCATCACGCAGCCCATGATCACGTCCTCGACCAGCGCGGGATCGACCTTGGTGCGATCGACCAGTTCGTCCAGCACCTTCGCGGCGAGATCGGCCGGATGCCAGCCGGCGAGGCGGCCCCCCTTGCGCCCGCCCGCGGTGCGCGCGGCGGCGACGATGTAAGCCTCGGCCATGTCGGTTTCTCCCTGGATTCTTGATTGGGTTGGTTGTCGAGGGCGGATTTAAGAGACGGACGACGGTTTAGTCAATCGATCAATTAACTCTTGTGATGAGGCGCTGCTTGCGCTTATCTGCGGGCCGCTTCAAGCGGCGAGAACAGGGATCTCCGTGGCTACCAGCGTACCGAACAGGCTTCCCGGCGGAAAAAATTCCACGGCAGAGAAATTGCTGGTGGCCGCGAGCGAGCTGATGATCGAACGCTCTTCGATCGAGATCTCGCTCTCCGATATCGCGCAGAAGTCGGGCGCCAACGCCGCGCTGGTCAAATACCATTTCGGCAACAAGGACGGCCTGCTGCTGGCGCTGCTCGCGCGCGACGCCGCGACCGAGATGTCCAATCTCGAATATCTGCTGGCGCAGCCGATCACGTCGACCGCGAAGCTGAAGCTGCACATCGCGGGTATCATTCGCGCCTATCACCGCTTCCCTTACATGAACCGGCTGATCCATTACCTCCTGCACGAAAGCGTCGCCGGTTCAGCGGACGAAGTCTCAAAATTCTTCGTCGCGCCGCTGCTCGACTTTCATCGCCGGTTGCTTGCCGAAGGCGTCAGCCGGGGCGAATTCCGCCAGACTGATCCGGTGCTGTTCTACACCAGCCTGATCGGCGCCTGCGATCATCTCTTTTTCGGCCGGCACGCGATGTCTCGCGCGACCGGCGTCGGCCCGGTCACCGACGACGTCTGCCGGCAATACATCAAGCACATGGAAACGCTGATCTGCGGCGGCATCCTCACGCAAGCCGGGGAAGCCGCCGCCGGATAAGCCGGCTGTAAAAGTCTAGAGAAGAAACGCCCAAGGAAAGGTAGCCTGTCATGGAATTGAAAGACGTAGCCGTTCTCATCACCGGTGGTGGTTCGGGTCTTGGTGAAGCGACCGCGCGCGCCATGGCCGCCAAGGGCGCCAAGATCGGTGTGATCGACCAGAACAAGGAGAATGCCGAAAAGGTCGCCGCCGAAGTGAAAGGCATCGCGCTTCACGCCGACGTCACCAGCGAAGAGCAAATCAAGGTGGCGATTGCCAAGGCCGAGGCGGCGCACGGTGTTGCGCGCGTGCTGATGAATTGCGCCGGTATCGGCGGCTCGCAGCGTATCGTCGGCCGCGACGGCGTTTATCCGCTGGAAAAATTCGCACGCATCATCAATGTCAATCTGATCGGCACGTTCAACTGCCTGCGTCTGTTTGCCGAACGCCTCGTCACCATCGAGCCCGTCGGTGAAGAGCGCGGCGTCATCATCAACACCGCTTCGGTTGCCGCCTACGAAGGTCAGATCGGTCAGATCGCCTATTCGGCCTCGAAGGGCGGCGTCGTCGGCCTGACCTTGCCGGCGGCGCGCGACCTCGCGAGCCAGAAGATCCGCGTCAACACCATCGCGCCCGGCCTGTTCTTCACGCCGCTGCTGATGGGTCTGAACGAGGAGGCCCGCAAGAGCCTCGGTGCCCAGGTGCCGCATCCCTCGCGCCTTGGCGACGCCAAGGAATACGGCGCGCTCGCCGTGCATATCGTCGAAAACGCCATGCTCAACGGCGAGACCATCCGCCTCGACGGCGCCATCCGTATGGCTCCGCGGTAGTGGTTCTCTTGCCTTCTCCCCTTGTGGGAGAAGGTGGCGCGCGGAGCGCGCCGGATGAGGGGTTCTCTCCGCGGAGACAGACCCCTCACCCAAGCGAGTTCTTGGTCAGTGACGTCCATGCCCTCTCCCACAAGGGGAGAGGGCGCAATAACCGCCACTCAAAGAGCGGATGCAGGAGCGCCCCATGTCCCAACCGCTGCTGATCGAGCATGATGATGGCGTCGACCGGGTGACGCTCAATCGTCCCGAAAACCTCAACGCGCTCGATCCGGCGCTGATCGATGCGCTCAATATCTATTTCCAGGGCCTGCAGCGCAGCCGCGACACGCGCGTCGTCGTGCTCCGGGGCGCCGGCAAGAATTTTTGTGCAGGCCTCGACCTCAAGGCCGCGATGGCGCGCCGGGCCGGGCAGCAGGAGCCGCTCGGCGTCACCGAGTCCCTGGACTCGCAACGCCGCATCGCCGACATCGTGATGCTGATGCGGCGCTGTCCGCAGCCGATCCTGTCGCTGGTTCAAGGCGCGGCAGCCGGCGGCGGCTTTGCGCTGGCGCTCGCCTCCGACATCCGCATCGCGGCAAGATCGGCGCGGATGAACTGCGCCTTCATCAAGCTCGGGCTCGGTGGCTGTGACATCGGCACCAGCTACTTCCTGCCGCGGCTGGTCGGCGTCTCCGTCGCGTCCGAGTTGATCCTCACCGGTCGCTTCATCGGTGCCGAGCGCGCGCTTGCGGTCGGCCTTGTCTCCGAGGTCGTCGACGACGGCAAGCTCGATGCCGCGGGCGAGCCGTATGTCGATGCGATGATGACGGCCTCGCCGGTGGGGCTGCGCCTGTCAAAGGAATGCCTCAACATGAGCGTCGATGCAGGATCGCTGGAAGCTGCGATCGCGATGGAGGACCGCAATCAGGTCCTGTGCAGCCGCTCCGAGGAATTTTCAGAGGGCATCAGGGCCTTCCTTGAGAAGCGAAAGCCTGTCTATATCAAGCGCTGAAACAACAACGATCCGCCAAGGGCAATAATTCCGGGAGACGCAAAATGGGTGGAAGCGCGGCGGCGGTGATGTCAAAGCCCGCCTTTCGCAAGGTCGAGTGGCTGAAGCGCGACATCGATGTCGAGCGCCGTGCCGACGGCACGGTGGTGCTGAAGTCGCGCATTCCGCTGCAGGCCTACGAGAAGCACCTTCCGGCTTCGCTCGCCAAATGGGCAAAGGAAGCCCCCGAGCGCATCTGGCTCGCGCAGCGCTGTGGTCCCAACCGCGAGTGGCGCAAGGTCTCCTATGGCGAGGCCAAGCGGACGGTCGATGCGCTGACCCAGGCGCTGCTCAATCTCAAGCTCGATGGCCGGCCGGTTGCGATCCTCTCCGGAAATTCGATCGAGCACGCACTGATGACGCAGGCCGCGATGCAGGCGCGCGTCCCGGCGGCGCCAGTGTCGCCGGCCTATTCGTTGATGAGCCATGACCACGTCAAGCTGAAGTACCTGTTTGAGCTGATCAAGCCGGCCGTGGTGATGGTGCAGGACGGCCCGACATTCGAGAAGGCGTTGAGGGCGCTGGATCTTACCGGCGTTACCGTCGTTCACGTCGCGCGGCCCCGCGAGGGCATCAAGAGCGTCAGCTTTGCCGAGCTCGCGGCAACTCCTGTGACCAGGGACGTCGAGGAATCGCTCGCAAAGATAACCCCCGACACGATCGGCAAGCTGCTGTTTACCTCGGGCTCGACCGGCATGCCCAAGGCCGTCATCAACACCCAAAGGATGATGTGCGCCAACGCCGCAATGATGATGCAGGTGCGGCCACGTACACCCGGCGGCCCGCTGCCGATCGTACTGGACTGGATGCCGTGGAATCACACCATGGGCGGCAATGCTGCATTCCATCCGGTGCTGGTCGAGGGCGGCACACTCTATATCGACGACGGCCGGCCGATGCCGGGCCAGCTCGAGGAAACCATCAAGAACCTACGCGAGATCTCGCCGACCTATTACGCCAACGTGCCGGCAGGCTACGCCGCGCTCGCGGCGGCCATGGAGAAGGACGACGCACTGTGCCGCTCGTTCTTCAAGAACCTCTCGATCATGGCCTATGGCGGCGCGCGGCTGCCGGACGATCTCTACGAGCGCATGCAAACCCTCGCCGTGAAGACCACCGGCGAGCGCATCGTGTTCTATACCGGCTGGGGCTCGACCGAGACCGCACCGACCTCGACCGGCACTTATTGGGACACCGAGCGCGTCGGCCTGATCGGCCTGCCGTTCCCCGGCGTCGAACTGAAGATGGTGCCCTGCGGCTCGAAATACGAACTGCGCCTGCGCGGCGTCAACGTCACGCCCGGCTATTTCGGCCAGCCCGATCTCACGAAGAAGATGTTCGACGAAGAAGGCTTCTATTGTATCGGCGATGCCGGCATCTTCGTCGATGATCAGGATCCCGTGCAGGGAATTATCTTTGCCGGCCGTGTCGTCGAAGACTTCAAGCTCACCACCGGCACCTTCGTGCATGTCGGCTCGCTTCGCACCGATGCGATCGCCGCGGCAACGCCAGTCGTGCACGACGCGCTGATCGCGGGGCAGGATCGCGCCTTCATCGGCCTGCTCGCCTGGCCCAACCTGCACGCCTGCCGCCAGCTCATCGGCAAGGCCGATCTCAGCTTCGAGGATGCGGTGAAGCATCCGGAGGTGATCGCCTGCTTCCGTCGGGGGCTGGAAGCCCACAACCGAGAATGCGAAGGCGCCAGCAGCCGCATCATCGTGCGCGCCATGCTGATGGCCGAACCGCCCTCGATCGACGGCAACGAACTCACCGACAAGGGCTACATCAACCAGCGCGCGGGCCTCGAACGCCGTGCGGCGCTGGTCGAGCGGCTGTATGCCGACAAGCCGGATCAGGATGTGATCGTGCTGCGATGAGTGCTTCTCTCTCCATTCGTCATTCCGGGGCGCGCGGAGCGCGAACCCGGCATCCATCGGCCGCAACACGCGCGGTGAAATGGATTCCGGGCTCGCCGCTCCGCGGCGCCCCGGAATGACGGTCTCAATGACGACGAATAAAAGGTAGCCGCCATGAACTTCGACTTCTCCGACGACCAGAAGCAGCTCCGCGATCAGGCGCGAAAATTCCTTGCTGAAAAGTGCTCCCCCAAGGCCGTACGCGTCGTGCTCGACGGCAAGGCGCCTTACGACAAGGAGCTGTGGAAGGGGCTCGCCGAGATGGGCTTTCTCGGCGTTGCGATTCCCGAGGAGTTCGGCGGCGCCGGCGCAGGGCATCTCGAGCTTTGCGTGATCGCGGAAGAAATGGGACGGGCGAATGCGCCGGTGCCGTTCTCCTCGACCGTCTATCTTGCCGCCGAAGCCCTGCTGATCGCCGGCAGCGACGCGCAGAAGAAAAAATGGCTGCCGGCGATTGCCTCGGGCGAGGCAATCGGCACGCTGGCGCTGTTCGAGGGCAAGGGCAACCCGTCGCCGAAGAACGTCAAGCTGACCGCGGCGAATGGCGCGCTCAATGGCGTGAAGAAGCCGGTGGCCGACGGCGCGATCGCCGACTTCGCGGTGGTCGCCGCGCGCACGGGATCGAGCGGTCGGGACAGCGACATCTCTCTGTTTCTGGTCGACCTCAAGGCCGCCGGCACCGAGGTGAAAAGCCTCACCAATCTCGATCCGACCCGCGGGCAGGCCGAGATTACTTTCAAAGATTGCAAGGCCGAGCCGCTCGGTGGCGCCGGCGAAGGCTGGAGCATTTTGACAGAGGTGCTCGACCGCGCCGCGGTGCTCTGTGCATTCGAGCAGGTCGGCGGTGCCGACCGCGCCCTGGAGATGGGCCGCGACTACGCGCTGGATCGCATCGCCTTCGGCCGTCAGATCGGTTCGTTCCAGGCGATCAAGCACATGCTGGCCGACATGTACGTCTCGGCGACGCTGGCGCGTTCCAACAGCTACTACGGCGCCTGGGCGCTCTCGACCAACGCGGCCGAGCTGCCTGAGGCCGCTGCCGCCGCGCGCATCAGTGCGACACAGGCGTTCCAGCACTGTGCCAAGAACAACATTCAGGTTCACGGCGGCATGGGTTTCACCTGGGAGTTCGACTGCCACATGTACTACCGCCGTGCCAACGCGATGGCGCTCGGGCTCGGCAGCCTCACCTATTGGGAAGACCAGCTGATCGACCGTATGCGCAAGAAGAACGCTGCGTAATCTGGGTTCGTAGGGTGGGTTAGCGCAGCGTAACCCACCATTGCCAATCACGACGACAGATAGAAGTGGTGGGTTACGCCTCCGGCTAACCCACCCTACGAAGAGCAAGAGAAATCCCATGAACTTCGACGATACGCCGCAGGAAGCCGAATTTCGAGCGACAGCCCGCGCCTGGATCGATGCCAATGCGCCGAAGCAGTATGAGGAGGAGTTGCGCAAATCCTCGCTCGGCCGCACCGTGCTCAAGAATGCCAACATTCTCGAAGTCGCCAAGGCCTGGCAGAAGAAAAAGGCCGATGCTGGCTGGGCCTGCCTGCACTGGCCGAAGGAATATGGCGGGCGAGGCGCCTCGCCGATCGAGCGCGTGATCTGGCAGCAGGAAGAGGGGCCATTCGGCCAGCTCTCTCGCATGTTCATCATCGGCCACGGCATGTGCGGGCCGACCGTGATGGCGTTCGCGCGCGAGGAGCACAAGCGCACCTATCTGCCGCCGCTCGCCTCCGGCGAGAAGGTCTGGTGCCAGCTGTTCTCCGAACCGGCCGGCGGCTCCGACGTCGCAGGGCTCCGCACGCGCGCCGAGAAGGACGGCGATGACTGGGTCATCAACGGCCAGAAAATCTGGACCTCGGGCGCGCATTATTCCGACTACGGCATCTTGCTGACCCGTACCGATCCCACCGTGCCCAAGCACAAGGGCCTCACCATGTTCTTCCTGGACATGAAGAGCCCTGGCGTCGAGGTCCGGCCGATCAAGCAGGCGAGCGGCGCCTCCGACTTCAACGAGGTCTATTTCACCAATGTCCGCATTCCCGATCATCAGCGTCTCGGCGAGGTCGGTGACGGCTGGAACGTCTCGCTGACCACGCTGATGAACGAGCGCAGCGCGATCGGCGCGGCCGTCTCGACGGGCTTCCCCGAGCTGTTCGAATATTGTTCGAGCCTGATGCTCGACGACAGCCTGGCAATCGAGGATCGCGCGGTGCGCTCGAAGCTGGCGAACTGGGCGGTGAAGGCAAGCGGGCTGAAATACACCAGCATGCGTGCGATCTCCGCGCTATCGAGGGGCGAGCGGCCGGGGCCGGAAAACTCCATCGGCAAGCTTGTGGCGGGTTCGATGATTCAGGACGTTGCGACTTACGCGCTGGAGTTGCAGGGCGCGGAAGGCGTCGTCAGCGGCCCGGAGGATGCCGAACTGGCCGGCCGTTTCCAGGCAATGCTGCTGCGTGCACCAGGCACGCGCCTGGAAGGCGGTACCGACGAGATCATGCGCAACATCATCGCCGAGCGGGTCTTAGGGCTGCCCGGCGATATCAGGGTCGACAAGGACGTGCCGTTCAACAAGATCCCGACCAAGGGAAGATGAACTCGAATCGTAGGGTGGGTTAGCGCAGCGTAACCCACCATCGGCTGCAACGACGCTCGACAGACGTGGTGGGTTACGCCTTCGGCTAACCCACCCGACGCACCGAGCAAGGATTGAGAGGTCCGTTATGAATTTCGACGATACGCCGCAGGAAGCCGCATTTCGCGAGACCGCGCGCAAATGGATCGCCGCCAACGCGCCGAGGGAGTTCGAGCAGGAGCTGTCCAAATCCTCGCTCGGCCGCATCAGACTTGCCAAGCACGACATGGTCGAGGTCGGCAAGACCTGGCAGAAGAAGAAGTTCGAAGACAACTGGGCCTGCCTGCACTGGCCCAGGGATTATGGTGGCCGTGGCGCGACGCCGATCGAGCGGGTGATCTGGCAGCAGGAGGAAGGCGTCTACGGCAAGCTCACGCAGCCGTTCCAGATCGGCGAGGGCATGTGCGGCCCGACCGTGATGGCCTGGGGCAGCGAGGATGCAAAACGCCGGTACTTGCCGAAGCTCGCTTCCGGCGAGGAGATCTGGTGTCAGCTGTTTTCCGAGCCGTCGGCCGGCTCCGACGTTGCGGGTCTGCGAACACGTGCGGAGAAGCAGGGCGACAATTGGATCGTCAACGGCCAGAAGATATGGACCTCGGGCGCGCATTATTCCGACTATGGCCTCCTGATCGCACGCACGGATCCTAATGTGCCCAAGCACAAGGGACTCACCATGTTCTTCCTGGAGATGAAGAGCCCGGGCGTCGAGGTCCGTCCGATCAAGCAGGCTAACGGCATGCAGGAGTTCAACGAGGTCTATTTCACCGACGTCGTCATTCCAGATAGCCAGCGCCTCGGTGCCGTCGGCGAGGGTTGGAGCGTGTCGCTGACGACGCTGATGAACGAGCGCATGTCGATCGGCGCGCGGCTTGCGACCGGCGTGCCTGAAATGTTCGAGTTCTGCTCGAACCTGATGCTGGAGGACGGGCTCGCGATCGACGATCCCGCCGTGCGCTCGAAACTCGCGAGCTGGGCGGTGAAGTCGAGCGGGCTGAAATACACCAGCTACCGCGCGATATCGGCGCTGTCGAAAGGCGAGCGGCCGGGGCCGGAGAATTCGATCGGCAAGCTGGTCTCGGGCATGATGCTGCAGGATATCGCGACCTACGCCATGGACCTGCAAGGCGCGGCCGGTGTTCTCACGGGCAGTGACGAGGAGACCGTACAGGGCCAGTTCCAGCAGATGCTGCTGTCCTCACCCTCGATGCGCATCGCCGGCGGCACCGACGAGATCCTGCGCAACATCATCGCCGAGCGGGTGCTGGGCTTGCCGGGCGACATCCGCGTCGACAAGGATGTGCCGTACAACAAGATCCCGACCAAGGGGCGGTGATGTGGCATCGTAGGGTGGGTTAGCGCAGCGTAACCCACCTCTTTGGTTTCCACAGAGACAGAAGTGGTGGGTTACGCCGAGCGGTTTGCGCTTCGCGCAATCCGCGGGGCTAACCCACCCTACGAAGAAAGCGACACGAGCTGATCCATGGACACAAAAGTGAACCAGAACGACCGCATCGGCGTGCTCGAAGAACTCCTCAACGAGCGCTACTCGGTTCGCGCTTTCCTGCCGAAAGAAGTCGACCGCGCCACCATCGAGCATGTGCTGACCACGGCACAGCGCACCGCATCCTGGTGCAACAGCCAGCCCTGGCAAGTCATCATCGCCAGCGGCGAGGCCAAGGAACGCTTCCGCCGACTGATCTACAAGGAAGCATCCAGCGGCCTCGGTGACGATTACGACTTCACCCCGCCGCGGGAATATGTCGGGGTCTATCTCGAGCGCCGCCGCGAGAGCGGCTTTCAGCTCTACAACACGCTCGGCATCGCGCGCGGCGACAAGGCGGCCTACGCCAAACAGGCGCTGGAGAACTACAATTTCTTCGGCGCGCCGCATGTGGCGATCATTCATACCGACGAGCCGCTCGGCATTTACGGCGCGATCGATTGCGGCGCTTACGTTTCGAATTTCATGCTCGCTGCCCAGGCCCTCGGGCTCGGCACCATCCCGCAGGCGGCGCTCGCGCGCCATTCCGGCCTGATCCGCCGCCACTTCAATCTGTCCGACGATCGCCGTGTCGTCTGCGGCATTTCATTCGGCTATGCCGATGTCGAGCACAAGGTCAACGGCTACCGCACCTCGCGCGCGAGCGTTGCCGACACGGTGACGTTCGTCGAGACGTAACCGGGCGACAATCAGCGAGCCGCACGCGTATGAAGACGGCCGCACAAGCGGCCGCCTGAATTGCTGTCATCTCAAGTCGATTAACCTGCTATCCGCCGCTGCCGCCGATCACGGCGCGCACGGTCTCGTCGGGGCCGAAATCTTCGGCGCCGTCGACATAAAGCAGCGCGGCGAGCTTCGAGCGCGCGCGATTGACGCGGCTCTTGATGGTGCCGACTGCACAGCCGCAGATCGAGGCCGCATCCTCATAGGAGAAGCCGGACGCACCGACCAGGATCAAGGCTTCGCGCTGATCCTGCGGAAGCTTGTCGAGCGCCGTGCGAAATTCCTCGAATTCGAGATGGGCGTTCTGCGAGGGCTGTGTCTTCAACGTCTTGGCATAGTTGCCCTCGGCATCCTCGACCTCGCGCCGCCGCTTGCGATAGTCGGAACGGAACAGGTTGCGCAGGATCGTGAACAGCCATGCCGGCAGGTTGGAGCCGGGCTGAAACGAGTCGATGTTGGCAAGCGCGCGCAGCAGCGTCTCTTGCACCAAATCATCGGCGCGGTCCGCATTGCCGCTGAGCGAGATCGCGAACGCGCGCAGGCTCGGCACGGCCGCGAGGATGTCGTCACGCAGGGAGTTCGTGAGAGGCATCAATCCCTCCCATGGTTGTCGTTGGAGCCCCCAGCCCCATTCTCATTTGGAGATCCACCGCCCGGCGCATCAAGCTTCTTGATGAGCTCCGCGAACCGGTCCGGGACCCCCTGCCGTACAACGTCGTCGTACATGGCGCGCAGTTGGTGCCCAATCCGGGACTGGATCTCCGGAGTGAGACCTCCTTTGCCGGGGGTCGTGCTTTTGCTGGCTTGAGACTTGAGATCTTTCATGACCTGTTCCACGTTTCCCCGAGTTAAGTGACTGCAAAATAGAGAAATTTTCTCAACCGGGAGCCGTTCCCTGGATAGGCACAATTCCAGGTTCGATAAAAAGTTCCGCCGTCAGCGGAACTTTTCTTGTCTTGAAACGTAGTCAGCCGCAGCAGGGGAACCCGGGCCGCCCCTCGTATCGCCTGGTCTCCAAGGTTGGCCCGATGAGAAATGGAGTGGGGATGTCCCGTTCACAGCTCGTTGCTGAACACTTGCCGTTATTGCGCCGGTATGCGCGCGCCCTGACGGGCAGTCAGGCCTCCGGCGACGCCTATGTCGCAGCCATGTTGGAGGCCATGCTGGGGGATCCGTCGGTGCTCGACGAGACCCACGGGCCGCGGGCCGGCTTATTCCGGCTGTTCACTCAGATCTGGAATTCGGTCTCCGTCAATGACGATTCCGAGGTGGCGACGCTTCCCATGCCACCGGAGCGGCGGCTGTCCAACATCACGCCGCTGCCGCGACAGGCCTTCCTGCTGCTCTCACTGGAAGGATTTTCGGAAGAGGAAGTCGCCTATATTCTCGCGACCGATGTCGCCGAGACGCGGCGGCTTGCCGACGCCGCCGGCCGAGAGATGGCGGCCGAGATCGCGACCGACGTCCTGATCATCGAGGACGAGACCTTCATCGCCATGGACCTCGAGAGCCTGGTGAAGAATCTCGGCCATAATGTCGTCGGCGTCGCGCGCACGCATGCTGATGCGGTGGCGCTGGCCAAGAACAAGCGTCCGGGCCTCATCCTCGCCGACATCCAACTTGCCGACGGCTCGTCGGGCCTCGATGCCGTCAACGAGCTGCTCCGCACCTTCGAAGTGCCGGTGGTGTTCATCACCGCCTATCCGGAGCGCTTCCTCACTGGCGAGCGTCCCGAGCCGGCCTTCCTGATTTCAAAACCGTTCCAACCCGCGATGGTGTCGGCGGTGGCGAGCCAGGCACTGTTCTTCCAGCGCAACTCGCGCAACCGCGCGCCCAAAGCGCCGGCGGCCTAAGAAGGCGCTTGCGGAGTAAGGGCAACGAGCCCGCCATTTGACGATCTGATCCGGCGTGCTGCAAGGCACGCCGGTTTTTTTGTGCCCGCTTGACGGATGTCGCGTACGCCGCCCATACCTCCTACATCGGCCCGATTTGGAGACGTGCCCATGGACCAGCAACTCCTCGACCGCCTCGCTATTCGCGATCTCGTCGAGAACTGGGCGGTGTGGCGCGATGCCGGAGACTGGGAGCGTTTTGCAACCGTCTGGCACGAGGAAGGCTGGATGTCGGCCACCTGGTTTCAGGGGCCGGCGCGGGATTTCATGCGCGTCAGCCAGGAGGGGTTTGCCAAGGGCGTGCGCATCCTGCATTTCCTCGGCGGCACCAGCATCGATCTCGTGGGCACGCGGGCCATTGCCCAGACCAAGGTGACGATCTCGCAGCGGGCCCTGGTGCACGACGTACTCTGCGACGTCGTCTGCACCGGCCGCTTCTACGACTTTCTGGAGAAGCGGCATGACCAATCAGGTATCGGCAAATGGGGCATCGTCCGCCGTCAGCCGATCTACGAAAAGGACCGGATCGACCCGGTCGATCCCGCTGCCACACTCCGGCTCGACCGGATGGTGCTGGCCGCGTTGCCGGAAGGCTATCGGCACCTCGCCTACATGCAGGAGCTGATCGGCTACAAGGTCAAGCGCGACATGCCCGGCCTGATCGGCCCCGAGGTCGAGAAGCTCTATGGCGAGGGACGGGACTGGCTCGCCGGGACGGCGCAGTAGGCTGCAAGGAAAGTGAGCCCCAGACAAAAGTAAGGCGCGACTGGCATCACCACAGTCGCGCCCTACGTCGCCGGCTTATGGGGCAGGGGGGAATAGCCGGCTGTTGAGACGACTCTCAGGCGCGAAAGTCGTTCCACCTGGTTGCAAGATTTTTCTGAGGCGGTGCCTTTTTCGCACACGGTTAAGTGATCTTAACGTTTGGGAAACTCCGGTCCTCCGTTCGCGTTGTTCCCGCGATCGCCATGGGGCGAGGGGACCGACAGCCATGCCACAGATTCAAAAGGTATTTTTGGGTGCCGTCGCCATCGTTGCGACGCTCGGTGCCGTCCAGGTTGGCGCGGTGCAACTGGCCTCCGGCCATGATCTGGCTGACCGCCGGCAGGCGCTCGCCGATCAGCCGGGCCAAACCTCAGGTCGCAGCGTCGCAAGTCACAACGTCAATCGGACCAGCAAGGCCGACCGCCTGGCCGACCCGAAGCCGGCCCCGGTGTCCACTCGCACCGTCTCGATGCGGCTGAACGACCTGCCGGATACGTCGGTGCTGCTGCGCCTTCCCGCGGCCATCGAGACTGGCAATGCCAAGCCGGCCCCCATGATGCTGAAGCCGGGCCGCAGGCCGACGATTGCCTGCGAGTCGATGGTCAGCTCCCTGACTGAGGTCGCAAAACTGCTTCAGCCCGGCCGCTGCGTGACCTGATCTGCGTCGTCCCTGATGCAAAATCGCTCCCCTTCGGGAGGGCGGCATTGCGCGTCCACTTGATCCCCGATCCCATCGCGTTATATCCCGGCTTTCTCCATTTCTGATTGACCGGGTAAATGCATGACGACGTCCGATACGGCTACGCATACACAGCCTTTTCAGGCCGAAGTTTCCGAGCTGCTGCATCTGATGGTGCACTCCGTCTATTCGGAGACCGATATCTTCCTGCGCGAGCTCGTCTCCAACGCCTCGGATGCCTGCGACAAGCTGCGCTATGAGGCGATCGCCAATCCGGCCCTGCTGGGCGAGGGCGACGCGCTCAAGATTCGCGTCATCCCGAACAAGACGGCGGCAACGCTGACCATCGCCGACAACGGCATCGGCATGGAGCGGCAGGAGCTGATCGATCATCTCGGCACCATCGCCCGCTCGGGCACCAAGGCCTTCGTCTCGAAGCTCAAGGAGGCAAAGGACGGCCTCGGCCTGATCGGCCAGTTCGGCGTCGGCTTCTATTCCGCCTTCATGGTCGCCGAGAAGATCGTCGTGATCAGCCGCCGCGCCGGGGAGAGCGATGTCTGGAGCTGGACGTCCTCCGGCGGCTCCGGCTTCGAGATCGCGCGGGCCAGCGACGAGGAAGCTGCACGCTTGGCCCGCGGCACCGAGATCGTGCTGCATCTGAAGGACGATGCGAAGAAATATCTCGAAACCTACGAGATCGAGCGCATAGTCGGTGCCTACTCCGATAATATCCTGTTTCCGATCGAGCTGGTTCCCGAAGAGGGCGAGCCGCGCCAGATCAATTCGGCGAGCGCATTGTGGCAGCGCCCGAAATCCGAACTGACGCCGGAAGACTACAAGAAGGCCTATCAGCAGATCGCCTCCGCTTTCGACGATCCTGCGATGACGCTGCACTACCGCGCGGAGGGGCGTTACTCCTACGCGGTGCTGCTGTTCGCGCCGTCGACCAAGCCGTTCGACCTGTTCGAGCCGAACCGCAAGGGCCGCGTCAAGCTCTATGTCCGCCGCGTCTTCATCACCGATGATGCCGACCTCTTGCCGGGCTATCTGCGCTTTGTCCGCGGCGTCGTCGACAGCGAGGATCTCCCTCTCAATATCTCGCGCGAGATGCTCCAGAATAATCCGCAGCTGGCGCAGATCCGCAAAGCGGTGGCGACCCGCGTCGTCAACGAGCTCGAAAGCCTCGCCGAGAAGGATGCCGAGAATTTCACCAAGATCTGGGACGCGTTCGGTGCGGTTCTGAAGGAGGGTATCTACGAGGATTTCGAGCGCCGCGAAAAGCTGCTGGCGCTGTCGCGCTTCACCACCACATCAGGTGAGAAGCGCGCGCTCAAGGACGTCGTCGCCGACTTCAAGCCGAACCAGACCGAGATTTATTATCTCGTCGGCGACAGCATCGAGCGGCTGAAGTCCAGCCCGCGGCTGGAAGCAGCTAGCGCACGCGGCATCGAGGTGCTGCTGCTGTCCGATCCGGTCGATGCGTTCTGGACTTCGATGCCGACGGAGTTCGAGGGCAAGCCGCTGAAGTCGCTGAGCCAGGGCGATCTCAATCTCGACCTGATTCCGCGCCTCGACGAGAAGGACGAGGCGAAGAAGGACGAGCCGGCGGCGGACGAGGCTGCGACCATTGCGGTGATCAAGGCGGCGCTCGGTGAGCGCGTCAGCGACGTCAAGGCTTCGACCCGTCTCACCAACTCCGCCTCCTGCCTCGTCGCCGACAGCCAGGGGCCGAGCCGCGAGCTCGAGCGCATTCTTGCGCAGCAGAACCGCGGCATGCGCACCAAGCCGATCCTGGAGATCAATTTGCGTCACCCCATGGTCACGGCAATCACGAAAGCGCAGGCTGGCTCTAAGACGGTGGACGACCTCAGCCTGCTGCTGCTCGAACAGGCGCAGATCCTGGATGGCGAGCTGCCGGAGGATCCGGCTGCATTTGCGGCACGGCTGAATCGGTTGGTGCTGCAGGGGCTGGGCTGACGCGAGCCCAGCCTACTCCGCCGCATCTTTCTGCTCTTCGCTTTCCATCTCCGCCACCGGCTTCCTTTCCATCCAGCGCGATAGCGCGTTGGAGAAGCGGTCGAGGTAGAGGTAGACGACTGGCGTCGTGAACAAGGTCAGCGCCTGGCTCACGACGAGACCGCCGACCATGGCGTAGCCGAGCGGCTGGCGGATCTCGGCGCCGGTGCCGTGACCGAGCATCAGCGGCACGCCGCCGAGCAGGGCTGCCATCGTCGTCATCATGATCGGCCGGAAGCGCAGCAGCGCGGCCTGGCGGATCGATTGCTTCGGCGTCAGATGCTGCTCACGCTCGGCGGCAATGGCGAAATCCACCATCATGATGCCGTTCTTCTTGACGATGCCGATCAGGAGGATGACCCCGATCAGGGCGATCAGACTGAAATCGAAGCCTGAGATCATCAGGATCGCGATCGCCCCGACACCAGCTGACGGCAGCGTGGACAGGATGGTGAGCGGGTGGATGTAGCTCTCGTAAAGCACTCCCAGCACCAGATAGACCACGACGAGTGCGGCGAGGATCAGCATCGGCACGGTCCCGAGCGATTGCTGGAACGCCTGCGCGGTCCCCTGGAAGCTCATGGACAGCGTCGGTGGCGCGCCCATCTCGCCCGCCGCGTGTATCACGGCGGCGGTTGCCTGTCCCAGCGCAACGCCCTCCGCCAGGTTGAAGCTGATTGTCACCGCCGGGAACTGGCTCTGATGCGCGATCGCGAGCGGCCGCACCGGCTCGTCGTTCCAGCTGCAGATCACCGAGAGCGGCACCTCGTCGCCCGTCAGCGGCGACTTGACATAGAGCTTGTCCAGCGTTTCGAGCTTGCCTTGCAATGCCGGTGTGATCTCGAGCACCACGTGATAGCTGTTGGTCTGCGTGAAATATTGCGCCACCTGGCGCTGGCCGAAGGCATCATAGAGCGTGTCGTCGATCAGCTGCGGCTGGATGCCGTAGCGAGCCGCCGTGTCGCGATTGATCGTGAGCTGCAGCGTCGTGCCCTCGGTCTGCTGGTCGGTGGCGACGTCGCGAAGCTCCGGCAGGCTTTTCATCTCCGCCAGGATCTTCGGCGCCCACGTGTCCAGCTCGGAGAGATTGGCGTCTTGGAGCGTGAACTCGAATTGGGTGCGGGTCGCGCGGCCGCCGAGACGGACGTCCTGCGAAGCCTGCATATAGAGGCGCGCACCCTCGACCTTGGCGAGCTTCGGCCGCAGCCGCGCGATGATCTGTTGCGCATTGGCGTCGCGCTCGTCGAGCGGCTTCAGCGTGACATACATGCGCCCCGAGTTCAGCGCCGTGCCGCCGCCTCCGATGAACATCGCGATGGAATCGACGGCAGGGTCAGCCTGCACGATGGCATTGAGTTCCTCCTGCCGCCGCTTCATCTCGGCGAAGGAAATGTCCTGGGGCATCTCCGACACTGCGGTGAGGAACCCGTTGTCCTGTTGTGGGAAGAAGCCTTTTGGGATCAGGATGAACAGCAGCGCCGACAGCGCCACCGTGGCGAAGAAGATGCAGAGCGTGACAAGGCTGTGCCGCAGCGCGAGATCGAGCCCGCGCTCATAGGCGCCGAGCAAGCGCTCGTACAGCCGCTCGCTCCATTGGTAAAAGCGGCCGTGGCGGGCCTCGTGATCAGAACGCAGGAAGCGCGAGGCCATCATCGGCGTCAGGCTCAGCGACACCACGAGCGAGACGAAGATCGCCATCGACAGCGTCACTGCAAATTCACGGAACAGCCGACCGATGATGCCGCCCATCAGCAGCAGCGGGATCAGCACCGCGACCAGCGAGATGCTGATGGAAACGATGGTGAAGCCGATCTCGGCTGCGCCCTTGTAGGCGGCGGTGACCGGGTTCTCGCCTCGTTCGACATAGCGCGTGATGTTCTCCAGCATCACGATGGCGTCGTCGACCACGAATCCGACCGCGATGGTCAGCGCCATCAGCGAAAGATTGTCCAGGGAATATCCAAACACCCACATCAGCGAGCATGCCCCGAGCAGAGCCAGCGGCACGGTGATGCTCGGAATGATCGTGGCCCAGAAGCTGCGCAGGAAGACGAAGATCACCATCACCACCAGCACGATGGTGATCATGAGCGTGATCTGCACGTCATCGATCGCCGCGCGAATGGTGATGGTGCGGTCGCTGATGATCTTGATGTTGATGGCGGGCGGAATCGCCGCGATCAGCCGCGGTAGCTTCTGCTTGATGCGGTCGACCGTCTCGATGACGTTGGCGCCGGGCTGCTTGAAGATGACCAGGAACACGCCGCGCCTGCCGTCGGCCCAGGCGGCGGTTTTCATATCCTCCGGTCCCGACACGGCCTCGCCGATGTCACGAATTCGCAATGGTGCGCCGCCGCGATAGGCGACGATGACGTCCTGCCACTGACCGGCCTCGAGCAGCTGATCGTTGGCGTAAACGGTATAGGAGCGTTTCGCGCCGTCGATATTGCCCTTCGGACTGTCCGAGGTCGCGAGCGCAATCTGGCTGCGCACGTCCTCCAGCGAGAGGCCCTTGGCGACCAGCTTGGCTGGATCGACTTGAATGCGCACCGAAGGCTTCTGCTGCCCGCCGACGAACACCTGGGCGACGCCGGGAATCTGGCTGAGCTGTTGTGCGAGCTGGGCGTCGGTGCGGTCGCTGACAGTGGTCAGCGGCAGCGTATCGGAAGTCGCCGACAGGATCATGATCGGCGAGTCCGCCGGATTGACCTTCCTGTAAGTCGGCGGCGATGGCAGGTTCTTCGGCAGTTGCCCGCTCGCGGCGTTGATCGCAGCCTGCACATCGTTGGCCGCAGCGTCGATCCGACGGTTGAGATCGAACTGGATGGTGATCGATGCCGAGCCGAGCGAGCTCGTCGAGGTCATCTGTGTGATGCCGGGGATCTGTGCGAGCTGCCGCTCGAGCGGCTGCGCCACGGAGGACGCCATGGTTTCGGGGCTGCCGCCGGGAAGGGAGGCGGAAATCTGGATGGTTGGAAAGTCGACCTGTGGCAGCGGTGCAACCGGCAGCAGAGGATAGGCCACGAGACCTACGAACAGGATGCCGGCCATCAGCAGCGAGGTGCCGATCGGATAGCGGATGAACGGAGACGAGATGCTCTCTTGCATGCCCTGAGACCACGGACCGGCCAGCGCATCTTCTCGCCACCACGGCGGAGCCGCGCTCGAGAGCTCGAGCGCGAATGTGCGTTTCCTTCAGCCCATTGTTTATCGGTGCCCCGGAACGTCATCGGCCCGGGGCCGGCGTTGTGATCGAAAGATTAGTCCGTTCGCTCGGCCCCGCGAACGGTTTCGTGTGCCAATCGCTTGCGACCTTTGTCGAAGTATGCGTGCCGAGAGATATGCGTTCAATGCAGGCCGGAGACAAAAGCGCTTCAAGCGTTTCGGATCGTTACGGCGCTGTGTCGCATCGTTTTTGCTGCGCCTCACAAGCGGGAGAGGTATAAACAGGAACGATCGCTTCTTCCGCGCTGTTGTGCCATATCGAAATGACATAACCCGTGCCGTGTCACCGAATCGAGGAACTGTCCGATGCGCGTCCCCCTCCTGGCCCTTACCGCCATTGCCACGTTGTTCGCCGCGGCAGATGCCGGCGCTCAAACCTATGATCCGCACTACCCGGTGTGCATGCACCGCTACATGGGCGGCGGCGGTGGCTTAGGTGGTGGTGGTGGCGACAATTATTTCGACTGCTCCTTCACGTCCCTGGAGCAGTGTCGCGCTACGGCATCGGGCCTCGCGGCCAGCTGCGACCTCAATCCCTATTACGCTTTCGATCAGCCGCCGCCACCGCGCAGACGTCACAAGAAGGCGTACTGACGAGTGTGACGCGGTTTTCATCCTGACGCGCCGATGGGGCGTCCTCGTCTCAACGGTGCGCCGCGGCGAATGGATGATCGGTCGCCTCGCCTACAGAGGCTGCAGACTATTCCTTCCTGATCCCCGACAGCTCCACGACCTTGCGCCAGCGCTCGGTCTCTGCCGCCAACATGCCGCCGAATTCGCCGGCATTGCCGTGCAGCGGGATCGCGCCGAGCTCGGCGATGCGGACCTTGATCTCGGAATCGGACAGAGCCGTATCGACCTCGCGATTGAGCAAGTCGACGATCTCGCGCGGCGTATGGTACGGCGCACCGACGCCGTAGAACGAGGACGTCTCGTAGCCGGGCAGCGTGTCTGCGATCGGCGGCACGTCGGGCAGGATCTCCGAGCGCTCCCGCGTGGTGACGCCGAGCGCACGCAGCTTGCCGGCGCGCACCAGCTCGAACGACGAGGTGACGTTGTCGAACATGCCCTGGATCTGTCCGCTCATCACGTCGGTGAGGCCCGGCGCGGAGCCGCGATACGGCACATGGGTGAACTGCACGCCGGCCATCGTCTTGAACAGCTCGCCGGAGAGGTGCAGCGACGTTCCGATGCCGGAGGAGGCGATCGACATCTTGCCGGGATTGGCCTTGGCGTAGGCGATGAAATCGGCGACGCTCTTGACCGGCAGATCGTTGTTGACGACCAGCACCAGCGGAATCCGCGCGACGCCGGCGACCGGTGCGATGCCCTTGGCAAAGTCATAGGGCAGCGCCGGATCGAACGAGGCGTTGATCGCGTTCGCGGTCGAGGTCAGCAGCAGTGTGTAGCCGTCCGGCGCGGACGTGATCACCGCCTGCGTGCCGATATTGCTGCCGGCCCCGGGCTTGTTCTCGACCACGAAGGTCTGTCCGAATCGTTCGGACAGACGCTGGCAGATCAGCCGCGACAGGACGTCGGTGGCCCCGCCGGGCGCATAGGGCACAACCCACTTCACGCTGCGCGAGGGATAGGAGGGGTTTCCGATCGCAAAGGCGCGAGGCGCAGCGAGCGTCGCAGCGGCGCATGCAGCGGTTTGAAGGAAATTTCGCCTGGTGATCATCGCGGCCTCCAGTTTCATTTCTCGTGGGGCGAGAGACGCGCATAGCGCGCCCGAATGGCTGGAATTGCTATCGCAAGAATTGCACCTGGCCGCACGCCGTTCCCATCGACTTGGTAAAGGATGCCTGGAGTTAATCGCTCGCTAATCGGCTTTTACTTTGTCTCTTAACACCTGGGCAGGGCGTGCTGGCTATGCTGCGGCACAAGCAGATACCGTCTGAAAGAATGAACGGCATGACCATCGGCGTTATCGAGCAATCCACAGCCGCGCGCGGCCCCTCGGCCTCAAAGATCTGGCTGAAAGCGATCGAACTGACCGCGCGAATCGAGACGCTGCCAGGCCGTCTGTTCGCCGACGTCGTTGACGATTGGGCACGGCGCCAGCCCGGCCGCCTCGCGCTGGTGACGGACGAGGCCACGCTCGACTATGAAGGTCTGGCGAAGCGCACCAATCGCTATGCGCGCTGGGCGCGCTCGGTCGGCCTCGCCAAAGGGGATACCGTCGGCCTGATCATGCCGAATGGAATCGATTATGTCGCAGCCTGGCTCGGCATCAGTCGCGTCGGCGGCGTTGTGGCGCTGATCAACACCAAGCTCGTCGGCAAATCTCTCGCGCATTGCCTCGACGTCGCCAAGCCCTCACATGTCATCGTTGCGCATGAGCTCGTGGCGACGCTAGAGAGCGCAAGGCCGCATCTGAAGACCGAAGCCAGGATCTGGACTCATGGCGATGCCTGCAGCGAGCGTGCGATCGATCCCGCACTCGCCGCGCTCGATGATGGACCGCTGTCGCCGGATGAGCATGGCGGCGTCACCATCGACGACCGCGCGCTCCTGATCTACACCTCCGGCACCACCGGCCTGCCGAAAGCCGCCAGCATCAGCCATCGTCGCATCCTCAACTGGGGGTTCTGGTTCGCCGGCCTCACCGGCGCGTCGCCGCAGGACCGGCTCTATGATTGCCTGCCGCTGTTCCACTCGGTCGGCGGCGTCGTCGCGCCGTGCAGCATGTTGGCCGCCGGCGGCGCGGTGGTGATCGCCGAAAGGTTCTCGGCCTCGAACTTCTGGCCCGATATCGTGCGCCACGAGTGCACATTGTTCCAGTATATCGGCGAGCTTTGCCGTTATCTGCTCAAGGCGCCGCCGTCGGAATACGAAAACCGCCATCAGCTGCGGCTCGCGTGCGGCAATGGCCTGCGCGGCGATATCTGGGAGGACTTCCGGGCGCGTTTCGCCATTCCCCGCATCCTCGAATTCTATGCCGCGACCGAGGGCAATTTCTCGCTATTCAACGTCGAGGGCCAGCCAGGTGCGATCGGCCGCATCCCGCCGCTGCTGGCGCACCGGTTTCCCGCGGGCCTCGTCAAGCTCGATCCCGACAGCGGTGCGCCGCTGCGCAATGACGAGGGCTTTTGCATCGCCTGCGGCCGCGGTGAGGCCGGTGAGGCCATCGGCCGCATCGGCAAGGCGGACGAGGGCGGCGGCCGCTTCGAGGGTTATACCGACGCCGGCGAGACCGAGAAGAAGATCCTGCGCGACGTGTTCGCCAAGGGCGATGCCTGGTTCCGCACCGGCGATCTGATGCGGTTCGACGACAAGGGCTTCTTCCATTTCGTCGATCGCATCGGCGATACTTTCCGCTGGAAGGGCGAGAACGTCGCGACCTCGGAGGTCAACGACGCGGTGCGCGATTTCGCCGGTGTGGTCGATGCCACCACCTATGGCGTCAGCATCCCCGGCACCGATGGCCGCGCCGGCATGAGTGCGATCGTCGTGAACGAAGGGTTCGATGTCGCGGCCCTGCCCGCGCATCTCGCTCGGCGCCTGCCGGCCTACGCCCGCCCGGTCTTCATCCGCATCTCGCACGAACTCGATGCGACCGAGACGTTCAAGCAGAAGAAGGGCGAACTCGCCCGCGAAGGTTTTGACCCGGGCGCGGTGACGGACCCGCTGTTCATGCTGGAGCCCAAATCCGGCGTCTATGTCGTGCTCGATCCTGCGACGTTCGCGCAGATCGTAGACGGTACGATCAGGCTGTAGCTGCAGCAGAATCGGCAAATAGGTCCGATTTTATCTGAATTGTCCAAGAGGCCATTTACTTCTGTCTGGTAAACACACGGCCATGGGAGGCGGTCATCTCAAAGCCGCCGCAAGACAAACGATCGATTAACTAACCAAGAAGCGAGCCAGCATGTCCGTAAGGTCTAAGGTCATCGAAGCGATCCAGCAGATCGCCAAAGAGCAGCACGTCGCGCTTCCCGCCCTCTCGGACGATCTGTCGCTGCACGAGACGGGCTTTGACTCGCTCGCCTTCGCGATCCTGGTCGCGCGGCTCGAAGACGAGACCGGCGTTGATCCGTTCACCATTTCCGAGGACGCAGCGTTCCCCGCCACCGTGGGTGATTTCGTGCGGGCCTACGAAAATGTCCCCGCGTGAGATCTTCGCGCTCCGCGACCACCTCGGCGCGGAGCTGAAAGGCCGTACCCTGTCGGACGCGCACGATGTCGTGTCGCTCACCGATATCCTGTCGCAGACCGTGCTGGGCGGCCGCTTGCGCGAGCTGTCCGGCCGCGCTGTGCTGCTGAAGCTGTCGGACCAGCTCAGCTCTGGCCTTGCCATGATCGAGCTCGACGGCATCGCCCGTCGCATGCTGCTGTGCCCACCGGATCTCAATCCCGCGCATCTGGACGCGCTGATCGCGGATGCCGGGATCGACGCCGTCGTCACCGACGAGCCCGATCGCTGGGCTGGGACCGGCGTGTCGCTGCTCGTCAGTGCGCAATTGCCGCTTCAAGCCGCCGCGCCGGCCAAGACCGAACGTGCGACCGAATGGCTGATGCTCACCTCGGGCACGTCAGGCGTGCCGAAGATCGTCGGTCATACGCTGGAAGCACTCACCGGCGCCATCGTTGCCGAAGGTCCATCGAAGGGCCCTGCGCCGGTCTGGGCTACGTTCTATGACATTCGCCGCTATGGCGGCCTGCAAATCTTCCTTCGTGCCATCCTCTCTGGCGGCTCGATGGTGCTGTCCGATCCTCATGAAGCGCTCGCCGATCACGTTGTCCGGCTGAAGGCGCGCGGCGTCTCCCATATCTCCGGCACGCCCTCGCATTGGCGCAAGCTGTTGATGAGCGGTTCGGCCGCGCGGTTTGCCCCGCGCTATGTCCGTCTTTCCGGCGAGATCGCCGACCAGGCGGTGCTTGACGGCCTGAAGGCGGCATTTCCCAATTCCTCGGTCGGTCATGCCTATGCCTCGACCGAGGCCGGCGTCGGCTTCGCCGTCAATGACGGACTCGAGGGTTTCCCGGCCGACTATCTCGGCAATCGCAACGGCGTCGAGATGAAGGTCGTCGACGGCTCGCTGCGGATCCGCTCGACGCGCACCGCGCATGCCTATATCGGCCGTAACGCCGCTGCGCTCACCGATGGCGATGGATTCGTCGACAGCGGCGATATCGTCGAACGGCGCGGTGATCGCTACTATTTCGTCGGCCGTCGGGGCGGCATCATCAATATCGGCGGGCTGAAGGTTCACCCTGAAGAGATCGAGGCGGTGATCAACCGTCATCCTGATGTGCGGATGTCGCGGGCCAAGTCGCGAAAGAGCCCGATCACCGGTGGCATCGTTGTCGCCGACGTAATCCTCACTGGGGGCGCCGATCCGGCGCGCGCGAAGGAGATCCGGGATCAGATCCTGGATCAGTGCCGCGCGCAGCTCGCTTCCCACAAGGTGCCGGCGGTGATCCGCTTCGTCGAGGCGCTCGATGTCACGCCAGCCGGAAAATTGGCGCGCACCGATGCATAATGTTCTCGTCACCGGCGGCAGCCGCGGCATTGGCCTTGCGATCGGCAGGCGCCTGGTTGGCGCCGGCTACAATGTCATTGCGGCCGCGCGGCGCGAGAGCGACGACCTCAAGGCGGCGATCTCGGAGTCCGGGGGACGCCTGCATTTCCGCGCCTGCGACCTCGCCGTGATCGACGCGATCCCGGCTTTCGCAAAGCTCGTCCGCGACGAGTTCGGGCCCATCTACGGCCTGGTCAACAATGCCGGCCTCGGCACCGAAGGCTTGCTCGCCACCATGCATAATTCGGAGATCGAGGCGCTGGTGCAGCTCAACGTGCTGTCGCCGATCATCCTCACCAAATATGTGGCGCGGCAGATGATGGCGGACGGCGCCGGCCGCATCATCAATATCTCATCCATCATTGCGACCACCGGCTATAACGGGCTGTCCGTCTACGGCGCGACCAAGGCCGCAGCTACCGGTTTCACCCGTTCGCTCGCGCGCGAGGTCGGCAAGCTCGGCATCACCGTGAACGCGATCGCGCCTGGTTTCATCGACACCGAGCTGACGAACAATCTCTCCGAGGACGGCCGCAAGCGCATCGCCGGTCGCAGCGCGCTGCGCCGCCTGCCGGAGACCGACGACGTCGCGCGCATGGTGGAGTACCTGCTCGGCGAAGGCGGCCGCAACATCACCGGCACGGTGTTCACGGTCGACGCGGGGAATACGGCTTGAGCGGAACTCTACCGCCGCAATTAAATTGACCCGGCTCAATGGCGTCCAACCGGATTTGGTCGTAGCATGGCCCGCAATTGGTTGAGTTACGTCAATCGATCTGCCCTAATCGAGAGGGGAGCAGTCCATGGCCAGTTCAAGCATGACCGCTTCAAACCAGGGCCGGACGGACCACTCCCCCACAAGGTCCGGCGACGTCAACTGCCGGCCGATGTCGCACCAGAATTCCGGTGATCACGGCCACGAAATGTATCCGCAGCAATTCGTTCGGCTGGTGGGTTGTCACGACATGCCGATGGCGATGTTGCGCAAGCGACAGGACGAGAAGCTGCATTAGCCAATCGGCGCTCAAGTCCGAGGCGGCTTCGGCAGGTCGATCCGTTCGTGCGAGAATTCCGGCGGCCCTTCGGTGAGGCGGCGGATGCGCCGCTCGCGTTCGTCCGCCGGCAGGGCGGGATCGAGCAGCAGGTCGATCTGATGCGCTGCGATCTCTTCGATCCTGGCGGCGTCCGAGACCGTCGTGTGCGCAGGCGCGGGGGCGATTTTCAGACCAAGTTCGACCAGCTTGCAGATTGCGTCGGATCGCGACAGGTGATGGGCCTCGGCCCAAGCGTCGACCGCTGCAGTCAGTCCTTCCGGCATCTTCACCGCGCTGATCGCGTCAAGTCCCGTACGCCGGCGTACCGGAGCGTTCGAGTCCTTCTTGCCGATGTCAGACACGTCGATGACCCCGACCAACCATTTCAGATTGGTCAACCGTATGGGCAATCGGCGACGGGCTGTTTGATGCCGATCAATGACGGGCTGCGTCATTGCGGCGCGGCGCGATCTTGTTGTCCGGCTCCATTTCGGCCAATGATCGGAAAATCGAGGGGGCAGCGGCGGCCGGCGAACCCGGACCGATTCTGCCTCGTATCTCCTTCGGACGCGGTTTCCAACCATCCGGGCACCACCCGATGACACCAGACGCCCCCTTCTACGGCAGCATACCGGTCTTTCGCGGCTTCACCAGCCTGATGGAGCCGGCGCTCTATTCGCCGCTGCCGGATGATTGGACTATCGGTGTCGCCGACATCGTCGATTCCACCAAGGCGATCGCGGCGCAGCGCTACAAGGCGGTGAACATGGCCGGTGCCGCCGTCATCGCGGCGGTGACGAATGCGCTGGAGGGACGCGAATTTCCCTTCGTGTTCGGCGGCGACGGCGCAAGTTTTGCGGTCGGACCTGGCGATCTCGAAGCGGCCCGCGAAGCCCTGGCCGCGACCGCGACCTGGGTGCGGGAAGATCTCGATCTGAAAATGCGCGTCGCGCTGGTGCCGGTGAGCGCCATCCGCGCGAAAGGTCTCGACGTGCGCGTCGCGCGCTTCGGTCCGTCGGCCAATCTGTCCTACGCGATGTTCTCCGGCGGCGGGCTCGCCTTCGCCGATGCCGCGATGAAGCGCGGCGAGTTTGCTGTCCCGGAGGCGCCGCCGGGCACGCAGCCCGATCTCTCCGGCTTGTCCTGCCGCTTCGAAGTTATGCCGGCCTCGCGCGGACTGATCCTGTCGGTGCTGGTGATGCCGGCTGCCGGCGCGGATCCGCTCGCGTTCCGCAAGGTCATCGAGGACATCATCCATCTCGTCGAGCGCAGCCCGGATGCGGGGCGGCCCGTGCCGCCGCAGGGGCCGCCGCTGAAATGGCCCTCCCAGGGATTGGATTATGAAGCCCGCACCAGGCGCGGCGGCCCGCTGCTCACGCGTCGCGCCGGTGTGCTGGCCTATACGTTCTTCGTCTATCTGCTGATGCGCTTCGATATTGGGATCGGCGGCTTCCTGCCGAAAGTCTACAAGCGCCAGGTGGTCGAGAACTCCGACTTCCGCAAATATGACGACGGCCTGCGCATGGTTCTCGACTGCACGCCGGAGCTCGAGCGCGCGTTGAGCGATCGTCTCGCCATCGCCGCCCGCGAAGGCGTCGTCCGCTACGGGCTTCATCAGCAGGATGCCGCGATGATGACCTGCTTCACGCCTTCGGCGCTGCGCAGCGACCACGTGCATTTCATCGACGGCGCGCGGGGCGGCTACGCCTCGGCGGCGACGGCCTTGAAGACGATGGCGGGATAGCAGCACTCTCGTGCCCCGGACCCAGCGCAGCACGTAGTGATGCGCTGCAGAGCCGGGCCCATGTCTCGGCATGGTTCACGCAGCTTTCTGGGTCCCGGCTCTGCGAAGCAGCGCTTTGCGCTGCATCGCGTCCGGTACACGAGCAAGATCTAGCGTCCCGCGCGCGTCCAGGTTTCGCCGCCGCAGAGCGCGCCGACGCAGCCTTCGACCCGCAGCGTCTCGGCGCCCGTCACCGTGACGCTGCTCGCATAGGTGCTGCCGTCATCGGCATTGTAGATCTGGCCGGACCATTTGTTCGGGCCCGCAGGCTGCATGCCGGAGAACAGCGGCAAGCCGATGATCGGACGCTTGGCGAGCGCGGGATTGGGATTTTTGCTGTCGGTCGCCGGCTGGCCCGTCGCGGTGTCGTAGGGCTGCTTCAGCCAGACGATGATGCCGCAGATGCCGCCGCTGCATTTGCTGATCTTGACGCGCGCATCGCCAGCCTGGGTCAGCCAGGTCCCGCCGGCGTCAGCGCTCTGCGCATGTGCGGCGGTCGCGCCAGGCAGCGCGGCCAGGAGGACGGAGACAATGGTGAATCGTTTGAAAATGGCGAATCGTTCGAACATGGAGACAGCCCCGAAAATGATGGCGCCTCCATAGCAGCCCGGCAGGATAGTGCAACGCTGAAGAGAATCACATTCCAGAGCTTATCCGTCTGCGTGCATTTGCCTCGGGAGCCGGCGCAATCGCTCGCGCGAAGCTCACCACGGCAGACCGCACAGATCGATTGTGCCGAGCGTCGGCGCGCGGACGATGTTGAAGACGTACGGCGCCATGTAATCGAAGCGAATCCGCCCCTCCGGCTGCTCGCAATAGACCTCGCCCTTGAAGGGCAGCCAGCTCCGGCTCTGGTAGAACGCAAAATTGTGCGGCTCGCAGAACAGGATCGCAAAGCGAACCGCCTCGTTTGCGCGCATGGTGTGCACGGCGGCGTCGATCGCCATGGTGGCATAGCCGCGCTTGCGGCGGTCTTCACGCGTGCAGACGCCACCGATGCCGCCGACATGCACCTTCTGTCCATTCCAGGTGATGGTGCGAAAATAGATGCCGACATGGCAGACGAGGCCGTCCTCGGGCGTCTCGATCAGTACGCGCAGATCGGCATTGGCCCATTTGACGTGAGCCCAGGGCTTGCCTGCGATCATGTCCGGGCCCCAGACCGCCTGATGGAGCGGTTCAGCGATCCGCCACGAGGCGTCGCCGTTGAGGATGTCGATCTCGATGCTCATGGCTCTGCCTTGCGGTCCCCGTTGCGTGGCGCATTCGTTCTGCCATAAGCGCTTCAAAGGCAATGATATTTTGCGGCACATCAGGGTGAACATGCGCTTGCCTGCGGCGAAGTTGTGCAATCAAGCCACGTGATCGCATCGCGCCTTTTCGCAAATTGGCGGTATTTTACGGCACAGGAACCTTCTATAAGGGGTGACCGTTAAGCCTCGTTCCCCACCAGTTGCGGACAAGAACCCATGACCTTTACGCTGCCCCCACTCCCTTACGCCTATGATGCCCTCGGCCAGTTCATGTCGAAGGAAACCCTGGAATTCCATCACGACAAGCATCATCAGGCTTACGTCACCAACGGCAACAACGCGCTCAAGGGCACCGAATGGGAAGGCAAGTCTCTTGAGGAAATCGTCAAGGGCTCGTTCGGCAAGAACCCCGCGGTGTTCAACAATGCCGGCCAGCACTACAACCACATTCATTTCTGGAGCTGGATGAAGCCCAATGGCGGCGGCACCAAGCTGCCCGGCAAGCTCGAGAAGAAGATCAACGAGGACCTCGGCGGCTTCGAGAAGTTCAAGACCGACTTCCAGGCGGCCGGCGTCGGCCAGTTCGGCTCCGGCTGGTGCTGGCTCCAAGTCAAGAACGGCAAGCTCGAGATCTCCAAGACCCCGAACGGCGAGAATCCGCTGGTGCACGGCGCCACCCCGATCCTCGGCTGCGACGTCTGGGAGCACTCCTATTACATCGACTATCGCAACCGCCGTCCCGACTATCTGAAGGCGTTCGTCGAGAACCTCGTGAACTGGGAATACGTCGAGTCCCTGTTCGAGAAGGTGTAACCTCTTCTCGGTCATTCCGGGGCGGCACGTGAGCGCCATCGGGCGTCAGTCCGCGTGGTAAATGGATTCCGGGCTCGCGCTTCGCGCGCCCCGGAATGACAAAGAGGCGGTCGCTTGCGCGGCCGCCTTTTTGCTGTGCAGAATTTCGAAGTTTCATTGATGTAGTGGGCCGGCAGGGGCGGTTCACCTCTCCCCAGCGGGGAGAGGTCGATTTGCGCCAGCAAATCGGGTGAGGGGGCGCTGCCTCACACGGAGGCGCCCCTGAGCGAGCCGTGGACAGACGTAATGTTATAATATAACGTTCTCGGCATGGTTCCCGCCGCGTCCCACACCCATCACCACGGCCATACTCATGGGCACTCCCATACCGATGGGCATTCGCACGGGCACGACCACACCCATGCCCATATCCACGATGCGACTTCGCCGCATCCGGCCCAGGACGCACTCTGGTCGATCCTGCGGATGACCATGGCCGGGCGCCTCGCGGCCGCATTGGCCGTCTGCGCAGTGCTCTGGGGCATCGTCCTTCTGGCGATGAGGTAACCATGGCCCAGCTTGCATTCCGCAATGTCACTCTCGGCTATGACCGCCATCCGGCCGTGCACCATCTCAATGGCGAGGTCGCATCAGGCGCGTTAGTCGCGGTGATCGGCCCCAACGGCGCCGGCAAGTCGACGCTGCTGCGCGGCATCGTCGGCATTCTCAAGCCGCTCGACGGCAGCATCCATCTTGGGGGGCTCGACAGCAGGGACATCGCCTACCTGCCGCAGAGCGCGGAGATCGACCGCAGCTTTCCGATCTCGGTATTCGATTTCGTCAGCACCGGACTGTGGCGCGACGCCGGCCTGTTCGGCGGGATCGGCAAGGCGGCGCGGGACAAGATCCTCCGTGCGATCGCGTCCGTCGGCCTCAACGGTTTCGAGAACCGGTCGATCGGCACGCTTTCGGGCGGGCAGATGCAGCGGGTGCTGTTCGCGCGCGTGCTGCTCCAGGATGCACGCCTGATCGTGCTCGACGAGCCCTTCAACGCCATCGACAGCAAGACCACGGTCGATTTGCTTGCGCTGGTGAAGCAATGGCATGGCGAGGGCCGTACCGTGTTCGCCGCGCTGCACGACATGGAGATGGTGCGCAACCATTTCAGCGAGACGCTGATTTTGGCGCGCGGCCCCGTGGCCTGGGGGGCGACGACGGAGGTGCTGACGCCCGAGAACCTGATGGTCGCGATGCGGATGTGCGAGGCCTTCGACGACAGCGCCGCGGCCTGCGCCGCCGATGATGGCCAGTCGCGGGCGGCTTGATCTCAGATGATCTATGACGCGCTGATCGGCCCGTTCACCGAGTTCGAGTTCATGGGGCGGGCGCTGGCCGCCATCATCGCGCTGTCACTGGCGGGCGCGCCGATCGGCGTGTTCCTGATGCTGCGCCGGATGAGCCTCGTCGGCGACGCCATGGCGCATGCGATCCTGCCGGGCGCGGCCGTCGGCTTCCTGCTCTCCGGCCTCAACCTGTTCGCCATGACCGCCGGCGGGCTGATCGCGGGCTTTGCGGTCGCGATCCTCGCCGGCGTGGTCGCGCGCTCGACCGGGTTGAAGGAGGACGCCTCGCTTGCGACCTTCTATCTGGCCTCGCTCGCGCTCGGCGTCACCATCGTTTCGATCAAGGGCACCAATATCGACCTGTTGCATGTGTTGTTCGGCAATATCCTCGCGATGGACGATCAGACCCTGCTGGTCGTCGCCTTCAATGCCACCGTCACGCTGCTGGTACTCGCGGTGATCTATCGACCGCTGGTGATCGAAAGCGTCGATCCATTATTCTTACGGACCGTGAGCCGCGCCGGCGGCCCCGCGCATCTCGCCTTCCTTGCGCTGGTCGTCGTCAACCTCGTCAACGGCTTTCAGGCGCTCGGCACGCTGCTGGCGGTGGGCCTGATGATCTTGCCGGCGGGCATTGCGCGGTTCTGGTCGCGCGATCTGACGGCGATGATCTGCATCGCGGTCGTCGCGGCGGCGGTCGCGGGCTATGCCGGCCTCGTGCTGTCGTTCCAGACCCGCGTGCCGTCAGGCCCTGCGATCATTCTCGTGGCTGCCGCGCTCTATGTCGTTTCGGTCTTGTTCGGTAGCGTCGGCGGGCTCGTTCGCCAGGTGTTTCCTGGACGGCATCTGGAAGCGTGACGAGCCATGCGGCGTATCCTGCTTTGTCTGCTCCTGCTGATCGCCGCGCCGTTGCATGCCGCGGAGCGGCTCAACGTTGTCGCCAGTTTCTCGATCCTCGGCGATTTCGTCCGCAATGTTGGCGGCGATCGCCTCAATCTGACGACGCTGGTCGGCGCCGACGGCGATGTCCATGTCTACACGCCGGCCCCTGGCGATGCGAAGCGCATTGCGGAGGCGAAGCTCGTCATCGTCAACGGGCTCGGCCTCGAGGGCTGGCTGCCGCGTCTGGTGCAATCCTCCGGCAGCAAGGCGCAGATGGTCACCGCCAGCGCCGGCATCACGCCGCTGAAGCTCGGCTCGGCGGCCGATCCGCATGCCTGGCAGTCCGTGCCCAATGCCAAGGTCTACGTGACCGACATCGCCAACGCGCTGGCTGCCGCCGCCCCGAATGATGCGGAATTCTTCCGCACCCAGTCCAAGGCCTATCTGGAAAAACTCGACACGCTCGACCGCGAAGTCCGCGAGGCCGTGGCCAAGATCCCGCCGGAGCGGCGCAAGGTGATCTCGACCCACGATGCGTTCGGCTATTTCGCCGCCGAGTACGGTATCCAGTTCATCGCTCCCCTTGGCGTCTCCACGGAAACCGAGCCCAGCGCGCGGGACATCGCGTCCATCATCGGCCAGATCAGGGCCCAAAAAATCCCGGCCGTGTTCCTCGAAAATATCAGCGATGACCGCCTGATCCGCCGGATCGCGGCCGAGACCGGCGCCAAGGTCGGCGGGACCCTGATTTCGGACGGTTTGACCGGCGAAAACGGGCCTGCCCCCACTTACATTGACATGGTCAGGCACAATATAAAGGCCCTGACCAGCGCGCTTGACCATTAGGGCAGGGGGCCACCCCGTCGGGGCGACCCCTGTGGGGACCCACCCGCCTTGCGTCGCGCGGAAAAAGCCCAATCCGGAGTTGTTATGTCTGAAGCGACTGCCCAAAAAATTCCTGTGACCGTCCTGACCGGCTATCTCGGCGCCGGCAAGACCACGCTGCTCAACCGCATCCTGTCGGAGAATCACGGCAAGAAATACGCAGTCATCGTCAACGAATTCGGCGAGATCGGCATCGACAACGACCTCATCATCGGCGCCGATGAGGAAGTGTTCGAGATGAACAACGGCTGCATCTGTTGCACCGTCCGCGGCGACCTCGTCCGCATCATGGACGGGTTGATGAAGCGCAAGGGCAAGTTCGACGCCATCATCGTCGAGACCACCGGCCTGGCCGATCCGGCGCCCGTCGCCCAGACCTTCTTCGTTGACGAGGATGTGCAGAAGAATGCCCGCCTCGATGCGGTGGTCACGGTTGCGGACGCCAAATGGCTGTCCGACCGGCTCAAGGACGCGCCCGAGGCCAAGAACCAGATCGCCTTTGCCGACGTCATTGTTCTGAACAAGACCGATCTCGTCAACAAGGGCGAGCTTGCCGAGGTCGAGGCCCGCATCCGTGGCATCAACCCTTATGCGAAACTACATCGCACCGAGCGCTGCTCGGTGGCGCTGGCCGACGTGCTCGATCGCGGGGCGTTCGACCTCGACCGCATCCTCGACATCGAGCCTGATTTCCTCGAAGCCGACGATCATGACCACGACCATGATCATCATCATGGTCATGACCATCATCACGATCATGACCACGGCCACGGCCTGAAGCACTATCACGACGAGGACATGCAGTCGCTCTCGCTGAAGACCGACAAGCCGCTCGATCCCAACGTGTTCATGCCCTGGCTCCAGAACCTCGTGCAGGTCGAGGGCGGCAAGATCCTGCGCTCCAAGGGCATTCTCGCCTTCCACGACGACGACGATCGCTATGTCTTCCAGGGCGTTCACATGATGCTGGAGGGTAACCACCAGCGGAAGTGGAAAGAGGGTGAGAAGCGCGAGAGCCGGCTCGTCTTCATCGGCCGCGAACTGCCGGAAAAGGCCATTCGCGAGGGCTTCGAGAGCTGCATCGTCTCGTGATGAAAGAGTTCACGCCGTCCCCCGATTCCGCCTCGATCGTCTCCGTCACCGATCGCGTCAAGCCTGTTACGCTCGGCATGGCGGTGACCTCGGTGCATTTTCTTGGATCCCGCGCTGCCTTCGTCGGCGGCGAGGAAAACGTCGCGCTGGTCGACGCCGCGGGTGAGATCACCACGGTCGTCGTGCACAGCGGCGGCATTCTCTCCGCCGCGTCCGACGGCAAGCGTATCATCATGGGAGGTGACGACGGAAAGGTCGTCGCGCTCGACGCCAAGGGCGAGGTGACGCTGCTCGCCACCGATCCCAAGCGGCGCTGGATCGATGCGGTGGCGCTGCATGCCGATGGCGCCTTCGCCTGGTCGGCCGGCAAGATCGCGACCGTCAAGAGCGGCAAGAACGAGGAGAAGTCGCTCGAGGTGCCCTCGACCGTTGGCGGTCTCGCATTCGCGCCGAAGGGCCTGCGCCTTGCAATCGCGCATTACAACGGCGCAACGTTGTGGTTCCCCAACATGGAGGGATCGGCCGAATTCCTGCCCTGGGCCGGCTCGCATCACGGCGTCACCTTCAGCCCGGATAACAAATTCCTGGTCACGGCCATGCACGAACCGGCGCTGCATGGCTGGCGGCTCGCCGACAACAGGCACATGCGCATGACCGGCTATCCCGGCCGAGTCCGCTCCATGTCCTGGAGCGCGGGCGGCAAGGGTCTCGCGACCTCAGGCGCCGACACCGTCATCATCTGGCCGTTCGCCAGCAAGGACGGTCCGATGGGCAAGGAGCCCGCGATGCTCGCACCGCTTCAGGCGCGCGTGTCCGTGGTCGCCTGCCATCCGAAGAACGACATCCTCGCCGCCGGCTACAGCGACGGCACCGTGCTGATGGTGCGGATGGAGGACGGGGCGGAGATCCTGGTCCGCCGCAACGGTACCCCGCCGGTGGCCGGGCTCGCCTGGAACGCCAAGGGCACGCTGCTCGCCTTCGCCGACGAAAATGGGGACGGCGGGCTGCTGGAGCTTTGATCTGTCATTGTTCCCGCCGTATAGGGGACCATGCGATTTCTGACGACCTTCCAGCTCGCTGATTTCGCCGACACGCTGATCAGCCTGTTCACGGCTTTCGTGCTGGGCACGCTGATCGGTGCCGAGCGGCAATATCGGCAACGCACCGCAGGCTTGCGCACCAATGTGCTGGTCGCGGTCGGGGCGGCTGCGTTCGTTGATCTTGCCATGCATCTGACGGGAGCTGACGGTGCGGTTCGCGTGATCTCCTATGTCGTCTCCGGCATCGGCTTTCTCGGTGCCGGCGTCATCATGAAGCAAGGCATGGACGTGCGCGGGCTGAACACCGCGGCCACGCTGTGGTCCTCGGCCGCCGTGGGGTCCTGCGCCGGGGCCGACATGGTCGCGCAGGCGGCCGCCCTGACCGTGTTCGTTATCGCCGGAAACACCATGCTGCGCCCGCTGGTCAATGCTATCAACCGGATTCCGCTGGACGAGAAGGCGCTGGAAGCAACCTATTACTTCAAGCTCGCGGTCGCGGCCGATGCTTTGCCCGACATGCGCGACTGCCTGGTCGACAAGCTCGAAGCCGCGAAATATCCCGTGGCCGACGTCCAGGTGGTCGAGATCGGCGAGGATATCCTGGAGATCGTCGCCAAGCTGGTGGCGAGTGCGATCGACCCGAACGAGCTGAACGCGGTGGCGACCGATCTCCAGCATTTGCCAGGCGTCCGCCATGCCACCTGGGAAGTCAGTACGACGGAATAAGCGCCGCCTTTTGGCGCGCCACGGGTAGTTCCGGCTTCCCGAGTGTGGAACCGCCGTCGAGGAGATTCGTTGATTTCCGGATAAAAGCGGTGATCGACATGCCCGGCCAGAACGACAAGCGAAACCTGAAGCTCGACCTTACAATCGCCTGTTCGCTGTTCGCAGCAGGCGTTGTGGTATCGGTGATGTCATTGGCGCAAATTCGCGCCGAGAGCAGGATGGAGCTGGCGCAGGCGACGCAACCGCTTCAGGGCACGCCGTCCAACGATCAGGATAAGGCCCCTGCACAAGCCAAACCCGGTGGCGAGCGTCCAACCACACCGGCCCCCGAACCCGCGCGACCCGATCCGCAGACCCAGGGTGCAGCGGGAGCGGCCAAGCCTGCGCTGCCGCCGGCACCGGCCGAGAAGATCGCGCCGCCGCTTGAGAAGAAATAGCCGCGACAGCCGGTTTCCGGGACGTATATCCCAACTGATGGCGAATTGGCGATCTCGCCTCGGTGCGCAGCTCGCTTCTTGGACTTAATGCGCCGCGTTGTTCGGCAAGAGCGCCGCAAACGCCTGATCGAGTGCGGTATCGGCCTTCGCGAGCTTGTCGCGCTGAGCGGCAAGCCACAGCTCGTCGGCATCGAGGCGCTGCTGGGCCGCCTTGAGCATGCGTGCAGTCTCCTCCGGCTGCGGACCGCCGACGCCCTTGGTGTGCGCCACGATCCATTCCGGTGACATCACCTCCCTGAACTCGGCCTCGCTCATCGGGAACGGCCTTGCCGGCATGTTGAATTTGGCAAGCGTCTTGGCGAAGAGGTCAGTCACTTCGTTGAAGGGTATGGTCCTGGGCGTCAGATCCAGCGGCCGCGCATAGCTGACCATCTGTGATGCAAAGCCATGTCCGACGCGGAACGGGATTTGGTGCGCCTGCAACAGCAGCTCGGCGAGGTTCATGGTCGAGGTCCAGTCGCTCTCCAGCTCTTCCTTGGCGCGGGCCTTGTTGACCACGATCGCATCGAACACCCGGTTGGTGGCAGCGACCATGCTGACGGCACGCGGGAACAGGCCAATGTCCTCGGACTGGGCCTTGGAATCAACCATGCCGGACATGACGTTGTGAGCGCGGATCGACACAGCAGCCGACAGCCCCACCACATCTGAAGCGGCGATCCTCGCCTGCATGATCAGACCCGGATTACGCTTCTGAGGCATCGAGCTGCTGGTGTAGGTCGAGCCCTCCTGGAGCAAGAGCCAGGGTCGCACCTCGGCGTATTGCGTGTGCAGGTCCTGCATCATCGCGCCGATGCGGATGGCGGTCGAATTGGCGATCGCAGCGGCCTCGAGCTGATTGTCGAACGGGATCACCTGGTTGGCGTCCATCGAATTCTCGACGATGCCGTCGAAGCCGAGCAGCTGGGCAAGGCGCGTGCGGTTCAGCGGCCAGATCGAGTCGGACATGACGCCGACGCCCATCGGGCTGAGGTTGAGCCGGCGATAGGCCTCGCTGACGCGCTGCTGGTCGCGCTCGAACGATTCCTCATAGGCCAGCAGGTAATGACCATAGGTGATCGGTACCGCCTGCACGCCGTTGGTATAGCCGGGCATCAATGCATCGAGATTGTCGGCCGCCTTGGCCAGCATCTTGGCACGCAAGCCTAGCAGCGCTTCGGCAAAATCCAGCGTCTGGTTGCGTAGTTTGGCAGCGCGAAAGGTCGCGTACATGTCCTGACGGCTGCGCCCGGCGTGGATGACGGAGGCCTCCTCGCCGACCTTGTCGGTCATGATCTTCTCGATCTGTAGGACGTCGCTTGGGCGCTTGCCATCGGGCTCACGCGCCTGGCGAATCGTGTAGTCCACGCCCGCGGCGATCAGCTCGCCGGTGTTTTTTGGGAAGATGCCTTCCTCCACCAGCATCATGGTGGACGCCTTGTTGATCTTGTTGAGCCAGTAAAACTGATCCTCGGCGGCGTCCGATTTGCTGGTCGAGGGCTGCGCGTCCCGGGGGGCGTTCGCGCCGATCTTGGCCGCGTTTTCGTTGCATTCCTGCGTGGTCTTGCAGGGTAGCTGACCGGTGTCCGCGGCCCATGCGTGGGACGCGATCAGGAGGCTGACGCCTCCCGCGATGCAGACGATATTCTTCATGCGGACCTCCCGGTTGCCGTGGGACCGGGCGGTTGGTTAGCATCCGGGCTGACGGAAGGCCACCAGCCTCCCGTTCATTGCGACTCGGACAGGTACGCCTGTTACCGCACCAGAATATTCCTGAACTGCCAGGGATCGCTGGTGTCGATGTCCTCCGGGAACAGTCCCGGGCGATCCGTCAGCGGCGTCCAGTCTGTGTAGAAGCCCTTCACTGGGCCGAGATACGGCAATTGGATTTCCAAGAGGCGATCGAAATCCATCTCGTCGGCTTCGACGATGCCTTCGTTCGGGTTTTCCAGCGCCCATACCATGCCGCCGAGCACGGCCGAGGTCACCTGCAGGCCGGTGGCGTTCTGATAGGGCGCAAGCGCGCGGGTCTCTTCGATGGAGAGCTGCGAGCCGTACCAATAGGCATTCTTGTCATGGCCGAACAAGAGCACGCCGAGTTCGTCGATGCCGTCGACGATCTCGTTCTCGTCGAGGATGTGGTGCTTCTCCTGCATCTTCGCCGCACGGCCGAACATCTCGTGCAGCGACAGCACGGCATCGTCGGCCGGATGATAGGCGTAGTGGCAGGTCGGTCGGTACACCGCCTTGCCTGAGGCGTCGCGCACCGTGAAGTAATCGGCGATCGAGATCGACTCGTTATGGGTGACGAGGAAGCCGTATTGCGCGCCGCGGGTCGGGCACCAGGTGCGCACGCGCGTGTTGGCGCCGGGCTGCATCAGATAGATCGCAGCGCCGCAGCCGGCTTCGTGAGTCCGCGCATTCTCGGGCATCCATTTCTCGTGGGTGCCCCAGCCGAGCTCGGACGGCTGCACGCCTTCCGACAGGAATCCCTCCACCGACCAGGTGTTGACGAAGACGTCGGGCTCTTTCGGCTTCTTCGAGCGCTGCGTGTCACGTTCGGCGATGTGGATGCCCTTGATACCGGCCTGCCGCATCAGATCCGCCCATTCGGCCTTGGTCTTCGGCCTGGGAGCATTGAGCTTCAGATCGGCGGCCACATTGAGCAGCGCCTGCTTGACGAAGAAGGAGACCATCCCGGGATTGGCACCGCAGCAGGAGACAGCGGTCGTCGAGCCCTTGGGCCGCGCCTTCTTGGCGGCCAGCGTCACTTCGCGCAGTGCATAGTTGGAGCGCGCTTCGGGGCCCTTCGAGGCATCGAAATAGAAGCCGAGCCAGGGCTCGTTGACAGTGTCGATATAGAGCGCGCCAAGCTCGTCGCAGAGCTCCATGATGTCGGTGGAGCCGGTGTCGACCGAGAGATTGACGCAAAAGCCCTGGCCGCCGCCTTCAGTGAGCAGCGGGGTCAGCACTTCGCGATAATTGTCCTTGGTCAGGCCCTTCTGGATGAAGCGGACATTGTGCTTCTCGCAGAGCGCTTTGCGGCCCTCGTCCTTGGGATCGAGCACGGTGATGCGCGACTTGTCGTAATCCAGATGCCGCTCGATCAGCGGCAGCGTGCCTTTGCCGATGGAGCCGAAGCCGACCATGACGATGGGGCCGGTGATCTTGGCGTAGATCTGCGAGGGAAGGCTCATGGAATCGTTTCTCCGGAACGTGCTATCGGATAAATGATGAAGGGTGGATCAGGCGCCGCGGTGCTTGTTAGGTGCTGCGGCGCTTGGCGGTGACTTCGATCTCGACCTTCATCTCGGGCTTGGCGAGGGCGCTGACGACCAGCAAGGTCGCAGCGGGCCTGATGTCACCGAGCACCTCGCCGCAGACGGCGAAATGCGAATCGATGTAGCTGGCGTCGGTGACGTAGTAGGTCGCACGGACAATATCGGCCATCTCGAATCCGCCCTCCTTCAGGGCAGCTTCGATGGTCTTGAAGCAGTTGCGTGACTGGCTCGTGACATCGGATGGCATTGTCATCGTGGTGTAGTCATAGCCTGTGGTTCCTGCGACGAAGGCGAACTCGCCGTCGATCACGGCGCGGCTGTAGCCGACGGTCTTCTCGAGGGGAGAGCCGGTGGAAATCAGGCGACGGGACATGGTCATGGGCCTCGACTGAAGGGGTGTTTCGCGGGGTTAAAGGGCGTTTCCGGCGCCCGCGCAACCCCCAAGGAACGGGCTTGGCGCAGGCGCGACGGGCGTTACCGCTCGATGCGGCTTTGGCCTGCGCTACGGCAGCAATCCCTCAGGCCGCTTGCGCCCGGAGGCCGCGAACCGACCTCCGTTTGGGCAGGGCCACACCGGTTGGGACGATCGTCCCTTCCGCTCCATCCAGCGCACCCGTCTGGAATTCGATCGCGAGCAGGCGGTCGCGCTCGAAGGGGCCGGGCAGCACCAGCGCGCCGGTCTTCTTGGCCGAGAAGCCGAAGCGCGCGTAGTAGGGGGCATCGCCGAGCAGGATCACGGCTCCATGTCCGCGCGCCCGGGCGGCGACCAGCGCTTGATGCATCAGCGCGGCGCCGATCCCGAGCTCGCGGCAGGCAGGGTCAACCGCCAGTGGTCCGAGGACCAGGGCGGGCCTGCCTCCGGCGCTGACGTGCCACAACCGCACGGTTCCCACGAGCGTCCCCTCGCGCACGGCCGACAGCGCAAGGCCTGCGGCTGGTGCGCGTCCGTCGCGCAGGCGCTGGCAGGTGCGGCCGTGGCGGTTGTCGCCAAAGCAGGCATCCAGCAGCGCTTCGCGCATCGCGACGTCGGCAGCGCGCTCGCTGCGAATCGCGAACGGAGCGGCGTTCGAAGTAGGGGCGATCTGTGGCTTCCGAGGAGCAGTCATGGCGCGTCAGTCCCGCTTGCACTTGCGTGCGCACAGCACGCCCGTTCAAGACGTCGTCAGAAATCGAAAGATGTTGGGTAAGGAGCCGGCAAGCCGGCTCCCGGGTTCGTCAGGCCTCGAAAGCGAGGCGGATCAGATGTGGTAGGTCTTCAGCGGCGGGATGCCGTTGAATGCCACCGACGAGTAGGTCGACGTATAGGCCCCCGTGCCTTCGATCAGAACCTTGTCGCCGATCTCGAGCGTAACGGGGAGCGGATACGGGGTCTTCTCGTACAGCACGTCGGCGCTGTCGCAGGTCGGGCCTGCGAGCACGCACGGCGTCATGTCCGCACCGTCGTGGCGGGTGCGGATGGCATAACGGATCGATTCGTCCATGGTCTCGGCGAGACCGCCGAACTTGCCGATGTCCAGGTACACCCAGCGCACCTCGTCCTCGTCGCTCTTCTTCGAGATGAGCACGACCTCGGATTCGATGATCCCGGCGTTGCCCACCATGCCGCGGCCCGGCTCGATGATCGTCTCCGGAATCTGGTTGCCGAAGTGCTTGCGCAGCGCCCGGAAGATCGAGCGGCCGTAGGTCACGACCGGCGGCACGTCCTTCAGGTACTTGGTCGGGAAGCCGCCGCCCATGTTGACCATGGAGAGGTTGATGCCGCGCTCGGCGCAGTCGCGGAACACCTGCGAGGCCATCGCCAGTGCACGGTCCCACGCCTTCACCTTGCGCTGCTGCGAACCGACATGGAAGGAGATGCCGTACGGTTCCAGGCGAAGGCGTTTGGCGGCGTCGAGCACCTCGACGGCCATCTCCGGGTCGCAGCCGAACTTGCGCGACAGCGGCCATTCGGCGCCGGCGCAGTCATAGAGGATGCGGCAGAACACCTTCGCGCCAGGAGCGGCACGGGCGACCTTCTCGACCTCGGCGACGCAATCGACCGCGAACAGGCGGATGCCGAGCGCGAAGGCGCGCGCGATGTCGCGCTCCTTCTTGATCGTGTTGCCGAAGGAGATGCGGTCCGGCGTCGCACCGGCGGCCAGCGCCATCTCGATCTCGGCGACCGTTGCGGTGTCGAAGCAGGAGCCCATGGAGGCCAGCAGCGCCAGCACTTCCGGCGCCGGGTTCGCCTTGACGGCATAGAACACGCGGCTGTCGGGCAGCGCCTTGGCGAAAGTCTGGTAATTGTCGCGCACGACCTCGAGGTCGACGACGAGGCACGGCTCGGTGTCGAGGCCATCCTTGCGGCGGTTGCGCAGGAATTCCTGGATACGTTCGGTCATGGCACTCTCCAACGGTCCCAGCGACGGGATCCGCATCAACGTGACGTCGGATAAGAGCGCTTCGGCCACATCGCGCGATGGAGGCGCGCTGAAGCCAAAAAACTCAAACCAGACTGTGCTGCCGTGGATTGGTTGGGAGAGTTTCCCGCCCGCTCACCTGGCAATGAAGGACAAGCCTTTTCAGTAGCCCGCGCCGGCGGTGGAATGCCGGTAGAGACCAAAAAAGCCCGATCCGTCGTTGCTTTAAGTCGCGTCCCCCGTTGAGAGCGGGGTGCGCCGGTTCGCCTCCGGCTGCCAGTCACGGTTGCAAAGAGCGAAGTCACCTTCGACAAGGCATCTCTTTGAGAGAGATGCTGGGCGCTCCGGGTTTGCTTCGTCTTCGGATCCTTCGGGTCTTGCGACCCTCGATCTCTGACTTCCGCACTTCCGAAGAGCCCCTCGGCTTCTTCACCCCTTGGCGGCTGTCCGGCCTCTTGTCCGGATACCTACCGACTGACACACGACCACAGGCACGTGCGAAATTGGGCAAGAGCGCACATAAGCGTTTTGACCCTGCTTCGCAAGAATTTTTTTAGGCTGCGAACAGAATTGCCTAACATCTGCTTGCGCAGTGTTGCGCGCGCGACGCGGAAGATGAACGGGCGTTAAGTTTTGAGCGTCGTGCGCGCGTCGCTTGCGCGCAAGAAGCGTCAGCGGCGCTTGAAGAACGGCTCGACGCGTTGAGCTCCGCGGATGAAGGCGGTCATCACCAGCACGCCAAGTGCGAACAGCACGGCCTGCAGGATGTGCGCGGCCTGATCGCCGAGCCCGAGCAGAATCGCGAGCGCCCACCCGCCGGCAAACGCTGCGCCGAACACCTCGGCGCCGATCAGGATAGCGGCGCTGACGACGGTGATGACGCTCGGCCAGACGATCTGACGGGAGGGCGAGGAGGGTGCGTTCATAGGCATTGGGGTCCGGTGTTTCGAGGGCCGCAATCTCCCCGAAAAGGCGGGCGGGAGCAAGGCCAAATGGCCCAAAAAAGCCCGATCGCGTGCTATAGCTGGCCCAACAAATTGCCTCGAAAATCGGGACTTGTGATGTCAGACCCCCGCCAAACTACGGACGAAGAGACCAATCCGCTGCTGACGGCCTGGGTGACGCCCTTCGCGACCCCGCCCTTCAACGAGATCAAGCCGGAGCACTTCCTGCCTGCTTTCGAGCAGGCCTTCGCGGACCATTCCGCCGAGATCGCGGCGATCACCAATGATCCGGCTGCCCCCGACTTCGCCAATACCATCACGGCGCTGGAACGTTCCGGCAAGCTGCTCAACAAGGTCGCGGCGGTCTTCTACGATCTGGTCTCGGCACATTCCAATCCGGCCATCCTGGACATCGACAAGGAAGTCTCCTTGCGGATGGCGAGGCACTGGAATCCCATCATGATGAACGCCGTGCTGTTTGGCCGCATCGCCCAGCTGCACGAGAACCGCGCCAATCTTGGTCTCAACCCGGAGCAGCTCCGCCTGCTGGAGCGCACCTATACCCGCTTTCACCGCGCAGGTGCCGGCCTCTCCGACGAGGCCAAGACGCGGATGGCCGAGATCAACGAGAAACTGGCCCAGCTCGCGACCGGCTTCAGTCATCATCTGCTCGGCGACGAGCAGGACTGGTTCCTGGAGCTTGCGGAGGCGGACCGCCAGGGCCTGCCGGACAGTTTCATCGCCGCTGCCAAGGCTGCGGCAGAAGACCGCGGCATGGCAGGCAAGGCCATTGTGACGCTGTCGCGGTCCTCGGCCGAGCCGTTCCTGAAGAGCTCGGCGAGGCGGGACCTACGCGAGAAGGTCTACAAGGCCTTCACGGCGCGCGGCGACAACGGCAATGCAAACGACAACAACACGGCGATCGGCGAGATCCTGAAGCTGCGAGAGGAGAGCGCCAAGCTCCTGGGCTATCCGACCTTTGCCGCCTACCGGCTCGAAGACTCCATGGCCAAGACGCCGGACGCGGTGCGGGGCCTCCTGGAGCGGGTCTGGAAGCCGGCCCGGGTGCGGGCGCTCGCAGATCGCGACGAGATGCAGGCGCTGATCACGGAGGAGGGCGGCAACTTCAAGCTCGCGCCCTGGGACTGGCGCTACTACGCCGAAAAGCTCCGCCTTCAGCGCGCCAATTTCGACGACGCCGCGATCAAGCCGTATCTGACGCTCGACCACATGATCGCGGCCGCCTTCGACTGCGCCACCCGGCTGTTCGGCATCAGCTTCGAGGAGCGCAAGGACGTCCCGGTCTGGCACCCCGACGTCCGCGTCTGGGAGGTGAAGGGCCCTGACGGCAAGCACAAGGCGCTGTTCTACGGCGACTACTACGCCCGGCCGTCAAAACGCTCCGGCGCCTGGATGACCTCGCTGCGGGATCAGCAGAAGCTCGACGGCGAGATCGCGCCGCTCATCCTCAATGTCTGCAACTTTGCCAAGGGCACCGGCAGCGAACCTTCGCTGCTGTCGCCAGACGATGCCCGCACCCTGTTCCACGAATTCGGCCACGGCCTGCACGGCATGCTGTCCAACGTGACCTATCCCTCGCTGTCGGGTACCTCCGTGTTCACCGACTTCGTCGAGCTGCCCTCGCAGCTCTACGAGCACTGGCAGGAGCGGCCCGAGGTGCTGCAGCAGTTCGCCCGTCACTATCAGACCGGCGAGCCGCTGCCCGACGATCTGCTCAAGCGCTTCCTCGCCGCGCGAAAGTTCAACCAGGGCTTTGCCACCGTCGAGTTCGTGTCCTCGGCGCTGCTTGACCTCGAGTTCCACTCCCAGCCGGCAGCAAACGCTCAGGATGTTCGCGCCTTCGAGAGACGCGAGCTCGAGAAGATCGGCATGCCCGAGGAAATCTCGATGCGGCACCGGCCGACCCAGTTCGGCCACATCTTCTCCGGCGACCACTACGCAGCCGGCTATTACAGCTACATGTGGTCGGAGGTGATGGACGCCGACGCCTTCGGCGCGTTCGAGGAAGCCGGCGACATCTTCGATCCCGCAGTGGCAAAACGCCTGCACGACGACATCTATTCGAGCGGCGGATCGGTCGATCCGGAAGCCGCCTACGAGGCGTTCCGCGGCCGCCCACCCGAGCCCGACGCGCTGCTGCGCCGCCGCGGCTTGCTCGACGACAAGGCGGCTTGACCGGGATGCGGGCGCTGTTCGGATGGCTGCTCGCCGCCGCCCTCATGCTCGCATCGGGTGCGGCGAGCGCGCATCCGCATGTCTGGGTCGATGTGATGAGCGAGTTGCTTTACGCCGAGGACGGGAGCGTCATCGGCGTGCGTCACGCCTGGACGTTCGACGCGGCGTTCTCGGCCAATGCTTTGCAAGGGCTTCAGAAGACTGATGGCACCTACTCCCGCGAGGAGTTGACCTCGTTGGCGCGGTCTCAAGTCGAGTCTTTCAAAGAAAAGACCTACTTCACCAGCGTAACTGCCGACGTCAAGCAGGCGTTCGCAGAGCCGACCGATTGCCTCTTCGAACACGCAGATAATCGTCTGACTCTGCATTTCACGCTGCCGCTGAAAGCGCCCGTGAAGGCGAAACATGTTCGTCTGGCTATTTATGATCGTTCCTTTTTCATCGATTTTCGATTGGCAAAGGAGTATCCGCTTAAACTCGTTGGCGCGCCTGCTGGTTGTGAGATATGGCTGGGGCATTCATGGCAGGCGCGGTCAATCGGCAACGACCGGGACCGCGAGCTGGTGCAGGAAGCGAGCGAGGATACCTTCAGGGAGGGCGGTGCGAATGCCACTGTCGGGCTGTTATTCCTCGTCCCGATCTCGGTGGAATGCCCATGATTCTGTCGATTTGGATACCTCCAATGCGCCGCCTGCTCGGATGGCTGCTCGCCGCCGCCATGATGCTCGCATCGGGCGTGGCGAGCGCGCATCCGCATGTCTGGATCACCGCTTCGAGTGAATTGCTCTACGCCGAGGATGGCAGCATCACTGGCGTGCGCCATGCCTGGACCTTCGACGACATGTTCTCGGCTTACGCGGTGCAGGGGCTCGAGAGCAAAAAGAAGGGCGCCTATACCCGCGAGGAGCTGGGGCCGCTGGCGCAGACCAATGTCGAGTCGCTGAAGGAATATGCCTACTTCACCTTCGCGAAGGCCGACGGCAAGAAGGAGCGCTTCCAGGAACCGGTCGATTACTTCCTCGACTACAAGGACACGGTGCTGACCCTGCACTTCACGCTGCCGCTGAAGAACCCGGTCAAGCCCAAGCAGCTCGTGCTCGAAGTGTTCGACCGCTCCTTCTTCATCGATTTCCAGATGGCCAAGGACAATCCGGTCAAGCTGGTCGGCGCGCCGTCGGGCTGCCAGATGAAGCTCGATCGTCCGAGCGACGGCACCGCGACCGCGCAGAAGCTCAACGAGCAGACCTTCACGGACGGCCCGAACGCCAATTTCGGCATGATGTTCGCCAACAAGATCACGGTGGATTGCCCTTGAAGCCGCATCTCTCGCCGCTTTGGCGCGGGTTCCTCGCCTGCGTCGCCGTTCTCCTCGCCGTCGGCGTGGCCGATGCCGCGTTTCACGAGGTCTTCGCGCAAAACCCGTTTGGCGCGCCGAAATCGGCGCAAGCGGTAGAGCCGGAGGCCAGCGGCCTGATCGGCTGGCTACTGGCAAAGCAGTCGGAATTCTATCGCCAGATGTCGGCAACCATCCGCGCCGCGAAATCCGACGGCTCGGCGGTATGGACGCTGCTCTTCATCTCGTTTGCCTATGGCATCTTCCACGCCGCCGGTCCCGGCCACGGCAAGGCGGTGATCGCCTCCTATCTGGTCGCCAATCGCGAGACGGCCCGGCGCGGCATCGCGCTGTCATTCGCCTCGGCGCTGATGCAGTCGCTGGTGGCGATCCTGATCGTCGGCATCTCGGCCTGGATCCTGAACGCCACCGCCAAGACCATGTGCAGGGCGGAAGGGGCCATCGAGATCGCGAGCTATGCCCTGATCGCGCTGTTTGGCCTCCGCCTGGTCTGGGTCAAGGGCGGCACCTTCATCCGCGCGCTCCAGGCGACGCAGCCGGTTCCGGCGATCGCGGGCGTGCCGCACCATCATGATCACAGCCATCATCATGATGCGCACGATCATCATCACCACGCCCATCACCACCACGCCCAGGACCACGTCCACGACGAGCATTGCGGCCATTCCCATGGACCTGTCCCGAGCGAACTCGCCGGCCCCGGCGGCTGGCGGCGCGGCTTTGCCGCGATCCTCACCGTCGGCATCCGTCCCTGCTCGGGCGCGATCCTGGTCCTGGTGTTCGCGCTGGCTCAGGGCCTGTTCTGGGCCGGCATCGCCGCAACCTTCCTGATGGGGCTGGGCACAGCGATCACGGTCGCGGCGATCGCGGTCCTCGCCGTTTCCGCCAAGGACGTCGCCGCCCGCCTGAGCGGAGCCCGCGACGGCGGCGGTGCGCTGTTCATGCGCGGCCTCGAGTTTGGCGCGGCTGCGCTGGTGCTGTTGTTCGGGGCGGGCCTGTTGCTCGGCTACATCGCGGCCGAGCGGACGACGTGTTTTTGAAGCGGGCCACGATCACTTAATACCGTCACCCTGAGGTGGCCGCTTCTTCAGCGGCCCTCGAAGGGCGACGGCCCGGCTACATCGGGGCCGTTCATCCTTCGAGGCTCGCTCCACGGTGCCTTGCACCGCGGAGCTCGCACCTCAGGACGACGGATCTAGTGGAGCCGGATGGCTCACGCCGGCAGCAGCCGCTTCAACATCGGCATGAAGAAGATCACCAGATTGATCGCAAAGCCAATGCTCCAGAGGATGGAGCGCAGCGTCGGGCGGTCGCCGAGATAGGTCAGCACATAGGCGATCCGCACGATCAGGAACAGCGCTGCGAGCTCGTCGATCAGGCGCTGCGGCGAGTCCCTGTATTCGGCGAGCAGCACGGCGAAGGCGAAGAACGGAAAGGTCTCGATCCCGTTCTGGTGCGCGCCGAGCGCGCGCTGCGAGATGGCGTCCTGATAGAAGGCGGGATTCCGCGGCCGGGAATTGTCGAAGCTGCGAAACCGGATCCATTTGATCGAGACGATCGTCAAGAGATAGAGCAGCACCGCTCCGAGCACGCACCATTCTGCGAGCGTCATCGTTCCTCCCCCGCTTGGGGGCGACCCTAGCGAAACCGGGCTCATCTTGACAAGTTCGGAGCAACGCGCGACGCAACGGATCATGACGACCTTGGCCCCCCTTAAGACCGCGAAACCGGCAACGCCATCGGCGCAGCCGCGCGTTGGCGTGCTGCTGGTCAATCTCGGCACGCCCGACACCGCCGACACCCCGGGCGTGCGGGTCTACCTCAAGGAATTCCTGTCGGACGCTCGTGTCATCGAGGATCAGGGCCTGATCTGGCGGCTGGTGCTGAACGGCATCATCCTGCGCAGCCGCCCCCGCACCAAGGCGCTCGACTACCAGAAGATCTGGAACAACGAGAAAAACGAGTCGCCGCTGAAGACCATTACGCGGTCGCAAGCCGACAAGCTCGCCGTCGCGCTGTCGGACAGCCCCCATGTCGTGGTGGATTGGGCCATGCGCTACGGCAATCCCTCGATCGAAGCGGGCATCGATGCGCTGATCGCCAAGGATTGCGAGCGCATCCTCGCCGTGCCGCTCTATCCGCAATATTCCGCCTCGACCTCGGCGACCGTCTGCGACGAGGTGTTCCGTGTGCTCGCCCGCCTGCGCAACCAGCCGACGCTGCGGGTGACGCCGCCTTACTATCAGGACGAGGCCTATATCGAGGCGCTGGCGACCTCGATCGAGACGCATCTGGCGGCACTGCCGTACAAGCCCGAGCTGATCGTCGCCTCCTTCCACGGCATGCCGAAATCCTATGTCGAGAAGGGTGATCCCTACCAAAGCCACTGCATCGCCACGACAGAGGCGCTGCGCCGCCGGCTCGGGATGGATGAAGCAAAGCTGCTACTGACCTTCCAGTCGCGCTTCGGCAATGACGAGTGGCTGCAGCCCTACACCGACAGAACCATGGAACGCCTTGCCAAAGAAGGTGTGCGGCGCATCGCGGTGGTGACGCCCGGCTTTTCCGCCGATTGCCTGGAGACGCTGGAGGAGATCGCGCAGGAGAATGCCGAGATCTTCAAGCACAATGGCGGCGAGCAGTTTTCCGCGATCCCCTGTCTCAATGATAGCGATCCCGGCATGGACGTGATCCGCACGCTGGTGCTGCGCGAGCTTCAGGGCTGGATTTGAGGAGCGCTCCATGAACCGCCGCGACTGTCTGGCGCTTCTTGGGACGCTCGCGGCGTGGCCGCCCTCGGTGCTGGCGCAGCAGACGACGACGGCACGTCGGCTCGGCGTGCTCTCGGTCACATCAGCCGATGAGGTGATCGGCCGGACCGGCCTCGCCGAGGCGCTGGCCACTCATGGCTGGAAGGAGCAAGACAATCTCGAAATCGACTGGCGAAGTGGCGGCGGCGATCGCGCGCGCGTCGCGCAGCTGGCCGATGATTTGATCGCGCGCAAGCCCGATATCCTGCTCGCGCTCGGCACGCCGTCGGTGGAGGAGCTGCGCCGGCGCACCACGACGATCCCGATCGTGTTTGCCGTGGTCACCGATCCCGTCAGACAGGGCTTCGTCCAGAACCTGGCTCATCCGGGCGGCAACATCACCGGCTTCACCGACTACGACGGCCCTCTCGCCGGCAAATGGCTGGAGATGCTGACGCAGGTTACGCCGAAGGTGTCCCGCGTCTTCATCGTCTACAACCCCGCCACCGCGCCGTTCGCGACGCTGATGCTGCATACGCTGGAGGAGGCCGCGCGGACGCTGCATGTGACGGTCGAGCCGGCGCCGGTGCATGATGTTGCTTCGATCGCTGCGCTGGCCTCGCGCAATGAGGGCGGCTTCCTGGTGCTGCCGGACTTCTTCGCCATCGCGAACCGGGCGCCGCTGCTGGCGGCGATCGAACAGGCGCATTTGCCGGCCGTATTTTGCATCCGCGCCTTTGTCGATGAAGGCGGGTTGATGTCATACAGCACTGATAGCGCCGAGCAGCTCCGCCGTGCCGCCGGCTATATCGATCGGATACTGAAGGGAGCGCGGCCGGCAGACCTGCCGGTCCAGAACCCCACCAAGTTCGAGCTGGCCATCAATCTGAAGACCGCCAAGGCACTGGGCGTCACGCTTTCCCCAAGCCTGCTCGCAACCGCGAACGACGTGGTTGAATAATATCGCCGTTGCACTCTGCTTCTGGAGCAAACTGCGAGGATCTGACATAGTCGTCGGGGGATTCCGTCGCCATCCGGTGGTTGCGACGGACAGCACAAGGTGGCGGGTTTCGGTCGATGCGGGAATGGATATTTGTCGCTATCGTGGCCTGCGCGCTCGCGGGCTGCAATACGACCGGCGATGTTGCGTCCAGTATGTATCCGGACGCGGTGCAGGCCGGCAGCGCCGTCAAAAGTGATACGGCGATCCTACTGGTGGCAAACGGCGGCAGCGAGACGATCAACTATCTTCAGTTTGTTCACAGCGGCTTTCCGGCGATCAATGCGCGCGGGATCAGCCTTGCACCCGATGGATTTGTCGCAATTCCCGTAGCGGTCGGAACGACCGGGCTGGAGCTGCAGAACTATACGACGGCAAGCCGTCCGGGCACCTATCTCCCGAATGGTGCGTCGATGGGATTCGTGCCGGTGCATACGCCGAAGATGGATATCCTCTCGCCCGGCCTGTACTATGTGGCGACCGTCTTTCCGGGGCTGTCACGCAATTTCGAGACAAGGCCGACGGCTGTCCAGCTGGCGAAGCTACGCAAGGAGCGGCCTGAACTCGCCGGGCTGAAGCCGGTCAATTTCGGCTGGTCAAACTAGATCAATCCTTGGGTGGCCACCGCCGATTTTTCAATGGCCGTCCTTCGGCCGGTTCAAATAAATTCATCCGTCGCTGTTCTTGCGGAATTGGCGCGGCAAACCGACGTGAAAAGCGGCTGCTGAACCGCTAGGGTCTTGATCCCGACCAATGGCAGCGCGGGAAGGGGCTTTTCCCGCCTTGGAGGAAAGATGAGCGGTTTCGATATTTTCGCGATTGTTCTGGTGTTGCTCGTCATCGTCACGCTGATTGCCGGCGTGAAGACGGTGCCGCAGGGCTATGATTGGACCATCGAGCGGTTCGGCAAATACACGCAGACGCTGAGCCCCGGGCTCAACCTGATCGTGCCCTATTTCGATCGCGTCGGGCGCAAGATCAACATGATGGAGCAGGTGATCGACATCCCCGAGCAGGAGGTCATCACCAAGGACAACGCCACCGTGACGGTGGATGGCGTCGCCTTCTACCAGGTGTTCGACGCCGCGAAGGCGAGCTACGAGGTCGCCAACCTCAACCAGGCGATCACGGTGCTGACCATGACCAACATCCGTTCGGTGATGGGCTCGATGGATCTCGATCAGGTGCTGTCGCATCGCGACGAGATCAACGAGCGCCTCTTGCGTGTGGTTGACGCGGCGGTCTCGCCCTGGGGCGTCAAGGTCAACCGCATCGAGATCAAGGATATCGTGCCGCCGGCCGACCTCGTCGAGGCCATGGGCCGGCAAATGAAGGCCGAGCGCGTCAAGCGCGCCGACATTCTCGCCGCCGAAGGCCAGCGCCAGTCGGAAATCCTGCGCGCCGAAGGCGCCAAGCAGGGTCAGATCCTCCAAGCCGAGGGCCGTCGCGAAGCCGCCTTCCGCGACGCCGAGGCGCGCGAGCGTCTCGCTGAAGCAGAGGCCAAGGCGACGCAGGCCGTGTCGGAAGCCATTGCCAAGGGCGATGTCGCCGCGCTGAACTACTTTATTGCGGACAAATACATCAAGGCGTTCGGCCAGTTCGCGGATGCGCCGAACCAGAAGATCATCATGCTGCCGATGGAGGCGACCAGCATGCTCGGATCGCTCGCCGGCATCGGCGAAATCGCGAAGGCGACGTTCGGCGAAAGTGCTGCGTCCGCGACCGCCGCCGCGCGCCGCACCGCTTCGGTGCCGCCGACCGGCTCGACGCCGCCGGTGGTCCCGCCGCGACAGGGGTAGGGAATAGCGCATGACTTTCCGCTAAGGTCATGCGCTGATATCTGGAGGTCGTGTCATGACGGACATGTTCGTATCGCTCGGCACCTGGAATTGGCTGATTTTCGGCTTCATCCTGATGGCGCTGGAGGTGGTCGCGCCGGGCGTGTTCCTGTTCTGGCTCGGGCTTGCCGCGCTTCTGGTCGGCCTGATCTCGTTCGCCGCCGTCATCTCCTGGCAGATCCAGCTTGTGATGTTCGCGGTGTTCGCCGCTGCAGCCGTGCCGGTGTGGCGCCGCCTCGCCCGGCCGAAGCCGGATGCCAGCGCGAGCCCCTTCCTCAACAAGCGCTCCGAGGCGCTGCTCGGCCGCGAGTTCACGCTGGAGAAGCCGATCATCGACGGCAACGGCACGGTGCGCATCGGCGACACGGTCTGGCGCGTGGCAGGCCCGGATACGCCCGCCGGGACGCGGGTGAAGGTGGTGCAGGTGGATGGCGCTAATCTCACGGTGGCCGCGGCGTGAAGACTCTTTCCCCTCTCCCCTTGTGGGAGACGGGTGAGGGGTCTCTATCGGCGAGTTCAATTCTCATTGAGTTCGCGGATAAAACCCCTCATCCGGCGCTTCGCGCCACCTTCTCCCACAAGGGGAGAAGGAAGATCAGAGTGCGCGGCTGCGCTTGATCCCTACTCCTTCCACCTCTCCGCAAACCGGTGCAGCGGCATGAATGTCTCGCACAGCTCCCGCCCGAGCGCGGTCAGCCCGTAACCGCCGCCATCGCCGAGCTCCACGAACCCCGCCTCCCGCAGCTCCGTCAGCCGGGCCTGCAGCACTGTCGGCGAGGCCTCGTCGCAGGCCGTGCGTAGCGCGCGCGAGGTGAGGGGGCTTTCGCGCAATTCCCATAATATCCGCAGGCTCCAGCGCCGGCCGAGCAGGTCGAGCAGCGCCATGATCGCCCGCCCGGTGCGCGAGCCGCGGACGCGGTGATCCCTTGAGCCTGCCTGTTTCGCCATCGCGATCCTCTTGCGTCTTGCTACGGATAATGTAGCGTACTGCTACAATAATTGTAGCAAAGAGGACGCTCATGTCATCCCCGACGCCGCGCATCGCCCCGCTCGATCAGCCTTATCCCCCGCAGATCCAGGCGCAGTTCGACCGCATCATGCGCGGTGCCCCGCCGCTGGTGCTGTTCCGGGTAATGGCCGCCCACACCCGCGCCTGGGACAAGTTTCGCGCCGCCGGGCTGCTCGATCCGGGGCCGCTCTCACTGCGCGAGCGCGAGATCGTCATCGATCGTACCTGTGCGCTGAACCACTGCGAGTATGAATGGGGCGTCCATGTCGCGGTCTTTGCCGGTCCGGCAAAGCTTACCGAGGATGAGGTCCGCGCGACGGTCGCGGACAATGCGACCTCGCCCTGCTGGTCGCCGGCGGAGCAGGCCTTGATCGCGGCGGTGGACGCGCTCCATCACCGCGCGACCCTTACCGACGCCGAGTTCGCAGCTCTGTCGGGGCACTACGACGAGGCGCAAATTCTGGAAATCATGCTGCTGTGCGGCTTTTATCGCACCGTGTCGTATCTGGCGAACGGGCTGAACCTGCCTCTGGAGGAGAAGGCGGCGCGGTTTCCGCGGTAGTTGTCATTCCGGGGCGCGCGAAGCGCGAGCCCGGAATCCATCGGGCCGTAACCTCGCAGATGAATGGATTCTCGGGTGCGCAATTGCGCACCATAGCTCGCGCCAAGGGGCGCGCCCCGGAACGACACGAGGAGAGCGCGGCGGCCTTACGCCACGCCTGCCCGCAGCAGATCGTGCAGGTGCACGATGCCGACAACCTTGTTTGCCTCAGTCACCACCAGCGTCGTGATCTTGCTTGTGTTCAGCACATCGATCATCTCGGTCGCGAGCATCGAGGGCGGTACCGTCTTCGGCTGCCTGGTCATGATGTCGTCCACCATCGCCGTCAGCAGATCGGGGCGCATGTGGCGGCGCAGATCGCCGTCGGTGATGATGCCGACGGCCTCGTTCGCATCATTGACGATGCAGACGCAGCCGAGCCCCTTGGCCGACATCTCCACCACCGCGTCCGACATCTTGGTGCCGAGCGGCTTGACCGGGATCTCCGCGCCGGTGCGCATGTAGTCGCGGACGAATTTCAGCATCGCGCCCAGCTTGCCGCCCGGATGGAAATGGGCGAATTCCAGCGCGGTGAAGCCGCGACTTTCGAGCAGCGCGATGGCGATGGCATCGCCGATCGCGACCTGCATCATGGTCGAGGTGGTCGGTGCCAGATTGTGCGGGCAGGCCTCGCGCGCCTTCGGCAGCTCGATCACGATGTCGGCGGCCTGGCCCAGCGAAGACGCCGCGCTCGAGGTCACCGCGATCATCGGGATCGCAAAGCGGGCGGAGTAGTTCACGAGTGTCTTCATCTCCGGCTGCTCGCCGGACCAGGACAGCGCCATGATGACGTCGTCCGTGGTGATCATGCCGAGGTCGCCATGCGCAGCCTCGGCGGTGTGGACGAAGAACGCCGGCGTGCCCGTCGAGGCCAGGGTCGCGGCGATCTTGCGCGCCATGTGGCCGGACTTGCCGAGGCCGGTGACGATGACGCGGCCCTTGGCGTTGCGGATCAGATCGACCGCCTTGGCAAAGGCTTCGCCCAGCGGGCCGCGCAGGGCGGCCGAGAGCGCGTTGATGCCGCCGCTCTCGGTCTCCAGCGTGCGAAGCGCGGATTCGACTGATGTAGGGGCAGGGCCGGATGATTGGGTCATCAGCGGTTTCGAACTCGGCATGTTCACGTCCAGGGGAGGAGGGGCGTCAGCCCGTTGCCGGCCTGCTTAGCACGCTCCGGCCCGCGAGGCGACGCGGGCTCCAACACCCTCAACGGGTCATTAACCATAATTGTTTTAACTCCATTAACGATGGTTCCCGCGAGCCGGTGGGGATGATCGTGAAAGTGTTTGATTTCGTTGGAGTTATTCCATCGTGGGGTCGCCTCCAGGCAGGGGCCGGAGCAGCTGCGCGTTAGCTTTCCGCGCCGCTTTGCCATGCCTGTTGCTGACGGCGCTGGAAAGCGCGCCCGCGGCCGCGCAGAGCCTCACGCCCGACCTGTTCAATCCCAGCCGCGGCGGCTTCGTCTCGCCCGATGCGCTGCCGATGCGCCGCACGGCCGGTGTGCTGCAGGCGCCGTCGGACGCGGTGCCGCAGCCGCCGGACCCCAATGACGATCCCCGCAAGAAGAGCGAAGCGCCCGCGACGACGCGCGTTGGCCAGGTGCCGACCTATGGACTGCCTCCTGCCAACGGCGCCAGCGGCTCCGGTTACGATTCGCTCAATCGCAAGCGCCAGCAGCCAAAGCTGTATCCCGGCCAGCCGAAGCCGAAGCGACCGGCCGGTCCCGGCTCGCCGGTGCCGCCGGCGACGCCGGACACGGGTCTTGGCCCTCCGCGCATCGCGCCGCCACCATCGGAAACCGCGCACAAGACGCCGGTGCCGCCGGCCATGGCCGGCATCGTGCCCGGCCAGCCGCTGCGCCGCCGCCTCAAGGCTGATGACGATGCATTTGGCGCGGTCGGCGATTACGCCGGCAGCTTTCTGATCAAGGGCGGTCTCGAGCTCTCCGCCGGCTACGACACCAATCCTGCGCGCCTGCAAAAGCCTGTTGGCTCGCCGGTCTATGTCGTCGCGCCTGACCTGCTCGTGATCTCCGACTGGGAACGCCACGCCCTGGTCGCCGATCTGCGCGGCTCGTTCTCGGGCTACACCAACAACATGCCAGTGACCATCGACGGCCTCGCCTCGCCGTCGCCGGTCGAAATCAACCGCCCCGACTTCACCGGCCATGTCGACGGCCGCGTCGACGTCGATCGGGATTTCAAGCTGACCTCGCAGCTGCGCCTGCGGCTCGCCACCGACAATCCCGGCAGCCCGAACGTGCAGGCCGGTCTGCAGAAATATCCTGTCTATGCCACTTACGGCACCACCGTTGGCTTCGACCAGACCTTCAACCGCTTCCAGGTCGCCGCCGGCGCCACGGTGGACCGCACCGCCTACACCGATTCAAAGCTCACCGACGGCTCGATCTTCAGCAACAACGATCGCGACTTCAATCAATATGGCGGCGTCGGCCGCTTCTCCTACGATCTCAAGCCCGGCCTGAAGCCGTTCGTCGAGATCCAGGGCGACAACCGCGTCCACGACCAGGCCGCCGATCGCAACGGCTACTTGCGCGATTCATCCGGCGGCTACGCCAAGGTCGGCTCGTCGTTCGAATTCTCGCGCATCCTCACCGGCGAGATCTCGGTCGGCTATTCCGCGCGCACCTATGTCGATCCGCGCCTGAGCCAGCTCTCGGGCTTCCTGACCTCGGGCTCGCTGATCTGGAACGCAAGCGGGCTGACCACGGTGAAGTTCAACACCGATACGCAGATCGCGGAAACCACCATCCCCGGCTCCTCCGGCGTGCTCGTGCACACCTATGCAGCGGAAGTCGACCACGACTTCCGCCGCTGGCTCACCGCGATCGGCAAGTTCACCTACGGCACCTACGACTACCAGAACCAGGGCCGCAACGACAAAACCTACTCGCTCGAAGGCAACCTGATCTACAAGCTCAACCGCAACGTCTGGATCAAGGGCACCTTGCGCCACGACATCCTGGACTCGAACCAGCCGGGGTCGAGCTCGCAAGGGACGGTTGTGATGCTGGGTGTGAGGTTGCAGAATTAGTTGCGCTGTCATTCCGGGGCGCGCCACTTGGCGCGAGCCCGGAATCCAACTGGCCTCAGAATCTGTAGATGAATGGATTCCGGGTTCGCGCTTCGCGCGCCCCGGAATGACAGATCTTACCGCGGCAGGTCCGTCTTCCCCATCAGGAACGTGTCGATCGAGCGCGCGCACAGCCGGCCCTCGCGGATGGCCCAGACCACCAGCGACTGGCCGCGGCGCATGTCGCCCGCCGAAAACACGTTCGGGCGCGAGGTCTGGTAGTCCAGCGTGTTGGCCTTGACGTTGCCGCGCGGGTCGAGCTCGACCGCGAGCTGCTTCAGGAGGCCCTCATGCACGGGATGGAGAAAGCCCATCGCGAGCAGGACGAGCTCGGCCTCCAACTCGAACTCGGTGCCGGCGATCGGTTTGAACTTGTCGTCGACGTGCACGCAGTGCAGCTTCTTGACCTTGCCGTTCTCGCCGGAAAACTTCTGCGTCAGCACGGCGTATTCGCGGATCGCGCCTTCGGCCTGGCTGGAGGAGGTGCGCATCTTCAGCGGCCAGTTCGGCCAGGTCAGGCCCTTGTTCTCGCGCTCGGGCGGCGCGGGCATGATCTCGAGCTGGGTCACTGAGAGCGCGCCCTGGCGCAGCGAGGTGCCGATGCAGTCTGATCCGGTGTCGCCGCCGCCGATGACGACGACATGCTTGCCTCCGGCGAGGATCTCCTTGACGCCGTTCAGCGGCTCTTCGGAGACGCGGCGGTTCTGCTGCGGCAGGAAGTCCATCGCGTAGTGGATGCCGTCGAGCTCGCGGCCGGGGATCGGCAGGTCGCGCGGGGCTTCCGCACCGCCGGTCAGCGCGATCGCGTCGTACTGGTTCAACATCTCACGCGGATCGACATTGCCGGTCATGCCGACATGGCTGTTGTAGTGGAAGGTGACGCCTTCGGCTTCCATCTGCTTGACGCGGCGGTCGATGACGCCCTTTTCCATCTTGAAGTCGGGGATGCCGTAACGAAGAAGACCGCCGGCCTTGGCGTACTTCTCGTAGACATGCACGTCGTGGCCGGCGCGCGCGAGCTGCTGGGCGCAGGCCATGCCGGCCGGACCGGATCCGATCACGGCGACCTTCTTGCCGGTCTTCACAGCCGCGACTTCAGGCTTCAGCCAGCCATTGTCCCAGGCGCGGTCGACGATCGCGCACTCGATCGTCTTGATGGTGACCGGGTTGTCGTCGATGTTGAGCGTGCAGGACGCTTCGCACGGCGCCGGACAGATGCGGCCGGTGAACTCAGGGAAGTTGTTGGTCGAGTGCAGGTTGCGCGAGGCTTCTTCCCAATTGCCCTGATAGACGAGGTCGTTCCAATCGGGGATCTGGTTGTTGACCGGGCAGCCGGGCGTGCCGGGGGCGACCGAGCCGGTGCCGTGGCAATAGGGGATGCCGCAATTCATGCAGCGCGCAGCCTGGTCTCGCACTTCCTTCTCGGAGAGCGGAATGACGAACTCGTTGTAATGCTTCACGCGCTCGGCGACCGGGGTGTACTTGCGGTCGTGCCGTTCGATTTCGAGAAAACCCGTGATCTTGCCCATTAAAGCTCGAAGTCCCTGCCGGCTAATTCGTCTGTTGTTTCCTCATCCGTCATTGCGAGGAGTTCTTGCGACGAAGCAATCCAGTCTTTTCGCGGAGAGTTTCTGGATTGCTTCGCTCCGCTCGCAATGACGGGGTGTGATGCCTTACGCCCCGATCGCGATTTTCGGCTCGGCGTCCGCGTTGGCGGCCATTTCGCGGAGCGCGCGCCGGTATTCGACCGGCATCACCTTGCGGAATTTGGGCAGCCATTCCTTCCAATCGGCGAGGATCTCGGCGGCGCGCCTGGAGCCGGTCGCTTTCGCATGGCGCGTGATCAGGACGTGCAGCCGCTCGACGTCGGAGGCGAGCAGGTTGTTGAACACGTCGACCCGGCCATGCGCCTCGAGGTCACCCGAGTGGTGATAGGTCCCGGCATTGATCAGCTCTTCCGACAGCACCGGCTCGAGCTCGACCATGGCCATGTTGCACAGCCTGTCGAAGTCGCCGGTCTCGTCGAGCACGTAGGCGATGCCGCCGGACATGCCGGCCGCGAAGTTGCGCCCGGTCTTGCCGAGCACGACCACGATGCCGCCGGTCATGTATTCGCAGCAATGGTCGCCCGCGCCCTCGACCACGGCGACCGCGCCCGAGTTACGCACGGCAAACCGTTCGCCGGCAATGCCGCGGAAGTAGCACTCGCCCTCGATCGCGCCGTACATCACGGTGTTGCCGACGATGATGCTCTCCTCCGGAACGATGGCGCTGTTGGCCGGCGGCTTGACGATGATCTTGCCGCCCGAGAGACCCTTGCCGACATAGTCGTTGCCTTCACCCTCGAGCTCGAAGGTGACGCCGTGGGCGAGCCAGGCGCCGAACGCCTGGCCGGCGGTGCCCTTGAGGCTGACATGGATGGTGTCATGCGGCAGGCCGGCATGGCCGTAGATCTTGGCGACCGCGCCCGACAACATCGCGCCGGCCGAGCGGTTGGTGCTGTTGATCGCAGCCTCGATCTTCACCGGCGCGCCGCGATCGAGCGCAGGCTTCGCCTTCTCGATCAGCGTACGGTCGAGCACCGCCTCCAGATGATGGTTCTGGCGCTCGGAGTGATAGATCTTCTGGCCTTTCTCTTCCTTCTGCTTGACGAACAGCTTCGAGAAATCGAGGCCCTTGGCCTTCCAGTGCGCGACCAGCTTGGTCTGGTCGAGCAGCTGCACCTGGCCGACCATTTCGTTGAAGGTGCGGAAACCGAGCGAAGCCATGATCTCGCGGACTTCCTCCGCAACGAAGAAGAAATAGTTGATCACGTGCTCGGGCTGGCCGGTGAAGCGCTTGCGCAGGACGGGATCCTGAGTGGCGACCCCGACCGGGCAGGTGTTGAGATGGCACTTGCGCATCATGATGCAGCCGGCCGCGATCAAGGGCGCCGTGGCGAAGCCGAACTCGTCGGCCCCGAGCAGCGCGCCGATCACGACGTCACGGCCGGTGCGGAAGCCGCCGTCGACCTGGACCACGATGCGGCTCCGCAGCCGCTCGCGCACCAGGGTCTGGTGGGTTTCGGCAAGTCCGATCTCCCAGGGCGAGCCGGCGTGCTTGATCGAGGTCAGCGGCGACGCGCCGGTGCCGCCCTCGAAGCCCGCGATGGTGACATGGTCGGCACGCGCCTTGGCGACGCCCGCGGCGACGGTGCCGACGCCGATCTCGGACACGAGCTTGACCGAGACGTCGCCCGTCGGGTTGACGTTCTTGAGGTCGTAGATGAGCTGCGCCAGATCCTCGATCGAATAGATGTCATGGTGCGGCGGCGGCGAGATCAGGCCGACGCCCGGTGTCGAGTGCCGGACCTTGGCGATGGTCGCATCGACCTTGTGGCCGGGCAGCTGACCGCCTTCGCCGGGCTTGGCGCCCTGCGCCATCTTGATCTGCATCATGTCGGAGTTGACGAGATACTCCGTGGTGACGCCGAAGCGCCCCGAGGCGACCTGCTTGATGGCCGAGCGCATGGAATCGCCGTTCGGCATCGGCTTGAAGCGGTCGGCTTCCTCGCCGCCTTCGCCGGTGTTCGACTTGCCGCCGATCCGGTTCATGGCGATCGCGAGCGTCGTGTGCGCCTCGCGCGAGATCGAGCCGAAGCTCATCGCGCCGGTGGCAAAGCGTCTGACGATGTCCTTGGCCGGCTCGACCTGCTCGATCGGGATCGGCTTGCGCTTCTCTTCCTCCGCGTTCTTGATCCGGAACAGGCCGCGCAGCGTCAAGAGGCGCTCCGACTGCTCGTTGAGGATCTTTGCGAAGGCGCGGTAGCGCTCCTGCGAATTGCCGCGCGCGGCGTGCTGGAGCAGCGACACCGACTCGGCTGTCCAGGCATGGTCCTCGCCGCGGCTGCGATAGGCATATTCGCCGCCGACATCGAGCGCGCTCTTGTAGACCAGCGCCTCGCCGAACGCGTCGGCATGGCGGCGCACGGCTTCTTCCGCGATCTCGGCAAGGCCGACGCCCTCGACGCGGGTATGCGTGCCGGCGAAGAATTTTGCGACGAAGTCGGCCTTGAGGCCGACCGCGTCGAAGATCTGCGCGCCGCAATAGGACTGGTAGGTCGAGATGCCCATCTTGGACATCACCTTCAAAAGGCCCTTGCCGATCGACTTGATGTAGCGCTTGACGATCTCGTAGTCGTCGAGCGAGCCGGGCAGGCGGTCCTTCATCGCGATGATGGTCTCGAACGCGAGATAAGGATTGATCGCTTCGGCGCCGTAGCCGGCGAGGCAGGCGAAGTGATGCACTTCGCGCGGCTCGCCGGATTCGACGACGAGTCCGACCGAAGTGCGCAGGCCCGTGCGGATCAGGTGATGGTGCACGGCGGCGCAGGCCAGCAGCGAGGGGATCGGCACGCGGTCGGCGCCGACCATGCGGTCGGACAGGATGATAATGTTGACGCCCTCGCGCACCGCGCTCTCGGCGCGCGCGCAGAGCTCATCGAGCACCTGGTCCATGCCGGCCGCGCCGAGACCGGCGTGGAAGGTGGTGTCCAGCGTGCGCGACTTGAAGTGCGTGTCGGCCACGTCCGAGATCGAGCGGATCTTTTCGAGATCGGCGTCGGTCAGGATCGGCTGGCGCGCTTCCAGGCGCTTGGTGGTCGCCATGCCCTGCAGGTCGAACAGGTTCGGCCGCGGTCCGATGATGGAGACGAGGCTCATCACCAGCTCCTCGCGGATCGGGTCGATCGGCGGATTGGTGACCTGCGCAAAGTTCTGCTTGAAGTAGGTGAACAGCGGCTTGGCCTTGTCCGACAGCGCCGAAATCGGCGTGTCGTTGCCCATCGAGCCCGCGGCTTCCTCGCCGGTGGCCGCCATCGGCGTCATCAGGATCGCGATGTCTTCCTGGCTGTAGCCGAACGCCTGCTGGCGATCGAGCAGCGACAGGTTGGAGCGCACGCCCGTGGTCGGCACCTTCGGCAGCTCTTCCAAGACGATCTGCGTCCGCTCCAGCCACTCCTTGTAGGGATGGCTCTTGGCGAGTTCGGCCTTGATCTCGTCGTCCGGAATCAGGCGGCCCTGTTCGAGGTCGACCAGCAGCATCTTGCCGGGCTGCAGGCGCCACTTGGTGATGATCTGGTCCTCGGGGATCGTCAGCACGCCCATTTCGGACGCCATCACGATGCGGTCGTCCTTGGTCACGAGGTAGCGTGCGGGCCTGAGGCCGTTGCGGTCGAGCGTGGCGCCGATCTGGCGGCCGTCGGTGAAGGCGATCGCGGCGGGGCCGTCCCACGGCTCCATCAGCGCGGCGTGATATTCGTAGAAGGCGCGGCGCTTCTCGTCCATGAGGGGATTGCCGGCCCACGCTTCCGGAATCATCATCATGACGGCGTGCGGCAGCGAGTAGCCGCCCTGCACCAGGAATTCGAGCGCGTTGTCGAAGCACGCGGTGTCCGACTGGCCCTCGTACGAGATCGGCCACAGCCGATTGATGTCCTTGCCGTAGAGCTCGGAGCTCACCGAGGCCTGCCGCGCCGCCATCCAGTTGGTGTTGCCGCGCAGCGTGTTGATCTCGCCGTTGTGGGCGATCATGCGATAGGGATGCGCCAGCGACCACGCCGGGAAGGTATTGGTCGAGAAGCGCTGGTGAACCAGCGCGAGCGCGCTCTCGAAATCCTTCTCGTGCAGATCGGGATAGTACTTGCCGAGCTGGTCAGCGAGGAACATGCCCTTGTAGATCACGGTGCGGCAGGACATCGAGCAGGGGTAATAGCCGGCAAGACCGCGGTCGCGGCGCTGATAGATGGCCTGCGAGATCGACTTGCGCAGGATGTAGAGCCGGCGCTCGAACTCGTCCTCGCTCTTGGCGGTGCCGTTGCGGCCGATGAACACCTGCATGCAGGCGGGCTCGGTCGGCTTCACGGTGACGCCGAGCGAGGAATTGTCGGTCGGCACGTCGCGCCAGCCGAGCAGGGTCAGCCCCTCGTCCTTGATCTGGTCGGCGATGATGCTCTTGATGACGTTGCGCCAGGCGGTGTCGCGCGGCATGAACAGCGCACCGATGGCGTATTCGCCGGGGGCGGGCAGCGCGAAGCCGAGCTCCTTGGCCTTGCGGCTGAAGAAGGCATGCGGGATCTGCACCAGGATGCCGGCGCCGTCACCGGCGCGCGGGTCGGCGCCGACGGCGCCGCGATGCTCGAGATTGCACAGGATGCTCAGCGCGTCCGAGACGATCTCGTGGGATTTGTTGCCCTTGATATTGGCGATGAAGCCGACGCCGCAGGAATCCTTTTCCAGGCTCGGATCGTACAGGCCCTCTGCTTTGGGGCGCGAATTGTGCTCCTGGATCGGATCGGCCGTTTTCGAGGCGACCGTCGCCGACAGCTCTTCTGCCACGATGTTTGCGCGCTCGAATTGCGACCCGTTCATTGTTCCAATCCTCTCCATGCGGCAAGCTGCCTCACCGCCATCTTCGGCGCACCTTGGGCGTTCCGCGGCACCCGCCTCTGGGTCACCGCTCGTCCGTTGCGAGCCGCATTTTCTTAAATTCAGGCCAAGGCGTTCTTCGTCCCCGAGAACGGCTTTGCCTGTTGCCTTATGGCGCTCGAAAGCGCCGGTTTTCGCTGCAATCCCCATGCCGGAACTGCAAGCAAAATTGAGACAGCTTTCCTGTCCTAACCATCACCTTGCCAAATTTTTGTCTAGCACACAAGCGTGCGGAAGTCGCGATTCCCGATATGTCAATCAATCGCTTTCCGAAAGTTGCGCGGCCCCGGTTTTGGAGCAAACGCGCCGCGATCCGGCCCAAGCGGCGCCGAAATCCCGAATGAAGCTTCGGATCAGCCCTTCGAACGGCGCGCCACGCCGCACGAAGCGAAAGGGCGCGGATCACTTGGGGGCCTGACAGGAGCGTGTCGACCATGAAGTTTTTCACAGAATGTGTGGCCGCGGCCACGCTGGCGCTGGCTGCAACCGCTGCTCAGGCACAAGTTCCGGCCAGTGGTATTTCCGGAGGGGCCTATATTGCGGTGTCGGATTTCGAGGGGCCCTTTATCGCGCCGGAAGCCGCGCCGCAGCCGCGTTACGGCTATGGTTATGAGGAGCGTGGTCCGGCGCCGGCCCTGCTGCCGGCTACCGAGGTCTACGCGGTGCTGCGCGACAATGGTTTCTCGCCGCTCGGTATCCCGCGCCTGCGCGGCGCCGTCTACACCATCGCGGTGATCGACCGCCGCGGCGACGATGGCCGGCTCGTAATCGACGCCCGCGACGGCCGGATCATCCGTTTCATGCCGGCCGCCGACGCCTATGGCATGACCCCCACCTATGAGGAGCCGGCGGTTGGGCCTTACGAGCCGCAAACCGCGCTGCCGCCGCCGACCATGGTCCGCAGCGGCCCGCCGCGCCCGCCGGCGTCGATCCCGCACGTCGCCAGCCGTACCGTGCCGCTTCCGAAGGCGGCTCCGCCGCGCGCCGGGACGCCGGTGGCGGCTGCGAAGCCCGCGGAACAGCCGACGCAAGCTCAGCCCGCGCAGCAGACCGCCGCCATACAAGCAAAACCCGCCGAGGCCGCGCCGCTCGCCACTGCTCCGACCGTGGGCCAGGCCAAGCCGGCTTCAGCCATTTTGCCGACACAGGAGATGCCGGCAGTGCAAGGGCTGGATTAGGTTGACGTGCAAAAAGCGCCCGAAGAGCTCGGGCGCGCTGGCACCAGAGGCAATGCCTCAGCTGCGCGGATGCCCCGCCGCCTCCAGGATCAGATTCGCCACCTCTTTCGGATGCGACACCAGCGAGAGGTGGCCGGCGTCGAGTTCGATCGTGGTCGCGCTCATACGCTTGGCGAGGAAGCGTTCGAAATCGGGGTTGATGGTGCCGTCGTTCTTCGACACCGCATACCAGCTCGGCTTCGTATGCCAGGCGGCTTCGGTGGTGCGGCCGGCGAAGATCGAGGCGGCCGTCGGCCATTGCACGGCATAGAGCTCCTTCGCGCGTTCCGGCGCAACGCCGTTGGCGAAATATTTCAGGAAGGCGTCTTCGGACAGTTTGGTAGTGCCGTTGCGCTCGACGATGCCGGCGCGCGCAGGGCCGGCGGGAAACTGCTTCGAGAGCGCGATGAAATCCTCATTGGCATCGGGGGCGCGCGCGGCGACGTAGACGAGGCCGGTGACCTTCGGGTCGGTGCCGACCTGGCTGATCACGGTGCCGCCCCAGGAATGCGCGGCCAGCACAGTCGGACCATCCTGCTCGGCGAGCACACGCTTGGTCGCCTCGACCGACTCGGCGAGCGACCCCAGCGGATTCTGCACGGCGGTGACGTTGAGCCCGGCGGCCTGGAGGATCGGGATCACCTCCGACCAGCTCGAGCCGTCGGCCCAGGCGCCGTGCACCAGCACGACGTTCTTGGCCTTCACGGACTGCGGGGTCTGTGCATGGGCAAGGCTGACGGGAGCCGCCAGCAGGCTCGCGGCGACGAAAAGGCTGCGCCAGAAAGTCATCATCGTTCTCCGTCTTGTTTTGGCTGCGATGTCCAAAGGACGGAGCGTGAGGCCGCAGCGTTACGCGTTCTCACCGCTCTGTGATGCGGTGCAAAATAAAAACGCCCCGGGGCACCGGGGCGTTTTCGCAGCTTGAAAGTCGATGCGCGGCTTAGGCGGCGACCGAGTTCTCGATCACCTGGGCCTTAGCAGCGCCGCTGTTGATCGCGATCTGGCGCGGCTTCTTGGCTTCGGGAATCTCGCGGACGAGGTCGACATGAAGCAGGCCGTTCTCGAGCGAGGCGTCCTTCACCTGCACGAAGTCGGCAAGCTGGAAGGCGCGCTCGAAGGCGCGGGCGGCGATGCCGCGATAGAGCACTTCGGATTTCGAGTTTTCGTTGGCGACTTTCTCGCCCTTGATCGTCAGCGTGTTTTCCTTCGCGACGATGGAGAGCTCATCCTTGGCAAAGCCCGAGACCGCGACGGTGATGCGGTAGGCGTTCTCGCCGGTGCGCTCGATGTTGTAGGGGGGATAACCGGGGCTGCCATCCGAACTTGCCTGGTCGAGCAGGCTGAAGAGACGGTCGAAGCCGACGGTGGAACGATAGAACGGGGTGAGGTCGTAGGTACGCATGGTCAAGTCCTCCATTGAGCGACTGTTGGGTAACCCGCCCGCCAATCGGGCCGGGCTATAGTCTGTGTGCAGCCTGATGTTCCGGTCCCGAAACACTGGTAGCGGCCTGCACTGAGATGATATGGGTGGGTCCAGACGGCGTTCAAGAGGGCGGCAATGGCGCCTTTTCGGCGCTCCCGCCCCTTGATTTGCAGCACTTGCGCCCAAGCACGTCCAATCATGACGCTGGTCTCGATTCCGTCCAATCCCGTTCCCGAAGACGTCGTCAGCGGCACCATCAAGACGCCCGATGGTGTCGAGCTGCGGTTCGCGCGCTGGGCGCCGCCGGCGAACCGCAAGGGGACCGTTTGCGTCTTTACCGGGCGCAGCGAGCAGATCGAGAAATATTTCGAGACCGTGCGCGATCTGCGCGACCGCGGTTTTGCGGTGGCGATGATCGACTGGCGCGGGCAGGGCCATTCCGCGCGTCGCCTGCGCGACCCGCGCAAGGGCTATGTGCGCAACTTCGCCGATTACGAGATCGACGTGGAGACCTTCGTTCAGCAGGTGGTGCTGCCGGATTGTCCGCCGCCGTTCTTCGCGCTGGCCCATTCCATGGGCGGCGCGGTGCTGTTGCGCCTCGCGCATGCGGGCAAGCGCTGGTTCGACCGCATGGTGCTGACCGCGCCGATGATCGATTTGCCCGGTCGCGCCACATCGTTTCCGGTGCGGGCGCTGTTGAAGACGATGCGGATGCTGGGGCGGGGCGGTGGTTACGTGCCCGGTGGCAGTGACCAGCTCACCGGGCTGTCTCCCTTCATCAACAATCCCCTGACCAGCGATCCCGTGCGCTATGCCCGCAACGCCGCGATCCTGGAGGAGGACCCGACGCTCGGCCTGGCATCACCGACGGTTGCCTGGGCCGACACGGCCTTCCGCGCCATGCACACTTTCAAGGGCATGAACTACCCCTCCGAGATCCGCCAGCCGATCCTGATGCTGGCGGCCTCCAACGACACGGTCGTTTCCACTGCCGCGATCGAGGAGTTCGCCTATCATTTGCGCGCCGGCTCCCACCTCGTGATCGCCGGCTCGAAGCACGAGATCCTGCAAGAGCAGGACCGCTACCGCTCCCAGTTCTGGGCCGCATTCGACGCGTTCGTGCCGGGCACGCCGCTGTTCAAGTGAGGATGAATTCGCGAAGGCGGTGCGAGTTGGACGCGCGGAGTGTCCTCATTCTCGGTCATTGCTTCGTCGCACCAGCGCAAAATTGCTTCGCAATTTTGTCGCGGGCTCCTCGCAATGACGGCGTGGATGCATTCTGGCCTCTCCCCGCGCGCGGGGCGAGCTAAAAAGACGACTCACAGCGTCTTCAAATACTCGATCAAATCGTAGCGCTCTTGCTCCCTGAGCACGCGGCCGATGGTGCCGTCCTTGCCGGGACCCGGCGTGCCATCGAACGAGTGGCCGGCATTGCTGTTGCCGAACAGCTCGGTGCCATCGGACGCCAGCGTCGAGAAGCGCGACTGCCCGGTCTTGCAGCTCTCGCCGTCGGTGACCGCGAAGCCGACCTGCTTCGGATCGTAGTCGCGATCGCCACCCATGCAGAACGATTTGGGGCGCTCGGCCGCGGGGCTCAGCATCCAGTAGAGCGAGGGGACCGATCCGTTGTGCAGGTACGGCGCGGTGGCCCAGACGCCGTTGAGCGGGCGCGCGCGATACCAGGGCCCCTTCTCCTGCTTGTCCGGCGGTTGCGGACCGGGATTGGGGCAGTTCTTGCGCGCACCCCACCAGGCCTGCTGAACCTTGGGATCGATCTTGGCATCGTCCATCGCCTTGCGGCTGACGATGTCGACGAGCACCATCAGGCCGAGTGCGTACGGCATGTCGGTCGAAGAAATATCCGGCAGACTGCAGCCCCACCAGGCATTGAGATTCTGCGTGGGGTCGAGCTTGAGGAAGCCCGGCACCTGAACCGTCCGCGTCGCCAATATGCTGGCCTGAGCCGGGTCCGTTCCCATACCTTTGGCGCTTTTCTGGACCTCGTTCAGGAATTTGTCGTTGCCGATGGTTTCCCACCGTGACGAAGACCAGATGCTCTGGTCCGGAAATTCGCTGTCGAACACGGGATCGTTGACCGGACCGAGATGGCATTCGACGCAGATCTCCGCATAGAGCTTGCGGCCGCGTTTGACGCGCTCGCCATCAATCTTCCACGCCGCGTCGCCGAAGATGTCCGATGGCCATTTCGGCGATGTCAGGCCGGAGAGCTGCTTTTTCGGATAGGGCGCCGATCCCTTCAGCAGGTCCTCGATCCAGTTCAGATTCTTGATGTCCATCGACGAGCGGAACAGGGCGTCCTTCGGCGTATCGTTGGACAGATTCAGCAGTGCAGTCACGCCCAGCGCTTCGCCGGCGTTGCGGATCAGCGGTTGCTCGATGGACGCGTCATATTGCGCGAATTTCAGCCAAGGAATGGTCCAGATCGGCGGGAAGCTGACCGGCGCGTCCTTGGCGTGCAGATTCTTCTCGAAGCCGCTGAGGCCACTGAGCGTCATGTCCTGGGAGAAGACCTGGTTGCCGATGCGGTTGAGCGCGTCGAGGCGACCATATCCTTCTTCCGTGTCCTGCTGCTGCTCTTCGCGCTTCGTCTTCTCGTTGAACCTGGTCTTGCCCGCGATCGTCTTGTCGTAGGTCGTTTCCCAGTCTTTCAGGAATGTGCCGATCGCACTCAGCTTCTGCTTCAGCGCATCGCGGTCGGCATCGCTGGCGGAGGGGCCGAGCACACGGTCGGCGAAGCGCGTGAAGCGGCCGGGCACGACCAGCGTGTAGGCGATCGACAGGCCGGTCGTGATCTCGAGCTTCCTGAGATCAGTCATCGCCGGGCCGCCGTCGAAGCGGATGTCGATGCCTTTGTAGTGGATCTGGCCGGTGTGGCAGGCGGCGCAGGTGAGGCCGATCCGATCCTCGCCGATCTTGCCGGTCACAGGATCGGCCACGCCGGTCATGCGCGCAAAGCCGACGGGCAGGCCGTCGACGTTTTCGGCCTGCCGACCCCAGTTGACCGGTGGATCCCACAACCGCGCCGGCACCGGCCTGGTCTTGTCGTAGACGTTCGCATAGCCGAACCGGCGCAACGTGGCGTCATCGGTGTTGATCGTCTGCGGGCTCGGGATGAAGCCGAAGCGCTGCAGATGGTCGCTGTCGTGCAGCATCCCGGGCTTGGCGAAGAAATGCAGCCGCGGCTGCTCGAGCGCCATGAACCAGCTGTACGGCACCGGGAAGGTCGCGGTGCCCTGGCTGGCGTGATGAAACCAGTGCCGGTCCTCGAGCGCCCAGTTCTGCTCGAGCCAGTACGCGGCGCGGGGCTCGACAAGCTTCGGCAACGGCGGGGCCAGGAACTGGCCGATGACATGGGGCAGCATCGGCTGGAATTGATCTGGAAAGCGCAGCGCCACGATGCCCAATAGCAGCAGCGCGGCGACAAAGCCGCTGCCTGCGCGCAAGATCAGCGAGGGCGGGGTGACCGGCTGGCTGACCACCCGCTGGGTGATCCTGTCAGGGAACTTGCGCTCGTTGAACAATGTCCTCACCTCGGCCACGCTGAGATAGCGGTCATCACCCTGACCCTTGCCCATGATCTTGAGCAGGACCGGCCATTCGAACTTCATCAGGATCGGGTAGTACCAGCGCGCCTGGTTGCCGGCGCGCTTGAGGTTGTCGTTCATGAAGGTCTGGATTTGCGAGGCGTTGAGCCCGATCTCGGTGCCGCCGTCCGGATCGACAAAGGTGCCGCCGAAACCGGCGAGCCGGGAGATCTCGTCCTCGTTGACCTTTCCGTCGACGCCGAGGATGCGCGAGCCGGCGCCGAGCTTGTCGAGCGGCCCGCCGCGCAAGCGATTGAGCTGTGCGCCCCAGAATATGCTTTGCAAGATGTGACAGGCGCCGTTCGCGATCAGCGCGACGCCGCGGACCTGGATGCGAGCCGAGGTCTTCTTCAGCCCGGTCTCGCCGCTTGCATTTGCGATGGTCTGCGACAACGTCCGGAGCGGGACGGTGCCGCCGTCGACGAAGCCTTCGCCGACGAGACCACGCAGGAACGGGCAGGGATTGTTCGGCGAGACTGCGATTGAGGGATCGAACGGTGTCTTGCGGGGGGCATCCATCGGCAAATTCCTGAAACAAACGAATCGCGAAAGGCGGCCGCGCCGACAAAGCGCGGAAAGTCCTAACAAACAGACAGCGGACGCGGCGTGACTATACTACTTCAGGGTGTGACGAAGTGTGGCTGAATTCACTCGGGTGTCAATAAAGCCGGGCGCGGCATTGCAGCGCCGCGCCTTGGAGTGCTGCCGTCAGGATTCGGCGGTTCGTCTGACGTCGCTCTGGACCAGCGTGAGCTTGCTGGCCGGCACGCCCGCCTTCAGCAGCCCGTCACGGTAGTGCGCGATGTCCTCGGGCCGCTTCCAGTGAAAATTCCGCAGATGACGGTCGACATTCAGGGTCGGGTAATTGCTCATCAGCACGCCGGTCGCTTCGGCGGCCTCGTTGGTCCGGCCGAGCTGCGCCAGCGCCGCGGCGCGGATCGCAAGCGCCTGCATGTGGTTCGGGTTGATGTAGAGCTGCTCGCGGGCCCAGGACAGGGTCGCATCATATTGGCGGACGAGATAATGGCTGAAGGCGTTCAGCGCCGCCCATTGATAGCGTGGGTCGCTGTTGTCACGCTGGGCCGCCATCGAAAACAGCTCGATGGCCTGGCGGTGCTCGCCGATGACGAAGTGGCAGATTCCAAGCACGCCGCGTGCACCCATGTCGTAGGGGTTGAGGGCGACGGCGCGCTTGGCAGCATCCATCGCCGCCTCGTCATGGCCCTCCATCGCGTGTGCCCAGGACAGGATCGAGAACGCAAAGGACGAGCGCGGGTCGAGCCGGACGCTGGTCTCGGCAAGCTGCATCGCCTCCGTCCACATCTCGCGCGTGCCCTTGACCCAGCCGAACTGGATGCTCTGGATCTGGATCGTGGCGAGATAGGCGTGCGCGATCGACAGTTTGGGATCGAGTGCGATCGCCTCCCGGAACAGGTCGACGGCCTCGCTTAGATCCTCCTTGGTTTGCCGGTAATAGTGCGACAGGCCTTTCAGGAAGCGGTCCCAGGCGGTGATGTCGTTGGTCGGGCGCGCGGGCGCGGAGGCCTCGGCGCGGACGATCTCGGTGGCGATGGCGGCGGACAGATTGGTCGTGATCTCGTCCTGCATGGCGAAGAGGTCGCCGATGTCGCGGTCGTAGCGGCCGGTCCAGAGCTGCTCGCCGGTCTCCGGCGCAATCAGCTCGGCGGTGACGCGGATCTTGGCGCCGGCGCGCCGCACCGAGCCCTGGATCAGATAGGTGGCATCGATCTCGCGCGCGATCACGCGGGTGCTGACATTCTTGCCCTTGAAGGCGAAGGTCGAGTTGCGGCTCAGCACACGGTAGAAGGATTGCAGCGACAGCGCGTGAATCAGGTCCTCGGTCAGGCCGTCGGAGAAATATTCGTCCCTGGCGTCGCTGAGATTGGCGAAGGGCAGCACGCCGACGATCGCGGTGCGGTAAGGCTGCGACAGCGCCGATCCTTCCTTCAGCTCGCGTGCGAGGGCAGGCGCGCCCTCGGGCGTCCAGGTCCAGACCCCGATCGGATCCTTGATGTTCTTGAAGCGGTGATTGCCGGCGTCCACCAGCGGCACGGTGAGATGCTTGCTCGCTTCCTTGTACGCCTTGGCCGAGATCGCGAAGCCGCCCGGGCTCGCCACCGATTCCAGGCGGACGGCAATGTTGACATCGTCACCGAACACCTCGTCCTCGTCCGCGATGATGTCGCCCATATGGATGCCGAGCCGGAACTGCATGGCACGGTCGGCGGGCAGATGGTGGTTGCGCTCCGCCATCAGCACCTGCATCGCGATGGCGGCTTCAGTGGCGCCGACGATGGAGGGAAATTCCAGCAGGAAGCCGTCGCCGGTGTTTTTGACGACACGACCGCCATGATTGAGGATGATGGGATGGATCGCGCTACGATGGGCCTTGAAGACGGCGTGGGTGCCGGCCTCGTCAGTCCCCATCATGCGCGAATAGCCGGCGACATCGGCGCAGACGATGGCGGCCAGACGTCTTTCCATATCCTCGGAGCTCCAAGCGAGAGGGCCAGCCACCAGGTGGCAGTCGCCGCCAATCCACCATTTCAAGAACAGCCGTCTTTATAGAGCAGACGGGGCCGAGCGAAAGTATGATCCACATTGCAAATTTGATGCAAATCCTAGGCATCCAGGCGGTGGACGGCCGGACGCGAACCGACTAAGGCCGGTCCTGAAACCGCCCGGACCGGCGGCGAGAGGCCTTTCTCATGCTCGGCATTCACGAAATCTGGCTCTTCGTCCTGTCGGGCGTGCTGCTCAACATCACACCTGGGCCTGATACGGTCTATGTGATCGGCCGTAGCCTGCAGATGGGCTGGCGCGGCGGGGCGGCGGCTGCCGTCGGCATCAGTTGCGGCTGTTTTTTCCATGTCGCGGGCGCGGCGATCGGCCTTTCGGCGCTTTTGATGGCCTCGTCCACGGCGTTCGGGGTGCTGAAGCTGGTCGGCGCGGCCTATCTGGTCCTGACCGGCCTTCAGATGCTGTGGTCGCGGCCGGCACTGATGGCGGTCAAGGACGATGCCGAGCGGAGCTCGCTGCGGCGGGTTTTCCTGCAAGGCGTCTTCACCAACGCGCTCAATCCCAAGGTCGCGCTGTTCTTCATGGCCTTCCTGCCTCAATTCGTCGCAGCCGATTCAGCCCATAAGCCGCTCGCCTTCCTGACGCTCGGCCTGATCTTCATCTGTACGGGCACGCTGTGGTGTCTGGTGCTGGCGGCGTTCGCGGCTAGGGCCGCTCACCGGCTGCGGCGGTCGGAGGGCGTGATTGCCTGGGTCAACCGTGCCTTGGGCGGCCTCTTCATCTATCTCGGCATCCGCGTCGCCATGCTGGAGGCGCGGTAACTTCGGTTAAGCGAACTCCTTCAGCAGCGCGCTGCCGGCGAGATAGACGCCGAGCAGGATCATCGCGATCAGGAACCAGCGGCGAAACGCTTCCGCCGGCATCCGCGCCCGCACCGATTGGCCGATATACATGCCGGCAAACGCCATCGCCATCGCGACGGCCCCCGGCACGGCATTGGCCGGGGTCAGCAAACCGCCGGCGGTGAGATTGAAGGCGAGTGCCAGCGTTGCCGTCGTGAAGAACACGCCGAGCGCCTGCACCAGCTCGTCCTTTTCCATGCCGATCGCCTGCATGAACGGCATCGAGGGGATCACCTGCACGCCGGTCGAGGCCGAGATCACACCGGTGATGATTCCGACCACGCCGCCGGCCCATTTCTCGTTCCCGGGTGCGACGTGGAATTTGAACTTGCTGAGGCCGATGATGGCGTAGACCACCAGCAGGATGCCGAGCACCACGGTGCCGTATCGGGCATAGGGCCCCGTCAGCGCACCGGCGTTGAGCCAGCATCCGATCACGGTGCCGATCATCAGCGGCCACAGCCGCCTCAGGATGTCGCGCAAATACGGACCGACGAAGGTCTGCCAGATGTTGGTGACGATGGCGGGCACGATCACGATGGCAATCGCGCGGCTCGGCGCCATGCTCACTGCGAGCAGGCCCATGGACACGGTCGGCAGGCCGAGCCCGACCACGCCCTTGACGAATCCGGCGACCAGGAAGACGGCGGCGATGAGAATGAGGAGCGGGTCGATCATCCCAACACATTGACCGAAGCTGCGCGCCGGCACAATCTGAAGGTTACGGAGACAGCCTTCGTAAACCACGAAGGCTGAGGAGACCTGCCATGCGTTTCGACCTCGTCGATCTCCAGCTCTTCATCGCGGTCGCCGACCAGCGCAGCATCACGCGCGGCGCCGAGCGCTCGCACCTGGCGCTGGCCTCGGCCAGCGCGCGCATCAAGGGGCTCGAGGACGCGCTCGGCGTCGCGCTGCTCAAGCGTGGGCGCCGCGGCGTCGAATTGACGGCGGCCGGCGAGAGCCTGCTCGATCATGCGCGGTTGGTCATCCACCAGATCGACGCCATGCGCGGTGACCTCGCCGGCTTTGCCAGCGGCGTGCGCGCCAGCGTGCATTTTCTCGTCAACACATCGGGACTGTCGGAGCATCTGCCGAAGGCGCTGGCCGCATTTCTGCGCGAGCATCGCGACGTCGCCATCGACATCGAGGAACGCGAGAGCACCGACATCGCGGCGGCGATTACCGCCGGTGCCGCCGATCTCGGCTTCGCCGCCGAGCACGCGCTGCCCGACCATATCGAGCGCTTCGTCTTCAGCGAAGATCACCTGACATTGGTGACGTCGCGCCGCGGTCCGTTCGCGGGCCGTCGCCAGATCGATTTTCAGGAGACGGGCGCTTGCGATTTCGTCGGGCTCACCAGCGCCACCGCGCTTCAGATGCATATTTCAAAGCACGCCGCCCGATTGGGCATGCGGCCGCATTACCGTGCGCGCCTGCGCGACTTCGACGCGATCTGCCAGATGGTCGCCGCCGACGTCGGCATCGCCCTGGTGCCTGAAGCCGCCGCCCGCCGCTGCGCCAAGCTGATGCCGCTCGCCATGCTCCGCCTGCGCGACGCCTGGGCCAACCGCAAGCTCGTGATCTGCGCCCGCAGCTTCAAGACCCTGCCACGGCCGGCCAAGATGCTGGTGGAGCATTTGCGGGCCGAGGCGGTGTGAGGAGAAAGGTGACTTATTTCGCCGTCTCGACGCCGGCGTCCTTGATCACTTGCGCCCACTTCTTCGTCTCGTCCGCGATGAAGGCGCGAAAATGCTCAGGCTCGTCGCCGACCAGCGTCGCACCCTGCTGGGCGAGCTTCTCCTTCACCGCGGGATCCGCCATGGCCCTGGTCGCGAGGTCATGCAGGGCGCCGACGATCTCCTTCGGCGTGCCCTTCGGCGCGACCATGCCGTACCAGTTCTCGATGCGCAGATCGGGAAAGCCCACTTCCTTCGTGGTCGGCACGTCCGGCGCGGTCGGGGCGCGCTCCACTGATCCGACTGCGATCGGCCTCAAGGCGCCGGCCTTGACTTGCGGCAGCAGCACCGGGAGATCGAGGAAGGTCATCTGCACCTGCTGGCCCAACAGATCGTTCACGGCCGGAGCCGCGCCGCGATAGGGCACGTGCACGATGTCGATCCTGGCCGTCAGCTTGAACAATTCACCGGCGAGATGCGGCAGGCTGCCGGGGCCTGAAGAGGCGAAATTGAGCTTTCCGGGCTGCGCCTTGGCGAGCGCAATCAATTCGCCGATGTCCTTGGCCGGCACGTTGGTCGCCACGACCAGCATTTCCGGAACGGTTGCGACCAGCGTCACCGGCGTGAGGTCGACAAGCGCATCGTAGGCAACCCTCTCCATGCTCGGGCTGATCGCGAGCGCGCCGGCCGAGGAGATGGCGATGGTGTAGCCGTCGGGCGCGCTCTTTGCGACCGCGTCGGTTCCGAGCACGCCGCCTTGGCCACCGCGATTGTCGATCAGCACCGGCTGCCCCGCCAGTTCCGACATGCGCTGGCCGATGACGCGGGCGATGATGTCATTGGGACCGCCGGCCGGGAACGGCACGATCAGCTTGATCGGTTTTGCGGGAAAATTCTGTGCCGACGCCATGGACGGCAGCAGCAGGAACAATCCTAGGAACGACGTAGCGAGCAGCCTCCGCGAGATGGTCATGCAAGCCTCCCGCTCGCATTTGCTATTGGTTCAGCAGCTTCAGTGCTTCTTCATGAACCCTGGCGTCGCCGGCCGCGACGATGCGACCGCCGCCCTGCGCCGGCTTGCCTTCCCAGGTGGTGACGATGCCACCGGCACCGGTCACGATCGGGATCAGCGCTGCGATGTCATAAGGCTTCAACTCGGTCTCGACCACGAGATCGACGTGGCCGGCCGCCAGCATGCAGTAGGAATAGCAATCGCCGCCATAGCGCGACAGTCGCGCGCCCTGCTCGATCCGGCCGAAAACGGCTCGGTCGTGCTCGTTCATCAGTAGCGGCGAGGTAGTGTAGGTGGTCGCCTCCGACAGCGAGGCGCAGCGGCGGACCTGAAGCCGGCGCTCGCCGGAGGGGCCCTTGTAGTTGGCCGAGCCGTTGTCGCCGGAAAAGCGCTCGCCGATGAAGGGCTGGTGCATCATGCCGTAGACCGGCGTGCCCTTGTGCAGGAGCGCGATCAGCGTGCCCCAGATCGGAAAGCCGCCGATGAACGACTTTGTGCCGTCGATGGGGTCGAGCACCCAGACATAATCGGCGTCTTCGCGCTCATTGCCGAATTCCTCGCCGACGATGCCGTGCTGAGGGAAATTGGCCTTGATCAGCCGCCGCATCACGGCCTCCGCGGCCCGGTCGGCCTCCGTGACCGGATCGAAATCCTTGGTCTTGCTCTTGTCGTCGATGGACAGCGAGGTGCGGAAGAACGGCAGGATGGTTTCGCCGGAGGCGGTGGCAAGCCGTCCGATGAAGGCTGAGAAATCGATCACCGTCACGGCGCATCCTCAAAACGAAAGTCGGGTGAAGCTTGCATCTAGCTAGCTCAATTCGCCTCGCCCGTGCAGCGCTGTCTTGGTTTGCACCCTGGTATTTTGGATGCGGAGGCCGGTTGCCCGGCGAGCCATATGCTGGCCAAATATCGATCACGGTGTTGAGAACTTAGTTCCTTATATGCCTTGTTTGTATGCAAATGACTATCAACCCATTGAATTTCCTTATTAAAGAGACTGAATCTGGATTTCGCTGGAAGCAAATGAGCCATGTGTTTTTGCATGGGAATCGGCGCAAAAGCTCTTGCACTTTGTGCGGCGCGGCCGCATATTGTTGCGGTGCGGTAGCGCTTGGCGTTACCGCTGCCCTCCTTGGGCGTTTCCTCCCTAGACTTGGGCCGCTTCTTCATCAGAAGCGGCCCTTTTTTCTGTGTTGCCTGTTTTCAGTTTCACGCGCGTGTTGGCACCAAACGAAAACGCGCCCGCGCGTGAGAAGCGTACAAGCGGGTCGTTCGAAAGCTGCGTTTATTCCGCTGCGGCCTGGAACGGGCCGAGGTCGCCGAACGGGATCGTGGTCGCCAGCACGTCGGCGAGGATGCCGAAATCGCTCGCCACTTGCGCAAAGCGCGGGCCGCGCTCGCGCCGCCGTTCGTCCATGTAGATCCCGCGGTTGAGTTCGAGCTGCACGGCGTGCAGGCCGCTCGCCGGATTGCCGTAATGCTCGGTGATGAAGCCGCCCGCATAGGGCTTGTTGCGGCCGATCGAATAGCCAAGCCCGGTCATGGTTTCTTCGACGCGGTCGGGCAGCAGGGGCGTGCAGCTCGTGCCGTAGCGGTCGCCAATCACGATGTCGGGCCGGCGCGGCTCGTCTCTGCTGACGCCGACCGAGGGCATCGAATGGCAGTCGACCAGCACCACGGTGCCGAACATCTGGTGCACCTTGTTGATCAGCCGGCGCAGCGCGCGATGATAGGGCTTGTACAGCGTCTCGATCCGCGCCAACGCATCGTCGACCAGAATGCGGTCGCGATAGATCTCCTGGCCGTCGCCGACCACGCGCGGAATGGTGCCTAATCCGCCCGCGACGCGCATCGAGCGGGTGTTGGCAAAGCTCGGCAGGCGTCCGGTGAACATCCGGGGGTCGAGCTCATAGGGTTCGCGGTTGACGTCGACAAAGGAGCGGGGAAAGTTGACCCGCACGGTCGGAAAGCCGCGCGCGCTGAGGTGGCCGATCAGCTCGTCCATGAAGGAATCTTCGGAGCGCCGGAGTTGCGCCAGGTCGATCCGCGATGCCGCGAGGAATTCGTCCGGATAGGTCGAGCCGGAATGGGGCGAGTTGAAGATAACAGGCGCGCGCCACTCGGCGGGCTCCACGATCTCGAAGGCTGGCGACACCTCGCCGTCAAACCGGGTCATCTTCTCAGGCTTTGTCCCTTACTCTCAGGCTTCGTCCCTTCACGCCGCAAGGCTCGGCGCCGCAAGATCCGGCAAAGCTTCGGATCGAAGTGATTCGGCCGATCGAGCGGCTCTTATGTGTCGTCATTGTCCGGAATCGCAACCATTCTGCCAAGTGAAAAGATGCGATGGACGCTGGAACAGGTCTTAACTGTGCGGGCAGACAGGCGGGGATCGGCGGGTGCGGCGGAATTGATTCGCATTCCATTCCGGTTCACAACACCCCGCAGCGAGCCTGAGGGTTAAGATTTTCACCCCAAATTTACCCTCTGTCGGGCTTAGTGACCTCTGCATATCCTCTGGGGATTCGACGTTCCTGCCATGGCAAAAATCCTGCTCGCCGAAGACGACAACGACATGCGCCGTTTCCTGGTCAAGGCGCTGGAAAATGCCGGTTTTCAAGTCTCGTCTCATGACAACGGCATGGCCGCCTATCAGCGGCTCCGGGAAGAGCCCTTCGAGATGCTGCTCACCGACATCGTGATGCCGGAGATGGACGGTATCGAACTCGCCCGCCGGGCCTCGGAACTCGACCCTGATATCAAGATCATGTTCATCACCGGCTTCGCCGCGGTCGCCCTGAACTCGGATTCGGACGCCCCCAAGAACGCCAAGGTGCTGTCGAAGCCCGTTCACCTCAGGGAATTGGTGAGCGAAGTGAACAAGATGCTGGCGGCCTAAATCGGCCTTGTTCCGTCCTTGCGCACGCTCCCTTGAGCCGTTATAGGGACCCCACCCGACGTAAGTGGACTTTTAGGGCACGTAGCTCAGCGGGAGAGCACTACCTTGACATGGTAGGGGTCACAGGTTCGATCCCTGTCGTGCCCACCATCCTTCGCTCGCGATAGCGAGAGAAGGATGCCACGCCGAAGCCCAAAGGGCGAAGGCGGGCTGCCGCCGCGAGCTTCGGCTAGGCAAGCCACGATCCACCAATCTCAAAAATGAGCGTATCCGGCGTAGCTCGAAAGAGCGAAGACGGACTGCCGCGTCATGCTCCGCTCCCCTGGAACACGCCGCCACGCCCGGCATTGTTCCTCCATGCCCAAATCCTTCCATCGCGGCGATCACGTCAGCTGGAATTCCGAGGCCGGGCGCGTGCGTGGCCACATCCTGCGCGTCCACACCAAAGACGTCGACTACAGGGGCCACACTCACCACGCCTCGCCCGACGATCCCCAATACGAGATAAAGAGCGACAAGACCGATCACGTCGCCCTGCACAAGGGCAAGGCGTTGCGGCGGCTCAAGAGCTGAGTGGCGCAAGCGAGCCGACGAGGTTTCCATGGCTCATCCCTTTTTCACGATTGGGCACGCGACACGTTCGATCGAGCAATTCGTCGAACTGCTGCAGGGCAGCTCGGTCACCTTCGTGGCCGATGTCCGCACCGTGCCCCGCTCGCGCACCAACCCGCAGTACAATCGCGAGACGCTGCCGCAATCGCTTGCGACCGTTTCGATCGGCTATGAGCACATCGCGTCGCTGGGCGGGCTGCGCAGCCGCAAGCGCGAGGTGGCGCGCGAGACCAACGCCTTCTGGCAGAACGACAGCTTCCACAATTATGCCGACCACGCCATGGGCGCGGCGTTTCACCAAGGCCTTGCCCATTTGCGCGAACTCGGGCAGGCGCAACGCTGCGCCATCATGTGTGCAGAGACATTGTGGTGGCGATGTCACCGGCGGATCATTACCGACTATCTGCTCGCTGCTGGAGAGACGGTGTTTCATATTCTCGGCCCCGGACAGGTCGACGAGGCAAAAATCAATCCGGCCGCGCACATCCTGTCCGACGGCCGGCTCGATTACCCCGCGCAGGAGCAATCTGCTGGCCGCGGTGCCTGACGCGATACGGGCTGGATAGCCGTGCGCAAGAAAATCCCGGGCGCAGAGCCGTGGTAGCAGGGACTGTCAATTGCGCCTGAGCAACAACTCCTTCAGCCCGGTCGGATAGAGGTTCGGGCCGCCTTCGACATCGAGATCGGCGAGGTCGAACCAGCGGGCCACGATCTCCTCTCCGTTGTCCTCGCGGAAGTCGATGCGGTCCTCGCTATCGAACGCGCCGGGCGGGAACGCGATTTCGGCGATGAACATCACTTCGTGTCCGGTCGCGCCCTCGTGGACAAAGATGTTCTCCATCATCAGCGGCGCGCCGGTAATGATGATATCGATGCCGAGCTCTTCATTGAACTCGCGTGCGAGCGCAGCCTGCCAGCTCTCGCCGAACTCGATTTCACCGCCGAGGGGGCGAACGCCTTTGATCCGCCCCGCATCGTCGCGCACCTCGGCCGCAAGCAGCCGCCCGGCGCGCCAGTGCAGGCCGATCGCAACGACCCGGATATGGGGACGAGGGCGCCATGTCGTCATGGGGCATGGTTAGACGTCTTTGGGCCCCGTCGCAATCGCCGCCTGAGCTCAGGTCTCGCCGGGCCATTGCAATGCCGGTGCGGAGATGTCCGCTACGCCCAGGGGATTGATCGCACGGCAGGCGATCTGGTCGATGATCTCGTCCAGCGACTGCGGCTTCAAATAGAACGCAGGCAGCGGCGGAAGCGTAGCCGCACCTAGCTCACGAGATATTTCTTCACCGCCGCCTCGTCCCATTCAAGGCCGTTGCCGGGCTCCTCGCCCGGCAGCGCAAAGCCGTCCTTGATCTTGAGCCGGCTCGCCAGCACCGCGTCGGCCCAGTCGACATATTCCAGCCAATGCGCCGATGGCGTCACGCAGAGCAGCTGAGCGCTCACTTCCGAGAACAGATGCGTCGACATCTCGATGCCGGCGGCGTGGGCGAGCGCTGCGGCGCGGAGCCAGCCCGTGACCCCGCCGATGCGCTGCACGTCGGGCATGGCGTAGTCGCAGGCTTCGACGGACAGCGCGGCCTGCATCGAGAACGCGCTGTCAAAATTCTCGCCGATCTGGACCGGCGTTCGCAGCACATCGGCAATGCGGGCGCAGCCCGCGTAGTCGTCGTGGCGGATCGGCTCCTCGATCCAGCTCAAGCCTTCGTCGTCGAGCATCTCGCCGCGGCGGATCGCCTCACTCACGGTCAGCGCCTGATTGTAGTCGCACATCAGCGTCACCTCGTCGTCGACAGCCTTGCGCACCGCACGGACCACGGCGAGATCCTCCCTTGCATCGGGCCGGCCGAGGCGGATCTTGGCAGCGTGAAAACCCTCGGCCAGCAGCTTGTGTGCCTCGTCGACAGCGGCACCCGCCGGCATGATGCCGAGCCCCTTTGAATTGTAGGCTTTGACCGGCTTCGGCGCGCCGCCGAGCAGGCGGGCCAGCGGTAGGCTGTGGCTGCGGGCCAGCGCGTCCCAGGCCGCCATGTCGATGCCCGATTGCGCCAGGCGCTGAAGGCCGGCAAGCCCGAGCAGCGTGAAGTGCCGGGTCAGCTTTCGCTCGATCTCGAACGGCAGCAGTTCGTCGCCGGCGACGAGGTCCGACATTTCCGTGACCATGGCGGTCAGCGGCTTCAGGGCCGACGGCGTGATCGAGAACAGATAGGCGTGGCCGACCGCGCCCTGGTCGGTCTCGCAGTCGATCAGCACCAGCGGCGCCTTCGCCACCGCCCCGGTCGAGGTCAGAAGCGGCAAGTTCATCGGCACGATCACGGGGCGCGCGTTGAAGCGCCTGATGCGGATGGTCTCGGTCATGGCTCGGTCCGGATTATCAATGCAGGTTGATGGCGATCTTAGACATTCGTCATCAAACCAAAAGCAGCTTGCCGCGACCACCATAAAAGGGGTTGCGCGGGCGCGCGTTTATTGGCTGTGTGCCAGGCGCATGCTGTGGCGCAAATCCGGCGGGCCTGCGCCAAAACCGCATAACGGAGCCATCAAGTGAAACAAGAGATCGCCGAGGAGCAGCGCAAGAGCGGCATCCTGACCGGGGCCGTGATCGCCTTCCTCCTGCTTGCCCTGCCGCTCGCAGTCTGGCTGGACCTGACCGAGCTCAGCAAGACGGCGCTGCGCCGGCAGGCCATCGATCTCAATTCCGTCATCACCAGCGTGCGCAGCTATTACGCCTCCAACGTAGTCGGGCGCATCCTTGCCAACCCCGGCGGCACGACCAAGGTCGTGCACAATTACGAATCCGTTCCCGGAGCGGTGCCGATTCCCGCGACGCTGTCGCTGGAGCTCGGCCGGGTGATCGGCGCCCAGCAGGAGAACATCACCTACCGCTTCGTCTCGGACTTTCCGTTCCAGAACCGTGCCCCGCACCAGCTCGACAAGTTCGAGAAGGATGCGCTGGCCGCACTGCGCGCCGATCCCGAGCAGAAGATCGTCGACACCGAGACCTCGCTGTTCTCGGACAAGGTCCGCCTGGTCGCCCCCGTCACGATGGGGCCGGCCTGCGTCAGCTGCCACAACAGCCACCCCGAAAGCCCGAAGAAGGACTGGAAGGTCGGTGACATCAGAGGCATCCAGGAAGTCATTATCGCCCAGCCGATCGCCGCCAACATCTTCTCCTTCAAGTTCCTGCTGGCCTATTTCCTGATCGCCGCCGGCTGCGGCCTGTCGTTCCTCTCGCTGCAGCGCCGCCAGGCGAGCCGCATCAAGGGCATGAACAAGGAGCTCGAATCCGCCAACGACTTCCTGGCTTCGCTCTCGATGAAGATCTCGCGCTACATTCCGCCGCAGGTCTACAAAAGCATCTTCTCCGGCCAGAAGGACGTCACCATCCACACCGAGCGCAAGAAGCTCACGATCTTCTTCTCCGACATCCAGAATTTCACGGCGACCACCGAGCGGCTGCAGCCGGAATTGCTGACCCAGCTCCTCAACGAATATTTCACCGAGATGTCCGCGATCGCGCACGAGCATGGCGGCACCGTCGACAAGTTCATCGGCGATGCCATGCTGATCTTCTTCGGCGACCCCGAGACCAAGGGCGATCGGGCGGACGCGCAGGCCTGCCTGCAGATGGCCTGGCGCATGCAGCAGCGTCTGACCGAGCTCAATGCAAAATGGCGCGCCGCCGGCATCGAGCAGCCGTTCCGCTCGCGGATGGGCATCAATTCCGGCTATTGCAACGTTGGCAATTTCGGCAGCAGCGACCGCATGGACTACACCATCATCGGCGCGGAAGCGAACCTCGCCGCGCGGCTGCAATCGATCGCCGAGCCCGGCGGCATCGTGCTGAGCTACGAGACCTTTGCGCTGGTCAGCGACATCGTTCGCGCCCACGCGCTGCCGGCGATCACCATGAAAGGCATCAGCCGCGAGGTCATTCCATATTCGGTGGATGCCCTCAACGACGCTGCGACGGAGCGGAGCGGGGTCATCACCGAGCGCGCGCCGGGGCTGGAGCTCTATCTCGATCCCGCCGTGGTGAAATCAGGCGATGCCGCCCGCGTGCGCTCGCTGCTGGAAAGCGCACTGGCCTCGCTCAAGCCGGCGTGAGGATACGCCGTTCCGATTGAGAGAGTCCCCGTGTGGCACCCCTCTCCCTAACTCTCCCCCCTTGTGGGATAGGGCGGGGGAGAGGGGTGGCTCAGCAAAAGGTGCGCGTGATAAGTCCTACCTCGCTGCGCCCTCGGTAAACGCCGTCTCAATCACTTCCCCAAAAGGCTGCCAGGAGCGGCCGTCGAACTGGACCAGCCGCATCTGCTTGATCGGCAGATAGCTGTCGGGCGAGCTGTTCATCCTGATATTGGGCAACGCGACGGAGGGGTGATAGTCCCGCAGCGATGCCGCCTGACGCATGATGTTCTCGCGCGACAGGTCGTCGCCGCATTGCCTCAGCACCTTGGTCAGCGCCTCGGCCGCGGCGTAACCATAGAGCGCTGCGCTGTTGTTGGTGCTTTCGACCCGGTGGTACTTGTCCATGAAGGCGAACCAGTCCTTCATGCCTGGATCGTCTTTCCACGCGGGATCGCTCGGATCCTTCAGGAACGCCGCCGAGATCACGCCGGCCGAATTCTCGAGGCCCGCGGGTGCCATCGCATTGGCGATCGAGGCCGAGGCATCGTTGACGATGAAGACCGGGTGCCAATTCAGCGACGCCGCGAGCTGGATGACCTTGGAAGCCGTCGATGGCACGCCGAGGAAGACGAAAATGTCGGCCCCCGCGCGCTTGAGGATCGACACATGTCCTTCGAGATGCTGGTCCGAGATGTCGAAGGCGACGTCCACGAGGACGAGACGGTTCAGATCGCCAAGGCCTTCCTGGATGCCCTTGTAGAGCATGCGGCCGAACTGGTCATTCTGCCAGAGCACGACGATCTTCTTCCGGGGATAATAGGCCTGGATATAGTTTGCGTAGATGCGCCCCTCGGAGCGGAATGGCGGTTGCCAGCCCATGGTCCAGGGAAACGCCCTGGCCTGGCTCAGTTCCTCGTCGCCGGAGGCGACGAACAGCTGCGGGATCTTCTTCTCGTTCAGGTACGAGCGCGTGGCGAGATTGCCTGGAGTGCCGAACGATCCGAACATCAGCTGCACGTTGTCCTTCTCGACGAGATCGCGGGTCAGGTCCAGCGCGGTTGCAGGATCTGAATTGTCGTCGCGGGTGATGAAGCGGACCTTGCGGCCGTTGATGCCGCCGTGATCGTTGACCATGTCGAAATAGGCAGCCTCCGCATTGCCGATCGCACCGAACTCCGAGAGCGGCCCCGAATAGGGCACGATGTTGCCGATGCGGATTTCGTCGTCGGAAGTGGGTTGGTCCGAACGCTGCTGCGACATCGCCCCGAGCGAGGCGAGCGCGGTGATCAAAACGAACAGCAATCTGCCGGTGACGCGCATGCTCGACACCTTATCGTTGGCCCCCAACGAGATCGGCTCAGTCCGCACCAAGGCGAGTTGATCTACGTCAAGCGTTTGGCGATCCTATGGCTGGATGGATCGACGAAAGCGGCAGGCGTGCTGACGCGGCGGTTGCGATCAACAACGTCGCACTACCCCCGTCATCCTGAGGTGCGAGGCTCGCGATGCAGCGCATCGCGGGCGGAGCCTCGATGGATGAACGGCCAGGCTGCATCCAAGCGGAGACAGCCGGCCATCGCCCTTCGAGGGCCGCTGAAGAAGCGGCCACCTCAGGGAGACCGGGATGGATTGATCGGCCCCTACGGCAGCCCGCGCGCCTCCAGCTGATGCACCAGCAGGAGCGTCGGCTCGGCGAGGCTGTCGCCGGAGCCGTCGAGGCCGAATGCAGCCGCGATGCCGTCGTGGCTTCGCAGCACGGTCGTGCGCGGGCAGTGGCCGGCGCCGCAGAGCGTCTTCTTCAGGGTCTCGCCTTGCGCGACCAGGTTCGCGGCATCGTTCGCCGCCCAGGCCAGCAGGATCGGCTCGTCGACGTTGAGAATGCCCGGAAAGACCGACCGCTTGTCGTATTGGCTGGCGTCGTTACCGAAATAGGCCTTCTCGCTGTCACTGGCATCCTTGCCGGCGCGATAGATGCCGGACACCAGCACGACGGCGGCGACATCGGCCCGGTCGGCCTGAAGTTCGGGATGCGCGAGCAGGCTCGCGACATGGAAAGCGCCGGCGCCATAGCCGACCGCGACGATCTCGCGGGCATCGCCGTTGAACAGGTCGATATTGCCGTGGACCCAGGACAATGCCGCGGCGACGTCGGCCGCGCCCTTTGGCCAGGTCGCCGCGGGCGCAAGGCGATAGTTCACGCGCACCCCGATCATGCCGTTGCGGGCGGCAAAGCACATCGCTGCGTCCTGGATGTCGCGGGACAGCTCCGGTGCGCCGCGGTCGCCGGTGAACGTGTCGCCTGTCACGAACAGCAGCACCGGTCGCGGCGTGTCCGCCTTGGTAGCCTCGCTGGTCGCGACGTCGAGCACATTGGCCTCGCTGTCGCCATAGCGCAGGCCGCGCGAGAAGGTGACCTGCTCGCAGAGCCGTGCGAGGCCGCCGGCGGTGGTGTCGCTGTCGGTGAGGCCTATCAGGACAAGATCGGACGGCGCGGTTGGCCGCACCGGCGCCAGGCCATGTGCGGAGGCCGCTGTCATGGTCAGAACAAGAAAGAATGCCAGACAATTCTTGATCATGGTGGTGCCGGCTTTGCGCGCTCTATGTTCGTGTTGTTGGTTTCTCTTGCGGCGATTTCACGGCACGCTTGCCTGGTTCGCATTCCCGCATCTGAATGCAATGCACGGGCCATGCAGCGATTGCGCCGGGCAGCCGATTTGGCGCGACGGATCAGACAGTTGTCACGTGCGGCCGTCCCTCGTCCCGGGAGAGCGTTCTACTGTGCATGGGGTTGTTTTCGCGTTTTTGGTCCGTCAGCCCTGCTTCATCGTCCGGAACGTGATGGAGTAGCGGTGCGCCTCGACCGGCGGGATGCTGTGCTCCCATTGCGCGCGCGCCTCGCCCTCCATCATGTAGAGCGAGCGCGGTAGCGCCTCGAGCGTGTAGCGCTCCCATTTGTCGCCGCGTCGACGGCGGAAGCGGAATTTGCAGGGAGAGCCCAGCGACAGTCCGAGGATCTCCTTGAAGTGCGGCTTGTCGCGGTGCCAGCCGATGCCGACGCCGACATCATACTCGGTGCACAGCACCTGCCGCACGCTCCCCTCGGCGAACCCCGCCCATGTCTCGGCCCGACGCGCGACCGGCCGCACCCAGTCCGGGATCGGCTCGGCCTCGGTCAGCCGCTGCTGCGAATAATCGTATTGATAGCCGAACCACGCCACCCGGCGGTTGCCCTCGAACGCGCCGAACTGAAAGCGCTGGAGCGGCAATGCTGCGATGCGGCCGATCAGCTCCTGCTCGGCGGCGGCGTCGACAAAATTGTCCGTATAGCGCAGGCCCGCCGGCCCCGCCTGCGGTTCGCTGAACAAGCCAAGTTGCGTCATCCCTCGCATTTCCGTGATGGAACCTGATGGCGTCTGGTGCGACTTATCTATGACGCGGAGAGTGATGTGCGAGGCTGTCATGGCAGAGAAGCATTCCGCCGATCCGGTAGAGATCATGCGGGCGACCGGTCATCCTGAACTGGAATATGCCGCCGGCTGGACCATCGCGGGTCTGGTCACCATCGGCACCATCGTCGCCGCCTGGGTGTTCGCGATCTAGGCGGCAGGGAATTGGAGCTCGAAGGCTACGCCCTCGTCAGAGGGCTTGAGCCCGATCGACCCGCCATGGCTCGCCATCACCGCGCGCGCGATGGCGAGGCCCATGCCGGTCCCGCCCTGGTCGTGAAGAACGCGTCAAAGATCCTGGATGCGACAGCACGATCAGCGCCTAACTTGGCGGAATGGCAGCCAGTCGGTCGCTTCCAATTCCCTGACCGACGTGTTGAGCTTGGCGCTGAAATGATCGGTATCAGTGCGCACGCGGCCGATGACCTGAGCGACGTCAAGAGCGAGGTCGTTGTTGCGGGTGCTCGACCGATTGCGAGCGACCAAGGCGGCCTGATCGCTACGGCGTCACTGCTCCGCGGCTTACGGCCCGCGGGGCGGTCAGCTCCTTCCACGTCGAATTGGCGACGTGCACCGGCGAGAAAGCCGGTCGCTCGACATAGTGCCCATCGCCCGCCTCGGCGCGCAGATCGCCATCCTTCCACACGATGCGACCGCGCGAGATTGTCGCAGCAGGCCCGCCGGTGCAGGCAAAACCTTCGAACACATTATAGTCAATCCGGCTCATCTGCCGCTTCGCGCTGATGGTCTTGGTCGCCTTCGGATCCCACACCACGATATCGGCATCCGAACCCACGGCGACCGCGCCCTTGCGCGGATAGATGTTGAGGATGCGGGCGATGTTCGCCGAGGTTACCGCAACGAATTCTTCCTTGGTCAGCCGCCCCGTCGCGACGCCGGCGGTCCACAGCAGCGCCAGGCGATCTTCGAGGCCGCCAGTGCCGTTCGGGATCTTCCTGAAGTCGCCGCGGCCAAAGCGCTTCTGCTCGGTGGTGAAGGCGCAGTGGTCGGTCGCGACCACTTGCAGCGAGCCGGACTGCAGGCCGGCCCATAGGCTGTCCTGGTGCGACTTGTCGCGGAACGGCGGCGACATCACCCGCTGCGCGGAATGATCCCAATCCTTGTTCTGATATTCGCGTTCATCGAGCAAGAGATGCTGGATCAGCGGCTCGCCATAGACGCGCTTGCCCGCGGCGCGTGCGCGCGCGATCGCCTCATGTGCTTCGCGGCAGCTGGTGTGAACGATATAGACCGGCGTGCCGGTCAAATCGGCGATCATGATGGCACGGTTGGTGGCTTCCCCCTCGACTTCCGGTGGCCGTGAATAGGCGTGGCCCTCGGGGCCGGTGACGCCGCGCGCGATCAGCGCCTCCTGCATCAACGCAACGACGTCGCCGTTCTCCGCGTGCACCACCGGCATGGCGCCGAGATGGGCGCAGCGCGCGAACGAGTTGTAGAGCTCGTCGTCATTCACCATCAGAGCGCCCTTGTACGCCATGAAATGCTTGAAGGTGTTGATGCCGTAGGTTTTGACCACGGTCTCCATCTCGTCATAGATCTGCTTCGACCACGACGTCACCGCCATATGGAAGCCGTAGTCGGCGGCTGCCTTCTCGGACTTGTGCCGCCACTCCTGATAGGCCGCGAGCATCGACTGGCCGGGGTCGGGCAGGCAGAAATCCACCACCATGGTGGTGCCGCCGGTCAGGGCCGCCTTGGTGCCGGATTCGAAGTCGTCGGCGGTGACGGTGCCCATGAAGGGCATTTCGAGATGGGTGTGCGGATCGATGCCCCCCGGAATGACATAGGCGCCGCCGGCATCGATGATCTCCGCGCCGGTGGGTGCTGCGATCGATGCGCCGATCGCGACGATGCTGCCGCCCTCGATCAGCACGTCCGCACGGCGCGAATGATCATGATTGACGACGGTGCCGCCACGGATGAGGAGGGACATGGGAACTCCGGAGGAGGGGGAAAGGACGGAACGTACTAAGCTAAGCGCGCCGGTCACGATGCGACAGGCGAAATTTTAGTCAACTCCTGCTCGGCAGTTGCGCCGCCCGCGCGCTGCGCGAGAACCCTTCTGATCCCGCCGCCAACATCGCGATCGCGCTGGCGTAGCGTATCTTGCGACGGACGATGCCGAGCTTCGCGCGATGACGGCCTGATCTCATATCGCGCCTGCGAAATGCAACCGAGCCATGACGGATCGCACGTATCCGCGCTCTTGCGCGCCAGCACCGGGCGGCGCAGTCTGCGTTCGCGACGCAATGAACGTCGCCAACAAAGACGGGCCGACAGAGCCTTGGCGAGGAAGCATCCATGGCGGTGACGCGGATCGACTGCGACATCCACCCGGCTGTTGGTGGCACGCGCACGACGCTGCTGCCTTATCTTAGCGATCACTGGAAAGAGCAGGTGCTGAGCCGCGCCATCGACGGTCTCGATCTCACCTCCTATCCGCCAAGCATGCCGCTGACTGGCCGCGCCGACTGGCGTCCGACGAACGGCGCCAAGCCAGGCTCCGATCTCGCCATGGTGCAGAAGGGGGCGTTCGACCAGCTCGGCGCCAGCCACGCCATCCTCAACGTGCTCTACGGCGCCCAGGCCGTGTTCGATCCCTACATGGCCGCCGACTTCTGCAAGGCGATCAACGACTGGATCGCCGCCGAATGGCTGTCGCGTGATCCGCGTTTGCGCGCCTCCATCGTGGTGCCGATGCAGGCGCCTGATTTGGCGATCGATGAGATCGAGCGCCGTGCCGGGGACAACAGGTTCGTCTCCATCCTGGTGCTGGCGCAGGGCGAGACGCTGCTCGGCCGCCGGCATTACTGGCCGGTCTATCAGCTCGCGGAGAAATACAAGCTGCCGCTCGCGATCCATGCCGGCTCGCAATATCGGCAGGCGCCGAGTTCGGCGGGCTGGCCGTCGCACCGTTACGAATATTATTTCGTCGAAGCGCAGGCGTTTCAGGCGCAGATCCTGAGCCTGATCTACGAGGGCGTGTTCGGCAAGTTTCCGGACCTCAAGGTCGTGCTGATGGAGTCGGGCGTGAGCTGGCTGCCGGCCTTCATGTGGCGCGCCAACAAGACCTGGCGCGGTGTCCGCGTCGAGGTGCCCTGGGTCGAGCGTGAGCCGGCATCGATCATCCGTGACAATTTCCGCGTGACCATGCAGCCGTTCGACGCACCTGCGGACGCAAAAAGCGTCGCGGAGATCATCGACCAGATCGGCTCGGACAAGATGTTCCTGTTCGCATCCGACTATCCGCACTGGCAGTTCGACGGCGATGATCCGATCCCGCCGCATCTGCCGAAGAGCATCATCAGCAAGATGTGCGTCGACAATCCGCTGGAAACGTTTCCGCGGCTTAAATTGAATGCGTGAACCATGTTGAATTTCGAGCCGGGATTACAGCTGCCACACCTCTCCCGCAGGGAGAGGTCGGATCGCATCGAAAGATGCGATCCGGGTGAGGGGTTTCGCTCTACCGGGATTGCCGCGCCCCCTCACCCGGCGCTTCGCGCCGACCTCTCCCCGACGGGGAGAGGTGAAGCGACTGCCACAAGAGGTTTTTAGGAGGTTCGCATGAGTGAAGTCATCGACCGTCCGCTGCGCGACGACGAGAGGCCCGCGGCATCACGGCTGCGGATCGTCGATTGCGACGTGCATCCGAGCCTGAGATCGACCGACGATCTCAACGGGTTCCTGCCGAAGCGCTGGCAGCAGCACCTGAAGGAATATGGCAGCCATCTGCGCACGCCCTATCTGTTCACGACGCCCTATCCGCGCTCTTCGCCGCTGATCGCCCGGCGCGATGCCTGGCCGCCGACGGGCGGGCCGCCGGGCTCCGATCTCACCTTCATGCAGCAGCAGCATCTCGATCCGCTCGACGTCGAGTTCGGCATCCTGCAGGTGCTCGACCTCTTCATCTTCTCGCAGCAGAATCTGGAGTTCGGCGCCGCGATCCAGCGCGCCATTAACGACTGGCAGCTGGCGTTCTGGTCGCACCGGGATCCGCGCCTGAAGGCCTCGATTCTGATCGGACAGGATGGGGTGGATCTCGCCATCGCCGAGATCGAGCGGTGCGCAAAAATCGGCGAATACATCCAGATCAACGTCTCGCCGCGCGCCAACGAGCCGCTCGGGCGCCGCCGCTACTGGCCAATCTACGAGCGCGCGCAGGCGCTCGACCTGCCGCTCGGCATTCATGTCGGTGGCTATGGTGGACATCCACCGACCGGCGGCGGCTGGCCGTCCTACTATGTCGAGGAGCACCAGTCCAATGCCCACACTATCGCGGCGCAGCTTGCCAGCCTCGTGATCGAGGGCGTGCCGGAGCGCTTCCCCAAGTTGAAGATCGTCTTCATCGAGGGCGGCTTCGGCTGGATCCCGTCGGCGGTATGGCGCATGGACCAGCATTTCGAGCGCTTTCGCAGCGAAGTGCCCCATCTCAGGCGCAAACCGTCGGAATATGTCCGCGAGCATTTCTGGTTCACGACCCAGCCGATCGACGAGCCGGACGAGGCGCGGCATCTGCGCGCGCTGATCGAATGGGTCGGCATCGACCGACTGCTGTTCTCGTCGGACTATCCGCACTGGGACTTTGACGATCCGCGCTTCGCCTTCAAGACGCCGCTGACGGAAGTCGAGCAGAAGAAGATCTTCAGCACCAATGCCCGCGCGGTCTACAAGTTCTGACCAACATGGCCCGCCACATCGTCGCGTCCACGTCAGAGATCCCGCCCGGCGGCAACAAGGTCGTCGAGGTCGCGGGTCGCGACATCGTCGTGTTCCACGTCAATGGCGAGTTCTTTGCGCTGCTGAACCGCTGCCCGCATGAAGGCGCGCCGCTGGAGAAAGCGGCCTGCGTGGCGCGGCTGACCTCGCCGGAGCCCGGCGTCTACGAGCGTTCGCGCGTCGGCGAGATGCTGCGCTGTCCCTGGCACGGCTGGGAGTTCGACATGCGCAACGGTCAATCCTGGTTCGATCCGAAACGCGTCAAGGTCAGGTCATATCCTGTCGCGGTGGAACGCGGCGACGAGCTCCAGAAGGGCCCGTATGTTGCCGAGACGTTTCCGGTACATGTCGAAGACTCCTATGTGATTGTGGAGGTTTGAAGTCACACCTGCTGTCATTCCCGGACGATGCGAAGCATCGGAATCTCGTCTTTCCGGGTCTGGTCCTTCGGACCATCTCGGGATGACGGATCACGCATTGAGATTCCAATACAAGTGCGATATGGCTCTCGCGCTTTCCAGAGGCGGAGACGAGCTTTGTCGAAACAATCCCTGCGAGAAGAGGCCGAGCGCCTGATCCGCGAATCCTTGGAAAAGAAGACCATCGTCGTGAAGCAGGGCACCACCCGGATCGAGGCGGTCTGCGGCAAGTGCGGCGCGCCAAACCGGGTTCAGGCGGAAAAAGGCCAGAGCCGCGTCAAGTTCGCCTGCAAGAATTGCGGGCACAAGCAGGAGACGCTGTAGGCGTGTCGCCTAGCCTCCTTCCGCAAACTTCTTGAACGCGTCCGCATAGTCCGGATGCCAGCGCGACAGCGGCGGACGGTTCTCGACGATGTCGCCGGTGGCCCAGAGCATGCGCTTCTCGTCGAGCGGGCGCGGCACGTCATTGTCCGGGCAGAGAATGTAGAAGTCGCCGGCCTCGAGCCGCGCCAGCATGAAATCGACAGTCTGTTCCGGCGTCCACGCGCCGGCGGGCTTTTCGGTGCGGCCCTTCGCCGTGAGGCCCGTGAACACGAAGCCCGGGATCAGCAGGTGCGCGGTGATGTGGCAGTCCCTGGTGTTGCGCAACTCGTGCTGGAGCGCTTCCGTAAACGCCTTCACGCCGGCCTTGGAGACGTTGTAGGCGGGATCGCCGGGCGGGGTGGTGATACCCTGCTTCGAGCCGGTGTTGATGATCAGGCCGGCTTTGCCGCGTGCGATCATATTGGGCGCGAAGATACGCGCGCCGTTGATGATGCCCCACATGTTGACGCCGATGATGCGCTGCCAATTATCAGGCTCGCCGAACAGCGTGCTGCCCGGCTGGATGCCGGCGTTGTTCATCAGCAGGTCGGTGCCGCCGAAACGCGCGCCGACGGCGCGTTCCAGTTCCATCACGCTTTCGATTCGGCTGACGTCGGCCGCGGACGTCATCACATTCGCTGCGCCCGCAATCGATGACAGTTTTGTTGCGGCCTCCGCCAGCCTGTTCTCGTCGACATCGACGATGCACACCTTCATCCCGGCGCGCGCGAACGCTGTGGCCGCGGCAAGACCGATGCCGGATGCGCCGCCGGTGATCACGGCGACATTGCCTTTGGCGATGACAGGATGCGGCATGGCTGTTCTCCGGAACTTGCTTTTCTTCGAGCTAGCACACGGCGCGCACGCGACCCCGCCCAAGTCGGCATGGCAGGGCTTCGTTCCACGCCGACTTTACGCCTTTTCGGCCCCGCTGTATTCTGCTCGACCTAACCATCCCAGCCAGATCGAGCTCAATCAATCACATACCCAGGGAGTGCAGCCATGGCTGTGTCGCAGGCTATTCCGATCACGCGCCATCCGTTCGCCAACGGGTCCTACAAGCAGATGCTGATCGACGGGAAGTGGGTCGATGCTGCTTCCGGAAAGCGCTTCGAGACCCACAACCCCGCCACCGGCGAGCTGCTCGCAACAGTGGCCGAAGGCGACAAGGAAGATATCGACCGTGCCGTCGCCGCCGCCCGCCGCGCTTTCGAAGGACCCTGGAGCAAGGTCAAGCCGTTCGAGCGGCAGAACCTGCTCCTGAAGCTCGCCGATCTCGTGGAGAAGAATTTCGACGAATTGTCGCAGCTCGACACGCTCGACATGGGCGCGCCGCTCAGCCGCACCCGTGCCTATCGCCTGCGTGCCGTCGGCATGCTGCGCTATTACGCCGGTCAGACCACCGCGATCCACGGCGAGACCATCGAGAATTCGCTACCCGGCGAGATCTTCTCCTACACGCTGAAAGAGCCGATCGGTGTGGTCGGCGCCATCATCCCCTGGAATGGCCCGCTGACCGCGACGATCTGGAAGATTGGGCCTGCGATCGCGACCGGCTGCACGGTGGTGCTCAAACCGGCGGAAGAAGCGCCGTTGACTTCGCTGCGTATCGCCGAGTTGGCGATGGAAGCCGGCATTCCGCCGGGCGTCATCAACGTCGTGCCCGGCTATGGCGAGACCGCGGGCGCGGCGCTGGCCTCGCATCATGACGTCGACAAGGTCGCCTTCACCGGCTCACATGTCACGGGCCAGTCGATCATCCGGGCGTCGGCCGGCAACCTCAAGCGCGTCTCGCTCGAGCTCGGCGGCAAGTCGCCGGACATCGTGTTCGCGGACGCCGATCTCGATGCGGCCGTGCCGGGCGCGGCGATGGCAGTGTTCGCCAATTCCGGGCAGATCTGCAGCGCGGGCACGCGGCTGTTCGTTGAGCAGGCGATCTATGAGGAATTCGTCGGCCGCGTCGCCGAGTTCGGCAAGAAGCTGCAGGTCGGCAACGGCCTCGATCCCAACGTCCAGATCGGTCCGCTCGTCTCGGAGCAACAGCTCGATCGCGTCACCGGCTATCTCGACATCGGCCAGAAGGAGGGCGCGCGTGCGCTCGCCGGCGGCGGCCGCGTCACCGAAGGCGCGCTGTCGAAGGGCTTCTTCGTCTCGCCGACGGTATTCGCGGGCGTGCAGGACAACATGCGCATCGCGCAGGAGGAAATTTTTGGCCCGGTCATCTCCGCCATCGCGTTCAAGGACATGGACGAGCTGGTCAAGCGTGCCAACAACACCACCTTCGGCCTCGGCTCGGGCCTGTGGACGCGTGACGTCACCAAGGCCCATGCGGTTGCAAAGCGCCTGCGCGCCGGCTCGGTGTGGGTGAATTGCTACCAGGCCATGGATCCGGCCGTGCCGTTCGGCGGCTACAAGATGAGCGGCTACGGCCGCGAGTCGGGCAAGCAGCACGTCGAGGAATATCTCAACGTGAAGGCCGTCTGGATCAAGACGGCGTAAGACCAGTTCTCTCGCTGCATTCCACGGGAGAGAATATCTGCCTTTGCGAGGGGCGGCACCTTTTCCGGGTGTCGCCCCGCGCTATATGCTTGCCATCCTTCCACCGTCATTTCGGGGCCCACATGAAATTTCCGGCGTTGTTTCGACCGTTGCAACTCGGTCCGTACAAGCTCGCGCATCGCGTCGCGATGGCGCCGCTGACGCGCATGCGCGCCGAGCGCGATAGCTTCGCTCCGCGCCCGCTCAATGCCGAATATTATGGTCAGCGCGCGACCAAAGGCGGCCTGATCATTGCCGAAGCTTCGCCGGTGCTTTCGCAGGGCCGCGGCAACCCCGCAACGCCCGGCATCTATTCGGAGGCTCAGATTTCCGGCTGGCGCAAGGTGGTCGATGCCGTGCACGCCAAGGGCGGCATCATCTTCCTCCAGCTCTGGCATGTCGGCCGCGTCTCGCATTCCTCCTTCCACGGCGGGGCTCTGCCGGTCTCGGCATCGGCGATCCCGATCAGGGCCGACGGCATGAAGGCGATGACGGCGGACGGCAAGCTCGCCGAGTACGAGACGCCGCGCGCACTGGAGACCGGCGAGGTCAAGGGAATCGTCGAGGCCTTCAGACAGGCCGCGAAGAACGCGCTCGCCGCCGGCTTCGACGGTGTCGAGATCCACGGCGCCAACGGCTATCTGCTCGAGCAATTCCTGCAGTCGCGCAGCAACCAGCGCACCGATCAATATGGCGGCTCGATCGAGAACCGGATGCGCCTGCTGCTTGAAGTGACCCAGGCCGCAATCGACGTCTGGGGCGCGAACCGTGTCGGCGTGCGGTTGTCGCCGCACGGCATCGCCAATGATTCGGTCGAGCCCGATCCGATGCCGCTCTACACCCACGTGGTGAAGGCGCTCGACAAGCTCGGTCTTGCCTATTTGCACCTGATCGAACCGCGCTCCAGCGGCGCCGGCCGTGCCGATGTCCACTGGGAGAATGTGCCCTCGGCCATGGTGCTGTTCCGCCCGTATTACAGTGGCGTGCTGATGACCGCCGGCGGCTTCACCGGCGAGACGGCAAATGCGGCGATTGTCGAGGGCCACGCCGACCTCGTCGCCTTCGGCCGCATCTTCATTTCAAATCCCGATTTGCCGCGGCGCCTCGAGCATGGCTACCCGATCACGCCCTACAACCGCGCGACCTTCTACGGCGGCGAGGAGAAGGGGTATACGGATTATCCTGTTTATGACGAACTGACGCCGGCGTAGCTCTCTCCGTCATTCCGGGGCGCGACGAAGTCGCGAGCCCGGAATCCATCTAGCCGCATACCTGGAGGTGGGATGGATTCCGGGCTCGATGCTTCGCATCGCCCCGGAATGACGAGCTTGCTGCGCTCGCAATGACGACGGAGAGAACTTTATGGCCAAATCCGCAGCCGCCGCAGGGATCGCCACCGGCCAATGCCTCTGCGGCAAGGTCACCTTCGAGATCGACGTTCCCGCCCGCTGGGCCTGGCACGATCATTCCGCCGCCAGCCGCCGTGCCCATGGCGCGGCTTACGCGACCTATGTCGGCAGCTGGAAGAAGCGCTTTCGCATCATTTCGGGCAAGACCGCGCTGACCCGCTACGAGGACAAGGCGACCAAGACGGCGCGCAGCTTCTGCTCGCATTGCGGCACGCCGATCGCCTATGAGCGGCCACGCGGGCCCCACATGGTCAACATCCCCCGCGCGCTCTTCAAGGAGCGTACCGGCCGCCAGCCGCTCTATCACATCGCGATCGAGGAGCTCCAGGAATGGGCCTATACCGGCGAGCCCCTGGTGCCGCTGAAGGGTTTTCCCGGCGTGGTCTGGCAGCGCTCGACAAAGAAGAAGCGTGCGGGCGGCGAGGACCCGTTCGAGCTGGGGCGGGAGGAGACGTAGCGCCGCCCCCGCGCAACGCAGCCATGACCGGGCTTCCTTGCGCGCTTCCCAAAATTCCGGCCATCATGTGCCGTCCTTGCGGCAACGTCCGCGCCCCTGGAGGAAACATGAAGAACAAGATCACCGGCCGCTCCGCCTTTCTTGCGCTGCTCAAGGACGAGGGCATCACGCATCTGTTCGGCAATCCCGGCACCACCGAGCTGCCGATCATGCATGCGCTGAAGGACCATCCTGATCTGACCTATGTGATGGCGATGCAGGAGAGCCTGGTGGTGGCCATCGCCGACGGTTACAGCCGCGCCTCTGGAAAGCTCGTCGCCTGCAACGTCCATGTCGCCCCCGGCCTCGGCAACGCGATGGGCTCGCTCTACAACGCCCGGTTCACGGGCACGCCGATGATTCTCACCGCTGGCCAGCAAGAGCAGGGTCATGGGTTGATGGAGCCGGTGCTCTATGGCCCCTTGGTGCGCATGGCCGAGCCGCTGGTGAAATGGGCAGTCGAAGTCACGCGGCTGGAGGATTTGCCGCGTATCGTCCGCCGCGCTGCCAAGGTCGCGACCACGCCGCCGACCGGGCCGGTGTTCATCTCGCTGCCGGGTGACATCCTCAACAGCGAAGCCGGCATCGATCTCGGCCGCTCCACCCGCATCGATGCGCGCGCAAGGCCGTCGGATGAGGCGCTCAGGGCGTTCGCCGCGCGTCTGCTCAAGGCCGAACGGCCCGTCATCGTCACCATGGACGAGGTGGTCAAGAGCGACGCGCTGAAGGAGGCGGCCATACTCGCAGAATTGCTCGGTGCCGCCGCCTACCAATCCTCGACGCCCTATGGCGCGCACTTTTTATCGGAAAATCCGTGCTTCATGGGCTCGCTCGCGCGCGTGCAGAAGGTCGCGCGCGACACCCTCGCGCCTTACGACCTCCTGATTGCGCTGGGCGGCGATCCCCTGCGGATGTCGGTCCATAGCGAGGTCGATGCGCTGCCTGACGGACTCGGCATCGTGCAAATCGGTCTCGTCGATTGGGAGATCGCCAAGAACTACGGCGCCGAGATCGCGCTCAAGGCCGACGTGAAGGAAACGCTGCGTGCGCTAATTCCGGTGCTCAAGGAGATGGGCGGCCCGACACTCACCGATCGGGCGAGGCAGCGTCTTGCCGAGCTGGCGCCGAAGAACTGGACCGCGCGTCGCATCGCGTTGGTCGAGCAGATCGGCAAGAGCGCGGGCCGCACGCCGGTCGATCCGGATTATTTGGTCCTGCAAATGGTCGGGGCCATGCCCGATCATGCGATCCTGGTCGATGAAGGCCTCACCTCCAGTCGCCAGGTCACGGCGCTGCGTCCGCATCGCGACCGCTACGGCTATCACGGCCTTGCCTCCGGCGGCATCGGCTGGGGCTTGCCCGCGTCCGTTGGTGCCAGCATTGCCAATCCGGATCGGCCCGTCGTCTGCTTCTCAGGTGATGGCAGCGCGATGTATTCGATCCAGTCGCTGTGGACGGCTGCGCATCACAAGCTGCCGCTCAACGTCGTCATCGCCAACAACGGCGGCTACCGCATCATCAAGCAGCGGCTGCTCGCCTTCCATGGCGACGACAATTATGTCGGCATGGATTTCGTCGATCCGCCGGTGGATTTTGCCGGCGTTGCGAAGGCGCTGGGATGTGAGGCGATCAAGATCAGCGATCCGCGCGAGCTGAAGGCGACGCTGACGTCGGCCTTCAATCGGCCGGGCACGAAGCTGATCGAGGTGATGGTGGACGGGAGGGTTTGAGACGCGACCGAACCTCCACATATTCAGTGTCATCGCCCGGCTTCGACCGGGCGATCCAGTATTCCAGAGGCAGCTGTTATCTACTGCGAAGCCGCGGCGTACCGGATGCCCCGGTCAAGCCGGGTCAAGCCGGGGCATGACAGCGAGTATGTGGCGCGACCTTCCTTCTATCCCTTCCGTCCCACCCGATACCCCGCCGCCGGATGCGGCGCATCGAGCCTCGCGCGTCCGTCGCCGAACAGCTTCTCGCGCAGCGTGCCGTTCGCATATTCGCTCTTGTACCGTCCGCGCTTGGTCAGCTCCGGCACCAGCATGTCGGCAATATCCTCAAAATCGCCGGGCGAGATCGCAAACGCGACGTTGAGGCCGTCGACATCGGTCTTCTCGAACCAATCCTCGATCTTGTCCGCGACGCTTTCAGGCGTGCCGGCCACGACAGGGCCGGCGCCGCCGATGCCGACATGTTCGATGACGTCGCGCACGGTCCAGACCCGATCGGGATCACCGCGGGTGACGTTGTCGAGTGCGCTGCGGCCCGCATCGTTCTGGACGTGGCGGACCTGCTGGTCGAGCTCGTAGCCGGAGAAATCGATGCCCGTCCATCCCGACATCAAGGCGAGCGCGCCTTCCGGATTGATGTGCGAGCGGTAGTCGGCATATTTCGCCGCCGCTTCAGCTTCGGTGTTGCCGAGGATAATCGTCATCATGTTGAACATCAGGATCTCGGCCGGGTTGCGGCCGAGGGCGGCGGCCTCCTGGCGGATCGCGGCGACGCGCGGCGCGATGATCTTGGCCGATGGTCCCGACATGAACACGCATTCGGCGTGCTTTGCGGCGAACTGCCGGCCGCGCGGCGAGGTGCCGGCCTGGTACAGCACGGGCGTGCGCTGCGGCGACGGCTCGCTGAGATGAATGGTGTTGTTGATGCGGTAGTTCGCGCTCTCATGATTGATGCGATGAACCTTGCTGGGGTCGGTGAAGATGCCGCGCTTGCGATCGCGCAGCACGGCGTCGTCCTCCCAGCTTCCCTCCCAGAGCTTGTAGACCACCTCCATATATTCATCGGCGATGTCGTAGCGGTCGTCGTGTCCGATCTGTTTGTCCTTGCCCGCACCGCGCGCGGCGCTGTCGAGATAACCGGTGACGACGTTCCAGCCGATCCGTCCCTCGGTGAGATGATCGAGCGTCGACATTCGCCGTGCGAACGGGTAGGGCGGTTCGAACGAGAGGTTGCTGGTGACGCCGAAGCCGAGATTTTTCGTCACCGCGGCCATCGCCGAGAGCAATAGGAGCGGCTCGTTCGACGGCGTCTGTGCTGCATTGCGCAAGGCTGCGTCAGGGCTGTTGCCATAGACGTCGTAGACCCCGAGCACGTCGGCCAGGAACAGTCCGTCAAAACGGCCGCGTTCCAGCGTCTTGGCGAGATCGATCCAGTAGGGCAGGCGGTTATATTCGGCAGTGCGATCGCGCGGATGGGTCCACAAGCCCGGTGACTGGTGTGCGACGCAGTTCATCGCAAATGCGTTGAGCCTGATCTGTTTGGCCATGCTGGTCCCCTGGCGCCCTGTACCGAGCGCTCTTCGAATGATAGACGTGCGCCCCAACTTGGCGACGTTCTTGCATATAACTGGCCCATAGCAAGGGCCAAAGGAGAAAGGCTGACGCTTGGCAAGTCAAAATCAGCGGTCTCCTGCCCTTGGCAAGTCGATCTCAAGAGAGCAATTACGAAATCCCAAGAACGATCCAAGCCCCGCCACTTTCGAGGATCGGCGTAGCCAGCTACGCTCTCCGATCTTGAAACCTTGAAAACGAAAGCAATGACCAGAGCCGACGCCATCGCCCGCGCCCGGGACGACTTCAAATCCGGCGCCTTCCTCGCTGAACTCGACCGCCGCGTCGCCTACAAGACCGAGAGCCAGAATCCGGCGCGCGGCGCCGAGCTGCGGGCCTATCTGGAACAGGAGATGATGCCCTCCTTCGCGGCGCTCGACTTCACGAGCCGGCTGGTCGAATCCCCCAGCGGCAAGGCGCCGTTCCTGTTCGCCGAACATCACGAGAGCGTCTCGGCTCCGACCGTCTTGATTTACGGCCATGGCGATGTCGTCGACGGCATGGAAGGAGAGTGGCGCGACGGCCGCGATCCCTGGCGCACGACGGCGGCGGGCATTCGCCTCTATGGTCGCGGCACCGCCGACAACAAGGGCCAGCACAGCGTCAACATGGCCGCGCTCCGGGCCGTGCGCGAAACCCGCGGCGGCAAGCTCGGCTTCAACGCCAAGTTCATCGTCGAGATGGGCGAGGAGATCGGCTCGCCTGACCTCGGCAAGGTCTGCGACCTCAACCGTGACGCGCTCAAGGCTGACCTGTTCATGGCTTCCGACGGGCCGCGGCTGTCGGCGGATCGGCCGACCTTGTTCCTGGGCTGCCGTGGCGGCATCCGCATTCATCTCGATGTGAATCTGCGCGACGGCGGACACCATTCCGGCAATTGGGGCGGCGTGCTCGCCAACCCCGCGACCATCCTGGTCAATGCGATCTCAACGCTGGTCGACGGGCATGGCCGGCTTCAGCTCGAGGCGCTGAAGCCGCCGCGGCTCACCAACCAGATCCGCAGCTATCTCGCCGACGTGCAGGTGGTCCCGAGTGCGGACGAGCCCGCGCTGGCCGAGGTTTGGGGCGAGGACGGTCTGTCGCCGGCCGAGCGGCTCTATGCCTGGAACACGCTGGAAGTCCTGGCGATGTCGTCGGGCAATATCGAAAAGCCCGCCAATGCCATTCCGGGCCACGCCAACGCCGTGCTGCAACTGCGTTTCGTGGTCGGCACCAAGGTCGATGGCCTGATCGACGCGATCAGGGCCCATCTGGTTGCGAAAGGCTTTCCGATGGTCGAGGTGCGGGCAGCCCAGAGCTTTGCCGCCTCGCGTACCGATTTCGACAGCCCCTGGATCAAATGGGCGGCCGATTCAGTGCGGGAAACCACCGGCAAGGCGCCGGCCGTGCTGCCAAATTTCGGCGGCTCGCTGCCGAATGACGTGTTTTCCGAGATTCTCGGCCTGCCGACGCTCTGGGTCCCGCACTCCTATCCCGGCTGCTCGCAGCATGCGCCCAATGAGCACATCCTGCTGCCATTGACCGAAGAGGCCTTGACCGTCATGGCGGGGCTGTTCTGGGATCTCGGGGAATTGCAGAAGCCACTGACCTCGGCCCGTTAACCTGAGCCTTCGATCCAGCCGAAAGTCACATTCTAATCCGGGCCGATTTGTGCTTGCATCCGGCCGCATCATCCTGAAAGGGGACAAAAAGTGAAATACCTCCGTAGCATCGGGCTCGCGCTCGCCGCGACCTTCGCTGTCAGCCAGGCTGGGGCCGAGGAGCTGACCGGCACGCTGAAGAACATCAAGGACACCGGCGCCATCACCTTGGGCTTCCGCGACTCCTCGATCCCGTTCTCCTATCTCGACGACAACCAGAAGCCCGTCGGGTTCGCGATGGACATCTGCTACAAGATCGTCGACGCCGTGAAGAAGGAGCTCAAGCTCGACAAGCTCGAGGTGAAGCTCAATCCCGTCACCTCCGCGACCCGTATCCCGCTGATGGCCAATGGCACCATCGACCTCGAATGCGGCTCGACCACCAACAATGCCGAGCGTCAGAAGCAGGTGTGGTTCACCAATACCCACTTCCTGACCGCCAGCCGCTACGTCTTCAAGAAGTCGAGCGGGTTGAAGTCGATCGACGACCTCAAGGGCAAGACGGTGGTCTCCACTGCCGGCACCACCAACATCAAGCAGCTCACCGAAGCCAACGTCGAGAAGAAGCTTGGCGCCAACATCATCCCGGCCAAGGATCACGCCGAAGCCTTCCTGATGGTCGAGACCGACCGCGCCGTCGCCTTCGTGATGGACGACATCCTGCTCGCCAGCCTCGTCGCCGGCTCAAAGAATCCGTCTGATTACGTCATCTCCAAGGACGCGTTCTCCAAGCCGGAGCCCTACGGCATCATGCTGCGCAAGGACGACGTCGCCTTCAAGAAGGTGGTCGATGCTGCAACCGCCGCGCTCTACACCTCCGGTGAAGGCGAGAAGATCTACGACAAGTGGTTCATGCAGAAGATCCCGCCGAAGGGCCTCAACCTCAACACGCCGATGTCGGAAGAGCTGAAGCACGAGTTCGCCAAGCCTTCGGACTCGCCGAACCCGGACGACTACAAGTAAGATAAAACCTCGATCTTTCGATCGGGATCATGTCCGGCCACTCTTGACACCAGAGTGGCCGGACATTTGCATAAGCGGCGGGACATCTCTGACTGGCGCGTTCGCGCGGGGGACACGTGAACTACCATTGGAACTGGGGAATCTTTTTCCAGCCGAACCCGATGGGGACCGGCACCTACCTCGACCTCTTGCTGTCGGGCCTGGCGCTGACCCTCGAAACCGGAGTGCTGGCCTGGATCATCGCTCTGATCACCGGATCGGTCGTCGGTGTGATGCGCACGTTGCCGTCGAAAGGCGCCAACTGGTTCGGCTTCGCCTACGTCGAATTCTTCCGCAACATGCCGCTCCTGGTGCAGCTGTTCCTGTGGTTCTTCGTGCTCCCGGAACTGCTGCCGAAATCAGCTGGCCTGTGGCTGAAGCAATTGCCGAATGCGCCGTTCTGGACCGCTGCGATCGGTATCGGCCTGTTCATGTCGGCCCGCGTTGCCGTGCAATTGCAGGCGGGAATTACGTCGCTGCCGAGGGGGCAGAGAATGGCGGCGACCGCGTTAGGGCTGACGACGGTGCAGGGCTATCGCTACGTGCTGCTGCCGATGGCGTTTCGCATCATCCTGCCGCCGCTGACCTCCGAGTTCCTCAACACCATCAAGAACACCGCGGTCGCCATCACCATCGGCTTGCTCGAGCTGACCGGAGAGGCGCGCTCGATGCAGGAATTCTCGTTCCAGGTGTTCGAGGCCTTCACCGCCGCGACACTGCTCTATCTCCTCGTCAACGCCGTTGTCGTGACCGCGATGCGCTTCCTCGAGCGCTACGTCGCGATCCCCGGCTACATCACGGGGAAGTAGCGCCATGTTCAGCAATTTCGACTTCGACGTCATCATCCGCGCGCTGCCCTATCTGTTCTACGAGGGCATGAGCTTCACGGTGATGCTGACGGCGCTGTCCACCCTCGGCGGCCTGGTCTTCGGCACGGCGATCGCCCTGATGCGGCTCTCCGGTTTCAAAGTGCTTGGGCAAATTGCCGGCCTCTATGTCGACTTCATGCGCTCGCTGCCGCTGGTGCTGGTGATCTTCTGGTTCTACTTCCTGGTTCCCTATATCGGACAGTGGCTGACCGGCGCCGCGCGGCCGATCAGCGTCGGCGCGTTCGCGTCCTCGCTCATCACCTTCATCATGTTCGAGGCCGCCTACTTCTCCGAGATCATGCGCGCCGGCATCCAGTCGATTTCGCGCGGTCAGCCGGCCGCCGCCAGCGCGCTCGGTCTGACCTACGCGCAGACCATGCGCTACGTCGTGCTGCCGCAAGCCTTCCGCAACATGCTGCCGGTCCTGATCACGCAGACCATCGTGCTGTTCCAGGACACCTCGCTGGTCTACGTGCTGTCGATTACGGACTTCCTCGGCGCTGCCAGCAAGGTCGCACAGCGCGATGGCCGTCTGGTCGAGATGTATCTGTTTGCGGCCGTCGTCTACTTCACCATTTCCTGTATCGCGTCTTACGGCGTTCGTCGCCTCCAGTCGCGCATCGCCATCATCCGCTAGGTGGGATCTGGATATGAGCTCTCGACACGTGGTGCCCTTCACCTCTCCCATAGGGAGAGGTCGGATCGCGTTAGCGATCCGGGTGAGGGGTTTTGGGCCAACGATAGATCTAAACCCCTCACCCGGCGCTCCGCGCCGACCTCTCCCCTTGGGAGAGGTGAACCGCATCTGCCGCAGGGCTTGAGAACACATGATTGAAATCAGCCACGTCAACAAATGGTACAGCCCGAGCTTTCAGGTGCTGACCGATTGCACCACCAGCGTCACCAAGGGTGAGGTCGTCGTGGTCTGCGGCCCTTCGGGCTCGGGCAAGTCGACGCTGATCAAGTGCGTCAATGCGCTCGAGCCGTTCCAGAGCGGCGACATCAGCGTCGATGGCACCAAGGTGAACGATCCCAAGACCAATCTGCCGAAACTGCGTTCCCGCGTCGGCATGGTGTTCCAGCATTTCGAGCTGTTCCCGCATCTGAAGATCATCGACAACCTCTGTCTCTCGCAGGAGAAGGTGCTCGGCCGCTCGCACGACCAGGCGGTGGCTAAGGGCATGCAGCTGCTGGAGCGCGTGGGCTTGAAGGAGCAGGCGCAGAAATTCCCCGCGCAGCTCTCCGGCGGCCAGCAGCAGCGCGTCGCGATTGCGCGGGCGCTCGCGATGGATCCGATCGTGATGCTGTTCGACGAGCCGACCTCGGCGCTCGATCCGGAGATGGTCAGCGAGGTGCTCGACGTCATGGTCGATCTCGCCCGCGAAGGTATGACTATGATGGTCGTGACCCATGAAATGGGCTTCGCCCGCAAGGTCGCCAACCGCGTGATCTTCATGGACCGTGGCGAGATCGTCGAGGATGCCCCGAAGGATGATTTCTTTGGCAAGCCGCGCAGCGACCGCGCGCAGAAATTCCTCTCGAAGATTCTGTCGCACTAACTACCGCCGTCCCGTTGCGCGCGTAGCGCGACTATGGTGCGCAATTGCGCACCTGAGGATCCATCGGGCGGCAGTACACGAGGAGAAATGGATTCCGGGCTCATTCGCTTCGCGAATACCCCGGAATGACGAAACGAGGGGTGATCGTTCCCCCTAACTGGCGTATAAGCGCGCCAAATCCCTTTTTCCTCCCCCAGGAGACCCCGCCTTGGATTCGATCGCCTACGTCAACGGCTCATTCGTCCCGCTCTCGGATGCAAAAATCTCGGTGCTCGACCGCGGATTTCTGTTTGCCGATGGCATCTATGAGGTCTCGGCGGTGCTCGACGGCAAGCTGGTCGACAACGCCTCGCATCTGGCTCGGCTGGAGCGTTCGGTCGGCGAGATCAAGCTCAAGCTGCCGGAGACGGTCGAGCGCATCACCGAGATTCAGAAAGAGCTGATCGCGCGCAACAAGCTCGCCAACGGCCTCGTCTATCTCCAGGTGACGCGCGGAGCCGACAAGGGCCGCGACTTCCCGTTCCCGAAGGCTGACGTCAAGCCGAGCCTGGTGATGTTCACCTCGGAGAAGGACATCATCAATGCGGCAGCGGCCAAGACCGGCATCAACGTCATCACTGTGCCCGACATCCGCTGGGAACGCCGCGACATCAAGAGCGTAGCGCTGCTGGCGCAGGTGCTGGCCAAGCAGGCGGCGGCCGAAGCCGGCGCCGGCGAGGCCTGGATGCTGGAAGACGGCTACGTCACCGAGGGCGGCTCATCGTCGGCCTTCATCCTGACCAAGGACGACGTCATCGTCACCCGCAAGAACTCCAACGCGATCCTGCCGGGCTGCACCCGCAAGGCCGTTGTCGCCCTTGCCGAAGAGCGCCAGCTCCGCGTCGAGGAGCGTTCCTTCACCGTGGAAGAAGCGCTGGCCGCGAAGGAAGCGTTCGCAACCTCAGCCTCGTTGTTCGTGCAGCCGGTAGTCGCGATCGACGGCAAGAAAGTTGGCGACGGCAAGCCCGGTCCTCTTGCCGCGCGCCTGCGCGAGATCTATGTCGAGTTCGCCAAGGCGACGGCGGTCTGACCCGCACACTCTGCTACTGTAGGGTGGGTTAGGCGAAGCCGTAACCCACCTCTCTGGTTTCCGCGGAGACAGAAGTGGTGGGTTACGCCTTCGGCTAATCCACCCTACGAGATTTTCCCCGGCAAGGACGTCGTGCCCTAGGCCACCGAGGCCTTTACCTTTACCGGATGCACCGCGCGGAATGCGATCGCCAGCCGGTTCCAGGCGTTGATGGCGCCGATCAGTATGGTCAGGTTCACCGTCTCCGCATCGGAGAACTGCCCGCGGATCTCTTCATAGACATCGTCGGGTGCGTGCGTCTCCGCGATCAGCGTCACGGCTTCCGTCCAGGCCAGCGCGGCGCGCTCGCGGTCCGTATAGAGCGGGGATTCGCGCCAGGCGTTGAGCAGATAGATGCGCTGCTCAGTCTCGCCGCGCTTGCGGGCGTCCTCGGTGTGCATGTTGATGCAGAATGCGCAGCCGTTGATCTGCGAAGCCCGGATCTTGACGAGCTCGATCAGGGATTTCTCCAATCCCGTCGACTGGATCTGCTCTTCCAGCGCCATCAGGGCCTTCATCGTATCGGGAGCGGCCTGGTAGAAATTCATGCGGGGTTTCATGGTCGTTCTCCTTGCTTCTTCGGGTGGAATCAGTGGGCTCCGCCGGCCGATGTCTGGCCGGGTTTCTTCAGGAAGAATACGGCGATCAGGGCCACCATCAGCGCCATGCCGAGCAGATAGAACGTGTCGCTGAAGGCGAGGATATAGGCCTGCTTCTGCACGGTATGGCCGATTGCGGCATAGGCGCGATGCACCGCATCCGCACGGTCGAGCACGCCGTGATTGATGAAATACTGCGTGAGCTGTTCCAGCCGCGTGCGGGTCGCCTGCTCGAACACCGAGACCGACTGCATCAGCACGTTGGAGTGATACTGCTCGCGCTTGGTCAGGACGGTCTGCAGCAGCGCGATGCCGACGGCGCCGCCGAGGTTGCGCATCATGTTGAACAGGCCGGAGGCCGAGCCGGCGTTCTCAGGCTCGATTCCCGAAGTCGCGACCGCCGACAGCGGTGCCATCACCAGTGCCTGTCCGACGGCGCGGACGACGTTGGGCCACATCAGCTGGTCGGAGGCATAATCGTTGGTCATGAAGATATTCATGAAGTTCGAGCCGGCGAACAGCACGAAGCCCGCGCCGATGATGATCCGAGCATCGTACTTCTGCATCAGGCGTGGCACCAGCGGGATCAGCACCAGTTGCGGCAGCCCGGTCCATGCCAGCACCATGCCGATCTGTTCGGCATTGTAGCCCTGAATGCGCGACAGATATTGCGGCAGGATGAACACCGAACCGTACAGCGCGATGCCGAGCAGGAAGTTGGCGAGCATGCCAAAGCCGAAATTGCGGCGAACCAACAGGCGCAGGTTCAACAGCGGCTTCTTCACCGTGAGCTCGATGATCAGAAATACGGTCAGCGCCACGGCCGCGATCACGCTGAGCCTGACGATGAAGGGCGAGCCGAACCAGTCGTCCTTGTTGCCTTCCTCCAGCACGGTTTGCAGGGCAGAGAGACCGATCGCCATGGTGATGATGCCGGCCCAGTCGCCCTGGCGCAGCAGCGACAGCTTCATCGGCTTGGGCTCGAGCGCATACCAGAGCATGCCGACCATGATCGCGCCGGGCACGAGGTTGACGTAGAAAATGTACTGCCAGCCGAGATTCTCGGTGAGATAACCGCCGATGGTCGGGCCGATCGCCGGCGCGAACGTCGCCGACAGCGCGAACAGCGCAAGGCCGACCGGCTGCTTTCCGCGCGGCAGCAGCGTGATGATGAGCGTGAAGGCCATCGGGATCAGCACGCCGCCGGTGAAACCCTGCACGGCGCGCAGCACGATCATCTGCGGCAGGTCCTGCGCCAGCGCGCAGGCCGCCGACAGGCCCAAGAACAGGATCGCATTGGTGAGGAGATAGACCCGGATCGAGAACACCTGCGCGAGCCAGCCGGAGAGTGGGATCACCACGATCTCGGCGATCAGATAGGACGTCGAGATCCAGCCGCCGTCATCGATGCCGGCGCCGATCGCACCCTGGATGTCGGCCAGTGAGGCATTGACGATCTGAATGTTCAGCACCGCCATGAACGCACCGAGCGTGGCGCCGATCACGGCGATCCAGGTTTTGGCGGAGACGGCCGGGGTCGCCGGTGCCGCGGCTGGGGCGGGGATGCTGACCGCGGAAGCGGTGGTAAGGGCTGGTTGGAGCGTGCTCATGGAAGCCTCGTCTCTGCTATTGAGACAGGATGCGTTAGACCGATGGTTTCGATAACAGCGGAAGTCCTGATCATCCGGCAGGACTTGATGATCCTGCCGGATGTTTTCTGTGTCAGCCGCCGTCAGCACGTGGCGCGTTGTCTGCGACGCGCCCGGTCGTCTCGCGCTCCGCCAACACGGTCGCCTTGGTGTCGACCGTGGGCACCGCCGACATGCCGGGCCGCAGCAGGCCGGTCAGACTGTGATCGTCGAGCACGATCTTCACCGGCACGCGCTGCACGATCTTGGTGAAGTTGCCGGTGGCGTTGTCGGGCGGCAGCAGCGCGAATTCGAGTCCGCTGGCCGGCGAAAGGCTGTCGACATGACCATGCAGCGTGCGATTGCGAAAACTGTCGACGTGCAGCTCGACCGGTTGGCCCGCGCGCACATGCGTGAGCTGCGTCTCCTTGAAATTCGCGACCACATAGACTGCGTCGAGTGGCACCACGGCCATCAATTGTGTGCCGGCCTGCACGTACTGGCCGACGCGCAGGCTGCGGGCGCCGACCGTGCCGTCGACGGGCGCGGTGATCTCGGTATAGGACAGGTTCAGCTCGGCCTGGTCCGCGACGGCGCGGGCGTGGTCGAGCTGCGCTGCGGCCTGCGCACGCTGGGTGGTGAGCACGTCGACCTTGCGCTGGGCGGCGACCAAGCCCGACCTGGCGTGCTGCAATTGCGCGTTGCTGGCGCGGAGTGCCGCATCGGTCTGCTGTGCGCGCTGAATGGTGCCGGAGCCGGACTTCATCAGGTCGTCGTAGCGGGCACGCTCTTCCTGCGCGAATTTCAGATTGGCCTCGGCGGCCGCGACGTCGGCCGTGCTCTGCTCGATAACAGGCTGCTGCAGTTCGAGCTGGGCATCGAGGTTGCGGACTGATGCTTCGGCTGCGGCGACATCCGCGCGGGCCTGGTCAAGCGCAGCCTTGAAGTCGCGATCATCGATCCTGGCCAGCACCTGGCCGGCTCTAACCTTCTCGTTGTCGCCGACCAGCACCTTGGCGATGTAGCCGGAGACCTTCGGGGCGATGATCGTCGAATCGGCCTTCACATAGGCGTCGTCGGTCGATTCCAGGTAGCGGCCGGTTGTCAGGTAATCGTAGCCAAAGTCGCCGGCGGCGGTGATGCCGAGAGCCATCGCCAGCCCGATGGCCGCCCGCCGGATCGCCTGGCGGGATGGCCGAAGGTTAATTTTATCATTTGTTTCAGTGACATAAGCGGCGTTCGACATGGCGTCCTCGCAAATTCCCAACGGCCCTTCACTTCAACCAGGCGCCGTTCACGCCGGAAGATGCGTTATCCGGCTCCTTGCGATAATCCATGAATTGATGGAAGGATTATCCAGTAAGAGCGGATAATCTGGACCTTGAATCATGGACCGCTTCACCAGTCTCACCGTCTTCGTTCGGGTGGTCGAACACGGAGGATTCTCGGCCGCCGCCCGCCGGCTCAACATGTCGACGACCATGGTGAGCAACCATATCCAGGCGCTGGAGGACCGGCTGGAGGTGCGGCTGCTGAACCGCACCACGCGCAAGGTGAGCCTCACGGAGATCGGTCAATCGTATTACGAGCGCGCGACGCAGATACTCGCCGATCTCAAACAGGCCGACGACATCGCCAGCGAATTGCAATCGGTCCCTCGCGGCACGCTGCGCGTCCATGTTGCCACGCACATGGTGCCGTTCGTCGCACCCGTCGTGGCAAAACTCCTGTCCACCTATTCCGAGCTCAAGGTCGATTTGCGCATGGGCGAGGCCGATGTCGACCTCATCGAGGAAGGCTACGACGTGGCGCTACGCATGATCCCGCCGCCGGATTCGAGCCTCATCGTCCGCAGCCTCGCCACCTGGCGTCACGTGCTGTGCTGCTCGCATGATTATCTCGAACAGCACGGCCGCGTGCAGAAGCTGGAAGAGCTTGCCGGGCACAATTGTGGCCGCCATCTGAACTATCCCTTCGGCGACGAGTGGCGCTTCCTCGATCGCAAGGGCGTGCCGGCGTCGGTGCGCATTTCAGGCAGCTTCGTCACCAACAGCGGAGAGGCGTTGCGCAAGGTGGCGCTGGAGGGCGCTGCCGTGTGCTTGATGGCCGGCTTTCTCATCCACGATGATCTCGAAACGGGCCGGCTGGTTCGTCTGCTGCCTGAATACCGGACGGTCGAGCTGTCGATGAACGCGGTCTATCCGCACAAACATCATCTGTCGGCGAAAGTCAGGACATTCATCGACATGCTCCTGCAGCACAGCGCCGAACAGCAGAAACTGATCAATCCATATTCGTGACGGCTGATGCCGCAGCTCAGGCCGCCTTGGCCGCTCCTGGTTGATCCAGCAACGAGTCCACGTCGGCCTTGACCTTCGCAATCGCGGCCTGTTTCACCGGCCCATATCCGCGGATCTCCATCGGAGCCTTGGCGATCGCGATCAGGCCAGCCAGATTCCGCGCATCGAGCCGGCCGAGCATGATTTCGATCAAGCCTTCATACCAGGTGATGAGCTCACGCTCCGCGCGTCGTTCCGACGTGTAGCCAAACGGATCGAAGGAGGTTCCGCGCAGCCGCTTCAATCGCGCAAGCAGGGCCAGCGGCAGTTGGATCCACTGACCGAAGTTGCGCTTGCGCGGACGTCCGCGCGCATCGCGCTCGGACGGCAGAAACGGCGGGGCGAGGTGATATCGGATGCTGAATCCATCCTCGAACTCCCGCTTCAGCTCATCGAGGAAGCCGTTTTGCATATGCAGACGCGCCACTTCATATTCGTCCTTGTAGGCCATCAGCTTGAACAGGCTGCGGGCGACGGCCTCGGTCAGCGCCTCGCTATTGAAGGCAGTTTCGGCATTGCGGATTTTTGCGACGAGCGCCCGGTAGCGCGCGGCATAGGCATCGTCCTGGTAGTCCCTGAGGAAATCGGCGCGCCGGGTGATGATCTGGTCGAGCGTCTCGGCCTTTGGCGCGTCTTCCGCCTTTGGCAAGAAGTCAGGATCGGCAGCGGCGATCCGGCCCCAGGCAAAAGCCTGCTTGTTGCGCTCGACCGAGACGCCGTTGAGTTCGACTGCGCGCAGCAACGCTGCCAGCGAGACCGGCACCAATCCGCGCTGCCAGGCAAAGCCGAGCATGATGATGTTGGCATAGACGGCATCGCCGAGCAGGCGCTCGGCCAGCGCATTGGCATTTATCGCGTCGAGATTTTCCTTTCCGATGACGCCGCCGATTGCGCGCAGGCGGGCGGGCGAGGCGAGATCGGCATCGCGGAAGCGAACGACGTCGCCGGTCGGCATTTCTGCCGTGTTGACGGCAGCGCGCGTGCCGCGGCGATAAGTGCCCGAGGCCTTCGGCGAGGAGCTGACGACGAGGTCGCAGCCGATCAGCGCATCGGCGGCGCCCTGGTCGATGCGGACCTGGTGCAGCGCTTCCGGGCTCGCGGCCAGGCGGATGTAGCTGAGGACGGGCCCGAATTTCTGCGCAAAACCGGTGAAATCCAGCACCGAGACGCCGCGACGCTCCAGATGCGCAGCCATGCCGATCAGCGCGCCGACCGTGATCACGCCGGTGCCGCCGACGCCGGTCACGAGCAAATCGTAGGGGCGGTCGAGCGTTGTGAGCGCGGGCAGCGGCAGCGCGGCCGCGCGGCCGATCGCGTCGATCTGGCTCGCGCTCTTCTTCCGGCGCGTCGCCCCTTCAACCGTGACGAAGCTCGGGCAGAAGCCGTTGAGGCAAGAGAAATCCTTGTTGCAGGCTGAGAGGTTGATCTGGCGCTTGCGGCCGAACGGCGTCTCCTTCGGCTCGACACTGAGGCAATTGGACTCGACGGAGCAGTCGCCGCAGCCTTCGCAGACGAGATCGTTGATATAGGCAAAGCGCTTGGGATCGGTCATCTGACCGCGCTTGCGGCGGCGCCGCTTTTCGGTGGCGCAGGTCTGCTGATAGATCAGCACCGAGACGCCGGAGACGTCGCGCAACTCGCGCTGCACGGCATCCATTTCCTCCCGCGGATGGATGGTGACGCCATCAGGCAGATCCGCCGGCAGGAACTGCCCGGGCTCGTCCGAGACCAGCGCGATGCGGGCCACGCCCTCGGCGCGGACGCTGTGGGCGATGGCATGCACACTGACGGGGCCGTCGACCGGTTGGCCCCCGGTCATGGCAACGGCGTCGTTGAACAGGATCTTGTAGGTGATGTTTGCCTTGGCGGCGATCGCCTGCCGGATCGCCATCGAGCCGGAATGGTAGTAGGTGCCTTCGCCGAGATTCTGAAACACGTGCTTGTGGCCGGTAAATCGCGACGAGGCGGCCCAGTTCACGCCTTCGCCGCCCATCTGGATCAGCGAAGAGGTCTCGCGATCCATCCAGCTTGCCATGAAGTGGCAGCCGATGCCGGCCAGAGCTTTCGATCCTTCCGGCACTTTCGTCGAGGTGTTGTGCGGGCATCCGGAACAGAAATATGGCGTACGCGTCGCGCCCGCGACGTTGATGGTGCGCTCGGCTTGCGGCAACAGAGCGGCCGCGCGCGCGGCGAGATCGAGCCCCGGAAACATCGGATCGAGCCGGCGGGCCAGGACATCTGCGAGCATGCGCGGCGACAATTCGCCGATCCAGGAGATCAGCCGTGCGCCCTGCTCGTCGTGTTTGCCGACCATGCGTTCGGGTTTTGCGCCGGGATAGTCGTAAAAATATTCCTTGAACTGGCTCTCGATGATGCCGCGCTTTTCCTCGACCACGAGGATCTCGCGCTTGCCCTTCACGAACTCCATGGCGTCGTGCAGCGCCAGCGGCCAGACCATGCCGACCTTGTAGATGTCGATGCCGATGCGGCGGCACGCGGCTTCGTCGAGGCCCATCAGCCGCAGCGCTTCCATCAGGTCGAGATGCGCTTTGCCCGTGGTCACGATGCCGTAGCTCGCATTGGGGATGTCGTAGATGTGGCGATCGATCGGATTGGCCTTTGCGAAGGCGTAGACCGCGTGCTTCTTTGCTTCGAGCCGCTCCTCGATCTGCGGGCCCGGCAGATCCGGCCAGCGATAGTGCAGTCCGCCTGGGGGCGGCGTGAAATCGGGCGTGCGGAAGAGGCGTGGTGGACGCAGCGTGACGGATGCGCCTGACTCAACAATTTCCGAGATGGCCTTGAAGCCGACCCACATGCCGGAGAAGCGGCTGAGTGCGTAGCCATACTCGCCGAATTCGAGGTATTCGCCGACGCTTGCGGGATGCAGCGTCGGCATGAACCAGCTCATGAAGGCGACGTCGGATTGGTGCGGCATCGACGAGGACACGCAGCCATGGTCATCGCCGGCGACGACCAGCACGCCGCCATGCGGCGATGAGCCATAAGCGTTGCCGTGCTTGAGCGCGTCGCCGGAGCGATCGACGCCGGGGCCCTTGCCGTACCACAGGGCGAACACGCCATCGACCTCGCGGTCTCCTTGCGTCTCGACCTGCTGCGAGCCGAGGACGGCGGTTGCCGCGAGGTCCTCGTTCACCGCGGGGAGGAATTCGATACGGTCTCGCTTCAATCGCTCCTGGATACGCCAGAGCTCGAGATCGATGCCGCCGAGCGGCGAGCCGCGATAACCGGAGATGAAGCCAGCGGTGTTGAGCCCGTGCGCGCGATCGCGCCTGATCTGGTCGAGGGCGATGCGGACGATCGCCTGCGTGCCCGTGAGGAAGACGCGGCCCTCCTTGCGGTCATAGCGGTCGGAGAGTTCGTAGGCGTCGAGTGACGGAATGGCGTCCATGGCGGACCTCGTGCGGCATCCTGCCGAATAGGCAAAGGGTAAGCCTGGGGCCCTGGTAGGTCTTACCTATTTATCCGCATTAAGGTGCCGTTTCGGTAATATTTTGCATATCGAGTTGTTATTTGGTAGGATTAGTCAATTTGAGGACGATCGATGATCGAATACCAGGACGCGCGGATTCTCGCCCACCTGCAGAAGGACGGCCGCGCCACCAACCAGCAGCTTGCCGATGAGGTCGGTATGTCCACCTCGGCTTGCTGGCGCCGGGTGCGTGCGCTCGAGGACGGTGGCGTCATCCGCGGCTATGCGGCACTGGTCTCGCGCGAGCAGGCGGGCTTTGCGATGTCCGCCATCCTCCATGTCTCGCTGGAGCGGCACGACGCCAAATTTGTCGACGAGTTCGTCTCACGCGTGACCACGCGCCGCGAGGTGCTGGAGTGTTTTGCGACCACGGGGGATGCGGATTATCACCTGCGGGTCGTCGTGCAGGACATGGCCGCCTACAATCGCTTTCTCGACGAGTTCATGTTCCGCATTCCCGGCATCCGCTACGTCCGCAGCAATGTGGTGTTGAAGGAGATCAAGACGGGTGTAGCGCTGCCGTTCTGAGAGGCTTGCACAACTGTCTTCGCGTGGTCAAAGCGGCTTGTCGGCCATAGCGCGAAAAGCGAAGGCGGAAGCGTGCCCACCACCTTTTCGACTGGAGAAAGATGGTTGGCACGGCGTTGACGCGCCTTTGCCCACCCGGTCACGATTTCTGTGCTTCCGATCCGGGCCTCAGCAGAAGCATGAAGATGAGAGCGTGCCCGACCAGGAGCAAAGGCACATAAAGCGCCGGGACATAAATGCCGGCGCCGATCAGGCCAGGACCCAGGATTTTCGTTGCGCCCATGTAGTACGCATTCAGGAGATCGAGCGTACCCCAGACGTTGAAGATCCAGACGATCGGAATGGCGACCGACCACCGCCAGGACAGCGCCGCCATCGAGATGAGTGCGAGAGTGGCGGCGATGAGATCTCCCCATCCGACTTGGCTGGCGAAGTCCGGGTTCAACTCGGGGGAGACGAACCCGGCGACCATGAAGTTCATGCCCAGGAAACGGAACGCATGGAAGGCTACGAGAAGCCTCAACGCGTCATGGCGAGGCATTGCACGGACAAAGGGCCACACATAGACCGAGGCCACCACTGCGCTCGTCAGTAAGGCGCCGGCGACGCTGAGGATGAATGGAAGATTGAATCCCGTTGGCACGTTCGATCTCCTTGTCATGCTTCGTCCGGTCGGAGGGGAGGCCAGCGGCGTCAGGGCTTCGTCATCAACAGGCGGAGCGGCATGAGCGGGCCGACCGCGATGTATTCGTGGTCGACGAGATCCTGCCTGGCGAGCGGCAGGGGATCCATGATCGCGTGCGCTTCGGCATCATTCCTGGCGTCCAGCAGGAAGACGGCGCCTCGCCCATCGGAGCGCGAATACCATTCACGAACCTTGCCGGTGAGATAGAGCTGGACGGTCTGTCTGATTTCATCGGGCATGACGGCCATGATCTGCTCGCGTGTGATGCCCGCCTTGGCGGTCAGGATGACCATCACTCCGGTGGTCGTGGGTGATGGCGCTTGTGCTTGGGCGGCGGATGGTTCGGTCATGGCGGTAATCCCTGTCAGTGTGAGGGCGAGTGTCAGGATGGCGTTTCGAATTGCCTTCATCGGCTTCGCGTCTCCGGTGGGGCTCATTTGCAATCCGGATATAGGGCGCCTTTCCGTGGCCAACTATTCGCGATAATGTTGACGGGCTATGAAGCAGAACTTCACAGTCAGGCAGGGAGCGCTCGACGGGGTCGAGGCTTTCCTCAGTGTCGCCCAGCACCGCAGCTTCCGGCGGGCAGCTACAGAGCTCGGTGTCACACCCTCGGCGATCAGTCAGGCGGTCCGCGCCCTGGAAGCGCGCGTCGGGGCCGCGCTGTTCATTCGCACGACCCGCAGCGTTGGTTTGACCGAAGCCGGCGAGAGATTTCTTGCCCGCGCAAGGCCGGCCTTTGAGGAGCTTGTCGCAGCCAGCGGGGCCGCGCGCGAGCTGGGTCAGCGGCCGGCCGGGCTGCTGCGCCTGACCGTGCCGCGTTCGGTCGTTCCGATCCTGCTCGAGCCGCTGATCGCCTCGTTCTGCCAGGCCTACCCGGAGATCGAGGTCGAGCTTGCGGCAAGCGAGGAGCTTGTCGATCTCGCAGCCGGAGGCTTTGATGCCGGCATCAGGATGGGCCAGTTCATTTCTCCGGACATGGTCGCGGTGCGCCTGACCAAGCCGTTTCCTTTGGTCATCGCCGGCAGTCCGGCTTACCTCGCAAGCCGCGGTCGGCCCGCTCGTCCGGAGCAGCTGCGTGAACACGCCTGCCTGCGATTGCGACGATCGAATGGTGCGCTCGCGCCCTGGTCGCTCGACGACGGAGGTCATTCGATCGAGATCGCGGTGTCCGGACCTTTCATTGCCAATGACTTCCCGACCATGCTCGGTGCCGCGGTCGAGGGTTTAGGTCTGGCCCAGGTGCCGGCGCCGTTGGCCGCTGACGCTCTCAGGACGGGAAGCCTTGTGGCCGTGCTGGAGAAATTCGTGCCAATGGCGCCGGGCGTGTTTCTGTATTATCCGGGCCATCGACAAATCATGCCCAAGCTCCGGGCCTTCATCGATCATGTGAAGGGTCGATCGAGAGCGGGGAGCTGAGCTATCGCCCCTCCCGCACGAACCTGTTCCGCAGCGTCCCGATGCCGGTGATCTCGATCTCCACGACATCGCCGTGCTTGATGTCAGGGGAGGCGCCATCGGTGCCCATCCAGATTACATCGCCCGGCCATAGCGTAAAATACTTGGTCAGCTCGACCAGGAACGGCACCACGCCAAAGATCATGTCGGAGGTAGCGAAGCGGTTGGTCTCCTCGCCGTTGACGCGGACGATCGTCTCCATCTTGTCGAGATCGGCCTCGGTCTCGATCCAAGGGCCCATCGGCTTGAATGTGTCGGCGTTCTTCGAGCGCCACAAACTGCGGTCGGCCTTCTGCCAGGAGCGCTCGCTGACGTCATTGCCGATGGTGTAGCCGAACACGCAATCCATCGCATTCGCTTCGGTGAGGTGCTTCACCTTCTTGCCGATGACGACGACGAGCTCGCCCTCGTAGTGGATTTTCTCCGTCGCGAAGGACGGGATCACGACGTCCTCGTCATGCGCGATCAGCGCGTTCTGGGCGCGGTAACCGATCTCGGGCCTGTCAGGAACGGCCGGGACCTCGCCGCGTTTGTCGGCGGCTTCCTTGAGGTGTTTCAGGTAGTTCAGGCCGACGCAATAGAAGGTGCGCGGGATCAGCGGCAGCTCGATCTTGACGTCGCTGAGTGGAACTGTCCGCGAGGTGCGGTGCCACTCGCCAAAGGGATCGCCGTCGATCGCGACGACCTGGTTGCCTTCGACCAGGCCCCATGAGGTCTTGCCGGAGGCAGTGAATTTCAGCCAGCGCATTGTGTCTCCTCGTCATTATTCCGCGGCATCGCGGGGCCGCACCTTCCACGCGCCGGCGGCAGGTCGCTTCAAGCCGAGATTCTCCCGCAGTGTCTTGCCACGGTAGTCTCTCTGAAACAGGCCGCGCCGCTGCAGTTCCGGCACGATATGCCGCACGAAATCGGCGTAGGAGCCGGGCACATAGGTGGCGGCAATGACGAAGCCGTCGCAGCCGCGCTCAACGAACATTTCCTCCAGCTTGTCTGCGATCTCCTTGGGGCCGCCGACCATGGCGTCATGCACCTGGCCCCGGCCGGAGTAGGTGACGAAGTCGCGCGCGCTTGGATTGCTCTTGCCCGAAGCCTTGAGCACGCCGTCGCGGATGCCCAAAATGCCTTGCATGCTCCTCAGCTCGTCCGTCGTCAGCGGCTCGTCGAGACCCTTGGAGGCAAAGTCGTAATTGAGCGCTTCGGCGAGCAGTGACAGCGCGTCGATCTCGAGCGGCAGCTTGTTGATCAGCGCCATCTTGTCTTCGGCTTCCGCTTTCGTCGCGGCGCAGACCGGCGTCGTCAGGTTGCAGAGGAACATCTCATCAGGATCGCGCCCGACCTTCGCGGCCTCGTTGCGCACGGCCGCGTACCCCTCCTTGGCAGCAGTGAGGTTGCGCGCGGCGGTGAAGATCACCTCGCCCCATCGGCCGGCAAAGCGCTGGCCGCGGCCCGATGCGCCGGCCTGGATGATGACGGGGTGACCCTGCTGCGAACGCGGCACCGTGAACGGCCCGCGCGACTTGAAGGCCGGCCCGTTGTGATCGAGCCGCTTGACCTTGGTGGGATCGGCAAAGCGGCCGCTCTTTTTGTCCATGATGAGCGCGCCGTCTTCCCAGGTATCCCAATGGCCGAGCACGACCTCCATGAACTCGTCGGCCTTGTCGTAGCGGGAATCGTGCTCGGGATGTGAGTCGCGCCCCATGTTGAGGGCTTCACCGTCGTTGAGCGAGGTCACGACGTTCCAGCCCGCGCGCCCGCCCGACATCAGATCGAGCGTGGCGAAGCGGCGTGCGACGTCGAATGGCTCGTAGTAAGTGGTCGAGCAGGTCGCCCCTAACCCGAGCCTGTCGGTGACCATGCCCATCGTGGTCAGCACGATCAGCGGATCCATCTTCACGCAGCGGATGCCATATTCGACGGTGTGGGCGTGGTCGTTGCCGTAGCGGTCGGGCATGGCCAGGCGATCATCGAAGAAGGCCATGTGGAATTTGCCGGCTTCGAGAATTCTGGCGATCTCCTGGTAATAATCCGCCGACATCGAATCGCTGCGGGACTCCGGATGCCGCCAGGAGCTAGGCAGATTCGTGCAATTCTGCGCCTGAAGGAAGCCGACCAGGACCATCTGCCTGTTCATATTGCTGTTCTCCGGATTGCGTCAGGACAGATCGAGGACGGTGTCGAGCCTGTACTCGCGCGCCAGCGCGCGCAGCTTCTCCCAGGTCGCATCCTCGACCTCGATGCCGTCGCGCAGGCGCTGCTGTTCGCGCAGGCCCTCGATCTCGCCTGGGTAGTAGACGCCCTTGCTGCCGTCGGAGGGCGGTGTCGATTTCAGGTAGCGCGCGAACTCCGCGACCTCGCGCTTGAACTCCTTCAGCGGGCGGAACGCGGCGACATTGAACACCGCCATGAAGCATCCGTCATTGTGCCGTCCCGTCGGCTCGACACCGAAGCCGAGGCCGGTGAGCAGGCCGCACAGCACCTCGACCATCGCGGCAAGCCCGCTGCCTTTGTAGCCCTCGGTGCCGCCGAGCGGCAGCAGCGCGCCGCCCTTGCGATATTGCGTGGGATCGGTGGTGTGCCGTCCGTCGGCATCGATGATCCAGCCGGTCGGGATCGTCTCGCCGCGGGCGGCTGCGAGCTGGATCTTGCCGGCGGCGACAGCTGACGTCGCCATGTCCAGGTAGAACGGCGCTTCGAGGTCGGACGGCACCGCGATGGAGATCGGATTGGTGCCGAGCCGCGCCTCCTTGCCGCCGAACGGCGCGACGTGCTTCGGCGAGCGGCCGGAGTCGGCCGTCGCAATCCCGATCATGCCCTCGCGTATCGCCATCAGCGGATAGGCGGCAAGGCGGCCGACATGGCTCTGCCGGAACACGGTGCAGGCGGCGACATTTGCCGTCTTCGCCTTTTCGATGGTCAGCGCCATCGCCTTGGCATTGACATGGAAGCCGAAACCCCAGTGACCGTCGATCACGGTCGTGGTGGGCGATTCCTGGACGATGGTCCAGGTGGCGCCGGGGACGATATGTCCAGCCTTGATCCGGTCGATATAGGTGGGAATCGCGATCACGCCGTGGGAGTCATGGCCGGCGAGATTGGCGTTGACGCAGCCGACGGCCACGGCGTCGGCTTCTTCCTCGGAAGCTCCGGCAGCACGGAGCAACGCAGCACTGATGCGCGTGAGGCGGTCGGCCTTGACGATCGGCATGGCGTTCCCTCGGCTTTCGTGCCCTTCACGGGCCGCTTGTTGGAAGCCATCGTCTCAAAGCGGAGCTGCGATATCAATCTCCCGTAAACCAATACAGGGCTGCAAATTCGTAAAGAGAGCGTCCTTTGGTCGAGGACCCCTCCCGCGCAGCGGTATTTTCGACAGTTCGGCGCCCCATATTCGCAGCTCGTTCACTTTGATCGAGGGTTTGCAGCGCGCAATAACGACCACTTAGGTGATCGGCGCCGATAAAGTCCCCCGGGAAAGAAAGGCAGAAATGCCCGGGAGCTGAGATCGTGTCGACGACACTCGCGCGCACATTTGCGGCGTTGAGCGCCATTAACGAAGCGATTCTCTACGCGAAATCGCCGGATGAGCTGTACCAGAAGGTCTGCGACGCCGGGTTTTCGAGCGGGGATTTCCTGGCTGTTGCCGTGTTTCTGGTCGAACGGGATGGCAATCGCCTGCAGTTTGCGGCGGGCTGTGGCGACGACGTTCCGCGCCTGCGTTCACTCCTGATCACGACGGAGGCCGGCACGCCCGAAGGCTCCGGCGTCGGGGGGGAGGCGTTTCGCGATCAGAAGCTGTGCATCAGCAACGATTATCTGAACGATCCGCGCTCGCTGGCGTGGCGCGCGGGCGCAGCGTCGGCCCATATCGGCGCGGCGGCGGCGCTGCCGCTGCTCTGCAATGGGCACAGCGTTGGCGTGCTGTATGTGACGCGCCGCGAGCCCAATTCGCTGAACCAGCAGATGGTTTCGCTGTTCGAGCGCATGTCGGCCAACATCTCCTATGCGCTGGATAATTTCGCGCGCGAGACCGCGCGGAAAACCAGCGAACGGGCGACGCGGCGGCTCAACCGCATGTTCGGCGCCATCAGCGCCACCAACGAAGCGATCCTGCGTGCCAAAACCGAGCAGGAACTGTATCAACTCGTGTGCAACGCCTCCGTGCATAGTGGCGAATCGTTGGCCACCATCGTCTTGCTCCGGGAGCCGAATTCGCACTGGATGAAGCCGGTCGCGTCCACGGGACAGAACCTCGAGCTCGTCACTCAGGCGCACTATTCGATCGATCCAGAGAATCCTTACGGCAAAGGCATCTCCGGCCAGGTGTTCCGGACGCAGAAAGCCGTCGTCGAGGACGATCTTGCCAGGCGCACCAAGGGGACGGTGTGGGAGCAGGCCAACGTGGCGACCGGCGTCGCCGCCTGCGTGGCCGCGCCGCTGATCAGGCACGGCGAAAGTGTCGGCGTGCTCCTGTTCTTCATCAGCCGCTCCTGGGCCAAGGACGAGGAGATCGTTGCGCTGCTGCTGCGCATCGCCGAGAACGTCTCGTTTGCGATCGAGAATTTCAGTCGCGAGGCCGAGAAGGCCCGGATTGCCGCGGAAGAGGAGCGGCTGGCGCGCATGTATGCGGCGCTCAGCGCTACCAACGAAGCGATCCTGCGCGCGCGGTCGCGTTCCGAGCTGTTCGAGCTGGTCTGCGAAGCGACGGCGAAAGGCGCCAAGTTCACCTCTGCCAGCATTGCGCTGGTCGATCATGACGCCGGGCTGTTGCGCATTGTTGCCAGCTACGGACCGAATGCGGACCAGGTCCGCAATTTCAAGTTTTCCATCTCGTCCGAGGTGCCGGAAGGGCGCGGGTTGACCGGCAGCGCATTCCGCACGCGCCAGCCCGCCGTCAGCAACGACGTGCTCGCCGACGGCCGCATCGCGCCCTGGCACGCCAGCGCGCGCCGCAACGGCATCGCGTCTTCCGCGGCGCTGCCGCTGCTCAACGGCGATCGCCTCGAAGGCGTGTTCTTGTTCAACTCTCCGGAGCGCGGCACTTTCACGCCTGAGCTGGTCGAGTTGCTGCGCAAGCTCCAGGCCAATGTCGCCTTCGCGCTGGAAAATTTCGACCGGGCGCAGGAAAAGGCGCAGGCCGACAGGCTGCGTAATCGCCTGAGCGGAATGTTCGAGGCGCTGAGCGCGACCAATGAAGCCATCATGCGCGCCAAGTCGCGCGAAGAGCTGTTCGAGGCCGCGTGCCGCGCCGCCGTCCTTGGCGACGTGTTCGCTTCGGCGACCATCGGCATTATCGACGAGGATAGCGAGCTCCTTCGCGTCGTCGCGGCGAAGGGACGCATGCAAGGCCGGATGGTCGGGCGGACCTGTGTGATTTCCGCCGACCATCCCGAGGGCCAGGGCATCATCGGCACCTCGGTTCGGACCTGTCGGCCCTGCGTCATGAACGACTATCTGAGCGAGCCGAGGTCTGCCTACTGGCGGGCAAAGGCGATCGAGGATGGGACGCGGGCGGCCGCCAGCTTTCCGCTCCTGAGAGCAGGTCAGCAGCCAATCGGCATCCTGCTTTTTCTTGCGCCCGAACAGAACACGTTCACGCCCGACTTGGTCCAGCTGCTCGGGCGGCTCGCCGAGAATGTTTCCTTCGCGCTCGACAATTTCGATCGCGCCGACGAAAAGGCCCGCACCGAGGCGCAGAAAGAGCGCCTGACGCGCATGTTCGCCGCGTTGAGCGCGACCAACGAGGCGATCATGCGCGCGAAATCGCGCGCCGAGCTGTTCGACCTCGTCTGCCTCGCCGCATCGAACGGCGCCAAGTTCACATCGACCACCATCGCACTCGCGAGCGCCGACAGCGATCAGATCGAGATCGTCGCCAGCGCCGGACCGTCGTCCAACACCACTCGCACCGTCCGCCTTTCGGTCGATCCCGAGCGCCCCGAGGGGCGCGGGATGGCCGGCACGGCGTTCCGGACCCGGCAACCCTGCATCAGCAATGACTATCTCAATGACTCGCGCGTCAGCGCCTTTCACGCCATCGTTCGCGGTGACCGCGCCCGGGCCGGTGCGGCGTTCCCGCTGATCGTGCACGATCAACCTGTCGGCGTCATGATCTATATGTCGACGGAAAAGGACATCTTCACCAGTGAATTCGTCGAACTGTTGCAGCGCCTTGCCGACAACGTCGCGTTCGCCATGGAGAATTTCGATCGGGCGGACGAGAAGAACGAGGCCGACGAGCGCATCGAGTATCTCGCATGCCACGACAGCCTGACCAGCCTGCCGAATCGCGAGACCTTCAACAGCCTGCTGCGCGAGGCGATCGGCATGGCACAGCGCGACGATTACCGCTTTGCGGTGCTGTTCATCGACCTCGATCGCTTCAAGGTCATCAACGATTCGCTGGGCCACGAAGCGGGCGATCTGCTGCTGCTCGAGGTCGCCGCTCGCCTGCGCAACGCTCTGCGTGCCAGCGACGTGGTGGCGCGCCTCGGCGGCGACGAGTTCGTCGTGATCCTCCATCAGTGCGGTGAGATCGACGACGTTCAGCGCATCGCTGGCGAGTTGCTCTCGGCGCTCGCCCAGCCCATGGAGCTCGCTGGCCACGAATGCCACACCACGGCCTCGATCGGCATTGCGATGTATCCGGCCAACGGTGCCGATGCGCAGACGCTGACCAAGAACGCCGATATGGCGATGTATCTCGCCAAGGAAGACGGCAAGAACGGCTATCGCTTCTTCTCCAAGGAAGTGAAGACGCAATCGATCGAGCGGCTGTCGCTCGAGAGCGCGCTGCGGCGGGCACTCGAGCGCGAGCAATTCTCCTTGAACTACCAGCCCAAGGTCGACATGGCGAGCGGCCAGATCACCGGCGTGGAAGCGCTGTTGCGCTGGACCCATCCCGATCTCGGCAACGTCTCGCCGGCGCAATTCATTCCGCTTGCGGAGGAAACGGGCCTGATCGTGCCGATCGGTCGCTGGGTGTTGAAAGAGGCCTGCGCGCAGGCCATGGCCTGGCAGCGCCGCGGCCTGCTGCCGCTGTCGATGGCGGTCAATCTGTCCCCACGGCAGTTTGCCGACGAGCACCTGTTGCAGGACGTCGACGAGGCCTTGGCAGCTTCCGGCATGTCACCGGTCCTGCTCCAGCTCGAAGTGACCGAGAGCATGATGATGCGCAATGTTGGTCGCGCACTGAAGGTGCTCGACGCCATCCAGAGCCGCGGCATCCGCCTGGCCATCGACGATTTCGGCACCGGTTATTCGTCGATGTCGCTGATGAAGCATTTTCCGATCGACACCATCAAGATCGACCGCTCCTTCGTGCGCGACCTGCCGCAGGATTCGGAGGACCAGGCGATCGCACAGGCGATCATCAGCATGGGCAAGGCGCTCGGCATGACCGTGGTCGCCGAGGGCGTCGAGAACGCCGAGCAGGAGGCATTCCTGCGCACCCACGGCTGTGACGAGATGCAGGGCTTCCTGATCTCCAGGCCGCTGCCGGCAAAGGAGATGGCCGAGTTGCTGCGGCCGATGATCCTGCCCATCGCGCCGCCGCTCCAGCCGGAGACGGACCCGGCCCTGGTGGAGGCCGTCGCGCTACGGCTGAAACGCGCGGTCGTTTGATCGCGTCTGTCGGGCGGGACGTGACTTTGTCCTAACGGACCTTGAGCGGATGCGCCTTTTGATGCCAGGCCCAGGCGGTCCTGATCACGGTCGGCAGGTCGGAATGGCGCGGCACGAAGTTGAGAACCTTTCGCGCGGCGGAGGCGTCGGCGACGAGATAGGTCGGATCGCCGGCGCGGCGCGGCTTGACGGTGTGCGGCACCTCGCGCCCGGTCTCCTGCCTGATGGCGTTGAGGATCTCGCGCACCGAGAAGCCTGAACCGGTCCCGAGATTGAAGCTGCCGCCGGCGTGCCCTGTTTCCAGCAGCTTCAACGCCGCGACATGCGCTGCGGCGAGGTCGGTGACGTGGATGTAGTCACGGATCGCGGTGCCGTCGGGGGTGTCGTAATCGTCGCCGAACACGGCGAAATCGGCATGGCCTTGCAACGCCATCATGGCGCGCGGAATGAGATGGGTCTCGTTGTCGCGCAATTCGCCGATGCCGCCGGCCGGATCGGCGCCACTGGCATTGAAATAGCGCAGACAGAACGCACCGAAGCCGTAAGCGGTGCGGTAGTCGGCGAGCATGCGCTCGATCATCCACTTCGAAGCCCCGTAGGGGTTGATCGGTGTGCAGGGAAAATCTTCCGGCAGTGCCTTGGAATCGGCGTTGCCGTAGACGGCGCCGGTCGAAGAGAACACGATGTGACGACAGCCTGCGTTGCGCATCGCCTGCAGCAGCGACAATGTGCCCTGGACATTGTTGATGTAATATTTCTGCGGGTCGGTCATGGACTCGCCGACGAGGCTTGCTGCCGCGAAATGCATCACGGCCGCGACTTTGTGCTCGGTAAAGGCGCGCGCCAGCGCTGCGCCGTCGAGCAGATCGCCCGTGACAAGTTCCCCCGACACAAAATTGCGATGACCTGTCGAGAGATTGTCATAAACGACGGGCTGATAGCCGGCAGCGGTCAGGGCGCGGCAGGCATGCGAGCCAATATAGCCCGCGCCCCCTGTGACGAGGACTGTCGGTCGATCGGTCATGTCGATTTTCTACTCTTTCAGCGATTCAGGGGCCGGTTGCGGCTGAAGAGAAGATAGATCGCGCGGGGGTTGGTGGTCAAATAGCGCCAGAACAGGCGGCGCGGCTCGAGCCAGGTGCGCCAGGCCCATTCGAGCCCGATCTTCTGCATCCATTGCGGCGCGCGAGAGCGGGTGCCCGACAGGAAGTTGAACAGGCCGCCTGACGTTTTGATGACGCCGACATTGGTCAGCTGCGGTGTGTATTGTTCGACGAAAGCCTGCTCGTTGGGCACGCCGAGCGCGACCCACAGGAAATCGGGTGCGAGAGCGTTGATCTCCTCGACCTTGGCGCGCAACGCCTCGCCACGAAGATAGCCATGGCTGTGCCCGACGATCCTGAGCTTCGGATACAGGTTCTGAACGCGTTTGACCGCCGCTTCGTTCTCTTTCTCGCTGGCGCCGAACATGTAGAACGTGCGGCCGGCGGCTTCCGCCTTGCGCGCGACGACATGGAACAGGTCCGTGGTAGCAACGCGCTCCGGCAGCGGAAACCAGGATTGAAGCTTCGAGGCCGTCACCAGCGGCTGGCCATCGGCATTGATCAGATCGGCGACGCGGAACAGGCGTTCGGTCTGCGGCTCCGTCGAGCAGCGCGCCAGCACCTCGCCGTTGGCCGAGGTCAGGTACAGGGGCCGCCCGATGCGGTGACTTTGATCGGTCGCCTCGATCATGAAGTTGGCGGTGGCTTCCAGGTCGAGTGCGGCCATGCGAAGGCCGCCGACGGTGATCCGTGGCACCTCGGCGGTTGCGGCCCGGCCTTCAATATTGACGCGGCGCTCAAGCATATTGTTTGCCTCGCTGGCGCGGTTGGGGTGCGGGAGTGAGCTCGTCGAGCACGACGCCAACGAGCTTGCATTCGGCACCGCCGAGCGCGCTCAGAATCTTTTCCATGCTGTCGTTGATGTCGAGGCTGGTCGGCAGCACCGCCACCAGCGCATCGACGCTATCGAGCAGCTTACGACCGGCGGCGGAAAGCGGCATCGCGGGGCCGTCGAGAATAGCGACGTCGTAGCCGCCGGCCGAGCGCGCCTGCGCGATCGCCTTGCGGACGGCGTCTGCGGCCTTGTCGGCGTCGTTCTCGATCGTCGGCAGTACCGAGATGCCATTGACGGTCTTGATCTCGCGCGCGGCCTTGCTGCCGATCGAGAGCCAGCCAAGCTTGCCCGGCTCGGTCTTGCCCGGACGATTGACCTTGTTGGAGAGCGTGTGCGCCTGATGATCGGCATCGATCATCAGGACGCGGCTGCCGTCACGCGCGGCTGCGAGCGCGAAATTCAGCGCGGTCACGCTGCGTCCGGTGGTGTCGCCGGCGCCGACCAGGGCCATCACCGGCATGGTCGTGCCGCCGGCGCGGCGGGCCATCGCCGCGCGCATGTCGCGCAAGGCGTTGAGCAGCGTCGTCAGCGGGAATCCGGGGCGCAGCGTCGGCCAATCGATCCGCGTCAGGTCGACGCCGTCGCCGGTGGCAAGAATGGCGCCGAGCGTGCGGATCACGTCCGCCTCCTGGAGGCGGGCGATCAGCGGTTTCTCCACCAGCGTAAGCCCCGGTGGTGGTGCGGCAGCTTCCCCCAGGGGTTTCGAAACCTCAGGCACCGGTGTGCGTTCGCGGCGGTCGGGCTCGGGCGCGTTCGTGCCGTTGAACAGATGCTCGGCTGCGACAAACCAGCAGGCGGCAGCCAGCGCGCCGAAGCCGAAGCCGATCATCGCAAACAGGCCCATTGTCGGCGGGAACGAGCGCCGCTGCGGCACCGTAGCCTCGCCGATGACGCGTGCGGCCGAGGTGTTCAGCGTCTCCTGCTCCTCGGTCTCGCGCGAGCGCTTGAGGAACGATTGGTAGACCTCGCGGCTGGCGTCGGCCTCACGCTCGAGCTCGCGCAGGCGTACGGCGGCCTGGCTGAGCTGCACGCTCTGCCGCTTCTGCGCTTCGAGCGCGCGGTTGAGAGAGGCCTCGTAGTCGCGGGCGCGGGTCAAATCGTTCTTGGCTGAAAGCGCGAAGCGTTCGATCTCCTCGTTGATGGTGCGCTTGAGATCCTCGACCTGCTTTTCGGTCTGGCGCAGGGCGGGGTGCCGCGGGCCGAGCTCGGCGGTCTGCTCCGCATATTTCTTGCGGGCGTCGGCATATTGGGCGCGCAGGTTTGCGATCGTCGGCGATTGCAGCGCTTCGGGAATCGCGCCTGCATCCGCCGCGCTCCGTTTGTTCGCCTCGATCTGGTCCAGCCGCGCCTGCGCGTCCATCGTCGCCGCGCGGGCCGCGGACAGCCGCTGGTTGCTGGAGGAGAGCTGCTGATCGGAGATCAGCGCGTCCTGGGTGCCGACGAAATTGTTCTGGGCCTTGTAGGTGGCAAGCGCGGTCTCGGCATTGCGTAGCCGCTCGCGCAGCTCCTTCAGACGACCCGACAATTCGCTGGTGGCGCGCCGCGCCGCCAACGCCTGGGAGTTGCGGGATTCCGTGAGATAGACGTTGGTCAGGGTATTGGCGAGCATCGCCGCCTTCGCCGGATCAATCGACCAGACCTCGACGTCGACGATGAAGCTCTTCTCTGTCTTGCGGATAGTGATGTGCTTGTTCAGCGCGTCGAGAGCGGCGAGCTGCACCTCCTTGGTCTCCGCAGCGGAGGGCGCGCGGGGCTGGAGGCCGATCAGGCCGAGCAGGGACGAGGTCAGGGTCTTGCCGTCGCTACCGCCGAATTCGGGATCCTTGTCGAGCCCCGCCTGCTGGATCACCTGCAACAGCACGCTGTTGGAGGTCATCAGGCGCGCCTGGCTCTCCACCACCATGGACATGCCGGAGACGTCCTGCGCGCGCGGCGTGAGCTCGCGATCGACGAGCTGAAGCTCGCGCGGGTCGACATAAAGCTGGGCGGTCGCGGTGTAACGGGGCGTCAGGCTCTTGCCGACGGTGACGGCGAGGCTCGCGCCAATCAGCGCCGCAGAGGCGATCGCAATCTTGCGCCGCCACAGCAAATTGACGAGCTCCAGCACGTTGAAGCCGGCCTCGGATTTCCGCTGCGGGGCCGCCGACCTGACCCGTTCTATCGGCTGGTTGTAGTCAAGCATAATCCCCAGCTTTCATTCCAACGATCGCGGGCTGAGGGGTTACTCTTCGCTTTACGCCTCGCACCCGGAATATAGGTGCGTAACCAACGCAACAGGGAAAATTAACCATACTCATTGAGGGACTATTCACCGAAATGGCAAACAAAGCGTTTAAGTCGAGCGCTGCGCGCGGCCTCATCGCAAGCCACGTCGCGCCTTGCAGCAAAAGTTAATCGACCGTTACTCCCCGACATGACGCCGCGTCGCTGTCGCGATTGATCGCTTCCTTCGAAGATCCCACTGCACGGCGATGTCTGCCAGTTTCAAACGAGCAAGTGCCAGGCCGGTTCGCAGCCGCCTACGCGCGTGGCAGATGTCGAACAGCCAGCACAAGGCGAGATAAGTCGTCAGGCCCACCGTCACCAAGGTGACGCAGGCCGCGAAATCGGAGATACGTAGGCTTGCATCGGCCATTGTGACGACCGAGGCCATCAGCAGGCCCGCGATCATGACCAGTGCCAGCCGGGCGATCGGGATCGGAACGGGGAACGCGCGCCTGGAGAGTGCAAGCGCCACGACAAATCCGAACGCATCGGCGCAAAGTCTCGCCCACGCGGCGCCGAGCGGGCCGTACTCACTGACGAAGACATAGGACAACACCACGTTGGCGGCGATGATCGCGCTGATGTTGATCAGGTAGAAGCTGTTTCGCCGGGACAGCAGAAAGCTGGCGTGAAGGTACTGTTGCGTAAGAATCTGGAAGACGACCGCAACGGCGAGAATGGGCATGGTTTGCGCGGCAACTTGCCGAAAATCAGCGCCAAAGACCACGTTGGCAATATGCGCAGAGATCACGGCGAAGCCGAGGCACGCGGGCAACGTCACCCCGAACAGCAGCTCGACGCATTCGGCCAGATGCGACCGTACTGCGTCGCGGCCCCGGCTGGAATTGATTTGCACGGCCATCGGAATGAAGGCGGCGGCGGCACTCATCGCCGGCATCATCAACGTCTGCCGGACGAGGTCGAGCCCCGCAATGTACCTGCCGGTATCCGCCGACCCGATCAAATTCGCGATCATGAAGCGGTCGGTCACGCTCGACACCGCAAGCAATGTGAGCGAGAGCGTGAGCGGCAGGCCCTGGAGCGCAACGGATCGAATCGACGTATCGGACTTGCTCCTGCTTCCGCGCCAGGTCGTCGACCATTGCACGACCACGGCAACGCAGCAGGCGAGCGCCGCCGAGCTGAGCAGGAAAGCGCCTTCAGGTGCGACGAAGGCGACCGTCACGCCGAGGCAGAGAGCCGATATGGCGCGAGCCAGTGTTCCCTTCAGCGCTTCGAGCGCGCGGAGGCGGGCACGCGCCAGATCCTGCGTAAGCTCGAACAGGCCAATGGCGATGGCGAGCGCTACCGCCGCGGCAGTCGGCGCCGCCTCGAGGCCGACGAGGAGTCCCAATCCATAGGTGGCGGGCGCGATGAGGCAGCACAGGATATAGCCTCGAAGAACGAGACCGCGAATATCGGGGCCGTCTTCCCGCGCGTGCTCGCTCAAGATCAAGTTGCGGAACCAGCCTGCCAGGAAAGTGCTGACGACGGACGCGAACCCGACGCCGAGAAGATAGACGCCGTATTCGTGCGGGGCGAATAGCCGCGTGAAAACGAAAACGCCCAGCAGTCCAAGAGCCGCGGACAGCGCGTTGGCGGTCAGATTGATGCTGGCCAGCCCGATCATCATCGCACGTCAAGTCCTGCTGGCCCTTGCAGCCCGACGGGCGAGCGCGGCCGCGGCCGCTGTTGGTCGATGACCTCGCGGATGGTTGCCGCCGGCGTTTCTGAAAAGGAAGTCGCGGAAAAGGCGAAGTCGTCCGCGGTGGCCGTGCCGAGAAGACGAACGAGTGCCGCCTTATCGAGCTTGAACTCGTCCCAATAGCTGATGCAGCCGGTCTGCAAGGAGGGCGTGTGCATGGCGAACAAGTCCGCCTCGTTCTGCACGAAATAGCCGTACAGCAGATATTCGGAAAATTCCCGGGTGCGGCACAGGGCCTCGATCCAGTCACGTCGGGTGGTACTTTCGATCTTGCGGATCATGCGGCGGACCGCCGGTTGATCCCAAAATATGATGTGACCAATGAAGTCTGCGGCGGGGAGTGAGGGCGCCGTCAGGCCGAGCAGACGATGCGTGGTCTCGATCCATCGCGCATGTCTGACGTGATCCGACGTGATGCCCTTCGGTGCCCAGTACAATGGGAGCGGTTGAGGAACTTGAAAGCGCGCCAGATCAAAATCGCGGAAAAGCACAACGTCCGAATCGAGAATGCAGAAGCGCGAATGCGGGAGCGTTGCCGCCGATGCAATTTTGAGAATCTGCTGAATGTGCCAGCCGCTCACGGGTCTGGCGCGAAGCGACCACCAATGCTGGCGCCGCTGACGGCGGATGATGGCGGGCAGGGGCCGCAGCCATCGGGGCAGGAATTGGCTTGCCGGCAGGACTGTTCGTTGCGGCCCTTCGAAGCGGGAGAACAGTGCGAGGTCGGAATCAGGAACCAGCAGATAGTGCTTGGAGAACGACCGGGCATGGTGGTCGACGCTGTCGCAAAGCAATGCGCAGAGCGACAGATCGCGCTCATAGGTCGGGGTTAACAGCGCGACGCTGTTCCGCTCGGGCGTCTGTTCGAAGGCGTTGGAACTCATGATGTCCTGCGGACAGTTCTATGGCAGGCCCAGGAGAGCAAGATCAATGCCGCGGCACGCGTTTTTGCGCGACAAATGCAAGGTGGTTAATCGGGCATGTTAACCACACCGGCAGAGGGTGCAGTTCTGATCACTTCCGTTGGACCGGATTTTGCTGCTGATTGGCATAATGGCCCAGGCGGCAACCCGCCCGAAACTTGTTGCGCGATTCCATGACGATGTCGCTTCCATCCCGGCGTAAATTTTTGACTCAAACGGCTGCCGGCCTCGCCTTGAGTCTCTCGGGCGCCGCCGCTTTTGCGGAATCGCGGAGGCCTTTGGGTTCAGCTGAATCAACGCTGATTCCCTACGGTGCCGCGGTGCGCGCCGGGGCGCTGGCGTCCGATCCGACCTACCGCGCCACAATCGCCAGAATGTGCGACATGATCGTCCCGGAAGGGGAAATGAAGTGGTCCGACATTCACCCCAAACGGGACGAGTATCGGTTCGAGAATGCCGATGCGCTGGTTGATTTCGCGCGGCAAAACCACCTCGGAATTCGCGGCCATACGCTGGCCTGGTATGGCGCGCTCCCGGCATGGACCTCTGAGCTTGCCAGCGCGGCGGAGGCCGAGCGGGAACTGGTCGATCATATCGAGACAGTTGTGTCTCGATACCGAGGCGCCGTTCCCTCGTGGGACGTGGTGAATGAACCGCTGATCGATTGGCCGCAGGACCGGTCTTCCATCCGGCCTTCGATCTGGATGAACCGGCTCGGACCGGAATACCTACCGATTGCGTTGAAGGCCACGGCGTCAACGGATCCGGACGCTAAACTCGTGCTTAACGAATATGACGTTGAATACCGCGGCGCGCGCTTCGAGGCCCGGCGCCGCAGCTTGATTCAGTTGCTGCGATGGCTGCGGGATCGGGACGTGCCTCTGCACGCGGTCGGCCTGCAAGCGCATCTATTTGCCGGGCGCGGGATCGATCGCGACGGATTGCAGTCGCTTTTGGCCGAGATTGTCGCTCTCAAGCTCGACGTTCTCATCACAGAGCTCGATGTGATCGATTTCGACTTGCCTGGAAAAATCAAGGAGCGGGATGCGCTTGTCGCCGCAACGGCTGCCGAATTCCTTGGCGCGTGTTGCGAAGTGGTCCGGCCAAAGGCGATCCTGACGTGGGGGCTGACCGATCGATACACCTGGGTGCCGACCTACTTCAAGCGCGCCGACGGCATGCCGAACCGCCCGCTACCGCTTGATGCCGAATTCAAACCGAAACCATTGTTCGACGTGATCGAAGAGTATCGCCGAAAGCTCACCTAACAGCGCCTCGAAGGCGCTCTCTTGCAAGCATCATGAGTAACATCGAGACCATATTGCCAAACGACAGCAAGCTTACCCCGGCCGTTTCCCGCGAAGTCGTGATAACGTCGGCCGCTCTTGATTCTTCGGTCGACATCGTCGTCTGCATTCCCTGCTTCCGCCGTCCGGACGATTTGCAAAGAACGCTTCAGTCGCTCGCCGGCCAGCGCTCGGATCGGCGTTTTGCCGTTGTGATGGTCGAAAACGATGCATCGGCACGCGGTAGCGTGCCTGTCGCCAATGAATTCCTGCAATCCGGAAAACTGAATGGCCTTTGTGTGGTCGAGCCAAGGCAGGGCAATTGTCAGGCGATCAACGCGGCGTTTGAGACGGCGCAAGCGATCTTTCCGAATGCGACCAACTTCCTGATGATCGATGATGACGAGATCGCCGCGCCGGACTGGCTGGAGCGGATGGTGCAAGCGGCCGAGGCGACAGGCGCCGACATCGTTGGTGGGCCGGTGTTTCAGCACTTCCATGACGAGGCCAAGCGTGGACTGCAGCAACATCCGGCGTTTCGCCCCGCATATGAAACCAGTGGTCACGTGCCGATCATCTACGGTTGCGGAAACTGTCTGATCCGGCGTGGCGTGTTCGAAAAGCTCGGCAGTCCCCCCTTTGATCTTCGTTTCAATTTTCTCGGCGGCGGAGATGTCGATTTCTTCACCCGCTGCCGGCGGATCGGACTGGAGTTCTACTGGGTCGCGGAAGCGGTCATCGTCGAGACCGTTCCGGACACGAGAACACGCCCATCCTGGATCGCGCTGCGCGGACTTCGAATCGGCGCGATCAACTATCGCGTTCAGCGCAAGGTCGCGGATACGCGATGGTCGCGCCTGAGGCTCACCGCCAAGGTGCTGGCGCTGCTGCCGCTCTCGGTGCTCCGCGCGCTCCGCTTGCTGTTGACCGGGTGGACACCGCTGATCGCCCTGCATCCGATGATCGTGGCCGCCGGCGGACTGCTGGCGGCGATCGGTATCGAACCTCAACCCTACAAAGCTTCGAAGATTACAGCTTGAGCCGGTTCTTGACCCAGCTTTCTGCGGTTTCCGATTTTGGCGCCATCGCCGAAGAGCTTCGTGGGCTGCTGCTCGTCGATATCGCGCGGGCGGCCGCTTTCATCGGTGCGTTGCTGCTGGCTTGGATATCGATGCACCCGTTCATCGATCTCAGCGACATGCTGCTCACCGAAGTGACCATGGGTAACGAGGCCTGGACCTACGCAGCGTTTGCCGGCTTTGCAGTCCTGACGGTCGCGCTGACGATGCGCGACGGCGCGAGGGGATTTGCGACGCTGCTCTCGCCGTCCTATCTCGCCATAGGCGGATGGATCGTCGTGATGGTGATGATGTCGATCGAGCCCGGCACGTCGGCCCGCCGGTTCTTGCTTGCGATCAGCGTCGCCACGGTGGCTGCGTCGTTGATGTTATTGCCAAGAACTCAGACCGAACTAAGAAACTGGCTCGCGACCGCGATCCTGACGCTGCTGACGGTTTGCTATCTCGGCTTCCTGCTGGCGCCGAATCTGTCGATACATCTGGCGACGGACGCCCAGGAACCGGCGCTGGCCGGGGCTTGGCGCGGCGTGTTCGGACACAAGAACATGGCCGCGGGCATGATGGCGATGCTGCTGTTTCTCGGCATTTACATCATGCGCGCCGGTTCGTGGCTGGCCGGCGGGGTCGCGGTTGGTTTGACGCTTCTGTTCTTGATCAAAGCCGAAGGAAAAAGCGCACTGGCGCTCTGCTTCGGCGTGCTGGTCTTGACGTCGCTTTCCTCGATGATTCGTTCGTTCTGGTTCCGCGCGGTGGTCCTGCTGACGCCGCTCGTGCTGCTCAACATGATCGGCATCGGCAGCGTGATGAGCGAGATCCTCGCGTCGATTTCCAGGGCGCTGCCGTTGGATGCAAGCTTTACGGGCCGCACCGACATCTGGACGTTTGGTTTGGAGGCGGCGCGGCTGAAGCTCTGGACCGGATATGGATTCTCGGCGTTCTGGGGCAGCGCTGCCGTTCGAAACTTGCCGCAGGGCATGGAGTGGGCGGCGACCGCCGCCCACAGCCACAACGGATATCTGGATATTACGCTTGCGTTGGGGCTGCCGGGGCTGGCGCTGCTGATCGCGGCGTTTGTCATCAAGCCCTTGCGGGATTTCCATAGCGCCGGCGAAGGCGGCAACGACGGACCGCTGGCGCAAGCCCTGCTCCAGGTCTGGCTGTTCGGACTATATTTGTCGTCGCTGGAGAGCTTCTTCTTCGATCGCGCCGATCAGATGTGGTTCACCATGATGGTGGCGATGTTCGGCTTGCATTATCTCGGGCGGTTCCGTCTCGCCGAGTAAGCCGCGCGGTCTAAAGCCGGGCCTTGATCGCGCTCGCCGCGTCATACCACCAGCTTGGGAAATCGAGCGGAGGATATGCCGCCGATCGCTCGAGCGAGTTGAGGATCGCGTCGGCGTACACGTCGTCGCTCGAGCCACGCGGCACCAGGACGATGGCGCCGTGCTCGATCAAGCTCTTGAAGCGCAAGTGGTGATCGAACTCGTCAGCGTGGGAGGGGCCGGTGACGATCACGGGACGGCCGGCTTGCACGGCGGTGAGGATACTGGCGCGGCGCGCCGTCAAGCCTTCCTCGAGCGGATAGCAGAACGCATCGACCTCGTCGAACAGCCCGAATACCTCCGCGCTGGAATCGACGTAGCCTGAGACGATCACGTCGTCCGATAATCCGAGCTCGCTCAACCGCGAATGAAAACCCGCTTCAACGTTGTCGAGCGCCTTGATGAAGGACCCGATGTAGACGGTGAGCGGACGGTGTCCGCGATCGCGGAGAATGGCGCTGACGTTGAGCAACGTGTTGGGCTGCTTGCCGGGATAGATCGATCCGAAATGTCCGATCACCATGCGGCCGTCTTGGCGCGCGGCCTTCAGCCGTCGGCGCAGCGGGGTGTCGGTCGTTTGCGAAGGGGCCTCGATATTCGGTGGCAGCGGGGCGAGCACGCATTTCGCTGCGGTCCGGCCGATGATCGGATCGCTCGCGAGTTCGCGGCGTACCTGCGGCGAGAACATCACGATCGTGTTTGCAAGCAGCAAAGCCGGGAGGTAGGTGAGGCGACGCAGCCAGTGCAGGCTTGCCCATTCGTGCTGAATCAGGACGACGCGCCGGCCGCGCAACCGCGCGAACGCAAGTGCCAGAAACGGCCGCAAAATCACGCGTTTCCAGGCGACTATCGGGAAGTTGCAAACCACGGTTTGGGCCGAGCCGATTGCGCGCCAGATCTCGCCAAGCGAACCCGCCGATCGCGTCAAGGTTAACACCGTGCAGCTGGTGCGGTCGAGCTGCTCGACGGCCTCACGCAGCAGGTGCGTGAATTGGCCGACCCCACACTGCATTTGCGGCCCCGCACCGAGAAACAGCGCTTTGTATTCTACCGGTTTGCTCATGCTGCTTGGGGGCTTGCGTTAGGGATTCCGAAGGGATGACGGTGGCGAGAGGAGGCGGCCCGCAGTTCCATCCGGCGGGGAAGTTAGCCATATATCCCTGTGATTGTCTTACCATCGGCCGCTGCGATTGCATTGGCCCCCATTTTCGCGGGATAACAACCCAGGCTTGAGCGTCCACCCGAACTCTGAACAATGCATAAATTCATTCGGGCGGAGTGAAGATTGGCGGCGATTGGCGGCGAGCACGGACCGGGATCGCACGGTCGTGCCGTCGAACGATCGGGGCAAGGGCCGGGTGAAGGAAGTTGATGGGCGATGGCGATCGTGGAAGCCGAGCGAAGCATCGGACGCGCATCCTGTGTGTCCGCGTCGGGATTCAAGGTTGATTTTGTTGCCGACTGGGCTCTGGCCGCTTCCGGCTGGACTGCCGATGGTCAGGAGACGGCCTTTCAACATCCGCTATGGTTCGATGTCTGGTACGGTGCTTTCAAGAACGCCTCGCCACTCGTGGCGATTGTGAGCGACACCACCACGGCACGTAAGGTCGCTCTCGTGCCGTTGATTCGTCACGTGCGCCACAGCGTGCGGATCGTCGAATTCGCCGACTTGAACGTCACCGACTACAACGCGCCGATCTTGCGGGCAGGCATCGCCTTCGAACCCGCGGAGGCCCACGCCGTCGTCAAGGCGCTGCTCGCCGGGCTGCGCAAGGTGCCGGGCGGTGTTGATCTCGTTCGCCTGCGAAAAATGCCCCGCCGTATTGGACGCGGCATCAATCCGCTCGCCATGCTTGGCCGGGACGGCTCCAGTTCGCTCAACGGCAACATCGTCGAAGTGGGCGAGGACTTCGAGGCCTATCGCGACTCGATTAAACGAATCCAGATGCCGCGCTACTGGCGCGTCTTCAACCGCCACCCAGGTGCGGCATTTCGCATGATCGATTCGGTCGACGAAGCCTTGAAGATCGTCGATGTGATGGACGGCCAGCAGCAGCACCGCATGCGCAGTCTCGGCCTCAACTTCGTGCTCAACGACGAAAGTCACGGCAGCTTCTACCGCAATCTGGTCAGGCGCGGGCTCGCGCAAGGCTATGTGGTGGTGTCGGCGCTCTCCTGCGAGGAGGCGGTTGTCGCGACCATGCTCGGAATTCGGCACGGCGACTATTTCGCGGTGTTGAGGATCAGCAATGCCGGTGAGGGCTGGTCGCATTGTTCGCCGAGCAAGCTCGTCGTCGAACGCACCATGGCCGCGCTCCACGCGCAGGGCGTTCGCCGCTTCGACTTCAGCGTCGGCAATTACGCTTTCAAGCGCCGTTTCGGCGCCAAGCCGGTTCCACTGACCGATGCGAGCATCGCGATCGGCTGGCGCGGCATCCCTTACGTGTTGCGCGACTACGCCGCGCAAGCTGTGCGCCGTTCCCCACGACTTTCACAATTGGTCGGACGCGCGTTGGGAAGACCGTCACGCGAGGAATGAGATGGAACTGGCTGCAGAAACCACGAAGATGCATTTTCGGGTGCTCGACGGTTGGCGCGGAATTGCCGCGTTGCTTGTTGCGCTGTTTCACCTCAATCTCTACAGTGCCATCTACCCGCTCGATTTCGTTCGTAACGGCTATCTGTTCGTCGACTTTTTCTTCGTGCTGAGCGGCTTCGTGATCACCTACAGCTATGGTGGTCGGTTAAAAACATCGGGCGATTTGGCCGCATTCGCCGTTCGTCGGTTCGGCCGACTGTGGCCACTCCACGCTGTCGTGCTGCTGGCGTTTGTGGCCGCCGAAATTGCCAAGGCCGTGCTCGCGGCGCGCGGCGCGGCGTTTTATCTGCCGCCGTTTGCAGGCGCCAATTCGCTCGACACCCTTCCGATCAATCTGGCCCTTGGGCAATCCTTCGGCCTCGTCAGGCATTTGACCTGGAATCCGCCGAGCTGGAGCATCTGTGCAGAGTTCTGGACCTATCTCGTTTTCGCAGCGGTGCTGGTTGTCAGCTCGACATGGCTGGCGCGATTCCGGTTCGCTGCCTTGAGCCTGATCGGGATGATACTGGCGATCAGTGTGTCGGTGCTTGTCCTGTTCGCTCCGCATGGCATCGACGTCAGCTACGACTTTGGATTTGTCCGCTGCCTGTACGGATTCTTCGTCGGCCATCTGACGTATCGGCTGTTTCAGATTACGCCGAGAGGCGCGCTCGATTCCAGGTTCCCCGAATTGGCGATGCTGATCGGCATCGTTTGGTACGTGTCGGCAGCCGGCCGCGGCGAGACGTCGTTTTTCGCACCGTTGGTCTTTGCAGCCGCCGTTTTCGTGTTCGCGTTCGAAGCCGGACCGGTTTCGCGCCTGATGTCGAACAGGGTCAATGACTGGCTCGGCAAGGTCTCCTATTCGGTCTACATGTGGCAGGCGTTCATCATCTTCAACTTTGTCGATCGTCCGGTCTCGATCGCGGAGAAGGTCACAGGGCGCGTGTTGACGACCACCGAGGGCGTCAGCTCGGCGCTCGGAGGCGAAGCGGGCAAGCTGATCCTGCTCGGCGGACAGGTGTTGCCGATCATGGCGACGTTGCTGTTTCTTGTCGTTCTCGTCGCCGTCGCCAGCGTCAGCTACTATCTGATCGAGCGGCCGGGACAGGAGCTGTTTGCGCGTCTGTCGCAATCGCGATGGCGCCGCTCGCCGACGGCGGTCCGTGGGGTCGGCATCGCGCAGTAAGACACGCGGGCTGCCTGATCGACCTTGTAATGGAGGCTTTGGCGACCTCGGCCGGCACCGGCTCCGGCACGCGCTTGACGGATCCTGCGCAAGCGATGGACAAGGCCGCGCGCTAAGGTCTCCAGCGCCTGCGGGTTGCAGCGCCGCTCGAAATCGCACTGATTGTGGTATCGTCACCTCCACAGCCAGGAGGCGACATGGACGATCGTTCGGGAAAACTTCGCACGTTCTTTGCGCAGTTGATCTGCGCCGCGGCCAGGGCCACGGACCCGCGCCTCGAGCAGGCCTTTCGTACGGTCAGGCGCGAGGCCTTCGCAGGGCCCGGCCCGTGGTCGATCACGCTGGGAGGGCACCCCTATGTCGTGACCCCCGATGACGATCCCGCCTTTCTGTATCAGAACGTGCTGCTGGCGCTGGATCCGGCACGTGGCATCAACATCGGCATGCCCGGCGCGCACGCTTACTGGCTCAGCGGCTGCGGCGTGAGGGAGGGCGAGACCGTGGTCCAGATCGGCGCCGGCACCGGCTATTACACCGCCATCCTCGCCGAACTCGTCGGACCCAATGGCCGCGTCTATGGCTATGAGATCGACGAACGACTGGCGGCGCTTGCGCGCGAGAATCTGAAGGACATCGCCACGGTCGAGCTGCGCGAACGCTCGGGCATTGCGTCCGATCTGCCTGATGTCGACGTGATCTATGTCTGCGCGGGCGCGGCGCAGCCGGCCGTGGAATGGCTCGAGGCTTTGCGGCCGGGCGGGCGGCTGGTGTTTCCGCTGGCGCCCGAGGGCATGCTTGGCGGCATGTTGATGATCACACGGCCGGAGCAGGGGACGGCCTGGCCGGCCAAATTTCTCAGCCGGGCCCAGTTCATCGGGTGTGCGGGGCTTCAGGATTCCGATGCCGCGCGCCGATTGGCCGAGGCGTTCGGCAAGGGATGGGAACGTGTACAGTCGCTGCGGCGAGGGGATGCGCCCGACGACACCTGCTGGTTTGCCGGCGACGGCTGGTGGCTGTCGACCGCGCCTGCTTCCGCACCGGTTGAGAGCATTCCGCCTCACGCGGACATCACGCGGGCCTGAGAGCTCGGGCGGCATTTCCTGGGGTGAATGCCGCCCAGCCGCGTGCTTGGCGGTGAAGCTCAGCCGTGCAGCTCAGCCGTGCAGTTTCTTGGCAGTCTCGGCGATCTGACGCCCCTGGTAGCGCGCGCCGGCGAGTTCATTGGCGCTGGGCTGGCGGCTGCCGTCGCCGCCTGTGATCGTGGTGGCGCCGTAGGGCGCGCCGCCCGTGATCTCGTCGAGCTTCATCTGGCCGGCAAAGCCGTAATTCATGCCGACGATCACCATGCCGAAATGCAGCAGGTTGGTGATAACGGAGAACAGCGTCGTCTCCTGGCCGCCATGCTGGGTCGCGGTCGAGGTGAAGGCACCGCCAACCTTGCCGTGCAGCGCGCCCTTGGCCCAGAGTCCGCCGGCCTGATCCAGGAAGTTTGCCATCTGCGAGGCCATGCGGCCGAAGCGCGTGCCGGTGCCGACGATGATCGCGTCGTAATTGGCGAGGTCCTCGACCTTGGCGACTGGTGCTGCCTGGTCGACCTTGTAATGGGAGGCTTTGGCGACCTCGGCCGGCACCAGCTCGGGCACGCGCTTGATGTCGACGGTGGCGCCGGCCTCGCGCGCACCTTCAGCGACGGCATTGGCCATCGCCTCGATATGGCCATAGGCGGAGTAGTAGAGGACGAGAACTTTGGTCATGTTGGTCTCCGTTGACTGGATTTGATGAGTTGAGTTGTTTGGTTGGCTGTCATTGCCGGGCTTGACCCGGCAATCCATCGCTCTTCGAAAAGCTCCTTGCGAAGGGATGGATGCCCGGGTCACGCCCGGGCATGACGACTTCTCGTGTGGTTACGCCGCGTCGACGAGCACGAGCTCGGAATCTTCGAGCGCCGTGATCTTCAACTTGCTTTCGTCGCGGATCGCAGCGCCGTCGCGGGCATTGACGCGCACGCCGTTGATCTCGACCGCACCTGCTGCGGGCACGAGATAGAGATGTCGCGCCTTCTGCGGTTCGTACTCCGCGCTTTCGCCGGCCTTGAGCGTGGTGGCCAGCACCCGCGCGTCGGCGCGGATCGGCAGCGCGTCGCTGTCACCCTCGATGCCGCTCGCAATGGTGACGAGCTTGCCGGAGCGATCCGCCTTCGGAAACGGCTTTGATCCCCAGGTCGGTTGTCCCCCGCGCGCAACGGGCTCGATCCAGATCTGGAAGATCCGCGTCCTGGTCGGCTCGAGATTGTATTCGGAGTGGCGGATGCCGCTGCCGGCGCTCATCACCTGCACGTCGCCGGCTTCGGTCCGGCCCTCGTTGCCGAGGCTGTCCTGATGAGTGATCGCGCCCTCGCGCACATAGGTGATGATTTCCATGTTGGCATGGGGATGGGCCGGAAAGCCGGTGTTCGGTGCGATCTCGTCGTCGTTCCATACCCGCAACGCGCCATGGCCCATGTTGTTCGGGTCATAGTGGCTGGCGAAGGAGAAATGATGCTTGGCCTTGAGCCAGCCGTGATCGGCGCCGCCGAGCTTTGCGAAAGGTCTGAGTTCGATCATGGACGTGTTTCCTTGGGTTTGGTGATGGCTGCCTTGTTCCTGATGACCCCTTGGATAAGCTCCCGCCCGTGGTATAGAAATAGAAACTGTTGAAACTCATTGTTTCCCTAAATATCTTGATTGGACCGCGGCCATGGCCAAACTCCCCGATTTCGAGGCGCTCGCGATTTTTGCAAAAGTCGTGGAGTTACGGTCGTTTGCGGGGGCTGCGAGCGAGCTCACCATGTCCAAGGCCACCGTCTCCAAGGCCGTGACGCGGCTGGAGGAGCGGCTCGGCGCCCGCCTGTTCAACCGCACCTCGCGCCGGCTCGCGCTGACCGATGCCGGCCACAAGCTCGCCGACCGCGCTACGCGCCTGCTGGCCGACGGCGAGGCGGCCGAGAACGAGGCATTGGCGCAATCGGTGGCGCCGCGCGGGCTGGTGCGGCTCGCGGTGCCCATGACGTTCGGCATCAAGGCGGTGGCACCACTGCTGCCGGAATTTCTTGAAGCCTATCCGGAGGTCTCGGTCGACCTGCACTTGAGCGACGCGAGCGTCGATCTCATCGGCGAAGGCTTTGACATGGCGGTGCGGATCGCGCGGCTGCCGGATTCCTCGCTGATCGCGCGGCGGCTCTTCACCATGCCGCGCTTCACCGTCGCGGCGCCGTCCTACTTGAAGAAATACGGCAGGCCCACGCATCCGATGCATCTCGCCCAGCACAAATGCTTCAGCTACGCCTATCTCTCGACGCCGAACGTCTGGCACTACACCAATTCGGCCGGCGAGCAGGCGAGCGTCCGCCCCGGCGGCCAGCTTCGCGTCAATAACGGCGAAGCGGTGATGCCGTCGCTGCTCGCCGGCCTCGGCATCGCCGAGCTGCCCGAATTCATCGTCGGCGACGCCATTTCGTCGGGCGCCGTCGAAGTGATCCTGAAGGACTGGAAGCAGGCCGAAGGCGCCGTGCATCTCGTCACCCCGCCCGGCGGCCCGCGCCCCGCGCGCGTCGAAGCGCTCGGCGACTTTCTCGCCGCGAAGCTGCCCGGCACCTGCAAGCGGCGGCCGCGCGGGAAGGCCAAGGCTTAGAGCGAATCGCTTGCAATGAGGTTGTCGGACTACGACACCTTCACCCCATCGATCGCGACAATGCGCAGACTCGGCTTCAGCGTCTGCTCCAGCTGCGACTTCAATTCATGCACGCGGGGATCGGTCGAGCGCGCCGCGCACACCGCGTATTGTTGGACGGATTGCGCCAGGGCCCGCCGCGCTTCCGGCGTTCGCGTTGTTTCGGGCTTTGACAGCCGCAGGACGATCGCCGCTAAGTTCACCAACATCTCGTCCAGGGCCGTATCGATGGTCGCAAGGTTTCCCATGGCGCACTCCTTGGCAGGGCAACGGAGGCTGCAGGAATGCGTTCCGACGCGGGCCGAACATGGCTAACGCTTCGTAAAGGGTCGTTGTTGCCGATCGCCGCCGCGCAAAGCCTTCTTCGACCTCGTTGGCTGTCGACAGCGCGCGGCGGATTGCAGCCGTCGAGACGATCGGTCGAGTGGAATAGGTTCCAGTCCTGGCTTCACATTTTTTTGTTGGTTCCGAACCTGCCCGCGTCTCATTGATTGATGAGAATTCGAGGGATATCGGAAGGATCAGAACCATGCGAACAGAGCGGATTGCGCTTGGCGTGGCGCTTGCGATCGGCAGCATCGTCGCGCAGAGCGCCGCCGCAGAAGAATATCGCGGAACCCTGGAGCAGCAGATGGCCTGCACGCCCGATGTCTGGCGACTGTGCAGCGATCAGATTCCGGATGTGAGCCGAATCACCGCCTGCCTGCGCCAGAATACGCCGCAACTCTCCACCGGCTGCCGCGCGGTGTTCGAGTCCAACAACCAGATGCCGCCGCAACATCAGGTCCCCCGCAATCGCGCCGCACCGGCGCCGCGCTACAACAACGCACCGCCGCCACCTGCGCAGCCGCGGCCTTACGATGATGATGATGATTAGCGTCGCCTACGGCTTATGCTCGCAAACGTCGACCCACTCGGCCGCGGTCAGCTCCGCCATCCGTTCCGGCGTGATGCGCACCGCGCTGTGGGTCGAGCCTGCGGCGGGCACCACCACGTCGAAGGACTTCAGCGACACGTCGCAATAAACCGGCAGCGGTGACTTCAATCCGAACGGACAGACGCCGCCGACCTCGTGGCCGGTGATGTCGGCGACCTCTTCCAGCCCCAGCATCTTCGGCTTGCCGCCGAACTGCGCCTTCACCTTCCTGTTGTCCATGCGCGAGGTGCCGGCGGCGACGATCAGGATGACGCGCTCGCCGACGCGTAAGGACAGCGTCTTGGCGATCATTCCGGGCTCGACGCCATAGGCTTCGGCGGCCAGCGTCACGGTCGCCGAGCTGATCGGGGATTCCATGACTGATATGTCGGGGGCTTTCTCGGCGAAGAAGGCGCGAACGGATTCCAGGCTCATTCCAGTCAGCTCATTCCAGACTTACGGGCGGCGGCGATGCTCAGGCGATCCCGGGCAGTTCCGAGAGTGAACGGACACGATAATCCGGCGCAAAGCCGAGCTCGTCCATCTGGGTGCGGATCGCCCTGAACATGGTGAGCGGTGCCACGAGTTCGGTCTCGACGCAAGCCAGCGCCATCGCTTCCGGCGTCACCCGCTCGATCCAGGCGACGTTGAGGCCGAACGCTTTCGCGCCCGCGACGTCCCAGGGATTGGAGGACACGAACAGCACCTCATCAGACGCGGTGCCGAGCACCTCGCCGATCAGCTCATAGGCCTGCGGGCTCGGCTTGAAGATCTGCTTGGCGTCCACGCTGATGGTGGCATCGAGCAGCCGGTCGAGGCCGGAATTGCGCACCAGCGCATTCAGCATGTCCGGGCTGCCATTGGAGAGGATGGCAAGCTTGCGCGGCTTCAGCGCGGCGAGCGCTGCGGTCGCCTCGGGATAGAGATCGAGATGCAGGTATTTCTCGATCACGCGCTCGAAGGCCTCGTTCTCATAGGCAAGCCCGAGCACGCGCAGCGTATAGGCCAGCGAGTCGCGCGTGACGGCATAAAAATCCTGATAGCGCCGCATCAGCGAGCGCAACCAGGTGTATTCGAGCTGCTTGATCCGCCAGACCTGCGTGATGATGTCGCCATAGCCCGGGAACGCATCCTCGGTGATCTCGGCGACCGACTGGATATCGTAGAGCGTTCCGTAGGCGTCGAAGACGACGGCTTGGAGATTCATCGGCTGTCCTTCCCGGCGCTCGTGGTCACTCCGCTTGGGGAGTGGGCATAATCGCCAGCTTACCAGAGCAGAGCGGACGTTTGCCACTGCAAGCGCGATCGGAGGCTTGTGACCCGGTGCAGACATCTTCCCCTCTTCGACGAGTCACGGGAGTCGATTGCACGCCGTAATTGAGCTATGATGTCCATACTCGTTTATTGGATTTCTTCATGGCTACAGCTCACTTGATTCACGGATACATTGGTGCGGGAAAGACGACCTTTGCCCGGCGCTTGGAGGAAGAGCTGCCAGCCATTCGTTTCAGCCACGACGAATGGATGGCGAATTTGTATGGCGATGATCCACCGATGAATCAGTTTGCTGAACTTCATCAACGGGTATCGAAGCTGATCGACACATATTGGACACGGTCTCTGGCGCTCGGCCTGGATGTCGTACTTGATTTCGGCTTCTGGTCGCGGCGCCAGCGTGATGAGACAAAGGCGACTGCTGTAGCGCTAGGCGCTCGCACGCGGCTCTACCTTCTCGAGTGCTCAGAAGACGAAGCGTGGCGCCGCGTCGACAAACGTAATGCACATCTCGGCGGAAGCCTGCTCATCGTCCGAAACACCTTCGAGATGCTAAAGAGCCGCTTTGAGCCGCTGGCAGACGATGAGGACCGAACTGAAGTCAGTTCGTAAGATGGTTGAGCTCTTGCGAAACCCGTCGCCTGACGGGCGGAGCTAGTACCAAGCAATCGTTGGTGCGCCCTGATTAAGAGAATGAAGTTGGATGGGTTTCGCTTACACTCTACCCATCCTACACGCTGGCCAAAGATGACTGGCCGGATTGTCCTCGACCACAATGGTGAGCGGCGCAAGGAAACGAGAGCATGCAAATCAAGCGCTGGCAACGTCTCGGCCTATTGGCGTCGCTGATTTGGGTGATCGTAAGTGGTCTGCTCGCATCCTGGAACGAAACCTGGCTCGCGGCGTGGAAGCTTTATTGCTCTTTCACGGCTGACCCTGCGTGTGCAGGCGCCACTGCCTTCCTCGTGGTGCATTGGGGTGCAATCGCGGGCCTCGTGATCCTTCCTCTTGCTCTGGCGTGGCTCATTGCCTGCGGACTGAGGTGGGGGATACGAGAATCCAGCTCGTAGACCGGCGGACTTGCGCCAGGCACCTTAGAGCAGGCACATGCGCGGCTCTGATTCCGCCGCGCACGTGTGCCATGATCATGCTCACCCGGCTTAAGCAGCCTGCCGCATGCGTTCGATGCTCTGAGTTATATGGTTTCCGGCATCGTCAGCCACCTTCAGAGACAACTCCGCCATGCGGCGGCTGGTATCCAAGGCGCTACTGATCGTGTCGCGCATCAGATCGGTCTGTACGGCTGCCAAATCGTGAGGCGTTCGGCAGCGCCAGAGTTCATTCATGCGGTCCATAGTTCTATCGATCTGCTGTCGAACGAAATCGAAGTACTCGCGCGACGCACCATTCATTCCTTTGGCGACTGCGGTCGTAGAGTACATGATGGCTTCGGCATTGCGGACCGAGCGTTCCGCTGCCCGCTGCGCTTCATTGCCCGTAATACCGAACGTGCGACCTAGCTGATCAGTTGAGCGGCCCATCATTGCCGTGATCATGTCGGCGCCGAAGCGCCAGGTGTTTTGCAACATCTCGGTATTTTGTCGGAGGAGATGGCTGCTGGCTTGCGCCACCTCCTCTCCGGCCTCGGCTGTAGCCAAACCGATCCGTCTGGTCTGCTCGGCGGTCCTCTCGCCGGCGCGGCGGATGGTCTCCTCGGGGGGGCGGGTAGGCTTTTCCTCCGGGCGTGGATTGGCCATTTGTTGCTCCATCGTTGTTGTTGGTGAGGTCGGATCCTGTGCTCACAGGTGCGATCCTAAGCGAGCAAACGTGGGCTTTTCTCGACCGTTCCGGGACGAGCGATTTTTTAATCAATCCTCCGCCACTGCGCGCAGGAACGAGCACTTCAACTTCCGATTATTCCCGGGGGTTGGCTCATCTGCTCCGCACTGGGGCAGATGATTTTAGCACCTCGATCACCAAGGCGCGGCAATGACCACCACTGAAACCGTATTGCTCATCGCTGCCTCGTCATTGGCACTTCTCGTCATAGGTAACATCGGCTTCTCCAAACTGGCCGAGTGGAGAAATCCACCGATCGGCAAGTTTCTCGAGTGCGACGGCGTCGTACTCCACTGTATCGATCGGGGCGATCCCGCGGCTCCCTGTGTCGTGCTGCTCCATGGCAACGGATCCATGATCCAGGACTTCACAATCAGTGGGCTGGTCGATCTTCTTGCTCGCAGCAACCGCGTGGTGTGCTTCGATCGCCCGGGCTTCGGCTATAGTCAGCGGCCGCGGCTCCGAATATGGAGTGCAACTGCTCAAGCAGCTTTGTTGATGAAGGCGCTCGACCAGCTCGGGGTCCGTGATCCCGTGTTGCTGGGCCATTCTTGGGGCGCCTTTGTCGCTATCGCTCTCGGCATGCGGAAGGATTATCCGATCCGGGGTCTTGTGCTTGCGTCCGGGTATTACTTCCCGACCGTCCGATTGGACGTGTGGCTGATGTCTGGTCCGGCCATACCGATTCTGGGCGACTTGGTCAGTTACACTGTCGCGCCTATCGTCTCATGGGCTCTTTTGTCGGGAGCCCTCCGCAAGATTTTCGCGCCCCGATCTGTCCCCTCGACGTTCAAGAATGAGTTTCCAAAGTCTCTCGTTCTCAGACCCACACAATTGAGGGCAGCTGCGGAGGAAAGCGCACTCCTCATTCCAACTGCAGCGCAATTCCAGGCGTATTATTCGACCATGCACGAGGACGTGCAAATATTCCATGGAATGGAAGATCAGGTGATCGAACACAAACAAGCGCGAGATTTACATCAAGCACTGCCTCGGTCCGATCTTCACCTGGTTCCGAACGCTGGACATATGGTCACCTACGCAGACCCAGCTGCCATGACGGAGGCCGTCAATTCAATGATCAATTCTTGAGACCGTTTGAGGCATGACCTCCTGCCCGTGCAATGGCCGCTCCCGAAGAGCGACATGGATCACCCCTGGTCCGAGGGCAGACTAAACTGAAACACGGCGCCCCGTGGTTCATTCGCATCAGTCCAAAGTCGTCCTCGGTGCGCCTCGATGATTGATTGGCAAATCGACAAGCCCATGCCGGTCCCGTGCGGCTTGGTGGTGTAGAAGGGCTCGAACAGGCGATCAACCATTGCGACGTCAAGTCCAGGTCCGGTATCCCGTACGGCGACAACAACGAGATTTGAGGCATCTGCAGCCGTGCTGATCCGCAGCTCTCGTTCGCCGACGTCGACGCCGTTCATTGCTTCGATCGCGTTGAGGATCAAATTGAGAACCACCTGTTGCAGCTGAACGCGATAGCCCTCCACCAGCGGCAGGCCCGGAGCGAGGTCGGTCTGGATCAAGACATCATGTTTGAGCAGCTCGCTACGGGCCATGGTGATCACGTCCATGATTGCGCGATTGACATCGACGCTCTCCTTCGGCGCCGGAGCTTTCTTGATCAAGGAACGGATCCAACTGATGATCTCGCCGCCTCGGGTGGCTTCAGCGACGATGGATGCGAGCGCCTGCTGCGCCTTTTCGAGATCCGGAGATTGTGTTCCTAGCCAGTTCAGCGCGGCCTCTGCGTTGCAGAGCACCGCGGTGATTGGTTGGCTTAGTTCGTGTGTCACCGAAGCCGTGACCTGGCCCATTGCCGCCGCGCGGTTGGCGTGTGTTAGCTCAGCCTGCATCTCGCGGAGCGTCTCGGCGGTTCGCTTGCGTTCAGTGATGTCGCGGCTCAAACATATGACTCGTGACTGGCCGCGTTCGCAGAATTCCCGCATACGGACTTCGACGGGAAACACAGTGCCGTCCTTTCGGCAATAGCGCCTCTCGAGCGTAGCGATGTCGCCGGCTTTGAGGCGCTCGCGGTTGCTACGCCAAGTCGCTTCATCCATGTCCAGATCGAACAAGGCCGCAGTTGCCCCAACCAGTTCGGCCCGGCTATAGCCGAGACTTTCGCAGGCATTCCGATTCACGTCGAGAACGTGACCATCTTCGCTGTGGAGCATGAACGTATCGGTCGCGTGGTCCACGAAGGTACGGAAACGAGCCTCGCTCTCGATCAGCGCTTGTTCGGCGCGCTTGCGCTCCGTGATGTGGCGCCCCACACCCCGGTAGCCCACGAAGTTTCCCGTCGTGTCAAAGATGGGCAGGCCGGAAACCGAGATATAACGCTTGCCACCCTCGGGCGTCGGCCGCGCGAGCTCGAAATCGCGAAACGGGAGGTGAGCGTCGAGCATCTCCCGGTGCTTGCGCCAGCCATCTGCGTCAGGCTCCAGATACGGGACCTCCCATCGTGTCTTGCCGATCTCGGAGACCGGCGGCTCGGGAAGTGTCTCAGCGAACTCCTGGCGGATGAAGCGATGCTGCGCATCCGTTTCCCAGTACACATCAAAGGAGAATTGCACCAGCGTGCGAAAGCGTTCCTCGCTCTCGCGCAGTGCCTCCTCGGGCCGTTTGCGCTCGCTCGAATCGAGCGCGACCGACGGCGCTTGAATCGGATGTTGCATGATCATCTCTTGCTCGCGCGCGATGGATCAATCGACAGATTTCTGGTCCCGGCGGGCGCCGTCTCTTCCCCGGGGGGCGCCCAAGATCGATCAGGAATATGCCTTTGACGACTATACTCACGTATACGGGGCTTCTCTATGGCGATATGGCTGTGACGACCGCGACCTGAAACAACGCGCGCTGAAACCCCGGTTCCGTCAACGCGTGCGTGTGAGGCCGACTCGTCAACGTGCTGTCGCCGGGGCCGACCAGGACCGAGCTTGCGCTGGAGGCCGTCGGCAAGGAAGCCTTCGATGCGCTCGGCAGCGCGACGCCGATCGGCCGCGTGGGCGACCCTTCCGAGACAGGCGCGGTGGCGGCGTTCCTGGCCATCACCGGCGGTGAAGTGTTCGTCGGGAGGCCTGGCGCAGGTGTAAGGTCTTGCGCGAGGGGGCTTCGGACATTCGACCGAAGCCCTCATGGCGATTGGCGAGGCGACGCGATCCGGCAAGACATGCGAACCGGGGTCCGGGCGCAAAGCCGTCCGCTTCTAAAGCGTCACGACGACCTTGCCGAAGTGTGAGCCACTCCGCAGGTGTTCATAGGCGTCAAGGACCTCGTCGAAGCCATAGATTCTATCCACGACCGGGTGGATCGCATGTTCAGTCAGGAAGCTGCTCATCGCCGTGAAATGTTCGACCGATCCGACGGTGACTCCGATGATGTCGGCATTCTCCCATTGCAGACGGGCGAGGTCCGGTTTCGGGCCGAACCCCGTCAGGGCGCCAATCTGTATGATCTTGCCGCCTGACGCGACGGAACGCAGCGACCGGTCATAGGTGCCTGGGCCGCCGAGCTCGAGAATGTGGCTGGCGCCTTTCCCATCCGTCGCCTTCATCAGGGCGACATCCCAGTCAGGCGTGTCGCGATAGTTGATCAGGATCGAGCCGCCCAGCGCCTTGGCACGGGCGAGCTTCTCATCCGAGGAGGAGATGACGATCGCGCGCGCGCCCAGCGCAGCGGCAAATTGCAAGCCGAAGAGCGCGACGCCGCCTGTTCCCTGGACCAGCAGCGTGTCGCCCCTGCGCATCCGGCCGCGCGCGATCAGGCCGTGCCATGCTGTGACAGCCGCGCAAGGCAAGCTTGCCGCCTCGACCAGAGACAGATGCGCCGGCACGGCGATGAGCGCCGTGGCCGGCAGCACGACATACTCCGCGAGCATTCCATCGGTCGTGTTGCCGCCGAGGGATGACGAAACGTAGCGGGACTTGAACGGCCCCGAAACCCAATCGCGAAAGAACGACGCGGCGACGCGGTCCCCAATGTGCCATTGCGCGACATTGGAGCCGATCGAGTCAACGATTCCCGCGCCGTCGGAGAGCGGCACGCGGCCGTTGAGTCCGCCTTGTCCTGCGCGGTCGAGGGTGATCAGGTCGCGGTAGTTCAGGCTGGTCGCTTCGACGCGGATGCGAACCTCGCCTTCGCCGGGCTCGGGTTTGTCGACCTCGACGGGTTCGAGGCGGGCGGCTCCGGCATGGCTGTTCAAATGGTAGACTTTCATGGTGGCTCCCTCTCAAGCGGCATTCACCTGGGTGAGCAGAGTCTGTAAGGTCTGACAGCGCTGTGAGGGTCAAGAGGTTTCCAGATGAAAATAGGCGAGCTCTCCCGAAGGACGGGAGTCAGCGTTCGAATGCTGCGTTATTACGAAGGTGAGGGTCTGCTTGCGCCGCAGCGCACCGATAGCGGCTATCGCGATTATGGCCGGGCCGAAGAGGAAACCGTACGGCGGATCAAGATGCTCGGCGCGGCCGGGATGACGCTCCAGACGATCCAGCAATTGCTGCCCTGCGTTCGCAACAATGATCCGACCTTCACGCCGTGCAATGAGCTGCGAAAAATACTCACCGAGCAGGTTGGCCTGATCGACGAGCGCATCGAGACGCTCAGCCAGAGCCGGACGATCCTGGCCGGCTATCTGGCAAGCGTGAACTGATCGCGCCGACGTTCGCGGATGAGCGGACATCAGCGCTGGTCGCTGGGCCTTTCTTAGATCGCGAGAATCTTCCGCTAGATCCCCAAAATCTTGCGCGCGTTGGCCTTCAGCACCTTCGGCCGGATCTCGTCGCGGATCTCGATCTTGGAAAAATCCGACAGCCAGCGGTCCGGTGTGATGACAGGCCAGTCCGAGCCGAACAGCATCTTGTCCTGCAGAATCGAGTTGATGTAGCGCACCAGGATCGGCGGGAAGTATTTCGGCGACCAGCCGGAGAGGTCGATATAGACGTTCGGCTTGTGGGTCGCGACCGACAGCGCCTCTTCCTGCCAGGGGAAGGAGGGGTGGGCGAGGATGATCTTGAGGTCGGGGAAATCGGCCGCGACGTCGTCCATGTACATCGGGTTGGAATATTTCAGCCGCATGCCCATGCCGCCCGGCATGCCCGAGCCGACTCCGGTCTGGCCGGTGTGGAACAGCGCGATTGCGCCGCCATTGTTGATCTCTTCATAGAGCGGATAGGCCATGCGGTCGTTTGCGTAGAAGCCCTGCATGGTCGGGTGGAATTTGAAGCCGCGCACGCCGTATTCCTCGATCAGCTTGCGCGCCTCGCGCGCGCCGAGCTTGCCCTTGTGCGGGTCGATCGAGGCGAACGGGATGAGGACGTCGAGATGGTCGGACGCGGCCTCGATCATCTCGTAATTGTTGTAGCGGCGGAAGCCGGTCTCGCGCTCGGCATCGACGGGGAAGATCACCGCGGCGATGTTCTTGGCGCGATAGTAGGCCGCGGTCTCCGGCACGGTCGGCGGGTGCTTGTTGGGCGACTTGAAATACTCGGCCATCTGGGCCTGGAAGTCGTCATAGCCGTCGTCGGGATGACAGCCGCAGGGCTCCTCGGCATGGGTGTGGATGTCGATCGCGACGACCTTGTCGATATCAGGCAGCTTCAGCTTCGGCATTGGTTTCCTCCCGACGGGTTGGCAAATTGATTATATGATATAACGAATTTGGCAAGGTGTTGCTGGCGGCGAAATCGCAGGCGGCAAAGGTCTTTGGACGGCTCGGCCTCGGACACGTCGGATTGGACCGATCCGGCCGCATCTACTGTGCATGGGGTTGTTTTCACGATTTTGCCTTGAGGGATCCGGGCAGTTAACATTGACATCACCTGCCGCCATGCCTTAAGAACCGCCCCATCCCGGGCGGCCGGTCCGCCAGCGGGAAAGATCTCATTTTGCCACATTCGCGCGTGCCGAAACGGTAGTGCCGAACACGGCCTTTCGAACGTTCAGGATTCTGCCATGAAGGTCCGTAACTCGCTGAAGTCGCTGCGCGGTCGCCATCGCGCCAACCGCCTGGTCCGCCGCAAGGGCCGGGTCTATGTGATCAACAAGGTGCAGCGCCGCTTCAAGGCTCGCCAGGGCTGATCAGTCCCGGCTGCGCCCTTCCGCGCGCCCCGCAAGACCACGGCTCACACGAGTTTGACGCCGCCTTTGCTTTGCAAGGGCGGCTTTGCGCGTTTAGACTTTCACCATGACCGTGAGATTCCGTTTCGCGCGCACCCTGTGTCTGGCCCTCGCTCTGGGAGCCGCCGGCCTCGCCCCGGCGGTGGCGCAGGATGATCCGGCCCCGCCGGCGAAGCAGCAGAAGAAGCTGCCGGAGGCGCCGGCCAAGCTGCCCAAGGCCGACCGCACCAAGAATCTCGATTTCCTGTTCGGCGCGTTGAAGGCCGCCCCTGACGAGGCCAGCGCCAAGCATGTCGAGGCACGGATCTGGGCGATCTGGCTGCAGACCCCGAGCGATACCGCGGCGCTGCTGATGGCGCGGGCCAAGGCCGCGGTCGATGCGCAGAAGGTCGACGTCGCAATCAAGTTGCTGGATGCCGTCATCAAGCTGCGGCCCGACTACATCGAGGCCTGGAACCGGCGCGCCACGCTCTACTATATGCAGAACGACTATGCCCGCTCGCTCGCCGACATCCGCGAGGTGCTGATCCGCGAGCCCCGACATTTCGGCGCGCTCGCGGGACTCGGCATGATCATGCAGGACGTCGGTGACGAGAAGCGCGCGCTCGAAGCCTATCGCAAGGCGCTCGCCGTCAATCCGCACCTCGAGAAGATTCCCGATCAGGTGAAGGCCCTGACCGAGAAGGTCGAGGGCCGCGACATCTAGTCGATATTTCGAGCGGTTGCGGCGCGGACCGATTAACCACGATCGGAAGCACTGTGCCGCGGCGGCTACTGTCGGCGCCGCCGCAGGTCTACCTGCAAGGCAGGAGCAAAAGCCATGAAGCGCTTGATCTTTGCTTGCAGCTTGCTGTTGGCGTCGGGGACGATGAGCCTCGCCGACGGACTGTTCTGGGTGGTCGGCAATCGCGCCACCGGCAAATGCCACATCGTGACCAGCAATCCGGTCATCATCGGCGATATCTGGTTCGGCGACGGTCCTTACAAGTCCAAGGCCGATGCCAAGCTGGCCCGCTCGACCATCCGTGCCTGCCCGGCGCCCACGCCCGACGAGGAAAAGGCCGAGGATAGCGCCGGCTAGTGCAGGACGCTGGTGCCGCGTTCGGCGAGACCGCGATCGGCGGCTGCGGCATAGGCCTTGGCGAGCTCGCTCTCGAGGTGCTCGTTGATCAAGAGCAGCGCCCGCACGGCGCCGCGCAAATCGCCGTTGCAGCTCGCCACGATCTCGTCGATTGCGGTGTCGTTCGATCTGAAGCGCATCGAAAATCCTCCGGTTCAAACCAGGACAATCCTGCCGGTCTTTCCCGCATCCTCTGGGGCTGCGAGGAGGGATCGGCGCCCATCCGCGTCTAAATGGCGGAACCGACCGTGGCGATTATATGGACAGCGCGATGACGACTGCATGAAACCGGTCCGAAGCTTGGCGGATCAAATGGGGTCTTTGATTCCGTTGGACTTTTTGGCTCTTGATTGTGCACATATCCACAGGGGCGGCATTTACCGTCGAAGCGCGGGGCCGCCTTGCGCGAAACTGCCGCCCGCGCCACCCGTAACGTTGATGTGCCCCGGATCGCCCGGACCCTCTCCATGATCGTGCTCTCAGTCGTGACCGCGCTGGTGCTGCTGGCGCTGGTCACACAAGCCGGCGTCATTGCCCTGCAACGCGCGTTTCCGCCGCAAGGCCGGATGATCGAGGTCGATGGCGCGACGTTGCACGTCGTCGATATCGGCCCGCGCGAGGCGGGCCCGCCGATCGTGATGCTGCACGGCGCAAGCTCAAACCTCGAAGTGATGCGGCGTCCGCTCGGCGACCTCCTGGCCAAGCAGCACCGCGTCATCCTGATCGACCGTCCCGGCCACGGCTGGAGCACGCGCGCATTGCGGCAGGATTCGACGCCGGAGATCCAGGCGCGGATGATCGACGCGGCGCTTGGCGAGCTCGGGATCGAGCGTGCGATCTTCGTCGTGCATTCCTGGAGTGGCGCCCTCGGCGCGCGGCTGGCGCTCGATCATGCGAGCCGCGTCGCTGGTCTCGTGATGCTGGCGCCGGTGACCCATCCCTGGCGCGGCGGCGTCGGCCGCTATAACGAGATCATCGCAATGCCGGTGATCGGCCCGCTGCTCGCCTACACCATCACGCTGCCGCTGGGCTATTTCGTCACGGACTCCGGTGCGCGCAATGTCTTCCTGCCGCAGACGATGCCGGATGGTTTCGTGAAGGACTCGGCGACGCCGCTGTTGCTGCGCCCGCGCGAATTCATCGCCAATGCCTATGATCTTGTGACCTTGAAAGCGTCGGTGGCCGCACAGGCCGCGCGCTACGGCGAGATCAGATTGCCTGTCACGATCATCGCCGGTGAGCCCGACAAGACGGTGAAGACCGACATCCACGCGCGCCCTTTCGCCGCGACGGTGCCGAATGCAAGGCTGATCGTGCTGCCGGATCTCGGCCACATGGTGCAGAACGCAGTGCCGGATCTCGTGAAGGCGGAGATCGAGACGATGATCGCTCATATCGCCCCGATGCAGGCGGCCGCCGATTAGCGGCCGCCTCTAGCGCGCTTACTGCTTGATCTTTCCGTCCTTGTCGAACTGCGACACATAGGCCCAGAGATTGTTGATCTCGGTCTCGTTCTTGATGCCGGCGAACGCCATCTTCGTGCCGGGGATCTTGGCCTTCGGGTCCTTGATGTATTCCTTGAACTGGGCCTCGTTCCAAGTGATGCCGGAGTTCTTGTTGGCTTCCGAATAGTTGTAATCCGGCGCGGTGCCGGACTTGCGGCCGTCGAGACCGTTGAGCTCGGGGCCAACCTTGTTCTTGGCGCCTTCGCCGATCGCGTGGCAGGCCAGGCACTTGTTGAACGACGTCTTGCCGGCTGCGACGTCCTGCGCCATCGCACTGGACGCTGCGGCAGTCATGGCAAGGGCAACCAGCGCGCCGAAAGTCAGTTTTGTCATAGGATGCTCTTCGTCTCTTCCCGGGGGTCAGATGGTGGGTCGTCGTTTTGGCAGGTCCGGTGCAAGTGGACAAGCCGCGAAACTGTGGCAGGTTTCCTGCTAGCAGACTTGCCCCAGAGAGAACTTGCGCTGCAACAAAGCAATGCGACCTTCGGACGACCCTACCCAAACGGCGGGAGACATGGTTGATTTGCTGGAACGAATTCCAATGCCGGACGAAGGTTTCGTAATATGGCCATCATCATGCCCGCGAGCGATCAGGCGGTGCTGGCGCGCCGCGCTGAGATCGTCGCTGCATTGCGCGCAATCGTGCCCGGCGAGGGCGTGATCGATACGCCAACCGAGATGCGCGCCTATGAATCCGACGGGCTGACGGCCTATCGGCAGCCGCCGATGGTCGTGGTGTTGCCCGATACGACCGAGCAGGTTTCGCTCGTCCTGAAATATTGTGCCGCCCACGGCATCAAGGTGGTGCCGCGTGGCTCCGGCACCTCGCTGTCCGGCGGCGCGCTGCCGCTGGAGGACGGCGTGCTGCTTGGGCTCGGCAAGTTCAAGCGCATCCGGGAAATCGATTTCGACAACCGGGTCGTCGTCACCGAGCCCGGCGTCACCAACCTGGCCATCAGCCAGGCGGTGGCGCATGCCGGCTTCTACTACGCGCCCGATCCGTCCTCGCAGATCGCCTGCTCGATCGGCGGCAATGTCGCCGAGAATTCCGGCGGCGTGCACTGCCTGAAATACGGCATGACCACCAACAACGTGCTCGGTTGCGAGATCGTGCTGATGAGCGGCGAGATCCTGCGGATCGGCGGCAAGGGGTGCGAGAACTGCGGCTACGACCTGATGGGCGTCATCACCGGCTCGGAAGGCCTGCTCGGCGTCATCACCGAGATCACGGTACGCATCCTGCAGAAGCCGGAGACGGCGCGCGCGCTGATGGTGGGATTCGCACAAGTCGAGGCCGCCGGCGAATGCGTCGCGCGGATCATCGGCGCCGGAATCATTCCCGGCGGCATGGAGATGATGGACAAGCCCGCGATCCACGCCGCCGAAGCCTTCGTCCACGCCGGCTATCCGCTCGACGTCGAAGCTCTGCTCATCATCGAGCTCGACGGCCCCAAGATCGAGGTCGACGAATTGATCACGCGCGTCGAGGCGATCGCCAACGGCTGCGGCTCCACAACCTGCCAGATCTCGAGCTCGGAGGCCGAGCGCAACCTGTTCTGGGCAGGCCGTAAAGCGGCATTTCCCGCCGTGGGCCGCATCTCGCCCGATTATCTCTGCATGGACGGCACCATTCCGCGTGGCGCGCTGCCGAAAGCGCTGGCGCGCATCCGCGAGCTCTCCGAAAAATACCAGCTCGGCTGCGCCAACGTGTTCCACGCTGGCGACGGCAATCTGCACCCGCTGATCCTTTATGATGCGAACAAGCCGGGCGAGATCGAGCGCGCCGAAGCCTTCGGCGCCGATATCCTGCGCGCCTGCGTCGAGTTCGGCGGCGTGCTCACCGGGGAGCACGGCGTCGGCATCGAGAAGCGCGACCTGATGCCGGACATGTTCACCGAGATCGATCTCAACCAGCAGCAGCGGCTGAAATGTGCGTTCGACGCGCAGGGTCTGCTCAATCCCGGAAAGGTGTTTCCGACCCTGCACCGCTGCGCCGAGCTTGGCCGCATGCATGTGCATGCGGGCAAGCTGGCATTCCCCGATATTCCGCGGTTTTGAGCTCTGGCCGACTCCCCCTCCCTTGTCTCGGGGAGAGGGCGAGCCAGTATTTTCCTTCACATGAGCGCGTATTGCGTCCGCTCGCGTTTCGCCAGCAGCGGCAGCGCTTGCCCGGCGATGTAGCTCTTGAAATGCACGCTCTCCTGATGCGCCTTAAAAGCCGCTTCGTCGCGGAATAATTCGTAGAACAGGAACTGGGCCGGATTGTCCTTGGCGCGGCTGATCAGGAACAGCTTCACGCCGGGCTCGCTTTGAGCTTGTGGCAGGAAGCCGCGCAGGATCTCAGCCACGCGATCGGCTTGCTCGGCCTTCGCTTCCCATTGCGCCACGACCAGAAGACCACCGCCGCTGACCGCCTGGTGGATGGCTTGCTGATTCATCGACTGCTCGTTCATGAGGGAACTCCATTGCAGAGGGAACAGTTCGACCAATAACGAAGTTTGTGCGGAAATGATTCGATAGCGATCGAAGCACGAGTGTGCCCAATGAGCCGTGCTCGACCGCCGCGCGCTCGCCGGATCAGCCGCCGCAAGATGCGTGCACCTCCTTTGGAATGAGGCCGCGAAAGCTCCGCGCGAATTGATTTTGGCTGCGAATTTCGCTACCGCCTTTCCCCGTGGATACGCTCAGGGTCAGAGACGCCAAAGACGTCGAAGAGGTGGTGCGCGCGGCGATTGCCAACGAGCAGCCGCTGGAGATCGTCGGTCATGGCAGCAAGCGCAGCATCGGGCATGCGATGGCGACCAACGCGGTGCTCGACGTATCCGCGCTGAATGCCGTCACCTCCTATGAGCCCAACGAGCTGATCGTTACGCTGCAGGCCGGCGCGCCACTGGCCGACGTGCTGTCGCTGATCGACGCCAAGAACCAGCAGTTCGCCTTCGAACCCGTCAACACCGCGCCGCTGCTCGGCACGTCTTTATCGGGCACCATCGGCGGCATGATCGCTTCTGGCCTGGCGGGGCCGCGCCGCATCAGGGCGGGAGGGGCGCGCGACCATCTCCTGGGGGCGCATGCCGTCTCCGGCTTTGGCGACAGCTTCAAGACGGGCGGCAAGGTGGTCAAGAACGTCACGGGCTATGATCTCTGCAAGCTGCTGGCAGGATCCTGGGGCACGCTGTCCGTCATGACCGAGGTGACGCTGAAGGTGATGCCGAAGCCAGAGGCCGAGCGGACGCTGCTGCTGCGCGGGTTGGATGATGCTGCCGCCAACAAGGCGATGACAGCGGCGCTCGGCTCGGCCTTCGACGTCTCCGCCGCCGCGCACCTGCCGAAATCGGCCTTCCGTGCCAGGACCGAGGGACTTGGCGATATCGTCGGCGAAGGCGAGGCGCTGACGGTGCTGCGGCTCGAGGGCATCACCGCTTCTGCCAGCCACCGCGCCGGCTCCTTGCGCGAATTGCTGAGGCCGTTCGGAACCGCTGAGGTCATCGAGGATGCCGAATCGTCCGCGCTGTGGACCACCATTCGCGACGTGTTGCCGTTCGCGGCCAGCGGCGCGCTCGGGGCCTGGCCCGTATGGCGGATCGTCTGTCCGCCGGCTTCGGGCGCTGCGCTCGGGACGCAGTTGGCACGCGAGACCGGCGGCGATATCATTTATGATTGGGGCGGCGGCTTGATTTGGGCGGCACTGCCGCCCGCGGGTGATGCGCACGCCGCAGCCGTTCGCCAGCGGACCAACGCGTTCGGCGGGCATGCCACGCTGATCCGGGCGGCCGAGGATGTCAGGCGTGAAGTCGATGTCTTCCATCCGCAAGCACCAGGTGTTGCGGCCCTGAGCGAACGGGTCCGCACCAGTTTCGATCCGAAGTCCATTCTGAACCGGGGACGGCTGACGCGGAGCTCTCCGGCATGAAGACCGAATTCTCACTGGCACAGCTCGCTGACCCTGATATCGCCGAAGCCGACAAGATCCTGCGCGCCTGCGTCCATTGCGGCTTCTGCACCGCGACCTGCCCGACCTACGTCCTGCTCGGCGACGAGCTCGATAGCCCGCGCGGCCGCATCTACCTGATCAAGGAGATGCTGGAAAAGGACCAGGCCCCGACATCGGAGGTGGTCAAGCATGTCGACCGCTGCCTGTCGTGCCTCGCCTGCATGACCACCTGCCCGTCGGGGGTGAACTACATGCACCTCGTCGATCAGGCCCGGGTCAGGATCGAGCAGCGCTATGAGCGCCCGCTTGCCGAGCGGCTGCTGCGCCGCCTGCTCGCCTTCGTGCTGCCGGACCCGCAACGATTTCGTATCAGCATGCGGCTGGCGCAGCTGGCTCGGCCGCTCGCTGTCTTCCTGCCGACCCCGCGGCCCTCGGCCATTCCAGGCCTGATCCAGCGCCTCAAGGCGATGCTGGCGCTGGCACCCGGCCGGCTGCCGGCGCCTGGTGCTCTTCCGGGCAGCGTGTTCGCGGCGCTCGGCAAGAAGCGTGGCCGCGTCGCGCTGCTCCAGGGCTGCGCCCAGCAGGTGCTGGCGCCGCGCATCAATCAGGCCGCCATCAATCTGCTCACCCGCCACGGCATCGAGGTCGTGCTGGTCAAGGATGAGCAATGCTGCGGCGCGCTCACCCATCATCTCGGCCACGACGATGATGCGCTGGCGCGGGCTCGCGCCAACGTCAGGGCCTGGCAGAAGGAGGCCGCCGGCGAGGGGCTCGACGCCATCCTGGTGACGACCTCCGGCTGCGGCACGGTGATCAAGGACTATGGCTACCTGCTGCGCGAGGACGCCGCATTCGCAGCCGATGCGGCGAAGGTGTCCGCGCTGGCGAAGGACATCACCGAATACGTCGCGGGTCTTGCGCTCGCGCCGAGCACGCAACAGGGCGATGTTGTCATCGCCTATCACTCCGCGTGTTCGTTGCAGCACGGACAGAAAATCACGGGGCTTCCGAAAGAATTGCTTTCCAAGAATGGATTCGTGGTGAAAGATGTGCCCGAGAGCCATTTGTGTTGCGGTTCGGCGGGGACTTACAACATTCTCCAGCCCGAGCTTGCGGGCCGGTTGCGCGATCGCAAGGTCGCCAACATCGCGAGCGTCAAGCCGGACATGATTGCCGCGGGCAATATCGGCTGCATGGTGCAGATTGCCAGTGGCACGTCAGTTCCGGTCGTACACACGATTGAGCTTCTCGATTGGGCTACGGGCGGGTCGCGGCCGGCATTGGATGCGTCGCGCTGAGCTTTCGCCTCGAGGTGACGGCTGAAGGGCGCCCGATCGACCATTGTTCGGCGGCAACAGGAGGACCACGATGGCGAAAGCGAGCAAGAAGAAAAGCAAGAAGGCCAAAAAGGCCAAGAAGGTCGTAAGCGCGAAGAAGGCGACGAAGAAAAAGGCGGCCAAGAAGTCGGCGAAGAAATCCGCCAAGAAGGCCGCACCGAAGAAAGCTGCCAAGAAGTCAGCAAAGAAGGCTGCGGCCAAGAACGCTGTGAAGAAGGCGGCGCCGAAGGCCGCCAAGAAAGCAGCGCCGAAGAAGGCGAAGGCAGCTCCCGCGCCGAAGCCAGCGGCCCCCGCGGCGCCGGAGCCGGCCGCTGAGACGAGCTGGGCGATGCCTTCGTCTTCTGCGGAAGCAACGCCGGCCGAAGGGCAGGGTTAGGCCCAAAAGGGGACAAGCCCAGACCGAACGCCGGGTCTGTCCCCTGACAAGGGATCAACAGCGGGAAGGCCGTAGCGGTGACGCTGCGGCCTTTTTGCTTGGCCGCCGATGGCTGCTCGTTTTTGAGTCACCTGATTCGTAGCAGGCGCGCCACGGTGCCTCGGCCTACGTAGTATCCCGGATCAATTTCTGCACTTTGGCGTGAAAATAATGTGATCAAGAAGCAACACCGGCTGACAACCTTTCGTGGAATCATCAGAACGCCCAAAAAGGCGGCAGATGCTCGTGTTTTTTGCTTCTCGGTTTTAGTTCCTCCATCCAGATTGGCCCGGTTACGAAATTTGCAATCAGGTCGGGCGGCCCCGGGGGGCTTCAGGAGCTCGACCGGGGTCTAGAACTGGTGATGGGGATCGAAATGAAGAAAGTGGCTTTGTTGGCAACGGCGCTGGCAATGGTGACGGGTTCGGCTTTCGCGGCGGACATGCCGTTGAAGGCCTTGAAGGCTCCCCCCGCGCCCGCCTTCGATCCCTGGGATGTCGCCTTCGGCGGCGCGATCATGAACGACTACGTCTTCCGCGGCGTGACCCAGTCGAACCACAAGCCGTCGGTCGCCGCCTATTTCGAGCCGCGCTACAACATCAACAAGGACCTCCAGCTCTACATCGGTACGTCCGGCGAAAGCATCTCGTTCACAAACCGCGCTGCTGCCGAAATCGACATCTACGGCGGTATCCGCCCGACCTTCGGCGCATTCGCGTTCGACATCGGTGTCTGGGGTTATCTGTATCCGGGCGGCACCTGCTACTACGGCGCAGCCAACGCCTTCAACGGTGGTTTGACGGACTCTGCCGGCCGGCCGCTTAGCGCCGAATGTCTGGCAAATGCGGTGCCGAACGCCAACACCATGAAGAAGGACGTCTCCTTCTACGAGGTTTACGGCAAGGCGAACTACACGGTGAACGACAACTGGCAGTTCGGCGTGACCGAGTTCTACTCGCCGAGCTTCCTGAATTCGGGAGCCTGGGGCAACTACGCATCGGTCACGGGCAAGTATACCGCGCCGAGCACCTTGTTCGGATCCAGCGGCGTCGGCATGTATGTGTCGGGTGAGTTTGGTCGGCAATGGTTTGGGACCACCGACAGCTTCTACGGCACCGCAGCGTTCCCCACTGGTATTCATTACGCGGACTACAATACCTGGAACGTGGGTGTCGGCTTCACTTACAAGGTCTTCACGCTCGACCTGCGTTACTCCGACACGAACCTCTCCAAGGGCGATTGCAGCGTCTTCACAGGAGCTTTCAACGCCAGCATCGGAACCGCCCCCATCACCGGCAACAATCCGGGTGGCAACAGCTCGAACTGGTGCGGTGCCACCGGCATCGCCAAGCTGTCCTTCGACCTGACGGCGATGACCAACCTGAAGTAAGTTTTGTCCCGAGAGTACTTACGAGGGCGGCAGAGCAATCTGCCGCCCTTTTGTTTTGAGGCAGTGCGAGCGAGAGAACGGCGCCGGCGCTTCACACGAGGAGAGCGGACGCCTCCAGCGCGGAAGCTGTCCTCGATTCCTTCGATCGCCTGGGTGTCGCTTCCGCTCTCGCCTCAGCGTGCCGCACTCGCCTCCGGCTCGGCCGGGGCGCCGTCCTTGCCCAGGACATGGATCTCGCCGTTCTCCGCCAGCGCCACCTTGCGGGTGTGGAAAGCGTCGAGCGTCGAGCGGTGTCCAATCGAGACGATGGTGGCCTGCGGCAGCCTCTCGACCAAGAGACGGTAGAGCCTGGCCTCTGACAATTCGTCGAGCGAAGCGGTGGCCTCGTCCAGGAACAGGTAGTCCGGCGCATGTAGCAGCGCCCGGGCAAGCCCCAGTCGCTGTTGCTCGCCGAGCGACAGCATCCGATTCCAATGGCCGTGCTCGCTCAGCCGTTCTGCGAGGTCGGGTAAGCCGACTGCGATGAGCGCGTCCCGGATCTGGGGCGCCTGGAAAGCGCCGGGCGTTGCGGGATAGATCACAGCGTCACCCAGTGCACCGACCGGGAAATAGGGACGTTGCGGCAGCATCATCAGCTTCGCCTGCGCGGGCACGACGATGGTGCCGGTGCCGAACGGCCAGATGCCGGCGATGGCCCGGAATAGCGTCGACTTGCCGGAGCCCGACGGTCCCGTCACGAGCACGCGTTCCGGCGCCTGGATGGCAAAGCCGTCGGCGGCGACCAGCGGCGTGCCGTTGGGGAGATACACACAGAGCTTTTCCAGGTCGATATTGCGGCTGCCGCCTGCCGCCTTGAGCTCGATCGTCGCTTCATGTGCCGGCAGGTTTGCCGCCGTGGCGACCGACATCTCGAAGCCGTCGAGACGGGCGACAATCGCGCGCCATTCCGCGATCGATCGATAGAACGAGACGAAAAACGACAGCGCATCCTGCACCTGGCCAAAGGCCGAACCGGTCTGCATCATGTCGCCGAGCTGGATGCTCTTGGCAAAGTAGGCGGGCGCGACCACCACATAGGGAAAGATCGTTGCAGCCTGACCGTAGCTCGCCGTGAAAGCGGTTAGGCGCTTGGTCCGGCTCATGATCGCATACCAGTTGGCGATGACGGAGCCGAAGCGATGCAGGAGATGGCCTTGCTCTGCGCGCTCTCCTTTCAACAATGCAATCTGCTCGGAATTCTCACGCACGCGGATCAGGTTGAAGCGGAAGTCCGCCTCATAGCGCTGCTTCTCGAAATAGAGATTGATAAGCGGGGCACCGATCCAATGCGTCAGCGCTGTGCCGAGGAGCGCGTAGGCCAGCGCACACCAGACCAGAAAACCGGGGATGACGATGTCGGTGCCGTAAATGTGCAGGGGCGCCTTGTTGGACAGGCCCCAGAGGATGACGATGAACGAGGCCAGCGTCACGATGGACGACAGCAGGCCGAGGCCGAGGACCAGCGTTTGCTCGACGAAGTTCGTGACGTCATCGGTAAGTCGCTGGTCGGGATTGTCGGCGGCATCGCCCTTCAGCTGCATGCGGTAATGCGTGGCACCGTTCAGCCATTCGCCGAGATAGTGTTGTGTCAGCCATCGTCGCCAGCGGATCTGCAGCCACTGGTTCAGGTAAAGCTTGTAGACGGCTATCGCGACGTAGGTGAAGGCGAGGCCGAGGAAGATCCAGACCTGCATCACGAACTCGTTCAGATCGTAGGCCTGGAGCGCACTGTAAAACCGGTTCTGCCACTGATTGAGCAGCACATTGATGGCGACGAGTGCCAGCTCCATCGCCACGACGACGGCGAGCAGGCCGCGACCGGCCCATTTGTCTTCCGATCGGAAATACGGGCCGGCGATTCGCCAGACGATCGCGAGCGTGGCGCGGATGTTCTTCACAGAGCGGGATCTCCTGCAGGGACTGTGCGCAAATGCCTCGAGCCAAACCGTTGAGGCAAGGGCGGAAATGAGCGCACTTAGACTAAAGTCGCAAGTGCTTTGCGTTGGCTTGTCGCGGCTTGCAACCCTAGCATGGGCCTCAACGGCGCGGGGTGGGGGCCTCCCGGATTTCGCGAGCTTGTGAGCGGACGGGAACCGCTGCATCGGCGAGGAATTCGCATCCCATTCGGGGGTTATCGCTTCAGCGTCAAGCAGGATCGGCTGTCCACGCGGGCCGCCTGCCGCACACATGCGTGGGGGAGGAAGACCATGTGGAATCAAATTTATGATCCGTTGCATAGCCCCGTGCTGTCGACGATCGCGGCGGCAGTGCCCGTCGTCACGCTGCTGGTCCTGATCGCGAGCGGGCGCGTTCAGGCTCACATCGCAGCCGTCATCGCCATGATCGTGACCAACCTGATCACGATCTTCGTTTTCACCATGCCGGCGAACATGTCGATCCGCGCCTCGATCCTCGGCATCGTGACCGGCTTTTTCCCGATCGGCTGGATCGTTCTCAACGTCATCTTCCTCTACCAGGTGACGGTCGGATGCGGGAAATTCGAGTTGCTCAAACGCGCGATCGGTAGCGTGACCGAGGATCGGCGGCTGCAATTGTTGCTGGTGGCCTTCTCGTTCGGTGCCTTCTTCGAAGGCGCCTCTGGCTTCGGCACGCCGGTCGCGATCACCGGTGCCGTGCTGATCGGGCTCGGCTTCTCGCCGCTGGCCGCCTCAGGACTCTCGCTGATCGCCAACACCGCACCCGTTGCCTATGGTGCGCTGGGCACGCCGATCCAGGGCCTTGCCTCGGTTACCGGGCTCGATCCCTACATCCTGGGCGCAATGGTCGGCCGGCAATTGCCGTTCTTCTCGCTGATCGTGCCGTTCTGGGTGGTGTGGGCATTCGCCGGCTGGCGAGGAATGAAGGACGTCTGGCCGGCCATCCTCGTCACCGGCGTGTCGTTCGCGATCCCGCAATTCGTGATCTCGAACTACATCAATCCCTGGATCGTCGACATCGGCGCATCGCTGATCTCGATGGGCGCGCTGATCCTGTTCCTTCGAGTCTGGCAGCCGAAGCAGCTGTGGCTTTCTCCGGCGCTACGCGGCCGCGATGAATCGGCAGGTACCATGGCGGCCGCAAAACCGCTCGACAAGACGCCGCTGACCTCGGGCGAACTGTTCAGCGCTCTGCTGCCATGGATCATCGTGTGCGTCGTCATGCTGATCTGGGGCAACGGCGCCTTCAAGACCTGGGCGAACGGCATCTTCACCTGGAACTATCCTGTTCCCGAGCTGCACCAGATGATCAACAAGATGCCGCCGGTCGCGCCGGGGCCGACAAAGGAAGCGGCCGTGTTCAGCTTTACCTATCTGTCGTTCACCGGCACGGGCATGCTGATTGCGGCGATCATCTCCGGCCTGCTGATGGGCGTCGGTCCCGGAAGGCTCGTGGCCGAATATGGCCGCACCATCCGGCTTTGCGCGATCTCGCTGATCACGATCTCGGCGATGCTCGCGATCGGCACGCTCACGCGGCTGTCCGGCGTCGACGCGACGCTCGGTCTCGCCTTTGCCGCAACCGGCGTGCTCTATCCCTTCTTCGGCACGCTGCTCGGCTGGTTGGGCGTGGCACTGACCGGATCGGATACCTCCTCGAACATCCTGTTCGGCAACCTCCAGAAGATCACCTCTCAGCAGCTCGGCTTGTCGCCGATCCTGATGGGCGCGGCGAACTCGTCCGGCGGTGTGATGGGCAAGATGATCGACGCACAATCGATCGTGGTCGCCTCCACCGCGACCAACTGGGTCGGCCACGAAGGCTCCATCCTGCGTTTCGTGTTCTGGCACTCGATCGTGCTCGCATGTCTCGTCGGTGTGCTCGTGACGTTGCAGGCCTATGTCTATCCGTTCACGGCCCTCGTCCTGAAGTAGCAGGCGCGGCGCGGCCTTGAGGCAAATCCCCGCGGGACCATCCCGCGGGGATTTTTGCCTCCTGCACCGACAAACCTTCTCAAAGGCTTTGCCGTCTTATAGAAGACCCGGCAACCTGATCGGTCGAGAGGTTTCATGGTGTCGTTGAAGCAGGTGGTGTGTGCCGCGGCCGCGGTACTTTTGACGTGTGCCGTTGCGCGTGCGGAAGAGGGCTTTCCCTTCGGCACCGAGATGACGCTGGAAGCCGTGCCGCAGCCTGGCTCGAAGCGGATCCCGAACATCGAGATCGGTGACCATGGCGAGGTCGTGCTCGAGCTCTGGTGCAAGGGCGGCAAGGGCCAGTTCTCGGTCGCCGGCAACACCGTGATCTTCGTTCCCGGCCCACTCCAGGATCGTTCCTGCCTGCCGGCCAAGGCCCAGGCTGACGACGAGCTTGTCGCAGCGCTCGCCGCCGTCGAGACCTGGAAGCGCCAGGGCGACGTGCTCACGCTGATCGGCCCGAAGACGCTGCGGTTTCGGACGAACGGGAATTAGCGTCTCGCAAGCGCTGCTCGCGTATCCCGGACAAGGCGTAGCGCATAAGCGCTGTCGCGCTGCGTCCGGGGCACGAAAGCTTTGCCTACTTCCACACCGACTTGTCGGCGTCCCAGCGCTGGCCCTTCAGCTCCTTGGCGAGCGCCTCGATCGAGCCGTTGTCGTCGGGCTGGTCGCCTTCCTCGTCGGCGGTCGCCTCGTCCGAGACGTTGAGCTTTGCGCCGCTGCTCTCGTCGGCCGTGGTGGTCGAGGGGCTGCCGATCCAGACCATCAACTTGTCTGACGTCCCCGGCTTGTCGGCGGAGACGAGACCCGCGACCTCGATCGTGTCGGTGAGCTCGAGCGCCGGGAAATCCTGGTTCGGCCGTTTGAACACCAGCTTGAGCTTGCCGGTTGAGGGGCTGAAGCTCTGCGAGACCGGCTTGGCCGCAAGCGTCTTGCTCAGCACCCCGGCAATCGCGCTGGCGAGCTTGTCGCGGTTGATCTTGTCGCCGTCGCGCCAGTCGGCGGCGGGCAGGCGGATGCTGCGGTCCATCTCCGCGATCCCCGCGGTCCAGCCGGCGGCCGTGACCCCCGGCATCGCCTTGAATTTCGCGAGCAGCGCGGCCGCGCGCTCCGGATCGACCGACATGTTGATGGTCTGCTCGCCGGCGCGCAGCGCGTCGCAGCCAACGGCGAGACTTGCCAGCGTCACCTCGACGTCCTGGCCCTTGAGGCTCTTCAGGAAGTCGGTCGCGTTCTCCAGCTTGACCTTGACCGCGATCGCCTCAGGCGAGACTTCGGTGAAATCCTTCGGCTGCGGCGTGATGCCGTCGTCGCTGGTCTGGTTGTCCAGAAATTCCTTCTCGCTGAGATCGGCATTGTCGGGCGAGGTCACTTCGGTCACGGCCTGGCCGATGCCGATCTGGCCGCGGAACTCGAAGGTGTCGCCGGTCGGCTTGCGCGTCAGCTTGACGGTCACAGGTGCCTTCGCGCCGAGGCTCTGCGTCGTGCCGGTCATGGTCTGGCCGGAGATCTGGAGATTGACGACGAAGCGGTCCTTGCGGTCGGAGTTCTTGGCGACGGGGTAGCAGACGTCGAGCACGGCCGCGGTGACCGTCTTGCCCTGCCGCGTCTCCTTCAGGATCACGTCGGCATTGCCATCCATCAGCCCATCGATCGAGGTGAAATAGCGCGTCTCCATGCCGCCGGGTGCCGCGGCCTTGGGCGACAGCTTCATCTGGGCGGAGACGACCTCGGGTGAGGTGGCGAGCAAAGCCGCCAAAAGGGCTGTCGAACAAACCAGAAGCGGGCGCATTGACGAAATCCTCGATCGAAAGAATCGGGCGCCACCGTAGTGGGTTTTGCTGGTCGGTTGAATCGGAAAGCGCAGGCCAGTGTCGGCAAAAAAGAAGGCCGCCCGGAGGCGGCCTTCGCAACTTCGTCGGATGAGGACGGGCTTAGAAGCCGCCCATGCCGCCGCCGGCCGGCATGGCGGGCGCGGCTTCCTTCTTCGGCATCTCGGCGACCATCGCTTCGGTGGTCACCAGCAGGCCGGCCACGGAGGAGGCGTCCTGGAGCGCGGTGCGCACCACCTTGGCGGGGTCGATGATGCCCTTCTCGATCATGTCGACATAGTCCTCGGTCTGGGCGTCGAAGCCGAAGGTATCGGACTTGTTCTCCAGGATCTTGCCAACCACGATGGAGCCCTCGACGCCCGCGTTCTCGGAGATCTGGCGAATCGGAGCTTCCAGCGCCTTCAGCACGATGTTGATGCCGGCCTGGACGTCGGCATTGGCGTTGGTGAGACGGCCGACGGCCTTCTTGGCGCGCAGCAGCGTGACGCCGCCGCCGGGGACGATGCCTTCCTGCACCGCGGCGCGGGTGGCGTTGAGCGCGTCCTCGACGCGGTCCTTCTTCTCCTTGACCTCGATCTCGGTCGCGCCACCGACGCGGATCACTGCGACGCCTCCGGCAAGCTTGGCCAGACGCTCCTGAAGCTTCTCACGGTCGTAGTCCGAGGTGGTCTCCTCGATCTGGGCCTTGATCTGGCCGACGCGGGCCTCGATGTCCGGCTTCTTGCCGGCGCCCTTCACGATCGTGGTGTTCTCCTTGTCGATCACGACCTTGCCGGCGCGACCGAGCATCTTCACCGTGACGTTCTCGAGCTTCATGCCGAGATCTTCGGAGATCAGCTGGCCGCCGGTCAGGATTGCGAGGTCCTCGAGCATGGCCTTGCGGCGATCGCCGAAGCCCGGCGCCTTGACGGCGGCGACCTTGAGGCCGCCGCGAAGGCGGTTGACGACCAGGGTGGCGAGCGCCTCGCCCTCGACGTCCTCGGCGATGATGACGAGCGGCTTGCCCGACTGCACCACGGCTTCGAGCACCGGCAGCATGGCCTGCAGGCCGGAGAGTTTCTTCTCGTGCAGGAGGATGTAGGCATCCTCGAGCTCGGCGGTCATCTTCTCGGGGTTGGTGACGAAATAGGGGCTGAGATAGCCGCGGTCGAACTTCATGCCCTCGACGATGTCGACTTCGGTGTCGAGCGACTTGTTTTCCTCGACGGTGATGACGCCCTCGTTGCCGACCTTCTGCATCGCCTGGGCGATCATCTTGCCGATGGCGGTGTCGCCGTTGGCCGAGATGGTGCCGACCTGGGCGACCTCGGAGGAGGCGGCGACCGGCTTGGCGCGCTTCTCGATGTCCTTGACCACGGCATGGACCGCGGTGTCGATGCCGCGCTTGAGGTCCATCGGGTTCATGCCGGCGGCAACCGCCTTGGCGCCTTCGCGCACGATGGCCTGGGCCAGCACGGTCGCGGTGGTGGTGCCATCGCCGGCGAGGTCGTTGGTCTTGGAGGCGACCTCACGCACCATCTGGGCGCCCATGTTCTCGAACTTGTCCTCGAGTTCGATCTCCTTGGCGACAGTGACGCCGTCCTTGGTGATGCGCGGAGCGCCGAACGACTTCTCGATGACGACGTTGCGGCCCTTCGGCCCGAGCGTCACCTTGACGGCGTTAGCGAGAATGTCGACGCCGCGCAGCATGCGATCGCGCGCGTCTCCGGAAAATTTGACGTCCTTGGCAGCCATGGTCTGCAATCCCTAATGTGTTCGTGGTGTGTCGTTGCGTTGTGGTATCAGGCGGAACGATGGATGCCCGGACCTGACGATCCGGGCATGGCATTCAGTGGCTGTTCAGCCTGACGGCCTTAGGCCATCACGCCCATGATGTCCGACTCCTTCATAATCAGGAGCTCTTCGTTGTCGATCTTGACCTCGGTGCCCGACCACTTGCCGAACAGCACGCGGTCGCCGACCTTGAGGTCGATCGGGATCAGCTTGCCAGCTTCGTCACGGCCGCCGGGGCCGACGGCGACGACTTCGCCCTGGGACGGCTTTTCCTTGGCGGTATCGGGGATGATGATGCCGCCCTTGGTCTTTTCCTCGGCGTCGATACGTTTGACCACGACACGGTCATGCAGCGGACGAAATTTGGACTTAGCCATGACGTTTCCCTTTGGAGGCTCGCTTTTCGATAAGCAGCGGAAGTGGGTGAGGGCGGCGCTCCCGTTCCCCCTCTTCCCGAGGATCGAACGGCGCGCTTAGCAATCGGTCTTTCCGAGTGCTAATAGTGCGCAGGGGATATGGCTTGGCTGCGATCCTGTCAAGCAAAGGTGGTTAAGCGATTGTTGAGGCGGATATAGGATGGTGGCACTGAAAAGTCGTTCGGGGGAGAGGCGTATCTTAGGACGTCATTGCCCTGGCTGCGGTTTTGCGCTTGGCTGCGGAAGGGGTGCGGCCATGGTCTTGTTCGGGGGAATGCCATGATCAGTTCGGCTCACGCGCGCACGGTTGCCAATCTGGCGGCCGCCTCTTGCCTGGCGCTGCTGCTCGGCGCCTGCGGCGGCGGCATGAGCCTGCCGTCCTTTTCGCCGTCGCAGCCGGCGCCGGAGGCCGAGCCCGGTGTCGCGCCGGAAATGCCGGCCTCGATCCGCGCCGACGAGATCGTCGGGCGCTGGGGCCTCGCCTCGTTCCAGAACCCGGCCGACCGCGCCCGCACCGAGGCGGCCGCGCGGGCCCAGTGCAAGAACCCCTACGTGATCGGCGCCGGTTCCTCCGGCGGCGTGATCATGCATCTGGCCGACCAGGCCACGCCGCAGGAACTGCGGCTGAAGGGCTCGCCGAGCGGCAAGAATTACATCGGCCCCCCCGGCCCGACGCCGGGCGAGCAGGACCGCGAGATCGTCTCCTTCGACGGCCGCGTCATGATCACCCGCTTCGTCGACAAGGACGCCGCCACCCGCTACGGCAACATGGTCTACGTCCGCTGCGCGCCGCGGGCGTAGCTCTCTGTCATTCCGGGGCGATGCGAAGCATCGAACCCGGAATCTCGAGATTCCGGGTTCGGTCCTGCGGACCGCCCCGGAATGACGACACAAGCCAAAAAACAAAAAAACGCCGGCTTCCGCCGGCGTTTTGCTTTTCCGTAGATCGCCTTCGCTCAGTCGAACAGCGCGTCGATGTCGTCCTGCGAGGCATGGCCGACGTCGCCGGCAAGCTTCGGGCCATTGAGGAGCTTCTCGTCCTCGCTGCGGTTGTCGACGGGGGTCGGCACATGGGACTTGATCGCGTCGACGCCACCCCAGATGTCCATCATCGCATTGATGTGCTGCTCGATGAACTTCATCGTGTTCATGACCTTGCTGATGCGCTGGCCGGTCAGGTCCTGGAAGTTGCAGGCCTCGAAGATCGATATGACGCGTTCCTGAATGTCGTCGGCGAGCCGCTTCTGCTGGTCCACCGAGTCCACCTTCGACATCGCGCTCGCGGCCTGGTCGATTGACTCCGCGGCTTCGAGGATCTGCTGGGTCGCCTGTTCGGTGCCGCCGACCACCGCGCCGAGTTCGCCATTGACCTTGGCCATCTCGCCGCCGTCGAAGCTCTTGCCGTGCAGGGTCGCGATCTCGCGCTTGGTGCGGTCGATGGCATCGTGGATGAGGTCGAGCTCGACCTTCAGCTTCTCGCACTGCTCGATCTGGGCGCGGTAGGTGTCCAGCAACGCGCGCGTATCCGCGACTTCCTGCGCGACGACAGCGTCGCTCGGCGGCAGCGCGGCATGGCTGCCTCTAGCCATCTGTGCGCGGATCGCACGCAGCTCGGTCATGATTTCGCTGTGCATCGGACCTGTTTCTTCAGTTACGTCCAGAATTGGCATCTCGCCACCGGCGATATCCTCGACACGAAAACGCTTGCGGTGAACAGCCATCAGGATACTCCCCCCACCTCACTCACGCGTCTTTGTAGACGGAAGCGATTTAACACGAGGTTCACAGCAGGAACTGTTGTGCGGCCGCGCGCGACGGCACGCAAACCGACGATTAACCATGAGGTTTCGCTCTTCATCGAAAATAAACGCTGATCGCCAAATTGCCTCTCGGCTCGCGACGTGGTGAATCGAAACGCCCGATACGTTTACCAAACAAAACGGAGTTTGCCTTTTATTGACCACGTCGAGGACGCGGAGATCAGCCAGCGCGTTCGGCGGCGAATGCAACGAGACGAAACAGTACAGAGTACGTCGATGTTCAAGAAAATGCCTGTCGCGCTGCTCGGCAGCGCTTGCGCCTTTATTGTCGGCACCGATTGCGCCAGCGCCTTCGACAATACCGTTCCGAACGATCCGCCTGCGGTGCTCTACCAGCCGCATGTGCCAGCGGCCCCGGTGCGCGTGGCCTCCAACGGCAACATGGGCGGCGGCTTCATCGAGTTCCTGTTCGGCGACGGCCCCGGGCGCGGCCCGGCCTATGCGCCGCAGCAGCCGATCTATCAGCAGCAGCCCGCCTACAACGATCCGCGCCGCCTGCCGCCAATGGGTGAGCCGCAGATGCAGGGTGGATATCAACAGGGCGGCTATCAGCAAGGTGCCAGCTACCAGCAGGAGGCGATCGATCCGCGGCAGCGTCCGTTCGATCCGAAATTCGAGAAACAACTTGTTGACTATAGCGGCAAGGAAAGTGCCGGCACGATCGTGGTCGATTCCAACAACAAGTTTCTCTACCTCGTCGAGGGCAACGGCCGGGCGCTGCGTTACGGCATCGGCGTCGGACGTGAAGGCTTCACCTGGACCGGCGTGAAGTCGATCACGGCCAAGCGCGAATGGCCGGATTGGACGCCGCCGGCGGAAATGCTCGCTCGCCGTCCCGATCTGCCCAGGCACATGGAAGGCGGCCCGGAAAATCCGCTCGGTGCCCGCGCGATGTATCTCGGCTCCACGCTCTACCGCATCCACGGCTCCAACGAGCCCTGGACCATCGGCACCAACGTCTCCTCCGGCTGCATCCGCATGCGCAACGAGGACGTCATCGACCTCTACGGCCGCGTCAATGTCGGCACCAAGGTCGTGGTGATGTGAGACGTCGCGCAATCGATGACGGTGTCAATTTCCTGCGCAGCACCGTCTGGCGACGCTCGCCATCGAAGGGGTCGCGTGCCGCCGGTTGCGGCGTACCTTCCCCAGCTATGGTCAACGCGACCTGACAAAGCCGCCTCGACCGGGCCGAGGCGCAACGGAGCGGCGGTGACCAGTTGAGGCACGGGAATGCGGTGCACGCGCGGAGCGGCTCGATCGCTGCAGCGATAGCTCCGCCCTCCTGACGCGTTCCTGCAGTCCGTCCAACTCGTTCAAGTCGCTGATGAGACTCGTCGTCACGTCGCTTAAGGTCGCGATGCGTTGCTGAAGTGGACTCATTTTTTTAGATCCCGCCGACGGTCAAGGAATGGCAACACGTGTGTGGCATGAGGAACGTGTTCTTCCAGTTGAACACCCATGTCCGAATTTGGAAATCCGGGAGTCTACGGCTGCACGTCTCAGACAGTGGTTTCGTCTCTCATGTTTAACTCACGCGCATCGTCTCGGCGCGATGCAACAACCCAGCGCAATAGTCATATTGTATTCGAAAGCTTCTCTGCGCGATGCGCAGTTGCAGCGAACGGGTGAGCTCTGCAGCAAAAAAAGCGGCCGCCGAGAGGCGGCCGCTTTGCATTTACCGGGCGGATTGCTCAAGCGTAATCGCTGCCGCCGTCGTCGCCGCCGCCGAAATCGCTGTCGTCGGCCATGTCCACGCTGTCGTCTCTATCGTCGTCGTAGTTCTGGTCGTTATCGTCGCGATCGTTCGAAGCCTGGTCGAAGAAGCCCTGGCGCGAGTCGTCGCGGTTCGAGCCGATGTCATTGAGGCCGGCATCGCGGGCGAGCGAGTTGCCGGACTGGTCGCCGCCCCAGGGGCTACCGCGCTCCTCGATGATGGTGGTGTCGCCAAAAGCCTGATGCGATCCGCCGCCGCCCATCATGCCGCGGATGCTGGAGAGCAGCAGCGAGCCGCCGACCACACCGGCCGCGGCCGCTGCCGCCGTGCCCAGGAACGAGCCTCCGCCACCGCCGACCGGCGGAGCGCCGTAGCCCTGACCATATCCCTGGCCTTGCCCGTAAGCCTGACCATAAGGCGGCTGGCCGTAGCCGGGCTGGGCCTGCTGCATCGCCTGGCCGCTATTCCAGACCGGTCGCTGGTCGCGCGGCGGCACGTTCGGAACCGAGCCGCGCGATTGGCCTCCGCCGAACAGGGTGTCGCGCATGGTATCCAGGAAGCCGCCGGACTGGGCTTTCTCGGGCGCCTGCGCCGCTTCCAGCTCCTGGATACGGTTGTGGGCCCGCTTCAGCGCTTCGTCCTGCAGCAGCGTGGTTTGCACCAGCGCATAGACCGCGCCCGGCGCCTTGCGTAAGCCGTCCGAAATCGCGGCGATCGCGTCGGGATCGCGCGGTGCATTTTCCAGTTTCGAAAGCCGGTCGAAAAGCTCGTCGACGAGTTGGCGTTCCTGCGGCGTCATGGTCAGTCTCCCTCGCGCGAAACAAGCGCAAGCGGGATGTAGGGTTCCATTGTGGCCCCAACAGTGGCGGCAGGATTAAATTTCGGTATGCGACAGACTGTCCCGCAAGGCTTGTCGTTCAAGGCTGGCTTTCGCCGGTTTCATGCCAATGTCACCTTGCTGGTCGCGAGAAGCCGCGCGAAGGCGTCGCTGGCGAGATAGGCATGCTCGCGCTCGCGGACATCGGTCATGGGATCGAGGCCGGTGAGCACCTCGTCGACGTAGCCGGGATGGCACATCACGAGGCCACCCTCGGGAAGGCCCTCCAGGAATTGCTGCATCAACTCGCCGAAATCGGCTGGGCGCGTGAAATCATAGGCGCCGGCAAAGGCGGGATTGAATGCGAGACCGGCGCGCGCCGCGCGGCGGCGGAATTGCGCGCTGAGGACATCGAGCACCATGGCTTTTGGCGAAGCCAGCCGCTGCGCCAGAGGTAGGTCGCGTCCGCCCTGCCGAACCCAGGCTTTGGGCGCGATCTCGCTGACGGCCTCGACGAAGCCGTCGCGCACTTGCGGAAACAGCTGCACGTGCTGATGGCCGTCGACGAAGTCGGGCGCCCGGCCGAAGGCTTCCGCGAACGCCAAAAGCTGCGCTCGCACTTCGTTGCGAAAGAATTCGCTGTCGAGGCGCCGCAGCAATCCTGCACGCAGCAGCTTTGGAAACGCCATGAACATGTCGCCGTCCAAGGGGCGAAAATGCATGGTGAGAGGGCGGAACGGCGCCGACAGCGTCACATGCAGTCCGATCGCGCAGCGCGGGCTTGCTTTCGCGGAGGCCTGAAGCGCCTCGATCTCGCGCTGCTCGATCGCGGGGCCGACCATCATCACAGACGTCGCATTGAGGCGGGCGCGTTCGATCAGGTCGCGGATGGCGCGATTGACGCCGGGGCTGATGCCGTAATCGTCGGCGCAGAGCCAGATCCGCCGCGGCGTCGCCGCCGCGCTCATTCGGCCGCGGTCCTGTTGGATGCGTCGCCGACGGTGTCGGCGTCAAAATGCTTTTCGCTGTGCTCGGCGACGAAGTAGATCGGACGCGCCTTCAGCTCGGAGAGGATCTTGCCGATATATTCGCCGACGATGCCGATCATGATGAGCTGCACGCCGCCGATCGTCATCAGGCCGACCACGAGCGAAGGATAGCCCGGCACCTGCTTGCCGGTCGTGAAAACCTCCCAGAGGATCGAGAGGCCGAACAGGAAGGCGACGCCGGCGAGAACGACGCCAAGCAGGCTGGCGAGGCGCAGTGGCGCCACCGAGAACGAGGTCAGGCCCTCGATCGACAGGCCGAGCAGACGTGCGGCATTGAAGGTGGTCACACCATGGGCGCGCGCCGCAGGCTCGTAGTCGACACGGATCTGCCGGAAGCCGATCCAGCTTGCCAGTCCTTTGAAGAAGCGGTTGCGCTCCGGCAACTGCCTGAGCGCGGTGACCGCGCGCGGCGAGAGCAGGCGGAAGTCGCCGGCGTCTTCCGGAATCTTCTGACGGGCGCCCCAATTGATCAGCGCGTAAAAGCCGTGCACGGCGACCCGGCGCAGGAACGTCTCGTTGTCGCGATGTGCCTTAGCGGTATAGACGACGTCATAACCGTCATCGATCCAGTGCCGCACCAACTGCTCGATCAGCGCCGGTGGATGCTGACCGTCGCCGTCCATGAACATCACCGCGCCGAGACGCGCATGGTCGAGTCCGGCCATCAGTGCGGCTTCCTTGCCGAAATTGCGCGACAGCGAGACCACCTGGACGTCGACCGCGTCGGCCGGCAGGCTGCGTGCGATCGACAGCGTCGCGTCCGCGCTGCCGTCGTCGACATAGACGACCTCGCAACCGAGCCGATAGCGTTGCCGCAAGGTCTTGGCGAGATCGCAGATGCGCTGGTGCAGGGCGGCGAGGCCTGCCGCCTCGTTGTAAACCGGGACGACAATCGACAGCCCCTTCGCCGCGGCATTCGCTGCGGTGGTCGTCAGGGCGGAAACGTCAGAGCCCAGCGTCATCGATCAAGGTTCCCGAGGCGTTCAAGGTCATCTCAACAGCATATGGTAGCTGCCGTTTGCTGTCGCTACGCTGAACGGAACAGCTCAACAACTTTGGGGTTCACCGCCGCAGGAACGCCTCGAGCTTGGCGAACAGCGGATTCTCCCGGTCGAACACGTAGTCGAGCGAGACCACCGAGACGGTCTCGGCGCCATGCTCGCGCAGGAAGCTCGCCAGCGCATAGAGCTGGCCCGGCGGGCAGTGCAGCGTCAGCATGCCCGACGAGGTCGGTCCGCCGAACGGGGCTTCGACGCCGAACCGGCTGTGCGCTTCGCCAAGAAGGGCGGCATCGCATTGCCGGAATCGGGTTCGCACTTCGCGATATTTGTTGGCGCGCGCCCGTGCCGCGATGTGGTCGAGGATCACACGCGCGGTTTCCATCGCCTGCGGCGACCAGTCGGCGTGCTTTGAGGCGACCAGGTTGGCCTGGCTGCGCAACATCACGCCGTCGTCGAGCACGCGCAAGCCGTTGGCGGCGAGCGTCGCGCCCGTGGTGGTGATGTCGACGATCAGCTCGGCGCTGCCGGCCGCCGGCGCGCCTTCGGTGGCACCCGCGCTCTCGACAATGCGGTAATCGGTGATGCCGTGGGTCTGGAAGAAGGTGCGGGTCAGGTTGACGAACTTGGTCGCGACCCGCATCCGCATGTGATGCTGCTCGCGGAAGCCGGTGGTGACGTCGTCGAGATCCGCCATGGTGCGAACGTCGATCCACGCTTGCGGTACCGCGACCACGACGTCGGCATAGCCGAAGCCGAGCCCGTCGATCAGGGACACGTGCTTGTCGGCGTCTGCGATGGTCTCTCGCACCAGATCTTCGCCGGTGACGCCGAGATGCGCAAAGCCGCGGGACAATTGCGAGGCGATCTCGCTCGCCGAGAGATAGGCCACCTCGACGTTTTCGAGACCCGCGATCGTGCCGCGATAGTCGCGGGCGCCGCCGGCCTTCGACAGCTTGAGCCCTGCGCGGGCGAAGAACCCTTCCGCGTTTTCCTGAAGGCGGCCCTTGGAGGGAACGGCCAGAACGAATGGCGCGCTCATGGCTTAAGCTCCCACCTTGCGCCCGATCCGGGTCAGCGCGTCGACCCAGACCGAGAAGCCGACCGCCGGAATCGGAGCCGGCGATCCGAGCTGGGTCATCAATCCATCATAGCGGCCGCCGGCGACCAGCGGTTCGGCGCCGTTGCCCCTGTGATGCAGCTCGAATTCAAAGCCGGTGTAATAGTCGAGCCCGCGGCCGAACGCGGTCGAGAAACGCGTGGTCTTCACCTCGATGCCGCGCGCCGCCATGAAGCCGACCCGGCTTTCGAACTGGTCGATCGCGCCGGCAAGGTCGAGCTTTGCGTCGGTGGTGAGCGCGCGCAGCTCCGCGACGGCCTCGTCCGGATTGCCCGTGATCGAGAGGAAGCGCTTCAGCACCGCGATTGCTTCGCGCGGCAGCGCGCCGCCCTTCAGCGTCGACTGTTCGAGGAAGCGGTCCGCGATCTCGGCCGTGGTGCGGCCGCCGACATTGGTGGTGCCGGCTATCGACATCAGATCGGTGACGAAAGCCAGCGCCGCCTTGCGGTCGGAGCCGGCGAGCGCGGCCAGCACGCCCTCATATTCGCTGCGGGTCGCAGTGGTCGCAGCCGCCAGCCGCTCCAGATCCTGCTCCAGGCTGATCTTGCGGTTGAAGTCCTTGACCAAACGGCGGCGCCAGACCGGATAAAGGTTGAGCGCGTCGAGCAGCGCATTGAACAGCGCCACGTCTCCGGTGCGGATCTCGACGTCGCGCACGCCGAAGGCAGCGGTCGCCTCCAGCGCCAGCGCCAGGGTCTCGGCATCGGCGGCGGCACGGTCCTGGCGGCCGAACGATTCGATGCCGGCCTGGAGGAATTCGCTGGGCTGGCCACCGCGGTAGCGGAACACGGGACCCAGATAGCTGAATCCGGCCGGCTCGCCGGCGCGGCCGGAGGCGAGGTAGTCGCGCGCCACCGGGATCGTCAGGTCGGGGCGCAGGCAGAGCTCCTCGCCGGACAGGTCGGTCGTCAAATAGAGGCTCTTGCGGATATCCTCGCCGGACAGGTCGAGGAACGGCTCGGCTGGCTGCAGGATCGCCGGTTCGGCCCTGACGTAGCCGGCCTGCGCAAACGACAACAGCAGCGTATCCGCCCAGGCGGAGCCGGCAGCATTTGAGGTGGCAGTCGCGGTCATCACAGGGGTCCATCGTCCCGGTGGAACCGGGCAGGGGGAAGGGGAGACGAGTTGGCGCAGCCCTTAGCATGGCCCGAAACCGGTTTCGACCTCCAAAGGATCAATCGCTTAACGGCGGGGCAACGCACGGGATCAGGCGGTTTTGCCGCCCCAATCGCCCAGCACCGCCTGCACCAGCGCCAGCGCCGCCACAGCGGCGGTGTCAGCCCGCATGATCCGCGGGCCGAGCGCCAGCCGCAGGATCTTCGGCTGGCGCAGCAGCAGGGCCCGTTCGTCCTCGGCGAAGCCGCCCTCGGGTCCGATCAGGACGTCGATACCTTGTCCGGGCTCACGGGCGCTTTGCAGGCTCTGGATCGGGTTTTCGAGCTCGGCTGCCTCATCGCAGAAGATCAGCAGGCGGTCGGCCGGGCGCTGGCTGAGGTAACGCTCCAGCGGCATGGGTTCGGCGACAGTGGCGATGCTCAAAATGCCACATTGCTCGGCCGCCTCGACCACATTGGCGCGCATTCGCTCGGTGTTGACCCGGGAGGCTTGCGTGAACCGGGTCAGGACCGGCCGCAAGCTGGCAGCGCCCATCTCGATGGCCTTCTGGACCATGTAGTCGAGCCGGGCATGCTTGAGCGGGGCGAAGACGTAGGCGAGGTCGGGCAGGCGGTCCTGGGGCCGGGTCGGCTGCAGGATGACGAGGCCATCCGGCCGCTTGCGGCCTTCGATTGCGGCCTGCCATTCGCCGTCGCGGCCATTGAAGGCCAGCACCTCGGCCCCGGCGGAAAGCCGCAGCACATTGCCGAGATAGTTGCTCTGGTCGCGGTCGAGGGCGATCCTGGCGTCCTGGGCCAGGGGGGCGTCGACGAACAGGCGGGGGGCGCGAAAATCGTGGGAGGGCATTGGTCAAAAGTCCGATTTGCCGCCGTTCTTAACCGAAAGCGGTCGGTTCGGGGGCAAATATTGCCGAAATGCTGCGTCGGCGCGCCGCGCTCTTGCCCTATTCAACGGGTTGTTAAGCCTCGGCGGGAATCGTAAAATCGCGCGCACGCTGGTTGCGCTTCAATTGGAAGACGCCGAACCCCGTAAGCTCCTGCCGGAGAGACTATCTTGATAATCCGTCGTTTGATGGTTCCGATTACTGCCGCCATGGTCATCATGGGGGCCGCGGGCGCGCATGCCCAGGGATTCCCGGCGCCGCTGCCGGGCCAGGCCGCAGCCGATCCCGCATTTCCGCCTGTGAACGGCCGCGCGCCGGTCGCCTCCGTCGGCGCCCCGCCACAGGCCTCGTTCCCGGTCAACGGCGCAGCGCCCCTCGGTGGCGCCGGCGCTTTCAGCGCTGCCCCGCCGACGCAGGCCGGTCCGGGTGAAGATTGTATGAAGGCGTTCACGCCCCTCCGGGAGGAAGCCGAGAAGCGCGGCAAGTTGATCAAGGCCGCGAGCGACCGTCACGCTTCGCCTGACGAAGCTTGCAAGTTGATCAAGAACTTCGGCCAAGCCGAGCTCAAGATGATCAAATACGTCGAGTCCCATGCCGCCAAATGCGGAATCCCGCCGAGTGTCGGCGAGCAGTTGAAGGGCGGTCACAAGAATACCGAGGCTATGCAGACAAAGGTCTGCAACGTCGCCCAGCAGATGGCGAGCCAGCCGCGCGGCCCGGCGGGCCCGTCGCTGAGCGAGGTGGTGGGATCGGGCTCGGCGCCGGAAGTCAATGTCGGCAAGAAGGGCGGCAGCACCTTCGACACGCTCAACGGCAACGTCCTCACCCGATGAGCCACGTGCCCGCCGATTTGAAGTTCCTGCAGCGCCTGCCGTGAACTCCTTCCAGGAACTTCAAATCGATAAACGGCACGTGAGCTGTGATTCATAGCTAGTGCCCTTATAGTTTTCGAAGTTCGTACCGGAATCGCAGCGATGGAATACGAACTTCGAAAAGTGGGCACTAGCGCATCAGCCCGTGTTGCCGATTCGACCGGCAACTGGGTCGATACGCTCGCGCCGCAATGGGCCAGGCCGTATCTGCGCCTGGCCCGCTTCGACCGTCCGATCGGATCCTGGCTTCTGTTGATGCCGTGCTGGTGGTCGGCCGCTCTCGCGAGCGGCATGGCGCACGACGTCCGCGGCCTGCCGCTGATGATCGTGTTGTTCTTCATCGGCGCCTTCGTCATGCGCGGCGCTGGCTGCACCTGGAACGACATCACCGACCGCGACCTCGACGACAAGGTCGAGCGCACCCGCTCGCGGCCGCTGCCGTCGGGGCAGGTGACCACGAAGCAGGCGCTGACCTTCATGGTCGCGCAGGCCCTGATAGGGCTCGTTGTGCTGCTTCAGTTCAATCGCTTCGCGGTCTTGACCGGCATTGCTTCGCTTCTGATCGTCGCGATCTATCCCTTCATGAAGCGCATCACCTGGTGGCCGCAGATCGTGCTCGGGCTCGCCTTTTCCTGGGGCGCATTGATGGGCTTCGCGGTCACCTTCGGACGCATCGACGTCACTGCGCTCGTGCTCTATGCCGGCGCGATTTCCTGGGTGATCGGCTATGACACCATCTATGCGCATCAAGATGCCGAGGACGACGCGCTGATTGGCATCAAGTCCACCGCGCGCCTGTTCGGCGTACACACGCACCAGGCACTGATCCTGTTCTACGGCTTGTCGGTGATACTGATCGGTGTCGCTCTGGCGTCAGGCGATGCACGCTGGCCGGCCTGGTTCGGGCTTGCGGCTTTCGCCGTGCATCTGGGCTCGCAGATCATGCGCCTCAGGATCGACGATCCCGAGCTGTGCAAGCGACTATTCTATTCGAACAAATATGCGGGCTCGTTGCTGTTTGCGGGATTGCTGGCCGACGCGGTGATGCGGGCGGCCTAGCTTCGCTCAATTCCTTGCGATGATCTCGCGTTCTTCGCGATGAACCGGCAGCTCGCGCGTCATGGCGGTACGGCGGCGCATCAGGAATTTCGGACGGCGGGCGCGGATCGCATTGGCGCGGCGGCGGCGGGCTGCCGGTTTGCGGGCGCCTTCGTCGAGCTGCGGCAGCGCAAAGATCTCGCTCCAGATCGCCCAGGCTTGCGTGAGTTCGTCGCCATCGACGCCGACCAGCAGCGGAACGGACAAGGAGGGATCGCGATGGACCAGCACGAGGGCCTGCGCCTCGTCGTTGCCGCGCAGCGCCACGCCGGTGAAGTCGCTGACGCGCACGTTGATCGCCATCTGCATGCCGCGAACGGCACGGCGCAGCACGACGCGTTCGCGATGAAGCTCGATCTGCCTCGTGTAGCCGTCGGCGCGCGGATCATGCGCGTCGAAGCGGACCGGAAGGGAAAGAGGGTCGAGCCGCAAGTTGCGGCTCGACCCGGCGGGGTTGACCCCGCATGTTGATGTTTGACGCCTCACGGCTTTCATTCTCCCCGCCAGGATTATGTTCCCGGTCGATGCGAGGACCTTAGCGCAGGGCTTTCCGAAACCGCTTAAAAAGGCTGGTTAATCCAGCGTCACCGGGCCGCATGATTGACAAGACCTTGGCGCACATGATTGACGAGACGTTGCGCGAGAGCTGCGAATCTGAGCTTTCTGCGGGCGGAAAATGCTTGAAGTCCGCGCCATCAGGGCACATCTGTGGGTTCCGGTCCCGAACCCCCGCCTCAACAGGATTTCGTTTGTGAACCCTTCACCAAGCTCGACGCTTTCGCCCAAAGCCAACCGCGACCTGTTCGATCAGTCCGCCCTCTCGGATCTCGCTCAGCGTCTGGTCGAGGCGGCGAAGCGCGCCGGCGCGGATGCCGCCGATGCGGTCGCGGTGCGCGGCATCTCGCAAGGAGTCGAAGTGCGCGACGGCCGCGTCGAGGAGTCCGAGCGGTCCGAAGGCGACGATGTCGGCCTGCGCGTGCTGGTCGGCCAGCGCCAGGCCGTGGTCTCGACCAACGATGTCAGCGGCGATGCCGTCACCAAGCTGGCCGAGCGCGCCGTCGCGATGGCTCGTGTCGCTCCATCCGACAAATATGTCGGCCTTGCCGACCCCGCGCTGCTCGCGCGCGATTTCCCCGATCTCGATCTGCTCGATCCCAACGTGCCCGCAACCGCCGAGCTCGAACGCCGCGCGCTGGAGGCCGAGGCTGCTGCGCTTGCCGTGAAGGGCGTGTCGAAATCCGGCGGCGCCTCGGCGTCATCAGGCATCGGCGGCATGGTGCTCGTCACCTCCACAGGTTTCCACGGCTCGTACCTGCGCTCCAGCCAGGGTATTTCGGCGACCGCAATCGCCGGCGAAGGCACCAGCATGGAGCGCGACTACGACTTCACTTCGGCACCGCACGGCGCCGATCTGCTGTCGCCACAAGCCGTCGGCCGTTCCGCCGGCGAACGCACGGTGGCGCGCTATAATCCGCGCAAGGTCGAGACCTGCAAGGTGCCCGTGGTGTTCGACCCGCGCGTTGCGGGCTCGCTGGTCGGCCATCTCGTCGGGGCGATCAACGGCGCCTCGATCGCGCGCAAGACCAGCTTCCTCAAGGACAAGCTCGGCCAGCAGCTGTTCGCCAAGAACATCCGCATCATCGACGATCCCCTGCGCAAGCGCGGCCTGCGCTCGCAGACGTTCGATGCCGAGGGCGTTGCGGTGAAAACAATCGCGCTGGTCGACGAAGGCGTGCTGACGACCTGGCTGTTGGATTGCGCCACCGCGCGCGAGCTCGGGCTCACCACCACCGGCCACGCCCATCGCGGCGTTTCGTCCTCGCCGTCGCCGGGACCCTACAATCTGCATCTCGAAGCCGGCACACCGACGCCGGCCGAGCTGATCGCCGACATCGGCCAGGGCTTCTACGTTACCGATCTGATCGGCTCCGGGGTCAACGGCGTCACCGGCGACTACAGCCGCGGCGCCTCCGGCTTCTGGATCGAGAATGGCGAGCTCACCTATCCCGTCAGCGAGGTGACGATCGCCGGCCACCTGTTCGAGATCTTCAAGTCGATGCAGCCGGCCAACAATCTCGAGTTCCGCTACGGCATCAATGCGCCGACGGTGCGCATCGAGGGATTGACGCTTGGCGGACGCTGACTTTTCCGACGCAAACGTTCTGACGCGCGACGCAGCGCTGCTGCAAGACACGGTGCGGGAGGCCGGCGCACTGGCGCAGTCGATGTTCCGCACCGAGTTGAAGAAGTGGACCAAGGGCGCGTCCTCGCCGGTCTCGGAGGCCGACATCGCCGTCAATGATCTGCTCGAAGCACGCCTGCGCGGTGCCACGCCGGATTATGGCTGGCTGTCGGAAGAGAGCGCCGACGATTCCACGCGGTTGTCGCGGCGGCTGACCTGGGTGGTCGATCCCATCGACGGCACCCGCAATTATCTCAACGGCCATGACGACTGGTGCGTCAGCGTCGCGCTGATCGAGGATGCCTCGCCGATTCTCGCCGCCGTGTTCGCGCCTGTTACCAATGAGTTCTTCTTCGCCGCCCGCGGCCGGGGCACGCTGCTCAACGACATCCCGGTCCGGGCGACGCAAGGCGCCGCGCTCGATTTCTCGCGCGTCGCGGGCCCGAAACCGCTGGTCGAGCGGCTGAAGCCGTCACTGGGCGAGATCAAGCTGCATCCGCGAATCGGCTCGCTGGCGCTCCGCCTGTGCCGGGTCGCCCATGGCGGGCTGGATGCGGCTTTTGCCGGGGGCAACAGCCATGATTGGGACCTTGCGGCGGCCGATTTGATCGTGCAGGAAGCGGATGGTAGGATGAGCGGCCTCTCCGGAGATCCCATCCTTTATAATCGTCGGGAAGTGACGCACGGGGTGCTGGTGGCAGCGGGACGCGATCGTCATGCGAGCATTGTCGCGCATTTTCGAAACCGTCCCTTGCCCTGAAGCGCTTGTCGGCGTCCTTGTCGACCACTGCTTTGCCGGGCAGCCTCTTAGGAACAGAACTCATGCCAGATAGTGCCCCGCAGCAACTGCTTCATCTCGTGATCGGCGGCGAGCTCGTCGATCTCGAGCAAAACGTCTTCAAGAACCTCGACGAGGTCGAGATCGTCGGCCTCTATCCGAACTATGCCACCGCCCACGCCGCCTGGCGCGCCAAGGCGCAGAGCACGGTCGACAACGCGCAGATGCGCTATTTCATCGTCCATCTCCACCGTCTGCTCGACCCGAATCAAGAACCGGCGCGTTGAAAAGACTGCTTCGCAATACGCTGCGAAGCAGCTGGTTTCAGCGTGCCGTCGGGTTTCTGGCGGCCGAATATCTGCGTCTCGTCTGGCGGACCAACAAGTTCACCTTCGATCCGCCCGACGTCTATGACATCGTCGAGCCGCAGATCCCCGCCATCTTCGCCTTCTGGCACGGCCAGCATTTCCTCACCCCGTTCATCAAGAACAAGGACTCCTACCGCGCCAAGGTCCTGATCTCCCGTCACCGCGACGGCGAGTTCAATGCCATCGCGGTGGAGCGGCTCGGCATCGGCCTTATCAGGGGTTCCGGCGATCACGGCAGCGCTTTCCACCGCAAAGGTGGCGTCGGCGCCTTCAAGGAGATGGTGCGAACGCTCGAGGACGGTTGTAATGTCGCGCTGACCGCCGATGTCCCCAAGCGCGCGCGCGTGGCCGGGCTCGGCATCATCATGCTGGCACGGGAATCGGGGCGGCCGATCATGCCTTTTGCGATGGCGACCAGCCGCTTCATCCGGCTCAAGAACTGGGACCGCACCACCATCAACCTGCCGTTCGGGCGGGGCGCCCTGGTCGGCATCAAGGAAATCCACGTTCCCGCGCATGCCGATGCCGCCATGATGGAAACGCTGCGGCTGGAGCTGGAAGAGACGCTGAACGAGGCCACCCGCCGCGCCTATGCTCAGCTCGGCCGTCCGGGGCCTGCCGATGGCTAGTTCGCTGCCGATGACGCTGCGGATGTATCGGCGCCTGGCCACCGGCCTCGTGCCGCTCGCGCCCGCGCTGATCAAGCGGCGGCTGAAGCAGGGCAAGGAAGATCCCGCGCGCGTCGGCGAACGGCGCGGCCTGTCACGGGACGTCCGGCCGCATGGCCCGCTGGTCTGGATCCACGGCGCCAGCGTGGGCGAGGTGCTGGCCGCCGCCGCGCTGATCGGACGCCTGCGCGAACTCAACCTGCGCATCCTGCTCACCTCGGGCACGGTCACCTCGGCCGCCGTGGTCGCAAAACGCTTTCCGCCGGACGTCATCCATCAATACGTGCCGTATGATTCCCCGCGCTATGTCGCGCGCTTCCTCGACCACTGGAAGCCGTCGCTGGCGCTGTTCATCGAATCCGACCTCTGGCCGAACCTGATCCTGGCCGGCGCGGCGCGCCGGGTGCCGATGGTGCTGATCAACGGGCGGATGTCGCCGCGTTCGTTCCCGCGCTGGCGGCGGATGCACGGCACCATCTCGGCACTGTTGTCGCGCTTCGACATCTGCCTCGCGCAGTCGAAGCTAGACGCCGAACGTTTCTCCACGCTCGGCAGCCGCGACGTCGTGACGACAGGCAATCTCAAGCTCGACGTGCCGGCGCCGCCGGCCGATCCCGCCAAGCTCGAACGGCTGATGATGATGACGCGGGGACGCCCGATCATCGTCGCAGCCTCGACCCACCCGGGCGAGGACGAGATGCTGATTGCGGCGCATCGCGGGCTGGTCGGGATCTTCCCGCAGCTTTTGACCGTCATCGTGCCGCGGCATCCGGATCGCGGCTCCTCGATCGCGGGACTGGTCACGGCGTCCGGCCTGAAGCCCGCCTTGCGCTCGCGCGACGAGCTGCCGACGGCCGCCACCGACATCTATGTCGCCGACACCATGGGTGAGCTCGGCCTGTTCTATCGTCTTTCGCCCATCGTGTTCATGGGCGGATCGCTGATCCGCCATGGCGGCCAGAATCCGATCGAAGCGATCAAGTTGGGGGCGGCCATTGTCCATGGTCCGAACGTCTTCAACTTCTCCGATGTCTATGAGGCACTCGATCAAAGCGGCGGCGCGCGCGTGGCCGACACGCAGGAGGCGCTGGTCAAGCAGCTCGGCCTGTTGCTCGCCGATCCCGGCGTGCGCGACAAGATGCAGCGCGCGGGCGCTGGCGTGGTCGAGGAGCTCGGCGGCGCGCTCGACCGCACCATGGCGGCGCTCGAGCCGTATCTGATGCAGTTGCGGATCGAGATGGGAGCCGCCAATGCGTGAGCCGGCCTTCTGGTACCGGCCGCGTTCCCCGAAGTCGCTCCTGCTCAGCCCGCTCGGCGCGCTCTATGGCGCCATCACCGCGCACCGCATGGCGCGCAAAGGCTTTGACGCCGGCATCCCCGTGCTCTGCGTCGGCAATTACCATGTCGGCGGCGCCGGCAAGACGCCGACGGTGCTGGCGCTGACCAAGTTGCTGCGCGAGCTCGGCGAAACACCTGTCGTGCTCAGCCGCGGCTATGGCGGGCGCTTGCACGGCCCCGTCATGGTCGACCGCGAACGTCACACCGCGTCCGATGTCGGCGACGAGCCGCTGATGATGGCGCGTGATGTCCCCGTTGCGGTGGCACGCGATCGCCTCGACGGCGTTGCACTGGCGAAGTCGCAAGGCGCCACCGTGATCCTGATGGATGACGGCTTCCAGAATCCAAAACTGCTCAAGGATGCCTCGCTGATCGTGATCGACGGCGAGCGCGGCCTCGGCAATGGCAAGGTGTTTCCCGCGGGTCCCCTGCGCGCGCCGCTCAGAGCGCAGCTCGCGCGCACCGACGCGCTGGTGCTGATCGGCGACGGCCATGCCGCCGATCAAGTCGCGACGAAGATGTCCGCGCGCAACAAGCCGGTGCTGCGGGCGCATCTCAAGCCCGATGCGGCCTCGCTCGCGCAGCTGTTCGGCAAGCGCGTGCTTGCCTTCGCCGGCATCGGCGATCCCGAACGTTTCTTTCGCACGCTTCGTGCCTGCGGCATCGAGGTTATCAGCACGCGGCCCTTCGCCGACCACCACGTGTTTTCGCAAGCCGAGATTGCCGCGCTTGCCGCGGATGCCCAGCGCGAGCAGCTCACGTTGGTCACGACAGAGAAGGACCTCGCGCGCCTTCGCGGCCGCGAAGACGTGCAAAATTGCATCGTGCCGTTCGCTGTCCAGCTCGAGTTCGATGAACCGGAAAAGCTGCGGCAATTGATTGGTGATCATCTGTACAAATCGCGCGAGCGGCGATTCAGCGCGCGTTGATCTCGCACGTCGGGCAACGTCTCTGCCGTAACCCGAAGAAGCGACACGTCGCCGCTGCGAATCCTCTTCCGCGTGTACGGGAGTTGATGTAGCCTCCGAGCAGAGCCGCCACCGGGACGTGCCGAACTTCCGGGAATTATCGGCGGCGTTTATGCCCACGGCGGGCAATGTATCTTCATCATTTCAGACGCGATGGCCGTAACGACGAATTCGGAACGGCACGGAAAGCTATTGCCAAAAGCTCAGAGGAGAACATGCCATGCATTTTTGCCTCACCGGACAATACACACCACGCGCTCTCAATGCCATTTTGGAGAATCCTACGACCAATCGCCAGGAAGCGGCGAGAAAACTCATCGAGGCGGCCGGCGGAAAGCTGATTTCGATGTACAGCGTCGCGGCCGATGGCCCAGGCGTTCTGGTGATTTTCGACGTGCCCGACCCGGGTGCGGCCCCGGCGATCTCCGGTCTGACCGTGACGGCGGGCACCCTGCAGAACGTGAAATTGACGCGCTTGTTCACGCAGGACGAGATCAAGCAGGTGCGCCAGAACGCGGCGAAGCTGCGTTCTTCTTATACTCCGCCCGGAAGCTGACATCCGGATCTGAGGCGAAGCCGCCGCAATCGACCCAGGCGGCGGCAACGCTTCGCGTTTCACAGCAAAACATCACAACGCGAGACGAAGCTCTCTGATCGACCGCCGACCGTGCGCCGCGTGCTGGTCAGCGGCGGCCCGCGCTCAGGCGTCAGCAGTCGGTCATGCTCACCACGCCCCAGCGGCGATTAATCCGGCAATCGTCAGGCAAGAGACCGAAGCCACCATGAGAGTATAGAATTCGGGCGTATTCATTGTTGGCTCCCAAAACCGTTGCCAATTGCTTGGTCATGCTACGCGGGAGTGATCGCCGGTCTTCGGGCCGCTTCAGTTCGGCGCGCGATCGCGGCGATCTGTGTCCATCTTGTTATCGTCATCCCGATCTGCGGGATGATGCTTGGCGTCCAGAGCTTCAGCACCTTCAGGTGTGATCAGAAGCTGTTTTCGCATTTCAGCGAGACGGGCGCGGCAATATTCACGATAGAGCAGCTCGAATATGGCGGGCATGCGCACCCCCATCGTTTGACTTGACATCTTCCACCGCGAATTTTCTTGGTGATCGTAGCCCGCCAGATGGCTCTTCGATATGAGCCCGTTCACAGACTTCGCCAATTCCAAAGCTCGAAGGCCGTTTGGTTGACTTGATTGTCTGTACGATGAAAGAGCAGGGCCAGTGACCTAACATGCAATATAGCACCTCTCTGTTTCACCAGCACTTCGTCAAACAACTTGAGCGCGCCAAACTGCGAAAAAATTCCAACCACAGCGCGAAATGACTCACCACGGAGTGCAACGACTCCTCGATGTCACGCTGCAGTAGAAGAATCCGATAAACCTTTCAGCTCCGAGAGCGGCGCTTCAACAAACGATGATCGCACCGGCGCCGATCTCCTTGCGCTGGGCAAACCCGCTGACGCTCGCCGGCACCTCGCTATTCAGCGGACATTCATCGCCAACCTTCTATCGCTCTCATGCGATCCCCGGAGACTGCGATGAAACTGCCGATTGCGGCCATTGCCGCCAGCCTTGTATGTCTGATCGTTGCGCCGGTGTTTGCGCAAACGACGACGGCTCCTGCTGCTCCCGCCACAGTGCCGGTTCCCGCGACCAAGCGCATGGCGTGCCTCGGCGCGACACAGAATTTGCAGGGGCAGGACAAGCGCGACCAGATGCAGCTCTGCATGGCGCAGGCGCGGCTCGATTGCCTGAAGCAGGCGATCGATCAGAAGCTCGTCGGCGAGGCGCGCAAGAGCGCGATCAAGACTTGCGTGGGCACGGATGGTTCCGCGCAGCAATAGCCACGTGGGCGGAGCCTCACGATTGCGGCTTCGGCGCGCCGGGAAAATGCCGTTGCAGCACGGCGGCCGGCGTGGCGTAGGCCTCTTGCAGGTCCACGCTCCAGTATTTCAGCTCGTCGAGCGGGATCCGCGTGTCTGATATGGCGCAGCGCACGAACGTTCCCGGCGAGATCACGCGGAAATCGCCGTCGAGATATTGCACCTGCGCTTCGCCATGGCCCGAGGGGCCGAACTTGTTCAGCACGGTCGAAAGTCTCCGTGGATGGCCCTTGAGGGGCACGATGTGTTGCCGTGGATGTAGCATAGATAGGGCGGCTTGTCCGCCCGTTAAACCCACTCGTTTGTGATGTTTTGCCGCCGTTTACGCATGATAGTGCTTGAGGCCGTGCGGCACCTCCTGCGACTGAATCCGATGCGCCCCGTCCTTTTCGCCCTGTTCCTGACGCTTTCGATGACATCAGCGCAAGCCGCGCAGGTAGCCGCGCCTGCGCAGGTGGAGATACCGCTGTCCTCGGGCGTGCTGCATGCGCAGCTGTTCAAGCCGGAGGGGGCGGGTCCCTTCCCGACCGTGATCGCGCTGCATGGCTGTGGCGGCCTCGGCAGTCGTTCCGATTCCGTCCTGCCGCGTTATCGCGATTGGGCCGAGCGCCTGCTCAAGGCAGGCAATGCGGTGCTGTTGCCCGACAGCTACGGCTCGCGCGAACTCGGGCCGCAATGCCGCGTCAAGGAGATGCACGTCAAGGCGCGGCGCGAGCGCGTCGTCGACATCGCGGCCTCGCGCGCCTGGCTGATGAAGCAGAATTGGGTCGCGCGCAACCGCGTCAGCCTGATGGGCTGGGCCAACGGCGCCAGCGCGCTGCTCTGGGCGGTTCGTCCGCAAGCCGCTAGCCGCGATGCGGCACCGGATTTCCGCGCCGCGATCGCGTTCTATCCGGATTGCCGGATCTCCGCCGGTCTCGGCTGGAGTACGCGGGTGCCGACGCTGCTCTTGATCGGCGCCAATGACGACGTCTCCTCACCGCCGGCCTGCCGCCAGATGGTGGAGGGCGCGCATGGCCGCAGCGCACTCGCGCGCATCGTGGTCTATCCCGGCGCCTATCACGATTTCGACCGCGCCAACACACCGGTGTACGCCGCCAGCGGCAGCACGGATGCCGCCGCGCCCGAGCACGGCCATCTCGGCACCGATTCCGAAGCGCGCGCGGACTCGCAGAAGGAAGTCGCGGAGTGGCTGGCGCGATAGAGCGTGATCCGGAAAAGTGTGCAGCGGTTTTCCGAAAAGATCATGCTGCCACGCCGTAGCTCGCTAGAAGCGAAGGCGGGCGCCATAGTTCGACCACGATATCGGCTAAACGCATCTCTCATGCGCAACCGCATCGTCCTCTTCTCATCCGCGCTGACCGTCTTCACGGTCGCGGTGTTCCTGTTCGAAGCCCACGCCGGCTCGCCGGAGCGCGCGCCGGATCATTGCGGCTTCTGGACCACGATCGACGCGGGACTGTCCTGCCGCTGAAGGGCGCTTCTTAGTTCCGTCACCCTGAGGTGCTCGCCTCTTCAGCGAGCCTCGAAGGGCGACGGCCCGTCTGCATCTCGGCTGTTCATCCTTCGAGGCTCCCGGCGCGATGCTTTGCATCGCGCCACTCGCACCTCAGGATGACGAGCTAGCTCAGAGAGCTGCGGTAGCAAGGAGGTTCTTGCCTTAGAACAAGCTGCCCTGGTCCACCGGCTTGGCCACGCGCTTCGGCGCCGGCTTGGTCTCCTGCGGCGCAGCCTTCGAGGGCGCACGCTTGGCCACGGGCGCCGGCCGGTCCGCATCCGCGGTTGCACCCACGCGCCCATCCGCGAACTCGATCTCGACGCGCGCTCCGGGACCCACGCTGTCAGCCGAATGCAGCGGATGCCCGGCCTCATCCCGCACCAGCGCGAAGCCGCGGGCGAGCACGCCGCGATAGGACAGCGCGGAGAGCAGCTTGCCGCTGTTCTCGACGCGGGCGTCCAGCCGCTGCAGCAGCGTCACCAGCGCGCGGCCGGCGCGCTCGGCGAGACGATGCGTGCGCTCGCGCTGGCGGGCAATCGCGTTGCGCTGGGCTAGCGCATTGGAGAGCTTTGAGGCGCGCAGGCGCATTTCCAATCCGGCAAAGCGGTCGCGCCGTCGCCGCAGCAGCGAGCGCGCGGACAGGCCGAGCCGCTCGCCGCACACGGTGAGGCGATGATCGGCCTGCGCGATCTGGCCGTGCAGCACGCGTAGGGTCAGTTTCGAGCTCGCCGCGGTGAACCTGCGGAAATGTGCATGCGTGTTGGCCTTCAGCCCGCGGGGCAGGGCGCTGCCTGCCGAATCCAGCCGCTGCCTCGGGATCGCGAGCAGGTCTGACGCGGCCGGCAGCGCGCGCGCGGCCGCGCGCAACTCGTTGCGGCGGCTCTCATGGCCACGCTGCCAGCACGCCCGCGTGCGCCGCGCCAGATCGGCGACCTCGACGAACAGATCGCTGCGCACCGGCACGGCCATTTCGGCCGCCGCCGTCGGCGTCGGCGCGCGCTTGTCGGCGACGAAATCGATCAGCGTGATGTCGGTCTCGTGTCCCACCGCCGAGATCAGCGGGATCATGCTCTCGGCCGCTGCCCGCACCACGATCTCCTCGTTGAACGACCAGAGATCCTCCAGCGAGCCGCCGCCGCGCGCGACGATCAGCACGTCGGGCCGCGGAATCCTGCCGCCCTCCGGCAGCGCGTTGAAGCCGCGGATCGCGGCCGCGACCTGCTCGGCCGAGCCTTCGCCCTGCACCTTCACCGGCCACACCAGCACGCGGCGGGGAAAGCGGTCCTCCAGCCGGTGCAGGATGTCGCGGATCACGGCGCCGGTCGGCGAGGTCACGACGCCGATCACCTCGGGCAGCCATGGCAGCAGCTGCTTGCGCGCCTCGTCGAACAGGCCCTCGGCCGCGAGCTTCTTCTTGCGCTCCTCCATCAGCGCCATCAGCGCGCCGATGCCGGCCGGCTCCAGCGCCTCGATCACGATCTGGTATTTCGACGAGCCGGGATAGGTCGTGAGCTTGCCGGTCGCGATCACCTCGAGCCCCTCCTGGGGCTTGAAGCGCATGCGCCCGTGCACGCCCTTCCAGATCACCGCCTCGATCTTGGCGCTCTCGTCCTTCAGCGCGAAATAGCAATGGCCGGAGGAATGGGCGCCGCGAAAGCCCGAGATCTCGCCGCGGACCCGGACATGTCCATAGGTGTCCTCCACCGTCCGCTTCAGGGAGTGGGAGAGCTCGGAGACGGTGAATTCAGGCGCGTTGTGAAGAGGTTCCGCAGGCGGCATCTGGCAAACGATTCGGCATTTTGGGGTCAGGCCCGACGTTAAGGATTTTCGCCTGAGAGCGCCATCTAGGCTCTTGATCGAAAGAGTACTCTGCAATATAGAGTTCTCTATTGATGATCCGGTGAAGGAGTTTCGACCATGGCGACGCAATTGCTGCGAGGTGCTCTCGGATTGCTCAAATGGGGTCTGTGCGCGGTTGGCGCCGTCGCTTTGATCTTCACCGCCTTGATCGCGACGCCGCTGCAGCGGCCCGCCGAGTTGCGCTCCGTCTCCGAGTCGCGCAAAGGCGTGGATATGTCGACCCTGCCGGCGCTGGAGCGTTTCCAGGCCCGCGACGGCACCTGGCTCGGCTACCGCCACTATCAACCCAAGGGGACGGAGACCGGCCGTGGCGCCATCTTCATCCACGGCTCGTCCGGCTCCTCCGGCACCGTCAATCACGCCCTGACGGCAGCGCTGGCGGCGCGCGGCGTCGAGACCTGGGCGCTCGACACCCGCGGCCACGGCGCCTCCGGCACGCGCGGCGACATCGGCTATGTCGGCCAGCTCGAGGACGATCTCGTCGATTTCGTCGCCCATGTCCGCAAGAGCGCGCCCGATCTGCCGCTGACCCTGATTGGCCATTCCGCCGGTGCCGGCTTCTCGCTGCGCATTGCCGCAACGCCGATCATCCAGGACCTGTTCGTGCGCACCGTGCTGCTCGCGCCCTATCTCGGCTATGACGCGCCGACCAACCGGCCGCACTCCGGCGGCTGGGCCAATGCCGATGTCCCGCGCATTCTCGCCCTTACCGCCCTGCGCAAGCTCGGCATCGACTGCTGTGCGCAGCTTCCGGTGCTCGCTTTCGCGGTGCCGCCGAATTCGGAATGGATCCTGACGCCGGCCTATTCCGACCGCCTGATGCGCAATTTCGCAACCCGCGGTTATCGTCTCGACCTTGCGGCCACGACCCGCCCGATCACGATCTTCGGCGGCGCGGAGGACGAGATGATGATCTCCGAAAACTATGCCGCGGCCGTGCAGGCGATCAAACCGGCGGTCGAAGTCAAGCTGATCGAAGGTATCAACCACATGGGGATCGTCACCAATCCGAAGGCGGTCAATACGATCGCCGAGGACGTGGCGACGCGCGGGAGCGGCCAATCATGATCGACCGCAAGCAGGCTGCGGCAGCACTGGCCGACATCGACGACATCGTCCAGCGCCTACGGCAGTCGCAGCTCTACGAGCTGGCGAGCCTGGCGGCGATATGGTGGGGCGTTCTGGTCTTCGCCGGCAATCTCGTGACTTGGGCCTGGCCGTTCTACGCAAAATACGCATGGCCCGCCGTCGACATCCTCGGTGTCGGCGGCCTCGTCGCGATCCGGTTGCTGGCGCCCTCGCGGGCCCAGCCGGCGGGCTTCGACGTGAGGATCGTGCTGGTGTTCGCGCTGTTCTTCGCCTTCGGCAATATCTGCACCAATTTGCTCGGCCATTTCGGCCCGCGCGAGCTCGGCGCGTTCTGGCCGATCTATTTCATGCTGTTCTACACGCTCGCCGGCCTCTGGTTCGGCTACGCCTTTGTGGCGATCGGTCTCGGCATCACCGCATTGACCCTGATCGGCTATTTCACCATCGGCGCGGCCTTCCCGCTCTGGATGGCCTTCGTCAACGGCGGCGGCCTGATCCTCGGCGGCCTCTGGATGCGGCGGATCTGATGGCCGAGCTCGACGACATCATCCACCAGCCGCTGCGCCTGAAGATCATGGCCGCGCTGAACGCGCTGCCCGTGTCGACAGGTCTGGAGTTCTCGCGGCTGAAGAAGTTGACAGGCGCCACCGACGGCAATCTCGGGGCGCATATCGAGACGCTGGCGAAAGCGGGCTATGTCTCGGTGGAGAAGGCGTTCGTGGGGAAGAAGCCGCAGACCACGGTCACCGCCACCGCGGCGGGCCGCGGCGCGTTTGCGCGGCACGTGGCAACGTTGCAGGAGATCATTGCGGGGAAGCAGGTTTAGCAGCCGCATCGTGCCAACGCGCTATGAGTCAGCGAACACGACGATCGTGCAACTCGTGCTTAGGCCTCGCGCTCGAGGCCGTAGCAACCCGGAAGGCCGACAGCTCCGAATCAAGAAGCGCATCGGCGAAAGGACGGCCCGCTGCGGCGGGCCGTCCCCGTAAAGCCGGTCAGGCTGGCTGAGAAGCGAGCGCAGTCTGACGGAGCATGAGATAGTTGTAGGTCCCGTAACCCAGGCCCACGCCGATGAACCAGGTGAAATTGGCCAGCACCGACAACGACGGGACCAGTGCACAGATCGCCGGCACCAGTGCGGAGGGAATGATCGCCATGATTGCGTTCCTGTTGTACCCGCCCTCGTACCAATAACGTCCGTTCTCGCTGAGGGTGTAGAGGTCGTCGACGACGATCTGCTGCTTCTTCACCATGTAGAAGTCCGCGATCAGGATTCCGAACAGCGGGCCGATGAACGCGCCGAGGATGTCGAGCGTGTAATGGATGACCTGCGGATTGTCGTACAGGTTCCACGGCGTGATGAAGACCGAGCCGACCGCGGCGATCATGCCGCCCATCCGCCAGCTGATCCGCTGCGGCGCGACGTTCGAGAAGTCGAAGGCCGGCGAGACGAAGTTGGCCACGATATTGATGCCGATGGTCGCGATCATGAAGGTCAGCGCGCCGAGGACGACCGCAAATGTGCTGTCGATCTTGCTGACGGTTTCCACGGGGTCCGTGATCATGTGGCCGAACACCGGCAGCGTGGCCGACGTCGTGACGACCGTGAGCACCGAGAAGCCGAGGAAGTTGACCGGCAGGCCCCAGAAGTTGCCGGTCTTCACCGCGCCAAAGCTCTTTCCGTAGCGCGAGAAGTCGCCGAAGTTCAGCATCGGTCCCGAAAAATACGAGACCACCAGTGCGATCGCGTTGATCATCACGGGCAGCGCGTCCCAGCCGGAATATTTGACCTCGCCGAGCGTGAGCCCGATGTTGGCGATGCCCGCCTTCGCGATGAGATAGACCGCCAGCACGATCATCACGACATACACGGCCGGGCCGGCCCAGTCGATGAAGACGCGGATCGCCTCCATACCGCGCCAGAACACGATCGCCTGCAGCACCCATAGGAACATGAAGCAGGCCCAACCGAGCGCCGACAGGCCGACGAAACCGTGCTGGCCGACATCGGCATAGGGCGCCAGCGCGGGAAAGAACTTGAGCGCCACCACCATGAACGCGCTCGAGGCCAGGTAGGTCTGGATGCCGTACCAGGCGACCGCGATCAGGCCGCGAATGATGGCCGGGATATTGGCGCCTTTCACGCCGAACGGCGCGCGGCAGATGACGGGATAAGGCGTTCCCGTGACCTGGCTCGGCTTGGCGACGAGGTTGCAGAACAACTGCACGATCATGATGCCGACCAGCAGCGCGATCAGCACCTGCCAGCCGACCAGTCCGAGCGAGAACAGGCTTCCCGCGGTGACATAGCCGCCGACACTGTGCACATCGGACATCCAGAATGCGAAAATATTGTACGCGCCCCAGGTCTGTTCTTTGAGCGGCGCAAGGTCTTCATTGGTCAGGTCCGGATGATAGCCGGGCTTGATGATAACGCGGGCATGGCCCTCGGAAACAGCCCCTGCGGGGCTTTCGGGCAGTTTGGGACTCATAGTCTTCACCCTCCAAGCAACAATGATCCGCGCATTCGATGACACACGCACCGCGCGGCTTCGCCCCGAAATGCAAGCAGCGTGCCATTTTTTTAACGATCGATCAAACAATTATAACGCTCGATAAATCAGCTTTTACGATCGGAAAGGGCGGCCGGCCGGGCTGGATCCGCCGCCGGCAAAGCCTAATAAACGCGCAGTGCCGCCGGCCCTGGGCGGACCCGAAGGATGATCGGGAACAAATGACGCTGACTTTCCGAGTGCGGCCTTCCGGCTCTGGAGATCATTGCGGGGAGGCAGGTGTAATCGTCTGGGATGCCGATAGCTGTGCCCTCTCGCCTTGTGGGAGAGGGCCGCGAGGGCAGTAGACGCAGACTCACTGGGGTGAGGGGTTCGCTCCTCATCGAAAGTCTCTCCATGGAAAGAGACCCCTCATCCGGCGCTTCGCGCCACCTTCTCCCACAAGAGGAGAAGGGAAGAGCAGCTTCGTCGCGCTCGCGCGGCATGTTGCGACTGCAGGAGATCATTGCGGGGAAGCAAGTGTAGCGCGCCGCACTGTCATGCCAACGCGCGCCTCTGTCATTCCGGGGCGTCGCGAAGCGACGAACTATGGCGCGCAATTGCGCGCTTGAGAATCCATTCATCCGCCAACCCTGGGGCCCGATGGAGTCTCAGCTGCGCAATTGCGCGCCATAGCTCGCGCTACACGCGCCGGGATGACGGGGAGGAAGGCACTCGCCTCCTGAGTTCGAAACCGCGTTCGCGCAAATCAACGCGCGGTAACGCATCGTGACATCCCTACTATCAATGGAATGATCGTGTCTCACTTCAGGGGTGCACAGTAATGGGTTGTGCCTAGCAGCCGCGGCAGATGCTCTTTATCTTCTTCTCCAGGGCCTTGCCGGCGGGATCGCGAGGCGGATCGACGGCAGGCTTCGTGGAGTCAGGCAAGCCTGTCGCTGAGGCGGCGTAACGCGGATGCTGCCTGTGGTGTCTGGCCAGGGCAGGCTCATTCAACGCGGTCGCCGCGATGTAAGCGATGCACAAGGTGCCATTCAGCAGTTTTTGCAAATCTTCCCCACGATCTTGTCGGCGCGGTTGTTCTCTTGATCGATCTTGTCGTCACTGCCCCTTTCGTCCTGTGTCATCGGCCTGCCGATGCCGCCCGCGGGTGCCGTGGCTTGCGCGTTTGCGGGCGAACCCGATGGGGCTGCCGTGCCGGCCGTGTTCGTGCCGGGCGCCGCTCCCGTCGTCAGGCCATTCCCGTTCCCGGTTGGAAGATCTGCACCTGATTGGGCGGGCGAGGGGCTGTTGACGTTGCCGCCCGCAACGTTTCCGGCGGCCGATCCATTGTTGAGGTTAGGTGCCGTCGTCGCGTTCGCATTTGCACCCGTCCCTGCAACACCTGTCCCTGTCGCGCCGATCCCGCCTGAACCGGATGGAGATGTTACGGCTGCACCCGCGCTCCCGGACGAGGAGGCCGCGCTCCCTGCGCCGCCGGCTGAAGATGATGCTCCGCCTGCGCCTCCAGCGCCACCACCACCACCTCCTCCTCCTCCTTGAGCGAACGCGGAGCAGGGAATGACAACGGCCATGACGAGGGCAACACGGGAGATGTTCATGATGGCACTCCTTTGAGCCATCAAGCCATCCGCCATCGGTACGTTCCAATTCGCGTCTCGCCGTGAGCAGCGCGTCTCACATCGCGCGTCCATCAAAGCAGGCAGAGGCTCCCGGAACCGGGCGACTTATGTCCGCGTTGCGCCATGAGGAGGACTGTCATGGCTAAGAAGGCGAGGAAACAAACCGCCCGCGGGCGCAAGCAGGACCGCAGCCGCGTGGCCGGCGAGCAAGACTACGAGGTCCAATACGAGGCCAGGAAAACCGGACGATCGGCCTCGGCCGTCAAGAAGGCGGTCAGAAAAGTCGGCAATACCAGGAAGAAGGTCGAGAAGAGGCTGGGGCGATAGTCCCATGTCGCAGCCCGCGTCACCTCAGCGATCGCGGCTACGTCGCCACATCGAGGGATTGGGGCCCTACCAGTCCCTGGTGCTGCTTCTCATCCCGGCCAGTATCGTCGAGCCCTTGAAGCTCGGCGCCGTAGCGATTGCGGGCGAAGGGCATTGGATCACCGGCACCGCCGTCATCGTTTGCGCCTACGCGGCCAGCCTGTTTCTGGTCGAAAGGCTGTTCAGGATCGTCCGCCCGAAACTCCTCACGCTGCCGTGGTTCGCTCGCCTCTGGAATTGGCTGCTCTCCCTGCGCGCCAACGCCCTCGGATGGCTCCGCCGCTGAGCCAGAGCCGTTGGGGACGCTGGCCGCGTCGCAATGACAGGGAATTCGCAGTTGCGGTCACGGGACGCCAAATGGGCAGCGAATGCTGGGGCTTCGGAATTTTGTGTGCTGTCAGCGTAATTTCAGCTGATGCTTTGGCGACGGGGTTTAGTGCACTGTCACGTTATTTCGCGACAAAAGAGTAACCGTGCCGCAAGACGATGACTTTCGAAAAGCATAGCCAGCATCCCGATATATCGATTGACCGGCACGTAAAGGCCCGCGTTGTGGAGCTGGGACAGACGCTTGCAGGCAAGAATTCGATCTATCTCGATGTGCGATATTGGCTGTTTCTGCGGCAAGCGCAGTTGGCCAACGATGACTCCTCCCCGAAAGGTAAACTACTCCTCTCGCTTCGAGAGGCCGTGAAAGGCGGTAAGGTTTTTTGCCCGATTAGCGAATCTGTATTTTTGGAGTTGCTGAAGCAATCTGATCCGGAATCACGGCTGCGAACGGCCAAATTAATTGATGAACTCAGCCTTGGCGTGTCGTTGCTGAGCCAACGTGAACGCGTCGCGACAGAGCTAGCGCATTTCCTTTTTTTGGGACAGAAGGGTGCCGATGTTTATCCCCTGCGGCACCTAGTGTGGACCAAACTGCCCTACGTCCTCGGGTTCTTGCATCCAACTGAAATCGCGATCGATGCCGCAAATCTGCTCGCCATTCAAAAGGCGTTCTTCGATAAGATGTGGACTATCAACCTTGTGGAAATGATGGAGATGTTCGGGCCCGGCCCGCTGCCGCTTGATCCGAAGTTGGACGCCATCGCGGCTAAGCTGAACGCTGGGAATGTAGAGCATGCAGTTAAGATTAAGAGTTTTCAGCAGGCGTTGACCGACGAACTGAGTGGTGTTGCGGACTTCTGCGCCGATACGGCAGCGGATATCATGGGGGAGATAGCGGTCAGGCAAGGCTATAGCGCGCCATCTCCGAACAGCGATGAATGGAAGCGTACGCGTCAGATGTACGCAAATTTGGTGTTTCACGGGCTGCAAGCAAAACCTAGCTTACGCCAAAAGCTTCCTACGTTGTACATTGAGGCGTGCCTTCATGCCGCAACTCGGTGGGACAAGACGCGTCGCGTTGCGGGAAATGATATTTATGATTTCAACCATGCGAGCGCTGCCGTCGCGCATTGCCAAGCCTTCTTTTTACGGAAGGTCCACTAAAGGCGCTGCTCGGCCTAAGGCATCACGGCCTAGGCAATGATTTTAACTGCCGGGTGGCTTCGGATGTCCCGGAGGCGGTCGACATATTGAGTGATTTGGTTCGGTGATAGTCGGTAATTGAAAATCTCCAAGCGGGCAGGGATATCTGTCTGACCTCAAGTTCGCTGGCTGAGCGGTAATTCTCGATCTTTCTTGCGGCTCCGGTGGATTATTTTTCGGCTCGTCGGGCCCCTGTCGGTCTGCTGTCGTGGTGAATTTGGGCCGAAACACCCAAAATCTATCGTCATCCGCAAGGGAGTGAATGATGGAATTTGAGAATATCTGCGATATCCGGCGGCTGACCGATAAGGAGGTCGGCGCCATGGTTGCCATGCAGCGTGGCGGACATGGCTGGACACAGGAAACCTTGGCCGAAATTGCTAAGGTCACGGTGCGGACCGTGCAGCGGGTGGAAAAAGGCGATCCTAGCAGCCCCGAAACCCGGCGCGCCCTCGCTCGGGCGTTTGAATTCTCGGACATTGATTTCTTCAATAAATCCCTACCTCTGCCGAACCCCGAGAAGATGAAACAGGAGAAAGAGCGCCTCGACCGGGAAACTGTTGAGGTCACTATCAAGCCGTTAAGCACGGGGTTGGAGATTCGGGAGCTTGCCGAGATCTGCGATGCGGCAGCATTCGACCGGTGCGGCACTGTTGATGAGGAAGCAGAAGAGTATTTTGCTGTCTTGCAGGATAACTTCCGTGACTATGGCGATGTAAAAGATTGCTGCTCGGCAACGCAAAAGCTCGACGTGAACAAGAGTTTCCTTGAGGTGATCGAGGATTTGCAGAAAGCGGGCTTTGTGCTCGGCAGCGGGACCCGCCGCCTGCGGTTTGTAAGTCAGCAATGGGCCAGTCAAGAGCCTGTGCGGTTCACGGCAGCTTACATCGTCATAGCGCCCATCGATGGCCTGCCCTCGTCCATTCGAGTGCCGCGTTCTGCCCGGATGGGGTTTTGAGTAATCATGAGCGATAAAATGATCTCCGAACTTACACGGCGCAACCTGTTCGATGAATTGCGCGTGCGCAATACCGCCTGGTCAGGCCGGCTTGGTGAATCCGATTTTCTGGACCGGATTTTTCCTCTGAAGGACCTGCCTTCACACGATCACCGCCAAAGCAACATGATGGGCGATATCTGGATGCATCGGGAGCACTTCGTCGATTGGCCTGATGATTGGGTCTATGATGATGGCCGCCTCGACCTGATGCATTGCAAGGACGAACTGCTGCTATCGTTCCTTTGCGAAATGATTCATCCGGTCGTGCGCTCGGATGAGAAGGAAATCGCGGACCTTCTCGATGTGTTCAATCGCCATCTTGCCGGGGACGGATATGAACTTAGCCCCAGTACCTACATATCGGGTAAGCCGATTTACGCCGCGCGGTTGCGGCACGCGGGAATATCGCAGGTCGCGATTGCTCGGAAAGTGGCGAACGAGCTCTCCTCGGAATACATCGCTGGGCTGATTACCCGGATGGAGACAGCCATCGAGCGCGACCCCGCCCTGGCTATCGGTTCTGCAAAGGAATTCGTCGAGTCGATCTGTAAGGGAATTCTGATCGCATGTAAGCTGCCTCCAACGGGGTCGGAGACATTGCCCCAACTCGTCAAGGCGGTACGGGAGGCGCTTGATCTGTCGGTTTCTGCAAGGACAAGCGACACGCTCAAGCAAACCTTAAGCGGCTTGGCTTCGATCACCCAAGGGCTTGCGGAACTAAGAGGGCAACTCGGAAGCGGTCACGGCCACCACCCGGGCACCGAGAAGCCCGCGCCTTATATAGCGCGGTTGAGTGTCAACGCCGCGATCGCGCTTGGCGTCTTTCTGTACGATGCTCATCGAGAAGTGGGCTGATAAGTGCTTGCGATTACGGTGACAGTGCTGGATTGCACCCCCTGAAGTGAGCCGCGAGCAACGAAAGGCCATGCTAACGTTTGGCTTTAGGTTCCTTAGTTTCTTCCCATTCTCTCTTAAGAATCTTTCTTGCCAGTTCAATCGTCTCATCCGCCGACGTTATCCAAGAAAATTCTCCCTCGGGGAACTGACCGGGGTCCAGCAAATTGAGAAGTGCCTGCAGGAGCTGTCATCCTCATTCTTTGTTGGGCTAGTATCGCGTGGGTTTATTCGCATCCTTATTCGATAGAGGATAACATACGCCTCATTTTGTACTGGGCGCACCTGCTCCTTTTCAAATTTCGCCTTCGAGGCTTGGTCGGGTAAAGCGTTGAATTCTTCGTACAGTCTGATCCAGCGGTGCGCTGCGCCCACAAAATTGGCGATCTCAGATCGTAGCTCCTCTATCCACTTCACCCGAAAACTCGGAAATTTTGACCGCTCGGCTCAGATCACCAGCCACTCGTGCTGCGGCTCTACCACCGAAGAGCAGGGTGAGTGCTGTTGTAGCTAGGGCCACAAACCCAGCGAGCGCGCCGACAGCAAGTGATGTATACAACGTTGATAGCTGATCCCGCGTCATGCAATCAAAGATAGCGTCGCGCGTTACTTGTCGAGTTTATAATTCCCGCCGCGAGGACATCCGGTGCCACCCTCTCCCGCAAGAGGAGAAGAGAAGCTGCGCCGCCACCGAATGCCGGGGGAGTGTCGGCCCCACCCCCTTGAGCCCCACCCCGATTCGTGCGACCTCCGGCGCCAGCAAAACCCCTCATTTTCCGAGCCTTCGATGCACATTCTCCTGCTTGGTTCCGGCGGCCGCGAACATGCTCTGGCGTGGAAGATCGCAGCCAGTCCCCTGGTGACCAAATTCTGGTGCGCGCCCGGCAATGCCGGCATCGCGCGGGAGGCGGAATGCGTGGCGCTCGATGTCGCCGACCATGCCGCGGTGATCGCGTTCTGCAAGGCCAATGCGGTCGAGCTGGTCGTGGTCGGCCCGGAGACGCCGCTGGCGGCCGGCATCGTCGATGACCTCAGCGCCGCCGGCATCAAGGCGTTCGGGCCGAGCAAGGCGGCGGCGCAGCTCGAGAGCTCCAAGGGTTTTACCAAGGCGCTGTGCACCGAGTTCGGCATTCCCACGGGCGCCTACCAGCGCTTCACCAACGCCAAGGATGCGCTCGCTTACGTGCACAGCCAGGGCGCACCGATCGTGGTGAAGGCCGATGGCCTCGCCGCCGGCAAGGGCGTCGTCGTCGCGAAGTCAGTGCGCGAGGCGGAGGACGCCATCGCCATGATGTTCGAGGGTGTCTTCGGCGAGGCCGGCGCGGAGGCCGTGATCGAGGAGTTCCTGCCGGGCCGCGAGATCAGCTTCTTCGCGCTCTGCGACGGCGTAACAGCCATCCCGCTCGCCTCCGCCCAGGACCACAAGCGCGTGTTCGACCACGACGTCGGCCCCAACACCGGCGGCATGGGCGCCTATTCGCCGACGCCGCTGGTGACGCCTGCCATCCACGACGCGATCATGGCCAAGATCATCCTGCCGACGGTCGCAGGCATGAAGCAGCGCGGCACCCCGTTCCGCGGCGTGCTCTATGCCGGCATCATGCTGACGACGCAGGGCCCAAAGCTGTTCGAATTCAACGTCCGCTTCGGCGACCCCGAATGCCAGGTGCTGATGCTGCGCATGATGAGCGACATCGTGCCGGCGTTCCTGGCCTCGGTTGACGGCCAGCTGAAGAATTTTGATCTGCGCTGGTATCCGGAATCCGCGCTCACGGTGGTGATGGCGGCCAAGGGCTATCCCGGCGATTATCAGAAGGGCACTGAGATCGAGGGGCTCGATGACGCGGCCAAGGTCGACGGCGTCGAGATCTTCCACGCGGGCACGACTGCGAAGGACGGCGCCATCCTCGCCAATGGCGGCCGCGTGCTCAATGTCTGCGCGCTGGGGGCTGATGTGACGGAGGCGCAGGCGCGCGCCTATCAGGCGGTCGACCGCATCAACTGGCCGGAGGGTTTTTGCCGGCGCGACATCGGCTGGCAGGCGGTCGAGGCGGAGAAGGCGAGGGGCTAGCCCCTGTCATTCCGGACGGCGCACAACGCGCGGCGATCCGGAATCTCGACACTTCCGTCACCGCGCCGCCACATCCACATTCCAGAAATGCGCAATCAGCAGACGGGCTTAGCCGCCCCGCTGATAATACCGCTACTGTGCATGGGGTTGTTTTCGACTTTTTGTCGGGAGCAGGCCCCGGACTGACCTCACCCAAGGATGCAACAAGATGTCCGATCTCGCCGACCTCTATCCCGGCTTCGCCTCCGAATGGATCAACACCTCTTTCGGCCGCATCTTCGCCCGCGTGGGCGGCAACGGTCCGCCGCTGCTCCTGCTGCACGGCTTCTCCGAGACGCATGTGATGTGGCACCGCGTCGCGCCCGAGCTTGCCGACCAGTTCACGCTGATCATCGCCGACCTGCCGGGCTATGGCTGGTCCGACATGCCCGAGAGCGATGCGCTGCACATGCCCTACTCCAAGCGCGCGATGGCCAAGGCCATGGTCGAGATGATGGAGCGGCTCGGCCACGTCCACTTCGCCCTCGCCGGCCACGACCGCGGCGGCCGCGTGTCGTATCGCCTTGCGCTCGATCATCCCGGCCGGCTGTCGAAGCTCGCCGTGCTCGATGTCCTGCCGACCTATAATTACTGGGAGCGGATGAACCGCGCCTACGCGCTGAAGATCTATCACTGGACGTTCCTGGCCCAGCCCGCGCCGCTGCCGGAGACGCTGATCTCGGGCCAAGGCGAATTCTTCCTGCGCTTCAAGATGGCGAGCCAGACCAAGTCGCGAACGCTCGACGCGATCGACCCCCGCGCGCTCGCGCACTACATCGCCCCGTTCCGCGATCCCGCGCGCGTGCATGCGATGTGCGAGGACTACCGCGCCGGCGCCTATATCGACTACGACCTCGACAAGGCCGATTTCGACTCCGGCAAGAAGATCACGGTGCCGATGCTGGCGCTGTGGGGCGGCGCCGGCGTGGCGCAGGCCGCCGCGACACCGCTCGACGTCTGGAAGCAATGGGCGACCCATGTCGACGGCATGCCTGTCGATTCCGGCCACTTCCTCACCGAGGAGAACCCCGAGGTGACGGCCCGGGCGCTGCTGTCGTTCTTCGCCGGCTCCTAGCGCCGCTCGCGAAAGAACTCCTTGAGCAGCCGCGCCGCCTCGCTCTCGCCGACGCCGGAATAGACGTCGGGGGCGTGGTGGCAGGTGGGCGAGGCAAAGAACCGCACGCCCGATTCCACCGCGCCACCCTTGGGGTCGGCGGCGCCGTAATAGAGCCGGCGGACCCTTGCAAAGGAGATCGCGCCCGCACACATGGTGCAGGGCTCCAGCGTCACGTAGAGGTCGCAGTCGACCAGGCGCTCGCTGCCGATCTTCTTCGCCGCCTCGCGCAGCGCGACGATCTCGGCATGGCCCGTGGGGTCGTAATCCGTCAGCGTCCGGTTGGCGGCGGTGGCGATGACCTCGTAATTGCGGACGATGACGCATCCGATCGGGACTTCGCCCGATTTTCCGGCGTTTTCGGCCGTTTTCAGCGCCAAATCCATGAAAGAGGGGGCTTTCAAGCCTCGTATCATCCGAAGAAACCTGCTAGTAGCTGCGCCTTCAGCAGAAGTGCTTAACCTGATTTGCCTGAGCATGCGGCTCGGAACGAGCGCGCACAATGCGTCTGGCCTCCCCCGTAGGTGAGATTATTCATGCCTCGCGACAGCGACAAAGACAACGATTCCCGCGGCCGGCGAGGCCCGGCCAAAGGCGGCCGCAGCGGCAAGCCCCGCGGCCCCGACAAGAAGTTCGCCAAGCGCGGCTTCGAGGGCAAAGGCGACCGCGACAGCCGCCCGCCGCGCGGTGATCGCGATAGCCGTCCCTTCCGCCGCCGCGAGGACGACGATGCACCGCGCCGCGATTTCTCCGACCGTCCCCGCTTCAAGCGCGACGAGCGCGGTGGCGAGGGCCGGGGCGAGCGAAGCTTCAAGCCGCGCGGCGACCGGCCGTTCTCGAAGCGCGGATCGCGCGATGGCGAGGAGCGCTCGTTCAAGCCGCGCGGTGATCGCCCGTCCTATGGCCGCGACGACCGTCCGCCGCGCCGGGATCGCGACGATGCCCGTCCCGCCGGACGCTTCGGCGACAAGAAGTTCGGCGACAAGCGGCCGCGCGGCGACCGTCCCGAGCGCAAGTTCGAGGGCGAGCGGAAGTTTTCGCGCGACCGTGGTGAGCGCGGCGATTCCGAGCCGTGGCAGAAGCGCGACGATCGCCCCCGCAGCGACCGTCCGCGCAAGAGCTTCGACAAGGATTTCGGTGGCCGCGATCGCAGCGAGGAGAAGCCGTGGCGTCAGCGCGATGACCGTCGCGACGCCGGCCGCGGCGAGGACCGTCCGCGGTTCTCGCGCTCGCGCGATGATCGCGCCTCCGGCGATCGTCCATTCCGCGACCGGCCGAAATTCGATCGTCCGCGCGAGCGGCCGGAAGGCCGCATGGACTGGCAGGAGCATCCGCGCAGCGAAGGCCGCTTCCGCGACCGCCCGCGCCGCGACAACGAGGACGACAGCCGCATCTTCGAGAAGCGTCCGGCCTTCGGTGGCCGCGGTGCCTATCGCGCGCGCGAGCGTGATTTCGAGGGGCGGCCGCGCCGCGAGGAAGCGCCGAAGCCGAAGAAGGCCGGCGAGCGCATCGCCAAGGCGCTGGCGCGCGCGGGTCTGGCCTCGCGCCGCGATGCCGAGGAGATGGTCACGCAGGGGCGCGTCACGGTCAACGGCCGCGTCATCAACTCGCCGGCACTCGACATCACCAAGAACGACGTCGTTCTGGTCGACGGCAAGCCGTTGCCTGAGCGCGAGCGCACGCGGCTGTTCCTCTATCACAAGCCGCGCGGGCTGATGACGACGCATGACGATCCCGAAGGGCGTCCGACCGTGTTCGACAATCTGCCCGAAGGCCTGCCGCGCCTGATCAGCGTCGGCCGGCTCGACTTCAACACCGAGGGCCTCTTGCTGCTCACCAACGATGGCGGCCTCGCGCGCACGCTCGAGCTGCCGGACACCGGCTGGCTGCGTCGCTACCGCGTCCGTGCCCATGGTGACATCACCCAGGCGCAGCTCGACCAGCTCAAGAACGGCATCGAAGTCGAGGGCGTGAAATACGGGCCGATCGAGGCGACGCTCGAGCGCGACCAGGGCGCCAATGTCTGGCTGGTGTTCGCGATCCGCGAAGGCAAGAACCGCGAAGTGCGCAACGTCTGCGCCCATCTCGGGCTCGAGGTGAACCGCCTGATCCGCGTCTCCTACGGTCCGTTCCAGCTCGGCGAGATCCCCGAAGGCCAGGTCGAGGAGATCCGCGCGCGCGTGCTGCGCGAGCAGCTCGGCGACAAGGTCATCGAGAAATCGGGCGCACAGTTCGACGTGCCGAAGAAGTCATCGTCGGGCGAGGGCGAGAAGACCTCCAAGCGCGCGGTGATCGCCGACCGCAAGGGTCGCCGCGTGCTGGTGCAGCGCACCGGCAGCGACGAGGCGCGCGAACGCAACGAGGAAGAGGCCAACGGCTACGGCCCGCCGCGCCGTCCCAAGCGCGGCTATCACGGCAAGCGCGACCTGACGCCGCGGGAGGACTGAGTTGCGTGTCGTCGGCGGCCGCCTGAAGGGGCGCAACCTCGCCTCACCGTCTTCGCGCGACATCCGTCCCACCGCGGATCGCCTGCGCGAGTCCGTGTTCAACATTCTCGTGCACGCCTACGATAATCCGATTCCGGATGCGCGCGTGCTCGATCTCTTCGCCGGCACCGGTGCGCTCGGCATCGAGGCATCCTCGCGTGGCGCGAAGTTCACGCTGTTCGTCGACAACGGCGCAGAGGCGCGAGCGCTGCTGCGTAACAATGTCGAGTCGCTCGGCCTCGGGGGCGTCACGAAAGTCTATCGCCGCGACGCGACCGATCTCGGGCCCGCGCATCCGGTCGAGGCGTTCTCGCTGGTGTTCCTCGATCCGCCCTATGGCAAGGGTTTTGCGGAGAAGGCGCTCGCGTCCTTGCGCGACGGCGGCTGGCTGACGCCGGGTGCGCTGCTCGTCGTGGAAGAAGCGAAGGCTGCGCAATTCGCGACGCCGGAAGGATATGAGGAATTGGAGCGGCGGGCGTATGACGATACGGAGTTCGTGTTTTTGCGTAGGGCGGATTAGCGCAGCGTAATCCGCCACTGATCGTCTCAGCGGAGAACAGAAGTGGTGGATTGCGCCTTCGGCTAATCCACCCTACGACACCGTCACCGTCGCCCGAACAGCTTCTCGACGTCGCTCAGCTTCAACTCGACATAGGTCGGCCGGCCGTGATTGCATTGGCCGGAGTTCGGCGTCTCCTCCATCTCGCGGAGGAGCGCATTCATCTCCTCCGGCCGCAGCCTGCGGCCGGCGCGCACGGAGCCGTGGCAGGCCATGGTGGCGGCGACATGCATCAGGCGACGCTCGAGCGGAAGCGCCTCGTCCCATTCGGCCATGTGCTCGGAGAGATCGCGGAGCAGGCCGCCTGCATTGGTCTTGCCCAGCAGCGACGGCGTCTCACGTACCGCGACCGCGCCGGGACCGAAGGATTCGATGGCGAGGCCGAATGAGGCGAGCTCCTCGCTGCGATCGAGCAGGCGCTCCACCGTAGCCTCGTCCATTTCGACGATCTCGGGGATCAAGAGGATCTGCCGCTGCACGCCATTGTCGGCCAGCGAGGCCTTCAGGCGCTCATAAACGATGCGCTCATGCGCGGCGTGCTGGTCGACGATGATGAGGCCGTCGCGGGTCTGCGAGACGATGTAGGTCTCGTGGATCTGCGTGCGCGCCGCGCCGAGCGGGCGGTCGACGAGATCGGCCACCAACTGTGTTTCGATCCGCACGTCGGCGCTCGGCGCGCCGACATCGAACGCGGCCTGCGCGCGCTCGGCGAAGGCGGGCGCGGCGGAGCCTTCGAACGACGGCATCGGTGCGACCGGGGCGGCTGGCGAAGCGCGCCAGTCCCAGCTCGCCGGACGCGGCGGGCTGAAGGCGGGGCGGAATGAGGACAACGCGCTCTCGCCGCTGTTGGCGGCGGTGCGGCGGCCCTCGCGCGCAAGACCTTCCTTCAGTCCGTGCACGATCAGCGCGCGGACGAGGCCAGCGTTGCGGAAGCGGACCTCGGTCTTGGCCGGATGCACGTTGGCATCGACTTCGCGCGGATCGAGCGTGACGAACAGCGCCAGCACCGGATGCCGATCGCGGGGCAGATAGTCGGCATAGGCCCCGCGTACCGCGCCCAAGATCAGCTTGTCGCGGACGGGTCGACCATTGACGAAGAGATACTGCCCGAGCGCGTTGGCCTTGGTCAGCGCCGGCGCGGCGGCGTAGCCGGCGACGACCACGCCGTCGCGTTCGGCATGAACCTCGAAGGCATGGCTGCGGAACTCCGCACCGAGGATGTCTCCGAGCCGCGTCAGGCGTCCGGCCGCGCCGGGCAGCGCCGCGGCCCAGGTGACCGGTGCGCGCTCCTCTCCCGCAAGGGTGAAGGCGATGTCGGGCCGCGCCATCGCGAGGCGCCGCACCACCTCGCGGATCGCTTCGGCTTCCGTGCGGTCGGTCTTCAAAAACTTCAGCCGCGCCGGCGTTGCATAGAAGAGATCGTTGACCTCGACACGGGTGCCATGTGCCAGCGCCGCCGGCATGATCTCGGACTTCTCGCCGCCCTCGACAGTGAGGGCCCAGGCGTGCGGCTCGCTGGCATGACGCGTGGTGATCGACAGCCGCGCAACGGAGCCGATCGAGGGCAGCGCCTCGCCACGGAACCCGAGGGTGCGGATCTGGAGCAAATCCTCGTCGTCGAGCTTTGAGGTTGCATGGCGCTCGACCGCGAGCGCGAGATCCTTCGCGGTCATGCCGCTGCCGTCGTCGGTGATGCCGATCCGCCGCCTGCCGCCGCCATCGGTGAAGACGTCGATCCGGCTCGCGCCGGCATCGATCGCGTTCTCGACGAGTTCCTTGACGACGCTCGCCGGACGCTCGACCACCTCGCCGGCGGCGATGCGATTAACGATCTGTTCGGGAAGTTGGCGGACGGGCATGGGCTCACTCGGCGAATAACCCAGTCTAACGCCGCCGGGCAACAAATGCATGGGGAAGGTCGAGCTTCCCACATACCAAATGTAGTCCATTTTCAGACTTGAGCGGTCCTTGTGAATGCGACGCGCTTTCGCGCGGTGCCACATATGAGGAGCGCAATTCCGTGAAAGCGCCGCGGAATCCCTAAACGATCACCACACCGGACAGTTTGCATCGTGGGTGCGCCGTTCGCACTCTCGAGGCGATGAAATGGTCCGGTCCAGACGAACGGCGTGGGGAATCGCCGAACCGTTCATCGCAAAAATCCAGGAGAAATGGATGAAGTTGGTGAAGACCTCTGCAATCGCATGCGCCCTCGCAGCCCTCGTTGCAACGCCCGTTCTCGCGCAAGGGACGTCATCTGGCACCAGGCCCGGCGGCACCGTGCAAAGCAAGCCCATGCAAGGCGGTGCTGGCTTGGGCAGCGAGGATGAGGACCTCGGCGCAAAGCAGGGGGCTGCCGGCGAAAAGGTCGGCATGAAAACGACCAAGGGTACGAAGGGCACCGCCGGGACAACTGGTAGCGCGACACACAAGGGGCCGGCCGATGATGCGGCTGCGGGTGGTGCTGCGACCGGCAAGCGCTACTGACGCGAGCTTGCGAACGCAATCCTCCGGTCGCTTTGCGACCGGAGCTTCTTGCTTGATCAATCGTCGAAGCGGCCGCCGCGGCCGGCCTTGATGTCGCTGCGGCGTTTCTTGCCCTCGAGCCGGCGCTGCTTGGAGGAGAACGTTGGCCGCGTCGCACGGCGCGGCGTCGGCCGGATCATTGCCTCACGCAGGATGTCGACGAGACGGTCGATGGCGTCCTGCCGGTTGCGCTCCTGGGTGCGGAAGCGCTGGGCGTGGATCACGATGACGCCATCCTTGGTCATGCGCTGGCCGGCAATGCGGGCGAGCCGAATCACCGCATCCTCCGGGATGGTCAGCTTGCGTGTGTCGAAGCGCAATTGGGCCGAGGTCGAGACCTTATTGACGTTCTGGCCGCCCGGGCCGGAGGCACGGACAAAGCCAATCTCGATGTCGTCCTCGTCGATGACGAGATCGCGGGATATCCGCAGCATGATGGCACCAATTGCGATGTCACGACATATCGCGGATCGTCTGTGTTCGGCAATGGTACATCTGGAAACGCAAATGGCCGGGCGAGCCCGGCCATTTCAGGAAGGATCGGGAGATCTCAGTTTGACTTCGTAGCCGGTGCTGCGGCCGGTTGTGCGGCAGCCTGTGGCGCACGACCGACGACGACCGTCAGGAGCCCCTGGCCCCACAGCCGCTTGGCGGCGGCCTTGGCGTCGTCCAGCGTCACCGCGTCGACGATGGCGTTGCGCTTCTCGATATAGTCGATCGGCAGCTTGTCCTGCTGATATTGCAGCAGCGCCTGCGCGAGCTTGGAGGAGGTGTCGAGCGCCAGCATCTGCGAACCCTTGAGATAGGACTTGGCCTCGTCGAGTTCCTTCTGGGTCGGGCCCTCGTCGGCGATCCGGCGCACTTCCTTCTCGATCGCATCCATGGTGTCGCCGGCGCGGTCGGCACGCGTGCCGGTGTTGCCGATGAAGATTGCCGAATGCTCCATCCAAAGCAGTGATTCGAATACCGAATAGGCCAGGCCGCGCTTCTCGCGAACCTCGCGATAGAGCCGCGAGGACAGGCCGCCGCCGCCGAGGATGTGATTGACCACGTAATAGGCCATGAAGTTGGGGTCGCTGCGCATCACGCCGGGGCCGCCGAAAGTGATCACGGTCTGCGGCACGTCGAGCGGCACAAAGGCGCGTTGCGGCGGCTTTGCGGCCTCGACATCGGGGACCGGCACGAGATTGGCCTTGGCGGGCAGGCTGCCAAAGGTGTGATCGAGCAGCTTGCCGAGCGTGGCCGGATCCACGTCGCCGACGACCGCGATCTTCAGCGTGTCCTTGGCGAGCACACGGCTGACATAATCCTTCATGTCGGCGACCGTGATGGTCGGCACGCTCTCCAGCGTGCCGTTGGTCTGCCGCCCATAGGGATGATCGCCGAACGCCATCTCCAGGAATTTTTTGCTCGCGAGCGAGGTCGGGTTGGTGGTGTCGCGGCGCAGGCCCGAGATGACCTGCGAGCGGATGCGCTCGACATCATCAGTGTCGAAATGCGGCGATGTCAGTGCCGAGCGCAACAGGTCGAAGGCCTCGTCCTTGTTGTCGCGCAGCATGCGCAGGCTGCCGCGGAAGGTGTCGCGAGTGGCGCTGAAGGACAGTTCGATGGCGCGGCGGTCGAGCCGTTCGTGGAACGTCTTGGAATCGAGATCGCCAGAGCCCTCATCGAGAAGGTCGCCGACGAGATTGGCGACGCCGGACTTGTCCTTGGGATCCTGCGCCGAGCCGCCGGCGAAGGAATATTCCATGGCGATCAGCGGTACGGTCGCGTCCTGAACGAACCAGGCCTCGATGCCACCGGGCGAAACCAGGTGCTGGATCTTCGCCGCGGCTTGTGACGGTGAGATCGAAGCGAGCGCGAGTGTCGCGCCGATGACGAACGACAATGCGAAATGGCGAGCGCGAACGAAGGAATGAGTCACGAACGCTTCTCCTCGCGCTTGGCGGCACTGGTGTCCTTGATCAGATAGCCCGTCACCGAGCGCTTCTTCTCGAGCCATTTCTGCGCGGCAGCGCGAACCTGCTCGGCGGTCACCGCGCGGATGCGGTCGGGCCAGCTCCTGATGTCCTCGATCGACAGGCCCGTGGTCAGTGCGCCGCCGTACCAGCGCGCCAGCACCGCCTGATTGTCCTGGGCGTAGATCGCCTCGGCGATGAGCTGGGTCTTGACCCGTTCGAGATCCTCGGCGCGGATCGGGTTCTGCGCGATATCGGCTATGACGCCGTCGATGACCTGTTCGATGTCGGCGAAGCTGACACCTGATTTCGGCGAAGCCGAGATTGCGAACTGGGTCGGGTCGAGCGAGATGCTGGAGTAGCTGGCGCTGGCCGAGACCGCGAGCGGCTTGTCGACCACGAGTGCGCGGTAGAGATAGGAGTTGCTGCCGCTGCCCATCAACTGCGCCAGCACGTCGAGCGCGGCGCTCTCGCCGGCCGCGGCCGTCGTTGCCGACGGGACCAAATAATAGCGGCGTAGACCCGGCTGCTCGACGCGCGGATCGGACAGCGTGACGGTGCGCGGCGCCGCCGGCTCCGGCTCTTGCGGGCGGATGCGACGCGCGGGGATCGCGGGCTGGGCCGGGATGGGTGCGAAATTGCGTTCGACCAGCGGGCGCACGTCGGCGGCCTCGACGTCGCCGGCGATCACCAGGATCGCATTGTTGGGCGCGTAGAAGCGGCGGTAGAAGGCCAACGCATCCTCGCGATCGAGCTTCTCGATCTCCTGGTGCCAGCCGATCACCGGCCGGCCGTAGGGATGGTTGAGATAGAGCGCGGCCATGATCTGCTCGTTGAGCCGCGCATCCGGATTGTTGGCGACGCGCATGTTGTACTCTTCGAGCACGACGTCGCGCTCGGGCAGCACGTTCTCGTCCTTGAGGATCAGGCCGGTCATGCGATCGGCCTCGAACTCCATCATAGTCGGGAGCTGCTCTTTCGGCACGCGCTGGTAGTAGTTGGTGTAATCGACGGAGGTCGAGGCGTTTTCGTTGCCGCCGACGCGGAGCACGGTCTGGGAGAATTCCCCGACCGGATGCTTCTCGGTGCCCTTGAACATCAGATGCTCGAGGAAATGGGCGAGACCCGACTTGCCTGGCGTCTCATCGGCCGAGCCAACCTTGTACCAGATCATCTCCGTGACCACGGGCGTGCGGTGGTCCGGGATCACCACGACCTGAAGGCCGTTGGGAAGCGTGAAGCTGGCGGGCGGCGCCGATGTGACCGTCGTCTGGGCGAGTGCGCTGCCGACGTTGAGGGCGGATGTCGAGAGCAGCGCGGCGAAGAGAAAGGCAATCGATCGGTGTGAGGACATCACGATCCTTGTGAAAGCCCGGACCCCGACGCCCGGGCGTGAAAGCACGGCATGCTACACCGCGCGGCTTGGAGCTTCGGGTCACGAAGCAGAGAACGCCGTCGACTTGTACTTAAAAATAGGTCATCTGCCGCATCCGGCCTACACCGGATGATTGCGGCGGGTCCGTGCGCGCCTGCAACGGACAAGGAGCTTATTGCTCCTTCTCCTTGCCGGACCTGACGTCGAAATAGGTCCGCTTCGTATTGTCTTCTCCGGCGCCGTAGGCGTAGTTCGGTGACGGCGTCTGATAGCCCGGCGGCGGCTCGACCAACGACTGGCGCGGCGGCTCGCTCGTGAACTGCTTGGCCTCGCCTTTGTTCCCCGTAATCATGTTCCACAGGCCGCCGGTATAACCGAGCTGGGCCGGGCTGAGTGTCGGATTGTTGGTGTTGGTACCCGGCTGGACCGGATCATTGCTGGTCCTTTCGGCGGCCGCCGTCTTGTGGGCGTTCAACTCGGCCGGCGACAGCGGCAGGCCATTTTTCCAGAACTCCGACGGCTTGTTGCCCGCCTTCTTCCGCGCGGCGATAGCCTCCTTGCGGCGCTTCTCGTCCGGATCCTTCGGCCAATTGGGTGCGTTCTGGGCTTCAGAGCTGGGCGGCGGCAGGTCGAGTTTGGGCGGCACCACCAGCGGTGACCGCTCGCGGTACTCGATGCCCTTTTTCTCCATGCTCTTCGCACCCAGGCCGGACATCAGGTTGTCAATGAGCTTCTCTTCGAAGGTCATGTCGTCGTCATCGTCGTCATCACCGGCGCGGACCGGGCCTGCCGACATGACGAGACCAATGCCGAGTGCGACGGCTGACAATTTCAGCGCCAGCCAAAGTCTCCGTCGGGGGTCTCGACCCATCGAACCGCTGGTCTCGGAGCTGCACATACTTTTACCTGTTCCATATTGTGGCAGTCGTGTCGCGTCTCGCGCGACGACCCCTCGCCAAAGCAAGGTTCCGCCTCCGGCCCGTATCAGCCGGGATCAGGGCGCTTTTGCGGCGGGTATCCCCAGAAAGGAATCATACAATAGGGCCGCTACCCCAGCAACGATGGCCACGTCCGCCAAGTTGAAAACGTACCAATTGTAGGTATTTCCGGCGATTTCGACGTGGAACAGGGCGAAATCGATCACCGCGCCATAGGCCAGGCGGTCGATGCCGTTGCCGATGGCGCCGCCAATGATCAGCCCCAGCGCCACGGTGGCGAGCCGGGTCTGTGACCGCGCCATCCAGATTGCAAGCGCGACCACCGCGACGACTTTCACGGCCATCAGCGCCAGCTGTGCGGCGTGACCATCGTTCTGGAGCCAACCGAAGCTGATCCCGACGTTCTTGGCCAGCACCAGGTCGAAGAACGGCGCTACCCGCACCGCGCCGCGACGGGCGAGGTCGAACACGTTCAGGAGCCATAGCTTCGAGGCCTGGTCCGCCACGAGCGTGACCATTGCCGCGAGAAGGCCGGCGCGGAGCGGGGTCATGGCTTGCCGATCAGACGCTCACGCCCAACGCCTTCCATTCGCGCAGCGCCTTAGCATCGCGCGGGGTGACGTCGGGATATTCAGGGTCTGCGCCCACCGTCGGCAGGATCTTCCAGGAGCGGGCGCATTTGGTGCCGACCGCTTTCTCGACCACGACCGCGACACCGGGCACCGCATCGAGACGGAATGCATTGGCCGGCGCCTCGCCTTCGCGCACCTCGTAATTCGAGGTGATGCAGATCTCGGCGAGATCGACGTCGAACAGCGTCGCTAGCATGTCGCGATCGGCGACATAGATCACGGGCGATGCCTCCAGCGAGGAGCCGATGTTCTTGGCGGCACGTTCGAGCTCGAGCGCGCCGGTGACGACGCGTCGAACGTTGCGGATGGTCTCCCATTTCGAGGCGAGCTGGTCGTCTCGGAATTGTTCGAGGTCCTCGGGAAAAAGAGTCAAATGGATCGAAGGCGCCGCATCGGGACGGAACATCCGCCAGGCTTCGTCGGTCGTGAAGCTGAGGATCGGGGCGAGCCACTTCAGGATGGCGTCGCACAGGATGTCGATCGTGGTGAGCGCTGCCTTGCGCGCCAGCGAGGATGGCGGATCGCAGTACAGCGTGTCCTTGCGGATGTCGAAGTAGAATGCCGACAGCTCCGAGTTCATGAAGGCCGAAAGGCTCGCAACCACGGTCTTGTAATCGAACGTGGCATAGGCTTTGCGAACCGTTTCGGCATGGCCGGCCAGCTCGTGCAGCATCAGCCGCTCGAGCTCGGGCATGTCGGCGTGGGCCACCCTCTCGCTCGCCTTGAAGTGATGCAGCGTGCCCAGCATCCAGCGGATCGAGTTGCGCAGCTTGCGGTAGGTCTCGATGGTGTTCTTCAGGATCTCCGGGCCGATGCGCTGGTCGTCGGCATAATCGGTGGCGCAGACCCACAGACGCAGGATGTCAGCGCCTGAATCCTTGATCACCTTCTGCGGCTCGACGGTGTTACCCAGCGATTTCGACATCTTGCGGCCGTTCTCGTCGAGCGTGAAGCCGTGTGTGAGCACGATGTCGTAGGGCGCGCGGCCGCGCGTGCCGGCACTCTCGAGCAGCGAGGAGTGGAACCAGCCGCGATGTTGGTCGCTGCCTTCCAGATACATCACGGTGTCGTTGCCGCCGTCGACCTTGCGGACGATGTTGCCCAGTTGCGGGAAATTTTGGCGATCCTCGAGCACGAAGGCGTGCGTGGAGCCGGAATCGAACCAGACGTCGCAGATGTCGTCGACCTTCTTCCAGTCCTCGGCGGCACGCGATCCGAGGAAGCGCTCGCGCGCGCCGTCCATGTACCAGGCGTCGGCGCCTTCTTCCATGAAGGCTTCGGTGATGCGCTGGTTGACGATCTCGTCCTGCAGGATCTCGGCCGAGCCGTCTGCCTTCTCGCGCACGAATACGGCGATCGGCACGCCCCAGGCGCGCTGGCGCGAGATGACCCAGTCCGGACGATTGGCGATCATGCCGTTGATACGGTTTTCGCCCGACGGCGGCACCCATTGGGTGACCGAGATCGCATGCAGCGCGCGGGCGCGCAGCGTGTCGCCCCTCCTCGCATGGCCGTCCTCGCTGATGTCCTTGTCCATCGCGATGAACCATTGCGGCGTGTTGCGGAAGATCACCGGCTTCTTCGAGCGCCAGGAATGCGGATATTGGTGCTTGAGGCGGCCGCGCGCGAGCAGCTTGCCGCCCTCGACCAGCGCCTTGATCACGGCCTCGTTGGCGTCGCCCTTCTCGCCCTTGTCCGTGAGCACGCGCTTGCCGACGAAGCCGGGGGCCTGTGCGGTGTAGGCGCTGTTCTCATCGACGGTGTAGGGGATCGCAGTCGAAATGCCGCGCGCATCGAGCTCGCGCGCATTGACCATCCAGACATCGAAGTCCTCGCGGCCGTGGCCGGGTGCGGTGTGGACGAAGCCGGTGCCGGTGTCGTCGGTGACGTGATCGCCTGATAGCAACGGCACGATGAATTCGTAACCGCCATCGAGGCCCCGCAGCGGATGGGCGCATTCCACGGCATCCAGCGTGTCGCCGGGGATTTCGCGTACTTTCTCATAGGCCGTGACGCGCGCCTGCTTGAACACGTCCGCGGCCAGCGCATCGGCCAGGATCAGGAGATCGCCGGTCTTCGCCCAATTGTCCGCGGGGGCATCCGTCACCTTGTAGAGGCCGTAGGCGATCTTGGGCGAGAATGAAATCGCCCGGTTGCCAGGCAGCGTCCAGGGCGTGGTGGTCCAGATCACGACGCTGGCGGAAGCGAGCGCGCCATGCGCGGGCGAGGTGACCGGGAATTTCACCCAGACCGTATCGGAAGTATGGTCTTCGTATTCGACCTCGGCCTCGGCCAGCGCGGTCTTTTCGACCACGCTCCACATCACCGGCTTGGAGCCGCGATAGAGCGTGCCGTTCGCCGCGAATTTCATCAGCTCGCGGGCGATCTGCGCTTCGGCGGGATAGCTCATCGTCTGATAGGGGTGATCCCAGTCGCCGATGATGCCGAGCCGCTTGAACTCCTCGCGCTGGATGTTGATCCAGTGGGTCGCATAGGCGCGGCATTCTTTCCGGAACGCCACCATCGCGGCGGAGTCACGGAAATCAGGCTTCTGCTTGCCTTTCTTGCGGTAGTTCTCCTCCTCGATCTTCCATTCGATCGGCAGGCCGTGGCAGTCCCAGCCGGGCACATAGTTGGAGTCGAAGCCGAGCATCTGCTGGCTCTTGGTCACGACATCCTTGAGGATCTTGTTCAGCGCGTGCCCGATATGGATGTTGCCGTTGGCGTAGGGCGGGCCGTCATGCAGCACGAATTTGGCGCGGCCCTCCGCTTCCTTGCGCAGCTTGTCGTAGAGGCCGATGTCGTTCCAGTATTTCAAGATCTCCGGCTCGCGCTGGGGCAGGCCGGCGCGCATCGGGAATTCGGTCTGCGGCAGGAACAGGGTTTTCGAATAGTCTTTGGCTTCAGACTTTTGGGACTTCTGCGGCTTTTCGGACATGAGATTGACTGGCTCGGAATGGCGCGGGAACGGATGGCGATGCGGAATCGCGGGGGTGAAACGACAAAATCCCGGTCTTGCGCCGAGCCTTCAGGCTCAGGCGGAAGCCGGGCCGCTAATCCCTATGATGCGCCGCGCAAACATGGGCTCTCCATAGCAGCCAGAGGGGGGAAGCGCAAAGGTCCGGCAGGCCGGTCTGGGTCCTCAATCGACCGTCCCAAGCCGCGGAAACGCATCCGGGGCGGCGGCCAGCATGGCGCGGGCGCGGGCGGAATCGTCGTCCATCTGGCGGATCAGGGCTTCGATGTCATTGAATTTCAGCTCCTCGCGGATGAAGCCGACAAAGGCGCAGTCCAGCACCTGGCCGTAAAGGTCGCCCTTGAAGTCGAACAGGAAGATTTCGAGGAGCGGGGCGCCATTATCAAAGGTCGGGCGGCGGCCGAAGCTCGCCACCCCGTTCAGACGCTCTGACCCGCGGCCGATCCGCACGGCGTAGATGCCGTGCTTGAGCCCGCAATTGGCATCGAGCCGGATGTTGGCGGTGGGATAGCCGAGGTCGCGGCCGCGCTTCTCGCCATGGATCACCTCGCCGGTGATGAACCAGGGTGCGCTCAGCATGGCGGTGGCCTCGTCGACGAGCCCCTCGGCGAGCGCGATCCGGATCGCGCTGGAGGATACCGGCCGCTCGTCGATATCGACATGCGGCTGCACGTCGACCTCGATGCCCAGCCGGGGCGCCTCGTTGACCAGGAGGCTCGGCGAGCCGACCCGGCCCTTGCCGAAATGGAAGTCGTAGCCAACCGCAATCCCGCTGACGCCGAGGCGCTCGATCAGCTCATGGTGAATGAAATCTTGCGCGCTGGTGCCGGCCCTGGCCTTGTCGAAGGTCATGACCACGGCACCGGCAAGCCCGGTCCCGGCCAGAAGCCGCAGTTTTGCCCGTTCGTCCGTCAGGCGAAATTGCGGCGTGTTGGGGCTGAAAAACCGCCGCGGATGAGGTTCGAAGGTCAGCGCCAGCGCAGGCCGGCCATGCGCCCGGCCCATCTCCAAGGCGGCGGCAATGACGGCCCGGTGCCCGAGATGGACCCCGTCGAAATTGCCCATGGCGACCACGGCGCCCCTGGGGATCACAGAATCCGGCGTAGTGTCGCGGATAACGGTAAATTGCGGGGCCATCAGGGGAATTCTCGAGCCGGCGGGGTCGGCCGGGACCGTGGCTTGAGCCGCCCATTGAAGTCAAGCGGGCCGATATGGCCGCGGCGGACATGATTTCGATCCGCCCCGGGTTACCCCAGTTAACGCGCTGTTTAACGCCTTGATGCTAAGTGCTTGGAAGGTGGAACTGAGGGCCCCGGCCCGTCAGGTCCGTTTTTGAATATTCCTGAGTATGCGTTGGGGGAGTCGAGATGGCGGTTGATTTGTCGATGCCGGTTCTAGTGGTGGACGACTACAGCACCATGATCCGTATCATCAGGAATCTGCTGAAGCAGCTTGGCTTCGATAATATCGATGATGCCAGCGACGGTTCGGCGGCGCTGAACAAGATGCGTGGCAAGAAGTACGGCCTGGTGATTTCCGACTGGAACATGGAGCCGATGACGGGTTACGACCTGCTACGCGAAGTGCGGGCCGATCCCAACCTCGCCACCACGCCCTTCATCATGATCACGGCGGAATCCAAAACCGAGAACGTGATCGCGGCCAAGAAGGCCGGCGTAAACAACTACATCGTCAAGCCGTTCAACGCGGCGACGCTGAAGACCAAGATCGAGGCGGTCTTCCCTGATATGGCGAGCGCGTAAGCCGCGCTTCGTCGGTCTCCAGCTCTCTCTCTGGTTTCGTCATGCCCGGGCTTGTCCCGGGCATCCACGTTTTTGGAGATGAAGGAAGGCGTGGATGGCCGGGTCAAGCCCGGCCATGGCGGCGTCTGCTTTCGACCGCTGTCGTCACCACTTCAATTCGCGCACCAGCGCTTTCGGCGGGTGGCCGAACAATTCCAGCACCGACTTGGGATCGAGCTGGTCGAGGCCCTCGAACTCCTCGGCATGGATGCCGCGGGTGACGAACAGGCAGTCGATGCCGAATTCGCGCGCGCCGGTCAGGTCGGTACGAACGGAGTCGCCGATCGCCAGCACCTTTTTCCTGTCGATCGGGTGGCCCTGACGCTCGCCGGCCAGCGCCATCGCGCGCTCGTAGATCGGCCGGTGCGGCTTGCCGTAGAAGATCACCTCGCCGCCGAGCTCGCGATAGAGCTCCGCGATCGCGCCGGCGCAATAGATCAGCCGGTCGCCGCGCTCGACCACGATGTCGGGGTTGGCGCAGATCAGGGTCAGCTTGCGCTCGCGCGCCTTCAGCATCATGCCGCGGTAGTCTTCCGCGGTTTCGGTCTCGTCGTCGTAGAGGCCGGTACAAACGATGTAGTCGGCCTCCTCCAGCGGAGCGGTCGTCGCATCGAGGCCGCGATAGATGGAGTTGTCACGCTCGGGACCGAGCCAGAACATCTTGCGGCCGGGATGCTCAGCGACATAGAGCCGCGTCAAATCGCCCGAGGAGACGATCGCGTCATAGGTTTCGTCGGCGACGCCGAGCTTGCGCAATTGCCGCTGCACGGAGTCGGCCGGGCGTGGCGCGTTGGTAATCAGGATCACCGTACCGCCGTGGCTACGATAGGTGTGCAGCGCCTCGCAGGCCTCGGGGAACGATTCCAAACCGTTATGGACCACGCCCCAGATGTCGCTGAGCACGACATCGACCCCGGCGACGAGTTCGCGCAGGCTTTGTGCGAAATGCAGCGTGGTCATGACGCGCACGGCCGATCAGATGCGGCGCGCGAGCGCTGCGTTGCCGGTGAGGCGCGATGACGGAGGGGCAGGCGTCGTGCCTGCGCTGGGTATACCGGGGCCATTGGATCCCTGAATGTCCTGCGCCTGTTGCGGCGAGGCCCCGCCGGTAGCAGATGCCCCTTCGGGCCGCAATGGCCGGGGCGGCGCGAACAGAAAGCCCTGGCCGAACCGCACGTCATAGTCGAGCAGGTCGACCACCGCGCGTTCGCCCTCGATCCGCTCGGCGATCAGGTCGATGCCGAAGCGGCCAAGCAGATCGGACAGGTCGGAGGGATGAATGTCCGAGCTCGATGCCTGCTTCGGGTCGAGCAGGAGAGAGGCTGGAACCTTGATGAAACGAACGCCACGGTCGGCGAGCTCGCGCGGCTCGATCCGCAAGTCGGTGACATGGTCGATCGAGAAGCGGAAGCCGCGCTGCGCCAGCGCCGCGAGATTCTCGGTCTCGGCGGGGCCGAGGCCGCGGAAGGTCGATTGCTTGAACTCGAGCACCAGCGACGGCGCCAGCGCCCGGTTCGCTTCGAGGAAATCGAGGCATTGCGCGAATGTGGTGGAATTGCCGAGCGTTGACGCCGCGATGTTACAGAAGACGCCGACATCCTTATTGCGCACCATCAGCCGGCGCAGCACCTGGACACAGCGCAGCAGCACCATGTTGTCGATGCGCCCGATCAGTCCGGACGCCTCGGCGATGCTGATGAATTCCTCGGCGGCAATCAATTGGTCGCGTTCGTCGCGCACCCGCGTCACAGCCTCGTAGAACCGCACCTTGCGCTGCGGCAGTGTGACCATGGGCTGGAGAAAGATGTCGATGCGGTTGTCGTCGACGGCGTTGCGCAGCGTCGCCAGCATCTGGGTCTGGTTACGGCCGTTGACGGTCTGAGCGGCGCTCGCGGTTTTGGCCGCCGGCGCTGGGGGCCGCGGCGGCGCAGGAAGCGGAGGAGGAGCGGCAGGCCGCTCCTCGAAGGGGGCGATCGGGTCAGCAGGCACTTCCGGCTCCAGCTTTCCGGTCGGAGTGGGGGCCGGCGCCGGCGCATGGCCAGCCAGCAGGTCCTCATGCGTGGACACCGTGGCGGCGAGTTGCCTGACCAATCCGCCGAGCTCGTTGATCTCACCGACCACCGACTGGACACGGTCGGAATTGGCCGAATTGGACGAGGCGATGCGGCCCTCGATCGCAGCTAATCGGCGCCCGAACTCGGCCACCTGGCGGGCGAGGTCGGCGGTGCCGCGCGAGAGATCGGCGATTTGGCCGCCAACATCGCTGCGATCGCGCAGCCGCATCGACACGGCGTTATAGAGGATCAAGAAGGTCAGCGCGGTCAGCGCCACGATCGCGGATTCGGTTCCGCTGATGCCGGCGACCGCATAGAGCACGAGCCCGAGCGAGGCCGCGACCAGAACCATGCAGATGGCGATGAAGATCGTCGAAATGCGAATCATGCCGCGCGTTACGCCTCAAGAGCTGACTGCCTCATCCGGGAAAACACGGGCCGCAATTCGCACCCGTCATGCCTCATGCTCCCCCTAGGCCAAGTGAGCTTAACATCATTGTTGATTCGAGGGGATAGCCGCGAGATCAGGACGGCGCAGCGGCGCCGACCGTATCGGCCGAGACCGCCTCGCGGCTGCCGATCGGCTTGGGCCGGCCGGTGGTCGTGTCGCGCAGGGTCTGCCGTTCGATCTCCGAATTCAGCTCGGCGCCGAACATGATGACGATCGCCGACATCCACATCCACATCATCAATCCGATGGCCGCGCCGAGCGAGCCGTAGGTCGCGTTGTAGTTGGCAAAGGACGAGAGATACCAGGAGAGCAGCGCCGAGCCTGCAATCCAGAGGATGGAGGCCGTCACCGCGCCGAGGCTCAGCCACTGCCAGCGCGGGGCATCGCGGCTCGGGGCGAAGCGGTAGAGGATGGCGAGCGCCACCAGCAGGATGAGGAACAGCAGCGGCCATCGTGCCAGCGCGACGATCAGCTTGCTTTCGGGGGCCATGCCGAGATGATCGAGTGCGAGCGGGAAGGCGACGACGGCCCCCACCATCAGCAGGAGCGCCACGATGCCGCCGACCGTGAAGGCCAATGACACGAGATTCAGCTTGATGAAGCTGCGCTTCTCGCGCTCCTCATAGGCAACGTTGAGCGCGTCGAAGATTGCTTTGACGCCCGCATTGGCGCTCCAGATTGCGAGCACGAGGCCGAACAGGAAGGTGGCGCCGAGCGCCGTGCTGCCCTTCGACACCACGCGTCCGACCTGCTCCTGGACGACCTGGAAGGTACCTTCGGGAAGCATCATCGCCAACTTCTGGAGATTGTCGCTGATGGTCGCGGGATTGGCGAACAGGCCGTAGGACGAGACGAGCGCCGTCACGGCGGGGAAGATCGCGAGCAGCCCGAAGAACACGACGCCGCCGGCGGTCGCGAGCAGGCGATCGTCGCCGATGCGTTGATAGGTGCGCCAGAAAATATCCTTCCAGCCGGCCCAGGGAATCGTGAAGGGGCTTTTCGCGCGGCGGCCATGGCCGGGCTGGGTCGCCGCGCGCGCCGGGTTCGTTTCCGGAGAGTTCGCTTCGTCGTTGCGGTGATCTTGCGGCGGTCCAAGCCGGAGCAACTCCGATTCCTGAAAGTAGCGTTCCGCCGAGAGGACGAAGACAGCCGTGGCGGCGACCAGCAGCCAAGAGTCGAGCTGCTCGGAGTGCCGCGCACGCATGTCAGGCGTCCAGTCCGTGATTGTGGCGCCGCCGACGCGCTGCCGTGAAGCCCAGCAATCCGAGTGCGGCAAGCATCAGGCCAAGTTGCACGGGGCGGTTGGTTCGGCCTGAGAAAGTATGGCCGTGATGACCGCGTTCGCCCGGTGCCGTCGGCACCAGCGGAATTGTCGTCGCGACCTCTTTCACGGCCTCCTTGACAGTTCCGCGCGGGATCCGCGGCGTGGCGATCGCCACCCGCATGCGGCTGGCGAGCGGCACGATCGGCTTGGGCCGGCGGTTCATTTGGGCCATCGCCACACCCGCGCAGATCGCGGCGAGCACCAGCAGCACGACTGCGACGGCGCCAAAACCCCAGAATTGCCCGTAAGTGATGGCAACCCAGCGATACAGCGCGATCAGGCCGACAAAGAAGGCCGCGATCAGGAAAAGTCCGGCTACAGCGAACAGTCCCGCCGCGACCGCATAGGACGTCACCCGTCCGGTGGCCTGGCCGGTGCGGTCACGCAGGTAAGATTGCGCGGCACGCTTGAGATGATTGAGTTTGAGCGCCATGCCGGCGCGCAGCAATTCGCCCGATGGCGCAAGCATGCGGACATCCTCCGAGAGCGAGACATTCGTCGGAGGGTGAACGTGGCGGAATTTGACTTGTTCCGCCGGGCGCGCGCGATCAGCCGAGATCGGCGGCCGCGATCCAGAACACCTCGCCCTCCGACTCCTCGGTGTCGAGCCAGAGCAGGGGCAGTTCCGGAAAGGCCTCGTCGACCAGCTCGCGGCCGCGGCCGATCTCGCAGATCAACCCTCCATCCGGCGTCAGGTGATCGGGTGCATCGCGCAGGATGCGGCGGACGAGGTCGAGGCCGTCGGCGCCGCCGTCGAAGGCGAGTTTGGGCTCGGCCCGGCATTCCGGCGGCAATGCCGCCATGCCTTTCGCGTCGACGTAAGGCGGGTTGGTCATGATCAGATCGTATTTGCTGTCGCCGAGCGGGGCGAACAGATCGCCGCGATAGAGCGTGATCCGCTCATCCAGCCCATGTTCCCGGACATTGCGCGCCGCGACCTCGAGCGCGCCCTTGGAGACGTCGACGGCATCGACCGTCGCGTTCGGGAAGTGATACGCGGCGAGGATCGCAAGGCATCCAGATCCCGTACAGAGATCGAGCACGCGCTCGACGGAGGTGGGATCGTCGATCAGCGAGCCCGGCTCTCCGTCGCCGCCGAAATGCGAATCCAGGAGCTCGCCGATGAACGAGCGCGGCACGATGACGCGCTCGTCGACGTAGAACGGCAGGCCGCGCATGTAGATCTTGTTGACGAGATAGGCGGCCGGTTTACGCGTCGTCACGCGCTGATGGATGAGATCGAGCAGGGTCTTGCCTTCCGCCGCGGTGACGCGGGCGTGAGCAAAGCGCTCGAACTGGTCGGGATGCAGATGCAGGGCCTCGCAGATCAGGAAGGCGGCTTCGGCGACCGGATCGGTGGTGCCGTGGGCGAAGGCAAGCTTGGCCTCGACGAAACGGCTCACCGCATAGCGGACGTAATCAATCAGCGTGAGCAGCTCGGAGGGTCCGACTTTGGCGAGCTTGGGCGCGGCGCGGCCGCGCGTGGTCTTTTTCGAAACTTTTGCCATCAGGATTTGGTCCAGCGTGCGGCGGCCTCGTCGTCGCGGGCCTGGGCCTCGACCCAGCCGGTGCCGGTGGCGCTCTCTTCCTTCTTCCAGAACGGCGCGCTGGTCTTGAGATAATCCATCAGGAATTCGGCCGCCTCGAATGCCGCGCGGCGGTGCTGCGAGGCGGTGAGCACCAGTACGATGTTCTGGCCGGGCATGAACCGTCCGACGCGGTGGATGACCGTGACGCCGTTGAGCGGCCAGCGCGACACGGCTTCGTCGACATGGCGCTTGATCTCTTCCTCGGCCATCCCGGGATAATGCTCGAGCGTGAGCGCTGCGATCTTCGAACTGTCGTCATCGGCGCGGCAGATGCCGGAGAAGCTGACGACAGCACCGATATCAGTGCGGCTCCCGGTCAGGACTTCGATCTCGCGCGCGATGTCGAAATCGTCTTCCTGGATGCGGATGGCGACGGGGCAGGTGGTCACAGGGGAGGAAGCCATTGTCTAGCCGCCGGTCATTGGCGGGAAGAACGCGATCTCACGGGCGCCTGCGATGGCGGCGTCGGCCTTGACGTGGGCATGGTCGATCGCGGTGCGGATCACCTTCGGCTTCTCGAAGGCATAGGCATAGGCCTCGCTCTGGCCTGACAGCCAGGCGATCAGCTCCTCGACTGTGCGCACGCTTGGGGGCGGCTCGATGGTCTCCTCGGCCTTCCCGACGCGCTCGCGCACCCAGGCGAAATACTTCACCTTCATCCCTCGTCCTCCTTGATGAGGTGATGGATGCCGGCGCGGAAATAGTCGTAGCCCGTGTACATGGTCAGGATCGCCGAGGCCCACAGCAGGATGAGGCCGATCAGCGAAACCACGGGAACTACCTCGTCGCCGGCTGGACCTGCGAGCAGGAAGCCGATGGCGACGAGCTGAACCGTGGTCTTCCACTTGGCGAGCTTGGTCACAGGCACGCTGACGCGCAGCGCGGCGAGATATTCGCGCAGGCCCGAGACCAGGATCTCGCGGCACAGGATCACGATGGCGGCCCACAGCGACCAGCCATGGATGATCCCGTCGGCGGCCAGCATAAGCAGGCACGAGGCGACCAGCAGCTTGTCGGCGATCGGGTCGAGCATCCGGCCGAACGCCGATTGCTGATTCCAGATCCGGGCGTAATAGCCGTCGAGATAGTCCGTCACCGCGGCGCCGATGAAGATCGCGACCGCGACCCAGCGCAGCCACAACGGGTAATCCAGGATCGACTGCGCATAGATGCATCCGACTACGACGGGGATCGCGGCGATCCGGCCATAGGTCAGGATGTTCGGGAGGGACATCGCGCGGCTGGTCGTCCCTCGTGTCGTGGCGATGTTCATCCGTCCTACCAATACCGCTCAAGCCAGAAGGTCAACCGTCCGTCCCCAATTGAGGTGCGGCCTGCGACGACCATATGACTACAGCCCCTTTAGTTCATCCCGGCTGGGGATGGAAATAGTCGAAAATCCTGCGGGCGCTCTCCGCGCTCACCCCAGGAACCTTGCCGAGGTCGGCGATCGAGGCGCGTTCGATCTCCTTCAGGGTTCCGAAATGATGCAGCAAGGCACGTTTGCGTGACGGGCCGATACCCGGAATCTCCTGCAAACCGGCCTCGCGGATGTCCTTCTTGCGGAGCTTGCGGTGCGAGCCGATGACGAAGCGATGGGCCTCGTCTCGCAGGCGCTGGATAAAATAGAGCACGGGGTCGCGTGGCTCCAGCTTGATTGCCTCGCGCTCCGGCATGAACAGGGTCTCGCGGCCGGCATCCCGATCCGGGCCCTTGGCAACCGACATCAGCGACACCTGGGTCAATCCGAGATTGGCGAAGATCTCGCGGACCGCGTTGAGCTGGCCGCGGCCGCCGTCGATGATGACGAGGTCGGGCCATTGCGGGAAATCGTCGTCCTTGGCTTTGGCTGCGCTCTCCTCGGGCGGGTTGATCAGGCGCTTGAAGCGGCGTTCAAGCACCTCGCGCATCATGGCGAAGTCGTCGCCCGGCGTGATCCCTTCCGACTTGATGTTGAACTTGCGGTACTGGTTCTTCACAAAGCCGTCCGGGCCGGCGACGATCATGGCGCCGACCGCGTTGGTGCCCTGGATATGGCTGTTGTCATAGACCTCGATGCGCTTGGGCGCATGCGGCAGGTTCAGCGTCGTGGCCATGGCGTCGAGCAGGCGGCTCTGGGTTGCGGTATCGGCGAGCTTGCGGCCGAGCGCTTCCCGCGCGTTGGTCAGCGCGTGGGTGACGAGCTCCTTCTTCTCGCCGCGCTTGGGCGCGGTGACCTCGACCTTGTGGCCGGCCTTGATCGAGAGCGCGTTGGCGAGCAGCTCCATCTCCTCGATCTCGTGCGAGAGCAGGATCGACTTCGGCGGCGGCTTGTCATCGTAGAACTGGGCGAGGAAGGCCCCCAGCACTTCCTCCGGCGTAAAGCTCTTCTCCGCGCGCGGGAAATAGGCTCGGTTGCCCCAGTTCTGGCCGGTGCGGAAGAAGAACACTTCGACGCAGGAGAAGCCGCCCTCCTGGTGGATGGCGAACACGTCGGCTTCCTCGACCGTACGCGGATTGATGCCCTGCTGCGACTGGATCGCCGACAGCGCTGCGAGGCGGTCGCGGTAGAGCGCGGCCCGCTCGAATTCGAGCTCGCCGGAAGCTTTCTCCATTTCGCCGGCAAGCTCCTGCTTCACCGCATGGCTCTTGCCGGACAGGAAATCGGTGGCTTCACGCACCAGCGTCGTATAACCGCCGAAGTCGATCTCGCGGGTGCAGGGGCCGGCGCAGCGGCGGATCTGATAGAGCAGGCAGGGCCGGGTGCGGCTCTCGAAGAAGGAGTCCGTGCAGGAGCGGATCAGGAATGCCCGCTGAAGTGCGGTGATGGTGCGATTGACCGCGCCGGCGGAGGCGAACGGGCCGAAATAGCGGCCGGGGCGAGTCTGCGCGCCGCGATGTTTGAGGATCTGCGGCGCCCAATGGTCACCGGTGATCAGGATGTAGGGAAACGACTTGTCGTCGCGCAGCTGCACATTGAAGCGCGGCCGCAGCTGCTTGATCAGGTTGGCTTCCAGCAGCAGGGCCTCGGTCTCGGTCGTGGTCGAGACGATCTCCACGGTCACCGTCGCCGCGATCATGCGCAGGATGCGCGCCGGCAGCGGTGCACTCTGGCGAGCATAGCTGGACAGGCGCTTTTTGACGTTCTTGGCCTTGCCGACATAGAGCACGTCGGCGTTCGCACTGAGCATGCGATAGACGCCGGGCGAGGTCGGCGCGAGCCGGACCGCACGCTCGATCGCCTCGTGACCGCTCGCCAGCGGCTCTTCGCCGATCGCGCCGCTCTCTTCCAGAATGTCCGGCAGCCGCGCATCGTCCTCGTCGTCGCCGCCGGCAACAGCGGGATCGAGGTCGGGCGGTGTCAGCCCCTCGGGCGGGGCGTCGGCCTTCGCGGCCTGCGGCGATTTGCGCGCGTGCGCGTCGTCCGGGTTGTCGGAGGAATCGTGAACCATGGAGCGAATTTAGGCGCTGGGGGGATCGATTTGAAGTTCCGGCCATGCGGCGCGCACAGGCTCGCGCGCGCAGTTCCCGTTAACGCTTCCTTAAGTCTGTTAACAGCGCGGTAACGGGTCTTAACAGGCCTTTAACTTAAAACTCTCGATAAATCCTACGCGAAAAAGTGGTGGTTCCGTAACCATGCGGTCTGGCCTGGCGCGGCGGCGCGGGCATCGCAGGGCGTTGCGGCAGTTGCGTTGGAGTTAAGTGATGAAGAGGCTCGTTGTGGGCGCGGCCGCGTTGGTTGCTGCCGGCTGGACAGCTTCGGCGGAGGCCGCCGATCTCAATTACGGGCAGCGTGCACCCTATACCGTCAACCAGCCGCTCAACGCCTATAGCTGGGCTGGTCCCTATCTGGGCGGCAACGTCGGCTACGAGTGGGGCTCGGTGAGCAACACGTCCGTGAAGCCCTCCGGCTTCATCGGTGGCGTGCAGGCCGGCTACAACTTCCAGAACGGCCCGTGGGTCTTCGGCGTCGAAGGCGACATCCAGGCCGCCGGTGCCGACGATACCTTCGCGTCCTGGAAGTTCTCCAATCCGTGGTTCGGCACCCTGCGCGGCCGCGCCGGCTATGCGTTCAGCAACGTGCTGTTCTACGGCACCGCGGGCCTCGCCTTCGGCGAGCTGCGCGCGCAGACCTTCAACGGGACGGAGACCCACACCTCGGCGGGATGGACCGCCGGCGTCGGTGCGGAAGTCGGCCTCGCGCCGAACTGGAGCGCGAAACTCGAATATCTCTACGTCGATCTGTCGACGAGCCAGTTCGCGATTACAGGCGTGTCAAACGGCTATAGCGCCAGCATTGTGCGTGCAGGCGTGAACTATCACTTCTGATAGCCAAATAAGAAAGTACCGGACTACAACCTCCCGGCCGCTCGCGGCCGGGACTTTTTTGCGCCGATCGTTTGGAGCAAGGTCCGCTAGGAAAGGATCACGAGATTGACCGCCTTCGGGCCTTTCCCCTTCTTGTCCGGTTCGACTTCGAATGTGATCCGCTGTCCTTCGGCAAGGTCCTTCAGTCCCGCCCGCTCTACAGCGGTGATGTGAACGAAGACGTCGCGACCGCCGTCATCCGGCTTGATAAAACCGTAGCCGCGCTCGCCGTTGAAGAACTTGACCGTTCCCGTCATGGCCATCGGGAAACTCCCCCTCATTGCTCCTCCGTCGCAACGCAGACGCGCGTCGCAACATGACCGGGCATCACGGAGCCCGGGAGCTGGCCATCCTTGGGCGGACCTTATCGATCCGACCGGATCTTTCTTAGGCCTTCACTCCGCCGCAACCATTCGCGGAAGCGGAACGTAAAGCCAGTCACGGAAACAGCATAATACGGTTCTCTGCGAATTGACTACCGCTCCTGCATATTTTTCCCAAGAATGCCGGAGTGTTACGGCTTCGAGTTAAGGCTTGGGCACCTCCAATCGGAATCTGGCGGCACCCCCTTGGCCGAGCGGCACTTCCAGTTCCGGCAGGATCGTCTTGAGCTCGCTTTGCAGCGTGTATGGCGGATTGACGATCAGGAGCCCGGCAGAAGTGAGCGTCGCGCCGTCGGCTTGTGGTGCTACGCTGAATTCGAGCCGCAGGCATTTGCCCTGCGGCTTTGCTGCAGCTGCGGCGCGCGCCACAAGTTGCGCCAGCGCATCGGTGGCGCGCCTGGATTTGGCGGGGTACCAGATTACGTAGATACCGGTCGGCCATTTCGCGAAGGCCGTGGAGAAGGCACCGCCCAATCTTTCGAACTCGTCTTTCGCCTCGAAAGGTGGATCGATCAGCACCAGCCCGCGCCGCTCCTTCGGCGGCACGAAAGCCGGCAGCGCCATCCAGCCGTCGAGATCGACCACGCGGGCTTGTTCGTCGCGCCGCAGCACGTCGATCAGCGCCTTGCGCGCCTTCGGCTCGAGCTCGCAGGCCACGAGCCGGTCCTGTGGCCGCATCAGGCCGCGCGCGATCAGCGGCGAGCCCGGGTAAGCCTTGAGCTCGCCCTTCGGATTGAAGGCGCGGACGATGTCCAAGTACGGCTTGGTCAGCGCGACGCTCTCGTTCGAGAGGCGCGCCTGCATCAGCCGCGCGATCCCGGTCAGCCACTCGCCGCCGCGGCGCGCCTCGTCGCTGTCGAGATCATAGAGGCCGGCGCCCGCATGGGTGTCGATGACGCGGAAGGCGGCCGGCTTGTCCTGCAAATAGGTGAGAATGCGGGCCAGCACGATGTGCTTGATGACATCGGCGAAATTGCCGGCGTGAAAGGCGTGGCGGTAGTTCATGGCGCAGAGTTACGACATCGCGCGATGAAAGTAACTCCCGTCGTTCCGGGCGGTGCGCAGCACCGGGCTCCGAATCCATTCCGCCACCGGCCATGCGGGTCGATGGATTCCGGGCTCGCGCTTTGCGCGCCCCGGAATGACGATTGTGGCCTCATCCGCCCCTGATCGGCGGCATGGTCACCTGGTCGCGGCGGCAGGCGCGACGTTCGAGCTCCTCGCAGGCGCGGAATTGCAGGTCCTTGCTGAGGCAGATGCGGACTTCGGAGAGTCGGGTCTTGTTGCAGGTAACCGAGACGGCTGCGCTGCTCAGGCCGGGATTGGCCTTGATGAAGGCTTCCTCCACCTCACCCGGCGCTACGGTCTTGGTCTCCGACAGATCGAGATATTCGGCTGGGATCTTGATCGCGGCGCGCGCCTTGCGGATCGTCTCGAAATAATTGCGATCGGTCAGCCCGGAGCAGGTGCCGTGCTTGTCCCATTCATTGAAGATCAGGCCCGGCGCTGGCATCAAATCGAGCATCGAGGAGACGATGCTGCGGTTCAGCCGCGGCGAGGGGCGCTGGCAATATTCCGGAAAGCCGTTCTCGTATTGCGGCCAAAGCCCGTGCACCACGAAGGAATAGGGCCGTCCCTCGCACTGGATGTTCGAGCGTCCGCCGCCACGACCGCGCTCGGCGGCTTCCTCGCAGAAGGACGGCGACCATGACAAGGACAGCACGTAGAAATCAAATTCGCCGGGCGCGTTCTGTCGCTTGTCCTGTGCGATCGCGCCGCCGGTCAGCGCGATCGACCCGGCGGCAAGAACCAGGGGAAGGGTCAGGGAGATCACGAGACGGGAGAACGAATGCAATCTAAAATGAAACATGGCAACGCCTCTCAACCAGACTGTGCAATCAGCCTAGCAGCCGACAGGAACATTTCAAGAACAAAATTTGAGCGGATCGGCGATCTGCCGCTGGATCGGCTCGAATCAAACTCTTCGGCTTAGGGCTTGGCGGCGCGGCAGGACGGGTTGTAGGCCCAGTCGCGGTCGAGTCCGACCACGCACCATTCGACGCCATTGCCGTAGCCGGCAAAGCCGCCATCCTCGATGAGCGAGAAATGCACCTTGCGCACCTTGCCATCGGTGAGCATGGCGTCAGCGGTGCAGTATCTGCGCGGAATGTTGTCGGATGCCCAAGGCCGGAATGCGACCTCGTGAACGGCGGCGAAGCCCGTGATCTTCAACGACGAATTCCAGAAGGAGCTTTCCTTCTCCCAGAACTGGGTCGCAATCGTCGGCAGCGCCTTGTCGCAATCGGCAACGGCGCCGTCATAGCGCGGCCCGCTCAGCCAGAAGTTCAGCTCCAGCGGATTGGCCGCCTTGGCCTCGCCGAGCGACAACGCTCCCAACATGAGGCCGAGAACGGCGGCAAAGCGGAGCGATTTCAGGAAGGGGGCGCGCATGGGCAATCCGGACAGCTGGTCTTGCGAGGGAAGGACGGTGCCGCGAAGGTTGGAAGAGGTCAAGTGCAGCGCGGCAACACTTGGCCGGGAGTTGATCACAACGTCGCAGCCAGCAGGCTTTCCGTTCTTTTCACCGCCCTGCCGGCACCGTAGAGTGCCGGCGATCAATCGGAGTGACGGGAATGCGAATCATTGCGGCCGCGGGCCTTCTTGCCAGCCTGGTTGTCTCGGGAATGCTGGCGAGCCAGCCGGCGCGCGCCGACCTCCTTCCGGTGCCACCTTTCAAGGGCAACGACACCGGCGGCATCATCGCCTATTCGATGGCGACGCAGGTTGATGCGCGGCAGGTCGCGGTCGATCACTGTGCACGCTACGGCAAGGTGGTGAAATTCCTCGCTGTGCAGGCCTATGAGGGCGGCTACATCTCGTTCGCCTGCCGTTGGGTGCCCTACGGCGCAGCCGATCGGCCGATCCGCACGCTGTACTGAGGCATTTCGGGACGCCAGCCACGACATCTCGGCCGGGAGGCTCTCCTATGACGCGCAAGCTTGCTTTGCTCGCATCAGTCGTTTGCATCGTGTCGTCGGCGGGGAGCGCCTTCGCCGACGATCTGCCGGTGCGCAAGGCTGGTCTCTGGGAAATGAAGATGGTCAGGTCCGGCTCCGCGATGCCGGAGATGACCATGCAGCACTGCACTGACGAGAGCGTCGACAAGGAGATGAGCAACAACATCTCGCCGATGGCCAAGCAGGTCTGCGCCAAGCAGGAGGTCAAGAAGACCGCGACCGGCTATGTCAGCGATTCCGAGTGCAGCATCGCCGGCATCAACACCACCTCGCATGCCGAGATCACGGGCGACTTCAACTCGGCCTATACGGTGAAGACCTCCACGCACGCGCAAGGCGGCGCTGCAGGCAATGCTGGGCGCGACACCACCATGACGTTGGAAGCGAAATGGCTCGGTGCCTGCAAGCCGGAGCAGAAGCCCGGCGACATTGTCATGCCCGGCGGCTTCAAGATGAATGTGCGCGACGTCGACAAGCTGAAGGCGCTGCTGCCGAAGTAATAGACGGTGCGCTCCCTCGCCCTGCTCTTGCGGGGCCGCGACGAGCTTCGCTCGCGCTGAGAGGGCTGCGGTGAGGGGCCTCTCTCCACACGCGCGCTCGTCGAAGTACCGGTACCCCTCACCCGGATCGCAAGAGCGATCCGACCTCTCCCCGCAAGCGGGGCGAGGTAAGAGCAGCTACACCGGAATCCGGACGCTCGCGCGCAGTCCGCCCATCGGGCTGTCACTCAGCGTAATGTCGCCGCCATGGGAGCGGGCGATGTCACGCGCGATCGCGAGGCCAAGGCCGGTGCCGCCTTCGTCCTGGTTGCGGGCATTGTCGAGCCGGAGGAACGGCTTGAATACTTCCTCGCGCAGATGCGCTGGAATGCCCGGGCCATCGTCGTCGACCGTCACGGTCAGATAGCGGTGATCGCGCTGGCCGGAGATGGCGATGGCCTTGCCGTAGCGCGCGGCATTGGTGACGAGGTTGGCGAGGCAGCGCTTGAACGAGGCCGGCTTCACCGTCACGACCGGCAGGCCGCTGAATGTCACCGTCGCGGTGTGGCCGTGGCGCTCGGCGTCGCTGCGCAATTCCTCGAGCGCCTGCGCCATGTCGGTCGGCTGCGATTGCTCGCCGGAATCGCCGCGCGCGAAGGCGAGGTAGTCCTCCAGCATCATCGACATCTCGTCGACGTCCTTGCGCATGCCCTCCAGCTCGGGGCTGTCGCCGATCAGCGCCAGCTCCAGCTTGAAACGGGTGAGGATGGTGCGCAGATCGTGGCTGACGCCGGCCAGCATTGCGGTGCGCTGCTCCATCGTGCGCTCGATGCGCGACTTCATCTCCAGGAAGGCGACAGCCGCGCGGCGCACCTCGCGCGCGCCTCTGGGTCTGAAGTTCGGTGCCTCGCGGCCCTTGCCGAAGCTTTCGGCCGCGTCGGCAAGCCGGAGGATCGGCTTGATCTGATTGCGCAGGAACAGCACGGCGACGATCAGGAGGATCGAGGACGTGCCGACCATCCAGAATAGGAAGATTTCCGAGTTGGAGGCATAGGCGGCGCTGCGCTGCGCGAACACGCGCATCACGGCATCATCGAGCTGGATGCGGATCTCGACCAGGTTGGAGCGGCCGACCGTGTCGATCCAGAATGAGCGTCCGATCTGGCGGCCGAGCTGCACCGACAGCGTCTGGTCGAGCAGCGAGAAGAACGGCTTGGGTCCCGGCGGCGGCATGTCGCCGGGAGGCAGGAAATCGACGACGAGGCCGAGACGCTGCTGGGCGATGCGACGGATCTGATCGCGATCCTTGTCTTGCGGATAGCCCTTGTAGACATCGATCAGCGCGGCGATATCCTGCACCACCGCGGCCGACAGGCGGCGCGTTACCGTGTTCCAATGCCGCTCCATGAACACGAAGGCGACGACCGATTGCAGGATCACCATCGGCACGATCATGATGAGCAGCGCGCGGGCGTAGAGGCCGGTCGGCATCCAGCCCTTGAACGCATTGCCCATCCAACCATTGGCGGCAGAGACGCGGCCGGCGGCGCTCTTGAGCAGCGTCAGGCCGGTATCGATCGTGCTCATCTAGCGCGCTTCACTGTTTCTACGGCGAGGCTACCAGCCGGTAGCCGATGCCGCGCACCGCCTGCAGGAACAGCGGATTGGCTGGATCGGTCTCGATCTTGCGCCTGAGGCGGTTGATCTGCACGTCGACGGCCCGCTCGTTGACGCTGCCATTGCCGGTCAGCGCACTGCGCGGCACGGTCTCGCCCGGCGTCTCCGAGAGGATCCGCAGCATCTCGCGCTCGCGGTCGGTGAGGTGGATGACCTCCTCGCCTTGGCGCAATTCGCCGCGATCGAGATGATAGACGTAGGGACCGAATGCGATCTTCTCCACCGCCGCCGTCTGGACCGGTGGCGCGGCGCGCTTGAGGATGTTGTTGATGCGCAGCGCCAGCTCGCGCGGCTCGAACGGCTTTGCGACGTAATCGTCGGCGCCGATCTGCAGGCCCTCGATGCGGGCCTCGGCTTCGTGCCGCGCGGTCAGCATCACGATCGGGACCGAGGAGGACGTGCGAATGAAGCGGGCGAGATCGAAGCCGGTCTCGCCGGGCATCATCACGTCGAGGATCAGCAAGTCGAAATGCAGCCCGAGCAGTTTGGCGCGGGCATCGCCGGCGCTGGCGGCCGTGGTGACGCGATAGCCTTCAGCGGCGAGGAAGCGCGACAGGAGATCGCGGATACGGCGATCGTCGTCGACGAGCAAGAGATGCGGGGCATCGTCGGCCGGTTGCGCCGGCGGGCGGGCGAGCGTGGCAGCGAGCGGCACGGTCACTCCTTGTTGTGGTTGACGGAGGCGAAGATCGTCTCGAGCACCTTATCGGGATCGTCGCGGTCGATCATCGCGCGCAGGAAGCGCTTGACGGTCTCGGCATCATCAGGCGCCATCTCGGCAAGCGCCTTGGTGATGCGTGTCGTCTGCAGACCAGCGAGCTTCTGCACCAGCGCTTCGCCCTTCGGCGTCGCGTAGAGCAGGCGCTGGCGGCGGTCGTTGTCGCCGGTCTTTTGCACGATATAGCCCTCGTCCAGGAGCTGCTTGAGCACCCGGCCGAGCGACTGTTTTGTGATGCGCAGGACATCGAGCAGATCGGCGACCTTCAGGCCGGGGTAGCGATAGACGAAGTGCATGACCCGGTGATGGGCCCGGCCGAACCCGAAAGCCTCCAGCTCCTGGTCGGGATCGCCGACGAAATCGCGATAGGCGAAGAACAAGAGCTCGATGATATCCCAGCGCAAATTGCCTCCATCGCCTGCTGCCGGTCGTGACGCGGCAGCGTCCTGAGAGGAAGTCGCGAAATTTATGTCAGGCATATTGACGTATCTTGGGTTCAATGTTACAAAACGATCAGCCCGCACGAAATATTAGATCGTTTTCGCGGCGGGTGGCATTTCCTAGGAGCGGCCGGAGTGAGCCGGACAGGCGACGACGGCCGGATCAGATCTACCGTGCGATTGTCGAGCGGCATTTCGGCAAAACATACTGGACTTCCGCCTTCCGCAAAAGCATGTCCTCAGGCGACATGCTGGCCACGGAAACCGGCCGTAACAAGGCTGGCGGCGGTCCAGCCAGAAACCACATCAAGCCAGCCGGGCCCGAAAGCGGGCAGGCGGGCGCCGGAACGGCGCCGCCATCGGCAGCGGGAGCCAAGGACATGAGCATGAAATTCGACATCCAGCCCGCATCCAACCCGACACCTGAAAAGGACCGGGTCGCCAAGCTTGTGGATCCCGGCTTCGGGCGGGTCTTCACCGATCACATGGCGATCGTCCGCTACAACCAGGCCAAAGGCGGCTGGTACGAGGCGAAGATCGAGGCGCGCGCCAACTTCCAGATGGATCCGGCCGGCGCGGTCCTGCACTACGCCCAGGAAATCTTCGAGGGCCTGAAGGCCTACAAGCGTGACGACGGCGGCGTGAATCTGTTCCGTCCCGATGCCAATTCGCGCCGCTTCAAGGACTCCGCCGATCGCATGGCGATGGCGCAACTGCCCGAGGACGTCTTCATCGAGGCCGTCGAGCAGCTCGTGCGCATCGATCGCGCCTGGATGCCAGGCGGCGAGGGCAGCCTTTATCTGCGGCCTTTCATGATTGCGAGCGAGACCTTCCTCGGCGTGAAGCCGTCGTCGGAATACATCTTCGCGGTGATCGCCTCGCCCGTTGGCTCCTATTTCAAAGGCGGCCCCGCTCCGGTCTCGATCTGGGTCTCCGAGAATTACACGCGCGCCGCCGTCGGCGGCACCGGCGCGGTCAAATGCGGCGGCAACTATGCTGCGAGCCTGCGTGCCCAGGCCGAAGCGATCCAGCATGGCTGCGATCAGGTCGTCTTCCTCGATGCGATCGAGCGTCGCTACATCGAGGAGCTTGGCGGCATGAACATCTTCTTCGTGTTCGACGATGGCTCGCTGTCGACGCCGCCGCTCGGCACCATCCTGCCCGGCATCACCCGCGACTCCATCATCGCGCTCGCCCGCGATGCCGGAAAGACCGTGCGCGAGGAGCCGTATTCGCTCGACCAGTGGCGCAAGGATGCGGCCTCGGGCAGGCTGAAGGAAGCCTTCGCCTGCGGCACCGCGGCCGTGATCTCGCCGATCGGCAAGGTGCGCTCGGTCAGCGGCGATTTCGAGATCTCGGGCGGCGCCGCCGGTCCCGTCGCCATGGGCCTGCGCAAGCAGCTCGTCGACATCCAGTACGGCCGCACCAACGATCCGCACAACTGGATCCGCAAGGTGTTTTGATCAGCGGCGGAGCTGATCTTACGCTCTTTCTTCCCTTCTCCCGTTGTGGGAGAAGGTGGCGCGAAGCGCCGGATGAGGGGTGGTCTCCACGCGCCAGAGATAGAACGCGGGGAGAGAACCCCTCACCCGGCTTCGCTAACGCGAAGCCACCCTCTCCCACAAGGGGAGAGGGTACACCGCCCGGTTTGCCGTGGCGTACATCGGATTTAACGCCGTCATGAAAGACAAGGCCAAAAAACCCCAGAAACTGAAGGCGCGTCTGCCGCGCGGGCTCGAGGATCGCGATCCCGCCGCGATCCGGGCGACGCGCGAGATGGTCGAGAAGATCCGCGCCGTCTACGAACTCTACGGGTTCGAGCCGGTGGAGACGCCGGCGATGGAATACACCGACGCGCTCGGCAAATTCCTGCCCGATCAGGACCGTCCGAACGAGGGCGTGTTCTCGTTCCAGGACGACGACGAACAGTGGATCAGCCTGCGCTACGACCTGACCGCGCCGCTTGCGCGCTATGTCGGCGAGCGCTACGGCACCGACGGTCTTGTCCTGCCCTACCGCAGCTACCGGGTCGGTTACGTCTTCCGCAACGAAAAACCGGGGCCCGGCCGCTTCCGGCAGTTCATGCAGTTCGATGCCGACACGGTCGGCTCGGCAACGCCCGCGGCGGATGCCGAGATATGCATGATGGCGGCGGACACGATGGAAGCGCTCGGCGTTGCGCGTGGCCAGTATGTGGTGAAGGTGAACAACCGCAAAGTGCTCGACGGCGTCCTCGAAGCCATCGGGCTCGCGGGTGAGGAGAACGCAGGCCGCAGGCTGACCGTGCTGCGCGCAATCGACAAGCTCGACAAGTTTTCCGCCGATGAAGTGCGCAAGCTGCTTGGCCCCGGGCGATGGGACGGCGGCGAAGAAGGCAAGGGCGACTTCACCAAGGGCGCCAATCTGAGCGCGGCGGAGGCGGACGTCGTTCTCGCCATCACCAAGCCGCGCGAGGACTGGAAAGAGGCGATTGCGGCCGCTGAAACCTACCTCGCCAAGAGCGAGGTTGGTCAGGCCGGCGTGAGCGAGCTGGAAGAGATTGCCAAGCTCGTCACAGCATCGGGTTACGGCGCGGACCGCATCAAGATCGATCCGTCCGTCGTGCGCGGCCTCGAATATTATACCGGCCCCGTCTATGAGGTCGAACTGCTGCTCGACACCAAGGACGAGAAGGGTCGTCCCGTGCGCTTCGGCTCGGTCGGTGGCGGCGGTCGTTATGATGGTCTCGTCTCCCGCTTTCGCGGCGAGCCGGTGCCGGCGACCGGTTTCTCGATCGGTGTGTCGCGCTTGCAGGCTGCGCTGACGCTGCTTGGAAAGCTCGACACGCGGCCCGAATTCGGTCCCGTCGTCGTCACCGTGTTCGACCGCGATCGCGTCGCCGACTATCAGAAGATGGTGGCGAGCTTGCGCAGTGCCGGCATCCGCGCCGAGCTCTATCTCGGCAATCCCAAGAACATGGGCAACCAGCTCAAATATGCCGACCGCCGCAACTCGCCTTGCGTGATCATCCAGGGCTCGGACGAAAAGGCGCGCGGCGAGGTGCAGGTCAAGGACCTGATCGAGGGCGCCAAGGCCGCCGCTGCGATCGCCTCGAACCAGGAATGGCGCGAAACCCGGCCGGCGCAGTTCTCGTGCAGTGAAGCCGATCTCGTCGCGAAGGTGCGTGAGGTGTTGGCGCGCCATGACGTTAAGTGGGGCTAGCCATTCACTGGCGTCGTCATGCCGGGGCTTGTCCCGGGCATCCGCGTCTTGTTTGATGGCGGAGAACGTGGATGGCCGGGACGAGCCCGGCCATGACGACAGCAGCAGAGCAGGGAGACAACAATGCCTGAGATCACCATCAGCATGGCCGAGGGCCGCACCGACGAGCAGAAGGCCGGCATGATGCGCGACATCACGCAGGCGCTGGTGAAGAATCTCGGCGTCGACGCCGATGCCGTCGTCATCCAGATCAACGAAGCGCCGCTCCGCCACAAGATGAAGGGCGGCAAGACCTTTGTGGAGCGCGCGGCGGCGGCGAAGAAGTGACGCGTTAGCGTCATTCCGGGGCTGACTCACAATGCGCAACTGCGCATTGGGGAATCCCGATCGACAATCTCTGGATTCCGGGTTCGCGCTTCGCGCGGCCCGGAATGATGAGCAAGCACCATGGACGCACGTGATTTCATCACGACAGGCATGAGCGCCGAGCGCACGCTGGTGGTGCCGGCCGAGCGCACGGTCGGGCATTTCGTACCAGGGATGCCGATGGTCTATGCGACCCCGATGATGATCCTGGAAATGGAGATGACGTCGGGCGATGCGATCCGGTCAGCGCTTCAGCCGGGTTGGGTCACCGTCGGCACCGAGGTCGACATCCGTCATCTCGCCGCCGCACTCGTCGGCGCGACGGTGCGGACCACCGCGAAAGTGATCGCGGTCGAGCGGCGCGTCATCCGTTTCGAGGTTGAGGCATACGAAGGCACACGCAAGCTCGGCGAAGGCCGCCACGCGCGTGGGCTCGTCAATGTCGCGATGTTCAACAAGCGACTTGCCGCGGGCACGACGCCGTAGGGTGGATTAGCCGAAGGCGTAATCCACCGATTCCATCTCCGCGGAAATAGAGGAGGTGGGTTACGCCGAGCAGATGCTTTGCGCATCTGCTCGGCTAACCCACCCTACGGCACCGCCTTACTTCGCCAACTCCTTCGACCGCTTCGTCGCGGCCGCGATCGCGCGGATCATCAGATCGCGCAGGCCCGGCTCGCCCATCAGCACGCCGAGCGCCGCGGCGGTGGTGCCGCCGGGCGAGGTGACGTTCTGGCGCAGGGTAGCCGAGGGAAGATCCGACCGGTGCAGCAGCTCACCGGAGCCCGAGACCGTCTCGCGCGCGAGCTTGGTCGCCAGTGCTTCCGGCAATCCCGCTTCGACGCCGGCGCGTGCGAGCTCTTCGGCCAGCAGGAACACATAGGCGGGCCCGGAGCCGGACACGGCCGTCACCGCGTCCATCAGGCCTTCATCCTCGACCCATTCGACCGAGCCGGTGGCGCGCAGCAGCGCATCGGCCACCGCGCGTTGACCCGCGCTGACGTTCTTCGCCGCCACCGCCACCGTGATGCCACGGCCGATCGCGGCCGGCGTGTTCGGCATGGCCCGCACCACGGCGCCTCCGCAGACCTCCTGGAGCGCGGCCATCGTGGTTCCTGCCATGATCGAGACCACGGACGTCTTGTCCGAGACAAATGATTTCAGCTTCGCGCCGGCCTCGCGGAACATCTGCGGCTTCACCGCGACGACCATCGTCTCGACGGCGCCCGCCGCCTTCACGTCAGGATTGAGTGCGACGCCCTTGGCGGCCAGCGCGGTGATCTCGGGCGAGAGATGCGGATCGACCACGGCGATGCGGCGCGGATCGAGCCCGCCGGCCAGCCATCCGCTCAGCATCGCGCCGCCCATCTTGCCGGCGCCGGCGAGCAGGATGGTGCCGGTGATGTTCTGGAGAGTGTTGTTTGCCATCGTCGCCGCCAATCCGTCGTCCTGGCGAAAGCCAGGATTCCTGCGCGAGCGCTTGCGCTCGTCGCGTACCAAGGGGTTCTAATGGACGGAGGGCAGAGCAACAAGCGTTGTGCCACAAGCGGCATCACGCGGTATGAATCCCGGATTGCGCTGCGCTCGTCCGGGATGACAGCTTTGGGTGAGGCGCGACTACGCCTCGCCCACCGTATCGAACATTGCGGCGTCCATCGCCTGCGCGGTGGTTTTGCCGGCCCACACCACGAACTGGAACGCCGGGAAGTAACGCTCGCAGGCGTGGATGGCGCCGGCGAGCATGGCCTCGCATTGTGCGGTCGAGGCGGTGAGGCCGCCCGGCAGCACCAAGGCCTGGCGATGCATGATCATGCCGGTGTTGGTCCACAGGTCGAAATGGCCGATCCACAATTGCTCGTTGACCGCAGCGACCAGCCGCTGCACCTCGCTGCGACGTGCGACGGGAATCTTCATGTCGAAGGCGCAGGCCAGATGCAGCGCCTCGATCTCGCCCATCCAGGTGAAGGAGATCTGGTAGTCCGTCCATTGCCCCTTCGAGACAATGGTCAGCTCGTCATCGCCGGAACGTTCGAACGGCCAGTTGTTGCTGGCGGCGATATCCTCGACCACCGCGAGCGGATGATTTCGGGAATCGATATTGCCTTCGAGCAGGGACATGCCGTCTCGACCTCTTGCCTTCTTGTTGTCTTTGATACGCACGCGGTTGGGTCCGGCGCGCGCTCCCTAACGTCGTCGATCTCGGGAGTCGCTTTCGCGATCTCCTTCCGACCGGCGCGGCCTGTCGCGGATCAAGTGATGTGATTTGCGGAATCTGCGCAACTGGCTCCCGAGTCCGTCCACAAGCCAGGACTCGTTCGTCCACAGCTCATCTCCGCCACAATTGTTAACGAATGAGAACAAACCGGAATCGGATTCCCGAGAGCCGCCGATCGTGAATTCCGCCGCGCGAGGGCCGCGCCGCCCCTGCGGCATGGGACCATGCGGTTTTTGGCTGCGGAACAGGCTTGCCTGCTGCCCCGGACCGGCGGCATATTTCCCATTAGGCCGCTCAATCCCGGGCGGCCGATGTTCTCAGGGCGGGGTGAAAGTCCCCACCGGCGGTAAGGGCCGAGAGGCCTAAGCCCGCGAGCGCCTTCCCCAAGGTTTATTCCGAAGGGAAGGGTCAGCAGATTCGGTGCAACTCCGAAGCCGACGGTTAAAGTCCGGATGAAAGAGAACGGTCGGTGGCAGACGCATCGCAAGATGCGGCTGTTTCTCGTTCCGTGTGCCCTGATTCTGGTCCCGAAGAGGAAAGCCATGAATCAGATGTTGCAAGATCCCCAAACTTCAAAAGCTGAAACCTCCCAAGCACAACCGCCGGTTCCCGTGACCGAGCACCCCCGCTTCGCGAAGCCGCAGCGGGTGGCCTTCGTGCAGGCCTGCTGGCACCGCGACGTGGTCGAGGAAGCCCGCATCGCCTTCCTCAAGGAGGCCGAAGCGCGCCATCTCAATCATGTGGATGTGTTCGAGGTGCCGGGCTCGTTCGAGATCCCATTGCATGCGCAGGTCCTCGCCAAGACGCGGCGCTACACCGCCATCGTCGCGGCCGGCCTCGTCGTCGACGGCGGCATCTATCGCCACGAATTCGTCGCCGACACCGTGATCAAGGCGCTGATGGACGTGCAGCTGCGCACCGAGGTGCCGGTGTTCTCGGCCGTGCTGACGCCGCAGCAATTCCACGAGACCGAAGTGCACTACGATTTCTTCCGCAGGCACTTTGCGATCAAGGGCGTCGAGGTGGCGGCAGCCTGTGCCGAGACGCTGCTGGGTCTCGAGCGCCTGCGCGGCCAGGTCGCGGCTGGGATTGTGGGGTAGGCCTGCAAAGTCATTCCGGGTTCGGCGCCGACGCGCCGCCCCGGAATGACGGTGTCAGTCGAACAGGCTCGAGACCGACTCTTCCGCCGCGGTGCGTGCGATCGCGTCCGAAATCAGGCTGGCGATCGGCAGCGTGCGGATGTTCGGCGCCTTGGTCACCGCCTCGGTCGGCAGGATCGAGTCGGTGATGACGAGCTCCTTCAGCCTTGAGCCGCTGATGCGGGCGGCCGCGCCGCCGGAGAGCACGCCGTGGGTGATGTAGGCGTAGACGTCCTTGGCACCCTTGGCGATCAGCGCGTCGGCTGCGTTCACCAGCGTGCCGCCGGAATCGACGATATCGTCGACCAGGATGCAGCTATAGCCGGACACGTCGCCGATCACGTTCATGACTTCGGATTCGCCCGGGCGCTCGCGGCGCTTGTCGACGATCGCGAGCGGGGTGTTGATGCGCTTGGCGAGGCCGCGGGCGCGGGCGACGCCGCCAACGTCGGGCGAGACCACCATCACCTTGCCGAGGTCGAAACGCTCGCGGATGTCGCGCACCATCAGGGGCGCCGCGAACAGATTGTCGGTCGGGATATCGAAGAAGCCCTGGATCTGACCGGCATGCAGGTCGAGCGTCATGACGCGGTCGACGCCGGCATGGGTGATCAGATTGGCGACGAGCTTGGCCGAGATCGGCGTGCGTGAGCCGGAGCGGCGGTCCTGGCGGGCATAGCCGAAATAGGGGATCACTGCCGTGATGCGGCGCGCCGAGGAGCGGCGCAGCGCGTCGGTGATGATCAAGAGCTCCATGAGATTGTCGTTCGCCGGAAACGAGGTCGACTGGATGATGAAGGCATCCGAGCCGCGGATGTTTTCCTGGACCTCGACGAAGATCTCCATGTCGGCAAAGCGCCGGACCACCGCTTTGGTCAGCGGCATGTCGAGGCCCTGCGCGATGGCTTGGGCGAGAGCCGGATTGGAGTTGCCGGCGACAAGCTTGATGGAGCCGTTTTTGGCCGACATGGACGCTTCCTCCCGCGCTTTGCTGGATACGACGTTCAACATCTCAAGATACCCACTGGCAGCACGGTTATGACGGGCGAGGAAATATCAGGCCGGGGGCTGCGCTGGCAACCCGGGACGCTACGTTTTCCCTTTGAAAATCCTGAGTCGGGCCAACGGCTTGGCCGCAAACTGAGCCCTTGGTTTAGCGGTGGTTATTGCTGGGCGTAGCCGAGCGCCGAAGCCGGCACCTCAGCCACCGGAGCCTCGGGCGTTACGCTCGCCACCGCCGGTCCGCGCAGGCCGGGAACGGTGTTCGGCGTGTCGGGCGCTCCGCTGATCATATTGGAAAGTCCGCTGAATCCGGCCTGGGCTATCTTCCGCAGCACCAGGTCGTCGGCGGCACCCCAAGCATCACGCGTCGCATCGCGGCCGCCCTTGGCTGCGGTCGGTTCCTCGCCGGAGAGGCGCAGCGCCCGCTGCTGGTTGGCGTCGTAGACGTCCCAGACCCAGGCGATCACGGTCTTGCCGCGCACCACCTGGGCGGAGAGGTAACTGCGCACGCGGTAGGCAGCCGTCCCCTCGCGGGAGACGATCGAGAGGCTGCGCAGCTTGGATTCGCTGTCGAGCACGCCGACCATGCGATCGAACACCTGCGGCGGCGGCCCGTCGATCGATTCGAAAGCGACCGTCGCGCCGGAGCCGCCGCTCGGCGCCATCGCGTAGGAATTGGCGGGCGCGTTGCCACCGGCGCAGCCGGCCAGCACGGTCGCCGCAGCCAACAGCATGACCGCCAACACGCGCGAGCCCGCGCGGCGCAGAAAAGATGACGCTTCCCTCATTGAGGGCAGCGATATCGTTAAAATCGATTAAGGTCTAGGGCAGAGGCGACACAGGCCACTGTCATTCCGGGGCGCGCCGCCGAGCTCGGGTTTACCCGAGCTCGGCAGATTTGAAGGATCAAGTCGGCAGCAGCCGACTTGGATGGCGCGAGCCCGGATTCCATTTCTCCGCATACATTGTTGCACGATGGATTCCGGGCTCGATGCTTCGCATCGCCCCGGAATGACACGGGGTTTCTGTTGTGTTCACCCCTCCAGCGCAATCGCATGAACGTGACGGCCGTAGTCCGGCTCCTTGCGATGCACCGAGCGGCGATAGCTGAAGAAGCGTTCGTCCGCATAAGTGTCCAGCCCGAGATCGTCGATCATCAAAATGCCCGCGGCTTCCAGCCGCTTGCGGATAAAGCCGGCGAGATCGAACATCGCGTGGCCCTCGCGCGTCGACGGGATGAAAAACATGGCGTTGTCCGCATCGGCCTCGATGAAGCGCGCCACGAACTCGTTGCCGACCTCGTAGCTGTCCTGGCGGATCAAGGGGCCGATCGCGGCAATGATGCCATCGCGCGTGGCGCCGAGTTTCTCCATCGCCAGAATCGTGGTCTCCAGCACGCCCGTCAGCGCACCTTTCCAACCGGCATGGGCGCCGCCGATCACGCGCGCGGTGGGATCGACGAACAGCACCGGACCGCAATCGGCGGTGGACACGCCTAGCGCAATGCCGGTTGTCTTGGTCACCAGCGCATCGCCTTTCGGGCGCGGGCCGCTCGGCCATGGCGCTTCGGCGACGAGCACGTCGGGCGAGTGGATCTGATGCAGGCTGAGGAAGCGGTCGGCTGCGACGCCGACATGCTCGGCCATGCGGCGGCGGTTCTCTGCGACGAGGGCCTGATCGTCGTTGGAGCCGAGCCCGCCGTTCAGCGCGGCATAGATGCCACCGGAGACGCCCCCCTCGCGGGTGAAGAAGGCATGGCGCAGGCCGGGCACCGCCGACAACAGCGACGAGGTGAGCGTCATCAATGGCCTCCGGCCTGTTCGAGATCGCTGAGGCCTGCAAGGCCCGTCAGCCGAGGCTCGGAGATGCCGAGCACCTTGAACATCGCGCCCATGCCGCTGCGTCCCGTATCGGTCAATCGCTTCAGCGCCACGGAAATGTCGGTGGCGACCTCCGGCGTCGCCTTCTGCATCAACGCCGCCGCGCGGGTGTCGATGCCGACGCGCTTGAGGAAGTCGCCTTGCGTCACCGGACCGTGTACGCGCGCGCCGACATCTTCGGCTGCACGCGCGAGCGCCTGGAAGTCGACATGGGCGGTGACGTCGGCCTGACCCGGCGCCTTCAAGGGATCGGTGAAGGAGTGGCGTGCGATGGCCTGAAACGTGTCGCCGGCATCGCTGCGCAAATGGCCGTAGTCGATGATCAGCGCGGCACCGTCCTGGTCGCGCACGCGCGTGGCGAGCTTCATGATCTCCGTATCGGGCCGCCACTCGAACACGGCGCCGACAGGAGCCGCGCGGACCAGGGGCGGCAGCAGCACGTCGAAGCGCGGCGTCGGTTCGGCCGCCGCACCGAACTGGAGCTTGCCGTTGGGATCGATCTCGATCACCCGCTCGTGCCAGCCGCTTTCGCGTTTCACCATCTGGTGGATCGGCAGCACGTCGAAATATTCGTTGGCGAGGATGACACTCGGTCCCTCGGGCACGTCGTCGATGCTGTCGTGCCAGGCGATGTTGTTGCGCACGCCCGACAATGTCGCACTCTGCCGCTCGCGCAGGACGGGATTGACCTCGACCATGTGGATGTGAAGCGCCTGATAGAGCGGCGGCAGCACGCGCAGCGCACGCAACGCATCCGCCATCATGGTGCCGCGACCGGGGCCGAGTTCGATCAGCCGCAAGAATGGGGGAGAGCCCATCTGTTTCCACACCGAGGCGGTCCACAGGCCCAAGAGCTCGCCGAACATCTGGCTGACTTCGGGCGCGGTGGTGAAGTCGCCTTCACGTCCCAAGGGATCACGCGAGACGTAATAGCCGTAGCGCGGATGCATCAGGCACGTCTCCATGTATCGCCAGACCGGCATCGGGCCTGAGGATTTGATCAGTGCCTTGATCTCGTTGAGGAGCGGCTGTTCGGTCACGGCGTGCTTTCTCGAAATGAATTAACGAACGGCCCTTGCGGGTTTCGGCGCACCGCGCCGCGCTGCCAATACAATAAGTACGCCGCCGACAATAAGCATCGGGATCGACAACAGCATGCCCATGGTTAATCCGCCCCAGAGGTAGCCGAGCTGGACGTCCGGCTCGCGGAAATGTTCGCCGATGATGCGGGTCAGCCCGTAGATCAGGATGAAGCTGCCGAGGATGAGGCCCGGCCGCTTCAAGGCGCCGAAGCGGATCATCACCGCGAGCACGGTGAACAGCAGGACGCCCTCCATGCCCGCCTCGTAAAGCTGGCTCGGATGGCGCGGCACGTCGCCGCCGGATGGGAAAATCATGGCCCAAGGCAGGCTCGGGTCGGCAGCGCGGCCCCACAGCTCCCCATTGATGAAGTTGGTCAGTCGCACCAGGAAAATACCGATCGGCGCGACGCCGCAGGTGATGTCGCCGAGCGACAGGATCGAAATGCCGTTCTTCCGCGCGAACCACATCACCGCCACGACACAGCCCAGGAAGCCGCCGTGGAACGACATGCCGCCCTCCCACAATTTGAAGATGGCGGCCGGATGCTCGACGAAGAAGGGCAAATTATAAAACAGCACGTAACCGGTGCGGCCGCCGACGATGATGCCGAGCGTCACCCACAGGATGAAGTCGTCGATCTGGACCAGCGAGATCGGCGCCGGTCCGCCCCACAGGCGCTCGTTCTTCAACAGCGAGCGCGCATAGAGCCATCCAATCGTGATCCCACAGATATACCCGAGCGCGTACCAGCGGATCGCGAACGGTCCGATTTGGAGTGCGATCGGGCTGAACGATGGAAAGTCGATGAGCAGAAGGGGCATCGTGCCTGCTATTGCTGGACGAGATTGCGGCGATAGAGCGCCAGCAGACGCTCCCAATGCCGCTCGGCAGCGTCGCGGTCATAGACCGGGCGCTTGGGGAATGCGAAGCCGTGATGGGTGCCGGGATAGATCTCGACCTCGGCCTTTGCGCCTTTCATGCCATCCTTGACCTTCTCGATAATCTCCGGCGGCGCGTAGACATCGGTCTCGGCGCAGGCGAAATAGAGCTCGGCCTTGGTCTTGCCTGCCGCGAGATGCGGGCTGTCGGCCTGGTCGGTCGCGAGCTGCACACCATAGATCGAGGCGGCGGCCTTGACGCTGTCAGGGAAATGCGTGGCGGCGTTGATGGCGTACCGCCCGCTCATGCAATAGCCGACGGTGCCGACGATTTCAGTGTCCGCGGCAGCCTGGCCCTCGGCATAGGTGAGCAGCGCATGGGTGTCGTCCATGATCATGGGAATCGTGAGCGAGCCCATCAGTGCGAACATACGCTTGCGCTCCGGCGCGTTCGGGTCGGCCGGCAGTGCACCGAGCTCCATCACGCCGGAGCGGTAATAGAGGTTCGGCAGCATCACGTAATAGCCTGAGGTCGCGAGCCGGCGCGCCATGTCGCGCAGCTCCTCGCGGATCGCCGGTGCGTCCATGTAGAACAGGATGACCGGAAACGGTCCGCCCCGCTCGGGATGGACGATGAAGGTAGCGGTGTGGCCGTCGTTGGTGGGAATTGCGATCTGCTGCTCGATCATGTCGTGCGTTCCGCCTTGTGATTCTTGTTATGCAGGGACGTTGAATACGATTGCAAGGAAACCGGGCCATGACAAGGATACCGCCGCGCGGCCCTTGAACCTCTCACCGCGGATTGCCATTGTCTTTTCGCGCGTTCGCGCAAAGTTTATCGGGGCCGCCAAGAGGCGACAAAGAGACCGATCAGGAGACCGACATGACCCAGACCACCAACCGGTTTTTCGACGAGATCGGCCGCATGATGAACGATGCTGCCGGTGCGGCCCAGGGTGTCAAGCGCGAGTTCGACACGGTCATGCGCAACCAGGCAGAGAAATTCCTGCGCGACATGGATCTGGTCAAGCGCGAGGAGTTCGAGGCGGTCAAGGACATGGCCCGCCTGGCGCGCGAGGAGAACGAGGCCCTCAAGGCGCGCATCGCCGCGCTCGAGGCCAAGCTCGGCGGGGCCACTAGCTGAGGTCGTCATGCCCGGGCCTGTCCCGCCTGCGCGGCCGAAGCCGCTTCGGCGAGGCGAAGGCCCGGGCATCCACGTCTATCCTGCCACCCCGCAATGCGTGGACGGCCGGGACAAGCCCGGCCATGACGGTGTTCCGGGCCATACCGGCCCCCGCAAAAAGTCCCCGCATTTCCTTGTCATTTCCGCATCTTCCGGGTAAAAGCCCGCCACGTCCGCGGCCCCCGCACCCCTGGAGGCTTGCTGCGGCGTACGCCATGGGCCGCCTTGCGGCCCATTAACTTTTGCAAAAACAAGGACTTAGACTATGGCGACGACCGTCAAGGAATTGAAGGCGACCGCACGTCCGAAGAGCGGCAAGGGGGCCGCCCGGGCTGAGCGTCGCGCCGGCAGAGTGCCCGGAGTGATCTATGGTAACAACCAGCCCCCGCTGACGATCTCGATCGAAGATCGTGAACTGCGCCAGCGCATCCTTGCCGGCCGGTTCCTGACCACGCTGGTGGACATCGACCTCGAGGGCAAGAAGCATCGCGTGATTCCGCGCGACTACCACCTCGATCCGGTCAAGGATTTCCCGATCCACGTCGACTTCATGCGTCTCGGCGAAGGCGCCACCATCCGCATCAGCGTTCCCCTGCATGTCGTGAAGGCGGAAACGTCTCCGGGCGTGAAGCGCGGCGGCACCGTCAACATCGTCGCCCATGCGATCGAGCTGGAATGCGGCGTCGAGAGCATTCCGCAATACATCGAGGCCGACGTCGGCGCGCTGGAAATCGGTCACTCGCTGCATCTGTCGGACGTCAAGCTTCCGGCCGGCGTCAAGGCGCTGACCCGCGAGGACGCGACCCTCGTCACCATCGTGCCGCCGTCCGGCTACGCCGAAGAGCAGAAGGCCGCAGCTGCGGCTGCTGCTGGTGGCGCGGCTCCGGCGGCTGGCGCGGCTGCTCCGGCGGCAGGTGCTGCGGCTCCGGCTGCGGGCGCTGCGGCTCCGGCAGCGGCGGCCAAGGCTCCGGCCGGCGGCGAGAAGAAGAAGTAATCTCTCAAAGAGCTGGTGCGTGATCCCTGATCACGCGCTGGCCGAGGGGCGCGCCGCGTCATGCGACTCTTTGTTGGGCTCGGCAATCCCGGCGCGAAATACGCACGTAACCGGCACAATATCGGCTTCATGGCCGTCGACGAGATCGCGCGGCGTCATGGTTTCGCACCATGGCGCCGCAGGTTTCAGGGCGAGACTTCGGAAGGCACGCTCGGCACCGAGCGGGTGGTCCTGCTCAAGCCGACGACCTACATGAACGAGTCCGGCCGCAGCGTTCAGGAAGCGGCGAGCTTCTTCAAGATCGCGCCAGGTGACACCACGGTGTTTCACGACGAGCTCGAGCTTCCCCCGGGCAAGGTGCGGGTGAAGATCGGCGGCGGCATCGCCGGCCACAACGGCCTGCGCTCGATCTCCGCGCATATCGGCAACGACTATCGCCGCGTCAGGCTCGGCATCGGTCATCCCGGCGTCAAGGAGATGGTGCACGGCCATGTCCTGTCGGACTTCGCCAAGGCCGACAATGAGTGGGTGACGACGCTGTGCGACGCGGTCGCCGAGCACGCCCCCCTGATCGCCAAGGGCACGGACGCGACCTTCGCCAACAGGGTGCATCTTGCGATGCAGGCGAAGGGATTTTTGAAGGACGACAAGGAGTAGGGTGGGTTAGCCGGACCACGTCCGCCGAAGCTTCGATCAGCGAAGGTGAAAGGCGTAACCCACCACGTCACGACCGGAAAATTGGTGGTTTACGCCGAGCAGATGCGCTTCGGCATCTGCAGGGCTAACCCACCCTACGCACTGCGTTAGAGGACACGATGGGATTCAAATGCGGAATCGTCGGATTGCCCAATGTCGGCAAGTCGACCTTGTTCAACGCCCTGACCGAGACGGCCGCGGCGCAGGCGGCCAACTATCCGTTCTGCACCATTGAGCCGAATGTCGGCGAAGTCGCCGTGCCCGATCCGCGGCTCGACAAGCTCGCGGCGATCGCCAAGTCGGGCCAGATCATTCCGACCCGGCTGACCTTCGTCGACATCGCCGGTCTCGTGCGCGGCGCCTCCAAGGGCGAAGGCCTCGGCAACCAGTTCCTCGCCAACATCCGCGAGGTCGACGCCATCGCGCATGTGGTGCGCTGCTTCGAAGATTCCGATATCACCCATGTCGAGGGCAAGATCGCCCCGCTCGCCGACATCGAGACCATCGAGACCGAGCTGATGCTCGCCGACCTCGACAGCCTCGAGAAGCGCGTCGACAACCTCACCAAGAAGGCCAAGGGCAACGACAAGGACGCCAAGGAGCAGCTCGACCTCGTCAACCGCACGCTGGTGCTGCTGCGCGAAGGCAAGCCCGCGCGCCTCGTCGAGCGCAAGCCGGAGGAGGAGCGCGCCTTCGGCATGCTCGGCCTGTTGTCGTCCAAGCCCGTGCTCTATGTCTGCAACGTCGAGGAAGGCTCGGCCGCTACAGGCAATGCGTTCTCGAAGGCCGTGCAGGAGCAGGCGGCCAAGGAAGGCGCCGTCGCCGTCGTCATCTCCGCCAAGATCGAATCCGAGATCGCCACCATCTCGCGCGAGGAGCGCGCCGACTTCCTGGAGACACTGGGCCTCGAAGAGGCCGGACTCGACCGCCTGATCCGCGCCGGCTACAAGCTGCTCGACCTCATCACTTATTTCACTGTCGGGCCGAAGGAAGCACGCGCTTGGACCATCTATCGCGGCACCAAGGCGCCGGGCGCGGCCGGTGTGATCCACACCGACTTCGAGAAAGGCTTCATTCGCGCCGAGACGATTGCCTTTGACGATTACGTCGCGTTCAACGGCGAAGCCGGCGCCCGCGATGCCGGCAAGCTGCGCCTCGAAGGCAAGGAATACGTCGTGGCCGACGGCGACGTGATGCATTTCCGGTTTAATACGTAAGTCTTGTCGTTCCGGGGCGCGCGAAGCGCGAGCCCGGAATCTATCTCGCCGCTTGTTCTGAGGCCTGATGGATTCCGGGCTTGCCTCTTCGAGGCGCCCCGGAATGACAGCCCCCTCACCGCATCCCGCCGCCCTGATCCCTGATCGCGCCGAGATGCTCGTTGATGCGGAACACGATCAGGATCAGTTCCGCGGCGATGCGTGAGAACACGATGCCGACGATGACGCCCGCGATCGATTCCAGCACGACGAGAAAGCCGGCGAACGGGCTGATCGCCATCGCGGTGAGACCGGCGAAGATTCCGGAGAGGCCGAACAGGCAGATCACGCCGATCACCAGCCAGTAGAAGGTCTTGATGATCGTCGGCGTGATGAAGCGGTCCCATTGAAACAGGTCGCTGAATGAAAACATCTCTCTTCCCCCGGGCAGATCGTGCCGCCGGCCGTGTCATCTAGACAATGAGGCAGGTCCAGCCCGACTCGCCGAATGTAGCACGAGCCATGCGAGCTGGCGGGTTGAGATTGCCGCAAAGTGCGGCCACAATCTGTCCTTCCCGCAAAGCTTTTCCCACATGACCCTGACATTCGAAGATTTCCCGACCGGCCGCTACGGAACGTTCGGCCCGCGTCATGTCACCCGCGACGAGATCCTGGCCTTCGCCGCCGAGTTCGATCCGCAACCGATGCATCTGGACGAGGAGGCCGCGGCCAAGAGCATGCTGCACGGCCTGTCCGGCTCGGGCTGGCATCTCTGCTCGCTGATGATGCGGATGATGGCCGACGGGTTTATCACCCGCGCCGCTTCGCTTGGATCCCCTGGGGTCGAGGAGGTGCGTTGGCTATCGCCGCTCAGGCCGGGCGACGACCTGATGCTCGATGTCGATGTCGTCGAGGCGCGCACCTCGAAGAGCCGGCCGAACCTTGGCATCGTCAAGTTCAAATGCACGGCGCGCAATGCCAGGGGCGAAGCGCTCGCCGAGATGACCTCGCCGATCCTGATCGAGCGGCGCGGGGGAGTGGCCTGATGCGGTTCTTCGAGGACATCGAGATCGGCCAGCAGCGCGAGATCGGCAGCTATACGTTCACGCCAGAGGCCATCAAGACATTCGCCGCAAAGTTCGATCCGCAGCGTTTTCACCTCGATGAGGAAGAGGGCAAGAACTCGCTGTTCGGCGGGCTCGCTGCCTCGGGCTGGCATGTCGGCTCGGCCTGCATGAGCCTGCTTGTCGCCGATGGCCAACGCCTGGCGCGCGAGGCCGCAGCCCGCGGCGAGGAAGTCGCCGTGTGGGGGCCGTCACCGGGCTTTCGCGACCTGCGCTGGATCAAGCCGGTGCTCGCGGGCGACACCATCTCTTACGTCAACGAAGTCATCGAGAAGCGTGCCTCTGGCTCGCGTCCGGGCTGGGGCATCCTGACCGCGCGCACCATCGGCACCAACCAGCGCGGCGAGGACGTATATTCCATCACCGCCAGCGCTTTCGTGCCGATGCGCAAAGGCGGTTAGACCAGTTCCAGGATGAACGGCCAAAACAGCGCGCGAGTGTTGCCCGCGCGCTATGGACGCGATTCAGGGCGACTGCCATAAGCCTCGCGAGATGGCCGGCGGCTCACGAAGCAGCTGCCGGAACCATCGAGTTGCTAACCAATTATGAACCTGTCGCTGTCTATTTGAAACGAATTGGCAGAGTACAGGGGACGAGGACTATGGCAGACCGCGGCGCACTCAAACTGGTCGGATTCATCTTTGCGACTGCGACGCTGGCTGTGATGCTGGTCGCGGGCATGGTGGTGAAGGGTTATGCCGACGGCGCCTACACCCTGGAAGCCTCGGCTGTCGACGCGAGCCGTTAAGCGCTCGTTAACTCCGCGGGGCCACGAAGTGGCCTCCGCGCGGGGCCGCATCGCGGCCCCACTATCATCAGCGGCTATAGACGAACGCCAAAATCGCGATCGCAACAGCCAGCATCCCGACAAAGCGCAGCATGATGGTGCCGAACTGGTTCGGCGCGGGTCGCAACGGGATCGGGTCCGTGGTGTCGGGCCGAATGCTTTCCATCTGAAATGCCCCCGAGGCCCGGCCGTCGGCGGCACGGGCGCTAGGCTTTGGTCGCGGGGGTAGGGCGGAGGGTTCAAACCGCACCCACTGTCATGCCCCGCGAAGGCGGGGCATCCAGTACGCTGCGGCCCCTCGGTTCAAATCATTGACGTCTCTGGAATACTGGATCACCCGCTCCAGTGCGCAATTGCGCACAAGGCGGGTGATGACATCATTCCTGTAGGGACGGCGTGGGCCCATCGCGCCCCTGAATCAAAACCGCCGCGCCCTCAAGGACGCGGCGGCCGGTGATGCTTGGATACGCGCGATCAGCTGTTGCGCAGGCCGTCGGCGGCGCGCTTCCACTGGGCGACGTTGTCGGCGATCATACGGGTCGACTTCATCGCGGCTTGGCTGAGCTGGGCATAGCCCGAGATCTCGCGCTGGACGCGCTGGCCTTCGGCATGAAGCAGGTCGCGCAGGCTCTCGAGCTCGGAGATCAGATTCTCGATCTCGGCGAGCGAGGTCCCGGCGACGCGCTGGATCAGCGAGTTGACGTTGGTAACGGTGGCTTCCGCGCTCGAATCGAGCGGCGGCGCCTCGGTGGTCGTCGCGGCCGGCCGGCGCAGATAGGCGATGTCGTTGCGGACGAAATCGCGGATGCCGGCCTCGACTTCGGTCACGGCGGCAAGGTTGCTGTCGACCGTCTCGGTCTCGGCGGCTTCGATCTTTTCCGGACGAATGGCGTTCATCAAGGTTCCCCTGTTCGCGTTGAGCGCAGCGCGAGTGTCCCCCGCACGACGGCGTCGGTCACCAGACTAGGGCGTCGGATTTTGACCGCAACGGGGCCGAGATACGGCAAGGGCGGACGATTCGGGGGCTTTGCCGTGGCGTATGGTTAGGAATGTCTGAAGAAGCCTCACCAGCTCTTCTTGAAGCCGGCCGTCACGCTCTTGTTGATCACCCCTTGCGAGGTCTCGCCGACCGAGCCGGACACGGTGACGTTGTCGAACAGCTTCTGTTCGGCGCCGACCTTGCCCAGCCATTTGTCGTCGGTGGTCGACAGTGTCCGGCCGGCACTGATGCTGGTGCCGGTGTCGGTGATGTTCACCTTGGCGGACTGGTCGGTTTCGTAATTGCGGATCACGTGGCCACCGACGCCGGGCAGCGCCGTGGTGCCCTGCTGGTTGACGCTGTAGCCGTTCTGGAGCGTGAGGGAATAATCGCTCGACAGCGGCACCGATTTGGTCAGCGACGCCCCGAGCTTGCTCTGCTCGGAGCCGGGATCGACGCGGGCTTCCACCGCGGTCTTGTCCCAGATCACGCCCGCGCCCGGCGCGGTCGCGGCGGCCCAGGCGCTGCCGGAAGATTGCGGCAGGTTGCCGCCGTTGGCGGCCTTCTCCGCCAGCAGCTCCGACATCGTGGTCGGCTCTTTCGCCACCGTCATGTCGGCGCCGACGCGGGTGTCCCAGAACGAGGACACCGACTGCTTCACCGTGACGGCCGAGGAGCCGTTGGCATTGGCGTTGGACGACCAGTTCATGCCGTCATTGGCGGCGGCCCTCGCGCGCTTCTTGGCCTCGATGATGTCGTTGAGCGTGCCGGCATCGATGGCGAGCTGGCTCCAGTCGAGCTTGTCGACGTCGATGCCTTTGAGCACGTCGGTATCGTTGACGTCAGGGGCCGTCTCGGCGACCTCGTCGGCCTCATCGTCGGGCGCGGTCGCGGCGGGAGGCGGGGAGAAGGGCGGAATGATTTGCGCCTGGGTCGTCAGCACCGAGCCGAAAATGAACGCGGCCGCCAGCGGCAGCCGGCCCCAGCCAAAACCTGTCGTGAATTCCATTGCCCTGCCCGCAAGCCCAGTTCGCGCAGACGATGCGGCGCTATCATTGCGAAAATGTGGCACCATGAGCATGATCCGGAAAAGTGTGCAGCGGTTTTCCGAAGAGATCCTGCTCAATCAATGAAATGACGAACCAACGGGCCGCGCGCACGTCGCGCGCGCCCGATGACGAGCCTCTCCACGAGGAGCGTCTGGCGGGGCTGGCGGCCAGGACGGGTCGTGCGAGCATCAGTCGATCGGTCCCGGATTGCGGAGCCCGTTGGTATCCCCTCTCAGCCGACGCCGGTCATCCTTGGCAGATGAATGGCGCGGCCGAGTGCCTGCTCGACCAGATCGAAGGTGTCGATCAGCACGCGCATGTTGATGAGCCTGTCAGCCCTGAACTGAGCGAACTGCGCCACGCGCAAGCTGATCGGCTTGTCGGAATCCAGTGCCGTGAGCGAATAGCGCAGCATCGAGGAGGCGGAATCGACGCCCAGCATGATGCTCTCGCGCTCGAAGCGACGGACGTGGAAATTGTCGGCGAGCTGGCGGATGACCTGGAGCACCGCCGCCTTGCCCTGGCACGCGCCCAGGAACGGAAACATGTCGATCGGGCCGTAGACCGCCCAGTCGACGTCCTCGTCGATCAGGGCCTCGATGTCCTCGAAATGCCGGTCGTTGATCGCGCGATGCAATGCACGCGAGAAACGCCAGAGACTGTGCTCTGTCATTTTGGGCAGTCCTGAAAGCTGGCTTGCAAAAAAAGAAAACAACCCCATGCACCGTAAAGGCGCCTCAGGGTCGCTCAACTCATTTGAATGCAAACAAAATAGGCCGTTACGACCCAAACGCAATTCACATTTTTGCAATGCACAATTGATCGTGCCGTGTGAGATTTACAATAGAACCCCGTAATCTCCCGGGGCGGGCTACAGCCCGTCCGCCTCTTCCCCTACGATCAGCGGCCCGATCTCCCGCTCCAGCACCTGCTGCACCAGATCATAGGAATCGATGATCTCGCGGATCTGCGCGATCTGCCCGTTGCGGAAGCTGTAGAACACCGCCATGTCGAATTGCACGACGCGATCGTTGCCGCGCTTCTTGAAATGGGCATGCAGGTAGACCGCGACCTCGTCGCCATCGGCGAGGATTTGCGGCACCTTGTAGCGAAACTCGGAGTAGCGCGAAGAGACCTTCTGCCAGAACTCGCGCAGCTCGGCCTTGCCGTGGCGCGGGCCCATATGTGTCAGCACGTCGATCGGCGCGTGGGTGAGGAAATAGACATCGTCGGTGCAGCACGCCAGCGAGCCCTCGAGATCGCCGCGCGTAATGGTATCGAGCAGATGCAGCACGCGTTGCTTGTTCAACGATTCAACCGTCATGCTGCTCCCGCCCGCGCCGGCCGTGGATTGCCGACGCTATCGCGCGGCGCACGGCTCCATCAATCCGCAAAAACACAGGGATAGTCGTAAATGGGCCGCGGTTCTACGCATCGCGGTTCATCTCATGCAAGCCCTGGTTGTGGTTGCAAAAGCGTGTGTGAAGCGAGACCAGCGCCTTTGGCGCGGCAGGCATGACGACCGACGCATCTCACCATGCGGCGTGCGCGGGGGAACCCCGGCCCACCCGTGTTCGTTGAAACGCCGACACCGCAGGAGACATCGACCCATGAAATCCTCGCTCATCGCTGCCGCTGCCGCGCTTCTCGTGCTCGGCGCAACCTCCGCTGCCGACGCCAAGGGCTGCATCAAGGGCGCCGTCGTGGGCGGCGTCGCCGGCCATTATGCCGGCCATCACGGCATGCTCGGCGCAGCCGCCGGCTGCCTCTACGGCCGTCACCGCGCCAAGGAGCAGGAGAAGCAGCAGCAACAGAGCCAGGTGAACGGGCAGGGCAAGCTGTAGGCGCGCAAGCGCTACGTCTTTCCCTGCACCCCGCATCGTGATAGCGAAGCGCGGCGGCAATCGGCCGCGCTTCCCACCCGATGGAGGGCGTCATGCGCAAGTCCCGCGATCTCGAAAACCTCCCCAGCTTTCAGCGTCACGCGTAAGCGGCGGAATTCTTTCCCCTCGGAAACCCACGTCAAACGCGGCCCGCGCGTCGTCCATGGCGACGTCGAGTTGAGCGAGAAGCTCGGTCGCAACGACCTCTGCCCGTGCGGCTCCGGACGCAGGTTTCAAGACCTGCTGCATGACCTCAGGCAGCTATGACGGCTCCAACCGCAGCTACTACTTTCAGGGAGTAAGGGCGTTCTGCCGGCCGTGATGGTCGAATGCGTCATCCCGGTCTCGTGTGACCACGCGGGACCGGGATGTTTCGCGCTATGTCGCAGCGATGCCGGTGCCGCCATCTTTACCGCCTTGGCTTCCCTGGTCTAAGCGACCATCTAGTCACTCTTGGGCGGGTACCCTGGTGCCAGTCAAGACGCTCTAGGATTCCAAGTTCTCCTATTGCAGGTTGTCGCTCTCAGACAGATGACGGAATGGCGCCCCAACCGGTCGCTCGCTGCGACTGGTCGCGATCGTGCTCATGCTGTCAGGGATGGCGGTGGTGACGGCGAGTGTGGGGTGAGGGCTATCTGTCGGCCATGATCTTCTGAAAAAGGGACTTAACGGAAACGCCTGATTCATCTGCAAACTCACCAACTACGGCATCTCGAATTCGGACAGCACCGCCCCGGCCACTAAAGCCTTTGAAGTCGCCCTCGTTACTCCAGTCCCATCGCTTTCCGGATTTCAAGATCTTGAGCATATCCTCCGCCTTGTATTTTCCCTGCCCGAGCGTTCGGTCGATGACCTCTGCGCCAATGAAACATGCGCCCCAAAGTCCAGCTCCACGCAGGAGTAAGTAGCTTCCCGGAGTCGTCCAAGCTTCGGGCTGATAGCGCTTCAAAGCGAGAAAGTAGTTCTTGATAGTCTTATATTGAGCGTCAACATCGTTGAGCGCATTTAGTTTGGTGGGCCGAGAGAACATGTATTCTATGCCAGATTTCAGCGTTCTTAGTGGTATGAACGTGCCGGCAGATCGTGCGCCACCTTCATAGACGAGTCTGTAAAATGGGCTTTCTTCGTCGCTCGCAAGCTGCTCGGCGATGTAGAGAGCTGGAGATATCTTTTTTATGGTCTGTTGGCCGGCGAGACGGGCGTCTATCTTATCAAGATGGCTGGTGTTCATCCGCCTCTGATTGTTATTGATGTCCCTAAAGATGATCAGCTCCTTCTTTAGGTCGATGTTTCCCGCAATGCAGAACGACACTATACGGTCGATTGGCTCGTATCCCTCGACGCTACCGTCGCCAAAATAAAGGCGATGATTACCGTCCACTCGAGAGATGATAATTCGCTTCGAGCGCTCTGCGAGACTATCATCGATCTGTAGAATGCCGTATCCCGAAGCCTTGTCCTTGAATGTAAACTTGATCGCCTTGGAGTCGCGGGCGCATAAAAAAACCTCGGGCCAGTATCCAAACTCGCTGTTGCGAACGTACTCGTAAGCTTCGCGCGCATGTTTAGGGCTAAGGTCGCGCTGTGTTCCTGTGGGGTTCGAATCAGCATCGTAAACGTCAGGCCTCGAGATCCTAGATAGATCCGAAAGCTTGGCGAAACCTCGATAAACTTTCACGCCCAGAACTTCACCGGAAATGGCTGGAATCTTCAACATCTGCGTGATCCTATATGATCGGTTGGGCCGAGCCGAGCACGAGCCCAAGACAATGCTTCGACCAATCTCGCGGAGGCGGCTGATTTAAGAAGGTGTAGTAGTAGAGCATGGCTGCTTTCGAATACTTCAGAATATCTGGCATGCGCTGCTCTATGTCCCCAATCGCCCGCTGCGCTCTTTGCTGATGCGAGCTGCCGTGCACGATGCGACTTCTTACGTCGTATAGAGTCTTGAACATCTCGTATGCTACGTCTTTGTCTTGTTGGCAGGCAAAGGCGAGATACAGCGACAACCGAAACGATATCTCTGTTGTTTCATCCAGCATCGTTTCGAGAGCGACGGCGAGGTCAATTATTTTGTCTTCGACACGATCGCGACGAAGAGCCGAGTTGAAGCGGTCCATCATAATGCTGACGCGAGCATCGGCAGTGATCGCCTGCGACGTAAGATGAAAGACTTTCTGTAGATCGGCGGCTCCAGTTCCCTCGATTAAGCGATACTGTTGAGATACAGAGGAGGGGCCCGGCAACTGATTGTGCTTGCCAGCCTTAAATATTGCTGTTTTTTTTCTGCCGGCTTCTTGAATCACGACCGAGAAGGGGAAAGAAAGCGCGTCAAGGCCAGAGAAGAAGTTCAAAGTGTAGGCAAGCAGTTGGCCGTTTGCAAAAATCGTTTCATCTGAAACATCGTCATCCGCTTCAAAATAGATGCAGCGGAAACGCGATGTTAGAGGGCCTTGATAGTCGTTCGGACAGAACCGAAGTATTGTTCCGTGATCAGTCTCATTCACGTGAGACAAGTAATGCTTATCGGAAAAATTGAAAACCGGCCCGCGCAAAAACGTAAATGACCGCGCAAGCACGGGAAAAATAACTTTCGCCATGCTTCCCCCAACCCACTCAAATAATCCACCTTAAGCAGGAGTGGGTCAAGCCCACAGGTTGACGACGAAGGGCTGCTCGCTCGACACGCGCATCGCTGCATCGGGGTGGCCTCTCGGTAACGACCCGGGCGATTCTATCTCTTCTTCCATCCGCCGCGTCGCCCCGGCGCGCCGCCTGTCGACTTCGGCGCCGGGCCGAACTCCGGCCCCGACTGCCGTGAGTCCGTCGGCTGGATGATCCGGCTCGTGCTGCCGAACGGCTTTGACGGCAACGCCGGGCTCGCACGATACGGCAGCGATTCCGGGCCGTGCATCTCATCGAGATGCGGCTTGTGCACGCGTGGGCCTTTGCCGCCGCCGGCCTTGAGCGCTGTCGCGGCGCTCTTGTTCTTCATGGCGCTGACCGGCAAATTCGCGGCGTCGCCGTATTTTCGGGTGCCGGCATAGGCGCCGGCCTTGCTCGCCACGGTGCGCTGCTTGGCGGTGGGATCGTCCACGACCGCGAGCTCGGTGGCGCGCAGGCGCTTGACCTCGTCGCGGAGGCGGGCGGCTTCCTCGAAGTTCAGATCGGCGGCGGCCTCGCGCATCCGCGTCTCGAGATCGGCGAGGACGGCTTCGAAATTGTGGCCGATCGAGATGACGTCGTCGGTCATGTCGTGGCCGCCGACCTCGACCAGCACGTGGTCGCGCTCGTAGACGGAGTTGAGGATGTCGCCGATGTGCTTCTTCACGCTCTCAGGCGTGATGCCGTTGGCGGTGTTGTACTCGACCTGCTTCTCGCGGCGGCGGTTGGTCTCGGCGATGGCACGCTCCATCGAGCCGGTCATCTGATCGGCGTAGAGGATCACCTTGCCGTCGACGTTGCGCGCGGCGCGGCCGATGGTCTGGATCAGCGAGGTTTCGCTGCGCAGGAAACCTTCCTTGTCGGCATCGAGGATGGCGACCAGCGCGCATTCGGGAATGTCGAGGCCTTCGCGCAACAGGTTGATGCCGACCAGCGCGTCGAACGCGCCCAGCCTGAGATCCCGGATGATCTCGATGCGCTCGATCGTGTCGATATCGCTGTGCATGTAGCGGACGCGAATGCCTTGCTCATGCAGGTATTCGGTGAGGTCCTCCGCCATGCGCTTGGTGAGCACTGTGATCAGCGAGCGATACCCGGCCTGCGCGGTCGCGCGCACCTCGCCGACGAGATCGTCGACCTGCGTGCGGGCAGGCCTGATGTCGACCGGCGGATCGATCAGACCCGTGGGGCGAATGACCTGCTCGACGAACACGCCGCCGCTTTCATTCAGCTCCCAACCGCCGGGGGTCGCCGACACCGCGATGGTCTGCGGCCGCATCATGTCCCATTCCTCGAAGCGAAGCGGGCGGTTGTCCATGCAGGAGGGCAGGCGGAAGCCGTATTCGGCCAGCGTCGCCTTGCGGCGGAAGTCGCCGCGGAACATGGCCCCGATCTGCGGAATGGTGACGTGGCTTTCGTCGGCGAAGATCAGCGCGTTGTCGGGGACGTATTCGAACAGCGTCGGCGGCGGCTCGCCGGGGCGGCGTCCGGTGAGGTAGCGCGAATAGTTCTCGATGCCGGCGCAGCTGCCCGTCGCCTCCATCATCTCGAGATCGAAGGTGGTGCGCTGCTCCAGCCGCTGCGCTTCCAGCAGGCGCCCCTGATTGTTGAGCTGGTCGAGCCGCAGCTTCAATTCCGATTTGATCGACTTGATCGCCTGCACCAGCGTCGGCCGCGGCGTCACATAGTGCGAGTTGGCGTACATCTTGATGAATTCGAGCTCGTCCTGCTTGTGGCCGGTGAGCGGATCGAACTCCTCGATGTTCTCGATGGTGTCACCGAACAGGTTCACACGCCAGGCGCGGTCTTCATAGTGCGCCGGGAAGATGTCGATGACGTCGCCGCGGACGCGGAAGGTGCCGCGGGTGAAATCGGCCTGGGTCCGCTTGTACTGCAGCGCGACGAGATCGGCGATGAGCTGGCGCTGGTCGATGCGCTCGCCCTTCTTCAGCGCGAAGGTCATTGCCGTGTAGGTCTCGACCGAGCCGATACCGTAGATGCAGGACACCGAGGCGACGATGATGACGTCGTCGCGTTCGAGCAGCGCGCGCGTCGCCGAATGGCGCATGCGATCGATCTGCTCGTTGATGGACGAATCCTTCTCGATATAGGTGTCGGTGCGGGGGACGTAGGCTTCCGGCTGGTAATAGTCGTAATAGCTGACGAAATACTCGACGGCGTTGTCGGGGAAGAAGTTCTTGAACTCGCCATAGAGCTGGGCGGCGAGCGTCTTGTTCGGCGCCAGGATCAGCGCCGGGCGCTGCGTCGCCTCGATCACCTTGGCCATGGTGTAGGTCTTGCCGGAACCGGTGACGCCGAGCAGCACCTGCGAACGGTCGTTGCGCTCGATGCCCTCGACCAGCTCCTTGATCGCGGTCGGCTGGTCGCCGCGCGGCTGATATTCCGACTTGATCTCGAAGCGCACACCGCCTTCGGATTTTTCCGGGCGCGGCGGCCGGTGCGGCGTCCACACCTTCATGGAGCCGTCGTCCTTGCGGAACTCGGGCCGGCCCTCGCGGATCAGCGATTCCAGTGCGTCGGCGGTCGCCTTGACGCCGAGCGCCTCCATCTTGCTGCGCGGGGGACGTGCCAGCGCCTCGGCATCGTCCTCCTCGGTGGGAAGGCCGAGCTGCCGCGCCAGTTCCGGATCGAGCGTCGGGATCGTGGCTGCGGTGCCGTAATTGGCCTGCGGCGCTTCCTCCAGCCCGCCGGGACGATCGGAGGGAAACTCCTTCGGCGTCGAGGCACGCGCCCGATGCGCGGCGGCCTCGCCGCCGGCGCGGCGGTCGCGCGAATTGTCCGGCGGCGGTTGCAGCCCGGTGCCCGATCCCAGCCCGGCATCGCCCCGATTGATCGCAGGATTCAGAAGCTCGGCCAGTGCCGGCCCGATCGGCTGCACATCAGGCCGATGTGCCTTCGAATTCGGTGCTGTGGAGCTGGAGGATTTGGGGGGAGCAGCTTTCTTCGCCATGGGGCGAATATGGGACGAGTCCGCCCTTCAGAAAAGGGCGAATACCCGTCTGCGCGCAGGCTGCTGACAGCAGGTTGGCAGCAGGCTCGAAACTACGCCGCCGGCAGCGGTCCGTCCCCATCCACAACCGTCAGGCGCGGTTCGAGGATGTCGAGATGGATCCCGCCGCAGTCGGTGCAGCGCATGGTCCAGTACTCGCACCCGGCGCGGCCGCCGATCACACGGAGCACCGTGAGGTCGCCGTCGCATTCCGGGCATATCGACACCACCTTACGCGAATAGATTCTCGGCCGCGGATCGTCGTCGAGTTCGATGACTGACATGAACCGATGTCCCCCCTGTTATGCCGCGCTGTAACTTGGTCCAATTGCTGTCGTTGGGCTTATTCGTCGTCGCTGTCGTCCGCGTGCCCGCGGAAGCGGTCGATGTGATGCTTGGCGTCCGCGATCGCCGCATCGGGATCGGGCCAGGCGAAGCCGACTTCCATGGTCGGAAACAGCACGCCGTCGATGGCAACCGGGCTGAAATCGGCGCGCCTGATCCGGGCGTGCCACAGTCCCTTGCCAGCTTCGAAGGATTCGATGTCAAAGCCATCGTAAAGTGTCGTCATTGGTAGTCCCCAAATGCGCTCATGTCGGAGGGTCAGAGGACCACGTTTGCGGATTCCGGAATGTGAAGCGGTTCACAAGCCGGTGGGCTTTTTCACCCAATCGGGCGCTCAGTTCCGTGCGACACTGCGTCCGGATCGCCGCGGACGGGTTGCCGGTTCCGCGGCCGCCCGCATGATCCAGCGGCGGAACGCGGCGAAGTCGCGCTGTTCGGTCTGGAAACTGCGGTAGAGCAGGTACCAACGCATGCCCTTGGGGACGGAAAGGTCGAATGGCGCGACCAGCCGGCCGGCGGCGAGATCGTCGTCGATATAGGGCCGGATGCCCATGGCAATGCCGAGCCCGTCGACGGCGGCCTGGAGCGCCTGGCCGTAGAACTGGAACTCCGGTCCGCGCGGATTGATGCGGGGAAGGTTCGCGGCCTTCAGCCAGAGTGGCCAGTCCTCCGGCGAATGTTCGACGCGGATCAGGCTGGGGCCCTTGAGGTCGGCCGGACGCTTCAACGACGTGGCGAGGCGGGGCACGCAAACCGGCGTCAAATCGCCGGCGAACAGAGGCTCGGCCACGAGCCCCGGCCAGTCGCCGGTGCCAAGCTTGATGCCGCAGCTCCAGTCCTCGCCGAACGGCACCGACGCGCCGCCGGTCGTGAAACGCACTTCGATGTCGGGCTCCTCGCTGCGAAATTCCGACAGGCGCGGGATCAGCCAGCGCATCGCAAAGGTGTGGCCGACGCCGATGGTGAGCACGCGCACGCTCGCAGGCGCCGTCACCTGCGCGGTGAGGCTGGCGAGCGCATCGAAGATCGGCGTCAGCCCGCTTTGATAGGCGCGGCCGGCCTGGGTCAGCACCAGCCTGTTCGCCTTGCGCTCGAACAGCGCGACCCCGAGCCGCTCTTCCAAGAGATGCACCATGCGGCTGACGGCGGCCGCCGACACGCTCAGCTCGAGGCCGGCCCCGGCAAAGCTGCCGGTTCGCGCCGCGGCCTCGAATGCCTTGATGCCGTTGAGAAAGAGCAGGCGGCGCAAATGAATTCACCCTCAGGAAAGCTGATGCCAGGGCAAGATAACTCAGTTTGCGCGAACGCGGCAAGCGAGGCACCTTCCCCTTCGCCTCTCCCCGCAAGCGGGGCGAGGGAGAATGAACAGCCTGCGTCCCTGACTGCCCTACCAGGAGAACCGCCCCGTGACGCCCATCATGATCGCTGCCCTCGGATTGCTGATGGTCGGCACCGCGTTCCTGTCGGGGCTGTTCGGCATGGCGGGCGGGCTGATCCTGATCGGCGTGCTGCTGGCCCTGATGCCGCTGCCGACCGCGATGGTGCTGCATGCGATCACGCAGATGGCCTCGAATGGCTGGCGCGCTCTGCTGTGGCGGGCGCATATCCGCTGGCGGGCGGTGGCGAACTATCTGGCCGGCGCGGTCATCGCGCTCGCCGCCTGGTCGCTCACCCGCTACGTGCCTGACAAGCCGATCGCGCTCTTGATGCTGGGCGCCACGCCGTTCATGGCGCGGCTGCTGCCGACCAACATCAAGCCCGACCCTGATCGCCTCTGGCAGGGTACGGTCTACGGCACGATCTGCATGGGATTGATGCTGATGACCGGCGTTTCCGGTCCGCTGCTCGACACGTTCTTCCTCGGCGGCAATTTCGGCCGGCGCGAGAAGGTGGCGACGAAGGCGATGTGCCAGGTCGTCAGCCATTTCACCAAGCTGATCTATTTCGGCGGCATCATCGACCAGGCGGCGAGTCTCGATCCCGTGCTCGCCGGCGTCGCGATCGCAGCCTCGATGCTCGGCACCACGCTGGCGCGGCGCCTGCTCGAAGCCATGACCGACCAGCAATTCGTCGCCTGGTCGTACAAGCTGATCACCACCATCGCCTGCTACTACATCGCCTATGGCGGCTGGCTGCTGATTCGCACGCCGGTGCTCGCTGCCATCGACAAGGGAGGTTTGCAATGAGCGGTAAAGCCGACCCGCTGGTGCTGGATTTCGTCGAATGGGTCGCGCGCGAGCCGCGCGCCTATGCCGAGGTGATCGCGACCTGGAAGACCTCGTGTCCGCGCCTCACCATCTGGGAAGACGCCGCCGATCGCGGCTTCGTCGCCCGCGAGACGCTGCCCGGCATCGGCCTTGTCATCGCGGTGACTGAAGACGGCGAGCGGCTGCTGCGCACCAACGGGCGGTAGCGTCACATCGTCATTGCGAGCGCCAGCGAAGCAATCCAGAATGCCTCCGCGGTGATAGACCAGATTGCTTCCGCCTTCGCCAAGGCTTCGGAGGACACGTCGCCGCTCCTCGCAATGACGGAACAACAACATGTCGCTCAAACTCTACGAACTCGTCGGCACCGATGCCTCGCGCCCGTTCAGCCCGTTCTGCTGGCGCACGCGGATGGCGCTGGCGCATAAGGGGCTGACGGCGGAATCGCTGCCCTGGCGTTTCAGCGAGAAGAGTGCGATCGCCCCGCACGGCTCGGAACGGGTGCCGGTGCTGCTGCATCACGACAAGCCGGTGGTCGATTCCTGGACGATCGCGAATTATCTTGAAGACAATTTCCCGGATCGGCCGTCGCTGTTCGGCGGCGAGGGCGGCCGCGCCATGGCGCGCATGATCAATGCCTGGGGCGACATCGCCATCGTCGGCGGCATCTTTCCGCTCATCATCGCCGACATTCCGAAAAATCTTGCCGACGCCGATGCCGCCTATTTCCGGCAATCGCGGGAGGCGCGCTTTGGCAAGCGGCTGGAAGAGATCATGGCGAGCCGCGATACCGGCGTCGTCGCTTTCCGCAAATCGCTGGAGGTGTTGCGCCAGACCTTCAAGACGCAGCCCTTCATCGGCGGCAGCGCGCCTGACTATGCCGACTACATCGTGTTCGGCGGCTTCCAATGGGCGCGGGTGGTGAGCCCGTTCACGCTGCTGGAGCCTGACGATCCGGTCTATGCGTGGCGGGAAAAGCTGCTCGATGCGTTTGGCGGCATGGCGCGGAAATCGCCGGGATATGCGGTGTAATCTTCCTAGGGTGGGTTAGCTAAGCAGCGCGCGAAGCGCATGTGCTTGGCATAACCCACCCTACGAAACGGCCTCCGCCGCCGCCTTGCGCAAACAATCCCGGCACAGGCAATCCTCGCCCTTCACCGGCATCGGCAGTCGCGCCGTCTCCTCCGCGCACCAGCAATTGCCGGAGAGATCGCAGCCGAACTCGGTGCCGCAGCGGGAGCAGGTGAGGCGGCGTGCCGGCGGTTCCTGCAATGCGAATTCTTTCGAAATTGTCATGATTTGCGCCAAGGCTTCGCCGTGATTTTCATACCGGGTTCATCTCCCGCTTCGGTATATTAGGACTCACTGACACGCTCGAAAAGCGGTTGGTTCCACGCGGAGAACAAATCGATGGCTCGCGACTCGCAAGCCGCCCTCGTTGCGCTCAACCGCTTCGGCCTTGGTGCGCGCGGCGGCGCCTCCGGCGATCTCATCAATGCGGCCTCCGATCCCAGAGGCTTTGTGAAGGCGGAGCTCGCCCGTCCCTACGGCGTGTTGCTGGAGACGCCGGGCCTGCAATCGACGCCGCAGCTCGGGCAGGCCGCGTTCACCTATCAGGATCAGGTCAAGCAGGCGCGCGAAGCGGCGAAAGCCGGCGCACCGACGGAGGCACCGGCTCCGCAGGCGCCGGCCGACCAGAAGCCCGACGGCAAATTGCGGCGCAACCTGTCACTGAACACCGTAACCGCCGAGATCGCCGGCCCGATGGCCGAGGCGAAGCCGGCCGACGGCGCGATGAAGCCTGACGGCATGCAACCGGGCGCCGCGCCGCCGGCTGCGGCAAAGCCGGCGCAGCCGCTCAACGTGATCCAGAAAACTTTTCGCACCGAAGCGCTGGCGCGGTTGCAGCGGGCGATGATGGTCGATTGCGGCTTCACCGAGCGCCTGGTCGTGTTCTGGTCCAACCATTTCTGCATCTCGGCGAGCAAGGGCGAGCTGGCGCGGATGTGGGCCGGCGCGTTCGAGCGCGAGGCGATCCGTCCGCATGTGCTCGGGCGATTCGCCGACATGCTGAAGGCGGTCGAGCAGCATCCGGCGATGCTGTTCTTCCTCGACAACCAGCAATCGCTCGGCCCGGATTCGCGCGCAGGCCAGAACCGCAAGCGCGGGTTGAACGAGAATCTCGCACGCGAGATCATGGAGCTGCACACGCTCGGCGTCGGCGGCGGTTACACGCAAGAGGACGTCACCTCGCTTGCGCGCATCATCACCGGCTGGACCTTCGCCGGTCGTAAGGGTCAGATCGGGGCGCCCGGCTCCTTCGCTTTCAACGCCAATGCGCATCAGCCCGGGCCGCAGGTGCTGCTCGGCAAGACCTATGAGGCGAACGGACTGGCCCAGGGCGAGGCTGCGCTTGCAGACATCGCGCGCCATCCTTCGACGGCGAATTTCATTGCCACGAAATTCGTCCGGCATTTCGTCGCCGACGATCCGCCACCGGCGCTGGTGGCGCGCTTGCGCGACGTGTTCGTCAAGACCGACGGCGATCTCAAAGCGCTCGCCACGTCGCTGGTCGATTCCGATGAGGCCTGGAAGGCGCCGCTGACCAAAATGCGCTCGCCTTATGATTTCCTGGTCGCAAGCGGCCGGCTGCTGGCGCGTGTGCCGGAGGATCCCGGGTTCTATCTCAACAGTCTGAACCTGCTCGGCCAGCCGCTGTGGACGCCGGCAGGGCCGAACGGTTTCCCCGATACGGCTGCGGCCTGGGCTGCGCCCGAGGGCATGAAGCTCCGGCTCGACATTGCCTCGCAGATGGGTGCGCGGCTCGGGCCCAACATCGATCCGCTCGATCTGCTGGAGTTCGCCGCGGGCGATGCGGCGTCGCCCGAAACGCGCAAAACCATCGAGCGCGCGGAATCGCGCCAGCAGGCGCTGGCGCTGCTGTTGATGTCGCCGGAGATACAGAGGAGATGAAGATGATCGACTGCGTCGAAAACCGGCTCCTCACCTCGCGTCGCGGCCTGCTGCTCGGCGGTGCGTCCTTCGCGGCCTGGGCCTATTTGCCGAAATTCGCGCGCGCGGCCGATGGACGCGACCCGCGCCTCGTCGTGGTGATCCTGCGCGGCGCGCTCGATGGATTGGCGACCGTCGCGCCGGTCGGCGATCCCGATTATGCTGGCTTGCACGGTTCGATCGCGCTCGCCACGGACGGCGCGCATCCCGCGACCAGGCTCGACGGCTTCTTCGCGCTGCACCCGGCGATGCCGGAATTCGCGCGCATGTATCGCGACCAGCATGCGGCCGTGATCCATGCCGTCGCAACGCCCTATCGCGATCGCTCGCATTTCGACGGCCAGGACGTGCTCGAGAGCGGCTATGCCGGTCCCGGCCGCGTGCAGTCCGGCTGGCTCAACCGCGCGCTGGAGGCGCTGCCGCGCGGCGAGCGCGTGTCGAGCGGACTTGCGGTCGGCCCCACCACGCCGCTGGTGCTGCGCGGCAACGCGCCGACCGTCGGCTGGGCCCCGGTCGCACTGCCGCAGGCCGATGACGACACCGCGATGCGGCTGGTCGACCTCTACCGTCATCGCGATCCCGCGCTGGCCGCGGCGCTGACGCAGGGCCTCCAGCTCGAGAAGGCCGCGAGCGGCGACGACATGAAGCCGAAGCCGGGCAACGCCGTCGCGCAGATGCGGCAGGTCGCGCGCGGCGCGGCAAAATTGATGGCTGCCGATGATGGTCCGCGCATCGCCGCGCTCGCTTTCGACGGCTGGGACACCCATGCCAATGAAGGCGGCCCGGTCGGGCGACTCGCTTTCCTGCTCGGCGGTCTCGACAGCGCGCTCGCCGAATTCGAAAGTGGCCTCGCCGAGCGCTGGCGCGACACTGTCGTCGTCGTCGCCACCGAGTTCGGCCGCACTGCGCGCATCAACGGCACCGATGGCACCGACCACGGCACCGGCACGATCGCGCTGCTCGCCGGCGGCGCGGTGAAGGGCGGCCGCGTCATCTCCGATTGGCCCGGGCTCAAGCCCGCCAATCTCTATGAGGGGCGCGACCTCAAGCCGACCACCGACCTGCGCTCCGTGATCAAGGGCGTGCTGCAGGGACAGTTCGGCCTGTCTGATCAGGTGCTGGCACAGACCGTGTTCCCGAATAGCGCAAGCGCAAGGCCGATGAAGGGGCTGATGGCTTAATTACCGCCGTCATTCCGGGGGCGCGCCTTTTGGCGCGAACTATGGTGCGCAATTGCGCACCTGAGAATCCATTCCTCGACATGCTCCGCCGCCAGATGGATTCCGGGCCTGCGCCTTGCGGCGCATCCCGGAATGACGAGATAATGGCCCGAGCTCCAGGAGACCATCACCCATGTACATCGCCATGAACCGCTTCCGTGTCGCCAAGGGATCGGAAGCTGCCTTCGAGCAAGTCTGGCTGTCGCGCGATACCTATCTGGACAAGGTGCCGGGCTTCGTCGAATTCCATCTGCTGCGCGGGCCCGAGCTCGAGGACCATACGCTCTATGCCTCGCACACGGTGTGGGCCAATCACGCCGCCTTCGAAGCCTGGACCAAATCGGAGGCGTTTCGCGCGGCCCATCACAAGGCCGGCGACAACAAGCCGCTCTATCTCGGCCATCCCCAGTTCGAAGGCTTCGAAGTGGTGCAGACGGTGGGACGCGGCGCCAAATAGCGCCGGGCCGCAAGAATCAACCCAGCGTGATCTTGTCGATCTCGGCAAGGTCCTCGGCCGTAAGCTGCCAGGCGATCGCCTTGACGTTCTGCTCGACCTGTTCGACGCGGGTGGCGCCGGCGATCACGCTCGACACCTGCGGCCGCGCGGCGAGCCAGGAGAAGGCGAGCTCCAGCATCGAATGGCCGCGTGCCCTGGCGAACGCCTGGAGCTTCTCGACGATATCTTCGTTGCGCGGCGTGACGTAACGGTCGCGCAGCCGCGGCGTCTGGCCGAAGCGGGTGTTCTCGGGCGCGGCCTCGCCTCTTTTGTACTTGCCGGTCAAGAGGCCGCTGGCGAGCGGGAAGAACGGCAACAAGCCGAGCTTGTATTCCGTTGCTGCCGGCAGCAGGTCCTTCTCGATGTCCCGCACGACGAGGGAGTATTCGTCCTGGCAGGACACGAAGCGGCTGACATTCATCGCGCGCGCGACGTATTCCGCCTCGGCGATCCGCCAGGCCGGAAAATTCGAATTGCCGATGTAGCGCACTTTGCCCTGCCGGACGAGATCGTCCAGCGCCCGCAGGCTCTCCTCGATCGGCGTCAGCGGATCATAATCATGCTGCTGGTAGAGATCGATGTAATCGGTCTTCAGGCGCTTCAGGCTGGCCTCGACCGCATTCATGATGTAGCGGCGCGAGGCGCCCTGCTTGGTGCCGTCCTCGGCCATCGGCTTGGAGTATTTCGTCGCCAGCACGATCTCCTTGCGGCGGTCGCCGAGCACGGTGCCGAGCACCGTCTCCGAACCACCCTGGCCGGCATAGATGTCGGCGGTGTCGAACAGCGTGATGCCGAGATCGAGCGCGCGGTGGATTACCTTGCGCGAAGCTTCGAGGTCGATGCGCTGGCCGAAATTGTTGCAGCCGAGCCCGACCGCGGACACGCGCAGGCCGGAGCCGCCGAGATTACGAATTTCCATGGGGAGATCCCGTCACACCAAAGCAGGCGCCCATTGTGACCGCGCTGCACTGCTCCGGCAAGCGGCTCGCCGCGCTGCTGCCATGCCGCATGGCAGGGGCGGGCAAAAAAATGCGGCCCCTGTCAGACGCGGCGACTGACGGGGACCGCTTGGGGCGCTTGATCGGTGACGGGGGGCCTGATCAGACGCGACTGCAGGATAATCCCGGTGTGTAACGCGCCGGTGACAACCTCAGTTATCCACAGGCTCCGGCAAATCAGAAGATCTTGCGATAGACGATGAAGCCTGACCGTTCCGCGACCTTGTCGTACAGGCGCTGCGCAATGGTGTTGGTCTCGTGCGTCTGCCAATAGACGCGCGGTGATCCCGCTAGCTTGGCGCGCTCGTACACGCCGTAGATCAGCGCCGAGCCGACACCCTTGCCCCGCGCGGCCTCGTTGGTGAACAGATCCTGCAAATAGCAGGACGGTTCGATCGCGGTGGTACTGCGATGGAACAGGTAATGCGTGAGCCCGAGCAGCTTGCCCTCGCTCTCGGCGACCAGCGCATGCACCGGCTCGTAGGCATCGAAGAAGCGCTGCCAGGTCACCTTGGTGATCTCGGGCGCGAGCGCAGTCGGACCGGAGCGGCCGTAGAAGGCGTTGTAGCCGTCCCACAGCGGCAGCCATTGATCGTAGTCCTGCCGAGTGACGGAGCGAATGGTGAGCGACATCTGGGAAAACCGCGCTGGATGAGACGTCCTTCATACGTGATGACGGGCTCGTCGATCAATCGCGCCGTCGCGCATCACTCCGCCACGCGCAGGTACCGGATCAGCTTCTGCCCGGCGGGATCGCGCAGCGAGCGATAATAGTCGGCGCGATCAGGCGCGTCGGTGTGGCGCACGAGGTCGGTCACCGGCGTATAGCTCAGCATGCGGCCACCGTCGGGCAGCGCGGTGCAGACGAAACGCAGCACCTCGCCGTTGCGCAGCGCGATGTTGATCGGCGTGGCGTCGCCGGTCCGCACCATCTCCATGCGCTGCGCGATGAAGACGCCGAGCTCCTCCTCCGGCAGTTCGAATGCGCCGGTGTCGCGGCCGTGATACATCAGCGCGATGAAGGGCGGCTTGTCGTCGGCTTTCTCGTCAGGCAGCGCGAAATAGTCGCGGAAGGCGCGGTTGATGAATTCGGCACGGGTTTCGGCATCGAGCAGCACGATGCCGATATCGACCTGGTCGAGCGCAGCCGACAGCCGCACGGCCGTGGCGTGGTTGCGCCGCTCGGCGGCGAAAGCGTCGACCAGACGTTGGCGCATCAGGCCGGTGATGGCGGCGGCGCCGGCGGTTGTCAGCGCGAGCAAGCCGAACTGGGCGAAATCGGCCGCCGAAAAGCCGGACGTGGAGCGCTGGCTGAGTGTGAGCAGCGTCGCACCGATCATGGCGATGGCAGTGCTGCCAAATGCGGATGCAAAGCCGGAGATGGAACCGGCCAGCGCCACGACGCAGACGAACAGCGGCGCAAGCGCGAACGCGGAAGCGTGACGGTCGAGCGGGATCGCCAGCAGTGCGAACGCTGCCGTCAGCACGGGACCACAGATGGCACGCCACCCGAACCGCATGGCCTGCTCGTTCCTTCCTGAACGAGATAAGGCCGTCACACTGACCCATGGTTGCGCAAGCGCAATCCGATTTCGCGCGGTGCACTTAACCAGCGCTTGCCGGCGCGCTCAAAGCTTTCAGCTGATTTTAGGCCAAATGCGTATGCATCATCCGCCGATGCAGTCCGGGCGCATTCAGCGTCGATGCCCCCGGGCCCTTCCGGGTGCCGACGAAGATCAACAGCGATGCCGCGACCAGGATGGCCGCAGTCAGGGTGATTGCAACGATGACCACAGGCGATTTCATCGGTGTCCCGCCGCGATGCCGGTTGGCGCGGGACCACGCGGCACGTTGAAGGCAGTCAAGGATGAAACGGGGATCAGACCGGCAAGCCCATCGCCATAGTCGCCTTGGTCGACAGCACCGTGAGGGCGACGATCAGGCACAGCGAGAGCGCAGCGACGGCGAGCGAGGCCGCGACCGCGTTGGTTAGCCGGGAAGACGAGACGGTATCGGTTTGGCCTTGAAAGCCGACCGTGCCGGACGCCCGAATCATGGTCTAAATCCTTCAACGTGCGAGCGAATCACCCGCGACGTCGAACAACTTCACAATTTCAACTGGCAATATTGCGGCGGCGATCACGCCGAAAACGGCAGGATTGCGGCAAAGGTTAACGCTATGCCCGCTATTTCTTAACGCTGCACCGGTTTTACGCCCCGGCGGCGATGCTGGCGGGGTCGTCGATGTCGGCGGGGCGCCAGTCCATCGCCACGAAGCCAGGCGCGGCCTCGACGCGCTTCAGCCAATCCCGGATCGCCGGGAAGGGCTCGAGATCGAAGTCGCAGCGGTCGGCGAGGTGGGTGTAGCCGTACAGCGCAATGTCGGCGACCGTGAGCTGGCGGGCGGCGAAGTAGGCGTTGGTCTTGAGATGGTTCTCCATCACCTGGAGCGCGCCATAGCCGCGCTCCATCCAGTCCTCCAGCGCGTGGGTCTGCAGGTCGCGGCCGCCCCTGACCAGCGATAGCCAGAAATAGGCGGCGCCGATGTTGGGCTCGAGCGCGTGCTGCTCGAAGAACATCCATTGCAGCGCCTCGGCGCGATCGATGCGGTTCTCCGGCGCAAGCGGCGTGCCGACGGCGACGTACCAGAGGATGGCGTTGGACTCGGCGAGATAGCGGTTGTCGCCGACCTCGAGCAGCGGCACCTGGCCCGACGGGTTCTTGGTCAGGAAATCAGGCGTGCGGCTCTCGCCGCGCAGAATGTCCACCTCGATCGCTTCGTAAGGCTGGTTCAACAGTGCCAGCGCAAGGCGGACCTTGTAGCTGTTGCCCGAGCGTTGCATCGAATAGAGCTTGTACATTCTGGGAGTTCGATTCCGAAAGGACGGGAAGGTGCGGTGCTTGTTGCCCCGGACCGCGGCTAAACAATGATGCCGATGCGAATCCGCCGCAAGGGCTCACCAATAGAAAAACTCGAAAACCCTACTGCACTGCAACGCCGTGGAAGATCGTGTTCGCAGCTAAGCTGCAAATCAGATCACGCTTGCGTCAGCATGTCCGACTCATCACCTCGCGCGATCGTGCGCAGAGTGCGCCGAAGCCGCCACATCGTCATGGCCGGCCTTGACCCGGCCATCCACGTCCTGCCGCACAAGGAACGTGAATGCCCGGGCCGTCGCCTCGCCGAAGCGGCTTTGGCCGCGCAGCGGGACAAGCCCGGGCATGACGGCGTGCTGGTTTCGCAGCGAGAGCCACTACGCAAAATTGCTCCGAGGACAAGCCTTGCCGGATATGAGCGGTTTCCCTGGCACAGTTGCGGAAATTTGCGGGAAATCGAACCCTCTGGCCGCACGAAATCTGCAAACTTTTGCGCGATCGGGCCGAAGTTTCTTGCGGTGCAGCGGCACACGTTTTAGGGTGGGTTCATTCCCACAATCAGAGTCGTGAGGCCAAGGGCTTCACGACGCTTGTCAGGAGATGACGATGTCCTTCCTTGCCGCTGCGCTCGACCGTGTGAAGCCGTCCGCGACCATCGCGGTCACGGATAAAGCACGGGCGCTGAAAGCGGCGGGCCGCAACGTCATCGGCCTCGGCGCCGGCGAGCCCGATTTCGATACGCCCGCCAACATCAAGCTGGCGGCGATCCGCGCCATCGAGGCCGGCAAGACCAAGTACACCGCGGTCGACGGCATCCCCGAACTGAAGGAAGCCATCATCGCGAAGTTTCAGCGCGAGAACGGCCTCGCCTACAAGCCGAACCAGATCATCGTCGGCACCGGCGGCAAGCAGGTGCTCTACAACGCGCTGATGGCGACCATCAATCCGGGCGACGAGGTGATCATTCCCGCGCCGTACTGGGTCAGCTATCCCGAAATGGTGGCGCTCGCCGGCGGCGAACCGGTGTCGGTGGTCTGCACCGCAGCTCACGGTTTCAAGCTGCAGCCTGAGGCGCTCGAGCGCGCGATCACGCCGAAGACCAAATGGGTCATCCTGTGCTCGCCGTCGAACCCGACGGGAGCCGCCTACACCAAGGCCGAGCTGAAGGCGCTCACCGACGTGCTGGTCAAGCATCCGCATGTCTGGGTGATGACCGACGACATGTACGAGCACCTCGTCTATGATGATTTCCAGTTCACCACGGTCGCCCAGGTCGAGCCCAGCCTCTACGACCGCACGCTTACCGTGAACGGCGTCTCGAAGGCCTATTGCATGACCGGCTGGCGCATCGGCTATGCCGGTGGTCCGGCGCAGCTGATCAAGGCGATGTCGACCATCCAGTCGCAGTCGACCTCGAACCCGTGCTCGATCGCGCAGTGGGCGTCGGTGGAGGCGCTGAACGGTCCGCAGGACTTCATCCCGGCCAACAACAAGGTGTTCAAGGAGCGTCGCGATCTGGTCGTCTCCATGCTCAACCAGGCCAATGGCATCGAGTGTCCGCGTCCCGAAGGTGCGTTCTACGTCTATCCGTCCTGTGCCGGCACGATCGGCAAGAAGGCGCCGTCGGGCAATGTGATCTCCAACGACGAGCAGTTCGTCACCGAGCTGCTCGAGACCGAAGGCGTTGCCGTCGTGCAGGGTTCGGCCTTCGGCCTCGGTCCGGCATTCCGCATCTCCTACGCGACCAAGACTTCGGACCTCGAAGACGCCTGCAAGCGCATCCAGCGCTTCTGCGGCAATCTGCGCTAAGCCTGCAGTAACGATGGGAGATGAAAGGGCCCGCACAGAGCGGGCCCTTTTTTGTTTCACGTCAGCGCGATCTGGCACGCCCACGAGTCTTGTGGCATAGAACGTCGTGCGGCACGCGCCGCACCTTCCCGCTCGCCTCACATTCAAAGCCGGAGATATTTCTCATGCGCCGTTCGCTCATCCTTGCCGGGCTTGCCGCCGCCAGCCTCGTGGCCTCCGTTGCAAGCGGCAGCGCGCAACAGCAGCGGATGGTCCGGGTCGGCGTGCTCGAATGCCGCGGCGGCGCCAGCGTTGGCTTCATCGTGGGATCGGTGACCAATCTCGGCTGCGTGCTGCGCGCCGACGGCCTGCCTGAAGACCGATACGTCGCGACGATTCGCAAAATGGGCCTCGACATCGGCATCACCCAGGAAACCACGCTCGCCTGGGGCGTGTTCGCGCCGGTCGACCGGCTCGGCCCTGGCGATCTCTCCGGCAACTACGCAGGCGCGCAAGGAAGCGCCTCGGTCGGCGTCGGCTTGGGGGGCAACGTGCTGGTCGGCGGCTCCAACAATTCGATCGCGCTTCAGCCGCTCAGCGTGCAGGGCCAGGTCGGCCTCAACGTGGCCGCCGGTCTCGAGAGCCTGGAACTGCGTCCGGGCCGTTGACGTACGACGGACGAGGCTCTCTCGACACCTCTCCCCGGTGGGGAGAGGTGGAACACCACCGGGCCATGGCCCGACCTGATCGCATCAGGCACTATAAGACTTCATCTAACTGACGACGCACCGCAGCGACGTTTGATGCTTGCCAAATCTCGGGTACGGGCAGAGCATCTGCGTTTGCCGACCCAATCATGGGCCGAGCTCCACAAGAAGGAGGCGGCGAAATGGGACAAGACGTCAGAAGTCCCCGAGGTCCACGGTGCATCGCGCTGGTGGGCCCTTTCCAATCAGGTAAAACCACGCTTCTCGAAGCAATCCTGGCGCGGACGGGCGCAATTCCGCGCGCCGGCAGCGTCGATGCCGGAACTTCCGTTGGCGACGCCACGCCTGAGGCCCGTCATCACAAGATGACCGTTGGCCTGACTGCCGCCACCACGAGCTTCATGGGCGACAGCTACACCTTCCTCGATTGTCCCGGTTCCGTTGAGTTCGCCCACGACATGCGCGCCGCGCTGCCCGCGGTCGATGCCGCGATCGTGGTCTGCGAGGCCGACGAGAAGAAGCTGCCGCAGCTTCAGATCATCCTGCGCGAGCTGGAGGAGCTGCAGATCCCGCGCTTCCTGTTTCTCAACAAGATCGACCGCGCCAACAACCGCATTCGCGAGACGCTCGCGATGCTCCAGCCCGCCTCGCGCGTGCCGCTGGTGCTGCGCCAAATTCCGATCTGGAAGGGCGAACTGATCGAGGGCTTCGTCGATCTCGCGCTCGAGCGCGCCTTCGTCTATCGCGAGCACAAGGCCTCCGAAGTGATCGCGCTCGAAGGCGGCGATCTCGATCGCGAGAAGGAAGCCCGCTTCTCGATGCTGGAGAAGCTCGCCGATCACGACGATGCGCTGATGGAGCAATTGCTCGAGGACATCCAGCCGCCGCGCGATGCCGTGTTCGACGACCTCGCCCGCGAATTGCGCGAGGGGGTGATCTGCCCGGTGCTGCTGGGCTCTGCCGCGCGCGAAAACGGCGTGCTGCGCCTGATGAAGGCGCTGCGCCACGAGGCGCCCGGCATCGCCGAGACTGCAAAACGTCTCGGCGCGCCCTCCACGAAGGAGGCGCTCGGCTTCGTCTTCAAGACGCTGCATTCGCAGCACGGCGGCAAGCTGTCGCTGACGCGGCTGCTTGCCGGCCATCTCGAGGATGGGGCCACGCTGCAATCCTCCTCCGGCGGAACGAGCCGCATCTCCGGCATCCTCGCCGTCAGCGGTGCGTACGATAGCAAGCGTGCCTCGGCCGAAGCCGGCGACACCGTTGCGCTTGCCAAGCTCGATCCGGTCAAGACCGGCGACACCGTTTCGAGCGGCAAGACCGCGCCTGCTGCCCTTGCAGCTCTCGAGCCGACCCCGCCGGTACTCGCAATGTCGGTTGCGGCTACCGACCGCAAGGACGACGTCAAGCTCGGCCAGGCCTTGATGCGGCTGCACGAGGAGGATCCCTCGCTCGTCGTCGTGCAGAACGCTCAGACTCACGACACCGTGCTATGGGGGCAGGGCGAGATGCATTTGCGCGTCGCCAGCGAACGGTTGCGCGACCGCTTCGGCGTCAAGATTGCCTCGCATCCGCCCGCGATCGGCTACCAGGAGACCATCCGCAAGCCGATTGTCCAGCGCGGCCGCCACAAGAAGCAATCCGGCGGTCACGGCCAGTTCGGCGATGTCGTGCTCGACATCAGGCCGCTGCCGCGCGGTGAAGGTTTCAGGTTCGCCGAAAAGGTCGTCGGCGGCGCGGTGCCGCGCAACTATATCGGCGCGGTGGAAGAGGGCGTCGTCGACGGGCTCGCGCGCGGCCCGCTCGGCTTTCCCGTGACCGACGTGGAGGTGACGCTGACCGACGGCTCCTATCACAGTGTCGATTCCTCCGACCTCGCCTTCCGCACGGCGGCGCGGATCGGGCTCAGCGAAGGCTTGCCGCAATGCCAGTCGGTGCTGCTGGAGCCGATCCACATGGTCGAGATCGTCTGTCCGACCGATGCCACCGCCAAGATCAACGCGATCCTGTCGGCACGGCGCGGCCAGATCCTCGGCTTCGACACCCGCGACGGCTGGAGCGGCTGGGACTGCGTGCGGGCGATGATGCCGGAAGCCGAGATCGGCGAGCTGATCGTCGAGCTGCGTTCGGCCACGGCAGGCGCCGGCAGCTTCACGCGCCGGTTCGACCACATGGCTGAAGTCACGGGCCGCGCCGCCGATCAGATCATCGCCGCCCATCAGCACGCGGCGTGATCGGCTAGGAGCGCGGTAAAAGAAGGTGCACCCTGTCACACCCTCCCCCGATCTTCCCGGGGAGAGGGTGCGGCGGGGGGCTACATCCACGAGTGCGGCGCTTCTCTCCACGCGTCATTGCGAACGTAGCGAAGCCTTTACTCCGTCATCCTGAGGTGCGAGCGATGGGACGCAGCGCGTCCCCAGCGATGCATTCGCATCGCCGGCCTCGCACCTCAGGATGACGGAGCCGGCGCCGTTGCGTGACGATTGAAGTCGGCAGCAGGCACTTGCATTCGTCTTTAAATGATGTATTTTACATCATTGTAGCTGCATGAAAGATCACTTATAAGATCTGGCGTATGAGGCTGAGGTGATCACGTCGTTCCAGATGCGGGCAGCCCGCGCGCTGCTCGGCATTGACCAGAAAACCCTGGCCGAGCTCGCCGGGGTGTCGTTACCCACCATCCAGCGGATGGAGGCCTCGACTGGCAATGTGCGCGGCGTGGTCGAGACCTTGACGAGGGTGGTCGAGGCGTTCGATCGGGCCGGCGTCGAGCTGATCGGCGAACAGGTCCGCAGCGACAGCGGCGGGCGCGGCGTCCGCCTGAAAGAGCCGGGGCCGCCGCGTCGGGTGGGAGCGTGATCCTGCGATGATCATGCGCGAGAACAGTCTGAACTAACGCACCGTCGCACGCGCGTGCTGCACGATGCGCCGGAGCATTGTCGGATCATGAGCATCACAAGCGATCAAGCAAGCGGACTGCACCAGCTGCGCCGGCCGAGCTTTGCCGAATTGTATTTGCCGAAACTCGTTACCGTCTGGCGCGAAGGCTATGGCCTTGCGGATTTCCGCGCCGATGTCTTCGCGGGCCTCACGGTTGCCATCGTCGCGCTTCCGCTGTCGATGGCAATCGCGATCGCCTCAGGCGTGACGCCGGATCGCGGCCTCTACACCGCGGTTGTCGGCGGCTTCATCGCCTCGCTGCTCGGCGGCAGCCGCTTCCAGATCGGCGGCCCCGCAGGTGCCTTCATCGTGCTGGTCGCGGTGACGGCGGAGCGGCACGGCGTCGACGGCGTCATTCTCGCCACCCTGATGGCAGGTCTGATGCTGATCGCCGCGGGTCTGCTCCGCATCGGCACCTACATCAAGTTCATTCCCTATCCGGTGACCGTCGGCTTCACCGCCGGCATTGCCGTGATCATTTTTGCGAGCCAGCTCCGCGATCTCTCAGGCATCACGCTGGCGGGGAAGGAGCCGAGCGAGTTCGTGCCGAAGCTCGTTGCGCTCGCGGGGGGCTTCAACACGATCAATCCCTCCGCCGTCGCGGTCGCGCTGGTCAGCATTGCCATCATCGCAGCTCTACGGATCTGGCGGCCGTCCTGGCCCGGCATCCTGATCGCAGTCGTGCTCGCGGCGGTCGCAACCGTGGTGCTGTCGCTGCCGATCGAGACCGTCGGCAGCCGCTTCGGCGGCATCCCGCGCGAACTGCCGTCGCCGGTGCTGCCGGCGTTCTCGTTCGAAAAGGCGAAGGCGGTGCTGCCGGATGCGATCTCCTTCGCGCTGCTCGCGGCCATCGAATCGCTGCTGTCGGCGGTGGTGGCCGACGGCATGACCGGGCGCCGTCACCGCTCTAATTGCGAGCTGGTGGCGCAAGGCGCAGCCAATATCGGCTCGGCGCTGTTCGGCGGCATCTGCGTCACCGGCCTGATCGCGCGCACCGCGACCAACATCCGCGCCGGCGGCCGCGGGCCGTTGGCGGGCATACTGCACTCCATCTTCCTGCTGTTGTTCATGCTGGTCGCCGCACCGCTCGCAAGTTACGTCCCGCTCGCCGCGCTCGCCGCCGTGCTGGTCGTGGTGTCCTGGACCATGGCGGAGAAGCACGAATTCGCGACGCTCCTGCGCTCGTCCTGGGGCGATGCCGTCGTGCTGCTCGCAACCTTCCTGCTCACCGTCTTCCGCGACCTCACCGAAGGCATCCTGGTCGGCTTCGCGCTTGGTGCGGTGCTGTTCATCCACCGCATGGCGGAGATGACGGGCATCGAGGAACGCACGCCCCTGGTCGCCGACGATCGTGCTGACGACGCCAATGGCGAACGCGTTCCTTACGATTCCACCCTTGCGGTCGATCGCGACGTGCTGGTCTACCGCATCACCGGCGCGTTCTTCTTCGGCGCCGCCTCGGTCATCGGCGGCGTGCTGGACGGCGTCGACGACAAGCGCAAGGCGCTTGTGGTCGACTTCGCGGCGGTGCCGTTCCTGGATTCCACCGCGGCGAACGTGCTGGGGCGCGTCGCCGCCAAGGCCCAGCGCCAGGGCATCCGGCTGTTCATCACCGGCGCCTCGCCCGCGGTTCGCCGCGCATTGCTGACGCATGGCGTGGGCCCGCGACGCGCGCGCTATCGCCAGACCATCGAGCGCGCCGTCGCGGACATCAAGGCAGCCCCCGGCGCGACCGTTTCCGCGGTGTAGCCCGGCCTGCTTGACAGGAGCGGCAGGACGCGAAATGGATCGCCTTGGAAACGCACCGAGGGACAGATGAGCGCGCCGAAAACTCCCGCCGCCTGCTTGATCGGATGGCCGGCCGCGCATTCGCGCTCGCCGCTGATCCATCATTATTGGCTGCGCACGCTAGGCATCGAAGGCGGCTATGTCATCGAGGCGGTCCCGCCCGAGGACCTGCGCGATTTCGTGCTGCGGCTGTCGCTGCGCGGCTTCGTCGGCGCCAACGTCACCATCCCGCACAAGGAAGCCGTGCTGGCGCTCTCCACGCCGGATGCGCGTGCCAAGGCGGTGGGCGCCGCCAACACGCTGTGGCTCGCCGATGGCGAGCTGCGCTCCACCAATACCGACGTGGAGGGCTTTCTCGGTAATCTCGACGCCAGCGCGCCCGGCTGGGACGAGGCCGGGGAGGCGCTGGTGCTGGGAGCCGGCGGCGCCTCGCGCGCGGTCGTATTCGGCCTGCTCGAACGCGGCTTTGGCCGCGTCCATCTTGCCAATCGCACCTTGGCGCGAGCCGAGGCGCTGGCGACGCAGTTCGGGCCGAACGTGCAGACACTGCCCTGGGACGCCGTCAACGACGTCCTGCCGCGGGCAAGACTTCTCGTGAACACGACCTCGCTCGGCATGCACGGCCAGGGAGCGCTCGATGTCGAGGTGACGCGGCTGCCGCAAGAGGCCGTCGTGGCCGACCTCGTCTATGTTCCCCTCGTGACGCCGCTGCTTGCGGCGGCCGGGGCCCGCGGGCTGAAGACAGCCGATGGGCTCGGCATGCTCCTGTATCAGGCCGTGCGCGGCTTCGAGCTGTGGTTCGGCCAGAGGCCCGAGGTGACCGCCGAGCTGCGCGCGCTGGTCGAGGCCGATCTCACGAAGACTTGAGAGAATAGTGCGCGGTCTCCGGCGTTCTACCCCCGTGGGGACAATCGGAGACATCAATGACGATCCAACGTGCCAATTTCACGCGCCCGCTCATCGCTGTTGCGATGGTGGCTGCTTCCACCTTTGCTGCCGTCGCGCAAAAGGCGCCGGTGCCGACCCGCGTGCGCGGCACGATCGAAAGCGTCGATGGCGACACGATGCAGGTCAAGTCGCGCAGCGGTGAGGACGTCAAGCTTCACATCGCAGCGGACGTCAGGGTCGCCGGCGTCACCAAGATCTCGCTCGCCGACATCAAGGTCGGCTCCTTCGTCGGCGCGACCACCGTGCCGGGACCCGATGGCCGCGACAACGCCGTCGAGGTGCACGTGTTTCCGGAGAGCATGCGCGGCACCGGCGAAGGCTCGCGGCCCTATGATCTCAAGCCCAATTCCAGCATGACCAATGCCACGGTGTCGGAGAGCGTGGTCGGCAATGACGGTCATACGCTGCGGGTGAAGTACAAGGACGGCGAGAAGAAAGTGTTCGTCTCCGACATGACACCGGTCGTGACCTTCGTTCCCGCCGACAAGTCGGAGCTGAAGGCCGGCGCCAAGGTCATCGCCTTCATGAAGCAATTGCCCGACGGATCGTTCGAAACCAATCGCATCAGCGTCGGCCGTGACGGCCTGACACCGCCGATGTGAGCCGTTGGAATTGTAGGGTGGGTTAGGCGAAGCCGTAACCCACCACGCTTCCGCAAATGCCGATCGAAGTTGGTGGGTTACGCTCGACGGACTGCGCTTCGCGCAGCCGCGGAGCTAACCCACCCTACGGCGCCTGTATCGTTACGGCGCCTCGGCGATGATATGATCGTCGATCTCGTCGATCCGGTTGACGCCGCACAGGCCCATGGTCGTCAGCAGCTCTTTCTGGATGATATCGATCGCCTTGGCGACGCCGGCCTGGCCGCCGGCACCCAGGCCATAGGCGTAAGCGCGGCCGATCATGCAGGACTTTGCGCCGAGCGCGAGCGCGCGCATCACGTCCTGGCCGGAGCGGATGCCGCCGTCGAACATGATCTCCATCCTGTCACCGACCGCGTCGGCGATCTCTGGCAGCACCTCGATCGAGGACGGCGCGCCGTCGAGCTGACGGCCGCCATGGTTGGAGACGACCAGCGCCTGCGCGCCGGTCTTGGCCGCTTCCTCGGCATCCTCGACGTCGAGAATGCCCTTGATGACGAGCTTGCCCGGCCAGATGCTGCGGACCCACTCGACATCCTTCCAGTTCAGCGAAGTGTCGAACTGCGAGGCGGTCCATTCGGCGAGGCGGTTGAGGTCCTCGGTGTTCTTCACGTGGCCGGCGATGTTGCCGAAGGTGCGGCGCTTGCCTTGCAGCACGCCGGAGACCCAGGCGGGCTTGCTGGCGAAATCCAGCAGCTTCGACAGCGACCATTCCGGCGGCACCGTCATGCCGTTCTTGATGTCGGCATGGCGCTGGCCGATCACCTGCAGGTCGACGGTCAGCACCAGCGCGCTGCACTTGGCGGCGATGGCGCGCTGGATCAGATCCTTGATGAAGCCGCGGTCCTTCATCACGTAGAGCTGGAACCAGAACGGCTTGTCGACGGCGGCCGCGATATCCTCGATCGAGCAGATCGACATGGTGGATTGCGTGAACGGGATGCCGGCGGCCTGGGCCGCGCGGCAGGCGTGAATCTCGCCGTCGCCATGCTGCATGCCGAGCAGGCCGACCGGCGCCAGGATCAGCGGCATCGTCGATGGCTCGCCGAGAATCGTGGTCGAGGTGTCGCGCTTGGAAACGTCGACCAGGATGCGCTGGCGGAACTTGATTTGCTGCATGTCCTCGCGGTTGGCGCGCAGCGTTTCCTCGGCATAGGAGCCGCGGTCGCAATAATCGAAGAATGCCTTCGGTACGCGGCGCTTATGCAGCGCGCGAAGATCATCGATACAGGTGATATGCTTCATGAACGTTCCCCGGCCCCATCTCAGATCGGAAGTCTTGCATCGGAAGATTCAAGGGTCATCTAGCATGGTTGGATGCGCAGCCAAATCGTTTGCGGGAGGCACGCCATGACCAAGCCGCACGCCGGACCTTCGCCTGACGAGATCAAGGAGAAGCAGGCCCTCGACGACGCGCTGGAGGAGGGCCTGGAAGAGACGTTCCCGGGTTCAGATCCCGTCAACGTCACCCAGCCGGCACCGACCCTCGGCGACAACCATGTGAAGCGTTCGGATTAGGGCCGGTTCCCTCCGCTTTCCGGGATCGCGCCCGGAAGCAGAGTGTTAACAATGCGTTACGGTGTCGGCCTCCACCCAGGTTCCGTAACGATTCATCATTTTTTTTGAAGCCAACTTAGCCGCAATGGCTTTATAACAATCCTCAGCAAATCAGGGGATGCGGGCCCCGTCAGGGCATCCGCAGGTTGTGTTGGGGATCCCTGGTTGTTGCCTGGGGGACGATATGAGCCGCAAATATTTCGGGACGGACGGGATCCGGGGCCGCGCCAACGGACTGATCACGCCGGAGCTCGCGCTCAAGGTCGGCCAGGCCGCGGGCCTTGCGTTCCAGCGCGGTGAGCACCGCCACCGGGTCGTGATCGGCAAGGACACGCGGCTGTCAGGCTACATGATCGAATACGCGATGGTCGCGGGCTTCACCTCGGTCGGCATGGACGTGCTGCTGGTCGGTCCGATGCCGACGCCGGCTGTGGCGATGCTGACCAAGTCGATGCGCGCCGATCTCGGCGTCATGATCTCGGCCTCGCACAATCTGTTCGAGGACAACGGCATCAAGCTGTTCGGCCCGCAGGGCTTCAAGCTCTCCGACGACGTCGAGAAGCAGATCGAGCAGCTGCTCGACGAGCCTATCGAGAAGAGGCTCGCACAGAGTGCGAGCCTGGGCCGCGCCCGCCGTATCGACGGCGTGCATGACCGCTACATCGAATTCGCCAAGCGCACGCTGCCGCGCGATCTCTCGCTCGACGGACTTCGTGTCGTGATCGATTGCGCCAATGGCGCCGCCTACAAGGTGGTGCCGGAAGCGCTGTGGGAATTGGGCGCCGACGTGGTGCCGATCGGCGTCGAGCCCGACGGCTTCAACATCAACAAGGATTGCGGCTCGACCTCGCCGGAAGCGCTGTCCAAGAAGGTGCGCGAGATGCGCGCCGACATCGGCATTGCGCTGGATGGCGATGCCGATCGCGTCATCCTGGTCGACGAGCGCGGCCACGTCGTCGACGGCGACCAACTGCTGGCGGTGATCGCGCAGAGCTGGAAGGAAGACGGGCGGCTGTCGCGTCCGGGCATCGTCGCCACCGTGATGTCGAACCTCGGGCTCGAGCGCTTCCTGAAGGGGCAGGGCCTCGATCTCGTGCGCACGCCGGTCGGCGATCGCTACGTGCTCGAGCAGATGCTGAACGGCGGCTACAATCTCGGCGGCGAGCAGTCCGGCCACATCATCCTGTCCGACTACGCCACGACAGGCGACGGCTTCGTTGCCGCGTTGCAGGTGCTCGCCGTGGTGCAGAAGCTGCGGCGTCCAGTGTCGGAAGTCTGCCATCGCTTCGATCCGCTGCCGCAGATCCTCAAGAACGTTCGTCACAAGGGCGGCAAGCCGCTCGACCATTCCGACGTGAAGTCGGCGATTTCCGACGGAGAGAAGCGGCTCAACGGCCACGGCCGCCTCTTGATCCGCTCCTCCGGCACCGAGCCCGTGATCCGCGTCATGGGTGAGGGCGAGGACCGCATCCTGGTCGAGGACGTCGTCGATACCATCGTCTCGGCGCTGGGCCAGGCCGCGGTGTGAGCTCTCCAAGCACAGTACCGTAGGGTGGGCAAAGCGAAGCGTGCCCACGCTTGTGTCGCGGTGAAGAACAGCTTGTGGGCACGGCGCAAGCGCGCCTTTGCCCACCCTGCGAATCTGCTTCCGCAGACGCGGTCCTTCACCTCTTCCCAGCGGGGAGAGGTCGGATCGCGAAGCGATCCGGGTGAGGGGCCGCGGCGCTCGGTGAGACCGTAACCCCTCACCCGGATCGCATCTTGCGATGCGATCCGACCTCTCCCTTCGGGAGAGGTGACCCGCGCATCCCAGCCATTTGCGATTGGCGCTGGTTTGGTCGCCGCTCCCATCGTACCCCTGAGATCGCGGCAATCTGCCGCGCCGGGATTGCTGCATTGAACAAGCCAGTCGTCGTCTCAGAGGAAACGCTGACCGAGCCGGTCGTCGTCGGCGGCGTTACGCCCGTCGCCAAGTCAGCTGCGGGCCCGGCCTACATCGTGCTCGCCGGCATCAGCTTCTCGCACTTCCTCAACGACACCATGCAGTCGCTGATCGCCTCGGTGTATCCGATCCTGAAGGACACCTACGCCCTCGACTTCGCGCAGATCGGCATGATCACGCTGGCCTTCCAATTCACGGCCTCGCTGCTCCAGCCGGTGGTCGGGCACTACACCGACAAGAAGGCGCAGCCTTATTCGCTGGCCATCGGCATGGCCTCGACCTTCTTCGGCCTCTTGCTGCTCAGCATCGCGCAGCAATATCTCGTCATCCTGATTGCGGCGGCGCTGGTCGGACTCGGCTCGGCGGTATTTCACCCCGAATCGGCACGCATCGCGCGGCTTGCCTCCGGCGGCCGCTACGGCTTTGCGCAATCGGTGTTCCAGCTCGGCGGCAGTTTCGGCACCTCGATGGGGCCGGTGCTGGCCGCGCTCATCGTCGTGCCGTTCGGGCAGGGCAGCATTGCCTGGTTCTCCTCGATCGCGGGCCTTGCGATCGTCATCCTCTGGCGCATCGGCCGCTGGTACGCGCCGCAGATCAAGGCGAAGAAGACCGCGGCGGTTCAGGCCCATCCCGACGCGCCGAGCTCGCGCCGCGTCGCGATCGCGCTGCTCGTGCTGGTGGCGCTGTTGTTCTCGAAACAGCTCTACGTCTCGAGCCTGTCGAGCTACTACATCTTCTACCTGATCGACCGCTTCGGCGTGTCGACGCAGGCCGCGCAGATCTATCTCTTCATCTTTCTCGCCGCGAACGCGGTCGGCGCGTTCTTCGGCGGACCGCTCGGAGACCGCTTCGGCCGCAAGATCGTGATCTGGATCTCGATCCTCGGCGCGCTGCCGTTCACGCTGGCGCTGCCCTTTGCCGGGCTCTATGCCAGCGCGGTGCTCTCGGTGATCATCGGCTTGATCATCTCCTCGACGACCTCGTCGATCATCGTGTTCGCGCAGGAGCTGGTGCCGCATCGCTTCGGCATGATCTCGGGCGTGTTCTTCGGTGTCGCCTTCGGCATCGGCGGCCTTGGCGCCGCAGTGCTTGGCAAGCTCGCCGACCACACCTCGATCGAGTTCGTCTACCAGGTCTGCGCCTATCTGCCGGCGATCGGGCTGCTTGCGGTGTTCCTGCCCAAGCTGCCGCGGCACGTGCGTTAACAAACCTTCTTTCGCTGCCCTGCAGCTTCACACATCGTTAGGAATTGCGGCGCGCGCACTGCCGCATTTTTGCAACGCTTGCGCCGCGTCCGCGTGTGGGGTGAGAAAAAATCAACCTTAAAAATTAGGGTTAAGTGGCGCTTAAGCATTTGCTGCCATCGTCCGGCTCGTGAGTTTCCAGAACGTGAGGCGCTCGTATTTTGCCTCACCGGCCATAAGGACGAAGCCAATGCGTAGCGTTAAGTCTCTCCTTGCCGCGGGAGCGGCGTCACTGATCTCGTCGATGGCATTCGCCGCCGATATGCCGATCGCGGCTCCGCCTCCCATGTACGCGCCGCCGGCCCCGCCCGCTGACTTCGGCGGCTGGTATCTGCGCGGCGACATCGGCTTCAGCAATCAGAGCGCGAAGAGCATCCGCAGCACCAACGACGCTCTCTACGCCAATAATGTCACCTTCAGCCAGACCAACGGTTTTGACACAGGCGGCATCTTCGACGTTGGCGTTGGCTACCGCGTCAACAACTGGTTCCGCGCTGATGTCACGGGCCAATATCGTGGCCGAACCAATCTCCACGGGCTCGACCTCGCGACCTTTCCCGTCGGCGGTGGTCTGATCGCCAGCGGCTCCGACAACTACGGTGGTAGCAAGTCTGAATGGTTGTTCTTGGCGAACGCATATGTCGATCTCGGGACTTGGTGGTGCGTGACGCCGTTCATCGGCGCTGGCGTCGGCGCCTCGCGAGTCACCATCTCGAACTTCACCGACAGTGGCCTGAATAACGCGCATGTCGGCCCAGCACCGACATTCACGCCCTCCGTAGGCGGACCTCCCGTCGCAAGTTTCTACTCCGCTTCGACCGCCTCGCAGTGGAACTTCGCCTGGGCGCTGCACACGGGATTGGCTTACAAGGTCAACCCGAATCTGACGCTCGAACTCGCCTACAGCTATGTCAACCTGGGCGATGGCATCACCGGTCCCGCCTATGCATTCGACGGCTCTGGTGGCGGCCATCCGTTCAAGGTCAAGGACATCACCTCGCACGACGTGAAGCTCGGCGTGCGCTGGAATCTCGACAGCCCGCCGGCCTACATGCCGCCGCCGCCGCTCGTCACCAAGGGCTGATCGGCAGCCTCATCGCTTAACCTCTCTTAACGGCGCGGGATCATCCCGCGCCGTTTTGCTTTGCATATTTTTCATGGCGAGCGGCGACGAAAACGTCAGACGCAACCATTGGTTAAGGTTAACGAGCCATGATCAGCGCGACAGTTCGAGTCTCGATGGAGCGTTGCAATGCGTAGGCTTTGGTTGGTGGCGGCGGTGTTCGGATCGATGTCCGCCGCACACGCGGCCGACATGCCGGATCTGCCCGTCCTGCGCGGCGGCTTCACCGACGGTCTGTCCAAGACAGCCCACAATTGGGATGGCGCCTATTTCGGCGTCCATGGCGGATACACGACCGATACGACCGACTTCAGCCAGAGCGTGGTCGGTCTGACCAACTTCATCTTTCGTGACAGCGTGCTCCAGCAGCCGACGGCAAGTTGGTCGCTCATGAACAAGACCACCACGCAGAGCACGAATTTTGGCGCCTTCGTCGGCCGCAACTGGCAATGGTACGACGCCATTCTCGGTCTCGAGGGCACCTATAGTTATTTCAACAATCTCTACACGCAGACCAGCGGCTCCAACCAACTCGACATCATCAATCCCGCCGGGGACGTTCACCCCGACAACGTGACTGATCATTGGAACGTAAAGTTGACCGGTACCGCCGCGGCACAGGTCAAGGACATGATTTCGCTCCGCGGCCGCGTGGGCTGGGATGGCGGCGATTTCATGCCATATGCGTTCGCCGGCGCTGCCGTGGGTCGTATGGACGTATCGCGCACCGTGACAAGCGACGTGTCGTTGACCCAGGTGACGACGAACACGTTCGGGGGCGTCACGACGATCGTGACCAACGGACCGAACGCCGTTCCGGCGCAGTCTCAGACGCAGAGCCAGCATCGGACCAATGCCTTTGCAGTGGGCTGGACCGCAGGTCTCGGCGTCGAGTATTGCATCTGGGACGGTCTGTTCGCCCGTGTCGAATATGAATATGTCAGATTCTCGCCTGTGATGAACACCTCGGTGACGCTCAACAATGCGCGCGTCGGGCTCGGCTATAAGTTCTGACGCCGCTTCGCTGCATCGCGGTTGACAGTTTCGCCCCGTCCTGATGCTCTGTCGCCCCGCATGGGGCGACAGCGATGCAGATTTACGGCGACAGCAATTCGGGTAACTGCTTGAAGGTGAAGTGGGTCTGCGATCATCTCGCATTGCCCTATCGCTGGATCGAGATCGACACGCGCAAAGGCGAGACGCGCACGCCGCAATTTCTAAAGATGAACGGCGCCGGCCAGGTGCCGACAATTGCTTTCGACGACGGCCGCACGCTGGCGCAGTCCAACGCCATCATCCGCTATCTCGCCCGTGACAGCGCGCTGATCCCGCACGACGCCTTTGCCGCCGCCAAGATGGATGAATGGCTGTTCTGGGAACAATACAGCCACGAGCCCTATATCGCGGTGTGCCGCTTCCAGCTGGTCTATCTCGGCAAGGATGCCTCCGAACTCGATCCCGACAAGGTCAAGCGCGGCTATGCGGCGCTCGACCGCTTGGAGCAGCATCTTGCCACCAGCCGCTTCTTGGCAGGCGAGACGGTTTCGCTCGCCGACGTCTCGCTACTCGCCTATACCCGCGTTGCGCATGAAGGCGGCTTCGATCTCAGCCGTTATCCGGTCGTTCGCCGCTGGATCGGCGAAACCGAGGTCCTTCTCGGTCTGGCGCCGGCGCGCTGAGTCTGGAGTCTACGAATGAACGTCGAATCTGTTTCCATCCGTCGCGCGCGCCGTGAGGACGTGCCGGCGATCGTGGCGATGCTCGCCGACGATCATCTCGGGCGCGGGCGCGAGCGCCTCGAGGATCCGTTACCTGCGGCCTATTACCAGGCGTTCGAACGGGTCGAGCGCGATTCCAATCTCACGCTCGTGGTTGCCGAGAGCGAGGGCAGGGTGGTCGGCTGCCTGCAGCTGGCGGTGCTCGCAGGCATCAGCTCGCAAGGCGGCATTCGCGGTCTGCTCGAGGATGTCCGCGTTGCCTCTGATTGTCGCAGCCGCGGCATCGGCGAACGATTGGTGCAATGGGCGGTGGCGGAAGCAAAGTCGCGCGGCTGCAACCTCGTCGAACTGCTGACGCATCAGACGAGAACGGATGCGCAGCGCTTTTACAAGCGTCTCGGATTCACAGCGAGTCACGTCGGCATGACTGTCCGCTTTTGAGGCAGCGCGGCGGGGTCGTTGCGCAATCAGCAAATTCGGATCGCGCATTCGTTCATCTTAAGAGCTGATAAACTACCCGTTCCACCTTCATGTGGAACCAGGAACGAACGGTGCTACGCAGCGTCAGACACCCGGCTCGGGCGGTTCGGGGATTTCGATGACAAGCTATTCGATAATCAAGGTCGGCAACGATTATGTCGTGCAGGCTAACGACAAGTGCATTTTGAAAGTCGGTAGCCGCCGCCGCGCCGCGCAATTGATCAGCGAAGCCACGGACTTGCTGAACGCGCTCACCACGGTGGAAAGCCCGGATATCGCGCCGGAATTACCTGCACTCCGCCGTGAGCCGCCGGAAGTTTCTTGACTGGTCTACCCGATTCCCGTATCAGCCGCGGCGGGACACCTCCCCCCAACGGGAGGCTTACTATCTGGAAGGGTAGATCATGACTGTAGCGAAGCCCGCTTCGCGGCCGACCGTGCCGCATTTCTCCTCCGGCCCCTGCGCCAAGCGCCCCGGCTGGAACGCCCAAAATCTCAAAGACGCAGCGCTCGGCCGTTCGCATCGCGCGAAGGTCGGCAAGACCAAGCTCAAGCTCGCGATCGATCTGACGCGCGAAGTGCTTGAAGTGCCCGCCGATTATCGCATCGGCATCGTGCCGGCCTCCGATACCGGCGCCGTCGAGATGGCACTCTGGTCGCTGCTCGGCGCGCGGCCCGTCACCACGCTCGCCTGGGAATCCTTCGGCGAGGGCTGGGTCAGCGACATCGTCAAGGAATTGAAGCTCAAGGACGTCACCAAGCTCAACGCAGCTTACGGTGAGATTCCCGACCTCTCGAAGGTCGACCCCAAGAGCGACGTCGTCTTCACCTGGAACGGCACCACGTCAGGCGTGCGCGTGCCGAACGCTGACTGGATCAGCGCGACCCGCGAAGGCCTGACCATTTGCGACGCGACCTCCGCTGCGTTCGCGCAACCGCTCGACTGGGCCAAGCTCGATGTCGTCACCTTCTCCTGGCAGAAGGCGCTCGGCGGTGAAGCCGCGCACGGCATGCTGATCCTGTCGCCCCGCGCGGTGGAGCGGCTGGAGACCTACAAGCCGGCATGGCCGCTGCCGAAGATTTTCCGCATGACCAAGGGCGGCAAGATCAACGAAGGCATCTTCGTCGGCGAGACCATCAACACGCCGTCGATGCTCTGCGTCGAGGACTATCTCGATGCGCTGAACTGGGCCAAGTCGATCGGCGGCCTCAAGGCGCTGATCGCGCGCGCCGACGCCAACACCAAGGTGCTGGCCGACTGGAAGGCGAAGACGCCCTGGATCGACTTCCTGGCCAAAGATGCCGCGATCCGCTCCAATACCTCGGTGTGCCTGAAATTCACCGATCCAGCGATCACCTCGCTTTCCGACGACGCGCAGGCCGAGTTCTCCAAGAAGCTGGTTGCCCTCGTCGAGAGGGAAGGCGCCGGCTACGACTTCGCCTATTACCGCGATGCGCCGGCAGGCCTGCGCATCTGGTGCGGCGCCACGGTCGAAGCCAAAGACGTCGAGCTGCTGACGCAGTGGATCGACTGGGCCTTTGCCGAGACCAAGGCGCAGCTCGCCAAGGCGGCTTAACGCGTTCCATCTCATTCGTCATGGCCGGGCTTGACCCGGCCATCCATCTCCCAGGAGAGACGGACCCGCGGATTAAGTCCGCGGGCGACGTTCCGTAAATGCAGCCCGCACCACGGATCATCCCCATGACCAAACCCAAAGTTCTCATTTCCGACGCTCTCTCGCCCGCTGCCGTGCAGATCTTCAAAGACCGCGGCGTCGAGGTCGACTTCCAGCCCAATCTCGGCAAGGACAAGGACAAGCTCGCCGAGATCATCGGCAATTACGATGGCCTTGCGATCCGCTCCGCAACCAAGGTGACCGCCAAGATCCTGGAGAAGGCCACCAACCTCAAGGTGATCGGCCGCGCCGGCATCGGCGTCGACAATGTCGAGATTCCCGCGGCGACCGCCAAGGGCATCATCGTGATGAACACCCCGTTCGGCAATTCGATCACGACCGCCGAGCACGCGATTACGCTCATGCTGGCGCTCGCCCGCGAGATCCCGCAGGCCGACGCCTCGACCCAGGCGGGCAAGTGGGAGAAGAACCGCTTCATGGGCGTCGAGATCACCGGCAAGGTGCTCGGCGTCATCGGTTGCGGCAACATCGGCTCGATCGTCGCCGACCGCGCGCTCGGCCTGCGCATGAAGGTGATCGCGTTCGATCCGTTCCTGTCGCCGGAGCGCGCCAAGGACATCGGCGTCGAGAAGGTCGAGCTCGATGACCTGCTCAAGCGCGCCGATTTCATCACGCTTCACACCCCGCTGACCGAGAAGACGAAGAACATCATCGATGCGGCTGCGATCGCGAAGATGAAGAAGGGCGTGCGCTTGATCAACTGCGCCCGCGGCGGTCTCGTCGACGAGCAGGCCGTGGTCGATGCGCTCAACGCCAAGCACATCGCTGGTGCCGCCTTCGACGTGTTCGTGGAAGAACCCGCGAATACCAACGTGCTGTTCGGCCATCCCAACGTGATCTGCACGCCGCATCTGGGCGCCTCCACCACGGAAGCGCAGGAGAACGTCGCGCTGCAGGTCGCCGAGCAGATGTCGGACTATCTCATCTCCGGCGCGATCTCCAACGCCATCAACTTCCCGTCCATCACTGCGGAAGAAGCGCCGAAGCTGAGGCCGTTCATCACGCTCGCCGAGAAGCTCGGCTCGTTCGCCGGCCAGCTCACCGAGACCGGCATCTCGAAGGTCACGATCACCTACGAGGGCCACGTCGCCGAAATGAAGATCAAGGCGCTGACTTCCGCGGTGCTGTCTGGCCTGTTGCGGCCGATGCTGGGCGAGGTCAACGTGGTGTCCGCGCCCGTCGTCGCCAAGGAGCGCGGCATGGTGGTGGACGAGGTGACGCGCGCCGCGCAGAGCGACTATGAGAGCCTGATCACCGTCACGGTGGCGACCGAACGGCAGGAGCGCTCGGTCTCCGGCACCGTCTATCACGATGGCAAGCCGCGGCTGGTCGACGTCAAGGGCATCCGCGTCGACGCAGAGTTCGGCAAGTCGATGATCTACGTGACCAACGAGGACAAGCCGGGCTTCATCGGCAAGTTCGCAAGCCTGCTCGGCGATGCCAAGCTCAACATCGCGACCTTCCATCTCGGCCGCGTCGCGCCCGGCAGCGATGCCATTGCCCTCGTCGAGGTCGACGGTGCGGTACCTGCGGACGTGCTCGCCAAGGTGGCGACCCTGCCGCAGGTCAAGCAGGTCAAGGCGCTGACGTTCTGATCACGCTCCCACCCGGTCATAGCCGGGCATGGCCGTCCGCCCGGGTCAAGCCCGGGCATGACGAGCGGATAGAGAGACATACACAGAGATATTCCGACCTACGGAACAACGCCGTCTCCCTCATCGGAGGCGGCGTTTTTGTTTTCCGCAGCCGCTATCTCAGTGTACCAATGGCGCCAGAACGCTCCGTTCAAGACATTCGAAAAGGGAGAAAACAATGCGTGAAGCTGTCATCGTTTCCTATGCGCGCACGGGCCTCGCGAAATCCGGCCGCGGCGGGTTCAACATCACGCCGCCGATGTCGCTGGCGGCGCACGCCATTCATCATGCTGTGGACCGCGCCGGTGTCGACAAGGACTATGTCGAGGACTGCTATCTCGGCAATTGCGCTCATGGCGCCCCGAACATCGGCCGCCAGGCGGCGCTGCTCGCGGGCCTGCCGAAATCGACCGGCGGCGTCTCGGTGAACCGCTTCTGCTCCTCGGGTCTCCAGACCATCGCGATGGCCGCGAACTCGATCCGCTCCGACGGCGCCGATTGCATCGTCGCCGGCGGCGTCGAGAGCATCTCGATTCCCGGCGGGCCTCTGCCCAAGGAAGCTGTCGATCCCGACCTGCTCAAGACCGCGCCCGCCATCTTCATGGCGATGATCGACACCGCCGACATCGTCGCCGAGCGCTACAAGCTCAGTCGCGAATACCAGGACGAATATTCGCTGGAGTCGCAGCGCCGCATGGCGGCCGCGCAGCAGGCCGGCAAGTTCAAGGACGAGATCGTGCCGATGAAGACCAAGATGAAGGTGGTCGACAAGGCGACCAAGGCCGAGAGCATCGTCGACTACGTCGTCGATCGCGACGAATGCAACCGCCCCGACACGACGCTGGAAGGCTTGGCAAAGCTCGAGCCGGTGAAGGGTCCGGGCAAATACGTCACCGCCGGCAATGCCAGCCAGCTCTCCGACGGCGCCGCCGCCGTGGTGCTGATGGAAGCCAAGGACGCCGAGAAGCGCGGCCTCAAGCCGCTCGGCCGTTTCGTCGCCTGGGCAGCCGCAGGCTGCGAGCCGGACGAGATGGGCATCGGCCCGATCTTCGCCGTGCCGAAGCTGCTCAAGCGCCACGGTCTGAAGATCGACGACATCGATCTCTGGGAGCTCAACGAGGCCTTCGCCAGCCAGTGCCTCTATTCGCGCGACAAGCTCGGCATCGATCCCGCCAAGTACAACGTCAACGGCGGCTCGATCGCGATCGGCCATCCGTTCGGCATGACCGGTGCGCGTCTCACCGGCCATCTTCTCCAGGAAGGTGCCCGCCGCAAGGCCAAGTGGGGCGTGGTGACCATGTGCATCGGTGGCGGCCAGGGCGGCGCCGGCCTGTTCGAGATCTACAGCTGAGGCGATCGCATCGCTGAACGTGAAAGGGCATGGCGCAAGCCGTGCCCTTCTTTTTTTTGGGGGGATGCTGCTCTCTCACTCCCTCGCTCCGTTGTTACGGGGAGAGAATAAGGCCCCTCACGCCCGCGCCGTCACCGGCGCGAACGTCACCTCGATCAGCGTGCCCTGACCGGCGTTCTTGATGTTGAACTGGGCGCGGTTGGCTTCGACCAGCGCTTTGGTCAGCGACAGGCTGAGCGCCGAACTGTCCGCGGCATCGCCCGGCGGCGGGGTGCGGAACGGCTCCATGGCGGCGGCGACTTCCGTTTCGCTGAGGCCGTGGCCGGTGTCGCGGATGCGCAGCGCGACCTCGCCGCGATCGTTGAGCGCGGTCGAGACGATCACCTGGCCGCCGGCGCTCGCAAGCCGGATCGAGTTCGAGATCAAATTCATCGTCACCTGCCGCAGCGCGCGGGCGTCGGCCGTCACCTGCGGCAGGGCATGCGCGAGCGAGGTGCGGATGATGATGCGCTCGCGATTGGCCTGCGGCTGCATCACCGCGACGCAGGCCTCGACCAGGTCGTTGAGATTCACATTCGCAAAATTCAGGTCGAGCTTGCCGGTCTCGATCCGCGACAGCTCGAGCAGATCGTCGATGATGGTGATCACGCGCTCGCCGGAGGCGCGGATGTCCTTCATGTATTCGCCGTAGCGCTCGTTGCCGAGCGCGCCGAAGCGTTCGGAGATCATCACCTCGGCAAAGCCGATGATGGCGTTGAGCGGCGTGCGGATCTCGTGGCTGATCCGCGCCAGCATGTCGGCCTTGGCATTCGCCGCGCCGTCGACCAGGCGCCGCGCCTGCGTCAGCTCGCTCTCGCCCTTCTTGGTCTGCGAGAGGTCGCGGAACACGGCGAAGAAGTTCGGGCCGTCAGGCCGCGTGCGGCCCATGATCATGGCGAGCGGCAGCACGCCGCCCTTCTTCTCGCGGCCCAGCACCTCGCGGCCGTGGTCGAGCAGGCTCGCAATGTCCTGGCTCTCGATGCTGTCGAGATAGTCCATCACGATCTGCTGGCTCTCCGGCGCGAACAGCGTCAGCAGGTTCTGCTGCAGCAGCGTCTCGCCGTCGTAGCCGAACAGCGCCTCGGCGCTGCGGTTGCAGGCGTGGATGTTGCCCTCGGCATCGAACATCACGATGCCCTCGGCCGTGGTGTCGAGAATGGCGGCGAGATCTTCCGCATCGGCATCGCCGACCTCGGGCTCGGGCGCGAAGATGACGGGCTCGTCGACATCGGTCTCGGCGGCATCAGGCGGCGCGGCCACCGGCGCCACGACGACGGGCACCGCTTGCGGCAACGCGCAGATCAGCGCATGCGCGCTCTCGCCGTTCCAGTCGATCGTATGCAGATGCGCGTCCGTGGTCGCCAGCGGCTGCTCGCCATTGGCGATCGCAGAGCTGATCGTCACCGGCGTGCCCAATTGCGAGGTGCTGCTGGCGGCGGAGACCCCAGGCTCGACATAGAGCGCGTCGAGGCCGCCGGCATCTTCCAGCGCCGCGAGGTCGGCGTAACCCATGCGCGCGAGGAAGGCGGGGTTGGCGTAGAGCAGGCGATCGAGCCGGTAGATCAGCATGCCCGTCGGAATCAGATCGAGCAGCGCGCGATCGCGCGCACTGTGGCCCTGCGCGGGCGGCGCGGGCTCGGCTAGCCATTCGGCCGCGGCGGGCGGCGCCTCGAGCTCCGAGATCACGGGCTCGGTGATGACCGCGTCATGCGGCATCATCGCGTCATGCGTGATCTCATCCGCCGGCGGCTCGGCCGCGGCGGAGGCCATCGTCTCGCGCTCGCGTTCGAGCCGTTCGGACAATTGCCGCGCCAGCTCGTTGAACGCGCTGTTCTCGACCGGCGTCAGCGTCGGTGCTCTCTGGTCACCCTGTGACCTCGGGTCACCGTGTGACCTCTGGTCACCCTGTGACCTGAGGTCGCCTGGTGCGCGGAACGGCACGACATTCGGAGGCGTTTCCACTGGCGTTTCCGGATCGGTTGGGTGTGAAGTCGCGTCGGTGAAAAGTGCGGGCGGTTCAACGTCGGTTACAGCCGGCGGTTCAGGCTCCGGCGGCGGCGGCGATGTCTCGACCGGCGGCGCCTCGATCCCGGCCTTGGCCTCTGCCTCGGGCTCGACCACCTCCTCGGAAGCGCCGTGCTGAGCGACCGGCTCGGCGATCGACTGGTACCGGCGGAGCGCATCGAGCCGGTTAAGCGCATCGAGATCGCGGCAGACGCCAAAGCCCTTGAAGCCGGCAAAGTTGCGTTCGTGGTCGTAGACCGGCAGGCCGGCAAGCTCGACCGCTAGACGTTCGCCGCCATCGGCCGGCCAGTTCACGGTGATGCCGGCCCAGGTGTCGTGGCTCGCCAGCGCCCGCGCGACGCGCCCCTCGGGGTCGAGCGCAAATTCCTCTGATATCTCGCGCCAGGGCCGGCCGAAGCGGGCCGCAGTGTGCGCGCCGATCAGGCGGATGAATTCGCTCGAAGCCAGCACAAAGCGGCCCTCCGCATCCATCTGCCAGAGGAAGCGCAGCGGATGCTGGCGCGGTGTCTCCGCTTGGGCATGCGGCTCGACCATGGTTGAGGTGATCGGCGCAGCTTGCGGCGGCACGATGGCTGGGGCCGGGTTTTCAACCGGAGTTTTCGCTGCGGCTTCGGCGGCCGGTTCGGGCGCCGGCGTCTCGGCGGGCGCGTCGGCCGGCTCGGTAAACGGGTCGAACAGCGCGATCCCCGCGTCGTGCGCGTTCGGCGCTGCCATCTGCTGTTGCGCCGGCCCGAGCGGCGCATCGGGCGCAGTCTCCGGCACGCGCTCGGCCGACTGCGCCACCGCGGGCTCGATCAGCGCGACCAGACCGATATCGGCGCCGGCACCGACCCGTTGCAGCACCATCTTGCCGATGCCAACAGGCAGCTCGACGCGGCCCTTCGCCAGCGCCTCGCTGCGTGCCTGCTCGAGCCCGGCGTCGCTGAGATCGCGAAAGCCGAGCAGGGCGCGCGCCGCCTGGCTGGCGCCGGCGAACATGCCGTCAGGCGCGAACGCCGCCATCGGCACTGCCGCGCCGTCGACCAGGCGATGCAGCCGCTCGACCAGCGGCATGCTGCGCGCGGTCGCATCCATGGCGGTGACGAGCACGCCCGAGCTTCCGTCGGCAAAGGAGAGCCGCGCACAGGCGCAGGTCATCAGCGCACCGAGCTTCGCACCGAAGCCGCGCAGCCGTTCCAGCCTGATGGCGCCGCTCGCCGACAGCCGGCGGCCGAGCTGGGCGACCTGGCGGCGATGGCCGTCGGCGGGACCGAAGGTCTTTTGGGCAAGGGCGGCCGCATTGGCCGCGCCGAAGAATTTTGCGCCGACCGGATTGGCCCACAGCACGCGGGCGCCGTCGGGCGACCACAGCCAGGCGGGCAGGGGCGAGGTCGCATGCACGGACAGCCTGGGATCGCCGACGCCTCGCAACTGGAAATCCGAATTGGTCATCGAGGAGGCTTCAGGTCTCGCTGTCACGCGTCACGCCGGCTTGCCGGGAATGGCAGCCTTAAGAAAGGGTTAGTATCGCCCGCAGGCGCGGGCAGGTCCACGGCCCAGCCTATGAGGGGTGTCCTAATGCCGCGATAACCTTAATGTGGCCGAACCCGCAAGCCGCGCGACCGCTGCATCCGCAGGAATCGCGGGGGCTCTCCATGCGACCGCCGTCATTCCGGGGCGCGACGCAGTCGCGAACTATAGTGCGCAATTGCGCACCTGAGAATCCATTCTTCCGGGGTCTCCGAGGCTCGATGGATTCCGGGCTCGCGCCAAGTGGCGCGCCCCGGAATGATGGTGAGTGAAATCCCTCAACCACCGGTTCCCCGCCGCAGGAACCTCGCCTTCCGAGATTAAATTATCGCAACGCACCCCGCACATGCATTGCGCTGCACAATGTTGACATGTTAGGCAGCGATATTGCTGGGCGCTGGACGAGACATCTCGTTTGTTTTGCGTATCCAGTCTTTCGTACCCGCCACCTCGTAACAAGAAATGGCCTCGGTTGGGCCGGCGGGCGCGCCAGAAGGCTCACTCCATTTTTTCATTATCGTGAGGGACCAACCATGACAGGTGCGACTGATCCGTTTTCTGCCTCGATCATCCCGTTCGAGGTTCCCGAGCAGATGCGTGCGTTCGCCGAAAAGGGCGTGTCGCAGGCCCGCGAGACCTACGCCAAGTTCAAGGACGCCGCCGAAACCCACAATGGCACCGTCGAGGCCGTGTTCGCCACCGCCAGCAAGGGCGCGAGCGAATACACCGCCAAGCTGATGGAGTTCGCGAAGGCCAACACCACGGCCCATCTCGACTTCACCCAGGAACTGCTCGGCACCAAATCGCCGACCGACGCCTTCCAGCTCTGGACCGGCCACGCCAAGACCCAGCTCGAGACCTTCCAGGCCCAGGCCAAGGAGCTTTTCGAGCTGACCCAGCGCGTTGCTTCCGAGACCGCCGAGCCGATCAAGGCCAGCGCCGCGAAGTTCTCCCAACCCGCCGCCTGATCAAAACGGCGGATCGACCAAATCAGGAAACCCGGGCCCAACAGCCCGGGTTTTTCTTTCTTCACCTCTCCCAAAGGGAGAGGTCGGATCCCACGAAGATGGGATCCGGGTGAGGGGTGAAGGTCTCACGAGGAAAATCACCGCCAGCCATTCGAATCCCGCGATTTTCATCCCGCTTTTGGGGGCAAATAACGCCCTTTGCGGCCTTGCCAAAAACCCCCGTTGCACCTAGTTTCCGCCCCGTCCAGCCCCCCTCGGCATCAACCCCTTTTCAAGGGCGTCCCAAGGCGCGGCTCGCAAGGATGCAGTTGTAGCTCAGTTGGTTAGAGCGCCTGTCTGTGGAACAGGAGGTCGGTGGTTCGAGCCCACCCAACTGTACCAGCAAAATCAAGTGCTTATGAGGATCATTGAAGGCTAGCGGATTGTTGTAGCTACCAGATAGCTACCACGAGAGCGCAACCGCTCGCGTGGGCGCGACCGAAATTCACGTGCCTCGCGCGTTGCGCGGATATGGTCGCTCCCACAATGGAATCACAATCAAGGGCGGAAACCTTGAGCGCAAAATCACCCATACGGTTTGACCTTCTCAGCAACGCTAGGGACTCCCTTAAGCGAGCCGTCGAATTGATGGCTTGGGGCGATATGACTTCCGACCATGCTAAACTCAAACACGCCATTACCAACGCAGCGCACGCAATCGAACTACTGCTAAAAGAGCGCCTGCGCCGAGAACACCCGATCGTGTCCCTTGGCGTGGTGTAGCTGGCGGCGGGTCACCGCGTTCGCCGGCGAGAGCCGGGCTGGTCAGCTGGCGATAGCCTGAAGGCTGACAGTGGGATCATCGCTCAATGGCGCGATGGTTTCCAGCGTCATGTAGCGGGCTCGCTGGACGGCCCACTCATCGTTTTGCTCGAGCAGGATCGCTCCGATGAGGCGGACGATGGCATCCTCGTTGGGGAAGATGCCGACCACCTCGGTCCGGCGCTTGATCTCACCGTTGAGGCGCTCGATCGGGTTTGTCGAATGCAGCTTGGTCCGATGCTGGGGCGGGAACGTCATGTAGGCGAGTACGTCGGTCTCAGCCTCGTCGAGGAAGCAGGCCAGTTTGGGCAGCTTGGGGCGTAGCTGATCGGCGACCTTGCGCCACTGCGTTTTGGCGGCCTCGGCATCGTCCTGGGCAAACGCGGTGGCGATGAAGGCGGAGACCACTCGTCGTCCGCTCTTGCCGGCATGAGCCAGTGCGTTGCGCATGAAGTGGACGCGGCAGCGCTGCCAGCTGGCATTGAGCACCTTGGCCACGGTGGCCTTGATGCCCTCGTGGGCGTCGGAGACGACCAGCTTGACGCCGCGCAAGCCGCGGCGGGCGAGCTTGCGCAGGAACGCGGTCCAGAACGTCTCGGCCTCGGAGGGGCCGATGTCCATGCCGAGAACTTCTCGCCGGCCGTCACTGTTGACGCCGACCGCGACAATCACCGCAACCGACACGATGCGGCCATTCTGGCGCACCTTCACGTAGGTGGCGTCGATCCACAGATAGGGCCAGTCGCCCTCGATCGGACGGGCGAGGAAGGCCTTCACCTTGTCGTCGATTTCGCCGCACAGTCGGCTGACCTGGCTTTTGGAGATGCCGCTCATCCCCATTGCCTGGACGAGATCGTCGACTGAGCGGGTCGAGACGCCCTGAACGTAAGCCTCCTGAACCACGGCAGTCAGCGCCTTCTCGGCCATCCGGCGCGGCTCCAGGAAGCCGGGGAAGTAGGAGCCTTTGCGCAGCTTGGGAATGCGCAGTTCGACCGCACCGGCGCGGGTCTCCCAGATCCGGTCCCGATAGGCGTTGCGCTGCGCCAGACGCTCGGGACTCTTCTCGCCGTAGGCCGCCCCGGTTTGGCCTTCGACTTCCAGCTCCATCAGGCGCTGGGCCGCAAAGCCGATCATCTCGCGCAACAGATCGGCATCAGGGGTCTTCTCCACGAGCGTGCGCAGGTTCATCATGTCGTCGGTCATCGGTGGTTCCTCGGTTGCGTTGGCGTGTCGCAACCCGATCCTACCGGAGAACTGCCGGTGACCACCGCAAAGCCGCCCGCCCGCTACGGCGCTATCTGAGGGCGCGCGTCCGGGCGGCTTTGCTCTACCGAGCTACACCACTACCGGGGACACGACCGAACACCCCGCGTTCATTTGGCAAAGCGTCGATAAGTTTCGTAGCCTTCAGGCCCTCACTGTTACGGCAGAAACCGCCGTCAGCCGCCTAACTACAATATGCAATGTCACCTTCTCAGAAGCCGATAAGGCGAGCCTTCTTGCGCTGCGTACAACGCGGAACGCAATCGAACATTACGAGTGGCACGCTTCAGAAGCGGAGGCGAAAATCATTGTGGGCAACGCACTGAGTTTCGCACTGGGGTTCGCCGAAGAGCATCTCGGGATAGATCTGTCAGCGGATTATAGGAAAGACGACACGTGGCGAATGCTGATTGAGCAGGCTCAGGAATTTGCGCAGGCACACAGCACTCGCATTGCAACCAAAGCCCCGAACGCGTTTCTCATGCGCTGCGATCAATGTGAAACGGAGGCGGTGACCAGCGCGGGTAGTTGCCTTCTATGCGGACACTGGCAGGAAACGGGCCTTTTCAATTAAGCGCCTCGGCGTGCCTGCAGGCCCTCGGCGGAGAGCGGTGCTCTGGACGCGGTGATGTAAAAACGTTCAAGGCGAGGCGGAGGAATATGACAAGCGCAGTCGAAGGCGCCAGAAGGCATCGTGCACCTCATCACTCAGTGCGAATGGTCCATCCTGCAGAGATCACGGTATGTCGGATCGTTCTCAATAAGTCTCCTAACCTCTATTGCACTGAATCCGATGGTCCGCAGCATTGCTATTTCGAGGAGAAGCAGCACTTTTGATGTCAGGTGCTGAAACTTCGCCGTACCCGTGTAGTCTCGAAGCTTCTTCGCTCGCCGTTTGCCTTCGTAGTGGGTCAGATAGTTGCGCAAGTTCTTTATAAGTGCGATGTCTCTCACTTCATCGTTGAACAGCTTGCTCAATAGCTCTCTGTTGCCGGCAAAGAGGTTGCGGAGCCGCTCTCCTAACGTAATTTCATTCAGGTACTCGAGTTTCGCCACCAGATCGGGTTTTGCTTTCCAGCGATCAGGAATTGCATCAGCAAATTTACGATGTAGTGCGGCAAACCGCTTCCTCGTGACAAGTGTCCGCGAAGGGTGCGTTCTTCGATGGAGTGCCTCTAGTGCCTGAACGTAAGTGAGAAATTCAAATTCTCGATATCTTTGAGGATGTGACAGCAATGCGATTCGAAGAGAAATTACCGGCTCCAGTTTGTCGTACTGAGCGAACCAAGATCGAAGCACTTTCTCATAAATCTCACGCTTCTTTGGCCTGGTGAAGAGCGGATGCGTCATCTTCGTCTCAACCGTGTTGCTCGCTGACCACGGCGTAATCACCGTAACGGCGCTCCCTGTCCCCCGCTCAAGACTATGAACCCGACAGACGATTGAGCACCGCAGAGCTAGCGAAAAGAGGCGGCAAGCTTTTGTGATCCACTTATCTGCGGCCAAGACTGATTGAGGCTCGCTAAACACGACACGAACACCGTGGCGCTCGATCAGGTTCACCTCTGCGACCGAGTTAGCACTGTAAGTAATCTCGGTGCTAACTTGAAAGGTCGCCCCGTCTACTTGCACCGGCTTGGTTCTCCTACCGCGATAGGTGACCTGTAGCGCTTTCTTCGCCGTTCTTGGGCCTTTCAATGCTATCCCTCGAAGGCCAGTCCAGCGTATGATCTCTGGCGTGGTAAAGGACAAAGCGGATGCAAACTTTGCTTCTATGCTGTCAATCAGTGCGCCTATGGCAACGATATTGATCGCGATTTTTGCCTTTCGGTCCATGTGGAAGAGGGGCACCCGAGAAGCGAAGCACCAGAATAACGAGAACTCTTTGCCTTCTGCGTTGCCTTGCATATCGAATCTTGGTTGGGCATCGAGAGCTATTAAATCTCGATAATCTCCTTCGATGCTTAAAGTGGCTGATCCGTGTTCGTCTATCTCTAGCGAACCCACGAACTTCAAAGCCGGATTGTCCGTTACCCAGAAGTCCCCGGTGTGACTTGAGCCGAGCAACGTTTCCATATCTATAGCTCCGTTGGGAGGCCGTTTCTGCCGACTGACCTCAAAAATCTAGATTAGGCGCGCATTCTGTAGCGCGGCAATCTGGGTAGGAAGTGCGCGACAATCAGAGTTCAACAAAACTCTTGCGCGCGACAATCATCGCGGCAATCATCATCAGGCCGCGACACGCCTCGCCATCCTGATCGCCGCGCGACAGCGCATTCCCCATTGTGTCATCCTTAGGCTGTGGGGGACCTGACCCGCGCGCTCCTCGAAGCTCTCCGGGCCGGACACCGAGGCAGGGCGAGTAGGTTGACGGTGATGCGACTGCCCCGCATGCGCGGCCATCGATCAGCACCTAGACGGGACGCATTATCCTGCGCCATGACAAGGCTTTGCCGATGGTTATTTGACTGAAGCAAGCCAACGCAGCGCCTGATGCCGGTGATTACATTGCGCTTCCTGTCTGGTGCCTAGACATCGGGGTTGGAGCGGTGGTTCCGGTTGAAACGAATACAAAGCTCAACTACAAAAACTGTCACCGGGCGCGCAAATTCGCTAGGTTTATCAACGCCGAAGCTGTGGTTAGCAGTACCCCACACAACTGCAGCTGACCAACTCCTAGGCAGCATCCCTCGCAAAAGGCCTTCTTGGAATCCCTGGAATTCCGTTTTGCATGACTATTCCAAGGTGGAACGTGTCGCTTAAGTTGTGGGGCTGTCCTTCGAGAGTTTTGGTTTGTGCTCGATCGCCCCGGTGATCGCACCGGCATATGCCATCTTGAACTCGTCAGAGTCCGGATTATTTGGCAGCTTCGTTCGCGGGCCTTTGCCGACACGATACGAGAGGTAGATTGTGCCTTAACGACGTTGCGCTCTACATTCGGGGGCAGCTTGCGACGCATAGCTAATCGTCCCGCCCGTCATCAGGATTGCCGGCGTTCTCTCCTTCTTTTGGAAGGCTGTCGACTGCACCGTCCAATTCTCGAACGTCCCAAGCCTCGCGATGCGGCGTCAACTGTCGCGGTTTCGGCATCCTGCCGTCGATTACGAGCTGGTCAAAAGTGGTGGGAGATACGCAAACGTAAGCGGCAGCCGCTTCTCGGCCGATAAGCCGCGGCGGGAGTTGAGAGGGAAGTGCGCTTTGCGTCGGCATATTTCTCTCGACAGAGCCTTCTCGCGGCCGAAGCCGCGCTAGCGAAGCTGTTTCGAGAGATGCGAAAATTTGGGAAATGCGGAGGATGCCTAACACTGGCGAACGGCTGGATACCCCGCGCCTTCAGGGAGTCTACATCATCTACGGCCCAAGAGGCCGCGTCGCTCACGTAGGTCGGACAGTTAGCCCGGACACACGATTGATTTTGCGGCATTGCGCCCCTTGGGGTCAACGGCTCCGCCGCCGGCTCCATGACCCTATTCCGCTTAACTTTCGGGAGGAGACTTTGCGCGTCCAAGAGCGGAAGTCAACAATGCCCCAAAAGGCGACGTTCGAGCGGGTGAGTCGTCTGGTGTCAACGTCTGGCTTGTATATCTCTTCGGTCGGGCCGCCGTGTGGCGGCGCGTGTTGCACCTTAGCTTAGGAGTGTGGGATGGGAAGCGCACTAACTGGAGCCTCGCCGTCGGAGTGGTCGTGCTCCTCTGCGGGGCGTCGCCCAATAACTCGCCACAGCAGGTGGCAGCGCACGTGCAGGATATGGCGAAAGCCTGCAAAGAAGCAGTGGGAGATCCGCAGCCTGCATCAATCATTCAGCATAGCAATCTGGCCGACCAGTTAGATTTCTGGGCGATAGACGAGGACGCCTACCGTTGTGACGGTGCCGCGAGCCTGTTTTCAGGATCAGGAGGCTCGCAAGTCGTTGTGTATTGGTCCTTGCCGAACGGTCACGCAAGCGAGTGTTTGCTCATGATGCCTATGGGATGTCCATCGGGCGTACCGGACGCTCCGCCAAATTGTGGCTCGGCGTCGGCGGTCCGTTGTGTGGTCAAAAGGGTAATCCGACCAACGCCGACACGATCAGTTGTGAGCGCCCGCTGAAATGGGATGCTAAAGCTCAAAAGCTAGATTCGCACCACTCTCGTCGGCCCGCGCCTCGAAGCGATAACGCGTGCGTACGGAATACTGTGGGACCGAGAACTTTGCGTCCTGCAACATCACGAGCTGCGCGGCGGCGATCAGCAACCAATTCGACAAACGTTGGTATAGTGCTTTCCAGCCCAGGCTATATCACCCATTTACCTTTGTAGAGTTGAGCACCCGTCAGATCGTTTGTACTTTCGATGTCGAACCTGGATCATTCGGTCTGGGGGTCAGTGCGAAAGCTGAACTGATGTCTTGCTGTAAGTCGTTGAGTTCCGATCAGGTGTCAGACCTAGGCCGATTGCACGCAAAAAAACAGGGGGCTCATAGAAGGTGCCTACCATCGAGATCGCGATCTGCCGTCAGAGCAACGGAATAACATTCATCCGAGCGACGAAGATGGAAGCGAAGGATAGGGCGCCCGCGCTCGCGAGCACGTGAGCCCGCAGATTAGCCAATAGCACGTCCCTCATACTGGGGGCTCTAGCACAGCCGCCGCATTCGTGATCATTGCCGCTTTACGAGTTGCGGCAAATTTGCATTCCCCCTTTTGAAATGCGAGTCGAGATGGCATTTACCGAGCTTTTCATCAAACGTCCGGTATTGTCTATCGTCGTCAGTTTCCTGATCTTACTGATCGGGCTTCGCGCGGCCACCGTACTGCCGATCCGGCAATATCCCAAGCTATCTAATACGGTCGTTAATATCACGACTTCCTATCCTGGGGCCTCCGCCGACATGATCCAGGGGTTCATCACCACTCCCCTGGAGCAGGCAGTCGCTTCCGCTGAAGGCGTCGATTACATTAGTTCCTCATCGGTGCTCGGTACCTCCACGATCCAAGTCTACATCAAGCTCAATTTTGATCCCAACGAAGCGCTCACCGAGGTGCTCTCCAAGGTCAACTCAGTCAAATACTTAATCCCGAAGGAATCAAGCGATCCGGTAATTACTAAGTCGAGCGGTCAGGCCACCGCTGTCATGTATATCGCCTTCTCCAGCGAGGAACTGGCGGCCAGCGCGATCTCCGACTACCTCTCGCGCGTTGTGCAACCCATTATGTCAACCGTCGACGGCGTCGCAGCGGCAGACATCCTGGGCGGCCAGAGTTTTGCGATGCGGCTATGGCTCGATACCGCGAAAATGGCCGGGCACGGCGTGTCGCCGGCTGAAGTTTCGGCTGCAGTCGCCGCTAACAACTTCCAGGCCGCGGCGGGCCAGACTAAGGGCTATTTCACTATCTCCGATGTCACGGCAAACACGGATCTGCGGAGTGTCGATGACTTCAAGCGCATGATCGTCAAATCCAATGACGGTGGCTTTGTGCGCATGGAGGACATTGCGACAGTCCAGCTTGCCGCGCAGACCACAGACACTAGCGTCGCAATGAACGGCGAGCACGCGGTCTTTATCGGCGTTCGGGCAAGCCCGCAAGGCAATCCGCTAAACATAGCGCGAGGCGTTCGGGCGCTGTTTCCAGAAATGGAGCGTAACCTGCCGCCGTCACTGAAGATGAAGGTGGCCTATGACTCCACCAAATTCATTCAATCGTCGCTCGATGAAGTGGAGAAGACGCTCATCGAGGCCGTCGTGATTGTGGTGGTGGTAATCTTTCTGTTCCTGGCCTCGCTGCGGTCTGTGATCATTCCTGTGGTCACTATCCCGTTCTCGCTCGTTGGTGTCTGCAGCATGATGCTGGCGCTGGGGTTTTCATTCAATCTCCTGACTTTCCTTGCAATGGTTCTCGCAATCGGTCTCGTGGTTGATGACGCGATCGTTGTGGTGGAGAACATTCATCGCCATTTAGAAGACGGTGAGCCGCCTCTAGAGGCTGCTATAAGGGGCGCGCGCGAGATTGTTGGCCCCGTTGTCTCCATGACGATTACCTTGGCTGCGGTATATGCCCCAATCGGGTTTCTCGGTGGCCTCACTGGTGCGCTGTTTCGCGAGTTCGCGTTTACGCTAGCGGGAGCGGTGATCGTGTCGGGCGTGATCGCTTTGACGCTGTCGCCGATGATGTGCTCGGTCATCCTGAGGCGCGCTGAGGGGGGGCGGTTTGCAAAATGTGTGAACCGCGGGTTCAGCACCATGACACGATGGTACGGCCGCAAGCTCGACCGCTCGCTCGAATATCGTCCGATTACCGGCCTGTTTGCGCTGACCATGCTGGGCCTGGTCGCCTTTCTCTATATGAATACTTCCAAGGAACTCGCGCCCGAGGAGGATCAAGGTATCGTATTCGCTGTAACCAAGGCGCCGAAATACGCCAATATCGACTACCTCGACTATTACGGCACCAAGCTCGAACACGCGTTGCAGAAATTTCCGGAGACTGATTTGAGCTTTGTGCTCAATGGCGTTGGTGGCCAGCAGAGTGGCATGGCCGGCATGTTGCTCAAGGCATGGGACGAGCGCAAGCGATCATCGATCGTGCTAAAGTCCCTTGTCCAGGCCGAGCTGTCCAAAATCGAAGGTATCAACGCGTTTGCCTTTAGCTTGCCGCCACTTCCGGGCGGCTCGGATGGCTTACCAGTGCAGATGGTGATCAATTCGACGCTCGACTTCAAATCCGTTTACGAGCAGATGTCGAAGCTGAAGGAAGCCGCGCGGAAGAGCGGTCTCTTCATGGTGAGCGACTCCGACCTCGAGTTCAACCAACCGGTGCTACGAATCAAGGTTGATCGATCCAAGGCTAACGAGCTTGGCATCACCATGCAGACCATCGGAAACGCGCTCGCCACCTTACTTGGCGGAAACTACGTCAATCGCTTCAATTTGCAGGGCCGCTCCTATCAGGTGATCCCGCAGGTGCCACGCGAGGAACGCCTGGCGCCGCAAGCAATCGGGAGCTATTACGTGAAGACTACGGCCGGCTCGATGCTCCCGCTGTCCACCGTAGTCTCCATCGAGACTGCCACGGATCCGAACGCGCTCACCCACTACAACCAGCTCAACTGTGCGACCTTTCAGGCCGTGCCGATGCCCGGCGTCACGATCGGTCAGGCTGTGGACTTCCTGGAAGCAGAGGCGAAGAAGCTGCCCGCAGGCTTCAGCCACGACTTCCTCGCCGAGGCGCGCCAATATGTGCACGAGGGCAACCAACTGGCCATTGCCTTTGCATTTGCACTCGTAATCATATTCTTGGTGCTTGCGGCACAGTTCGAAAGTCTGCGCGATCCCCTCGTCATCCTGATCAGCGTGCCGATGGCAATCGTCGGCGCCTTGATCCCGCCATTCTTTGGCTGGGCGACGATGAACATCTACACCCAGGTGGGACTGTTGACGCTGGTCGGGTTGATTTCCAAGCACGGCATCCTGATGGTTGAGTTCGCCAATGAGCTGCAGCTCAAGGAGAGACTTGACCGTCGCTCGGCCATAGAGATGGCGGCGCGCGTCCGACTGCGTCCAATCTTGATGACCACTGCGGCGATGGTCACGGGGTTCATACCCTTGATGACCGCAACGGGAGCTGGCGCCGCGAGTCGCTTCTCGATCGGGCTCGTGCTCGTCGCGGGCATGTCCGTGGGCACGCTGTTCACGCTCTTCGTGCTGCCGGCGGTGTATGTCGCGATCGCGTCCGATCATCGAGCCGATGCGAGCTCCAGTCGCGCGAAGATCGTCGCCGAGCTCGACCTCACCGGCGCTGCTGATGCTCAGATCGCCAGGCAATGATGATAGTTAATCCAGGTTCGCTAAGTATAGTGAGCGAAGCAGGCTGCGGCACGCTCACTTACGTATTGATATCTTCACGCCCGTGGTGCCGAGCTTGGCGACATCAGTTGCTCGGTTAAGAACACGTCGGTGATGCGCGGCTGCTCCGATAAGGTGAATTGCACGGGACTTCACGGCAGCGGAACGCAAAAGCGCGACCTCGCCGATGAGAAGAGAATTCATGCTCTCCTGAAAAAGATGGCGTTGCCACTTATGTCGAGGGATTTTGAAGGACAACTATTTGCGTCCGTCCGCGCGTTGCGTTGGTATCTGAAAAAGATGACGCTGGTTTGAACCGCCTTAGGACCGATTGAGGTCAATTCCCTGGACGAACGGGTGTCGTCAGGAATCCCGTATACATGACCGACGCAGGTCCTTATTGAAGTCTTGTCAACGTCTACGTCCCCCTCGTCAATGTGAAGGGCGCGCCGGCGGTTTGAAGACGAGTGTTTCCCATCTTGCTTTTCTCGCCGGGCGTTGCGCTCAGGGGCATGCCTTGACCTCACTCCGGCCGGCCCGGATCGAATCCGACTACACAATCAATTTGTCCCAGATCCTGCTGCAAGCTGCGGGCCGGCCCTGGCCTATCGGAGCGAGCTGGCTGATCCACCTGCCATTCGCGTGGATCCTGGGTATCCTCCCGTGCCGTGACGACCCTCTCCGGCCCTCCCTTATCCATGCTGTTTCAATAACCAGGGCTGGCTAAACACGAATTTCGCCGGCCTAGCCCTTCTTCGCGTGGCGGAATCGAGTCTGACCGCCTTCGTCTATTATCATCTCGGCTTGTTCCCAAAAGCGGCAGCTTGCTCCATGGTTTTTATAACCACTGTTATGATTGATATCCTGCTGGGCTCTTACCTCATGCGCCGGCTTGATCCGAAGAAGGTACTTCGACGCATCTACATGAGCTTTGATGTGGGCATCGGTTTGTGACTGGTGCTTATTGAACTCGATCTAGTGCAGAGCGCCTGGGCTTAAAACGTGAGGGGTGTCGACACTGATGGATCTGTACCTGCTACCTTTGCTCCTTACCACCCAGAATCCGGTTTGCTCAGAGCGACGGTCTCGGCGAATTGCGGATATAAGTGCTTGAACGATGCGGGCGGCACCTCTGTATCGAATTCTTCCGCGCCGCCAACGATGGCATGGAAATCTGGTTGATTGCTCCAAGGCAGCCCAGCGCACCGGGGCCCCGAATTCGGGATCCCCCTAAACTTCTGGTTGGTCGCCATGCCAGTCGCTGCGGCTGCAATTGCTGGCGGCGAGGGCTGGTTCAGACAAACGGATGGCTGACGGCGCGGCACAGCAAGCGCGGCGCGGGGAACCACAAACGACGAATATTCGAATATCAAAAACTATTTTGGCCGACATTGACGGTCTGCGTGCGATGGCGGCTGATGCGTGAGTCAGCGCGGTTACTCGCGATGAGAGCGGCCGACTTTGCAAAAGCCGTCAGAAAACCTAGGGCGGTGTTCGCGCCAAGTACGCAGTGGCGTCGGGCGCCGTTGGCTTTGCGGGGTTTGTAGGCTTTGCGACAAAGCCATGGTGAGCGTTGCGCCTCTGCTTGTCGCAGACCAGCAAAAGCTGTCGCCCCTTTGTGGCTAGCTCATCCGGGAAGGAATGCCCCAAACATCGCATCCACAGGCTCGACGATCACCCCAATTTGCCGCTCGCCTGTGACGTGGTCCAGTATTTGTGACGGCATCGCATTTGCAGGGATACAGGATGTCAACTTGAGGCCATCATCGTCGAGCCGCGGGCCGCTTGCAGCTGGCGCACGCAGGACGAGGGGCGCCGCGCTCACGAGCCGGTTCTCTCAGGAGCGCCCGTGATACCATCTGCCAATTGGTCTGCCGGCCTGCTTGGAACGCGGCTCGCATTTTTTGTGGCCGGATTCGGCCTCGCCGCCTGGGCGCCTTTGGTGCCACTCGCCAAGGAGCGGCTCGCGGTTAATGACCGCATGGTTGGTCTTCTTCTGCTCTGTCTCGGAACGGGATCCGTCATTGCTATGCTTTTGGCCAGCGTGTCCAATGCGCGGTACGGCAGCAGGCCCATTATCCTCGCCGGTGGACTTGGACTCGCGATGATCCTGCCGTGGCTTGCAATTGCCGAGACACCTCTCGGGCTCGGTGCCACGCTGTTTGCTTTTGGCGTTTCACTCGGCTCGATCGATGTAGCCATGAACATTCATGCGATTGACTTGGAGCGCGCCGCCGGCCGTCCATTGATGTCTAGCTTCCACGCGCAGTACAGCATCGGGGAATTCAGCGGCTCTGCCGCCGTGACCTCGTTCCTCTCGCTAGAGCTTAGCCCGCGTTCTTCGACGTTGGTCTGTTCGGCGGTAATGACGATCGCGATTGTGTCGGCATGGCCGAGGTTGCTCGCGACGGGTTCGAGGCAGCAGGGGCCATTGTTTGTCGTGCCTGACCGCAGTGTGTTGCTAATAGCTGTGCTCGCGGCTATTACTTTTCTTGTCGAAGGTGCAATGCTTGATTGGAGCGCTTTGCTTCTCGTTGGGCGAAATCTTCTCGCGGAGGCGCACGGGGGCATTGGCTGTATGCTCTTTTCAAGCGCAATGACCGCAGGGCGTCTTAGCGGAGATGCCGTGGTGGCGCGAATCGGCGACCGTGCCACATTGATGCTTGGGACACTGCCGATCGTGACAGGCTTCTTGGCTGTGGTGGCCGCGCCTGTTGCATTGGTTGCTATGGCGGGGTTCCTGCTTATTGGATTGGGGATTTCAAATGTTGTACCCGTACTGTGTCGCCGCGCCGGCAAACAGAAAGTGATGCCAGCAGGCGTTGCAATCGCGGTCATCACGACAGCCGGCTACGCGGGTATACTCGTCGGTCCTGCCGGCATCGGGCTCGTCGCACACATGTTTGGTTTGCCTTTGGCGTTCGGGATGTTAGGCGCGCTCATGTCCATGGTTACGCTATCGGCGAGGTTGATAATGACAGAACGTCGTTAATCCTTGGTCGAGAGGAAAGGGACACCAGCACGATTCCGGCTAGTGAGAGTCCACGGTCGGCGTTTAACGGCTTAGAGCGATGAGAGCTCAAGTTGTCGCAGCAGGTTTCGATCATGGCCATTCTCCTTTTCCTCCAAGTGGTTGGCCGCTCGTAGCGAGGATACGGCGCGTCACTCGGATTGTTGGCGTGCGACTGAGCTCGGTTTGTTGACAATGAACGCTTGTCACCTGCGAAGCAAAGTAGGTCGTTGTGTGAGCGGCAAGTCCGCTAGCCTGGACATTCACCGCCGATCGAGACCTAGGATTGGCCCGTTACGGGGGAACAGGCAGATCACTCTGGTGCCGTTCATCGCTGTCGGCGCGATACGCCCGGTATGCCAGCTGAATCCCGTCCTCAAACGAGGTCGTCGCGCGCCAGCCGAGCCCGGACAGCCGCGCGAGGTCGAGCAGCTTGCGCGGCGAGCCGTCGGGGCGAGACGTGTCGAAGCTGATCTCACCGCGAAAACCGATGGCGGCCGCAACCGTGAGTGCTAACTCGGCAATGGAGATGTCCTCGCCGGTGCCGATATTGATCAGCTCGGCTCCGGAATAGGTCTTCATCAGGTGCACGCAGGCGTCGGCCATGTCGTCGACATAGAGGAACTCGCGGCGCGGCGTGCCGGTGCCCCAGACCACCACGCTTCTCGCGCCGGCGAGCTTCGCCTCATGGAAGCGCCGGATCAGGGCGGCGACCACGTGGCTGTACTCGGGATGATAATTGTCGCCGGGACCGTAGAGATTGGTCGGCATCACGCTGATGAAGTCGCTGCCATACTGACTGCGATAGGCCTCCGCCATCTTGATGCCGGCGATCTTGGCGATGGCATAGGGTTCGTTGGTCGGCTCCAGCGGGCCTGTGAGCACGGAATCTTCGCGCAGCGGCTGCGGCGCCAGCTTCGGATAGATGCAGGACGAGCCGAGGAACATCAGCTTCTCGGCCCGGTTCACATGCGCGGCGTGGATCACGTTGGCGGCGATCGCGATGTTGTCGTAGATGAACTCGGCGCGCAGCGTGTTGTTGGCGACGATGCCGCCGACCTTGGCGGCGGCGAGGAAGACCACCTGCGGCCGCACGCGCGCGAACCAGTCGAACACGGCCGCCTGGTTGCAGAGATCGACCTCGCGCCGCTCAACGGTGACGAGTTTCACGTTCTCCCGTGCCAGCCGGCGCAGAAGCGCACTGCCGACCATGCCATGATGACCGGCGACATAGACGCTCTTGCCCTTCAGCTCAAAAGGTACGCTTGCCATTTGCAATGTCCCGTTTGGCCTCGGCAAGGTCGCCCGCCATCATCTCTTCCACGAGCTGCGCAAACCTCCGCTTCGGTTTCCAGCCGAGCACCTTTTGCGCCTTGCTGGCATCGCCGACCAGTAGATCGACCTCGGTCGGGCGGAAATAAGTCGGATCGATCTTCACCACCGTCTTGCCGCTCTTCGCATCGACGCCGGTCTCGTCCACACCTTTGCCGCGCCATTCGATGCGGCGGCCGACCTGGGCAAAGGCCAGCTCGACCATCTCACGGACCGAGCGCGTTTCGCCGGTGGCGAGCACGAAATCATCGGGTTTGTCGGCCTGCAGGATCATGTGCATGCCCTCGACGTAGTCCTTGGCATGGCCCCAGTCGCGCTTGGCCTCGAGATTGCCGAGATAGAGCGTCTGCTCGAGCCCAAGCTCGATCCGGGCGACGCCGCGGGTGATCTTGCGGGTGACGAAGGTCTCGCCGCGGATCGGGCTTTCATGGTTGAACAGGATGCCGTTGCTGGCAAACATGCCGTAGGCTTCGCGGTAGTTCACCGTGATCCAGTAGCCATAGAGCTTGGCGACGCCGTAAGGCGAGCGCGGATAGAACGGCGTGGTCTCCTTCTGCGGAATCTCCTGCACGAGACCGTAGAGCTCGGAGGTCGAGGCCTGGTAGAACCGCGTCTCCTTCTCCATGCCGAGGATGCGGATCGCCTCCAAAAGGCGCAGCACCCCGATCGCATCGGCGTTGGCGGTGTATTCCGGGCTCTCGAAGCTGACGGCGACGTGGCTTTGCGCGGCGAGATTGTAGATCTCGGTCGGGCGGATCTGCTGCACCAGGCGGATTAGATTGGTGGAATCCGTCATGTCGCCGTAATGCATCAGGAATGGCACGTCGCCCAGGTGCGGGTCCTGGTAAAGGTGATCGACACGCGCGGCGTTGAAGGAGGACGAGCGCCGCTTGATGCCGTGCACGACGTAGCCGAGCGACAGCAGATGTTCGGCGAGATAGGCGCCGTCCTGGCCGGTCACGCCCGTAATCAGCGCAACGCGCCGCTTTGAGTCCATAGCTGCCATGGTCTCCCTTCCGCCGCAAAGAGCCTCGCTGTGAGACACCATTGCGAAGCCGTTTCTCGAAAAATTTAGATGCGCACGCGCGCTCCACCCGCAATTAAAGGAAAGCGATCGTTAGCTTCAGTCATACACGTCATATGCGCATGCACACTACATACATTGATTTACGTCTGGACTGAATGATGCCACACATTGAGCGTCAAAATGAAACCCACTAACCCAGCAGCGCGATACTAAGCAGGCGAGATGGATGGCAAAACGCCATTACGCGCGCCGCGGGCGGCGCTTGCCGATGGGCAATATTTCGAATGAGATGGACGTGACGGCTGTGCTCTTATCTATCCGCGGGGCGCATGTGTGCATTCGCGTGGTCTCGTCTTGGGCCGAGAGATCGACGAGCTGAGGCCGGATTCGTCAGTGTATTTGTCGGAATGACGGCATGCAAGCTAGCACACAGCCAAGCCTGCTTATGGAGCCGCAGTCTACAAAGCGTTCTTAACTTCGGAACAGAACACGCGGTCTTGTAGGTCGAGCGATCAACTATGATCAGCGCCGTTGCCAATATCCAACTCGCGGCAGGCAGTGGACGATCGGCGCAAGGCAAAGCGAAAAGAGTAGCAAACGTTGGTATAGATCATCGAACGTTTCGATATCGAGAGCTTACTTTCGTACAATGGAGCTTCGACGCCAATCCTTTAACCTTGGCCGATCGTAAGTTGCCTCGGTTCGAGTATGATAAGTCTCTTAAACGCGCGCCGGAAAAATGTCTCCAGTAAGTCACGACAATCCAAGCTAGAGCTGCTGCGCGGTTCGTACTCGATCGGCAATCGAAAGCGGAATGTAGCCGTGGGAATCGATATGGCTGAAAGAGATCTAACTCGCGGTTGTGAATGCGGCGGCGATACAGGCGGCTGCAAAAAATCCAGAACCTGACAGCTGTTAGCATCGCGCAAACGAATTTCGTGACCGGGTTCCTGTAGGGGGACATCGGAATCCTTAAACTTGGGCTGCATTGATCGACATGTGTGGAATTGTTGGCATTCTGGGGCGTGGTCCCGTCGTTGGGCAGTTGGTCGCGTCGCTCAAGCGATTGGAATATCGCGGCTACGACTCGGCAGGCCTCGCGACTCTCGAAGGTCTCCGTATCGAGCGCCGCCGCGCTGAAGGTAAGCTGAGAAACCTTGAGGAGCAGCTGCGCTATCATCCTCCGTCGGGTCATACCGGCATCGGTCATACCCGCTGGGCGACACATGGAAAACCCACCGAGAGCAATGCTCACCCGCATGCCACGGAGAATGTCGCGGTCGTTCATAACGGGATCATTGAGAATTTCCGCGAGCTGCGAGCCGAACTGGAACGGAATGGGGCCCATTTTAACTCAGAGACAGACACGGAGGTGGTGGCGCATCTCGTCGAATCTTATCTTAAGAAGGGCCACTCGCCGCAGGATGCGGTACAAGCGTCGCTGCCGCGGCTGCGGGGTGCCTTCGCACTGGCATTCCTTTTCAAGGCCCACGACGACCTTTTGATCGGTGCGCGTAAGGGGTCGCCCCTCGCTATTGGACATGGTAACGGCGAAGTGTATCTAGGATCGGATGCGATCGCGCTCGCGCCTTTGACCGACACCATCACCTATCTTGAGGACGGCGACTGGGCTGTGCTCACGCGCACGATGTGCGTGATTTATAGCGCAGACGGATTTGTGGTCCAGCGGGAAACATCAAAATCTGGCGTATCGTCACTCCTTGTAGACAAAGCGAATTATCGCCACTTCATGGCGAAGGAAATCCATGAGCAGCCGACAGTGGCCGGCAAGACATTGGCGCATTACCTTGACACGGCCGCCAAGCGCGTGGCCCTGCCGCTCACATTGCCGTTCGACTTTAACTCCATTCAGCGCATCTCAATTACCGCGTGCGGCACTGCAAGCTATGCCGGACACATCGCCAAATACTGGTTCGAGCGGCTGGCGCGCTTGCCTGTCGAGATCGATGTAGCGTCCGAGTTCCGCTACAGAGAGGCGCCTTTGCGCCGGGGTGATCTCGCGATCGTCATCTCGCAGTCGGGCGAAACCGCTGACACGTTGGCTGCGCTGCGATACGCCAAGGATCAGGGCGTGCACACGATATCTGTGGTCAACGTCCCGACGTCGACGATTGCGCGGGAGAGCGAATCCGTTCTGCCGACGCTGGCGGGGCCAGAAATTGGCGTTGCTTCCACCAAGGCATTCATCTGTCAGCTGATGGTATTGGCCGCCCTTGCCATCGCAGCAGGCAAAGAGCGTAATAACCTGTCTGAGATCGATGAATCGAAGCTTGTGGGCGAGCTTATCGAAGTGCCCCGGTTGATTGCCGCGGCGCTGTTGACCGAGCCGCAGATCGAGAAGCTTGCGCGTCATATCGCCGACACAAGGGACGTGCTCTATCTCGGCCGTGGCACGTCGGCCCCCCTGGCGTTGGAGGGGGCACTCAAGCTGAAGGAAATTGCTTATATCCACTCAGAAGGTTATGCCGCCGGCGAGCTCAAGCACGGACCGATCGCGCTGATAGATGAGGCCATGCCTGTCGTGGTGATCGCGCCTTATGACGAGGTGTTCGAGAAGACCGTCTCGAATATGCAAGAAGTTGCGGCTCGGGGCGGCAAGATCATCCTGATCACGGATCCGAAGGGTGCTTTGGAAGCGACGATGGACACTCTCATGACTATTGTGCTGCCGGAGATGGTCGCAAGCTTTACGCCGATGGTCTATGCCATTCCGGTTCAGCTCTTGGCTTACCATACCGCCCTCGTAAGGGGCGCGGACGTGGATCAGCCGCGTAATCTGGCAAAATCGGTGACTGTCGAATGAGGCTGCAGTCTTAAATCGGAGCATTGCGACCGTTAATGGGTGGGCGAGCTCAGAAGAAGAACGATCCAGGCATCAGGTCAGTCATAGACGCTCCACTCCATGAGCAGAGTCGGTCCTGCTTGCGTCATCATCGTCAACCGAGCAACGCCAATGGGAGCGAGCGTTACTTTCCTCTCGTCCGAGCCAAACGGTCGGACGAGTGGGCATGGCGGCCAATTGGGAGATCCAAGTCGGCTCTCGGTTGCCCAAACGCGCGATCGGACACACTGGACTGCTAATCCCAAGCAATCGTCCCCGGGGCAGTGCATGCCCTTCAGACATGCGTTGACAGCAGTCGTTCGAGGAGCGGGACAGCAATTCCCGTGCCCAGAATGAGACGGCGGTTCTTCAGGCCAACCAGGTCTGCGGCACAGCGTTACGAACCCGATGCGATCGCTGGGCGCTTAACGGGATTTGGCAATCGTGCTAAATCCCGCGTCGCCGCAAGGCTGATCGATCCTGCTATACGGGCGGGTCGGCTGTCGCTGGATCGGAGCATTTCGATCGGACATCTACTCAGATTGATTTAGATCACATGCCACCTCAGCCCTCATACGCGTTCAGTGCGGTGTCGAGGTACTCGATTAACGCTTGTCCGGCAAAGGGTTTGGCGAGGAAGCCAATCGCTCCGGCGCCCAGCGCTGAAGCGCGCACGCGGTCGTTGGGGAAAGCCGTAATGAAAATGAATGGTGCCTCGTAACCACGGGTCCGCATCTCTGCCAACAGCTCCAGGCCGCTCATGCCTGACATCTGCACATCAGTAATGACACAGGATATCTGGCTCAATTGCGGGGACCTCAGGAGTTCCTCGGCCGACGCAAATATTTGGGCGGTGTAGCCACGCGATCTCAAAAGATTTTTTGTCGCCACACGGACTGAGGCGTCGTCGTCAACGACGGAAATCAACGGCGTGGACAAGACGAGCCCTCCTGACGCGGGAATAGCGGCTGTAAGCATTAGCCACCTTTGGCGATAAGTGGGCTCGAGTGACGAAATTGTAAAATCATACTTGGGTTTGCTCAGGACGATTGGCGCGAATTCCGAGCGTCTCAGTCATTCTGATCAAGTCGGCCAGCGACCGTGCACGCATCTTTTTCATTGCATGTCCGCGGTAGATCTTGACCGTAATCTCGGCAAGCCCAAGCTCGGCGGCTATCTGCTTGTTCATCAGGCCGGCAGCGACCAGTTTCATCACTGCCTGCTCGCGCGGGCTTAAGGTCTCAAACAGAGCCTGCAGGTTCGCGACCGTCTGCTGAGTCTCTCGTCTTTTGCGATCGCGTTCGGTCGCCGCAACCACGGCATCAAGCAGTTCCTGGTCGCGAAACGGTTTGCTGAGAAAATCGACCGCTCCTTCCTTCATGGCCCTGACGGTCATGGGAATGTCGCCATGCCCGGTAATGAAAATAATCGGAATATGTATGTTCAACCTCGCTAGCTCGGTCTGATAATCAAGGCCGCTCAAGCCTGGCAGCCGAACATCGAGAACTAGACAGCTAATAACGTCCGGAATTGCGCTCTGCAGCATTTCGCGGGCCGATCCGAATGCAATGACGTCTAACCCTACCGATTGAAAAAGGTTCGTAAGCGAGCGACGCATGGAGATGTCATCCTCGACGACGAAGACGATCGCCTTTGTCGAGGCCTCGGCATTGCTGCCTTCACCTGGCAAGTCAAATCGTCCTGTCACGAGACAGCCTCCTTATGTAGCGGCAGGGCAAACTGGAAGGTCGCGCCCGGTTCATTTTTGTGGACCATTGACAACCGTCCTCCGTGAGCTTCCACGATCGACCGGCAGATCGAAAGACCCATTCCAAGGCCACTCGATTTGGTGGTGAAGAAAGGATCCAAGACGCGGTCCGCGTCCTTCTCAGCGATGCCGACGCCGCAATCGGTCACGGCAAGCTGGACGTGCCCCGCATCGCCCCTTGACGATTGAATCAGCAGTTCGCGCGTCCGATCGGTAACTGCGTCCATGGCTTCGATACCGTTCATCACCAGATTGATAATCACCTGTTGTAGCTGAATCCGATCGCCGAGAATCGTAGGCAGCCCTGCCGTCAACTCGGTTCGTAACATCACTCGGTGGCTCACCAGCTCTCGTGTTACCAGCGCAATGGCCTCCTTAACGACCTCATTGATGTCGAGCGGCACCATCTCAATGTCGCCTTTCTTCGCGAGCGCGCGAATACGACGGATCACCTCGCTTGCCCGGATTGCGTCTTCGATGATCCACTCCACGGAAGAGCGCGCAGCGGAAAGATCAGGAGCTTCCCGCCCCATCCAACCGAGGCACGCATCGGCGTTGCTGATAATAGCGGCGAGCGGCTGGTTTATTTCGTGAGCGATGGAAGTTGTCAGCTCTCCTAAGGTCGTTACACGCGTTACATGCGCAAGCTCCGCTTGTGCCTTTCGTAGCTCTTGTTCGGCTTGATCGGCGCGAATGGTCGCGGTGATGTCAGTGCTGACGCCACGGTAGCCGAGGAAATTGCCCTTTCCATCGAAAAAAGGCTTGCCACTCGTGCGGACGTAGATCGGAGAACCTGTCCGATTCACGGTGCGGTAGACCAGATCCCGAAACGGAAGATGGGCCTCCAACGTCGCCCGATGCTGCCGCCACTTCTCGGGCTCCTCTTCGAGATCGCACGCAATCTCCCAGCGGAGCAGGCCCATCAATCCTGTCGCCAAAATTCCCGCAGCGCTGGTGTGCTCGGATAAGCGAGTGACCTGATGATCCGGCCCAGTCTCCCAGAGCCAGTCGGAAGCTGTCTCGGCGTAGTCGCGAAAACGCTGTTCGCTTTCGCGCAGCGCGGCAAGTGTGTTTTCCAGGCGCTCCCTAGCTGCGTGTTGCTCGGTGACATCCATATGTGTACCGATCAGCTCGCTGACGTTGCCATCGCTGCCGACCACCACGTGCGCAACGGAGTGTATGCGTCTTATCCCGCCCTCTGGTAGAAGGATACGAAAATCATATTCGAACTGTCCCTCCTTGTGTTCAATCGCCTGACGCTGCACCTCCTGTAGCCGCGGCAAGTCGTCCGGATGGATGCGCGATCGAATGGTGTCGATCGATACCGGCTGTTTTGGGCTAAAGCCAAACAGACGATCGACCTCGGCGGAGCGATATATGAAATCTAGACCGTAGACATCCCAGGACCAACTGCCGGTGTGACTGAGATGCTGGGCTTCGGCCAGATAGGCCTCGCTGCGCCGCAGCTGTTGTTCTGCTCGCCTGGCCGCCGTAATATCCGTAGCTGCCCCAACAAACTCGATGTCACCAGAGGCTGTTCTCGTCGCTCGTGCGTGCGCATGGATGTGCTTTACAGAGCCGTCCGGTAGCAGAAGCCGGTATTCGTGCTCGAAATCGCGCGGGTCGCGCATCGCGCAATCGATAATTTCTTTAACCGAAGCCCTATCATCTGGATGAGTGCGCTCTACGACGAGCTGCGGCCCCGGCGGCACTGTGTCAGGATCTAATTGGAAAATTCGAAATGTCTCTTTTGACCAGAAGGCCTCGCCCGTAGTGATGTTCCAGCTGAAGCTGCCTGTGTGACTCAACTCCTGCGCCTGGGCCAAATGTGCTTCGCTCCGCTGCAGGGCAAGCTCGGTCCGCCTTCGCTCGGTGATATCTTCGCAGGCGATAAGGACAATGGGTCGCTCATCGGCCCACAGCATGGCTTTGGCGTTTTCCCGTACCCACAAGACAGAGCCGTCCTTCCTGACCTTCTGGGCATCCCAAGTGCGCGTTTGTCCGACATGCTCGAGGCACTTCCCAACGCATTCCCGAGCGAACGCGCGATCCTCCTCGAGAAATACGTCGAGCATGGATTGCCCGATCAGTTCAGCACGAGCATAGCCGAGTTGTGTCGCGCCGAATGTATTGACGTTGAGGATAGTGCCGGCTTCATCGACCATAAGGTACATGGCCGGATTGTGCTCGAAGATGGCGCGCCACCGTCTTTCGCCATCCTCCAAATCGGCCGCACTCCGCTGGAGCTTGGCCGCAATCACACGCGCAGCCTCTCTTTCCTGGCGGAGCTTTCCGACCAGGTGTGCTCCCACAATCGAGACAATAAAAAATGCAACAACTACCGGCAGATCTTGGGGGGCATCGACTCGCAGGCTGAATGCCGGCTGCGCAAAGTAGTAAGCGAGAGCGGCGATAGCTACTATCACGAGGGCGGACGACGCGATGAAACTGCCCATCAAGGAAAACAGCAAGACTACTAACAAATAGGCGAACGCCATCGCGGCGAAATGCGCGTGAAGGTACAAGCAGGCCAGTGTTACCACGGCGAGCGTTATGCTGCCGAAGGTAGATTGAAGGGCTGAGCGTTCTAAGCTGCTGGTTTGGCTACGCATTTTGGTACCGTCCGGCCTGTTCTCCGGCGGAGAGCTATAACATTTTAGGCAAAAATAGGGCAATACTCGGCGCAGCACTCGCTGGCGAGCGCTTCCGAGATCAATTCCTTCGTGCCGAACAAAGCACGCGCGGGGAAAAAATGCATCACAGACCTACGTATAGTTGTCCTAAACCTTTCAATATGGCGTGCTGAACACGCCTGAGATCGAAGCTTAGATGTCTGCAGCCAATTACTCAGGACAGGTGCTCGAGGCTGGTGCCGAGGACAACTCCCTTACGCCAGCCGTATGAGGACAACGGCTGCAGTTCAGTCAAGAGTTGAGCCGGAACAATCAGGGCCGCCTGGTCGAACCGGAAAGACCAAAGACAAGCTACCGGACCGCTCATCGCGCAGGTACGATCGATCATGCGGAAGAAAGCGCAACGGTCGTGTGTCGAGACATAAAGGCGAAGTTGCGCGACTGCTTTGTATGCCCTGGGGCCATCACGCCTAGGTGCGAAGGACTTGTCTCCGAGTGGTTGGCCGGAATCGGGCGCGTGCAGCGACGCCGCACCGATACTAGCCTTGTGCGAGCCGCGGCTCCGCCGAGGTGCCATATATTCAGCGCTGATCACACCATCGCGATCTCATGCGGCAGCGCGGACCGTGACAAGGGATGACGAGCTGCGTCAGCAAGATCGCTACCGACGTCGTCGGTCGGACGAGGCAAGCGCAATGAGCGCGCACAGGGACAATTGTACGCGGAGCAGCACCTAGGTCCTTCAGGCTGGACACGTTCTGACGCAGGCCTGTTTATCTGGCACGGCAAGCGTTCAGATGGCCGGGAGCTCGAAGGCGCAAGACACGCTTGAGATGACGCTTCAAAAGCTCCCACTCTTTTGCTCGGCTGACATGTTTTCAGGGCGGCTGCCGGGGGGCGACGCGGGGCAAGGGCCGCGCGCTCGAGATCGCGCGTGAAAGTTTGGGCTCGTCTCAAGTCGGCCGCGCCGATTCGAACAACGAGAGATGTGGCTGCACTTGCATTCAGTGCGTCCTCGAATGGCGGCGGGAATACGAGGCATATCTCATCGTGTGTCAATATTGGTGGAAGCAGTGGGCTGGTTGAGCCGCGCCTGCAGCGTCGCGTGCTCGAGCTCGTCTTCCCACCAGGATACGAATACGGCGGCGATGCCATTGCCGGTGATGTTTGTAAGGGCCCGCACCTCGCTCATGAATTTGTCGATCGAAAACACGATTGCCATGCCCGGCACCAGCGCTGGGTTGACTACCGACAACGTCGCAGCAAGCGTGATGAAGCCCGCGCCGGTGACGCCGCTTGCTCCCTTCGACGTTAGCATTGCCACGAGCAGGATCGTGAGCTGCTGGCCAAAGGTGAGATCGACCCCGAGTGCCTGGGCAATGAACAATGTCGCAAGCGTCATATAGATATTTGTGCCGTCGAGGTTGAAGGAGTAACCAGTTGGCACCACCAGGCCGACCACGGGTTTGGAGCAGCCCAGTCCTTCGAGCTTCTCCATTAATTGCGGTAGCGCGCTTTCGGAGGACGATGTGCCGAGCACGATCAGGATCTCGTCCTTGATATACACAATGAACTTGAAGATTGAAAAGCCGACGAGGCGCGCGATCAAACCGAGTACCACCACGATAAACAACGCCGCCGTCGCGTAAAACAATGCGATTAGACCGATCAAATTGCCGAGTGCTGCCGGCCCGAACTTGCCGATAGTGAAGGCCATGGCACCGAAGGCGCCGACCGGGGCCGCTTTCATGATGATAGCGATTACGCCGAACACCGCGTGCACGACGTCGTCAATCATGCCTCGCAGCCGCTCCCCACGGTCTCCCAACGCCATCAGCGAAAAGCCGAATAGGATCGCGAACAGGAGAACCTGCAGAACATCGCCGCGAGCGAAGGCGCCGACCACGGTATCGGGAATGATGTTGAGAAAGAAATCGACGGTCTTCGAGGCTTCCGCCTGCTTGACGTAATTGGCGACGGCCGCAGCATCCGGCTTGACTGCAAGCCCATGGCCGATTTGGACCAGATTGCCCATAAGAAGGCCCAAGAGCAGGGCAAAGCTGGACACGATCTCGAAATAGATCAGCGCCTTGACGCCGACGCGCCCGACTTTCTTTGCATCCTGAATATGCGCAATACCGGATGTGACGGTACAGAAAATAATCGGCGCGATCACCATCTTGATGAGCTTGATGAACCCGTCACCGAGCGCCTTGACCCAGTCATTGGTCGCGACAGACGGCCATAGGCAACCGACTATGGCGCCAATCAAGATCGCGATCAGCACCTGCACGTAGAGAATCTTATACCAAGCTTGCGACTCGCGCGCGGGCGCCGCAGTTGCCATGGTGGTCATGACGCTTCCTTCCCGAATATGCTCGAATGTGATTCGCCGCGTCGTTGAGAGACGACAGCGTCATACGAGATTCGTCATTTTGGCCGTGTCCGATTGAAGGACGGTTCCGAGAGCCGGCGCGTCGTTCTAAAGGCAGGCGTTTGTTGCGTTATCCTTCTCGTTAAGCAAGATCTGCACCAGATGCCCAAAGTGCGCTCGAATGAGTGGTCTCGGACAAACCGTCTGTCTCCGGGCAGCACCGGTTGAGTGCTCGGCCCACTTTCACTAGGTCGCACAAAAAGTTGCAGCGTGAGGCCTAGCTTAATCGGATGGTTGCATTAGCGGAGTCCCGTCTCGGGATGGAAGCCCGAGCGTGATCGATATGCGCCGACCGCTGAGATGGATGCAACAGTAGGTGACATTGGTAAAATTGACAGTTTGGATTGTACTCATCCACGCGATGAAAGCCTGGCTTAGGAAATTCGAATGCGCAGCAATAATCTTGAACCGATGCACTGCCTTCTCGCTAGCGGCAAAGCTCGTTCGTGCACGGGGCATTTGCCTCCAGGCCTGTGCTAAGGAGTCGCATTCGGTGCGGCGTTACGATGATTACTCAGCTGGATCGCTCGCGTCGCTGGCCAAAGCGCAGGTTTGCTGCGATCCGTTCCACTACCGGCGCGGCGTGGGCGGCGTTTGAGCCACCGCCAGACCAAATAGGCGTCTCTGGCGGCGTCAAATTCTGCCGTTTCGTTGCGCGGCTGTCGCTGTCTGCTCGGCAACAAAGATGCCAGAAATCTGACATAGCGTTTGGTCCATGCCACTGCGACCTCGACGTCTATGCGAATTTCTCCACGTGCACATGGAGCGCGCCACAGTTCGCACGAGGCACAGGAATTGCTGATGACCAACGAAGAGGTGCCGCGGTCAGATGGATGGAAGCGGCCCTGTCACGGGAGTTGCCGATGAGACTTGCGATGCTGCTCTTGCTCGCAGAAATGATGCGCGTGAATGTGGCGGCCGCCACGAAGTGCGGCGCGGCTAAGGTTCGATCCGCGCCACATACCTCGGCGAGCCGAACGCGTATGCGGTCACTGGACCGGTAAGGCGACATGCTTTCAGTGTTGGGCTGACGCACATGGATGTCTTTTCGGCAGAGATTGCGCAATCCGTTGCGCTCACGATTGAGCTCGCCAGCGTGACGACCGTGATCCTCCTTGTCATCAGTGTGCCCCTGGCTTGGTGGTTAACGCGCTCAAAGACTCTTTTGAGCGAGGCGGTGGCGACGATGGTCGTGCTGCCGCTGGTGCTACCGCCGACGGCTCTCGGTTTTTGCGTCCTCATTTTGCTCGGCCCCAGCGGACCGGGTGGCGTTCTCGCCTCTTTGTGGGGCGAGCGCACGCTCGCTTTTACTTTCGCAGGAATCGTGGTCGGATCGGTCGTCTCGGCACTGCCCTTGGTGATGCAGCCGATCCGTAACGCCTTTGTTGCGATAGGCGATAGTCCGTTAGAAACTACGAGGCGCGTTTCGTGGTTGTATGCCTTCATCACCATCAGCGGACCGCTGGCGCGATTGGAGTTTGTTAAAGCCGCGGTGGTTGGCTTTTCTCATACGATCGGCACATTCGGCGTGGTGATGATGATCGGCGGCAACATTCCTGGGCGCACCAAGGTGCTGTCAGCGTACGTTGTAGACTACGTCCAAGCATCGCGCTGGCACGAGGCGAGTGTGATTGCCGGCGGTATGGTGATGTTCGCCTTTGCGGCAATCTTCACCTTAGCCCTCATCGACAGACGCTGTGCCAGGAGACGCACCGAACCGTCTTAGGCCCTGCCGGCCGGACAAATCCGATCACGACCCAGCAGCAGTATTGCAAGCCGGGTCCATTAATCGTTGCGAGGCTACGATGAACAAGGTTGTCATGGCCGCTGGGGCTGCTGGAATCGGCTTCAATGCGGTGCACTCCGCGCCTCTGCCCGAAGCGAGGGCCGATGACCTCGGCGTTTCTGAGCAGCGCCTCTCCAAGCTAGACGAGTTCTTCGCTCGCGAAATCGCGAATCGACGCGTGCCGGGGGCGGTGGTTGCAATCGGTAGAGACGGCAAGCTGATTCACTACAAGGCGTACGGGCAACTCGATCCTGCAAAAGGAAAGTCGATGCGGCTCGACGCGATGTTCGCGCTTGCGTCTATGACCAAGCCGATGGTGGCCGTTGCGGGGCTTATCCTCATGGAGCAAGGTCGGCTGCCTCTACAGGCCAGGCTCACGGATTACTACCCGGAATTCGCGAACATGAAGGTGGGAGTGCCACAGCATGATGGCTCATTAGAATTTCAAGCGCAGAGTTCTCCGATCTACATCCACGATTTATATCGCCACACGTCTGGGCTCACCTATGGCGCGCCCCCCGACAGCTTAGACCAAGTGGCGCGTCTCTATCCCGATTTCGCCGCTCCGCCACTAAGGGGCGATAAGCAGGCGTTCATCGAAGCCATTACCAAGCTACCACTAGCGCACCAACCGGGGACGGAATTCGAATACGGCTTTTCGACCGATGTGCTGGGAGCTGTCGTGGAACAGGTCAGCGAACAGCGATTGGGCCACTATCTTGCCAGCAATCTGTGGAAGCCCATCGGAATGGAGGATGCCACTTTCCAGTTGTCGGAGTCACAACGCGAGCGTCTCGCGCATCCATTTCCAGGCGACCCGCTGACGGGAAAGCCACAAGCCATTGACCTCCTCGAAAGTCCGTCGAAGTTTGACTGCGGCGGAGCCTGCGCATTTGCGACAGTCGGTGACTACGTGCGCTTTGGACAAATGCTGCTCAACGGCGGGGAGCTCGATGGGCAGCGCATTCTCGGTCCGAAGACGGTGCGCCACATGATCTCCGACCACCTCGGGGCACAGATCAAAAATAAGGTCGCCAATGTGGAGGCTCACCGTGGCGGCTTCGGCTTCGGACTCGGAGTGGCTGTACGAACAAACGAGGGTCTTTCGGCGGTTCCGGGCAATCCAGGTGAGTTCTCCTGGACTGGCGCCTACGGGACACAATTTTTCTGCGACCCAAAGGAGCGTCTCGTCGTGGTGGTCGGAACGGCAGCGCCCGGAGAAATCCGGAAGTATTACCGCGAACAAGTCCAGTATATCGTCTATGCTGCAATAATCCGATAATGCGCTTTCCGCCGAAAGGCTCGGCGAACCGTTTTGGGTAGTCGGCAGACAGTGCTGCTCGTACGGGTCGATGTCGACTGAAAGCCGGAGGCGTCACCTGCTATCCGCGTTGGCCGGACGCCAGTGCTTCACTAACGAGATTACCTCCGCTATGACGAAGAAGCTCTTGCAAGCGGGTTGGTGTCGCGATGCGCCAAGACGATCGCGCATGGCTATCGATCGACTGGCGCGATGAACGCTCCTCCGATAGCTTTGGACGTCCAGGCTCTCGCTCCTGCAGCGATGCCCTGCGGCGAGCCGCTTGGGATCAAAGGCAGGTCGGATTGATCAGGCCTAAAAAGGCAGTCTGCGCATCGCCGCTCACATTGCGGTTTCTCTTGCTGCTTGCGCAGTAGCGGCTATCAGCGGCTTTAACGCCTCATTTGTCGCAATCGGCAAGTCTGATAAAGACTGGAGGGCAGTCCGGTATCGGTACGCAGCCTTAAGAGCCTCCTGGCAGAACAATGTGGCAAGCCGATCGTGATCGTGGGATTTGAACCCCTCGATGTGTTAAAGGCGATCGTAATGCTGGTGCGGCAGGTGAACGAAGGTCGCCACGACGTGGAGAACCAGTACAGTCGCGCGGTGACGCGTGAAGGCAATCGGCGCGCCAAAGACGGGGTATTGCAGGTATTCGAACTGCGCGAGCAGTTTGAATGGCGTGGGCTCGGACTTGTGCCCAACAGTGGACTGAAGCTGAAACGGGCTTACGCGCAAATTGAACCGTTGAGGCGAACGTCATGAGAGTAAAGGGCTATCAACGCAAGCTCGACATCGAGAATGGAGGCGTTGATCTTTCCCACGGATCCCGCGGCCGTGCTATGGCACGTCACCAAGCCTTTGGCAATGAATGGCTCGCCCGCTGCAACGATCAGTCGGCGTTTGAGTTGCGGCAGGCAGGATGGTGATGACGACCGATGGCTATGTGGTCTCGCCGCTGTTCTTTCCCGGCGGCAATATCGGGTCATTGCCTGTGCACGGCACGATCAATGATGTCGCGTTTCCGGCGTGCGTCCTCTCTATCTGTCGGCCGGTTTTCTCATCGAGAGGGCTTCCCGTTTTCGGATCTGAAGGCGATCGCGGATTCCATGGGCACGGCAGCGCGCACGGCTGGCGTTCACATCATTGCCGGAGACACCAAGGTCGTCGAGCGAGGCAAGGCGGATGGTCTGTTCATCTCTACGACCGGATCGGGATTGTGGCCGATGGGCTCGATCTCTCCGCCGACAAGGCAAGGGTCGGGGACCGTGTGCTTGTGGCCGGTAGCCTCGGCGATCATGGGGTGGCGATCATGTCAAAACGTCAGAACCTCCCATTTCAAACCGAGGGCTCTCGGATTCCGCAGCGTTGCATAACCTCGTAGCGCTCATGGTTGCCGCCGGAGGTAGCCGGCATCCATGGATGCGCGACCCCACGCGCGGTGGGCTTGCCGCGACCCTCAACGAGATTGCGCATCAATCCGAGCTCGGGTTCCGTCTGCAGGAAACATCTATTCCGGTGAAGCCGGCGGGCGCGGCTATCTGTGAACTCCGTGGACTGGATCAGATCCATGTCGCCAACGAAGGCAAGCTCGTTGCGATCGTCGCGCCTGATTTGGCCGATGCCGTGCTTGCAGCCATGAAGGCGCACCCGCTCGGGTCCGGCGCAGCTGATATTGGCGAAGCGGTGGCTGACAATCGGAAATTTATGCAGATGGCGACCGGTTTCGGTGGTCCACGACTCCTCGACTGGTCGTGGGGCGAACAATTGCCTCGGATCTGTTGAACAGGCTGCGCATCATCCATCTTTTGGAAGCCAAATTTATGATCAATGGTCATGAGCAATCACCATCACCCTTTAGGTCTGGAAACGACCCCTTCTATGGGCAATCTGCCCAACCGGCAGACTGCAACTTCGCTCTTCAGGCGTGCTGAATTTGAGTTGTTAGCTTGTCCACGAGCCGAGAACACAATTCGAAACGTTTCATCGCCATCGCGCAGTTTTTGACCGTTAAGCTCTGTGAGCATGGTCACGCGATCCGCTCGGCACCCCGTGGCTTTGGAATCCTGCGAAGCTTGTCAAATATCGTTGAATTTCTGCGCCATTTTGATGGCTGTGTCGCAATATCGCTGCTCGCTTCCCATTAGAAAGGCGCTTCAGGCAGGGAGTTTTCAAATGAAGGTCGGAGTCCCCAAGGAAATCAAGGCGCACGAATATCGCGTGGGCCTTACCCCGGGAGCTGTCCGCGAATATGTGGCAGCAGGCCACCGGGTGATGATCGAGACCAATGCCGGCGCTGGCATCGGTGCAACCGATGACGATTACCGCAATGTTGGCGGAACGATTCTAACTTCCGCAGCTGATGTATTCGCATCGAGCGAGATGATCGTAAAGGTTAAGGAACCACAGCCGTCCGAATGGGGTCAGCTGCGGGAAAATCAGATCCTGTTCACCTATCTGCATCTGGCCCCCGACCTGGATCAGGCCAAGGGCCTCCTGAAATCCGGATGCACTGCGATCGCGTATGAGACCGTAACTGATGCGCATGGTGGTCTTCCGCTGCTCGCGCCGATGAGCGAGGTCGCGGGTAGGCTTGCGATCGAAGCGGCGGGTAGCGCCCTGAAGCGGAGTGCAGGCGGACGAGGGCTGTTGATCGGTGGGGTGCCCGGTGTTCAGCCTGCCCGTATCGTGGTGATCGGAGGTGGCGTCGTCGGTACGCACGCGGCGCGCATGGCGGTTGGTCTCGGCGCAGAGGTGACCATCATCGACCGTTCGATACTCCGGCTCCGCGAGTTGGACGAGCTATTCGAAGGACGCGTTCGCACCAGGTTTTCGACTATCAACTCCGTGGAGGAAGAGGTATTTGCGGCGGATGTGGTGATTGGTGCGGTGCTCGTTCCAGGTGCGAGCGCGCCCAAGCTGGTCCGCCGGAGCATGCTGAGCTCGATGCGCAAGAGGGCGGTGCTCGTGGACGTCGCTATCGATCAGGGCGGCTGCTTTGAGACATCTCACCCAACCACTCACGCTGATCCTACTTACGAGGTGGAGGGCATCATTCATTATTGCGTGGCCAATATGCCCGGAGCCGTGCCGCTGACCTCGAGCCAGGCACTGAATAACGCGACGCTGCCGTTTGGTTTGGCTCTGGCCAACAAGGGCTTTTCCGCCGTGCTCGATAATCCGCATTTGCGCGCAGGCCTCAACGTCCATCGGGGCCGGCTAACTTACGAAGCGGTGGCCGAAAGCCTTGGGCTGCCCTTCTCACCGATCGAACAGGCTGCGGCCTGATCCCAGAGGCCCTTAGGGGCATTTCCTCCCTGACTTAGGCCACCCTTCGGGGTGGCTTTTTTTCGGCTCCATCGATCTGCTGACCGGCGCCGGCATTTATTTCGAACGCGGAGCGCAGCGCACGATCACCAGACGAACGCCTAGCTTCGGTCCCCGCACGATGCGAGACAATGTACTTTCAGTCCGTGCAGCATTTGGATCCTGGATTTGCCAGGTAATCCAAGGGAACCGAGAATGCGTTCCGCGGGTCCGCTGGGGAACCGCGATCACGGGAGCGACTTTGTCTGGCGCGATCGCCGCGACTCTTTCTGACTGGCTGAGGAGACGCCAGCCGGCGATGAGTGTGCGGGTTGTTTTTTGTGGTGCTGTCGCCGAAGCCGCCGCTCTCCCGGTGAGTGGAACCATCAAGATGCGGCTCGGGGTCGACCTGACACACCGGCGGAGAACGTTTTGAAGTCACGCGGCGCATCCATCATTGCCGCGACAGGGGCCAGGAAGAATCGCAGATCGTTCCCGGAGGCTAGCGAACGCGGTTCACCTGATCGCTGACTGCCGTGAGATCGACCATGCGCAAACCACGGCATCGAGCTCAAGCGACTGTCATCCGCGTTGTAGGATTTGCGACACCGTGTCGAGGCGGCGACTTGCGTTGTCGAAAATAGCTTAGGCAAAATCGCGGTAAACTGGCTGGCACGAGACTTGAAAGCAAGAAACTGTCCCGCAACTTTCGCTCATGGAATCGCAGTGATGGCTTACAAGATAATCGCATCCCAGTGCACCGTCTGCGGTGCATGTGAGTTCGAATGTCCCAACGCCGCGATCAGCCTGAAGAACGATATATATGTGATCAATCCGAGCCAGTGTACCGAATGTGAGGGGCACTTTGACGCGCCGCAATGCGCCGCCGTTTGCCCGGTGCCCGATACGTGCGTGCAGGCATAGCTGAGTAGCCGATGAGAGGAGCTCCGGCCCGAAACATGATGAAGAGGCTATCGACAGCCGCCGCCCATTGGATTCGTCTTCTGTTTGTCTCACTCGCTGGCCCCGAATTGCCGGCGATTTGCGCGATCCGCTTGGATAAATTGCGGCGGAATCCTCGCCGCCGGAAGTTGTCGTTGCGCCAGTGGAGCGGGCAATGGTAGCGGTACAAGAGACGGTCGAGCGCGTGAAGCGCATCGACGTCGACCAGTATCGTTATGGGTTTGAGACCCTGATCGACTCCGAGAAGGCTCCCAAGGGGCTGTCGGAAGAGATCGTTAAGTTCATCTCGCAGAAGAAGAATGAACCGGACTGGATGCTGCAGTGGCGGCTGGAGGCCTATCGGCGCTGGCTGACCATGCGTGAGCCGACCTGGGCGCGCGTCGACTATCCCAAGATCGACTTCCAGGATCTCTATTACTACGCGGCGCCGAAGCCGAAGAAGACGGTCAGCTCGCTCGACGAGATCGACCCGGAGATTTTGAAGACCTACGAGAAGCTCGGCATTCCCTTGCGGGAAGTCGCCATGCTCGAAGGCATCGAGCCCAAGGT